>NZ_JAHBAG010000001.1:2719085-5275671 GCF_020510445.1 Hydrogenophaga taeniospiralis
CATTCTCGCTAAACGAAAGAGCATTGGAAATCACATGTTGCTCTATCCCGAGATAATCTGAAAAATCGCTGGGGGACATTTCAAAATCAAGCAACATTTGAATTTCTTTTATTTCATCAAGCACCGCAGAAATAGGTTTTTCTTGGTACTCAGTGGCATAATTGTCGGCTTCCTTCATGAACTCTTCTTCATTCATGGCGCCCAATAAATATGCACTGTAGACCGCCTGATAGTCAAGTCGGTGTTTTTGCCATTTAGTTATTGATTTTAGGCGAGAGATGGCTTGATCACTTTGCTCAAGCGTTTTGAGAAAAGTCTCTGCGAAAGTTGCTGTATCCCAAATGCCCGCCACCGTTGTAGTTGTGGTTGTTGTGAGAATTCGACAGAGTACATCCTCCCTATTAAATTCACTGAGTCCAAACAGCGACGAATCATTGGCGGTAGAATTGAGCCATGACACCGTATTCGGCGAGGTAGTACTCAGTGTTGTCAAGGGTTCATGAATAATCATTGCAACTCCAGTCCGGAAATCTCGAGGAAATTGTTGTTCAAAAATCTTTTGAGTGATGAAAAAATTTCGCTTGGATCTTCATTTAAGATAAAGCCCGGTGAAGCTGCCTCAATGCGATTGTTGATGTCAACGGTAAAACCCAAGCCTCTTCCTAAAAGAGGCATATCTTCAAACCTTATTTGTTTCCCGGGTGTAATCCCTTGTTGAGAGAGCTCCAGTCTCCGGGATTCGTAGACATTTGCGGTAAAGTTGACGAAATATTTCTCAAATTCAAACCCAATCATTACCTGTGTGCTTGCAATAGGGAGATTTCCATTAATTTTGTAGAATTTTTCAAATATTAATTTTTGTAAATCAATATTAGAATTTTCGGAGGCAAATTGAATATTCGCCACGAGGCCAACCAAGCCTAGTTCGCTCAAGGCGAATTTAGTCGTCACTAAAGAATAAAATTCATGGATGTTTCTTTCGATTGCATCCAGTTGCTTCCAAAATCCAAGCTCGGTGTTGGGAAATTTTAAATCAAGCTGACATCTGTTTTTCGAAAGGCTGATGGTCTTTTTCTCAGTTGTAAACACAATTCTAGGCATCGAAGGATCCGCGCTATCGGGGATATTTGTCTGCCGAGACTGAGCTTTGATGAAAGAGCCAAACGCCTCCTCGGCGCGACGCTGCTCGAAGCGCATTTGCTCTACAGGGCGCAAAAATTCAAGGACAAAGCTTGCCCCTGCGATTGTTGGTTTGCTTAAAACTGGCATAAATCAGATGAGGCTTGACGCGTGCGCATGATAGCTGCGGGAGCTCTTCACGGAGCTTTGTGCCCTCAATGCTCTCATAAAACCCGGGGAAGACCTGTGCTTTTTAAGGCATGCTCGGGCCGAGATGGCAATCCAAGCCGCGTCGGAGGGCGGCTGGGACGGCGCGATGACCACACGTGGCATGCGGACTTGCTCAGAAGCGGCCCGGATGTCGGTTCGGCACTTGTTCAAGTCGCTGCTGTTGTACTTCCTCTTTTCGTGCGACCTTGCGAGTTCACTTTCGGTCTCGGCCAGTAGTTCTTGGTCGGTCTTGTTCTTCATTGCCCACAGTGAAAAAGGCACTTGTCTTATGCGGCAGCTAGAGGGATGGGGCATCAAAAGTCCGTCCCTAGCCGATCCTCGACTTTCTTCCTCCGCTCGCATTGACCTCTCGCTCAGCTCAACTCCAGCTCCCCCGCCGCGTTGAAGGCGTAAAGAAAGTAGAACCACTTCTTGGTGTCCGAGCCGCTTTCGATGCGGAACGCGGTCATCAGGCGCTCGCCGTCGGTCTTGAGGTAGATCGCGCCGTACACCTCCACGTTGCTGCTGCCCAGCTGGCGGATGTCTTGTTTGATGCGCTCCAGTTGCGCCGGGGTGATGCCGGCGCCCAGGGCGTCCACGCGGGCCAGCAGCGCGTCCACCGTTTGGCGGTTTTCCTGCGCGCGCGTGGAGCGCTGCAGCTCGGTGGACAGGATCACCGGCGCCGCGCCGCGGCCGGCGGCGCCCAGGCGGCCCAGCAGGTCGGGCCGGGGGTGCACGTGGCCTTCCGCGTCGCCTGAAGAGATCACGAAAGCCGCGGGGTGTACCGCCTGCAGGAAGGCGTCGGTCACCTGGCTTGAACCGTGGTGGCACGACTTCATCACCTCGGCGCTCAGGGTGGCGCGCGCGGTGTCGATCATCTGCTGGTAGGCCGCGCTGCCTTCGCGGGGCCAGGCGTCCAGGCCGGCGTAGTGCGTCAGCAGAAACTTTTCGGCCGGCAGGTTGAGGTCGCCGCCGAAGAGCACGCTGAACCGGCCGAGCGTGAGCTTGAGCAGCACCGAGTGCCCGTTCTTGGTTTCACCGTACGAGTTGAAGCGGCGCAGCCGCGGCGCCTGCTGCGCATCGGGCTCCACCACCGGGCCCAGCACCTGGATGGTGTAGCCCCGCTGGTCCGAGGGGCCGAAGCCGGGCATCCACGCGAGGCCCTGCTCTTGCTGGGCGTGGGTGGTGGAGAGCATGCGGATGTCGCCGATCTTGGGGTTGTCCAGCGCGGCTTTCATGACGCGTGGGAACAGGTAGCGTGTGTCGTCGGTGACGCTGCCAAACGCCGCCTCGATGGCTGGGCGGTCCACCGCCAGGTCGTGGATGTAGGCGCGGCCGGTGGCGCTGTCGACCACGGGCTGGCCGATCTTGTCCCAGGTGCCGGGCACGGGGCGCTCCACCAGGCCGTTGTGGTAGACGGTCTTGAAGCCGACCTGCGGGTTCTGGAACAGCTGCAGGAAGCCCTGGTAGTGGTCCTGGTCGGGGTGGGTGAGCACGGCGGCGTGGAAGTTGAAGCCGGCATAGGTCTGGAAGCGCGCTTTGAGAAAGGCGTTCATGTTGCCGGCCTCGCCCGCGTCGATCACCATGATGCGTTCGTGCGCGCCGCGTTCGGGCGAAACGACGACGGCGCCGTCGCCCTGGCCGACGTCGACAAAGATGATCTCCAGCGGGCGCTGGGTCACCACGTCCTGTTCGGGGATGTAGAGCGTGCGGCGGGCGGTGGGCGAGCGTGGCGCCCAGTCCACCTCCAGCCAGCCGTCGCCCAGTTCCTGGCGGATGTTGAGGTAGTCGCCCCAGAGGACTTGCCGGGCCTTGGTCTTGCGGTTGCTCTCGTACAGGTACGAGGGTTTGCCGTCTGCGCGCAGCGCCACGAATCGATGGGCCATGGTCAGTCCCTCCTTGTGCTGAGCGGGAGCGTAGGCGCAAGTGGTGCCGCCGTCCAGTGGGGCAGGGCCCGCGACCCGCCGGCCACGGCGTTTCAAGGCCTTTGTTAGGATGCGAAGTTGCCTTTTTGCCCCTCACCCCAGCCTCATGTCGCACCCGCCACACACCGACAACTACCGCCCTGACATCGACGGCCTGCGGGCCGTTGCCGTCTCTGCGGTCGTCATCCACCACGCCTTTCCCCAGTTTTTCCCGGGCGGCTTCATCGGGGTGGACATCTTCTTCGTGATCTCGGGCTACCTGATCAGTTCGATCATCCTGGACAACCTGGCGCGCAACCGGCTCAGCTTCGCGGACTTCTATGCCCGCCGCGTCAAGCGGATCTTTCCGGCGCTGTTTCTGGTGCTGGCGTTCACGCTGGTCTATGGCTGGTTCGTGCTGTCGCCGCTGGAATACAAGGCGGTGGGCAAACACGCGCTCGCGGGCAGTTTCTTTCTGTCCAACTTTGCTTTTTGGCAGGAGGCGGGTTACTTCGATGCGTCGGCGGTTGAAAAGCCGCTGCTGCACCTGTGGTCGCTGGCGATCGAGGAGCAGTTCTACATCTTCTGGCCGCTGACCCTGTTGGCGCTGCACCGCGGCCACCAGCCCAAGAAGGTCTGGATCCTGGCCCTGCTGCTGCTCTCGCTGGGGGTCAACCTCTGGCTGGTGCGGCGGGACCTGACGGCGGCGTTCTACAACCCGATGGGCCGCTTCTGGGAAATGATGATGGGGGCCTATCTGGCCGCCAGCCGCCCGGCCCCGGGGGCCGCGGCGCAGGGCTCCGGCGCCAGGGCGCAGTGGCTGTCGACCCTGGGCATCCTGTTGCTGGCCTTGGTCATGTTCAAGCTCCACCCGGAGCGGCGGTTCCCCGGGGGCTGGGCTTTCGTGGGCACCCTGGCCACCTGCCTGCTGATCGCCGCCGGCCCGCGCGGGTGGTTCAACCGGTACGTGCTGTCGAGCAAACCCGTGGTCTGGATCGGGCTGATCAGCTACCCCCTGTATCTGTGGCACTGGCCGCTGCTGGCCTATCCACACATTGAATTGGGCGAGGCGCCGCGCGCGCTGCATCAGATCGGCTGGGTGTTGCTGGCCGTGCTGCTGGCCTGGCTGACCTACCGGCTGGTCGAGCGCCCGATCCGCTTTGGCCATTGGCGCCAGTGGCGCTTCACCACGGTGGCCCTGGGCGCCGGGGTGGCACTCTCTGGCCTGACCGGCTTCACCATCTACCAGCAGGAAGGGCAGCCCGAGCGCCTGCAGATGCTGGCGGCCAACCGGGCGTCCAGCGACGGCACGCCCGAGCAGACCCAGGCGCTGCTGGCCACGCTCTCGTCCAAAGGGGGGCGGTCCGCCGTCACCGAGGGCTGGCGCGACGGCGACTGCATGCTGGATTTCAAGGCGCTGCCCAGCCAATACAAGCCGTTCTGCGTCGAGAAGAAGCGCCCGCTGGTCTTCCTCTGGGGCGACTCGCATGCCGGCTCGCTGTACCCCGGGTTCAAGGCGCTGCAGGACAGCGGCCAGTACAGCTTTGGCCTGGGTGAGCGCACGGCCGCGATCTGCCCGCCCATCCTGGGCATCGAGCCGCGCCCGCGTTGCAGGAGCCTGAACGACGACACCATCCGGGTCATTCGTGAGACCAAACCCGACGTTGTCGTGCTCTACGCCTGGTGGCACGAGGGCAAGGTCAAGGGCCGCTACAAAGACACCTCCGGCCTGGAGCCGACCGTGGCCGAGCTCAAAAAGGCCGGCGTCAAGCGCATCGTCCTGCTCGGGGCCGTGCCGTACTGGCGCGAAGACCTGCCCAAGCTGCTGCTGAAGGAGTGGAAAGCCAGGCAGCGCCTGCCGCTGCGGCTGGGTGACGAGTTCCTGGACCCGCACGTGAAGGCCGCGACCGCCGAAATGCGCCAACGCGCCGCCGCCATGGGCATCGAGTTCATCTCGGGGATGGACTCTTTCTGCAACCGCGACGGCTGCCTGTCGCGCATGGAATCCGGCTCCACCGAGCCCCTGAGCTACGACTACGGGCACCTGTCGTTGCCCGCGGTGAAGTACTACGTGCAGCAGATCGCGCCGCGGATTCTGGGGAAGAGCTGAACGCGGTATCGGCCTGACCTCCGCAGGCTGCCAGGCCGCGTGCTCAGCGCAGCAACGGCGTGGGGACCTTCGCCGCGCGCATCAGCGGCCGCTGTTCGGCTGTGGCGACGGCAGAAAAGGCATCACGTTGCGCATCGCGCGCTCCACGTAGTCGTCCTTTTCGCCCACGGGCGCCACGTAATGCATGGCGCTTTGGGCCGCCTCGACGCCCTCCAGGCGGGCGATCACCCAGGTGGCCAGGTACTGCGATGCGAGGCATCCACCCGCCGTGGCCACGTTGCCCCGGGCCACAAAGGGCTGGTTCAGCACGTCCACGCCAGCCTCCTGCACCCAGGGCTTGGTGGTCAGGTCGGTGCAGGCGGGCAGGCCGTCGAGCAGGCCCAGCTTGGCCAGCACCAGCGTGCCCGAACACTGCGCGCCCAGCAGTTGCCGGGCGGGGTCGAGCCGCAATTGCGCCATCAGGGCCGCGTCGGCCACCACCTCGCGGGTCTGCATGCCGCTGCCGACGATGACCGCATCGGCCGCACAGGCCTCGCCCAAGGTGGTCTGCGCCTCGATCACCACGCCGTTCATGGACTTCACCCGCGCGGCCGGGCAGGCGATGGACACCCGCCAGCCCGGCTTTTTGACGCGGTTGAGGATGCCCAGGGCAATGAGCGAGTCGAGTTCGTTGAAGCCGTTAAAGGTGAGGATGGCGATGTGCATGGGAATGGCGGCCGTGTGCGCGGTGTGGGGGATGGGGTGACGTTGGACTCTATCCGCGCGGCACGGCTTGGACCGGTCCATTGGCGGCCCTTTTTCGGCGCCATAAGAAGGGCCATTCCTGTGCCGTCAGAGCCCAAGGGTTCACATCACCAGTTCGTCGGCCGCGTGGCGAGCCGGCTCGGGCTTGGCGGTCGCCGCGCTGCCCGCCGCCGCGCCCATCACCAGCATGACCGCCAGCCATTGCACGCCGGTGAGCTGTTCGCCCAGCACCAGCAGGCCCAGCAGGGCGGCCACGGCGGGCTCCATGCTGGTCATCACGCCGAAGGCGGCGGGGGTCAGGCGCTTGAGCGCGACCATTTCCAGCGAGATCGGGATGGCGCTGGACACGGCCGCCACGCCCAGGCCGTAGAGCAGGATATGGGGTTGCAGCAGCGCGCTGCCCGCGTGCCAGATGCCGAAGGGCACGACGGTGATGGCGGCCATGGTCAGGCCCAGGGCGACCGAGTGGCCCGCGTGCAGGTGGCCGACTTTCTTGCCAAACAGGATGTAGGTCGCCCAGCAGACGGCGGCGCCCAGCGCAAAGCCCACACCCACCGGGTCCAGCGAGGTGACGTCGTGCCCCAGCGGCAGCAGCAGGCCCAGGCCGGCCGCGGCCAGCGCGATCCAGAGGGTGTCGATGCGCTGGCGCGAGGTGAAGAAGGCCACGGCCAGCGGGCCGCTGAACTCGATGGCCACGGCGACACCGAACGGAATGCTCTGCAGCGACTGGTAGAACATCAGGTTCATGCAGCCCAGCGCCACGCCGTAGCGCAGCAGGCTCTTGGCGTCGGCCTTCGACAGTGGCCAGCGCCAGGGCCGCCAGATCAGCAGCAGCAACAGCGCGGAAAAGCCCACGCGCAGGGCCGTGGTGCCCAGCGAGCCGACCTGCGGAAACAGCTGCTTGGCGAACGAGGTGCCGATGCCCAGCGCGACGACCGAGCCAAGCACGGCAAGCAGGGGCAGGGCTTGCGCCCAGCGGGGTGAGGTCAAAGCAGGCTCAGACGACTCGTCGCCGGGCCGCCCCAAGGCGGGGCAGCCCCCACGGGGGGCAGCGACCCGCGCAGCGGCGGAGCGTGGGGGCTCATACCAGCGGCACGGTGAGCTGGTCGATCACCGGCCGGGTGGCGGGGCGCACGCCGCGCCACCACTCGAAGGCTTCGGCCGCCTGCTCGACCAGCATGCCCACGCCGTCGGCGACGTGCGCAACGCCCGCGGCCTGGGCCTGGCGCAGGAAGGGCGTGAGGCCTTTGCCGTAGACCAGTTCGTAGGCCAGCGCGCCGGGCGCGAACACGCCCGCGGGCAGCGGCAGCTCGGCCTGTGACAGGCCGGTGGAGGTGGCGTTGAGCACCACGTCAAACGATTCGCCGGCCAGGTCTTCGTAGCCGCTGGTCTGCAGCGCGGCATGGGTGGCGAAGTCGGCCTTCAGACCGTGGGCCTTGTCGGCGCTGCGGTTGGCGATGGCGATGAGGGTGGGCTTCTGCGAGGCGATGGGCAGGATGGCGCCGCGCGTGGCGCCGCCCGCGCCGCAGATCAGCACGCGTTTGCCCGCGAGCGACACGCCCAGGTTGCGCTGGATGTCGTTCACCAGGCCCAGGCCGTCGAAGTTCTGCGCAAAAATGCGCTCGCCTTCGAACTTCAGCGCGTTGACCGCGCCGGCCAGGCGGGCCGACTCCATCGGGTCGGTGGTGATCTCGAAGGCCTGCAGCTTGAAGGGCAGGGTCACGTTCAGGCCGCGCCCGCCGCTGGCGCGAAAGGCCTCCACCGTGGCCCGGAAGCCGTCGAGCGGGGCTTCGATGGCGGTGTATTCGATGTCCTGGCCGGTCGCCCGGGCGAACAGGCCGTGGATCAGCGGCGACTTGCTGTGCGAAATGGGGTGGCCGATGACGGCGTAACGGTCGGTCATGGTGCTCGGGGGCGCGGTGGGTGGGAGGCGAGATTGTCGCGCAAGCCCATGTGTGGCGCCGGGGCGGGTCGGGCCGGGGACTGCGGGCACGGGCGGCTGTCGCTACCATCGCCGCATGAACGCAGCGCCGGGCCGTTCCCCAGCAAGCCCGCACCGCAGCCCGCAGGGCGAAAGCAAACCCATGACCACGAACCTCAAGATCGACTTTGTGTCCGACGTCTCCTGCCCCTGGTGCGCCATTGGCCTGTCCGCGCTGGAGCAGGCCCTGGCCGCCGTGCAGGGCGACATCACCGCCGAGATGCACTTCCAGCCCTTCGAGCTCAACCCGCAGATGGGCCCCGAAGGCCAGGACGTCACCGAACACCTGACCCAGAAATACGGCAGCACGGCCGAGCAGCAGGCGCAGATCCGCGCCACCATCCGCCAGCGCGGGGCCGAGGCCGGCTTCGCCTTCAAGCCCGAAGGCCGGGGCCGCATCTGGAACACCTTTGACGCGCACCGCCTGCTCGCCTGGGCCGACAAGGAAGGCACGCCCGGCCAGCAGCACGCGCTGAAGAAAGCGCTGCTGACCGCTTACCACGGCCGCGCCGAGAGCCCGGCCGATCACGCCGTGCTGCTGGCCGCGGTGGTCGAAGTGGATCTGGACGAAGCCCGCGCCCGCGAGGTGCTGGCCAGCGACGCTTTTGCGCAGGACGTGCGCGAGCGCGAACGGTTCTACAGCAGCCAGGGCATCCACTCGGTGCCCGCGGTCATCGTCAACGACCGGCACCTGATCTCGGGTGGCCAGCCGGCGGCGGTGTTCGAGCAGGCGCTGCGTCAGATCGCCGCGGGCGTGGCCTGACATGGGCCGCACCGGGGTTGCCGTGAAGCCTGGCTCGGCCGCCGTGTTCCGCGGATGCTGAACGCCGACGCCACGCCCAAGCCCAGCGGCGGGTGGTGGCGCCAGGCCTGGGCGTCGCTGCTGGAGCGGGTGTCCTTCTCCGGTGCCCATGGCCATCTGGTGAGTGTGCTGGTGGCCTTGTGCACGGTGTGGGCCTACATCGGGCTGACCAGCCTGATCGAGGGCGACCCGGGCTCGGCGGTGGTGGCGCTGGCCACCGACCCGCAGGGGCTGATGGACATCGAGGCGGTCTCGGCGCTGCCGCCCACCGCGTTCGAACCGGTGCCCCCGGTGGTGGCGCTCGGTTACTCCGGCGCGGCGCGCTGGTTTCAGGTGCAGGCCTCGGCGGCGACGCCGGGGAACGCCGCCGTGGTGGTGGTGCAGCCCAGCTACCTGGACGACGTGCGCATCTACGTCCCGGACCCTGGCGCGGCGTCGGGCTGGCAGGTCCACCAGCAGGGCGATCGGGTCGCCTTTGACCAGCGCGTGCGCAAAGACCTGGCGTTCACCGCCGAGATGCGGCTGGACCAGGGGCCGCGGGCGTTCGTGCGGGTGGCCACCCGCAACGCGCACAACATCCGCGTGCGCCTGCTCAGCCCGCAGGCGGCGGACCGGGAGAACGCCTTCACGCTCGCGGGCGTGGGCCTGTACTGCGGCACGGTGCTGATCCTGGCCCTGGCCTCGGCGCTGTCTTCGGTGCTGTACCGCGACCGCTTCTGGGCCGCCAATGCCCTGTTTCAGCTGGCCACGCTGGCCACCCTGTTTTTCTACTTCGGGCTGGGCAACCAGTTCCTGTTTTCTGACCACCCCCAGGTCGCCGACCAGGCGTCGGTGCTCAGTGGTTTCCTGCATTTTTTCTGCGGCGCGCTGCTGTACCGGCTGCTGTACCGGCAGTACGGGGCGCCCGACTGGCTGGTGCGCCTGTGGTCGCCCATGCTGCTGGTGTTTCCGGTGCAACTGGTGCTGATCGTGCTGGGTCGGGTCGATCTGGCCCTGCAGCTGAGCAATGTCATCCTGCCGGTGGCCATCGTGCTGGGCGTGAGCATGGTACTGGCGCTGAGGTACCACGACGTGTTCCTGCTCAACCTCCTGCGGGTCAACATGGTGATCACCCTGGTGTTTCTGGGGCTGCTGTACGCCACCCACCTGGGCTGGCTGAGCTCCGGGTTCATGCAGCTCTACCCGGGCGTCTTCATCAACCTGCTGAGCGCCGTGATCCTCCATCTGGTGCTGCTGCGCCGCAACTTCCTGCTGAGCCGCCAGCAGCAGCTGGACCAGCGCGAGTTCGCGCTGATGCAGCAGCAGATGCACATCGAGCGCCGGCAGCGCGAGGAAGACGGGCGCTTTCTGAGCATGCTGCTGCACGAGATCCGCTCTCCCTTGTCCGTGGTGGCGCTGGCCCGCGCGGCGCTGGAGCGCAAACTGCCCCAGATCGGCCACGCCACGCGCGGCTCGGCGGCGCGCGATCTGCAGCGCATCGAGGCGTCGGTGCAGCAGATGCGCGAGGTGTTGCAGCAGGTGCAGGCCACGAGCGAGCTGGAGCACCGCATGAACGCCGACGAGGGGCTCTCGGCCAAGGCGGCGCTGGGGACCTGCGGGATGGCCGCGCTGCTCCACCGCCTGTTGGCCGAGCACGTGCGGCATGCGTCCGTCGATACCCTGCAACTGGCGTCCTTCGAGCAGGGCGAGCGCTGGGTGGTGGCCGGGGGGCTGGAGCGGGTGCTGATGATGATCCGCAACCTGGTGGACAACGCGATCAAGTACTCCGTGCCCGGTTCGATGGTGGTGCTGGACCTGGCGGTGCGTCCCATGAGCGGGGACTGGAACTCGCAGTGCGCCCTGGCGGTGCGCAACCAGGTGGGCGCGGTGGGCATGCCCGACCCGCAGCGGCTGTTCGAGAAGTACTACCGGGGTCCCAATGCCCACCAGTACTCCGGCTCGGGGTTGGGGCTGTACTGGGTCCGGGGCCTGGCGCAGATGCTGGGGGGCGACGTGAGCTGCCATGTGCAGGGCAGCGAGGTGACGTTCACGCTGGTGCTGCCCATCCTGGCGGTCGGCGACCGGGGTTCGAATTTTCCGCCACCCGGCGGGGACAAGGTGTGACGGATGTGGGATGTGCTGGTTTGCGAAGACTTCACCAATTTGCGCGAGGCCCTGGTGGACTACCTCATCGACAGCGGCGTCTGGCGGGTGCGCGCCGTGAGCGATGGCCAGGGTGTGCGCCAGGCGCTGGCCGAGCGCGTGCCCGACGTGCTGCTGCTCGACGTGGGGTTGCCCCAAGAAAGCGGTATCGAGGTGGCGCGCTGGGTCAAGGCGGCGCACCCGGGGCTGGGCATCGCCATGTTGTCCGGGCGCACTTCGCCGGCCGATCGCCTGGCCGGCTGGCGCTGCGGGGCCGACGTGTACCTGCTCAAGCCCGCTGAAATGGAAGAGGTGGAGCTGGCGCTCACCGCCCTGGTGAAACGCGGCCAGCCCGCCGCCGTGGGGCCCGAGACCACCGAGTCCGTGCCGGTGCTGCAGGTCGCCAAGGCCCAACTGGTGTGCCCCAGTGGCGAAGCCTGCCAGCTCACCGCCCGCGAAGGCATGCTGCTGCACGCGCTGGCGCTGTCGCACGGCAGCGTGGTGGAGAGCGAAACCCTGAGGCGTCTGCTGTGGTCCGGGCAGGAAGAGGGTGAGGTCGACTTCAACAACGCCCTGTTCTCCCTGGTCCGTCGCTTGCGCCGAAAGCTCGATGGCATGGGCTTTCCCGCGGACGCGCTCAACGTCGTGCGGGGCCGGGGCTACCGGCTGGGCTGCCCGCTGCGGATCGAATAAGCGCGGTCCCGCCACCGCTGGCGCCGGACCGCCGGACGGGTCGCCCGAACGGCACGCCCAGCGCTGCCGTGATGCGTGCAATAAATCACGCCTAGAACAGCTTTGACCGTGGCGCAAGGCCTTTTATCAAGGTTTCTGTCGACTTGTGACAGGTTGTGACAGATTCGGAAAAAATGCAGTCCATAGACTCACCGTGGTTACAAAAATATCACTGGAGAGTCTTAATGAAGCGTGAATTTGAGCGATTTGGTGGTGTTGCTAGAAAGCAACGTCAAGGCGGTTTCACCTTGGTGGAGCTGTCGGTGGTGCTGGCCGTCATCGGCCTGATCATCGGCGCCATGGCCATTGGCAAGGACGTCCAGCGCAATGCGGAGTTCACCAAGGTCAAGAACAAGTTCATCGACCAGTGGGAGCAGTCCTACAACCAGTATTACCAGCGCACCGGCGTGGTCGTGGGCGACAACCAGGTGGCACCGCGCCTGATGGTCAACGGCGCGGCCTACGACGCAGCGGATGGTAGCCCGATCTCGGGAGGCAACATGACCACGGTGACGCCACCGGGGCGCGTGTGCGACAAGGCCGAGAACGCGGCCATGGCCGCGCGCGCCGCCGCGGCCACCACCCTGCGCACACAGATGACGCAGGCCGGCATCCGCATGCCGCCCGGCCGGGCCGAGGGTTTTGAAGACCGCTACGTCTACCTCGACAGCAACGGCAACCCGCAGGAGGTGCAGGTCTGTTTCCAGTGGAACAACCCCAGCGCCCCCGAGGGCGCGGGCAACGTGATGATCGTCTCGGGCCTCACGCCCGAGCTGGCGCGCATGCTGGACCAGATGGTCGACGGCAAGCCCGATGCCCAGGAAGGCCGTTTCCGCCTGCAGGCGGTGGCCAACGGCACACCCAACGCGCCCGGCGTGCAGTGGAACCGCACCAACGACGACACGGTGGCCAGCGGCGCCGGTGCCGCGGGCGACAACCTCCAGCGCGACGAGAGCCAGGTGGTGACCGTGGTCGCTGTCTACAAGATGAACCAGTGACCCCCAGCCCTCACTCCTCACTCTTCGGGAACCACGCCATGACCCCTTCTTCCAAAGCCCGCCGTGGCGCCCAGTCGGGCTTCACGCTGATCGAGTTGACCCTTGTGCTGGCGGTGATCGGTCTGATCATCGGCGCCATCGCCATCGGCAAGGACGTGCAGCGCAACGCCGAATACACCAAGGTCTCCAACAAATTCCTGGAGCAGTGGAAGATGGCGTACGACCAGTACTACCAGCGCACCGGGACCGTGGTCGGTGACTGCCAGCAGGCACCCACCTACATGATCAACGGTTCGGAGACCACCATCGGTGGCACGGGCGCCTGCCAGCGCACCGGCGGCCAGGCCGTGGCCGGCATTCCCGAGAACTTCGGCGGCACCGGCGCCAAGGTCTGCGAGGGCCAGGGCTACGCCAACAACCAGGCCGGTGCGGGCGATACCGCGCTGGCGGTGCAGACGCTGCGAACGCTCATGACCCGCCACGGTGTGCGTCTGCCGCCGGGCCGCGGTGAAGGGCACGAAGACCGCTACGTCTACCAGGACACCAATGGCAACTCCGCCGAGGTGCAGGTGTGCTTCCAGTGGAACCCGGCGGGCACCGCCAGCGGTGCCGGCAACGTCATGGTGGTGCGCGGGCTCACGCCCGACCTGGCCCGCTACATGGACCAGCTGGTCGACGGCAAACCCGACTCGCGCGAAGGCCGCTTCCGCATCCAGGACCGTGCGGCCCACACCCAGACCACCGACGCCAATGCCCCGGGCACGTCCTGGGAAGCCAACAACACCATCGCCAGCGGCATCGGCGGCAACAACCAGACCGGCAACGACCCCGTCGCGGTGGGGCCGGACAACCCGGGCGCCGCGACCGCCACCGGCCGGCAGTACGACGAAGACCGTGTCACGCTGCTGACCGCCCACTGGATGATGGATCAGTAAATGGCCATGTCCCGCCATGGACGTCTGGTCGTCCTTGCTGCCGTGACCGTCGCCCTGGCGGTGGCGGCCTGGCTGGCCATGAGCCAGGTCTCGCAGCTGAACCAGGCCCGCGTGCAGGTGGCCGCCACCCGCGCCGAGCTGGCCCAACTGCGTGGCCTGATGCCCGTGGTGGAGCAGCGCGAGCGCTACGCGCGCCAGGACGCCGAGATCCGCGCGCTGGCCGAGCGTGATGGCATCGATCCGGCCCGCTGGAGCAGCCGCCGTGTCCAGCGTGCGCCTTCGGCGGTGTCGCGCCTGGAGGCCGAGCGCCTGCTGAGCCAGCAGCTCGGTGGCGGCGCCCTCCAGTGGTTCGCCGCCGACCGTTTCGACGTGGCGGTGGTCAGCCCCACGGCGGGCCTGTTCACGCCGGCGCAGCCCGATGACCGGGGCTTCAGCCTGGAGCTCTCCGGGGTGGTCTACTTTCCCTTGGGTGCCCCATGAAACCTGACCAGATCATTCTTGTCTGCGCGCAGGGCTGGTTCCAGCTCGCCGAGGGGCGCTGCCGGGAACTGCAGCCCTGGGCCGACGTCAAGGGCTCCGCGCTCGTGGTGGTGGAGTTCGCCCAGTCGCAGGTCGGCGTGCAGTCCTGCAAGGGCAAGGCCGAGTACGCCGCGGCCATCATCGAAAAAGCGGTGCGCGCCGAGGGCGCGGTGGACGGCCCGCTGCAGGTGTTCGTGCACCGGCAGATCCGCCACAACGACAGCAGCACAGTGCTCTACACCGCCATTCCGCTGGACGTGTGGCAGCAGTTCCAGACCTGGTCGCGGCGCCAGCCCGACCATTGCCTGATCGTGCCGCTGGCGGGCCTGTTCCTGGGCAAGGCCGCGGACGACCAGTTGCAGGTGCTGCGCATCGGCTCGCAGCTGCATGCCTTCAGCGCGGCGGGCGGCAAGATGCACTACGCCGGCGCGACCGCCATCGGCAGCGACCCCGCCGACCTGCACGCTCCCTTGCGCACCGTGGTGATGCAGCTCAAGGCCGGCGGCTGGACCGGCGCGCCCAAGGGCGTGCGCTGGGGCGGCGTGCTGGCCGACGATCTGGACGTGGAGCGCGGCCTGCTCGGCAAGCTGGCCGAAGCCGGCCTGAACGACGTGCGCCTGATGCCGCATGAGTCCTTTCGCATCGGCGACGCCGCCAGCGCCAGCGCGCTGCCGCAGCTGCTCGACGCCATGGATACCCAGGCGATCCAGGCGCCCTGGCTGGGCCGCATGGCCTGGCTCAGCGAAAGCTATGTGGTGCCGCTGGCCGCGTTGATCGCGGTGATGACGGTGGGGCTGGGCGCTTTCGCCTTCTTCTCCAACCACCTGATCGCGCAGGAGCGGACCGCCCTGCAGGCGCTGCAGAGCGAAACCGAACAGTTGCGCCAGCGCGTGAGCCAGGTCGGCCAGGCCAACGCCGCGGCCCTCGATCCCGAGGCGGCCACCTTCGTGCGCCAGCTCGGCTTCGCCGCGGTCCACGACCCCATCCGGATGCTGGCCACGGTGCGCCAGGCGGCGCGCCCCGGCGTGCGGGTGCAGCGTGTGCAGCTGGTCAAGACCGACAGCCAGGCCAAGCCCCGCTTCCGTGTGGACGGCGTGGTGGACGGCCAGGCCAACCAGGAGTTGCGCCGCTTTCTGGCCGAGCTGCTGGCCCAGGGCTGGCAGGTCGAGTCGGTGTCTCCCAACGACGGTTCGCCCGGGGCGTTCGCCTACCTGTTGAAACCGGCCGCGCCGGGCAAGAGCGTCTGAGCGCCCAAGGCGCCCCCGGCCCGTGAGCGGGTGGCCCGTCGCTTGGCGGGTCCCCGGTCCGGTGGCTTTTTCCGAGAACAGCATCCAGCGACACAGCCCATGAAATACGTAGCCCTGACTCTCACCACCGCCGCCACGGCGCTGCTGGTACTGGCGATGGCGGGCATTGCCCAGCAGATCGGCGTCAATGCCCGGCCGATGCCGCCGCTGCAGGTCACGCTCAGCCCCTTGAGCGCGCAGCAGATGCGCGAGCAGGACGAGGTGAAGGACGCCCTGGTGGTGCTGCGCGGCGCGGCCGTGGGCCGTCCGCACGGGCTGGCCCAGGTTGGCCGGCTCCCGGCCGCGCCGGTGGACCAGGGCGTGCAGGCCCAGGCCGATTACGGCAGCATCTTCGCCCTGCCGCCGGAGGTGGTGGCCACGAAGGCGGTGAAGAGCGGCCCACGGCCCGAGCGGGTCGCGCTCTCGGCCGTGGCCCTGCCGCGGGTCAGCGTGGTGCTGCGCGCCGGCAGCGAAGGCAAGGCCGTGGTCGACGGCTATCTGGTGGGCGTGGGCGACCAGGTGGCGGGAGGCCTCGTGGTCAAGTCCATCCGCATGGAGACGGTCACGTTCTCCGCCGGGGGCGAAGACATGGAGGTTGCCGTCCCGCTGGAGCGCCTGCGCGTGCTGGGCGCCTTTCCTTCGCGGGTCAAAGGCAACTGATGAACAAGGGTGTGCTCGTCGGGGGTGGGCTGGGTCTGCTGCTGCTGGCGTTTCTGGCCGGTGTCTGGCTGTCCAGGCCGGCGCCCGAGCCGGGCCCGGTCGCCGCGCTGCCCGCCGCGCCTCAAGCGCGCCCGCCGGCCGGCGGTGCGGCGGACGCGCCCGCGGGCCTGCCGGCCTCGCCCGCCGATGCGCCGGCAGCACCCACCGGCCCCACGCCGGGTGGGCCAGGGCCGGGCGCTGAGGGCGGTGCGCCGCCCTGGGCGCTGAGCCCGAGCCCGGCCAGCGGCCCGGGCGCGCCCGCCCTGACGCGCGAGCAGCGCCGCCAGGCCCGGGCCCAGATCCGCGTGAAGGTCAACGAGCTGCTGAGCAAAGGGCCGCAGCTGTCGCTGGCCGAAACCCAGGGGCTGCTCGACGAGATCGAGCGGCTGGGGCAGGGCCAGTTCGACCCGCGGTACTTCCAGATCATGCGGCAGATGCTCCAGCACAGCGCGCAGGCCCAGCGCCTGAGCGCGGAACTGAACCGCATCGCCAACAGCACCGCGCCCAAGGACGTGGCGCGCCGCCAGGCCATCCTGGGCGAGCTGCGCGAGATCGGCGACCGCGTGGCCAACGGCTCGAAAACCATGCAGTCGTACTCGCGCGATCTGCTGGCCGGCCAGCAGAAACCCTGAGCGAGCACCCGACCATGCACGCCACCCGCTCCCACCGACCCGCGCAGACCGGCTTCACCTTCGTGGAGATGGCCGTGGTGCTGGTCGTGGCCGGTTTGCTGAGCTGGGCCGCTTTTTCCGCCTACGACACGGTGCTGGACGCCAAAGACCGACGCCAGGCCCAGGACATGGCTCGCCAGGTGCAGTCCCAACTGCGCGCCTTTGCCGTGCGGCATGGGCGCCTGCCATGCCCCGACGCCAGCGCCGCCGGCACGGGCCTCGAGAGCCTGGTGGGCGGTGTCTGCGGCAGCGGCAATCTGATCGGCTGGTTTCCCTACGTCAGCGTGGGCGCTGGCCTGCCCGTGGCCGAGCACCGCGCCCGTTACGCCGTGTACCGCGCGCCCAACGCCAGCGCGGCCGCCGACGCGGACCTGGCGCTCGCCCTGGAGCGCAGCGGCGACGCGATCGGCCACGTGAACCACGGCGACGTGGGCGATTTGATCGTGGCGCTGAACAACGTGGCCGGCCTGGCGCTGGCGAGCGACCAGCCCCACCTGAGCGGCGACGGGGGCGTGGCCGGCGCGGTGGACTGCGCCGCCAACCGGCTGATGTCGGTCGCCTACTGGATCGTGGTGCCGCTCAAGGATCGCAGCGGCGACGGTGAGCGGCTGGACCCGCCGCATGCCAGCACCGGCCTGTGTGTGTTCAGCCCGGGCACCCCCGTGAGCGCCACCAACGACGACGTCGTCCTTTCCGAATCGCCAGCGCAGCTGGCCGGCTGGCTGCGCCAGAGCCTGCCCTGAACCTGCCCCGAGCCGCCGCCTTTTCCTTCACCGTTTTCTCCGCTTCAAAGACCGCCATGCACCACTTCAAGATCTCCATGTTCAAGCCCGGAATGGCCACCACCACCGCGATTGTTTCGGCAGCCTTGCTGGGCGCCTGCGTGGCACCGCCGCCCCAGAGCGCCAAAAACCTGGGCGACCCCGACGTCGATTCCTTGAAGCGCATGCAGGAGGTGACGCGGGCCGAGTCCGCGAAGCTGCTGGCCCAGCAGGAGCAGATCCTGCGGGAAATGCGGCGCACCGCGGCGGCCAAGCCGCTGGAGCCCGCCGCCCCCACCTACGACCCGCTGGAGGGCAAGACCATCAGCGTGGCGGTGTCCAACGGCAACATCAGCCAGATCCTCACGGCGTTCGCCGACGCGGCCAAGGTCAACCTCATCGTCGAGCCGGCGGTGGTGCAGCAGGGCGCGCTGACCGACATGTTCCTCAAGGACGTGTCGCTGCGCGAGGCCTTCAACGAGCTGCTGCGCAGCTACGACGTGGCCGGCGAAATCCGCAACCAGACCCTGCGCGTGAAGCTGCACGAAGAGAAGTTCTTCGCGATGGACTTCCTCAACATCAACACCCAGATGTCGCTGAACTCGGGCGGCAACGTGTTCGGCTCCAACTCCACCGGCGCCAACTCCGCGATCTCGGGCAGCCTGTCCATGAGCGCCGCGGCCGGCAGCCGCGCCGACCCCTACACCGAGATCGAGAACAACCTCAAGACCATCCTGGGCGAGGCCCGCCCGCCCGCGGTGGACCCGGCCGCCGCGGCCCGGGGCAACCAGGACCCGACCCAGGTGGTGCAGCCCAACCAGCAACACGGCTTCACGCTGAACCGCACCTCCGGCACCCTGTTCGTCAAGGCCCGCCCGTCCCAGATGCGCTCGGTGGAAAAGCTCATCAAGAACACCCAGGACATGCTGACCAAGCAGGTCTACATCGAGGCCCAGTTGATCGACGTGACGCTCAACGACGGCTACGAGTTCGGCATCGACTGGACCCAGCTGCGCAGCCGCCTGGCGCTGAACTTCGGCTCCAGCGCGCTGGAACTGGCCGGCGGCGTGGCCAGCCTGCCGAACTCCTCGCGCACGCGCAACTACCCCGCGAGCAGCCTGACCATTCCCTCCCGGCTGGTCGGGCCGGGCACGGGCCAGACCGGTGGCGGCGTGGCCTACCAGGACAGCAGCGGTTCGACCGTGATCAACGCCCTGCGCTCGTTCGGCAACCTGCGCATCCTCTCCAACCCGAACATCCAGGTGCGCAACGGAACCCCCGCGATGCTCTCGGTGGGCACCAGCCAGCGCTACGTGTCCAAGTCGAGCTCGGCCGAGAACAACATCGGCGGGGGCGCGACCACCACCTCGTCCGAGGTGCAGACCGACGCCGTGTTCTCCGGCGTGATGGTCGGCGTGCTGCCCATGATCCGCGAGGACGGGCGCATCGAACTGCTGATCAACCCGGTGCAGAGCGACGTGGACCCCTCCAGCCTGGCCCTGGTCGAGGTGAACGACTCCAACCGCGTGAGCCTGCCCCAGGTGGCCTACAAGGGCCTCACCACCACCCTGAACGTGAACGATGGCGACGTGGTCGTGGTCGGCGGTCTGATCGACCAGAAGAGCGGCAACAACAACGGCGGCCTGCCCTTCCTGTCGGACGTGCCTTTCTTCGGCAAGCTCGTCACCAAGGAAAACACCAGCCAGTCCGCCCGCGAACTCATCGTCGTGCTGCGTGTTCGCCTCCTATGAGCCTCATCTACCAGGCGCTCAAACAAACCGAACAGCAGGCGGCGCCGGCCCAGCGGTCTGGCCGTCGGTGGACCGGCGTGGCCGCGCCCGCGCCGGCCAGGCGCGGCTGGAACCCGATACCGGCCTTGTGGGGCGTGGGGATCGCGGCCGTGGCGGTGCTGGCCGGTTGGGTGGTGAGCCTGGCCCTGGCGGCCCCGCATGGGCCGTCCGCGGTGCCAGTGCCTGCGCCCGTGGTGCCGACGGCGCGGGGCGGCGCCGGCGCGCTGCCGCTCGCACCCCTTGCCCCGCCCGCGGCGGGCACGGCCCGGGTGGTCTGGCCCGACGCGGCGCTGCCTGAAGCGGCCCTGCCCAAGGCGGACCTGCCGCTGCCCACCGCCTCGCCACGGCTGGCGCTCTCGCGTGCCTTGTCGGTACCGGCCGGCACGGGCGCGGCTTCGGCCCCGCCCGTGGCGGCGCCGGCCGCACCGCCGCAGAACACGCAGAACGTTCAGGACACGCGCCCTCCCGCCGAGCCCGCGACCGGGAAGAAGGGGGCCGCCGACAGTCCGCGTGCGCCAGCGAGCGCGCCGGTGTCCCAGCCCACGCCCGACGAGCTGCCGGCCCTGTTCGATGCGCTGAACCAGGCGCTGGCCGGCCACGAGGTGGACACGGCCCGCCAGCAGCTTCAGGCGATCCAGGCCAGGCTGCCGGCGTCTTCGGTGGCCCGCCTGCGCGCCGAGGCCTGGTTTGCCCACCAGAGCGACGATCTGGACGGGGCGCAGCGCCTGTACCGGCGCCTGCTGGACAAGCTCTCGGGCGACGAACACGCCAGCCTCAATCTGGCGGCCATCGAGCGCCAGCGCCAGCGCTTTGACCAGGCCAGGGACCTGCTGACCAAGTCCCTGCGCCAGAACCCGAATTCGGCCGCGCTGCGCACGGCGGTGGATCAGTTGGCCCGCAGCGAGACCAGCCCATGAACGCCCGCAACAGCCACCTGGCCGCCCTGGGCCTGGTGCGCAACCCCTTTCCCTACACGCCCGATGCGGGCTGCTATTTCACGACCCCGCATCTGGACGAGCAACTGGTCGAGCTGGAGCACTGCGTGGTGTCGCGCAAGGGCTTCTCGCTGCTCACGGCCGAGGTCGGCATGGGCAAGAGCACGCTGGTGCGGCGGCTGATGACGGACCTGGCGGCCAAGAACGTGGTCTCCGCGCTGGTGTTCAACACCTTCCTGCAGGGCCCGGAGCTGCTGGCCGCCGTGCTGCAGGACTTCGGCCTGGAAGGCACCGGCACGCTGTCGTCCGACATCTCCGCCCTCAACACCTTCCTGCTCGCCAACCACCGCGAGGGCAAGACCTGCCTGCTGATCATCGACGACGCGCAGAACCTCTCGGCCAACTCGCTGGAGCTGATCCGGCTGCTGTGCAACCTGGAGACCGACCAGGAAAAGCTGCTGCAGATCCTGCTGGCCGGCCAGCCCGAGCTGGAAGAGATGCTGTCGCAGCACAGCCTGCGCCAGTTGCGCAGCCGGCTGGTGAAACATTCGCGGTTGTACGGCCTGACCAGCACCGAGATCGCCGACTACGTGCGCTTCCGCTTCGAGTCGTCGGGCAGCGACGGCGCCCTGGTGTTGCAGACCGATGCCTGCCAGCTGCTCTGGCGCGAAACGCAGGGCGTGCCCCGGCAGATCCACCTGATCATGGACCGCTGCCTGTACGGGCTGGCGGCGCGCAACGGCAACGTGATCGACTCGAACCTGATGAAAGAGGCCGTCAACGACAGCCGGGTCGATCTGGTGGGCGCCCCCACGGCGGACGCCGTGGGCGTGGTGCCACCGTCGCGCGCCCGCCGGCCGTGGCTGGTCGCCGCCGCCTTCGCCGGCCTGGTCGCCACCGGGGCGGCGCTGGGCTCGCGTTTTGGCGGGGTGGACGGCGGCCCCGGGCAGCCGCGGGCCGATGGCGCGGCGGCCCAGGTGGTCGCGCTGGCCCCAGCGTCGCCCGACCCTGCACCGGCCCCCGCGCCGCAGGCCGCAACGCCAGCGGCACCGGCCGTGGCGGCGCTGTCCGTTGCGCCCGATGCCTCCGCCGCCCAGGGCGTGCCCGCCGTGGCACCCGGCGGCCTCTTCGGCGCTGGCTGTGAGCCCGCCACCGAGCAGCCCGCCGGGCGCATGGTGGTGAGCCAGCCCCTGGCGGAACTGACCCACCAGCTGCTGGGCGCGCGCCTGGCCCGCCTGGCCGACGTCTGCCTGGACAACCGCCAGGGCCAGGTGTGGCTGACCTGGAGCACGCCCCAGGCCGGCCACGCCGTGAACCAGCGGCTGACCGCGGCCCGCTTCCAGATCGCGCTGACCGAATACGGCAGCCTGCTGCCCCGGGAGGTGGACGGCATCTGGGGCGAGCGCAGCCGCGGCGCCCTGCGGCAATTCCAGAACGAACTGGGCCTGAGTCCCTCGGGCGAGGTGGACCCCCTGAGTGGCCTGCTATTGGAGAAGTTCTATGTACAAGAACAGTGAGACCGGGATGGAACCCATGATCGAAATCCGCCAGAGCTTCAGCCAGATGCTGGTGGCCAACGGGCTGGTCAGCCAGATCGTGATCGACTACGTGCGCCAGAAGCAGGCGGTCGAAGGGCAGAAGCTTGGGCGCATGTTGGTGGAGCTGGGCTTCATCAGCGCCAAGGACCTGGCGCGCCAGCTCGCGATCCAGCGCGGCATCGCGTTCAAGGAGGTGCCCGCGGTCGACCCGGAAGTGGCCGCGGCCTTCAACCGCAGCCTGTGCCTGACGCACAACTTCCTGCCGGTGGGCCGCGAGGGCGACAAGCTGCGGGTGCTGCTGGGCGACGCCGAGCCCGAGGCCGTGGCGACGCTGATCCAGCGCCGCGTCGGGCAGGAGGTGGTGTTCTGGCAGGGCGAGTTCTTCGCCGTTGTCGACGCCATCCACCAGCACTACTACTTCCAGGAAAACCCGGTCGAGCGGCTGATCGAGGCCGAGATCCGCAAGCTCGGCGACGACCGCGACCACGCCTACAGCCCCGACCGGCTGATGGAGCTGATCCTGCACACCGCCGTGCGCGAGCGCGCCACGGACGTGCACCTCGCCCCCACCGCCCGCAGCCGCGGGGTGCTGATGCGCATCGACGGCGTGTTGCGCCCGATGTTCGCGATGCCGCCCTCGCTGGACCGCCTGGTGTCGTTCATCAAGCTCAAGGCCGACATGGACGCCAGCGAGCAGCGCCTGCCGCAGGATGGCAGTTTCACCATCAACCTGATGGACGCGACCTACACGATCCGGGTCTCGACCATGATCTCGGAGTTCGGTGAGCGCGTGGCCATGCGCCTGCTGGCCGAGCGCAGCGACCTCGACCGCCTGCAGGACCTGGGCTTTCTGGAAGAAGACGTGGCCGAGATGGAAAAGGCCTTCGCGCGCCCGCACGGCCTGATCCTGATCACCGGCCCCACCGGCTCGGGCAAGAGCACCACGCTGCACGCCGCGCTGCGGGTGCAACCGCTGGTGGAGCGCAACGTGTTGACGGTGGAGGACCCGGTGGAGTACCGGGTGCCGGTGGCCTGCCAGACCGAGGTGAACCGGCGCGCGGGCTACGACTTCGCCAGCGCCATGCGGCACTTCCTGCGCCACGACCCGGACATCATTTTGGTCGGCGAGGTGCGCGACGCCGAAACGGCGCGGGCCGCGCTCGACGCCTCGTCCACCGGCCACCTGGTGCTCTCCACCCTGCACGTGGGCGGCATCTTCGGTGTGGTGCCCCGCCTGCGGCTGCTCGGCGTGGACGCCGAGACCGTGGCCGAGAACCTGGTGGCGGTCATCAACCAGCGCCTGGTGCGCTGCATCTGCCCCCACTGCAAGACCCAGCGCGCTGCGACCGACGACGAAAAAGCCTGGCTCGGCCCCGAGGTGTCCATGGTGCACCACGGCGCCGGCTGCACCCACTGCCGTGGCACTGGCTACCGCGGCCGGTTGCCGGTCTATGAAATCCTGACCGTCAAACGCGAGCTGGCCGACGCCATCGTGGGCGAGGCACCGCGGGCACGCATCCGCGAGCTGGCCGAGGCCAGTGGGCTCAAGCCCATGGTGCGCCTGGCGCGCTACCGGGTCCTGCAGGGCGAGACCACGGTGGACGAGGTGCGCCGCGCCATCGGACTGGAGTAAGCCATGAGCACCGCCGCCGGTCTGCGTACCTACTACTACCGCGTGCTGCTGCCCCACGGCAAGGTCCGCAGCGGCTTTCTGCGCCTACTGGTCGAGCGCGACCACTCGGTGCGCCTGCGCCTGGAACAGACCACCGAGGGCGCCGTGCTCAGCCTGGTGCGCCTGCCGGCCTGGATCACGGCGCTGAACGACCTGCGCATGCGGCTGTTTCGCCGCCACGTGCGCCAGCAGGACCTGGCCGGTTTCCTGCGCGACATGGGCATCATGCTGGACGCGGGCGTGCCGATGATGGAGGCGCTCAAGACGCTGGTAGAAGACGAGTCCGGCGACGACGGCGTGGCCGAGGTCGCGCAGCGCGTGCACACCGACCTGGGCTCGGGCATGCGCATGCCGCAGTCGTTCGCCCGGCACCCCGACGTGTTTCCGGAAACCGTGCGCAACCTGGCGGAGATCGGCGACCAGTCGGGCGAACTGCCGCGCATGCTGCTGGAGTCGGCCTCGCACATCGAGCGGCTGATCGACATCCGCCGCGACATCCGCACCGCGCTGATCTACCCGGTGCTGGTGTTCACCACCATCCTGGGCGTGGGCTTCTTCTGGCTCTATTACGTGGTGCCCAACATGGCCCAGCTGTTCAAGCAGCTCCAGGCCAAGCTGCCGCCGCTCACGCAGTGGCTGATCGCGGTGTCGGACGCGCTGGTCCATTACCTGGTGCTGTTCGCGGTCGGCGTGGTGCTGCTGATCATGGCGCTGATGTGGCTGTACCGCTCGATCCCCGGTTTCAGGCTCGCCTGCCACGAGCTGCTGCACCGCCTGCCGATCGCGCGCACCCTGTCCACCTCCTCGGGCATGGCCTTCATCAGCGAACACCTGGCCCTGCTGGTGCGCGCCGGCCTGGACTTCATGCTCAGCCTGGACGTGTTGTCCCGCGCCACCACCGACCAGTACTACCGCGAGCGCCTGCTGCGGGTGCGCGACGGCGTGGCGCGCGGCGAGGGCATCGGCGCGTCCATGCGCCGCGTGGGCGGTTTCCCGGCCATGGCGGTGCGCATGATTTCCGTGGGCGAGGAGTCGGGCTCGCTGGACAAGCAGCTCGACCGCCTGGCCACCGAATACCGCAAGCGGCTGGACGTGGTGGTCAAGTCGCTGGGCGAGATCATCAAGCCCGCGCTCATCCTGCTGGCCGGCGCGCTGTTCATCTTCCTCATCGTCGCGCTGCTGCTGCCGATCTACGACCTGGTGCGCCAGTCGGTCAACCACTCGCTGGGAGGGGGCTGATGCGGTTGACGCCCCGGGCCGGCGTGCCCGCCCCGACCACCCGGCGCCGCCAGCGCGGCCTGGGCCTGCTCGAAGTGCTGCTGTTCATCGCGATCGTGGGCGGGCTGGCCACGGTCGGTTACCTCGAATGGCGCGAACGCTCCGCGCTGCAGAGCTCGCGCCAGGAACGCGCGTCCCTGTCCCAGGCGGACACGGCCGTGATCACCTTCGCCACGGTGATGCGCCGCCTGCCGTGCCCCGACACCGACCGCGACGGGCTGGAGGACTGCGGCGCCGGCGCCCAGAAGGGCTGGCTGCCGTCGGCGTCGCTCAAGCTGGCGGGCGCCGATGCGGGCGTGGGCGTGGCCCAGCTGCGCTACCTGGTGCAGCGCGGCGCCAGCACCTACGACCTCGCGGTGCTGGGCGACGACTGGCGCCCGCTGGAATACGACGACGGCGCGACCACCTTCGCGGCCATGCGCGACACCGTCGGCAACGGCGGCAGCTACCAGGCCAACATCCTCACCCTGCCCGACCTGTGCCAGCGGGTGGGGCAGGGCGTGGCCGCCACCTTCGGCGCGGGCATGGCCCACGTGACCTCGTCCCCCTTGCGCCCGGTGGCCTATGCGCTGGTGCACCCGGGGCTGGAGGACACCGACGGCGACGGCTCGCTGTTTGACGGCGTCAACGGCGCCGCGGGCAACACGGTGGAAGACCCGGACCGTTCACCGCTGCTCAGCAGCTACGACGACGTGGTGCGCGAACGTTCGTTGGCCAGCCTGCAGTCGGCCTTTCACTGCCAGCCGCTGGCGCAGTCGATCGATACCGTGGCGCTGGGGCTGGACGTGGTGGACCAGGTCGACGAGATGCGCGAGGACAACATCGACGCCGCCGAGCGGGCGGTGATCTTCGCGGCCCTGGGCGCGGCGATCACGGCGGTGGAGCTGACCGCGTCGGTGGTGGAGGCCGCTTCGGACACCGGCAACGCGGTGGCCGAGGCCACCCTGTGCGGCGCCACGCTGGGCCTGGCGGTGAACGCCTGCGCGGCCTTCCCGCAGCACATCGCCTCGGCCGTGCTCGCCGGGGTGTCCACCGCGGCCAACATCGCCACCATCGCCCTGAATGTGACGGCCGCGATCATGGCGGGCAACGCCCTGGTGCTGGCCGACAACAGCCGGCCGCCGGCATCGGTGTCCTGCCCCGTGCCCGACGTCAGCGCGGCGCTGGCCGCGTCGCTGGACGAATGGAACAAGGCCAGGGCCGAGGTGACCCGCCTGGAGGGCGAGGTGGCGGCCAAGCAGATTGAGCTGGCCAATGCGAACGCCACCAAGACCGATGCGATCAACGCCCTGTATTTCTGGGTCCGGTACGGCGGCTCATCGTCCGACCTCGACGGCACCGTGGACCAACTGATCAACGGCTCGAACACCTGGAACCAGGAGGCGCTGGACTACGCCGATGCGCAGGCCACCCGGACGCTCTACCAGACCGAATACGACAGCTGGAGCGGCATCGTCGTGCGCTACAACGACATGCTGGCCAACCGCACCACGCTGATCCCCCAGGTGGAGGCGGAGATCGCCGCGCTGGACATCCTGATCGCCGCCGAGACGGACCAGACCGCCAAGGAAGCGCTGCAGCTCCAGCGCAGCAACAAGCAGGGTGAGCTGGCGTTGCTCAACGACGTGACCACGCTCACCTCGGAGCGCGACAACGCCATCGTCAAGCGGGACCAGGCCTACGTGAACCTGCAGGCCGCCATCACGGCCGAAGCGAGCGCGCTGGCGGTGCTCAACAGCGCGCGCGGCAGCTACCAGACGGCCTACACCAACCTCGCCAATGGCAGCCTGGGCCCCTACAACTTCTATTACCCCCCCTTGACCTTCGTTGCCTGCACCACGAAGCCCCTCCCGGCACCGGCCTGCCCGGCGGACAGCTATTCGAGCAGCCCGTTTGTGCTGTCGGCGATGCGGGATCTGTACGGCTCGGGCGGCGACACCGGATCGACACAACCCCACGCAGACAGCAAATACATGAGGCCTTTGACGATACAGCGCCAGCTCGACGGCCTGAACGCGCAGCTCACCGCCGCGCGGGAGATGGAAGTCGATACCAAGAAGCGCTACGACGACCTGAAAGCCCAGGCCGACAACCCGCCGGCCTGCAACCTCACCGGCACCGGCGTCACGCCCTGGTCGCCCACGACAGCCTCCGATCTGCTCATCAACGTCGACGTGAAGGGGGGCACACGATGAACCGCTTCTTCATCCGTCGGCAGCGTGGGTTCTCGCTGATCGAGCTGGGCGTGTCGCTGGTGATCGCCGGCGTGATCGGGCTGATGCTCTGGCGCTGGATCGCCGCCACGCAACAGCCCGTCTCGGCGCAGGACATGCGCCGCCAGCTGGGCGAGGCGCAATCGGCGGTCGAAGGCTTCGTGCTCACGCGCCACCGGCTGCCGTGCGCCGCGGCCAACACCGCCGGGGTGGAAGCCTGCGGCACGGCCGACGCCGTGTTCCTGCCCTGGAAAACGCTGGGCCTGAGCAGCGACCTGAGCGTGCTGCACTACGGCGTCAACCGCGGCGGCGGGGCCGACCTGGCCGCCACCGGCGCGCCCTGGATCGCACCCGACCTGAACATCAACTTCACCGGCGTGCCGGTGCTGCCGGTGGCCACGGCCGACGCGCCGGCCGCCGCCGCCGCGGCCACGCAGGTGACCAGCCTGATCACCACGGCGGCGGCCCGGCGCACGGCGGTCAACGGGCTGGACTGGTGCCGCGTGCTGCGCGGTTTCGCGGCCAACCCCACGGCGGCCGGCGTGTTGAGCGCCGGCAACATCACGGCCAGCCTGCCGGTGGCGTTCACGCTGGTGCACCCGGGCCTGAACGGCCAGTTCGACGGCAACAACCGGGTCGGCGCAGGCGGTTCGTGGCGGTTCGATCTGCCGGGCCGTGCGCAGGACGAGGGCTTCGACGACATCGGCCTGGCCGTTGGGCCGGCGGACCTGTCCGCCCGCATGGGCTGCGTGGCCCGGCTGAGCGCTGCCCAGGGGTCGGCCCAGGCGGCCTTCGCCCAGTACGACACCACCCGCGTGATGCAGGAGTACTGGTCGCTGCGCAAATTCGACGTGACGACGGCCGAAGACGGCGTGAGCGGCGCCGAGACCGGCGTGGCCATGGCCGCCATGGGCCTGGCCATTTCGACCACCAGCACCCTGGTGGGGCTGGCCTCGGCCGCCAACACCGAGGGCCTGACCGTCTATGCCGTGGCCATCGCGGCCGTCAACATGGCCGTGGCCGTCACCGAAACCGTGCTGGCCGCGCAGGACCTGGTGGACGCCCAGCAGGCCCTGGTGGACTCCCGGGCCAAGCTCGTGGCCACCAGTACCTACGCGGCCGGGGTCTACACCGCGCTGGCCGATGCGCTGGGCCAATCGATCGCACTCGACACGAAAGGACTGAACCCATGAGACAGCGGATGAGGGGGTTCACGCTGGTGGAAATCTCGGTGGCCCTGCTGGCGCTGGGCCTGATCGTGTGGGGGGCGGTGGCGTTCTGGCAGCAGTCGGCGGGCCAGCGGGTGTCGGCCGTGCAGCTGGACGCGCAGCAGCAGGCCCGCCAGTCGGTGCTGGGTTTTCTGTACGCCCGCCACCGCCTGCCTTGCCCGGCGGCCGACGCCAACGGCGTGGAGTCCTGCTCGCTCGCGGGCGGGGGCCTGCGCCAGGTGGGCTACGTGCCCTGGCAGACGCTGGCCTTGCCGCGCCCCGAGGCCGGCCGGCTGCGCTACGGCGTGTTCCGCGAGGCCTCGGCCACGGCCCACCTGGACCGCGACCTCGCGGTGGCGCAGGACCGCATGAACCCCTTGCGCGTGCGCACGCCCAACCCGCGCCCGCAGAACGGCAACGCCCCCAACGGCAACGCGCCACCCCTGCCCGTGGCCACGGCGGGGCTGCTGGGCGCCACCCAGTCGGGTGACGTGGCGGCCCCGCTCAACAGCGCGTGCAATGCGGCCAACGCGCCGCCCTGCAGCCTGGGCGGCGCGGCCTCGGTCAACCAGGTGGACGTGTGCCTGGCGCTGAACACCGCCTCGGACGCCGCCACCGCGCCCGCCGGGTCGCTCGGTGTGATGTCCGCCGGTGTGCGCCGCCCGGCCGCGTTCGTGATCGCCGCGCCGGGCCTGCTCGACGCCGACGGCAACGGCCAGGCCTTTGACGGCGCCAACGCCACGGCCAGCGACGCCTCGCCCACCTTCGAGTCGTCCAACACGCGCTCGACCCACGCCTACGACGACACCGTGCTCGCCGCCAGCCACGCCGAGCTGTTTGCCACGCTGGGCTGCGAGACCGGCCTGTCGGTGGCCGAGCACGCCCATTTCAACGCCGCCACCGGGGCCTTCGTGCTGGAGCGCGCCCTGTACGACTACCGGGACCAGCTGTACGTGATGGTCAAGCTGGCGGAGGCGGACGTCGCGGCCGCCACGGCGGGCGTGACCAGCGCCATCGCCGGCGGGGCCGACGCTGCCCAGGCGATGCTCTCGGCCACCGCCGACACCACCATGAGCGCGGGCGCGCGTTCGTTCCAGATCGGCCTGGCCGCGGTCGGGATCGCCGCCGCCGTGGCGGGCGGCATTGCCGCGGGCGTCGCCATGGGGCTGTCCGTGGACTCGCTGGTGGACGCCCAGGACACGCACAACGCATTCGCGGCCCGCACCACCGCCATCACCGACCTGTCCATCTCCATCAACCGCAACGCGCTGCTCGCGGATGCGATCGGCTTCTGAGCCCTACTGTGTTTTCGGGGTACGCACCATGAATCGACCGACCAACGCCCAACCCGCCAAGTCCGCCGCGCCAGGCCATCGCCAGCGCGGCTTCACCCTGGTGGAGCTGAGCATCACCCTGCTGGTGATCGGCCTGCTGCTGGGCGCCGTGGCCGTGGGCCGCGACCTGCAGCGCAGCGCGGCCAACCAGCGCCTGTCCACCGACTTCGTGCAGGGCTGGCAACTGGCCTACGAGGCCTATGTGAACGGCGTGGGGCGCCCGCCCGGCGACAGCGCCACCAACCCGACCGGGCAGATCAACGGCGGCACCGCCCCGGCGGGCACCCAGCTCTGCGGCAACGACATGCTCAACGCCTTCCTGGCCGCCGGCGTGCGCCTGCCGGAAGGGCGCACGGCCGGCAGCGCGGACCGCTACGTCTACCTGGACAGCAACGGCAACCCGCAGGAAGTGCGGGTCTGTTTCCAGAGCGTGGACTGGGCCGAACCCGGCGCCACGGTCAACACCTACGCTACCCGCCCGCGCAACGTGATGGTGCTCAGCAGCGTCACCCCCTCGCTGGCGTCCATGCTCGACCAGCAGATCGACGGCCGCAACGACGCCCGCTTCGGCCGCTTCCGCGATGTGTCGTTCGCCAACGCCATCGCAACCACCGACGGGCAGATCTGGCCCATCGACGACCGCATGGCCTTTGGCACCACCGTGGCCACCTCGCTGGACGAATCCCAGGTGGCTGTGACCACGGCTTACCTGCAGATGATGCGCTGAGGGCGCGTCTCCACCGTCTTCCATGCACAGGCCCGTGCATGCGGTTGTAGGTCGCCACGCTGGGAACCGTTGAACTCGGACCTTTGTGGAGCTGCGCTGGATCAGCACAGGTGAGTAAGCACCGCCTGCATTTGCTTTTTCAGCTTACCGGTCGCATCGACCTGCTGCAGCATGGTGGCGCAATCGGGCGGCAATCGCAGCTTCTGGGCGAGCCCTACCTCCAGCATCAGATCCAGCAACGCTCCCAGGTCTTTGATCGGATGGGTCTGGTGGGCACGCACGATGTCACAGACACAGGCAAACACCAGCGGACCGGCTTCGGGGTTGTTGCGTTGCGCGCTGCCCAGGCTGGCGGCGTAGCGTTTGGCTTTCACCAATGGCGTTTTGAACAAAGCTTGCAACACCTGGCCCAGGGCGATTGGATCAATTCGCCGCTGTGCATGGGCCTGTGCCAAGGCATCGACCGCCATCGCGGTCTGCCCCGGCTGTTTGCCACCCAGCGCCAAGGCAAGTGTCAGCACCGCCATCGGATGGTCCGCGTCGATCACAGTGCTGGGCTCCAGCAGCCGCTCGATATAGGCCTGGTTGACCCAGCGGGCCTCCCACCAATCCAGGTTGCTTGCCAAGGCCTGCGATCCTTCGGCAAAAAAGGGTTCCAGTTGTCCCGGCATGGTGCTGGCGAGATAGCGCAAATCGGCCAACGCCAAGTGCTCCAGGTAGAAATGCTCGGGCGCAACACCCTGCTGGGTTCGAATGTCGAAGTGCGGGGAGTGGGTGACATGCCCGTCGTATTCGCGCGTTCGGGTTCCACCTGTCCAGACAAATTGGGGCTGCTTGGTGGGGCGTGGCAGGGCACGCTGCCGTGCCAAATCAAGTTCAGTGGCCGAAACAGTCAAACTGCGATCCTGGTAGATTTTCAGACGGCTTTGCAGTTCGGCAGCATCCAGAAAGCCGCCTTGGTGGCTGGGCGTTGAAATGGGAATGAGTCCCCAGCCTTGTGCTGCCTGATCGATCAGATCGTCAATGCGGAAAGCGAAGCGTTCCAGTGGTGTGGGCGTCTGTGGCCCACTGTAGATGGAGTGGTGCTGCTGATTGGCGTTGGGTTGCCGTTGGCCGGCCAATACAAAAATCAGCAACCGTGAAAGTTCGGCGGGCATCGACCGGGCCTTCATCTTCCTGGCCCGCTTGAGCAAGGGCGCACATTGCTGTTGCTGCTCGGCCGGGAGCGGAGCGGCTTGCACCAGGGTTGCCAGCGCGCATTCCACTTCATCAATGGCGCCCGGATTCTCGAGAGCAAACGCAATGCGCTCAATGCCTTCAGCATCGAGGACCCAGGGCCTCAGTCGCCGTGCTTCGCTCAAGGGGTTCCAAGGTTCGAGTGGCGCTACCGCTTGGGTGGGCACGGTATCGACGGCCGGCTCCGAAGTTGCGGCTCCAAGTAACTTGCTCAGTGCACCGCGATGCACCTGGGCGATTCCCGTGGCATAGGTTCGCAGTTCTTCGCGTTGCTGCTCGTCCAGCCCCCATGTGTGCAAGGCTGCCAATATGGCCGCTTGCACATCGCTTGCGGGGTGTAGCAGGCCCGGCATCGCAACACGGCTGGCCAGTGGCTTGAGCGATGGGTCTTTCAGACTCGCGGCTTGGGCCAGCTTCAATGCGCCCAAAACATGGGCTTTTGCCGCAGCGTAGAACACGGGCGCAAGCGATGGGAGCAGGTCGGCCCCCTGGATCACACCAGCCGAGAACAACGTTCGCAACGCATCGAGTGCCAGAGCAACCGTGGGAGGGATGCGGCTGTGTGTCAGGCCCAGATAGCGCTCGCAAAAAGGAGCCATCTCGTCGGCGCTGGGTGCGAGCAACTGATGAAACCTTGAAAACCATCCAGCGCGCATCTGTATCCAGTCGCTTTCCAGGGTGCCCAGCGTTTTTTCCAGCAGTTGAGCGCGCGTGTAGTGGCCCTGGTCAATACCGTCGAGAAAAACGCGAGACCAAAGAACCTGACCTGTTTTTGCATACTTTTCCACGGATGCAAGGTTGTTTTCCGCGCTGCCTTGTTCTTCAAAAAATGCCAGGAACGCCTCATGCAGTCCGGGGTCGGCCTCTAGCCGCGCCGCCCAGCCGCCCGGGCTCTGCCAATGCATCAAGCGCGGCCATCCGATCAATGCGGTGGTGTAGTCGTGTCCTGTTGGGCGATCTGCGCATCCGCTAGCGATCAGGCGCTGTATGGCTTCGATCCCCCATACGTGCTTGGCCAACTGGTTTCCGATGACCCGTTGCAAGGCCTGTCGCCAGACCATGGGGTCTTTCCCCAGTGCGGTCAGAAAGGCCGATGCTTCCTCCCACCGCATGCCCACGTATTCGACCAGGTTGAGCAGGTCCTCAGGATCGCCGCAGGCCAGAGTGGCCAGGTCGTGGGCACGGTGGTGCGCAGCGTTTGCCGGGCGCTTCCAGTGGCCCTTCCCATGGGCTGCAGGCCACAGGCTGTGCTTGATGTCCTGTCCCAGCTCCACCAAGCCCGCCGCACAAGCCCGACGCTGCTGGGGTGTCATGGCCAGACACAGTGTTTTTACCGCCTCGGCATCGCCTTTCTCAATGGCTTCAACAAGTGAATCGTTGAAGGGGCCGACATCGGTTGGTCGAGCATTCATGTTGGAAGTGCTGGAGAAAAATTTAAAGGGCAAAGGCCTTGTCGATCGATCGGCGGTGTTTTCAATGAGGTATCGCTTTTGCCGCGGCTGCTTCTACAGCGAGCACATGTTTGCAAGGTCCGCGTTCGTCCTGGTGCTTGCCGTACCAGGGGCAGGTGCAGCGCCATTGCCCGTCGTGCTCTCGCACGGCGTGAACCGAGTCGCCCTTACCCACGCTGGCCGTCACCGGTGAGAGGCTGTGCAGGGTCACACACCCGCTGTCCAGCAGCTCACTCGCACCGGCGAGGCGGGGGTGCATGTCGTGCAGGGCGGTCAGATCAAAGGGCAGCACACGATGAAAGTAGCAACCATCGGTGAGATCGAATCCCAAGAGCCCACTGGCGCCCAGCACGTGAAGGCCTTGCTGGATTTGTTGCAGTGGCATGTCCAGGCGCTCGCCCAGGTCGGACGCGATCAGCCGGGCTTGCCAATGCAGCTGAGCGCGCAGCTCGGGCAGCTTGGCGTGGTTCTGCATGTGCATGAGGGCTTGCAGGGCCTGGCCTTCACCGCTGAAGGCGCGCCAGGGTTCGGCACTCAAGGCCAGTGTGAGGCGTGCGCCCGGGAGGTCGAGTACCCAGGCGCTGGCCTGCTGGTGGGCGTCCGCATAGACGGTGACCCGCTGCGTGAATGGCAACAAGGGTTCGAGCACGCGCAGGCGGCGGGTATCGCTCAGACGCACGCCGTTCGGGTTGTCGAGTGTGGAGCTGACCAGTCGCCCAGCAACCTGTGTCAGCCACAAAGGGGTGTGGTGGGTATTGCCTTTGGGCAGGTGGCGAAACCACTGGATGGCTTCGATTCCGCTGAAGCGCAGCGTCGCGCGCATGTTGGCCAGATAAGACTGCACCTCCACCATGCCACGAAGCCAGCGCAAAGGCAGATCCACCTTGCGCTCGATGATCTGGTCGCGCCCACTCGTGAGATGTACCGCGTCATGCCCGACCGACAAGGCCAGTCCGTCTTCATCGCGAACACGCGCCAGCGCAGAGCGCGTGGGCAGGTTGAAGTCGACGTTGGTGGTGCCTTTTCCCAATACCTCACCCTCATGGCTTTCGGGGAGAAAGTCGGCGCGGATGTAGGCGCTGCAGCAGGAAGAAAAGCCTTCAAACCGAAGCCGCTCTCCATTGACGGTGATCACGGGGTCGGCCAGCGCGATCGCCTTGGCCACGCTGTTGGCCGGGGTGAAGAAGCGCGAACCCACCAGGAGGTGCACCGCGCTGAGCAGGGCGGCGGCCTGGCGCGGAGCAGTGAAGCGCCCTTCGTAGAGATGCGGGTGCGAACTGGCGTCGCTTCCAGGGTTCGATGTCGCAAGATGCAGACTCGATGTGTTTCCCTGGCGCAGTTCGGATCGCGCCAGGTACTGGTAGGCATGGGCGACTCCAGCCATATCCAGCTTCAGTGGGTCGCGGCGGCCAGCGCCTTGGCGATGCGGTGCCGGCTCACCGTGGGCTTGGGCACTTTGTGCGGCAGGTGCTCGAACCAGCGGCGCACGTCGTCTTCCACGCACAGGCCGTGCATGTAGTTGTAGATCGCCTTGCGCAGGCCGATGCCGAGCGCGTCGTGGTCGGTGCCGCTGGGGTCGATGAAGCCGATGTCGTTCTTGGCGAAGCTCACGGGCGGCAGCGGGATCAGTTCGATGCCGTAGGCCGCCGGGTCCAGGCCCACGGGGGAGTGCACCGTGCAGCTGAAGCGGTGGAAGAAACCGCTCTGGATGCAGCCGGCCTCGAACAGCTGGCGCACGTATTCGAGCGCATCCACCGTGTCCTGCAGCGTCTGCGTCGGAAAGCCGTACATCAGGTAGGCGTGCACCAGGATGCCGGCGTCGGAAAAGCCCTTGGTGACGCGCGCCACCTGCTCGACCGACACGCCTTTTTTCATCAGGGTGAGCAGGCGGTCGCTCGCCACTTCGAGGCCACCGCTCATGGCGATGCAGCCGCTTTGCGCCAGCAGCTCGGCGAGCTCGGGCGTGAAGGTCTTTTCAAACCGGATGTTGCCCCACCACGAGATGTTGAGCTCGCGCCGGATCAGCTCTTCGGCCAGCGCTTTCAGCGCCTTGGGCGGAGCGGCCTCGTCCACGAAATGGAAGCCGGTCTGGCCGGTTTCTTCCACGATGGCCTGGATGCGGTCGGCCAGTTTGCTGGCGGTTGCCGTTTCGTAGCGGCCGATGTAGTCCAGGCTCACGTCGCAGAAGCTGCACTTCTTCCAGTAGCAGCCGTGCGCCACGGTGAGCTTGTTCCAGCGGCCGTCGCTCCACAGGCGGTGCATAGGGTTGAGCATGTCGAGCAGGCTCAGGTAGTGGTCCAGCGGCAGGCCGTCCCAGGTGGGCGTGCCCACGTCTTCGAACGGGATGTCGGGCTCGGCGAGGTGGATGTAGCGCACGGTGGCTGCGTTGGCTTCCGCCCCTTGGCCCTCTCCCTCTGGGAGAGGGCCGGGGTGAGGGCTCTCTCGCACGAAGGTCCGAACCAATCGCTGCTTCGAGCGCCGACCCTGCAGGTGTTCAATCAGCGACAACACCGGCCGCTCGCCCGCGTCCAGCGTCACGAAATCCACGAAGTCGAACACGCGCGGGTCCGACAGCTCACGCAGCTCGGTGTTCACAAAGCCACCGCCCAGGGCGATGCGGATGTGCGGGTTGTGTGACTTGATGGTCTGCGCGATGCGCAAGGCCGCGTAGACCGAGCCGGGAAACGGCACCGAGAGCAGCACCAGCGTGGGCTGGTGGCGGTGGATGGCGGCCAGCGTCAGGTCGCTCAGCAGTTCGTCCACCAGCGTGGGCGGCGCGGCGAGCGCGGCGGCCAGCGGGTCGAAGGTGGGCTGGCTGCTGGCCAGCGACTCGGCGTAGCGCACGAACTCGAAGCGCTCATCGACCGCGTCGCGCAGCACGTCGGCCAGGTCGTTCAGGTAGAGCGTGCAGAGGTGGCGCGCCTTGTCTTGCACGCCCAGCGCGCCGAAGGCCCAGGCCAGCGGGTCGCCGCTGCCGTCGTCCACATACGCGTCCAGCGCGGCAAAACGCGGGCCCTCGGGCAGCAGGCCGCGCGCGGCGATGCGGTGTGCCAGCGTGGAGTCACGCCCTTGCAGGTAGGCGATGGCCGGGCCGATGGTGCTGCGGTAGGCGTCGAACTGGTCCAGGAAAGCGTGCACGCTGCCTGAGCGCTGCGCCTCGGGCAAGGCCAGCGCGCGGCCACGCACGGCCTCCAGCCCGGCGGGCGTGAACAGCTTCAAGACCAGCGCCAGCGCCAGGTCTTCCTGCACCGCGTTGATCCCGCGCGAGCGCAGGAAACCGGTGAGGTAGGCGGTGGATGGGTAGGGCGTGTTGAGCTGCGTCATCGGGGGGATGAGGCTCAAGACGCGGAAATCGGTGGTCATGGGGCGGGCGGCGGTGGTGGGCCGCTGGGCGAGGCGGTCGGGGCGCTGCCGGTGCAGCGCCAGCCGGCAGTTTAAAGGCCCAGCAGCGCGCTTGCACGCAGCCGTTCAGAACCCTGGAAATGCTGGTTCAACCAGTTCTGTACCGCTTCCTGCCGCTGACCCGGCGAGAGCTCGGGCGCGCGGGACAGGCGCTCGATGGTGGAGCGGGCGGTGGTCAGTCGCTGTTCCCAATCGGCCTGGGCACGTTCCTCGGCCTGCAGCCGATCCGCCGCCTCCTGGCCCAGCGCCGCCACCCGCTCGCGGTGCCATGCCTGCGGCTCCAGGCCCGCGGGCGCAGCGGCGGTCCACGCCGGTTCGGCCGCGCCCTGGTTTTCCGGGGTCCGGTCCAGGCGCTGGCGCAAGGCCGCTTCTTCTTCCCGGTAGAACGCATCGGCCCAGGCCATGCCCAGCACGTCTCGCCTGACCAGTTGGCGCTCCTGCAGCACGGACGCCCAGCGCTCGGGCCGATTCAGGTCCATGGTCTCGCGGAAGGCGTGTTGCTGCAGTTTCAGGTAGCGGTCCCACACCTCCAGCACCGCCTGTGCGCCCGGGGCGCCCAGGTCGCGTTCGGCCAGCCACGCCACCAGCTGGCGCAGTTCGTCGGGTCGTGTTTCGCCAAGGGTGGTGAGCAACTGGTCGAAGCGGCGGCGCAAGTCGGCATGGGGCATCAGTCGCTGTCCGTCCCAGGCGCCCCAGGCGCCATCGAGTTCGGCGCCGCGCAGGGACCCCTCGGTCAACAGGGTGTGCCACAGGTCTTCAGGCGCCACGGACGGGCGGGGCGCCTGCTGGGCGGCGTTGGCCTGTGGGTTCTCTGCGCCGCCCAACGCCAGCAGGCTCCAGCCTGGATCGGCGCTGCGGTGTGCAGCCGAAGGCGGGACCGCTGGTGACGGGGCCAGCAGGAACAACAGCCCCGCCACACCGGCGACCCCCACCACGGCTCCCACGGCCCGGAGCCGCTGTTTGCCCCCCATCGTCAGAGCCCGGCTTGCTTGAGGCGGTTGGCGTGGGTGCGGTAGAAGGCCACCGGGTCGGGGGTGAACAGCCCGCGCAGGCCGAAGGCCTGATTGACCTCGTCGAGGTGGTTCCACGGGTAGTTGTCGCGCAGCACCACGCCCCAGTGTGAGGCGCAGCGACCCACGAGCCCGTCGTTGGCGCCACCCTTGAAGCTCAGCGAACCCACGGCCAACAGGCCGTCGGTGGGGTCGAGCAGGTTGGTGACCACGCCCGTGCCGCCGACGGAGTAATAGCGCACGTTGTTGACCACGGCCAATCCTTCTCCGCAGGGCTCGCTCGGCTTGCCAGCGGGGAAACGCTGGGTGAACGCCGCGCTGCCCTGGGTGGTGAGCGAGCGCATGGCCGCTTCGGAGTTCTGGGGTTTTGCCTCACCCGACAGGGCACTCACGAGGCCGGCGAAGGCATCCATCAGCTTCGCGGCCACGGCCGTGCTGCCAGTGCCGTCCACCGCAGCCGCAATGTTGTCGGCCACGGGGCTGCCGGCGTGGGGCGAGCCCACACTGGTGGCCGAGGCCACCAGCTCGGGTGCCACGGCCGCCACATAGCGGATGGTGTGACCGCCGTGGCTGTGTCCGATCAGGTTGAATTTCTGGTGCCCGTAGGCGGCTTGCAGCCGGCGCAACTCGGCCAGTAACTGCTCACCACGCACCTCGCTGGCATTGGCCGCCGATTGCTGGGTGACGTACACCTTGGCCCCACTGCTGCGCAACGCCGCCGGAACGCCCCACCAGTAGTCGACCGGGCCGATGGCGTCGAACCCGAACAGGCCGTGCACCAGCACGATGGGATGCCGGGTCTGGGTGTAGCCGCTTTGGGCGCTGGCGGGCATGGCAACGCACGCCGCCACTGCCAGCACGGCGATGGGCAAAAGCTTTCTCATGTGGTCCGTCTCCTCGTTGTAGGTGGATTGGTACCGATTGGTACCAATCGGCCATCACTTTGTAATAGAACGACCGTTCGCTCGGGGAGAGGGTTTGTACCGACGGGTGCGATGGAAAGCAACAAGCGGTGGCGCCGCAGGCGGCGCGGGGGGATCAGCACTCCACGATATTCACCGCCAGCCCGCCGCGCGAAGTCTCCTTGTATTTGGTCTTCATGTCGGCGCCGGTCTCGCGCATGGTCTTGATGACCTTGTCCAGGCTGACGTGGTGCACGCCGTCGCCGCGCATGGCCATGCGCGCGGCGTTGATGGCCTTGACCGAGGCAATGGCGTTGCGTTCGATGCAGGGGATCTGCACCAGGCCGCCCACCGGGTCGCAGGTCAGGCCCAGGTGGTGCTCCATGCCGATCTCGGCCGCGTTCTCCACCTGTTCGGGCGTGCCGCCCAGCACGGCGCACAGGGCGCCGGCCGCCATGGAGCAGGCCACGCCCACCTCGCCCTGGCAGCCGACCTCGGCACCGCTGATGCTGGCGTTTTCCTTGTAGAGGATGCCGATGGCCGCGGCGGTGAGCAGGAAGTCGACCACGCCCTCGTCGGTGGAACTGGGCACGAAGCGCCGGTAGTAGTGCAGCACGGCGGGCACAATGCCGGCCGCGCCGTTGGTGGGCGCGGTGACCACGCGGCCACCGGCGGCGTTTTCCTCGTTCACCGCGAGCGCGTAGAGGTTGACCCAGTCGAGCACGGCCAGCGGATCGGTCAGGGCCTTTTCGGGGTGTTGTGTGAGGTCTCGGTAGAGCTGCGGTGCGCGGCGGCGGACCTTGAACCCGCCGGGCAGCACGCCGTCGGTGCGGCAGCCGCGCTCCACACAGGCCTGCATCGCCACCCAGATGCGCAGCAGCCCTTCGCGCACCTCGACGTCGCTGCGCCAGTGGCGCTCGTTGGCGCGCATCACGCCGGCGATGGACAGGCCCTGCTCGCGGCAGCGCTGCAGCAGTTCGTCGCCCGAGCGGAACGGCACGGGCAGTTGTGTGGCATCGGGTGCGATCACTTTCTGTTTGCTGCCGTCGGCGGCCACCTCATCACTGACCACGAAGCCGCCGCCCACCGAGTAGTAGGTGCGCTCGGCGAGCAGCGTGCCGGCGGCGTCCCAGGCGCTCAGGCGCATGCCGTTGGCGTGGAAGGGCAGGGTCTGGTTGCGGAAGAAGGAGAGGTCTTCGCGGTCGTTCCAGGCCACGGTGTGCTGCTCCAGCAGCTGGATGCTTCCGCTGGAGCGGATGCCGTCGATGGTCGGTTCCACCGACTCGATCGGCACCGACTCGGGCTCATGCCCGCACAGGCCGAGCAGCACGGCCTTGTCGCTGCCGTGGCCCTTGCCGGTGGCGCCCAGCGAACCGTACAGCCCACAGTGCACGCGCGCCACCTGCGCCAGCAGGCCCTGGGTCTGCAGACCGGCGACGAACAGCCGCGCGGCCCGCATGGGCCCCACGGTGTGCGAGCTGCTGGGACCGATGCCGATCTTGAACAGATCAAAAGCCGAAATGGCCATGGTGTCTCCTGGTTGTTGTGTGGTCTTGTATGGGGCGGTTTCAGGCCGTGGCGGATCGCAGTGTGGCGTGGGGCGACAACCGCTCTTGCCACTGTGCCACGTGCCCGGTCAGCTGGTGCGCGGTGATGGCAGAGAGCGTCCAGCCCAGATGGCCATGGCCGGTGTTGTAGAACACGTTGGGCTGGCGGCCGGGGCCGACGCGCGGCAGCATGTTGGGCATCATGGGCCGCAGGCCGGCCCAGGGCTCCACGCGGCGCGTGCTCACGCCGGGGAAACACCGGTTCACCCAGTCCACCAGCGGGCGGATGCGGTCGGCGCGAATGTCCAGGTTCATGCCGTTGAACTCGGCCGTGCCGGCCACGCGGAAGCGGTCCAACCCGAGTCGGCTGGTGACCAGCTTGGTTTCATCGTCCAGCAGGCTCACCGTGGGCGCTGCGGCCTGGCTGTGCTCGTCGTTCAGCATCACGGTGATGGAATAGCCCTTGACCGGGTAGACGTTGAGCCGGTCGCCGAGCTGCGCGCCCAGGGCGCGGCTGTGCACGCCGGCGCAGACCACCACGGCGTCGGCGCTCAGCACCTCGCCGCTGGCGAGCGTGACCTGTGCCGCTGTGCCGTTGCTCTGCACACGCGCCACGGTCTGGCCGGTCAGCAGCTTCACGCCCAGGCGCTCGCAGGCCAGGGACAGGCCGTGGGTGTACTTGTGGATGTCACCGGTGCTGTCGCTCTCGGTGTAGTAGCCGCCGAAGTACTCGCCGGCCAGCGTGGGCTCGATGGCGCGCATCTCGTCGGGTGTGACGGCGCGGCGCGGCAAACCGCCTTCGGCCAGCAGCTTCGAGACTTCACCCGCGTGCTCGAAGCCAGCCTTGTCGCGGTAGATGTGCAGGATGCCCTGCTGCTTCAGATCGAAGGCTATGCCCTCGGCCTGCGCCCAGCCGAACAGGTGCTCGCGCGCGGCGATCGCCAGCCGCGCAGTGGAAATGGTGTTGTCGCGGTACTTGGGGATGGACGCCACGAACTCGGCGAACCAGCTCAGCTTGTGCCAGCTGGGCTTGGGGTTGACCAGCAGCGGTGCATCGGCCTTGAGCATCCACTTCAGGCCCTTGATGAGCGTGGAGGGGTGGGTCCAGGTTTCGGCGTTGGAGGCCGAGAGCTGGCCGCCGTTGGCGTGGCTGGTTTCCATGCCCGCGTAGCGGTGTTTTTCGATCAGGGTGACCTGGTGACCCTGACGGGCCAGGGCGTAGGCGCTGGTGACGCCGGTGATGCCGCCGCCGATGACGATGAGGTGTGGCTGTGCCATGGGAATCTCTTTCAAAGCCGTCAAACAAAGGGGCACGAACCGCACACCGTGTGCGGGCCATGACCCCCTCTGTTTGTGACCTGAGAGATTCGCCGGCCCCGAGGGGACAGGCTTGCTCCTGCGGTGGGCCGGGACGACGAATCCCGGCCGCTCTTCAGAGTGTGTGGTGCGGCGATACGCACCGAATGCGCCTCAGCGGTCTGGGGTGCCTGAGAGTTTCCGGGGTGGTTGCTCCTTCGGCGCCAGGGCTCGCTGGCCCTGGTCTCTCCCGCTGTGGCGGTCTATTCAAGCGATGGTTTTGTCCGTTGCTTCGTCAAGGGGTGGCACCGAAGGCGACGCGGGGGTCAGTCCCCCACCGGCACGCAGCTGCAGAACAGGTTGCGGTCGCCGTAGACGTTGTCGATGCGACCCACGGGCGGCCAGTACTTGGCGTGTGCGCGGGTCGATGCGCTGGCGGCGCCCACGTCGCGTGCGTAGGGGTGCGGCCAGTCGGCCTTCATGAGGCTGTCGGCCGTGTGCGGCGCGTTCTTCAGCGGGTTGTCGTTCTGCGGCCACTCGCCCTTTTCCACGCGGCGGACTTCCTCGCGGATCGCGATCATGGCGTCGATGAAACGGTCCAGCTCTTCCAGCGTCTCGCTTTCGGTCGGTTCGACCATCAGGGTGTTGGCCACCGGGAAGCTCAGCGTAGGCGCGTGGAAGCCGTAGTCCATCAGGCGCTTGGCCACGTCCTCGGCCATCACGCCGCTGGTTTCCTTCAACCCACGCAGATCCAGGATGCACTCGTGCGCCACGTGGCCGTTGGCCGAGGCGTAGAGCGTGGGGTAGTGCGGCGCCAGGCGCTTGCTGATGTAGTTGGCGGCCAGGATGGCGGCCTCGGTCGCGTGTTTCAGGCCGTCGGCGCCCATCATGCGGATGTACATCCAGCTGATCGGCAACACGGCGGCGTTGCCCAGCGGCGCTGCAGAGACCGCGCCGACGCGGAACTTGTCCTGCTCTTCTGGCGTGCCGCACACGCCGGCCGGCTCGGCGCCCGTGCGGTGACCGGGCAGGAAGGGCACGAGGTCGGCCACCACGCAGACCGGGCCGACGCCGGGGCCGCCACCGCCGTGGGGAATGCAGAAGGTCTTGTGCAGGTTCAGGTGGCTCACGTCGCCGCCGAACTCGCCCGGCGCTGCCACGCCCACCAGCGCGTTCATGTTGGCGCCGTCCACGTAGACCCGGCCGCCGTGGCTGTGCACCAGGGCGCAGAGCTCCTTGACCGTGGTCTCGAACACGCCGTGGGTGCTGGGGTAGGTGATCATCACGCAGGCCAGGTTGGCGCTGTGTTTTTCGCACTGCGCCTGCAGGTCGGCCATGTCCACGTTGCCGCTCTCGTCGCACTTGGTCACCACCACCTGCAGGCCCGCCATCTGGGCCGACGCGGGGTTGGTGCCGTGGGCCGACGAGGGGATCAGGCAGATGTTGCGATGGGCTTCACCCCGCGAGGCGTGGAAGGCCCTGATGGCCAGCAGGCCGGCGTATTCGCCCTGCGAGCCCGCGTTGGGTTGCAGGCTGATGCCGGCGTAGCCCGTGGCCTGGCACAGCCAGGCGCGCAGCTGTTCGTCCAACTCCTGGTAGCCCTGGAGCTGGTCGGCCGGGGCGAAGGGGTGCACACCCGCAAACTCCGGCCAGGTGATGGGGATCATCTCGCTGGTGGCGTTGAGCTTCATGGTGCAGGAACCCAGCGGGATCATGCTGCGGTCCAGCGCGAGGTCCTTGTCGGACAGCGCGCGCAGGTAACGCAGCATGCCGGTCTCAGAGTGGTGGCTGTTGAACACCGGGTGCGAGAGGTAGGCGCTGGTGCGGCGCAGCTCGGCGGGGATCAGCGGCTCGATGCCTTTTTCGAAGGCGTCGAAGCTGGGCAGGGCCTGACCGTCTTTCGCGAACACCGACCACAGCAGGGCGATGTCGTCGCGCGTGGTGGTTTCGTCCAGCGACAGGCTCACGTACTGGCCCCACGACAGCTTCAGGTTGGCACCCTTGGTCACGGCCTTGGCCACGATGGCCTTCGCTTGGGCCGCGTCGGCGGCCTTCACGGTCAGCGTGTCGAAGGCCGATGTGCTCGTCAGCGTGTGGCCCAGTTGCGCCAGCCCTTGCGCCAGCACCGCGGTGTACGCGGCCACGCGCTGCGCGATGCGCTTCAGACCCTGCGGGCCGTGGTACACGACGTACATGCTGGCCACCACGGCCGGCAGCACCTGCGCCGTGCAGATGTTGGAGGTGGCCTTCTCGCGGCGGATGTGCTGCTCGCGCGTCTGCAGCGCGAGGCGGTAAGCCGGGTTGCCGTGGGTGTCCACGCTCACGCCCACCAGGCGGCCGGGCAGCGAGCGCTTGAACTCGTCGCGGCAGGCCATGTAGGCGGCGTGCGGGCCACCCGCGCCCATGGGCATGCCGAAGCGCTGAGTGGTGCCGATCGCGATGTCGGCGTCGAACTCGCCTGGGGGCACCAGCAGCGTGAGCGCCAGCAGATCGGCCGCCACGATGAACGCGGCCTGCTTGCCGTGCACGGTCTGCACCTCGGCGCGCAGGTCGTCGATGCGGCCGCTGGTGGACGGGTACTGCGCGAGCACGGCGAAGTAGTCGTCTGCCTGGAGCGCTTCGGCCCATTCGGGCGCCGAGTTCGCGAGCTTCACCGTCAGGCCCAACGGCTTCGCGCGGGTCTGGATGACCTCGATGGTCTGCGGGTGCGCGTCACCGGCCACCACGATCACGTTGCCCTTGGCCTTGACCGAACGTTTGGCCAGCGTCATGGCTTCGGCGGCGGCGGTGGCTTCGTCGAGCATGGACGCGTTGGCGATCGCCATGCCGGTCAGGTCGGTCACCATGGTCTGGAAATTCACCAGCGCTTCCATGCGGCCCTGTGAAATCTCGGCCTGGTAGGGCGTGTAGGCGGTGTACCAGGCGGGGTTTTCCAGCACGTTGCGCAGGATCACGCCCGGCGTGTGCGTGCCGTAGTAGCCCTGGCCGATGAAGCTCTTGAACACCTGGTTCTTGGCCGCAATGGCCTTGAGCTCGGCCAGCGCAGCGGCTTCGGTCACGGCGGGCGGCAGGTCCATGCCCGTGCTGCGCGCGATGCTGCGCGGCACGATGCCGTCGATCAGGGCGCGGCGCGAGGCCTCGCCGATCACGGACAGCATCAGCGTTTCGTCGGCTTCGCTGATGCCGATGTGGCGGGCAATGAACTCGCTCGGGTTTTCGAGTTCATCCAGGGGTTTGACGGACGGCATCAGCATGGGACGACCTTGTGGGGGAATAGGAAAGTCAAAAATTCAAACAAGCGAATAAAACCCGCCGCGAGCGAAGTGCCCCGATTCAAGGGCGCCGCGGAACCGGCTTCGCCGGGCCGCCAGCGCCGCCCCCTTGAGGGGGACGCGCGCAGCGCGGCAGGGGTGGGTCAAGCTCAAGCGGCGAAAGCGGCGTAAGCGGTTTCGTCGAGCAGGGCGTCAAGCTGCGAAGCGTCCGACAGCTTGGCCTTGAAGAACCAGCCGGCGCCCAGCGGGTCGCTGTTGGCCAGGGCCGGGTCGGCGCGCAGGGCCTCGTTCACTTCGGTGATGACGCCGCTCACGGGCATGTACACATCGGCCGCGGCCTTGACGGACTCGACCACGCCGGCCACGTCCTTCTGGGCCAGGGTCTTGCCCACTTCGGGCAGGTCCACGAACACCACGTCGCCCAGCGCGTCCTGCGCGTGGTGGGTGATGCCGACGGTGGCGATGTCGCCGTCAACGCTGATCCATTCGTGGTCTTCGGTGTATTTGGTGGTCATGGTGGGCTCCGGTGAAGAAAGTTGAAATGGGGCGGCTCAGCCGCGGAAGTATCTATTGGGAACGAAGGGCATGGGCGCGACCTCCATCGGCACGGCCTTGCCGCGCACGAGCGCGTTCACACGGGTGCCGACGGCGGCGAACTCGGGTGCGACGTAGCCGATGGCCACGGGCTTGTCGGCCGTCGGGCCGAGCAGGCCGCTGGTGACTTCGCCGATCTTCACGCCGGCCGGGCTCTGCAGTTCCACGTGCTCGCGCACGGGCACGCGCTCCAGCGCGACCAGGCCCACACGCTTGCGCGTCAGGGCTTCGCTGCCGTCGAGCTGGCCGAGCACACGGGCCGCGCCCGGGAAACCGCCGGCGCGGGCACCCCCGGTGCGGCGCACCTTCTGCATCGCCCAGTTCAGCGCCGCCTCGACCGGCGTGGTCGTGGTGTCGATGTCGTTGCCATAGAGGCACAGGCCGGCTTCGAGGCGCAGCGAATTGCGCGCGCCCAGGCCGATGGGTTTGACTTCAGGCTGGGCCAGCAGGGCTCGGGCAAAGGCTTCGGCGCTGGCCGCGGGCAAGGAGATTTCGCAACCGTCTTCGCCGGTGTAGCCGCTGCGGGTGACGAACAGGTCGGCGCCGTTCCAGGTGAAGGCGGCGCCGGTCATGAACACCAGTTTTTCCACGCCGGGCAGCAGGCGCTGCAGCGCGGTCACGGCCTGCGGGCCCTGCAGGGCGAGCAGGGCGCGGTCGAATTGTGGGGTGACGGTGCAGCGTTGGCCAATGCGCAGGGCGATGTGGGCCAGGTCGCCGTGCTTGCAGGCGCCGTTGACGATCACGAAGATGTCCGAGCCCCGGTTGACGAACATCAGGTCGTCGATGATGCCGCCTTCGTCGGTCAGCAGCAGGCCGTAGCGCTGCTTGCCCACGGGCAGGTCGATCACGTCCACCGGCATGAGCGACTCGAACGCGGCGGCGGCGTCGGGGCCGCTGAGCGTGAGCTGGCCCATGTGCGAGACGTCGAACAGGCCAGCGGCGTTGCGGGTGTGGTGGTGTTCGGCCATCAGGCCGGCGGGGTACTGCACCGGCATGCTGTAGCCGGCAAAGGGCACCATGCGGGCACCGAGTTCGAGGTGCAGGGCGTGCAGCGGGGTCTGGAGCAGGTCGGTACTGGCGGAGCTGTGGGACACGGCGGGCTTTCCGGAACGCTCGGGCGTTCATTGGGGGGCAGGCCTCTGGGCAGAGGGTCAACACGGTGCATCCGTGCGCTGCCCCTCTGTCCGCTTTACCTGAGAGATTCGCGCGGACGATGCCGCACTTGCTCCTTCGGTGGACCGCCTCGGGGGGCGGCCTCTCTCCAGTGGGGGACACCGCCCGTGAAAGCGGTGGTTGCCAGTCCTTTTGCCTGAGCGTTCAGGACCTTCCCGCGATATGCGGCCCGGTCTCCTGCGCCTTCGGCGGCGCCCTGTGCGGGCACGCTCTCCTGACCGGCGGAGTTTACCTCAGGCCGCGGCCACCACGGGGCTGGGGCGGCGCGAGAGCTGCGCGTTCAGGAGCGCCGCCACCACCGCCACCAGCAGGATCAGCATGATGGGGTGGGCCGGCGACATGTAGCGCGGGATGTTGTGGGACACAAAGGCATAAAAGGACATCAGGCCGAACGGCAGCACGGTCAGGGCCAGCAGGTCGGGCCGCCGCCGCAGCATTCCCACGAAGAACGCCGTCAACAGCGCCAGACCGGCCAGCAGGTTCAGCACCTCCACGATGGTGTCCTGCGTCGCCAGGCTTACGAGCGGAATCTCGACCTTTTTCAGGCCCCAGAAACCGTGCCAGAAAAAGGGCAGGGTCATGAACAGGTGGCGCACCGGACGCTCCTTGAGCATGCGGATCGCTTCATCGCGCCGTTGGCCGTCGACCACCTCCTCTGGGTAATGGTTGCCCTGTACCCTGAGCTGGTTGAGCAGGATGGTGTACCTCGCGCCGGCTTCGGCGTGGAAGCTCACGGCGAGGTCCGGACGGCCCGCGCGAATGGCCTCGATGTCCGATTTCCAGAAGCTGGACAGTCCCCGGTTGAGCCGTTGCCAGCGCCCGCCACGCTCGAACTCGTCGCGGTCCGTCTGGCCGAACCGCGTGCCGTCAACGAGTTTTCGGTAGATGGTGGGGCTCTTCTCGTAGATCAGGCCAATGACTTCGTCGTTGGTCATGTTGTTGAGCGTGGCCCGGCCGTGCAGGATGAGACCCCCGCGGTCCGAGATGCGCATGCTGTCGAACTGCAGGTGGTTGCGGACCATCCAGGGCGCCACGACCACCGCCAGCCCCAGGCCCATGGCCAGCCCCCAGGTGGCGATCCGGCCCACCGAGACCTGCATGCGCTGGCGCGCAAACAGCATGACGGCCACCAGCAACAGCAAGGCGACCAGGTTGATGTAGAGCGACGAGGCCTTGGTGAGCGCAAGCAGCCCCATGGCGGCGCCACCGGCCAGGAAGTAGCCGATCTTCTGGTCTTTCACGCCGCGGTACAGCAGGTACGAACCCCAGACGATCGCCGTGGCCGTGGTCAGCTCGGTGTAGAAGGTGTCGATGTACTCGCGGGCGTTGAAGAAGAACACATAGGTCAACAAGGTGGCCGCCAGGGTGGCGGCGATGCTGTGCGTGAGCCGGCGCGTGAGCAGCCACACCCCGAGCAGCCCGGTGAACACCCAGATCAGGTTGCTCATCTTCACGAAGCGGGTCAGCTCACCGGCCCGGAAATGGCCGAACCCCAGGTGCTCGCTGTGGTTGGGCGCGAAGAGCGCCAGGTAGGCGTAGGCCACCATGGGCGGCAGGGGTTCGCGGAAGTTGGTGGGCTGGGGGTTGGCACCCCCTTCGTGCGAGAACACGCCGTGTTTGTACAGATTGGTGGCGATCAGCAGGTTCTGGATGCCGTCGCCGAGCACGGGGCTGTCGGTGATGTTGCGTTCGCTGTGGTAGGTCAGGCCGGCACAAAGCAGCAGGGGCAGGGCCCAGCCGTGAACGAAGGAGCGTCGGACCCGGGCATAGAGGGCCGGCTGGCGGCGGGCCAGATGGCTGACCAGCACCTCCAGCAGCAGCCAGACCGCCGCGATCTTCAGGCCCCACAGCAGCCCACGGGGGATCACGACGCCAAGATCCGGCTGGAAGAAGGCTTTGGGGATCTTGACGCTGAGGAAGGGATCGGCACCGGTGCTCTGGAAGCTGATGCCTTGTGGCGTGGTGTCCAGTGCCTTCACTTCCGCGTTGGGGTGAAGCGCTGCCCGCAGCGCCTCACCCTGAAGCCGCCGTTCGGCCCAGCGGCTCGACAACCTGACCTCACTGATCTCGAACCGGCCCGGCTGGGTCAAGGGGTCGATGCGAACTTCCTGGATCGCCCGGTAGCCGCGGATGGCAATCGAATAGCGTTGCCAGCTGTCCTGGGCGGCTCTGCGGGTTTCGCGCAAGCGGGGGTCGAAGTGGCTGCCCGGTACGTCGTAGTAGATCTCGACCGGGCCGCTGTGATCGACCCGCATCTCGAAGTCGACGTCCAGGCTCTGGTGAAGGTGGGCCAGGGCGATGTAGGTCGCCAGACCCAGCAGAAGCACCAGCAACGTGCGGACGACCGAACCGCCCAGTGACAGGGTTCGGAAAGAGGCGATTCGGTCTGCGGGCATACAGCGGGCGGGGTTTGTGGGGCGTGTGACAGGACGCCTGGTGCCTTGTGCTGCCGTCGGTCTTCACGACGTGCGTTGACAAAGTCTTGCGATTGTGATTTTAGTGTGACCAATGTCACCAAAAGACCGGACCGAGCGGTACCACGTGCCTTTGGGAAGCGTTCTCCCTCTTTGTGGAGGGTTTGTGCGGCGCCAGTTGCTCTGGTGCAACGCTGGTTGCCGCAATCCCCTGTATGGGCCTCAGATTGGGCGGAATTCGTAACAGCCCGAAACCGGGTTCCAGACCACCTGCCGCTGCGCCCGGCTGCGGCAGGCCTCGATCCGGCGGGCGTTGGGCTCGTCGGTGCTCTCGATCCAGGCCAGCGCCTGTTCCCGGGTTCGGCCGAACTGCTCGTGCCGGCGTCTCAGGCGCTCCAGCCGCAGGGCGGCGTCCACGTGCAGGTACCAGACTTCGTCGAGCAGGTCGGCCACCGGCAGCCAGGCCGGGTCGTCGTCCAGCAGCAGGTAGTTGCCCTCGGTGATGATCAGTGGCGTGCGGGCGAACACCGGCAGGGCGCCGGCCACGGGTTCTTCGATCTCGCGCCGGAAGTCGGGCGCGTAGACCACGTCGTGCGGCGCCTGGTCGCGCAGGCGCCGCAGCAGGGCGGCGTAACCGGCGGCGTCAAAGGTGTCGGGCGCGCCCTTGCGCTGGGCGCGGCCCAGGCGCTCCAGTTCCACCTGCGCCAGGTGGTAGCCGTCCATGGGAACGGCCTGGGCCCGGTCGCCCAGGTGATCGGCCAGCAGCGTGGCCAGGGTGGATTTGCCAGAGCCGGGGGCCCCCACGATACCCAGCAGGCGGCGCGGACCGTTGGCGAGCGCGTCGAGCTGGTGGATCAGGGCGGGGTCGAGGCGGGTGGTGGGCATGGCGTGGCGTGGGTCATGGGGCGGTGGCCTCCGAGGGGAGGGATTGTCCACCGTCCTGGCGCAGGCTCTGCAGCCGCTCACGCGCCGCGCCCAGGTGTTCGCGCAGGGTGTACCAGCGGTCCGCGTAGCGGTCGGGCAGATCGATCTGGGCCACCTGTTTGTCCAGTGCGTCCAGGCGGGTGAGCACTTCGCGGTGGGCCACGGGGTCGGTCGGCGGGGCCCGAGACAGGTCTTCTTCCAGAAACTTGAGCTGGCCGTAGAAGTACTGCAACGCCGCGTCCACGCGCCATTCGATGTAGCGGGGCGCGCGCAGCAGCAGCACCATGGTCAACAAGCCCAGCGGGACATAGACGAACAGGATCAGTTCGGCCCACTGGGCGGTGCGGTAGGGCAGCAGCGTCTCCAGCCAGGGTTGTTTGCCGTACCGGCTGCGCAGGGCCACGGGGGAAACCGGGAAATCGTTGCCAATGGTGCTGGGGTACTGGCCCTGTCCTTCCAGGAAACCGGCCATGGCGTGCAGTTCGCCGGCCACGTTGAGCAGGGCGCGTTGCAGGGCCGGGTGCAGGTCGGGGCGCACCAGCAGGTGCGTCAGCGTCACCATGGTCGGCAGGTCCGCCGCGGGCAGGTTGCTGCGCAGCTCGATGGATCCCTGGGGCATGACCACCGCCCGCAGCGTGGGCACCCGGGTGGCCAGAGCGCCGGCCCGTTCGACGGGCAGCAGGTGGACCTTGTCCAGCCGGGCCAACGTGGCCGCGGTGTGCGAGTCGCCCGAGGCCACATGGACCACGGCGTCCACCCGGCCCTCGGCCAGGGCCGCCACCGCGTCGTCGCCGACGGCGGGCACGAAGCTCACTTCACCCGGGGTGATCCGCGCGTGGGCCAGCAGCAACTCGGCGGCCATGCGGTTGGAGGCACCGGGGACCGATGCGGCAATGCGTTGGCCCCTGAGCTGATCGAGCCGGTCGATGCCCTCGCGCGCGACCACCCAGACGATCTCGTGCCCGATCACCGACAGCGCCATCACCTGGGGCGCCGTGGGCGCGTACAAGCCCTGGGCAAACGTGACGTCGATCACTGTGTCGCCTTCGGCCATGCGCTGCAGCGGGTCCTGGGGGCGGGGGTGGGCCACGATGTCGACGGCGATCCCCATGCGCTCCAGCCGCTCGGCGTACAGGCGCGCCACGCGCAGGTAGCTGCTCTGGGCCGGCCCGGTGCCGATCACCACGCGCTGGGGCGGCAGGGGCCTGACAAACAAGGTGGCCAGCACCATCAGCAGCACGCTCCCCGCTGTGATCGGCAGGTACAGCAGCCACCAGCGTCGGCGGTAGAGCAGGGGCAGTCTCATCGGCCCCGGTAGCTCCGCATGCGCCTGCGGACGAAGTCCACATGCTGGAGCAGGGTGTGCCAGCGCTGGGCCAGCTCCTTGGGCAATGGCATGGCGGCGATGGCCGCCTCCATCTTTTTGAGGCGGGCGTTGATGCGGCTGAGTTCGATTCCGCCGATGTCGACGTTGTGGTGGGCCAGGTCGTGCTCGATGAAGCGCAGTTCACCGTACCAGCGCGTCATCCGGCTCTCCAGCCGCACGCGCAGCAAGGCTGGAATGAACAGGAACAGCAGGCCGGCCACCAGCAGCAGCGGGACGCAGATCACCAACAGCCGCTGCACCACCTGGGCCCACCAGAAGGGCAGCAGGCGTTCGAGCCGGTTCAGGCCGCCGCCGAGCACCTGCCGGGCCTGGGCCGCGGCGGGAAAGTCGCTGCGCCGCAGGTTGGGGAAGTCGCCCGCCCGGTGAAACGGGCCGGCCTGCCCATGCACCTCCATGGCCACGGCGGTCGCCATGCGCTTGAGGGCGGGGTTCAGGTCTTCCCGGGCCAGCAGGTGCGTGGGGGTGGTCAGCAGGGGGGTGTCGGCCGCGGGCAGGTTCCGCCCCAGCCCGTCCTGGGGCAGCAGGCGGGTTTCGAGAAAGCCGTTGCGCTCGGAGAGCGCCGCAGTGCGCTGCAGCATGGCCAGGTGGACGCCGGGCGTGGTCAGCAGGGCCAGCACCCCAGGCGCCTGGGACGATGCGACCATGAACACCGCGTCCACCTCGTGGCGGACCAGGGCATCGCGCGCGGCCGCGCCGCTCAGAGCGGACCAGCGAACTTCGTCCAGGCCGATGCGTTGTTGCGAGAGCAGGCGTTGAAACAGCACACGGTGCCCGCTGCCCTGCGGCCCGGCCGCCACCTGCAGGCCCGCCAGCCCCTCCAGCGAAGTGAGCGCCGAGTCCCGGCTGAACAGCCACAGACCCTCGATATCCACACTGGCCAGGGTCTGCACCCCACCCAAGCGCTCAGGCTGCCCGGGCTGGGACGACCAGCCGAACCCCCCTTGCACGAAGGCCAGATCCGCCTGCGCGGGGCTGTGACGCAGACGTTCCAGATTCTGTTGCGAGCCGTCCGAGGTTTCGATGGTCAGCGCGATGCCGTGGCGGGCAAAGGCCTGGGCATAACGATCGGCGAAGAGCCGGTAGGCCCCGTCGGGCTGGCCGCTGCTGATGGTGAGCCGGGTCTCGGGCATGGGGTACAGCCAGATCCAGGCCAGCCCGGCCAAGGCTGCCGCCACCAGGGCCACCGGCAGGCGGATCATCAACCAGCGGTGGCGGTACAGGGTGGCGGAGTTCATGCAGAGTCCATCCGGAACGTGGTCGGACTATATCGCCCACGTAACTTTTCGTACAACCCCGTTCGCACCGCAGCGGAAAAGAAAAAGGCCACCGGCTGGTGGCCCTGAAGAGAGCGGATTGTGCGCGGGCTCACATGCCCGCGTAGTTCGGCCCGCCGCCGCCTTCGGGCGTGACCCAGACGATGTTCTGCGTCGGGTCTTTGATGTCGCAGGTCTTGCAGTGCACGCAGTTCTGCGCGTTGATCACCAGTTGGTCGGCGCCGTCCTTGTTCACGAACTCGTACACGCCGGCCGGGCAGTAGCGGCTCTCGGGGCCGGCGTACTTGGCCAGGTTGATCGCCACCGGCACCGAGGCGTCTTTCAGCGTCAGGTGCGCCGGCTGCTGCTCTTCGTGGTTGGTGTTGGAGACGAACACGCTGGAGAGCCGGTCGAAGGTGATCACGCCGTCGGGCTTGGGGTAGCTGATCTGCGGCATCTCGGCGGCTGGGCGCAGCTTGGTGTGGTCCGGGGTGGTGTTGTGCAGCGTCCAGGGCGGCACGCTCACGCCCACCTTGGGCAGGAACCAGTGTTCGATGCCGGTCATGAGCTTGCCCACCAGCGGGCTCTTCTTGAACCAGTTCTTGAAGTTGCGGTAGGTCCACAGTTCCTCAAACAGCCAGCTCTTCTGGAAGCCTTCGGGAAAGGCCGTGAGTTCGTCGCTGCTGCGGCCGGCGGCCACGGCTTCGAACGCGGCCTCGGCACACAGCATGCCGCTCTTGATGGCCGCGTGGCTGCCCTTGATGCGCGCGGCGTTCAGGAAACCGGCGTCGCAACCCACCAGGGCGCCGCCCGGGAACACCGTCTTGGGCAGGGCCTGGGGTGTGCCGTTGTTCAGCGCGCGGGCGCCGTAGCCCAGGCGCTTGCCGCCTTCGATGTGGGCCTTGATGCTGGGATGGGTCTTCCAGCGCTGCATCTCTTCAAACGGAGAGAGCCAGGGGTTCTGATAGTCCAGTCCGATCACATAACCGAGCGTGACCTTGTTGCCTTCAAGGTGGTACAGGAAGCCGCCGCCAAAGGTGTCGTCGGCCAGCGGCCATCCGGCGGTGTGCACCACCAGACCGGGCTTGGCCTTGTCGGCCGGCACTTCCCAGAGTTCCTTGATGCCGATGGCGAAGGTCTGCGCGTCCTTGCCTTCGTCGAGTTTGTATTTGGCGATCAGCTGTTTGCCCAGGTGGCCGCGGGCGCCTTCGGCGAACACGGTGTACTTGGCGTGCAGCTCCATGCCGATCTGGAAGCTGTCCATCGGTTCGCCGTCCTTGCCCACGCCCAGGTTGCCCGTGGCCACGCCCTTGACGGAACCGTCGTCGTTGTAGAGCACTTCGGCCGCGGCGAAGCCGGGGAAGATTTCCACGCCCAAGGCCTCGGCCTGCTCACCGAGCCACTTGGTGACCGCGCCCAGGCTGATCACGTAGCAGCCGTGGTTGTCGAAGTTGCGCGGCATCAGCCAGTCGGGCGTGCGGGTGGCACCGGTTTCACTGAGCACCAGCAGGTCGTCACCGGTCACGGGCTGGTTCAGCGGGGCGCCGAGTTCCTTCCAGTTCGGAAACAGTTCGGTGATGGCCTTGGGGTCCATGACCGCACCGCTGAGGATGTGCGCGCCGGGCTCGGAGCCTTTCTCCAGCACGCAGACGTTGCACTCGCTGCCTTTTTCGGCGGCCAGCTGTTTCAGGCGGATGGCGGTCGCGAGGCCGGCCGGGCCGCCGCCGACGATCACCACGTCGTATTCCATGGCTTCGCGCGGGCCAAACTGGGCAAGGATTTCTTCAGAGGTCATGGGGGGTCTCGCGGATAATGGTTCTGGTGATCTTCACCCACGCGGTGCGTGCGTGCATGTCATCGGGCGGACAGCATTCTATGCTGCAGCGCCAGAAAATCGAACGATCGTGCTAATTTGCACCAGCCCGGAGATTATCCCGTGACCTACCAGATCGATTTGTCGGGCCGAGTGGCCCTCATCACCGGCGCGTCGGGTGGACTGGGCGAGCAGTTCGCCAAGACGCTGGCCCACGCGGGCGCGGCCGTGGTGCTGGCCGGCCGCCGCACCGACCGCCTCATGGCGCTGCGTGCGCACATCGAGGCCGAGGGCGGCGACGCCCATGTGGTGGCGCTGGACGTGACCGACATCGCGTCCATCAAGGCGGCGATCGCGCACGCGGAAACCGAAGTCGGCGCCATCGACATCCTGATCAACAACTCGGGCGTGAGCACCACGCAGCGTCTGCAGGACGTGCGCGAGGAAGACTACGACTTCGTCTTCGACACCAACACCAAGGGCGCCTTCTTCGTGGCGCAGGAAGTGGGCAAGCGCATGCTGGCGCGCGCCAACGGCGCGGCACCCGGTACCTATGTGGGCGGGCGCATTGTCAACATCGCGTCGATGGCCGGGCTCAAGGTGCTGCCGCAGATCGGCGTGTACTGCATGAGTAAGGCCTCCGTGGTGCACATGACCAAGGCGATGGCCATGGAGTGGGGGCGTTTCGGCATCAACGTGAACGCGATCTGCCCGGGTTACATCGACACCGAGATCAACCACCACCACTGGCAGACCGAACAGGGCCAGAAGCTCATCAACATGCTGCCGCGCAAACGCGTGGGCCAGCCCGCCGATCTGGATGCGGTGCTGATGATGCTGTGCGCCAACGAGAGCCATTTTATCAACGGCGCGGTGATCGCGGCGGACGACGGCTTTGGGGTCTGAGGCTTGACGTCGGTTGACGCGGTGCGGCCCTCGGTCTGGCCGCCCGGCATGGTGACGGGCATTCTCGCGGGGCTGGGCGCGGGCGCTTTCTGGGGCATGACCTTCATTGCTCCGCTGATGGTCGAGGGCTTCAGTTCGGTGGACTTCACCGTGGGCCGCTTCGTGGCCTGCGGCCTGTTCTCGGTGCTGTTGCTGGCGATGGGGCATGTGCACCGCGCCGCCGGCGGGCCGGTGCCGCGCGTGCCCACGCTGCGGCAGGCCGGGGCGGCACTGGGCCTGAGCGTGCTGGGCTACACCGGTTATTACCTGTTGCTCGTGCTGGCCATCGCCGACGCGGGCGCGGCCTTGCCGGTGCTCATCATCGGCACGATCCCGCTGTGGGTCATGGTGCTGGGCAAGCCGCACGCGCTGCGCTGGAGCGCATTGGTGCCCGGGCTGCTGCTGACCGGGCTGGGCATGCTGCTCATGATGCGGGTCACGGGCGACACCGCCGCGGACGCCGGCGGCGCGCACCTGTGGCGCGGGATTCTGTACGCCGTTGGCGCCATGGCGAGTTGGACCGCCTTTGGCCTGCTCAACGCGGCCTGGTTGCGCCGCCACCCGGAAGTGAATTCGACCGACTGGGCCAACTGGCTGGGCGTGGCCGCGGGCGTGGGCGCATTGGGGCTTTGGGCCTTGTGGGGATCGGGCTGGGCCGGCATGACGGCCCAGCCGGGGGTCTGGCGTTTCGTGGCCGTGTGCGCGGTCACCGGCATCGGCTCGGCCTGGGTCGCCGCCGTGTTGTGGAACATGGCCAGCCGGCGCCTGAGCCCGAGCCTGGCCGGCCAGCTCATCGTGAGCGAAACCGTGTTCGGCCTGCTGTACACCTTCGTCTGGAGCGGGCACTGGCCCGCCCCCCTTCAATGGGCAGCCTGTGTGCTGTTCCTGCTGGGCATCCTGGCTTCGATCAACGCTCACCGATAGCTGTCGTACCCCACATGAAACTCGAACTCCCCGCACAGAAGAAACGTGTGTTCAGCATGACCCTGCCGATCCGCTGGGGCGACATGGACGCCATGGGGCATGTGAACAACACGGTCTATTTCCGCTACCTGGAGATCGTGCGCATCGAATGGATGCGCTTCATCGGTTGCGAGCCCGACCCGAAAGGCGAGGGCCCGGTGATCGTCAACGCCTTCTGCAACTTCTACAAACAGCTCGAATTCCCAGGCGAGGTGATCGCGACCCTGTACGTGAGCGACGCGGGGCGCAGCAGTTTCGAGAGCTGGTGCACGCTCAGCCGTGCCGACGACCCCGAGACGGTGTACGCCGCCGGTGGCGCCACCACCGTGTGGGTCAACTTCCCGCAGCAGAAATCGACCCCCATGCCCGAGCACATGCGGGCCCATCTGGTCTGAGCGGCTGACGAGGGGTCATTTCCCCTTCGGCACCCGCCCCATCAGGTAGAACTCGGGGTTGGGCACCATGCCGCTGAAGCTGGCCATGCGGTTGGACAGGCCGAAGAAGGCGGTGATGGCGGCGATGTCCCAGGCGTCTTCGTCGCTGAAGCCGTGGGCGTGCAGGGCCTCGAAGTCGGCGTCCTCGATCTCATGCGAGGCCAGGCAGACCTTCATCGCGAAGTCGAGCATGGCGCGCTGGCGCGGCGTGATGTCGGCCTTGCGGTGGTTCACCGCCACCTGGTCGGCCACCAGCGGCTTTTTCTCGTAGATGCGCAGGATCGCGCCGTGCGCCACCACGCAGTACAGGCAGTGGTTGGCCGCGCTGGTGGTGGTGACGATCATCTCGCGGTCGCCCTTGGTGAGACCACTCTCTCGGCCCACGGTTTCGGGCGCCATGAGCGCGTCGTGGTAGGCGAAGAAGGCGCGCCATTCGGCCGGGCGCCGGGCCAGGGCGAGAAACACGTTGGGCACGAAGCCGGCCTTTTCCTGCACCTCCAGGATCTTGGCCTTGAGGTCCTCGGGCAGGGTGTTGAGGTCGGGCAGGGGATAACGTGGCGGGGTGCTGCTCATGGGTTGTCTCCGGGTCAGGTCGGTGTTTGCCAGGAAGTTTATCCTTGGCACCCGTCATCCACCCAACCCTGGAGCACCCCATGCAGGACGAGCAATACCACCGTGGCCTGGCCACCCGCCGCGAGGTCATGGGCGATGCGTTCGTGGACCGCGCGCTGGCCGGCGCCACCCCGTTCACCCAGCCCATGCAGGACCACATCTCGCGCGCCGCCTGGGGCGACGTCTGGCAGCGCGAGGGGCTGGACCGCAAGACGCGCAGCCTCATCACCGTGGCCATGCTGACGGCGCTGGGCAAGCAGCACGAACTCAAGGGCCATGTGCGCGGTGCGCTCAACAACGGCGCGACCGTGCAGGAAATCCAGGAGGTGTTGCTGCACGCCGCGGTGTATTGCGGCGTGCCCACCGCGGTCGACGCGTTTCGCAGCGCGGCCGAGGTGGTCGATGCGCCTGCGCCCTGAACCGATCCCGTTTCTTCCACAACCTTTGTCAGGAGTTTTCATGCACAGCTTTCGCCGGCATTTCATCGCCCATACCCTGCGTTGCGCGCTCGCCATCGGCGCCACCCTGGGGGTGGGTCTGGCCGCGGCCCAGACGCAATCCACCCGGATCATGGTCGGCTTTCCAGCCGGTGGCGGCACCGACGCGATCGCCCGCATCCTCGCCGAGCGCCTGCAGGCCGACCTGGGCGCACCGGTGGTGGTGGACAACAAGCCCGGTGCGGGCGGCCAGCTCGCCGCGCAGGCGCTCAAGGCCGCGGCGCCCGATGGTCACACCCTGTTCCTCAGCCACGACCACAGCATCACCATCCTGCCCATGGTGACGAAGAACCCGGGCTACGACTCGGCGAAAGACTTCGTGCCAGTGGCCGGTTTCGCCACCTTCGTGAACGCCATCGCCCTGTCGGCCGGCACACCCGCCACCTCGCTCAAAGGCTATGCCGACTGGGTGCGCCAGCAGGGCGGCGGCAAGGGCACGGTGGGCATTCCCGCGCCCGGTTCGGTGCCGCAGTTTCTGGTGCAGGAGATCGCGAAGAAGAACCAGCTGGACCTCGTGGCCGCGCCGTACCGGGGCAGCGCGCCCATGATGGGCGACATGCTGGGCAACCAGATTCCGGCCGGTGTGGCCTCCATCCCCGACTTCATCGAGAACCACAGGGCCGGCAAGCTGCGCGTGGTTGCCGTCATGGGCACGCAGCGCCAGGCCGCCATGCCCGAGGTACCGACCTTTGCCGAACTCGGGCTGACGGGCTTTGAAGAGGTGCCGTACTACGGCGTGTTCGCGCCCGCGGGCACCCCCAAGGCGACGCTGGACAAGCTGGGCGCCGCGATCCAGAGGGCGATTGCCGTGCCCGAGGTGAAAGACCGGCTCACCGCCATGGGCCTGACCGTGGGCTACATGAGCTCCGAACAACTCGCCGCGCGCGAGCGCAGCTACGCGAAGGTGTGGGCCAAGATCATCAAGGACAGCGGCTTCCAGCCGCAGTGAGCCGTCGGGTGGTTGCCGGCGCCGCCTTGCCATGTCCGCGCAAGGCGGGCCAGGCGGCTGCGGTCTGGCTGGTGGTGCAAAAACCGATGCAATCGTATGCATTGAAGCCTGCGGGTTTTGCCATTTGGCAGGGTTTCTTGGTAGAAACCCTTGCATGGACATGGATACTATGCATGGTTTCCACAATGTTTCCATTCCCCCATGCTTCATAAAAATCAATTGCGCGGCCTGGTTGCTGCTGGGATGACCCTGCTGGGCAGCACCTGTATTCAAGCCGGAGAGGTCGAGGTTCTGCACTACTGGACCTCGGGCGGCGAGGCCCAGTCGGTGCAGGAACTCAAGGCCACGATGACCGCACGGGGCCATTCCTGGAAAGACTTTTCCGTGGTGGGCGGCGCTGGTGAAAACGCCATGGAGACCCTGAAGCAGCGCGTGCTCGAAGGCCGGGCACCGGCCGCCGCCCTGATCAAGGGGCCTGCGATTCAGGAATGGGCCGAGCTGAACGCGCTGACCAGTCTGGATTCCATGGCGCTGTTTGACAAATGGGATGACGTTCTGCCCAAGGTGGTGGCCGACCAGATGAAGCACAAGGGCCACTATGTGGCGGTGCCGGTCAATGTGCACCGTGTCAACTGGCTGTGGGCCAACTCGGCGGTGCTGAAAAAGGCCGGGGTCACGGCCATGCCCCGGACCTGGGACGAATTTTTTGCCGCCGCCGACAAGATCCGTGGTGCGGGTCTTGTTCCCTTGGCCCATGGCGGACAGGACTGGCAGGACTTCACGGTGTTCGAGACCGTGGCGCTGGGTGTTGGTGGGCCTGAGTTCTACGACAAGGCGCTGCTCAAACTGGACAAGACCGCCATCGCCAGCGACGCGATGAAAAAGACCCTGGAAACCTTTCGCCGCCTCAAGACCTATGTCGATGACAAGGCACCCGGTCGCGACTGGAACGTCGCGACCGACATGGTGATCAAAGGCAAGGCCGGATTCCAGTTCATGGGAGACTGGGCCAAGGGCGAGTTCCTGGCCGCTAAACAGCAGCCGGGCAAAGACTTCACCTGCACGCCCGCGCCCGGCACGGCCAATGCCTACACCTTCAACGTCGATTCCTTTGCCATGTTCCAGCTCAAGAGCTGGGAGGCTCAAAAGGCCCAGGGCTATCTGGCCTATTTGCTGATGGGCAAAGACTTCCAGGAGCGGTTCAACCTGCGCAAAGGCTCTATCCCGGTGCATCTGAACCTGAACATGGACAAGTTTGACGAATGTGCGAAGCGCTCCAATGTTGACTTCGCGGCAACGGCCAAGGCGGGCACCTTGGTGCCTTCGGTGGCACACGGCATGGCGCTGTCGACGGCACAGCAAAAGGCCATGCGTGCGGCCGTGAGCGAGTTCTGGAACACGGACTCGATGTCGGTCGGTGATGCCATTGCCCGGCTGCAGACGCTCAATGCCCCCGTTGCGCCGATGGTGCCTGTCGTGGCCAAGCCGACCGCCGAGCCCAAGCCGGGGAAGGCCCCCCAGAAGAAATAGCCATCGGTGACTCAGCCCGCCAGCAAGCGGTGCACCAGATCCGGTGTGCTGTGTGCCTGGTATTTGCGCATCAGCCGCGCGCGGTAGATCTCGACCGTGCGGTGGCTGATGCCCAGCACCTTGCCGATCTCCTTGCTGGTCAGACCATCCATCAGAAAGGCGGCCACCTCGCGTTCGCGCCCGGTCAGTTCGGCCTTGACCGCGCGGCGGGAACTCAGGTCCTCAAAGCTCCAGATGCCGGCCTCGTGCGGCGCTTCGCGGCGCAGGGCCCGGCCGGTGACGTGGCACCAGAAGGTTTCGCCCTTGAGGCGGCCGTCCACGCGTTTCATGATGCGGTCGTCGGCGTAGCTGCCGCTGCGCCCGAGGATCGGTGCGATGCGTGCACCGGTGCGCTCGTACTCGTCGGCACTGGGGTAGAGCACCTGGAAACTCTGTCCGATGAGTTGCTCGCGGGTGGCGCCAAACATCTCGCACAGGGCCTGGTTGCAGTCCACAATCGTGCGCTGACGCGAGAGCACCAGCCCGAGCGGCGCCAGATCGAAGGCGAGGCGGTAGTCGATGCCGGAGAGGTCGGTGTTCGGGTTAGTCATTAGGTCAAACTACGTATGTTGTTACGTAGTATCGTTGCAGTCACCCCTGTTCAACCACTGGAGCAACCGACGTGAACAAGATTTACCCGAGCGCAGCCGAAGCCCTCAAGGGCGTGGTGGCCGACGGCCAGCTCATCGCCGTGGGCGGTTTTGGCCTGTGCGGCATCCCCGAGGCGCTGATCGACGCGCTGCGCGATTCCGGCGTGAAAAACCTGACCGCCATTTCCAACAACGCCGGCGTGGATGGCTTCGGCTTGGGCAAGCTGCTGGAGACGCGACAGATCAAGAAAATGATCTCGTCCTATGTGGGCGAAAACAAGGAGTTCGAGCGCCAGTACCTGGCCGGTGAGCTCGAACTCGAATTCACGCCGCAGGGCACGCTGGCCGAGAAGCTGCGCGCCGGTGGCGCCGGCATTCCCGCCTTCTTCACCAAGACCGGCGTGGGTACGCTGGTCGCCGAGGGCAAGGAGCTGCGCGAGTTCGACGGCGAGACCTACGTGATGGAGCGCTCGCTGCTGCCCGAGGTGTCGCTGGTGAAAGCCGATGTGGCCGACATGTCCGGCAACTTGCGCTTCAACATGACGGCGCGCAATTTCAACCCCGCGGCCGCCACCGCCGGCAAGATCTGCATCGTGGAGGTGGAGCGCATCGTGGCCACCGGCGAGATCGCCCCCGACGACGTGCACCTGCCCGGCATCTACGTGCACCGCATCGTGCTCAACGCCAACCCGGAAAAGCGCATCGAGAAGCGCACCACCCGCGATAGGAAGTAATACCTTGTGGGACAGACCGCAGACGCGAAGCGGCCAGCTCTGTCCCCAACCGACTAAAGGAGATTTGAAATGCCTTGGACCCAAGACCAGATGGCCGCGCGTGCGGCGCAGGAGCTGCAGGACGGCTTTTACGTGAACCTCGGCATCGGCATCCCGACGCTGGTGGCCAACCACGTGCCCGACCACGTGGAGGTGTGGCTGCAGAGCGAGAACGGCATGCTGGGCATCGGCCCGTTTCCGTACGAGGACGAGGTGGACCCGGACCTGATCAACGCCGGCAAACAGACCGTGACCACGATGAAAGGGTCGGCCATTTTCGGCAGCGACCAGTCGTTCGCCATGATCCGCGGCGGCAAGATCAACCTGTCCATCCTGGGCGCCATGCAGGTGACGGACAAGGGCGATCTGGCCAACTGGATGATTCCCGGCAAGATGGTCAAGGGCATGGGCGGCGCCATGGACCTGGTGGCCGGCGTCAAGCGCGTGATCGTGCTGATGGAGCACGTCGCGAAGAAGAAAGACGGCAGCGAAGACCTGAAGATCCTGCCCCAGTGCACCCTGCCGCTGACGGGCAAGGGCGTGGTCAACCGCATCATCACCGACCTGGCCGTGATGGACGTGACGCCCGAAGGCCTGAAGGTGGTGGAACTGGCGCCGGACGTGAGCCGCGAGTTCCTGCAGTCCAAGACCGGTGTCCCCTTGATCTGACACGGCGGTGGCCGCGCGCCGTCCGGCGTCCGGTCGCCAGCCACCCGTCGTCTATACTCGCGCCTCACCCGTCATCGGGGAGTAGCCGCTCTGCACCACGCAGAGGTCCGCGTCAACACACTTGGCCCCCATGGCCATGGCGCCGACAGCTTCAAGCCTGGCAAGACCTTTGACCGCACAGTCTCCGGAAGGGCCGGGGCTGCTGTGCGGTCTTTTGGTTTTCCGGCCCCTGGAGCATTGTTTTGGACGCCTTCCTCCTTTCCACCGGAATCGTCGCCCTGGCCGAAATGGGCGACAAGACCCAGCTGCTGTCGCTGGTGCTGGCCGCGCGTTTCAGGCGCCCCTGGCCCATCCTCTGGGGCATCCTCGCGGCCACGCTGCTCAACCACGCCCTGGCCGGCGCGGCGGGCGCCTGGGTCATGGCCACGGTGGGTCCGAACGTGATGCGCTGGGTGCTCGGTCTGTCCTTCATCGCCATGGCCGGCTGGATGCTGATCCCCGACAAGCTCGACGATGACGACGCCATGCCCCAGCGGCAGTTCGGCGTGTTCGCCACCACCACCTGGACGTTCTTCCTGGCCGAGATGGGCGACAAGACCCAGATCGCCACCGTGGCCCTGGGCGCCCAGTACGCGCCGCTGGTGGCCGTGGTCGCTGGCACCACCCTGGGGATGATGCTGGCCAACGCGCCGGTGGTGTTCTTCGGGGACGCCCTCACGCGGCGCGTGCCCATCAAGGCGGTGCACGTCTTGGCGGCGCTGATCTTCGCGGTGCTGGGGGTGCTCGCGTTGCTCGGGGTGGGGTCGTCGTTCGTTGGCGGATGAGGGGTCGGTACCTTCCTCTTTTCCGCCCAGCGCAGTCCTGCGCAGACGTGAAACGAGGCCCGCTGGGGGCCTCGTTTCATTGTTCTGGAGCGGGTGAAGGGAATCGAACCCTCGTATGAAGCTTGGGAAGCTGCCGTTCTGCCATTGAACTACACCCGCGAGGCCTAGGAGTGTAAGCGATGGCGGGTGGCTCAGGCGATGAAGACGCGATGGGCCATCCAGTACAGGCCGGCGGCCAGCGCCATGGACACCGGCAGTGTCAGGACCCACGCAATCAGGATGCTGCTGATGGTCTTGCTTTGCAGGCCACTGCGGTTGGCCACCATGGTGCCGGCCACGCCGGACGAGAGCACGTGGGTGGTCGATACCGGTAGCGAGAACACGTTGGCCATGCCGATGGCCATGGCGGCGGTCACCTGCGCGCTCATGCCCTGGGAGTAGGTCATGCCCTGCTTGCCGATCTTTTCACCCACGGTCTTGACCACACGTTTCCAGCCGATCATGGTGCCGATGCCCAGCGCAAGGGCCACCGCAATCACCACCCAGAAAGGGGCGTATTCGGTGGACGCGGTGAGGTCCTTGCGCAGGCGCGCGAGATCGCGCTTTTCTTCCGCGGGCAGGTAGGCCAGGCGGGACACCTTGCGAGCCGTGTCGTCCAGGCACAGGATGTAGCGGCGGATGTCCACGCGGGTACGGGGGGCAAGGGTGGTGTAACTGGTCACGCCAACCAGACCGCGCTGCAGTGCGGCGATGGTGATTTCGGTCTGGTGCGGGTCGCAGCGGAATTTCGCGGGCAGTTCGCTGCCGTTCGCCTTGCCCAGCGCAAGGTACGTGGACAGCGTGGCGTTGTTGCGCTGGTAAAAATCGCTGAGGTACACGGCGGCGTCCCGCGTGCGGTCGATCTCGTATTTGCTGCTGCTCAGGTCGAGCACGAAATAGGAAGGCACGATGCCGATCAGCACCAGCATGATCAGGCCGATGCCCTTCTGTCCGTCGTTGGAGCCGTGCACAAAGCTCACGCCCAGCGCCGAGAGCACCAGTACCATGCGGCTCCAGAAAGGGGGGTGTTTCTTGCCCACGTCTTCCATCCGCTTTTCGGGCGTCTTGTGCATGGTCGATCGCGGTTTCCACCATTTCAGTACCACCAGGATCAGGCCCGCCACCAGGAAACCCGCCAGGGGCGACAGGACCAGCGAAATCGCGATGTCGATCGCCTTCTGCCAGTTCACGCCTTGCGACAGCTCGATGTCTGTGATCAGGGCATTGGCCATGCCCACACCCAGGATGGAGCCGATGAGGGTGTGTGAACTGGACGCGGGAATGCCGAGGAACCAGGTCCCCAGGTTCCAGGCGATGGCTGCGGTCAGCAGCGAGAACACCATGGCCAGGCCCCGGCCGGAGTCCACGTCGATCAGCAACTCGACCGGCAGGAGGTGCACGATGGCGTAAGCCACGCCCACGCCACCCAGCAGCACGCCGAGGAAGTTGAACACGCCGGAAGAAAAGACCGCCACCGAGGGTGGCATGGCCCGGGTGTAGATCACGGTTGCCACCGCGTTGGCGGTGTCGTGGAATCCGTTGATGAATTCAAAGGCGAGAACGAACAGCAGGGCCACCAGCAGGCTGATGAGGAGCCAGGGTTCGAGGCTTCCGAGCATGGAGATCATGAATAGGGGGGCGAATGCGCAAAGAGGCTGCCATGGATGGCAGCCTCTTTACAGTGATGTGAAAGTTTTGTGACAACCCGGATTTTCGCTCATTCAGGAACAGGGCCCCGGCCCAGGACATGAACACGGCGCGCCTCGGCTGATCCGCCGGGGGTTGAACTACGCCCGCGATATCGGTTCGAACAATCACGCACGGGCGTGGTGCCGGTTTGAGCGGCTGTTTGTGTTCCCGGGAACACCCGCGCAGACCGCCTCGATGACCGATCAGGCGTCTATCTCACAGATCTTTCAAGGAGTTGCATATGCGTTTCCCTGCACAAATGGTTCTCGTTGGCGCGCTCACAGCGGCGCTCGTCGGATGCGGCGCAACGGGTGGTCCGAAAGAGACCGGTGGCACGGTCATTGGCGGCGTGCTCGGCGGCGCCCTGGGGTCGCAGGTGGGTGGTGGGCGGGGGCGCACGGCGGCCACGATTGTGGGCGCCCTGATCGGCGCCAACATCGGCGCCAACGTCGGGCGTTCCATGGACGACAACGACCGGCGGCGCACGGCCTATGCCCTGGAAACCTCCAGCACGGGCCAGCCGACCCAGTGGGTCAACCCCGATACCCGCAACCAGTACACCGTGACGCCCACACGCACCTATGAGTCGGCGGGCGCACCCTGTCGCGAATACACGATGCGGGCGGTGGTGGGTGGACGTCCCGACGACGTGTATGGCCGGGCCTGCCGGCAACCCGATGGCAGCTGGCAGGTGGTGAACTGAACGGCGCCGGAGATACCGATCTCCCCTCTGTGACCGATCGACTCCGGAGCGCGCATCACCGCGAACGGAAGCGCCTCCGCCCAGAAGCGACAAGGGTCCGGCTCCGCCGGCCCAAGGCGCTGTCCCCCTCCCAGCCGAAGGCGCAAGAGAGGGGGAAACCGCGTCAGCGGCGCAGGGGGAGCGTTCTATTTCTGGATGTCGCCCAGGCAGAGGTACTTGATCTCGACGTAGTCGTCCATGCCGTGGTGCGAGCCCTCGCGGCCCAGGCCCGATTGCTTCACGCCGCCGAACGGCACGTGTTCGGTGGCCAGGATGCCGACGTTGATGCCGACCATGCCGTATTCCAGCGCTTCGGCCACGCGGTAGATGCGGCCGATGTCGCGGCTGTAGAAATAGCTGGCGAGGCCGAACTCGGTGTTGTTCGCGGCGTCAATCGCTTCCTGCTCGGTCTTGAACTTGAACACCGGCGCGAAGGGGCCGAAGGTTTCCTCGCGGGCGCAGAGCATGTCTGAGGTGGCGTCGGCCACCACGGTGGGTTCGAAGAACTGGCCGCTCAGGCGGTTGCCGCCGACCAGAACCCGGCCACCCTTGGCGCGGGCGTCGTCCACGTGGCGCTGCACCTTCTCCAGCGCAGCTTCCTCGATCAGCGGACCCTGGTTCACGCCGTCTTCAAAACCGTTGCCGACCTTGGCGGTCTTGACCTTGGCGGCGAACTTGGCGACGAACTCGTCGTACACGCCTTCTTGCACATAGAGGCGGTTGGAGCAGACGCAGGTCTGGCCGGCGTTGCGGTACTTGCTGGCGAACGCACCTTCGACCGCCGAGTCGATGTCGGCGTCGTTGAACACGATGAAGGGCGCGTTGCCGCCGAGTTCCAGCGACATCTTTTTCACCGTGGGCGCGCTCTGCGCCATCAGGATGCGGCCGACTTCGGTGGAGCCGGTGAAGCTGATGTGGCGCACCACGTCGGAGGCGCAGATGACCTTGCCCACGGCGATGGAGTTGGACGCATCGGCGGTGATCATGTTGAGCACGCCGGCCGGGATGCCGGCGCGGATGGCCAGCTCGGCCGCGGCCAGCGCGGTCAGCGGCGTGAGTTCGGCGGGCTTGATGATCACCGGGCAGCCGGCCGCCAGCGCGGGCGCGACCTTGCGCGTGATCATGGCCAGCGGGAAGTTCCAGGGCGTGATGGCCGCGCAGACGCCGATCGGCTGCTTGAGCACCATCAGGCGTCGGTTGTTGTCGAACTGCGGCAGGGTCTCGCCGTTGACGCGCTTGGCCTCTTCGGCGAACCACTCGACGAAGCTGGCGCCGTAGGCGACTTCGCCCTTGGCTTCCGGCAGGGGCTTGCCCTGCTCGGCGGTCATGATGCGGCCCAGGTCGTCCTGGTTGGCCATCAACAGGTCGTACCACTTGCGCAGAATGATGCTGCGCTCCTTGGCGGTCTTGGTTTTCCAGCCGGCCCACGCGGCGTTGGCGGCGGCAATGGCCTTTTCGGCATCGGCCGGGCCGAGGTTGGCCACATCGGCCAGCTTCTGGCCGGTGGCCGGGTCGAGCACGTCAAAGCGGCTGCTGCCCTTGACCCACTCGCCGTTGATCAGCGCGTCGGTTTTCAGCAGGGTCGGGTCCTTGAGCAGGGCCAGGGGGGAAGTCTTCATGTCCATAGGGTCTCCTTGGATGGGTTGGGAGGAATTTTATTTAACTTATTAAACAATTGCGGCCGGAGGGTGATGCGGCGCCTCCGGCTTCGCGGGGTCTGGATCGGGATTCACTTCAGCAGCTCGGCCAGCTTCTTTTCGATCTGCGCACCGTTGCTCACCCAGTATGATGGGCTGAAAGCCAGCGAGCGACGCAGGTTGCCGGGGGCCGAGGGCAGGTCGCTGGGCGCCATCGACAGGTCGATCAGGTGCTTGTCGTCGAGCACTCGCTTGCGGCCGGTGTCGTAAGCGAGGATCGCGTTGTAGTTGGTCGGGCCGTAGGTGATCTCGCGCGAGAAGGCCAGTTGCGCCGGGTCCGACGTCGCGAAGTTCACGAAGGCGCGCGCCCGGTCGGCACGGGGCGAGCCCTTGACGATGGCCCAGTAGTCGAGGTCGTAGATCGCGTCGTTCCAGGCGATGGTCAGGCCATCAGCACCGTCGGCCACGGCGGCCGAGATGCGCCCGTTGTAGGCCGTGCTCATGACCCATTCGCCGCTGGCCAGCGCCTTGGGCGGTTGTGAGCCCGATTCCCACCAGACGATGTGGGGCTTGAGCTGCTGCAACTTGTTGAGCGCACGCTGCAGGCCGGCCTCGGTGCCCAGCGTGGCGTAGACGTCGCGGCGGTGCACACCGTCGGCCATCAACGCGAATTCGAGGTTGTAGCGGGCGCCCTTGCGCATGCCGCGCTTGCCCGGAAATCTCTTGACGTCCCAGAAATCGACCCAGCCGGTCGGTGCGGTCTTCAGCGTCGCGCTGTTGTAGGCCAGCACGGTCGACCAGACGAAAGCGCCGACACCGCAGGCCTGCACGCTGCCGGGCATGAGCATCGACGCGTTCTTGACCTGGGCCTTGTCGAAGGGCTCGAACAGACCTTCCTTGCAGCCCACGGTCAGTTCCGACGACTCCACCTCGACCACGTCCCAGGTGGGCTTCCTGGCCTGCACCATCTTGCGCACCGCGCCGAGGTCGCCGTCGTACTCCACGCCCTGGGCGGCCGAGTTCGATTCACGGGCAAAGGGTTTGAGGAACGCGACTTCCTGGGCCTTGCCGTTGGCGCCGCCGAAATTGGCGACCACCAGGGGTGCCGTCTGGGCCGATGCCATCACGGGGAGTGCGAGGGCCAGCAGAAAAAGGCGTGGGGATGGCATGGTGATGGGGCTTCGGCGGCGTCCGCCATGGGGCTTCAGGTCCGCCGGATGAATCTGGTCGGGTGGTGGGGCGACGGCAGGCGTTCAGCGCATTTCGATTTCCACGAACACGACTTCGTGTTGCGTGGGGTTGATGACGTTGTGTTCCACGCCGACGTTGCGCGTGTAGGACTGTCCCGGTGTCAATGGCGACGTGCGGTGGCCTTCTGGGGTTTCCAGCAGCAGTTCGCCACCGGTCATGGGGACGACCACATAGTCGTGCGCGTGGCGGTGCCAGCCGGTTTCCGCGCCGGGTGCGAACCGCCACTCGGTGACGATGACGCGTTCATTGGAAATCTGCACGGTGGGGACGGCCTGGGGGCGACTCATGGGGTCTTCCTTGTGACAACGGGGATTCAGCGGTAGGCCACGCCGGGCAACACGCAGAGCATTTCAAACAGCAGGTTGGCGCCCAGCAGCGCGGTGTTGCCGCTGGTGTCATAGGCCGGAGAAACTTCGACCAGGTCGCAGCCCACCAGGTTCAGGCCGCGGCAGCCGCGCACGATCTCCAGCGCCTGCGGCACGTTCAGGCCACCGATCTCGGGCGTGCCGGTGCCGCCGGCGTAGGCCGGGTCGATGCCGTCGATGTCGAAGCTCAGGTAGGTGGGCGTGTCGGGGCCGATCCTGTCGCGGATCTGCGCCATCAATGGCGCCAGGCTGGTCCACCAGACCTCGTGCGCGGGCACGATGGTGAAGCCCTGCTGGCGCGGCCAGTCGAAATCGTCGGCCGAATAACCGCTGCCGCGCAAGCCGATCTGCCAGACCTTGTCGCCGACCAGCAGGCCTTCTTCCACCGCACGGCGAAACGGTGTGCCGTGGGCGATGGCCTCGCCGAACATGTCGGGGTTCACGTCGGCGTGGGCGTCCACGTGGATCATCGCCACCGGGCCGTGTGTCGCTTTCATGGCGCGCAGGATGGGCAGGGCGATCGTGTGGTCGCCGCCCAGCGTGAGCGGGATGCAGCCGGCCTCGATGATGGGGCGGTAGTGCTGCTCGATGAGGTCCACCGACTTCAGCAGGTTGTAGGTGTTGATGGCCACGTCGCCGAGGTCGGCCACCTGCAGCGCGTCGAAGGGCGCGGCGCCGGTCGCCATGTTGTAGGGGCGGATCAGGCAGGACTCGGCGCGGATCTGGCGCGGGCCGAAGCGCGCGCCCGGGCGGTGGCTGGTGCCGGTGTCCAGGGGCACGCCGATGAAGCCGGCGTTCAGGCCGTGGGCACTGGTTGCGACCGGCAGCCGCATCATGCTGGCCAGGCCACCGAAACGCGGCATGACGTTGCCGCCCAGCGGCTGGTTGAAATGGGTGGGATGGGGCATATGCGGTGTCTTCACCAGCACGCGCCGTGGAACCGGCTTTGCCGGGCCACTGGTGCGGTCTCCCTGAAGGGGGAAGACGCGAAGCGGCGCAGGGGGTGTTTCATGTTCGGGGGCGTGTCAGCTGGTAATCCAGATGGGCCTTCACCGTCGGCCACTCGGTCGCGACGATGCTGTAAACGCAGGTGTCGCGCAGCGCGCCCTGCGCGTCGGGGTGGCGGTTGATCTGGTGCGATCGCAGCACGCCGTCCAGTTTGGCGCCCAGGCGCTCGATGCCGCGCCGGCTCTGGTGGTTGAAGAAGTGGGTGCGGAACTCCACCGCGATGCAGTCCAGCGTCTCGAACGCGTGGGTCAACAGCAGGCGCTTGCACTCGGTGTTGAGCGGGCTGCGCTGCACGGCGGTGCGGTACCAGGTGGAGCCGATCTCGACCCGGCGGTTGGCGGCGTCGATGTTCATGAAGGTGGTCATGCCGACCGCTTTGCCGCTGGCGTCCAGCACCGCGAACGGCAGCATGCTGCCGGTTTTCTGCAGGCCCAGGCGGCGTTCGATTTCGGCGGCCATGCCCTCGGGTGTGGGGACGCTGGTGTACCAGAGCTTCCAGAGTTCGCCGTCGCGCACGGCCTCGACCAGGTCGTCGTGGTGGGCGGGGCGCAAGGGCACCAGCTGGGCGTGCTGGCCGGTCAGGGTGGTGTCGGTGGTGAAGGTCATGGGGGAGGATTTTGAGGGGTGCTGGCCGGTTGCTCAGTAGGGGCCCTGGCGCCTGGCGGTGGCGTCATCCAGGGCAAAGAAGCCACAGAGCTCGGCGTCTGGAATCTGCTGTTCAGCGTAGTCGAACCGCCCGTGTTCCAGCATGGTCCGTGCGGCTCGGCGCACCAGTCCGAGGCTGGCGCGCGCGAGGCTGCCCCCGACGCTGATGCGCCGCACGCCCAGGCCGCGCAGGTCCGCCACCGTCAACGAAGACGAGGCCAATCCCATCACGGCATTGACCGGCGCGGCCACTTCGTGGACCAGTCGTTCGATGTCAGCGGCGGTCGTCAGGCCTGGAACAAAGACGCAATCCGCGCCCGCCTCCACGAAGGCCTGGCACCGTTCGATGGCCTGCGGCAGGGCCTGTGCACCACCGGTCAGGCAGGTGTCTGTCCTCGCGGTGAGCGTGAACCAGGGGCTTGCGGCGCGTGCCGCGCGAATGCGGTCAACGGCGAGTGCCAGGTCGTACAGACCGGTTGGGCTGTCGGGGCTGGCATCCTCGATGTTGCCGCCAACGGCGCCGGCCTGGATGGCCATGGCAACGGTTTGCGCCACCTCGTCCGGGCCGGTACCGAAGCCCGCCTCCAGGTCGGCGCTGACGGGCACCGAAACCGATGAGGCGATGCGGTGCACGGCGTCCATCATCTCGGCGCGACCGAGGGCCTCCGCGCCGTCCGGAAGCCCGCGTGAAAACGCGATGCCGGCGCTGGTGGTGCCCAGTGCCGAGAACCCCTGGGCCGACAGGATGCGGGCGCTGCCCGCGTCCCAGGCATTGGGCATCAGGAAGCAGCCGCTGTTCCCATGCAGATTCCTGAAAGCGGTGGCCTTTTCTGCGGTGTTCATGGATCGAGCCCCAGGGGGCCTTTCACTTGCGGCGCCCGCGCAGCCACTCCAGCGTGAGCATGAGCGCGGTGGTGAACAGGATCAGCAACGTGGCAACGGCGGCGATGGTGGGCGAGATGTTTTCGCGGATGCCGGTGAACATCTGGCGCGGCAGCGTGACCTGCTCGGGGCCGGCGAGGAACAGTGTGACCACGACCTCGTCGAACGAGGTGGCGAACGCGAACAACGCGCCCGAGATCACCCCGGGCGCGATGACCGGCAGCGTGACGCGGAAGAAGGTTTCCAGCGGGCTCGCGCCCAGGCTCAGGCTGGCCTTGACCAGGTTGTGGTTGAAGCTCTGCAGCGTGGCCAGCACGGTGGTGACCACGAAGGGCGCACCCAGCGCCGCGTGCACGATCACCAGGCCCAGATAGGTGTCGTTCAGGCCCCATCTGGCGAAGTACAGGTAGCTGCTCACGCCGACCACCACGATCGGCACCACCATGGGCGCGATCAGCAGGCCGGTGATGAATCCCTTGCCGAAGAACCGGCTTTGCGACAGCCCCACGGCGGCGAGCGTGCCCAGTACCGTGGCGAGCAGGGTGGCCAGTGGGGCCACGATGAAGCTGTTGCGGGTGGCACGCGCCCAGTCGGACGAATTCCACATCTCGCGGTACCACTGCAGCGACCAGCCTTCGATGGGGTAGGCCAGAAAGGACGAGTCGCTGAACGACAGCGGAATGATCACCACCACCGGCAACAGCAGGTAGGCCAGCACGGCGATGCCGGTGCCGCGCAGGGCAAACCAGCCGAGCTTGTCGAGCAGCTTGTAGTAGGCGGGGAAGACGGGCAGGAGTTTCATGGCGGATGGCTTTCAACCCAGGCTCAGTTCGGCCTTTGAGACCTTGCGGTAGAGCACGTACAGCACCATGGTGGCCGTCAGCAGCACGCCACCGAGCGCGCAGGCCATGCCCCAGTTGACTTCGACGTTGGTGTACTGCGCCACGTAGTAGCTCAGCATCTGGTCGCCCGGGCCACCGAGCAGGGCGGGGGTGACGTAGTAGCCGATGCTGGTGATGAAGACCAGCAGACCACCGGCGGCCACGCCGGGGTAGGTCTGCGGCAGGTAGACGCGGAAGAACGCCGCCAGCGGCGGGCTGCCCAGCGACACGGCGGCCCGCAGGTAGTTGGAGGGCACCGATTTCATGACGCTGTACAGCGGCAGGATGGCAAAGGGCAGCAGGATGTGCACCATGGCGACGATCACACCCAGGCGATTGAACAGCAGGGGAATGGGCGCATCGGTGGCGCCCAGCCAGATCAGGAACCGGTTGACCAGGCCGTTGTTCTGCAGCAGCACGATCCAGGCCGCGATGCGCACCAGCACCGAGGTCCAGAACGGCAGCAGCACCAGGATCAGCAGCACGTTGGCTTTGCGCTCGGAGAGCGTGGAGAGCCAGTAGGCGAGCGGGTAGGCCATCAACAGGGCGATCACCGTGACGATGGCGCTGATCTGGAAGGTGCGGCCCAGGATGTCGCTGAAGGCGGCTTCGCCGGCGCCCACGCGTTCGATGTCGCCTTGCGCGTTGCGCTTGAAGTCGATCGCGGTCAGCAGGTAGTCGGGTGTCCAGCGCGAGCTGTTCTTGGCGATGGTCTGCCAGTAGGGCAATTCTTCCCAGCGCGCGTCGTGTTCGATCAGTTTGGCGCGGGCTTCGTCCGGGCCCAGGTTGTCGCCCAGGGGCAGGGCGCGGTAGGTGCCCATAACCAGCGAGCGTGCGCCGGCCACTTCGCTGTTGAGGCGGCGGGCCAGCACGCCGGCCTGCGCGGTCTCTTCAATGGCCGAGAGGTCGGCCAGCACCGCTGCGTAGGCAGCGGCGGGGGGCGGGCTGTTGCGGTCCCAGTCGGCCAGCGCCTGCCCCGTGCGGGGCAGGGCGTCGGCCACTTCCGGGTTTTCAACCGCCCGCACGAGCAGTGACGCCAGCGGAACCAGAAAGAACACCAGCAAAAACGCCAGCAGCGGCAGCGTGAGCGCCAGTGCGCGCAGCTTCTTGCGCCGATCGGCCCGGCGCAACTGCCGGGCCAGGCTGCCGGTGCCGCCAGCCCCGGCGCTGCCGGGTGCCGGCCCGGACGGGAGCGTGCCGGCCAATGGCTGGGTGGTTCCGCTGTTCGCCATCACTGCGCGGCCCAGGCGGAGAAGCGCTTCTCCAGGGCTTCACCCTGGTCGGCCCAGAAGCCGATGCCGAACTGCAGCGCGTCCTTGCTGTTGGCCGGCGAGGTGGGCAGCATGCCCAGCACCTTGGCGTCGAGCTTGGTCAGGGCCTTGTTGTTGGTCGGGCCGTAGCTGATGTTCTTGGCGTATTCGGCCTGCGCGTCGGGCGAGCTGGCCATGGCGATGAACTTCAGGGCGGCGTCCTTGTTGGGCGTGCCCTTGGGCATGACCCAGTAGTCCAGGTCGTAGATGCCGCCGGTCCAGGTGATCTTGAGGTTCTTGCCTTCGCGCTGGGCGGCGTCGATGCGGCCGTTGTAGGCGGTGGTCATGGCCACGTCACCCGCCACCAGGAACTGCGGCGGCTGCGCGCCGGCTTCCCACCACTGGATGTTGGGCTTGAGTTCGGTCAGCTTCTTGAACGCACGCTCGGCGCCGTCCTTGGTGGCCAGCACCTTGTAGACGTCGGCGGTCTTGACACCGTCGGCCATCAGGGCGAATTCGAGGTTGTAGCGGGCGCCCTTGCGCATGCCGCGCTTGCCGGGGAATTTCTTCACGTCCCAGAAATCGGCCCAGGTGGTGGGCGCGGTCTTGAGCTTGTCGCCGTCGTAGGCCATCACGGTGGACCAGACGAAGGTACCGACGCCGCATTCGTGCACGGCGGCTTTCTGGAAGTCGGCCTTGTTGCCGACCTTGGCCCAGTCCATCTTCTCGAACAGGCCTTCGTCACAGCCGCGGCTCAGGTCCGGGCTCTCGACTTCGACCACGTCCCAGGTGACTTTCTTGGCTTCGACCATGGCCTTGATCTTGGCCTGTTCACCGTTGTATTCCACCGGCACCACCTTGGCGCCGGTCTTTTCAAAGGGCTCGAAATAGGCCTTCTTCTGGGCGGCACCGTTGGCGCCGCCGAAGTTCACCACGGTGAGCTGGCTTTGGGCGAAAGCGGGCAGGCTGGCCATCACGGCCACGGCCAACAGGACGGGTTTGAGTTTCATGGGGAGGATCTCCTGGGTTGAGGAACGGGTGAAGGAAAAGCAGGGGTGCACCGGAGCGTGTCTTCACTGGGGCAGCCGTGGAACCGGCTTCGCCGGGCCACAGGCTGCGTCGTCCCCCAGGGGGAAGACGCGAAGCGGCGCAGGGGTGTCATCGGTATATCCGCAGGTGCTCGGGCGGGATGTGCAGGCCAATCGATTGGCCCGGATCCATGTGGCCGACGTGCTGCAGCGGCACTTTGACGCTGATCTCGGGTTGCTGGGTGACCAGGCAGCGCAGGCGCAGGTGGTCGCCGAAATAGATCACGTCGCCCAGGGCCGCGTCGAGCCGGTTGCCGCTGGGGCCGCCGGCCCCGTTGAGCACCGCGATGCGCTCGGGGCGCACGCTGCATTGCACCGTCTCGCCGACCTGGGCCTGGTTGACGTTGATGCCGGTGAGCACGGTGCCGTCGCCCAGCTGCACGTCGCACTGCGCGCCCGAGGTCTGCAGCACCTTGGCGTCGAGCACCGAGTTGTCGCCCACGAAGCTGGCCACGAATCGGTTGGACGGGGTTTCGTAGAGCCGGTCCACCTGGTCGATCTGCTGGATCACGCCTTCGCTGAACACCGCCACGCGGTCGGACATGGTGAGCGCTTCCGACTGGTCGTGCGTGACGTAGACGAAGGTCACGCCCAGGCGGCGGTGCAGCGCCTTCAACTCCAGCTGCATGTGTTCGCGCAGCTGCTTGTCCAGTGCGCCCAGTGGCTCGTCCATCAGCACCAGCTGCGGGTCGAACACCAGGGCGCGGGCCAGCGCCACGCGCTGCTGCTGGCCACCCGAGAGCTGGCCGGGGTAGCGGCTGCCCATGTGGCCCATCTGCACCATGTCGAGCGCGCGCTTGACCTTGGCCTCACGATCGTCCTTGCCCAGCTTGCGCACGGTCAGTGGATACGCGATGTTGTCGGCCACCGTCATGTGCGGGAACAGTGCGTAGTTCTGGAACACCATGCCGAAGTTGCGCTTGTGCGGCGGGGTTCGGGTGATCGGCACGCCGTTCAGGCTGATCTCGCCCGAGGTGGGCGACTCGAAGCCGGCCAGCATCATCAGGGTGGTGGTCTTGCCCGAACCCGAGGGGCCCAGCAGCGAGAGGAACTCCCCCTTCTGGATCTCCAGATTCAGGTCGCGAACCACGAGGGTGTCGCCATCGTAGGTTTTTTGGACACCGGTGAAGGTGACGAGGGCTTGTGCGGATTCCATGCAGACAAACGCTTTCGCAGGTGACGATGGCGCGACTGTAATGCCCGTGACACGATGTCAACATATACAGATGTGCTGTGGCGCCGGCCCACTGTACAGCGACCGACCCCTGTACACAAAAACCCTTATGGTGCACTGCGGAAAACGGGCGCCCCAGGGTGGTGAGCCGGGCCCGGTTTTGGCCCCGTTTCGGCGCATTTCAGCCGCGCTCCAGGCGGCATCTGGCTGGCCCGTGGCCACCTGTTTGCAACTTGCCCCGGTACAGCGGGCAACTCAGGGCGTCGAACCTGCACCGGCGCGCCGGGCCGATCGTCGGCTCCCCACAACAACGGAACGTTCAGGCCATCGATCAGGGGGCTGGCACGATGTGGCGGTAGGCGTGCCAGGTGGCGTGGCCGATCACCGGGCCCACGATCAGCAGGCCGAGGAACACCGGCAGCATGGCCAGACCGATCAGCACCGTGATCAGCGCGCCCCAGATCAGCATGACGCCCGGGTTCTGCAGGCAGGCGCGGATGCTGGTGAGGCCGGCCGAGATCGCGTCGGTCTCGCGGTCCATGATCATCGGGATCGAGATCACGCTGGTGACGAAGATCAGGCCGGCGAAGATGCCGCCCACGATGGTGTAGGTGATCAGGAAGCCGAGGTTCTCCGGGTTGATGAGTTGCGGCAGCAGCTTCTCGGTCGAAGGCATGGTGTTGAAGGTGACGGCAAACACCACCAGCGAGGCCCGTCCCCAGAGCAGTTCGAGGATCAGCAACACGCCGGCGAAGATGCCCATGGTGCCCTTGGTCGGCCGCCACGCCAGCAGGGACGCGCGCAGCGAAGGCCGGTGGTCGTAAGTCTGCATGGCCTTGCTCGCGTCGTACAGGCCCAGGCACAGGAACGGCCCCATCAGCAGGAAGCCGGCGCTCAGCGCCAGCACGTAGGCAGGGGCGTTCTGGAACACCGCCAGCAAGGCGTGGCCCATGGCGAAGAAGCACAGGCCGTAGAACAGGCCGATGCGCGGGCAGCGCTGGAAGTCAGCCCAGCCCAGGCGAAGCCAGCGCACCGGGTCGGACGGGCTCAGGTCGGCCAGCGTCAGGGCGAAAACCGAGGGGCCGCGTTGTTCGGCGTTGGCAGGCTGCGCCGGTGGTGCGGCCTCGGGCGTGCCGGGCTCGGACGGGTCGTCGTGCGACGCGTCAGCGTGGATGGCTTCGGCCATGGCGGTCTCCTTCTGTCGGAGCAATATAGCCACCACCGCATGTGGCACGCACATGGTTTACCCGATACCCGTGAGGGTTGTGGGGATCGGGCCGCGGACCTGCCCGCCCGGGCCGGCGGGCGCGGTCTATCCGGGGGACGCGTGGGCGCCGCGCCCGCCGCGCGGGCGGTGCGCCGTGCTCACCGGCGAGGGCTCGCGGCGCATGTGCAGCGCCAGCGCCGCGTCCAGCGTCTGGGTGTGCTTGGCGAACCAGACCGCCAACTCGCCGGCCATCTCGCGCACCGGGTCCATCTGGCCGGCCTGGGCCATCGCCAGGCCTTCGCGCAGCAGGTTGAGCACCACCCGGTGCTGCAGGATGTGGTTGTCGGCCGAGGCGAAGCCGGTGCGTTGCATCCATTCGTCCTCTCGGCCAAAGTGGCGCACCGTGTGGGCGACGACCGCGGCCCAGGTCTGCGGCAGTGCCGCGTCGGACGCGTTCTGCGCCGCCGCCAGAAGGTCCACGAACTCCCGGTGCACGGTGTCCATGGGCTCGTAATCCAGCAGCAGCGCATCGGACCATTCAACAGTGTTCATGACAGCCTCCAAATCCAATCTGTGGCCGAAAGCTTGACAGCACCCGCAGGGTGTGGATTTGATCCAGCGCAGGAATTGCACACGGTGGTGAACAGGCATTAACCGCCTGTTACGCCTGCCCCACGGAGCGGGGCCGCTGGCGGGCTGCCCGCTACACTGCCTGCCCATGACCAGCCAATTCCAGCCACCTTATGTGCCCCTGGCCGGGCTCGACCAGAGCCTGAAGACCCAAGGGTTTGCCCTGATCAGTGCCGCCGATGTGCAGCAGTGGCTGTCCGCCACGCCGGACGAACTGCAGGCTCTGCACAGTGGCTGGAACGATCTGCCGGCCGATGGCTACCTGAAGGACGGCGGGCACTACCGCCGGCGGCGCCACAGCTGTTTCGAGGTGCGGGGGGAACAGGTGCAGCAGGTGCCGCACCGCGCCCACTGGCAGCCGCTGGAATACAACGCCCTGCATGGCGGCATGCAGCGCCTGTTCGAGCCCATGGACCCGGCGCTGGTGGCGCGCCCGGTGTGGCCACGCTTGCTGGGGCGGGTGGGGGCGGTGGTCTCGGCCCTGCGCGGCGAGCAGCCCTGGTTCGTGGAGGCGCACACTTTTCGCATCGACACCACCGACGGCATCGGCCGGCCCACGCCGGAAGGCGCGCACCGCGACGGTGTGGACCTGGTGGCGGTGTTCATGCTGGAGCGCCACCTCATCAAGGGCGGCGAGAGCCGCGTGTTCGAGGCCAACGGGCCGGCCGGCCAGCGCTTCACGCTGCTCGAACCCTGGTCGCTGCTGCTGCTCGACGACCAGCGCGTCATCCACGAAAGCACCCCGATCCAGCCATTGCAGGCCGATGGCTTTGGCTGGCGCGACACCCTGGTGCTGACCTACCGCGCGGGCGGCTTCCAGGGCGACTGATCCCGGTGTTTATCGGTTGGCCTTCCAGGGGGGCTTACCTCCTGATTGCGTTCGGGAAATACAGGGCGGTCAGGCTGCGGCTGTGCACCGGCGAGAAGTTCTCGCCCACCGCGGCGGCGCCGTTGCCGTAGCGGCGCCACTCACGCACCCAGTACAGGTGGTCGCAGACCTCCATCAGGCCGATGGTTTCGCGGTCGCCGATCAGCACGCCGTGCGCGCGCAGCGCCAGCCGTTCCTTGGCCTCGCGCAACCGCCGCAGCGTGGCGGGCGTGACGCCGAACTCGCCGTCGCTCACGATCAGCAGGTCGGCCTCCTGCCAGCCGGCGGTTTGCACCAGTTCGATGGCGCGTTCGATGGGGGACTGCACGTCGGTGCCGCCGTCGAAGCTCTGGCCCATCAGGTCCAGCAGGTGTTCCAGCCCGGCGGCGTCGAGCGTGAGGTCGCGCTCCAGCAGCTCGCTGGGGCCGCCAAAGGCCAGCAGCCGGCAGGCGCGCTGGCCGGTGTGGGCGCTGCGCAGGGCCTGCAGCACGCAGGCTTTGGCCACGTTTTCCGGTGCGCCGCGCATCGAGCCCGAGGTGTCCAGGCAGACGATCAGCGGGCCACGCCCGGCGTGCGCCGCTTGTCGGCGCTGGGGCTGCGGTTCGGGGCGCGGCAGGGGGCGCGGGGAATGTTCGCGGGCGCGGTCGTCGTAGCTCAGCAACTGGGCTTCGGCAAAACGCGCGCGCCACAGCCGGTGCAGCACCGGGTGGGTGAGGTTCAGGCTTTCGCCGCCGGTCATGCGGGCGAGGTTGCGTGAGCGGCGCACGCCGTCCACCGCGGTGGGTTCGGGGCGGCGTTCTTCGTCGTCGGCGGGGCGCTGCGCGGCTTGCGCGTCGGGCGCCGGGTCGGGCCGGGCGGTGTGGGCCGGCGGGTGCCGGGGTTCGAACGCGCGCCGGCCCACGCCGTCGATGAACGCCGCCAGTGCCGGCAGGCGCTGCAGCAGCTCGCCGATGCGGCGCGCTTCCTGCCACTCGCGCCGGTTGAGCTGGCCGGCCAGGTCGTCCCAGCGCAGGTGCGCCAGATCGCCCAGCGACTGCAGCAGCGCCAGCGCCTCGTCCCAGCCTTTGCGCTGCAGGTCCCAGCTCTCGCGGAACACCGCCTGCATGCGGGTGATGGCCTGTGCGCGGGGTTCGTCGGCGGGTCGGTCGATCAGGCTGTCCAAGTTCCACATCAGGCTTTGCAGCAGTTGCCGGGTGAGCGGCGCGCTCTGGCGCGTGAGGGTGAGCAGATCGAGCTCGGTCAGCAGCGGGCGCAGCGCCTGGGTGGCGGCAGCGTCGCCGAAGTCGTGCGCCGCATCGGGCAGGGCGCCGTCCATCAGCGCACGCGCCCACTGCGCCAGCTCGGGGACGCGCCGCGCCGCGTGGCCGCTGCTGCACACCACGGCCCAGCGCCAGAGTTCGCGCGGCAGGGCGTCGAGGTGGTGGTAGGGCCGGTCGGGAAAGTTCTGCCCTTCGACAGGCTCAGGGCGAACGGTGGCCGTTGGCGCGGTGTCGACCGATCCACCCGTTCGGGCTGAGCCTGTCGAGGCCTTCACGGGGATTCCCACGGCACCGGCGCCGGTGCGTGGGCGGCGGCATCCACCTCCACCGGCAAGGCCGCGAAGCCGTTGCGCGTGGACTGGTGCTGCGCGCACAGGCTGGCCAGGTGGCCGCCGCGCTCGGCGTGCACGGCCTCGATCTGCAGCAGCCAGGACGGGGGCAGCCAGGCGTGCGCGCGGGCCTGGGCCAGCACCTCGCGCGCCACCGCCAGCCACTCGCCGTGCAGTGCCATCAGCCGCTCCAGCAGTTCGTCGCACTGCGCCACACGGGCTTCGATGTGCACGGGGCTGTAGCGACGCTGGGCGCGCTCGCTGGTGATGCGCAGCATCTCGCTTTCTTCGCCCGGCCGGCTGATGGCGCGCGCCAGCGCCAGCTTGCCCGCGCTGTCGTCCTGCGCGTCGGGCGGGGCGCGGCGCTCGGTGTCGAGCTGCTGTTCGAACGCCTGCACCGCGCGCTCCAGACCCTGCACGGATATCGGTGCGGTCCGGGCCACGCTGTGCAGGAACAACCCGGTCCAGCCGGGCACCTGGGCCGGGTCGGCGGCCAGCACGAAGGGCAGCAGCCACAGGTCCCAGGGCCCGACCTCGCTGGCCTGGCGGCTCGCGGCCTGCAGCTGCAGCAGCGCGACCAGCTGGCGCCAGCGCCGGTCCGACACGGTCTGCCCGCTCTCGCTGGCGTGTTGTCGGGCCTGCAGCAGCAGCGCCAGTGCGGCCTCCCCCAGCGGGACCCGCGGCGCACGCTCGCGCAGGGCCTCCACCACCGCAGGGTCGATCAGCGCATTGGCCGGGGTGTCGCCCGCGCCTGGCGCATCGGCCAGCAGCAGGGCGGTGAAATGCGCGTCGTCCACCGGCTGCACCGGCACGCGCAGCAGGAAGCGGTCGTAGAACGCGTGCAGGCTTTCGTCCTGCGGCACCTCGTTGCTGGCGCCCACCAGGCACACCAGCGGCACCGGCAGGCGCTGGCTGCCGTTGTCGAACTGGCGCTCATGCAGCAGGCCGAGCAGGGTGTTGAGGATGGCCGAGTTGGCCTTGAACACCTCGTCGAGAAACGCCACCTCGGCGCTCGGCAGGTAGCCCTCGGTCAGGCGCTCGTAGCGGTCCTCTTCGAGCGCGCGCAGCGACAACGGACCGAACAGCTCCTCGGGCACGGTGAAGCGGGTGAGCAGGCGCTCAAAGTAGTGCGCGCCGGGCAACAGGCGCTGCAGGCGGCGCGCGAGCTCGCTCTTGGCGGTGCCGGGCGGGCCCAGCAGCAGCACGTGCTCGCCCGCCAGCGCCGCCAGCAGCAGCGCACGGGCGGCCACGTCGCGCTGCAACAGGCCGCGCTCCAGTTCGTCCAGCATGGGCGCCCAGGTAGCGCCAGTGGTGTGTTCACTCGTCATTTGAAGCGGGTGCGAACGGTTTCACAAAAAACTCAGAGTGTCCGGAGCGCGTGCCCCACCCAGGATGCGGTGGAACCGGCTTTGCCGGGCCACTCGCATCGCCCCCTCCGGGGGGGTGACGCGAAGCGGCGCGGGGGGCGGGTGTTCACACCCGCTCAAACACCGCAGCGATGCCCTGACCGCCACCGATGCACATCGTCACCAGCGCGTAGCGGCCGTTGATGCGCTGCAGCTCATACAGCGCCTTCACCGTGATCAGCGCGCCGGTGGCGCCGATGGGGTGGCCGAGCGAAATGCCCGAGCCGTTGGGGTTGACCTTGGCCGGGTCCAGGCCGAGGTCTCTGGACACGGCGCAGGCCTGGGCGGCGAAGGCCTCGTTGGCCTCGATCACGTCGAGGTCGTTGACGGTCAGGCCGGCTTTCTGCAGCGCCAGCTTCGAGGCCGGCACCGGGCCGATGCCCATGTACTTCGGGTCCACGCCGGCGTGGGCGTAGGCCACCAGTCGCGCCAGCGGCGCCAGGCCGCGCGCCTTGGCGGTGGCGGCCTCCATCAGCACCACGGCGGCGGCCGCGTCGTTGATGCCCGAGGCGTTGCCGGCGGTGACGGTGCCGTTTTCCTTCACGAACACCGGTTTGAGCTTGGCCAGCTCCTCCATGCCGCAGTTGGGGCGGAAGTGCTCGTCGGTGGCGTAGGCCACTTCGCCCTTGCGACTCTTGAGCATGACCGGAACGATCTGTTCCTTGAAGCGGCCTTCTTCGGTGGCGCGCTGGGCGCGGTTGTGGCTTTCCAGGGCCAGCTGGTCCTGGTCTTCGCGGCTGATGCCCCACTTGGCGGCGATGTTCTCGGCGGTCACGCCCATGTGGATGGTGTGGAAGGGGTCGTGCAGGGCACCGACCATCATGTCGACCATCTTGGTGTCGCCCATGCGGGCGCCCCAGCGCATGTTGAGCGAGGCAAACGGCGCGCGGCTCATGCACTCGGCGCCGCCACCGATGGCGATGTCGGCGTCGCCCAGCAGGATGGACTGCGAGGCCGAGACGATGGCCTGCAGGCCCGAGCCGCAGAGGCGGTTGACGTTGAAGGCGGGCGTGCCTTCGGCGCAGCCGCCGTTGATGGCGGCCACGCGCGAGAGGTACATGTCCTTGGGTTCGGTGTTGACCACGTGGCCGAACACCACGTGGCCCACGTCCTTGCCGTCGAGCTGGGCGCGGGCCAGGGTTTCCTTGACGACCAGCGCGCCGAGTTCGGTGGGGGGCACGTCTTTCAGGCTGCCACCAAAGGTGCCAATGGCGGTGCGGGCGGCGCTGACGATGACGACTTCTCGGCTCATGGGGGTCTCCAGACAGGTTGGGATGGATGGTTCCGCTCGGGGCCGGGCGGCCGCGCCACGGAAAACAACACATCGTACCCCCGCGGCGCCGATGCCAAAGGGCGTGCGCCGGGCTCAGTCGCGCACGTCGGCCACCGGCTGCTCGCCAAAGTCCGGCCGCTCCAGCCAGGCCAGCACGCGCGCGGCGGCGGCCTCGGGGGCGGCGAGCTGGCCCTGGCTTTGCAGTTCCACGAAACGCTGCCGGTCGGGGAAGGCGGTGGGGTCGCCCGCGCGCAGCTGCACCTGCATGTCGGTGTCGATCACGCCCGGTGCCAGCGACACCAGCCTGGCGCCGTGCGCGCGCCGGGCTTCGTCGAGCGCGCTGCAGCGGGTGAAGTGGTCCATGCCGGCCTTGGCCGCGCAGTAGGGCGCCTGGGCGGCCATGGGGGTGCGGCCCAGTCCCGACGAAATGTTGAGCACCTTGCGCGGGCCGCGCCAGCCCGCGTTCACCCAGGCGGCGGTCGCGGCCAGAAACGCCGCGGTGAGCTGCATCGGGGCTTCCAGTCCCACGCGCAGCGCGTTGGCCAGTTCGTCGGGCGGGCAGGCGTCGAGCGGGCCGATGCGCGGGATCACCCCGGCGTTGTTGATCAGCGTGGCGCTGGCCAGCGCAGGCGGTTGTTGGCCCTCAAGCCAGTGCCGCAGCCGCGCGGCCGCGGCGACGGTGTCGGCCAGGTCTTGTGACCACTGGACCAGGCTGGCGCCGTGCCGCGCGGCTTCGGACTCCAGCGCGGGCGATGCGTGGCGCGAGATGCACAGCAGCAGGCGCCCGGGCGTGAGCAACTGGCGCGCCATGGCCAGGCCCATGCCGCGCGAGGCGCCGGTGAGGATGGTGAGGTGTTGCGTGACTGGGTTCATGGCGGCTCCTGGGCTCAGAACGGACAGGGACATTCGAACCGCAGTGTCTCGCCCGTGACTGGGTGTGGCAACTCCAGCGCTTGCGCGTGCAGCAGCAGGCGATTGGCCAGCGCCTCCTGGGCCGGGCTGGCGTAGAGCGGGTCGCCCACGATGGGGTGGCCAATGGCCTGCAGGTGCACACGCAGCTGGTGCGAACGGCCGGTGACGGGTTCGAGGTCCAGCCGGGTCATGTCCGGCCCGGGCGCGGGCGCCGCGGCCAGCCGCCAGTGTGTGATGCTGGGTTTGCCGAACTCGTGGTGCACGATGCTGCGCGGTCGGGCGAGCCAGTCCAGGATCAGGGGCAGGTCGATGGTGTTCCAGCCGTTGTCGGGCTGCGGGTTGTCCAGCGCGCCGACCACCACCGCCGTGTAGCGCTTGTGCACGCGGCGCTTTTCGAACGCCGTGCTCAGGGTGCGCTGGGCGTCGATGCCGCGGGCCATGACCACGATGCCGGAGGTGGCCATGTCCAGCCGGTGCACCACCAGGGCGTCGGGCCAGACCGCCTGGGCGCGGGTGCTCAGGCAGTCCTGTTTGTCCGGGCCGCGCCCGGGCACGCTCAGCAGGCCGGAGGGCTTGTCGAACACCAGCATCGCCTCGTCGGCGTACAGCGGGTTCAGGCCGTGGTCGTCCACCGCGTGGCCGCCGGTCAGGGCGCGGGGCCGAGGGCCCGCGTCAGCTCGGCGGCGTCCAGGCTGCGCGCCGCGCCAAAGCCGGCCACCTGGCGGGCGCCGCTGGCGCGCAGGCGCACGAAGCGGAAGTCGCCGAGCGCGGTCATGGGTTCGGCGTCGGGGAACCGTTCCAGATAGACCGCGCGGCAGGCCAGCGCTTCGGGGCTGCCGGGTTCGGCCACGAGGGCGGTGGCGTCGAGCGTGACGCGCGGCAGGGCGTGTACTGGTTCGCCCGCCACCTCGGCCTGGCAGACCAGCACCGACACGCGGGGCGAGCGCTGCAGGTTGCGGCTGTGCGCGGCCAGACCGCTGACGTGGATCACCAGGCTGTGATCGACCCGGTCCACCGCAAACGGGACCATGGAGACAAAAGGTGCGCCGTGTTCGTCCAGCGTGCCGAGCGCGGCGGTGCGCTGGCTGGCCAGCAGTTCACGCAGGGCGCGGGTCAGGCTGTGTTCGGTGGCCATGGGGTGGGGGCGTGCTCAGCGCACGTCGATCACGGCGCGGCGGTTGCGGGGCTCGGCGACCTCGTCGTCGGTGGGCACCAGCGGTTCGCGCTCACCGCGGCCCACGGCCTCGATCAGGTCGGCCCGCAGGCCACGCTCGATCAGCTGGTCGCGGATGGCCTGGGCACGTTCCAACGAGAGCGCGTCGTTGGCTTCCAGCGGGCCCTGGCGGTCGGTGTGGCCGGTCACCACGATCTCGCCGCCGGGGCGGGCCTTGGCGCGGGCCACCACGTGGTCCAGCTGCGCCTGCGACTCGGGGGTGAGCTGCGGGGTGGCGGGCTCGAATTCCAGCACGAAGCGCTCGGGCGGCGGCGGCTGCAGCGCGATCAGGCGTGGGTAGGCTTCGCGCACCTTCTCGGCCGTGGTGGTGTCCACGCTGAGCGCACCGCGCGCGCCCACGTTGGCCACCTGGTAGGGGCGGTCGATCACCTGTTCGCCCCGGGCGGTGCTCACCGCCACCGCGCTGGGCGCGCCGTTGGCCTGGGGCAGCAGGATCACGCGCGTGGTCGGCGCGCAGGCCGACAGCACGCTGCCCAGCAGCATCGCGAGGAGGGCGGTGGATCGGTGGTGCAGCGGATGGCTGGATTGCATGGGGCTGGGGTTCGGGTGGTTCAGGGTTGCGCCGGGGCGTCCACGATGAAGTCGGTGCCGCGCACGCCCACCACCGAGGTGGGGGTGGTGATCTTGAACAGATCGGGGTTGATCTTGGCCAGCAGGCCGGTGACGACGCGGATCGAGCCCTGCAGCAGCTCCAGCGCGAGGTTGCCCGACTGGGTCGTGGGGTTGTACTGGAATTTGCTCAGTTCCACCAGGGTGTCGGGGCCCATGGTGACCACGGTGCCGTCCTTGAGGGTGATGGTGGCCGCGCCGGTCTTGCCGGTGCGCAGGCGGTCGGCCTCGTGCAGGCCGTCACCGGGCACGGGCGTGCGGCGCGCCTCGGCCGGGCCGACCCAGATCTCGCCTTCCACGTGTTTGAAGGTGCCCACACGGCCCGCATCGACCGCCGCGGCCGGTGGCGGCTGCTGCGCCCCGGCCTGGGGCAGCACCGCCAGCAGGAAGGCGGCCAGAAACAGGGAGAGGGGCGCACGCATGGAGAACTCCGGGGTGTACGAAACAACCCGCGATGGTACCGGACGGCGCTCGGCCGCGGCCCATGCGCGACGACGGGTGTCTCGATAGAATCCCCAGGGTCCACCCGCACCGTCGCGGCCCTTCGCCGCCCACGGCCGCCCACACCCTCCACCCACCCATGACCCTGCTGCTCGCGCCCATGGAAGGCCTGCTCGACGCGACCTTGCGCGACGTGCTCACGCGCACCGGTGGCATCGACCGCTGCGTGAGCGAGTTCATCCGCGTCACCCAGACCCTGCTGCCCGAGCGCGCGTTCCTGCGGGTGGTGCCCGAGCTGCTCAACGGTGGGCGCACCCGCGCGGGCGTGCCGGTGCGCCCGCAGTTGCTGGGGTCGGACCCGGCCTGCCTGGCCGAGAACGCGGCGCGGCTCGCGGGCCTGAGCCCGTTCGGTGTGGACCTCAATTTCGGCTGCCCGGCCAAGACGGTGAACCAGAGCCGGGGCGGCGCGGTGCTGCTGGACGAACCCGAGCTGATCGGCCGCATCGTGGCCGCGGTGCGCCGCGCGGTGCCGGCCCAGGTGCCGGTGTCGGCCAAGATGCGCCTGGGCTTCAACGACGACCACCGGGCCGAGGACTGCGCACACGCCATCGCCGAAGCGGGGGCCGACGAACTGGTCATCCACGCCCGCACCAAGGCGCACGGCTACCGCCCGCCCGCCTACTGGGAGCGCATCGCGCAGGTGCGGGCCTCGCTGCCGGCGGGCGCGCCCATCACCGTGATCGCCAACGGCGACATCTGGAACGTGGCCGATGCCGAACGCTGCCGCGCCGTCACCGGTTGCGACGCGCTCATGATCGGTCGCGGCATGGTGACCGACCCGGGCCTGGCGCTGGCCATCAAAGGGCAGGGCGGTGTGCCCTGGCAGCAGCTGCCACCGCTGCTGCTCGCGTTCTGGCAGCAGGTGAGCGTGCGCGTGGAGCGCCGCCACCGCGCCGGGCGGCTCAAACAGTGGCTCAACTACCTGCGCCAGCGTTACCCGCAGGCCCAGGACGCGTTCGACGAACTGCGCCTGGTGCACGACCCCGCCGCCATCGAGGCCTGGCTGCGGCAGGCGCAAATCCGCCCGCCTATTACCACAGAGCCGATCCCGGCGCTGGCAGCGGAGTTGGCGCAGCCGTGTTAACTTCCGGCCCCGGACCTGAACCACGACGCCTGTATGACCTCTGTAAAACCCCGGCTGGATGCCCTCACGGCTGAGCGCCTGCGCGGCATGCGTCGCGGCATCGAGAAAGAAAGTCTGCGTGCGCAGCCCGACGGCCGGCTGGCCCTGACGCCACACCCCGCCGCGCTGGGCAGTGCCCTGACCCACCCGCACATCACCACCGACTACAGCGAATCGCAGCTGGAGCTGATCACCGGTGTGCACGACAGCGTGGCCTCGTGCCTGGCCGAACTCACCGAGATCCACCAGTACACCGTGCGCAGCCTGCGCAAGGCCGGCGACACCTCGGGCGAGGAAATGCTCTGGGCCTCCAGCATGCCCTGCGGTCTGCCCACCGACGAGACCATTCCGCTGGGCCGCTACGGCTCGTCCAACGTCGGGCGTGCCAAGAGCGTGTACCGCATGGGCCTGGGCCACCGCTACGGCCGGCGCATGCAGACCATCTCGGGCATCCACTACAACTGGTCGCTGCCGGGCGTGGACAACGACGGCTACTTCGCGCTGATCCGCAACTTCCGCCGGCATGCCTTCTTGCTGCTCACACTGTTTGGCGCCTCGCCCGCGGTGTGCTCCACCTTCGTTGAAGGCCGCGAGCACGAGCTGTTGCCGCTGGGCAGTGGCGGCAGCCTGCACATGCCCTACGGCACCTCGCTGCGCATGGGCCGCCTGGGCTACCAGAGCGACGCGCAGGCCACGCTGGACGTGAGCTACAACGGGCTCGAAGGTTACGCGGCCTCGCTGCACGACGCGCTCACCCGGCCCTGGCCGGCCTACGAGGCGCTGGGCATCCGCAACCCGGGCGGTGACTACAACCAGCTTGCCACCACGCTGCTGCAGATCGAAAACGAGTTCTACGGCACGATCCGGCCCAAGCGCGTGATCTACCCCGGCGAACGCCCGCTGCACGCGCTGCGCGAACGCGGCGTGGAATACGTCGAGGTGCGGCTGATGGACCTCGACCCGTTCGAGCCCATCGGCATTGGCGCGCCCACCCTGCGTTTTCTCGACGTGTTCCTGCTGCACTGCCTGCTCAGCGACAGCCCGCCCGACACGCCGGACGAAATCCACGAACTCAAGCGCAACCAGCACCTCACCGCGGCACGCGGGCGCGAGCCCGGCCTGCGCCTGGAGCGCCGGGGCCAGAGTGTGCCGCTGGTGCAATGGGGCAGCGAGATCCTGGACCAGCTCGATCCCATCGCCCGTGCGCTCGATCTGTCCCAGGGGGGCGACGCCCATGCCGAGGCGGTGAACCAGGCCCGCGCCGGGTTGCTGGCGCCCCAGACCCTGCCCTCGGCGCGGGTGCTCGCCGCGATGCGCCAGGAGCACGGCGATTCCTTCGTGGCGTTCGTGCGCACGCAGTCGCAACAGATCCATGCCCACCTGCTGGGCCTGCCCTGGAGCGCCAAGCAGCAGGCCCGCTATGAAGCCATGGCCGCGCAGTCGGTGCTGGACCAGCGCGCGATCGAAGCGGCCGACACCATGCCGTTCGACATCTATCTGCAGGAATACACCTCGCCCGCGCGCCTGGGCAGGCCCAACGCTTCGCCACTCGCCGCCGCTGCCTGAGCGGAGGGGCAGGCCCCGCGCCGGTTACCCCTTGAAACCCGCGTTTCGCCTGCGTGTGTTCATCGCGGAGGTGCCTGGCGCTAAGCTGCGAGGTCGTTGACAAGGGGCACACATGGCACGATTGACCGCAGCGGACTTTGACCAGGAACTGCTGATCCTGTTTGACGCCTATGTGCATGGCGACATCGATCGCCGTGCCTTTCTGGAGCGGGCCAGCCGCTTCGCCGTGGGTGGCGTCACGGCGGTCGGGTTGCTGGCCGCGCTCAGCCCCGATTTCGCGGCCGCCCAGGTGGTGCCCAAGGACGACAAGCGCGTCTTGACCCTGGTGGTGGACGTGCCCTCGCCGTCGGGGTCGGGCACCGTCAAGGCTTATCTGGCCAAACCCGCCACGGGCACGGCCAAGCTGCCCGGGGTGCTGGTGGTGCACGAAAACCGGGGCCTCAATCCCCACATCGAAGACATCGCCCGGCGCTTGGCCCTGGAGGGCTATCTGGCGCTCGCGCCCGACGCGCTCACGCCATTGGGCGGCTACCCGGGCGACGAGGACAAGGCACGCGCCCTGTTCGCGCAACTCGATCAGACCAAGACCCGGCAGGACTTCATCGCCGCGGCCGAGGCGCTGAAAGGCCGCCCCGAGTGCACGGGCCGCATCGGCGTGGTGGGCTTCTGTTATGGCGGCGGCATCGCACACATGCTGGCCACCCAACTGCCCGACCTGGCCGCGGCGGTGCCGTTTTACGGCAACCTGCCCCCGGTCCAGGACGCGGCAAAAGTCAAGGCGCCGCTGCTGATCCACTTCGCCGGCATCGACGAGCGCATCAACGCCGCCTGGCCCGCCTACGAGGCCGCGCTCAAGGCCGCGGGCGTGCGCTACACCGCCTACCAATACCCGGCCACCCAGCACGGCTTCCACAACGACACCACGCCGCGCTACGACACCAACGCCGCCCAACTGGCCTGGGATCGCACCCTGGGCTTTTTCAAGCAGAGCTTGATGACATGAAACACCCCCGCCGCGCTGCGCGCGACCCCCTCAAGGGGGCGGCACTGGCCGTCCGGCAAAGCCGGCCCGGCGGTGCCCTGGGTTGGGCCGCGGGTGGACCTCAGTCGCCGGGGCCGATGAGCGTCACGTCCTCCAGCGGGTAGGCCGCGCAGGGCAATACGCAGCCCGCGGCTTTTTCTTCGGGCAGCAGACCGGGCCATTCGATGCCGTAGCGCACGCTCCCCCGCAGCAGCCGACCGATGCAGGCGCGGCAACTGCCGTTGCGGCACGAGGCCGGCCAAGCCACGCCCGCGCGCAGCAGGGTTTGCAGCAGCGTGTCGTCGGCGCGGGCGGCCAGGGTCTGGCCTGTCTCGGGCAGGTGCAACTGGAAGACGGTGGGCTGGGGCGGGGTGCTCATGTGCACAAATCCAGACACGGCGGCTTGCTCATAGGCGGTTCTGGGATGCTGCACGCACTGCCTGTTGAATGGGCAATTTGAAGAACTTCGTTGTGTGACAAGCACTTATCTTGACCGTACAGAACTTGCCATCACTTATGCACAGCCTTGTCCAAGGTTTTGCTGAACAAGTGGATAAATGCGCTGGCCCGGGTGCCCGTTGTGCAGGCAGTTTGAAGAAGCACTTAGGGCCACAAGCACTTGCGCGCCCCGTACACGGCTGACCCCGGGTTATGCACAAACTTATCCAGTGTTTCGCTGGACAACTCACGGAAGAAGAGACGAGGCTCAGGCCTCGCCGCCGAAACGCTGGATCAGGTTGTCGATGTACTTTTCCACCAGCTTCTCGAACTCGCCCTGCACCACGGGCACCACGATCATCTTCATCAGGCCGGGCAGCGGCACCTCGATCTCGCCCTGGATGGCGAGCGTGAGGCCGGTGGACTTCTTGTTGTCCACGATCTTCCAGTGGCCGCCCACCAGCGCGTTGCCCACCCCCTTGACGGGGGTCCACTTCACCGTGCCCTTGGTTTTGTCGCTGACGTATTTGCTGGCGTACACGGTCTGGATGTTGACCTGCGCCGTGCCCACCTTTTCCATCTCCCACTGGTAGACGCCGTCGCCCAGATCGGTGAGTTGCTCGACTTTGGGAAAATGGCTGACCGAGGCCGGCACGTCCGAGAGCAGCTCGAACACCTCGGCGGCCTTGGCCTTGACGTCGAATTCGTAACCCAGATCAATCTTGACGGTGATGCTCATGTGTCTCCTCTTGGGGGTGTGGGAAGGGGGAAATCATTGTGGCATGGCGACCCCGGCGCGCCGATAGAGTGCGCTACCCAGAGCACAATCCCCGTCTCACCGAAAGAACACCAACCCATGAGCATCCAGTGGTTTCCCGGGCACATGCACCTCACGCGCAAGGCCATCACCGAGCGCGTGAAAGAGATCGACGTCGTGATCGAAATGCTGGACGCGCGCCTGCCCGGCTCCAGCGCCAACCCGCTGCTGGCCGAGCTCACCAGCGGGCGGCCCACGCTCAAGGTGGTGAACAAGCAGGACATGGCCGACCCCAAGCGCACCGCGCTCTGGCTGGCGCACTACAACGCCCAGGCCAACACCCGCGCGATCGCGCTCGACGCCAGCGTCACCGCGCCCGCGCGTGCCCTCATCGACGCCTGCCACGCGCTGGCGCCGCTGCGCGGCGACATGGTCAAGCCCATGCGGGTGCTGATCTGCGGCATTCCCAACGTGGGCAAGTCCACGCTCATCAACACGCTCAAAGGCAAACGCGCGGCCAAGACCGGTGACGAGGCCGGCATCACCCGCACCGAGTCGCGCATCGTCCTGGCCGACGGCTTCTACCTGTACGACACGCCGGGCATGCTCTGGCCGCGCATCGTCGTGCCCGAGAGCGGCTTCAACCTGGCCGCCAGCGGCGCCGTGGGGCGCAACGCCTACGACGACCAGGAGGTGGCGCTGGAGTTGCTGGACAAGATCAAGGCCGCTTACGGTGCCGAGCTCGACGCGCGCTACAAGCTGGGCCTGTCGCCGCAGGCCATCGCCGAACTGCCCGACGAAGAGCTGATGGCCGCCATCGCGCGCAAGCGCGGCGCCATCGGGTCGGGCGGCAGCATCAACTGGCAAAAGGCCGCCGAACTGGTGATCGCCGATTTCCGCAGCGGCATTCTGGGCCGCATCACGCTGGAGACGCCCGAGCAGTTCCAGCGCTGGCTGCACGCGGGCCAGGAGGCCGACGCGCAGCGCCAGGCGCGCAAGAAGGAACGCAACAAGAAACCCGCCAAGCCCGACAAACGCTGAGGCGCCGGCCCATCACCCAGGAGCAACCCATGTCCACCACCGCCCCGCCGGTCCACCCCGAGAACGATCCCCGCGTCAAGGCGGTGTTCGACGACATCCGTGCCACGCGCAACACGGACTTCATCAACAACATGTGGCGCTACCTGGCGTTTGATCCGGCGCTGCTGGAGCAGACCTGGGCCGAGGTCAAGCGGGTCATGGCGACGCCTTCCAGCCTGGACCCGCTGACCAAAGAGATGGTCTACATCACCGCGTCCATCATCAACGGCTGCAGCTACTGCGTGCACTCACACACCGCCGCGGCCAGCGCCAAGGGCATGACGCGCGAGCAGCACGCCGAGCTGCTGTCCATCGTGGCGCTCGCCGCCAAGACCAACCAGCTTGCCACCGCGCTGCAGGTGCCGGTGGACCCGGTGTTCGACAAGGGCTGATCCCGGTTCGGAGCTGGCTTGACGCGGGTCAACCCGCGCAGACCGCGGTGGTGCCAGCATGGTCCTTTCCTGAACGGAGGTGTTTCCATGTCCGATCCGCGTCGCATCCTGCTCATCAACGGCCACCCCGATGCCGGGGCGCACCATCTCATCCACACCCTGGCCGACGCCTACGCCGAGGGCGCGCAAGCCGGCGGACATGCGCTGCGTCGCGTGGAGGTGTCGGCACTGGACTTTGCGCTGCTCAAAAGCCAGCACGAATGGGAACATGGCGAGTTGCCGCCCGCGCTGCGGCCCGCGCAGGACGCCATTGCCTGGGCGCAGCACCTGGTGCTGTTGTTCCCGCTCTGGATGGGCGACATGCCGGCCATGCTCAAGGGCTTTCTGGAGCAGGTGGCGCGGCCCGGGTTCGCGTTTCACCGCGATGAAAAGAATCCGTTTGGCCGCAAGGCACTGGGTGGGCGCTCGGCGCGCATCGTGGTGACCATGGGCATGCCCGCGCTGGTCTACCGCTGGTATTTCCGTGCCCACAGCGTCAAATCGCTGGAGCGCAACATCCTGGGGTTTGTCGGCATCGCCCCGGTGCACGAAACGCTGATCGGCTTGGTGGATCAGCTGGGCACGCCGGGCGTGGCGAAGTGGCAGGGCAAGTTGCGCGCGTTGGGGCGGCAGGGGCGCTGAGTCAGGCCCCGTCCAGCAGGTCGGCGATCTCGTCGGGCGGCGCCACGGTCACGCCCACGTGCAGCGTGTGCCGGGCTCCGCCCTGGATCACGCCGCGCATGGGTGAGACGTCGGAGAAGTCGCGGCCGATGGCAAGGGTCACGTAGTCCTCACCCGGGCTGCCCCAGCCACAGCGGTTGTTGGTGGGGTCGAAATCGAACCAGGCGCCGCCGAGGGCCGCGGCCACAGCTTCTTCGCTGGCGGCGGGGGCTTCGTCATCGGCATCGGCACCGCCATCGGCGCTGGCGCCGGCCGGCAGCGGCACATAGACCGAGACCCAGGCGTGCGACGCATCGGCACCGATCAGGCGCGGCTTGCCGGGCGGCGGCTGGGTCAGCAGGTAGCCGCTCACGTAGCGCGCGGGCAGGCCCAGGCTGCGCAGGCAGCCGAGCATGATGTGGGCGAAGTCCTGGCACACGCCCTTGCCTTGCTCCAGCGCCTGCAGCGCGGGGGTGTTGACCTCGGTGCTGTCGGTCTCGTACCGCAGCTGGGTGTGGATGCGCTCCATCAGCGCGCGCGCGGCCTCCAGCACCGGCAGGCCGGCGGTGAACGCCGGGCGCGCAAAGGCCGCAAAAGCATCGTCGCGCGGCACGTAGGGCGAGGCGAACAGGAATTCGCAGGCCGGGTCGTAGGGCGCGTGCGCACGGTAGCGGAAGTGTTTGCGCACGCTCTCCCAGCCGGTCTGTTGCCAGGCCGGGCTGTCGGGCAGCGGCCGCGGCGCCTGGGTCTCGACCAGGCTGTCGGCCTCCACGGTCAGGGTGTCGTGTGGTGCCTGCAGCGAAAAGAAGGTGCGCAGGTTGCCAAACGCGTCGGTGGTCTGGCTGCGCGCCGACGGCTCGGGGCGCACGTGCAGGGTGTGCGCCAGCAACTTTTGCGTGGGCGTGTCGCGCGGCGAGAGATGCACCATGTGCTGCGCCATGTCGATGGTGCCGTGGTAGCGGTAGCGGGTGCGGTGAAGAATGCGAAGCAACATATCAGGTGCGCAGTGGATCCGCATTCACCGGGAACACCGCGGAACCGGCTTTGCCGGGCCGCTGGTGTTGCCCCTTGAGGGGCTGAGCGGCTACGCGCAGCGAGCAAGCGATGGGGGGGAGCAACATTCTTATGCTCCAACACTCTGGTTGCCGCGGTCGGCGTGGCTGAAGTGCAGGCGCGTGATGTCTTCGGACAGCGCGCACGCGGCGGCCTCGCAGTCGTCGAGCAGTCCGGCCAGTTCGCTCCAGGTGCGCTGGCCGTCGGGCGCGCGCTGCCAGTTGCTCAGATCGGCCAGTACCCAGGTGTCGGGGTCGGGCAGGTCCATCGCCAGTGCCGCGTCCTGCGGCATGGCGCTCAGCGAAAGTTTGGCCAGGCGTGAGCGCAGGGTCTGCACCACCCAGGCCAGCGACCTCGGGTTGTCGCGGTCCATCACCAGGAGATCGATCAGCGCCACCATGTCGCGGCGCTGCTGGTACAGGGCGTGGAAGGTGATGGTGCTGTCGAACAGCGCCACCAGTGCTTCAAAGCCTGCTGGGTCGTGCACGCAGTGGTGTTCGAGCCCGAGCGCGAGCGCACGCGAGAGGGTGATGAGGCGTTCAATGTGGCGGCCCACCGAGAGCAGGCGCCAACCGTTGTCGCGCACCATGCGGTCGGTCTGCGCGCCGGTGATGGCGGCGAGCAGTTCGCTGGCGTTCTGCAGCGCTGCCAGGGCCTCGGCGGTGCCGTATTCGGCGTCGGCGGCCATGTCGGCGCAGTCGTGGGCGAATTCGGCCTCGGTGCGTTCGATCAGGTTCCAGTGTTCCTGCGACAGGCGCTCGCGCACCTGCGCGGCGGCGGCCTTGAGCGCGCGCAGGTTGAAGCCCACGCTGTAGGTCTGGCCGGCCAGCGGCGTGCCCGGTTCGGGCGACAGGCCGGCCATGAGGCTGCGCGCGAACACGCGGGCGGATTGTTCGGCCCCGGGCACGTCGGGCAGCACCAGCGAGTTTTCGCGTGCGGCGGCCGAGAGCCAGGCCATCAGCGGGCGCGAGCTCGGTTCTTCACCGGCCAGGTGGTTGAGCGCGATCTGGGCCAGGCGGATGCTGTTTTCAGCACGCTCGGTGTAGCGGCCCAGCCAGAACAGGTTTTCGGCGGCGCGGCTGGTCACCGGGCGTTTCTGGTGTGCCAGCGCCAGCGTGCTCGGCGCGGACTGAAGCAGGCTGGTGTGATCGACCAGGCCTTCGGTCTGCACCCAGCAGTCGGCGCTGCTGCCGCCGCGCTGCATGGAGGCCATGAGCTGGCCGCGCGGCGCCAGCCGCACCAGGCCGCCGGGCAGCACGCGCCAGGACTGCGGGCCGTCGGCCAGCGCGAACACGCGCAGGATGGCCGAGCGCGGCATGAGCCGTTCGCCCGACCAGGTGGGCGTCTGCGACAGTGGCATCCAGGACTGCACGGTGTAGTCGTCGGGGTGGCGTGCCATGCGACCCGACCACTCGTTGAGTTCGCGCGGGTTCAGGCACTGGCCCATGGCCGTTTCGAGGCCCGAGCTCGGGTAGGTGGGCTTGATCACGCTGTCTTTCAGCAGCGGCAGCACCTCGCGCAGCGCCGCGCTTTCGCCGCACCACCAGGTGGCCAGCGAAGGCAGGCTGAGTTCCTCCCCCAGCAGGTGGCGGCTGATCGCGGGCAGGAAGCCCAGCAGCGCGCTGGATTCCAGCGGGGCCGAGCCGGGCGCGTTGGCCAGCAGCAGGTTGCCCGCGCGCAGCACCTGCAGCAGGCCGGGCACGCCCAGGCGCGAGTCCGAGCGCAGCTCCAGCGGGTCCAGCCACTCGTCGTCCAGCCGCTTGATCAAAGCGTGCACCGGCTCCAGGCCGCTCAGGGTCTTGAGGTACAGGCGCTGGTCGCGCACGGTGAGGTCGTGGCCTTCGACCAGGGTGAGGCCGAGGTAACGCGCCAGGTAGGCGTGTTCGAAATAGGTTTCGTTGTAGGGGCCGGGCGTGAGCAGGGCGATGCGGGCGTTTTCGCCCTCGGGCGCCATGGCCTTGATGCCGTCCATCAGCGCGCGGTAGCTCGCGGCCAGGCGTTGCACCTTCATGCCGGCGAAGGCCTTGGGGAACTGGCGCGAAATGGCGATGCGGTTTTCCAGCAGGTAGCCCAGACCCGAGGGCGCCTGGGTGCGCTGGCCCACCACCCACCATCGGCCATCGGGTCCGTGGGCGAGGTCGAAGGCCACGATGTGCAGCCAGGTGTCGCCCGGCGGTTTGACCCCCTGCATCGACCGCAGGTAGCCCGGGTGGCCCTGCACCAGCGCGGCCGGCAGCAGCGCCTGCTTGAGCAGGTCGCGTTCTCCGTAGAGATCGGCCATCACGGCGTTGAGCAGGCGGGTGCGCTGCATCACGCCGGCCTCGATCCGGGCCCAGTCCTGCGGGGGAACGATCATCGGGAACAGGTCCAGCGCCCAGGGACGCTCCTGGCCCGACGCGTCGGCGTAGACGTTGTAGGTCACGCCGTTGTCGCGGATCTGGCGTTGCAGGTTGTCGGAGCGGCGGTTCAGCTCGGCAAAACCATCGGTGCCGATGTGTTCAAAAAAACTGGCCCATGGCGCCGACAGGCCGCTGCCGCCCTCGCCACCCGCGGACGGGGGCAGGCGCAGCTCGTCCCGGTGGCCTTCATCGGCCGGGACGGACAGGGACAGCGCCCAGTCGCCAGGCGATTCGGGGCTGAGCTCGTCAAACAGGGTGTCGGGGGCGTCGTGGTTCACGGGTTCCGAGTATGCCTTCGCTGGCCGAGCAAGGGCCTGGGGCGAAACCCGATCCGTGGGGGGGCGTGTGCCGTCCTTCACGTTGGTGTGCTCGCCGTTAGGTGGGGTTCAAGGACGACGGAGCGCGATATGAAACGCATGAGGCGACGCCAACCCAGGCCAGCGCGGAACCGGCTTTGCCGGGCCGCTGCTGGCGCCCCCTGGGGGGTGACGCCGCAGGCGGCGCGGGGGGGTCAATACCGCAAATCCAGTGTGAACGGGAACTCGCGGCTCGGCGTGGCGGGGGCCACCACCAGCTTGCCCGGGGTGTGGCCCATCTGGAAGAAGCGCGACATGCGTCGGCTCTCGGCCTCGTAGGCGTTGATCGGGAAGGTGTCGTAGTTGCGACCGCCCGGGTGGGCCACGTGGTACTGGCAGCCGCCGAGCGAGCGCTGCATCCAGGTGTCCACGATGTCGAAGGTGAGCGGCGCGTGCGCGGGGATCGACGGGTGCAGTGCCGACGGCGGGCTCCAGGCCTTGTAGCGCACGCCCGAGACGAATTCGCCCACGGTGCCGGTGCTTTGCAGGGGAATGGCGCGGCCATTGCAGGTGATGAGGTAACGGCTGTCGTTGTAGCCACTCACGCGCACCTCGATGCGCTCCAGCGACGAATCGACATAGCGCACGGTGCCACCGGGCGCGCCTTCTTCGCCCATCACGTGCCAGGGTTCCAGCGCGCTGCGCAGCGTGAGTTCGATGCCACGCGCCGAGACCTCGCCCACCAGCGGGAAGCGGAACTCGAAGTGCGGCTCGAACCAGGCCATGTCCAGCGGGTAGCCGAACTCGGTCAGGTCGGCGAGCACGTCTTCGAAGTCCATGCGGATGAAGGTGGGCAGCAGGAAGCGGTCGTGCAGCTCGGTGCCCCAGCGCGTGAGCTTGTGGGCGAAGGGCTGTTGCCAGAAACGCGAGACCAGGGCGCGCAGCAGCAGCTGCTGGGCGATGCTCATGCGGGCGTGCGGCGGCATTTCAAACGCCCGCAGTTCCAGCAGGCCCAGGCGGCCGGTGGACGAGTCGGGTGAAAAGAGCTTGTCGATGCAGAACTCGCTGCGGTGGGTGTTGCCGGTGACGTCGATCAGGATGTTGCGCAGCGTGCGGTCCACCAGCCAAGGCGGCATGTCCTGACCGTGGGTCTCGCGGTTTTTCTCGATTTGCGCGAGCGCGATCTCCAGTTCGTAGAGCTGGTCGTTGCGGGCTTCGTCCACGCGCGGCGCCTGGCTGGTCGGGCCGATGAAGAGGCCGCTGAACAGGTAGGACAGCGAGGGGTGGTTGTGCCAGTAGGCGACCAGGCTGCCCAGCAGCTCGGGGCGGCGCAGGAAGGGCGAGTCGGCCGGTGTGGCGCCACCGAGCACGAAGTGGTTGCCGCCGCCGGTGCCGGTGTGGCGGCCGTCGGTCATGAACTTCTCGGCGCACAGGCGCGTCTGGTAGGCCGCGTCGTACAGGAACTCGGTGCGCTCGACCAGCTCGTCCCAGCTGCTGCTGGGGTGGATGTTGACCTCGATCACGCCGGGGTCGGGCGTGACCTGCAGCATCTTCAGGCGCGGGTCTCGCGGCGGCGGGTAGCCTTCGAGCACGATGCTCATGCCCAGCATCTCGGCCGTGGCCTCCACGGCGGCCAGCAGGTCCAGGTAGTCTTCGAGCCGCTGCATGGGCGGCATGAACACATACAGGTGCTGGTTCTTGCCGCCGTGGGCCTTTTCCGCCTTCGGGCCGTTGGCGCGGTGCGGGTCGCGCGCTTCCACGCAGAGCGCGGTGCGCGTGAGCCAGGCCGCCGATTCACCGCGCTGCGGGAGCTTGGACGACAGCGCCTGGGCGGGCGCAGCGCCCGTGCCGGGCTGGCCGTCGATGGCCGGCCCACCGGCGGGGCCAAAGTCGGTGCCCTGCAGCGACACCGTGCCGCCTTCGGCAAAGCCACCGCCCACTTGGTGCGGCGAGAGCTGGTGCAGCACGGTGGCGCCCTTGGGCAGCGGGTCGCGCGGGGCGTGCGGGTCCTGCTCGATGTGGTACGGGTAGTCGGCGGCTGAGACCCAGGGCAGGGAATCGAGCGGCAGGCGGTAGCCCATGGGCGAGTCGCCGGGCACGAGGTACATGCGCTCGTCGCGGAAGAACCAGGGGCCGGTGGACCACACCGTGCCCGAGACGCGGTGGTAGCCCTCGCTCTTGCCGTTGTTCGTCAGCGGGCCGTGGCCATTGGCCATCAGCGGCAGCACGAAGCCCACGGTGGCGTCCAGTCCCTGGGTGAACACGCGGCGCAGGCGCGCACGCTCCAGCTCGTCGTCGAGCTTGGCGTCGAAAGGGTCCACGTTCACCGGCAGGCGGCGTTCGCGCCAGAGGTAGTACCAGGTGTCCTCGTAGCCGGGGGTGATGTACTGCGTGGACAGGCCGAGCTGGCGAGCCAGTGCCTGCGTGAAGCGGCGCGCATCGTCGGCGTCGTATGTCGCGGCGTCGCGTTCGTCGGCCAGCAGGGCCGGGTTGTTCCAGCAGGGCTCGCCGTCGGCGCGCCAGAACACCGAAAGCGCCCAGCGCGGCAGCTGTTCGCCCGGGTACCACTTGCCCTGGCCCATGTGCACGAAGCCGCCCGCGCCGTAGTGCTCGCGCAGCCGGCCCAGCAGCTCGGTGGCGTAGCCGCGTTTGGTGGGGCCGAGCGCGTCGGTGTTCCATTCGGCGGCGTCGCGGTCGGCCGTGGCCACGTAGGTGGGTTCACCGCCCATGGTCAGGCGCACGTCGTGTTTCTCCAGGTCGGCGTCCACCTTCTGGCCCAGCGCCACCACACCGGCCCACTGTTCTTCGGTGTAGGGCTTGGTCACGCGCGGTGATTCGTAGACGCGCGTCACGCCCATGTGGTGCTCGAACTCGACCTCGCACTTGTCCATGGCGCCTTCGACCGGCGCGGCGCTCGAGGGCTGCGGCGTGCAGGCCAGCGGAATGTGGCCTTCACCGGCCAGCAGGCCCGAGGTCGGGTCCAGGCCGATCCAGCCGGCGCCGGGCAGGAACACCTCGCACCAGGCGTGCAGGTCGGTGAAGTCTTTCTCAGGGCCGCTGGGGCCGTCGATGGCTTTCACGTCCGGGGTCAGCTGGATCAGATAGCCCGAGACGAAGCGCGCGGCCAGGCCGAGGTGGCGCAGCATCTGCACCAGCAGCCAGCCGGTGTCGCGGCAGGAGCCGCTCTTGAGCTTGAGCGTTTCTTCGGGTGTCTGCACGCCCGGCTCCATGCGGATGGTGTACGAGATGTCGCGCTGGAGCATCTGGTTGATGTCCACCAGGAAGTCGATGGTGCGGCGCTTCTTCACGTCCACCCGGGCCAGGTAGGCCTTGAGCTCTTCGGTCAGCGGCGCTGTGGCGAGGTAGGGCGCGAGTTCCTGCTGTTGCGAGGCGTCGTAGCTGAACGGGAATTCCTCGGCGCGCGGCTCCAGGAAAAAGTCGAACGGGTTGTGCACCGCCATTTCCACCACCAGGTCGATCGTGACCTTGAACTCGGTGGTGGGCTCGGGAAACACCAGGCGCGCCTGGTAGTTGGCGAACGGGTCCTGCTGCCAGTTGATGAAGTGGCCCGCCGGTTCGATCTTCTGCGAGTACGACAGCACCTTGGTGCGGCTGTGCGGCGCCGGGCGCAGACGCACCACCTGGGGACCGAGTTTGACCAGGCGGTCGTACCGATAATGGGTGATGTGGCTCAGGGCAACATGAATGGCCATGCTGGTGTCTTTCAACAGGGGGGTGAGAAAACAATGGATTCGCAGGCCAGGCATTGGTACGCGCGGCTGGCAGGCATGCTAGCAAGTCTTGCGCCAAATGGTGATGACAACCCTGCCGTTCGCAGTGGGCCGGGGTGCGACCAATGAGCCTGCGGCGCAGCGCCCAGGCCGGGCTGCCGGCCGGTGTGGCGGGCGTGGCCCTGCAGTTGCAGCAGGCTGGCCTGTGGCCCTGGGGTGGGTACCTCGGTGCCTTGTGCGTGGGCCTGCTGCTGGTGGGCTGGTTGTGGTGGCGCTTGCTGTCCGGGTGCGCCGTGCTAGGGCGGGGACGGGTCGGCGCGGCGCTGGGCCTGGTGGTGGTGATCACCGCGGGCCTGCTGACCGGCTTTGGCCTGACCGGCGTGCGCGCGGTCCACTTCGCGGCCGGGGCGCTGCAGCCCGGCCTGCAGGGCCTGGACATCGAGGTGACCGGCCGCGTGGCCTCGCTGCCGCAGCGCACTTCGCTGGGCGAACGCTTCGAATTGGCGGTGGAGACGGCCACGCGCAACGGACACCCGGTGCCGCTGCCCGGCCTGTTGCATCTGAGCTGGTTCCGCGGCGCCGGGCCCGGCGTGGCGCCGGCAGCGGCCGAACGCCCCGGCCCCAATCTGTTCGCTGGCGAGCGCTGGCGCTTCACGGTGCGCCTGCGCAGCCCGCACGGCGACGCCAACCCCCATGGTTTTGACCGCGAACGCTGGCTGTGGGAGCAGGGCGTGGGCGCCACCGGCTATGTGCGTGACGGCCCACGCGATCCACGGCCACAGCGGCTGGGCCGCACCCGCTGGCACCCGGTGGAGGCGGCACGCCAGTGGGTCAGCGAGCGCATCGAGCAGCGCGTGGACGATGGGCGCAGCGCCGGCGTGCTCGCCGCCCTGGTGGTGGGCGAGCAGAGCGCCATCGAGCGCGCCGACTGGGACCTGTACCGCAGCACCGGGGTGGCCCACCTGATGAGCATCTCCGGCCTGCACGTGACCATGTTCGCCTGGCTGGCCACGGCGCTCATCGGTGGCCTGTGGCGGCGGCTGGCCCGGGTCTGGCCTGGCGCGCTGCTGGCCGTTCCCACGCCGCTGGCGGCGGGCCTGGGCGGGGTGGCGCTGGCGGCGGCCTACGCACTGTTCTCTGGCTGGGGCGTGCCCTCGCAGCGCACTGTGGTCATGCTGGCCGTGGTGGTCGGCCTGCGGCTCTCGGGCCGGCACTGGCCCTGGCCCGCGGTGTGGCTGCTGGCCATGGTGGCGGTGCTGCTGCTTGACCCCTGGGCCTTGCTGCAGCCGGGCTTCTGGCTCAGCTTCGTGGCGGTGGGCATCTTGTTTGCCACCGACCCGGGCCGGCGCACCGCCCGCCAGGCTGCAGACGACGGGGCGCGCCCGCAGCGTGCGCTGCGCGCGGGCGGGGCCCTGTTGCGCGAGCAGGCGGTGGTGACGGTGGCGCTCGCGCCCTTGTCGCTGCTGCTGTTTGGCCAGTTCTCGGTGGTCGGCCTGCTGGCCAACCTGCTGGCCATTCCCTGGGTCACGCTGGTGATCACGCCACTGGCGATGTTGGGCGTGGCGCTGTCGCCGTTGTGGGACGCGGCGGCGCTGGCGGTGCAATGGCTGGGCGTGGGGCTGCAGTGGCTGGCCCAGTGGCCCTGGGCTTCGATCCACCGCGCGATACCGCCGGCGCCGCTGGCGCTCGCGGCCGTGCTGGGCGGTGCCCTGCTGGTGTTGCGCCTGCCCTGGGCGCTGCGCGGCGCCGGCCTGCTGCTGGTGTGGCCCGCGCTGCTGTGGACACCAGCGCGTCCGGCGCCGGGCCAGTTTGAGCTGCTGGCGCTGGACGTGGGGCAGGGCAGCGCGGTGCTGGTGCGCACCGCGGGCCACAGCCTGCTCTACGACACCGGGCCGCGCTACAGCCCCGAGAGCGACGCCGGGCAGCGCATCGTCGTGCCGGTGCTGCGCGCCCTGGGCGAGCGGCCCGACGCGGTGGTGGTGAGCCACCGCGACAGCGACCATGCCGGCGGCTCGGTGGCGGTGCAGACGGCCTGGCCGCAGGCGCGCTGGCTCTCGTCCTTTGACCGCGACCCGCAGCGGCGCTGCCTGGCGGGCCAGCGCTGGCACTGGGACGGTGTGGACTTCGAGCTGCTGCACCCCACGCCCGAGCATTACGCGCCCGATGGCAGCGGGCGGCTCTCGAGCAACGCCATGTCGTGCGTGTTGCGGGTGAGCGGCGCGGGCCAGAGCGCCTGGCTGAGCGGTGACCTGGACGCCGAGCGCGAAACCCGCCTGGCGCTGGCCCGCCCGGAACTGCGCGCCAGCGTGCTGCTGGCGCCGCACCATGGCAGCCGCACCTCGTCCAGCCCGGTGCTGCTCAACACCCTGCAGCCCCGCTGGGTGCTGGTGCAGTCCGGCTACCGCAACCGCTTTGATCACCCGGCCGCCACCGTGCTGGAGCGCTACCGCCAGCGCGGCATCCGCTGGGTGAACTCGCCCGATTGCGGGGCCGCGCGCTGGCACAGCGCCGAGCCCGACGTGGTGCATTGCCACCGCGAAGAGCACCGCCGCTACTGGCACCACCGCCCGGTGCCCGACGCGCCGCTGCCCGCCAGGGAGGAGGGTGCCATTGCGCCGGGATCGGGCGGTGCCGATTGAGTTGGTTGGAAATTCAGGGGGTGAAGAGGCCCGGTTGGGCGCGCCACAACGCACTCCCTGGCCCAGTCCTTGCTATGCTGTGGTCAGGAGAAAAATGCCCATGAGCCAACCGATGTTTGACGAAATGAACGCCTCGCCCAGCGAGGTCCGGGCCCACTATCAGAACTACGCCCGATGGTTGGCGCAGCAACCCGAGGAGGTGATGGCGGCCCGGCGCGAAGAGGCCGAAATGATCTTCCGGCGCGTCGGCATCACCTTCGCCGTTTACGGTGCCAAGGACGAAGATGGCGCCGGCACCGAGCGGCTGATCCCCTTCGATCTGATCCCGCGCATCATCCCGGCCCACGAGTGGAAGAGCATGGAGGAGGGGCTGGTGCAGCGCGTGACGGCGCTCAACCGCTTCATCCACGACGTCTACCACGACCAGGAAATCATCAAGGCCGGCCTCATCCCGTCCGAGCAGATTTTCCAGAACGCGCAGTTCCGCCCGGAGATGATGGGCGTTGACGTTCCCAACCAGATCTATTCGCACATCTCGGGCATCGACATCGTGCGCGCACCCAACGCCGAGGGCGTGGGCGAGTACTACGTGCTCGAAGACAACCTGCGCGTGCCCAGCGGTGTGAGCTACATGCTGGAAGACCGCAAGATGATGATGCGGCTGTTCCCCGAACTCTTCGGCCAGAACCGCGTGGCTCCGGTGGCCCACTACCCCGACCTGCTGCTGGAAACCCTGCGCGCCGTGAGCCCGGCCACCACGGCCGAGCCCACCGTGGTGGTGCTCACGCCCGGCATGTACAACAGCGCCTATTTTGAACACGCCTTCCTCGCGCAGCAGATGGGCGTGGAGCTGGTCGAAGGGCAGGACCTGTTCGTCAAGGACAACTTCGTCTACATGCGCACCACGCGCGGCCCCAAGCGCGTGGACGTGATCTACCGCCGCGTGGACGACGACTTCCTCGACCCGCTGGTGTTCCGTCCCACCTCCACGCTGGGCTGCGCCGGCCTGCTGGGCGTGTACCGCAGTGGCAACGTGACCATCTGCAACGCGGTGGGCACCGGCATCGCCGACGACAAATCGATCTACCCCTACGTGCCCAAGATGATCGAGTTCTACCTGGGCCAGAAGCCGATCCTGAGCAACGTGCCCACCTTCATGGGCCGCAACCCCGAGGACCTGAAATACATGCTCGCCCACATGGACGAACTGGTGGTCAAGGAGGTGCACGGCGCCGGCGGCTACGGCATGCTGGTGGGGCCGGCGTCCACCCGGGCCGAGATCGAGGAATTCCGCGCTGTGGTGAAGGCCAAGCCCGACGGCTACATCGCCCAGCCCACGCTGAGCCTGTCCACCTGCCCCACCTATGTGCAGAGTGGCGTGGCGCCGCGCCACATCGACCTGCGGCCCTTCGTGCTCAGTGGCAAGGAGGTGCAGATGGTGCCCGGTGGCCTGACGCGCGTGGCGCTCAAAGAAGGATCGCTCGTCGTCAACTCGTCACAGGGCGGCGGTACCAAAGACACCTGGATACTTGAGGACTGACACATGCTTTCACGCACCGCCGATCATTTGTTCTGGATGTCCCGTTACACCGAGCGCGCCGAAAACACCGCGCGCATGCTCGACGTGAACTACCAGACTTCGCTGCTGCCGCAGTCCGCCGCCGTGGCGCAGGTGGGGTGGGAGGGCCTGCTCGTCATCAGCGAGCTCATGCCGGCCTACACCACCAAGTACGGCAAGGACATCACGCCACGCAACGTCATGGACTTCATGGTGCGCGACGAGTCCAACCCATCGAGCATCATCTCCTGCCTGCGCGCCGCGCGCGAGAACGCGCGGGCCGTGCGCGGGGCGCTGACCACCGAGCTGTGGGAAACCCAGAACAGCACCTGGCTGAAGCTCTCCAGTTACCTCAAGTCCAAGGACTTCGAGCGCGACCCCGGCGCGTTCTTCGAGTGGGTCAAACACCGCTCGCACCTTTCGCGCGGGGTGGCGGTGGGCACCATGCTGCAGGATGAAGCCTTCCATTTCTACCGCATGGGCTCGTTCCTGGAGCGGTCCGACAACACGGCCCGTCTGCTGGACGTGAAGTTTCACGCGGTGCAGAGCGACTTTTTCGGCGCCGCCAGCGAGCAGGATCAGGAATACGACTTCTACCACTGGAGCGCCATCCTGCGCTCGGTCTCCGGCTTCGAGGTCTACCGCAAGGTCTACCGCGACGTGATCACGCCCGAGCGCGTGGCCGAGCTGCTGATCCTGCGGCCCGACATGCCGCGCAGCCTGGCCGCCAGCATGAACGAGGTGGTGGCCAACCTGAGCGTGGTGGCCAACGAGATCTCGGGTGAAACGCTGCGCCGCGCCGGCAAGCTCAAGGCCGATCTGCAGTACGCGCGCATCGACGAAATCCTCGCCACCGGCCTGCACGCTTTCCTCACGCAGTTCCTGGACCGCGTGAACGAACTCGGTGGCCGCATCAGCCAGGACTTCCTCGTGCCCACGGTGCATTGAGCGAACCGGGAAGCGGCCGCTTCCCGGGCTACCGCCCCTCCACCAGCGCCTGCACGGCCTGCCCCAGCTCGATCACCGCGAGCGCGTAGTAGCTGCTCCAGTTGTAGCGCGTCACCACGTAGAAATTCTCGGTGCCGGCCAGGTAGCTCGGTGGGGCGCCGCCGTTGGCGGGGTCGCCGTTCTGCAGCTCGATCAGGGCCAGCTTGCCGCTGTGTTGCAGGGCCGCGCCTTCGAGCACGGCGCCGTGGGCGGTGAAGCGTTCCACGCTGAAGGTGGGCAGGATGTCGGGCGCGAGCAGGGCGTCCAGGTCCAGCGTGGCCGGGTCGAACGCCACCGGGTAGTGGGTGGGCAGACCGGTCTGCCAGCCGAAGTGCTTGAAATAGTTGGCCACCGAACCGATCGCGTCGGCCGGGCTGCCAGAGAGGTCGATCCGGCTGTCGCCGTCGAAGTCGATGGCGTACTTGCTCCAGCTGCTGGGCATGAACTGGGGCCAGCCCATGGCACCGGCGTAGCTGCCGCGCAGGGCCAGCGGGTCCTGGCCGGTGCGCTGGGCCAGGCTGAGGTATTGCTCCAGCTCGCTGCGGAAGAACTCGGCGCGCGCGGCCGCCCGGGGGTGGCTGGCGGGGAAGTCGAAGGCGAGCGTGGTGAGCGTGTCCATCACGCGGAAGTTGCCGGTGTGCCGCCCATACAGCGATTCCACGCCCAGCACACCCACGATCAGGCTCGCGGGCACGCCGAACTCGCGCTCGGCGCGCTCCAGCGGCTCGCGGTGGGTCTGCCAGAACTGCAGCCCGGCCTGCAAGCGCACCGGCTCGATGAAGCGGGCGCGGTAGGCCGCCCAGTTCTTGGCCGTGCCGCTGGGGGCGGGGGTGGTCAGCCGGATCACGGCCGGCAGCCGCTGGGCCGCGCCGATCTGCTGGCGCACCCAGGCCGGGTCAAGGTTGCGGCGGCTGGCCAGGTCGTCGGCGAAGGCCATGGCGGCCTCGTGCTGGTCGTAGGTGAAGGGGGGCGGCGGGCTGGCGTTGCCGTGGTTGCCGTTCTGGGCCAGGGCGGTGGCGCTGTGCAGGCACAGCGCCACGAGCAGTGCCGACGCGCTCGACGCCGCGCGCCGCGCGGCGGAAGAGAGGCGAAAGGTGATGGTCAATGGAGGGGTTTCCGGGGCCAGGTGAGTTGCTGGAATTCGCGTTGCAGCGCGGCCAGCGTGAGCGGGCTGTGGCGGCTGTAGCGCTGCGCTTCGAGGCGCAGCAGCCATTGTGCGAGGCGGTTGCTGAATTCGGTGGAGCCAAAGTGCCGCTGCACCTGGGCGGCCAATTCGCGCGGGGGCAGGTGGTCGCCGCTGTCCAGGCCCAGCTGCCGCAGCCGTTTGCGGCTGCGCTGCAGCAGGCGCAGCCAGGGGTCGTGCTGCTGGCGTTCCCAGAGCGTCCAGGCCGCGCCGAGCAGGCTCACGCCCACCACCACGCCGATGAGCACATAGGCCAGGTCGGTCCAGCTGGGCGAAGAAAAGCCCAGCTTCTTCAGCAGGTCGAGCTGCTGGCCCTGGGTGTAGTTCAGCACCCACTGGTTCCAGCGGTTGTTCACCGCTTCCCAGGCCGCGCGCAGCTGGGTCGTGAGCGTGGGGCTGAGGTTGCGGAAGGCGCCTGCGATGGCGCCCTCGGGCGCCCGCAGGCGCTCGAACGAGCCGATGCGGCCCGGCGACACCGCCGAGGTCGGGTCCACGCGCACCCAGCCCCGGCCCTGCAGCCAGACCTCGGCCCAGGCGTGGGCGTCGCGCTGGCGCACCGTCCAGTAGCCGTCCACGGCGTTGAGCTCGCCGCCCTGGTAGCCGGTGACGATGCGCGCCGGGATGTCCATCGCGCGCATCAGGATCACGAAGCTGCTGGCGATGTGTTCGCAGAAGCCTTCGCGTTTGTCGAACCAGAATTCGTCGGCCGTGTGCTGGCCGTACACGCCGGGATCGAGGGTGTAGGTGTATCCGCCGGTGCGCAGGCGCTGCATCACGGCGTCGATCAGCGCCGCGTTGGCCTGCGGCCCGCTGCCGTGTTCGCGGCGCAGCGCCTGCGCCAGCGCCAGCGTGCGCGGGTTGTAGCCGCCCGGCAGTTCGATGTGGTCCTGCAGGGCCACCACCGGGGTGAGCGGACCGTGGCGGAAGTTCACGTGGCTCTCGGCCCGGTAGCGCACCAGGGTGTCCATGGGCCGCATGGTGATCCACTGCAGGTCGCTGTTCATGCGCGCGTGCGTGCCCGGCACCTCGGGGACCTGCGTGGCGGCCTCCAACACGAACAGCCAGGGCCGGCGGTTCGGCTCCATGGTGACTTCGTAGCGCACCGGTGGGCCCGAGACGCTGAGGTCGGCCGGCAGCGCCATCGAGGTTGGAAACCCCGAACGCAGGGCGCGCCATTCGATGCCGTCGAAGTCGCTGAGCACCGGGCCGCGGAAATACAGCTGGCCCTGGGGCGGCGGCGCGTCGTCGAACCGCACGCGCAGCGCGATGCCATCGTCGAGCGCCAGTTCGGCGAAACGGCCCACCCGCATGCTGCTCGACAGGCCACTGCGGCCGGTCTCGTCCTGACCGGGCATGCCCCACAGCGGCGACAGCCGGGGGAACAGCAGGAACAGCACCAGCATGATGGGCGCGCCCATGGCCGCCATGCCCGCGGCGATGCGGGCCGCCTGGGCCAGGGGCGGGCGGCCCACCGGCATGTGGGCGTTGACCAGCGCGGTCAGCAGGCCCAGCAGCGCGATCAGGATGCCGGCCGCGGTGAGCAGCGACTGCGAATGGAAAAAGTGCGTGAGCAGGGTGAAGAAGGCGAGGAAGAACACCACGAAGGCGTCGCGCCGGGCGCGCAGCTCCAACGTCTTGAGCGCCAGCAGCACCACGATGAGCGTGACGCCAGCCTCTCGCCCCAAAAGGGTGCGGTGGGTCCACCAGGTGGCCGCCACGGTGAGTGCCAGCAAACCCATGCGCCAGGCCCAGCCCGGCAACGGCAGCCCGCGCAGCGCCAAGGTGGTGCGCCAGGCCAGCACCCCGGCGGTGAGCGCCGTGCACCACCACGGAATCTGGCCGATCTGCATCATCACGACCCAGGCGATCACGGCCAGCAGGAACAGCGTGTCGCGGGTGTCCCGGGGCAAAGACGAGGCCGGGCGAACGGCGGACGACGCGAAGCGGCGCGGGAATTTCATGTCAGTTTTCCAAGGTGCCGGAGCGACACCCGCAACGCATGAAGCGGTCCAGCCCAGGACACCACCGGGCCGCAGTGTCCGATCCGAGAAGCCGGCGGAACCGGCTTTGCCGGGCCGCATCGGCTTGCCCCCTTGAGGGGGTAGCGCGAAGCGCTGCGGGGGTGCTTCATACCAACGCCAGGGCCTCCAGGCAATCGGCACGGTGACCCGGGCCCTGGTCGGGCGCAAGCTCGCGGCCGGGCAGCCGCAGGCCGTAGTCGAGCCCCAGGCCCTCGGCCATGAGCACCCAGGCGGTCAGGCGCGAAAGGCGGGCCTCCACGTCGGACACTCCGGTGTGGGCGAAATCGAGCCAGAGTTGCTGGCGTTGGGTGGACAGGGCGTCGCGGCTGACCAGGTCGTCTCGCCCGGCGGCGAAGGTCTGGGCGGCTTTTTTCCACACCACCGCCTTGAGCGGATCGCCGCGCCGGTAGGCGCGCACGCCGTCGAACTCGCCCGTGCTCTGCACCCGCGCGGCGCCCGAGCTGCCGGCGAGCGGTTCACCCGGGGGCAGCGGCGGCGGGTGCGCTTCGGGCGCCGGGTACACCAGCACCTGCGCCGCCGGGCGCCAGACCGTCCAGACACGGAAGGTGCCGAGCGGAAACAGCGTGAGCGCGGTCAGCGGGGGCAGGCGGTGCAGCCCGCGAGTGGGGGGCGCCCAGGCCACCTGCAACAGCGCGCTGCCCTGCGCGGGCACGTCGGTCCAGGCCAGGTGGGCGTCGGCGGGGCCGGCGATGCGGTCGCCCAGCACCCCCAGGCCAATGCCGTAGCGCGGTCGGCGCCGTTCGCTGGACAGCCGGATGTCCAGCGCCGCGGCCTGGCCGGCGTGCACCGGCGCGGGCGCCCCCAGGTGCAGGGTGAGGCCGCGCAGATTGGCGTGGCACACGTAAACGCCCACCACCGCGCAGCCCGCCAGCAGGAAAGTGAGCAGGTAACCCAGGTTGAGCTGGTAGTTGATGCTCGCGACCAGCAGCAGAAGCAGGGTGAGGGCCAGCATCCAGCCCGGCCGGGTCGGCAGGATGTAGACGTTGCGCTGGGCCAGGACCAGGGTGTCGGTCAGCGGCAGCCGGCTGTGCCACCAGCGTTGCAGTCGCCCACGCAAGGCCCGCAGCGGGTGGCGCCAGCCAGCCGGCACAGCAGCGTTGCCCGGAGCGGCAGCGGGAGGGCGCAGGGCGGCAGGGCTCATGCCGGTTCAAAAGGGAACAATCAGCCACCCCGTCGGAGCGAAGTGCCCGAACCCAGAAACACCGCGGAACCGGCTTTGCCGGGCCGCATATGTCGATCTCTTGGGAAGGCACTCAAAAGCCAGCCACCCTGCCGGAGCGAAGTGTCCAAACCCAGAAACACCGCGGAACTGGCTTTGCCAGGCCGCTGGTGTTGCCCCCTTGAGGGGGTCGCGCGCAGCGCGGCGGGGGTGGTTCATGGAAGCGGCGTCGCTTCCAGCATCGCGCGCACCTGCTCCACCGCGCCGCGCCCGGCGCTGCTCACGGGGATCAGCCGGTGCGCCACGGTCTGGGGCAGGATGGAGGCGATGTCGTCGGGCGCCACGTAGTCGCGCCCGCTCAGGTAGGCCTGCGCCTTGGCCGAGCGCACCACGGCGAGCGCGGCGCGGGGCGAGAGCCCCTGGGCGAACCAGCGCCCCGAGCGCGTGGCGGCCACCAGGTCCTGCAGGTACTCCAGCACCGGCTCGGCGGTGTGCACCTCGGCCACGGCCTGTTGCAGCCGGGCCAGGTCGGCCGGGGTCAGCACCGGCTGCAGGTGTTCGAGCATGTCGCGCCGGTCGGCGCCGCGCAGCAGTTCGCGTTCGGCGGCGCGGTCCGGGTAACCGAGCGAGAGCCGCATGTGGAAACGGTCGAGCTGCGACTCGGGCAGCGCGTAGGTGCCCAGCTGGTCGTGCGGGTTTTGCGTGGCGATCACGAAGAAGGGGTGTGGCAAGGCGCGCGTCTCGCCTTCCACCGTCACTTGCTTTTCTTCCATGGCTTCGAGCAAGGCGCTCTGGGTCTTGGGGCTGGCGCGGTTGATCTCGTCGGCCAGCAGCACCTGGGCGAACACCGGGCCGGGGTGGAACACGAAATTCTCGCGCCCGCGCTCGTAGATGGACACCCCCACCAGGTCGCTGGGCATCAGGTCGGCGGTGAACTGCACGCGCGAAAACTGCAGCCCGAAAGACCTGGAAAGCGCGTGCGCGAGCGTGGTTTTTCCCACCCCCGGAACGTCTTCGATGAGCAGGTGGCCACCCGCGAGCAGACAGGCCACGCAGTCGGAAACCTGGGCCGATTTGCCCACAATGACCGTGTTAAGCTGAACCAGAAGTTGGTGTATTTTTGTGTCGGCGTGCATGCCGCGAACCATACCGTAAAACCACCATGAGTCAGGCCACCGGCTTTTTCACACACAAGAATTGTTGGAGACACGAGATGGGCGACGGGCACCCCGAATGCCCTCAGCGGCTCGACGCGATCGAAGACCGCCTGCTCATCACCGGACTCGACCACGCGCTGGAGCGCCGCGAGGCGACTCCCGCCTCCATGGCCGACCTGGAACTGGCCCACGGGCGCATGCACCTGGCGTCGCTGCGCGGCCTCTCCGACGGGCTGCGCGACGAGATCGCCGCTGGCGGCCCGACGCACGCGCAGGTCGATCCGGACACCTCCATCAACATCCACTCCTGGGACGCGATCCTGGTGGCCGCTGGCGCCGCCATCGATGCCACCGACGCGGTGCTCGCCGGCGAGCTGCTCAACGCCTTCTGCGCCGTGCGCCCGCCCGGCCACCACGCCACCCGTAACCAGGCCATGGGCTTCTGTTTCGTTAACAACGTGGCGGTGGCCGCCAAGTACGCGCTGGAGCGCCACGGCCTGAAACGCGTGGCCATCGTCGATTTCGACGTGCACCACGGCAACGGCACCGAGGACATCGTGGCCGGCGACGAGCGCATCCTCATGTGCAGCTTCTACCAGCACCCGTTCTACCCGGTGTGCGAACACTCCACCGCCAGCAATCTGGTCAACCTGCCGGTGCCGGCCTACACCAAGGGCATGGACATCCGCGAGCTGATCGACACGATGTGGCTGCCGCGGCTGGACGCGCACCGGCCCGAGCTGATTTTCATCAGCGCCGGCTTCGACGCCCACCGCGAAGATGACATGGGCCAGCTCGGCCTGGTGGAGCAGGACTACGCCTGGATCACGCAGCGCATCAAGGAAGTGGCGCAGCGCCACGCCCGGGGCCGCATCGTCAGTTGCCTCGAAGGCGGCTACGACCTGAGCGCGCTGGCGCGCAGCGTGGAAGCCCACCTGAGGGTTCTTGCCGATGTCTGACACCACCCATACCCCCCTGCTGTTGACGCACCACGATGCGCGCGGCGTGCACACCCTCACGCTGAACGCGCCGCGCAGCTTCAACGTGCTCTCCGAAGCCATGATGGCCGCGATGCAGGCCGCGCTGGACGCGGTGGCCGCCGACCCGCAGGCGCGCGCGGTGGTGATCGCCGCCAACGGCCGCGCCTTCTGCGCCGGACACGATCTGAAGGAAATGAAGGCCCGGCCTGACGTGGCGTACTACCAGGCGTTGTTTGCCACCTGCTCGAAACTGATGATGAGCATCCGCAAACTGGAGGTGCCGGTGATCGCGCGGGTGCAGGGCCTGGCCACGGCTGCGGGCTGCCAGTTGGTGGCGCAGTGCGATCTGGCGGTGGCCGTGAGCGAGGCCAGTTTCGGCGTGAACGGCATCGACGTCGGCCTGTTCTGCGCCACGCCCAGCGTGGCCCTGTCGCGCAACATGCTGCCCAAACAGGCGATGGAGATGCTGCTCACCGGCGATTTCATCTCGGCCGAGGAAGCGAAAAGCCGGGGACTGGTGAACCGCGTGGTGGCCGCCGACGCGCTCAACGCGGAGCTGGCCACGCTGGTGGATCGCATCGTGGCCAAACCGCGCGAGGCCCTGGCCATGGGCAAGGCGCTGTTCTACCGCCAGCTGGAGACCGGCATGGAGTCGGCCTACCAGCTCGCCGGGCAGACCATGGCCTGCAACATGGCCCACGAGGTGGCCCAGGAAGGCGTGCAGGCCTTCATCGACAAACGCGCGCCCCGCTGGCGCGCCTGAACATTTCCCGTTTTCCTGCTTCATGTCCATTACCGTTTCCACCACCCCCCAGCCCATCGACGACTTCGACCTCTGGATCGCGGGTTTCACCCAGCCCACCGTGCTGATCGAGCTTGGTGCCCTGGCCCTGTGCATCGCCCTGGCCAGCGGCCTGACCTGGCTGCTGCGCCGCTCGCTGGTCATGCAGGACGAGAAGACCTCCGTGCTGTTTGGCCGGCACCTCGTTGACGGGGTGATGTTTCCGCTGCTGCTGCTCACGCTGGGGTACATCGCGCGTGCCCTGCTCACCCAGACGGTGCCGCTGGCGGTGTTCAAGGTGGCCATTCCGGTGCTGGTCTCGCTGGTGGTGATCCGCGTGGGCGTGAAGGTGCTGCAGGTCGCTTTTGCCAGCGCGCCCTGGGTGAAGGTGCTGGAGCGCACCATCTCCTGGCTGGCCTGGCTGGCGATGGTCCTGTGGGTCAGCGGCCTGCTGCCGGTGGTCCTCAACGAGCTGGACCAGATCCAGTGGAAGATCGGCGCCTCCACCATCAGCCTGCGCACCATGATCGAAGGCGCGCTCACCGCCGGTGCGGTGCTCATCCTCTCGCTGTGGGTGTCCTCCGCCATCGAGCGGCGGTTGTTGCGCAAGGCGGTCGGCGGAGACCTCTCGCTGCGCAAGGCAGTGAGCAATGCCACGCGTGCGCTGCTCATGTTCCTGGGGCTCATCCTGGCCCTGTCGGCGGTGGGTATCGACCTCACGGCGCTCTCGGTGCTGGGCGGCGCCATCGGCGTGGGCATCGGCTTTGGCCTGCAGAAACTGGCGGCCAACTACGTCAGTGGCTTCGTGATCCTGGCCGAGCGCAGCATGCGCATCGGCGACAACGTCAAGGTGGATGGCTTCGAGGGGCGCATCACCGACATCAATGCGCGCTACACGGTGATCCGTTCGACCACGGGCCGCGAGTCCATCGTGCCCAACGAGATCCTGATCACCAACCGGGTGGAGAACCTGTCCCTGGCCGACGGCCGCCTGTGGCAGTCGACGGTGGTGTCGGTGGCCTACAACAGCGATGTGGAGCTGGTCTCGCGCCTGCTGATGGAGTCCGCCATGGCCCACCAGCGCGTGCTGATCGAACCGGCGCCTTCGGTGGCGCTGTCGGCCTTCGGCGCTGACGGGCTGGAGTTCACGCTGGGCTACTGGATCGCGGACCCCGAAAACGGCACGCTCAATATCCGCTCGCTGATCAACCGCAGCGTTCTGCAGGCGCTGCGCGCCCACCGCATCGAAATCCCGTACCCGCAGCGCGTGCTGCACATCCAGCCGCGGGCTGCGGCGGAGGTGGCGCCCATCCCGCCCGCTAGCGACTCATGAAGCCGGGCAGCCACAAGGCGATGGCCGGGAACGCGATCAGGATGCCCAGCCGCACCACGTCGGCCATCACGAAGGGCCACACGCCCTGAAAGATGCTGCGCAACCGAACGCCCGGCAGCAGCGAGTTGATGACGAACAGGTTCATGCCCACCGGTGGCGAGATCATGCCGATCTCCACGATGGTGACGATCAGGATGCCGAACCACACGGGATCAAAGCCGAGCGCGGTGATCACCGGGTAGAACACCGGGATGGTCAGCAACACCATGGACAGCTCTTCCATGGCCAGGCCCAACACGATGTAGATGGCCATCATCACGATCACCACCATGATGGGGTTCGGGCTGAATTGCACGATGAAATCGCGCAGATCGCCGGGCATGCTGGTGAAGTTGACGAAGTTGCTGAAGATCATGGCACCGATCAGGATGGTGAACAGCATGGCGGTGGTGCGGGTACTTTCCACCAGGATTTCCAGCACCTCGCGCGGGCTCAGCGTGCCACGCAGCAGGGCGAACAGGAAGGCGCCCGAGGCGCCGATGCCCGCGCCTTCGGTGGCGGTGAACACGCCACCATAGATGCCGCCGATGACCAGCCCGAACAGCACCGCCACACCCCAGATGCCGCTCAGCGCCTTGAGACGCTGGCTCCAGGTGCTGCGTTCGGCACGCGGACCGGCCGATGGATCGCGCCACGTGATGAACACCACGGCCAGGCAAAGACAGACGATGGCCAGGATGCCCGGAAGGATGCCCGCCACGAACAGCTTGCCGATGTCGGTCTCGGTGATGATCCCGTAGATCACCATGATGGTGGACGGCGGGATCATGATGCCCAGCGTGCCACCGGCCGCGATGGCGCCCGTGCTCAGCGAGTCCTTGTAGCCGTGCGCCTTCATCTCCGGATAGGCCACGCGTGTCATGGTGGCCGCCGTGGCGATGGACGAGCCACAGATGGCCCCGAAGCCGCCCGAGGCAATGATGCTCGCCATGGCCAGGCCGCCGCGTTTGTGGCCCACAAAGGAGTTGGCGGCCGAATACAGTTCGCGCGCCATGCCGGCTCGGGCCACGAAGTTGCCCATCAGGATGAACAGCGGGATCACCGAGAGCACGTAGTGAAAGCCGGTTTCGAAAATCACCTGGCTGGTGCTGGCGAAGGCGGGTTGCCAGCCGCGCAGGATACCCAGCCCGGCCAGACCCACGATGGACATGGAGATGGCCAACGGAATGCGCGCCAGCGCGAGCATGAAAACAGCGATGAACCCCAGTCCGGCTTCGATCATGTGGCCGCTCCCGGGTGGCCGCCGGCACTTTCGCGGACATGAGGCGCGAACACGAACACCAGATGGATCAGGGCGGTGACCACCAACAATCCGGCCATCAGCCAGGCCACGGGCGCAATTGACAGCTGAAGGTGCACCGTGGTGTCACCGTACTCCTCGAAACGCTCGGCGCGCATGGCCATGAGCCGTCCCAGGAAGCCGAAGGCTCCGGCACACACCAGGTTGACCAGACGGGCCTGCACCGATCGCAGCCATTCGGGGATGTAGCCATCAAAGGAGTCGAACACCACGTGTTCGTTGCGCCACGACACCAGGGGCAGCGCGGCAAAGATCACGATCACCATCAGCACTTCGGTGATCTCCAGCCCGCCCGGGACCGAGTGGTCAAAGAACTTGCGCCCAATCACGTCCACGAGGGTGAGCCACATCAGGGAAAAGAGCGCCATGGCGGCCATGATGCCGGTGGACCAGTACAGCAACCGGTCGAGTTTTTTCAGCATGTCGTGCTTTCAGGATGTAAAGAAGCCGATGGGTGACAGCTCGGGCTGTCGGTCCCATCGGCCTGCAGATGCGAGCCAATGCAAGAAACGTGCTCGACGTCTGTCTATTTCGCCTTGGCGATTTCGGCGCGGAACTCGGCCAGCACGCCCTTGGGGTTCTTCAGCCCCTTGACCTGCGCGGCGGCGGCCCACTTGGTTTCCAGGTAGTCCTGCTTGTCCATGACCGCCTTCACGAACGCCTTGTCGGCGGCGACGCGGGTCACCCCCATGGACTTCTGCATGTCGCGGCTGGCCGCATCCACCTTGTCCCAACCCTCGCCGAACATGCGCGCGGCGACTTCGCCGGAGAGTTTGTCCACCACGGCCTTGTCCTGCGGCGACAGGCCCTTGTACTTGTCCTCGTTCATCATGAACACGAAGCTGGTGTTGTACAGACCGCCAGGGAAGGTGGTGGCGTGTTTGACCATGCCGAGCTTGAACGACGCCACGGATTCGTCGGGGAAAAAGGTGCCGTCCATCACACCGGTGGAAAGCAGCTCGAAAGACTCGGGCGCCGGCTTGAGCGTGGTGTTCCAGCCCATGGCTTTGGAGAGCTCGTTGATGTTGCCCCCGCCAATGCGGAACTTCAGCGTGGCCGCGTCAGCGGCCGAGGCCACCGGCTTCTTGCTGTTGAAGATGATGCCGGGGCCGTGCGTGAACACCGCCAGCGCCTTCACACCGCGGTGCTCGCCCAGCGGCGCGAAGTATTTGCTGTAGATGCGCTGGTAGGCCACCGAAGTCGCCACCGAGCTGTCGCCCAGGAACGGAAACTCGGCCACCTGGGTGTTGATGAAACGGCCCGGCGTGTAGCCGTCCACGGTGTAGGAGATGTCGGCCAGACCGTCGCGCACCGCGTCAAACGTGCCGGGAGGCGCGGCCACGCTCTTGGGCAGGATGTTGCACTTCATGCGGCCCGCGCTTTCCTTCTCCAGCAGATCGCACCAGTTCTTCTGCACCGTGCTCAGCGTGTGCGTGGGAGGCAACCAGCTGGAGACGGTGAAGACGGTCTGGGCAGACGCGAGCCCGCTGGTCAGTACCGTGGTGGACAGGGCGGCGGCGAACAGGTGGCGAAGTTTCATGCAGGGTCTCCGATGATCGGCGGGGCGGTGGAACGAGCGTGCGGGACGTCCATAGAATGGTCCGATTCAATATAGGCGAAGACCCCGGCGCTCCAACTCCAGACTTACCCGAATTAGCCGACCGAATGGTTGGTTAATGTGTTCCGAAGCCACCGTTTTGAACCTGCGAAGACCAAGGGGCTTTGTGTCGCGCCAGCGTTCCCCTATAATCCTGAAAAAGCACGACCGTTCGTTTTTTGGTGCTGACGCATGGGCGGCACCGGCGGGCGGTTCCTTCCTTGCCCATACAAGGGGGCGTCATACAATCTCTGGAATTGACGTGCACGTCAATTCGGACCCTGTTTTCACAACCATCTGGAGCAACCCAACATGAAGGTCATCGTCCCCGTCAAACGCGTGGTGGATTACAACGTCAAGGTGCGCGTCAAGAGCGACGGTACGGGCGTGGACATCGCCAACGTCAAGATGAGCATGAACCCGTTTGACGAGATCGCGGTGGAAGAAGCCGTGCGCCTGAAGGAGAAGGGCGTCGTCACCGAAGTCATCGCCGTCTCCTGCGGCGTGACCCAGTGCCAGGAAACCCTGCGCACCGCCATGGCCATCGGCGCGGACCGCGCCATCCTGGTGGAAACCGCCGAAGAACTGCAGCCCCTGGCCGTGGCCAAGCTGCTCAAGGCCCTGGTGGACAAGGAACAGCCCGGCCTCGTGATCCTGGGCAAGCAGGCCATCGACGACGACTGCAACCAGACCGGCCAGATGCTCGCCGCCCTGGCGGACCTGCCGCAAGGCACTTTCGCCAGCAAGGTCGAGGTGGTCGACGGCAAGGTGAACGTGACCCGTGAAGTCGACGGCGGTCTGGAAACCCTGAGCCTGTCGCTGCCGGCCATCGTCACCACCGACCTGCGCCTGAACGAGCCGCGCTACGTGACCCTGCCCAACATCATGAAGGCCAAGAAGAAGCAGATGGACATCGTCAAGCCCGAAGACCTCGGCGTGGACGTGAGCCCGCGCATCAAGACCTTGAAGGTCAGCGAGCCGCCCAAGCGCGGTGCGGGCATCAAGGTGCCGGATGTGGCGACCTTGGTCGAGAAGCTGAAAAACGAGGCGAAGGTGATTTGACCCCCCGCGCCGCGGGACCGGCCCCCCCGCGCCGCCTGCGGCGTCACCCCCCAGGGGGCGCGCCTGGTGGCCCGGCAAAGCCGGTTCCACGGGCGCCTGGAAAAAGACACCTCATTTGATCCGTATCTGGTTTTAAGGAATTCAAGTCATGACCGCACTCGTCATTGCCGAACACGACAACGCCACCATCAAGGGCGCCACGCTCAACACCGTCGCCGCCGCCGCCCAGTGCGGGGGTGAGGTGCACGTGCTGATCGCCGGCCACAACGCCGGCCCGGCCGCCGCTGCCGCTGCCCAGATCGCCGGCGTGTCCAAAGTCATCCACGCCGACGCCGAGTACCTCGCGCACGGCCTGGCTGAGAACATGGCCGCCCAGGTGCTGGCCATCGCCGGCAACTACAGCCACATCCTGTTCCCCGCCACCGCCAGCGGCAAGAACATCGCCCCGCGCGTGGCCGCCAAGCTCGACGTGGGCCAGATCAGCGACATCACCAAGGTGATCGCCGCCGACACGTTTGAGCGTCCGATCTACGCCGGCAACGCGATTGCCACCGTGCAGAGCGGCGACGCCACCAAGGTCATCACGGTGCGCACCACCGGCTTCGACCCGGCCGCCGCCACCGGTGGATCGGCCGCCGCGGAAACCCTGGCAGCCCAGGCCGACAGCGGCAAGAGCACGTTCCTGGGCAGCGAAATCGCCAAGAGCGACCGCCCCGAACTCACCGCCGCCAAGATCATCGTCTCGGGTGGCCGGGCGCTGGGCAGCGCCGAGAAGTTCAACGAAGTCATGACCCCGCTGGCCGACAAGCTCGGTGCCGCCCTGGGCGCGAGCCGTGCCGCGGTGGACGCGGGCTACGCCCCGAACGACTGGCAGGTCGGTCAGACCGGCAAGATCGTCGCGCCCCAGCTGTACGTGGCCTGCGGCATCTCGGGTGCGATCCAGCACCTGGCCGGCATGAAGGATTCCAAGGTGATCGTGGCGATCAACAAGGACCCCGAGGCCCCGATCTTCTCGGTGGCCGACTACGGCCTGGAGGCCGATCTGTTCGAGGCCGTGCCCGAGCTGATCAAGGCGCTGTAAGCCTGAACGGACTTCCACGCTGTCATCGAGGCAGCAACTTCACAAGAGCGACAACGCCATCCAGCAGCAGCCGCGGAACCGGCTTCGCCGGGCCGCAGGCTGCGCCCCCTTGAGGGGGTGACGCGCAGCGGCGCGGGGGTGGATCTAATTTCTGGAGACCACATGAGCTACACCGCACCCCTCAAGGACATGCTGTTCAACATCCAGCACCTGGCTCGCATCGACCAGGTGGCGCAGCTGCCCGGTTTTGAGGACGCCGGGTTTGAAACGGCGCAGGCCGTGCTGGAGGAGTGCGCCAAGCTCAACGAGGGGGTGATCGCGCCGCTGAATTTCGAGGGCGACAAGAACCCCTCTTTCTTCAAGGACGGCCAGGTCACCACCACGCCCGGCTTCAAGGACGCCTTCCGACAGTACGCCGAAGGCGGCTGGCAGGGCCTGCAGCACCCGGTGGACTTCGGCGGCCAGGGCCTGCCCAAGACCATCGGTTCGGCCTGCACCGAAATGCTCAACAGCGCCAACATGAGCTTTGCGCTGTGCCCGCTGCTGACCGACGGCGCCATTGAAGCGCTGATCACCGCCGGCAGCGACGACCTGAAAGCCATCTACCTGGAAAAGCTGGTGAGCGGCGAATGGACCGGCACCATGAACCTGACCGAGCCGCAGGCTGGCAGCGATCTGGCCGCGGTGCGCAGCCGCGCCGAACCCCAGCCCGACGGCAGCTACAAGGTGTTCGGCACCAAGATCTTCATCACCTACGGTGAACACGACATGGCACAGAACATCGTGCACCTCGTGCTGGCCCGCGTGACCGGTGCGCCCGAGGGCGTGAAGGGCATCAGCCTGTTCGTGGTGCCGAAGTTCATGGTCAACCAGGACGGCTCGCTCGGTGCGCGCAACGACGTGCATTGCGTCAGCATCGAACACAAGATGGGCATCAAGGCCTCGCCGACCGCCGTGCTGCAGTACGGCGACCATGGCGGCGCCGTGGGCTACCTCGTGGGCCAGGAAAACCGTGGTCTGGAATACATGTTCATCATGATGAACGCCGCGCGTTACGCCGTGGGCGTGCAGGGCATCGCGATCGCCGAGCGTGCCTACCAGAAGGCCGTGGGCTACGCGAAGGACCGTGTGCAGAGCCGCCCGGTCGACGGTTCGCTGAGCGCCGCCGCGCCCATCATCCACCACCCCGATGTGAAGCGCATGCTCATGACCATGCGCGCCAGCACCGAGGGTTGCCGCGCGATGGCCAGCGTGGCCGCTGCCGCCTACGACGCGGCGCACCACCACCCGGACGCCGATGCCCGCAAGGACAACGCGGCGTTCTACGAGTACCTGGTGCCGCTGGTCAAGGGCTACAGCACCGAGATGAGCCTGGAGGTCACCTCGCTGGGCGTGCAGGTGCACGGCGGCATGGGCTTCATCGAAGAAACCGGCGCCGCCCAGTACTACCGCGACGCCAAGATCCTCACCATCTACGAAGGCACGACCGCGATCCAGGCCAACGACCTGGTGGGCCGCAAGACGGCGCGCGACGGTGGCACCAACGCCAAGGCCATCGCGGCACAGATCGAGAAAGCCGAAGCCGAACTCACGGCCTGCGGCAGTGCCAACGCGCTGGCCGTGGTCAAGCGCCTCACGGCCGCGCGCCAGGCCTTCGTGGAGGTGGTGGAGTTCATCGCCGCCAACACCAAGAGCAACCCCAACGCCGCCTTCGCCGGCAGCGTGCCCTACCTCATGCTCGCGGGCAACGTGGTGGCGGGCTGGCAGCTGGCGCGTGCGCTGCTGGTGGCCGAAGACCAGCTGGCCGCCGGCACCGACGTGGCCTTCATGCAGGCCAAGATCACCACCGCGCGCTTCTACGCCGACCACATCCTGAGCCGCGCTCCGGGCGTGCGCGACAGCATCTGCGAAGGTGCCGACGCGGTCACGGCCATGGCCATCGACGCGTTCTAGACCCCCTGCACCCTGTTGCTGCGGCGACAGGGTGTTCGGGCTCGCTGACCCAGAATCCAGCCAGCTTTTCGATCCACCACGGAGACACCATGACCACCCGCCAACGCTACCTGCCCCCGGTGCTGAAGAACATCCGGTTCCCGGTGATCGGCTCGCCGCTGTTCATCATCAGCAACCCCAAGCTCGTCATTGCCCAGTGCAAGGCTGGCGTGGTGGGCGCCATGCCGGCGCTCAACGCGCGCCCGGCCGCCCAGCTGGAAGACTGGCTGGCCGAGATCACCGAGGCCCTGGCCGCGCACGACGCCGCCAACCCGGACAACAAGGCCGCGCCTTTCGCCATCAACCAGATCGTGCACAAGAGCAACGACCGGCTGGAGCACGACATGGGCCTGTGCGCCAAGTACAAGGTGCCGATCATCATCACCAGCCTGGGCGCGCGCGAAGACGTGAACCAGGCCGTGCACAGCTGGGGCGGCGTGGTGCTGCACGACGTGATCAACAACGTGTTCGCGCACAAGGCGATCGAGAAGGGCGCCGACGGCCTGATCCCGGTGGCGGCCGGTGCCGGCGGCCACGCCAGCGTGAAGAGCCCGTTTGCCATGGTGCAGGAGATCCGCGAGTGGTTCGACGGCCCGATCGCGCTCTCGGGCGCCATCGCCTCGGGCGGCGCGATCCTGGCCGCGCAGGCCATGGGCGCCGACTTCGCCTACATCGGCTCGGCCTTCATCGCCACCGAGGAGGCCCGCGCCGTGGACGGCTACAAGCAGATGATCACCGAGTGCAATTCGGACGACATCGTCTACAGCAACTTCTACACCGGCATCCACGGCAACTACCTGAAGGGCAGCATCCGCAACGCCGGCATGGACCCCGACCACCTGCCCGAGAGCGACCCGAGCAAGATGAACTTCTCCACCGGCGAAGGCGCCAACGCGGCCAAGGCCTGGAAAGACATCTGGGGCTGTGGTCAGGGCATCGGCGCGATCCGCGAGGTGATGCCGGCGGCCGATCTGGTGGCGCGCTTCAAGCGCGAATACGCCGAGGCCAAGGCGCGCATCTGCATGGGCTGAGCGCGTCGCGGACCGTTTGAAAAAGCCGGCCTTGGGCCGGCTTTTTCGTGTCGGCCGCGCGGTGGTCCCGGCTGGCGCGCTCAGGGCGTGATCACGCCCTGCAGCAACTCCAGCAGGCTCTTGGGCCGCTCCGTTTCAGGGGGCTGCGGGGGCGTGGCGTACTGCGTGCCGCCGGTGTCGGAAATGCTGCTGACCCAGTGGCCGCCCAGCCACTCGCTGTAGAGCCAGTCGCTGCCCGCGTACGCCAGCCCGGCGGGTGGTTCGGCGGGCGGGGCCTCGGGCACGCCCTTGAGCGCCGCGGCCATGTAGTCGGTCCAGATCGGCAGCGCCAGCCGACCGCCGGATTCGCGCTCGCCCAGGCTGCGCGGGTTGTCGAAGCCCATCCAGACCGCGGTGGCCAGCGTGGGCTGGTGGCCGACGAACCAGGCGTCCACCGCGTCGTTGGTGGTGCCAGTCTTGCCATAAATGTCGGCGCGCTTGAGCGTGGCCTGGGCCCTGGCCCCTGTGCCCACGCGGGCCACGTCGTTCAGCAGGCTGTTCATCACGAACGCATTGCGCGCGGGGATGGCGCGGTTGTCGTCGGTCAGGGGTTCCGGCGGCGGTGCCTCGAACAGCAGCTTGCCCTGGGCGTCGGTGATCTTTTCCACCACCACCGGCGCCACGCGCCAGCCACCGTTGGCCAGCGTGGCGTAGGCCCGCGCCATCTGCAGCGGCGTGGCGCTGCCCGTGCCCAGCGCCAGCGTGAGGTTGTCGGGCTGGCGCTGCGCTTCCAGGCCAAACCGGGTGACCCACTCGCGCGCGCGTTGCGTGCCCACATGCTGCAGCACGCGCACGCTCGCCAGGTTGCTCGACTTCGTCAGCGCTTCCCGCAGCGTGATCGGGCCGGCGTGCTGACCGCTGCTGTTGTCCGGGCTCCAGCCGTTGGCCGCGGTGTAGGGCGTGTCGTCCACCAGGGTGGCGGGCATCACGCGCTCTTCCAGCGCGGCCGAGTACAGCAGCGGCTTGAAGGCCGAGCCGGGCTGGCGCCAGCCCTGCGTCACGTGGTTGAAGGGCTGGCGTGTGAAATCGAAACCGCCGACGAGCGCACGCACGCGGCCGGTGTGCGTGTCCAGCGCCACCAGCGCGGCCTCGGCCTCGGGCCATTGCGAGATCGCCCACGTCGGCTCGGTCTTGCCCTTGCCGTTGCCCGTGTTCACCACCCGCACGATGGAGCCGCGCTCCAGCTTCAGCGGTGCCTGGGCCTTGGGCGCGAGCCCCGCCTGTGCCCAGCGCAGGCCCTCGCCCTGCAGGCTGATGTGTTCCCCGCTGGCGAGCTGCACTTTCAGCAGCTTCGGGCTGGCCGTCAACACCACGCCCACGCGCAGCGTCTCGTCGTCGGGGTGGTCTTTCAGCGCTTGCGCGGCCGCGCGCTCCAGCTCGGGGCCGTCGTTGTCGTCGGGCAGGGTTTCGTGGTCTTCCGGGCCACGCCAGGCGCCACGGCGGTCGAAGGCCAGCACGCCGCGCTGCACCGCTTCGTGGGCGGCGCGCTGGTCGGCCGCGCGCAGCGAGGTCGTCACGCGCAGCCCCCGCGAATAGGCGTCGGTGCCAAAACGCTCCACCACCGCGCGGCGCGCCATTTCGGCCACATGCCCGGCGTGCACGCTGCGCAGGCCCTGCGGGCGCACCACGATCTCTTCGGCGCGGGCGGCGGCCAGCTCCTGGTCGGTGATCACACCCACGGTGCGCATGCGCGAGAGCACCACGCGCTGGCGCTTGATGGCGCGCTCGAAGTTGCTCACCGGGTTGGCGTAGTAGGGGTTCTGCGGCAGGCCGGCGAGCAGGGCGGTCTCGGCCAGCGAGAGCTGGTCCATGGGTTTGCCGAAATAGGTCTGCGCCGCCGCGGCAAAGCCGTAGGCACGCTGGCCGAGGAAGATTTCGTTGAGGTAGATCTCCAGGATGCGGTCTTTGGAGATGGCCTGCTCCAGCTTGAGCGCGAGCACGATTTCCTTGGCCTTGCGCTCGGCGGTGAACTCGCGCGTGAGCAGCATGGTGCGCACCAGTTGCTGCGTGATGGTGGAGGCGCCCTGTCGGCGCCCGCCCGTGAGCGCGGCCACCACCGCGCGCGCCATGCCTTTGGGGTCCACCCCGGAATGTTCGCGAAAGCGCGCGTCTTCCACGGCCAGCACCGCGTCCTGCAGCAGCTTGGGCGTTTGTGCCAGCGGCACGTATTCGCGCCGCTCGGCGCCGAACTGCGCGATCTCCACGCCGTCAGCGGTGAACACCTGCAGCGGCAGCTTGGGCGTGTAGTGGACGATGCGGTCCAGGGGCGGCAGCTCGAAGGTGGACGCCGCTGCGGGGGGCAGGGCGAGCGCGGTGGGCAGCAGCACCAGGGCGAGCCATGCGCGGTGCGGGAAAAACTGGAACATGGGACGGAATTGTCCGGGATGTGTGTGAAGCGAATAAGGAGCGGCCGAGATTTCCGGTATCCGGGCGTGATTGTCGTGCAGGAGGGCCGCTCTGCGCGTCCCATCCGGACGCGGTGCCCGCCCTGGCGGGCGCGTCCGGGTCAGGTGCTGCCGCGCACCACCAGCTCGAAGCCCAGGTCGAGCGCACCCGGCGAGGGGGAGTCGCCCCGCATGAGCTCCAGCAGCATCTGCGCGCTGGCTTCGCCCATGGCGCGCCGCGGGGTGCGCACGGTGGTGAGCGGGGGCACCATGAGATCGCTGCCCGAGAGGTCGTTGAAGCCGGCCACCGCGATGCGCTCGGGCACGGCGATCTTCAGGCGCAGCGCCGCGAGCAGGCCGCCCTGGGCCAGATCGTCGTTGCAGAAGAACACGGCGTCCACCTCGGGCCGGGTGCGCAACAAATCCTCAAGCAGTTCGCCGCCCAGGCGCATGGAGGAGGGCTGTGGGCTGAGCAGTTCCAGTCGCGCGTCGTACACGCCGTGTTGGCGCAGGCAGCGCCGGTAGCCCTCGGCGCGCTGCATGGTGCGGGGGTCGAGCTGGGCCGCCACGAACGCGATGCGCTGGCGCCCGCGCTGCAGCAGGTGTTCGGCGATGGCGTAACCCGCGTCGATCTGCGAAAAACCCACGCAGTGCACGCCGGGGGCGGTGGTCAGTTCCATCAGGTGCACGCAGGGCACGCCACTGGTGGCGAGCAGGGCCCGCGCGGCCTCGGTGCGGTCGAATCCGGTGAGCAGCAGGCCGGCCGGGCGGTGCGCCAGGTAGCTGCGCAGCAGTTGCTCTTCCTGCAGGGGTTCGTAGTGCGTCACGCCAATGAGTGTCTGGTAGCCGTGGGGCAGCAGGGTGCGGTGCACGGCTTCGAGCACATCGACGAACAGCGCGTTGGACAACAGGGGCACCAGCACCGGCACTTGCGTGCTGCGTTGCGAGGCCAGGGCGCGCGCGGCCGGGTCGGGCACATAGCCCAGTTGCTGCGCGGCCTGCTTCACGCGCTCCACCAGCCCGGCGGCCACGCCGCGTTCGCCACGCAGCGCCCGCGAGGCGGTGATGGGGCTCACATCGGCCGCGCGGGCCACGTCGCTCAGGGTGGTGCGGCCACTGTGGCGGCGCTTGCGTTCGGTGGGTTCCAAGGGTTTTCCCGGTATGTGTGGTGGAAATGTTGGCGTTAGGATAGCGCTGTCCAATGGATTTCACCCCCCGAACTTACCCTGAACGCTTCCCCGTATGTTGCCGCAAAATATCCACCATGCCGATCTGCAGCGGGTCTCTTGTCGCCGCTTTTTTTTGAACCGATGGGATAGCGCTACCAAATGAAAAATTTCCCCAAAAACGGCAGCCTGGTCGTGATGGGCGTGGCGGGTTGCGGCAAGTCCAGCCTGGGCCAGCTCTGCGCCGAAGCGCTCGGTCTGCCGCTGCTCGAAGGCGACGATTTCCATTCCCCCTCGAACGTGAGCCGGATGCGCAGTGGCACGCCGCTGAGTGACGACGACCGCGCCGCCTGGCTCGACACCCTGGCCGGGCAGTTGCAGGCCCATCCGCAGGGGGTGGTGCTCACCTGTTCGGCGCTCAGACAGCGCTACCGCGACCGGCTGCGCGCCGCAGCGCCCGGTCTGCGCTTCGTTTTTCTCGACCTCACGCAGGAACAGGCGCGCGAACGAGTGGCCGCCCGGTCCGCGCACTTGTTTCCGGTGAGCCTGGTGGCGAGCCAGTTCGCCACGCTGGAAGACCCGAGCGAAGAGCCCGGTGTGCTGCGACTGGACGCTACCCGCCCGCTGTCCGAGTTGGGCGCCGCCGTCGTGCGCTGGATGCGTGGCACCGAAGCCAGCGCTCTGGCGCAACCCCTGGAGACCAAACCATGAAACCGGGTCATTTGCTCAAACACGGGGCCGAGGCCCTGCTGGCGCTGTGTCTGCTGGGCATGGTGGTCTGCGTGTTCGGCAACGTGGTGCTTCGCTACGGCTTCAACAGCGGCATCAACGCGACCGAAGAGCTGTCGCGCCTGTTGTTCGTCTGGATGGTGTTCCTGGGCGCGACCGCTGCTTACCCGATGGGCCAGCACATGGCTTTCACCAGTCTGGTGGGGGTGCTGCGCGACCGGCCCGTGGTGTTCGCCATCGCCACGCTGGCCATCCGCCTGCTGGTGCTGCTGGCCTGCGTGCTGCTGGGCCGCGGCGCCTGGCAGCAGGTGGTGGTGGGCATGGACAGCAACTCCGTGGTGCTGGGCTACCCGGTGGCGCTGCTGCCGCTGCCCGCGCTGCTGTGCGCGCTGGCCATCGGGTGCATGGTGCTGATCGAGATCGTGCGGCGCACGCCGCTCGACCTGGGCCACCAGGCCGAAATGGAGTGACACGATGACCATTGAAGCAATGGCCTTCGTGGTCTTCATCGCCGGCATGGTGGTGCTCATGGGCATCGGCATGAACATGGCGTTCGCGTTGCTGCTCACCGGGGCCGCCATGGCCTGGGTGATGGATTTCTGGGACACCCAGCTGCTGGCCCAGAACATGGTGGCCGGCGTCGACAGCTTTCCGCTGCTGGCCGTGCCTTTCTTCATCCTCGCGGGCGAACTGATGAACACGGGCGGCATCAGCCGCCGCATCATCGACATGGCGCAGGCCTGGGTCGGCCACGTGCGCGGCGGGCTGGGCTATGTGGCCATCGGCGCCGCGGTGCTGCTCTCGGCCATGTCGGGCTCGGCGCTGGCCGACGCGGCGGCCATGTCCGCCATCCTGCTGCCCATGATGCGCAAGCACGGCTACCCGGTGGCCTCGTCCGCCGGGCTGATTGCCGCGGGCAGCGTGATCGGCCCGATCATCCCACCGTCGATGGCCTTCGTGATCTACGGCGTGACGACCAACACCTCGATCTCGGCGCTGTTCATCTCGGGCATCGTGCCCGGCCTGATCATGGGCGCCGCGCTGGTGGTGACCTGGCGCGTGGTGCTGCGCAAGATGGCGTTGCAGAGCCACCCGCCGGTGCCCATGGCCGAGCGTCTGCGCCTCACCGGCCGCGCGGTCTGGGCGCTGTTCATGCCGGTGATCATCATCGGCGGCATGAAAAGCGGCGTGTTCACCCCGACCGAGGCCGCCGTGGTGGCCGCGGCCTACGCGCTGGTGATCGCGCTCTTCGTGCACCGCGAGATGCGCCTGCCCGAGCTGTATGGGGTGCTGGTGCGCGCCGCGAGCACCACCTCGGTGGTGATGTTCCTGTGCGCCGGTGCCGCCGTGGCCAGCTACATGATCACGCTGGCCGACCTGCCGTCCACACTCACCGGCTGGCTGGGGCCGCTGGTGGAGCACCCGCGCGTGCTCATGGTCACCATGATGCTGGTGCTGGTGCTGATCGGCACCGCGCTCGACCTCACGCCCACCATCCTGATCTTCGCGCCGGTGATGCTGCCCATCGCCGTGAAGGCGGGCATCGACCCGGTGTACTTCGGGCTGATGTTCGTGCTCAACGGCGCGATCGGCCTGGTCACGCCGCCCGTGGGCACGGTGCTCAACGTGGTGGCCGGTGTGGGGCGCCTGCCCATGCACCAGGTCATCAAGGGCGTCAACCCGTTCCTGCTCGCCTACCTCATCGTTCTCGGCCTGTTCATCGTGTTCCCGCAGATCGTCACCGCGCCCGTGGCCTGGATGCGCTGACGTTTCAACCTTACCCACTGCTCCAAGGAGACTGTCATGACCCTGTTTCGCCGCACCCTCATCGCCGCCACCGCCGCGGCCGCGCTCGCCACCCCGTTCACCGCCAGCTGGGCGCAGGACATCAAGCCGCGCATCATCCGCTTCGGCTACGGCCTGAACGAAATCTCCAACCAGGGCCGTGCCACCAAGGTGTTCGCCGACGAGGTGGAAAAAGCCTCGGGCGGCAAGATGAAAGTCCGTGCCATCGGCGCGGCCGCGCTCGGCTCGGACGTGCAGATGCAGCAGGCCCTGATCGGCGGCGCGCAGGAAATGATGGTGGGCTCCACCGCCACGCTGGTGGGCATCACCAAGGAGATGGCGATCTGGGACACCCCCTTCCTGTTCGACAACGCCAAGGAGGCCGACGCCGTGCTCGATGGCCCGGTGGGCCAGAAGGTGATGGACAAGCTGCAGGAAAAGGGGCTGGTCGGCCTGGTGTACTGGGAGAACGGTTTCCGCAACCTCACCAACAACAAACGCGCCGTGACCAAGCTCGAAGACATGGACGGCATCAAGCTGCGCGTGATGCAGAACACCGTTTTCATCGACAGCTTCAAGACCCTGGGCGCCAACGCCGTGCCGCTGCCGTTCTCCGAGCTGTTCACCGCGCTGGAAACCAAGACCGTCGACGGCCAGGAGAACCCGTACAACACCATTCTTTCCAGCAAGTTCTACGAGGTGCAGAAGTACCTGACCGTGACCAACCACGTCTACAGCCCCTGGATCGTGCTGGTGAGCAAGAAGTACTGGGATGCCCTGAGCCAGGCCGAGCGCACGGTCTTGCTCAATGCCGCGAAGAAGAGCCGCGACTTCGAGCGCCAGGACACGCGCACCGAGGCCGACAAGGCGCTGGCCGACCTGAAGGGCAAGGGCATGCAGATCAACCAGCTCTCGCCCGCCGAAGCCAACCGCATGCGCGCGAAGCTGGAGGCGGTGAACACCGGCATTGCCGCCAATGTGGGTGAAGGCCTGTGGAAAGAGGTGCAGGGCGCCGTGGCGCAGGCGCGCGGCGGCAAATAATCGCTGCCCCTGCGCTGCGGTGAAGCCGGCCTTGCCCAAGGCCGGCTTTCTTCTTTCTGGTTTGAGGGGCGATTGCGCGATCCGGCCGCGGACCGGTGCTGGCGGGCCTGTAACCGGGCGGAAACGGCGGCGCCCGCTCTCCGGTAGAGTACGCCCCTCAAACGGTTCGCACGTTTGGGGGTAGCCTTGGTGGCCCCGGACTGCCGCGAGACCGACCCGGCTGCGGCCGCGGTGCTCCCTCTTCACACACCCACAGAATCGACATGAACGGTCCTATCGCCCTGACTCAACTTCCCCAGAAAAACATCTTTCGCGCAGGCGACGTGTTCGTGCTGTTCGGTGAACTGTTCGGCCGCGGCTACGCCAACGGCCTGGTCAACGAAGCACGCCAGGCGGGCATGACGGTCATTGGCATCACCGTGGGCCGCCGCGAAGCCGACGGCACGCTGCGCCCGCTGACCGACGAAGAGCTCGCCGCGGGCGAAGCCAACCTGGGCGGCAAGATCATCAACGTGCCGCTGATGGCCGGTTTTGACATGGACGCCCCGGCCGGCACCCCCACGCCCACGGAAATGCTGGGCAAGCTCACCCTCAAGACCTGGACCGAGGACAAGCTCGACTGGGACCACATCGCGACATGCCGCGAGGTCGGCGTGGCGCGCTTCAAGACCTCGCTGGCCCAGGTCATGGCCACGCTCGACGGCATGATCCCCGACGGCCGCAACGTCTTTTTCGCCCACACCATGGCCGGTGGCATCCCCAAGGCCAAGGTCTTCCTCGCCATCGCCAACCGCGTCTACAAGGGCCGGGGCGATCGCCACCAGTCCTCGCAGGTGCTGCTCGACAGCGATCTGGGCAAGCTGATCCTGCAGAACTTCGACGAAGTCTCGGCCAACACCTTCGGCCACCTCATCGAAGCCAGCGCGGCCATCCGGGAGCGCGCCGAGCGCAACGGCGGCCAGGTCCGCTACAGCGCCTACGGCTACCACGGCACCAGCATCCTCATCGGCGACGAGTACCTGTGGCAGACCTACAGCAACTACACCCAGGGCTACGCCAAGATGCGGCTGGAGCGCATCGCCCAGGCCGCGTGGGAGCAGGGCATCCGCGCCACGGTCTACAACTGCCCCGAGATCCGCACCAATTCGTCGGACATCTTTGTCGGCGTCGAGCTGCCGCTGTTCTCGCTGCTGCGCGCGCTCAAGCGGGAAAACGGCGGCGCCTGGGCCGAAGCCCAGTGGCAGGCCTGCCGCGAGCTGCTGAGCGAGGCCGGCGCGCTCGACACCGTGATGCAGAAGATCGCCGACTTCTACGCCACCGACGTGATGAAGGGCTACGGCAACTTCGCCGCCTGGCCCATGCCCAACAGCCAGGGCCTGGCCGACCTGATGATCGGCGCCTCCGACGACATCGTGGCCATGCACAAGGAGCGCACAGCCCTCATCACCGACCTGCTCAGCGCCCTGGTGATCGAAGCCTCCGGCACCCTGATGTTCCGCGAATGCTCAGCCCCCAGCGGCCCGGTGCTCTGGCTCAACCACGACATCATCGCCCGCCAGCTCAACCAGGCGCACGGCTGAGCGGGAGCGCGACCCGCCACGCAAGAAGGGACTTATCCCAGGGCACCGCCGGGCCGGCTCCGCCGGACGGCCAGTGCCGCCCCCTGGGGGGGTAGCGCGAAGCGCTGCAGGGGGGTCAAACAGCTCCACGAAACCGGGTGAGCGACTGCTTGCGGAACTCGCTCGGCGTCATGCCCTTGATTTCGAGGAAGCGGCGGTTGAAGTTGGCCACGTTGTTGAAGCCCACTTCGTAGCAGATGTGGGTGACCTGCTGCTCGCTGTCCATCAGCAGTTGGCAGGCGCGGCTGATGCGCACGCGGTTGACGAAATCGGTGAAGGTGTTGCCGGTGGCGCGGCGGAAGAAGCGGCTGAACCTGCTCTCGCTCATGCCCAGTTCGGCGGCCAGCGCGGCGGCGGAGTGTTCTTCCGACAGGTGCTCGGTGATGCGGCTGACGACGGCGTCGATCTGGTCGAGCGAGGCGTCGTCGTCGGTGCTCTGCAGCTGCACGGCCGACAGCAGCCGGTAGTCGGTGCAGGCGGCCAGGTCGCACATGAAGTCGCAGAACGCGGTGAAGCGGCGCAGGCCGCGTGTGTTCTTGACCTTGTGCCAGTGGGCCTCGGCGGCCTCGGACAGGCCGAAGAACTCGATGCCGTGTTTGGCGCGCTCCAGCAGCGGCAGCACCTCGGCCAGTTCGGGGATGGTGTCGCTGGCGCGCACCAGCGGCTCGTGTGAAAACTGGATCACCAGGTCGCGCAGCGGCACCCCGCCCTGGGGCAGGTCCATGCTGACCCAGTTGTGCGGCAGGCGCGGGCCGGTGAGCACCAGCTGGCCGGGCTGGAACGGCCCGATCCAGTCGCCCACGAAGACCTTGCCGCTGGTGGCGGTGATCAGGTGCAGTTCGTATTCGTCGTGGTAGTGCCAGCGTGCCAGCGGGGTGGGAAAACCGTGGGCCAGGCAGCGCACGAAACCCACCTCGGTCGGCGACTCGTAGCCCAGGTCGGGCGAGCGCGCGTACTCGTGTTCCAGCTCGGGCCTGAGCTGGCGCGGGGTGGCGTGCGTCTTGGCGGTCATGGCGTTGCGAAACGGGATGCCCGCCGGGCCGCCCCAAGGGCGTCCGCGCCCCCTTGGGGGGCAGCGACCCGCGCAGCGGTGGAGCGTGGGGGCTTCATGTTTTCAGTTCATGACGTTACCACCGTCCACATTCAGCGTCTGCGCCGTGATGTACGAGGCCTCGTCGCTGGCGAGGAAAATCGCGGCGCCGCACAGGTCGGTGGGATCGCCCATGTGGCCAAGGGGAACGGCCTCGCCGACGCGCTTTTTCTTCTCGCCGATCGGCAGGTTTTCGTATTTGGCGAACAGCGCGTCCACGTCTTTCCACATGGGCGTGGCGATCACGCCGGGGGCGATGCCGTTGACGCGGATCCGGTGTGGCGCCATGGCGAGCGCGGCGCTCTGGGTGTAGCTGATGATGGCGGCCTTGCTCGCGCAGTAGTGCGACACCAGCGCCTCGCCGCGACGACCGGCCTGCGAGGCCATGTTGATCACCGCGCCGCCCTGCACCTGGTTGGCCACCATGTGGGCCAGCACCTTTTGCATGACGAAGAACGCGCCCTTGACGTTGACCGCGAAGATCCGGTCGTACATGGCTTCATCGCTTTCCAGCAGCGGCGCCATGTCGAAGATGGCGGCGTTGTTGAACAGCGTGGTGATGGCGCCGAAGCGGGCGCTGGCCGCGTGGATCAGCGCGTCCACCTGTTCGGGCCGGGTCACGTCGGTGGGCAGGTATTGCAGGCTGTCGGGGTAGGCCTGGAGCAGCCGGGTCAGCTCGGGCGACGCGGCCTTGCCGATGTCGGCCACTGTGCAGCGTGCGCCCTGTTGCAGGTAGGCGGTGGCCACGGCCAGGCCGATGCCGCCCGCGGCGCCGGTGAGCAGGGCATGTTTGTGGGTCAGTCGAAGGCTCATGGTGTGGTGTGTTCGCGGATGAAGGATTGAACGCGCGCGAAGGCATCGCGCAGGGCTTGGACGAGGCGGGGATCGCTGGCCAGCGCGCCCCAGAGCGTGGGGTCGGCGGCGAAGGCGGCCACCGGGTCGGCGGCGTCGCAGATGGCGTGGGCCGCGGCCGGGTCCATGGCCTGGTCCTGGTAGGCGTAGGGCAGCGTGCCCTGGTGCCAGCGCTGCAGGCAGGCCAGGAAGAGGGCGGGCAGCAGGGCCACGCTGGCGATGCTGTCGGCGCGCGCGAGCCTGTCGCGGATGGTGGGCGCGATCATGCCGGGGATCTTGGCGAAACCGTCCATGGCCACGCGCTGGTTGGTGTCCTGGATGGCGGGGTTGCCGAAGCGGTCGAGCACCACGTCGCGGTAGGCCGCCAGATCGATCGGGCTGGGCAGCAGCACGGGAATCGCGTCGTCGCTGACGTAGTCGTGGGCCATCTTCCGGATCGCCGGGTCGTGCGTGCCCTCGTGGATGTAGCGGTGTCCCACCAGCGTGCCGGCCCAGGCGATGCAGCTGTGGGTGGCGTTGAGCAGGCGGATCTTGGCTTCCTCGTAGGGCTGCACCGAGTCCACCAGTTCCACGCCCACGCGCGCCCAGTCGGGCCGGCCGGCGATGAAGTGGTCTTCGATCACCCACTGGATGAAGCTCTCGCCCATGACCGGGGCGCGGTCGTCCCAGCCGGTGGCGGCCCGCACGCGCTCGGCCACGTCGGGCGTGGGGCGCGGCGTGATGCGGTCGACCATGGCGTTGGGGCTGGTGGTGTGGGTCTGCACCCAGTCGGCCAGCGCGGTGTCGCCCAGGGCTTCGATGAACTGCAGCAGGCCACCGCGCGAGCGCTCGCCGTTGTGGCGCAGGTTGTCGCAGTTGAGCAGGGTGACGGGGCCGCTGTGGTGCTGCATGCGCGCGCGCAGCAGGGTGGCGAGCGCGCCGTAAAGGGTGTGGCCGGCCTGGCCGGCGCGCACGGCCTCCAGGTCGGCGCGCAGGTCGGGGAAGCTGGGCCAGTCGAGGCGGTCGTTCGCGTCGAGGTAGTAGCCGGCCTCGGTGACGGTGAAAGAGATGATGCGCGTGGACGGCGCCACGGCCAGGGCGATCAGCGGCGCCAGATCGGCCTGGTAGGGCAGCACGTGGCGGATCGACTCGATGCGCGTGTAGCTGCGCTCGCCCTGCGGCGTGACGGTCTCCAGCGTGTAGGCGCCGCCCTGGGCGCGCAGCGCGGCCACCGTCTCGGGCATGTCGGGCCGCAGGTTGCCGCCCGCGATCACCCAGCGGGCGTCGCCCAACTGGTGCAGCCGGTGCAGGTAGAGCGCCTGGTGGGCGCGGTGGAACGAGCCCAGCCCCAGGTGCAGGATGGTCAGCTCGGCGGAAGAAGAAGGCGTGCTCATGGTGGCGAAGGGAAGGCGCGGATAGAGAGGGGAAGAAGGGGGCGGCTCAGGCGTTGACCACGCGGCCGCTGCTGTCGAACCAGTGGGCCTGGCCGGTCGCCACGTCCAGCGTCACGGCGTCGCCGGGGCTCAGGTGGGTGCGCTCGCTCTGGCGCGCCACCAGCTGCGCGCCCTCGGCGGTGTGCACGTAGATCAGCGTTTCGGCGCCGAGCGCCTCTACCAGATCGACCCGGCCCCGCACCAGGCCTTGGTCGTCCTGCCGCACCACCACCGTTTCCGGGCGCAGGCCGATCGAGCCGCCCTGGGCCCCGGGCGGTACCAGTGGCATCGCGGCGGCGGGCAGTTGGGCGCTGGGCACCACGTTCATCTGCGGCGTGCCGATGAACTGCGCCACGAACTGGTTGGCCGGCTTGTCGTACAGCTCCAGCGGCGTGCCCACCTGTTCGATCAGACCGTCGCGCAGCACCACCACGCGGTCGGCCAGCGTCATGGCTTCCACCTGGTCGTGCGTCACGTAGATGGTGGTGGCGCCCAGGTCGCGGTGCAGTTTGGCGATCTCCACGCGGGTCTGGCCGCGCAGCGCCGCGTCCAGGTTCGACAGCGGTTCGTCGAACAGGAACACCTTGGGCGCACGCACGATGGCGCGGCCGATGGCCACGCGCTGGCGCTGGCCGCCCGAGAGCTCCTTGGGCGTGCGCTGCAGGTAGGGCGCGAGGTTCAGGATGTCGGCCGCGCGATTCACCTTTTCGGCGATGACCTTCGGGTCCACCTTGGCCAGCTTGAGCGCGAAGCTCATGTTTTCAAACACGCTCATGTGCGGGTAGAGCGCGTAGCTCTGGAACACCATCGCGAGGTCGCGCTTGCTCGAAGGCAGGTGCGTGATGTCGCGGCCCTCCAGGCTGAGCGTGCCGCCGTCGATGTGCTCCAGCCCGGCGATCAGCCGCAGCAGCGTGGACTTGCCGCAGCCCGAAGGCCCGACGAAGACGACGAACTCGCCTTGCTGGATGTCCAGATCGATGCCCTTGATGGCGCGGTGTTCACCGAAGAATTTTTCGATGCCTTTGAGTTGCAGGTAGGCCATGGTTCTTGTCCTGAAGATGTTTACTTGACGGCGCCGAAGGTGAGGCCTTGGACCAACTGCTTTTGGCTGAACCAGCCGAAGATCACGATGGGCGCGATGGCCATCAGCGAGGCGGCGGAGAGCTTGGCCCAGAACAGGCCTTCGGGGCTGGAGTAGCTGGCGATGAGCGTGGCCAGCGTGCCGGCCTGGGCGGAGCTGAGGTTCAGGCTCCAGAAGGCTTCGTTCCACGAGAGCACCAGGCACAGCAGGCCGGTGGACGCGAAGCCGCCGAGCGACAGCGGCAGCAGCACCTTGGTGGCCTCCTGCCAGAGCGTGGCGCCGTCCATGCGCGCGGCCTCCAGGATCTCGTTCGGAATCTCCTTGAAGGCCGAATACAGCATCCACACCATGATGGGCAGGTTCGACAGCGTGAACACGATGATCAGCGCGAGCTGGGTGTCGAGCAGGTGGCTCTTTTGCGCCAGCACGTAGATGGGCACCAGCGCGCCCACGGCCGGCATCATCTTGGTGGAGAGCATCCACATCAGGATGTCCTTGTCGCGCTTGCCCTTGAAGAAGGCCATGGCGTAGGCCGCGGGCGCGGCGATGGCCAGACCGAGCACGGTGGACACCACGCTGGTGACGACCGAGTTCCAGGCGTAGTGCAGGTAATCGCTGCGTTCCTGCACCTCGTGGAAGTTCTCCAGCGTGGGCGTGAAGAACAGCTCGGGCGGGATGGCGATGGCCTGCAGCTCGGTCTTGAACGCGGTCAGCAGCAGCCAGCCGAGCGGGAAGAACAGCAGCAGGGCCACGGCCCAGGCACCGACGGTGCGCAGCGCGTAGGCGGGGGTGTAGGTGGATTGGCGTGCCATGTTGATCTCACTTGTCCAGGTTTTTTCCGACCATGCGGATGAGAAAAATGGCCGCGATGTTCGCCAGCAGCACGGCGAACAGCGCACCGGCCGAGGCCACGCCCGCGTCGAAGTTGAGCAGCGCCTGCTTGAAGATCAGGAAGGCCACGTTGGTGCTGGCGTCGCCCGGGCCACCACCGGTGGTGGTGTAGATCTCGGCGAACACGCTGAGCAAAAAGATCAGCTCGATCATCACCACCACGGCGACCGAGCGGCCCAGGTGCGGGATGTAGAGGTAACGCAGTTGCTGCCAGTAGGTGGCGCCGTCCATGCGCGCGGCCTCGAGCTGCTCGCGGTTCATGCTCTGCAGCGAGGTCATGAAGATCAGCGTGGCAAAGGGCAGCCACTGCCACGACACCATCACGATGATGGAGAACAGCGGGTGGTCGGTCAGCCAGTCCACCGGGGTGGCGCCGAAGAAGGCCCACACCTGGGCCAGCACGCCGTAGATGGGGTTCATCATCATGTTCTTCCACATCAGCGCGTTGACCGTGGGCATGACGAAGAACGGCGAGATGAGCAGCACGCGCACCAGGCCGCGGCCGGCAAACGGCTCGTTGATCAGCAGGGCAATGGCGATGCCGAAAACCACGGTGATCAGGATCACGCTGCCAAGCAGCAGCAGGGTGTTCATCACCGCCGTGCCGAAAGACGGATCGGTGACGAAGTATTCGAAGTTCTCCAGGCCGATGAAGCCGGTCTGGTCGGGCTGCATCAGGTTGTAGCGGATGACGCTGAAATAGATCGTCATCACCAGCGGCACGATCATCCAGAGGAAGAGCGTGGCCACGGCGGGCGTGAGCAGCAGTCGGGGGAGCAGGCGGTTCATGGGGAGGCCTTGGAGAAAACAAAAAAACGGAAGGCGATCGGCTTCAGAACTCCCTCCCCCGCTGGGGGAGGGTGGGGGTGGGGGCCGGTTCGGTGCCAGGGTGTTCGCCGACAGCGCACCTGCCCGCGGGCCCCCACCCCAGCCCTCCCCCAGCGGGGGAGGGAGCCAAGCGCCGTCTGGGGCGCCTCTTACTTGTAATAACCCGCCTTCTTCATCTCCCGCTCGGCCGCCACCTGACCGGCCTTGAGCGCGGCGTCCACCGTGGTCTTGCCGGCCAGGGCGGCGCTCATCTGCTGGCCCACGGCGATGCCGATCGCCTGGAACTCCGGGATGGCGGCGAACTGCACGCCCACGTACGGGCTCTTGGGCAGGGTCGAATCGTTCGGGTTCGCGGTGTCGATGGCGAGCTTTTCCGCCGGTGCAAACCGCGCGGCCTTCAGGAAGTCCGCGTTCGCGTAGGTGCTCTTGCGCGTGCCGGTGGGCACGGTGCCCCAGCCGTTGGTCTTGCCCACCAGGTTGATGTAGTCCTTGGAGGTGGCCCAGCTGATGAACTTCTGCGCCGCGTCCACCTTCTGAGAGCCGGCCGGGATGGCCAGCGACCAGGCCCAGAGCCAGTTCGCGCCCTTGGGCGTCACTTGCGTGGGCGCCTGGGCAAACGCCATCTGGTCGGCCACCTTGGACTGCTTGGGGTCGCTCACGAACGAGGCGGCGATGGTGGCGTCGATCCACATGCCGCACTTGCCCGAGTTGGTCAGCGCCAGGATCTCGTTGAAGCTGTTGGCGCTGGAGCCGGGCGGGCCGTAGTTCTTCAGCAGGTCCACGTAGAAGGTGATCGCGTCTTTCCAGGGCTTGCTTTCCAGCTGTGGCTTCCAGCTTATGTCGAACCACTGGCCGCCGAAGGTGTTCACCAGGGTGGTGAGGAAAGCCATGTTGTCGCCCCAGCCCGGCTTGCCGCGCAGGCAGATGCCGTACACGCCGTCCTTGGGGTTGTGGATCTTCTTGGCCAGATCGGCGATCTGGGTCCAGGTGGGGCGCTCGGGCACGGTCACGCCGGCCTTGTCGGCCAGGTCCTTGCGGTACATCAGCATCGAGCTTTCGCCGTAGAACGGGGCGGCGTAGAGCTTGCCGTTCACCGACAGGCCGTTGCGCATGGCGGGCAGCAGGTCGTCCACGTCGTAGGCAGCGTCGGTCTTGAGTTCCTGCAGCCAGCCCTTCTTGCCCCAGATCGGGGTTTCGTACATGCCGATGGTCATCACGTCGAACTGGCCGCCCTTGGTGGCGATGTCGGTGGTGACGCGCTGGCGCAGCACGCCTTCTTCCAGCGTGACCCACTTGAGCTTGATGTCGGGGTTGGCGGCTTCGAAGTGTTTGCCGAGTTTCTGCATCTCGATCATGTGGCCGTTGTTCACGGTCGCGATCACGAGTTCGGTGGCGGCGTGCGCCATGCCGGCGCTCAGCAGCGCGGCGGTGAGGACGGAAGCGAGGCGGAATTTCACAGTTTGTCTCCTTGGAGGATGGTGGGTGCTCGTTCGACGGCCATCTCTGGACCGTGGGGGAATTCTCACCACCGTGCCGCGCATGATTTGTACGGAAAGGGGCAAGGTATGTACTCTCTTGCATTCAAAGCATGGGATTTACCCTATGAAGTGGCGCAAAGTTTGTGTCCTGGGCCATCGCAGACCCCACGGGTAAGATCGCCGGCACCCCCGAAACCCACGGTGATCCCCATGCGCAAGCGCATCCTTTTGCTGGAAGACGAACAGGCGATTGCCGACACGCTGCTCTACGTGTTGCGCGGCGACGGGTTCGAGGTGCGCCATGCGCGCCTGGTCAGCGAGGCGCTGCAGGCCCTGCACAGCGAGCCACCCGACCTTGCCATCCTCGACGTGGGCGTGCCCGACGGCAATGGTTTCGACGTCTGCCGCGCGATCCGCAAGACCAGCGAGCTGCCCATCGTTTTCCTGACCGCGCGCAGTGAAGAAATCGACCGCATCCTGGGCCTGGAACTCGGCGCTGACGATTACGTGAGCAAACCCTTTTCGCCGCGCGAGGTCTGCGCCCGTGTGCGCGCCATCCTGCGGCGCAGCGCGCCCGGGCGCGACGCAGCTGCTGCTTCCTCGAACGGGGGGGCGTCCGTGCCTGCGGCGGCGCTGCAGCTCGACGAGGCGGCGCAGCGCATCCGCTGCGGCGACGATTGGCTTTCGCTCACGCGCTACGAATACCTGTTGCTGGCCACCCTGCTCAAACGCCCGCAGCGCATCTTTTCGCGCGCCGAACTCATGGACCTGGTGTGGGCCGAGGCGCTGGACACCTCGGAGCGCACGGTGGATGCCCACATCAAGCTGCTGCGCGCCAAGCTGCGCGAGCGCGGGGTGTCGGCCGATCTGATACAGACCCACCGCAACATGGGCTATTCGCTCAGCCTCTGAGATGCACCCCCTGCGCCGCTTCGCGTCTTCCCCCTCTCTCGCCTTCGGCGGGAGGGGGACGGCACCAGAGGCCCGGCAAAGCCGGTTCCTCGGTGCCCTCGGGTGGCGTGGTTTCTTGCGTTGTGGGTGTCGCTCCGGCACAAGGATGGACTGAATGCGCATCGGCCTTCGACTCCTGCTCGGCTTCTTCCTGGTCCTGGGCCTGGCGCTGTTCGTGGTGCTGCGCATCTTTCTCGAAGAGGTGAAACCCGGTACGCGCCTGGCCATGGAAGACAGCCTGGTGGACGCGGCCTACGGATTTGCGCAGCTCGCCGCGCCCGACATGAAGGCCGGGGTGATTGCCAGCGGCGGCTTCGCGCAGGCCATGAGCGCGCTGCCCGCGCTCAAGCCCAACGCCTCGATCTGGGGTTTCCAGAAGGACCGCATTCACACCCGCATCACCGTCACCGACGCGCGCGGCATCGTCGTGTTCGACAGCCGTGGGCAAGACCTGGGCAAGGACCATTCGCGCTGGAACGACGTGTACAAGACCCTGCGTGGCGAATATGGCGCGCGCTCCAGCGGGGAGAGCGCCTACGACGCCGATCGCACGGTGATGCATGTGGCCGCGCCCATCCGCGATGGTGAACGGATCATCGGCGTGCTCACCGTCTCGCGGCCCAACCAGACGCTGGAGCCCTACATCCAGCGCAGCCGCGACCGCATCCTCAACTGGTCCTGGGGCCTGCTCGGCATCTCGCTGTTGGTCGGCCTGTTGTTCACCTGGTGGATGGCCAGCTCGCTTTCGCGTCTGCGCGGCTACGCCAACGCGGTGGCGCGCGGCGAGCGCGCCGAGTTGCCGCGCATGGGGCGGCTCTCCGGCAACACCGAGTTCAGCGACCTGGCCCAGGCGGTCGAGCGCATGCGCCTCAAGCTCGAAGACAAGGCCTACGTCGAGAACTATGTGCACACCCTCACGCACGAGCTCAAGAGCCCGCTGGCGGCCATCCGCGGCGCGGCCGAACTGCTGCAGGAGCCCCTGCCCGAGGCCGAGCGCGAACGCTTCGCCGCCAACATCCAGCGCCAGACCGAGCGCCTGCAGCAACTGATCGACAAGCTGCTCGGCCTGGCCGACGTGGAGCAGATGCGCCAGCTGCGCGACGTGGAAAGCGTGGACCTCTCCGCCCTGACGCGCGAGCTGATGCACACGGTCGAGCCCCGCACCCGGCGCAAAGGGCTTCGCGTGGTGGACCAACTGGGCGATGGCGTGGTGGTGCGGGGCAACCGCTTCCTGATCGCGCAGGCGCTGCAGAACCTGCTGGACAACGCCATCGACTTCTCGCCCCCGGGCGGTGCGCTCACACTGCGCCTGGCGCAGGCCGGCGGCGGCGTGGAATGGTCGCTGCGCGACGAGGGGCCGGGCGTGCCCGACTACGCGGTCGGCAAGATCTTCGAGCGCTTCTATTCGCTGCCACGCGGCGAGGCTCAGGAAAAAAGCTCCGGCCTGGGTCTGTGCCTGGTGAAGGAGGTGAGCGACCTGCACGGCGGCGAGGTCCGCGTGGACAACGTTGAAGGGCCACGCGGCTGCCTGGCCACCTGGCGCCTGCCGGCCTGATTTCACACCCGCTTCACACAGGTCGCGCGAGCGCCGCACACCTGTTTTCAAGAATCGCTCCGTCCCCAACAACGGAGTGAGAAGTGAACAAATATCCCCTGCTGAGCAAGACGCTGGTCATCGGTTTTCTGATGCTCCTGCTGTCCATTCCCCTGATGATGGTGCGCGACGTGATCCAGGAGCGCAGCACGAACCGGCGCGCCGCCACCGAGGAAGTGGCGCGCGCCCACTCGGGCAGCCAGACGCTGACCGGGCCGGTGTTGCACGTGCCCTACACCGAGACCTACACCCGCACCCTGATCGTCGACGTCGAGAAGAACACGAAGCGCGAAGAGACCGTCAAGGAAACCCGTGTGGCGACCGTGTTCCCGACCACCATGGACACACGCAGCCGCCTCGACACCGAGACGCGCTGGCGCGGCATCTTCCCCGTCACCGTCTACAACAGCCGGCACGACAGCACCGGGCGCTTCGTCTGGAGCGGTGTGGAGCCGCGCGAGAGCGGCGGCCAGATCACGCTCGGGCAACCCTGGCTGACGCTGGGCGTGAGCGACCTGCGCGGCCTGCTGGGCCGGCCCGAGCTCACCCTGGGGGGCAAGCCCCTGGCCATCGCCGCGTCCCCGGCCGCTGAGCAACTGCCCTTGCCACTGGCCGCCCCGGTGGACGCCACCTGGCTGCAACCCGGCACCACGCTGGACTTCACGCTCGGCATGGACCTGGCGGGCACCGGCCGCATCGGCTTCGTGCCACTGGCCGACGACAACAAGGTAACCCTGGTCTCGCCCTGGCCGCACCCGAGCTTCGTCGGCGACTTCCTGCCGCGCAGCCGCACGGTGTCTCCCCAAGGCTTCGAAGCCAGCTGGAGCGTGCCGTCGCTCTCCACCCAGGCGCAGCAGCAGTTCCTCTTGGCCGGCAAAGAGCGCGCCGGTGTTGACAGCTTCTCGGTCTCGCTCGAGAACCCGGTGGACGTGTACCGCCTCACCGAGCGCGCCACCAAGTACGCCATGATGTTCATCGTGCTGACCTTCGCCGCCTTCTTCGTGTTGGAGATGGTCAAACGCTGGCGCATCCACCCCATGCAGTACCTGATGATCGGTGCCGCGCTGGTGCTGTTCTTCCTGTTGCTGCTCTCCTTGTCGGAGCACCTCGACTTCGTCGGCGCCTACCTGCTCGCCAGCCTGGCCTGCATCGCGCTGATGGGCCACTACCTGCGCCACGTGCTCGGCGGCTGGCGGTCCAGCCTGGGCATGAGCGGCATGCTGGTGGCGCTGTACGGCGTGCTCTACGGCATCCTGATCTCCGAAGACAACGCGCTCATGATGGGCTCGCTGCTGCTCTTCGGCGTGCTCGCCGCCATCATGGTCGCCACCCGCAAGCTCGACTGGTACAACGTGATGGGCAGCGAGCCCAAGCCGACCGAGCCACCGCGTTCACCGCGGAGGCCCGCACCGGAACCCGTGGTCTGAGCGGGGCAGAGCGGCCATGGCCACCTACCTCCACTTCGCCCCGGCCATCGCGCTGGCGGTGGCGATCGGCCCGCGCACCGTCGGCTGGCGGCTCACGCTGGCGGGCGCTTTCTGCGCCGTGTTGCCCGACGCCGACTTTGCCCTCGTCACGCTCGGGCTCGACCGGTACAGCGGCCCCTACGGGCACCGAGGGTTCATGCACTCCCTCGGTTTCGCCCTGGCCCTGGGGGCCTTTGGCGCCCTGTGGGCGGGGCCCGGGCGAGGCCGGCGGCTCGGCGCGGCGGCCTTTCTCGCGCTGTGCACGCTGTCGCACCCGCTGCTCGACGGCCTGATCGACCGGGGCATCTGCAACGCCTGGCTCTGGCCATTTGATGACACGCGCATCTGCCTCGACTGGCGGCCGATTCCGATGCGCGGTGTGCCCCTCTTTGGCATGGAGCGCTTGCGCAAGGAGCTGATCTGGATCGGCATCCCGCTGGTTGTGTCCAGCCTCTTGGCGGTGTTGCTGCGCTGGGGCTGGCCCCGGCTGTGCTCTGCCATCACCACAACACCCGCTCGGGCGAAAGGCCGGACATGTACGTCAAACTGATTCTTCCCGCCTTGAAAGAAGCGGGCACCGTGCAGTGGCGGCCCATCAAGTACGCCCTGTTCCCGCCGTTGGGGCTGGCGACGCTCGCTGCGTACCTGGACCCGACGGACACGGTCGATCTGGTGGACCAGCACGTCGAGGCGCTGGACTTGAATGACACGCCCGATCTGGTTCTGATTCAGGTCTACATCACCAACGCCCGACGCGCCTACCAGATCGCGGACCACTACCGCGCCAAGGGTTGCCACGTCTGCCTCGGCGGTTTGCACGTGACCTCTCTCCCTGACGAAGCGGCGCAACACGCCGACACCGTTTTCCTGGGGCCGGGTGAAGACACCTTCCCCCGCTTTCTGGCCGATTTCCGCAAATGCCAGCCTCGGGCGCGCTACGCCTCGACGCTGCGCACGCTCGACGGCATGCCCCCGGTGCGCCGGGACCTGATCCGGCGTGAGAACTACCTGGTGCCCAACGCCATCGTGGTGAGCCGGGGCTGCCCCTACCGCTGCAACTTTTGCTACAAGGAGGCCTTTTTTGAAGGCGGCAAGTCGTTCTACACGCAGAAGGTGGACGCAGCGCTCGCCGAGATCGACCGGTTGCCCGGCAGGCACCTGTACTTCCTCGACGACCACTTGCTGGGCGACGCGCGCTTTGCACGTGAGCTGTTTGCGGGCATGCGCGGCATGAACCGTTTGTTTCAGGGGGCCTCCACCGTGAACGCCATCACCCAGGGCGACCTGATCGAACACGCGGCCGAGGCGGGCTTGCGCAGCGTGTTCATCGGCTTTGAGTCGCTGGGGCAGGAGAGCCTGGGGTTTTCCAACAAACGCCAGAACCTGGGGCGCGACTACGACGAGGCGATCAGCCGCCTGGACAGCCTGGGCATCAAGATCAACGGCAGTTTCGTTTTCGGGCTCGATGGCGACACGCCCGACGTGTTTGCCCGCACGGTGGACTGGGCCGTCTCGCGCGGCCTGACCACCGCCACCTTCCACGTCGCCACGCCGTACCCCGGGACGGCGTTTCACCGGCAGATGTCGCAAGAGGGGCGCCTGCTGCACGACGACTGGGACCTCTACGACACCCGCCACGCGGTGTTTGAGCCCCGGGGCATGAGCGCCGCGCAACTGGAGGCGGGCTATGCGTGGGCCTATCAGAGCTTCTATTCATGGCGCAACATCGGTCGCGCCAGTCTGTACCACGCTGACCCGCTGGCTGGCCTGACCCATTTCGCGTACAGCGCTGCCTGGAAAAAGGCCGAACCGTTGTGGAACCTGGCGATCCAGACGGGGCTGCTGGGCCGGACCCGGCGGGGGCTGGAGTGGGTGCTGGGTGCTCGGCGCACGCAGGGCCGTTCGCGTTCGGCCGTGGCTGCGCAGGAGCTGCGGTCATGAGAGCTTCCTCGGCCGCGCTGCATCAAGAACTGGCCGACACGCGGGAAGCTCTGCGATCAGGCGCTCACCTGGACTGGGCACCGAGCGAACAGCGCCAACGCCGCGCCCTGGCCGGACGGCTGTTCCTCCTGGCGCTGCAATTGCACTGGAGGGGGTGTTCAGGGCCGTCCGTCAGAGGCCCATCGTCTTCGCCATTGCCGCCGCTCGGGGCACCCTGATTCGCCGGCGCGGTTTCAATCCAGCGGCAGCGCGCTCGTGCACTTGAGCTCGTTCAGGCAGATGCTGGAGCGCACGCTGCTCACGCCCGGCAGCTGCGCCAGGGTGCCGAGCAGGAAGTCGGACAGGCCCTTGAGGTCGCGCGCCACGATCTTGCAGACGTAGTCGAAATCGCCCGTCACGGCGTAACACTCCAGCACCTCGGGCATCTTGCCCACGGTGCGCTGGAATTTCAGCACCTCCTTGTGCTGCCCGCGCTCCATCGACACGTGCACAAACGCGGTCACGCCCAGGCCGAGCCGGTGCGCGTCCAGCCGCGCCTCGTAGCGCTGGATGTAGCCCGCGCTCTCCAGCCGCTTGTGGCGCCGGTTGCTCTGCGCGGGCGAGAGGTGCACCGCCTGCGCCAGCTCCTGGTTGCTCATGCGCCCGTTCTGCTGCAGGGCCGACAGGATGCGGCGGTCCAGCCGGTCGAGCGCTGAGGGATGCAAGGAATCTTCGGTCAAGTCGTTGTTCATGCAAGGGTTTCTTCAATGGGAGGCCATCCGTGGCCCGATATGAGAGCAAATTGTCTTCGATGCGGCGCAAACTGCACAGCTGTTTGCAGGGCCACGATCGAGCCTTGCCCAACACAACGAAGGAGACCGCCCCATGACCCCCCTGGATGCACAAACCGCCCGCGAGCAGATGGCCCATCTGCCCGGCTGGGCATTGAACGCCGAGCGCGGCGCGATCTCGCGCAGCTTGCGCTTTTCCAACTTCGCCGAGGCCTTCGGCTTCATGGCGCAGATGGCCCTGGTGTCGGAGCGGCTGGACCACCACCCCGAGTGGTTCAACGTCTACAACCGCGTCGACATCACCCTCACCACGCACGACGCCAACGGGCTGTCGGAGCGCGACATCACCTGGGCCAAGGCCGCCGACGGCGCCTACGCCGCGTTCACGCGCAACGGAGGCTGAGATGCTGACCGACACCGCTGCACCCAAACACGGTCTGGCCGCCGGTGACGCCGGCCGCCCCGAGAACGCCGACTGGACCATCTCGCAAGGCTGGGAGCACTACACCCCCGCCGACCACGCCACCTGGAAGACCCTGTACGAGCGCCAGACCCAGCTGCTGCCCGGGCGTGCCTGCGACGAGTTCGTGCAGGGCATGCGCGACCTGCCCATCGGCGCCGACGAGATCCCCGACTTCCGCCATCTGAGCGAGGTGCTGATGCCGCGCACCGGCTGGCAGGTGGTGGCCGTGCCCGGCCTGGTGCCCGACGACGTGTTCTTTGACCACCTGGCCAACCGCCGCTTCCCCGCGGGCAACTTCATCCGCAAGCCGCACGAGCTGGACTACCTGGAAGAGCCCGACGTGTTTCACGACGTGTTCGGCCACGTGCCCATGCTCATGAACCCGGCCATCGCCGACTTCATCCAGGCCTACGGCCAGGGCGGCCTGCGTGCGCAGAAGCTGGGCAACCTGAGCCAGCTCGCGCGGGTGTACTGGTACACGGTGGAATTCGGCCTGCTGCAGCAGGGCGACGGCCTGCGCCTCTACGGCTCGGGCATCGCCTCGTCGTACACCGAGTCGCAGTTCTGCCTGGACAGCCCCTCGCCCAATCGCATCCGCTTCGACCTGGAGCGCGTGATGCGCACCAACTACCGCATCGACGATTTCCAGGAAACCTATTTCGTGATCCGCGATCTGGACGAACTGCTCGAATTCACCCGCATCGACTTCGCGCCGCTGTACGAAAGCGCCACGCGAGCCCCGGAGCTGCAACCCGGCGACGTGCTGCCCACCGACCAGGTGTTCAGCCGCGGCGACGGCAGCTACCACCGCGCCAGAAAACAAGGAACCGCTGTATGAATATGAACAAAGCCCCCCAGAGCGTGATCGTCACCGGCGCGGCCGGCAACCTCGGGCAGGCCGTGGCCCACGCCTTCGGGGTGCGGGGCTACCGGCTGGCCTTGTTCGACCTGAACGCCGAGGCCCTGCGCAGCGTCTACGGGCCCGACAGCGCCGACCAGCTGTGCGTGCCGCTCAACCTGCTGGACAAGCTCCAGGTGGAGGCGGCGGTGCAGCAGGTGGCCGGGCAATTCGGCGGCGTGGACGTGTTGTGCCACCTCGCCGGCGGCTTCCGCATGGGCGAAGCGGTGCACGCCACCAGCGCCCAGACGCTGGACTTCCTGCTCGACATCAACCTGCGCGCGCTGCTGCCCATCAGCGCGGCCGTGGTGCCGCGCATGGTGGCCGCGGGCGGCGGGCGCATCGTCACCGTGGGCGCCATGGGCGCGCAGCGCGGCGGCGCACAGATGGGGGCCTACGCGGCGTCCAAGAGCGCGCTGATGCGCATGACCGAGTCCATGTCGGCCGAGCTCAAGGGCAAGGGCATCAACGTCAACTGCGTGCTGCCTTCCATCATCGACACCCCGGAAAACCGCGCAGCCATGCCCGCGGCCGACCCCACGCAGTGGGTGACGCCGCAGGCGCTGGCCGACGTGATGGTGTTCCTGGCCTCCGACGCCGCGCGCGCCGTGCACGGCGCGTCGATTCCGGTCACCGGGCTGGTCTGATCCGCTCAGTTCGCCGGGTAGGCGGAGTACTGGTCGGCCACCGCCCACCACTGCCCGCCTTCTTTCACGAAAAAGAACATGTCGCGCCCGCCCATCTGAACCGTCTGGCCGTTCATGTCGAAGGACATGTCGAAGTCGTACGCGACGACGGCCGAGTCGCCATACACGTGGATGACGGGGTCGATCTCCGTCCAGTGGTGGATGCGGGTGGACGTGGCGAAGCCCTTCCAGCCCGCCACGCAGGCCGCGCCGCCGTTGATGCGCTCGCGCTCGGTGGCCGTGATGGCGACCATGTTGCGGTGGAAATAGCGCGCGAGGTCATCCGGGTCGCCCTGGGTCCAGGCGTCGTTGAGGGCGCGCAGCGTGGCCCAGATCTCCTGTTGTACGGGGTCGTTGAATGGGGGCACGGGCATGGTGCGGTTCCTTGTGAGTGGTCGGTCAGTTGATGTGAAGCAGCGATTGAAAGCCGTCGCTCGCCAGTGTCTGGCGCAAGCCCGCGACCAGATCGGGCGCCTCGACGAACGGGTGATCGCGGTACAGGGCGGTGTTGGTGTCGCCCACCAGGCGGTCAAACGCGTTGCGGCCCTGGATGGAAATGTCTTTGATGCGGATGTAGTGCGTTCTGGCGAACACCAGCTGCTTCGGGTCCACCACGCCGTCGCGCACGAAGGCCCGGGTCTTGCGCGCGCAGCGGCAGGGGTTGCGCGGATTCACCAGGCCGCAGCGGTCTTGCATGAAAGCGCTCAAGTCCTTGCGCGCACGGGACAGCAACTGGCGAAAGTTGTCTTTGCTGATGTCCAGCACCTGGCTGCCCACGGTGTCGTTCACCTCGAACACCTCGCCCAGCACGAACACCAGACGCTGTTGGCGGTCCAGGCACAACAGCATGCCCATCATGCAACTGAGCTTGGCTTCTTCCACCAGCAAATGCCGCTCGGGGGCGGAACCATGCTCGGCGCCCAGGTCTTCGTCCGAGGCATGCGCCAGGTAGTCGGCATAACAGTCAAAACCCTGTACCGCAATCTCCGGGCGGCTGCGCTTGCGGTCCAGAAGGAGATTGAAGGCGATGCGGTACGCCCAGGTGCTGAAGGCGCTGTCGCCCCGAAAAGTGGACAGGTGGGTGACGATCTTCAGCAAGCTCTCTTGCGTGGCTTCTTCGGCGTCTTGTGGTTGCTGGAGCATGCGCAGCGCCACGTTGTACAGCCAGGCCTGGTGGCGGCGCAGCAAGGTGTCCAGCGACGCAACGTCACCGGTCAGCGCGAGTTCCACCAGACGCTCGTCGGTGGTGTGCGTGGCGCTGCTGGCGTTGTCCTGGGGAAGGGGTTGGGCCGATGGTGTTTCGTGTTCCATGCCTGATTAGACGGGATGGCCGACCCCACCGTGACAGTTCCCCGAGGAAATCGAAACACTTTCAAACCGCGGTGCGACCTTCGGCACGACCCTCGGTAGATAAGGCGGCTGAGCCGCCGAACAGCGGCGGATGCGTCACCAGGCTTTTCAGCGCCGGTGTGGGCTGGGCCAGCACCGCTTCGGCCGGGCGGGGCCGGCACAGTTCGGGCTGCGTGGCGAAGGCGGCTTCGATGGCGCTGGCCATGGCCAGCAGGCGGTCGTCGGCGTGCAGCGGGGCGATGAGCTGCAGGCCGAAGGGCATGCCGTGTTCGTCCACGCCGCAGGGCAGCGAGAGCGCTGGGTTGGTGGCCAGCGTGACGAGGTAGGTCAGGCCCAGCCACTCGTAGTAGTTGCGCATGGCCTGGCCGTCGATGCGCTCGGCGTACAGCTCGCTCCAGGGGAAGGGTGAGACGGGCGTGACCGGCGCCACGATCAGGTCCACGTGTTCAAACGCGCGTTCAAAGCGCCGTGCGATGCGCGTCTGCTCCAGGTGCGCCCAGGCGCGGTCGCCCAGCGTGATGGCGTGGGCCATCTCCACGTTGGCGCGCACGTTGGGGCCGAGCGATGCCGGGTCGTTCCGGTAGGTGTCGGCGAAGGCCGCCACGAAGCTTTCGGCGCGCATGACGTCAAAACACCGGTGGCCGTCGGGCAGGTTCAATTCCACGGGTTCGCAGGAGCGGACGTGGCGCGCCAGCGCAGCCACCCGCTGGCGGAACGTGCGGCGGATGCCGGGCTCCACCGCGCAGGCGCCGAAGTCTTCCACCGTGCCGATGCGCAGGCCGGCCAAGTCCGCGGCCAGCAGTGGCCAGCCCTGGCAGACACCGGACACGCTGAGCGGGTCCATGGGGTGGCGGCCCACGCTGGCCGAGAGCATGAGCGCGGTGTCGGCCACCGTGCGCCCCATGGGGCCAAGCACCGAGATGACTGACCAGCCCAGCGGGCGCGCGTCGTTGGCCACCACGCCGGGCGAGGGCCGCAGGCCGACCACGCCGCACAGCGCGGCCGGGATGCGCAGCGAGCCACCGGTGTCGGAGCCGGTGCACAGGGGCAGCATGTCGGTGGCCAGGGCGGCGGCCGATCCGCCCGACGAACCGCCGGCGTTGAGCAGCGGGTTGAAGGGGTTGCCGGTGGCGCCCCACACCGGGTTGCGCGTGTTGGCGCCGGCGCCCATGTCGGGCACGTTGGTCTTGGCGGTGACGATGGCGCCCGCCGCGCGCAGCCGCGCCACCAGCGCGTTGTCGTGCTGCGGCACGTGGCCGCGCCGCCCCACGTTGCCGCTGGTGGTGAGCAGGCCGGCGGTGTCCTGCAGGTCTTTCACACCCAGCGGCAGGCCGTGCAGCGCGCCCAGCGGCTCGCCGCGCAACACCTGCGCCTCGGCCACGCGGGCGGCGGCGCGGGCGCGCTCGTAGTCGGTGGCGCAGATCGCGTTCACCGCCGGGTTCACCGCTTCGATGCGCGCGATGCAGGCTTCGAGCAGCTCGACCGGTGAAATCTCCTTGCTGCCGATGCGCCGGCGCAGCTCGACCGCGCTCAGTTGAACGAGGGACATGCGTTCACTCCAGCGGAATATTGGCCTTGTGCACGTAGGCGCGCAGCAACGGCAGTTCGCGCGCCACGCGCGCGTCGTAGGCGCTGCCCGGCTCGTAGGCCACCTCCACGCCGATCTTCTCCAGCTCGGCGCGGGTGGCCGGATCTTTCACCGTGTCGGCCAGCGCCTTGCCCAGGGCCGCGCGCACCGGCTCGGGCAGGCCACGCGGCGCCACGATGGCGATCCACGGCACCATCTCGTAGTCGGGGAAACCAGCCTCGGCGATGGTGGGCACGGTGGGCATCTGCGGCGAGCGCTTCTTGGACGTGACCGCCAGCGCCTTCACCTTGCCCGCGGCCATCTGCGGCATGGCGGCCACGTTGGTGTCGAAGCTCAGGGGAATCTGGCCGCCGATCAGGTCCGTCATGGCCGGGGCGCTGCCCTTGTAGGCGATGTGCACCAGGTTGGCCCCGGCCATCACCTTGAGCATCTCGCCGGCCAGGTGGGCGGTGGTGCCGTTGCCGAAAGAGCCGAAGTTCATCCCGCTGGGCTCGCGTTTGGCCAGGGCGAGCAGCTCGGGCAGGTTGCTGGCCGCCACCTTGGGGTTGGCCAGCAGCACCAGTGGCGAGCTGCCGATGGTGCCGATGGACTCGAAGCCCTTCTGCGGGTCGTAGGGCAGCTGGCGCTTGATGGCCGCGTTCACCGTGAACGTGGTGTTCGACGAGATCAGCAGCGTGTAGCCGTCGGCCGGCGCCTTGGCCACCAGGGTGGCGCCGATGGCGGTGCCCGCGCCCGGGCGGTTTTCCACGATCACGTTTTGCCCCAGGCGCTTGCCCAGCGGCTCCATGAGCTTGCGGGCGATGGTGTCGGTGGCGCCGCCGGGCGGGTAGGGCACCACCAGGGTGATGATCTTTTCGGGGTAGGCGGCGTGCGCCAGCAGCGGCAGGGCCAGCAGGCCGGCGGCCAGGCGCGCGGTGCGCCGTGTGAACGTGATCAGCTTCATGGGGCTTTCCTTCGCGGGGTGGGTGGTGGGGCCAGGCTCTCGCAACGCTGCACCAGCAGGGCGGCCAGTTGGTCCAGCTGGGCCGCCATGGCCGCATCGGCCGGGCCGAACAGGCGCACCAGGCCCATGCCGCGCAGGGTGGACATCACGAGATCGATCAGGGCCGGGGTGTCGGGCGAGGCCGACAGCTCGGGAAACACGGTCAGGAAGCGCTGGCGCAGCTGGTCCTGCTGCGTCTGGCGCAGGCCGGCGACGTAGTGCGTGATCTCGGGGTCGGCGCCGCAGCCCATGTAGACCTGCCACGCCACCAGAAAACGCTCGGGCTCGTAGATGCGCTGCCACAGCAGTTGCAGCGTCTGGCGGGCGCGCTCGGCCAGGGGCAGGTCGGCCGCGGGCCACCCGGGCGCGTTGTAGTCGCTGGCCGCCACCAGCTCGTCCACCACCCGCATCATCAGCACCGCCTTGGTCCCGAAGTGGTGCTGGAAAGCGCCCGGCGTGAGGCCGGCGGCCTTGGCCACTTCAAACACCGAAGCGCCCTGGTAACCCTTGTCGCGCACCACCTGGATCGCCGCCCGTATCAGTTGCGCGCGCGTGGCTTCGCTGCGCTCAGCGTGGCGGCTGGCGCCGGATGGCCGGGTGGGGGAGGGCTGAATGTCCATGTCTTCAAGAATATGCATTACAGGTGTAATGCGTATTGGGGTTTCCCCGCCGTGGTCGGCATGAAAACCCCAAGGCGATTGCGGGTAGTAAATATGATGATCATCATATTTATGGCTAAAATGCCGCCATGACAACCGCACCCAGCCGCAAGGCCCTGACCCACGAACGCATCGTCGACACCGCGGCGCGGGCGATCCGGCGTGCCGGCTTCGCCGGGGTTGGCGTGGCCGACATCATGAAAGAGGCGGGCCTGACCCATGGCGGGTTCTACGCCCACTTTGCCTCCCGCGATGCGTTGCTCGTCGAGGCCCTGGCCCATGCCGGGCAGCAAGGCGTGGACCGCCTGGGCCAGGGCAACGCCTTGCGCGCGGCGCGCGGCGCCAGCCCGTTCCGCGCGCTCATTGAAAGCTACCTCTCGGACCGCCACCTGAGCGGCACCGAAAACGGCTGTGCGGTCGCGGCGCTGGTTTCGGAGATGCCGCGCCAGTCGGCCGAGGTGCGCGCCGCGGCCGTGCAGCGTGTGCGCAGCCTGGTCGCGCTGGTCGCGCAAACCCTGCCCGCCGACGCCGCGCCCGACAGCGCCGCTGCCATCGCCAGCCAGATGGTGGGCGCCCTGCAGCTCGCGCGGGCCCTGGGCGACAACGCCGAAGGCCAGGCCCTGCTGGCCGCCAACCGCAGCGCCCTGCTGGCGCGTTACGACGCCCCCCCACCGGCGGCCTGAAGCATGCCCGTCCATCACGTGCCCACCAGGGCATTTCTTTCGGTTCGGATTTGAATATGACGATCGTCATGAGTCCATCGATGAACCGTCTTGCTTTTTTCGCCCACCCAGGAGCCGACACACCATGAAACCTCACAACGCCACCGTCCTGATCACCGGCGCCAGCCGCGGCCTGCCGGCCGAGCCGGGCACCTACCTGCGGGGCACGAAAGCATGAGCGCCGCGCCGGGCCGTTCCCAAGCCAGCTCGCACCGCAGTGCACCGCACGGAGGTACTCCATGAGCGCCGCCATCGCCCAGGCCCGTGTGCAGCAGATGCTGCACGCGCCGCTGCTGCCCACGCTGCTTCGCCTGGCCACGCCCAACGTGATGGGCCTGTTCGCAATGACCATCGTGATCGGCTACGACGGCTACATCCTCGGCCGTCTGGGCCCGGACGCGCTCGCCGGCATCGCACTGGTGTTCCCGCTCTCGATGCTGATGCTGCAGATGTCGGCGGGCGGCATCGGTGGCGCCACCACCGCCGCCGTAGCGCGAGCCCTGGGCGCCGGGCGCAGCCAGGACGCCAGCCGCCTGGCGCAACAGGCGCTGCTCCTCGGCGCCTTGCTGGCCGCGCTGTTCATGCTGGTCATGCTCGGCTTCGGGCGCGGCATCTTTGGCGCCATGGGCGGGCGCGGCGCGGCGCTCGAAGCCGCGCTCGTGTATTCGAACGTGCTGTTCAGCGGTGCGCTGCTCATCTGGTCCACCAACGTGCTGGCCGCCGTGGTGCGCGGCGCGGGCAACATGGTGCTGCCCTCGGTGATGCTGCTGGGCACGGCGCTGCTGCACCTGGTGCTGTGCCCGCTGCTGGTGTTCGGCTGGGGGCCGGTGGCCGGCCTGGGCATGGCCGGCGCTGCCGCCAGCACGCTGGCCGTGAACGCCGTGGCCACGCTGGTGATGGCGGCCCACCTGTGGCGCCGCGACGGCGCCGTGCAGCTGCGCGCCTCGCCCTGGCGCCTGCACCTGCCGCTGCTGCGCGACATCCTGCGCGTGGGCCTGCCCGCGTCCTTGAGCCCGGTGATCAGCAACGCCTCCATCGCCGTGACCACGGCCTTCGTGGGCAGCTACGGCACGGCCGCGCTCGCGGGCTACGGCGTGGCGGCGCGGCTCGAATACATCCTGGTGCCGATCGCCTTCGGCTTCGGCACCGCCCTGACCGCGATGGTGGCGACCAACATGGGCGCCGGCCAGACGGTGCGCGCGGTGCGCGTGGCCTGGGCCGGCGGCGCGCTGGTGGCCATGATCACCGGTGCGATCGGCCTGGCCACGGCCATCGCACCAGCGCTGTGGATGGGCCTCTTCACCGGCGATGCCGACGTGCTGGCGGTGGGCGCCACGTATCTGAACATCGTGGGCGGCTGCTACGCCTTCTTCGGGCTGGGCCTGGCGCTGTTCTTTGCATCGCAGGGCGCGGGCCGCATGTTCTGGCCGCTGGCCGGCAGCATGGGCCGCCTCGTGATCCTGTCGGTCGGCGGCTGGCTCTGCGTGCACACGTTCCAGACCCCCGCAACCGGCCTCTTTGCCGTTGTCGCGCTCAGCCTGGTCGTCTACGGCTCCACCCTCGCCATCGCGATCCGCCTGGGGAGCTGGGGGCGCTGATGCCGGGCCTGCGAGGCTGCACGGTTATGGGTTTGCGCGGAATGGGGGCCGGAGTCGGCAGGTAACATGCCCGCATGACCCGACTGCACACCGAGTACCAGCGCCTGTACCTGCCCCCCGGCGCCGGGGTGGACGACACCGCGCCCCTGCGCCTGGCCGACAGCGACGGCCGCGTGCGCGCCATGGTGCTGGCGCTCGGCCACCCGGCCGACTGGGCCACCCTCTCGCCCGTCTGGCGCGGTGTGCAGGCCGAGCTGGCCCTGCCCGCGCCGGCCATCGCCGTCAACGGCGTGGACGCCTTCGAGCTCTGGTTCTCGCTGGCCCAGCCCGTGCCGGCGGCAGAGGCCGCCGCCTTCCTGCAAGGCCTGCGCCAGCGCTACCTGGCTGGCGTGAAACCCGGGCGGCTGCGGATGCTGCCCGCCCCGGATGCGCCGGCGCCCCCGGCCGTGCAAGCCGCCGCCTGGGTTCCCGCGCTGCAGGCCGCCACCGGCCAATGGTCCGCCTTCGTCGCGCCCGACCTGGCCGCCGTGTTTGGCGACGCCCCGTCGCTCGACTTCCAGCCCGGCAACGACGCCCAGGCCGAACTCCTGAGCCGCCTCGCCAGCACACCGCCAGACGCGTTTGAGGCGGCCCTGGCCCAACTGCAGCCCGCAGCGCCCCAGCAGGCCTCGGCAGCGCCAGCGCTCAGCGAACCGGTGGCCCCGCCGGCACCGGGCGGCCCGGCCCACGCCGCGCTGGCCGGCCCGTACCAGGACCCACAAAGCTTCCTGCGCGACGTGATGAACGACCCCACCGTGGCGCTGGCCCTGCGCATCGAAGCCGCCAAAGCCCTGCTGCCGCACGGCACCCCTGGGGCTCCCGCCGGCACCGCCTGAGCCATGGGCCACACCGGCATGCCCCAGGCCAGCGAGCTGACCCCCGCCGCCTTCATCGCGCAGGCCCTCAGCAACCCCGTCAACGCCGAACTGCTGCAGCGGCTGGACAGCCTGCGCCTGCCCCAGTGCCACCTGACCGCCGGCTGCCTGTTTCAGGCCGTGTGGAACCGGCAGACCGGCCGGGCGCCCGACTGGGGCGTGAAGGACTACGACGTTTTCTACTTCGACGATACCGACCTCTCGTGGGAAGCCGAAGACCGCGTGATCCGCGCCGTGCAGGCGCTCACCGCCGACCTGCGCGTGGCCGTGGAAGTGAAGAACCAGGCGCGCGTGCACCTCTGGTACCGCAGCCGCTTCCAGGCCGACTACCCCCAGCTCACCCGCGCCACCGACGGCATCGACCGCTACCTCATCGCCTGCACCTGCGTGGGCATAGACACCCGCAGCCGCGCCCTGTACGCGCCCAACGGGCTGGACGAACTGCAACGCGGCATCCTGCGCATGAACCCGCGCTTCGCCCAGCCCGCCATGTTTCGCGACAAGGCGCGCAGCTACCAGGCGCGCTGGCCGTGGTTGAGCATCGTGGCGGCGGAAGAAGAGGGCGGCGCATGAAAGAACACCGCGTGGAGATCGACCATCTTTTCATGTTCATCGAGCCCGACGGCCCCGAGATCGACGCCCTGAAACGCCAGGGGCTGACAGAAACCTACCGCCGCGCGCACCCCGGGCAGGGCACGGCCAACGTCTGCTTCGGATTCGACAACCTCTACCTTGAACTGCTCTGGCTCACCAGCGAAGCCGAAGCCCGCAGCCCGGCCATGGAGCGCACCCGTCTGTGGGAGCGCAGCCAGTGGCGCAGGCTGGGCACCTGCCCGTTCGGCGTGGCTTTCCGTGGCGACCTCGCCAGCGCCGGTGTGCCCACCTGGGACTACCGGCCCCCGTACCTGCCCAGCCATCTGCCGCTGGACATGAGCATCCAGGTTGCCACCGACAGCGACGACCCGATGCAACCCATGTTGTTCAGCTTTCCGGGGAGCACGGCGCCGAGCGAGTGGCCGGCGGAGCGGCGAGGGCGGTTGCAAACGGGCGGTGGTTGGAGCCAAGCCGTTGGCTTGACGTTGCGCTTCCCGGCGGGCACGGCGCCCAGCGCCGCGTTGCTCGCGCTCGCGGCTGCGTCAGGGCTTGAACTGGAGCAGGGCGAGGGCCCAGCCTATGGCATGGCCTTGGATCTGATGGGCGCGGACGGCTCGGTGACAAAGACTTTGGTGATGCCGGATGGGCTCAGATGACGGCGACACGGCTGGGTTGGGGTATCGCATTTGATCCAGAGCCCGCATCCGAATCAAAGGCCCAAAGCGGTCGTACCGGATGCACCTGAATCTGACATTGAGCTGCCAAAAAACCGAACCCAATACAGGTAGACATTTTCGATCTTGAGGCTATAGTGCAGACATCGAATTCGCTCACGAACCTGCCCAGAAAGCGCTTAGACACCAGCGGTGGCACGGCGACTTTGTCAGTTTGTTATATCTGTTCATATGGCCCGTACATGAGGGCAGGTACATGATGTCAAAAGCTTTTTTAGTCTCGGCGCCGCCACGTTATCCGACGATTGCCGGGAATATCTGGTGAAAAGTCGTCTACATCAAAGTTAGGTTTCGCAATTCCCACTCGCTCAGGAGCAGCATGAAACGCCGTCTGCAAGTCTTCATTTCCAGCACCTACACCGACTTGATTCACGAGCGCCAAGCCGCTGTCAGTGCCGTTCTAAAGTCCAGCCACATTCCGGCGGGAATGGAACTTTTTACCGCGGCGGATCGCTCTCAAATGGTAACAATCAAACAGTGGATCGACGACTCAGATGTGTACATGCTAATCCTCGGTGGAAGATATGGAACGGTCGAACCAACTTCTGGCCTAAGCTACACCGAACTGGAATACGACTACGCGATTCAACAGAACAAGCCCGTCTTCGCTGTCGTTACAACAGAAGCGGCACTGGAGTTGAAGGTCAAGGCAAACGGAACGACCAATATTGAGCGTGACAATCCAAAAGAGCTCGCACTCTTCAGGAAAAAGGTGTTATCAAATATCTCTTCGTTCTTCGAGGACTCAAAGGATATAAAACTCTGCGTTCACGAGAGTCTTGCTGACTTTGCGGCAAATCGAGATCTTAAGGGTTGGGTCTCTGCAGACGAGATCCAAGATACCAAGCCTCTGTTCGAAGAAATTCGAAAGCTCTCGGATGAAAATCGCGAGCTGAAGGAAACAATTTCAGCGCTGGAGAAGAAGACAGCAGCGGGCACCGGAGCCTCCATTTCAAAGCAGAACGAAGATTTCACTGTTCTCAGCAGTGTTCTGTCAGCGATCGAGATCAAGGTACCGGCAGAGCTCGCCGCCAACGGAAAGGAGTACGACACCACTTTGCTGAAGCTGTTCTATGACAACAAGGAGGCGTTCGTCACTGGAGTGACGAACTCTGGGAACGCATCTGATGCCGAGACGTTCTTTTTCCACAACATTTGTCCGAAACTTCAAGTGCATGGGCTAATTGCAAGCGAGAAGGTTCCTGGAGTCCGATATCGCAGAAGTGCGGTGTCGACGAAGGGGCATAGCTTTCTTGCTGAGATGGAGCGGAGGCTTCTCCTCGCCAAGAAGCCAAACGCCTCATTAGTCGAAGCATCGGCAAGCACTTCGAGCCCCTCCGCGGTACCTGCCAAGCGAGCAACCCCAACTGCTAAAAAGGTGGTCCGCCCCAAGTGAAACCTAACCCCTCGCTCAAGTGGAGCGACAACGGCAGGCCACCAGGCCCGGCCTGGTGGTACGCGGTACATTTTCACCAGCCTGGGCCTAGCGTCCTGCCGTTGTCGCCCGCTTAGCTCGAACGTTAGCCATTCAGATATCTATTTACCAATCGGCGATTTAAGAAGGGATCTCGTATGGAGGTATTCGTTCTAATTACTCACTATATGAATGGAGTTCAAGAATCTGGGGTTTTTGCATCCTTTCAAGATGCAGTATCTCATCTTGTTGAGGACCAAATCGGTGGCAGGCCGGAAGTTATCAAGTGCAACGTCATTGGTGAACTAATCGAGAACAACACCGTATTTACGGCCTCTTCATATGATCGCTCGAGCGACATACATAACTTTCAAGGCGTGTATGGAAGCTACGATCTGGCAAAGAACTCCGTTGGCGACAAAGGGTTAGTGCTAAACAGAACCATAAACACGCTGCTTAAAAATGGCTAACCCATCACTCCACCGAACCTGCGTGAAAAGCCGCGCAGGCCGGTGAATTCAAACGTTGAGCGTCACAGTGAACGGAAATGAGCACGTACCCACAGCGAGTTCGAGACAACATTCTTCCTCTGTCAGTAGGAAGTACGTTGCCTGAGGCGTTCGAGGAATGGTCATTTACGGAGAGGACCGAAGACCACGAGCAGCCAATCGAGACGTGCCAACTCTGTGAGCACGAAGATCTTCGCTATCACTTCGAAATCCGCAACAGCCTCACGAAGAAAACTCTCTGGGTCGGTTCCCAGTGCATTCTGAAGTTCGGCCTTTCCGTCTTCGAAAGTGGTCTTCGGTTGTCGGAAGGAGACGCGAAGAAGAAGCTTGACCGGTTAATGCAGAAAATGCGCTTAGAGTCGTGCATTCGCGCTCTAGAGAAACTCGCAACAGCTGAGAAAAGCGAAATTCTTTCAAATGCGCTTGAGTACTACAAGAAGAACAAATACCTCTCGCCGAAGTTCGCGTTCGTTGTCTTGTGGCGGCTTCAGAGCAACAAAGTCGATCACAGTCCCTCCTTCTTCAAAGTTAACCTGAAGCGAGGAAAGTACCAGCGAGATCTCCAGGACATGAAGCTCAGTCATGTGCATGTTATCTGGCCGGCGTTGTCCTCATCGCAGCGAGATATGGCAATCCGTATGGGGCACAGTGCGCCAGGTGCCGCCGAATTTTTCAATCGATAGGCTTGCCTCGGCAAGCCGGGTCAAGCCTCTCATCTCAAACGCTATGCATCGGTGTTTTATCTGAAATTTTTTAACGACGTGGAACAAAGGGAAGGCTATGCACAAGTTTATTATCAACAAGCAACAGCAACAAAACGGCGACTTTGAAGTCCACAATACAACTACGGGTTGTGGCTACATGCCGCAACTACACAACCAAGTTGACCTTGGTTATCACTCTGACTGTAGCGGAGCTGTCTCTGCAGCGAAGAGGGCAAATCCGACCTTAAGAATCAACGGTTGCTACTACTGCTGCCGGGCATGTCATACCAGTTAACTAGTTGTGTAGAATAAAAATCATTCGAACCGACTTGCTAAAGCGGTCGGCCTAGGTCAAACGTTATACGCCATGAACCAGGGGCTAACTGACCTAATTCGCGACTATCAAGCTGCAGTTGAAAAGGCCATCGAGTTGTTGGAGGGTTCAGGCATTCCAAGACCGGCAACCTCAACTGACTGGGTTGGGTACGACATTCCTCAGCGAGGGCAACTCGCCGATGGCGTGAGCTATTTCAAACATGGGTACGGTTGCGCGGTATTTCTGCCGTCGGGTAAAGTCGATTTTGATTTCGGTGCTGAAGGCCAAATCAATGGCTTTGATCTTTGGCGCCTTACCCACTTCGCCGGGAACCGGTTGAAGAGCTATGGCTTCCCTTCGGAGCAAGCTATTAAGTCGGCATTCCAAATGGCCATAGAGTCCGGTGAAATTGTCCCGTCCGCATACATCCTCCACTACTTGGCGCCAAATGCCGCATAGCCATCCAGTCAACCGGACCGCCGAACACCCGCCTTTGGGCTTCCGCAAGCCGCCCCGCGCGGTGTCCGGGTACCGTCATCTTTAGGGTGCATCGATGCTCGACGACCTGCCCCAGTTCATGTCTGCACCCACCTCCTGCCAGTTCGCGAAGGACGGCGCATGGGAAGACGCTTGGTCTTTCCCCAGCGGGCGTCTGCCGTCCCGCTCTGAGCTGGTTTCCTACCTCGCACAGAGCACCGAGGTCGCCTTTGAGGCGTTCTTCGGCCGCTCATTCTTCGGTGCCCGCATCGTTGGTTCAGCGCTCGAGGTGGAAGCCTTCTCCATCAAGTGCCTTCAGGCCGTCCGAGCTCAGCGGTCGTTCTTCGGCGTCTTCCGCCAAGAGCTTGGGTGTCCCCTTCCAGGTCAGCCGCCTGCCTTCGCCGAGATCGGTTGCGTCAACGCCTGGCGCAGCGTCGGAGCTGTCCGCATCTCCGAGCCGCACCTGGCTTCGTCAGGGTTCGCACGTCTCTGGCATTCGGTGCTCCACAGCTCGGTAGGTCGGAACACCCGCCATGCCAAGGCAATCGAGTTCGCGTTCGAATACCCGCTCGCACACTGGTTCGGCGTGCCCGTTTCGGTCACTGGTGAGTCAAACTTGGTTTCCGAGGCCTTGCTTCGCCAGGCCATAGGGCTTGTCGCGTCACCCGAACCACAGCCCGCCCGGAATGCGCCCTGACCCTTCGCTGGGGCGACTCGCGCCTCAGCTCAAACATTCGGCGTCCGTCCATCCCAAACGGTTCGCTTTCACAAGAGGAGCACAACGTGCCGCTGGTTTGGTCTCACTCGATCGATGGTCTCGACTGGAATGAACTTTCCGCCCTTTACGCCGCTGCGCCGCTGGGAAACAAGAACCCGGCCGGGCTGAAGACCGCGTTCACGAACAGCATGTTCAGGTGTTTCGTCTATGACGACGGAAAGCTGGTCGGGGTCGGGCGGGCGCTGGCTGATGGCGTGGACTGCTCATACATCTGCGACGTCGCGCTGCTGCCCAGCCATCAAGGTCTGGGCCTTGGAAAACAGATCGTTGCCAGGCTGGTGGAGTTGTCCCGAGGGCACAAGAAGATCATCCTCTACGCGGTACCCGGCAAGGAGTCGTTCTACAAGAAGCTGGGGTTCAAGCGCATGAGCACCGCCATGGCCATCTTTGAAAACCAGGCCGGGGCGTTGGTGCAGGGGTATGTCAACGAAACCTAGAGGGGGGCAGTCATGGCCGAGAAGATGAAAACCACCGAACGCGAAGCATTGCTCCAAGTGCTCAAGACCCGGTTCGAGAAGCACATGCACCGGCACGCCGGGACGGCATGGTCAGACGTGCTTGCCAGGCTCGAACGCCATCCCGCTGCGCTGAGGTCGCTGCAGGCGATGGAGGCCACGGGGGGTGAACCGGACGTCATGGGGGATGCCAAGGATTCCGGGCACGTCGTCTTTTGTGACTGCTCCCCGGAAAGCCCCACGGGGCGCAGAAGCACTTGTTTCGACGGCGAGGCGCGGGCGGCCCGCAAGGAGAACAAGCCCGAGAGCAGCGCGGCCGAAATGGCGGCCGAGATGGGCGTTGAGCTGCTGACCGAAGAACAGTACCGGGCACTGCAGCAGCTCGGTGAGTTTGATTTGAAGACGTCCAGCTGGCTCCAGACGCCGCCCGAGGTCCGGGCGCTCGGTGGCGGCCTCTTTGGTGACCGGCGCTATGGCCGGGTGTTCGTCTATCACAACGGCGTGCAGTCGTACTACGCGGCCAGGGGCTTCCGGGGTTGGCTTCGGGTGTGAGGATGGGGCAACAAGATGAAAATGGTTCTGACGTCTGCGACGAGTCCCGATGGGTACATGGCCTGTCTCAGCGGGTGGCAACAAAGTTACGCGCAGGCCTTGCGCTCTGTGGTTCGCAGCGCCGCACCCGAGCTGGAAGAGCGGCTGAAGTGGGGCCACCTCGTCTACTTCGCCCATGGCCCGGTGTTGCTGATTCGGGCGGAACCCACCCGCGTCTTGTTCGGTTTCTGGGAAGGTCAGCGCCTGCGGCATATCGAGCCCCGCCTGAGGCCCGGGGGCAAGTACCAGATGGCCACCCTGGAGCTGAAAGAGGGCACGCCGCTTCTCCAGGAAACCGCCGTTCGTCTGGCCACGGAGGCCTCTAAACTCGCCCGCCATGAGCAACCCCGTCTCGAATCTCGCTGAGCTTCTTCAAACCATGCAGCCCACGCTGAACGAGGGGGTCTATGTGTTCGCTTCCGTGTCGCCGGACGCGGACATCCGCTCACTGGAGCCGTTGGCCACGTTTCGGGAAGCCGAAGGCCTCACGCTCATCGTGGAGGAACAGCGGGCCCGAAAGGCGGGGCTGCCCGTCTTGTTCCGCGCCGCGTGGATCACGCTCACGGTGCATTCCGATCTCCAGGCCGTGGGCCTCACGGCGGCGGTCGCCACCGCGTTGGCCCAGGCCCACATCAGCTGCAACGTCGTGGCCGCGGCGTTTCACGACCACCTCTTTGTGCCCGTCGAGTCGGGGGGTGAAGCGCTGGCCGCTCTGCAGCGGCTTCAGCGGCGCAGCAGCCGGGGCGCCGAGCCGCCGGTCAACTGACGCTTTGATCGAGAGCTTGCGCCGTCAAGCTACCGCCGGCTCAACGTCGCGCCAGATCGTCCAGCAGCAGTCTCGCCGTCGACACGTTCGTCGCACACGGCACGTTGTGCACGTCGCAGGCGCGCACCAGCGCGTTGATGTCGGGTTCGTGGGGTTGGGCGGTCATGGGGTCGCGCAGGAAGATCACGCAATCCACCTCGCCCATCGCGAGCCGCGCGCCGATCTGCAGGTCGCCGCCGAGCGGGCCGCTGAGCAGGCATTCCACGTTGAGGCCGGCTTCCGCTTGCAGGCGAGAGCCGGTGGTGCCGGTGGCCATGAGGGTGTGTTGCCGCAGCAGCGGCGCGAATTCGGTGGCCAGGGCCACCATGTCGTTCTTCTTTTTGTCGTGGGCGACGAGGGCGATGTTCATGGTGGGGCGTGGGTTGGTTGCTTCGTCAGCGGGTGGGCAGGCCGTGCTGTTGCCGCAGGTGTTCCAGCAGCTCGGCGCAGGCGTCTTCAATGATGTCGAGCACGTGCTCGAAGCCGGCCGCGCCGCCGTGGTACGGGTCGGGCACGTCGCGTGAGTTCACGCGGCGGCTGTGCTGGGTGAGCAGGCGCACTTTGTGGGCGTGTTCGGGCGGGCACAGCTGCAGGGTGTCGCGCAGGTTGGCTTCGTCCATCACCAGCACGTGGTCGGCGGCGGCGCAGTCGCTGGCGCTCAGGCGGCTGGCGCGCAGGTCCGACAGGTCGTAGCCGCGCCGGGCGGCGTGGGCCTGGCTGCGCTCGTCGGGCGGGGCGCCCACGTGGTAGCCGTGGGTGCCGGCGGAGACGACGGTGATGTGGTCCTGCAGCCCGGCCTGGCGCACGCAGTGGCGAAACACGCCGTGCGCGCTGGGGCTGCGGCAGATGTTGCCCATGCAGACGAAGAGCACGCGCACGGGGGGCATGGCGGGCTTCTCCGGTGCGTTCACTGGCCGGCTTTCTCCATGGCCTTGGCCATGGTCTTGCCCAGTTCCACGCCCCACTGGTCGTAGGCGTTGATGCCCCAGATGGCGGCCTGGGTGAACACCTTGTGTTCGTACAGCGCGATCAGCGCGCCGAGACTGTGCGGGGTGAGCGCGTCGAGCCAGACGGTGCTGCTGGGCACGTCGCCTTTGAAGGCGCGTTGGCTCACGAAGGCCTGGGCCTGCTCGGCGCTTTGGCCTTCGGCCATGAGGGCTTGCAGGGTGTCGACCTCGCTGCGGCCCACGGCCAGGGCCTGGGCCTGCGCGCGCAGGTTGAGGTTGACCACGCGGTGGTGTTCGGCGGCCAGGGGCAGGGGCGTGTCTTCGCTTTGCACGCCGATGAATTCGACCGGCACGCGGTGCGTGCCCTGGTGCAGCAGCTGGAAGTAGGCGTGTTGCCCGTCGATGCCCAGGCCGCCCCAGAGGATGGGGCCGGTGTCGGTGTCGCAGGGCTGGCCGTCTTTGCGGGTGCGTTTGCCGTTGCTCTCCATGTCCATCTGCTGCACGAAGGGCGCGAAGCGCACCAGGCGGCTGGGGTAGGTGGAGAGCAGCTGGGTGGGGCACTGCAGGAAGTTGCGGTTCCACACGCCGGCCATGGCCAGGACGACGGGCAGGTTCTGCGCCAGCGGCGCGCTGCGGAAGTGCGCGTCCATGGCCTGGCCGCCGGCCAGGAATTCGCGGAAGGCTTTCGACCCGATGGCCAGCGCCAGCGGCAGGCCGAGCGCGGACCAGATGGAGTAACGGCCACCGACCCAGTCCCAGAAGGTGAAGGTGTGTTCGGCGGGGTAGCCGGCGGCGCCGGATTTCTGCGGCGCGGCGGTGATGGCGACGAGGTGCGGGCTCTGCGCCGAACCGGTGATGCCGGCGTCTTGCAGCCAGCGCCGCGCGGAGGCGGCGTTGGTCATGGTTTCCTGCGTGGTGAAGGTCTTGCTGGCCACGATGATGAGCGTGGTGAGCGGGTTCAGGTCGCGCAGCGTGCTGTGCAGCGCCCAGGCGTCGGGGTTGCTGACGAAGTGCACGCGCAGGCCCGCGGCTTTGGCGTGGTGGCCACCGCTGCACCACGGGGCCAGCGCGTCGGCCGCCATGCGCGGGCCGAGGTCGGAGCCGCCGATGCCGATGTTCACCACGTCGGTGATGGCCAGGCCGGTGCTGCCTTTCACCTCACCCGAGCGCACGCGGTCGGCGAAGGCGCAGACGCGGTTCAGTTCGTTCTGCACCAACTGCTGGATGGCGTCGCCCCAGGGCGCATCGTTGCCGGTGGCGCCGGGCGCGCCGCGCAGGGCTGTGTGCAGCACGGCGCGCTGTTCGCTGGTGTTGATCACGTCGCCGCGGAACATGGCGTCGCGTTGGGCTTCCACGCCGGCCTGCTGGGCCAGGTCCATCAGCGCGGCCCAGACGGCGCCGTCCAGCGCCTGGCGGCTGAAGTCGATCTGGATGCCGGTGCCGGTGGCGGCAGCCTGCATCTGTTCGCGGCCGGGCTCGGCGAGGCGATCGCGCAGGTGGGGTTGGGGCGCGGCGGCGAGGTCGGCGAGCTGTTGCCAGGCGGGGAGGGAGGTGGGTGAGGTCTGCGGGGTAGACATGGGGCGGCGGCCTTGTTTCTCTCCGTTCGCCCTGAGCCTGTCGAAGGGCTGGCGCGGTGTGTCGGTACGAGGGCTTCGACAGGCTCAGCCCGAGCGGTAGCTGGGTGGTGATTGTGCCGTCAGGCGCCGGCGGCCAAGGCGGTGGCCTCCTTGGCCAGCTGCGTGATCTTCTTCCAGTCACCGGCCTTCAGCGCGTCGGCCGGCGTGAGCCAGGAGCCGCCGGCCATGGCCACGTTGGGCAGCTTCAAAAAGTCTTTCAGGTTCTCGGGGCTCACGCCGCCGGTGGGGCAGAACATCACGTCGGGGATGGGTGCGCCCAGCGCCTTGAGCATGCCCAGGCCGCCGGCCTGCTGGGCGGGGAACAGCTTCATGAGGCTGAAGCCTTGTTCGCGCCGGTGCATCACTTCGCCGGGCGTCATCACGCCGGGGATGAAGGGCAGCTTGGCGGCCTTGACGGCTTCGACCAGCGCGTCGGTGCAGCCAGGGGAGAGGGCGAAGCTGGCGCCCGCGTCGATCACGCGCTGCACCTCGGCCACGCGGGTCACCGTGCCGGCGCCGGTGTGCATCTGCGGCACAGCCTTGGCCACGGCTTCGATGCTGGCGAGCGCGGCGTCGGAACGCAGGGTGATCTCCATCACGTCGATGCCGCCTTCGAGCAGGGCGTGGGCCAGCGGCACGGCGTGGGCCGGGTCGCTGAGCACGATGACGGGCACGACGCGGGAGGTGAAGGCGGGGCGGGAGAAGCAGGTGGTGGTCATGGCAGTCTTTCGTGCAACAGGAAAAAGAGGGGGAGCCTGTCGGGATCAGCGCGGAACCGGCTTTGCCGGGCCGCTGCTGATGCCCCTCGGGGGGTGACGCCGCAGGCGGCGCGGGGGGTCAAGTGAACAAAGGCGACGCGCCACATTCGGGCGTGCTCGCGTGCGCGCGGAACAATCCAAACAGCTCCCGGCCGGTGCCGTGGGCGTTGTGGCTCAGGTCGGGGTGGCTGATGTTGCGGGCGGCCAGGGTGGCGGCGTCCACTTCGAGTTCGAGCACGCCGCGCTCGCAGTCCAGCGTGATCCAGTCGCCGTCCATCACGCGGGCAATCGGGCCGTCGGCCAGGGCTTCGGGGCTGAGGTGGATGGCGGCGGGCACCTTGCCCGATGCGCCGCTCATGCGGCCGTCGGTCACCAGCGCCACCTTGAAGCCCAGGTCTTGCAGCACGGCCAGCGGTGGTGTGAGCTTGTGCAGCTCGGGCATGCCGTTGGCGCGCGGGCCCTGGTAGCGCACCACGGCGATCAGGTCTTTGTTGATCTTCCCGGCGTTGAACAGGGCCAGCAGGTCCTGCTGGTCGCTCACCACCACGGCCTGGGCGCGCACCACGCGGTGCTCGGGTTTCACCGCCGAGACCTTGACGACGCTGCGGCCCAGGTTGCCTTTGAGCAGGCGCAGGCCGCCGTCGGCGCTGAACGGGTCGGCCACCGGGCGCAGCACGCTGGTGTCGCCGCTCGTGGTGGGCACCGGGCGCCAGGCGAGGGCGCCGTTGTCCAGCCAGGGCTCGTTGACGTAGGCCGTGAGGCCCGCGCCCATCACGGTCATGACGTTGGCGTGCAGCAGGCCGTGGGCCAGCAGTTCGTGCATGAGGAAGCCCATGCCGCCGGCGGCGTGGAAGTGGTTCACGTCGGCGCTGCCGTTGGGGTAGACGCGCGCCAGCAGCGGCACCACGGCCGAGAGTTCGGCGAAGTCGTCCCAGTCGATCAGCACGCCGGCCGCGCGCGCCATGGCCACGAGGTGGATGGTGTGGTTGGTCGAGCCGCCGGTGGCGAGCAGGCCGATGATGCCGTTGACGACGGCGTTGACGCTCAGGATGTCGGCCAGGCAGATCGCGGGCTCGCCGGTGCGACCGGTGTTGACCACGGCGCGCTGCATCGCGGCTTGGGTGAGGGCATCGCGCAGCGGTGTGCCGGGGTTCACGAACGAAGCGCCGGGCAGGTGCAGGCCCATGATCTCCATGAGCATCTGGTTGCTGTTGGCGGTGCCGTAGAAGGTGCAGGTGCCGGGGCTGTGGTAGGCCTGGGCCTCGCTCTCCAACAGCGCCTCGCGGCCCACCAGGCCCTGCGCGTACTGCTGGCGCACCTTGGCCTTGGCGTCGTTCGAGAGGCCCGAGGTCATGGGGCCGGCGGGCACGAAGACCGCGCTCAGGTGGCCGAACTGCGCCGCGCCCATGAACAGGCCGGGCACGATCTTGTCGCAGATGCCGAGGAAGAGCGCGGCGTCGAACACGTTGTGCGACAGCGCCACCGAGGTGGCCAGCGCGATCACGTCGCGCGAGAACAGCGAAAGCTCCATGCCGGCGGCACCCTGCGTGACGCCGTCGCACATGGCGGGCACGCCACCGGCCACCTGCGCGGTCACGCCCAGGGCGTGCGCGTGCTGGCGCAGCTGCTCGGGGTAGTGCTCGTAGGGCTGGTGGGCCGAGAGCATGTCGTTGTAGGCGGTGACGATGCCGACGTGTGGCGCGCGCTCGGCGTGGATCTTGAGCTTGTCGTTGGCGGGCAGGGCGGCCGTGGTGTGCGCCATGTTGGCGCAGCCCATGCCGCTGCGCTGGGTGCCGGCCTTGCGCTGCGCGGCCATGCTGGCGAGGTAGGTGGCGCGGGTGCCGGCGCTGCGCTGGGCGATGCGCTCGGTCACGTGGGCGATGGTGGGGTGAATCTGTGACATCGTGGGCCTTCCTTCAGGGGTTCTGTTCAGAAATACCGCGGAGCTGGCTTTGCCAGGCCGCAGGTGTTGCGGCTTCGCGCAGCGAGCCAGCGACGGGGGGTCATGCCATCCAGACGCTGACGGGGGTCTGTGTCTGGTTGATCACCAGCGAGACTGGAAGTGCCGCGTCGGCCTGTTGGGCGGCGCGGCGGTAGACGGCGAGCTTGCTCTCGCCGGCGATGGACAGCACCAGCTCGCGCGCGGCGAGCAGGCTGGGCAGGGTGAGCGTGAGGCGCGCGTGGGGCGCGGTGGCGGGCGTGACCCAGGCCAGCCGCTCGGTGGACTCCAGCGCGTGGGCACAGCCCGGGGCGCCGGGAAAGAGCGAGGCGGTGTGCGCGTCTTCGCCCATGCCGAGCACGGCCAGGTCCAGCGGCCAGGGCAGGTGGGCGATGCGTTCGTTGGCGTCCTGCGCCAGTCTGTCCAGCACCTGTTCGCTGAGCACCGCGGGCAGCTCGCGGAAGAAGGGCACGAAGCGGGCCGCGGCCGCCGCACCCTGCAGCAGGTGGCGGGCCACCAGGGCGGTGTTGCTGTCGGCGTGGTCGCGCGGGACGACGCGCTCGTCCACCAGGATCACGCTGACCTTGGCCCAGTCCAGGTCTTGCCCACGCAGGGCTTCGAAGAGGGCGATGGGCGACTTGCCGCCCGAGACGGCCAGGCTGGCCCGGCCACGCTCGGCGATGGCGCTGCGCAGGGCGCTGGCGATGTGCGCGGCCAGTGCGGCGGGGGTGGCGTTGGGGTGTTCGGTCACCGCCATCAGGATTCCTCTACCCAGGAGCTTCCCTCGCGCGCCATCAAGGCGGAAGACGCCGCCGGGCCCCAGCTGCCCGCGGTGTAGGCCTTGGGTTTTTCGTTGAGCTGCTGCCAGCCGTTGATGATGGGTTCGACCCAGGTCCAGGCGGCTTCGAGTTCGTCGCGGCGCATGAAGTGCGTGAGGCGGCCCTTGATGACGTCGATCAGCAGGCGCTCGTAGGCTTCGGCGCGGCGTTCGGAGAAGGCGGTTTCGAGGTCGAGGTTCAGGCTCACCGGGCGCAGCTTCATGCCGCTGCCGGGCTCTTTGGCCATCATCTGCAGCTGGATGTGTTCTTCCGGCTGCAGGCGGATCATCAGGCGGTTGACCGACTGGCGCGGCGAGTCCTGGAAGATGGTGAAGGGCAGGTCGGCGAACTCGATCACGATCTCGGACTGGCGCGCCGCCATGCGCTTGCCGGTGCGCAGGAAGATCGGCACGTTGGCCCAGCGCCAGTTGTTGATGTGGGCCTTGAGGGCCACGAAGGTTTCGGTGCTGCTGTGGTGCGGGATGTTGGCTTCCTGCAGGTAGCCCACGGCGGCGTCGCCGTTGGCCGCGCCCGCGACGTACTGGCCGCGCACGGTGTCTTTGGCCACGTCGGCCATGGTCATGGGGCGCAGCGAGCGCAGCACCTTGAGCTTTTCGTCGCGCACGGCGTCCGGGTCGAGCGACACCGGCGGTTCCATGGCGACGATGCACAGCAGCTGCAGCAAATGGTTCTGCACCATGTCGCGCATGGCGCCGGTGCCGTCGTAGAAGCCGGCGCGGCTGCCCACGCCCACACTCTCGGCCACGGTGATCTGCACGCTCTTGATGTAGGGGCTGCGCCAGAGCGGCTCGAAGATGGTGTTGCCAAAGCGCAGCACCATCAGGTTCTGCACCGTCTCCTTGCCCAGGTAGTGGTCGATGCGGAAGATCTGCTGTTCCTGGAAGTACTGGCCCACGTCGTCGTTGATCTGCCGCGCCGAGGCCAGGTCGTGGCCCAGCGGTTTTTCCAGCACCACGCGCGAGTTCGCGTCGATGAGGTTGGCGCCGGCCAGGTTGGCGCAGATGCCCACGAACAGGCTGGGCGCGGTGGCCAGGTAGTACACGCGGTCCGAGCCGGGCTGCAGGGCGGCGCCGAGTGCGGCGTAGTCGGGCGCCTGCGTGGCGTCGAGGGCGACGTAGTCCAGCCGCTCCAGAAAACCCTGCCACGAGGCCATGTTGTAGGCCTTGGCCTCGATGAAGCCGGGCACCTTTTCCTGGATGAATTCGACGAAGGCGGCGCGGTCCCAGGGCTGGCGGCCCAGCGCGTGGATGCGCGTGGACGGGGGCAGGTTGTTGTGCAGGTGCGCCATGTACAGCGCGGGCAGCAGCTTGCGCACGGAGAGGTCGCCCACCCCGCCAAAGATCACCAGATCGAGAGGGGAAGCCGCGGCGGGGGAGGGCGTGGAGGTGCTCATGTCTCTAATTTAGTTACGTGAATGGCTTGATTTTAATGTAATCAAGTTACATGCGGGTTACCGGTTGTGATCGGGTTTTTCGCGGGTTCCGATGCGCGGGCGGCCTGGGGTTCAAAGCGCCTCGAACACCGGCGGCACGGCGGCCACGCGCGCCACCACCTCGGCCAGGCTGGGCGGCACGCAGCCGGTCTGCATCACGCACAGGCTGGCGCTGGCGACCGCCCGGCCCAGGATGTGGCGCACGTCTTCGGCGTCGAGCGCGATCTGGTCGGCCTGGCTGGCGGCCTGCACCACCGGGCGTTCGAGCAGGGCGGCCAGCAGGCCGGCGAGGAAGCAGTCACCGGCGCCCACGGTGTCGGCCACCCGCACCGGCTGCGGCTCGGCGGCCTGCCAGCCGTGGCCGTCGCGGTGCAGCAGCACGGCGCCTCGGGGCCCTAGCGTGAGGGCCAGCCAGGTGGCGGGCGTGGCCCGCAGCAGCTCGCGGGCCGCCTGCAGCGGGTCGGCCGCGGTGAAACCCAGCGTGACCAGATCGTCGTCGCTCACCTTGACCAGGTGGGCCTGGCCGAGCGCGGCCATGACGCTGGCCTGGTAGGCCGCCATGTCCGGCACGATGGCCGGGCGCAGGTTGGCGTCCACCGCCACGAAGCGGCCCGCGGCGCGCTGGGCCTGGAGCCAGGGCAGGTATTTGGCGCTGTCGTCGGCCACCAGGGCCAGGCAGCCGGTGGCCACCAGCTTGAGCTGTGTTTCGGCCGCGCACTGGCGGCTCATGTCGGCCGCGTTGACCTGGCGGTCGGCCACGCCGTCGCGGTAGAAGCTGTAGCTGGCCTTGCCCTGTTCGTCCAGGCCCACCACCGCCAGCGAGGTGGGTTCGTGCGCGGGCGTTTCCTGCGCCAGCACCACGCCGGCCTGGTGGATGCCCTCGGCCAGCAGGCGGCCGAAACGGTCGCCCGAAAGCGGGTTGAGGTAGAGCGTGCCGACACCCTGCAGGCCCAGCGCCCGCGAGAGGTTGTAGACCGCGCCCCCGGCGCAGGGGCGCAGCCGGCCGTCGGACTCCTCGATCAGATCGATCAGGGCCTCGCCAGCGGTGGCGACGTGTAAAGCTTGATGTTGCCTAGGGAAAACCATAACTAAATCCAGTTGATTTATTAACCTGAAGCGAAATATAGTTCAGTCACTCCGCAGCGCCCACCGTGTAAACCCCAAGGGGACGGCTGCCGGGGTTTGCGTCTCGTTCATCTGCCCATCATCCATCCCTTCGAGGAGACACCTGTGAAAAAACTCGTTCCCGCCTTCGCCTTCACCGCTCTGGCCCTGGTCGTCGGCACGGCTTGCGCCGCCGAACCCGTGATCGGCCTGATCACCAAGACCGAGTCCAACCCCTTCTTCGTGAAGATGAAGGAAGGCGCCACCGCCGAAGCCACCAAGCTCGGCGCCAAGCTGCTGTCGGCCGCGGGCAAGACCGACGGTGACAACGCCGGCCAGGTGACCGCGATGGAGAACATGATCGCCGCCGGCGCCAAGACCATCCTGATCACCCCCAGCGACGCCAAGGCCATCATCCCCGCCATCAAGAAGGCGCAGGCCCAGGGCGTGATGGTGATCGCGCTGGACAGCCCGACCGACCCGGCCACCGCCGTGGACGCGCTGTTCGCCACCGACAACTACAAGGCCGGCGTGCTGATCGGTCAGTACGCCAAGGCGGCCATGGGCGGCAAGAAGGCCGTCATCGCCACGCTCGACCTGTTCCCCGGCCACCCGGTGGGCGCCCAGCGCCACAACGGCTTCCTCAAGGGCTTTGGCCTGACCGCCCCCGACGCCAAGAGCAACAACCTCGGTGGCGCCGCCGCCGGCGTGGCCTGCATGGCCGACAGCTTCGGTGACGCGGCCAAGGGCCAGACCGGCATGGAAAACTGCCTGCAGAAGAACCCCGGCATCAACCTGGTCTACACCATCAACGAACCCGCCGCCGCCGGTGCCTACAAGGCGCTCAAGGCCGCTGGCAAGGAAAAAGACGTGGTCATCGTCTCGGTGGACGGCGGCTGCGCGGGTGTGAAGGACGTGGGCGCGGGCGTGATCGCCGCGACCAGCCAGCAGTACCCGCTGAAGATGGCCGCCATGGGCGTGGCCGCGGGTGTGGAATACGCCAAGTCCGGCAAGAAGGTCAGCGGCTACACCGACACCGGCGTGACCCTGATCGCGGGCAAGGCCGTGGCTGGCGTGGACAGCAAGGATGTCAAGACGGGTATGGACCTGTGCTGGGGTAATAAATAAGGGTCTCCCCCCTGCGCCGCTTTGCGGCTTCCCCCCTCCCTGGCGCCTTCGGCTTGGAGGGGGGACGGCACCTTGGGCCGGCGGAGCCGGACCCTTGGTGCCCTTGGGTGAGGGGGCGCCTCGCTTCGCTTGGCGCTACGTGCCTTCGCTGTTCCTTTGACTGAGAGCCCGCGTCAGACGGGCACTCCGTGAGCACCGCCCTGGCCTGAACGGGGTGTTGCTGCAACCACATTTCTTCTGATCGGACGGGCCACCGCCATGAATTCCCTCAAAGCCAAACTTCCGCCCATGGGCACGCTCGGGCCTTTCATTGCCCTGGTGGTCGCCTGCGGGTTCTTCGCGACCCAGAGCGACCGTTTCCTGTCGCTGCAGAACTTCTCGCTGATCCTGCAGCAGGTCATGGTGGTGGGCACCATCGCCATCGGCCAGACCCTCATCATCCTGACCGCCGGCATCGACCTCTCGTGCGGCATGATCATGGCGCTGGGCAGCATCGTCATGACCAAGATGGGCGCCGACTTCGGCCTCTCCGCCCCGGTCGCGATCACGCTGGGCATTGGCGCCACGGCGCTGTTCGGCGTGGTCAATGGCCTGCTGGTCACCAAGGCCAAGCTGCCACCCTTCATCGTCACGCTGGGCACGCTGAACATCGCGTTCGCCATCACCCAGCTGTACTCCGGTTCGCAGACCGTCACCGAAGTGTCCGAAGGCATGACCTGGCTGGGCAACTCGTTCCGCATCGGCGAGACCAACATCCTCTACGGCGTGGTGCTGATGCTCGCGCTGTACCTGCTGACCTGGCTGTTCCTGCGCGAAACCGCGCCGGGCCGCCACATCTACGCCGTGGGCAACAGCCCCGAGGCCACGCGCCTCACCGGTATCTCGACCGACAAGGTGCTGCTGGGTGTGTACGTGCTGGCCGGCGTGTTCTACGGCATCGCCTCGCTGCTCTCCGTGGCGCGCATCGGCGCCGGTGATCCGAACGCCGGGCAGACCGAAAACCTCGACGCCATCACCGCCGTGGTGCTGGGCGGCACCAGCCTGTTCGGCGGCCGCGGCATCGTCCTCGGCACCCTGGTGGGCGCGCTGATCGTGGGCGTGTTCCGCAACGGCCTCACGCTCATGGGTGTGTCCTCGGTCTACCAGATCCTGGTCACCGGCGTGCTGGTGATTCTGGCGGTGCTCACCGATCAAATGTCCCGCAAAGGAGCCCGTTGATGTCTACCTCTCCCAATGCTCAAAGCCCGCTCGTGATCCAGGCCAAGGGTCTGGTCAAGCGCTACGGCCAGGTCACCGCGCTCGACGGTGCCGACTTCGAACTGCGCGCCGGGGAGATACTGGCCGTGATCGGCGACAACGGCGCCGGCAAGTCTTCGCTGATCAAGTGCCTGGCCGGCGCCACCATCCCGGACGAAGGCGAGATCTACCTCGACGGTGCCCGCGCCCACTTCAAGAGCCCGATCGACGCGCGCCGCGCCGGCATCGAAACGGTGTACCAGGACCTCGCCGTGGCCCCGGCGATGACGATCGCCGAGAACCTGTTCCTCGGCCGCGAAATCCGCCGCCCCGGCTTCCTCGGCAGCGTGCTGCAGATGATCGACAAGAAGCGGATGCTGGAAGAAAGCATCGCGCGCATGAACGACCTGAAGGTCGGCATCCGCTCCATGACGCAGGCGGTGGAAACGCTCTCGGGCGGCCAGCGCCAGTGCGTGGCCGTGGCGCGCGCCGCGGCCTTCGCGCAGCACGTGGTCATCATGGACGAACCCACCGCCGCGTTGGGCGTGAAGGAGGGCAACATGGTGCTCGAACTGATCCGCCGCGTGCGCGACAAGGGCCTGCCGGTCATTCTGATCAGCCACAACATGCCGCACGTGTTCGAGATCGCCGACCGCATCCACATCGCCCGCCTGGGCAAACGCGCGGCGGTGGTCGACCCGAAACACATCAGCATGAGCGACACCGTGGCCGTGATGACGGGCGCCAAGTCGGTCGACGATTTGCCTGCGCAAGCGTTGGCGCACTGAAAGACCAAAATGCTCAAAGGCATTGATCCTCTGCTCAGCCCGGACCTGCTCAAGCTGCTGGCCGAGATGGGCCACGACGACGCGGTGGTGCTGGCCGACGCCAACTTCACCGCCATGAGCCTGGGTGCGGGCAAGCCGGTGCTGCGCCTGCCGGGCATCGGCATGGTGCGCACGGTGCAGGCGGTGGCCAGCGTGCTGCCGCTGGCGCAGGACGTGCCGCACCCGGTGGCCTACATGCAGGTCGGCGGGACCGAGCCCGGTTACCGCTCGGCCTTGCAGCGCGAGACGTTGGCGGTGTTGGCCGCCGAAGGCCTGCGGGACGATCAGGCCGAGGCGGTGGAGCGTTACGCGTTTTACGAGCGCGTGAAAAAGGCCTATGCCATCGTCGTCACCGGTGAGCTGGAGCCCTGGGGCAATTTCATCCTGCGCAAGGGCGTTCTCGGCAACAGCCTGCGGGTGTAGGCATGTCAAACTCGGCGGCTGTGACCGATCAAAACCCGACCGAATCCGCCGACGGGCCTGCCGCCGAACCCAGCCCGGAACCCGCCGACAACCCCCGGCTGCGCCCGCGTGGCTCCAACCAGGTGGGCATGCGCCAGTTCAACGACCGCGTGGTGCTGCAGGCCCTGCGCGTGCACGGCAGTTGCCCCAAGGCCGAGCTGGCGCGGCTCACCGGCCTCACGGCCCAGACCATCGGCCTGATCACCGCCCGGCTCGACGAGGACCAGTTGCTCACCCGCGAAGCGCCGGTGCGCGGGCGCGTGGGCCAGCCCTCGGTGCCGATCGGCCTGAACCCCGACGGCGCTTTTGCCGTGGGCATCAAGATCGGGCGGCGCAGCGCCGACTGGCTGCTGGTCGACTTCACCGGCCATGTGCGCGAGCGCCTGGTGCTGGACTACCCCTTTCCCGACAGCGAAACCCTGCTGCCCGCCATCGGCGAAAACCTGAACCGCCTGCTCGACGGGCTGGGCGCGCTGCGCAGCCGCGTGGTGGGCGTGGGCGTGGCCGCGCCGTTCCAGCTCGGCGGCTGGCACCGCATGCTGGGCCTGACCGAAGCGCAGTCGCAGGCCTGGAACCAGATCGACCTGGCCGCCGAGGTGCAGCGCCTCACCGAGTTGCCGGTGAGCTACGCCAAAGACACCGCCGCCGCCTGCGTGGCCGAGCTGCTGCAGGGGCGCGGGCGCGACCTGCACAGCTACCTTTACCTGTTCATGGACACCTTCGTGGGCGGCGGGTTGGTGATCAACTCGCACCTGCACCGCGGCACCCACGGCAACGCCGCCGCGGTGGCTTCCCTGCCGTTGCAGGTGGCGACGCCCCACATGAAGGAACTGCCCGCGCAACTGATCAGCCAGGCTTCACTGTGGGACCTGGAGCAGCGCTTTCGCGAACACGCGCTCGACCCCATGGCCGCCTACGACGCGCGCGCCATGCAGGCGCCCTGGCTGCCCTACACCCGCGAGTGGATCGCCCGCGCCGCGCTCGCGCTGGCGCACTGCATCGTGTCGGGCACCGCCTTTCTGGACCTGGACGCGGTGGTGATGGACGGCTCCACCGCCGCACCGTTGCTGCAAGGCCTGCTGCAGCAGACCACCGAGGCGCTCAAGGCCTACAACTGGGAAGGTCTGCAGCAGATGCCGCGGCTGGAACTGGGCAGCATCGGCTCGGACGCGCGCGCGCTCGGCGGTGCGCTGCTGCCGCTGCACGCCTGCTTCGCGCCAGACCGGGACGTGTTCCTGAAGGTCTGACGGCCGCCGACCCCTTGAGCCTTTCCGGAGTGAGGCGACTCCCTCCAGAGATACCGTGGAACCGGCTTTGCCGGGCCACTGGTATCGCCCCCTTGAGGGGGTAGCGCGAAGCGCTGCGGGGGTGTTTTCATTCAGCTCTCCAGGAACAGCCCGCCCCAGGGTTCGCACACCAGGGTATCGCCGTCGATGCGAGCGCCACCCAGACCGCTGCCTTCGAGCACACGGGCGTTCGACCAGTCCGCGGGCAGCGCGAGCGAGGCCGGTGCGTCGCTGAAGTTGAAGGCGCAGAGCACGCGCTGCGAGGCTGTGGCGCGCACAAAGGCCAAGACCTGTTCGCCCGCGGGCAGCAGGTCCATCTCGCCCTGCCACAGTGCCGGCTGATCGCGGCGCCAATGGAGCAGCTGTGTGAAATAGCCCAGCAGCGAACCGGGTTCGCCCCGCTGGCGGTCCACCGCGAAGGGCCGGTGCTCCGGCGGCACCGGCAGCCAGCAGCGTTCACTTTCGGAGAAGCCGGCGTGGGGCGCCTCGGCGGCCCAGGGCATGGGAGTTCTGCAGCCGTCACGGCCCTTGAGCTCGGGCCACATGGTGATGCCGTAGGGGTCCTGCAGATCTTCAAAAGCGACACTGGCTTCGGGCAGGCCCAGCTCTTCGCCCTGGTACAGGCAGACCGTGCCGCGCAGGCTCAGCTGGAAGGCCGCGGCCAGGCGCAGCAGGCGCGGGTCGGGGTGCTCGCCGCCCCAGCGCGTGCTCACCCGCGCCACGTCGTGGTTGGACAGCGCCCAGCAGGGCCAGCCGTCGCCCGCCACGCGCTGGAACTGGTCGATCACGTCGTGCAGGAAGGGGGCGCTGTGCGAGGCACCGAGCAGGGTGAAGCAGTAGGCCATGTGCAGCTTGTCGCTGCCGCCGGTGTAGTCGGCCACCATGGTCAGCCCGGCCTCGTCGCCGATCTCGCCGACCATGGTGGTGTCGTCGTACTGATCGACCAGGGTGCGCAGGCGGCGCAGGAAACCGAGCGCTTCGGGCTGGCTCTTGTCGTACCGGTGGTGCTGCCACGAGTAGGGGTTGGACGACGGGGCCGAGGGGTCTTCCACCAGCGGCACGCCGCGCCCCGGGTTGTCGCGCAGGGCCGCGTCGTGGAAGCAGAAGTTGATGGCGTCGAGGCGGTAGCCGTCCACGCCGAGCTCCAACCAGAACTTCACCGTGGCGAGCAGCGCGTCCTGCACCTCGGGGTTGTGGAAGTTCAGATCGGGCTGGCTGGTGAGGAAGTTGTGCAGGTAGTACTGGCGCCGGCGCGTGTCCCACTGCCAGGCGCTGCCGCCGAAGATGGAGAGCCAGTTGTTGGGCGGCGTGCCGTCGTGGCGCGCATCGGCCCAGACGAACCAGTCGGCCTTGGGGTTGTTGCGGCTGGATCGGCTCTCGACGAACCAGGGGTGCTGGTCGGAGCAGTGCGAGAGCACCTGGTCGATCATGACCTTGAGGCCCAGCGCGTGGGCGCGGGCCAGCAGGGCCTTGAAGTCGCCCAGGGTGCCGAACATCGGGTCCACGTCGCAGTAATCGCTGACGTCGTAGCCGAAGTCCTTCATGGGGCTCTTGAAGAAGGGCGAGAGCCAGACCGCGTCGGCGCCGAGCGCGGCGATGTGGTCCAGGCGCTGGGTGATGCCGGCCAGGTCACCGATGCCGTCGCCGTTGCTGTCCTGGAAGCTGCGCGGGTAGATCTGGTAGATCACGCCGCCGCGCCACCAGGGGTTGTTTCGGGAAAGGTTCTGAGGGTTCATGGGTCGGATGAACGGGTTGTGAGGGGTTTCAGAGGTCGGGGGCCGCGCTCGCGCTGCGCTGCATGACGGTCTGCAGCCAGCGGGCGCTGTGTTTGAGGGTGCGGGTCTGCGTGGCGTAGTCCACGTGAACGATGCCGAAACGCTGGCTGTAGCCCTGTGCCCACTCGAAGTTGTCGAGCAGGCTCCAGACGTAGTAGCCGCGGATGTCGAAGCCCGCTTCGATCAGGCTGGCCAGCTCGGCCAGGTGGGCCTGCAGGTAGCGCACGCGCATTGCGTCGCGGCATTCGCCGTGGCTCACGCCGGTGTTGTCGGCGGCGCCGTTTTCCGTGATCCAGATCGGCGGCAGGGGCCATTGGCGGCTGAGGTTGCGCACCACGCGGCCCAGACCCGATGGGTAGATTTCCCAGCCGATGTCGGTCAGGGGCAGCTCGGCCCCGGTGGGCGGCACGAGGGCATAACCCCGGCGGGTTTCGCTCGCGCTGGTGGGCGCGCGCGCCACCGAGCGGGTGTAGTAGTTCAGGCCGATGAAGTCCAGCGGCTGCGCGCAGATGGCCAGGTCTTGTGGCCGGCGCTCGTGCGCGCGCGTGCCGATCTGGGCCAGCATCTCGGCGGGCCACTCCCGGCCGAACAGGGGGTTGAGGAACACCTCGTTGCGTTCGAGTTCGGCCATGCGCGCGGCCGCCACGTCCCCGGCGGCGTCGCTGGCCGGGTCACTCAGCTCGGGGTTGAGCACGATGCCCAGCGCGGTGTCCGCACGCACCGCGCGCCAGGCCTGCACTCCCAGGCCGTGGGCCAGCACGAGGTGGTGGGCCGCGACCAGCGAGGCCTCGCGGTCTTGCCCTCCGGGGGCGAACACGCCCTGATCGTGGCCGAGAAAGGCGCTGCACCAGGGTTCGTTGAGCGTGGCCACGCGCGGCAGCCGGTCGCCCAGCTCGCGCGCGATCAGGGCGGCGTAGTCGGCGAACCGGTACGCCGTGTCGCGGTTGAGCCAGCCGCCTTCGAGGTGCGAGGGCAGGTCCCAGTGGAACAGGGTGGCGTTGGGGGTGATGCCGTGCCGGTGCAGCTCGTCGAGCAGGCGCCGGTAGAAGTCCAGGCCCGCCGGGTTGGGGCGGCCTTGCGCATCCATCACGCGGGTCCAGGCGATGGAGAAGCGGTAGTGCCGGAAGCCCAGCCGGGCCATCAGCGCCACGTCTTCGGGGTAGCGGTGGTAATGGTCGCAGGCCACGAGGCCGTCGCTGCCGTCCTTGATGCGGCCGGGTTGCGCGCAGAAGTCGTCCCAGATGCTGGGCAGCTTGCCACCCTCGTGGGCACCGCCTTCGATCTGGAAAGCGGCGGTGGCGCAGCCCCATTCGAACGAAGAAGGGAAACTCAAAACATCGGTCATCGTTGATTCAAAAGAAATGGGGGCGGAGAGAAATGTCCGTTCCAGTACACGCCGAAGATCCGGCTCCGCCGGTCAGAGGGCGTGGTCCCCCTGGGGGGAAGCCGCGCAGCGGCGCAGGGGGGGAGCAATGCTCACGGCGCAGGGGGGGTCATTTCACCGATCCAGAGAGCAGCCCCCGCACGAAGAAGCGTTGCAGCGAGAAGAACACCAGCACCGGCACGGCGATGGAGACGAAGGCGCTGGCGGTGAGGATCTCCCAGCTCTCGCCGCGCGAACCGAGCAGGTCGTTGAGCCGGATCGTCAGCACCACCTGGTCGGGGGACTTGCCCAGGAACACGAGCGCGATCAGGAAGTCGTTCCAGACCCAGAGGAACTGGAAGATGGCAAAACTCGCCAGCGCGGGGATGGACAGCGGCAGCACGATGCTGGTGAAGATCTGGAAATGCGTGGCGCCGTCCATGCGCGCGCTTTCGATGATGTCGCGCGGCAGCGAGGCGATGTAGTTGCGCAGCAGGTAGATGGCCAGGGGCAGGCCGAAGGCCGAGTGCGCCATCCAGATGCCCAGGTACGACTTGGACGGCATGCCCAGCGTTTCGCCGAGGTCGTTGTACAGCCGCAGCAGCGGGATGAGCGACATCTGCAGCGGCACGACCAGCAGGCCCACCACCACCACGAACAGCCAGCGCCGGCCGGGGAACTCCATCCAGCTGAAGGCGTAGGCGGCGAAGGCCGCGATCAGGATGGGGATGAAGGTCGCGGGAATGGTGACCTTGAAGGTGTTGAGGAAGGCATCGCCCACGCTTTCGGACGCCACCACCTTCTGGTAGTTGGTGGTCGTGAAGGAGGGCGGCTTTTCGGCCACGAAGAAGATGCGCACGCCGCGGTCGCTCTCGTAGGCCTGGTTCAGCACCAGCCGGTAGCTGCCGTCGGCGGCCACGCTGAGCGTGCCGTCGGGCCGGCCGTCTTCGTCGTCGAACACCTGGGCATCGGCCAGCTCGACCGTCTTGCCGACGCGGAACTCGCCCGGGTTGGACGACTTGAGCGAGAAGCGGCTGAGCTTGACCGACGCGCCTTCGGGGAACAGGCGCCCGGCGATGACGAAGTGGTCGCCCTCGGGCACCACGCTCTGGGCGCCGCCGGTGCGGCGCATGTCGGGCCGGGTCTGGGTGGACAGGGCGGTCCACCAGCCACTGCCCACGATCTGCTCGCGGTCGCGGAAGCTGGAGACCAGCAGACCGAAGGTCGGCAGCACCCAGGCCACCACGATCACCAGCAGCAGGGCATGGGCGGCCAGCGAGGCCAGGTTGATGCGGCGGGGTTTCATCGTTGGGCCTCCTCGGCGCGGAAGCGGCGGATGTTGAAGGCCATCACCGGGATCACGGCCAGCATGAGCACCATGGCCAGGGTGGAGCTGCGCCCGTAGTCGCCGCCGCCGCGGAACATCCAGTCGTACATCAGGTTGGCCAGCACGCTGGTGTCCCACTGGCCGCCGGTCATGGCCATGACGATGTCGAACACCTTGAGCACGGTGATGGTGATGGTGGTCCAGACCACGAGGATGGTGGACATGACCTGCGGCACCATGATTTCAAAGAAGATCTGCAGCTCGCTGGCGCCGTCGATGCGGGCGGCTTCGAGGGTGTCGTTGGGCACGCCGCGCAGCGCGGCCGAGAGGATCACCATGGCGAAGCCGGTCTGGATCCAGATCAGGATGGCCATGAGGAAGAAGTTGTTCCAGAACGGCAGCGTGACCCAGGCCTGGGGCTGGAACCCCATGCCGGTGACGATGGCGTTGAGCAGGCCGATCTGTTCGGCGTCGGGCCCGCGGAAGTCGAACACGAATTTCCAGATCACGCTGGCGCCGACGAAACTGATCGCCATGGGCATGAACACCAGCGTCTTGGCCACATGGCCCCACCACACACGGTCGGCCAGCACGGCCACCACCAGGCCCAGCGCGGTGGACACCGCGGGCACCACCAGCAGCCACATGAAGTTGTTGCGGATGGTGATGAGGAAGTTGTCGTCCTTGAACACCCACACGTAATTGGCCAGGCCCACGAAGGTCTGGCCCACGGTGTCGAAGAAGCTCAGGCGGAAAGTCTCGAACAGCGGATAGACCAGGTACACGCCCAGCAGCAGCAGGGCCGGCGCCAGGAACAGCCAGGGCTGCACGTTCGAGCGGATCGCCTCGCGCCGGTTGCGCGTGGCAAAGGGCAGGGCCACGATGCGGTCCAGCAGGAAGTTGCTGCCTGCGAAATACAGCAGACAGAAACCGACGCTGACCACCACGGCCAAGAATGTCTGGAAGATTGAATCAGTCATGGTGGTCAACAGAACGGCAAACAAACAGACGGGGCGGCACGCGCGCCACTTCGCCTTCCAGGGCTCCCGTGGAACTGGCTTTGCCAGGCCACTGGGAGCGTCCCCCCTTCAGGGGGGAAGACGCGAAGCGGCGCAGGGGGGTTACTTGAGTGTTTCCCAGGACTTCTGGATGTCGTCCGCCACCGCCTGGGCCGACTTGCCACCCGAGTAGTCGACCATGCCCTTCCAGAAGCTGCCGGCACCCACGGCGCCGGGCATCAGGTCGGAACCGTCGAAGCGGAAGGTGGTCGCGCCCTGCAGGATCTCACCCTGCTTGCGCAGCGCCTTGGTCTTGTACTTGCCCAGGTCCGCACCCTTGTGTGGGGTCAGGAAGCCGCCTTCGGCCATCCAGATCTCGTGTGCCTGCGGGTGCTGCAGGTATTCCATGAAGGCCTTGGCGCCCTTGCTGTCCTTGGTGATCGTCATGATCGTGCCGCCGCCCAGGACCGGGTTGCCCAGCTTCTTGCCGGCGTAGGACGGGAAGTAGAAGAAGTCGGCGTCTTCGGCCTTGCCGTCGGGGAAGAAGGCGGGGATGAAGCTGGCCTGGCGGTGCATGTAGCACTTGGGCGGCGTGCCGAACAGACCCTTGGGGCTGTCCTTGAAGCTCACGGTGGCCACGGCCTTGGCGCCGCCGTCCACGTAGGCGTCGTTGCGGGCGAACCAGCCATAGGCCTCGATCGCCTCGACCACGCGCTTGTCGTTGAACTTCATCTTGTTGTTGGTCCACTCGTCGTAGACCTGCGGGCTCTGGGTGCGCAGCATCATGTCTTCCACCCAGTCGGTGGCGGGCCAGCCGGTGGCGGCGTCGCTGCCCAGGCCGATGCACCAGGGTTTGCCACCGTCGGCGGCGATCTTCTTGGTCAGCTCCTGCAGCTCCTCCATGGACTTGGGCACCTTGTAGCCCTTTTCCTTGAAGTTCTCCGGGATGTACCAGACCAGGCTCTTGACGTTCACGTTGTAGAAGAAACCGTAGAACTCGTCCTTGCCGGCCTTGTTCTTGTAGGTGCCCAGGTCGGCCCAGGAGCTGCCGGCGGCGTAGTTGGCCTTGACCCAGTCGCGTGCCTTGTTGCCCAGCGGCGTCAAGCCACCGACGGCGGCCATGTTGGCGGCCAGGCCGGGCTGCGGGAACACGGAGATGTTGGACGGTGAACCGGCCTTGATGTCGATCACGATCTGCTGCTCGGAGCTCTGCGAGCACGAGTGCTTCACCGTGGCGCCGGTGGCCTTCTCGAAGTTGGCGATGACCTTCTTGAACATGCCTTCTTCGGCGCCGGTCCAGGGGCAGGTGATGGTGACCACCTCACCCTTCAGATCGGGCCCCTTGTAGTCGGCGGCCATGGCCGCGCCACTCAGGGAGGTCAGGGCCAGGGCGGCGGCCCCGGCGATGGTGCTTGTCTTGAACATCTTGTGTTGCTCCTCTGTCGGCATCGCGGACCATCCGCGGCGCCATGGGTTGGATATCCCCGGGATGGGGTCCGTCAAATGCGCAGCCCCGCCGCATCGAAGCGGTACAGGTGCTCCGGCTGGTAACCCAGCCTCAGGCGCTCGCCCGGCTCCACGGTAATGGAGCCGTCGATGCGCGCTGTCAGATCGCCCAGCGGACCGGCGTCCACATAGGCAAAGGTTTCGTTGCCCAACTGCTCGGCGTGGCGCAGGGTGCCCTCCAGCGGGCCCGCTGCGTCGATGCGCAGGTGCTCGGGTCGCACGCCCACGGTCTGGGCGCCGAACTGCTGCGCGTATGCGCCTTCCATGAAGTTCATCTGGGGCGAGCCGATGAAACTGGCCACGAAGCGCGTGGCGGGGCGGTGGTAGAGCTCCAGCGGCGCGCCCACCTGTTCGATGCGGCCCTTGTTGAGCACCACGATCTTGTCGGCCAGCGTCATGGCCTCGATCTGATCGTGAGTGACGTAGACCATGGTCGCGCCCAGGCGACGGTGCAGGGTGGCCAGCTCCACGCGCATCTTGGTGCGCAGGGCCGCGTCCAGGTTGGACAGCGGCTCGTCGAACAGGAACACCTTGGGATCGCGCACGATGGCGCGGCCGATCGCCACGCGCTGGCGCTGCCCGCCCGACAGGGCCTTGGGCAGCCGCTCCAGGTACTCGGTGATCTGCAGAATCTCCGAGGCCTCACGGACCCGGCGGTCGATTTCGGGCTTGGGCACCTTGGCGATCTTCAGGCCAAAGGCCATGTTGTCGTAGACCGTCTTGTGCGGGTAGAGCGCGTAGCTCTGGAACACCATGGCCACGCCACGCTCGCTGGGCGGCAGATCGTTCACGGTCTGACCGGCGATGGAGAGGGTGCCCCCGGTGATGTCTTCGAGGCCCGCGATCATGCGCAGCAGCGTGGTCTTGCCGCAGCCCGAAGGGCCGACGAACACCACGAATTCGCCTGGCTCGATGTCCAGATCCACGCCGTGAATGACCTGGACCTTCCCGTAGCTTTTCTGGATGTTGCGCAAGCGCAGATTGGATTGGCTCATGGACGTGTGATGGGTCGCGGGAACCTGATGGTTGGTGGTGAATGTGGCCTCTGGAGAAAATGAATTAAAGCACCAATGCAAACGATTGCATGCTGGTAATTACCCTTAGAAGAATATTGGTGCGGTCGCTCGGGCGGTCGCATGAGGTCGGCGCAAGGTGGGGGTCAACGCCTCGCGCGCCCCGTTGCCGCATTCTTCTGGAAAACCGGGTGCAGGCCCGGTCAGACCCTGCTAAAGGCTGCTGTCGCGGACGATCAGCTCGGTGGGCAGGACGATGTTGCGGCGGGGGGCGCCGGCGATGGACTCGAACAGCAGCGCGACCAGCGCCCGGCCGGCCTGTTCGATGGGCTGGCGCACCGTGGTGAGCGTGGGGTGGACGTGCATGGACAGCAGGATGTCGTCGTAACCAACCACGCGCACCTGCCCGGGGACCGGAATGCCACGCTCGCGCAAGGCACCCATGAGCGATATGGCCGTCACGTCGCTGCAGGCAAAGATCGCGTCAAAGTCCAGATGCTGGTTGAGCCAGCCTTCGATGGTTTCCCGGATGCGCGCGTCGCCAAACAGGTAGTGCTGCCGTAGGCGGGGATCGGCTTCGAGGCCGGCCTCTTGCAGGGCCCGCTCGTAGCCTTGAAAGCGCAGGCTTGCCTCCGGGTGGTTGGTGTCGCCGAAGAAGGCGATGCGGCGGCAGCCCTTCTCGATCAGGTGGCGCGTGGCGAGGTAGCCTCCCCGCAGGTTGTCGCCGCCCACCACTGGGTACAGGGCGTCTCCCAGGCTGGCGCCCCACACCGCCATGGGGATGCCCTGCTGCACCAGCTCATTGAGGTGGTCGTGCAGGGAGAGCTGGCCGATCACCACCAGGCCGTTGACCTGGCCCGACTCCACCATCGAGCGCATCTGGTCCTCGCGGTTTTCCTGCAGGCGGGTCAGCAGAAGATTCATGCCGAGGTCGTTCACCGTGTCGGTCAACGAGCCCAGGATGCCCAGCACGAAAGGGTCCGAGATCATCTGCGTGCTGTCGCTCAGCAGCACGACACCGATGGTCTGCACGTCGCCCTTGCGCAGATTGGCCGCGCCCACGTTGACGCGGTAGTGGAGCGAACGTGCCAGTTCGGTGATGCGGTTGCGCGTGGCCTCGGGAATGAGCGAGCTGCCGCTGAGTGCGCGCGAGACGGTGGAGGTGGAAACACCCGCCATGCGCGCGATGTCGATCATCTGCACGCGTCGGCGCCCTTTGTCTGGCGGTGTGAGGGCAGCGGGGGTGGTGTCGGTGGTGGGGGGCATCGGGGGAAGGGATGGAGGGGTGCGTGACATCGTTTCATTATTTCACCCCATTAGGCCGTGCATCGGTCGCGCAGCGGATACCCCGGTACCGCGTTCGTCCCAAAAAAAACGCCCGGGCTTGGAAGCGCCGGGCGAAACTGATTGCCTTGAAGAAAACGGTGCGGGCTGGGCCTGGCCCCTCGCCCGCGAAACGCGTGGATCAGAACGCGTAGTTGATGCGCACGCGGGCAGCGAACTGGTTGTCGGTGCCGGTGCCGCCCTTGGCGAAGCTGACGGCCGGGGTGATGGTGGCGCCCTTGACGCCGAACAGCGGCAGGGCATAAGCCGCGTAGAAGGTGGTGTTCTTGGCCGAGTTGGCACCCTTGTCCAGGATCACGCCCACGCCGGCCGGGCCGAAGGTGGCGTTGACGCCGAAGGACTTGTCGTCCTCCATCTTGGCGAAGTTCAGGTTCAGGCTGCTGTCCTTGTCCAGCGCGTAGCCCATGGACAGGCCGACACCGTTGGTGCTGTCGCCGCCGCCGACGACCTTGACCGACTCCACGCCGGCGCGCAGGGTGATGGGGCCCGTGGTGTAGCTCACCGCGGGACGCACGCCGCGAACCGCGTCGGTGTCCTTGCTGTAGACCAGGCCCACTTCAATGCGGGCGGGGCCGGCGTTGACGCCCAGTGCGCCGTGCGCGGTGTCGCTGCCAAAACGGCCGCGCAGCTTGTTGGCGTGGTAGCCGCCGTAGCCGCTGTTTTCAACCACGATGTCCTTGCCCAGGGGGAACAGGTCCATGGCTTCGAAGCGGCCCATCTTGATGTCCATGCCGGCGTTGCCGAACTTGACCCACATGTCGTCGGTGCCGGTGTCGCCGTCTTTCTTCAGCAGCAGGGAGGCACGGGCCTCCACGAAGGCGTCGCCGTTGGCGGCCTTGCCACCGACGTTGACCTCCACCCGGCCGCCCATCGACAGGTCGCTCTCGCGGGCGTTGGTGGCGGGCGCATCGACCGCGCCGAAGTAGGTGGTGTCGAGTTCCAGGTTGGCGTCGAAAGTGACGTCAGCGTGGGCGGCAGCGGCGGTGGCACAGAGGGCGGCCAGGGCAGCCAGTTTGAAAACGTGAGACATGTGTTGCTCCGGGGGGTTTTATGGATGAAGGCCCTTTCCTGTCGTTGGCGCATGTGAAACAAAACGCAACAGTCGGAAAAGGTGGCCGTATTCGATCATTCGGGCAAACGGTTGCATTTGGTGTAAACCCTCGAAACCCGGTACGTAACCGTAACGTAACCAACAAATTTGTCCTGCTACCACAGGTATGGAAAGCCCGAATATTGCAAAGGTTTGCATTGAGTTAAGGAGGGGTTTTCCGGTATGGAAATACCACTGCTTGGCGGCTTGTGGTAAGCGTTTTCGAGGGGGTGATGCGCCGCTGAACGAGGGGTCTTGCCGCCTCGCCGGGGCCATGGCGCGGCTGCGGGGGCGGGCGGTCTGCCGTGGTCGGGTGGGCGCGGTCGGCGCCCGGCGCTCACCCGGGCCGCGGCGTCAGCGACAGCCCGAGGCCGTCAGCCGCAGCACGCGCTGCGCCCGCGCCGCCGCGGCTTCCGAGTGCGTCACGAGGACCAGTGCCGCGCCGCTTTCCGCAGCCTGTTGCTGCAGCACGGCCATGACCTGCGTGGCGGTGCCCGGGTCCAGGTTGCCGGTGGGTTCGTCCGCCAGCAGCAGGCTGGGGCGGTGCACCAGCGCGCGGGCGATCGCCACGCGCTGCAGCTGGCCGCCCGAGAGCTGGGCCGGCAGGCGCTCACCCAGGCCGCCCAGACCCACCGCTTCGAGCATCTGCGCCACGCGTGCCGGGTCGGGGCGCTTGAGCAGCAGCAGGGGCAGGCCCACGTTTTGCGCCACGTCCAGGTGCGGCAGCACGTGAAAGGCCTGGAACACGAAGCCCAGGTGTTCGCGCCGCCAGTGGGCGCGCTGGGTTTCGCTGAGCGTGCCGAGATCGACACCGTTGTGTGTGATCGTGCCTTCGCTCCAGTCGTCCAGCGCGGCCAGGCAGTTGAGCAGGCTGGACTTGCCCACGCCCGACTCGCCCACGATGGCAATGAATTCGCCCGGCTCCACGCGCAGGTTGACGTGGCTGAACACGGGGGTGTCGCCGTAGCGTTTGTGCAGGTTCTGCACCAGCAGGCTCGCCGGGTTCGCTGGAGGACCTTCGCCCTCCGGGCTGCGGTGCGAGCTCACTGGACTACCCTCCGTGCTGCGCACTGCGGGGCTGAGCGCCTTCGGAACGGCCGGGCGCCGCTCATGCCCCATGCCCCCAGACCAGGAACACCACCACCAGCACCACCAGCCAGACCAGATGGCCCAGCGTGCAATGGCAGCGCAGGGCCGGCGGCAGGCGGTTGATCAGGCGGCGCAGCATGGTGTGATGCGGTTCAGGCCTGGGTGGGTGGCCCCAGCAGGCCCTGCACCGATTGCAACACGCGCGCCAGGGCGTCGGGCGCATCGCAGGCGATGATCTGGCGCTCGGGCATGGAGCGCAGCCAGGTGAGCTGGCGCTTGGCGAGCTGGCGGGTGGCGAAGATGCCGCGGTCGCGCAGTTCGGCGAGGCCGGCGTCGTCCAGCGCATCACCCGCCGCGTCCAGAGCGTCCCAGGCCTGGCGGTAGCCCACGCAGCGCATGGACGGCAGCCCGGTGTGCAGGTCGCCGCGCGCGCGCAGCCGCCGCACCTCGTCCAGAAAGCCGGCGGCGAGCATGGCGTCGAAGCGCTGCGCGATGCGCGCGTGCAGCCAGGCGCGGTCCAGGGGTTCGAGCGAGAGCAGGGCGTGGGGGGGCAGCGGGCTGCTGTGCGCCGTGCCACCGGTCTGCAGCGCCGACAGGGGCTGGCCGGAGATTTCGAACACCTCGAGCGCACGCTGGATGCGCTGCGAGTCGTTGGGGAACAGGCGCGCGGCCGTCACCGGGTCCACCCGCGCCAGTTCGGCGTGCAGCGCGGGCCAGCCGAGTGCGTGGGCACGGGCTTCGATGCGCGCGCGCACCGCGGCGTCGGCGCGGGGCATGTCGTCCAGGCCCTGCGTGAGCGCCTTGAAATACAGCATGGTGCCGCCCACCAGCAGCGGCGTGCGGCCGCGCGCGGCGATGCCGTCGATCAGCCGCGTGGCATCGGCCACGAAATCGGCCGCGCTGTAGGTCTCCAGCGGGTCGCGGATGTCGATCAGGTGGTGCGGCACCTGGGCCAGCTCGGCCGGCGTGGGCTTGGCGGTGCCGATGTCCATGCCGCGGTACACCAGCGCCGAATCGACGCTGATGATCTCCACCGGCCAGCGCTGCGCGATGGCCAGCGAAGCCGCGCTCTTACCACTGGCCGTTGGGCCGGCGATGGCGATGCAACTGACCAGCGATGGTGGTCCGCTCATGGGTTGGCACGAGAGGGTTCAGTCGAATCGGGCTGCTGTTGGCCAGCTTCCAGCACACACCGTGGAACCGGCTTTGCCGGGCCACTGGTGTGGTCCCCCCCCTGGGGGGGGAAGACGCGAAGCGGCGCAGGGGGGGCTTCCTCACCATGGCGCTGGACCAGCGTCCAAGCCGTGGTGGCCACCAGCACGCTCCAGAACCACACGCCGTTGGTCAGTGGCAGCACCGTGCCCGCACCATCCCCGGTGGCGGCCAGGCTCTTGCCCAGCCAGCCACCCATGAAAAAGGCGGCCACCATCATCAGAAAACCGCTGAGCGCCGAAGCCGCGCCGGCCGCCTGCGGAAACGGGCTCACCGCGCCGCTCTGGCCGCAGGGCTGGTGCACGCCGTGGCCCAACATGAACAGGTAGAACGGCAGGATGATGGCCCACAGGCTCTGCACCCCCAGCAGGCCGATCACGCCCATGAGCGTGCCACCCGTGAGCGTGAAGAACCCGGCGATCGCCACCGTGCGGCGCACGCCGAAACGCGGCAGCAGGCGGCGGCAGGCCAATGTACCCACGATGTAACTCAGCGACATGGTGAACATCAGCAGGCCGTAGACCGTCTTGCTCAGGCCCAGCACCTTGATGAAGACGAATGAGGACGCCGCCAGAAAGGTGAACAGCCCGCCGTAGGTGGTGGTGGCCAGCAGGGCAAAGGCCCAGAAGGTGGGATGGCGTGCGATCTGCCACCAGGTGCGCAGCAGGGTGGCGGGCTCCAGCGCACGCGGGTTTTTCTGCCGCAGGGTTTCCTCGAAGCGCCACGCCAGCAGGGCCAACGTGATGGCGCCGAACACGGCCAGCGCCATCAGGGCCACGCGCCAGCCGAACTGCTCGGACAGCAGGCCGCCCAGTGGCGCGCTGCCGCAGGCGATCACGCCCAGCCCGGTCAGCCCCTTGGACATCATCCGCGCGCCTTCGACCGGGGCGTACAGGTCGCGCACGATGGCGCGCGCGCACATGACCCCCGCGCCCATGGCGATGCCCTGCACGATGCGCCAGACGATGAGCTGTTCCATCGACGGCGAAAACGTGCTGCCGATCGACGCGACCACGAAAAGGCTTGTGCCCAGCAGCAGGATGGGGCGGCGCCCGAAGCGGTCCGACAGCGGGCCCCACACCAGTTGCGACAGACCGAAAGCGAGCAGCAGCGAGGTCAGCGTGAGCTGCGCCTGCGACATCGAGGCGCCAAAGCCGTCGGTCAACGCGGGCAGGGCGGGCAGGTACAGATCGGTGGTGATGGGCTGCAGACCCAGCAGCAGCGCGAGCACCAGCACGATCAGGCCGGGCGACATGGAAGAGGGCTTGGCGGACATCCGGTCGAGGGTAGCAGAAGCGCACCGGGCCGACGGGTCGCCGGAGCGCCACCCAGGGCACCGCCGGGCTGGCTCTGCCAGACGGCCAGTGCCGCCCCTTGGGGGGTGACGCGAAGCGGCGCGGGGGGTGTTCTATTTCAGGCCGAACAGCTCGCTCAGCGCCGCCCGGTACTGCGGCTGGCCCACCGAGTTGGTGTTGTGGTGCGAGCCGCCCTCCACCAGCACGAAGGCCTTGCGACCGGTGGCCGCTTCAAACAGGCGCCGCCCCAGTGCGGGCTGGATCAGCCGGTCGGCTCCGCCGTGCACCACCAGCAGCGGCGAGCCGATGGTGGGCACGCGCTTGACCGCTTCAAAGCGCTGGGTGATGAGCGGCCCCACCGGCAGCCAGCCCCACTTGAAGGTGCTGACCACGTCCGGGATCGAGGTGAAACTGCCTTCGACCAGGGTGCCCGCTTCGTTTTTCACCTGGGCCGCGAGCTCGATGGCGATGGCGCCGCCCAGCGAGTGGCCGAAGATGTAACGCGGCCGGTCCGGGTGGTGATGGCCCAGCCAGTCCCAGGCGGCGCGCGCGTCTTCGTAGGCCGTGGTTTCCGAGGGCAACCCCGGCGAGCTCTTGCCGAAGCCGCGGTAGTCGATGGCGAGCACCGAAAACCCCAGCTCCTGCATGCGGCGCGCCCGGAAGGCCGAGCCGGTCACGTTGAACCGAGCCCCGTGCAGGTAGAGCAGCACCGGGGCGTCCGGCCGGGTGCTGAAGTTGTCATGCGCCAGCCACAGGCCGTGCAGCTTCACCGGCTGGCCGGTTTCCGGTGACGGGAAGTGAATCCAGACATCGTCCATGCCCTCTGCGGCTTCGGTGCCGCGCGACCAGCTGAGGTCGGAAGGCTGGAAGATCCAGGCCCGCTGCCGCTGGTCGAGCGTGGCGCAGCCGGTGAGCAGAGCGACCGTGGCCAGCAGGAGGATCAGGAAACGTTTCATCGCAAGGAATGATGCGACCCACCGCGAAAAGTTCAAGGCAGAATGAACCCGGCCGGCGGAGCTCCCGCCCCGCCAGGCTCCTACCGGACGACCCGCCCATGACCGACAGCGTGTTCACCCACACCCTCCGCCGAAAAGCCCCGGTGGCCACCGTGTCCGAGGATGGCCACGCCATCGCCGCAGGGCTACAACCGCCGCCCGATGGACGGCGCGCCACCCGTCTGGCCGCGGTGCTGACCGTGGTCGCTGGGCTGCTGGCCTGCGGCGAGGCACCGCCCGCGGGCTGGTCGGGCTACGTCGAAGGCGACTATGTGCATGTGTCGTCCCCGTTGGGTGGGCGGCTCGACACGCTGGCCGTGCGGGCGGGGGACCGGGTCCGGCAGGGCGACGCCTTGTTCGCGCTCGACGCGCAGGCCGAACAGGCGGCGCAGGCCGAAGCCCAGGCCCGCCTGGCCGGCTCGCAGGCCCAGGCCGCCAACACCACCAAAGGCCGGCGCAGCGACGAGGTGGCGGTCACCCGCGCCCAGCTGGCGCAGGCCCGCGCCCAGGCAGCCTTGGCCCAGACCGCCTGGGCGCGCCAGCGCGATCTGGTGGCCAAGGGTTTTGTGTCGCAGGCCAGTCTGGACGCGGCCAAGGCCGCGCTCGACCAGGCGAACGCCCGGGTCGCCGAGCTGCAGGCCGCCCTGCGCGTGGCGGCCCTGCCGGCGCGCAGCGACGAGCGCGACGCCGCCCAGGCCCAGGCCGAAGCCGCGCGCCAGGCGCTGCGCCAGAGCGACTGGCGGCTGGCGCAGAAGCAGCAGCCCGCACCCGCCGATGCCCTGGTGGCCGAGGTTTTTTTCAGGGTCGGCGAAACCGTGGCGCCGGGGCAGCCGGTGCTGTCGCTGCTGCCGCCGGGCGGTGTGAAGGCCCGGTTCTACGTGCCCGAGACCGAGGTCGGCGCGCTCGCCACCGGCCAGTGGGTGGGCCTGCGCTGCGACGGTTGTGGCGAGCCGATTCCGGCGCGCATCGTCCGCATCGCCAGCGGCCCGGAATTCACGCCGCCGGTGATCTACTCCAACGCCCAGCGCGCCCGGCTGGTGTTTCTGGTGGAAGCGGCGCCTCGCCCGACCGACGCCAACCGCTTGCACCCCGGTCAGCCGCTGGACGTGACCCGGTTGGCGCAGGAGCCCCAGTGAACGCCCTCGCCATCGACGTGCGTGGCCTGACCAAGCGCTACGGCGGTCGCGCCGTGGTGGACGACGTGACTCTGCAGGTGGGGCAGGGCCGCATCTGCGGTTTCCTCGGGCCCAACGGCAGCGGCAAGACCACCACCATCCGCATGCTCTGCGGCCTGCTGCGCCCCGACGCGGGCGAGGGCCAGTGCCTGGGGCTGGACTTCCGCCGCGAGGCCGCCGCCATCAAGCGCCAGGTGGGCTACATGACGCAGAAGTTCGGCCTCTACGACGACCTCTCGATCCGCGAAAACCTGGACTTCGTGGCCCGTTTGTTCGAGCTGCCCACCCGCCGCGCGGCGGTGGACCTGGCGCTGGAGCGGCTGGGCCTGCAGGGCCGCCAGAGCCAGCTTGCCGGCACGCTCTCGGGCGGCTGGAAACAGCGCCTGGCGCTGGCCGCCTGCCTGATCCACGAACCGCGCCTGCTGCTGCTCGACGAACCCACGGCCGGCGTGGATCCCAAGGCCCGACGCGACTTCTGGGACCAGATCCACCAGCTGGCCGCGCAGGGCATCACGGTGCTGGTGTCCACCCACTACATGGACGAGGCCGCGCGCTGCCACGACCTGGTCTACATCGCCTACGGCAAGGTGCTCGCGCGTGGCAGCGAGCGCGAGATCGTCGACGCGGCGGGCCTGAGCGTCTGGGCACTCGAAGGCGCTGCCGACCCGGCCTTGAGTGAACGCTTGCGCGGATTGCCCGGGGTGCAGAACGTCGTCGCCTTTGGCACCACGTTGCATGTGGCCGGGCGCGACGCCGCGCTGCTGGCGCAGTCGCTCGGGACCCTGCAGGCTGAGGGCGGCTTGGTGTTGCACGAAACACGCGCCAATCTGGAAGACGTGTTCATCAGCCTGATCGACCAGGCGCAGGACAACTTCGGCCACAGCCAGGCGGGGCGCACATGAAATGGTTTTCGCCCGCGCGCACCTGGGCCGTGTTCATCAAGGAGTTCCAGCAGATGCTGCGCGACCGGCTCACCTTCGCCATGGCGGTGGGTGTGCCGGTGATGCAGCTGGTGCTGTTCGGTTACGCCATCAACACCGACCCCAAGGGCCTGCCCACGGCGGTGGTGGCGGCCGACGCCGGTCCGCTGGCGCGCAGCCTGGTGGCCTCGCTGCAGAACACTGGCTATTTCAAGCTGGTGCACCAGGGCACCAGCGAAGCCGAGGCCGATGCCCTGCTGGCGGCGGGCGAGGTGCAGTTCATGATCGTGATTCCCCCGGACTTTTCGCGCGATGTGGTGCGCGGCGAGCGCCCGGCGGTGCTGGTCTCGGTGGACGCCACCGACCCCTCGGCATCGGGCAACGCGATCGCCGCGCTCGGCGAGATGACGAACCTGGCCCTGCGCCACGATCTCACCGGCCCGCTGCGGTCGTTGCAGAAGGGCGCGGCGCCGTTTGAACTGCGAATCCACCGGCGCTACAACCCCGAGGGCCTGTCGCGCTACAACATCGTGCCCGGCCTGATCGGCACCATCCTCACCATGACCATGGTGATGCTGACCAGTCTGGCCATGACGCGCGAACGCGAGCGCGGCACGATGGAAAACCTGCTCGCCACGCCGGTGCGGCCGCTGGAGGTGATGGTGGGCAAGATCCTGCCCTACGTGGTGATCGGCTATGTGCAGCTGTGCGTGATCCTGGGCGCGGCCTGGCTGCTGTTCGAGGTGCCGATGGTGGGCAGTTTCGCGTTGCTCATGGCGATGATCGGCGTCTTCATGGTGGCGAATCTGGCGGTGGGCTTCACGTTTTCGACCATCGCGCGCAACCAGCTGCAGGCGATGCAGATGACCTTCTTTTTCTTTCTGCCCTCGATGCTGCTCTCGGGTTTCATGTTTCCGTTCCGCGGCATGCCGGTCTGGGCGCAATGGCTGGGCGAGGGCCTGCCGCTGACGCACTTCCTGCGCATCGTGCGCGGCATCATGCTCAAGGGTAACCAGGCGCCGCAGCTCTGGGCCGATCTCTGGCCCATGCTGCTGTTTCTGGCGGTGGCCGGCGCCGTGGCGCTCAAACGCTACCGCCAGACCCTGGACTGACTCAGGCCAGCGCAATGACGCGCACCACCGATTCGCGGTGGGTGCGAAAACCCATGCGCTGGTACAGGCCCAGGGCGCCGGTGTTGGCGCTCATCACGTGCAGGAACGGGGTTTCTCCGCGTGCGAGCTGGCGCGCGATCAGTTTGAGCATCAGCCGCCGCGCCAGTCCGCGGCCCTGAAAGTCCGGGTGGGTGCAGACACCACTGACCTCGCGCAGCGTTTCGGCCTGACAACGTTCCCCGGCCATGGCCATGAGCCGCTCACCGTCGAACAGGCCGAAGTATTCGCCGAGCTCAATGGTGCGCGGGCCGAACGGCCCGGGTCGGGTGAGCTCGGCCAGGGCCAGCACCTGGTCCAGGTGCTCCGGACCGATGGGCCGTGCCTCGGGGGCTTCGTCCCGCACCGGGGTTTCGCCGGCCCAGATCATTTTGTGCATGGTGGCCTCGGCCTCCACCACCCAGCCCGCGGGCGCCGGGCCCGACCAGCCGTCGCAGTAGAAATGTTCGTCGGGGCCGCAGTGCGGCGCCAGGGCATCCAGATCGGGCTGCGCCGGGTTGGCGAAGCCGACGATGGGTGAGAAGCCCGCAGCGTATCGGCGCGCGCCGCCCGAGCCGACGGCCCAGCAGGCCTGCGGGCCGGTCAGGCTGTGCCAGAAGATGTTGTCGAGCAGGTGCACCATGGTGGTCGACTCCCCTGGGTCAGCGTCCGCGCAGGAACAACGCGTCCAACTCTTTCATGCCGACCTGGCGCCAGGTCGGGCGGCCGTGGTTGCACTGGTCGGAGCGCTCGGTGACTTCCATCTGGCGCAGGAGCGCGTTCATTTCGTCGATGGTCAGGCGGCGGTTGGCGCGCACCGCGCCGTGGCAGGCCATGGTGGCCAGCAGCTGATTGCGCGCGCGTTGCACCACGGTGGAGGCGTCGTGCTGGCTCAGCTCGGCGAGCACGCTGCGCGCGAGCTCCACCGGGTCGCCCTGGGCCAGCGTGGTGGGCACGGCGCGCACCGCGAGCGTCTTTGGCGAAAACGGCACCACTTCCAGCCCCAGCATGGCCAGCACCACGCCGCTGTCTTCGGCGGTGGCCACTTCTTCGGGCGTGGCGGCGAAGGTGGCCGGGATCAGCAGTGGCTGGCTGGCCAGTTGCTCGTTGTCCATCTGCTGCTTGAGGCGTTCGTAGACGATGCGCTCGTGCGCGGCGTGCATGTCCACCACCACCAGGCCTTGCGCGTTTTCGGCCAGGATGTAGACGCCCTGCAGCTGCGCGATGGCGCGGCCCAGCGGCCAGTCGCCTTCGGGCAGGGGGCGGGCTGTCGCGAGGGCAACGCCCGCCTCGGCCCGAACGGAAGCCGTGTTGGCCAGCGTGGCATCCGGGGAGGTCGCCCATCCCTCCGTTCGGGCCGAGGCGGTCGTTGCCCCTTCGGAAGCACCGCCCCACAAAGCCCCGAGATCGCTCACCCGCTGGCCGATGGTGTCGGGCGGTGTGTAGCGCTGGAACGGCAAGGCGTTCTGCGCCGTGCCCCAGGTGGATGGCAGGCGCTCGGGCGCGCTCCAGGCCGCACCGGGCGGCATCGTCGAAGCCGCATCGGAAGGTGTCTCGCCGGGCATGAGCGTGGTTTGCGCCGCCACAGCCGCGGCCGAACGCGGCGCGGCCAGCGCGGCCTCCACCGCGTGGCGCACGGCCTGGTGCACCTCGCGGCTGTCGCGGAAGCGCACCTCGATCTTGGTTGGGTGCACGTTCACGTCCACCCGCGTCGGGTCCAGGCTCACGCAGAGAGCGTAGACCGGCTGGCGGTGGCCGTGCAGCACGTCTTCGTAGGCGCTGCGCGCGGCGTGGCCGATCACCTTGTCGCGCACGAAACGGCCGTTCACGTAGGCGTATTGCCAGTCGCTGCGCGAGCGCGCCGCGTCGGGCACGCCGGCAAAGCCCCAGACGCGAAGGCGCTGCACGCCATCGGCCAGGGCCGTTTCGCCGGGCACGGCGTCGGCCGGCCAGTTGACCGCCACCGCCTGTTGAATGAAGTCTTCGCCCAGCACGTCGGCCAGGCGCTGGCGCAACGCGTCCAGCATGCCGCCACCGGCAAGGTCGGCCACCACAGCGCGCCACTGCGCCACCAGCTTGCCGTCGTGCCAGATCGCAAAACCCACCTCGGGCCGCGCCAGCGCGTGGCGGCGCACCGCCTCGATGCAGTGGGCCAGTTCGGTGGCGTCGGTCTTCAGGAACTTGCGCCGCGCCGGCGTGGCGAAAAAGAGTTCGCGCACCTCCACCGTGGTACCGGGGTTGCGCGCGGTGGGTTGCAGCTCGCCGCTGCGGCCATCGAGCAGCCAGCCGTGCGGTTCGTCTCCGCTGTCCACGCGCGTGAGCACCGAGACTTCGGCGATGGAGCAGATGGCGGCCAGCGCCTCGCCGCGGAAACCCATGGTGCCCACGGATTCCAGGTCGGAGAGGCTGGCGATCTTGCTGGTGGCGTGGCGCTTGAGCGCGGTGGGCAGCTCGGTGCGGTGGATGCCCCAGCCGTTGTCTTCCACGCTGATGAGCCGCACGCCGCCGGCCTGCAGGCGCACGGTGATCTGGGTGGCGCCCGCGTCCAGCGCGTTGTCCACCAGCTCGCGCACCACCGAGGCGGGGCGTTCGACCACCTCGCCGGCCGCGATCTGGCTGACCAGTTCGTCGGGCAGTTCGAGGATCGGGCGGCGGGTGGAGGGGGGGAGGGCGGCGTTCACCGGCAAATTGTAGGCCGCGGGGATAATGCGGGTTTCCCCCTGCGCCGTTGCGCGGCTTCCCCCGAGGGGGATCACACCCGTGCCCGTCCAGAGCCCGTCGAAGGGCGGTTCCACGGTGTGGGCTGGCAGGGGCCTCTCCTTTCCGGCTCCTCGCGCCGATCCGTCCACCATCGCACTCACATTTATGGAACTTGTCACGTTCTTGATCGACTTCATCCTGCACGTGGACCAGCACCTGCAGGCCTTCGTGCAAGCCTACGGCGCCTGGGTCTACGCGCTGCTGTTTCTCATCATCTTCGTGGAGACGGGGTTGGTGGTCATGCCCTTTCTGCCGGGCGACTCGCTGCTGTTCATCGTGGGCGCGCTCTGCGGCGCGGGCCTGATCGACTACCCGCTGGCCGCCGGCCTGATGCTGGCGGCGGCCATCCTGGGCGACCAGACCAACTACAGCATCGGGCGCTACTTTGGCCCGAAGGTGTTCCAGTGGGAGAACTCGCGCTTCTTCAACAAGAATGCCTTCAACCAGGCACACGCGTTCTACGAGCGCTACGGCGGCGTGACCATCATCCTGGCGCGCTTCATGCCCTTCATCCGCACCTTCGCCCCCTTCGTGGCGGGCGTGGCCGAGATGACGCGCAGCAAGTTCACCGCCTACAACGTGGTCGGCGGCTCAATCTGGGTGATCGGCCTGACCGCCGCCGGTTACTTCTTCGGCAACCTGGCCTGGGTGCAGGCCAACCTGTCCAAGATCATCTGGGCGCTGATCTTCGTGCCGGGGCTGATCGCGATCTTTGGTGGCTGGCGTGCGGCCCGGGCTGAAAAGGCAGAGGTATAGCCCACCCGAGCCGCAGGCGGCGCAGGGGTGGGCCATTCAAATCTGCCGGGTTTTCGCCAGCGGCGGATTGGCGCCGAAGTATTTGACGATGCCCTTGAGCAGGGCGTCGGCCAGATCGCTCTGGTAGCGCTCGCTGCGCAGGCGCTGCTCTTCCTGCGGGTTGCTGATGAAGGCGGTCTCCACCAGCACGCTGGGGATGTTGGGCGCCTTGAGCACCGCGAACCCGGCCTGTTCCACATGGGGCTTGTGCAACTTGCCCACCCGGCCCACCTCGCCCAGCATGGCGCTGCCCAGTTTGAGGCTGTCCTTGATCTGCGCCGTGGTGCTCATGTCGAGCAGGGCACGCTGCACCGTGGCGTCCGCGGCCTTGACGTTGATGCCGCCCACCAGGTCGGCGGCGTTTTCCTTGTTGGCCATCCAGCGCGCGGCGGCGCTGCTGGCGCCTTTGGTGCTGAGCGCAAACACGCTCGCGCCCTGGGGCTGGGGCGTCATGAAGGCGTCGGCGTGGATGCTGATGAACAGGTCGGCCTGGACCCGCTGGGCCTTTTGCACCCGCACGTGCAACGGCACGAAGAAGTCGGCATCGCGGGTGAGGTAGGCGCGCATGGGGTTGCCGTTGACGCGGGTGGCGTTGATGCGGTCGCGCAGGCGCTGGGCGACCCGCAGCACCACGTCTTTTTCGCGCGTGCCGCCCGGGCCGATGGCGCCAGGGTCTTCGCCGCCGTGGCCGGGGTCGAGCGCCACGATGATCAGGCGCTCGGTGGCGTCGGGTTTGCTGGCCGTGGCGCGTTCGGGGGGCGCGGGCTTGGGCCGCGGACCGGTGGCCGGTGGCCGGGCCGTCACGGGGGAATCGACCGCCGCGCGTTCGTGTTGCGCGATCAGCTCGCCCAGCGGATCGGCGGCGGAGCCGTCACCGTCACCGCCCGAGGGTGGGTCGGGTTCCATTCCCAGCCCCAGCAGTTGGGCAGCGCGCGCGCTGGCCTCGTCCAGCTCTTTCATGCGCTGGCTGATGAGTTCTTCCAGGGGATCGCGGGTGACCACCGGGTACAGGTCGAGCACCAGCCGGTGCCGGTAGGCCGCCACCGGTTCCAGCTGGAACACCTGGGGTTTGATGGCCTGTTTCAGATCGACCGTCAGGCGCACGAGGTTCGCACCGCTCTGCGAGACGCGAATGCCCGCGATGTTGGGGTCGTCGGACTTGAGCTTGCCGACCAGCTCGCGCAGACCCTCCACCAGATCGATGCCTTCGATGTCGACCGACAGGCGCGGCGGGTGGCTCACCGTGGTCTGGCGGGCCTTGAGCGCGCCGTCGGACTCGATGGTCACGCGCGTGTAGTCTTCCGCGGGCCAGATGCGAACCGCGAGCACGCTGGCGCCACGCGCGATGTGCTGCGTGCCCAGCAGCAGCACCAGCGAGCCGGCCTGCAGCAGCCAGCGGCGGTTGGGGTGGTCGGGCGCGGTGCTCACTGGACGACCCTCCGTGCTGCGCACTGCGGGGCTGAACGCCTTCGGAGCGGCCGGGCGGCGCTCATGCCTGCAGCGCGGCCAGCAGATGGCGGCCCGCGGGGGTGAAGGCGGTGAACGTGACGCGGCGCGCGGCGTCGGCGTCGTCGGCTCGTGTGTCGGGGCTCATGGGTTCTGGCTCAATGTGGATGTCGGCATCAATGCTGGGCAGGGTGTCGGCCGCGCGCTCGGGCCATTCCACGAGCTTGAGGCCGGGGCTGGCGAAAAGTTCGCGAAACCCCGCGTCTTCCCACTCGCGGGGATCGCTGAAGCGGTAGAAATCGAAGTGCCAGATGTGCAGCACCTCGCCCTCGGGCATGAGCGCGCAGCTGGTGCTGCTGTGCGGTTCCACCACCGCGTAGGTCGGGCTCTTGATGCGCCCGTTCACGCCCAGGGCGCGCAGCAGGTGGCGCACGAAGGTGGTCTTGCCCGCGCCCAGGTCGCCGTGCAGGGTGAGCGTGGCGTGGGCGATGGCGGGGCACTCGGCCAGGCGCAGGGCAAAGGCCCGGGTGTCGTCTTCATGGGCCCAGTGTCCGTGCCAGCGCGGGGCGCCCGCATCCGCGCCCGTTCCTACAATGGGTGCAACATGAAGTCCGGTTTTGATGCTGCTCAACTCGTCTCACAGATACAGGCCTGGGGCCGGGAGCTCGCATTTTCCCAAATTGGGGTCGCTGGTGTCGATCTTTCTGCGGCCGAGCCCGGTTTGAAGGCCTGGCTGGCCGCCGGGTTTCACGGCGACATGGGTTACATGGCCAGCCACGGCCTCAAGCGTGCACGCCCGGCCGAGCTGGTGCCGGGCACGGTGAGCGTGGTCACTGCGCGCATGGACTACCTGCCGCGCGACACGCCCGACGACTGGCCGAGCCGGGAACTGGCCCGGCTGCAGCGACCCGGCGAAGCGGTGGTGTCGGTCTACGCGCGGGGGCGGGACTACCACAAGGTGTTGCGAAACCGTCTACAGAAACTGGCCGAGCGCATCGCCCAGGCCGTGGGGCCGCTGGGCCACCGCGTGTTCACCGACTCGGCCCCGGTGCTCGAAGCCGAACTGGCCAGCCGCAGTGGCCAGGGCTGGCGTGGCAAACACACGCTGGTGCTCAGCCGTGAAGCGGGGTCCATGTTTTTCCTGGGTGAGATCTATCTGGACATTGCCCTGCCGCCGAGCGAGCCCGTGAGCCCGCACTGCGGCAGCTGCAGCGCCTGCATCGAGGTGTGTCCGACCCAGGCCATTCTCGGCCCGCACCGGCTGGACGCGCGCCGCTGCATTTCTTACCTGACGATCGAACACGCCGGCGCCATCCCCGAAGACCTGCGCCCGCTGATGGGCAACCGCATCTACGGCTGCGACGACTGCCAGTTGGTCTGTCCGTGGAACAAGTTCGCGCAGCGCAGCCCGCTGCCCGACTTCGACGAACGCGAGGGCCTGAGTGGGGCGACGCTGATCGAGCTGTTTGCCTGGACAGAAGACGAGTTCCTGCGCCGCACCGAAGGCAGCCCGATCCGGCGCATTGGGCACGAGCGCTGGTTGCGCAACATCGCGGTGGCGATGGGCAATGCGCTGCGGGCGGACCCCGATGCCAGCACCCGGCAGGCCCTGCGCGCCGCGCTGCAATCGAAGGCCGCGGACGCCAGCGCGCTGGTGCGCGAACACGTGGCCTGGGCGCTGCGCCAGGCCAGCGGCGGCGACGCCTTCTGAGGCCGCCCCCTCGCTCAGGGCTTTTCGACGTTGGCCTGCATGCGTTCGAGCTGAGCCTGCAAGGCGGCGAGTTCGGCGGCATCGAAGCCGCGCGTGAGCGCCTGTTCAAACCGCATGCGGTGTTGCTGCATCCGGCGGTGCATGGTGTGGCCCTCGGGGGTGAGCCGCAGCCGCTGGCAGCGACCATCTTGCGGGTCGGGTGCACTTTCCAGCAGGCCGCGTTCGTGCAGCGTCTTGACGATGCGGGCGATCTGGGCCTTGTCGCGCCCAGAGTGGAGCACCAGCTCGCGCTGGCTGCTGCCTTCGTGGCGCGCCAGGAAGTTCAGCGCGCGCGCTTCCATGAGTGCCAGCCCGTCGCCGTCGTCGCGCACCGCCTCGTGCATGTGGCGGTGAAAAAAGGTCACCAGACTGTGCAGGCGCTCCAGCACCTCGGACTTTGCGGGAGAGGGTTTGGTGGGGGTCATATGGTTGACGGTATCATCTAATTAATCCAGAATGGTTGTATCTATCAACCAATGAATCGACTGTACACCAGGACCTCTCGGCCTTGCGAGGCGGGTGCCATAGCCTGTTCCATACCCTCATGACCACAGACCACACCACCCATTCCCTGGCCGTTCAGCGCCTGCGCCATCCCCTGAAAGTGCGCCGTGTGCAGGTGCAGCAGGTCCACAGGCTCAGCCCGCACCTGGTGCGCGTGCGCTTTGCCGGTGAAGACCTGCGCGATTTCCACAGCGCCTCGTTCGATGACCACGTCAAGCTCATGCTGCCCGCCGATCCGGATGGCCCGCTGGTGTTGCCCGAGCTCGGCCCCGACGGCCCGGTGCTGCCGCCGGACGTTGCGCGTCCGGTCATGCGCGACTACACGCCCCGCCACTTCGATCCGCTGGCGGGTGTGCTCGACATCGAATTCGCCTTGCACGGCGAAGGCCATGCCGCCTCGTGGGCCGCGCAGGCGCGGGTGGGCCAGCAGGCCGGCGTGGGGGGGCCGCGCGGCTCTTTCGTGGTGCCGTTGGGTTTCGACTGGCACCTGCTGGTGGGCGACGAAACCGCCTTGCCCGCCATCGCCCGGCGGCTGGAGGCACTGCCGGCGGGCAGTCGGGCCATCGTGATCGCCGAGACGGCCGACCCCGCCGATCGCCGCGAGCTGCAAACCTCGGCGGCCCTACAGCTGCGCTGGCTCACCGAGGGTGTCGATGGCGGACTGGCCGCGGCGGTGGGCGAGCTGCGCCTGCCCGCTGGCGAGGGCTATGCCTGGGCCGCCGGGGAAGCGACCGAGATGGCCGCAACACGCCGCGTGCTGGTGGAGCAGCATGGGCTGGCCAAGGAGCGCCTGCGCGCCGCAGCCTATTGGAAACGCGGGGCCTCGGCCCACCACGAGAACCTGTGATTCTGGAGACGGCAGCGGCCCGTCCAGCTTGTTGTTCTCAGGCTGCGTGGCGTTGGCGCAGCTCGCGTTTGAGCAACTTGCCACTTGGGTTCTTCGGCAGGCTGTCGGTGAACACGACGCGCTTCGGGCATTTGAAGCTGGCCATGTGTGCGTTGCAATGCGCCACGACCTCGTCTTCGGTCAGCGCCTGACCGGCCTTGACCACGATCACCGCCGTCACCGCCTCGACCCACTTCGGGTCGGGCAGGCCGATCACCGCCACCTCGCTCACCGCGCGCAGGCGGTAGATCATTTCTTCCACCTCGCGGCTGGCCACGTTTTCGCCGCCGGTCTTGATCATGTCCTTCTTGCGGTCCACGACGGTGATGAAGCCTTCGCTGTCGATCATGGCGAGGTCGCCGCTGTGGAACCAGTCACCCTCGAAGCTGGCGGCGGTGCGCTCGGGGTCGTTGAAATAGCCGAGCATCAGGTGGGGCGAGCGGTGCACGATCTCGCCGACCTCGCCCGCGGCCACGTCCTGCATGGCGTCGTTGACCACCCGGGTCTCCACGTTGAGCACCGCCTTGCCGCAGGAGCCGGGTTTGCGCAACTGGTCGTCCGGGCCGAGCATGGTGGCCAGCGGCGCGATCTCGGTCTGGCCGTACAGGTTCCACAGCCGCACGGCCGGCAGGCGTGTGGCCAGTTCCTTCAACACTTCGACCGGCATGATGGACGCGCCGTAGTAGCCCTTGGCCAGGCTGCCCAGCTTGTTGGCGTCGAACAGCGGCGAACGCAGCAGCGCGATCCACACGGTGGGCGGGGCGAAGAAGCTCGTGATTTGCAGCCTCTCAATCAGTGCGAGCAGGTTGTCCGGCGTGGGCTTGCTGGTGATGACGTTGCTGCTGCCGATGTAGATGGCCGGACCGAAGAACACGTCGAGCTGCGCGCAGTGGTACAGCGGCAGGGCGTGCAAGGCGCGGTCGGCCTCGGCGATCTCGGCGTTGATCACGCAGCTCACGTACTGCCACAGCACGGCGTCGTGCGTGAGCATGGCGCCTTTGGGGCTCGACTCTGTGCCGCTGGTGTAGACGATCTGGGCCAGATCCAGACTGCCCAGCGCCACCTCGGGCAGGGTATCGGTGCAGGCGGCGAGTTCGTCGAAGTGGTGCATGCCATCCGCGGGCTCGCTCGGGTCTTCGCTGGGCAGCCAGATGAACTGTTGCACCTGCGTCTCCAACGCCGAGGCCTCGCGCGCCAGCCCGGCCAGGCCGCTGTCGGTGGCCAGTGTCCGGGCGCCGGCGTGTCGCAGGATGTAGGCCACCTCATCGGCCTTGAGCATGAAGTTGATCGGCACCAGCACCGCGCCGCGGCGGGCCAATGCGAAGCGCAGCGCCGCGAAGCCGTGCGAGTTGCGCGCCAGCACGGCCACCTTGTCGCCTTCACCCACGCCGATGCGGTGCAGGCCGGCGGCCAGGCGGCTGACCAGGGCGTTGAACTCGGCGTAGGTCCATTGCGTGCTGCCGCAGACGACGGCGGTCTTGCCGGGCAGGCGGGCGGCGGTGCGGTGCAGGGCGTCGGCGATGGTCTGGCGGCGAACCACCGGGGCGATGGGCAAGGCAAGGGACGACATGCGGAAAACTCCTGTTACAGCGAGGCCCGCCAAGCGGGGCAAGATGCCCGATTGAAAACCAGTGAACGCTTTTTGCCATGGGCGTTTACACCACCCCCAGCGCTGCCTGCTGCACAGGTGCGGGGACTATCATCCCAGCCATGAATCCCGCCTCATCCACGCAAAACGCCTTGTACCGCTGGGGTCGGCAACTGGTCGCTTCGGTGCTGACCTGGTGGCATGTGCTGTTGCTGGGGGCGCAGATCATGGTGCTCGCGCTCCTGCCGTCGAGCTATCAGGCCGGGGCGCAGCGCCTGGCCGTGCTGCGCAATATCTACCTCGCCACCGCGCCACTGCTGACCTGGTTTCTGGTGCTCTCGGCGCTCATCAGCCTGGTGCTGATCCGCATCGTGGTGGCCACCGCCTACAGCTATGGCCTGTCGCAGTACGCGCTGGAGGTGCTGGTGCGCACCCTGGTGCTCGAACTCATTCCCCTGTACGCCGCGATGTTCGTGGCGGTGCGCTACGCCATGCCCGGCGCGCAGGCCGTGCGGCGCACCCTGTCGCGCCAGCTGCGCGAAGGCGTGGTGCGCGATCACCAGGAGTTGCTGCGCACCGAGCTGCTGCCGCGCGCCCTGGCCAGCCTGTTTTCGGTGTTGCTGCTGGCCGCGCTGAGCTGTGTGATCGCCATCGTGCTGACCTACCTGAACGTGTACGGCTTTTCCCACTGGGCGCTGCCCGCGTACGCGCGCAGTGTGGGCAGCGTGTTCTCGCCCGCCGTGACGCTGATCTTCTGCCTCAAGACCTTCTTCTTCAGCCTGGCCGTGGCCGTCGTGCCCATGGCCGGCAGCGCCGCCCGCGATCGTGACGGTGGCTACGGCTACCGCAGCGACATCACCGAATTCGCGCGGCTGCTCTCGGTGGTCGTGCTCATCGAAGTGGCCTCGCTGGTCGGCAACTACTATTGACACCCCATGAACCCGACACCCACGCCTCCCCCCCCCGACCAGCCGCCGCCGGTGAAGAACCTGGAGCTCAAGGCGGTCATCCTGTTGTTGCTCATGCTGGCGTTGGTGGTGGGCTCGGCGCTGTATGTGATGTACGCGCGCGGCATGTTCGAGCGCACGCAGCGGCTGGTGCTGGTGTCCGACGACTCCGAGGGGGTGGTGGTCGGCATGGACATGACCTTCGCGGGCTTCGCGATCGGCCGCATCTCGCGCATCGAACTCGCCGACGATGGCAACGTGCACTTCCTTGTCGACGTGCCGAGCAAGGACGCGCGCTGGCTGCGCACCTCCAGCATCTTCACCATGGAACGCAGCCTGGTGGGCGGTACCCGCATCCGGGCCTACAGCGGCATGCTGGAAGACCCCCCGCTCGAAGACGGCGCGGTGCGCCAGGTGCTGCGCGGCGACGCGGCGGCCGAAATCCCCAAGCTCACCGCCTCCGTTCGCGAACTGCTGGACAACCTGACCGCGTTGACCCAGTCCGACGCGGCGCTGGCGCAGAGCCTGACCAACGTGCGGAGCGTGACCGAGCAGCTCAAGGGCCCACAGGGCGCCCTGGGCGTGTTGCTGGGCAACGAGGCCGACGCCAAGAAGCTTCTGCTCGCCATCGACCGCGCCAACGCGCTGCTGGCACGCTCCGATACCTTGGTCCAGCGGCTCGACAGCCTGGTGGCCAATGCCGACCGGCAGGTCTTTGGCCAGGGCGGCGGGCCCGGCGGGCAGGGTGGTCTGGTCAACGACGCACGCGCCACCGTGCAGCAGCTCAACGGCCTGCTCACCGATGCCCGTGGCAGCCTGACAAAGGTGGACGCCCTGCTGGTGGAGGCCCAGGGCATTGCCAGCAACACCAAAGAGGCGACGACCGATCTGGGCGCGCTGCGCAGCGAGGTGGACGCCAGTTTGCGCAAGGTGGACGCGCTGATGAACGACATCAACCGGAAATGGCCGTTTGCCCGCGAGACGGAGATCAAGCTGCCATGACGATGCACACCCCCGTTGCTTGCTCGCTGCGCGTAGCCGCATCCCCCTTCAAGGGGGCAACACCTGTGGCCCGGCGGAGCCGGTTCCACGGTGTTCCCGGGTTCGGGCACTTCGCGCCGGATGGCGCCCTTGCCGCATCTCCATGGCAACGGATCGCTCGCTGGGCCGTTGTGGTCCTGGGGCTGGCGCTGGCGGCCTGCGGCAACAACCCGCCCGCGCCCGACTGGCAGATGAATGCCAAGGGCAGCAGCGAGCGTGCTGCCAACGCCTGGCTCGGGGGCAACAACCGGGTGGAAGCAGCGGAGTTCGCGCGTGCGCGCAGCGAGCTCGCGCGCACGGGGCGGGCCGACCTGCTGGCGCGCATCGAGCTGTTGCGCTGTGCCACGCGTGTGGCGGCGCTCGAATTCGAGCCTTGCACCGGGTTTGACGCGCTGGCCGCCGATGTCGCGCCGGCCGAACAGGCCTATGCGCGTTACCTGGCGGGCGGTGCCACGGCGGCCGACGTGCGCCTGCTGCCCCCGGCCCATCAGGCGGTGGCGCAGGTGGTCAACGCGCCCGATGCTGCGCTGGCCTCAATCGAAGAACCCTTGTCGCGTCTGGTGGCCGCCGGTGTGCTGTTCAAACGGGGCGTGGCCACACCCGGCGTGATCGCCCAGGCGGTGGACACGGCCTCGGCACAGGGTTGGCGCAGGCCCTTGCTGGCCTGGCTGAAGGTGCAGCAGCAGCGCGCACAGGCCGGTGGTGCGGCGGACGAGGCGGCGCGGATTCAGCGGCGCATTGAGCTGGTGCTGGAGACCGGTGCCGCCACGGTGCCCGCGCCGGCGAAGTGACGCGGGCGCGTCCAGCGCCGCCCATGAAAAAGCCGGGCAGATGGTGACACCTGTCCGGCTTCCTGCATGTTGGTGGGGGCAGTAGGATTCGAACCTACGACCTACTGATTAAGAGTCAGCTGCTCTACCAACTGAGCTATACCCCCTGGGCGATGGTGGAGACGAGGAGGATCGAACTCCCGACCTTCGCATTGCGAACGCGACGCTCTCCCAGCTGAGCTACGTCCCCAGAAGCCGCAGATTGTAGCAGCCCTTTGCGGGGCTTCCGGCCGGTACAAGGTGGCTGGCTCGCCATTTTTGAGGCGATGCGAACGGCGCCACCGTCGGCCGGCTGGCCGGCCGAGCGATCACGCCATGCCGTTGCGGCTGGCGAGCTCCACGAACAGGGCCGAGTGGTCCAGGTCGGCCAGACCGTGGTCGGCGGCCTGCGCGAACAGCTGTTCGAACAGCGCGGTGATCGGGGCTTCAAAGCCGATCTCGCGCGCCGTGGTCATCGCGTTGCGCATGTCCTTCAGTTGCACCGAGATGGCGCCGCGTTTGGCGAAATCGCGTTCGACCATGCGCTGGCCGTGCACCTGCAGGATGCGGCTATCGGCAAAACCACCGGTGATGGCCTGCCGGACCTTGGCCATGTCGGCGCCGCCTTTCTCACACAGCAGCAGCGCTTCGGCCACCGCGCCGATGGTGATGCCCACGATCATCTGGTTGGCGAGTTTGGCGAGCTGGCCCGAGCCGTGCGGCCCCACGTGGGTGGGGCGTCCCAGGTGCTCGAAGACGGGTCGGGCACGCTCGAAGTCCGCCGGTTTGCCGCCCGCCATGATGGCCAGCGTGGCCTGTTCGGCGCCCACCGTACCGCCGGACACCGGTGCGTCCAGATGCTGTACACCAATGGCGGCGAGCCGGGCCGCGTGGTCGCGCGCCTGGCGCGGCTGGATCGACGACATGTCCACCATCAGCGTGCCGGGGCGCAGTCCATCGGTGGTGCCCTGCCGGAACAGCACGTCTTCGACCACCTTGCCGTCTTCGAGCAGGGTGATCACCAGATCGGCCTGCGCCACCGCCAGCGCCGGGGTGTCGCAGACCTGGGCGCCAAAGGGCCGCAGGCGTTCGGCCTTGGCGGGCGAGCGGTTCCAGGCGCTCACCTGGTAACCGGCCTCGCACAGCCGGCGGGCGATGGGCCAGCCCATCATGCCGATGCCGAGCACGGCGATGTTCTGAACAGGGGAGGGGGTTAGGGTGTCTGGGGTCACGGAAGAAAAAGGGTGAAAGGGAGCATCGGGCCCCCGGGAAAAATTGTAGGTGGCGCTGCCGGTGCGACAGCGCCGTCAGGGCAAAAAAAGCGGGTTCCAGGCCAGGCCCGGAACCCGCACCAAGTGGTTCATCGAACCACGGAGTTGTCGGGTGCCACGGCGGCGCCGGTGTGGGCGTCCATCTGTGCTTCCAGATGGGCGCTGGCCTGACCGCTGTGTTGGCGCATCAGGGTTTCGGCGCGCTCGGCGTCGCCGGAGGCCACCGCCTGCGCCATGGCCTCGTGTTCGTCCCACACCGATGCGCGCAGGCTCGACGATTGCAGGGCCTCGCCCATGGCGCGGCGGATGTGGTGCCAGTGCAGCAGGGCGCTCTGTTCGATCAACGGGTTTTGCGAGGCCTGGTACAGCGCGCGGTGAAAGGCCAGGTCGGCGTCGATCATGGCCTTGATGTCGCCGGAGCGCACCGCGTCGCGCCCCTGCGCAAGCAGAGCGGGGTCGATGCGGGTGCGCCGGGCCGCCGCCAGCCGGACCGCCAGCGCATCCAGCGCGCCGCGCACTTCGTAGACATGGGCGATCCATTGCGCATCGAGCGGGGCCACCTGCAGACCACGGCTGCGGCCGCCCGGCCCGCCAGCGACCGGCGCGTCCTGCACAAAGCCGTCTTTCTTCAGCAGGCGCAGGGCCTGCATGACCGGCTGGCGCGACACCGCCAATTGCTCGGCCAGTTCTTCCTGGGTGATGCGCTGCCCAGGCGCGAGCGAGCCTTCGCTGATGGCATCGAGCAGCGCGCGGTACACCTGATCGGCCAGATCCGGGGTGGTTTCAAGCTGGAGCAGCTGGGCTGTCATGGGATGGTATTTTTGATGAATTCTGTACTCTGTATTCAGAATACACGAAACGGGCGACCCTGTCACAACACACCCCTGCATGACACAATCCGCCAACATGAAAGCACCCGCCCAACCCGATCCCGCCTGGCTCGACAGCCAGTACAACAACCGGGCGCTGGTGCCCGAACACGCCCGGCATTTCGAGCGCTGGGCCAGCGAATCGCAGGCGGCGCGCCAGCAGCTCGACGGCATGCTGGATGTGGCCTACGGCCACGGCGCTGGCGAGACGCTCGACCTGTTTCCCGCGCCGCGCCCGCACAACGCGCCACCCGCGCCGGTGCTGGTGTTCATCCACGGGGGGTACTGGCGCAGCCTGGACAAGGCCGACCACTCGTTTCTCGCCCCGGCTTTCGTGAAGCAAGGCGCCTGCGTGGTGGTGCCGAACTACGCGCTGTGCCCGGCGGTGGGCATACCCGACATCGCGCTGCAGATGGTCGGCCTGCTGGCCTGGGTGTACCGCAACATCGCCGTGCATGGCGGTGACCCGCACCGCATCACGGTGGCGGGCCATTCGGCCGGCGGGCAACTGGCGGCCCTGCTGCTGGCTTGCCGCTGGCGGGACGTGGGGGCCGACCTGCCCGACGCGCTGGTGAAAAACGCGCTGTCCATTTCGGGGCTGTACGACCTGGAGCCGCTGCGCCACACCCCGTTCCTGCGCGACTCGCTGCGGCTGACCCCGGCGCAGGTGAAAAAAGTCAGTCCGGCGCTGCTGCCGGCACCCCCCGTGCGCGAAGGCCGGGGCCTGCTGTACACCGTGACCGGCGGTGACGAAAGCAGCGAGTTCCTGCGCCACAACCGGATGATCCAGGAGGCCTGGGGCAACGACGTGGTGCCGGTGTGCGAAACCCTGCCGGGGCTGAACCACTTCAGCGTGCTCGAAGCGCTGGTACAGCCCGGGCACCGGCTGAACCAACTGGCGCTGGAGCTGCTGGAGGGGTAGGACCACCCCCGCGCCGCCTGCGGCGTCACCCCCTCAAGGGGGCGATGCGAGTGGCCCGGCGGAGCCGGTTCCACCGCATCCTCGGGTCAAGACACGTCACGCCGGAGGGGAAGTTGGTCCCAGGGCACTGCGGAACCGGCTTTGCCGGGCCGCCAGTGCCGCCCCCTTGAGGGGGTGACGCCGCAGGCGGCGCGGGGGTGGGCCTACATCACATTTGCGTTGTCTCCGCCCAGGATCACGTAGTTCACCTTGCGGATGTCCATCAGCTTGGTGCCGCCCGAATAGCTGATCGAGCTCTGCACGTCCTGTTCCATCTCAATCAGCGTGTCGGCCAGCTTGCCCTTGATCGGCTCCAGGATGCGCTTGCCTTCGACGTGCCGGTACTCGCCCTTGTTGAAGTCGCTGGCCGAGCCGTAGTACTCCTTGTAGAGCTCGCCGTCGACCTCGACCGTTTTTCCGGGCGACTCTTCGTGCCCGGCGAACAGCGAGCCGATCATGACCATGGAGGCCCCGAAGCGCACGCTCTTGGCGATGTCGCCGTGGCTGCGGATGCCGCCGTCGGCGATGATGGGTTTGGTCGCCACGCGAGAGCACCACTTGAGCGCGCTGAGTTGCCAGCCGCCGGTGCCAAAACCGGTCTTGAGCTTGGTGATGCAGACCTTGCCCGGGCCCACGCCCACCTTGGTGGCGTCCGCGCCCCAGTTTTCCAGGTCGATCACCGCCTCGGGCGTGGCCACGTTGCCGGCGATCACGAAGCTGGCGGGCAGTTTGTCCTTGATGTGGCGGATCATGTCGCGCACGCTGTCGGCGTGGCCGTGCGCGATGTCGATGGTGATGTACTCCGGCACCAGCCCCTCGGCGGCCAGCGTGTCCACGGTCGCGCGGTCGGCGGCCTTCACACCCAGCGAGATCGAGGCGTAGACGCCCGCGGTGCGCATGTCGCGCACGAACCGCACGTTGTCCAGATCGAAGCGGTGCATCACGTAGAAGTAGCCGTTCTGCGCCATCCAGAGGCTGATGCTCTCGTCCACCACCGTCTTCATGTTGGCCGGCACCACCGGCAGGCGGAACCGGAGCCCGCCCAGCTCCACGCTGGCGTCGCACTCCGAGCGGCTCTCCACGCGGCACTTGCGCGGCAGCAGCAGGATGTTGTCGTAGTCGAATATCTCCATAAAACCAGGCTCCAGGAAACTGTTGTGGATGAACAGGGAGAGCGCTTGGCTTGGGTCCGGCTTTCGGTTCGGCGGGAAGCCATCCGGCCAAAAAGAAACCGGGCGCAAGAATCTTGGGCCCGGTGATTGATTCTAGGCGCTCCGGTGCGGGTCGAACAGGGTGCCGGCCGGGCCGGGGGCTTATAGAGGTCATACGGCCGGACGTATGGACCCGGCGTGGCGCCGTGGCTTCCTACAATCGAACCATGCTGTTTGAAGAACCCGTTGCCTCCTCCCCGCTGCTCGCGGGCCTCAATGCCGAACAGGGTGCGGCCGTCACCTTGCCGGCCGAGCATGCGCTCATCCTGGCCGGTGCCGGCTCGGGCAAGACGCGCGTGCTCACCACGCGCATCGCCTGGCTGCTGCAGACCGGCCAGGTGACGCCCGGTGGCGTGCTGGCCGTGACCTTCACCAACAAGGCCGCCAAGGAGATGATGACGCGGCTCTCCAGCATGCTGCCCATCAACGTGCGCGGCATGTGGATCGGCACTTTCCACGGCCTGTGCAACCGCTTCCTGCGCGCGCACCACAAGCTGGCCAACCTGCCGCAGACCTTCCAGATCCTGGACACGCAGGACCAGCTCTCGGCCATCAAGCGGCTGTGCAAGCAGTTCAACGTGGACGACGAGCGTTATCCACCGAAACAGCTGCAGTACTTCATCAGCGGCTGCAAGGAAGACGGCCAGCGGCCGATGGACGTGGTCGCGCGCGACGAAGAGACGCGCAAGAAGGTGGAGCTGTACGCGCTGTACGAAGAGCAGTGCCAGCGCGAAGGCGTGGTGGATTTTGGCGAGCTGATGCTGCGCAGCTACGAAGTGCTGCGCGACAACGACCCGGTGCGCGAACACTACCAGCGCCGTTTCCGCCACATCCTGATCGACGAGTTCCAGGACACCAACCGCCTGCAGTACGCCTGGATCAAGATGTTCAGCACGCCACCGCTCGAAGGCCTCACGCCTTCGGGCAACGCGGTGTTCGCGGTCGGCGACGACGACCAGAGCATCTACGCCTTCCGTGGCGCGCGCGTGGGCAACATGGCCGACTTCGTGCGTGAGTTCCGGGTGCAGCACCAGATCAAGCTGGAGCAGAACTACCGCAGCGTCAGCAACATCCTGGACTCGGCCAACCAGCTCATCAGCCACAACAGCAACCGCCTGGGCAAGAACCTGCGCACCGACGCGGGCGCGGGCGAGCCGGTGCGCGTGTTCGAGGCCACCAGCGATTTCGCCGAGGCGCAGTGGATCGTGGACGAGATGAAGCAGCTCGCGCGCGAGGACATGCCCAAGAGCGAAATGGCCGTGCTCTACCGCAGCAACGCGCAGAGCCGCGTGGTGGAAACCGCGCTGTTCAACGCCGGCATGCCCTACCGCGTGTACGGCGGGCTGCGCTTCTTCGAGCGCGCCGAAATCAAGCACGCGCTGGCCTACCTGCGCCTGCTGGAAAACGCGAACGACGACACCAGCTTCCTGCGCGTGGTGAACTTCCCGCCGCGCGGCATCGGGGCGCGCAGCATCGAGCAGCTGCAAGACGTGGCGCGCACCAGCGGCTGTTCGCTGCACGACGCGGTGAGCGCCGTGACGGGCCGGGCCGGCGCGGCCATCGGCGGCTTCGTGGCCAAGCTCGATGTGCTGCGCGAGCGCTCGGTGGGCATGACGCTGTCCGAGATCATCGAGCTGGTGCTGGACCACAGCGGCCTGGTGGAGCACTACCGCGCCGAGCGCGAAGGGCAGGACCGGGTGGAAAACCTGGAGGAACTGGTGAGCGCCGCCAAGAGCTTTGTCGGCATCGAGGGCTTTGGCCGCGACGCGGTGGCGCGCACGGTGGATGCGCAGGGGCGGCCACTGACGCAGAGCCCGGTGAGCCAGGGGCTGGAGCCGGGGGAGCCCTCACCCCAACCCTCTCCCGCTAGCGGGAGAGGGAGTGAATCGCCCCCTCTCCCGCTGGCGGGAGAGGGAGGAGGTGAGGGTCTTCCCGCCCCCGACGCCGACACCGGCGAAACCATGAGCCCGCTCGCGGCCTTCCTCACACACGCCGCGCTCGAATCCGGCGACAACCAGGCCCAGGCCGGGCAGGACGCGGTGCAGCTCATGACGGTGCACGCGGCCAAGGGCCTGGAGTTCGACTGTGTGTTCATCACCGGCATGGAAGAGGGGCTGTTCCCGCACGAGAACTCCATGAGCGACCGCGACGGGCTGGAAGAAGAACGCCGCCTGATGTACGTGGCGATCACGCGCGCGCGCAAGCGCCTGTACCTCAGCCATTCGCAGACGCGCATGTTGCACGGCCAGACGCGTTACAACCTCAAGAGCCGCTTCTTTGAAGAGCTTCCCGAGAGCTGCCTGAAATGGCTCACGCCGCAGCAGCCGGCCTGGAGCGGTGCTGGCGCGGGATCGGGCGGCGGTGGTTGGCAGGGCGGTCGCGGTGGCTACGGCACGCGCGGTGCCGGTGCACCCGCCGTGCTGCAGCCCGCGTGGTCACCCGGCTGGGCCTCGGGCAGCGACCCCAAAGGCCTGGGGGGCAAGAGCAACCCCGAGCCCGACCGCGGCACCGACATCAAGGCCGGCATGAAGGTGTTCCACAACAAGTTTGGCGAAGGCAAGGTGCTGGCGCTGGAAGGCGCGGGCGCCGAAGCGCGGGCCCAGGTGAATTTCTCGCGGCACGGCGTGAAGTGGCTGGCGCTGTCGGTGGCCAAGCTCACGCCGGTGGACGACTGAGCTTCGCGCACAAAAAAGCCGCGACGGGCCAAGCCGTCGCGGCTGTAAAAAATCACGCGGTCTCTGATTGACGGGTGTCTCCGCGCAACCGGGGAGCATCCACGGCGTGCGCGAGGCACGCCGTTTCGGTCACATCAGAAGTCGTGGCGCACGCCCACGGCGAAGAGTCGCGTGTCGGCGGTCTTCACGCCGGCGCCGTCTTCCACCTCATGGGTGCGGTAGCCGGCGTACAGCTTCGAGCGCTTGGACAGCGTGTAGGTGGCGCCCAGGCCAAAGCCCGAGGCCTTGGACGAGGTGAAGCCGCCGACCTTGGTCTTGCTGGTGGCGAAACCGGCCGACAGGTTGATGGCGCCAACGGGCACGTCCACACCCACGCTCAGCTCATCGTCGTCGCCCGTGGCGTCGGTGCCGCTGCGGGTGTTGTAGCCGGCGGACAGCTTGGCCACGCCCAGGTCGTAGGCGGCGGCCAGTTGCAGGTACTTGTCCGACTTGCCTTTTTCGTTCTGGTGACCCAGGGCGAAGTTCATCGGGCCATTCTTGTAGCCGACCAGGACGGCGGTCATGGTGTCGTCTGCGCCAGCGTTCTGTTCGAAGGCGTAGGACAGGCCACCGTAGACGCCACCCATGCTGGGCATGTCGTAGCGCATCTGGTTGTTGAAGCGGCTCGAGTAGTCACCACCCGACTTGAACACGCCGTTGCCCGACGGCGTGAACGCCGAGTCGAACACCGAGTTGCTGTTGGACAGGGCGCGTGCATCGTCGTACACACTGTAGGTGCGACCCAGGGTCAGCTTGCCGAAGCCACCCATCAGACCCATGCTGGACTCGCCCTTGAAGGACGGGCTCTGCAGGGCGCCGGTTTCGGCGTCGATGCGCTGTTCGAGCTTGAAGTGGGCCTTCAGGCCGCCACCGAGGTCTTCGACGCCGCGAAAGCCCAGGCGGGGCGTGGTCAAGCCACCGCTGCCGCCGTTGAACATCTTGGTCTCGCTACCGGCGCCCAGTTCCTTGATGTTGCCGACCGACAGGTCCACGCGACCGTAGACGGTGACGGACGACTGCGCCATGGCGGCGCCCGAAGCGGCCAGCACGGCCAGAGCGATGAGGCTCTTTTTCATGAAAATATCCTTTAAGGGGTGAGAATGAGAATAGCCACCAATATTATTGCCGCATGCTTGTGTCTTGATACAGAAATTTCCTTTCTTTGCACATTCGCATGTGCATCTATTTCACCAAACGACCACAAAAGCTCTGTGACACCCGCCGGATTTGTTTTCGTTGTTGCAATGCGGCAACAAGCATGTTTCAGGGCTTGCCGGCGTTGACCCAGCGCGTCCAGCCCGCGCCGTCGTTGTCGTTGACGACCCACAGATCGCCGTTGAAAACCACCATGCCTTCGGCCTTTTCCTGCAGGTAGCTGAAGTCCTTGCGCAGGTCGCGCACCAGGGTCTTGGTGAGGGTGGCGCCTTCGGTCACGTCGGCGGCTTTCACGCTGTAGATGCGCTTGACTTCGGCGTGGATGGCCTGGCCTTCGCCGCCGCCCTTGTCGCGTTCGAGCAACAGCAGGCGGCCGTCGTCGGTGAGTTGGATTTCGGACAGACCCATCCAGAATTTTTTCGCGTCCTTGCTGTGTTGGTCCAGCGGATAGAGCGCCGTGGTCCAGGTTTGGGTGGGCAGGTGTAGCTTCAGGATGGCGGCCTGGGGTTTTGCCGGGTCGAAGCCGCGCTGCACGGCCATGTAGAGCGTCTGGCCATCGGCGCTGGCGGTCACACCCTCGTAGCCGGTGCTGGTCTTGGGGCTGGCGAACTTCGCCTGCACGCTGGCGGGCAACTTCACGCGCTGCTGCACCACGCCGGCCATGTTCACCTTGATGAGCTCGTTGTCGGCGACGGTCTTGCCCTCCGAGGCGATCCAGAAGCCGTCGGCCACCTTGGCGATACCTTCGGGGTCGACCTTCAGCGCGTTGCCGTCGGCCTCGGTGAGCAGGGTCACCCGGTCCAGGGCCAAACGGCCCTGCGCCGCATCCGTCGGGTCGATGCGGAAGATGCGCGACTGGCCGAAGGCGTTGTCGGGCACGGCGTAGAGGTGTGTGCCGTCGGTGCTCAGGCCCGAGAGCGCGCCCCAGGGCATGCCCGCGTCCCGGGCTTCCAGTTGGGGTTCGCTGGCCTGGCTGTTGAAGCGGTAGATGTTGAGCGAACCGTCCCCTTCGTTGGCCGTCACGAACAGCTGTTGGCCGTCGCGGCGCTGCGTCACCGTGGTCAGGCCCTCGGGCGACATGCCGGTGGGCAGCAGTTGCACGAACTGCGGCTGCTTGAGATCGTCCACGCGGTAGACCTCGACAAAGGCGCCGCGCTCCGAACCCACCAGCAGGTAGGGCTTGCTGCCGAATCGGCCGGCCGCCACAGCTTCGACTTCCACGCCCTTGGACACCGAGCGCCCATCGGGGTAGTGGCCGCGCACGAGGGCATGCAGCTCGGTGCGTTCACCGGTTTCGTAGACCACCTCGCCGCGGGTGTTCATGAGCGTGAAGCCGCGTGCGCCAGGCAGCACGCCGTTCTTGTCTTTCTTGCCGTCGCCTTCGTTGGCCGTGGCGAACACACCCGGCGCCACCCAGGCCACCGCGTCGGCCTCACGGCGCGCGGTGAAGCTGTCCTTGAACACGACTTCCTTGTCCTTCTTCAGGTCGGCGTTGCCATTGCGGGTCACGGTGCCGGTGGAGAACATGCGCTCCAGGCGCGCACGTGTCGGATGGCTCAGATCGATGAGGGCAACCGCGTTGTTCTCCTGCAAGGACACCACCGCTTGTTGGGTGCGTGCGTCGATGGCGACGAATTCGGGCTGCGGATCGTTCGGGTAGACGACGCCGGGCGCGGCCTGCAGCGCCCGCACCAGTTCGATCGACTGCACACCGCTGCTGGCGCCGCCATACAGGTCCTGCAGACCGACCACGTCGATGCGGCCGGGGCGCTGACCGTCCAGCGTGGCGTCGCCCTCGGCATCGGTTTCTTCGTCTTCGATCGCCACCACGGCGCGCAGCGTGCGGCCCTGGCCGGTGAGCGCCAGCGAATCGGGGCCGATGCCCACGGTGATGTCCTTCACGTGTTTCACGGCGGCGGGCTGGCGGATGTCGTACACGCGCACCAGGCCGCGCCGGGCGTTGGCCACGTCGTCACCCAGGCGCACCGCGACCACGGCGAAGCGGCCGTCGGGCGAGATCGCCACCGAGGTCGGTTCACCCACGCCCATCAGCCGCACGTTCACGCGTGGCAACAGCACCGGCTGTTCGGGTTTCGTGATGTCGATCAGGCCGAGCACGCCCGCATCGGCGCTGGTGTAGACCAGGGTCATGCCGTCGGGCGTGGCGGCCACGATCTCGGCCACGCCGTCCACCGGCAGGTGGTGGACCATGGCAAAGCGACCGGCCGACGGAGCCGCCGGCGCTGCCTGGGCCAATGAGGTGAAGGCGAAGGAAGCGGCCAGCGCCGCGGTCAGGGTGTAGAGGCGAAGGGTGTTCATGGAAAGTGGTGAGCGAGGAAAGAACCTCGTCAGCCTAGGTTTTACATGTGTCATGGCCGTGACCCGAAGACGTCACAAGCCATGGCAGATAAAGTGGTTGACTTGGAGTGCACTCCAACTTCTAGGATCACCCCATGGAATCCCCTCTGAGCATTGACGAAGCAGCCAAGCGAACGGGCCTGACGGCCCACACCCTGCGGTATTACGAGCGTATCGGCTTGATTGCGCCTGTCGCCCGTGCCGCCGGTGGGCAACGACGCTACGCGGCTACAGATATGGCCTGGATCGAATTCCTGCTGCGGCTGCGGACGACGAAGATGCCCATCGGCAAGATGCAGGCGTTCGCAAAACTACGTGGCGTTGGGGACTCGACGGTGCCGGATCGCCGCCAGATGCTGGAAGCACACTTGACCGATGTTCTTTCAGGCATCGAGGCGATGCGTCAATCTGCGCAAGCTTTGCAAGCAAAGATCGAGCACTACCGCTCGTTCGAGAAGTCCCTGGCGTCGGGTTCACTCTCTGACGAAGGACGTGTTGACGATGTTGATGAACACCCAGAACCGCTACGAACGCGGACTCGCAAAGCTGCGGGAAATCGACGGTGAGGCCGGTGACCGAGTGCTGGAAAGCCTCGACGGCATCGCTCCCGACTTTGCCCGCTACCTGATCGAATTTCCTTTTGGAGACATCTACTCCCGACCGGGCCTCGACCTGAAAAGCCGGGAAATTGCGGTCGTCGCTGCGCTGACCGCATTGGGGAATGCGACCCCGCAGCTCAAAGTGCATATTCAAGGTGCGCTCAACGTGGGGGTGACCCGCACGGAAGTTGTCGAAACCATCATGCAGATGGCGGTCTATGCGGGGTTTCCGGCGGCCTTGAACGGACTCGCGGCCGCCAAGGAGGTGTTTTCCGCAGGGGCTTAGGCGGCCTGGGGTATCGCTTCCGGGGTCTGGGCCTTTTGCTGGCTCACCTGCATCGACAGGTCCAGCAGGACGGCCTTGCTGGTGTAGTAACGGTCCAGGCGCCACTCGGCCATGATCTCCATGGCGAGATGGAATTCGTCGTAGTCCAGCCGGTACAGGTCCGACAGCTGGAACGGCACTTCCGACTCCAGCGCCAGCACCAGCCGGGACAGGATCTCCGCCTTCGGCTTGCCGGCGTGGTTCTCGATCAGCTTGCGGGCTTTTTTCAGGGCAATCATGGGATCTCGCTCTCTCTCAACGGTTTGTGAAACGAAGGTGTGCGTGGCGCAAAGCCTCGCGCCAGCCACCATGCAAAGAGCATAGCGGCCAGGGTCCGGGATTTCATGACGAAACGATGACTTGCTCATGACGCTGCTGCGTCGTTCCCTCTCCACCGCTGCACCTGATCGGCCACCCAGCCAGGGTCGTCCAGTGGCAGGTCGTGCCCTGCGGTCGGGTGCATCGCCAGCGGGCAATGCCAGGCGTGTGCCAGCGCCTGCGAGCAGCGGCTGTCCACCAGGCGGTCGTGCTGGCTGGCCAGCAGCAGCACTTGCGGGATGGGGGCCACCGCGGGCGCGGTGAAGCGCGCGGCCGCCACCAACTGGCGCAGGGCATTGGCCACGGACACCGGGCGCTGCGTGCGCGCGGCCGCCCAGTCCTGGATCACTGGGTCATGGGCTTGCACGTGGTTGCTGGTCATGCGCAGGATCGCCTGTTCGGCGTCTTGGGGTGAACCGGGGGCGAGCGCCAGGCGCAGCAGGGTGGTGTGGTTGTGGGGCCGCAGGCGCTGGTAGAACGGGCTGAAGGGGCGCACGCTGGTGTTGATCAACACGCAGGCGGCCACCTCGGCCGGTGCCACGCGTGCCCATTCGATCGCCACCATGGCGCCCAGCGACATGGCCAGCAGGTGGACCGGTGTGGCGATGCCTTGGCGGGCGACTTCCGCACGGCACGCGGCCACCATGCCCGCGACCGAGGCCGGACTGGCTTCGCGGTGGCGCTGGCCGTTGCCGGGCAGGTCCGGGGTGAGGATGCGGGCTGCGGGCATGGCCCGCTGGAACACGGCCGGGAAGCCGCCCCAATGCGCCGCTTCGCGTGTGAGGCCGCGCAGGAAGATCCAGGTGGTCATGGGGTGTGCCGTGCGCCGTACCAATGCGCCAGGGCTTCGGCGCGGCGTTGATCGCGGGTGTCCGCGCCCGGCGTCCAGTGCGCGTGGCTGCAGGCCGCCCGCGTGAGGAAGTCCAGCAGCGAGAGGTGGCGGCGCAGCACGCGCTGCTGGCGGTGGTCGATCAGGGGGTTGAAGATGCCCTTGCGCGAAAACAGCTGGCGCGGGTTCTTCTTGATCCACAGCCACGAGCCCATTTCCAGCGTGAGCGGCAGAAAGGTGTGTTCCGGGTGCTCGGCGCGGGCCTGCAGGTAGAGGTGGTCCCAGAGGTCGCCGTGGGCCAGGTACTGCGCGCTCTGGGGTTCGATGATGTAGCGGTGGTGGCTGTGCGCTTGCAGAAAAATGTCCTTGAGCGCGTGCAGCTCCGCCAGGTGCGGAATCGGCTCGCGCGTGTGGGCAAAGGGGAACCACAGGCGGTCGCTCACGCCGAAGCCCGAGTGGCAGTCCAGCGCGATGCTGAACGGGCGGGCCAGCAGCTCGTTCTGAACCACGTCGCACAGCGCCTGGCTCTCCGCTTCCATCGGCTCACCGGGTCGCCCGCGGTACCAGGGCAGGCCCGCGCTCAGGCGCTGCCCCCCGAGCAGGTAGGGCACCTTCTCCCGCGCTTCCACCGGGGCGTTGCGCATCAGGTCCACGCCGCGCGGGTTGGCCCGCGTGGCCGACCACATCCCGCCGGGGTTGACGATGGGCATGAAGACCAGCCGGACCTGCTCCAGCAGCCGTGTCAGGGTCTGGTCCCAGCGCAGCCGCATGACGACGTGCTGCAGGAACGCGATCACCACCTGTGCGCCGATCCGCTCGAGGCCGTGCACCCCGCCAAAGAACCCGACCGCAGGGGCCTGCGGGTCGGCGGTGCCCAGGGTGATCGCGTGGACGGGAAAGCGGTGACCCGCCGCCACCGACACCTCGCACACCACCCGCGCCTGCAGATGGGGCGCACCCTGCCCGACGATCTTCTCCAGCGCCATCAGTTCGGGCAGAGCGCCGTGGGGTATGGTGTTGAAAGAGGTGGTTTTCACATGGGTGTTCAGGGCGTGCCGCGCGCTGACGCGAAACGGTCACACGGACGGCTTATCTTGACAGGCATCCTGGCTTGACGAGGGGTTTTTCATGGTCTGGAAACTGCTCGGTCTTCAGCGACTGCTCGATCAACTGTTTGACGAGGGCTGGCACGCCTTCGGCCTGTTCGGCATGGAAGGGTTCTCCTGTGATGAATGCGTGGTCACCCCGGAAGACTGAGGCACAGCGTTTCGTGCTGTCGTTCTGCATGATCGCCTGCGGCGTGGCCTGGGGGCTGGTGGAGTTGTTCGCGCTGCACCGTTCGCGCTACCGGGCCTGGCGCGCGGGCCTGGGCCCGCCCTATGAACAAGGGCCCGGCCCCGCGCCCTGAGGCGCGAGGGGCGGGCCCCTCGGGGAAACATCAGCTGCCGATCAGGCCGCCGTCGTTCTTGGTGATGGCGATGGTGGCCGAGCGCGGGCGCTTGCCGGCGCCGTAGCCGGCGTTGGCGGGCCACTGGCTCTGGTACTTGGCCGGGTCGTTCACGTCGGCCATCTTGGTGCTTTCGCCCGGGTGCTGGATGTTGATGAACACCGCGCGGCCATCGGGCGTTTCGCACCAGCCGGTGATCTCGCAGCCCTTGGGGCCGACCAGGAAGCGTGCCAGCGTGGTGGGCGTGGGGGTCTTGCCCACGTAGGTGGTGACGTCCTTGTCGCCGTGCTTGACCGTGCGCGCGCCGCCGTCGCCCACCTTGCCGGGGATGGCCGCGAGCATCATGCAGTTGGTCTTGTCGGTGTAGGCGCCGTCGTCGGTCTGGATCCAGCAGATGCCGGTGGCCGGGCTGAACACCAGGCCGTCGGGCGAGGACATGTCGTTCTCGTCGGTCAGGCTGGAGAGGTTCACGCTGGACTTGTCCGCGTCGGCCTCGGCGCCGAACACGTAGATGTCCCACTTGAAGGCCGAGCCAGCGGACGAGGCGTCGGCCAGGCGCACGATGTGGCCGTGCACGTTGCCCTTCTGCTCCTTGCTGCCCTTCATGTCCTTGTAGGAACGCGGGTTCACCGCGTTGGTGCCTTCGGGGCTGCGGTTGCTGTTGTTGGTGAGGGTGAAATAGACCTCGCCGGTGCGCGGGTGCACGCCGTTCCATTCCGGGCGGTCCATCTTGGTCGCGCCCACGGCGTCGGCCGCCAGGCGGGTGAAGACGGCCACGTCGGCGTCGGACTTGAACTCGAAGTAGGAGCTGCCGGCGATCACCGGGTTGTTCATCGAGAGTTCCAGCCACTCGCCGCTGCCGTCGCCCTTGAAGCGTGCGGCAAACAGCGTGCCCTTGTCGAGGTACTTGTCGCCGGCGGCCAGGCGGTTGGCCGGGCTGGCGTCCTTCGGATCCCACTTGGCGTCGGACACGAACTTGTAGATGTATTCACCGCGTGCGTCGTCGCCCATGTAGGCCACGATCGGCTGGCCGGCCACCGGCTTGGCGAAGGCCACGCTCTCGTGGGCGAAACGGCCCAGGCCGGTGCGCTTGCGCATGGGGGCCTGGGTGTCGTAGGCGTCCATCTCGACCACATAGCCGAAGGTGTTCATCTCGTTGCGGTAGTCGGCTTTGGCGCTGGCGGCCAGGGCGCTGTTGTTCCAGCGCACGAAGCGGTCATCGCTGCCGGCACTTTCCCAGCCGTGGCGGCTGGCTTCGCCAGCCTTGCGGCCGTAGCGCTTGAGCGCCTGGACCTGCTTGTCCTTCTTGCGGGCGTCGTCGTCTTTCGCGTCGCGGAAGAAATAGCCGTACCAGTTTTCTTCACCCGAAACAAAGGTACCCCAGGGCGTCTTGCCGGTGCCGCAGTTGTTGAGCGTGCCGCGGCACTGGGTGGCGTCGGCGCTGTATTTCGTGACCAGGTGCTCGCTGCCGCGCGCCGGGCCGTGGATGGCGCCCGGCGTCATGGTGGTGACACGGCGGTTGAAGGCCGAGCCCGGCTGGTAGGCCCAGCGCTTGCCGTCGGCCCGCACTTCGACGAACGACAAGCCGTGGATGGCCAGTTCCTTGTCCACCTCGGCGGCGGGGCGGGGCAGGGTGGCGGTGCCGCCGTTGGCGTGGATGAAGAAGGACGACAGCTTTTCGTCGGTGGTGGCCTCGTGGTTCATGGCCAGGAGGCCACGGCTGTTGAAGCTGTTCGAAGGCTTGCCAGAAGCGTCCAGGCTGAACCACTCCATCCCGTCGTGGTGGTCGCCGGCGCGGTGCTCGAAGTCGGCGTCGGTGCCGTCGTTCTTGAAGGCGGGGGTGCTGGCGGTGAGCGGGTCGCCCAGCGCGTAGACGACCTGGGCGGTATAGCCCTCGGGCACGATGACCGCGTCGGCCAGGCTCTTGGCCACGGGCTTGAAGCCCAGGCGGTCCACCGAGGTGGCGCTGCTGCCGGTGGTGGCGCAGCCGGTCATGGCGGTCGCACCCAGAGCCACGCCGGCCAGGCCTGCGCCCTTGAACAGGCTGCGGCGGCTCAGGCGGGTGTCGAGCACCTGCTCGAAGTGCGGGTTGGACGAGGTGTTGGAGTCCTCTTCGTTGAAGTCCGTTTGCGTGTTGTTGTGTGGGGTGTGTTCGCGCATGCTTGCCTCAGGGCGTGGTTGAAAAACGCCATGTTGGAGAGCTTGCGTGACACAGGTGTGATGACTGTGTGACGGTTTGAAGACGGCGCCACAGATCAGCGCATTTCCTGCACCCGTGGCCCGGCGACCGCGGCCCTGTGCCGAGCCCGGGCGGGGGTCTGCCTTTACCTGGGCATGGCCGGGTGGTCCTGCGGCGGGCGCTGTTCCATGTAGCCCATGCCGTCTTTCACGCCCTTCTTGCCTTCGATCTGCCAGGCGGTCTGCTGGCCCACCAACTGGGCCAGAAACTCGACTTCTTCGTCGGTGTGGTTGATGGCGTTCGCGGGCGTGAGGAAGCGGCCGTTCTTCGGCTCGACCTCGCCCCAGAACGACTGGTGGTAGCTCGCCTGCGAGAGTGCGCTTTGGCCGCGGGCGTTCATCTCCACCGTGCCGTAGCAGTTGCAGAAATAGCTGCGCTGGTCGGGAAAGACCTCGGCGTACACCCCGGTGCCCCGGATGCCAGCGGTGAGCGTGGGCATGACGATGGCGCGGCGCGGGCCGCGTCCGAACGCGCTGACCACCGCGCCGGTGAGCAGGCGCAGCAGGCTCACGGTGTTCAGCGTGCTGCCGCGCTGGACCGACATGCGCGTGTTCTGCCGCACATGAAACGCGGCGTTGCCGATCACGAACACCAGCCGCGAGGCCGGGCCGGTGACGATGTCGTCGCCGGTCTGGATGGTTTGCTGCTGCACCATGCGCCGGCCGTTGAGCAGCACGTCGCCCACGAACTCCACCACGTTGCTGCGCTGCTGGGCCATCGCCCCGGGCAGGCCGCCCAGGGCCACCCACGCGGCGGCGGCCTTGAGGGTGTCGCGCCGCTGCGTCCACAGCACTTCGGATTCCAGGCGGCCAGACAGGCTGTGGGGGTGGGTCATGCGTCGTCTCCGGTGGCGGGGTTGGGTGGGGCCAGGGCTTCGTCGTCGTCCGCGAGGAAGCTGTCGCGGAAGGTGAAATAGATCGAGGCGTGGAACATCGAGGCCATGAACAGCACCGAGGGGTAGAGGATGATGCTCATCGCCTGGGTGCCGCCGAGCATGGCGCCCAGCAGGCTGATCACCAGCCCCATCAGCATGAACACGCCCACCCAGCTCAGGCCGTAGACCAGCATGGCGCCCTTGTTGGCCCAGCACGCGGCGGCGCTGAAGAACAGGCTCTTGACCGGGCTCACGCCGTGCCAGTGCACCAGCGCCGGCGCATGCCAGAAGGCCATCATCACCGGCACGTAGACCACCATTGCCAGCCACAGGCCGCCGCTGAACAGGGTCGAGCGCACCATCTCGGGCGTGACCTCGGCCTCGTTGAGCGCCACCTCGGCGCCGCCGCCCGCCCCGCCCAGCAGGGCCGCCGCACCCAGCACCAGCATCAGCGCGCCGGCGTACATGGCGCCGAGCACCAGCGTGTGCTGGGCGCGCACCGGGCCCGAGCGAAACGCGGTGATCAGCGTGGTGGGCATGGGAAAGCGGCCCTCATGGGCTTCGCGGCTGGCCGCCATCAGCCCCAGCGTGGCCGCGGGCACCAGCAGCAGCGAAATGGCCGAGCCGATCACCGGCACCAGCGAAACCACCGACACCACGGCCATGAACATGAAAAACAGGCCCGAGAGGGCCAGGGGCTGGCGAAAGAAGGTTTTCACCCCCAGTTTCACCCATGTGATGCCGGTGAGGGCGGGGACGAGGTGGAGTTTCATGCAGGGGTTGGGTGGGGTCAGGCGGCCACGCAGGCGTCTTCAAGCAGCGAGGCCGACAGGGCCTGGGCGTGTCGCACCCGCTCGCGCAGCACGCGCTCGAAATGGGTCGGGTCGTGCGGTTTCAGCATGCTCGCGTCGCGGGGCAGGTGCCAGTCCCACAGGCGCGAAAGCCAGAAACGCAGGGCGCCCGCGCGCAGCATGGCCGGCAGCAGTTGGCGCTCGGCCATGCTCAGGGGCCGCACCGCCTGGTAGGCCGCGATCATGGCCCGGGCGCGCGCCGCGTCGTGCTGGCCATCGCGCTCGTCCGCCGCATGCTGGATGCACCAGTCGTTCAGGCAGACCGCCAGATCGAACAGGAAGCTGTCGTTGCCGGCGAAATAGAAGTCGAAGAAGCCGGTGAGCTCGCCGTCGTGAAACATCACGTTGTCGCGGAACAGGTCGGCGTGCACCGGGCCACGCGGCAGGGCCGTGTAGGCCGAGCCCGCGGCCACGTGGTTCTGGTAGGCCAGCTCGGTGCGGATCAGCACGCTCTGGCTCTCGCTCAGGTGCGGCAGCACCACCGGCACCGTCTCGTTCCACCAGGGCAGGCCGCGCAGGTTGGGCTGGCTCATGCCGAAGCCGCGCCCGGCCAGGTGCATGCGCGCGAGCATGTCGCCCACGGCGCGGCAATGCGCCTCGGTGGGTGCGAGCTCGCTGTGGCCCCGCAGCTTGTTCACCACGGCGGCGGGTTTGCCCTGCACGCTGTGCAGAATTTCGCCGCGCTCGTCGGCCGCGGGCTCGGGCACCGGAATGCCCTGGCCCGCCAGGTGCTTCATGAGGTGCAGGTAGTAGGGCAACTGCTCGAAACTCAGGCGCTCGAACACGGTCAGCACGTACTCGTGCGCCACGCCGTCGCGCACCGTGGTGGCGAAATAGTTGGTGTTTTCAATGCCCCCCTGGATGCCACGCAGCTCGGTGAGATCACCCAGGCTCAGGCGGTGCAGCAGGGCGGCGGCTTCGCCAAACGCGACTTCGGTGTAAACGGCCATGAAGGTGCGGCGGGCGATCAGAAGTTCAGGATGCGCCAGCGGCTGCGGCCGGACGCACCCGTGGTCTTGTTGGCACCTTCACCGAGGTCCGCGGCGCCCTGGGCGGGCACGATTTCGTAGGCGGGCGCGCCGTTCTTGGGCTGCACGGCGATGTGGCGGGTCTGGCCGCCCACGCGCAACTCGTCGATGCGGGAGTGGTCGTCTTCGTGGGTGATGCGCTCGATGCGCTCACTGAAAGCCGGCGCCGGGGCCTCGGCGGCGGGCTCGGTGGTGGGTGGGGGTGTCTGGGCCATCGCCGGCAGGCAAGCCAGGATGGCCAGCGCCAGCAGCGACTGGCGGATGAGGGGGGTAGGGTGTTGGCACATGCCCCATTGTAGGCAGGCATTGCCCCGCCGGCCCCCGCCAGTGGCACGGCCTGACGCACGGATTCCCCCACAATCGCGCCATGTCTGACGAAAAAACGCCCACCCCCACCCTGCTGCTGGTCGACGGTTCCAGCTACCTCTACCGCGCGTTCTTTGCTGGCGGCGATGCCATGAGCACCACCTTGCCCGACGGCACGGTGCAGAAGACCGGTGCCATCCGCATCCTGATCAACATGATGCAGAAGCTGCTCAAGGACCATCCCGCCGCCTATGGCGCCTGCGTGTTCGACGCCAAAGGCCCGACCTTCCGCGATGCCCTCTACCCCGAATACAAGGCCCAGCGCAGCCCCATGCCGGACGATTTGCGCTCCCAGATCGCCCCCATCCACGAGGTGGTGCGCCTTACCGGCTGGCCGGTGCTGGACGTGCCGGGCGTGGAGGCCGACGACGTGATCGGCACCCTGGCCGTGACGGCGGCGCAGCAGGGCATGAACGTGATCATCTCCAGCGGCGACAAGGACCTGGCCCAGCTGGTGAACGAACGCATCACCATCATCGACACCATGAGCGGCAAGGTGCGCGATCTGGCCGGGGTCGAGGCCGAGTTCGGCGTGCCCGCCCGCCTGATGCTGGACTACCAGATGCTCGTGGGCGACCAGGTGGACAACGTGCCCGGCGTGCAGGGCGTAGGCCCCAAGACCGCCGTGAAACTGCTGCAGGAATACGGCTCGGTGGACGCCCTGGTGGCGCAGGCCGACCAGATCAAGGGGGCGGTGGGCGAGAAGCTGCGCAAGGCGCTGGACTGGTTGCCCACCGGTCGCCAACTGCTGACCATCAAGACCGACTGCGACCTCAACGGCTGGGTGCCCAACCTGCCCGCGCTCGAAGCCATCCGCATCGGCCAGCCGCAGACCGAACCGCTCAAGGCCTTCTACGAAACCTACGGTTTCAAAGGCCTGGCCAAGGCGCTGGGCGGCGGCGAATCCCCGTCTTCACCCCCTCGCCCCAGCGGCGCAGGGGTTTCACCCCCTCGCCCCTCTGGGGAGAGGGCCGGGGTGAGGGGCGAGCCCACCAACGACCTCTTCAGCGAAGCCGAACCCACCGAGGCCAGCGAAGCACCCGCCAGCGCCAGCAACCTCCACTACGACACCATCCTCACCTGGGAGCTCTTCAACACCTGGCTCGCCAGGGTCGAAGCCGCCGAGCTCGTGGCCGTAGACACCGAAACCACCTCGCTCGACGAAATGCGTGCCGAAATCGTCGGCATCAGCTTCAGCGTGAAACCGGGCGAAGCCGCCTACATCCCGCTCAAACACGCTGGCCCCGACGCGCCCGAACAGCTCCCGTTCGACGAGGTGCTGGCCAAACTCAAGCCCTGGCTGGAAAACCCCGCCAAACACAAGCTCGGCCAACACATCAAGTACGACCGCCACGTCTTCGCCAACCACGGCATCGAAGTGCAGGGCTATGCGCACGACACCATGCTGCAGAGTTACGTGCTTGAAGTGCACAAACCGCACGGCCTGGCCAGCCTGGCCGAGCGCCACCTGGGCCGCAGCGGCATCAACTACGAAGACATCTGCGGCAAGGGCGCGCACCAGATCCCATTTGCGCAGGTCGACGTGGCCAAGGCCGCCGAATATTCGTGCGAAGACAGCGACCAGACGCTGGACGTGCACCGCGCGCTGTGGCCCCAGCTCGAAGCCGACGCGAAACTGCGCTTCATCTACGAGCTGGAGATCGCCAGCAGCGAAGCGCTCTACCGCATCGAGCGCAACGGCGTGCTGATCGACGCCCCCACGCTCGCCAAACAGAGCCACGAACTCGGCCAGCGCATCCACGCCCTGGAGCAAGAGGCCTACGAGATTGCCGGCCAGCCCTTCAACCTGAGCAGCCCCAAACAGCTCGGCGAAATCTTCTTCGACAAGCTCGGCCTGCCCGTCATCAAGAAAACCGCCACCGGCGCGCGCAGCACCGACGAAGAGGTCTTGGAAAAGCTCGCCGAAGACTACCCGCTGCCCGCCAAGATCCTGGAGCACCGCGGCCTCTCCAAACTCAAGGGCACCTACACCGACAAGCTCACCCTGCTCACCCTGCCGCGCACCGGCCGCGTGCACACCCACTACGCGCAGGCCGTGGCCGTGACCGGGCGCCTCTCCAGCAACGACCCCAACCTGCAGAACATCCCCATCCGCACACCCGAAGGCCGGCGCGTGCGCGAAGCCTTCGTGGCGCCTGCCGGCAGCGTCATCGCCAGCGCCGACTACTCGCAGATCGAGCTGCGCATCATGGCCCACATCAGCGGCGACGCGGCCCTGCTCAAGGCCTTCCACGAAGGCGTGGACGTGCACCGCGCCACTGCCGCCGAGGTGTTTGGCCTGGAGCCCGAGCAGGTCAGCAGCGAGCAGCGCCGCTACGCCAAGGTCATCAACTTCGGCCTCATCTACGGCATGGGGACCTTTGGTCTGGCCAAGGCGCTGGGCATCGAGAACGCGGCAGCCAAGACCTACATCGACCGCTACTTCGCGCGCTTTGCCGGCGTCAAGCAATACATGGACGAGACCCGCGCCTTGGCCAAGGCCCAGGGCTATGTGGAAACCGTGTTCGGCCGCAAGCTGGTGCTGCCCGACATCCAGAACGCCAAGGGCGCGAAGCAAGCCGCGCTGGAACGTCAGGCCATCAACGCACCCATGCAAGGCACGGCGGCCGACCTGATCAAGCTGGCCATGGTGGCGGTGCAGAAGGCGCTGGACAAACAGCAACGGGCTACCCGGATGATCATGCAGGTGCACGACGAACTGGTGTTCGAAGTGCCCGAGGGCGAGGTGGACTGGCTGCGCACCGAGATTCCCAACCTCATGGCCAGCGTGGCCGAACTCAAGGTGCCGCTGCTGGCCGAGGTGGGGGTGGGGCCGAACTGGGACAAGGCGCACTGAACCTGGGTGCTGGCAGACGTGTCGCCATTTTTGAAAAACGACGACATGTTTCGTTGACATGTCGTCGGCGACGACATGAGTTGAGTTCTCAAGGAATACAACACCATCGACGCAGAATCCGTTGACCTCACCTGAGCGCCCAGGAGAAGACCATGGACATCCGCCCCATCCACACCAAGACCGACCACAGGGCCACGCTTAAAGGAAATTTCCGCTTTGATGGAAAGCGACCCTGCGGCAAGTACGCCGGACGGGGCCCGCTTGGACATTCTGGTCACGCTGGTTCAGGGGTACGAAGCCAAACACATGCCCATCAGCGCTCCCCGACTAGGGCGAGGCCATCAAATTCCGTTTGAAGTTGAGATACCAAACTGGCATCTCAAGTCGATCCTTTCGGTCACGGAATCGAGTGGGCGGTACCAATTTGGGACAACGTCGTGCGGAGCACTGGCCCTGGCTACGTCTTTTGGAGTTCGGGATGAAACAATTCAGAGCCGATTCGGTCAACGCATCTGCGTCCGTGAAAGGCGCCAGTTCAATTCCCTCAACTCACCCAAGGAGACGCACGATGCTCAACGAAAACCAGACCCAGGACCTCGAGGCTTTGCTTCCGGGCCAGTCCACCGAACTTGGCGCCACGCGCCGCACCGCGCTCAAGGCGGCGCTGGGCGTGGGTTATGCCGCTGCGGCCATGCCCATCATGGCGCAGACGGCGGTGAAAACGCCCGCCGACGGCCTGACGGCGGGTGAGGTGATGATCGATGTGAACGGTTTCAAGATGCCGGCCTACCGGGCGGCGCCCGCGGGCAAGACGGGCTTGCCGGTGGTGCTGGTGCTGTCCGAGATTTTTGGTGTGCACGAATACATTGCCGACACGGCGCGGCGCTTTGCCCAGGCCGGGTATCTGGCGATCGCACCCGAGCTGTTCGTGCGCCAGGGTGACGCGCAGAGCTACGGCGAGATCAACAAGCTGATCGCCGAGGTGGTGTCCAAGGTGCCCGACGCGCAGGTGATGGGCGACCTGGACGCGGCGGTGAAATGGGCGGCGGCCAACGGCGGCGACACCCGCAAACTGGGTGTCACTGGCTTCTGCTGGGGCGGGCGCCATGTCTGGCTCTATGCGGCGCACAACCCGGCGGTCAAGGCCGGTGTGGCCTGGTACGGCCGGCTGGTGGGGCAGGCCAGCGAGCTGAGCCCGAAGCACCCGGTGGACGTGGCCGCCGGGCTGCACGGCCCGGTGCTGGGGCTGTACGGCGGGGCCGACACGGGCATTCCCCTTGACACGATTGATAAGATGAAGGCCGCCCTGGCAGCGGGGAGCGCGGCGGCCAAGGCCTCGACTTTTGTGGTGTACCCGGACGCGCCCCACGCCTTCCACGCCGACTACCGGCCGAGTTTCCGCAAGGAGCCGGCCGAAGACGGCTGGAAGCGCGCCACGGCCTGGTTCAAGCAGCACGGCGTGGCCTGAAACCCGGCGTGAGAAGATGACGAGGGCCGCTGACCAGCGGCCCTTTTTCTATGGGTGCGCCCCGCAGGCTCGCGCGGCGCACCGTTTTTGTGAGCTGAGCAGAACAAGATGATCCTGATAGCGATCCTGATCGGAACCGTGGCCGCGGGTGTGGGCAGTGTCTGGCTGGCGGCCTTTCTGGGCTTTTCCATGCTGGCGCGCTACACCCAGCACATGCTCAGTCTGGCCGCGGGCGCGCTCATGGCCACGGCTTTCATGCACCTGCTTCCCGAGGCGTTCGAGAGCCAGGCCAGCGCCCAGGAGCTGTTTGCCACGCTGCTGGCGGGCCTGGTGTTCTTTTTCCTGCTCGACAAGGCCGAACTCTGGCACCACGGCCACGAGCACCACCATGAGCACCACCACGACCTCGGTGAGGGTTCCGGGCACGGCGCCGCGCCGGGCCATGCGCAGCACGACCACGACCACGACCACGACCACTCTCCTGCCGGTGCGGCGGCGCACGCCGGCCGCCAGCATCACCACCACGAGCCGCGCGCGGGTGGCTGGGCGGTGCTCGCGGGCGACAGCGTGCACGCGCTGGGCGACGGCATCCTGATCGCGTCGGCCTTCATGGCCGACATGCGGCTGGGCGTGGTCACGGCGCTGGCGGTGCTGGCCCACGAGGTGCCGCACCACATTGGCGATCTGGTGGTGCTGCGGCTGACGTCGGGCACGCAGCGCGCGGCGCTCGTGAAGGTGTCGCTGGCGGGCACGGTCACGGCGCTGGGTGGGCTGGTGGGGTATTTCCTGCTGTCGCGGCTGGAAGACTTCCTGCCGTATTTCCTGGTGGTGGCGTCCAGCAGCTTCATCTACGTGGCGCTGGCCGACCTGATCCCGCAGCTGCAAAAGCGCCTGGGCCTGCGGGAAACGGCGGCTCAGGTGGCCTGGCTGCTCGCAGGCATCGGGCTGGTGATGCTGGTCAGCGGGCTGGCGCACGGCCACTAGACACACCTGCCGTTCAGTCCACCGCCTGGCGCCCAAAGGAAAACCAGAAGCACGCGCCCCGGCCCACCGTGCCTTCGCCGCGGATGTGGCCGCCGTGGCGCTCGATGATGCGGCGCACGGTGGCCAGACCGATGCCGCTGCCTTCGAACTCGCGGGGCGAGTGCAGTCGGGTGAAGGGCTGGAACAGGCGCTCGGAGCGCGACATCTCGAACCCGGCGCCGTTGTCGCGCACGCAAAACACGGGGGCTTCGCCGGGTGGGGTGTCGAGCTGTTGTGACAGCTCGATGCGCGGCCGGGGCTGCTGGCGGGTGTATTTCCAGGCGTTGCCGAGCAGGTTTTCCAGCACGATCTGCGCCATGCGGGGGTCGCAGTCGGCCACCATGCCCGGGGCGATCACCACTTCCACTTCGCGCCCCGGGTCGCGGTGGCACTCCTGGCGCAGCACGTCCTGCGCCAATGCGCTCAGGTTGACGGCGGTGCGTTGCAGGGTGCCCTGGCTGACCCGGGCCAGCGCCAGCAGATCGGTGATCAGACGGTTCATGCGCGCCACCGAGCCCGCCACGTGTTGCAGCAGGTCTTCGTCTTCGGGGGTCAGGCGGCCGGCCATCCGCTCCTGCAGGATGTGCATGAAGCCGTCGATGGCGCGCAGCGGGGACTTCAGGTCGTGCGAGACGGTGTAAGCGAAGGCGTCGAGCTCGCGGTTGAGGTACTGCAGCTGTTCGGTGCGGGCCGCCACGCGCTGCTCCAGCGTGTCCTGCAGTTTGCGGATTTCGCGGTCGCGCCGCAGCCGCACCAGCTCGGCGTTGCAGCGGCTGGCGAAGATGGTGAGCATGGCCCGCGTGTCGGCGCCCGGCTCCTGCGGGTGGACCCAGGTGGCCGCCAGCAGGCCGATGGCGGTGCCGTCCGGGTCGCGCAGCACCACGCCGGCCAGGGTCTGGACCCGGTCCGGGTCGAAGGGCGGGGTGCTTTGCCGCAGCGGGTGGGCGCTGGCGTCTTCGACCAGCAGGTCCTGGTGTCGCAGGATGCTCGCGTAGCTGGTCTGCTCCAGGCTCAGCGTCTGGTGGGGCAGCAGCTCGCCGTCGTTCAGCAGGGCGAGGGTATCGAGCCGCTTGTGGTCGGCGCTGAGTTCGCCGATCACCACCCCATGGGCCCCGACGGCCTGGGCCAGGCGCTCGGCCAGCGAGAGGAAGAAGGCTTCGCCGGTGGCCGAGGAGACGCCTTGGGCCACGTTCATGAGCAGGGCCCGCTGGCGCTTTTCTTCGGCCACGTTGATCGTGAAGGTCAGCGCGCAGGGTTCGCCATCGAGCTCGATGGACTCGGCCCACATCCGCACCTCCACCACCTCGCCCTGCTTGTTGCGCATGCGGGTTTCGTAGCCCAGCAGATGGCCGTCCTGGCGCAGCCGCCGGGTGTAGTCGTCGCGGTCGGCCGGGCAGAGCCAGATGCCGACTTCCAGCGCGGTCTTGCCCGCGCAATCGGCCTGGCTGTAGCCCAGCACACGTTCGCTGGCGGGGTTGACCTCGATGTAGCGGCCGTCGGACAGCCGCGTGATGGTCATGCCCAGCGGGCTGAAGTTGAACGCCTTGGAGAAACGCTCTTCCGATTTTTTCAGGGCCTGGCGCGCCCGCTCTTCCATGCTCACGTCGATCACCATCACGATGAGCAGGCGCTCGGGGCCGTTTTGCAGCACCTCGGCGTACAGCAGGGCTTCGAACAGGCTGGCGTCGCGCCGCCGCCCGAGAGCCCGCATGCCGCGCACACGGCCATGGGCCTTGAGCTCCGCGCGGAAGACCTCGCTCTGTTCGGGCTTGGCCCAGAGCAAGGGCGGGTGCTGGCCAATCATTTCCTGCCGGCTGAAGCCGCTCATGTCGGCATAGGCATCGTTGACGTCGACCACCAGGCGGTCGCTGAGGGACTGCACCAGGCAGGCGGCGGGGTTGCCCCGGAACAGGGCCCTGAAACGCTCTTCGCTGGCGCGCAGATCGGCTTCGGCCTCCAGGGTCTGGTTCAGGCTGTGCGCCAGGCGTCGGTAGGCTTTCATCAGGCGGTGGCGCCCGAAGAACACGCTCACCAGGATGGTGGCGATCACGGACGTTTGCACCAGCCAGACCGCCCAGCCCATCCGCATGGCGCTGGGCACGAACACGCCGCGCTGCTCCAGCCAGTTGAACAGGCCCAGCACGAGGGTGCAGTAGAGGCCCACGGCGATCATGCCGCGGCGCGGCAGGAAGCTGCCGGCCAGCACCACGGTCGCCACCATGGCGGTCACGGCGCTGCTGCGAACGCTGCCGTCGAGCGCCGTGGCCAGCGTGGTGCCCAGCAGCATGAAGCCGATCAGCGCATGGGCCACCAGCCGTATCCGGCCTTGGCGAAACGGCAGCCACAGCGTCCAGAGAACGACGGACAGCAGCGCGATCACCACGACCACGCGGGAGGCACCGTCGCGCAGGAACACGGCGGCCGCGATCGCCGGCGCGGCCAGACACAGGGTCAGCAGCAGCGCGCGCACCGCCTGCTCCTGGTGGCGTTCGATCACGCCCGTCTGTCCCGGGGCCAGCGGATCGTCGGTCAAGGTGGAGTCTTCCATGAGGGGGCAGTGGTTACGCGGTGGGGGAGGGGACTGGCGGTGGGGGCGCGCCCACCGGCCCGGTGCCGGCCGCCAGCGTGAAGTGGAACACCGCGCCCTGGCCCGGCGCGGCCGAGCCGCTGATGTTGCCGCCGTGGCGTTCCACGATGCGGCGCACCGTGGCCAGGCCGATGCCGGCGCCCTCGAACTCGCTGGGCATGTGCAGGCGCTGGAAGGGTTTGAACAGCTTGTCCGCGTAGGCCATGTTGAAGCCCGTGCCGTTGTCGCTCACGAAGAAGGCTGGCGCCGACGGCCCGTAGCCGGGTAGGCGGCCGAAGGTGATCCGGGCGTCGGCCTGGTCGCGCGAATATTTGACGGCGTTGCCCAGCAGGTTCTCCAGCGCGATGCGCACCAGCCGGGCGTCGCACTGGCAGTGGAGCTCGGGTTCGATGTGCCAGTGGATGCTGCGTTGGGGCTGCCGGCTGCGCTCGAACTCCAGGATGCAGTGCGCCATGTCGCTCAGGTCCACCAGCTCGCGTTTGAGCGTGCTCTGGCTGATGCGCGCCAGGGCCAGCAGGTCGGCGATCAACTGACCCATGCGCCGGGTGGAGGCGAGCACGCGCTGGAGCAGCTGTTGTTCGTCGGGTTTCAGGCGGTCGTGCAGCTGCTCCGTGAGCAACTGCGTGAAGCCGTCGATGGCCCGCAGGGGGGACTTCAGGTCGTGCGACACGGAGTAGGCGAACGAGTCGAGCTCGGCGTTGAGCTTTTTCAGCTCGGCGGTGCGTTCGCTCACCCGCTGTTCCAGCGTTTCGTTCAGGCGCTGGATCTCGCGCTCGCGGCGCAGGCGCACCAGTTCGGCCCCGGCGCGGCTGGCAAAGATGGAAAACAGCGCTTCGATCTCGGGTTTCATCTCGATGGGGCGGGTCCACAGCGCGTTGATGACGCCGATGGGCGTGTCGTCGGCGTCGCGCAGCGACTGGCCCACATAGGCCTGAAAGCCGGCCCGCACCAGCGGGACGTAGTGGGGGAAATGCCGGGCGAGGTCGCTGGGGTAGACCACCAGGCCGGGCTGGTCGATCGCCTGGCCGCAGGGCACGTGGTCAATGTCGAAGCTGAAACCGGCGCCTTCGATGCCATCGCGCGAGACCGCGAGCGTGCGCACCCGCCGCTGCGGGGCCAGTTCGCCCACGATGACCATGTCGGCCCCCAGCGCCTGGGCCATGTAGCGGGTGAGCTCGCTGAAGAAGGCTTCTCCGGTGTGGCCCGACACGCCCCGCGCGATGTAGAGCAACTGCGCCTCGCGCTGTTTTTCCGCGCTGGTGTCCACCGTGCAAGACAGCATGCATTCCTCGCCGTCGATCTCGATGAGCTCGGCCCAGAGCCGGGCATCGGCCATGCTGCCGTCCTTGCGCCGCACACGGATGTCGTGCCCATGCACGTGCTCTTCGCGGCGCAGCCGTTCCACGAACGCGGCGCGCTCTGCGGCGCTGGACCAGGCGCCGGTTTCCAGCGATGTCCGGCCCTTGAGTTCGTCGCCGCGGTAGCCCTGCAGGCTTTCGCGGGACACGTTGACTTCCAGGTAGGTGCCGTCCGAGAGGCGGGTGATGGCCATGTTCAGGGGGCTGAAGTTGAAGGCCTTGGCGAAGCGCTCCTCGGAGCGGCGCAGGCGCTCGGTCGCCTGGGCCTGCCGGCTGATGTCGGCCACCGTGGTGATGATCAGCCGGTCCTCGGCGTCGTTGCCCAGCTCCGAGGAGATCAGGGCATCGAAGGTGCTGCCGTCGGCCCGCAACCCGGTGACGGGCTGTTCCGTCACACGGCGCAGCGCGAACAGGCGCTGCGCATGGACTTCGCGCTCGGCCGGGGCGCCCCAGAGGAAGTGATCGGTGCGACCCAGGACCTGTTCGCGGGTGTAGCCGTAGCAGCGCTCGAACGCGGGGTTCACGTCCAGAATCATGCCGGTGCGGGCCGACTGGGCGATCATGGGGCTGGGGTTGGTGCTGAAGATGAGGGCGAAGCGCTCCAGGCTGCGGTCGCGTTCCTGCTCGGTGCGCCTGCGCAGTTCCAGCTCCTGCATCTGCCGGTCGAAGGCCTGGCGCGCGCGCATGCGGCTGTAGAACACCATGATGCCCACCAGCACCAGCGTGGCCGAGTGGGTGAGCCAGACGCTGATGCCCACGTCGAAGCCGGCCGGGTGCAGCCAGCCCCGCGTTTCCGCGTAGCTCAGCAGCCCGAGCGCCGCCACGCTGAAGGCCACCGAACCCACCAGGGCGGCGCGCCCGAGGAAGATGCCCGCGCCCGCCACCGCGGCCACGAACAACACCACCCCGGCCGTGCGCACGGAGCCGTAGGCCAACACCGCGAAGACCGCCGCGAAAAGCACCGAGAACACCAGCACGTGCGCGACGTAGCGCGTGTAGCCGCGGCGCAGCATGATCAGGGCGCCCCACCCGGTGAGGGCGATCAGGGCCGGTGCGATGACTTGCTGCGGATAGGACGTGTTCAGGTAGACCAGCGGCGTGACCAGGGTGGCGACCGCGCCGATCAGCAGCGAGATTCTCTGCAGGGTGACCGGTCGGGACGCGCTGTCGGCGTCGGTGGGGTGCGATGGGCTGGGGTGGGGCACGGGTCGGCTCGGGTGGGGGCGCCGCAGTGGGGCCTGGGTTCAGGTTCCAAGCGGGCGCCGTCGGACCCCTGTTGTATCGGCCGATCAGGCCGGGACTTGACTGCGGGCGCAGGGCACGCCGGGCGTGTTGCACCACTCGCTCCAGCTGCCCGGGTAGAGCCGGGCCGTGCCCAGGCCCGCCACCTCCATGGCCAGCAGGTTGGGGATGGCGCTGACGCCGCTGCCGCAGTGGTGCACCACCGTGGCGGGGTCGCGCTGGCCGAGCAGTGCGCGGAACTCGGCGCGCAGTTGTTCCGCGGGTTTGAACCGGCCATCGGGCCCCAGGTTTTCGCTGAACGGCCGGTTCAGGGCGCCCGGGATGTGGCCGGCGACGGGGTCGAGGGGTTCAACCTCGCCCCGGAAACGGGCGTTGGCCCGCGCGTCGATCAGGGTCAGGCCGGCGTCGCCGATGCGCGCGGCGATCTCGCCGGTGGTGGCGGTGCCCACCCGGGCCGGGCCCAGTGGGTAGGGCGTGGCCTCGTCGGGCAGCGCCGGGCCGGGGCCGCTGTCTGTGGTGCCGCCGGTTTCCAGCCAGGCCTGCAGGCCGCCGTCAAGCACGGCCACCGCCTCGTGGCCGCACCACTTGAGCATCCACCACAGGCGGCCACAGTAGTTGGCGCCCTGGCGGTCGTAGACCACCACCTGCGCGCCAGGCGCGAGGCCGGTGCGGCCCAGCCAGCCGGCCAGGCGCTCGCGCGAGGGCAGGGGGTGGCGCCCGCCGCTGGCGCGGTCGGGGCTGGCCTTGTCGCTCAGGTGGATGTCCAGGTCGGCGTGGATGGCGCCCGCGATGTGGCGGGTTTCGTATTGCGCGCGGCCGGCCTGCGGGTCCATCAGGTCGAAGCTGCAGTCGTAGATGCGCAGCGGCGCGCCGCTGTCCATCAGGTGTTGAAGTTCGGGGGCGGAGATCAGGGTGGAATGCATCGGGCCATTGTGCGGCAGCCGCACGGTCTTGACGATGCCACCAGGGCGCTGCATCCCTGCCGCGGCGTGCAGGGTTTCACGGCCTCAGTGTTCTTCTGCGGGGGCGTTGGGCACCGCGCGCGTGCGCAGCACGGTGGCGGTGATGCCGCTGACGATGATCAGCCCCATGCCCAGCCAGCCGATCAGCGGCAGCCGGTCGCCGAACACGGTCAGGCTGTACAGGCCCGCGAAGACGATGCCCGAGTACTGCAAGTTGGCCACCACCAGGGTGGCGCCGCTGGCGTAGGCGCGCGTCATGCACAACTGCCCGAGCACCGCGAGCAGGCCAATCGGCAGCAGCCACAGCGCGCTGGGCCAGTGCCAGGCGCTCACCCCGGTGAACACCATGCCCAGCCCGCCCGCGAGCACCGCGCCGATGGAGAAATAGAACACCGTGCGGCTCTCGGGCTCGCCCAGGCGCGAGAGCGCCGTCACCTGCAGGTAGGCGAAGGCCGCGAAGAGGCCCGAGAGCAGCCCGACCAGGGCACCGAGCACCTGGTCCGGGGCCAGCGTGGGGCGCAGCATCATGGCCACGCCGCCGAAGCCGGCGAGCACCGCCAGGAACAGCGGCCCCTGTTGTTTGATGGGTGCGTTGCGGCCCTGCGTCAGCAGCGCGCCGCCGAGCAGGAAGGTGGCGATCCAGACGCTGCTCATGTAGTTCAGCGTCATGGCCGTGGCCAGGGGCAGCGCGGCGATGGCGTAGAACCAGGCGGTGAGCGAGATCACCCCCACCACGCTGCGCCAGACGTGCATCATGGGCACCTGGGTGCGCAGCGAGACGCCGCGCAGGCGGGTCAGGCCGATCAGGAAGACCACCCCCACCATGCCCCGGTAGCAGACGATCTCGAAACTGTTGAAGTGCACCGACGCGAATTTGATGCAGACCCCCATGGAGGCGAACAGCAGCGAGGCCAACAGCATCCACAGGGCTTGCACGCTTCAACCCCCCTGCGCCGCCTGCGGCGTCACCCCCCCAGGGGGGCGCCACTGGCGGCCCGGCAAAGCCGGTTCCGCGGTGGCCTGGGGCAAATGCGCGCGGATGCTCACTCCGTTCGCATCCGCGACCTGTACCACTCGTGGAAATGCTGCATGCCGTCTTCCATCGGGCTTTGGTAGGGGCCGACCTCGTTGTCGCCGCGCAGCAGCAGCGCCTTGCGGCCTGCGTCCATGCGCTCACCGATCTCGTCGTCCTCGATGCAGGTTTCCATGTAGGCCGCCTGCTGGGCCTCGACGAATTCGCGCTCGAAAGCGGCGATTTCCTCGGGGTAATAGAACTCCACCATGTTGAGCGTCTTGTCCACGCTGACCGGGTGCAGGGTGGAGACGGTCAGCACATGCGGGTACCACTCCACCATGATGTGGGGGTAGTAGGTCAACCAGATCGCGCCGTGTTCGGGCGCCGCCCCGTTGCGGTACCGCATGAGCTGTTGCTGCCAGCGCTGGTACACCGGGCTGCCGGCCTTGCCCAGCAGGTTGGCCGCGCCCACGGTCTGCACCGAGTACTCGGGCTTGAATTCCCAGCGCAGGTCGTCACAGGTGACGAAGCCGCCCAGGCCGGGGTGGAACGGGACGACGTGGTAGTCCTCCAGATAGACCTCGATGAAGGTCTTCCAGTTGTAGTTGCATTCGTGCAGCTCGACGTGGTCCAGCACCATGCCCTCGAAATTGAGCGCCGCGCGCGGGCCCATGTTCGCCAGGTCGGCCTCGATGTCGCGCCCGTTGTCCTCGAACAGCAGGCCGTTCCAGGAGCGCAGCGGGTAGTTGTTCAGGTCCAGGCAGGGGTCGTGCTCGAAATGCGGCGCCCCCAGCAGGCCGCCGGCCTTGCCGCCCTGGCCGCCGCTGTAGGTCCAGCGGTGCAGCGGGCAGACGATGTTGCCCCCGGCGCTGCCGCTGCGGTTGTCACCCAGATTGCCGCGGCCCTTGAGCATGATGGCCTGGCGGTGGCGGCAGATGTTGGACACCAGTTCCACGCCGGCGTCGGTGCGCACCAGTGCCCGGCCACCCGCTTCCTGGGGCAGGGCGTGGTAGTCACCTCGGTTGGGAACCGCGAGTTCGTGTCCCACATAGCGGGGACCTCGCTGGAAGAGGGTTTCCAGTTCGCGCTGGAACAGCGCCTGGTCGAAATAGCTGGAAACCGGGAGTTGGCTTCTGGCCTGCTGGAGTTGAAGACTTAAATCAGACATGGAGGTCTTGACCTAGAGACTCCCCCTATGAAGGGGCAGGGTAAGCGCTGGTCGAAAATCGAATTCGCGCGGGATGGGTGGAGTGGTGCGTCCCTCCGGACAGGGGCTGTCCGTCAGTGATGAAAAAGGAGGCGGATTGTACCCCGGGGGTGTCGGCGAGGCCCCCGCTGGCGCCGGGTGGTCGGGCGCGGCACGCGGTTTCTTGGGCCACAGGGCTAAAATCCGCGATTCGGTGGGCTGGCCGGCCAGATGCGCGGCGCGCACCCCGTTGGGGCCGGCCGTGGCCCGCCCCCGCGGGCTCTCCGATTGCTTTGCAACTGCTCCATGACCTCACCCTCCACTCCCAAGAAAACCCCATCATCGGCCCGCGCCGGTGCGGCCAGTGACGTGGCCACCAGCTACGAAGCCGCTCAGGAAGAGCTGGAGCAACTGGTGGCCCAGCTCGACGCCGGCCAACTGCCCCTGGACCAACTGCTCACGCGCTACCAGCGCGGGGCCGAACTGCTCGCTTTCTGCCGCGGCCGGCTCGAAGCGGTGGAAAACCAGATCAAGGTGCTGGAAGGCGGCGAACTCAAACCCTGGGACGCCGCGTGAACACATTGCTTTCAGACACCCGCGCCTTCGTTGCCTGGCGCGAAGCGCAGCAGGCGGCGGTGGAACACGCTTTGTCCGGGTGGGTGCCGCTGGACGCGCCCGCCGGCCTGGGCGAGGCCATGCGCTACGCCGTGCTTGACGGGGGCAAACGCCTGCGCCCCTTGCTGGTGCTGGCCACCAGCGGTGCCGTGAACGGCGCGCCGGGTGCCGCGATGCGCGCGGCCTGCTCGGTGGAGCTGATCCACGCCTACTCGCTGGTGCACGACGACATGCCCTGCATGGACAACGATGTGCTGCGCCGGGGCAAGCCCACGGTGCATGTGCGGTTTGGCGAGGCCCAGGCCCTGCTCGCGGGCGACGCCCTGCAGGCCCTGGCTTTTGAGCTGCTGGTGCCGGGCGACGGCAGCCTGGAGGCGGGCATGTCCGCCACCCTGTGCCGGCTGCTGGCGCTCTCGGCCGGTGCCGAGGGCATGGCCGGCGGGCAGGCCGTGGACCTGGCCAGCGTCGGCTTGGCGCTGGACCAGGCCGCGCTGGAAGCCATGCACCGCCAGAAGACCGGTGCCCTGCTGCAGGCCAGCGTCATGATGGGCGCGGCCACGGGGCAGGCCTCCGAAACCACCCGCACGCAGCTGGCGCGTTACGGCGCCAGCCTGGGCCTGGCGTTCCAGGTGGTGGACGACATCCTCGACGTCACCGCCGATTCGGCCACCCTGGGCAAGACCGCGGGCAAGGACGCCGCCTGCGACAAACCCACCTTTGTTTCCCTGATGGGGCTGGACCAGGCGCAGGCCTACGCGGACCGCGTGCTGGACCAGGCGCACGATGCGCTGCGCCACAGCGGCCTGACCCACACCGACACCCTGCACGCCCTGGCCGACTGGGTGGGCCGCCGTGCCCACTGATGAGCCCCGTCCCTCAAGAGACCCAAGCGACAACCCCATGAACCCATTGCTGCCCACCATCGAGTCGCCCGCAGATCTGCGGCGCCTCGCGCGCACCCAGTTGCAACCCCTGGCCAATGAGTTGCGGACGTTCGTGCTGGAGAGCGTGGCACGCACCGGCGGCCACCTCAGCTCCAACCTGGGCACGGTGGAGCTCACCGTGGCGCTGCACTACGTGTTCAACACCCCCGAGGACCGGCTGGTCTGGGACGTGGGCCACCAGACCTACCCGCACAAGATCCTCACCGGTCGCCGCGACCGCATGCACAGCCTGCGCCAGCAGGGCGGCATCAGCGGTTTTCCGCGCCGCGAGGAAAGCGAATACGACACCTTCGGCACGGCGCATTCGTCCACCAGCATCTCGGCCGCGCTGGGCATGGCGCTGGCCTCCCGGATCAAGGGCGAGAAGCGCCATTCCGTGGCCATCATCGGCGACGGCGCCATGACGGCGGGCATGGCCTTCGAAGCGCTGAACAACGCGGGTGTGGCCGAAGGCCGGCTGCTGGTGGTGCTCAACGACAACGACATGTCGATCAGTCCGCCGGTGGGCGCGCTCAACCGCTACCTGGCCCAGCTCATGAGCGGCCAGTTCTACGCCGCGGCGAAAAACGTGGGCAAGCAGGTGTTGCGCGGCGCGCCGCCCCTGTTCGAGCTGGCCAAGCGCCTGGAAGAACACGCCAAAGGCATGGTGGTGCCGGCCACGTTGTTCGAAAAATTCGGTTTCAACTACATCGGCCCGATCGACGGCCACGATCTCGACTCGCTCATCCCCACGCTGGAGAACATCCGCCACCTGCTGGAGACCGACAGCGGCCCGCAGTTCCTGCATGTGGTCACCAAGAAAGGCCAGGGCTACAAGCTGGCCGAAGCCGACCCGGTGGCCTACCACGGCCCGGGCAAGTTCGACCCCGCCGTGGGGCTGACGAAACCCGCCACGCCGCCCAAGACCACCTTCACCCAGGTGTTTGGCCAGTGGCTGTGCGACATGGCCGAGGCCGATCCGCGCCTGGTCGGCATCACGCCGGCCATGCGCGAGGGTTCGGGCATGGTCGAATTCGAGCGCCGTTTTCCGGCCCGCTATTTCGACGTCGGCATCGCCGAACAGCACGCGGTCACCTTCGCCGCGGGCCTGGCCTGCGAGGGCATGAAGCCGGTGGTGGCGATCTATTCCACCTTCCTGCAGCGCGCCTACGACCAACTGATCCACGACGTGGCCCTGCAGAACCTGCCGGTGGTGTTCGCGCTGGACCGTGCGGGCCTGGTGGGGGCCGATGGCGCCACCCACGCGGGGGCGTACGACATCGCGTTCCTGCGCTGCATCCCCAACATGGCCGTGGCCTGCCCGTCCGACGAGGCCGAATGCCGCCAGTTGCTGAGCACGGCCTTCGAACAGGACCACCCGGTGGCCGTGCGCTACCCGCGCGGTGCCGGTGTCGGCGCGGTGCAGCCCAGCGGGCTGGAGGCGCTGCCCTACGGCCGCGGCGAATGGACCCACAAAGGACGCGGCGTGGCGATCCTGGCGTTCGGCACCCTGCTGCACCCGGCGCTCGCGGCGGCGCAACGCCTGGGGGCGAGCGTGGCCAACATGCGCTGGGCCAAACCGCTGGACCTGGCGCTGTTGCGCGAACTCGCGGCCTCACACCAGGCGCTGGTGACGGTCGAGGAAGGCTGCCTCCAGGGCGGGGCCGGTAGCGCCGTGCTCGAAGCCCTGCAGGCCGAGGGCCTGACACTGCCGGTGCTGCAACTGGGGCTGCCCGACGAGTTCATCGAGCACGGTGACCCGGCCAGGCTGCTGGCCATGCTGGGGCTGGACGCCGCCGGCATTGAGCGCTCGGTGCGCGCACGCTTCGCGGACCTGCTCGACGCCGCTCCGGGCCTGAAAGTCGCGGCCTGATCGGCGCTGCGTCCGCTGCCGCGGGCTGAAGAAATTTCACGCCCCTGTTGAGCCTGCTTTCATGGGCCGGACCGGGGGTCGGCCGAAGCTTGCAGAACACTGAACACCTGTGCCAAAAGGGCGGTTCTTCGAGGGAAAACCCGCAAGAGGTGGGGGAGGGGTGTTCCTACAATGGCCCGGACTGTTGAAAGTCCCTGGCCGCATCAGAACCGGCCGGGTTGTGCAGAACCAACCACGGAGTCAATCAATATGGATCGTCGTTCCCTCATCAAGCACGCAGGCATCGCCGGTGTGCTGGCCGCAGGAGCCGCCCCCGCCGTTCATGCGCAGGCCGCCATCCGCTGGCGTCTGGCTTCCAGCTTCCCCAAGGCGCTGGACACCATCTACGGCGCAGCCGACGTGTTTGCCAAGAAGGTCGGCGAAATGTCCGGCGGCAAGTTCAGCATCACGGTGCACCCCGGTGGTGAGCTCATGCCCGCCTTCGGTGTGGTGGACGGCGTGCAGGAAGGCACCGTGGAGTGCGCGCACACCGCGCCTTATTACTTCTTCGGCAAGGACGACACCTTCGCCATGGACTGCGCCATCCCCTTCGGTCTCAACAGCCGCCAGATGACGGCCTGGATGTACGAAGGCAACGGCATGAAGCTGTTCCGTGAGTTCTACGAAGGCTACAACATCGTCAACTTCCCCATGGGCAACACCGGCGCCCAGATGGGCGGCTGGTACCGCAAGGAAATCAAGACGCTGGAAGACATCAAGGGTCTGAAGATGCGCATCGGCGGTTTCGCCGGCAAGGTGCTCACCACCATGGGTGGCGTGCCGCAGAACATCCCCGGCGGCGAGATCTACCAGGCGCTGGAAAAAGGCACCATCGACGCCACCGAGTGGGTGGGTCCGTACGACGACCAGAAGCTGGGCTTCAACAAGGTCGCCAAGAACTACTACTACCCCGGCTGGTGGGAAGGCGGCCCGCAGCTCTCGCTGTACGTCAACAACAAGGCCTTCAACGCCCTGTCGGCAGAAAACAAGGCCATCGTGGAGTGCGCGTCTGCCATCGCCCACACCACCATGCAGGCCAAGTACGACGCCCTGAACCCGGCCGCGCTCAAGCAACTGGTGGCCGCCGGTACCAAGGTGCTGCCGTTCCCCAAGGTCGTGATGGACGCCGCGTTCAAGAACTCGATGGCGCTGTACGACGACATCAGCTCCAAGAATCCGAAGTGGAAAAAGATCTACACGGACTACGCGGCTTTCCGCAAAGACCAGAACCTCTGGTTCCGTTTCACCGAAGCCCAGTTCGACCGCTACATGCAGTCGGCCAAGCTCTGATCGGTGCAGCGTCCGGCAAAAAGCCCCGCCCCGGCGGGGTTTTTTGCTCGGGCCTCGGCCGGCGCCCGACGGGGTGTCTGCCGGAGTCGTCCGTCAGGGCTTGTTCAGCCAGGGCGTGATCACTATGCATAGACTGACCGGTTGTCTTTGAACACCCAAACCCCGCGGGGAATTCCATGAAGCTTTTATTAACGCTCTCGCGTCTGATCGACGCCATCAGCCAACTCATCGGCAAGCTGGCCATGTGGCTCATTCTGGCGGCCACCCTCATCAGCGCGGGCAATGCCATCGTGCGCAAGCTTTTCAACACCAGTTCCAACGGACTGCTGGAAATCCAGTGGTATCTGTTCGCGGCGGTGTTCATGCTGGGCGCGGGCTACGCCTTTATGCGCAACGCCCATGTGCGCATCGATTTCATCTCTTCCAAATTCAGTGCGCGCGGGCGCAACTGGGTCGACATCTTCGGCATTCTGGTGTTCCTGTTCCCCCTGTGCTACATGATGGCCACGCTGGGCTGGCCGCTGTTCGAGCGCGCCTGGACCACGGGTGAGATGTCGTCCAACTCGGGTGGCTTGATTCGTTGGCCGGTGTTTCTCCTGATTCCCCTGGGTTTCACACTTTTGTCCGCGCAGGGCGTGAGCGAATTGATCAAACGCATTGCCTTCCTGACCGGCAACGGCCCCGATGCGCTGGCCCACGAAGGCCCCAGCGACGAAGAGCTGCTGGCCCAGCAACTGCTCGAAGAAGAAGAGCAGGAGCGGCTGAAACAAGAACAACAACTCAAGGGAGTGCAGTGATCATGGTTGAATTTCTGACTGCAAACTTCGTGCCGCTGATGTTCGGTGGCCTGTTGGTGTTCCTGCTCTCGGGGTTCCCGGTGGCGTTCGCGCTGGCCGCCACGGGCATGTTCTTCGGCTTCATCGGCATGGAAGTCGGGCTGTTTCCGTCCAACCTGTTCCAGGCTTTGCCGTTGCGGGTGTTTGGCATCATGCAGAACGACACCCTGCTGGCGATCCCGTTCTTCACGCTCATGGGCATCATCCTGGAACGCAGCCGCATGGCCGAAGACCTGCTGGCCACGGTGGCGCAGGTGTTCGGTCCCGTGCGCGGCGGTCTCGCCGTGGCGGTGATCCTGGTGGGCGCCTTGCTGGCGGCCACCACGGGCGTTGTGGCCGCTGCGGTGATCTCGATGGGGCTGATCTCGCTGCCCATCATGCTGCGCTATGGTTACAACCGCACGATTGCAACCGGCACCATCACCGCTTCGGGCACCCTGGCGCAAGCCATTCCGCCGTCGCTGGTGTTGATCGTGCTGGCCGACCAGTTGGGCCGTTCGGTCGGTGACATGTACTCCGGTGGTCTGATCCCCGGCCTGATGCTGGTGGGCCTGTACCTGCTGTTCATTGCGGTCGTGGCCATCGTCAAACCCGATTGGGTGCCGGCTCTGCCAGCCGAAGCGCGGGTCTTCAACGAACCCAATGGCAGCAGTGGTCACCGGTCCTTGTTGATCCTGTTGGCGATTTGCGGCGTTGCGGGCTATGCGTGGTCGCAGGTGCATCAGTCCGTCATCAACCCCCTGATCGGGCGCGAGATGGATGCGCCGGGTGACGAAATCGTCATCATGTCGCTCACGGTGGCCTCGTTCCTGGCGCTGTTCATGGCCCTGGTCAACAGCCTGTTCAAACTGGGTCTGCTGTCGCGACTGGCCGGTCAGGTGACCTTTGTGCTGATTCCGCCGCTGGTGCTCATCTTCCTGGTGCTGGGTACGATTTTCCTGGGCATTGCCACGCCCACCGAAGGTGGTGCCATGGGTGCCCTGGGCGCGCTGATCATGGCCGGTTCGCGCAAGCGCCTGTCGTGGAGCCTGATGACCCAGGCGCTGGAGAACACCACCAAGCTCGCGATCTTCGTGCTGTTCATCCTGATCGGCTCCACGGTGTTCAGCTTCACCTTCAACGCCGCCGACGGCCACATCTGGGTGGAACACCTGTTCGCCAAGTTGCCGGGTGGCCAGATGGGCTTCCTGCTGGTGGTGAACATACTGGTGTTCGTGCTGGGCATGTTCATCGACTTCTTTGAAATCGCCTTCATCGTGATCCCCCTGCTCGCGCCGGTGGCCGACAAACTGGGCATCGACCTGATCTGGTTCGGCATCATCCTGGCGATGAACCTGCAGACCTCGTTCCTCACGCCGCCCTTCGGTTTCGCGCTGTTCTATCTGCGCAGTGTGGCCGCTCGCAGCGACTACACCGACCACATCACCAAGAAGCGCATTCCGGCGGTGACCACGGCACAGATCTACAAGGGCTCGATCGCCTTCATCGTGCTGCAGCTCATCATGGTGGCGGTGGTCGTGTTCAACCCGGGGCTCGTCACCGGCAATCTGCAGAAAGCCGCCGTGGTCGACGACGCCACAGTGACCGACATGCTCAACAACATGCCAGGTATGGAGGAAGACACGCCAGCCGAGGGGGCCGAAGAAAGCGATCCCACCAAAGGCATGGAGGGCGCGGACTCCCAGCCCGCCGAACCCGCTGCGGGTGAAGCGCCGGCCGCCGAAGACGACCCGGCCAAGGCGCTGGAAGAGGCCATCAAAAAGGCCGAATGACGTTCACCGCGAGGAGCTTGACGACATGCAGATCGACGTGAAGGTGCTGGACCCGCGCATGGCGGACCAGTTGCCCGCCTACGCCACTCCCGGCAGCGCCGGCCTGGACCTGCGTGCCTGCCTGGACGCACCGCTGACCTTGGCGCCCAACGCCTGGCAACTGGTGCCCACCGGGCTGGCCATCCACCTGGCCGACCCGGGTTTCGCGGCCATGATCCTGCCGCGCTCCGGGCTTGGCCACAAGCACGGCATTGTCTTGGGCAATCTGGTGGGCCTGATCGACAGCGATTACCAGGGCCAGCTCATGGTGAGCGCCTGGAACCGCAGCGACGTGGCCTTCACCATCGAGCCCATGGAGCGCATCGCGCAGATGGTCATCGTGCCGGTGGTGCAGGCACGCTTCAACCTCGTGGAAGACTTCGCACAGGCCAGTGAGCGGGGCGCCGGGGGCTACGGCTCCACCGGTCGGGGTTGAGCCACCGGTCTTCGCCGGCCGCAAAGAAAAAGGGCGCCTTCGGGCGCCCTTTTGCATGGGGGGCTCGACGGGCGGTCAGTGCAGCGTGCGGGGGCCCGGTGGCGTGTCGTCCATGGTGCTGTCGGCCGGACCCTCGGTGTCCACCTGCATGCGGAAGAAGCCGGTGCCCAGCGTGCCGCGGCCCACTTCGCTGATCTGTGCCTCGCGCACGGTGTGCACCTTGAGCGTGATGCGCAGCGCGATGCCCGCCAGCGGGTGGTTGCCGTCCAGCACCACGTGTTCGGGGTAGATGTCGCTCACGAAATACAAGCGGTCTTGGGGCGCGGCCGGGTTGCAACCCGGGGGCAGACCCTCGAAGCCCATGCCTTCTTCGAGTTCCTCGGGGAACAGGTGGCGCGGTTCGAGGAACAGCAGGCGGTCGTCGTAGTCGCCGAAAGCGTTCTGGGGTTCCAGGTGCAGTTCCACCGTGTCACCGGCCGCATGGCCGAGCAGGGCTTCTTCGATTTTTGCGAGCAGGTCGCGCCCGCCCACCAGGAATTCAACGGGTTCGTCGAGCACGTCCAGCTCTTCACCCAGCGTGTCTTTGAGCGTCCAGGTCAGCGCCACGACGCATTGTTCGGTGATTTTCATCGGACAATTGTCCCATGACACAAGCCCCACACTCCAGCGCTGCAGAGACGCCCGACACCCCCCGCACCATGCTCGGTGGTCTTTCCCCCGCGCAGTTCATGCGCCGCTACTGGCAGAAAAAGCCCCTGCTGATTCGCAACGCCTTCCCCGGTTTCACCCCGTTCGTGAACCGGCAGGCGCTGTTTGCCATGGCGGCCGACGAGGTCGTGGAGTCGCGGATGATCGTGCACAAGGCCTCGGGCTGGACGCTGCGGCACGGTCCGTTCGCCCGCACGGTCTTCCCGCCGCTCAAGCAGCCGCGCTGGACGCTGTTGGTGCAGGGGGTGGACCTGCACCTGGACACCGGGCGCGAGCTGCTGGAGCGTTTCCGCTTTGTGCCCGACGCCCGGCTGGACGACCTGATGATCTCCTGGGCCAGCGACGGTGGCGGTGTCGGGCCCCATTTCGACAGCTACGACGTGTTCCTGCTCCAGGCCAGCGGCCAGCGCCACTGGCGCATCGGCCGCCAGAAAGACCTGTCGCTCGAACCGGACGTGCCACTGAAGATCCTCAGCCACTTCGAGCCCGAAGAAGAGCACCTGCTCAACCCCGGCGACATGCTCTACCTGCCGCCGCGCTGGGCGCACGACGGCGTGGCCGTGGGCGACGACTGCATGACCTACTCCATCGGTTTTCGCGTGCCGCAGCGCGGCGGTCTCGCGGGTGAGCTGTTGCAGCGCATGGCCGACGAGTTCGACGACACCACGCTCTACCGGGACCCGGACCAGGCCGCGACCGACACACCGGCCGCCATGCCTCCGGCCCTGGAGGCCTTTGCCGCCGACGCGCTGCAGCGGCTGCTGGCCGAGCGCCAGTCGCTGGCCTGCGCGCTGGGCGAGGTCATGACCGAGCCCAAACCCAAGGTCTGGTTCGAAGAGCCGCAGCACGACTGGGTGCCTGGTGCGCTGACGCTGGACCGGCGCACCCGCATGATGTACGACGCGCGCCATGTGTTCATCAACGGCGAGGGCTTTCGTGCCGCTGGGGCCGACGCCCGGCTGATGCGCAGCCTGGCCGACACGCGCTGCCTGGGCGCGCGGCAGGTGGCGCTGGCCAGCCCCGCCGCGCTGGCGCTGCTGCAGGACTGGTTTGAGGCCGGCTGGCTGCACTGCGCACCGACAGCCTGAGTTCATCCTTCTTCAGGAGGTCTCCACATGACCCACAGCGATGGCAACAGCGAACCGGTTCCGCAGGCCCTGCCCGTGGGGCGCATCGAGGGCCGGGAGGCCTTTGCCGGGCTGATCCGGCAGGCGCTGGCCTGCGCGGCGCGCGAAGGCTGGCCGCAGCTCGTGCTGAGCGACCCCGACTTCGCCGACTGGCCCCTGGGTGAGCGCGCGGTGGTGGACTCGCTGCAGGCCTGGTCCGGCCGTGGCCGGCACATCCAGTTCATGGCGCGCGACTTCGCGCCCTTGCGGCAGCTGCATCCGCGCCTGGTGCAATGGCGCACGACCTGGTCACACCTGGTGGAGGCCCATGCCTGCACGGGCGCCACTGGGGCCGACCTTCCCAGTGCGATCTGGTCACCGGGCTGGACCCTGGAACGGCTCGATGTGCTGCGCTGCACCCTGGTGGCCAGCGACGACGCCGAGCGGCGGGTGGCGCTGCGCGAGCGGCTTGATGCCTGCTGGCACAAGGGCAGCCCCTCGTTCGCTGCGACCACCCTGGGTTTGTGACGAATCGCTCTTTGGCAACAGATGGTTGTGAGAAAAAGAAAAAAGTTGATAGGGGTAAATGGGGATGGTTTTTTGAACCTATCATTGATCTCCAGTCGGGAGACCGCACAACGGTTGTCTGACTGGGTCAATCAATCCCGGATGCCGCATTCGGTTTTTTTTTGGTTGATTCACAAAAATCGAAATGAATGTTTGTCTGTCTCATCCATAGGAATTGATGCCATGAAAAAAACCCTCCTGCTCGCCAGTCTGCTTGCCGCGATGGCCCTGACCGCTTGCGGTAAAAAAGAAGAAGCTGCTGTGGAAGCTCCGGCGCCTGCCGCAGCACCGGCCCCCGCTGACGCGGCACCGGCCCCGGCACCCGCTCCGACGCCTGCAGAAGCCGCAGGTGCTGCCGCTGACGCTGCCAAGGACGCCGCCGGAGCCACTGTCGATGCCGCGAAGGAAGCCGCTGACAAGGCCGCCGAAGCTGCCAAGGCCGCTACGGACGCCGCCAAGGAAGCCGTCAAGCCGGCGCAGTGATCCGGTTCCGAGGCACCTCGTCGTCGGTGCCCTGGACGTGAAAAAGCCGCCCGAGGGCGGCTTTTTCACGTCCGCGCTGCGCCGGACCGTAGCGCAGGCAGGGGTTATTTCAGGTCGTCGGCCAGCAATTGAATGATGCGCTGGGCGTTGGCCGTGGTGTCCGGCTGGCCCTGGGCATTGAGCACCGAGACGGTGCTGCTGGTGTCGTTGCCGCCGCGCACCACCACGCGGTATTTTGCCGGCGTGGGTTCGGCCGCGGAACCGCCGAACAGGCGCCCGAAGAAGCCCGGCTTCTTGGTGTCGGTGGTGGCGGTGGCCGGCACGTAGCGCACAAAGTAGACGCCCTGGGTGCGATCGCGGTCTTCCACGGTGAAGCCGGTGCGGTCCAGCGAGAGGCCCACGCGGCGCCAGGCGCGATCGAAACCATCTTCGAGCTGTACCACCGGCTGGTTGTTCACCGTGGCCACGCGGGCGGCGGCCTGAGGCGGTGCGGAGGCCGCGATGGCTTTGGACTGGACTTCGCTCACGCCGAGCTTGACCATCAGGCGCCGCAGGAATTCGGTTTCCAGTTCAACGTCGGACGGGCGCGGTTGCCAGATGGTCTGGTCTTTCTGGGTGCTGGTGTAGACCTCGATCATGCCCCGATGGCTGATGTAGATCTCGGTGCCGCCAGCGGGATTGCGCTCCAGCCGGGTGCGGAATTTGTCGCGTTCGCCGGTGGAATACAGGTTGTCGAACACCTTGCCGATGGTGGAGCGGATGAAATCCTGGGGCAGTTTGGCGCGGTTTTCGGCCCAGTCCGTTTCCATCACCCCCAGTTTTTCCTGGTCGAGTTCGAGCAGGAAACCGTTTTCCTGCCAGAAATCGCGCACCGGGCCCCAGAGCTTGTCGGCCGGTCGATCGATCACCAGCCAGCGCTGGTTGCCCGCGCGCTCGATGCGCACGTCGCCCACGCTGTTGACCGCGGTGGTGCTGTCCGACGCTTGGGCCGGCTGGGCCGACTGGTAGCCGCTGGCGGTGACCACCGAGCCCGGCACGTTGTAGCGCGAGTCCCGGCTGAGCTGGGTCAGGTCGGGCGGCACCTCCAGCGTGCTGCCGCGTTGCGCGGTCTTGTAGTCGATCTTGTCTTCCTGCAGCACGGAGCAACCCGTGGCCAGCGTCGCCGCCAGCGTGATCAGGCCAAGGCGGGCAAATGAAGGCATGGGGCTGGGTTTGTGAAGGTGCATGGTCTGGCTTTGCGGAAAAGGAAAAGCAGGAGAAAAGGCGTCGGCCCGCTCAATCGATCAGGCCGCTGTCTTTGAGCGCGGATTCAACCACAGGTTCAAAGGCGCGGGACATGGGGGTCAGCGGCAGGCGCATGGTTTCCGCGCACAGGCCCATGCGGGCCATGGCCCATTTCAGCGGGATCGGGTTGGCTTCGACGAACAGGTTCTTGTGCACCGGCATCAGCCGGAACTGGATGTCCATGGCCTTGCGAATGTCGCCCGAAATGGCGGCCATGCACAGCTCGTGCATCAGGCGCGGGGCGATGTTGGCCGTCACGCTGATGTTGCCCTGGCCGCCGCAGAGCATGAGCGCCACGGCGGTGGGGTCGTCACCCGAGTAGATGGCAAAGCCTTCCGGCGCTTCGCGGATCAGCCATTGCGCGCGTTCGATGTTGCCGGTGGCTTCCTTGATGCCAACGATGCCGGGCACCTGCGCCAGGCGCAGCGCCGTGTCGACCGACATGTCGGCCACGCTGCGGCCCGGCACGTTGTAAAGCACGACGGGCAGGTCGCCCGTGGCTTCGGCGATGGCCTTGAAGTGCTGGTACTGGCCTTCCTGGGTCGGCTTGTTGTAGTAGGGCACGACCTGCAGCTGGCAGTCGGCACCGACGCTGCGCGCGAACTTCGCCAGCTCGATGGCTTCGGCGGTGGAGTTGGCGCCGCAGCCGGCCATGATGGGCACGCGTTTGGCGGCCTGTTCGACCGCCACGCGGATGATCTCGCAGTGTTCTTCGACCGTGACGGTGGGCGATTCGCCCGTGGTGCCGACCACGCCGATGCAGTCGGTACCTTCGGCGATGTGCCAGTCGATGAGTTTGCGCAGGGTGGGGTAGTCCACGCTGCCGTCTTCTTGCATGGGCGTGACCAGGGCCACGATGCTGCCGGTGATGGGGTTCATAGCTAAAGGCTCAAGTGGTGGGCACCTGCGCAACGGCCGACCAAAGGGGCGGCGTCAGCGGGCGCACGAATCTGACATTCTACCCAGTGGCATCCAGCGGATACCGCTCGGGCAGACCCGGGAGATCCGGACGTTTTCGCACCGCCGCGATGCGCTGCACGAAGCGCTCGGGCCGGTCGATGAAGCCGTCCTCGAAGACCACCACGTGCAGGCCGGTTGTGGCCTGCAGCAGCTCGCCGGGGCGGAGCAGGAAATCGGGTCGTGACGGCTTGCCCACGGTCTCGTTTCCCTGGGCAAAGGTCTCGTAGATCAGCACGCCGCCCGGTGCCACGCTGGACACGATCTGCGCCAGCAGGGGGCGCCAGAGGTAGTTCGTCACCACCACCGCGTCGAACGTTTCGTCCGCGAAGGGCCAGGGGCCGTTCTCGATGTCGGCCTGCACCGCGCGCCCCAGCCCGGACACGGCTTCGATGGCTTCGGCCGAGCGGTCCACGCCCGTCACCGGATGGCCGCGCCCAGCGAGCCAACGCAGATGGCGGCCATGGCCGCAGGCCACGTCGAGCACCGACCCCGCGACGGGAACCAGATGCGACCAGCGCTGTACCCAGGCCGAGGGCGCTTCGGTGCCGTGCATCTAGAAACAGCTCCAGAGCTGGTCGGCCAGGTTCACGAGAAAGTCGGGCCGCTGGTAGAGCGCAAGGGTGCCCAGCAGGACCAACAGCACGCCGGCCCAGACCAGGGTCTTGAGCGCCAACGGTCTCATGCGGCCGCTCCCGCGCGCTGCGGGCCGCCGCGGACGATGGGCGACTCGCGCACCGGCAGATTGATCAGCGCGGCGAACACCCCCAGCGCGATCGAGATATACCAGACGACGTCGTAGCTGCCAGTGCGGTCGTACAGATAGCCACCCAGCCACACGCCCAGGAAACTGCCGATCTGGTGGCTGAAGAACACGAAGCCGCCCAGCATGGACAAATGCGCCACGCCAAAGATCTGCGCCACCACGGCGTTGGTCGGCGGCACGGTGGACAGCCACAGCACGCCCATGACGGCGGAAAACACATACACGCTGGCGGGCGAGAGCGGCACGATCAGGAAGATGCTGATGGCCACGGCCCGTGCCAGGTAGATGAAGGCCAGGATGTGGCGCTTGGCCATGCGCTGGCCCAGCGCGCCCGCGGCGTAGGTGCCGATCACGTTGAACAGGCCGATCAGCGCCAGCGCGTAGCTCGCCACCTGGGGCGACAGGCCGTTGTCTTTCAGGTAGCTCGGCATGTGCACGCCGATGAACACCACCTGGAAGCCACAGACGAAATAGCCGGCCATCAAGAGCTGGAAGCTGCGGTAGCGAAACGCCTCGCGCAGCGCATGAAGAATGGTCTGTTCGCGCCGGGGCGGCGAACCTCCCGCAAAGCCCGGTTCGCGCAGGCCCATGGCCAGCGGCATGATGAGCAGGACCGCGGCGCCCAGGAACAGCAGCGCTTCCTGCCAGCCGAAGCGGCTGATGAGCCAGCCCTCGATCGGCACCATCAGGAACTGGCCGAACGAGCCGGCCGCGGCCGCCACGCCCATGGCCCAGGAGCGCTTGTCGGCCGGGATCTGGCGCCCGATCACGCCGTAGATCACGGCGTAGGTGGTACCCGCCTGGGCCGCACCGATCAGGATGCCGGCGGTCAGCGCAAAGCCGACCGGGCTGGTGGACCAGGCCATGCCGGCCAGGCCCAGCGCGTAGAGCACCGCGCCTCCCAGCAGCACGCGCATGGCGCCAAAACGGTCGGCCGCCATGCCGGCGAAGATGCCGAACACCCCCCAGGACAGGTTCTGGATCGCCAGCGCAAAGGCGAAGGTCTCGCGCGTCCAGCCCTGGGCCGTGGTGACGGGCTGCAGCCACAGGCCGAAGCCGTGGCGGATGCCCATGGAGAGGGTGACGATGAAGGCACCGCAGGCGAGCACCTGGAGGGTCGAGAGTCGGGGCGCGGGGGTGGTGGCCAATGGCGATGTCATCCCGAGACTGTAGCGAATCCGCTCATTTCGCGGGTGTCACCCCGGCGCGTGGGGTCATGAAATCGGCGGCCCCGATTGATGCGCGGAACGAATCGCCGGAGATGGCGGGTGTTTCCTCTGTATTTGCATCCAGTGGTTTTTGATCGGGGCGCATACAATCCGCCCCCATGGCGACCCAATCTCCCAACGAATATTCCGAAGGCTCGATCCGCGTCCTCAAGGGACTGGAGCCGGTCAAACAGCGGCCGGGCATGTACACCCGCACCGACAACCCGCTGCACATCATCCAGGAAGTGCTGGACAACGCGGCCGACGAAGCGCTGGCCGGATTCGGCAAAAAGATCAAGGTCACGCTGCACACCGACCACTCGGTGAGCGTGGAAGACGACGGCCGTGGCATTCCCTTCGGCCTGCACCCGGAAGAAAAGGCCCCGGTGGTCGAGCTTGTGTTCACCCGGCTGCACGCCGGTGGCAAGTTCGACAAGGGCAAGGGCGGCGCCTACAGCTTCTCGGGTGGCCTGCACGGCGTGGGCGTGTCGGTCACCAACGCGCTCTCGACCCGGCTCGAAGTCACCAGCTTCCGCGAAGGCCAGGTCGCCAAACTCGCGTTTTCCGCGGGTGACGTGATCGAGCAACTGGTGATCACGCCCAAAGGCGAGGGCGACCGCAAGCAGGGCACCACGGTGCGCGCCTGGCCCGATGGCAAGTACTTCGAGTCCGCCGCCCTGCCCATGACCGAGCTCACCCACCTGCTGCGCAGCAAGGCGGTGCTGATGCCGGGCGTGACGGTGACCCTGGTCAACGAGAAGACCAAAGACACCCAGACCTGGCTCTACAAGGGCGGCCTGCGCGACTACCTGCAGCAGACGCTCAACGGCGAACCGGTGATTCCGCTGTTTGAGGGCGAAGGCTTTGCCGACGCCAAGGACGACACCTTCGCCGACGGCGAGGGCGCTGCCTGGTGCGTGGCCTTCACCGAAGACGGCCAGCCGGTGCGCGAGAGCTACGTCAACCTGATCCCCACCAGCGCCGGCGGCACGCACGAAAGCGGCCTGCGCGACGGCCTGTTCCAGGCGGTCAAGGGCTTCATCGAGCTGCACGCGCTGCTGCCCAAGGGCGTGAAGCTGCTGCCCGAAGACGTGTTTGCCCGCGCTTCGTATGTGTTGAGCGCCAAGGTGCTGGACCCGCAGTTCCAGGGCCAGATCAAGGAGCGCCTGAACTCGCGCGATGCGGTGCGACTGGTTGGCAGCTTCGTGCGCCCGGCGCTCGAACTCTGGCTCAACCAGCACGTGGACTACGGCAAGAAGCTCGCCGAACTCGCCATCAAGGCCGCGCAGTTCCGCCAGAAGGCCGGCCAGAAGGTCGAAAAGCGCAAGGGCTCGGGCGTGGCCGTGTTGCCCGGCAAGCTGACCGACTGCGAAAGCAAAGACCTGGCGCACAACGAGGTGTTCCTGGTCGAGGGCGACTCGGCCGGCGGCAGCGCCAAGATGGGCCGCGACAAGGAAAGCCAGGCCATCCTGCCGCTGCGCGGCAAGGTGCTCAACACCTGGGAGGTCGAGCGCGACCGCCTGTTCGCCAACAACGAGATCCACGACATCGCGGTCGCCATCGGCGTGGACCCGCACGGCCCGCTGGACACGCCCGACATGAGCGGCCTGCGCTACGGCAAGGTCTGCATCCTGAGTGACGCCGACGTGGACGGCTCGCACATCCAGGTGCTGCTGCTCACGCTGTTCTTCCGCCATTTCCCCAAGCTGATCGAGGCCGGCCATGTGTACGTGGCGCGCCCGCCGCTGTTCCGCGTGGACGTGCCCGCGCGTGGCAAGAAGCCCGCGAGCAAGCAGTACGCGCTGGACGAGGGCGAGCTGCACGCCATCCTGGACAAGGCCGAGAAAGACGGCGTGGTGCGCGACAAGTGCCAGATCAGCCGTTTCAAGGGCCTGGGTGAGATGAACGCCGAGCAGCTCTGGGACACCACGCTCAACCCCGATACCCGCCGCCTGATGCAGGTCAACCTGGGCACGCTGGATTTCGCCGGCACCGAAGCCCTGATCACCAAGCTCATGGGCAAGGGCGAGGCCGCGTCGCGCCGCGAGCTGATGGAGCTGCACGGCGATTCGGTGGAGGTGGACGTTTGAGCCGCAACACACTCCGTTGGCCCCGGGCCCTGGCGTTGGGGTGGCTGCTGGTGTGGGCGCTGGGATGGTCCGCGCCCGCCGCAGCGGAAATCTGGGGCTATGTGGACAAGCGCGGCGTGTCGCACTTCGCCGACCACCAGGTGGACCGGCGTTACGAGCTGTTCTACGGCGGCGGTGCCCGGTCCGCGGGCGTGTCACGGGAACTGCCGCGTGGGGACGCCCATGCCTCACCCAGCGTGCAGGCGGTTTTTCAGGTTTCCACCTCGTACAAGGCGGTGCGCCACCTGATCCGCGAGGCGGCCACGGCGTACGGGCTGGAATACGAGCTGCTCAAGGCGGTGATCGCCACCGAATCGGGGTTCAATGCCCATGCGGTCAGCCCCAAGGGCGCCATCGGCCTGATGCAACTCATGCCCGACACCGCGCAGCGCTTTGGCGTGAAAGCCAGAGCCAATGAATCGCTGCAGGAGCGCCTGACCGATCCGCGCACCAATCTGCAGGCGGGCGCGCGTTACCTGGCCTGGCTGCTGAAGTATTTCGACGGCCAGACCGAGCTGGCGCTGGCGGCCTACAACGCCGGCGAGGGCGCGGTGCTGCGCGCCGGGCGCCAGATCCCGAACTACCGGGAAACCCAGAACTATGTGCGCAAGGTGACACAACTGCGGCAATCGCTGCAGCCGCCGCGCGCCCTGAGCCAGCGCTATGTGCCGGAGCCCGCAGACATGCAGGCCAGGGCCCAGACACCCGCGCCGCTCTGAACCGGATTCACGCAACAGACTTCATGGACACCATCAACCCCGAACTCCCGCTGGACACCCCAGAAGACAACGACAACCTCGCGGCTTACGCCCAACGCGCCTACCTCGAATACGCCCTCTCCGTCGTCAAGGGCCGGGCCCTGCCCGATGTGTGCGACGGCCAGAAGCCGGTGCAGCGCCGCATCCTCTACGCCATGGACCGCATGGGCCTGGGCTACAGCGGCAACACCGCTGCCAAGCCGGTCAAGAGCGCGCGCGTGGTCGGCGACGTGCTGGGCAAGTACCACCCTCACGGCGACAGCGCAGCCTACGACGCGCTGGTGCGCATGGCGCAGGATTTCAGCCAGCGTTACCCGCTGATCGACGGCCAGGGCAACTTCGGCAGCCGCGACGGCGACGGCGCCGCCGCCATGCGCTACACCGAAGCGCGCCTGGCCAAGATCACTGGCCTGCTGCTCGACGAGATCGACCAGGGCACGGTGGACTTCATCCCCACCTACGACGGCTCGTTTGAAGAACCCAAACAGCTGCCCGCGCGCCTGCCGTTCAACCTGCTCAACGGCGCCAGTGGCATTGCCGTGGGCCTGGCCACCGAAATCCCCAGCCACAACCTGCGCGAAGTGGCCGACGCCTGCGTGGCGCTGATCAAGACGCCCAAGCTCAGCGACGACGAGCTGTTCGCCATCATCCCCGGCCCGGACTACCCGGGCGGTGGCCAGATCATCAGCCCGGCCGGCGACATTGCCGATGCCTACCGCACCGGCCGTGGCAGCCTCAAGGTGCGGGCGCGCTGGAAGATCGAGGACCTCGCGCGCGGCCAGTGGCAACTGGTGGTCAATGAACTGCCGCCCGGCGTGAGCACCCAGCGCGTGCTGGAAGAAATCGAAGAGATCACCAACCCCAAGGTCAAGGCCGGCAAGAAGGCGTTGAGCCAGGAGCAGACGCAGCTCAAAGCGAGCATGCTGATGGTGCTGGACGTGGTGCGCGACGAGTCGAGCAAGGACGCGCCGGTGCGTCTGGTGTTCGAGCCCAAGAGCAGCCGCATCGAGCAGAGCGAACTCATCACCGCGCTGCTGGCCCACACCAGCCTGGAAAGTTCGTCGCCGATCAACCTGACCATGATCGGTCTGGACGGGCGGCCGACGCAGAAGAGCCTGCGGCTCATGCTCAATGAGTGGATCGAATTCCGCCAGGGCACCATCGTGCGCCGCACGCAGCACCGCCTGAACAAGGTGCTCGACCGCATCCACATCTACGAAGGCCGGCAGCTCGTGTTGCTGAACATCGACGAAGTGATTGCGATCATTCGTCACAGCGACGAGCCCAAGGCTGCATTGATCGAGCGCTTCAAGCTCAGCGATCGGCAGGCCGAAGACATTCTTGAAATCCGCCTGCGCCAACTGGCGCGTCTCGAAGCCATCAAGATCGAGCAGGAGCTGAAGGATCTGCGCGAAGAGCAGGGCAAGCTCGAAGACATCCTGGGCAACCCGGCCAGCCTGAAGCGCCTGATGGTCAAAGAGATCGAGGCCGACGCCAAGACCTTCGCCGACCCGCGCCGCACGCTGATCCAGACCGAGAAAAAGGCCGTGGCCGAAATCAAGGTGGTGGACGAGCCGGTCACGGTCGTCATCTCCAGCAAGGGCTGGGTGCGCGCGCGCACCGGCCATGGCCACGAGGCCGGCAGCTTTGCCTTCAAGGCGGGCGATGGCCTGTACGGCACCTTCGAATGCCGCACGGTGGACACGCTCATCGTCTTCGGCAGCAATGGCCGCGTCTACAGCGTGCCCGTGGCCAGCCTGCCCGGCGCGCGCGGCGACGGCCAGCCCATCACCACGCTGATCGAGCTCGAAAGCGGCACGCAACCGCTGCACTACTTCGCCGGCCCGGCCAACGCCACGCTGCTGCTCAGCGGCACCGGCGGCTACGGCTTCCTCGCCACGGTGGACAACCTGGTGTCGCGCCAGAGAGCCGGCAAGGCCTTCATCAGCGTGGGCGAGGGCGAGACCATCTGCGCACCTTCGCACGTGGCCCACACCACGGCCAGCCAAGCCTTGCCGCCCGCCACGCACGTGGCCTGCGCCTCCACCGGCGGGCGCATCCTCACTTTCGAGATCGGCGAACTCAAGGCCATGGACAAGGGCGGGCGCGGCCTGATGCTGATCGACCTCGATGCCAAGGACACCTTGGCCGGCGCCGCGGCCTACACCCGCAGTGTGAAGATCGAAGGCATCGGCCGCGGCGGCAAGGAGCGCGACGAGACGCTGGAAATCCGCAGCCTGAACAATGCCCGCGCCGCGCGCGCCCGCAAGGGCAAGGCCGCGGACTTGGGTTTCAAACCGAACCGCGTGACGCGCGTGGAGTGACGGGCATGGACGGCACCGGCCTTCTCGTGTTGCTGGCCAGCGGTGCCGTGACCTTTCTGGTGGGTCGCTTCGTCGGCAGGCGTTACCGTGCCCGCCGCGCCGCGCAGCAGGCGCAGCGCGAGCTGGCCGGGCAAAGCCGCCAGGTGCGGCGCGCACAGGCACGCAAGAACCGGCGCTGACCCGCCCCGGTTGGGGCGCGGCTTGGTGCCGTTTGACCTTGGTTGAGGCGGGGGCGCCAACGCGCGCGACAATGGCGCGCGCCGGGTTGAGTTCCGGCCCATCGCTGCCCTGTGCGGTGGTCTTGCAACCCTGCTGAAAGCAAAGGATCGCCATGAAGTCGTTGGGCAAACGGGCCGAAGGCCTTCGCCTGGAGCGCATGAAGGCCTCGGTGCAATGGCTGGGCGAGGGTTTCCGCAATGTGTTTCCCGTCGCGCCCGGCCTGCGCGACCCCCATGCGCCGTTCCCGGGCGTGCGCGATTTCCTGTGCGGCGGCGAGCGCCGCGTGCCCAGCGCGCCGCTGCCTTCGGTCGATCCGCGCGAGGCCTGGGCCAGGCCGCCGCAGAGCGGTTTGCGCGCCACCTGGCTTGGCCACTCCACCGTGATGATCGAGATCGAAGGCAAACGCGTGCTGACCGATCCGGTCTGGGGCCTGCGCGCCTCGCCGTCGAACCTGGTGGGCCCCAAGCGCTTTCAGCCCGTGCCGGTCGCGTTGAAGCAACTGCCACCGGTGGACGTGGCCCTGGTCTCGCACGACCACTACGATCACCTGGACTACCCCACCGTGCGCGAGCTGAACCGGCGCGAGGTGCCCTTCGTCACATCGCTCGGCGTGGGCGCGCATCTGCAGGCCTGGGGTGTGCCACCCGAGCGCATCACCGAGCTGGACTGGTGGGAAAGCCATCGCCTGCCCGGCAGCGAGGTCACCATCACCGCCGCGCCCTCGCAGCATTTTTCCGGCCGCAACCTCAAAGACCGCAACGCCACGCTGTGGTCTTCACTGGTGGTCCGCTCGCCGCGCCACAGTGTGTTCTTCAGCGGTGACACCGGCCTCACCGGCGAATACAGCGAGATCCGGGACCGCCTCGGTCCGTTCGATCTGGTCATGCTCGAAGTGGGCGCCTTCCATCCCGCGTGGGGCGACATCCACCTCGGGCCGGACAACGCGCTCAAGGCCCACCAATTGCTGGGCGGTGGCGTGTTGTTGCCGGTCCATTGGGGCACCTTCGCCCTGGCCATGCACGCCTGGGACCAACCCGCCGAAGTCTTGCTCGCACAGGCCGAGCGGCAGAACACCCCCCTGCTGATGCCCATCCTGGGTCAGGCTGTCGAGCCCGCGCATGCGGAGAAGACCCGGCCCTGGTGGCGCAGCGTGGAAACCCAGGCCGCGCCCGCCGCGGCGCCCCCGCGCGCGGGCACGGCCAGCGAGCCCGCACCGGAGCCCGACGCAGCGCTGCCCAAGGGCATGAGCTGGCCGCTCGATTGAGCGCCGTGCTTCCGCCAGGGAGCCACGAGGCACCTGGACTTCGATCACACCCCAGAAACACACCGCCATGAACCCGACCGAGCCTCTCTTCGGCCCCCACCTCAAAGGCTTTCCCACCGGGCAAACGCCGCTCATGCGCGAGCAGATCGCCAGGCAGGGCTGGCAACTGCTGCGGGGCGATCTGGCCCTGCCACTGGCGGTGATCAGGCAGTCCGCCCTGCAGCACAACCTGCACTGGATGCGCGACTTCTGCGCGCAGCGCGGCCTGTACCTTGCGCCGCACGGCAAGACCAGCATGTCGCCCGAGCTCTGGCAGATGCAGCTGGACGCCGGGGCTTGGGGTATCAGCTTCGCCACCGTGTTCCAGGCGGCGGTGGGTGCGCGCCACGGTGTGCCGGTGCTGCTGATCGCCAACCAGGTGATCCAGCGCGCCGAGCTGGACGCGCTGGCGGTGTTGCACGCCGAACGCCCCGCGCTGCGTTCCATGTTCCTCGTCGATTCGGTGGGACAGGTGGACGCCATCGAAGCCTGGGCCACGGCACGCGGTTTCGCAGGCCGGTTCGAGGTGTTGTTGGAACTGGGCATCGCCGGTCAGCGCACCGGCTGCCGCACCGCCGACGAGGCGCGGCAAGCCGCGCAGCGCATCCACGCCAGCCCGGTGCTGCAACTGGCCGGCATCGAGTGCTACGAAGGCACCACCGCCACCTGCGACCACGCCAAAGACCGCGCCACCGTGCAGGACCTGATGGACCGCGTGGAGGCAACAGCCCGCGAAGCCATCGCGCAAGGCTGGTTCGCGCAAGACGAAGTCATCCTCAGCGCCGGTGGCTCCGCCATCTTCGATCTCGTGGCCGAACGCCTCACGCCGAACCTCGGCCGCCCTGTGCGCGGCGTGCTGCGCTCGGGTTGTTACCTCACGCACGACCACCAGCGCTACACGCGGTACCTCTGCTGTGTGGCCGAGCGCCTGAACCTGCGCGAGACCCTCAAGCCCGCGCTGGAGGTGCTGGCCTGCGTGCAGAGCGGCCCCGAGCCCGGCCTGGCGTTGCTCAGCATGGGCCGGCGCGACGTGTCGCACGACCTCGACCTGCCGCTGCCCATCTGGCGCTCGGACGGGCAGGGCGGTGCACCGAAGGCGGTGCCCGCGCACTGGCGCATTGACGTCCTGAATGACCAGCACGCCTACCTGCGCTACGACCCATCGGCCCCGAAGGACGAATGGCCGGCGCTCGGCGAAACCGTGGCCTCGGGCATTTCACACCCCTGCACCACGTTCGACAAATGGCGCTGGCTGCCGGTGGTGGACGACGGCTACCGCGTGGTGGACGCGGTCACGACCTGGTTCTGAACACCGGCAACGCGCCGGCTGTACGCAAGGAACACCTCGTCGCGCACCCACCCCAGCCGCGACCGCGCCTTGAGGTTGGTCCTGGCCGTGGTCAGGTCCATTCGGACCTTGCCGCCTGCATGTTTTGGTTGGAGGCGGTTGTGTGGGTTGCGGGCATGGGCGGAGGTTCTGACGTCACAGCTTGCCAGCCTCTTGCCACCACTGATCCCTGGGGATGCGTGCGGCCCACGCGTTGAAACGCACGCGGTGCGCCTCCCACGGTTCGGCCAGCGGCGCACGTGGGTCCAGGCTCAGGCCATAGGCCATGCCTTCGACAAACCACGTGGGCATGAACAGGCGGCGCATCACGCCCAGGCGCTGGCCCTGCAACACGTGGATCAGTTCGTGGCGGACGTAGTAGGGTTTCCAGGCGCGAGGGCCGATGACGATGCCCCAGTTGGCGATGGTGACCGCCGACCGCGCGCCCAGCCCGAAGCTGTCGGCACAGGCATTGGTGGAGCAAAAGATGACGCGGGGAGGGCGCTGCAGCGGCGCGATGGTGTTCGATACGAACGCGACGGCCTCGGCGTGGAGCGCGTTCGCCGCCTGCAGCCGCTGCGGGTCGTCCACGCACACGGGAGCCTCAGCGCCACAAGCAATCCCCACCAGCCCTGGTGCCAGCACGCGGACCGGCTTTACCAGCACCCACGCCGCCAGCGGGACGACGACGAACCGCAGGAGCGCGAGGCGCTGGACGGCGGGACGTTTGGCGTTGTTCATGCTTGAGCGCTGCGCGCGCCATTCGGCACAAGCCCCAGGCGCTGCGAGCCGATTGAGCAGCCGGCCGGCTTTCCTGAGCGGGACAGGCCGCATGGGCGTGTCCTCACGCCCATCCCGGATGCTGCTTGGGCTCAGCCCAGCTCGGCGATCAGCTCGATCTCCACACAAGCGCCCAACGGGATCTGCGCCACGCCGAACGCGCTGCGGGCGTGGGCGCCGGCTTTCGGGCCGAAGACTTCGCCCAGCAGTTCGCTGCAGCCGTTGGTGACGAGGTGTTGCTCGGTGTAGGTGGCGGTGCTGTTGACCAGGCTCATGACCTTGACGATGCGCGTCACGTCGTCGAGCGTCTTGCCGGCGGCCAGGCAGGCGGCGGCGAGCGTGCCCATGAGGTCGATGGCGATGGCGCGGGCGGCGAGCTTGCCCTCTTCGGTGGTCATGGTCAGGCCGAGCTGACCGACCCAGGGTTTGCCGTCTTTCTTGGCGATGTGGCCGCTCAGAAAGACGAGCTTGCCGGTCTGCACGAAGGGCACGTAGGCGGCGGCGGGAATGGCCACGGGGGGCAGTTCGATGCCGAGTTGGGAAAGCTTGTCGTAGACGCTCATGAGATGCTCCAGAAAAGGGAAGCGGGTCATTCTATAGAGCGACCTGAGGGGCCTTCTGGCACTCACCGATAATCGTTCGCATGTTTGAAGCTGTGTCGTTCTGGATGGTGTTGGGTGTGCTGCTGCAGGTGTTGATCCTGCTGGCGTTGTTGTGGCTGCTGTTGCGGCGCCGGCCCGTGGACGTCGAGGAACAGGCGCATCGCCAGGCGCTGCTGGCCACACTGCAAAACCAGGGGCAGCAGACCACCCAGCGCATCGAGCGCGTGGAAAGTGAGCTGCGCCGCGAGATCGGTGACAACGCGCGCGGTGGCCGGCAGGAAATCCAGCAGACTCTGGCCACCTTTCAGGAAACCCTCACGCGCCAGGACGCCGAGGCCACCCGCACACAGAACACCCAGCTCGATGCGTTCGCCCAGCAGCTGCTGCAGCTGCGCGGCACCCTGGGCGACACGCTGACGCAACAGCTGCAGGCGATCAGCCTGGGCATGGGGCAGCAGGCCGCGGAAGCCACGCGCACGCAGAACGCGCAGATCGACGCTTTTGCTCAGCAGCTGGTGCAGCTGCGCGGCACGCTGGGCGACACGCTGACCAGCCAGCTCAAGGCGATGATGGAGAGCAACGAGCGCCGGCTGGGGGAGATGCGCGCCACCCTCGAAGGCCAGCTCACGCAACTGCAGCAGAACAACGCCGCCAAGCTCGACGAGATGCGCGCCACGGTGGACGAAAAACTGCAGAGCACGCTGCAGGCCCGCCTGGGTGAGAGCTTCAAGCAGGTGGCCGACCGGCTGGAGCAGGTGCACAAGGGCCTGGGCGAGATGCAGACGCTGGCGCAGGGCGTGGGCGATCTGAAGCACCTGCTGACCAATGTGAAGACCCGCGGCATGTTCGGCGAAGCCCAGCTCGGCGCCTTGCTGGAGCAGGTGTTCGCGCCCGACCAGTACGCCACCCAGGTGGCCACGCGCCCGGGCAGCCGCAACGTGGTCGATTTCGCCATCAAGCTGCCGGGCCGGGGCGACGAAGGCGCGCCCTGCTGGCTGCCGATCGACGCCAAGTTCCCGAACGAGGACTACGAGCGCCTGCTCGACGCCCAGCAGCGTGCCGACGTGGAAGGCGCCGAGCTGGCCGCGCGCGGGCTGGAGCAGCGCATCCGGCTCGAAGCCAAAAGCATGGCCGACAAGTACCTGGAGCCGCCGCACACGACCGACTTCGCGATCCTGTTCCTGCCCACCGAAGGCCTGTACGCCGAGGTGCTGCGCCGCCCGGGGCTGATGGAGGTGCTGCAGCGTGAGTACCGCGTCACGCTCGCCGGTCCGACCACGCTGATGGCCATGCTCAACTCGCTGCAGATGGGCTTTCGCACCCTGGCGCTGGAGAAACGCAGCAGCGAGGTCTGGCAGGTGCTGGGCGCGGTCAAGACCGAGTTCGGCAAGTTCGGCGATGTGCTGGCCAAGGTCAAGGCCCAGACCCAGACCGTGCTCAACACCCTGGACAGCGCCGAGACCCGCAGCCGCGCCATGGGCCGCGCGCTCAAGACCGTGGAGGCGTTGCCGCAGGAGCAGGCCAGCGCCTTGCTGCCACTGGACCCGTTGGGCGACGACGGGGTGTAGGCGCCATCCGTCAGCCCTTTCTCAGCTGTCGCTTCATACAATACCTGGCTGCAAGAAAACCGGCGGCCGTGGAGCCCCCAACAACATTGAGGAGACAAAATGCTTACTGCCGTGGTCGTGATTTTTGTTTTGGCCTATGCCGCCATCGCACTGGAACACCCCATCAAGATCAACAAGGCGGCTTCGGCGCTGATTGGCGCCGGCCTGCTGTGGACGGTGTACGCGATGTCCAACGGCGACGCCCATCTGGTGGGCGAACAGCTGAACGAATCGCTGATGGGCACCGCCCAGATCGTGTTCTTCCTGATCGGTGCCATGACCATCGTCGAGGTGGTCGACGCCCATGATGGTTTCGAAGTCATCACCACCCGCATCAAGACCACCAAACTTTCCACGCTGATGTGGCTGGTGGGCTTCGTCACGTTTTTCTTGAGTTCCATTCTGGACAACCTGACCACGACCATCGTCATGATTTCGCTCATGAAGAAGCTGCTGGACAAACAGGGTGATCGGCTGTTCTTCGCCGGCATCATCGTCATCGCAGCCAATGCGGGCGGCGCCTGGAGTCCCATCGGCGATGTGACCACGACCATGTTGTGGATCGGTGGCCAGATCACCGCCATGGAAATCATCAAGGGCGTGTTCCTTCCCTCCATGGTCAATCTGATGGTGCCCTTGGCCATCACGGCCTATGTGCTGCGGGGCCGCCTGGTTGAAGCGCCCCAGAAGGTCGAAGTCCGCGAAGGACACCACACCACTTCGTTTGAGAAGAACATGATGTTCTTCCTGGGTTTGGGCATTTTGGTGGCCGTGCCGGCCTTCAAGACCATCACCCACCTGCCGCCCTTCATGGGGGTGCTGTTCGGGTTGGGCATCCTGTGGCTGGCGGGTGACCTGATCCACAAGAACAAGAACGAGGACGACAAGTATTCCTTGACCCTGGCGCACGCGCTCTCGCGCATCGACATGGGCTCCATCGTGTTCTTCATCGGCATTCTGTTGTCGGTGGCCACGCTGGAACACACCCACATCCTGACCTCGCTGGCCGGCTGGCTGGACCAGACCGTGGGGCGCCAGGACATCATCGTGATCCTCATTGGCCTGGTCAGCGCCATCGTGGACAACGTGCCGCTGGTGGCTGCATCCATGGGCATGTACAGCCTGGATCAATACCCCCCTGACAGCTTCCTGTGGGAGTTCATGGCGTACTGCGCCGGTACCGGCGGCTCCATCCTGATCATCGGTTCGGCCGCGGGTGTGGCGGCCATGGGACTGGAAAAGATCCACTTCTTCTGGTATGTCAAAAAGATCAGTGGCCTGGCCCTGGTGGGCTATCTGGCCGGTGCGGCCGTGTACATCGTTCAATACGGCCTGTTGCACTGACACCCGGGATTGCCGGTTGATGAACATCGTTTGAAGCCTACGCAACGAACCGAACTCGCCCGGTTGATCACCGCCCAGGTGTGCCTGCACGCCTGCATGACCGGCTTTCGCATGGCCGCGCCACTGATGGCGCTGCGCGAGGGCCGCAGCCCGGTCGCGGTGGGCACGCTGCTGGCGCTGTTCGCGTTGGCCCAGGTGTTTCTGGCCTTGCCGGCCGGCCGCTACGCCGACCGCCGGGGCCTCAGGAAGCCGGTGCTGCTGGCCGTGGGCGTGGCCACCGGGGGCGCGTTGCTCGCGGTGTTGTTCCCGATGTATGGCGTGTTGTGTTTCACCGCCTTGACCTGCGGGGGCGCCACCGGGATGGCCGTGATTGCGCTGCAGCGCCATGTGGGGCGGCTCGCGACAGATGCCACCGCGCTCAAGCAGGTGTTCAGCTGGATGGCCATCGGGCCGTCCATTTCCAACTTCCTGGGCCCGCTCGCCGCGGGCGTGATGATCGACAGCTTCGGCTTTCGCGCCGCGTTCCTGTTGCTCGCGCTGCTGCCCTCGTTGGCCTGGTTCTGGATGCGGGGCACGGTGGATCACGAGCCGGTGGCCCCGGAGCAGCGAAACGCCAGCGGATCGCCATGGAACCTGTTGCGCGATGCTGCGTTCCGCCGCCTCATGCTGATCAACTGGATGCTGGCCTCGTGTTGGGACGTGCACACCTTCATCGTGCCTGTGATTGGACACGAGCGGGGCCTGAGCGCGACCGCGATCGGCGCCGTCCTGGGGGCCTTTGCGCTGGCCGCCACCGCCATCCGGTTGGTCATGCCCTGGCTGGCCGCGCACCTGCGCGAGTCGGTGGTGATCGGCACGGCCATGGTGTCGACCGCGCTGTTGTTTGCGCTGTACCCCCTGGTGCAGGCGACCTGGGCGATGGGGCTGTTGTCCATCCTGCTGGGGTTGGCGCTGGGGTCGGTGCAGCCGATGGTCATGAGCACGTTGCACCAGCTCACGCCCCGGCACCGGCACGGTGAAGCGCTGGGCATGCGGGCCATGGCCATCAACGGATCGAGCGTGGTGATGCCGCTGCTCTTTGGTTCGGTCGGAGCGCTGGTGGGCGTGGCCTGGGTGTTCTGGGTGGTGGGCGCGGTGGTGGGCGCGGGCTCGCGCCTCGCCTGGCGCTTGCCACATTCCTTCGGTTCGCGCCCGGGCGAGTGAGCCGGCCTGCGGTGCGCTCGGGCCGCCTGTGGGGACTTGGGCGATCTGTGGACACTTCGCCCGAACCTCCCCCTAAGATCGCTCCATGAACACAGCACAACGAGATGGCCTTTTGTTGGCGGGCAGCGCGGTGGTCGGCATGGCCCTGATGAACAGCCCGATGTCCGACGGCATGCAGCAACTGCTGGCGTTGCCCTTCCAGGTGGGGGTGGGCGGGTACGTGCTTGCCAAGCCATTGGAGTTGTGGATCAACGACTTTCTGATGGCCATCTTTTTTCTGCTGGTGGGGGTGGAGATCAAGCACGAGTGGCTTCACGGCGCTCTGGCCACGCCGCAGGCGCGCATCCTGCCGTTTGGTGCGGCCGTGGGGGGCATGGCGGTCCCCGCTCTGATTTTTGTGCTGTTCAACTGGAACCAGCCACCCAACCTCGCGGGCTGGGCCATTCCTGCGGCCACGGATATTGCGTTTGCCATCGGTCTCATGGCGCTCGCAGCCCCGAACATCCGTGGTGCGCTGCTGGCGTTCCTGACGGCCGTGGCGGTGCTGGACGATCTGGGCGCGATCATCGTGATCGCGCTGTTCTACACCGATCAGTTGAGCAAGACCATGCTGGGTTTTGCCGCCGTGGGGGTGGGTGCGTTGTTCATCCTCTCCAGCCTGCGGGTGCAGCGCATCTGGCCTTATGTGGCGGTGGCCCTGTTTCTTTGGGTCTGCGTGCTCAAGTCGGGTGTGCACGCCACGCTCGCGGGCGTGGTGGTGGGCCTGTTCCTGCCGGCGGCGCAGGATGGCAACAGCCCGGCGGAGAAACTGGACCATGCCCTCAAACCCTGGGTGAGCTGGCTGATCCTGCCGCTGTTCGGGGTGGTGAACGCGGGGGTGTCGCTGGCGGGCTTTTCATGGGCCGCCCTGGCCCAGCCGGTGACCCTGGGCGTGGCGGGGGGGCTGCTGCTGGGTAAACCTTTCGGCATTCTGGCGGGTACCTGGGTCGCGAGCCGGCTTGGCGGTGGCTTGCCCGATGGGCTGCGCCTGCGCGACTATGTGCCGGTGGCGTGCTTCTGCGGCATTGGATTCACCATGGCGTTGTTCATTTCCACGCTGGCCTACCCGCCGGGCAGCGATCCAGGCGATGCGGCCAAGCTCGGCGTTTTGCTGGGAACCGTTTGCGCCTTTGCGTTGGGGGCTCTGGTGGCCCGCTGGGACGGGTCAGGCCGCTCGCCTGCAAGCGCCTGACCGGGGCATTCATTCACCCGATTGGCTCGGGTACGGGTGTCTTGGCCCGGGTATTCGCGGCGCGTCGGGCCGAGGTTCTTTCCCCCGCTTTGATCGGAAAACCGAGCCCGCTCAGGAAGGTGTCGACCACCTGCCGGCCACTGCGCCGCAGGTCAAATGCCTTGGGGTCGAGCAGCCAGTTCTGGATCAGGCCGTCGATCATCACGTGCAGACCGAGCGCCGCGCTCTGCACGGGGATGGCGAGGGTCAGCCCCTGCTGGTTCGCCGCCGACTGCAACACCTCGGCGGTCTGCCGCATGCAGTCGTTGCGGCCCTGCAGGTGGCGTGCGCGCACCGCGTGCATTTCGTCGTGGTATTCCACCTGCAGGGTGGCGATTTCGAAAACGCGGCGCGTGCGCTCGTCGGTGGCGGTCTTGTGCAGGGCGTGCGCGATGGCATCGCGCAGGGCTTGCAGTGGGTCCTCCAGGTCCGAGGGTTTTTTCCCTGTCCCATTCAGGGTTTCTTCCAGTGGCAAAACCACGCGTTCCATCATCGCGTTGAATAGATCGGCCTTGTCCCTGAAGTGCCAGTAGATGGCGCCGCGGGTGGTGCCGGCGGCCACGGCGATGTCGTTGAGCGAGGTGCGCGAGACCCCGCGCTTCTGAAACAGGTGCTCGGCCGCGTCGAGCAGGCTGTGGCGGGTGGCCTCGGCGTCGGCCTTGGTGCGTCGAACCATGTGATGTCTCCAGTCGATTGACCTTATGGAAATGTGGGGGCTTGTTGGGTTGGGACTATACATACATTCACGAATGTATGTATAGTTCGACCCCTTGCCCTCGTTGGTCATCGCTCGCGACGGTCATGTCAGCCGCTTCTCAGGCGGCTTCCCCGATTTCATTGCCCTAAGGATTCCCATGCCTGCTCAGAGTCCCCAGTCTTCCGTTTCGTTCAACCCCCCGCTGGCGACATCCGGTCGCGCCGTGCAGTGGGCCCGCCGCCTGTCGGTGATCTCCGCCGCTGTGTTGCTGGTGGCCTGCGGCAAAGGGGAGGCGCCGGCCGCCGCAGCGCCAGGCGGCGGCATGCCCGCGCCCGAGGTGGGCGTGGTCAAGGTCGCACCGGGCGATGTGGGCCTGTTGACCGAGTTGCCGGGCCGGCTGGAGGCCTCGCGCGTGGCCCAGGTGCGGGCACGGGCGGCGGGCATCCTGCAGCAGCGGCTGTTCCGCGAAGGCAGCGATGTGAAGGCCGGTCAGGCGCTGTTCCGCATCGACCCGGCACCGTACGCCGCCGCCCAGCAGAGTGCGCAGGCCAGTCTGGCCCGGGCCCAGGCCAACCAGGCCCAGGCCACGGCGCTGGCCGAACGCTACAAGCCGTTGGTGGCGGAGAACGCGATCAGCCAGCAGGAGTACGCCAACGCGGTGGCGGCCCAGAAAGCCGCCGAGGCCGACGTGGCGGTGGCCAAGGCGGCGGTGCAGACCGCCAGCATCAACCTGAACTACGCGAACGTGACGGCGCCGATCTCGGGCCGCATCGGCCGCGCGCTGGTGACCGAGGGTGCGCTGGTGGGGCAGGGCGAGGTGACCCAGCTGGCCGTGATCCAGCAGGTGGACCCGATGTATGTGAACTTCACCCAGTCGGCGGCGGAGACCATGAAGCTGCAGCGTGCGCTGGAGAGTGGCCAGCTCAAGGGCGCGGGCGTCGGCGCGGCCAGCGTGCGTGTGGTGCTGGAAGACGGCAGCGAATACCCCAAGGCGGGACGCCTGCTGTTCTCCGATCTGTCGGTGGACCCCACCACCGGCCAGGTCACGCTGCGTGCCGAAGTGCCCAACCCCGGCGGCGCGCTGCTGCCGGGCCTGTACGTGCGGGTGCGCCTGGAGCAGGCGACCGCGCGCGATGCCATCGCGCTGCCGCAGCAGGCGGTGACGCGCTCGGCCCAGGGCGACTCGGTGTCGGTGGTGGCCGCTGACGGCAAGATCGAGCAACGCACGGTGAAGATCGGTGGCCAGCAAGCGGGGCAGTGGGTGGTGCTGGACGGGCTGAAGGCCGGTGAGCAGGTGATGGTGGACGGCTTCCAGAAGCTGCAGATGATGCCGCCGGGCACACCGGTCAAGGCTGTTCCCTGGCAGGCGCCGGGCACCGCACCCGCCGCAGCCGCGCCCGCCGCTGCCCCTGCAGAAGCTCCGGCCAAAGCTCCGGCTGCGTCGAAGTAAGGAGCGCCGGCATGGCAAGATTTTTCATCGACCGGCCCATCTTTGCGTGGGTGATCGCGCTCTTCATCATGGTGATGGGCGCGGTGTCCATCACCCAGCTGCCGATCGCGCAGTACCCACCGGTGGCGCCTCCGTCCATCGTCATCAACGCCACCTACCCCGGTGCTTCGGCCCAGACGCTGGAAGACAGCGTGCTGTCGGTCATCGAGCAGGAAATGAACGGCTCGCCCGGCCTGATCTACATGGAAGCCGTGGCCCAGGCCAACGGCACCGGCAGCATCACGCTGAGCTTCGAGCCCGGCACCAACGCCGACCTGGCGCAGGTGGACGTGCAGAACCGCCTCTCGCGGGCCACGCCGCGCCTGCCCTCGGCGGTGACGCAGCAGGGTGTGCGCGTGGACAAGTCGCGCAACAACTTCCTGCTGTTCACGATCCTCTCCAGCGACGACCCGGCCTGGGACCCGGTGGCCCTGGGCGACTACGCCTCGCGCAGCATCGTGCCCGAGCTGCAGCGCCTGCCCGGCGTGGGCCAGGCCCAGCTGTTCGGCACCGAGCGCGCCATGCGGGTCTGGATCGATCCGGCCAAGCTGCTGGGCTTCAACCTGAGCGCGGCCGACGTGACCAACGCCATCCGCGCCCAGAACGCTCAGGTCTCGGCCGGTGAAATCGGCGCGCTGCCCAACGTGGCGGGCCAAAGCATCGCCGCCACCGTGGTGGTCAACGGCCAGCTCGCCAGCGTGGAGCAGTTCGGCAACATCGTGCTGCGCGCCAGCGCCGACGGCGCCAGCGTGCGCCTGAAAGACGTGGCCCGCATCGAGCTCGGCGCCCAGGCCTACGCCACCTCGGCGCGCCTGAACGGCAAGCCGTCCACCGGCATCGGCGTGCAGCTCTCGCCCAGCGGCAATGCGCTGGCCACGGCCGAGGCGGTGCGCGCGAAGATGACCGAGCTGGAGCGCTTTTTCCCCAAGGGCATGTCCTGGGCCATTCCCTACGACAGCTCCAAGTTCGTGAAGATCTCCATCCAGGAAGTGGCCAAGACCCTGGCCGAGGCGGTCGCGCTGGTGTTCCTGGTGATGTTCCTGTTCCTGCAGAACTGGCGCTACACGCTGATCCCGACGCTGGTGGTGCCGGTGGCGCTGCTGGGCACCTTCGCCGGCCTGCTGGCGATGGGCTTCTCCATCAACGTGCTGACCATGTTCGGCATGGTGCTGGTGATCGGTATCGTGGTGGACGACGCCATCGTGGTGGTGGAGAACGTCGAGCGCATCATGAGCGAAGAGGGGCTGCCGCCGCTGCAGGCCACGCGCAAGGCCATGGGCCAGATCTCGGGCGCCATCATCGGCGTGACCGTGGTGCTGATCTCCGTGTTCGTGCCACTGGCCTTCTTCAGCGGCTCCGTGGGCAACATCTACCGCCAGTTCGCGGCGGTGATGGGCATGTCCATCGGCTTCTCGGCCTTCATGGCCTTGTCGCTCACGCCAGCGCTCTGTGCCACGCTGCTCAAGCAGGTTGAGGCGGGCCATGCGCACGCCAAGACCGGCTTCTTCGGCTGGTTCAACCGCGGTTTCTCGCGCACCGCCAAAGGCTACGAAGGTGGCGTGGCCAAGCTGCTGCCGCGCGCCGGCCGCACGCTGGTGATCTATGTGGCCATCGTCGCCGCCGCCGCGGTGGTCTACCTGCGTCTGCCGACCTCGTTCCTGCCCAACGAAGACCAGGGCAACCTGCTGGTGAACGTGCAACTGCCGCCGGGCGCCACGCAGGCGCGCACGCTGGAGGTGATGAAGCAGGTGGAAGGCTTCATGCTCCAGCAGCCCGAGGTGCAGAGCATGGTCGGTGTGCTGGGCTTCAGCTTCTCGGGCCAGGGCCAGAACGCCGCACTTGCTTTCGTCACGCTCAAGGACTGGTCCGAACGCTCCGGCGAAGGCAGCTCGGCCCAGGCCGTGGCCGGCCGCGCCTTCGGAGCGCTCTCGGGCATCCGCGACGCGTTCATCTTCCCGCTGAGCCCGCCGCCCATTCCCGAGCTCGGCGCCTCGTCCGGCTTCAGCTTCCGGCTGCAGGACCGCGCGGGTCGGGGCCACGACGCGCTGCTGGCCGCGCGCAACCAGATGCTGGGCATGGCCTCGCAGAGCAAGCTGCTCACCCAAGTGCGCCCGGACGGCCTGGAAGATGCACCGCAGCTGCAGATCGACATCGACCGCGACAAGGCCAACGCCCAGGGCGTCGGGTTCGACGCGATCAACAGCGCCATCGGCACCGCGCTGGGCTCCAGCTACGTCAACGACTTCCCCAACGCGGGTCGTCTGCAGCGGGTGGTGGTGCAGGCCGATGCCCTGGCGCGCATGCAGCCCGAGGACCTGTTGCGCATCAACGTGCTCAACAGCAAGGCGCAGGCGGTGCCGCTGTCGGCCTTCGCCACCACACGCTGGGTCACCGGCCCGATGCAGACCGTGCGCTACAACGGCTACCCGTCCATGCGCATCAGCGGCAGCGCCGCGCCGGGCGTGAGCACCGGCCAGGCCATGGCCGAGATGGAGGCGCTGGCGGCGAAGTTGCCGCAAGGCTTCGGTTTTGAGTGGACCGGTCAGTCGCGCGAGGAAAAGCTCGCGGGCTCGCAGGCGCTGATCCTCTATGGCTTCGCGGTCCTGGCGGTGTTCCTCTGTCTGGCCGCGCTGTACGAGAGCTGGAGCATTCCGCTGTCGGTGGTGCTGGTGGTGCCGCTGGGCGTGCTCGGCGTGCTGCTCGCCACGCTGTTGCGGGGTTACTCGAACGACGTGTACTTCCAGGTCGGCCTGATCACCATCATCGGCCTGTCGGCGAAGAACGCGATCCTGATCATCGAATTCGCCAAGGACCTGCAGGCCCAGGGCAAGGGTGTGATCGAGGCGGCGCTCGCGGCGGCGCACCTGCGGTTCCGTCCCATCATCATGACCTCGCTGGCGTTCACGCTGGGCGTGTTGCCCCTGGCCCTGTCGGGCGGCGCGGGCTCGGCCAGCCAGCGGGCCATCGGCACCGGCGTGATCGGCGGCATGCTCACGGGCACGGTGCTGGCGGTGGTGTTCGTGCCGATCTTCTTTGTGGTGGTGCGCTCCCTGTTCAAGGGCAGCGATCGCCAGCACCGTCGGGAAGCCGAAGAGGCCGAACACCATGGCGTGCATTGATATGAAACACCCCCGCCGCGCTGCGCGCGACCCCCTCGAGGGGGCGGCACTGGCCGTCCGGCAAAGCCGGCCCGGCGGTGCCCTTGGTTGCACCGTTTCATACGTTGCGGGTCACGCTCCGGTGTGGTGGACAACCGATATGAACACCCCCTTGCGCTGCTTCGCGTCTTCCCCCCAAAGGGGGGACCACACCAGCAGCCCGGCAAAGCCGGTTCTGCGGTGTGTGCTGGACGGCGCTTCTTCTTTCGTTGCATCGCGCATTTTGCGCAGCTCGGTGGAGCAACAGTCATGAAATCTCGTTCTAACCTGCGCCTCGGCGCCCTGGCCCTGGCAGCTCTTGCGCTGACCGGCTGCTCTTTCATTCCCACCTACGAACGGCCGGCCGCTCCGGTGGCCGCCGACTGGCCCGGCGCTGTGCCCGGTGGTGCGGCGGGCTCGCCCGCGGCGGCCGAGATCGCCTGGTCCGACTTCGTCACCGATGCGCGGCTGCGCGAAATCATCGGCCTGGCGATCCAGAACAACCGCGACCTGCGGGTGGCGGTGCTCAACATCGAGCAGGTGCGGGCGCAGTACCAGATCCGCCGTGCCGACCGCTTCCCCACGCTGAACCTGGCCGCCACCGGCAACCGCCAGACCAGCACCGACGACAGCATCACCAGCGTCTACACCGCCGGGCTCGCCATGAGCAGCTGGGAGCTCGACTTCTTTGGCCGCGTGGCCAGCCTCAAAGAGGTGGCGCTGGCGCAGTACCTGGCCAGCGAAGAGGCGCGCAAAGCGGCGCAGACCAGTCTGGTGGCGTCGGTCGCCAGCACCTGGCTGAGCCTGCAGGCCAGCGACGAGCTGCTCGCGCTCACGCAGCGCACCCTGGCCACGCGCCAGGATTCGCTGCGCCTGACCAAGCTGCGCTTTGACAACGGTGCGGCCTCGGCGCTCGACCTGCGCCAGGCCGAGTCGCTGACCGCGGCGGCCGAGTCCGCGCTGGCCCAGCAGCAGCGCCAGCGCGCGCTGGACCTCAACGCGCTCACCCTGCTCGTGGGGCAGCCGCTGCCGGCGCCGCTCGCCGATCCCGCGAGAGAAGCGGTCACCACGCAGTCGCTGTTCCGTGATGTGCCCGCCGGTCTGCCCTCGGACCTGCTCACCCGCCGTGCCGACATCCGCCAGGCCGAACAGCAGCTGATCGGCGCCAACGCCAACATCGGCGCCGCGCGCGCGGCCTTCTTCCCGCGCATCTCGCTCACCGCCAGCGTGGGCTCGGCCAGCAGCGAACTCTCGGGTCTGTTCAAGGACGGCTCCTGGGGCTTCACGCTGGCGCCGCAGGCGCTGCTGCCCATCTTCGATGCGGGCCGCAACCAGGCAGGCCTGGCGTCGGCCAAAGCGGGCCGCGAGATCGCGGTGGCGCAGTACGAGAAGGCGATCCAGACGGCGTTCCGCGAGGTCGCCGATGCGCTGGCCGGGCGCGCCACGCTGGGCGAACAGCTGCGCGCCCAGCAGGCCCAGGCCACGGCCGAGGCCGAGCGCTTCCGCCTGGCCGAGCTGCGCTACCGCAATGGCGTGGCCAGTTTCCTCGACGTGCTCGATGCGCAGCGCTCCCTGTTCGCCACCCAGCAGGCCCTGACACAGACCCGCCTGGTGCAACAGCAGAACCAGGTCGCGCTCTACAAGGCGCTTGGCGGAGGCTATTGATCGGGCCTCTCCGAAGCGAAGTGCCCGACGCAGCACACACCGCGGAACCGGCTTTGCCGGGCCGCTGGTGTGGTCCCCTGGGGGAAGTCGCGCAGCGGCGCAGGGGGGTCAAACGCTGGGCAAATCGTAAAAACGCATGATGTAGTCCCAAGCCGCCTGCGGGTCGTCCACGTACTCGAACAGCTTCAGGTCTTCGGGCGAAATCATGCCTTCCTCGACCAGCACGTCCAGGTTGATCAGGCGCTTCCAGTGTTCGCTGCCGAACAGCACGATGGGCACCGGCTTGGCCTTCTTGCACTGCACCAGGGTGATCACCTCGAACAGCTCGTCCAGCGTGCCGAAGCCGCCGGGGAAGGCCACCAGCGCCTTGGCGCGCATCATGAAATGCATCTTGCGCAGCGCGAAGTAGTGGAACTTGAAGCTGAGCTCGGGTGAGATGTAGGGGTTGGCCGACTGTTCGTGGGGCAGGGCGATGTTCAGCCCCACGTTGAGTGCGCCCTCGTCGTGGGCGCCGCGGCTGGCCGCTTCCATGATGCCGGGGCCGCCGCCGGTGCAGATGAACAACTGGTCTTCCTTCGGGCAGCGGGCGCTGTAGCGCGCCACGATGCGACCGAACTCGCGCGCGTGTCCGTAGTGGCGGGCGTTGCGCACCATGGCGCGGGCGCGTGCCACGGCCTGGGGGTCGCCGCTGGACTCGGCGTCGATCATGCGTGCCCGGGCGATCTCGGGCTCGTGCACGCGCGCGCTGCCAAACACCACGATGGTGTTTTCAATGCCCAGATCGCGCTGGGCCAGGTCGGGCTTGAGCATTTCCAGCTGGAAGCGGATGCCGCGGGTCTCGCGGCGCAGCAGGAATTCGGGGTCGGCAAAGGCCAGACGGTAGGCGTCGGCCTGCAGCGGATGGCCTTCGCTGGCGTGCGACTGCAGTTCGGCCCAGGCATCGGCCAGGCGGCGTTCTTTCAGGTCTTGGGTGGCTTCCATGGGGGCTCCTTGTTGCATGTGTTGGATTGTCTGTCCTGTCGCCCGGCACCCCGGGGCGGCTCAGAGGCCGATGGCCAGCGCCAGTGGCACGAAGGCCACGGCCAGTGCGTTGCCGAGCATGATCATCGCCCCCACCTTGTCGGGTTCCTGGTGGTAACGGTCCGCCAGCATGAACTGCATCACCGCCGGCGGCAAGGCCGCGAACAGCAGCAACTGGCCACGCGCGGCGCCCTCCAGTCCCAGCGCCCAGGCCAGCGGAATGCCGATGGCCAGCCCGATCAGCGGCCGTGCCAGCGCGCCCAGCAGACCGAGCGCCAGACCGCTGCGGGTCAGGGCCGTGAGCCGCACGCCGAGCGCGAACAGCATCATGGGCAGCATCGCGTCGCCCAGCAGCTTCAGACCGGACAACACCACCTCGGGCGGGCGCAGGTCGGCCAGGGCGCTGACGAAGCCGAGCGCGGTGGCGATCATCAGCGGGCTGGTGAGCAGGTCGCGGGTGCGGGCGTGGCTGCTGGTGATGCGCGCGCCGAGCGAGAAGTGGAACAGGTTGCTGACCGAGAACAGCGCCACGGCGGCGCCGAAGTGCGCCGGCCCAAAGGCCAGCAGGGCCAGGGGCAGGCCCATGTTGCCGCAGTTGTTGAACATCACCACCGGCACCAGGGTGCGTGGCTGCGCACCAAAGGCGCGGGCCAGCGGCCAGGCCAGCAGCCCGCTGCCGAGGATCAGCACTGTGCCCCCGATCAGCAGCGGCACGTGGTCCGCGAGTTGGAAGTCGCGCGAGGCCAGCGCCGAATACACCAGCAAGGGGGCCAGCACATCGAGCGCGATGCGGTTGAACGCCGTGAGGTCGGGCCGCTGGCGGCGCGCATAACCGTAGCCGATGGCCACGATCAGGAACACCGGGATGATGACGTCGGCGATACGGGTGATGAGGTCCATGTGGGCCTTGATGAAAGCGAAAAGGCTCCCGCAGGAGCCTTTTCAACGAACCGGTTCGATATCCGTTTTCCGCGGCACCGGAGCGCCACCCGCGGCGCGGGGGGTGTTTCGCTTCAGACGCGCTTGCGGTATTCGCCGGTGCGGGTGTCGATTTCGATGCGGTCGCCCTGGGCCACGAACAGCGGTACGGAGATTTCGAAACCGGTGGCGATCTTGGCGGGCTTGAGCACCTTGCCGGACGTGTCGCCCTTGACGGCGGGCTCGGTCCAGGTGATTTCGCGCTCGACGCTGGTGGGCAGTTCGACCGAGATGGCCTTGCCGTCGTAGAACACCACTTCAACGGCCATGCCGTCTTCCAGGTAGTTCAGGGCGTCGCCCATGTTTTCGGCTTCGACTTCGTACTGGTTGTAGTCGGCGTCCATGCAGACGTACATCGGGTCGGCGAAGTAGGAGTAGGTGCAATCCTTCTTGTCCAGAATGATCTGGTCCATCTTGTCGTCGGCCCGGCAGACCACTTCGGTGGCCATGTTGTTGAGCAGGGCCTTGAGCTTCAGGCGCACCGTGGCCGCACCACGGCCACCGCGGGCGTATTCGGTTTTCAGGACGATCATCGGGTCCTTGCCGTGCATGATCACATTGCCGGCGCGGAGTTCTTGAGCGATTTTCATAAGGATTCCAACGGTTGGGCCGCTTGTTCCTGTCGGGACCGAAGGACCCGGGAACGGTGCTGATGGCTGCGATCTGTGCGGCGAGGCAGATGGCGGGAGGAAAAGGCCGTTTCGGTAACCCGGACCAGTTTTCCGCAAAGCCTTGAATTTTATCGCTTTTCGGCGACGAATCCGAGCAGCTGGGTTGTCAGGTCGGTCTGGTCCAGCAGACGCTGGCGGGCCGCTTCGGCGCAGGCACGCCAACTATCCACCACGGACCAGCCGGGCCAGACAGCGCCCGTCGCGGTTTCGATGCCGTTCCAGACGCGGTGAAACGTCCGCAACGAGGGCGGTGCCTGCAGCCAGTCGAGAAAGGCTTCGAGCTTGGCGTGGTGGGCGTCGTCGTGTTGCGGGTAGATGTGCCAGACGAAGGGGCGGCCGGCCCAGAGCGCGCGCACCAGTGAGTCTTCGCCGCGTACGAGATTGAGGTCGCAGCTCCAGAGCAGGTGGTCGTAGTCGCGCTGGGTCAGGGCGGGGAGGGTGTGCAGCCTGCAGCCGGGCCCTGGCTCCCCGCACTCGGACGCCGCAGCGGCCACCGCCAGTGAGGCCCGACCCGACGTGACCAGCCAGTCGCTGGCCTGCGCGTCCTGGCTCGCCTGCCTCAGGACCACGGGCAGGGCGCTGGGTTCGTAGCAAAACAGGCTCACGCGGCGCGCGGCGGCCAGCGGCAACGCCCGCGAGCGCAGCCAGGTGGGTGCGTCAAAGGCCGCCTGTCGGGCGGTCAGATCGGCCTCGCGCAGCAGACCGCCGGTGGCGGGCGTGAAGCCTGGGTAGAAAAACCACGTGGTCAGGCCCTTGAGCGGCCCGCTCATGATGGGCGATGGCAGTCGGTGCGAACGCTCCACATAGGACTCGGCGCTCATGTACTCCAGGTTGAGCCAGACCGGCGGCCGCTGCCCCAGAAGCAGGGCGGCGGCAAGGTGGTCCTTGATTTCCGGTGGCAGATGGCAGCCGAAGGTCTCGACCCAGACGTCGGCCACGGGCAGGCTGGCGGGCAGCGCCGGTGGCAGCGGCTGCGTCCAGTGCAGCACCTGGATGCCCGGCACCTGCCCGAGCAGCGCGCCGGGCACCATCCAGGCCAGGTGTTCGGGTTGGTCGATCCACAGCCGCACCTGGTGGCCACGTGAGGCCAAGTCCGCGCAGAAGCGCCAGCACACGCCCGCGTCGCCCAGGTTGTCGATGACCTGGCAGAAAACGTCCCAGCGCAGGGAGGGGAGCGGGCGGTGGGTGGACAGATCGTTTGTTGACATGGGCGTGATCTTGCCACCGGCCGGCGCTGCGGGTGGCGGGTGCGCCGTTCACAATACCGCCCATGTCCCGACCCGAATCCGATGCACCGCATTCCGAACAACTGCTGAGCGAAGTGGCGGCCCTGCCGGGCCTGCCGGGCGTCTACCGCTATTTCGATGCGCAGGGCCAGTTGCTCTACGTGGGCAAGGCGCGCAATCTGAAAAAGCGGGTGGCGAGCTATTTCCAGAAGAACCACGACGGCACGCGCATCGGCCACATGGTGAGCAAGATCGTGCGCATGGAGACCACGGTGGTGCGCTCCGAGGCCGAGGCGCTGCTGCTGGAAAACAACCTCATCAAGACGCTGGCGCCGAAGTTCAACATCCTGTTTCGCGACGACAAGAGCTACCCCTATCTGAAGATCACCGGCACGCGCGAGACCTTCCGCACCGCGGGCCGCCAGCCGCCGCCCTCGCTCGCGTTTCCGCGCATGGCCTATTACCGCGGCGTGGTGGACCGGCGCCACAGCTACTACGGCCCGTACCCGAGCGCCTGGGCGGTGAAGGAGTCGATCACGCTGCTGCAGAAGGTGTTCCGGCTGCGCACCTGCGAAGACACGGTGTTCGCCAACCGCACCCGGCCTTGCCTGCTGTACCAGATCAAGCGCTGCAGCGGCCCCTGCGTGGACCTGATCGACAGCGAGGCCTACGCGCGCGACGTGGCCGATGCCGAGCGCTTCCTGCGCGGCGAAACGCAGGCCGTGCTCGACACGCTGGAGCAGCGCATGATGGCGCACGCCGAGAAGCTCGAATTCGAGCAGGCTGCCGAACTGCGCAACCAGATCACGGCGCTCTCGCGCGTGTTGCACCAGCAGGCGGTGGACAACGTGTCGGACCAGGACGTGGACGTGCTGGCGGTGAAGGTGCAGGGCGGTCGCGCCTGCGTGAACCTGGCCATGATCCGCGGAGGGCGCCACCTGGGCGACCGGCCGTACTTTCCCACCCACGTGGAAGACGCCACCGCCATCGACAGCCTGATGAGCGACGACGAGACCGCCGAGGCGCCGTCCGCCGACCCCGCCGAGCGCGTGGCGATCCAGGTTCTGGAAGCCTTCATCGCCCAGCACTATCTGGGCGTGGCCATGCCGCACACCCTGGTGACCAGCCACCCCGTGGGCCGGCCGTTGCTGGACGCGCTCACCGAGCAGATCGGCGCCAAGGTCAATGCCGTGCACCATCCGCGTGAGCACCGCCGCATCTGGCTGGAGATGGCGCAGAAGAACGCCGATATCGCGCTGGCGCGGCTGTTGGCCGAAGAGGGCTCGCAACAGGCCCGAACCCGCGCCCTGGCCGATGCGCTGAACCTGCCCGACGACCAGCTCGATGCGCTGCGCATCGAGTGCTTCGACATCTCGCACACCGCGGGCGAATCGACCCAGGCCTCGTGCGTGGTGTTCGAGGCCCACAAGATGCAGAACAGCCAGTACCGCCGTTACAAGATCGAAGGCATCACGCCCGGCGACGACTACGCCGCCATGCGCCAGGTGCTGCTGCGGCGCTACGGCAAGATCGCCGAGGCGCTGCGGGCGGAAGACGCTGCGCCAGCCGCCCCCCAGCCGGCGGCGGTCGATCCCGCCGCGGCCGACCCGGTCCCGGCCGTTGCCCCAGCGCCTGTGGACGGGGCCACCGCAGCGACCAGTGCGCCGGACGATGTCGCCGCCACCGAACCCTCGGTCGAGTCCGTCGCCGGCCCGCGCATGCCCGACCTGGTGCTGGTGGATGGCGGCAAGGGTCAGGTGAGCATGGCGCGCGAGGTGTTCCAGCAGCTCGGCCTGGACCTCTCGCTCATCGTGGGCGTGGAAAAAGGCGAGGGTCGCAAGGTGGGCCTGGAAGAGCTGGTGTTCGCCGACGGCCGGGAAAAGGTGTACCTGGGCCACGACTCGGCCGCGCTCATGCTCGTGGCCCAGATCCGCGACGAAGCGCACCGCTTCGCCATCACGGGCATGCGCGCCCAGCGCGCCAAGGTGCGCACCGGTGGCAGCCGGCTCGAAGACATTCCCGGCGTGGGGCCGAAAAAACGGGCCCGTCTGCTGCAGCGTTTTGGTGGCGTGCGCGGCGTGGCCTCTGCCAGTGTGGACGACCTCTGCACGGTGGAAGGCATTTCCACCGAACTGGCCGATGCCATCTACCGGGCGCTGCATTGAACCGGGTTTCGGAGATGGCCTGCCAGGCGGCAAAACCCCCGTGACGATTCGCGCAGGTGGCGCTCCGCCATAATCGCGGCATGTTCTTCAACCTTCCCACCCTGCTGACCTGGGCGCGCATCGTCGCCATCCCGCTGATCATTGGGGTGTTCTATCTGGAAGGCATGAACCCGGCACGGCAGAATCTGATCGCCACGGTGATGTTTGTGGTGTTCGCCGCCACCGACTGGGCCGACGGCTTTCTGGCGCGCAAGCTCAACCAGACCTCGGCCTTCGGCGCTTTCCTGGACCCCGTGGCCGACAAGTTCCTGGTCTGTGCCAGCCTGCTGGTGCTGGTGCATCTGGAGCGGGCCGACGTGTTCGTGGCGCTCATCATCATCGGCCGCGAAATCGCCATTTCTTCCCTGCGCGAGTGGATGGCCATCATCGGCGCGACCAAGAGCGTGGCGGTGCACATGATCGGCAAGCTCAAGACCACGGTGCAGATGACGGCGATCCCCTTCCTGCTGTTCAACGGCAAGCTGTTCGGGGTGATCGACACGCATCTGTGGGGCACCTGGCTGATCTGGATTTCGGCGGTGCTGACCGTCTGGTCCATGGTGTATTACCTGCAAAAAGCCCTGCCGGAAATCCGCGCCCGTTCGCACTGAGCGCGCCCGCGCGCTTCTCCCCCATGACATCTCCCGTGCAAGACAACGCGTGGCTGCGCGCCATGCCCTGGGTGTTCGTGCTGATCTGGAGCACCGGCTTCATCGTGGCGCGCTACGGCATGCCACACGCGCCGCCCATGAAGTTCCTGGCGGTGCGTTATGCACTCTCCATCCTGTGCTTCCTGCCCTGGATCTGGTTCGCCGGGGTCCGGTGGCCGAAGAGCCGCGCCCAGTGGCTGCACCTGTTGGTCACCGGGGTGCTGATGCACGCGGGCTACCTCGGTGGTGTCTGGGCCGCGGTCAAGGCCGGCATGGGTTCGGGTCTGTCTGCGTTGATCGTCGGCATCCAGCCGGTGCTCACCGCGGTCTGGCTCAGTTCCATGGGAGGCCCCGGTTCCCACGTGTCGCGCCGCCAGTGGGTCGGTCTGCTGCTGGGCTTTGCCGGCCTGGTGCTGGTGGTCTTGCGCAAGTTCGGCGCGGGCGGGCCGGGCGACCAGGCCAATTGGCTCAACCTCTGTTTTGCCGTGATGGCGCTGTTCGCCATCACCACCGGCACGCTGTACCAGAAGCGTTTCGTGCAGCCCTGCGACGTGCGCAGCGCCAACACCGTACAGCTGATCGCGGCGCTGGTGGTGACGCTGCCGCTGGCGTTGCTGGAGACCGAGGCCATGCGCTGGAACGCCGAGCTGGCCGGCGCCATGGCCTGGTCGGTGCTGGGGCTCACACTGGGCGGCAGTTCGCTGCTCTACATGCTGATCCAGCGTGGCGCGGCGGCCTCGGTCACCAGTCTGATGTACCTGGTGCCGCCCTGTACGGCGCTGATCGCCTGGGGCCTGTTCGGTGAGCCGATCACGGTGGTGACCGTGGCGGGCATCGCGCTCACCGCTTTCGGGGTGAGCCTGGTGGTGCGGCCACCAAAGCCGGCCTGAACCTCCAGGGTTCGTCGGCAAAGCGCTGCGCCAGAAAGTCGACCAGCAGCCGGATGCGCCGCGGCACCTGGGGCCGGTAGGGCGCCAGCCAATGAATGTGTGCATCGGGCATGGCGTAGGCTGGCAATACCCGCACCAGTTCGCCGCTGGCCAGTTGCGGCGCGATGTCCCACAGGCTGCGCAGCATGATGCCGTGCCCCGACAGACACCAGTCGCGCACCATCTCACCCGAGTTGCTGGACAACGGTCCACGCACCGGCGTGTGCCGCACCGTCGATTCCCCTTCGCGTTGCAGGCGCCAGTGGTCAAAGCGCTGGCCCGGCCCGCCCCCGTTTTCCCGCACCACGAGGCAGGCGTGGTCGGCGAGGTCCTGCAACTGGCGGGGTGTGCCGTGCTGCTGGAGGTAGCGAGGCGCGGCCACCAGCACACGCTGGTTGCCTGCGAGCCGGCGCGAGACCCATTCGGTGGCCCGCTCGCCGGGCGCGTTCCAGAGCCAGATGGCGCCGTCAAAACCGTCCACCGCCAGATCGGGCAGTTGTTCGGTGAGCTGCAGCTGGACCTGGGTGCCCGGGTGGCGGGCCTGGAAGTCCGCGAGCGCGGGCCCGACCCAAAGCCGGCCGAAACCGAAGGTGGCCGCCAGGCGGATGGGGCCGGCCGGCTCGGCCTGACGTTCCCGCAGTTCGGACTCGACCTCGTCAAAGGCCCGCAGCAGGTGGACGGCGCGTTCGCACAGGGTGTCGCCCTCGGCCGTGGGGCTCACGCGCCGGGTGGTGCGCTGGAACAGGCGCAGGCCCAGGCGGGCCTCCAGCGCGGCCAGGCGTTTGGTGACCGCCGAGGGCGCCAGCTGCAGCGCCTTGGCCGCCATCACCAGGCTGCCGTGCTGGCGCACGGCGAGCACGAGTTCAAGATCGGAGCGGTCCAATTGTTTCCTTAGGAGAATGAATTGATTGCTAAATTATTGCTGCAACGGGGGCTATGCTTGCGCCCATGTTGAACGGTTTTCTGCCCCACACCGTGGAACGCGATGGCGTGCAACTGCACACGCGCGTGGCCGGCGAGGGGCCTCCCCTGTTGTTGTTGCACGGCCATCCGCAGACCATGGTCATGTGGCACCGCGTGGCGCCCGCGCTGGCCGAACGCTTCACCGTGGTGTTGATGGACCTGCGCGGCTACGGCGATTCCGCCCGCCCCGCGCCCGACGATGCGCACCAGGCCCATAGCAAACGCGAGATGGCGTGCGATGCGTTGGCGGTGATGGCGCACCACGGCTTTCAGCGCTTCGATGTGCTGGCGCACGACCGCGGCGCCCGCGTGGCCCACCGGCTCGCGGCCGACCAGCCGCGGGCGGTGCGCCGGCTGATGCTGCTCGACATCGCGCCCACCTTGGCCATGTACGCGCAGACCTCCGAGGCGTTCGCGCGGGCGTACTGGCACTGGTTCTTCCTGATCCAGCCGCCACCCCTGCCGGAGGCGCTGATCGCGTCCGACCCCGCGCGTTACGTGCGCAACGTGATGGGCAGCCGGTACGCGGGACTCGCCCCGTTCGACGCTGCGGCACTGGCCGAGTACGAACGCTGCGCCGCGCTGCCCGGCACGGCAACTTCGATCTGCGAGGACTACCGCGCCAGCGCCAGCATTGATCTCGAACACGACCGCGCCGACGTCGCGGCCGGCCATCGGCTCACGCAGCCTCTGCGCGTGTTGTGGGGCGAGCACGGCACGGTGGCGCGCTGTTTCGATGTGCTGGCGCTGTGGCGCGAGCGCGCCATCGAGGTGTCGGGCCGCAGCCTGCCCTGTGGCCACTACTTGGCGGAAGAGGCCCCAGCGCTTCTGACCGCCGAAGCCTTTTCATTCTTTTCAGTGGATACCCAGGAGAACCCATGAGCAAACACCGCATCGCGGTCATCGCCGGCGACGGCATCGGCCAGGAAGTCATGCCCGAAGGCATTCGTGTGCTGGAGGCCGCGGCCTCCAAGTTCAACATCCCGTTGCAGTTCGACCACTTCGACTTTTCGAGCTGCGACTATTTCGAAAAGCACGGGAAGATGCTGCCCGACGACTGGAAGGAGCAGATTGGCGGCCACGACGCGATCTACTTTGGCGCCGTGGGCTGGCCCGACAGGGTGCCCGATCACGTCTCGCTCTGGGGCTCGCTGTTGTTGTTTCGCCGCGAGTTCGACCAATACGTCAACGTGCGTCCCGCCCGGCTCATGCCGGGCGTGACCGCGCCGGTGGTGCGCCGCGATGGCAGCCCGCGCCAGCCGGGCGAGATCGACATGGTGATCGTGCGCGAAAACACCGAAGGCGAGTACTCCAGCATCGGCGGGCGCATGTACGCCGGCACCGAGCGCGAGATCGTGGTGCAGGAAACGGTGATGTCGCGCATCGGCGTGGACCGCGTGTTGCGCTATGCGTTTGAAGTGGCGCGCTCGCGACCCAAGAAGCACCTGACCAGCGCCACCAAGTCCAACGGCATCGCGATCACCATGCCCTACTGGGACGAGCGCGTGGCCGAGATGGCCCAACAGTACCCGGACGTGAAGGTGGACAAGTTCCACATCGACATCCTCACCGCGCACTTCGTGCAGCGCCCCGACTTCTTCGATGTGGTGGTGGGCAGCAACCTGTTTGGCGACATCCTGTCCGATCTGGGTCCGGCCTGCACCGGCACCATCGGCATCGCGCCCAGCGCCAACCTCAACCCGACGCGCCAGCACCCTTCGCTGTTCGAACCGGTGCACGGCTCGGCGCCGGACATCGCGGGCAAAGGGATCGCCAACCCGATCGGCCAGATCTGGTGCGGCGCCATGATGCTCGACCACCTGGGCCATCGCGACGCGCACGACGCGGTGATGCGCGCCATCGAGTCGGTGCTGCAGCCGGGCAGTGGTGCGCCGCGCACGCCCGATCTGGGGGGCACGGCGGGCACCGCCGATGTGGGCCTTGCCATAGCGCAGGCGCTCGGTGCCTGACGAAGATCATGTGTGCTGCGACCCGGATGTGCCATATTTCACGCCACCGGTTTCGCAGGTGATCAAAGCGTCTAGAATCTCGCGTTCCGTTCAGGCGGCCCGTGCCGCGGTGCCAGTGCGTATTGACAGCGGGCCAGCCCCGTGGGTCTAATCACCTGGCATTGCTTCCGGTCCCGCCGCCTGACAAATACGATCTAGAGCGATCAAGGTTTTTTGCCCGCGGACGCTGCACCGTTTCTGGCAAGCAACTTGTCCATACAGATTCTTCCAATCACTTCATGAGGGGCTATTTGTGAACAAAACAGAACTCGTCGAGCACATTGCAAAGCATGCCGATATTTCCAAGGCGGCCGCAACCCGTGCGCTGGACTCCACCATCACCGCGATCCGCACCACGCTGAAAAAGGGTGGCACGGTTTCCTTGGTGGGTTTTGGTTCTTTTGCTGTGACCAAACGTCCCGCCCGCAAGGGACGCAACCCCCGCACCGGCGCTGAGATTAAAATCAAGGCCGCCAAGGTGCCGAAGTTCCGTCCGGGCAAGGCACTGAAGGATGCGCTGAACTGAAGCGCCTCCGGTTTTCCGGTGGGGTGCTTAGCTCAGTCGGTAGAGCGGCGCCCTTACAAGGCGTAGGTCGGCGGTTCGACCCCGTCAGCACCCACCACCATCGAAAAGGCGAACCCGGGTTCGCCTTTTTTGTTGTCGGCTCAGGCACTTGTCCGCCGGAGCCGACTTCCTGTTTCAGGGTTTCAAGGCATGTTCGATTCCATCCGCAATCACAAGAAGTACCTGATGGGTTTCTTGATGATTTTGATCATCCCTTCCTTTGTGCTGTTCGGCATCCAGGGCTTCACCGACTTCAATGCGCGGGGTGAACCGGTGGCCTCGGTGGATGGGCAGGACATCACCAAGACCGAATGGGACCAGGCGCACCAGGCCGAGTCGCAGCGCCTGCGCGAGGCCATGCCCACGATCGATGCCAAGCTGCTGGACAGCGATCAGGCGCGCTACGCCACGCTGGAGCGCATGGTGCGCGAACGCGTGCTGGCGACGGCGGCGCAGAAGTTCAACCTGTACACCAGCGATCAACGGCTGGCCAACGAACTGCAGGGCAATCAGATGATCGCCGCGTTGCGCAAGCCCGACGGCACGCTCGACGTGGAAGCCTATCGCCAACTCGTGGGGCGCCAGGGTATGACGCCCGAGATGTTCGAAGCCCGGGTGCGCACCGACCTCTCGCAGCAACAGGTCGTGCAAGGCATTCAGGGCTCGGGTTTCGCGCCCGGCGCGCTGGCCGAGGTGTCGCTCAACGCATTCTTCGAGCGCCGGGAAGTGCGCGTGGCGCGTTTCGCCGCCAGCGACTTCGCGGCCCGCGTGTCGCCCAGCGACGCCGAGATCGAAACCTTCTACAACGCGAACCCGGCGTTGTTCCAGGCCCCCGAGCAAGCCGATGTGGAGTACCTGGTGCTTGACGCCGCGGCATTGCAGCAATCGATCGTGTTGGCCGAGGCCGACGTGCGCGCCTATTACGACCAGAACGCCAGCCGCCTCTCCGGTGACGAAGAGCGCCGCGCCAGCCACATCCTGCTGAGCGTGCCGGCGGGTGCATCGGCGGCCGACAAGGACAAGGTGCGTGAACGCGCGTCGGCCTTGTTGGCCCAGGTGCGCCAGGCACCCCAGACCTTTGCGGCGGTGGCGAAAGCCAATTCGCAGGACCCCGGTTCGGCCGCCAACGGGGGCGATCTGGACTTCTTCGCCCGCGGGGCCATGGTCAAGCCTTTTGAAGACGTGGTGTTCTCGCTCGCCAAGGGCGGCATTTCCGATCTGGTGGAAACCGAGTTCGGTTTCCACATCATCCAGCTCACCGACATCAAGGCGCCCAAGCGGCGCAGCTTTGACGAGATGCGCGCCGAGATCGAGGCCAGCCTGAAGAAAGAGCAAGCACAGAAGCAGTTCGCTGAAACCGCCGAAGCCTTCAGCAACATGGTGTACGAACAGGCCGACAGCCTGAAGCCCGCCGCCGACCGTTTCAAGCTGACGCTGCGCACCGCCAAGGGGCTGACCCGTCAATCCCGGCCCGATGCGGGTGTGTTGGCCAACGAACGCCTGCTCGGCGCCATTTTTGCCCCGGACTCGATCGAGAAAAAGCGCAACACCGAGGCCGTCGAAACCGCGTCGGGCCAACTGGCCTCGGCACGGGTCGTGCAATACACCGCCGCACGGACCCAGCCGTTGGCCGAAGTGCGTGACCGGGTGCGTGCCCTGCTGGTGGCCCAGCGTTCGGCCGAACTGGCCAAGAGCGAAGGCATGAAGCAGCTCGATGCCTGGAAATCCGGTGGCGAAGCCACGGGCCTGGCCGCGGCACTCACGGTGTCGCGCGACAAGGCGCAGGGGCTGGCCCAGCCGGTGCTCAATGCCGCGCTCAGCGCCGATCCGCGTGCGCTGCCGGCCTGGGTCGGCGTGGACCTGGGCGATCAGGGATACGCCGTGGTGAAGGTTGAGAAGGTGTTGCCCCGCGAGACGCGGGACGCACCGGTTCTGGCGCAGGAGGTTCAGCAGTACAGCCAGTGGTGGGCATCGGCCGAGAGCCAGGCCTATTACGAGGCGCTCAAGGAGCGCTTCAAGGTTCGCATGCTGGTGCCGGAACCCGCCGCTGCGCCGGCCGCTGCGCGCTGAGTTTGAAATCGGCCCGTTCCCGCTCCGGTGGGGCGGGTTCTTCGCGCTATAATGCAAGGCTTGCGGTGGCTGTAGCTCAGTTGGTAGAGTCCAGGATTGTGATTCCTGTTGTCGTGGGTTCGAGCCCCATCAGCCACCCCAAAAAATTCAAGGCGCTACAGCTGCAATGGCTGTAGCGCCTTTTTCATGTTTCTCCATTCGGCGCTACGTGAGCGCCGCATCGGGCACGGGCAACTCGCGCCGCTCCGCCGCACTTTGAGTGCCCAGATCGAGCAGCCGCATCACGTCCAGCGCCTGGGGCGCGGGCACGGGGTTGGGGGCCAGGCCGCGCAAGGCATCGCGGATTCCGGCGTAAAAATCCGGATAGCGCCCCGGCGCCGTGGGCCAGTCCTGTTCCATCGGTGCGGCATCCGTTAGCGCGTCTGGCGCCAGCACGGCCAGCCGTCCCACCGCCGGATCGTGTCCCCACGCCTGTGGGTGCGCGGCGTCGGGCTTCTGCCCGGCTTTGAGCGCGTCTTCCTGGCGGTCCAGGCCCCACTTCACCCAGCTGCCTCGGGTGCCGTGGAGCGCGAAACGCGGGCCGGGCAGGGCGGACAGCGCACTGCCATGCAGATCGGCGCGCAGGCCACTGGCCCAGCGCAGGCGGGCATGGAACAGATCGGTGGCCTGGGCGCCGTCGCGCGCGGCCACGAGGTCGGCGGCGATCGCCACCGGCCGTCCAAACAGCTGCATGGCCTGATCGAGCAGGTGAGGCCCCAGGTCCATCCACAGGCCCGCTCCCGGCCCGTCCGCATCGCGCCAGCGCGTCCGAACCACGGGTCGGAAGCGGTCAAAGTGCATCTGGGCGTGGACCATGCGGCCCAGTTGGCCACTCTGGACCAGCGCTTGTGCGGTCAGCATGTCGCCGTCCCAGCGCCGGTTGTGGAACACGCTCAGCAGCAGACCCCGCTGCCTGGCCTCGGCGATCAGCTCCTCGGCCTGGGCCGCGTTCAGGGTGAAAGGCTTGTCCACGACGACCGCGCGTCCAGCCTGCAACGCGGCCAGGGCCAGGGGGTGGTGGCTGTCGTTGGGGGTGGGGATGACCACGAGGTCGACGTCGTCGCGGGCCAGTATCGCGCGGGCATCGGGTTCGACCGGCATGCCCGGGCCCAGCGCCGCGCGAACGGCTTCGGGTCGGCTGCTCACCACGGCCACGAGATCGAGCCCGGGCGTGCTCATGATCAACGGCCCATGGAACACCTGGCTGGAGCCGCCCCAGCCGATCAGGCCGACACGAATGGTTTTCTGGGTGAGCGCTGGTGGGTTCATGGCCCGTTTGTACACGCCTCGCGGCGTCCTGCGCGGGGTGTTCAGTTCACCAGCACCAGTTTTCCCTTCACCGAGCGCGAACCCATGATGGCGTAGGCCCTGGGCAGTTCGCTCATGGGCAGGGTCTGGTCGATCACCGGTTTGACCTGGCCTTTGGCGTACATGCCGGCCAGGGTCTGCATCATCTGGGCATCGGCCTGCGGTTCGCGGCGCGCGAAGTCGCCCCAGAACACGCCCACGATGCTCGCGCCCTTGAGCAGGGTCAGGTTCAGCGGCAGGCTGGGAATGGGGCCGCTGGCAAAGCCCACCACCAGGTAGCGCCCGCGCCAGGCGATGGAGCGGAACGCGGGTTCGGCGAAGTCACCACCCACCGGGTCGTAGATCACATCCGGCCCCTTGCCGTCGGTGAGGCGCTTGATCTCGTCGCGCAGGCCCGCCTGTGGCGTGTGCACGCTGTAGTTGATGGTGGCGTCGGCACCCAGCCGACGGCAGAGTTCGCACTTCTCGTCGTTGGACGCTGCGGCGATCACGCGCGCGCCAGCGGCCTTGGCGATCTGGATCGCGGCCGTGCCCACGCCGCCGGCCGCGCCGAGCACCAACACGGTTTCGCCGGCCTTGAGCGCGGCGCGGTCCATGAGCGCGTGCCACGAGGTGGCGTAGATCATGGTGAAGGCCGCCGCGTCCACCGGCGGAAACCCGGGCGGCAGCGGCATGCACAGCACAGCGGGGGCCAGGGTGTGGGTGCCAAAGCCGCCCGTGCCGCTCAGGCAGGCCACGCTCTGGCCCACCTGCAGGTGTTTCACGCCTTCGCCCACCGCGCGCACCACGCCCGCGTATTCCGAGCCGGGCACGAAGGGCAGGGCGGGCTTCATCTGGTACTTGTTCTGCACGATCAGCAGATCGGGAAAGTTCAGGCTGGCGGCCTGGATCTCGATCAGCACCTCACCCGCCTTGGGCTCGGGGGTGGGCAGTTCTTTCCAAGTGAGGGCTTCGACGCCCACAGGGTTCTCGCACAGCCAGGCTTGCATGGTCTCTCCTCGTTGGACAATGGTCATCGAACGATGATAGGCACCGCGCAGGCCGCGCCCCATCGGGTAAGCCCGCTTTGCTGTCGCTGTGGGGACCGCGGAAAACCACCGGGTATCCGCCGGTCATGGGCATGCAATCACCCTAGAATTGCTTCAATGAAAATCCTCATCTCCAACGACGATGGTTACCAGGCACCGGGTATCGTCGCGCTGTACGAAGCGCTCAAGGGGCTGGCCGAGGTGGAGGTGGTGGCACCCGAGCACAACAACAGCGCCAAGTCCAACGCCCTGACGCTGCATTCGCCGCTGTACGTGCACACGGCGGCCAACGGTTTTCGCTACATCAACGGCACGCCCGCCGACTGCGTGCACATCGCCCTGACCGGCCTGCTCGGCTACCGGCCCGACCTGGTGGTCTCGGGCATCAACAACGGCGCCAACATGGGCGACGACACGATCTATTCGGGCACGGTCGGCGCGGCCATGGAAGGCTACCTGTTCGGCATACCCGCGATCGCGTTCTCGCAGACCGAAAAGGGTTGGGCCCACCTGGACACCGCCGCCCAGAAGGCCGCCCAGCTGGTGGCCCAGCTGCTGCCGTCGGTGGGCGAAGCGGCCCAGCGCGGCGAGCCCTGGCTGCTCAACGTGAACATCCCGAACCGGCCCGCGAACGAGATCCGGGGTTTCAAGGTGGCCCGGCTGGGTCGGCGCCATGCGGCCGAGCAGGTGATTTCGCAGACCAACCCGCGTGGCGACACCATGTACTGGATCGGCGGGGCCGGCCCCGCCAAGGACGACACCGAAGGCACCGATTTCCACGCCGCGGCCCAGGGCTACGCCACCATCACGCCGCTGCAGGTGGATCTGACGGACCACGACCGTTTGCCGTACTGGGCGCCCACGGCGGTGCACCTGTCGCAGCCGGCCGAGCAGGCCGTCCTGGCGGGTGAGGTCCCGCAGGCCGGAGCGTCGGCATGAAACGCCATCTGCCAGGCCCGGCCACGTCCGCCGGCCCGACGCCGCCCAAGCCCCGTCCCGGCTTTCCGGCGCGGCTGGTGTCGTCGCCAGCGACCCTGGCAGCGAAAGTGCCACGTACCGTGGCGACATCCCCTGCGGCCAGTGCCCGATCCGCGGCCTCCTCCCGCTCGCCCGGCCCATCGCCACAGGCGCCCAGCGGCACCGGCATGGACTCCCAGGCCGTGCGGTGGGCGATGGTGCGCAAGCTCGAGGCCCAAGGGGTGAGCCACCCGGCGGTACTGGCCGCCATGCGCACGGTCGAGCGGCACCGGTTCGTGGACTCGGCGCTGGCCAATCAGGCCTATGAAGACACCAGTTTGCCTATTGGTCTGGGGCAAACCATATCCAAACCCAATGTGGTGGCGCGCATGAGCGAGCTGCTGTGCCAGGGGCGCAGCGAAAAGCTGGGCCGGGTGCTGGAAATCGGCACCGGTTGTGGTTACCAGGCCGCCGTGCTCAGCCATCTGGCGCGCGAGGTGTACAGCATCGAGCGGCTGCGGGGCCTGCACGACAAGGCGCGTGAGAACCTTCGGGGCATGCGCCTGTCCAATCTGCACCTTTTGTTTGGCGACGGCATGCTCGGGTACGTCAAAGGAGCGCCTTACGCGGCCATCATCGCCGCTGCAGGCGGGAACGACATCCCCGATGCCTGGATCGATCAGCTGGCGGTGGGCGGGCGCCTTGTGGCGCCGGCCGTCACCGGGTCGGGTCGCCAGAATCTGGTGGTGATCGACAAGACAGCCACCGGCGTGGTGCGCACAGTGCTGGAAGCCGTGCTGTTCGTGCCACTAAAATCGGGAGTCGCATGAAGTTCACTCTGCCAATCGCAGGGTTGACGTGTTTTTATCCGGGTCTGCCTCTCATGGCAGAACCCTTGCAACAGCTGGGAAATTGCATGAACAAGCGTTTGAAACCGGTGCTGGACCGCGGTGCACAGGTGGTCCGTCCCGCGTGGCAAGGCGCCGCGGTGTTGACGGTGCTGGCGGCCCTGCTGGTGACGGCGGGTTGCTCTTCGCGTCGCGTGATGCAGCCCGCGCCGGTGGAGGACCGTTCCGGCGCCACGCGTCCGACGGACGTCAAGCCCCTGCCCGGGGCTGAAAACGCCGGCAAACCCGGTTATTTCACCGTTCGGCCAGGCGACACGCTGTACCGCATCGCACTGGAAAGTGGCCAGAGCTGGCGCGATGTCCAGGCCTGGAACAACCTGGCCAATCCGAACGTGCTGGAGGTCGGGCAGGTGTTGCGTGTGGCACCTCCCGTGGGTGCGGCTCCAACGACCGCCGCTCCGGGCGCGGTTGTCGCCACGCCTGGGGTGTCGTCCACCTCGCCCGTGACGCCCTCTGGCGTCGTTTCGCGCCCGCTGTCGCCTGCGGGCACGACGAACACCGCCACGCCGACGCCCACACCCACCCCGTCCACTCCCGCCGCGCCCGAAACGCCGATGGGCGCCGACGAGTTGAGTTTCGTCTGGCCCGCGCAGGGCACGGTCGTGGCCACCTTTGACGAGGCCAAGAACAAGGGCGTGTCGATCGCCGGGCGCATTGGCGACCCGGTGCTGGCCGCCGCCGATGGTCGTGTGGTGTACGCCGGTGCCGGCCTCAGGGGCTATGGCAACCTGATCATTCTCAAGCACAACAACACCTACCTCACCGCCTACGCACACAACCAGGCCTTGCTGGTGCGCGAAGACCAGTCGGTGCGCCAGGGTCAGAAGATCGCCGAGATGGGCAGCAGTGACACGGACCGCGTCAAGCTGCATTTCGAGGTGCGGCGCCAGGGCAAGCCGGTCGATCCGCTCAGCTTCCTGCCGAAGAGGTAACCCCCCCTGCGCCGCTGCGCGGCTTCCCCCCAGGGGGACCACACCTTTGGACCGGCGGAGCCGGATCCTCGGTGTGTGCTGGATGTGATCTCGCGCTCCGGTGGCGCCTCGAAACGCTTAGGGGGACAACTCCATGGCTTGGCCTGTTCTGGTTTTCGACATCGAATCCATCCCGGACATCGAGGGCCTGCGTGCGCTGCGCGGCGAATCCGCCGAGGCCAGTGACGAGCAGGTTTACGCGGCCTGGCTGGCGGAGCGCAAGGAGAAAGGGCAGAGCGACTTCATGCCGCTGCACCTGCAGCGCGTGCTGGTGATCAGTGTGGTGTTTCGCAACGCCGAGGGGCTGCGCATCCATTCCTTCGTGGACCGCGATGGCCAGAGCGAAGGCAAGGTCGTGCAGACCTTCTTCAACACCATTGAAAAGCACCAGCCCCAGCTGGTGAGTTGGAACGGCGGCGGCTTTGACCTGCCGGTGCTGCACTACCGCGGTCTGCGCCACGGCGTGGAAGCCAGCAAGTACTGGGACATGGGTGAGGACGACCGCGAGTACAAGTGGAACAACTACATCGGTCGTTACCACATGCGCCACCTGGACCTGATGGACCTGCTGGCGATGTACAGCCCGAAGAACAATGCGCCGCTCGATGCCATGGCCAAGCTTTGCGGTTTTCCCGGCAAGCTCGGCATGGATGGCTCGCAGGTGTACGCGCAATACCTCGCCGGGCAGACCGATGACATCCGCCGCTACTGCGAGACCGACGTGATGAATACCTACCTGGTGTATTGCCGTTTCCAGAAGATGCGTGGCGGCCTGACCGAGGCCGAGTACGAGCAGGAGATCACCCACGTCAAAGAGACCCTGGGTCAACTGGCGCCCACCGAGAGCCACTGGGACGAGTACCTCAAAGCCTGGGCTTGAAGCGGCATCCCGTCTCGCGTCCTGAGACAATTGGAGGATGACCGCACCCCTCGCCCACGAAAACAGCCTGCTCACCACCGCGCGCGACGACGCGCCCGCCGCCGCCGACGCCTCCTTGCCCGAGGGCTGGCTGGCGGTCGAATCCCTCGACATCGATGCCCAGGGCATCGCCCGCCGCCCGGACGGCAAAGTCGTCTTCATCGAAGGCGCCTTGCCCTTCGAGGTGGTCAGCACCAGCGTGCACCGCAAGAAGAACAACTGGGAGGCGGGCGTCGTCACCGCCATCCACCGCGAATCCTCGCAGCGCGTGCGCCCGGGTTGCCCGCATTTCGGGCTGCACGCCGGCGCCTGTGGCGGCTGCAAGATGCAGCACCTGCACGAGGGCGCTCAGGTGGCCATCAAGCAGCGCGTGTTGGAGGACAACCTCTGGCACCTGGGCAAGGTGAAGGCGCAGACGATGCTGCGCCCCATCGAAGGACCGGCCTGGGGCTACCGCTACCGCGCACGCCTGTCGGTGCGTTTCGTGCACAAGAAGGGCGAGGTGCTGATCGGCTTTCACGAGCGCAAGAGTCGCTACGTGGCCGACATGCAGGTCTGCCCGGTGCTGCCCCCCCACGTGAGCGCGATGATGATGCCGCTGCGCGAGCTGATCTTCGGCATGGACGCGCGCGAAACCTGCCCGCAGATCGAATTGGCCTGTGGCGACGAGGTCACGGCGCTGGTGCTGCGCCACCTGGAGCCTCTGTCCGAAGACGATACGGCCCGGCTGCGCGCTTTTGGCGCGCAACACGGTGTGCAGTGGTGGTTGCAGGCCAAGGGGCCGGACACCGTGAAGCTGCTGGACGAGGGTGGGCCGCTGTTGTCGTATGCGCTGCCCGACTTCGGCATCACCATGCCGTTCAAGCCCACCGATTTCACCCAGGTCAATCCACACATCAACCGCGTGCTGGTGACGCGTGCACTGCGCCTGCTGGAGGCCCGGAAACCTGAGCGCGTGATCGACTGGTTCTGTGGTTTGGGCAATTTCACCCTGCCCATTGCCACCCAGGCGGGCGAGGTGCTGGGTATCGAGGGCAGCGAGACCCTGGTGGCGCGTTCACGCGAAAACCTGGCCGGCAACCAGGCCGGGCGAACCACCCCGCTGGCGCCCACCCGCTTCGTGGCGCGCAACCTGTTCGAGATGACGCCGGCCCAGCTGGTGGCCGACGGTGTGGCTGACAAATGGCTGGTCGATCCGCCGCGCGAAGGCGCATTCGCGCTCGCCAAGGCGCTGGCCGACCTGCACCAGCAGCCCGAACTGCGGGGTGGCTGGACGCCCCCGCGGCGCATCGTCTATGTGAGTTGCAACCCGGCCACGCTGGCGCGCGACGCCGGGTTGATGGTGCACCAGGCCGGCTACCGTTGCCTGGCTGCTGGCGTGGTGAACATGTTTCCGCACACGGCGCACGTGGAGAGCATGGCGGTGTTCGAACTGGACTCTGCCGACACGACGCCCGCGGGTTGAAACGCCGAGCGGCGTTTCAGGAGTTGCGCGAGCGGGTGGACGCCTTGTTGGACGGGGTCTCGATCTCGTCGATCACTTCGGGCTCGGCGCGCGAGGGGCCGGGCGTGTTCGGCATGCCGACGACCGCGTTGTCGCGCATGTACTGGTCCATGTCCTTCCAGCCGGCAAACACCGCGGCCTTGCCGGCCTTGGGGTTGCTGGAAAAACACTCCTCGATGCCGCGCACCGCGTAGCGGCAGGCGCTGCCAATGGCCCGGGCTTCGGCTTCCTTGCGGGCGTTCACCTGGGTCGCGGTTTCGATGCCCAGCGCGTCGCAGCCGGCCAGCAGGCTGGCGGTGATCAGCAGGCCAAGGGTGAGGGCGGTGTGTCGCATGGTGGTTCGGGTGGGGTTTGAAGGTTCTTTCGGCGTTTTCTCCGCGAACTTGATGCCCGCTCCCAGGCCCCACACCGTGCCGGGCATCGAACAGGCAAAGAAAAAGGACCCGAAGGTCCTTTTTCCGGGAAGCGTTGAAGACTCAGTCGCGCTCGCCGCCAAAGATGCCCAGCAGGGCCAGCAGGCTCTGGAAGATGTTGAACAGGCTCAGGTACAGGCCCAGCGTGGCACTGATGTAGTTGGTTTCGCCGCCGTCCACGATGCGCTTGAGGTCGTACAGCAGGTACATGCTGAACACCACGATGGCCAGGGTGGCGATGGCGGCCATGCCGGCCGTGCTGCCCACGAAGACGTTGATGATGGCGCCCACCATGATGGCCAGTGCGCCGACAAACAGCCACTTGCCCATGCCGGAGAGGTCGCGCTTGATCACGGTCGAGAGGTTGGCCATGACCAGGAACACGCCGGCCGTGCCGCCGAACGCCGTCATGATCAGGCTGGAGCCGTTGCTGAAGCCCAGCACGGCGGCCAGCATGCGCGAGAGCATGAGGCCCATGAAGAAGGTGAAGGCCAGCAGCACCGGCACGCCGGCGGCCGAGTTCTTGGTTTTTTCGATCGCGAACATGAAGCCAAAGGCGCCGCCCAGAAAGACGATCAGGCCCAGGCCACCGGTCAGGCCAGCGGTGATGCCGGTCTGCACACCGATCCAGGCTCCCAGCACGGTGGGCAGCATGGACAGCGCGAGCAGCCAATAGGTGTTGCGCATCACCCGGTTGCGCAGTGCATCGGAGGAAACGGCGGTGCCGAAGCGGCCGCTGGTTTGCGTGTGGTCGGTCATGGTGGTGAGCTCCTTCATCATCTGACTCGGTGATCGGGTTGTCGGCCCTCTGCTTCCAAGGGGTCAACGGCGTGTGTTGCATTGTAGGCCGCAGGGGGTCATGGGCTGACGGCCGGGCGATCCCCCGCCGTCGATAGGGTCACTTGCCATGCCAAACCCCTGTGGGGAGGGCCATCCCCGTCACCGGGCGCCTGAGCGTTTAAGCTTGGCGCCTGCAACCCTTTCTCAGACACCTTAACCGGGGCAATAGTTCATGAAAAACAAAGCCGTGCTCGAACTCGCCGACGTCAAACTCATCGCAGCGGCGGCCGAGGCCGAAGCGCTGAAAAACAACTGGGCCGTCACATTCGCCGTCGTCGACGACGGCGGCCACCTGCTGTGGCTGCAGCGCCTGGACGGCGCGCCCGCCATCTCCTCGCACATCGCACCGGCCAAGGCGCACACGGCGGCGCTGGGGCGGCGTGAGAGCAAGGTCTACGAGGACGTGATCAACCAGGGCCGGGTGTCGTTCCTGAGCGCGCCGGTGGTGGCGGGCATGCTCGAAGGCGGTGTCCCGGTCATGAAAGACGGCCAGTGCATTGGCGCTGTGGGCGTGAGTGGCGTGAAGTCGGCCGAAGACGCGCAGATTGCCCGCGCGGGCATTGCCGCTCTTGGGTTGTGAACAAGTACCCCTGCCGCGCTGCGCGCGACCCCCTCAAGGGGGCGATGCGAGTGGCCCGGCAAAGCCGGTTCCACCGCATCCTGGGCTGAGTTGCTGCAGCATCAATTTGGTCACGCGGGGAAAAAATGCCTGGCTATCGGAAGCGGTGCTTCCCTGGCTGGCTAAAAACGACGCGCTGGGAAGGTGAAATCCCCGCGTCGCCCCACGATGAAAAAAGGGTCTTGGTCAGCGGTCGCGGCCATGCACCGCGCAGCATTTATTTGGTCAGTATGAGCTTGCCCTGGCGGGTGGTCTGCAGCCGGTAGAGCGCACCGTTGTGGCTGATGGCGACCGCTTTGTGGCCGCGCAGCACGTCCTGGCTGGCGAGCACGGGCTGAGTTCCTTCGGCCGGGATCGCGGCGAGGTCGGGCCCGGCCGAAGACTGCGGGCGGGTCTGGGGGCTGGGTGGACGGTGCATGGCGTTTTCCATTGGGTGGGTTGACTCGGCCGGTTGGCTCAAGGGGACGCCGTGGTCGGCTCGGTGATGAAACCGATCTTGCGCACGCCCGCGCGCTGCGCGGCGGCCATGGCCAGGGCCACGCGCTCATAGCGCACCGCCTTGTCGCCACGGATGTGCAGCTCGGGTTGTGGCTGCTGGGCTGCGGCAGCGCTCAGGCGCTGTTCGAAATCGGCGTCTTCCACGCGCGCATCGTTCCAGTAGTAGAGGCCGTCGGCGTCCACCGACAGGCGGATGTTGTCGGGCTTGTCGAGCACCTTCTCGTTGCTGGCGCGCGGCAGGTCCACGTTCACCGCGTGTTTGATCACCGGTACGGTGATGATGAAGATGATGAGCAGGACCAGCATGACGTCGATGAACGGGATCATGTTGATCTCGCTGAGCATCTCGTCGCTGTCGTTCTGGGTTCCGATGGCCATGGTGATCTTTCGGGCTCAGGCCTTTTTCATCGGCAGCACCTTGGCGTCGCCACCGAGGCTGACGCGGGCGCCGGTGACGAAGTAGGCGTGCAGGTCGTGCGCGAAGCGGTTGAGCTGGTGGGCAATGCCCTTGTTGCCGCGCACCAGCGCGTTGTAGCCCAGCACGGCGGGAATGGCGACCAGCAGGCCCAGAGCGGTCATGATCAGCGCCTCGCCGATCGGGCCGGCCACCTGGTCGATGCTGACCTGGCCGGCCGCGCCGATGCCCAGCAGCGCGTGGTAGATGCCCCAGACGGTGCCGAACAGGCCGACAAAGGGCGCGGTGGAGGCCACCGAGGCCAGCACCGACAGGCCGCTCTGCGCGCGCGCCTGGTGGTCGTCCACGCTCTTGCGCAGGCAGCGTTCGACCCAGTCGCTCACGTCCAGGCTGTCGTGCAATTGCGTCCCGGGGCGACCGTCCTTGTGCAGGATGTGACGGGCCGCCTCACGGCCTTCGAGCGCCACGGCGCGAAACGGGTTGCCCTCGGTGGTGCCGAGCTTGTCCAGGCCCTCGGCGAAGTCCGCGCTGTGCCAGAAGCCTTCCACGCCTTTGGCCTGGGCGCGCTGGGCGCGCTGGTCCAGCGCTTTCCACAGAACGATGATCCAGGTGGCCAGCGACATGGTCAGCAGAATCAGGGCCACGGTCCGGGTGACGGCGTCGCCCTGGGTCCAGACGTGGGCGAGGCCGGAGGAGGTGAGAGAGGTGTCCATGAGCGGGAAGGTCCAGTGAAAGTCGGTGAGAGCGGGACGGTTATTCAATGACGAAGTGGATCGGGATGGTGACCCACATGGCTTCAGGCACACCCGCGCGCTTGCCCGGCACGTACCGCCACTTGAGCGCGGTCTGAAGCGCGGTCTGGTCGAGCCGGGCGTAGCCGCTGGATTGGGACACATCGGCCTTGCTCGCGGTGCCGTTGGGTTCGATGTAGGCTCGGATCCAGACGGTGCCTTCCTCTCCGAGGCGCTCGGAGAGTTGCGGGTAGGGTGCCTTCGGGTTGCCCAAGAAGGCCGCATTCGACGACGGCGGTTCGATCTTGGGGGGCGCGGGCGGTGCGGGTGGCGTTTCGACGTTGTTCATCGACGCCGTAAGCGGTTCGGCCGCGGGAGGTGGCTGGGTGGTGCCGGATGGCGCCTCGCTCGCGGGCGCCGGCTTCGGTTCGGCGATGGCCATGGGTTGAGGGGCCGGTTTGGGCACGGGGCGCTGCTTCTGCACCGGCTCGGGTCGGGGCTCGGGCGGTGGCGGGGTCGGTGTCACCTGCGGTTGCGGTGCTTCGATGAACTCGGCCAGCACGTTCACCGGGATCACGAGTTCCACCGCGCGCCGGAGCAGGCCGGCCTGCAGGGCCCACAGGCCCAGCACATGAAAGCCGATCACGGCCATCACGATGAACAGGCGACGGTTCATTCGGGGAGCGCGGTTCGGGGCCGACAAGGGCCCAGAAGAAGGGAGCGCAGAGGCTGCGCTGGCGAAACTCATAGTGTAGGCGTGAGGGGTGGCCGGATGGATGGCGGTGGAGGCGTGTCGGTTGGCTGCGGCGGGCTGTGTCACTTCTGGCGCAGAACCCACCACGCCGCGCCCAGGATCAGCAGCAGACTGCCGCCCAGGATGGAGATGCTGATGCCCATGATCGTCCTTTCCAGAGGGTTGGGTGCGATGCACAAATTATAAATGCGAATCTGTCGCATTTACTATTTTCGGGCGTTTTTTTGAATCAGCCGGCGATGGGGTTGCTGCGTGCAGCGTTTTTGTTATATGCAGGATCGGCGACGCGCTGCGCGCCGCCGATCACAGGCCTCCCTGCGGTGCTTCAGAAACTGCGCCGCCACGACACCGTGTAGGTCCGGCCACGGCCCGCGAAGTAGTCGCTGTCGGTACCGGACGGCCGGGCCTGCGCGTAGTAGCCGATGTACTGGCGGTCGAACAGGTTTTGCACGCCCATGCTCCAGTCGCCCACGCTGGTTTTCCAGCTGAACAGGGCATCGGCCACGGTATAGCCGTTGAAGTGCTCTTCGAGGTTGGCGGTGCCGACGGTGCGGCCGGCATTGACGTGACGCGAGGCGTAGTGGCTGGCCTGCAGGCGTGCGGACATGCCCGGTGCGAAGGCCCAGCGCGTGGCCAGCACGATCTTGTCCGGGCCCTGGTAGCGCGAGCTGAGCGCCACGTCCAGTGGTTGACCCTCCGCAGTGGCGGTCATGCCGCGGATGCGCGCGTAGTTGGCCGTGACCGTCCAGTCGGGCGCCGGGCGCAGCTCCCCGCCGAACTCGAAGCCGCGCACGCGCACCGGCACGCGCACCACCGAGCCGATGCCGGTGGTGGCGTTGATGCGAACCTGACCGCTCAGGTCGGAACTCGATTCGTAGATCGAGGTCGTGAAGCTGCCCAGCTTGTGCTGCCAGGTCAGGCCGACTTCCTTGTTTTCGGTGAGGATGGGCTCCAGCGCGGCCAGGTCTTCCACCGAGCGGTCGTCCACGTTGACCGCGCGCAGTACCAGGCCGACGTCGGGCAGGCCGAAGCCCTCGTTGTACGAGGCGAAGCTCGACCAACCGGGCGCGAAGCGCCAGACCAGGCCGAGGTTCTTGACCTGCTGGTCGAACGAGCGCTTGCCGCCCCGCACTTCGCGGCTGCCGTAGGCCGCCAGCGTGTTGTAGGTGTCGACCTCGAGTTCCGCGTGCTCGTGGCGCAGCCCGCCGCGCAGGGTGAAGTCGCCGAACTCGTACTCGAGCTGGGCAAAGGGCGCCAGGCTCTGGAACTGCAGTGGCGGCACCCAGTCGCGGTCGGTCAGCGCAAGGCGCTGTTTGGAGGTGTCGGCCAGCCAGTCCAGGCCCCCGGTGAACTCCAGGCCCGTCAGACCCAGGTCGGGTCTGACCCAGGAAGCGCGCAGGCCCTTCTTGTCGGCGACGATGTCGCTCTGGTCGACCAGTGTCCCGACGGGCGCGATGCTGGCGTCCTGAAAATTCGCGAAGTTGCCGGCGCCATACAGAGAACGGAAGTCCTGCTTGTACAGCTGCACGCTGGCCATGCCGCCGGCCAGGTCGGCGTGGGTCCATTCGAGGGCCGAGGTGCGCACGTCGTTGCGCGGCGGTTCGCCCAGCACGCTGCCGCCTTTCTGCGCCGAGGTGGTCAGGCCCGTTGCCCGATCGCCGTCCACACGTGTCCAGTCGCCGCCGCCGGCCACGCTGAAGTGGTTGTACGAGGCCTGCAAGCGTTGGGACGGGGTGACGCGCCAGCCGAGCTTGACAAAAGCGTCGTGACCGCTGCTGTCTTGCAGATCGCCCTGGGTGGTCTCCAGACCCAGGCGCCGGCCGTCGCCGTCGACGCCCACCCCGCTTTGCAGGCCGCCGACATAGACCAGGGCATCGAAGGCATCTTTTTTGTGTTCGAGCAGGTAGCTGGTCTTGAGGGTGGCGTCGTCAGAGTGGCCCTGGGTGCTGAACTTGGCGTCGATCGTGTGCGTCGTACCTTCCTTGCGCGGGGTGCGGGAGATGTAGTTGATGATGCCGCCGGTGGCGCCCAGACCCTGCACCGCCGAGGGGCCGCTGACCACTTCGATGCGCTCGATCAGCAGAGGGTCGGCGAAATAGCCTTCGCGCGAGCCCGCGCGCAAGGGGTTGCTCTGCGGAATGCCGTCAAAGAGGATGAGCGCCGCCCGTCCGCGCATCGATTCGCCCGCGCTGCTGAGCTTCTGCGTGGATGGGGCGTAGCCCGGGATCTGTGCGGCGAGCACCGCGCTGAGGTCTTCCGCCACGCCGAGCTGTTCATCCAGCTCCTTGCGCGTGATCACGCTCACCGCGCCCGGAATCTTGTCAACGGCCTTGCTGCCGCGCGTGGCCGTGATCACCACGACCGGCATCTGGCCGACGCCAGCGTCGTCGGTGCCGGGGTTTGGTGTGGCGCTGGCCGGTGGTGTTTCCGACACCGTGTTGGTGGTGACCTGGGCCCAGCCCGGCACGCAGCACCAGGCCGCGGCGAGCGCCACGGCGCAGCGCCGGGCCTTGACGCCATTCTTCTTGTGGACGGTCTTGACGTTCATTCAAATATTCCTAAGGGTTGGAGTGAAAGAAAGAGAGCGGGACAGGCCAGCAGCGTGCCGAGCAAGGCAGCCGCCGCCGCCAGCGAGGCGCAGGCGCGCGGCGCCCAGGCGAAGAGGGCGGGCACCAGCAGGCCCGCCACGCCCAGCGCGGTGACGCCGTGCAACAGGCCCAGGGCCCAGCCTTCGGTGAATACCGGGAAGAGCAGCGCTGCCGCCAGGCCGAGGGCCCCGCCGTGGCACCAGCGGCGTCGCACCTGGGCTGTGCCCTCGTGGCCAAACGCCTGTTCGTGGTGGCGCGCCATGGCCAGGGCGAGCGCACACCAGGCGGCAAACGACCACAGCAGGCTGCTCACGCGGCGGCTTTCGAAAAACCGTGTGCGTCGCGGTGGGCCCGCGCGCTTCGGAGCTGCCGCAGGGCAATGAGCGCGGCGCCCACCGCGACCAGCAGCAGACCCGTGTTCACGCCCAGCGCGGCCGGGTGGCTGCCTGGCCAAGGCTCCCATGCACGGCCGCTGTTGAGCAGCAGGTTGGCCGCGATGGTGGTCACCGCGGTCACGGCCAGGGCCATGCACTGCTGGGCCACGTGCCGCGTGCCATGGCGCATCAATACCGCGTGCAGCAGACTGGCGCTCCAAAGGCCGAAAAACCAGCGCATCGAGGCCTGCAGCGGTGAGGCGTCAAGGGTCCACCACGCATGTGGCAGGCAGTTGAGCAGCATCACACCAACACTCGCCAGCAGCGGACCGCACACGGCGGCGAGCGTCAGCGCCTGCATCCAGCGCACGCCGGACTGGCCGGGTCGGGCGTGCCGCTGTGCGCGTTTTTGCACCCAGACGATGCTGCCCGTGGCGAGCATCGCGCAGCCGCTCAGACCCAGGGCGAAATACAGCCAGCGCAGTGTCCCATGATGGAACTGGATCAGATGCATGCCGACGATGAAGCGCTGCACGCGCGACACGGTGGGCAGCGCCTCGGCATGCAGCAGCGCGCCGCTGGCCGCGTCGAAGTACAGCGTGCCATGTTCCAGGCCGACACGCGCCCCGCTGGCGCGGCGCATCTCGACCATGGCCTTGGCGTCGTGGGGTTGGCGCACGATGACGAGTCCGACCTCGCCGGGCTGGCCGGACGCGGCCCAGTGCGCCCGTGCCTGCACGGCCATCTCGTCGAGCGAGGCCCTGTGCGACAGCGCTGCCTTGGCGGGCGCCCGGCTGTAGCGCGACAAAGCCTCCTTGGTGTAGGCGCCGCGCTCGGGGCCATAGACCCAGGCGATGGCGGGTTGCAGGTAGACGGCCGCGAAGATGATCAGGCCCGACAACGGGATCAGGAAGAGAAAGGGCAATGCGAACACCGCCGTCACGTTGTGCAGGTCCAGTGCGCTGCGCTGCAGGGTCTTGCGCGGTCGGAAGGTGAAGAAGTCCTTGAAGATGCGCCGGTGCGTTGCCACGCCCGAGACGATGCCCACCAGCATGGCCATCGCCGCCAGCCCGACCAGCCATTCGCCCAGGTCCAGCCATGTCAGGTGCAGGCTGTGGTGAAACGGGTAGAAGAGTTGCGTGCCCAGGGGCGCGCCTTGCTCTGGCAAAAGCGTGGCACTGAACGGGTTGAGGTCGCGATAACCCCGCTCGATGTGCTCGCCCGACCAGCCCAGCCGCAGCGTGGGCACACGGTCGCCGGGCGGGTAGATCAACCACAGCGTTGCCTGCTCCGGCGCCAGCCGGCTCAAGTGAGGCAAGGCCTGGTCGAGCGACGGCACTTCGCCCACGGCCGGGGCGGGCAGGCGCGTATGGGGCTGCGCCCAACGGTCGATCTCGCGGTCGAACACCGACAGCGTGCCCGTCAGGAAGATGACGAACAGGAAGCCGCCGAAAAGGACCCCACACCAGGTGTGCAGAGCGCCCATGCGTTGGCGAAAGCCCGGCGCGCCCGGCTGCGCCTGCTGTGCGGCTTGTCTCATGCCGCTCAACGCCAGTGTTCGGCCAGCGCCGCCAGCACAGCGGTGCCGAAGCACAACTCGGCCCAGGCGCGACGGGCGCTGTGCGTGGCGAAGGCGCGCAGTGCTGCGAGCAGGTAGATCACGAAGGCGGGCAGGGTCGCGGTCATCGTTGCTTCTGCGCGGGTCCAGCCGGCGGCGTGTTGCAGCCCCAGGCCGAGCGCCGCCGTGAAGGCCAGTGTCAGCCCATAGCCACCGAAGCAGGCCGCCAGTGCGCGTGACATCGCCGACAACCGGCGCTGTTTCGCTGCGCGCAGGGGGACGGCTTGTCGTACCCCGGTTGTGGGCGAGGTGGTGTCGGGGGCGATGGACTGCGCGGGCATGGTGGCGAAAGGGGAGTGGAGACCAGAAACCACCGTGCAGCCCATGGGACGCAGTGGTTACGACATACATATGGTAACACGAATGATTCGCAAACACATTCCGAAATTTGTGGAAAATGAATGCCTGTGCCTGTGCCTGTGCCTGTGCCTGTGGTGGATTGGGCATGCCTGCCATCCAACAGCCTGTGCGGCGGTGTTGCCGGGGGCGATCACCTTCCTGCCGCAGAACGGAATCCTTCGAATGCTGCGTAGCAGCAAAAGCTATGCAGCCAATAAACACTATCAATGATGTTTGTTGATAGCGTATTGCTATAATTCACCCATGGCAACAGCCGTTGCGTCCTTTTCACCGTTTCCCTCAACCTCAATCTAGGAAAAACCATGTCCCTGATCAACACGCAAGTTCAGCCTTTCAAAGCCCAGGCCTTCCACAACGGCAAGTTCATTGAAGTCTCCGACGAAAGCCTCAAGGGCAAGTGGTCCGTGCTGATCTTCATGCCGGCCGCTTTCACCTTCAACTGCCCGACCGAAGTGGAAGACGCCGCCGACAACTACGCCGAATTCCAGAAGGCCGGTGCCGAGGTCTACATCGTCACGACCGACACCCACTTCTCGCACAAGGTCTGGCACGAAACCAGCCCAGCCGTGGGCAAGGCCAAGTTCCCGCTGGTGGGCGACCCCACCCACGCCCTGACCAACGCCTTCGGCGTGCACATCCCCGAAGAAGGCCTGGCCCTGCGCGGCACCTTCGTGATCAACCCCGACGGCGTGATCAAGACGATGGAAGTGCATTCCAACGAAATCGCCCGCGACGTCAAGGAAACCCTGCGCAAGCTCAAGGCCGCCCAGTACACCGCCGCCAACCCCGGCCAGGTGTGCCCGGCCAAGTGGAACGAAGGCGCCAAGACGATCGCTCCTTCCTTGGAACTCGTCGGAAAAATCTAAGCCCCCCTGCGCCGCGCCTTGCGGCGCGTCTTCCCCCCATGGGGACAACGCGAGCGGCCTGGCAAAGCCAGTTCCGCCGCGTTCTGGGCGAAGGCACTTCGCTCCACCATTGTTTCTGGCAGTACCGCTGCCTCATGGGCTTCCGTCACGAGCGGTGGCTCATGCACCAGCGGCATTGGTTCCGCACGTCCCGCTTTTCCGCTTCTTCAGGAGTCCACCATGCTTGACGCTACCCTAAAATCCCAGCTCCAGACCTACCTCGGCATGCTGCGCCAGCCGATCCGGCTGATTGCTTCACTGGATGACAGCGATACCGGCACCGAGATGCGCGGCCTGCTGGACGACATCGTTTCTTTGTCCGACAAGGTCACGCTGGACACCTCGGGCAACGATGCGCGCAAGCCGTCGTTCGTGGTGGCGCGTGACGGTGAAACTCAGGGCGTGCGCTTCGCTGGCCTGCCGCTGGGCCACGAGTTCACCTCGCTGGTGTTGGCCCTGCTCTGGACGGGTGGCCATCCGCCCAAGGTGGAGGCCGAGGTGATCGACTCGATCAAGGCCCTGGACGGTGACTTCAGCTTCGAGGTCTACATGTCCCTGACCTGCCACAACTGCCCGGACGTGGTGCAGGCCCTGTCGCTGATGGCGATCTTCAACCCCAAGGTCAAGACCGTGGTGATCGAAGGCGGCGCTTTCCAGCAAGAGGTGACCGAGCGCGAGATCATGGCCGTGCCCATGGTGTTCCTGAACGGCAAGGTCTTCGGTTCCGGCCGCATGTCGGTGGAGGAAATCGTGGCCAAGCTGGACACCAACGCCGGTGACCGCGACGCCGCCAGGCTCAACGCCAAGGACCCGTTCGACGTGTTGATCGTTGGCGGCGGCCCCGCCGGCGCGGCCGCTGCCGTGTACGCCGCCCGCAAGGGCATCCGCGTGGGCGTGGCGGCTGAGCGTTTCGGTGGCCAGGTGAACGACACCATGGCGATCGAGAACTACATCTCGGTGCTGGAAACCGACGGCCCCAAGTTCGCCGCCGCGCTCGAAGCCCAGGTGCGCCACTACGAGGTGGACATCATGAACCTGCAGCGCGCCGACAAGATCATCCCCGCGGAAGAGCCGGGCGGTCTGGTGCAGGTGCGGATGGCCAACGGCGGCGTGCTCCAGGCGCGCAGCGTGATCCTCTCCACCGGCGCGCGCTGGCGCAACGTCAACGTGCCCGGCGAACAGGAGTACAAGAACAAGGGCGTGGCCTACTGCCCGCATTGCGACGGCCCGCTGTTCAAGGGCAAGCGCACGGCGGTCATCGGCGGCGGCAACTCGGGTGTGGAAGCGGCCATCGACCTCGCCGGCATCGTGCAGCACGTGACCCTGGTCGAGTTCGCCGACCAGCTCAAGGCCGACGCTGTGCTGGTGAGCAAGCTGAAAAGCCTGCCCAACGTCACCATCCACGTGAACGCGCAGACCACCGAAATCATGGGTGCCGATGGCAAGGTCAACGGCCTGAAATACAAGGATCGTGCGACGAATCAAGAGCACCTGGTGCCGCTGGAAGGCGTGTTCGTGCAGATCGGCCTGGTGCCCAACACCGAATTCCTCAAAGGCACGGTCGAACTCAGCCGTTTCGGCGAGATCGTGGTGGACGCCAAGGGCCACACCAATGTGCCGGGCGTGTTCGCCGCCGGTGACTGCACCACGGTGCCGTACAAGCAGATCGTGATCGCCGCAGGCGAGGGCGCCAAGGCCGCGCTCAGCGCGTTTGACCACCTGATCCGCCAGCCGGTGGTGGCCGAGGCCGTGGCGGCCTGATCCGCCAGGCCGGGGCAGCGCAAAGGGCTTCGGGTATCCGAAGCCCTTTGTCGTTGAAGCCGGGAATCGGCGGCTCTCAGGCCCGGGCGTAGGCCTGCAACACGTCCAGCAGCTGGCGCACCGCCTGTGCCTCGGTGCCCTGTCGGCCCGCGAAGTGCCGCAGCACAAAGCCCGCCTGATCGACGACGGAGGCCCACATCCAGGCCGTGCCGGCCCGGCTGTGCAGGTCTTCGTACACCGACAGGATGTCCGGCAGGCGGGTGGCCAGGTTGCGCGCGGCCAGCGCTTCGTACATCGCCAGCTCGGGCAGCCCGACCACGCTCCAGAAGTCGGGGTCGTCGCGCCGCTTGCGCTCCAGGCTTTGCCGCAGGGCGGCGGTGTCGGCCGGGGTGAAACCTGGCCAGCCGCCCGCGTCGGTGTGGGCGATCAGCTCGGCCGCCATGCGGTTGAGCGCGGGGTAGAACCATTCGGCGTGGCCGGTCCGGCGCGCCAGGGCCTCGGCGCGGCCATAGTGCAGCGCCATCCGTTCGATGGCCTGCGCGGCCGGGGCCGGGCGCCCGGCCGCCGTCTCCAGCAGGTGCAGCCGCTTGTGCGCGGAGCCCAGCAGGCTTTCGCGTTCGATGGTGGGGCCGATGGCCACCAGCGCGTCGAGCTGCTCAAGCGCGGCCTGGATGTCGCGCCGCCCCTGGGCCATCAGCCGCTGTTGCGTGCGTGCCGACCGCCGCTGGCGGTGGGCCTGCTCCACCCGCTCCCAGGCCAGGCGCGCGCTCAGGTTGGCGAGCTGCTCGCCGGCCTTGACGGAGGCGCTGGCGTCGTTGGCGGCGAGCGCGCGGCGGTACCAGTGGATGGCGCGCTCGATGTCGTGCGCCGCCGCGCAGGCCACGCCAAAGGCCTCGGCCACCGCGCCCATGCCGCCCCATTCGACTTCAAAACGCGCTTCCAGGTAGCGGATCTTTTCGCGCTGGGACTCGGGCGCGGCGCCCTGGGTGCTGCTTTCCACGGCCAGCGTCTCCAGCGCCAGGGCCAGCGCCACTGGGGACGCGATGGCGGCGTAGGCCTGCCCCACCGGCGCTCGTGTCCGGTGGGTGTCGCGGTGGTCGGGTCGCCAGACCCACTCCGGGTCGCCGTAGCACTGGTAGGCGGCCCAGGTGTTGCCCTGGGGGCTGGCTTCGAAAGCCGCCACGCGCCCGGTGTGCACCGCGTCCATGAAGCGCTCGCCGCGCAGCAGCGCCTGGTAGAAGGCGATGGCGAAGCGGTTGGCGGCGTCGTCCTCCACCGCCCAGCCCGCCGCGACCACGCAGCGCACGCCGATGCGGATCAGCTGCTTGGCCACTCCTGCGGCGAAGGCGGCGCGGTCGTAGCCCTGCAGCAGGTGGTGTGGGTCGGCCGCGAGGTGGCAGCAGTTGAGGAACACCAGCTCGGGCACCACGCGCATCGCCTCCACCTCGCGCGGCCCCAGGAAGGTGCCGTCGCTCAGGACCACGCCGCGCAGCACCGGGGCCAGCCCCTCGCGCAGCAGCTCGGGCTCGCCGTGCCCGGCGATGTGCACGATGCGGTAGGGCCTTGCCAGCAGGGCGTTGGTGACGGTGGCCGCGTCGGCGCCCTGTTGGTTGTCGGGGGCGATGAGCGCGTGCACGCGGTCCGCGTCCAGGCCCGCCGGGCCCCCCAGCGCCTCCACCACCGCCCGTGCCTCGGCGCGGGCCGCGGGCAGCGGCGGGTAGAACGCGGGGTCGCACAGCGGCTCGCCGATCACCAGCACGGCGTCTTCGAGGCGCGCGTCGCTCACCTGGCCGCGAAAGCGCACGGTGCGCAGCTTGCGCAGCAGCTTGTTGCGGATGGTCCAGGGCCGGGTGGGGCCGCCGCGCCCGTCGTTCGGCGCGTCCAGCAGCTCCCAGGGGATGCCGGCCGTGCCGTCGTTGAGCTCGAGCAGCAGCTCGCTGCTGCCGCGCAGGCTGGCCTCCATTTCCACCGGCACCAGCAGTTGGAACAGCGTGCGGCCGATCTGCGGATCGCGGTTGGCCTCGTTCGAGGCCCGCCGCACCAGTTCGCTCACCAGCCGCGCCTGCGTGGCCTGCACGCGCGCTTCGGAGCGGGCACGCTGGGTGTCCAGGGTGTAGGTGATGATGGGTTCGCCCGCTTCGTTCTTCTCCGAGATGGCGCTGATGAAATCGTGGCCGGTGCCGCGGTAGCCGCTCTCCAGCGGGCGGCGCAGTGCGCCGAGGCCCGAGAGCACGGTGGGCGTGAGCGCGTAATGCTCGGGCGCCGACAGGGCCAGCAGGTGCAGGGCGTGCCAGGCTTCGGTGGCGCGGTCCAGGTACAGCTCGATCAGGCGCAGGTGGCCGACCTGCGGCCAACCATGGATGGCGAGTTTTTCGTTCGCCTCGCGCACGCCCTGCGCCACCGCCTGGGCCGCGGCCGCCGCCGTCACGCCCACGCCACCGCTGCCGATCAGCGTGGCGCACAGCTCGAACTGCGCGGCGGCGCTGCCGGGCGTTTCGGCCACGCGCTGGGCCCAGGCCAGGGTGGCCTGGCGCACCGTGTGGATCATGTCGGCGCCGCGCAGCTTGCCTTCTTCGCCCAGCCCGGCCACCACCACGTGGGGCGGGCGCGGCAGCGCCAGCGGGCTGTCGGGGTCCTGCCGGTGGTTGGTGAAGAACTGGTGCGAGCCCGGCGCCTCGGGGTACAGGCCCACCGCCAGCGAGGCCGACATGGCGCCGCCGATGAACTGGTCGACCACGCCCTCGGTGCCGGTCAGGGTGGACGCACCGTAGTGCCCGACCATCACCGTGGCGCTGATGAATTTGAGGTTGCCGTTGTGCACGCTGACGCGCAACGCGGCGCGCTGGGTGCGCACCGGGCGCGGCGCCTCATCGTCCAGGCGGAACACGTCGCTGGGGTCGGTGGGGGGCTGCAGCGGGCCGCTGCGCTGGCGCGACGGCCGGCTGCGCACCAGGGCCGCCGCCACCGCGCCGCCGCTGCGGGCGGTGGAGACCGGCGGCAGGCGCTGGGTGTCGCCGTGCTGGAGCAGTTCCCGGTAGGCCTCGAACGCGCCTTCGGCGTCGGCCAGGCCGCCGTGTTCGCAGTCCACCCGCCAGGCTTTCACGCCGGGCAGCAGCGCGCTGTCGAGCGTGACGCGGCCGTCGCCATCGTCCGGGGCGTCCAGGTACATCAGGCCTTCGCTGGCGCTGAGCTCAAAGCCGGCGGGCGTGAAGCGCGCACGGCCGACCACCACCAGCACCCGGTCGCGAAAACGCTCCAGCCCGCTGGCGCGCTGCTGGTCCAGGCGCTGGCGCAGGGCGATGGCCTGGTCGAGCACCGGTTGCGGCGGCACGCCCCAGCGGTAGATGTTGCGCTGGCTCTCGCCGTCGTGCCACCAGCTGGCGTCCCGCAGCAGGGCCATGTCCTGCTCGGCCAGGGCCTTCCAGCGCTCGCTGTGCCCCAGCCCGAGCGCGGCGTCGAGCAGGCCGGCCTGCAACTGGATGAAGCCGGGCATCGCGGCCATGATCTGGCGCGCCTGGTGGTCCTGGAACGGCAGGCCGAACGCGGCCAGCGCGTTGCCGAAGCTGTCGTCGCCCGAGAGGACCTGCATGGGAGCGAACGAGCCGCCGTTGGGCGTGCCCAGCATCAGCAGGCGCGATCCGGGCCGCTCCAGCCAGCGCTGCCACACCTCGGGCCGCTCCAGCTGCACGGTGCGGGCCACCAGCCCGCCCATGGAGTGCGCGAGCAGGTGCACCGGCTGGCCGGTGGCGCTGCGCGCGCTCAGGGCCTGGTCCATGGCATCGGCCAGGCGGCGGGCCTCGTGTTCGATCGGGCGGCGCCAGTCGAAGGAAAACTCGATCACCTCGTGGCTCTGCGAGAGGAATTCGGCCAGATCGTCGTAGCTGCGGCCCATGGCGCCGTCGGGCAGCACGTTGCGCGCGTCTTCGCGGTAGGCCAGCCGGCCCAGGCCGCCCAGGATGCGCAGGCTCAGCCAGACCCGCTTGCCGTCCACGCTGAGGTGGCTGCCCAGGATGCCGGGCAACAGGATCACCGCCGGGCGCGCGGCCGCGGGCTCGGACGGGGCCGTGCGTGGTACGCCGCGCAGGCCGTCGCTGGAACTGCCGGCCCACGACATCGGGCCGATGGGGCGAAAGCCCGCGGGTGTGTCCTGGGTCAGGCCGTTGCACACGGCCTCGGCGGTGCGCGGGTTGCTGAAGTAGCCAAAGTGCGTGACCTCGCCGCCCTGGTCCAGCAGGAAGCTGGCCGCGGCGTGGCCGCCGGCCGGCGCGCGCGGGCCGCCGCCGTACATGGAGCGGGTCTGTACCACGAGGTCGTTGTCGGTCCAGTAGAAGGCGTCGGCCAGCAGGGTCTTGACCCAGGTGGTGACGGAATCGCCCTCGATGTCGCCGGCCACCACGCGCAGCTGGCCGGGCAACGGGCCGTCACCGCCGTGCAGCCACTGCAGCAGCGGGCTCTGTGGCGTCATGGCCTCCAGCCCGGGCAGCAGCCCGGGGTCGGTGCGGTGGCTGGCCACTTCGGCCACGAAGTCGAGCAGGGCGGGCGCCACCGGGATGCCGGCGAGTTCCAGCGTCCACTTCAGCACCGACACATAGGCGTCCAGCCGCCGCGAGGCCAGCAGCGTGCCGCGCGCCGGGCAGGCCACGCGCACCACCCGCTCGATGCGGATGTCGCGCCCCTGGAGCTCGGTGGCCAGCTGGCGCAAGGCGGTCAGCTGCGCCTGGTGCGCGCCGCCCTTGAACGGCGCGAGCGAGGCTTCGGGCAGGCTGGGCTGGGCACAGGCCCGCGCCAGCACCTCGGCCACCAGGCCGCCACGCGAGTGGGTGAGCAGGTGCACGCGCGCGCCGTCGGGCAGGGTGCGCGCGAGCATCAGCGCGTTGTCGATCGGGCTGGCGGTGAGCGTGGGGTGGTCCAGCCCGTACACCCGCTGGCCGTAGTGCGCGAACAGCTCGCGCACCTTTTGCGGGTGTTGTTGCCACAGCTTGCCGAAGGTGCCGTGGGTTTCGGAAAACGTGCCGTGCAGCAGCACCAGCATGGGCTCGCCGGGCGCGGCGGCGGGCACGCGGTCGAGCTTGTGGCCGTTGCCCTTGAGCGGCGCGCCCAGGGCGTCGGCACTCAGTCTGTACACGCCGGGGTCCACCTGTTGGTCCAGCCGGGCCCCGATCCGGGCCGCCGCGAGCTCGCTCACGGGCCCGGTGAACAGGTCGGTCACCACCTCGATGCCCGAGAGCAGCACCTCACCCAGCCGCCCGCGCGTGGCGCCGGCCGTCTGCGCGCTCTGCCAGCCCAGCTGGACCGGGACCTCCACCTCGGTCGGCGCGTCGTCGGTCGTCTCGCCCGCGCGCGAGCGCGAGGCGCCGCGCACGGCGCTGCGGGTCAGGCCCGACTGCGCCAGCATCAGGTCGCGTGCGGTCTCGGGGTGCAGCATCAGCGAGGGGCCGTTGCCGATGTGCAGCACCACCGCGTCCAGGCCCGGGCGGGCCGTCATGCGCACGGTGTCGGCCCCGCTGCTGCGGCGCGCGCCCGGCTGCACCTTCTGAATGACCTGGCCGCTGCCTCCAAAGCCGCTGGGGATGGCCGGGCCCGGGTCGCCCCGCGTGGCGCCGTGGGTCTGCAGCGCCTGGCCGCGCACGATGAAGCTGAGGGGGGCCGCAGGGGCGGCGTTGACCGCGTCGGGTCCGGTGCGCCGTGGTCGGCCTGGAGGTTCTTCGGGGGTGGTGACGACTGCTTTGCGGGCCATGATGTCCTCCCCGGGGTCAAGGCTTCAAAACGTGCAATTCGTCACAAATTCTGTTCCTGTCGTTGGGGCGACGCCAAGCGCAAGTTGTAAGCGTTTGTCTCGCCCGCAGGGCTTTGGTGCACGCTGGAAAATGGCAAGGGCCGAAGGCACAACACCTTCGGCCCTTGGCCCTTCGCGTCAGAAGGGGGAGGTCAGTGGCCCGACGCGCCCGATGCGCCGATGCCGGTTTCCGAACGCACCTGCTGTGCCAGGAAGCCGCCACGGTCCACCTTGGCGCGCTGGCTGTTGTCCAGGATCGAGAACAGCCAGATGCCCACGAAGCCGATCGTCATGGAGAACAGGGCCGGCGAGGTGTAGGGGAACAGCGCCGAGCCCTTGGGGTTGCCCAGGGTCACTTCCCACACCGAGGGCGAGACCACGGTGAGCGCCACCGACGAGATCAGGCCCAGGAAACCACCGATCACCGCGCCCTTGGTGGTGCAGTCTTTCCACAGCACGCTCATGAACAGCACGGGGAAGTTGGCCGAGGCCGCGATGGCGAACGCCAGCGACACCATGAAGGCGATGTTCTGCTTCTCGAAGGCGATGCCCAGCACCACCGCGATGATGCCCAGCGCGATCGTTGTCGCCTTGGACACGCGCAGCTCCGAGGCGCTGTCGGCCTGGCCCTTCTTGATCACGGTGGCGTAGAGGTCGTGCGACACGGCCGAGGCGCCCGACAGCGTGAGGCCAGCCACCACCGCGAGGATGGTGGCGAAGGCCACGGCGGAGATGAAGCCCAGGAACACGTTGCCACCCACGGCGTTGGCCAGGTGAACCGCCGCCATGTTGTTGCCGCCCAGCAGGCCGCCCTTGGCGTCGAGGAACTGCGGGTTGATCAGCACGAAGGTGATGGCGCCGAAACCGATGATGAAGGTCAGCAGGTAGAAGTAGCCGATCCAGCCGGTGGCCCACATCACCGACTTGCGCGCTTCCTTGGCGCTGGGCACGGTGAAGAAGCGCATCAGGATGTGCGGCAGGCCGGCGGTGCCGAACATCAGCGCCATGCCGAAGCTGATGGCGGAGATCGGGTCCTTCACGAAGTTGCCCGGGCCCATGATGGACTGCCCCGCAGCGGTGGCGGCCTCGGCGATCTTGCCGTCCTTGAGGGCGAGGTCGGTCTTGATCTGCACCGCGCCGGCGAACATGGCCTCGGGGCTGAAGCCGAAGTGCCACAGCACCGACAGCGCCATGAAGGTCGCGCCGCCCAGCAACAGGCAGGCCTTGATGATTTGCACCCAGGTCGTGGCCGTCATGCCGCCGAACAGCACGTAGACCATCATCAGCGCGCCCACGATGATCACGGCGATGTAGTACTCCAGGCCGAACAGCAGCTTGATCAACTGGCCGGCACCGACCATCTGCGCGATCAGGTAGAACGCCACCACCACCAGCGTGCCCGAGGCCGCGAAGATGCGGATCGGGGTCTGGTTGAAGCGGAAGGCGGCCACGTCGGCGAAGGTGAACTTGCCCAGATTGCGCAGGCGCTCGGCCATCAGGAAGGTGATCACGGGCCAGCCCACCAGGAAACCGATGGAGTAGATCAGGCCGTCAAAACCGCTGGCCATCACGGCGGCGGAAATGCCCAGGAACGAAGCGGCCGACATGTAGTCACCCGCGATCGCCAGGCCGTTCTGGAAGCCGGTGATGCCGCCACCGGCGGTGTAGAAGTCCGAGGCCGACTTGGTCTTGGCGGCGGCCCATTTGGTGATGAACAGCGTGCCCACCACGAACAGGGCGAACATGCCGATGGCGGTCCAGTTCGTGGCTTGTTTCTCTGCCTGACCGAGGTCGGCACCCGCGGCCCAGGCGACGGCCGAGACGCCGAAGAGTGCGAGCAGGGTGAGCAGGCGGCGCAAGGAGTTTTGATCGGGCTTCATTTGTAGGCGGCCTTGGTCACTTCGTTGGAGAGATCGTCAAATTCGGTGTTGGCGCGTTTGACGTAGAAGGCGGTGATGACGATGGTGAAGACGATCACGCCGAAGCCGACGGGAATGCCAAGGGTCATGACACCGTCGCCCATCCTCTGGGACAGCAGCTCCTTGTTGAAGGCCACCAGCAGGATGAAGCCGTAGTACACGACCATCATCGCCAGGGTGAGCCACCAGCCGAAGCGGGATCGCTTGGCTTTGAGTTCTTGATATTTGGGATTGCTGGCAATCCGCTGGACCAGATCATCTTGCATGAATGATGTCTCCTGTTGTGGTTAAAGCAGGCCGCAGCGTATGGCCAGGTTCTTACCGCGCACTGACCGCAAACTGAACGGGGACTGACAAATTTGGTGATGTGTCGCTCCGGTTCTGTGGGCCTTTTTTTACGGTTTTTCCTCTGAAGAACTCGTGCGTCAAACGTGTCGGGGAGCGTGTTCTGCGCACCCCAAATCCCACCGTCGAAAGCGTGTAGGGATTTACCCTTGATTCCGGAGCACGGGCAATGTCATGCAATTTGTCTGTAAGGAGAAACCCAGAGAGTGCGTCTGCTGTGTCTTCCTTTGCACGAAGACATACGGCCCGGTGCGGATCCATCCGCCAAAGAAGGCAAATCCCCATTGCAAGGAGACGGATCTCATGACGACTGCAGCCGAAAGCAATGCAAAGGCCTATTGGTCAGCGACATTGGGATTGCTGGCCAGGGTCTTGCTCATCTGGTTCCTGGCTTCCTATGGCGCAGGCATCCTGTTCGCCGATGTCCTCAATGGCTTCAAGTTCGCTGGTTATCCCGTCGGGTTCTGGTTCGCCCAACAGGGCTCCATCTATGTGTTCATCGCGCTGATCTTCTATTACGCCAAGAAGATGGGCGACCTGGACCGCAAGTTCGGTGTTCAAGAAGACTGAACAGGGGGCCTGAAGCATGGACTTGCAAACCACCACCTATCTGATCGTCGGAACCAGTTTCGTGCTGTACCTCGGCATTGCCTTCTGGGCGCGTGCTGGCAGCGTGTCCGAGTTCTACGTTGCCGGCGGCGGGGTGCACCCCATCACCAACGGCATGGCCACCGCCGCCGACTGGATGTCGGCCGCGTCCTTCATCTCCATGGCCGGCCTGATCTCCCAAATGGGCTACGGCGGCGCCGTGTTCCTGATGGGCTGGACCGGTGGCTACGTGTTGCTGGCCATGCTGTTGGCGCCGTACCTGCGCAAGTTCGGCAAGTTCACCGTGCCGCAGTTCATTGGCGACCGCTTCTACTCGAAGACCGCCAGCACCGTGGCCGTGATCTGCCTGCTGAGCGCATCCACCACCTACATCATTGGTCAGATGACCGGTGTGGGCGTGGCGTTCTCGCGTTTCCTGAACGTGTCGAGCGACCATGGCATCTACATCGGCCAGGCCATCGTGTTTTTCTACGCGGTGTTTGGGGGCATGAAAGGCATCACCTACACCCAGGTGGCGCAGTACATCGTGCTGATCTTCGCGTACATCATTCCGGCCGTCTTCATTTCACTGAACCTGACGGGCAGCTTCCTGCCGCAGCTGGGTCTGGGCGCCAACGTGGCTGGAACGGACACGGCTCTGTTGGCCAAGCTGGACCAGGTTGTCACCGATCTCGGCTTCAACCAGTACACCACCAGCAGCGCCGGAAGCATGCTCAACATGTTCTTCTACACCGTGTCGCTGATGATCGGTACCGCCGGCCTGCCCCACGTCATCGTGCGTTTCTTCACCGTGCCGAAGGTGGCCGATGCCCGTGCCTCCGCCGGTTGGGCCCTGGTCTTCATCGCTCTGCTATACACCACCGCGCCCGCCGTGGGTGCCATGGCCAAGCTGAACCTGCACAGCACGGTCAACACGGCGGTGATGAGCAATGGCGACCTGCATGCCACCGAATCCAGCATCAAGAACGAAGACCGTCCGGACTGGATGAAGCGCTGGGAAAAGACCGGCCTGCTGAAGTGGGAAGACAAGAACGCCGACGGCCGCATCCAGTACTACAACGACGCGACCAAGAACGAAATTGCCAAGGCCAAGGCCGAAACCGCTGGCTGGAAAGGCAACGAGCTGTCCGTGAACGCCGACATCATCGTGCTGGCCAACCCGGAAATCGCGCTGCTGCCCAACTGGGTGATCGCACTGGTGGCCGCCGGCGGTATCGCGGCTGCGCTGTCCACCGCAGCGGGCCTGTTGATGGCCATTTCGTCGGCCGTGTCGCACGACCTGATCAAGAACGTGTTCAACCCGAACATCTCTGAAAAGGGCGAGTTGCTCGCGGGCAAGATCGCCATGGCGGTCGCCATCGTGCTGGCCGGCTGGCTGGGCCTGAACCCCCCGGGCTTCGCGGCAGGTACTGTCGCATTGGCCTTCGGTATCGCGGCTTCGTCGATCTTCCCGGCCATCATGATGGGCATCTTCAGCCGCACCATGAGCGACAAGGGCGCCATCGCCGGCATGTTGTCTGGTCTGCTGGTCACGCTGTTCTACGTGTTCGCCCACAAAGGCCTGTTCTTCGTCAAGGGCACGGACTTTGTCGACATGGTGGGCGGCGTCAACGGCTGGTTCGGCATCACGCCCGAGGCCGTGGGTACCGTGGGTGCCATCGTCAACTTCACCGTGGCCTTCCTGGTCAACAAGCTGACCGCTCCGGCGCCGAAACACATCCAGGAGCTCGTGGAGTCGATCCGTGTGCCCAAGGGTGCCGGCGCTGCAACCGGGCACTGAGCGCAACGGTTGATTTCGCAAAGGACTGGCCCGCCGGGCCTGTGTGCACCAGGATGCTGGAATGGACTTTGGTTTGAGCGTTTTCCCCGTACGCATCGTTTTTTTCCTGGCCTTGTTTCCCGTGGCCTTCTTCTGGTTGCGTCGAACCTGGCGCATCCTGATGAAACGGGACTTCTCGGAAGTGGCTTTGAAGAAGGGGCTTCCACCCGCCAACGCCGAGAAGTACGCGCCCTACGAGATGGCCATCAACGGGATCGCGGGGGTGGCGACGGTGGGCGTGATCGTGGCGGTGCTGCTGGGTCGGCTCGACTACGACACCTGGGTGGCCATCGCCGGCTCCACCCTTTGGATCAAACTGTTTGCGTCCTTCGCGCTGGGACGCCAGGCGCACGGACTGGGCCCGGGGCGCAAAGCAACCAAGCCCGATCAACCGGGTTGAGCGCACCCCGGCCCGGGGCTCAGTACTCCAGCCGCTCCGGGCGGATTTCCTGCAGGATGGTGGTGGCGATCTCCTCGATCGACTTGGTGGTCGTCGAGAGCCAGCGGATGCCCTCGCGGCGCATCATGCCTTCGGCCTCGCTGACCTCCATGCGGCAGTTCTCCAGGCTCGCGTAGCGCGAGTTGGGCCGGCGCTCGTTGCGGATCTCGGACAGGCGCTCGGGGGCGATCGTCAGGCCAAAGATCTTCTTGCGGTGCGGCACCAGGGCCGGCGGCAGCTTGCGGCGCTCGAAGTCTTCCGGAATCAGCGGGTAGTTGGAGGCCTTCAGACCGTGCTGCATGGCCAGGTAGAGCGAGGTCGGGGTCTTGCCGCTGCGGCTCACGCCGACCAGGATCACGTCCGAGCCGGCCAGATCGCGGTGGCTCTGGCCATCGTCGTGCAGGAGCGAGAAATTGATGGCCTCGATGCGGTCGTGGTATTCCTTGCTTTTGGATACATCCGAGAAACGGCCCACGCGGTGGTTCGACTTGATGCCCAGTTCGGCTTCCAGGGGTTCGACGAAGGTGCCGAACATGTCCAGGATCATGCCGTTGCAGTGTTCCTTGACGACGCGCAGCACGTCCATGTTCACCACGGTGGTGAACACCAGCGGGCGCCGGCCTTCGACCTCGGCCGTGTGGTTGATCTGGCGCACCGCCTGGTGGGCCTTGTCGACGCTGTCCTGGAAGGGCAGGCGCACGCGGCGCACCTGGGTCTCGAACTGGGCCAGGATGGCGTTGCCAAAGGTTTCGGCGGTGATGCCGGTGCCGTCGGAGACAAAAAAGACCGTTCTGGTGGGCATGGTGGGGTCGTGCGGATGGGGTGGCGGGACGGTTCAGACCGGGTTGCAGTGCGTTTCAGACCCGTCAGCTTGGGCGCGACGCCTGTCAGGGTGGCGCCCTACAATGTCGGGTTCGGGCCGTGGCGCCATTATCAATGCCGCCCGCCCGTCCGATTTCAGCCCATTGCCCGGCGACGGACCCATAACAGAACCACAGGTCAGGAGCGCGGCGCATGGAGCCCCCGGTTTTTTAACTTGAGCGGAGTCTATCCATGTCCAACCTGTTTTCCCCGACCGATCTGGTCGTGCCTTTCGAGCATCTGCGGATGAGCGACGTCGAATCCGTCGGCGGCAAGAATGCCAGCCTCGGCGAGATGATCTCGCAACTGCCCAGCGGCGTGAAGGTGCCCACCGGCTTTGCCACCACGGCACACGCCTTTCGCGAGTTCCTGAAGTACGACGGCCTGACCGACCGCATCAACGCGCGCCTGAACGCGCTCGACACCGAGGACGTGCGCGCCCTGGCCGAAGCCGGCGCCGAGATCCGGGCCATGGTGGAGAACCAGCCGTTCCCCGCCGATCTGGAAAAAGCCATCCGCGACGCCTTCGTCACCCTGGTGGGTGACAACGACAAGGCCACCTTTGCCGTGCGCTCGTCGGCCACCGCCGAAGACCTGCCCGACGCCTCGTTCGCCGGCCAGCAGGAAACCTTCCTCAACGTGCACGGCATCGACGAGGTGCTGCACAAGATGAAGGAGGTGTTCGCTTCGCTGTACAACGACCGCGCCATCAGCTACCGCGTGCACAAGGGCTTTGCCCACGCCGACGTGGCCCTGTCCGCCGGCGTGCAGCGCATGGTGCGCTCCGACACCGGCGCGGCCGGCGTGATGTTCACCATCGACACTGAATCGGGCTTCGAAGACGTGGTCTTCATCACCTCCAGCTACGGCCTGGGCGAGACGGTGGTGCAGGGCGCCGTGAACCCCGACGAGTTCTACGTGCACAAGCCCATGCTCAAGGCCGGCAAGCGCGCGCTGATCCGCCGCAACCTGGGCTCCAAGCTGATCCAGATGACCTTCAGCACGGCCGAAGAAAAGGCCCAGAGCGGCAAGCTGGTCAAGACCATCGACGTGCCGGTCGAGCAGCGCAACCGCTACAGCCTGACCGACGCCGACGTGGAACAACTCGCGCACTACGCGCTGGTGATCGAGCAGCACTACGGCCGCCCGATGGACATCGAGTGGGGCAAGGACGGTACCGACGGTCAGCTCTACATCCTGCAGGCGCGTCCCGAAACCGTGAAGAGCCAGAGCGCCGGCAAGACCGAGGTGCGCTACAAGCTCAAAGGCAAGGGCACCGTGCTGGCCTCGGGCCGCGCCATTGGCCAGAAGGTCGGTACCGGCCCGGTGCGCCTGGTGCACAACATCAGCGAGATGGACAAGGTTCAGCCCGGCGACGTGCTGGTGACCGACATGACCGATCCGAACTGGGAGCCGGTCATGAAACGCGCCAGTGCCATCGTGACCAACCGCGGTGGCCGCACCTGCCACGCGGCCATCATCGCGCGCGAGCTGGGCATCCCGGCCGTGGTGGGCTGTGGCGACGCCACCGAGACCCTCAAGGACGGCACCCTGGTGACCGTGAGCTGCGCCGAGGGCGACACTGGCCACATCTACGACGGCCTGCTCGAAACCGAGGTCACCGAAGTGCAGCGCGGCGAGATGCCCCCGCTGGACGTGAAGATCATGATGAACGTGGGCAACCCCCAGCTGGCCTTCGACTTCTGCCAGATCCCCAACGGCGGCGTGGGCCTGGCGCGGTTGGAATTCATCATCAACAACAACATCGGCGTGCACCCCAAGGCCATCCTGGACTACCCGCAGATCGACGCCGACCTGAAGAAGGCGGTGGAGTCGGTGGCCCGCGGCCACGCTTCGCCGCGCGCCTTCTACGTGGACAAGGTGGCCGAGGGCGTGGCCACCATCGCCGCGGCCTTCTGGCCCAAGCCGGTGATCGTGCGCCTGTCGGACTTCAAGTCCAACGAGTACCGCAAACTGGTCGGTGGCAGCCGCTACGAGCCCGATGAAGAAAACCCCATGCTGGGCTTTCGTGGCGCGGCACGCTACATCAGCGACGACTTCCGCGAAGCCTTCGCCATGGAATGCGAAGCCATCAAGCGCGTGCGCGAAGACATGGGCCTGAACAACGTGCAGGTGATGGTGCCTTTCGTGCGCACGCTGGGCCAGGCGCAGCGCGTGACCGAGCTGTTGGCCGAGAAGGGCTTGAAGCGCGGCGAGCACGACCTCAAGGTCATCATGATGTGCGAGATCCCGAGCAACGCGGTGCTGGCACACGACTTCCTGCGGTATTTCGACGGCTTCTCCATCGGTTCCAACGACCTGACCCAGCTCACCCTGGGCCTGGACCGCGATTCCGGCCTGGAGCTGCTGGCACACGACTTCGACGAACGCGACCCGGCCGTCAAGGCGTTGCTGAAGCTGGCCATCGGCGCCTGCAAGGCCGAGGGCAAGTACGTCGGCATCTGCGGTCAAGGCCCCAGTGACCACCCCGACTTCGCCCAGTGGCTGCGCGACGAGGGCATCAGCTCCATTTCGCTGAACCCCGACTCGGTGGTGGACACCTGGCAACTGCTGGCCTCGTCGGCGAAACCGGCGGCGTGACGGACCGCGCCAGAGGGCGCGAAACCATGACGCAGCGCGGCCGGCCCGCGTTGCGTTGAACCAGGCGGCAGGGTGCAGACCCTGCCGCCTTTTTTGCGCTTGTGTTCGTGCGCCGGTGTTTGTGCACCTCAGCGTAAGCGGTCGGTCAGTGCGTGGGGCACAATCGTCGGCGAGGAGCCGCGGCCAAGCACCGCACCCACCGCACGAGGAGACACGCATGTTTCAAGGTCTTGCCGCCCAGCGCCTGGTGGCCCTGTTTTTTGCCGGCTGGGCGCTGTTCAACTTTCCACTGCTGGCCCTCTGGGACCACGATGCCCGGGTGTTTGGCCTGCCGCTGTTTCCACTGGCGCTGTTCGTGGTCTGGGCGCTGCTGATCGCGGCCCTGGCCTGGGTGGTCGAACGCGACACCGACGCCAGCGCTGCCGGCTGACCCCAGCCAGGACCGGTCATGCTCTCCGCTCCCCTGGTCATTGGTGTCTCGTTTGCCTACCTGTTGCTGCTGTTCGCGGTGGCGCACTGGGCCGACCTGCGGGCCGCTCAGGGGCGCTCGGTCATCGCCAGCCCCTGGGTGTACGCGCTGTCGCTGGCGGTCTATTGCACCGCCTGGACCTACTTTGGCAGCGTGGGGCGGGCCGCCACCTCGGGGGTCTGGTTCCTGCCCACCTACCTCGGGCCCATGCTGGCCATGATCCTGGCCTGGATGGTGGTGCGCAAGATGATCCGCATCGCCAAGACCTGGCGCATCACCTCGATCGCCGACTTCATTGCCAGCCGCTACGGCAAGAGCCCGCTGCTGGCCGGGCTGGTGACGCTGATCACCGTGGTGGGCATCGTCCCCTACATCGCGCTGCAGCTCAAGGCCATCGCCAGCGGCTACGCGGTGCTGACCTCGCCCCTGGGCCAGCCCGCCGTGCAGAGCGCGCAATGGTGGACCGACAGCACGCTCTACCTGGCCGTTGCGCTGGCCGGGTTCACCATCGTCTTCGGTGCCCGGCACCTGGACAGCACCGAGCGCCACGAGGGCATGGTGGCCGCGATCGCGTTCGAGTCGGTGGTGAAGCTGATGGCCTTCCTGGCGATCGGCCTGTTCGTGAGCTTCGGCCTGTTCGGCAACCCGGCCCGGCTGTTTGACCAGGCCCTGGCGGTGGCCGAATTGCGCCGTCTGCTGCAATTCGGCCAGGGCCAGCCCTTTGCGTACGCGCAGTGGCTGGGCCACACGCTGCTGGCCATGCTGTCGGTGATCTTTCTGCCGCGGCAGTTCCAGATGATGGTGGTGGAAAACGTAGACGAGCGGCACCTGCGGCGCGCGGTCTGGGCGTTCCCGCTCTACCTGTTGCTCATCAACCTGTTTGTGCTGCCGATCGCCGTGGGTGGGCTGCTGCATTTTGGCCCCGGGCAGATGGACCCCGAGACCTTCGTGCTGTCGCTGCCGCTGTCGCAGGGCCACCATGCGCTGGCCCTGTTCGCCTTCGTCGGGGGCCTGTCCGCCGCCACCGGCATGGTGATCGTGGAGGCGATTGCGGTCTCTACCATGGTGTGCAACGACCTCGTGATGCCATTGCTGCTGCGCATGCGGCGCTTCGGCGCGCGCGCCAGCGGTGACCTCACCACGCTGCTGCTGACCATTCGCCGGCTGGCGATTCTGGGCATTCTGCTGTTGGGCTACCTGTATTTCCACCTCGCGGGCGAAGCCTACGCGCTGGTGAGCATCGGCCTCATCAGCTTCGCGGCGGTGGCGCAGTTCGCGCCGGCGATGCTGGGCGGCATGTACTGGAAGGGCGGTACGCAGGGCGGAGCGCTCACGGGCCTGCTGCTGGGGTTCGGTTTCTGGGCCTACACCCTGATGCTGCCTTCGCTGGCCAAGTCGGGCTGGCTGCCGGGCGACTTCCTGGTGCACGGGCTGTGGGGCCTTAACTGGCTCAAACCCGAGGCCTTCCTGGGCCTGGCCGGGCTGGACAACATCACGCACTCGCTGTTCTGGAGCCTGCTGGCCAATCTGGTGGGCTATGTGGGGGTCTCGCTGTGGCGCCCACCCTCGGCGCGCGAGACCAGCCAGGCCCTGTTGTTCGTGGACGTGTTTCACCGCGCCTCGGGTTCCCGCCCGGTGTTCTGGCAGGGCAAGGCCCAGGTGTCCGCGCTGTTGCCACTGGCCGGTCGGTTTCTGGGGGTGGAGACCGCGCGGCGCCTTTTCAACGAATACGCGCAAAGCGTGGGGGTGGGGCACATCGACCAGATTCCCGCCGACGCGCGGCTGGTGCATTTCGTGGAAACGCAGTTGGCCGGCGCCATCGGCAGCGCTTCGGCGCGGGTGATGGTGGCCTCGGTGGTGGAGGAGGAGGCGCTCAACCTGGACGACGTGATGCGCATCCTCGACGAGGCCTCGCAGTTGCGCGCCTACTCGCACGCGCTGGAAGACAAGTCGCGTTCGCTCGAACGCGCCACCAACGAGCTGCGCGAAGCGAACGAAAAACTCAAGAGCCTGGACCGGCTCAAGGACGATTTCATGTCGTCGGTGACGCACGAGCTGCGCACGCCCTTGACGTCGATCAGGGCCCTGTCGGAGCTGATGCGCGACGATGACCAAATGGACTTGGCTCAGCGCCAGCAGTTTCTGGGCATCATCGTGGCCGAGGCCGAGCGCCTGAGCCGCCTGGTGAACCAGGTGCTGGACATGGCCAAGATCGAGGCCGGGCACGCCGAGTGGCACAACACCGAGGTGGACATGTGCGAGCTGCTGGAGCAGGCCGCGGGCAGCATGGGCGAGACCTACCGCGAGCGGGGCGTGGTCCTCGAACTGCGTTTGCCCGCATCGGTGGCGCCGCTGTGGGCCGATCACGACCGCATCACCCAGGTGGTGCTCAACCTGTTGTCCAACGCGGCCAAGTACGCGCCGCGCGACAGCGGCCGGGTGGTGATGGGTCTGCGCGTGGTGGAAGGTGGTGTGGAGGTGGAGGTGCAGGACAACGGCCCGGGTATCGCGCTCGACCAGCAGACCATGGTGTTCGAGAAATTCCGCCAGGTGTCGGGCGACGAGCACTACCGCCCGGGCGGTACCGGGCTGGGCCTGCCCATCAGCCGCCAGATCGTGGAACACTTTGGTGGCCGCATGTGGCTGCAATCCAGCCCGGGGCAGGGCGCGCGCTTCGGCTTTTTCCTGCCGCGCACCGACCCCGCGCGCGAAACCGGATCAGACCCGATGGCGGCCCATGGGGCCGCCATCAACCTCACAGGAGCACAAGCATGAGCCAGAAAATACTGATCGCCGACGACGAGCCCAACATCCTGATTTCGCTCGAGTTCCTGATGAAGCGCGAAGGCTACGAGGTGGTGGTGGCGCGCGACGGGCAGGAGGCCATCGACGCCATCGTGCGCGAGCGCCCGGCGCTGGTGCTGCTGGACGTGATGATGCCGGTCAAGACCGGGTTCGACGTCTGCTGCGAAGTGCGGGTCCACGAGCTGGTGCGCGACACGCCCATCCTCATGCTCACCGCCAAGGGGCGCGACACCGACATCGCCAAGGGCCTCGCGCTGGGCGCCAATGCCTACATGACCAAGCCGTTTTCCACCAAGGAACTGGTGCAGAAGGTCAAGGCAATGCTTGGAGCTGCGGCATGAGCGCTGCCCGGCCGTTCCGAAGGCGCTCGGCCCCGCCGTGTGCGACACGGAGGGAGGTCCAGTGAGCGGTCATCGCAAGACCGACCGGCGGTTGTGGTGGCTGCTGGGGGTGGCGGCCGTGGTGTCCATCGCCTGGCTGCTGGCGACCTTCGGATTGGTGGGCGCGACCATGGACCCGCAGGACCGCGACACGGTGTGGGGTCTGCTGGAAAGCCGCCTGACGCTGATCTGCCTGACCTGGGGCGTTGGCATGGCCGCCATCGCCTGGGGGCTGATGCGCTGGTTCGACCACTGGGTCACGCCCTCGGTGCAACTGGCCGAAGAGGCGCAGGTGCTGCTGCGCACCGACGTCGTGCGCAACCTGCACCCCAAGGGCAACGTCGAGACCAAGGTGCTCGCCGACCTGTTCAACCAGCTCGTGGTCCAGCGCGAGGAGTTGCGCCGCCAGATGGACGCAAGGGTCAGCGAGGCGGCCCAGGGCATTGAGCAGGAGCGCTCGCGGCTGGCCGCGCTCATGTCCGAGCTCACGCAGAGCGTGGTGGTCTGCAACCTCGACGGGCGCATCCTGCTCTACAACAACCGCGCGCGCATGCAGTTCCGCGCGCTCTCGCAGGCGCCCGGGGTGGCCGGCGGGGCCGAACTGATCGGCCTGGGCCGCTCCATCTACAGTGTGTTCGACCGCAAGCTGGTGGCCCACGCGCTGGAAAACATCCAGCAGCGCATGCTGCGCGGCGCGGGCCAGCCCTCGGCCCAGTTCGTCACCACCACGGTGGCGGGCCAACTGCTGCGGGTGCAGATGGCGCCGGTGCGCTCGGTTCAGACCCAGATGATGGAGTCCGCCGCCGACCGCATCGAGCTCACCGGCTTCGTGCTGATGCTGGACAACATCACGCGCGACTACGAGGCCGAATCGGCCAAGGACCATGTGCTGCATGCGCTGACGGAGGGCAGCCGCTCGGCGCTGGCCAACATGCAGGCGGCGATCGACATGCTCGACTACCCCGACCTCGACGCCGCCATGCGCGAGCGCTTCCTGGGCGTGATCCGCGACGAAACGCGCTCGCTGAGCCAGCGCATCGCCGCGCTGGAATCGGGCTCGGCCGACAGCCTGAAGACCCGCTGGCCGCTGGAGGACATGCTGGGCGCCGACCTGGTGAACGCGGCCCTGCGCCGCATCGAGATCATCACCGGCCTGCCGGCTTCCAGCGTGGAAGTGGATGCCTCGCTGTGGCTCAAGGTGGAGAGCTTTTCGCTGCTGCAGGCGCTGGTGTACCTGACCGGGCGTCTGGCCGACGAGTTCGATGTGCGCTTCGTGCAACTGCGCCTGGGGGCGGCCAGCGGCAGCGCCGGCAAGGCCCAGCTGGACCTGATCTGGTCGGGCCAGGTGATGAGCACCGAGACGGTGATGAGCTGGGAGATGGACCCGATGAAGGTTGGGACCGAAGCCACGCGCCTGACCGTGCGCGACGTGGTCGAGCGCCACGGTGGCGCGTTCTGGTTCGAGCGCGAGCGCGTCCGCCACCAGGCCTTCTTCCGTTTCCTGCTGCCCCTGGCCAACCCGCAGGAGCAGGTGGACGCGGCCCTGTTCGTGAAGGGCGAGAGCCGCCCGGAGTACTACGACTTCGATCTGTTCAAGACCACCGAGCAGACGCGCACGCTGGACGATTGCAAGCTCGTCGATCTGGTCTACACCGTGTTCGACACCGAGACCACGGGGCTCAACCCGTCGGAGGGCGACGAGATCATCCAGATCGGCGCGACGCGCATCGTCAACGGCAAGCTGCTGCGCCAGGAATGCTTTGAACAGCTGGTGGACCCGAAGCGGTCGATCCCCGCCGCGTCGATTCCCATCCATGGCATCCAGCCCGGGATGGTGCTCGGCCAGCCCACCATCGATCAGGTGCTGCCCGCGTTTCACGCTTTCGCGCAGGACACCGTGCTGGTGGCGCACAACGCGGCGTTCGACATGCGTTTTCTGCAGCTCAAGGAAAAGCTCACGGGGCTGGTGTTCGACCACCCCGTGCTCGACACCCTGCTGCTCTCGGCGGTGATCCACCCCAACCAGGACTCACACCGTCTGGAAGCGATCGCCGAGCGTTTCAACGTCACCGTCATCGGGCGCCACACCGCCCTGGGCGATGCCATGGTCACGGCCGAGGTGTTCATGAGACTGATTCCCCTGCTGGCGGAAAAAGGCATCCACACCCTGGGCCAGGCGCGCGAGGCGGCGCAGAAGACGTATTACGCCCGACTCAAGTATTGACCCCCCCCCCGTGCCGCGCCTAAGGGCGCGTCACCCCCCAGGGGGCGGCACTGGCGGCCCGGCAAAGCCGGTTCCGCGGTGCCCTGGAACCAAGCTCCCCCTCTTTGAATGGCATCGCCTCTCCGGAGCGCGTGCCCGAACCCAGGATGCGGCGGAACTGGCTTTGCCAGGCCGCTTGCATCGCCCCCTGGGGGGTGACGCGCCCTTAGGCGCGGCGCGGGGGGTCAGAAGTGATATCGCTGACCCAGCACGCTCTGCAGCGACTGCACCACCGTGAACGCGTCCTTGAGCTGGGTCCGTTCGAGGTTGGAGATCTCGGCCGGGTTGAGGTGGTTGTTGGGCGGGAGGCCCTGGGCGATCTGCCGGGCCTGGTGCTGGATGCGGATGAAGGCCATGAATTCCAGCGCGTCGCGCAGGTCGCGGGCGCTCTGTTCGCTGACGGCCCCGCCCGCGGCCGCGCTCAACAGGCGGTCGTGCGTGTTGACCGCCGCGTCGCCCCCGGCCAACGCGTACACGCGGGCCAGGTCCACGATGGGCACCACGCCGTTGTGTTTGAGGTCGATCGTGCCCTTGTGTTCGCCGCTGCGCGCGGTGGAGATGCCCTTGAACATGCCCAGCGGCGGCGTGTGGGTGAGCGCGTTGCCCACCATGTGCGCCAGAAAGATGGTGTTGTCCTTGGTGCGTTCCAGCACGTCGCGGCGCAGGCCGTCGAGCAGCGCGCTCTGGCCATGCACCGCACGCAGGTCGAAGAACACGCAGGTGAGCATGAGGGCCTTGGGGTCCGGCTGGCCGGTCCAGCGCGCGAAGTACTCGGCCCAGCGACGGCGCGGCTGGCGCCAGGTGTCGGTCATGGCCATCATCTCGCCCGGGCAGTACACGTACCCGCAGGCGTCCAGCCCGTCGCAGACGAACTGCGAAAGGGACTTGAAATAGGCGCCGTGCAGCGCTTCGTCGTAGCGGTCGTCGAGCACCATGCAGTTGTCCTGGTCGGACCGGGCGGTCTGCTCGCTGCGGGCCTGCGAGCCCGCCGCCACCCACACATAGTCCACCGGCGCCGGGCCGAAGCGGGCCTCGCCCAGTTGCAGCAGGCGGCTGGTGATGGCGTCGGTGATGGCGGTGATGATGTGGCCGGTGCTGTAGGCCGAGGCCTCGGCCGCGGCCAGGCTCTGCTGCAGCCGCTTGATCTTGGTGCTGGCTTGCTGCAGGCCCTCGACCGTGCCCTGTTTGTAGATGTCACCGGCCAGGTACACCGCCGATGTGCTGTGCTGTTCGGTCAGGTCGGTGGCCGTGATCATGCCCACGATGCGCTGGCCGTCGAGCACCGGCACATGGTGGATGTTGTGGCGCGCCATCAGCAGCAGCGCGTCGAACGCCGGGTTCTGCACGCCGATGGTCAGGGGCGCCAGGGTGGCGATGTCGATCAGGGGTCGCGCCGTGTCCATGCCGGCGGCGATCACGCGGTTGCGCAGGTCGCGGTCGGTGACCAGTCCGAACAGCAGGCCCTGTTCCACGATCAGCACCGAGGACACGCGTTGTTCGCTCATGACCCGCGCCGCTTCCCGGATGCTGATTTGGGGGGGCAGGGTGATCGGCTCGCGCCGGATGACGGCGCGCACCGGCGTGGTCATGAGGTTGAGGGCCGGGTCCGTGCTCCTGGCGTCCGCGATGCCGCGAGCGGCGGTGTGGGTGTGGTCGAGGTGGCGCAGCAAGTAGCCCAGGGCGGGCGTTTCGCCGCGCAGCTCTTCCACCAGCGCACTGTCCAGGCTCACCAGCTCGCTCGGGGTGCGGGCCCGCGCGCTCTGCACGTTGGTGGCCCCTGCGGCCTGCAGACCGAAGATCTCTCCAGGCTGGAGCGTTACCACCGGCTGAGCCTGCGCGTCCAGCAGCGTCATGGCGCCTGAGAGCAGCCAGTAGAGCGTCGGATGCGCGGCGTCGACCGCTTCCAGCGCTTCGCCCGCTTCGAGCGACTGCACCACCAGCGTGTCAGCCAGCCGCTGCCTGGACCCTTCGGACAGCAGCCCAAAGATGCGGTGCTGCCGCAGCTGTTCGGGCAAAGGCAGGGCAGGGGAGACAGGGTGGATCATGGAGCTGATACCGGTCGCACGGAGGGTGCCGTGGATGCTACACCGGCCCCCTGGTCAGGCTTGCGGGTAAACCCTCAGAGGGTTTGACCTGCATCAGGCCCCGGAAGACCACTTTTGTAAGAACTCGGTAAGGTCCGAATTCAGAATGGCTTCACCTTTACCAGAACCTTACATGTTGACACTGATTACCGCCGTCAAGCTGATCGCAGAAATCGCCCTGCTGGCCCTGTTCGGCCAGTGGGTGCTGGGCTTGTTGGCCGGGCAGCGCAAGGACCAGAATTTGTTTTATCAGGTCCTCCAACTGCTCGGCAAACCCTTTGTGCGCGTGGCACGCTGGGTGACGCCCCGGTTTGTCCTCGAGCGCCACCTGCCTCTGGTGGCGTTTCTCATTCTGGGCTTCGTGTGGGTCGGTGTGACTTTGGCCAAGGTCAATCACTGTTTGAAGATCGGAGTGGCACTGTGTCAGTAACCCACTCACTCAATCACCTGTTTGCCCGCTGGCAGGTTCGCTCCTTGCTGGTGTTTGGCCAGCGTCAGGCCGCGCTGGATCGCCTCGACGGTCTGCTGCGGGCCGACGCCGACGACGTGTACGCGCTGGCCACCCGAGCCCATCTGCTGGCAGAGTTGGGCGACAAGGCCGGGGCGCTGCAGACGCTGCAGCGGCAGGTTGCTGTGGCACCTGGCGCCGCGCCCGGTTGGTTCAACCTGGGTTTTCTGAGCGAAGAGATGGGGCTGCTCGAACAGTCCGAGGCAGCGTTTCGCCGCACCATCGAGATCGACCCCAAGCTGGACCGGGCCTGGTATGGCCTGGCGCTCAGCCTCATCCGCCAACGCCGCTTTGACGAAGCGGTGGTCGCGCTGCGGAAAAACACCGAACTGCAACCCATGAGCCCCTACGGCTGGTACCAGCTGGCCCGGGTTCATGTTGACCGGCAAGAGCCCGATGAGGCCGCGAAGATCATTCGCCACCTCCGCGGGTTCGAGCCCAAAGTGGCGGCACAACTGGAGCGCGAAACGGGTCTGGGCCACGTCCAGGCTTGATCGAGCGCTTCGGCCGTGCGGCTGAAAAAGGGATGGTCGGCGCCAGCCGATCATCGAAAAACGCGGACCGGTTGCAGGCTGCCTTGAGGAGACAGGCGGTGTTCGTGATGTGCCCGAGAGGGTTTCGCTGATGGAGGTCGATCCCATGGAACTGACTGATAACCACCGCCGTTACTGGCGGAAAAACCTCAACATCACGGCCATATTGCTTGCAATCTGGTTCGTGGTGACATTCGTCCTGAGTTACTTTGCGCGAGAACTGAGCTTCAACTTCTTTGGCTGGCCGTTCAGTTTCTGGATGGGTGCCCAGGGCGCGCTGGTGGTGTACTGCCTGATCATCGGGTACTACGCTTGGTACATGAACAAACTCGACATCGAACACGGTGTCGAAGAGACCGAGGAATAACACCATGGCAGGCATGTTCGAAACCAAGGCGGGTATGAGCGCCGGGGACTCCAACCGGGCGTTCCGCAAACAACTCAGCAAGGTGTACACGTGGTACACGGGCGGTTTTCTGGGTTTTGTGGTTGTTCTGGCGGTCCTGGAGCAGATGGGTTTGCCACGCGAGTGGATCGGCTTCATCTTCCTTCTCGCCACCATTGGCCTGTATGCCGGTATTGGCATCATGAGTCGCACCACCGATGCGGCCGAGTACTACGTGGCCGGACGCCGCGTGCCCGCGGTCTACAACGGCATGGCCACGGGCGCGGACTGGATGTCGGCGGCGTCCTTCATCGGCATGGCCGGCACGCTCTACCTGACCGGCTACGGCGGCCTTGCCTTCATCATGGGATGGACAGGAGGCTATTGCCTGGTGGCGCTGTTTCTTGCGCCGTACCTGCGCAAGTTTGGCCAGTTCACCATTCCCGACTTTCTGGGCGAGCGGTACGGCGGCAACCTGCCGCGCTTCATTGGCATCTTCGCCGCGATCCTGTGCTCGTTCACCTACGTCGTGGCACAGATCTATGGCGTGGGCATCATCACCTCGCGCCTGACCGGTGTGGCGTTTGAACTGGGCGTGTTCCTCGGTCTGGGCGGCATTCTGGTCTGCTCTTTCCTGGGCGGCATGCGCGCGGTCACCTGGACGCAGGTGGCGCAGTACATCATCCTGATCGTGGCCTACATGATTCCGGTGGTGTGGCTCTCGGTGAAACAGACCAGCATTCCAGTGCCGCAGGCCATCTACGGCTACCAGCTGGAGAAGGTCACGGCCAAGGAAAAGCTGCTGACCAACGATCCCAAAGAGCTGGAAGTGCGCGCCATCTACAAGAAGCGTTCGGACGATCTGGCCGCCAAACTCAATGACCCGGGCGCTGCGCTGGCCGCCGACAAGGCCGCTGCCGAAGCCAAGCTGGCCGAGTTGCGCGCAGCGAACGCGCCGTCGGCGGACATTTCCGCCGCGGAGAAGGCGGTGTCTGCGCTGCCCAAGGACGAAGCTGCGGCGAAAAAAGCCTGGACAGCGGCGAAGGCTTCGGCTGACGGCAAGGCCAAACCGCTCAATGGCATGCCTCCCCATGCTCAGCAGTTTGCCGGCGACCCGAACGGGGATGCCAAGGCCGTGGAAGCTTATGACACCTCGCGTCGCAACTTCCTGGCGCTGATCTTCTGCCTGATGATCGGTACGGCCGCACTCCCCCACATCCTGATGCGCTACTACACGGTGCCCAGTGTGAAGGAAGCCCGGCAGTCGGTGACCTGGTCGCTGTTCTTCATCTTTCTGCTCTACTTCACCGCGCCGGCCCTGGCTGTGCTGGTGAAATACGAGGTGTTCCACATGGTGGTGGGTACACCGTTCGATCAGTTGCCCGCCTGGGTATCTTCGTGGAACAAGGTCGATCCGACACTGATGGCGATCACCGACATCAACAAGGACGGCATCCTGCAGCTCGGCGAGATGACCATTGGTGGCGACATCGTGGTGCTGGCGACGCCGGAAATCGGAGGACTGCCCTACGTGATCTCGGGTCTGGTGGCCGCCGGTGGTCTGGCTGCTGCGCTGTCCACCGCCGACGGCTTGCTGCTGACCATCGCCAACGCGCTGTCGCACGACCTCTATTACAAGATGATCGACCCCAACGCTTCCACTGCACGCCGCGTGACCATTTCGAAAGTCCTGCTGCTGATCGTGGCGCTGCTGGCGGCTTACACGGCGGCGCAGAAGCCGGCGGACATCCTGTTCCTGGTTTCGGCGGCCTTCTCGTTCGCTGCGGCGGCGTTCTTCCCTGCGCTCGTGCTGGGTATCTTCTGGAAGCGCGCCACGGGCATCGCTGCCTCTGCAGGCATGCTCGCCGGCCTGGGCATCACGTTCTACTACATGGTCACCACCCAGCCTTGGCTGCGTGGGGTGTTTGGCGTGACCTCGCCGGTGGAACTCTGGTGGGGCATTCAGCCCATTTCGGCAGGACTTTTCGGTGTGCCCGTGGGCTTTGCCGTGATCATCCTGCTCAGTCTGGTGACGCCGGAGCCCAGTCGCAAGGTGCAGGAACTGGTGGAGCACGTGCGCTACCCCAACCTGCGCTCGGCCTGATGCGCCGCATCGAGCCTTGAAGCCATCCGCCCGGCGACCTGACGCCGGTCGGATTTTCCAGAACCCGGCCAGTTTTGCGACTGGCCGGGTTTTTTGCTAGAATCGCGGGCTTGCCTTGCTGCACCCCGAATCGACGCTGGGGGCAGCTCACCTCAAGCGCCCACGCATCGTGTGGGCGTTGTCCATCCACAAGGAGAGTCTATGCGTCACTACGAAATCGTTTTGCTGATCCATCCGGATCAAAGCGAACAGGTTCCGGCCATGCTGGAACGTTACAAGGGCATGATCACCGCCGGTGGCGGCCAGATCCACCGTGTTGAAGACTGGGGTCGCCGTCAGTTGGCCTACCAGATCAACAAGCTGTCCAAGGCCCACTACCTGTGCGTCAACATCGAGGCCGATCAGGCCGTGATGGCCGAACTGGAACACGCTTTCAAGTTCAACGACGCCGTGCTGCGCCACCTGACCGTTCTGCGCAAGAAGGCCGACACCGGCCCATCTTCCATGATGAAGGCGGTCGAGCGCGAAGAAGCCCGCAAGTCCCAGCAACAACCGCAGGAACAGGCCGCGGCGTAAACGCGCTGCGTGACGTCGTCAGCGGGTGAACCAGCTTCAAATGTCCGCCGTGGTGGTGCAGGTGCAGAGCCTGCGTTACACACCGGCAGGCGTTCCGGCCTTGAACATCGTGCTCGAACACGAGTCCGAGGTCGTTGAAATGGACACTCCCAGACAGGTGAAGCTGCAACTGAGGGCCGTGGCCTTCGGGGCCCAGGCCGAAACGCTGTCCCGCCAGGGGCTTGATGCGGTTTGTGAGTTTCACGGGTTTCTGACGAATGCGCGCAACGGCAAAGGCGTTGTGTTCCATATCCAAGATTTCAGCAAGACATAGGAAGGCCCATCATGGCTGCACCCAAACGTTTCAACAAAGACAAGCGCCCCAAGCGCAACACCCAATCGCTGCTGTTCAAGCGCAAGCGCTTCTGCCGCTTCACCGTGGCGAACGTCGAAGAAGTCGACTACAAGGACGTGGACGTCCTGCGTGACTTCATCGCCGAAAACGGCAAGATCATCCCCGCGCGCCTGACCGGCACGCGTGCCTTCTACCAGCGCCAGGTCAACACCGCCATCAAGCGTGCCCGCTTCCTGGCCATGTTGCCTTACAGCGACCAGCACCGCGTCTGAAAGAGAGCCTGACATGCAAATCATTCTGCTCGACAAAGTTGTCAACCTCGGTGCCCTGGGCGATGTGGTCAAGGTCAAGGACGGCTACGCCCGCAACTTCCTGATCCCCTCGGGCCGCGCCCGCCGCGCGACCCAATCGGCCATCGCCGAATTCGAAGCCCGCCGTGCCGAGCTCGAAAAAGTGGCCGCCGCCAAACACGCCGAAGCTGTTGCTCTGGGTGAGAAGCTCGCCGCCGTGACGGTCAAGCTGTCGCAAAAGGCTGGTGTGGACGGTCGCCTGTTCGGTTCCGTCACCAACCACGACGTGTCCGAAGAGCTGAACAAGCAAGGCTTCAAGGTCGCCAAGTCGCAAGTGCGTATGCCCAATGGTCCGCTGAAGAACGTGGGTGATTACACGGTGAGCGTGAACCTGCACACCGACGTGACGGTCGACGTCAACGTTTCCGTGCTGGGCGAAACCGCCTGATTCCGCGCGCAGGCGCCTGCGCGCCTCGCCCGAGAGCCGCTGTCCTGACGGACCGCGGCTTTTTTCTTTTTCAGACGATGGTCGCGACGCAGCACGCTGTCGAGGGTGTGCCGGGGGCTTTCCCGCGAAATCCACGCGCCGTGCACCGCTTGTCCACAGGGTTGTCCAATGACGCGCACCCGTGTCGGGCGTACCATTGCAGATCAACCAAGAAAGCCCATGGCTGCAGTTTTTTCGAGCTCCTTCCCGTCCTTCGATGCCAGCCTGGAAGAGGTTGGCCTGGGGGGCGATCCCCAGATCAATCAGTTGCGGGTGCCCCCGCACTCCATCGAAGCCGAATCCAGCGTTCTCGGGGGGTTGCTGCTGGATAACGCGGCCTGGGACCGGGTCGCCGATCTGGTCAACGACTCCGATTTTTACCGCTACGAACACCGGTTGACCTATTCGGCCATCGCCACCCTGGTCAATGCCAGCAAGCCGGCGGACGTGGTGACCGTTTACGAGCACTTGCAGAATCTGGGCAAGGCCGAAGAGGCGGGTGGCCTGGCTTATCTGAACTCGCTGGCGCAGTACGTGCCCAGCGCGGCCAATATCCGGCGCTACGCCGAGATCGTGCGCGAACGTGCGATCCTGCGCAAACTGATCGCGGCGAGCGATGAAATAGCGACCGCTGCCTTCAACACGCAAGGCCGGCCGGTCGAAAAAATCCTGGACGAGGCCGAGCAGAAGATCTTCCACATCGGGGAAGAGGGCTCGCGCATGAAGGAGGGCTTTCAGGGTATGGACACGCTGGTGGTCGATCTGCTCGACCGCGTGCAAGAGATGGCGGACAACCCGAACGACATCACCGGTGTGCCCACTGGCTTCATCGATCTGGACCGCATGACATCGGGCTTGCAGGCGGGCGACCTCGTGGTGCTGGCCGCCCGACCGTCCATGGGCAAGACCGCCTTCGCCATCAACATCGCCGAACACGTGGCGCTCAATGAAGGGCTGCCGGTGGCGGTGTTCTCCATGGAAATGGGGGCGTCCCAGCTGGCCGTGCGTATCGTCGGCTCAATCGGTCGTATCAACCAGAGCCACCTGCGCAACGGCAAGCTCACCGATGACGAGTGGCCGCGCCTGACCGAGGCGATCGAGAAGCTGCGCAACGTGTCGCTGCACATCGATGAAACCCCGGGTCTGTCCGCCAGCGTGCTGCGCGCCAATGCCCGGCGGCTTTCGCGGCAGTGCGGCAAGCTGGGTCTGATCGTGGTCGACTATTTGCAGCTCATGAGCGGCAACGGTGGCGACGGTGACAACCGTGCTTCCGAGCTGGGTGAGATTTCGCGCGGCCTGAAAATGCTCGCCAAGGAGCTGCAGTGCCCGGTGATCGCGCTCTCGCAGCTCAACCGCAGCGTGGAGCAGCGCACCGACAAGCGCCCCATGATGAGCGACCTGCGCGAATCCGGCGCCATTGAGCAGGATGCGGACATCATCATGTTCATCTACCGCGATGAGTACTACACCAAGGATGCGTGCAAGGAGCCGGGCGTGGCCGAAATCATCATTGGCAAACAGCGTAACGGCCCCACCGGCACCGTGAAACTGGCGTTCCTGAACATGCTCACACGTTTCGAGAGTCTGGCGGGCGGCGGCGATTTCTGATCGCGCGGCCATCGCTGTCGGATTTCTTCAAGACCCACGGCGTTTCCATCGGTAGAGTCCGGGGCTCTCTGTTCAAGGAGTCTCTATGCAACTGGGTTACACCATCCTGTACGTCGAGGACGTCAAACGGTCCGTCGAGTTCTACCAACAAGCCTTTGGCCTGGCCGCGAAGTTCGTCCACGAGGAGGGCGATTTCGGCGAGCTGGACACGGGCAGCACCTCGCTCGCGTTTTCCTCGCGTGAACTGATGCGCCGGCTGGGCAAACAGCCGCAGGCCGCCCGGGCCGACGCACCCTGTTTCGAGATCGCCTTCACGACCCCCGATGTGGCTGCCGCGGTGGAGCGTGCGGTGAACGCGGGGGCTGTGTTGGTGCAGGCTCCCCAGGCCATGCCCTGGGGGCAGACGGTGGCCTATGTGTCCGACCGGGATGGATTCCTGGTCGAGCTCTGCACCCCGATGACCGGGTCGCCATAGCCCGACTGGGCCAAGAGGAAGCGCCATGAAGCGCTGGCCTGCGCGCGGGCTGGGGTGGTGCCCAGCCAGCGACGGAATTCTCGCGTCATGTGGGCCTGGTCCGAGAACCCGTGATCGACCGCCAGTTCGGCCAGTGGCGCATCCGAAGACAGGGCCTGTGCCGAGCGGCGCAGCCGGGCCAGGCGCCTCCAGTAAACGGGTGTGCGGCCGGTGCCGCTGAGCAGCAGCCGTTCCAGGCTGCGTTCACTCAGGCCCAGCGCCCGAGCCGCGGTGGTTACGTTCGGCGCGGCTGCCAGCGCGTCGAGCGCTTCCGACGTGCCGGCGTCCATGTGGGCGAAGGCTTCCAGCAGCGCGCATGCCCGCTGGATATCGGCCGGATCGCCCGCGCGTGCGAGCCGCAGCAAGGCATCGTTATCGATGCGGACACCCGGTCGCAGGCGGTATCCGGTGTAGATCGCACCGGCAACGCTTTCAACGGTGTAGCCGCTGTCGGCCAGGGGCGAAACCAGCCATCGCGCGGGCTGCCCAGGGGCCTCCATGGCGATCAGGTCCCGACAGCCGTCGGGCACCACCAGCGTGCGGGACGCCGTAGGGCTGGCGTGTCTCCAGGCTTCGAGCAGGGCGGCGGGCCAGTTCATGCCCTCGCACCCGGTTCGAAATCAGAGCACCTCGCTGGCGAAGTCGGCCAGTCGCGAGCGCTCGCCACGCGCCAGGGTGATGTGCCCGCCATGTGGCCAGCCCTTGAAGCGGTCCACGGCAAAGGTCAGCCCCGAGGAGCCTTCGGTGAGGTAGGGCGTGTCGATCTGCGCCAGGTTGCCCATGCAGATGATCTTGGTGCCGGGGCCGGCGCGCGTGATCAGCGTCTTCATCTGCTTGGGCGTCAGGTTCTGCGCTTCGTCGATGATGACGTACTTGTTCATGAAGGTGCGGCCGCGCATGAAGTTCATGCTCTTGACCTTGATGCGGCTGCGGATCAACTCATTGGTGGCGGCACGCCCCCATTCGCCGGCGTTGCCCCCATCGCCCTTGGCCAGGAATTCGAGGTTGTCGTCCAGCGCGCCCATCCAGGGGCCCATCTTTTCCTCTTCGGTACCGGGCAGGAAGCCGATGTCCTCGCCCACGCTCACCGTGGCACGCGTCATGATGATCTCGGTGTAGCGGCGGTCATCGAGCACCTGCGTGAGGCCGCTGGCCAGGGCCATCAAGGTCTTGCCCGTGCCGGCCGTGCCGGCGAGCGTCACGAAGTCAATCTCCGGGTCCATCAGCAGGTTCAGCGCGAAGTTCTGCTCGCGGTTGCGGCTGGTCACGCCCCACACCGCATTCTTCAGGTGTGTGAAGTCCTTGAGCGTCTTGAGCACCGCGGTCTTGTCGCGGATCTCAGTGACCCGGGCGTACAGGGATGGTTCGCCGGGGGCTTCGAAATAGACGAACTGGTTGATGTAGAACTGCCCCACGGCCGGGCCACTGACCCGGTAGAAGGTGTGGCTGCCACTCTGCCAGCTCTCGATGGTCTTGCTCTGGCGCGTCCAGAAGTCCTGCGGCAGGGCGAGCGCGCCGGCATACAGCAATTCACCGTCGTCCAGGGTCTTGTCGTTCTGGTAGTCCTCAGCCGCCAGACCCAGCGCACGGGCCTTGACCCGCATGTTGATGTCCTTGGACACCAGAATGACTTCGCGCAGCGGATGCTTGTCGCGCAGAGCGTGCACCACGCCCAGAATCTGGTTGTCCGCCTTGCCCTGGGGCAGGCTGCTCGGGAGCTGGTTGTCCAGTGGCTCGGTCTGGAAGAACAGCAGGCCGCGTGCCGTCTGGTGGCCGGTGGCGGAGAGCTTGAGGCCGCGCGTCATGTCGCCGCCCTGCTGAGCAGCGAGGGCGTCCAGGGTGCGGCTGGTCTGCCGTCCATTGCGCGCCACCTCGGTCATGCCCTTTTTGTGGCCGTCGAGTTCTTCGAGCACGATCATCGGCAGGAAGATGTCGTGTTCCTCGAAGCGGAACAGGCTCATGGGGTCGTGCAGCAGCACATTGGTGTCGAGCACGAACAGGCGGGACAGCCCCGCGCCGTTCGGTCTGCCCGGTGAGCGGCGGCGGTTGCTGGCCACCGGCGAAGGGGTGGACGCCTTTTCCGCCACCGCGGGCAGGTCCTGGCGCGACTTCTCGATCCGTGCCTCGGTGGGTTGCACCACGGGCAGGGCGACGACGGTCGCTGTTCCTTCGGCCTTGGTTGGCGCCGAAGGCCTGTCGGTCGGGGGCGACTTGCGGGTGCGGCTCTGGGGGCTGCGGCGGCCTGTCTTGGGCGTCAATGCGGTGACGGTGGTCTCGACCCGTGGCGCGGGGGCTGCGACCGGCTGGGGCTGATCCAGCGTATCGGCAAGGTCGAACGGATCGTCTGCGGCTTTCAGGTTGTAGGCGTCGGGAGAGAGCAGGGCTGCGCGTTTGGAGGGGGCGGGTGGCAGTGGCATGGAGGGCGTTGTTGTTCAGCGCAGGATGAAAAAACAAAAAGCCGCCACGGTGACCGGGCGGCTTTCTGGGCTGCTGGGGGCAAGGAAAGAAGGAGGGGCTGACTGGCTTCCCGTTGTCATGAACCCATTATGCATGACTGCCGTGACAGGCCCATACCCATCACGGGGAGTGGGGTGTCGAGGCCGTCCCGGCGTTCAGGCGGCCTTCTTCAGGGTCTTGACCGCCTTGAGCACATCTTCCACATGGCCCGGCACTTTCAGTCCGCGCCATTCTTGCTTGAGCACGCCGTCAGGGCCAATCAGAAAGGTGCTGCGCTCGATGCCTTTGACCTTTTTGCCGTACATGATCTTGTTCTTGACCACCCCAAACATGTGGCACATCTTTTCTTCGGTGTCGGCGATCAACTCGAACGGCAGTTCCAGCTTGGTCTTGAAGTCGTCGTGTGACTTCATGTTGTCACGCGAGACGCCAAATACCTGGGCGCCCGCCTTGACGAAATCCTTGTATTTGTCGCGGAACTGCATGGCTTCGGTCGTGCAACCTGGCGTGTTGTCCTTCGGGTAGAAGTACAGCACGATGGTCTGGCCAAGGTGCGTCTGGTTGCTGACCTTGACGCCGCCGGTGGCCAGCGCTTCAAATTCGGGAATGGGTTTATTGACAACGACTGCCATACTGCGTGGGCCCCTGACGTAAGTTGGTGGTGATTCGTTGGCTTCCCGGTTGCATGATGCACGCCCTGCAGCTGCTCTGGCTTGCAAGGGGGCATGGCAGGAAACAATCGGGTATTTTACCCTGAATGGGCCCCTGGCGCTGAGAGACGGGAGTAACTGCCTGTCTGGTACCGGCGCTCGCGCGGCCATTGGCGCCTCCGTAGCCGGCCACCCCGCCGGTCGGGCCGCAAACATCTGCCGCCGCGTCAGTTCTCCATCAGCAGGGCGGTGAGCACTCGGCGTCCTTCGCCGGCCAGGATGTTGTGGGTCCGGCAGGCGGCCAGGGTGTCCATGGTTTCCACGCCGATGCGTCGGTCGATCAGGCTCTGCAGCAGAGCGGGGCGCACGAATCGCAGCCGCGCACCGCTCCCGAACAGCACCAGTTCCGGCACCCATCCGGGCGGTAGCGCGGTATCTGTGAGCAACTGTTCAAAATGCGCGGCGCTCAGGTCTTCGAAGCGCGTGCAGGGCCAGGGCACCAGCAGCCCGCTCGACGACAGGACCAGGCTGTGCGCGTGGCGCTGGCCGTTGATGGCGATCCAGCCGTCGCCATAGGACGTGATGGTGTGCAGGTCCGGTTTGTCGGCGTGCAATTTCATCGGGATATGGCTCGGGGTTCGGGGGGTGATGACGCACCGTGAGGGTGCGGAACTGTGGTCAAATTGCAGGTTTTCCCCTGCTGGGCCTGCTGAATATAGCGTTTCGCCATGCCCTTGGCGTTTCCCCACTTATCCGACCGCTCCCGAACGGAGGGACTTTGAAAACCATCCAGAAATCCGCCAAGCTTGCCAACGTCTGTTACGACATCCGGGGCCCCATCATGGACGCGGCCATCCGGATGGAGGAAGAGGGGCACAAGATCATCCGGTTGAACATCGGCAACATGGCACCGTTCGGGTTCGATGCTCCCGAAGAAATCCAGCAGGACATGATTCGCAACCTGCCGAACTCGGCCGGGTACTCGGACAGCAAGGGGATTTTTGCGGCGCGCAAGGCGGTGATGCACGAGACGCAGAAACAGAATGTCAAGGGTGTCACGCTCGATGACATTTATCTCGGCAATGGCGCGAGCGAACTGATCGTGATGTCGGTCAATGCCCTGCTGGACGAGGGCGACGAGCTGCTCATGCCCGCGCCCGACTACCCGCTGTGGACGGCTGCGGTGAGCCTGTCGGGTGGCACGCCGGTGCATTACATGTGCGACGAGTCCAACGGCTGGATGCCCGATCTGGACGACATCCGCCGCAAGATCACGCCGGCCACCAAGGGCATCGTGGTGATCAACCCGAACAACCCGACCGGCGCGTTGTACTCGGACGACCTGCTCAAAGCCATCGTTGGACTCGCCCGTGAGCACGGTTTGGTGATCTTTGCCGACGAGGTCTACGACAAGGTGCTGTACGAAGGGGCGAAGCACACGGCGATCTCCAGCCTGTCCGAGGATGTGTTGACCCTGACGTTCAACTCCCTGTCCAAGAGTTACCGCTCCTGCGGCTACCGCGCCGGCTGGATGGTGGTGTCGGGCGATAAGAAGCCGGCTCGGGACTACATCGAAGGCCTGAACATGCTCTCGAACATGCGCCTGTGTGCCAACGTGCCGGGTCAGTGGGCGATCCAGACCGCGCTGGGCGGGTACCAGAGCATCAAGGATCTGGTGTGTGAAGGCGGCCGGCTGCGCCGCCAGCGCGACCTGGCCTACGAGCTGATCACCGCCATCCCCGGTGTGAGCTGTGTCAAGCCTTCGGCCGCGCTGTACATGTTTCCGCGACTCGATCCGGCGGTGTACCCGGTCGAGGACGATCAGCAGCTGTTCCTGGAACTGCTCCAGGAAACCCGCGTGATGCTGGTGCAGGGCTCGGGTTTCAACTACCCGGACAACCAGCACTTTCGCATCGTGTTCCTGCCGCACGAGGACGATCTGCGCGAGGCCATTGGCCGGGTCGCGAAGTTCCTGGAGGGCTGGCGCAAGCGCCATGCGATTCAGCGCGCATCAATCGCCCCTGCGATCAGCAACACCGCGGACGCGGCGGCTCCCTAAACTCGAGCGGCCGGGTCCGGGTGGGCGCGGCGCCGACATTTTCCGAAGCAGAGAGAACAACGATGAAACCGATCCAAGTAGGCCTGTTGGGCATAGGCACCGTGGGCAGCGGCACGTTCAACGTGCTGCAGCGCAACCAGGAAGAAATCCGCCGTCGTGCGGGTCGCGGCATTGAAATCACCATGGTGGCCGACCTCGATGTGGCCCGCGCCCAGAGCATCGTCGGCCCCAACGTGAAGGTGGTGAACGACGCGCGCGCCGTGATCGCCAACCCCGAGATCGACATCGTGATCGAGCTGATCGGTGGCTACGGCATCGCCAAGGCCCTGGTGATGGAGGCCATTGCGGCGGGCAAGCACGTGGTCACCGCCAACAAGGCGCTGCTGGCCGTGCACGGCACCGAGATCTTCGCGGCGGCGTCGGCCAAGGGCGTGATGGTGGCGTTCGAAGCGGCGGTGGCCGGCGGCATTCCCATCATCAAGGCACTGCGCGAAGGCCTCACGGCCAACAGCATCCAGTGGATCGCCGGCATCATCAACGGCACCACCAACTTCATCCTGTCCGAGATGCGCGACAAGGGGCTGGACTTCGACGTCGTGCTCAAGGAAGCGCAGCGCCTGGGCTACGCCGAAGCCGACCCGACCTTCGACATCGAAGGCGTGGACGCGGCGCACAAGGTCACGCTCATGAGCGCGATCGCCTTCGGCATTCCGGTGCAGTTCGACAAGGCCTATGTGGAAGGCATCACGAAGCTGGGCGCCACCGACATCAAATACGCCGAACAACTCGGCTACCGCATCAAGCTGCTGGGCATCACCAAGCGCACCGACAAGGGCATCGAGCTGCGTGTGCACCCGAGCCTGGTGCCGTCCAAGCGCCTGATCGCCAACGTGGAAGGCGCGATGAACGCGGTGGTGGTGCAAGGCGATGCCGTGGGCACCACGCTGTACTACGGCAAGGGCGCGGGCAGTGAGCCCACCGCCAGCGCCGTGATCGCCGATCTGGTGGACATTACCCGCCTGCACACCGCCGACCCGCTGCACCGCGTGCCGCACCTGGCGTTCCAGCCCGATGCCATGAGCGACCTGAGCGTGCTGCCCATGAGCGAGGTGGTGACCAGCTATTACCTGCGCCTGCGCGTGGCCGACGAGGCCGGCGTGCTCGCCAAGGTGACCGGCCTGCTGGCCAACGCTGGTATCAGCATCGACGCGGTGCTGCAGCGCGAGGCCGACGAAGTGGGTGGCGAAGGTGCCACGTCCACCGATCTCATCATCCTCACGCACGACACGCGCGAAGGCACGATGAACGAGGTGCTGGCGCAGATGCAGGCGCTGCCGAGCGTGCTCGCGCCCATCACGCGGATACGAAAAGAAGAGCTGAACTGAGATGCTGTACCTCTCCACCCGCGGCCACCCGGACCGCAAACACTTTTGCGACATCCTGCTCGAAGGTCTGGCGCCCGATGGTGGTCTGTATTTGCCCGAGCGTTATCCGCAGGTGGACGCAGCCATGCTGGCGCGTTGGCGCGGCGTGTTCAACGGCGGCGCGCCCGGTGGTTACGCCGCGTTGGCGTTCGAGGTGCTGTCGCTCTACATCGACGGCATTCCTGCCGCCGACCTGAAGGCGCTGTGCGACAAGACCTACACCGAGGCGGTGTACGGCACAGCAGCCATCGTGCCGTTGAAGCCGCTCGAAAAGGGCTTCTATCTGGAAGCCCTGTCCAATGGTCCGACGCTGGCCTTCAAGGACATGGCCATGCAGCTGCTGGGCAATCTGTTCGAGTACCAACTGGCGCGCCGCGGCGAAGAACTCAACATTCTGGGCGCCACCAGCGGCGACACCGGCAGCGCGGCCGAATACGCCATGCGCGGCAAACACGGGGTGCGCGTCTTCATGCTCAGCCCGCACGGCCGCATGAGCCCGTTCCAGCAGGCCCAGATGTTCAGTCTGATGGACGAGAACATCCACAACATCGCGATCGAAGGCGTGTTCGACGACTGCCAGGACATCGTCAAGAACGTGTCGAACGACCTGGCGTTCAAGCGCCAGTACAAGATTGGCACCGTCAACTCGATCAACTGGGCGCGTCTGCTGGCGCAGGTTGTTTACTACTTCGCGGGCTACTTCCAGGCGACCACGGGCAACGACCAGAAGGTGGACTTCACCGTGCCCAGCGGCAACTTCGGCAACGTCTGCGCCGGCCATGTGGCGCGCCAGATGGGCCTGCCGATCCAGACGCTGGTGGTGGCGACGAACGAAAACGACGTGCTTGATGAGTTCTTCCGCACCGGCGTCTACCGCGTGCGTTCGAGCGCTGACACGCACGAGACCTCCAGCCCGTCGATGGACATTTCCAAGGCCAGCAACTTCGAGCGCTTCGTGTTCGATCTGCTGGGCCGCGACGGCGCGCGGGTCAAGGCGCTGTTTGGCGACGCGCTGGCTCGCGAAGGCCGGTTCGATCTGGGCGGGGACCCGGTGTTCGCCGAAACGGCCAAACACTACGGCTTCGTCAGCGGCAAGAGCACCCACGCCGATCGCCTGGCGACCATCCGGGACACCTGGGCGCGTTTTGGCGTGATGATCGACACCCACACCGCCGACGGCGTGAAGGTCGCACGCGAGCACCCGAACCCGGCCGTTCCGATGATCGTGCTGGAAACGGCCCTGCCGATCAAGTTCGCCGAAACCATCGTCGAAGCGCTGGGCCGTGAACCGGACCGCCCGGCGAAGTTCGACGGCATCGAAGCCCTGCCCAAGCGGGTGCAGGTGATGCCGGCCGACACCGCGGCCGTGCAGGCGTACGTCGCGCAGCACTGTCCGCGCCCGTGACATGAAAGTGGTCGGTTTCGCGGGCTACTCGGGCTCCGGAAAAACCACCCTGGTGGAGCAGCTGATCCCGGCGCTCAAGTCGCGCGGACTGCGTGTGTCGGTGGTCAAGCATGCCCACCACAAGTTCGACATCGACCATCCCGGCAAAGACACTTGGCGCCACCGCGAAGCCGGCGCTTTCGAGGTGGTGGCGGCTTCGTCGAAACGGCTGGTGTTGATGCGGGAGTTCGAGCAGTCCGCCGAGCTCTCGGTGCACCACCTGCTGGCCGAGCTCTACCCGGGTGTGGACTGGGTGCTGGTGGAGGGCTTCAAGAACAGCGATCTGCTCAAGATCGAGGTCTGGCGCGATGCCAGCGCCCGACCCGTGCAGTACACCGACGACCCGTTCATCGTGGCGATCGCCACCGACAGCCCGGCGCAGCTGCCCGAGTCCACCCTGAGGCCCGTGCTGGATTTGAACGACGCCGACGGGGTGGCGGGCTGGCTGGTCGACAATGGGGCGCGGTTCGAATACAACCCGCAGGCGTATCTCTGACGCCGTACCGCCGACCACCTCCACACCGCCCGCCATGACCGCTGCCGCCCCCAAATCCGCCCGAACGCCGTTGATGCCGCTGGACGACGCGCTGGCCGATCTGCTGCGCCGGGTCGAGCCCTTGTCCCGCCACGAAACCGTGGCCACCTTCGAGGCCGACCGCCGGGTGCTGGCCGAAGACCTGATGTCCGAGCTGCATGTGCCGCCGCAGGACAACTCGTCCATGGACGGCTACGCCCTGCGCGCGGCCGACGTGGGCGAACCCGGCGTGGTGCTGCCGGTGTCGCAACGCATCGCGGCCGGACACGCGGGGGAAGCCCTGCGGCCCGGCACCTGCGCCCGCATCTTCACCGGCGCACCCCTGCCCGAGGGGGCGGACGCGGTGGTGATGCAGGAAGAAACGCGCGAGGTGGGGGGCGACCTGCATGGCGTGCACATCGACGCCGTGCCCACCCCGGGCCAGTGGGTGCGCCGGGCCGGGGAAGACGTGGCGCGCGGTGCGGTGGTGCTGGCCCGTGGCGAGAGGCTGACGCCCGCGAGCCTGGGTCTGGCCGCCAGCATTGGCCGCGCGCAGCTGCAGGTGCTGGCGCGCCCGCGCGTGGCCCTGTTTTCCACCGGCGACGAGCTGGTGATGCCGGGCGAGGTGGCCCCGCGGGACATGCCGCCCGGCGCCATCTACAACTCCAACCGCTTCTTCCTGCGCAGCCTGCTGCAGCGCCTGGGCTGCGAGGTGAGCGACCTGGGCATCGTGCCCGACCGGCGCGAGGCCACGCTGGCCGCGCTCAAGACCGCGGCCGACCACCACGACCTGATCCTCACCAGCGGCGGCGTGTCGGTGGGCGAGGAAGACCACATCAAGCCCGCCGTGCAGCAGCTCGGCAGCCTGGACCTGTGGCAGATCGCCATGAAGCCGGGCAAGCCCTTCGCCTATGGCACCGTGCGGCGCGACGCCGGCGCGGGCATCGACGCTGCCCAGGCCTGCCACTTCATCGGTCTGCCGGGCAACCCGGTGTCCAGCTTCGTCACCTTCCTGCTGCTGGTGCGCCCCTTCCTGCTGCGGCTGCAGGGTGCGCGCGTGCCCACCTCCCAGCCGATCCTGCTGCCGGCGCATTTCGATCTGCCCCGCGCCGACAAGCGCCGCGAATTCCTGCGGGTGCGCCGCAATGGCGCCGGAGGGCTGGATCTGTTCGCCAACCAGAGTTCGGGTGTGCTGACCTCGGCCGTCTGGGGCGATGGCCTGGTGGACCATCCGGCCGGGCGCACCATCGCGCGTGGCGACCTGGTGTCCTACATCTCATTTGCGGACCTGCTTGCATGAAAGTTCAACTGCGTTATTTCGCGTCCATCCGCGAAGCCATTGGCACCGGCAGCGAGTCGCTGGAAACGGCCGCCATCACGCTCGCGACCCTGCGCGACGAGCTGATCGCCCGCGGCGGTGCCTACGCCGAGGTCCTGGCGCATGGCCGCGCCGTGCGCGTGGCGCTCAACCAGACCATGAGCGACGAGGCCGCGGTGCTGAGCGACGGCGCCGAAGTCGGCTTCTTTCCGCCTGTGACGGGAGGCTGAGCGTGAATCCCCGCGTCAGCATCCAGACCGGCGACTTCGACCTCTCCACCGAAGTGGCTGCGCTGCGCGAGCAGGACAAGCGCGTGGGCGCGGTCTGCAGCTTCATCGGCACGGTCCGCGACCGCAACGATGGCCAGAGCATCCGCACCATGGAGCTGGAGCACTACCCCGGCATGACGGAAAAGGCGATCGAGGCCATGATCGACGAGGCGTTCAAGCGCTTCAACATCTACGCCGCGCGGGTGATTCACCGTGTGGGCCTGTTGCAGCCGCTGGACCAGATCGTGCTCGTGGCCGTGAGCTCGGCACACCGCGGCGAGAGCTTCCAGGCCTGCGAATTCCTGATGGACTACCTCAAGACCCAGGCGCCGTTCTGGAAAAAGGAACAGACGCCCGAGGGCGCGCGCTGGGTCGATGCCCGCGAAAGCGACGACGCGGCCCTGGCCAAGTGGGGCATTGAGAGCCGCAACGCCTGAGCCGCGCATGAACGACACCCTCTGCCTGAGCACGCAGGACATTGAAGCGATCGAGCGGGCCACGCTGGTGGCGGTGGCGCCCGAGCGGGTGGACGCCATCGACGGCTGGCTGCTGCCCATGGACAGCGGCACGGTCGGCCGGGCCCACAGTGCGGTGCCGCTGCACCACGGTGCACACGATCCGGCGCTGATCGACCGCATCGCACAACGTTATCGGAACGCTGGCTTGCGGCCGGTGTTTCGCCTGCCGGATGTGCCCACCTTCGAGGCCTGGTGGCCGGCGTTGGCGGCGCGGGGTTTTCAGCGCAAGCAGCCGACGCTGACACAGACCGGCGCGTTGGCAGGCCTTCTGGGGCTGGCCCCCGACACCGAGGGTGTGTCGCTGGACCCGCGGCCCGATGCGGCCTGGATGGCGATGTTTCTGGGCGAAGGGCTGGACCCGGTGGACGGCGCGAGCCGCTCGCGCGCACTGTCGCGGGCCGAGGGCACGCTGTTCGGCAGTCTGCGTGTGGGGGGACAGACCGTGGCTTGCGGCGCCGCCTGTTACGCCGAGGGCTGGCTGAGCATGCACGGCCTGCGCACGGCGGCCAGCCAGCGCGGGCGCGGGCTTGCGGGTCGGCTGATCCGCGCCATGGCGCTGGAGGCGCAGCGCCGGGGCATTGCCCGGGTGTTCCTGCAGGTCGACGGCGCCAACGCGCCGGCGCTGGCGCTCTACCGCCGCGCTGGCATGACCACCGCCTGGTCCTACGCCTACTGGCGGCTGCCGGCCACCGCGACCGCCGCCGCGGGCTGAACGCGGCGCGGCGGGCGAAACACCAGCACATTGCCCAGCATCACCAGCACCAGTCCGGCCAGGGCCGGCGCGGTCCACTGGTAGCCTTCCAGCCAGGCCGACACATTGAGCGCCACCACCGGGAACAGCACCGTGCTGTAGGCCGCGCGCTCGGGCCCGAGGCGCCCCACCAGCGTGAGGTAGGCGGTGAAGCCAATGACCGAGCCGGGAATGGCCAGGTAGAGCAGGGCGCCGGTGTAGCGCCAGGTCGGCTCAAAGCTCAACGGCAGGCCGGCCAGCAGCGCGTAACCCAGCAGCACCAGCGTGCCCACCAGCATGCCCCAGGCGTTGGTCTGTACGGGTTTGAGGCCCTGGCCCTGCAGCGCTGCCGACAGCAGGTTGCCGCAGGAAAAACACAGCGTGCCCGCCAAGGCCCAGGCCAACCCGGTGAGGCTGCCCGCACCGGCATGGCGGATTTCGGGCCAGAACAGCAGCACCAGCCCGGCCAGCCCGAGCGCACCGCCGGCCAGTACCTGGGGCGCGAGCCGGCGGCCATGGATCAGGCGCGCGAGCAGGGCGTTCCACAGGGTGGCGCTGGAAAACACCACCGCCACCAGGCCGCTGGCCAGGGTCTGGCTGGCCTGCAGGAAACACACGAAGTTCAGGCAGAACAGGCACAGGCCCTGACCCAGCACCCACCACGCGGCCTGCCCGCGCGGGCGCACCAGCTGCCGCCGCCAGGCCAGCCAGCCAAACAGCAGCAGGGCCGCCAGCCCGAAGCGGTAGGCGATCGACAAGGCGATGGGCACGGAGCCCAGTTGCCACTTCAGGGCGATCCAGGTGGTGCCCCAGATCAGCACCACACTGGCGTACAGAACAGCATTCACGGTGTTTTCTCCAACAGATGCCCCGAGCATCGGGCCTGCGCAGCGTGGCCGGTTGCAGATTCCTGCGGTTTTGTGGCCCCGCCCGGCGCCGGCAGGCAGCCGCCTCGCTACGATGCGCAGGTGACCACCGCCATCCCCGCCGCTTCCGCGCGCCCGCCCACCACCCGACCCCCTGGGGTGTTCGAGGTGTTGAGCCGATCGCGCGCGCGGCTGGAACGATCCGTCCTGCTGGGCGATGCCCTGCTGCTGGCCCAGTGGCACAACGCGCTGGACCGCCCGAGCTACCAGCGGCCCGGGCACCACACGCTGTCGGTCTACCTCGAAGGCGGGCAGGGCACACGGCTGGTGGGCCGCGCGGGGGAGCCCGGCGCGCCCGGCCTGCACTGCGTGCTGCCGGCCGAACACGAGTCGCACTGGCAGGTGGAGCAACCGTTCCGTTTTCTGCACCTGTACCTGTCGGAGCAGGCCTGGGCCGACCGCGTGGTGCGCCTGCTCGACGCCGAGCCACGCGCCCACACCCTGGAGCCCTGCATCTTCGGCTCGGACCCGGCCCTGGCGGGCTGGGCGCAGGCGGTGGCCGGGCTGGACTGGAACGACGCATCGGCCCGTCTGCGCGCCAACGCCTGGAGCCAGCAGGCGCTGGACCGCCTGGTGCTGCGCGCCGCCCGGCCACGCGCCCGCGCCGCGGCCCAGCGGCCGCTGGGTGGGCTGTCCACGGCGGTGCGCCGCCGGGTGCTGGAGCACATCGACGCGCACCTGGACGGCGCCCAGGACGCGCTCACGCTGGGTCGCCTGGCCGCGCTGGCCCATTTGTCCGAGTTCCACTTCGCGCGCATGTTTCGCGTCTCCATGGGCTGCAGCGTGCTGGGCTGGATCATCCAGCGCCGCATGGCCCGCGCCCAGGCCCTGCTGGCGGCCGGGCGGCTGCCGCTGGCGCAGGTGGCGATGGACTGCGGGCTGGGCAGCGCCAGCCACCTGAACCAGCTGTTCCGGCAGCGGCTGGGCGTCACGCCGCTGCAGTACCGGCGGTTCGCCGCGACCTGATCTGGATCAAACCCGCGCTGCGGGCGGATACTGCGTGGAGGTATCCGCCTTGAAATGCCGGGGACCAGCTCCACATGTCGGGCAATACCATTCATTCGGGAGTGCCCATTCATGCGACTCGACAAACTCACCACCAAGTTCCAGGAAGCCCTGGGGGAAGCCCAGACGCTGGCGCTGGGTGCCGACCACGCCTACATCGAACCGCCCCACCTGCTGCTGGCCCTGCTGCGCCAGGCCGATGGCCCCGCCTCGCTGCTGCAGCGTGCGGGCGTCAACGTGCAGGGCCTGGCCAAAGCGGCCGAAGCGGCCATGAAGCGGCTGCCCGAGGTGCAGGGGCAGGACCAGGTGCAGGTCGGCCAGGAGCTGGGCAAGCTGCTGCAGGCCACCGAAAAGGAAGCCATCAAGCGCGGTGACCAGTTCATCGCCAGCGAGCTGTTCCTGCTCGCCGTGGCCGACAGCAAAGGCGATCTCGGCCGCATCGCGAACGAAAACGGCCTGAGCCGCAAGAGCCTGGAGGCGGCCATCACGGCGGTGCGCGGCGGCCAGAAGATGGACAGCCCTGAGGCCGAAGGCCAGCGCGAGGCGCTCAAGAAATACACGCTCGACCTGACCGAGCGCGCCCGCCTGGGCAAGCTCGACCCGGTGATCGGCCGCGACGACGAGATCCGCCGCGCCATCCAGGTGCTGCAGCGCCGGACCAAGAACAACCCCGTGCTGATCGGCGAGCCCGGTGTGGGCAAGACCGCCATCGTCGAAGGCCTGGCGCAGCGCATCGTGGCCGGCGAAGTGCCCGATTCGCTCAAGGGCAAGCGCGTGCTCAGCCTGGACATGGCCGCGCTGCTGGCCGGCGCCAAGTTCCGCGGCGAGTTCGAGGAACGCCTGAAGACCGTGTTGAACGAATTGGCGAAGGACGAAGGCCAGACCATCGTCTTCATCGACGAGCTGCACACCATGGTGGGCGCTGGCAAGGCCGAGGGCGCGATGGACGCCGGCAACATGCTCAAGCCCGCATTGGCGCGCGGTGAGCTGCACTGCGTGGGCGCGACCACGCTGGACGAATACCGCAAATACATTGAAAAGGACGCCGCGCTGGAGCGCCGCTTCCAGAAGATCCTGGTGGACGAGCCCAGCGTGGAGGCGACCATCGCGATCCTGCGCGGCCTGCAGGAGAAGTACGAGGTGCACCACGGCGTGCAGATCACCGACCCGGCCATTGTGGCCGCGGCCGAGTTGAGCCACCGCTACATCACCGACCGTTTCCTGCCCGACAAGGCCATCGACCTGATCGACGAGGCCGCGTCCAAGATCAAGATCGAGCTCGATTCCAAGCCCGAGGTGATGGACCGGCTCGACCGCCGCCTGATCCAGCTGCAGATCGAGCGCGAGGCCGTGAAGCGCGAGAAGGACGAGGCGTCGCAGAAGCGGTATGGCCTGATCGAAGAAGAGATCGGCCGGCTGGAGAAGGAAATCTCCGACCTCGACGAGATCTGGAAGGCCGAGAAGGCGGCCGCGCTGGGCTCCAAGGATGTGATGGAAGAGATGGACCGCATCCGCTCGCAGATCAAGAGCTACACCGACAAGGGCGACTTCAACAAGGTCGCCGAGCTGCAGTACGGCAAGCTGCCCGAACTGGAGAAGCGCCTGAAGGACGCGCAGGCGGTGGAGTCGGGCAAGGCCGCGAACAAGGACGGCAAGGGCCGCCCGCAGCTCTTGCGCACCCAGGTCGGTGCCGAAGAGATCGCCGAGGTGGTGGCGCGCGCCACCGGCATCCCGGTGAGCAAACTGATGCAGGGTGAGCGCGACAAGCTGCTGCTGATGGAAGGCAAGCTGCACGAGCGCGTGGTGGGCCAGGACGAGGCCATCGGCGCCGTGGCCAACGCCATCCGCCGTTCGCGCTCGGGCCTGTCCGACCCGAACCGCCCGACCGGCTCCTTCCTGTTCCTCGGCCCCACCGGCGTGGGCAAGACCGAGCTGTGCAAGGCGCTGGCCGGCTTCCTGTTCGACAGCGAAGACCACCTGGTGCGCATCGACATGAGCGAGTTCATGGAGAAACACTCCGTGGCGCGTCTCATTGGTGCACCGCCCGGCTACGTGGGCTACGAAGAGGGCGGCTACCTCACCGAAGCCGTGCGCCGCAAGCCCTACAGCGTGCTGCTGCTCGACGAGGTGGAGAAGGCCCACCCGGACGTGTTCAACGTGCTGCTCCAGGTGCTCGACGACGGCCGCCTGACCGACGGCCAGGGCCGCACCGTGGACTTCAAGAACACCGTGATCGTGATGACGAGCAACATCGGCTCGCACATGATCCAGGCCATGGTGGGCGAGCCCTACGAGGACGTGAAGGACGCCGTGTGGAGCGAGCTGAAGAACCACTTCCGGCCCGAGTTCCTGAACCGCATCGACGAGACCGTGGTGTTCCACGCGCTGGACGCGCAGCACATCGAGTCGATCGCCGCGATCCAACTCAAGGTGCTCGAAGCGCGCCTGGCCAAGATGGACCTGTACCTGCAGGTCTCGCCCGCCGCGCTGGCCGAACTGGCCAAGGTGGGTTTCGACCCGGTGTTTGGCGCGCGCCCGCTCAAGCGCGCGATCCAGCAGCGCATCGAGAACCCGCTCTCGAAGTACCTGCTGGAAGGCCGCTACCCGCCGAAGTCGGTGATTCCGGTCGGCGTGGACCCGGTGCGTAACCCGGGTGTGTTCGAGTTTGGCGAGGCCGTGGAAGCGGCGTAAGCCTTCCCGCAGAGGGGTTCAGGCCCGGTGCCGTCTTGGCGCCGGGCCTTTTTCATGCGCGCTGCGCCGCCACGCATGGCCGCGATCAGCTGGGCCGGGTCCAGACTGACACCGGCCTGGGGCACCACCACGGCCACCACGCCTTCGCCAAAGTCCGGATCGGGCGCGTGCTCTACACAGCGGCGGTGACCGGGCCTATCATCGAATCCATGACCCAGATTCCGCCCACCCTTCCCTTGCAGGCCCTGTTCGAAGCGCAGCGCAGCGCCAGCCGCGCGCAGATCGACGTGCCGCTGGCGCTGCGGCGCGAGCGCCTCGGGCGGCTGCACGACCTGATCGAAACCCATGCACCAGCGCTGTGCGAGGCGGTGCAAGCCGACTTCAGCGTGCGCTCGGCCCAGCTCACCGAAGTGGCCGACCTGTTCGTGCTGCGCGCCACCATCGGCCAGCTGCGCAAGCAACTGCCCAGGTGGATGAAGCCGCAACGCGTGGCCACGCCCCTGTACCTGCTGCCTGCGCGCGCCCACATCCAGCGCCAGCCGCTGGGCGTGGTGGGTGTCATCGGCCCATGGAACTACCCGTTGCAGCTCACTTTCGGCCCGGCCGCCACCGCGCTGGCCGCGGGCAACCGCGTGATGCTCAAGCCCAGCGAACTCACGCCGCACACCTCGGCGCTGATGGCCACGCTGGTGCAGCAGACCTTCTCGGCCGACGAGTTCTGCGTGGTGCTCGGCGGCGCCGATGTGGCGCACGATTTCGCCAGCCTGCCGTTTGACCACCTGTTCTTCACCGGCTCCACCGGTGTAGGCCGCAAGGTGGCCGCCGCAGCCGCCGCCAATCTCACGCCGACCACGCTGGAGCTGGGTGGCAAGTCTCCTTGCGTGGTCGACGCATCGTGCGATCTGTCCGACGCGGCGCTCAAGATTGCCCACGGCAAGCTGCTCAACGCCGGGCAGACCTGCGTCGCGCCCGACTACGTGCTGCTCCCGCGCGGCCATGAAGCCGCGTTCGAACAGGCCTACACGGCGGCCGTGGCACGTCTTTTCCCCCGCATCGTGGGCAACCCCGACTACGCGGCCATCCTCAGCGACCGCCACCACGCCCGTCTGGGCGCGTTGCTCGACGAAGCGCGCGGCCAGGGTGCCCGCGTGGTGGATGTGGCCCCCCAGGGCGCGGCTCCCGGCCAGACCCCGTACACGCGCCAGATGAACCCGACGCTGGTCTTCGACGCGGCGCCCGGGTTGCGGCTGATGGACGAGGAAATCTTCGGCCCGGTGCTGCCCGTGCTGCCCTACGACACGCTGGACCAGGCCATGGCCTTCATCAACCAGCGACCCCGCCCGCTGGCGCTGTACTGGTTCGGCTCCGACACCGCGTCGCGCGATCGCCTGCTGCACGGCACGGTCAGCGGCGGCGTCACGGTGAACGACACGCTCATGCACCTGGCCCACGAGGGCCTGCCCTTTGGCGGCGTGGGCGAGAGCGGCTGGGGGGCTTACCACGGCGAGAGCGGCTTCCTGCGCTTCACCCAGCAAAAGCCGGTGCTGGTGCAGTCGCGCTGGGCCATGGGCCAGCTGTTCTATCCGCCGTACGGGCCGCGTTTCGATCGGGTGATGGGCTTGCTCAAGCGCTGGCTTTGAGGCTCGGGCGAGCGCAGTTGGTGGTTGCGCACGCGCGCAATCACCGGTGGGGTCAGGCGTTGGTGCTCGCGCCTTCGTCGGGATCGCCGTTCACCGGCAGCGCCGTTTGTTGAAGATAGCCCTGCCTGAGCAGGGTGTGCATCAGTCCGGTCACGTCGTCGCCCAGCAGCAGCGAGAGTTCGCGGTCGCTGCGCCGCCCATTGACCATCAACAACAGCGAGTGGACCGGTTTGCCCACCAGATCGGGACGTGCCAAGGCCTCCCAGGCCTTCACCGTCTTGGCGCAACGCATGATCGTTTGCATGTTCCGTTTACCCCCTGATTCCATGGCCGGATTCTGACCTCTGGGCCACCATGTTGACTGTCAGGTATGACAGGGTGTTGACAGCTTGGCCCGACGGGTGCGCGCGGGTCCTGCTGTACATCCCGCCCAACACCATGAGGTCTTTCTTATGACTGCCTGAGCGGCAGAAGGGGGTCGCGGCGTGATTTTTTTGGCACGGTCACGTCGGTGGGCCGTCCGGCAGGTATAACTGCGGTTTGATTCACCGGTTTGATTTATCCAGGCCCCACAGGCCCTCGCACAGAGAGACATGAAGGTGCACTCCCCATTGTTGCAGCAGTGTTTTGCTGAAGTGCTCGCAGAAGCGCCCAAACTGGTGGGACGCTGCGTGGATGCTGCTGTGATTGGGCTGCAGGAGGCCGAGAAACAGGGGCGCGAGGTCGCGCAGCGCGACCGCCTGGCCACCGCCTGGTGGCACCTGCAGCAACTCAAACCCCTCTGGGTGAGAACCTACCCCGAAGCCTTGCGCAAGGCGCTTCAGGGCGAGGACTTCGATGCCTCGCTCTCGCGGCCCATGCCGCTGTCGGAGTCGACCTATCTCTCGCTCGTTGAAGACGAGGCGGTCACCGAGTCGATGGAATCCACCCGCCTGGTACAGTCCGTGCAGCCCCTGGTGGAGCAGGAGCTGTCGGTGCTGGATGCCCTGATGAGCTCGCTGCTCGGGCTGGACCAGATCCGCGCCGAGATGAACCCGCTGCGCCCCGAAGTCTTCGTGCGTGTGCTGCGCGACGTGTTCAGCGCAAACGAGACCGACGTTGACATCCGCACCCTGTGGCTGCGGCACTGTGGCCGGCCGTTGGGCGGCGAGCTCAAGACCCTCTATGGGCGCCTGGTCCAGCTGCTGCAGCGCGCCCAGGTGCGCGAGGCGGGCTACCGCGTCCGGTTGACCGCGCAGAGCCCGTCAGGCCGGACCGGGGGAACCACGGCGCCGGGCGCTCTGCGGGGGGCCGATGGCCGTGGCGTGCCCGACACCGGTTTCGATGCACTGCCCGAAGACGGTTCGGGCCATGGCCTGCCGTCCATGCCGCAGCTCGGGCGCATCCGGCCCCGTTTCGAAACGCAGCTGTACCAGGACTTCTTCCAGCGGGAAGACAGCCGCTACGAACAACCGCTGGAGCCGTCTTATTACCGGCAGGTGAACCGCGAGATCGCGGCCATGGAGCAGGCCGCTGTCGATGATCACGTCGACGAATCCAGGGTGCAGGAGAACCGCACCCAGTACCGCGACCTGCCCGTGGTGGACCGGCCCGCGCGCGAAGTCGACATCTCGACCCAGCTCAGCCAGCGCGACTGGGGCGACTACGCCACCGCCCATCAGCGCTCGCGCGTGCTCATGGAGCTCAAGCAGAAGGCCCGGCGCGTGGCGCAGGCGGTCGGTCTGGATGTGGTGCGCACGCTGGTCAACCAGGTGGCCCAGGACCCGCAGTTGTTGGCGCCGGTGCGCGAAGCGGTGGTGGCGCTGGAGCCGGCGCTGCTGCGCATGGCCATGGCCAACCCGCGTTTTTTCCGGGAAGACGTCCACCCGGCGCGCCGCCTGGTCGAGAGCGTGGCGCAGCGCAGCTTCAAATACAACGACGAATTTGCCAGCGAGTTCGAGAGCTTCTTCCTGCCGGTGCAGCAGGCGTTCAACGGGCTCAATGCCTCGAAGACCGAAGATCCGGAGGTTTTCGCAGGCGTCCTGGCCGGTCTTCAGCAGCGCTGGGACGAGCAGGACCAGGAGGCGCTCAAGCAGCAGGACGATGGCCTGCAGCACATCCGCCACGCCGAAGAGCGCCAGGCCCTGGCCGATCAGGTGGCCTGGGAGCTGAGCCAGCGGCCGGACGTGGACCACGCACCTGGCGTGATTCTCGACTTTCTCTATGGCCCCTGGGCGCTGGTGATCGCCTCTGCCCAACTGGCCGACCGGGAGGGCAAGACCGACCCGGGGGGCTACCGAAAGGCTGTCTCCAACCTGCTGTGGAGCGTGCGCAAGGAAGTGACGCTCAAGCGCCCGGCCCAGCTGTTCCAGATCATCCCCAGTCTGTTGAACACGCTGCATTCGGGCCTGGACATGCTGGGCAAGACCCGCGAAGAAACCAAGCCCTTCTTCGACGCCCTGATGCGCCTGCACGAGCCCGTGTTGAGCCTGCGGCGCGCGTGCATCCGCGGTGACGCCAGTGCTTCCGCGCCGGCGCCGCTGGAAATCTCGACGGGCTCGATGTCGATGGAGCTGGACGAAACCTTGCCGGCCACACCCGAGCAACGCAAGCCCCGACAGAACGCCCAGCCCTGGCTGGGCCGGCACGAGATCGAAGCGGCGGGCTTCGCGGACACCGTGCCCACGGATTTCGCCGAACTGCACGAGCTTGAGCCCAGCAAGGCCAGCGCGCCCGACGCCAGCGGCGCCGAGCCGGACCAAGAGGACGATCACGAGATCAACGCCGCGGCGGTGCTGGCCGGCCTGCGCGAGGGCGATTGGGTCGATCTGTTCTCGCGGCGTGAGTGGCTGCGTGCCCAGTTGATCTGGGCCAGCAGCCGGGGAACGCTGTTCATGTTCGTGAGCCGTGGCGGGTGCCCGCACTCCATGACCAAGCGCAGTTGCGAACGCCTGATCGCCGGCCGCCTGCTGCGGCCCATCGACTCCCGGGGCGTGGTGCACAAAGCCATCAAGACCCTGGCCGAGCAGCAGACCCGTTCGGAAGAACCGGTCTCGGCCTGAGAGGCTGGGACCACCCGCACGTTTCAGGATTCTCCGCGCATCGAACGCGTGGGAGACTGGCCCATGGCCGCCTTGAACATGGCGGTGAACGCGCTGTCGCTGGCATAGCCACTGGCCGCGGCCACCTGACCCACCGGCATGCCCCGCGCCAGCATAGGCAGTGCATGGGCCAACACCACCTGCTGGCGCCAGCGCTGGAACCCCATGCCCAGCTCCTCGCGAAACCGACGCGCCAGCGTGCGTTCGCTCGCCCCGCTGTGGGCCGCCCAGGCCGACAGCGTGGCGTGCTGCGCCGGTGCGTTCAGCACCGCTTCGCACAGCGCGCGCAGGCGGCGGTCGCCGTGCAGCGGGTCGGGCATCGGCACGCCCAGCGGTTGCGTGGGCGCATGCGCCATCTCGGCCAGCACCAGCGTGGCCAGGGCCTGCTGGCGGGCGGTGTGTCGGGCGTGCTGCGGCTGGTCCATGCCGAGCACCAGTTCGCGCAGCAACGGCGAAACCACCAGCACGCGCGAGCGGTTCCAGCCGTCGGGCACCGCCGAGGCGTCGATGTACAGCGTGTGCAACTGCGAGGCTTCGAGCATGGTGACCGCGTGCCGCGCGCCCGGTGGAATCCACACCGCACGGGACGGCGGCACGATGGCGGTGGTTTCGCAGGCGAGGGTCTCGCCGGTTTCCCCGGGGGGCGCCGACACCGTGACCTGCAGCAGCCCGCTGGCGCAGTAGGCCAGCTGCCCCCAGGGGTGGTGGTGCGGTTCGAACTGCGTGTCGTGGCCCATGGCACGGGCGCGGCAGCGCACCGGTTGTGCGGGCGAGGGCGCGTAGGGGTCGGTATCGCCGACGGGCACGGCCTGGCGGGGGCGACGGGGTCTCATGGGCGGAGCAGGGTGGTTTGGCTGGAATTCGACAGGACTTGTCTTTTTATCGCAAAACACCGTCAAACACCAACCGTACGATTGGCCGCATGAACACAGCCACCCTCGGCGCCGCAGCGCCCACCAACCCCGTTCCCCTGAAGCAGGACGCCAGCGTCATCGGCCTGGTGGGCCTGGCGCACGCCACCTCGCACTTTTCGCATCTGCTGCTCGCACCGCTGTTCCCGGTCTTCATGCGCGACTTCGGCCTGAGCTACTCGGACGTCGGCCTGCTCATGAGCATCTTCTTCGTCATCTCGGGTTCGGGCCAGGCCGTGGCCGGCTTCGTGGTGGACCGTTTCGGCGCGCGACCGGTGCTGTTCGCGGCCATCAGCTGCTTTCTGCTGGCCGCGCTGGCGGCTTCGCAAGTCACCGGCTATGGGGGGCTGGTCCTGGTGGCCGTGCTCGCCGGGCTGGGCAATGCGCCGTTCCATCCGGCCGATTTCACCATCCTGAACCAGCGGGTCTCGGCGCCCCGGCTGGGGCACGCGTTCAGCACGCACGGCCTCACCGGCAACCTGGGCTGGGCGCTGGCGCCGGCCTTCCTGGTGGGCATCACGGCGCTGGCCGACTGGCGTGTGGCCTATTACTGCGCGGCGCTGCTGTACGCGACGGTGCTCGCGTTGCTGTTCTGGCAACGCGACAAGCTGCTGACCGAGGTGGTGGTGCGCCACCCCGACGCGCCCAAGGGCGCCGATCTGGCTTACCTGAAACTCCCGGTGGTCTGGTGGTGCTTCTCGTTCTTCCTGCTCTCGACCATGACGCTGGCCGTGGTGCAGAGCTTCGCGCCATCGATCCTCAAGAACCTGCACGGCGTGAGCGTCGAAGCCGCCACGCTCACCATCAGCGCCTACATGCTGTGCGGCGCCTTCGGCATGCTGGTGGGTGGCTTTGTGGCCGCGTACGGGAGCAGCCACCGCCTGTCGAGCGACCGTGTGGTGGCGCTGTCCATGTCCGGCGGCGCGTTGCTGTTGCTGGTCTGCGCCACCGGCTGGCTGGGCGCGGCGGGCACCATGGTCGCCCTGGCCGCCACCGGTTTTGCGGTGGGGGTGGGTGGCCCCAGCCGCGACATGATGATCAAGAAGGCCACACCGAAAGGCGCGACCGGCCGGGTCTATGGCACGGTGTATTCGGGCCTGGACGTGGGCTTCGCCATCTCGCCCGTGGTGTTCGGTGGATTCATGGACCGCGGCTGGTACGCGCTGACGCTGGCGGGCGCGGCGGTGGTGCTGTTCATCTCGGTCTACGCCGCGCTGGGGGTGGGCCGCCGCACCGGCCCACAGGGCTCCGGCGCGGCACAATCGGCGGCATGACACAAAAAATCGCTGGCCACCTGCTCGTTGAATGCCTGATCGCCCAGGGCGTGACCCACGCCTTTGGCGTGCCCGGGGAAAGTTACCTCGCCGTGCTGGACGGCTTTCACGCCCACGCCGACCGCATCCGTTTCGTGACCAACCGGCAAGAGGGCGGGGCCGCCTTCATGGCCGAAGCCCAGGGCAAACTCACCGGGCGCCCGGGCGTGTGTTTCGTGACGCGCGGGCCGGGTGCGACCAACGCCTCCATCGGCCTGCACACGGCCTTTCAGGACTCCACGCCCATGGTGCTGTTCGTGGGCGATGTGGCCAGCGATGCACGCGACCGCGAAGCCTTCCAGGAGGTGGATTACCTGAGCTTTTTCGGCCCCAGCACCAAAGGCATGGCCAAGCGCGTGGAGCGCATCGACGATCCACGACGCATCCCCGAGTACGTGGCGCGTGCCTTCGCCACCACCATGAACGGCCGACCCGGCCCGGTGGTGCTGGTGCTGCCCGAAGACATGCTGACCCAAACCGTGGACGCCGAACCCTTGCCACGCGTGGAGCCGGTGCAGGCCTGGAGCGACCCGGGCGCTCTGCGCACCCTGCGCGAACTGCTGCTGCAGGCCAAAGCCCCGCTGGTGATCGCCGGTGGCGGTGGCTGGACGCCGCAGGCCGCCGCCGCCTTGCAACGCTTCGCCGAAAACTGGCAACTGCCGGTGGCCAACGCCTTTCGCTTCCAGGACTGTTTCGACAACCACCACCCCAACTACGCGGGCGACGTGGGGCTGGGCATCAACCCGGCGCTGGCCGCGCGCGTGCGCGAGAGCGATCTGCTGATCGCCATCGGCCCGCGTCTGGGTGAAGCCACCACCGGCGGCTATGCGCTGATCGAAGCGCCGGTGCCGAAACAGAAGCTGGTGCACATCCACGCCAGCGCCGAAGAGTTGAACCGCGTCTACCAGGCCACGCTCGCCATCAACGCCAGCATGAACGCCGCCGCGCGCAGCCTGGAGGTCTTGACCGCGCCCCCGGGATTGGCCTGGGGCCAGTGGACCCAGGCCTGCCACGCCGATTACCTCGCCAACATCGACCCGGCCAACGGCGGCACCGTGCTGCCCGGCAGCATCGACATGCCGGCCCTCATCGCCACGCTGCAGCGGCACCTGCCGGCCGACGCCGTGCTAACCAACGGTGCGGGCAACTTCGCGTCGTGGCTGCACCGCTTCTACCGCTACCATGGCCTGGCCAAAGGCCACAAGACCCAGCTCGCGCCCACCAATGGCGCCATGGGCTACGGCGTGCCCGCCGGCATCGGTGCGGCCATCCTCAGCGGGCGCACCGCCTTCACCATCGCGGGCGATGGCGACTTCCTCATGAACGGTCAGGAGCTGGCCACCGCCGTGCAGCACGGCGCCAAGAGCATTGTGCTGCTGCTCAACAACGGCACCTACGGCACCATTCGCATGCACCAGGAGCGCGAGTACCCGGCCCACGTGAGCGGGTCGGACCTGCGCAACCCCGACTTCTGTGCGCTCGCCCGTGCCTATGGCTATGCGGCCGAGCACATCACCCACACGGCCGAGTTCGAGCCCGCGCTGCTGCGGGCCCTGGCCGCGCCCACGGGGACGGTGATCGAGGTGGCGCTTGATCCCGAAGTGATCACCACCCGGGGCACGCTCTCGGCGATCCGCCAGTCCGCCCAGACATCCCGCCCGGCCTGAGGCGGGGCGGCGCTGTTACAAGGCGTGAATAAGTCACACAAAACAAGGCAACTGGCCGCTCGTGTTGCTTGGCCCGCGTTCGTAAGCTTCCTCCATCGACACGACGGAGGAAACCCAAATGTGGCAAGCCAACGAACAACTCTCGAACCGTGGTTTTTTTCAGACGATAGCGCCCGTGGCGCGGGACGATCTGGCGCAGTCGCTGCTGCTGCGCGTGCTTGACGAGGTGGACTATGGTCTGCTGGTGATCGACGGGTCCGGCCGCATCCGCCACGCCAACCACCTGGCCCGCCACGAGATGGCCAGCGGGCGGGCCATCATGACGCACGGCAACGTCCTGCTGGGCCGCACGACCGAGTTCACCGCGCAGATCCAGCAGGCCATCGAACAGGCTCTGCGGGGGCAGCGCCGGCTGGTCTCGCTCAACCTGGGAGGGAGGGACTTTTCCATCGCGTTCGTGCCCCTGAGTCACCCGCTGGAGACCGACGCGCCGTGTGTGCTGGTGTCGCTCTCGCGCCAGGGTGCCTGCGAAAACCTGGCCGTGCGCATGTACGCCCGCTCGCAAAACCTGAGCCCGAGCGAAGAGTCGGTGCTCTTGGGGCTGTGCCGGGGCCTGTCCATCCCCGACATCGCGCGCCAGCACGGGGTGGCGCAGTCCACGGTGCGCAGCCAGATCAAGGCCCTGCGCGAGAAAACGGGCTGTGGCAGCATCCGCGAGCTGTTGCAGCTCGTCAACAGCCTGCCCGCGGTCGTGCCCGCCTTGCGCATCGTCTCGCCCATGCCTCACAATGCCACGGAGTACGCACAACCATGACCCCGGATGCCCGCCTCCGCCGCCCAACCTGCTCACACCCCACCCAGCACCCACGTTGAAGCGCTGGCGGCGCTCGGCGTGCAGCGCCGTTACCGGCGCGGCGCCCTGTTGATCCAGGAAGGCGACACCGGCGACACCCTCTACATCGTTCTGCAAGGCCGCCTGCGGGCCTTTCTGGCCGACGCCGGCGGCAAGGAACTCACGCTGGGCACCTACGGCCCTCTGGAGTACGTGGGCGAGATGTCGCTCGACGGCGGGCCCCGTTCGGCCAACGTCGAAGCCATGGAAGCGAGCACCTGTTCGGTGGTCTCGCGCGCCACACTGCTGGACTACATCGCCGTCCACCCCGAATTCGCCCTCGAACTCATGTCCCGGCTGATCCGTCGCGCCCGCCTGGCCACCGAGAGCGCACGCAGCGTGGCCCTGATCGACGTCTATGGCCGCCTGGCGCGCCTGCTGGGCGAGCTGGCCCGCGAGCCCGATGAACATGGTGAGCGCCCCCTGAAAGAGCGCCTGACCCACCAGCAGATGGCCCAGTACCTGGCCTGTTCGCGCGAGATGGTCAGCCGCCTGCTCAAAGACCTGGAGATCGGCGGCTACATCGCCGTCCGCGAGCGCTGGATCTGGCTGCTCAAGCCGCTACCGGCGCGCTGGTAGACGCTCCCCAGGGGGCAACACCAGCGGCCCGGCAAACCGGTTCCACGGTGTTCCCGGGTGGCCTTTGTTGTATCGGGTGGGGTTCGCACACCGGTGATCGGGGACTCAGAGTCCGTTGAGCAGGGCGCGGGCTTCCAGCGGTGCCGCCGAACTGGTGCCGACCAGGCGCACCGTGCTGCCGCTGCGGCTGCCCGCGGCGCGCACACCCCACAACGCCACGTTGTCATCGCTCACCTGCAGCGTGTCGGGCACCTTCTTCACGCCGGGGCGCTGGGGCCGGCTCGCGTCCGGGTCGGGCTTGCGCGGGGAATAGAGCGCGAAATGTCCGCTGGGCGATGCATCGCGGCGGATGCCACCCACGCTCACCGTGTTCTGGCCGGTCGATAAGCTGTTGAAGGTGCCGCTGCGCCGGATCGGCGTGGGATCGTTCTTGTGGTCCACGTAGGCGCCGATGTTCCCGCTGGTGTCGTAGTCGGCATCCTCAAAATACGACTGCCGCGCGCCCGTGTTCTGGCCGATGGCCACATCGTCGCGCTCAATGTAGGCGTCGAACGTGATCTCGCTTGTTCCCGTGTTGGTGAGGCTGACCTGCCAGACCCCGAACGGCGCGGTGGCCGCCGAGCGCTTGCGGCTGAAAGTGGGTTCGAGCGCCAGCAGGATGCAGGTGCCCTGGCTGCCCAGGGCGGAGGTGGTGGGGTAGATCAGGCCGCATAAGGGAGCCGAGCCGTCCCCGGTCCACACGCCCGACTGGCCCATGCACCGGGCCGGCAGGGGCTCGGTCTGCCCCGGCGGCGTCACGCAGACCTGCACGGCCTGCGCGCCATCGGGCAACCAGATTTCCAGAAAACTCTGGGTGCGGTCGTCGGGCTGCACGCGCCAGTGCAGCGGCAAGGTCTGGTTCGGCTGCAGCGTCGCGTTGGCGTGGGTGCGGCTTTGGTAGGCGTTGCCCGCGGGCACGGCGATCTGCAGCCGCCCGCCATAGAGCGCGATCAACTGGTCCATGGCCGCTTCCAGGATGGAACTGCCGTCGTGCGGCCCCGCCAGGGTGCCCCAGCTGATGTTCACCACCACCTGCGCGCTCGGCGCGCAGCGCGCCAGGATGTACATCAAGCCGTCGAGCACGCTCACGTTCATGGCGCCGCCCGAGGTGTCGAGCACGTTGGACCAATCGAGCTGCACGACCACCAGGTTGGAGCGGCTGGCGTCATCGTGGATCGGATGCAACGGATTGCCCGGCCCGCAGGCCAGGCTCATCACGTGGGTGCCGTGGTTGACGGGTTTGCTCAGGTCCCAGAGCTGCAGGTGCTGGTAGAGCGCGTCTTCGTCCACCTGACCCTGCCGGGTGTAAGCCGCCATGGCCGCGTCAATGGCCGCGCCCGAGAGTTCGTGGCCGTAGCCCATGTCGTGCGGCGTGGGGCCGGCGCGCGCCGGGTCCAGCGGTTCGCGGTGGCGCGGCTGGTTGCCGGGCCAGTTGCCGTTCTGGTAGGCGTCCTGTCGCCAGAAATGCCGGATGCGCGTGTGACCGTGTTGGTCGAGGAAGGCGCTGTTGGCCAGGGCCAGGCCGCCGTCGATCAACCCAAGCACCTTGCCGCCAAGCAGGCCGCTGGCCGGGGTGAGTGGGCTGTTGGGCATGCAGGGGTCGATGAGCGCATGGGTGTGCGGCTCCACCGGCAGGCCAAGCTCGAAGCGCTGGATCAGGCTGCGCAAATGCGAGTCGTTGCGCAGCTTGTCGAAGAAGCGCGGCTTCACGCGCGCGCTGCAAAAGCGCAGGTTCGGCACGTTCAGGTACACCCTGGGAATCTGCAGCCAGGCGGTGCGGGAGGCGGCCACCAGCGCGGGCACGTCAGCCCCTGGCGAGAGTTCGATCACGATGGGCAGCCACTTCGGTGGCTTCTTGTCGGAGCCTCGCCGGTAGCCCGCGAAGTGGTCGGCCTCGGCCCAGATCAGGTAGGGGTCCTGCCCATCAATGGCGCCGGGCGCGCTCCAGTCGGTGCCGGTGAATTCACCCTGTGGCAGGGGCGACCAGGTCGGCGCGCTCATGCGAACACCTCCGTGCCGCGCACGGCGGAGCGAGCCCCCTTCGGAACGGCCAGGCGGCGGCTCATGCCCACTCCTTGATCGCTTCCTCCCAGAGCCAGGCGAGCAGCGGGGCGTTGCCCACGCCCGTGCTGGCGGCCGAGCGTGTGTAGGCTGCCTGCCTCTCGGGGCCTTCCATCTTCTGGTGCAGGCTGAAGTCCAGCGCCTCGCCGTTCGCGCCTTCGAACAGGCGGCCGTCAAAGCCTCGCTCGTGCACCCGCGTGCCGGTGGCGCGGGCCACCAGGAACTCGGCCAGCGCCGTGCCGAGCAGGCGGCCAGCCGCGCTGTCTACCGGGAAGTGCACGCCGGCCACGGTGCGGTTCACGGCAATGCGTGCGGCCAGGCGCTGCAGCTGTTCGTGGCTGGCCGTGCCGTTGGGCGTGGCGACACCTTCGGGCGAGGCGGCGTTGAGCAGCGCTTCCAGCAATACCGCCGAGGCGAATGCTTCGGTGGCGTGGCCGCTGGGCCAGCTGCCGTGTCCCGGCGTCTGGATCATGGGCTGGATCTGCGGTGAAAACGCCTCGGGCCGCAGGCTGGCGAAGATGTGCTTGAAGCGCATCTCGACATGCACGCAGAGCGCAAAAACCAAGTCCAGCAACTGCAGGGTTTTCTTGTGGCGGTGCGCCGTCAGCCCGACCATGGACGACCAGAACGCCAGCGGCGGCGTCAGCTGCGCCACCACCTCGGCCGCGCGATCGGCGCGCAGATCGGCGTAGGCGGCCACCAGATCCAGCTGCTTCTTGAACTGCGCCTTGGTGGGCGCGCGCAGGCGCACCAGCGGTTTGCGCTGGATGTTGCTGGACTGCAGGTTGGCGAATTCGAGCGCCGCTTCTTTGGGGCCGTTGCGGGTCTTGAACAGCAGACCTTCGACGAGCTCGGTGAAACAGGCCTCGACACGCGGCCCGTCGGCCCAGAGTTTGAGGTTCGACGGCTCGTCGAAGCCGGGTTCGGTGACGTGCAAGGACGCGCCTGTGAACGGGCCGACGATGGCTGCTCGGCTGAGGATGAGGGCGTCGGCATAGACCACCGAGTTGCTTGCTCCCCCACTGGCTCCTCCACTTGCTCCTCCACTTGCGCCCCCACTTGCGCCCCCACTCGCTCCTCCGCTTGCTCCTCCACTCATGCTTCATCTCCTCGTAGATGGCCAAAATTCAGTGCTGTCGTAATCCCAGTTCTGCGAAAACTTTTGCACCACGTTGTCTCAATCTGCTATGGCTTCCTGCTGCAAGATACTTGTCCATGGTCAAGTCCGGCTGCAGCCTTAGTATCAAAGAAAAGGTTTCGGTGGCTTCCTTGACTTGCCCTATTTCGAATTGAGCGATTAGCAACGCACGAAGTGTGGGCAGGTGGTAGCGGTTTTTTTGCAGCGAAGATCGGCACAGATCGATTGCCTGTTCCAGTCGCCCCAGTGCTAAGAAGCTGTTGGCCAGCATCATTTCGAAATAGTATTTTTGTGGATCCAGCGGAGAGAGGTGCAGGGCGTTTTCGGCCTCGATCATCGAATCCTTGGGGGTGCCCCACATGGTTGACCACACGCTGTTGTACAGCCAGGCCATGGGATCGTTCGGGTTGCTGTGGGTGGCTTCCTGCAGCAGGCGGTGCGAGGCGTCCACGTCTTCGCCCAGGTGGCACAACGCGTGGCCCTTGATGGCCATGGCGAGCGAGCTGGAGGGCTCCAGGTCGAGCGCGCGATCGGCGGTGTCGATGGCGCGCTGGAAGTCTTTGGCCGGTTCGCCCGAGAGGCCTTGCACCACCTGCATGATGTGCCACTTGGCCAGCCAGGCCCAGGGCGTGGCCACACGCCGGTGCCGCGCCACCACGGCTTCGAGCAGTTGGTGGCTGCGCTGCAGATCGCGCGGTGTGGATCGGTGCATGAGCGTGATGCCGCCGAGCATGAGCGCGTTGCTGTCGAGCTGGGGAACGGGCAGCACCAGGGTGCGCTGCACCAGGTCGTTGAGCAGGGCCTTGGCGCAGGCGGCGCTCAGCGCATCGAGCAGGCCACTCTGGGCTTCCAGCAGATCGTGGGTGTCGCCGGTGAGCCGTTCGGCCCAGATCACTTCGCCGCGCTTGTTGTCGGACAGCTCGGCCATGATGACGACCTTGTCGCCCAGGGTCACGTAGCTGCCACCCAGCACGAAGGCCGCGTCGAGCCGCTGGCCGATCTCTTCGGTGGTGCTCTGGCGCCCACGGAAGGCGGTGGTGGACAGGCGGGAGATCACGCGCAGGTCCTGGCTGCGCGAGAGCTGGGCGATCACGCCGTCGGCGATCAGCTCGCCAATGACGAACTGCTCGCTCGCGTGGCTGCGCGTTTCGAACGGCACCACGGCGATCGACGGGCGAAAGTCGGTCGGCACCCCTTCGGGAACGCGCGGGCGCACCGCGGCCGAGCCGTGGCTGACAGGGAACAGCCGCCAGGTGCGCACCGGCTCGGGCCAGTGTTTGAGGTAGCTCTCGCCACAGTCTTCCACCTCGGCGTCGACGCCGATCACGATGCCGTCGAACACGCTGGCGGTGACCAGTGTGTCGCCGGGCGAGGCCAGGTCGGTCACGCGCGCGGCGAGGTTCACGCCATGGCCGTAGACATCGTTTTCGTCCGCGTACAGATCGGTGGCGTTGATGCCTGCGCGCAGGTGCAGCTGCTGGCTCTGGGGCAGGCGGCGGTTGATGGGCGCGAAGTACTGGTGCAGCGCCAGCGCGGCCCGCACGGCATCGGTGGGGTGTTCGAATTCGACCAGCAGGCCGTCGCCCAGGCTCTTGACCAGACGACCCCGGCACGCGGGCAGCACCTGGGTGGTGGCGTGCTGCATGAAGCCACGCCACTGGCTCACCACCTCGGCTTCGTTGTCGGCCATGAGCCGGACCGATTCGACCAGGTCCATCACCAGCACCACCTTGTGCTGCTGCTCGGGCAGCGGCGGCGGTGGCGCGCACGCCTCCTCGTCTTCGACAAGGTGCGTGGGGCGAATCGGTTGCGGGCTCTCGGTCATGCCTGTGGAGGTCTTGAAATTTTGTTGCAGTTTCTCACAGCTCCGCGCAGATGCCATGGCTGCGGGGCCCAAAAACAGCAAAGCCGGCTTGGCGCCGGCTTTGCAGGGACTCACGGCACCATGAGGGTGCGAGGTCGGTGGATCACTTCAGGTGTTCGTTGATCATCTTGGTCATTTCGAACATGGACGCCTGGGCCTTCTTGAAGATTTCCTTCAGCTTGGCGTCGGCGTTGATCATGCGGCGATTGACTTCGTCCTGCAGCTTGTTCTTCTTGATGTAGGCCCAGACCTGCTTGGTCACTTCGGTACGGGGCAGCGGGCTGTTGCCAACGATGGCAGCCAGCGCGGCGCTGGGCGTCATGGCCTTCATGAAGGCAGCGTTGGGGGTGCGCTTCTTGGCCGGTGCGGCCTTCTTGGCGGGAGCGGCTTTCTTCGCCGGAGCGGCTGCCTTCTTGGCAGGAGCAGCCTTCTTCGCCGGAGCGGCGGCTACCTTCTTGGCCGGTGCGGCTTTCTTCGCCGGTGCTGCAGCCTTCTTGGCCGGGGCCGCTTTTTTCGCGGGAGCTTTTTTTGCAGTTGCCATGATTGAATTTCCTTCTAGAAGTGAAACATTGACCAGCAGGAAACGCGCTTCCTCGCTGGTGTCTCGCATGCTAATGGAGTTGTTTGTGCATTCCAAGGTGGGCGGCCTGGTTTTTTGCGGGTTTTCATAGGGGAGACGCCGCTTTTTGGCCCGGAAAACAACACTTCAACACCGCGTGCCTGCAAGCGCTCTGTCAGAGCCGCTCGGCATGCTGAAAATCCGCAGTGCCATGCTCCTTCAACCGAACCTGAGAAAGCGCCATGTCTTCGACCCCAACTCTTGCCACCTGCGATCTGTGTGACGCCCACAAAAACGACGGCTCGGGCGGCTTTCGTGTGTTGCCGCCGGTGTTGCGCGACTTCGGTGCCGTGCGCCGATTCTCTGGCCCGGTGGCCACGGTCAAGTGCTTTGAAGACAACACGCCGGTGAAGGCCGCGGTGGAGAGCCCGGGCGAGGGCCGGGTGCTGGTGGTCGATGGGGGTGCCTCGCTGCGCCGCGCGCTGCTGGGCGGCAACCTCGGCGCCGCGGCCGCGCGCAACGGCTGGGCCGGCGTGGTGATCGATGGTTGCGTGCGCGACGTGGCCGAGCTGGCCGTGTGCAATGTGGGCATCCGCGCTCTGGCCTCGATGCCGCTGCCGACCGAACGGCGCAACGAGGGCCTGCGCGATCTGGCGGTGCAGATCCAAGGTGTGTGGGTGCGGCCCGGCGACTGGCTCTACGCCGACGAGGATGGCGTGGTGGTGTCGGACCGCGCGTTGGTGGGGTGAATCCCCTGCGAGCGGCACCCAGCGGCGGCAGGTGTTCAGATGCTCAGGCCTTTGTAGAGCATGTAGGCCGCGAGCAGGTACAGGATGCCGGCGAACACCCGCTTGAGCGATTGGACGGGCAGGGCGTGTGCGGCTTTCACGCCCAGCGGCGCCATGAGCACGCTGGCGATGGCGATCACCAGCAGCGCCGGTGTGTACACGTAGCCCACCGCGCCCACGGGCAAGTCCGCCACGCCCTGGCCCGCCACCACGTAGCCCAGCGCGTTGGCCAGCGCGATCGGGAAGCCCAGCGCCGCGCTGGTGGCCACGGCGTTGTGGATGGCGACGTTGCACCAGGTCATGAACGGCACGCTGACGAACCCGCCACCCGCGCCCACCAGCCCCGACAGAAAGCCGATGGCCGAGCCCGCGCCGAGCTGGCCCGCCGTGCCCGGCAGGGTGCGTGTGGGCTTGGGCTTCTTGTCCAGCAGCATCTGCGTGGCCGAGAAGCCGACGAAGGCGGCGAACACGATGGCGAGCCACGCGCCCTTGAGCAGGGCGAACACGCCCAGGCTGGCGAGCGCCGCGCCGAGCACGATGCCGGGCGCGAGGCGCTGGACGATGTCCCAGCGCACCGCGCCGCGCCGGTGGTGCGCGCGCACGCTGGAGATCGAGGTGAAGATGATGGTGGCCATGGAGGTGGCGATGGCCATCTTGACGGCGAGATCGAGGGCGACGCCGCGCGCGCTCAGGATGGCGCTGATGAAAGGCACCATGAGCATGCCGCCACCAATGCCCAGCAGGCCAGCCAGGAAGCCCGTGCACAGGCCCAGGACAACCAGTTCGGCAATGAGCAGAGGTTCAAGAAACATGAAACATGAGGGGGACTGCGGCCAGTCGCCGGAAGCACGAGCGGGGGAGCGCGGCATCAAGGGTGCCCGTGGAACCGGCTTCGCCGGGCCACAGGGCATGTCCCCCCTCCCGCAGGAGAGGGGGGAAGCCGCGAAGCGGCGCAGGGGGGTGTATCGAATAAGGTGCCTGCAAGTGCCGCCGGACCGTCATCCTGAACCGGGGTTCAGGTGGGCCAGGGCAGCGTGACTTCGGGTTCATCTGACGCGAGATGCTCACACCCATCAGGCAATGTACCTAGTCCGTGCTCAATGAGCATTGGTTCAAGGAAATATAAAGCCCGGCGCGCACTGCAGACGGTTCAAATTGTAGGCGCTGCGGTGACCTCATGTGGACCGCTGGTCCAGAAAAAAAGCAGATCGACCGACGGGCTGCGTGTCCGCTGACTCAGATCAACTGGCCGTCGCGTCCGAGTGTGTGGTCCAGGCGGCGGATCAGTTCATCCATGCGGGCCTGGGCCGCCGGGTCCAGCGGTTCGGCCGCCGACGCTTCCGCGGTGTCCGGGCCTGGTTCGGTGTGGTCGAAGGACGAGGCCTGGTAGATCTGGGATTCTTTCTGCGAGAGCTCGAACGCGAGGTTGAGCGAGGCCAGCACCGCGATGCGGTCGCGTGCCTTCACCTTGCCTGCGTCGCGGATGCGGCACATGGCCGTGTCGACCCGTTCGACCGCGTCGAGCAGCGCGGATTCGCCACCGATCGGGCACGCGAGCAGGTAGCTCTGCCCCATGATCTGGACTTCAACCTGTTTGCTCGCGGGCTTGTTCATTCGCTGTCCTTGCGATGGGCCTCGGGGGTGTCGGCCTCCGGCAGGCGTTCGAGCAGCGCTTCGATGCGTGCACGCGCCGTGTTCAGGCGCGATTTGAGCAGGTCGCGCTCGGCCTGCAATGCCAGCACCTGGTCCATCAACAAGGCGTTGGTGCGCTGGAGTTCCTCATGGCGCAACAGCAGGCGCTCCACGCGTTCGGTGATCTGGTCAAGGTACTTGGGATCGGCCATGGTGACGAATTGTTGCTGAGACATTGTAGGGTTGCCGCGAAAACCCGGGGCTTACAATGCCGCTTGTTGGTGCTCGCGGTGTGGTTCACACGCCGCAGTTCAACGGGAAGCAGGAGGGAATGTTCACGCCGAACGGACCTAACCTGCGCTGCCCCCGCAACGGTAAGCAGACGAGCCGCCTGATGCTCTCAGGTCGCTCCGCGTTCATCCCACAGCCACTGGAGAACTGGTTCAGGCCAGATCACCGGGAAGGCGATGAAGGTCGATCTGCCAGCCCGGATACCGGCCAACGAGGTGGTGGTGCGTTCATGAAGGGCGTGCCGTCGTGACGCTCAGGCACCGTCGGGGAAGGCGGTGAGGGCACATCAGCTCCCTTGTTTCTCATGAAAAACCGTTTCTCGCGCGCTCCCACGGCGGCGCTGCCTTTGGCCATCCTCGTCTCGTCCTTGTCCCATGCCCAGACCGCGCCAGCACCGGATCTGCCCGAGGTCGTGGTCACGGCCACCCGCTCCGACACCCGTGCCGACATCCTGCTCAGCGACGTGGTGGTGATCGAATCCGAGGCGATCCAGCAGGCGTCGGGCCGCACGTTGTCCGAGCTGCTGACCCGAAACGCCGGCCTGCAGATGTCGTCCAACGGGGGCCTGGGCAAACAGTCGGGGCTTTTCGTCCGCGGTACGGAAACCCGCCACGTGTTGTTGTTGATCGATGGCGTGCGCTACGGTTCGTCCACCTCGGGCGCGGCCTCGTGGGACAACATCCCGCTGAGCGCCATCGAGCGCATCGAGGTGCTCAAGGGCCCGGCCTCGGCGCTGTACGGCAGCGACGCGGTGGGCGGTGTGGTGCAGATCTTCACGCGGCGCGGCGAGCCCGGCTTTCACCCCAACGCCAGCGTCACGCTGGGCAGCTACGGGCACCGCAGCGCCAGCGCCGGCCTGAGCGGCGGCAGCGAAACCTTCACCTATTCGCTCAACGCCGGCACCGTGCGTGAAACCGGTTTCTCCGCCACCAACCCAGACGTGGCCTTTGGCGGCCACAACCCCGACAACGACGGGTTCGATCAGGACAGCGCCTCGGGCTCGATGCGCTGGACCCTGGCCCCCGGCTGGACCACGGATGCGCATTTCAGCCAGGCCAACGGAAGCTCCGGCTTCGATCGCGGGCCGGGCGACTTCGACGTGCACTCGGACGCGGTGACCCGTGTGCTGGGCTGGGGTCTGGAGCGCCAATGGTCGCCCCAGGCGCGCACTCAGCTGAAGCTCTCGCGCAGCGACGACCGCTCCACCTCTTTTGAGGAACTGTCCACCTCGCGTTTCGACACCGAGCAGACCCAGTTGACGCTGCAGAACGACTGGAAGACCGCGCTGGGCAATGCCATCGTGGGCTTCGACGCCGTGAAGGAGTCGGTGGACAGCACGCAGGCCTACGCGGTCAACTCGCGCACCACCCGGGCGCTGTTCGCGGGCCTGCAGGGCGAGGCGGGCCGCCACCTCTGGCAGGCCAACCTGCGGCGCGATCAGAACTCGCAGTTCGGGGGCGCCACCACCGGCGTCGCGAGCTACGGTTTCCAGCTCACGCCCCATTGGCGCCCGCACCTGGCCTACGGCACCTCGTTCAAGACACCGTCGTTCAACACCCTGTACTGGGTGTCGCCCTTCTTCGTGGGCAACCCGAGCACCCAGCCCGAGCGGGGCAAGAACCGCGAGTTCGGCCTGACCTACAACCGCGATGCGCATGAAGTCAAGCTGACCCGTTTCGATAACCGCGTGCGCGGCTTCATCACCACCCAGCCGGTGGTGGAAAACGTGCCGCAGGCGCGCATCGAAGGCTGGTCGCTGGCGTACGCGGCATCGGCCGGGGCGTGGTCGTGGAGCACGCAGCTGGAGCTGCTGGACGCGCGCAACCTGGCCAACGGGCGCAAGCTGCAACGGCGCGCCGATGAAACCCTGACCGCCAGCCTGGACCACCAGCTCGGCGCCTGGACCTGGGGCGCGTCCCTGCTGGCCATGTCGGGCCGTTTCGACGACGCGGCCAACACCGTGCCGCTGGCCGGCTTCGCCACGCTGGACCTGCACACACGCTACCGGCTGGACCCGAACTGGTCGCTGAACCTGCGCCTGAACAACCTGGCCGACAAGGCCTACGAGACGGCGCGGGGCTACAACCAGCCCGGCCGGGCCGCCTACGTGACCGTGGACTGGAGGCCGCAGCGGTGAAGACCACCTGCCCGGCCATCCTGGTCGCGGCCCCGGCCTCGGGCCAGGGCAAGACCACCGTGACGGCGGCGCTGGCGCGCCTGCACGCGCGCGCCGGGCGGAGGGTGCGGGCGTTCAAGTGCGGGCCCGATTTTCTGGACCCGATGTGGCTGGAGCTGGCCACCGGCCACCCGGTGCACAACATGGACCTGTGGATGACCGGTGAGGCGGACGCGCGGGCGCGTCTGCACGCGGCCGCGCAGGAGGCCGACCTGATCATCGTCGAAGGGGTCATGGGCTTGTTCGACGGCGAACCGAGCGCGGCCGATCTGGCGCGGCGCTTCGGCCTGCACGTGCTGGCGGTAATCGACGCGTCGGCCATGGCCGGCACGTTTGGCGCGCTGGCCTTTGGTCTGCAGCACTACCGCCCGGGTCTGCCCTGGGCGGGCGTGCTGGCCAACCGCGTGGCCAGCGAGCGGCACGCGCAGATGCTGCGCGACGCGCTGCCCGCGGACGGCGGCGCGGCGCCGTCGGGCTGGCTGGGCGCGGTGATGCGCAACCCGGCGTTCACGCTGCCCGAGCGCCACCTGGGCCTGACCGTGGCCACCGAGCTGCCCGACGCGCTGGCCCGGCTCGACGCCGCGGCCGACGCGCTGGTGGACACCCCGCTGGGCCAGATGGACGCGGCCGCACTGACGCGCTGGTCGGTGGTGTTCGAGGCGCCCGCCGAGCCGGCCGCGGTGGCGCCGCTGCTGGCCGGCAAGACCGTGGCCGTGGCGCGCGACGCGGCGTTCTGTTTCATCTACGCCGCGAACCTGGACACCCTGCGCGCGCTGGGCGCCCGGGTGGTGTTCTTCTCGCCGCTGGCCCATGAACCCCTGCCCGCGTGCGACGCGGTCTGGCTGCCCGGCGGCTACCCGGAGCTGCACGCCGAGGCCTTGTCCGCCAGCCAGGTGAGCCGCGACAGCCTGGCCGCGCATGTGGCTGCCGGGCGCCCGGTGTGGGCCGAATGCGGCGGGATGATGGCCCTGTTCGATGACCTCGTGGACCCGCAGGGCCAGAGCCATGCCCTGTGGGGCCTGCTGCCCGGCGTGGTGCGCATGCAGCCGCGCCTGGCCGCGCTGGGGCCGCAGAAGCTCGCGCTGGCGCAGGGCGAACTGCGGGGCCACACCTTCCACTATTCGCGCTGCGAGACGGCGCTGGAGCCGGTGCTGCACACCGCCTCGGCGCGCGCAGGCGCGGCCGGTGCGGGCGAGGCGGTGTACCAGCGCGGCGCGCTGCGCGCCAGCTATTTCCATGCCTGGATGGCCTCCAGCCCGGCGGCCACGGCGGCGCTGTTTCTGCCCGAAGGAGCCACCGCGTGAACACCCACCTGGGCCCGCAGCGCATCGTCTGCCTGACCGAAGAGACCACCGAGTGGCTCTACCTGCTCGGACAGGAGCACCGCATCGTGGGCATCTCGGGCTACACAGTGCGCCCGCGCCGTGCGCGCGAGGAAAAGCCCAAGGTGAGCGCGTTTCTCAACGCGAAGATCGACAAGATTCTGGAGCTGCGGCCCGACTGCGTGTTCGGTTTCTCCGACCTGCAGGCCGACATTGCCGCGGCGCTGATCCGCGCCGGTGTGCAGGTGACGGTGTTCAATCAGCGCAGCGTGGACGAGATCTTTTCCATGCTGTACCAGGTGGCGGCCATGGTGGGGTGTGCCGAAGAAGGGCTGGCCTGGATCGCCGCCACGCGCACCCGGCTCGACGCCATCGGCCAGTCGGTGCGGGTGCTCGAAGCGTTCGGCAAGCGCCGCCCGCGGGTGTTCTTCGAAGAGTGGGACGAGCCTCACATCAGCGGCATCCGCTGGGTGTCCGAGCTGCTGGGCATCGCCGGGGGCGAAGACGTGTTTCCGGAGTTGGCGCTTGAGTCCCTGGGCAAGAACCGCATCATCGCCGACCCGGCCGAGATCGTGCGCCGCAACCCCGACATCGTCATCGGCTCCTGGTGTGGCAAGAAGTTCCGGCCCGAAAAAGTGGCCGCGCGCGCCGGCTGGCAGGACGTGGCGGCGGTGAAGACCGGGCAGCTGTTCGAGATCAAGTCGGCCGACATCCTGCAGCCCGGCCCGGCCGCGCTCACCGATGGCGTGGCGCAGATGCAGCGCATCGTTCTGCAATGGATGGAACAGCATGGTTGACGTGGCGCGCAGCGAATTCATCCTTGGCGGCCAGAAGAGCGGCAAGTCGCGCCGCGCAGAAATGCTGGCGCGGCAATGGCTGGACGCGTCTCCCGCGCACCGCGCGGTGTTGATCGCCACCGGCCAGGCCTGGGACGATGAGATGCGCGAGCGCATCGCGCGCCACCAGCGCGATCGCGCGCAGCGCGTGCCGGGCATGGCGACGGTGGAGGAGCCGCTGGCGCTGGCCGAGGCCCTGCGCCAGCACAGTGCGCCGCACACGCTGGTGGTGGTGGACTGCCTCACGCTGTGGCTGACGAACCTGCTGATGCCGATGGACGGCGCGGCGGCCGACCCCACCGAGCCGGCCCGGGTCTTGTGCGGCGCGATCGAACAGGCCGCCGGCCCGGTGGTGCTGGTAGGCAATGAAATCGGTCTGGGCGTGATCCCGATGGGGCGCGAGGTGCGGGCTTTCGTGGACGCGCTCGGCGGCTTGAACCAGGCCGTGGCCGCCGCCTGCGAGCGTGTCACGCTGATGGCGGCGGGCCTGCCACTCCTATTCAAAGGGACATGATGATTCACCTCCCGAAGTTCCTTGGGCGCCTCTGGCGATGGGGGTTCGCGGCCTGGCTGCTGGTGGGCGCGGGCGCGCTGCACGCCGCAGGCATCGAGGTGGTGGACGACCGCGGTGTGACCGTGCGCTGGGACGCGCCGCCGCAACGCATCGTGACGCTGTTGCCGTCGCTCACCGAAACCGTGTGCGAGCTCGGCCAGTGCGGGCGGCTGGTGGGGGTGGACCGCTATTCCAACTGGCCCGCGTCGCTGGACAAGCTGCCGCGTGTGGGCGGCGGCATCGATCCCAACGTGGAGGCCATCGTGGCGCTGCGGCCCGATGTGGTGCTGCTGGCGCAGTCCTCGCGGGTGATCGATCGGCTGGAGGGACTGGGTCTGAAAGTGGTGGCGTTGGAGCCCAAGAGCCATGCCGACGTGCAGCGCGTGCTGGGCAAGGTGGGGAGGGTGCTGGGCGTGGACGCCGCGCAGAGCCAGCGCGTGTGGCGCCACATCGACGCGGCGGTGTCGGCGGCGGCGCAGTCGCTGCCGGCGCGCGTGAAGAACACGCGGGTGTATTTCGAGGTGAACCGCGCGCCCTACGGTGCGGGCACCTCGTCGTTCATCGGCGAGACGCTCACGCGTCTGGGCGTGCAGAACATCGTGCCCGCGCACCTGGGGCCGTTCCCCAAGCTCAACCCCGAATTCGTGGTGCGCGCCAACCCGGACTTGATCATGGTGGGCGACCGCAACTTCGAGGGCATGACGCAGCGGCCCGGCTGGCGCGGCATCCGCGCCGTGCGCGAAAACCGCCTCTGCGTGTTCCCCGACGCCGAATCCGACGTGCTGGTGCGACCCGGCCCGCGCATGGCCGAAGCGGCGCGCCTCATGGCGCGCTGCCTGCAGGACAAAGCCCCATGAGCCCAGGCAACAACGCCGCCGCACACCCCGCCGCCATGGCCCCCATGCCCCGTCCCGTCACCCGCGCGCTGAGCCTGGCCGTGGGGCTGGTGTTGCTGGGCGGGGTGCTCGGAGTGCTGGGCCTGGGGGTGGGCAGCACCGGTCTGGAAGCGGTGTGGACCATGCTCGCGGACCCGGTGGCCGCGCAGATCGTCTGGGACATCCGCGCGCCGCGCACCGTGGGTGCCTTCGCGGCCGGGGCCCTGCTGGGCCTGGCCGGCGCGGTGGCGCAGGGGCTGTTTCGCAACCCGCTGGCCGATCCGTTTCTGCTCGGCAGTGCCTCGGGCGCTTCGTTGGGCGTGGCGCTCGCGCTGGCGGGCCTGGGTGTCTCGCCGTTCGCCACGCAGTGGGTGGTGCGCCTGGGCCTGACCGGCGCGGCCTTCGTGGGCGCGGTGCTCGCGGTGCTGCTCACGCTGGCGCTGGCGCGCGGTGTGCAGCACACGCTGCGCCTGCTGCTCGCGGGGGTGGTGGTGGGGGTGGTGCTGGGCGCCATCACCTCGTTGGTCACGCTCAGCGTGCCCGAAATCCTGCAGGCCATGCAGGCCTTCATGCTGGGCTCCACCGGTTTCGTGGGCTGGGCGTCTTGCCTGCTCATGGGCGGCATCGGCTTCGTGTGCCTGCTGCTGGCCTGGGGCCTGTCGCGCGTGCTCGACGGCCTGGCGCTGGGCGAGGCCACGGCGCTCAGCCTGGGCCTGCCGCTGGTGCCGCTGCGCGCCGCGCTGGTGGGGGTGCTCGCGCTGGCCACCGGCACGGCCGTGGCGCAGACCGGCTTGATCGCCTTCGTGGGCCTGGCCGCGCCGCACCTGGTGCGCGCCGTGGTCAAGACCACCCACGCCTGGCTGGTGCTGCTCGCCAGCCTCATGGGCGGCGTGCTGCTGATGCTGGCCGACACCCTGGCGCGTGGCCTGATGGCGCCGCAGGAGCTGCCGGTGGGCGTGCTCACCGCCGTGCTGGGCGGCGGCTACCTGCTCTGGCTGATGCGCCGGCGGGTGGGGTAGGGCAAAGGAAGACCCGATGGACATCTGTATGGAACAAGCCACCGCACTGCAGGCGCTGAACCTGAGCGCCAGCCTGGGCCACGGCGCCGCGCACCGGCTGGTGCTGCACGGCATCGATGTGTCGCTCGCGGCGGGCCGCTGGACCAGCATCGTCGGCCCCAACGGCGCGGGCAAGTCGACCCTGCTGCGCGCGCTGGCCGGTGTGTTGCCGCACGGTGGCGAGGTCCTGCTGCACGGCGAGTCCATACCCGGCATGGCGCCGCGCGAACGGGCCCGTGCCCTGGCCTGGCTGGCGCAGAGCGGCGCGGGCGAGGCCAGCGCCGACGACCTCACCGTGCACGACGTGGCGCTGCTCGGGCGCCTGCCGCACCAGGCCTGGCTGGCCCCGCCGAGCGACGCCGACCACGCGGCGGTGGAGCGCGCGCTGCGTCAGACCCAGGCCTGGGAATGGCGCGCGCGGCCGCTGGGCTCGCTCTCGGGCGGCGAACGCCAGCGCGTGTTGCTGGCGCGACTGCTGGCGGTCGAGGCCGGTGTGATGCTGATGGACGAGCCGCTGGCCAACCTCGACCCGCCGCACCAGGCCGACTGGATCGCGCTGGTGCGCGAGCTGGTGGGCCAGGGCCGTACGGTGGTGAGCGTGCTGCACGAGATCACGCTGGCGCTGCTGGCCGACGACATCGTGGTGATGCAGCAAGGCCAGGTGCGCCACACCGGGCCCTGTGCCGAGCCTGCGGCGCACCGCGCGATCGAAGCCGTGTTCGACCACCGCATCGCCATCCATCCCCTGGGCACGCGCTTCGTCGCGCTGCCCCCATAGACCCCAAGGAACCCCATGCAGATCGAAACCCCACCCACCGAGAAGCGCTACGAGAAGCCCGAGGGCGAGCGCCGAGGCCTCGTGATCGTGCACACCGGCGACGGCAAGGGCAAGAGCACGGCCGCCTTTGGCCTGGCCATGCGCGCGCTGGGCCGCACGCACGTGCACGGCAAGCGGGTGAAGATTTTCCAGTTCATGAAAGTGCCCAGCGCGCGCTTCGGTGAGCACCGGGTCTTCGAGTGGCTGGCGGAGGTCGGGCCGCCGCCGGGCCGCTTCCAAGGCGGGCCCGCCCCCTCGGAGGGCAGCGAGCCGCAAGGCAGCGCAGCGTGGGGGCCCCTGATCGAGGGGCTGGGCGATGGATTCAGCTGGAAAAGCCAGGACCTCGAACACTCCGCCCAGCTCGCGCGCGACGGCTGGCAGAAGGCGAAGGCGGCGATCCTCGGCGGTGAACACTTCATGGTCACGCTCGACGAGCTGACCTACCCGCTGATCTACGGCTGGCTGCCGCTGGACGATGTGCTGCAGACGCTGCGCGAGCGCCCACGCGACGTGCACGTGGTCATCACCGGGCGGCGCTGCCCGCCCGAGATCATCGAGCTGGCCGACACCGTGACCGAGATGACCCTGGTGAAACACGCGTTCAAGGCGGGCATTCCCGCGCAACGCGGCATTGAGGACTGAAGCCCCCATGCCCCATTCGCCCACCCCCAGCCAGGCCTTCTCCCCGGTCGAACGCGATGCCGTGTACCGCGCCATCTTCGAGCGGCGCGACATGCGCCACTTCGCGGGCGGGGCGGTCGCTCCGGAGGTGATGCAACGCCTGTTGACCGCAGCGCACCACGCGCCCAGCGTGGGGTTCATGCAGCCCTGGCGCTTCCTGCGCGTGGCGTCGCCGGCGTTGCGGCGCGCGCTGCAGGCGCTGGTGGAGCAGGAACGGGTGCTGACCGGGCATGCGCTGGGCCAGCGCGAAGACGCGTTCATGCGGCTCAAGGTGGAGGGGCTGATGGACGCGGCCGAAGTCTGGGTGGTGGCGCTGGCCGACGGCCGCGAGCGGCATGTGTTTGGCCGCAGGACCCTGCCGCAGATGGACCTGGCCTCGGTCGCCTGCGCCATTCAGAACCTCTGGCTCGCCGCACGCGCCGAGGGGCTGGGCATGGGCTGGGTTTCGATGTTTGACCCGGTGGCCGTGGCCTCGCTGCTGGGCATGCCCGCCGGGGCCGAGCCCGTTGCCTTGCTGTGCATCGGGCCGGTGCACCATTTTTACGAGGAGCCGATGCTCCAGCAGCAGCGCTGGGCCCAGCGCAGTGCGCTGGACAATATGCTGTTTGAAGACGCCTGGGGCCAGCCCCTGGGCCAACGTGAAACGGTGGCGGGGTGACCCCCCGTTGCTTGAACCCTAGGAGACCTACCGATGACCACAACCACGACCACCCTTCCTGCCGCCGGGCAGCCCCTGCATTTCCATGCCCCGCGCAAAGCACCGGCTCCCGCGGTCGACACCGGCCGGCGGGTCTGGGCGGTGGACGAGGTCCAGGCGCTGTTCGACCTGCCGTTCTCCGATCTCATGTACCGCGCGCAGACCGTGCACCGCGAGCACTTCGACCCGACCGAGGTGGAGCTGGCCACGCTGTTGTCGGTGAAGACCGGCGGCTGCCCCGAAGACTGTGGCTACTGCCCGCAGTCGGTGCATTTCGACACCGGCGTTGAGGCCGGCAAGCTCATGGGCGTGGACGCGGTGCGCGAGGCCGCCCAGCGCGCCCGGCAGGCCGGGGCCACGCGCTTTTGCATGGGGGCCGCCTGGCGCGCGCCCAAAGACCGCGATGTGCAGGCCGTGGCCGAGCTGGTGCGCGCCGTGAAAGAGGAGGGCCTGGAGGCCTGCGCCACCCTGGGCATGTTGTCCGAGGGGCATGCCGAGACCCTGCGCGACGCCGGCCTGGATTACTACAACCACAACCTGGACAGCGCGCCCGACTTCTACGGCGAGGTGATCACCACGCGCGACTACCAGGACCGCCTGGACACGCTGGAGCGCGTGCGCGGCGCGGGCGTGAAGGTGTGCTGCGGCGGCATCGTGGGCATGGGCGAGTCGCGCCTGCAGCGCGCCGCGCTGGTGGCCCAGCTCGCCAACCTCTCGCCCGACTATCCCGAGTCGGTGCCGATCAACCACCTGGTGAAGGTGGCGGGCACGCCGCTGGCCGACCAGCCCGACCTGGACCCGCTGGAATTCGTGCGCACCATCGCCGTGGCGCGCATCACCATGCCGCGCGCGCGGGTGCGCCTGTCGGCCGGGCGCCAGCAGATGAGCGATGCCGTGCAGGCCCTGTGTTTCGTGGCCGGTGCCAATTCCATCTTCTACGGCGACAAGCTGCTGACCACCGGCAACCCCGACGTGGAACGCGACCGCGAGCTGCTCAGGCGCCTGGGCCTGAAAACCCGCCACACCTTCGGCGGTTGACGCCGATGACCGGCGTGTCGACCAACGCCGCCTGGCGCCAGCGCAGCCTGGCCGCCGTGTGGCATCCCTGCACCCAGATGAAGCTGCACGCGCCCGATGGCGCGGCGTTGCCACTGATCCCGGTGGCGCGGGCCGAAGGCGTGTGGCTGCACGACCACGAAGGCCGGCGCTATCTGGACGCGATCAGCTCCTGGTGGGTCAACCTGTTCGGCCACAACCACCCCGCGATCCGCGCGGCGCTGGTGGACCAGCTCAACACGCTGGACCACGTGATGCTGGCCGGTTTCACCCACGCGCCGGTGGTTGAACTCTCCGAGCGGCTGGCCGCGCTCACCGGCCTGGGCCACGCCTTCTACGGCAGCGACGGCGCCAGCGCCACCGAGATCGCGCTGAAGATGAGCGCCCACCATTGGCGCAACGCCGGGCGCGCGCGCAAGAACCGGTTTGTCGGCGTGGCCGGGGGTTACCACGGCGAGACCGTGGGCGCGCTGGCCGTGACCGACATTGCGCTGTTTCGCGAAGCCTACGCGCCGCTGGTGCGCCTGGCCGCCACCGTGCCCAGCCCCGACGCCCGCGGCGCGGCACCGGGCGAATCGCCCGCCGACGTGGCCGAGCGCGCGTCCGCGGCGCTGGGCGATTGGCTGGCCGAACACCACGAAGAAACCGCAGCGCTGATCGTCGAGCCGCTGGTGCAGTGCGCCGCCGGCATGGCCATGCACGACCCCGTGTACCTGCGGCGCGTGCGCGAGCTCTGCGACCGCTACCAGGTGCACCTGGTGCTGGACGAGATCGCGGTCGGCTTTGGCCGCACCGGCACCCTGTTTGCGCACGAGCAGGCGGGCATCCGGCCCGACTTCCTGTGCCTCTCCAAAGGGCTCACCGGTGGCACGCTGCCGCTGTCGGTGGTGCTTACCACCGACGCGGTGTTTGCCTCCTTCTACGACGACGAGGTGGCGCGCGGTTTCCTGCATTCGCACAGCTACACCGGCAACCCGCTGGCCTGCCGCGCCGCGCTGGCCACGCTGGATCTGTTTGACCAGACCGACGCCCTGCGCCAGAACGTGGTCACCAGCCAGCGGCTCGCCGCGCAGTTCGCGCCTCTCACGGCGCATCCCCGCGTGCGTTTCGCGCGACGCAAGGGCATGGTCTTCGCATGGGACGTGGCGAGCAGCCTGCCCGACTTCGGCCGCCGCTACGCCCGCCACGCGCTGGCGCAGGGGCTGCTGCTGCGCCCCATCGGCCACACGCTCTACGCCATGCCGCCCTATGTGATCGACGAGGCCGAGGGCGAGCTGCTGGCGCGGGGCGCGCTGGCCGCGCTCGACGCCACGCTGGCCGAAGAAACCGGCCCGGCGCCGGTGAGCGGGGTGCCCGATGGCGTTTGACGGCTGCTTCGTCACCGGCACCGACACCGGCGTGGGCAAGACGCTGGTGAGCGCGGCGCTGCTGCACACGCTGGCGCGCCGGCACCGCCGCGTGGTCGGCATGAAGCCGGTGGCGGCGGGTCTGGTGCAACAGGGCGGCGCGTGGGTGGCGGAAGACGCGCTGGCGTTGCGCGCCGCGTCCACCGTGGCCGTGCCGCCCGAACTGGACTGCCCTGTGGCGCTGCCCGAGCCGCTGTCGCCTCACCTGGCGGCCGCGCGCGCGGGCCGGCGCGTGGGCGTGGCCGAGCTGGTGGCCGCGCACCGCAAGCTGCGGAGCCTGGCCGACGTGGTGCTGGTGGAGGGCTCGGGGGGCTGGCGCGTGCCGCTGAACGAAGACGAGACCCTGGCCGACCTGGCAGTGGCACTGGCCCGGCCGGTGGTGCTGGTGGTGGGCCTGCGGCTGGGTTGCCTGAACCACGCGCTGCTGACGGCCGAGGCCATCCGCGCCGATGGCCTGCACCTGGCCGGCTGGGTGGCCAATGCGATCGACCCCGGCATGGCTTGCCGCGACGAAAACATGGACACGCTGCGCCACTGGCTGCCAGCGCCGCTGCTGGGCGTCGTGCCCTGGCACCCACAAACCCCCGACGCACGCCAGATCGTGCTGAACCTGCCCGACACCTGGCGATGAAGGATCTGCAAATGAGCTGGTTGAACGAATTCGATGACCGCCTGGCCGCGCTGGACGCGCAGGCGCTGCGCCGCGTGCGCCGAGCCGTGGTGCCCGAGCAGGGCGCCCGCCTCAACGTGGACGGCGTGTCGCTGCTGGCCTTCTGCAGCAACGACTACCTGGGCCTCGCGCAAGACCCGCTGTTGCGACAGGCGGTGCACGCTGCGGTGGACCGCTACGGCGTGGGTTCCGGTGCCTCGCCCATGGTGAGCGGTCACAGCGTGGCCAACGCGGCGCTGGAGCGCGAGCTGGCCGAGGCCGTGGGCCTGCCGCGCGCGCTGTATTTCTACGCCGGCTACGCCACCAACGCCAGCACCGTGCCGGCCTTGGTGGGCGAGGGCGATGCGCTGTTTTCCGACGCGCTGAACCACGCCTGCCTGATCGACGGCGCGCGCCTGTCCAAGGCCACGGTGCACCGCTACCCCCATGGCGACCTGGCCCGGCTCGCCGCCTTGCTGGCCGCCAGCCCGGCGCGCCGCAAGCTGGTGATCAGCGACGCGGTGTTCAGCATGGACGGCGACGTGGCCGACATCACTGGCCTTCACGCGCTGTGCGAGCGGCACGACGCCTTGCTGCTGCTGGACGACGCGCACGGCTTCGGCGTGCTGGGGCCGCAGGGGAGGGGCGCACTGGCCGCCGCCGGCCTCACCGGCGCGGGTGCCTCGCCGCGTGTGCTCTACATGGCCACGCTGGGCAAGGCGCTGGGCGTGGCGGGGGCGTTTGTCGCCGGACCCGAGCCCCTAGTGGAGTGGTTGCTGCAGAAGACCCGCAGCTACACCTACGCCACCGCCGCGCCGGCCTTGCTGGCCGAGGCCGTGCGCGCCGGCCTGCGCTGTGTGCTCGGCGCCGACGGCGAGCGCCGGCGGCAGCACCTGGCCGCGCTGATTGCCCAACTGCGCGAAGGCCTCGCGCCCGGCGCCAACGTGGCGGTGGACGCCGCCGGCTGGACCCTGATGCCCTCGCACACCGCGATCCAGCCCCTGGTGATCGGTGACAACGAAGCCGCGCTGACCGTGATGGCCGCGCTGCGCGAGCAGGGCATCTGGGTGCCCGCGATCCGCCCGCCCACGGTGCCGGCGGGCACCGCGCGGCTGCGCATCGCGCTGTCGGCCGCGCACCAGGCCGAGGACGTGGACGCCCTGCTGGGCGCGCTGCGGGCCGCTGCGGCCGGTTTGAGCGCGGGCCGCGCCGAAGAGGCGGGCCAGCACCGCGTGGCCGTGGCTGCGTTGGAGGCTTGAGCCCATGGCCGAGCTGGCAGCGCTGCCGACCTGGACCGTGATGGCCTTCGCCATCGGGGTGGCGCTGTTCATCGACCGCTGCTGGGGCGAGCCACCACCCCGCTGGCACCCGGTGGTGTGGATGGGCCACTACCTCGGGGCGCTGGGTCGGCGCATCGCACCGGTGATGGGCGGGCCGGCGGCCGGTGCGGCGAGGCCGTTCGTGGCGGGCGCGCTGGCTTGGGCCTTTGGGGCGCTGCTGGTGGTGGTGATCGCTTTCGCGGCGACCCGGGCCGTGAGCGGAGGGCCGCTGTGGTTGCAGGCGTTGCTGCTGGGGGTGTTGCTCAAGCCGATGCTGGCCTGGCGCATGCTGCGCGACGAGGTGCGCGCGGTGGAGACGGCGCTGGGCGAGTCCACCGAGGCGGGGCGCGCGCGCCTGGCCTGGCTGGTCAGCCGCGACGTGGCGCCGCTCTGCGAGCGCGAGGTGCGCGAAAGTGCCATCGAGACCCTGGCGGAAAACCTCAACGACTCGGTCGTGGCACCGCTGTTCTGGTTTGCCGTGGCCGGCCTGCCCGGCGCGGCGCTGTACCGCTTCGCCAACACGGCCGATGCTATGTGGGGCTACCGCGGCGAGCGCCAGGGCCGCGACTGGAGCTGGGCCGGCAAGTGGGCGGCGCGGGCCGACGATGTGTTGTCTTGGCTGCCCGCGCGCATCACGGCCGCATTGCTGGGTCTGCTGGGTCTGCTGGGTGCGGCGGGCACGCTGCGGCAGTTGCCGGCGCAGGCGGGCCTGACGCCCTCACCCAACAGCGGCTGGCCCATGGCCGCCATGGCGCTGGCGCTGGACGTGCGCCTGGGCAAACCCGGTGTCTACACCTTGCATCCCCAAGGGCGCGGCGCACTGCCGGCCGACACCGCGCAGGCCTTGCGGCTGGCGGGCCGTGTGGTGTTCACTTGTGCCCTGTTGGCCGCGGCGTGGGCAGCGGCGGGTTTCTGGAGCCTGTTCCGATGACACATCCACACGGCGGCCCCGACGCGATGGGCGTGCCCCGCTGGGACTTTTCCACCAACGCCAACGCCTGCGGGCCAAGCCCCATGGCGCTGGCCGCGGTGCGGCAGGCCGACGCGGCGCATTACCCCGACCCGCAGCACACGGCGTTGCGCGAGGCGCTGGCCGGGTTCCACGGCGTCGCGGTCGAACGCATCGTGATCGCGGCCAGCGCCAGTGAGTTCATCGCCCGCATCAGCGCCAGTGTGGCCCGCGCGGGCGGGCAGCGCGCCTGGTGGCCTGCGCTCGCTTACGGCGACTACGCGCATGCCGCGCAGGCCTGGGGTCTGCAGCGGGTGAACGATCCCGCGCAGGTCGACCTGCTGTGGCTGTGCGAACCGTCGAGCCCGCTGGGCAGCGCCGAAGCCATGGCGAGCGCCGTGGCGCAGCAGGGCGGTGTGATCGTGATCGACCGCGCCTACGAGCCGCTGCGCCTGTCCGGCCGCAGCAGCCTGGGTGCCGAGGCGCTGGACCGCCTCTGGCAGCTCTGGACGCCCAACAAGGCGCTCGGCCTCACGGGGGTGCGCGGCGCCTACGCCATCGCGCCGGTGCAGAGCCAGGAGCTGGCGCGCGCGCTGGAGCGGCTGGCGCCGTCCTGGCCGCTGGGCGCGCATGGCGTGGCGATGCTGCGGGCGTGGGTGCGGGCCGATACACAACAATGGCTGACCGAGAGCCTGGTGAGCCTGCGTGACTGGAAAGCGCAGCAGATGGCCCTGTTGGCCGGGCTGGGCTGGACCTGCCTGCCCAGCGAGGCCAACTACTTCTGCGCCCGCGCACCCGTAGCCCTGGATACACCGGCCCTGCGTGCCCAGGGCATCAAGTTGCGCGACACGACCTCGCTCGGCCTGCCCGACCACTGGCGCCTGGGTGTGCGGTCGCCCGCCGCGCAGGCGGCCCTGCGCGATGCCTTGCAGCGCGCCACGCTGCGCTGCGTGGAGGTGTCCGCATGACCGCCGTCTGCGTGATGGTGCTCGGCACCACCAGCGGCGCGGGCAAGAGCTGGCTGACCACGGCGCTGTGCCGCCACTACGCGCGCCAGGGGCTGAAAGTTGTCCCGTTCAAGGCGCAGAACATGAGCAACAACGCTCGGGTGGTGCTGGGGCCCCAAGCTGAAACAGCCCCCACGGAGGGCAGCGATCCGCGTGGGCGGTGGAGCGTGGGGGCGGAAGCGTTCACCGCCGGGCCGCCCCAAGGTGAAACAGCCCCCTCGGGGGGCAGCGACCCGCGTGAGCGGTGGAGCGTGGGGGCCGAAATCGGTTCTGCGCAGTACTTCCAGTCGCTCGCTGCCAACGCCGAGCCCGACGTGCGCATGAACCCGCTGCTGCTCAAGCCCGAGGCCGATACGCACAGCCAGGTGGTGCTGATGGGGCAGGTGAGCCAGGCGCTGTCGGAGATGCCGTGGCGCGGTCGCAGTCTGCACGTCTGGCCCCAGATCGCCGCCGCGCTGGATGCGCTGCGTGCCGAGAACGACGTGGTGGTGATTGAGGGTGCGGGCTCGCCGGCCGAGATCAACCTGCACGGCAGCGACATCGTCAACATGCGGGTGGCGCTGCACGCGCAGGCGCGCTGCCTGCTGGTGACCGACATCGACCGCGGTGGGGCCTTCGCCCACCTTTACGGCACCTGGGCGCTGCTGCCGGCCGACGAGCAGGCGCTGATCCGCGGCTTTGTGCTCAACAAGTTCCGTGGCGACGCCGCGCTGCTCGCGCCCGCGCCGCGGATGCTGCAGGACCTGACCGGCGTGCCGGTGGTTGCCACGCTGCCGATGTGGTGGCAACACGGCCTGCCCGAAGAGGACGGCGTTTTCGATGACCGCACCCTCGCTTGCGGCGCGGTGCGGAAAACGATTGCCGTGATCGCCTGGCCGCGCATCAGCAACCTCGACGAGTTCCAGCCGCTGAAGAACGTGCCCGGCCTGCGCCTGGTCTGGGCGCGCACGCCGGCCGATTGTGTGGGCGCCGACTGGATCGTGCTGCCGGGCTCCAAGTCCACGGCGGCCGATCTGGCCTGGCTGCGCGCGCAGGGGCTGGACCGCGCCGTGGCCGCGCACGCCGCGCAGGGCGGGGCGGTGCTGGGCGTGTGCGGTGGGCTGCAGGTGTTGGGCGAGGCGCTGATCGACCCGCATGGCATCGACGGCAACGCGCCCGGCCTGGGCCTGCTGCCGCTGGTGACGCGCTTTGACCTGCAAAAAACCGTGCGCCACACCGAGTCCCGGTTTGGCGCGCTCACCGGCCCCTGGGCCCCGCTCTCGGGCGTGACCGCGGCGGGCTACGAAATCCACCACGGGCAGACCACCCAACACCCGGCCATGGCCGCCAAGGGCGACGTGGCGCGCGAGGTGTTGCCCGGCCTGGGCTGGCAGAACGCCGCTGGCAACGTGCTCGGCGTGTACCTGCACGGCCTGTTCGAAGACCCGCGCGTGCTGCACGCGCTGTTTGGGGCCACCGCGCCCACGCTGGAGACCGTGTTCGACGGCCTGGCCGATTTCATGGAATCCCATTTCGAGCCCGGCGTGCTCGACCAACTCATCCAACCCTGAACCCCTGGAGCCTGCCATGTCCTACACACCACCCGCCATCGCCGACATCGCGCAAACCGCGCTCGCCGAGCGCCTGCAGCACAAGCTGGACAACAAAACCAAGCCGCTGGGCTCGCTCGGCCGCATCGAGGCCCTGGCCCAGCGCATCGGCCTGATCCTGGGCAGCGAAACGCCTGAGCTGAAAGCGCCGCAACTCGTGGTGTTCGCCGGCGACCACGGCCTGGCCGCGCGCGGCGTCTCGGCCTACCCGAGCGACGTGACCTGGCAGATGGTGGAAAACTTCCTGGCCGGCGGTGCCGCGGTGAGCGTGCTCGCGCGGCAACACGGCATCGGCCTCACGGTGGTGGACTGCGGCGTGCGGCACGACTTCGCGCCGCGGCCCGGGCTGGTGAACTGCAAGGTCGCACCGGGCACCGCCGACGCGCTCGAAGGCCCGGCCATGAGCGCCGATCAGTGCCAGACCGCCCTGGCCAACGGCGCGGCGCTGGTGCGCGATCTGCCGGGCAACGCGCTGCTGCTGGGCGAGATGGGCATCGGCAACACCTCGGCCGCCTCGATGCTGCTGGCGCGCCTGGCCGGCCTGGCCGTGGCCGACTGCACCGGTGCCGGCACCGGCCTGGACGCCGAGGCCGTGCAGCGCAAGATCGGCATCCTGCGCCAGGTGCTGGAGCGCCACCCCGATGCCAAGGACCCGCTGGCCGCGCTGGCCGCGTTCGGCGGCTTCGAGATCGCCACCATGGTGGGCGCCGTGTTGCAGGCGGCCAGCGAGCGCCGTGTGATCGTGGTGGACGGCTTCATCGCCAGCGCCGCCGTGCTCGTGGCCAGCCATGTGCAGCCCAACGTGCTGCAGCGCTGCGTGTTCGCGCATCGCTCGGGCGAACGGGGCCACGCGCTCATGCTCTCGCACCTGCGCGCCGAGCCGCTGCTCGATCTGGGCCTGCGCCTGGGCGAAGGCTCGGGCGCCGCCATGGCCTGGCCGCTGCTGCAAAGCGCCTGCGCCGTCCTGTGCGAGATGGCGAGCTTCGAGTCGGCCGGTGTGTCGCGGCAGGACGAAGCCCCGGCCGACACCGCACCCGCCGCCTGAGACACAGAGGAACGCCGTGGAGCAAGGCCCCCCCACCAAGAGCGACCGTGGAACCGGCTCAGCCGGGCTGCAGACTGCGCCCCCCCTGGGGGAAGACGTGCAGCGGCGCAGGGGGGTGTCCATGCCGCTTCGCCACTTTTTGCTTGCGTTGCAGTTCTTCACCCGCATCCCGGTCACGGGGCGCCTGGCCGACTGGGTGGGCTTTTCGCCCGCCATGCTGCGCGCGAGCGCCGCGCATTTCCCGGGCGTGGGCTGGGTGGTGGGTGGGCTCACGGCGGTGGTGTTCTACGGATTGCTGACACTGCTGCCCGCCCAGCCCGCGGCGCCCTGGGTCGCGGCCGTCGCCTGCACCGTCTTCAGCGTGCTGCTCACCGGCGCATTCCATGAAGACGGGCTGGCCGACACCGCCGATGGCCTGGGCGGCAGCCCGAGCCGCGAGCGCGCGCTGGAGATCATGAAGGACTCGCGCATCGGCAGCTACGGCGCGGTGGCGCTGGTGCTGGCCTTTCTGAGCAAGGCGGCGTTGCTGGCGCTGCTGGCGCAGGCGGGCGGCACGCTGCTGGCGACGGCTGGCCTGTTCGCGGCGCACGTCAGCTCGCGCCTCATGCCGCTGTTCATCATCCGCACGCTGCCGCACGTGGGCGACACGCCCACCTCCAAGTCCAAGCCGCTGGCCGAGAGCATCGGCAATGCCGGTCTGGCCACTGGCCTGCTCTGGTGGGCGCTGGCCATGGCGCTGGTGGGCTGGGCACTGCCGGGCGCGCCCTGGCCGCAGGCGGTGCTGGGCGCATTGCTGGGCCTGGCCTGGATGTGGCGCCTGCTGCGCCGCCGGCTGCAGGGTTTCACCGGTGACGGTCTGGGCGCCACGCAGCAGGTGAGCGAGCTCGGGTTCTACCTCGGGCTGGTGCTGTGCCTGCCCGCCACGCCATGAGGGCGCGCGCATGACGCTCTGGCTGTTGCGCCACGCGCCGGTGGTGCTCGACGCCGGGCGCTGCTACGGCGCCACCGACGTGCCCGCGAACCTAGCGCTCACGAGCCAGGCCGCGCGGTCGATGGCGGCGCTGCTGCCCGAGGGCGCGCCGCTGTGGGTCTCGGGCCTGCAGCGCGCCCAGCAGCTCGCGCGTGAATTGCACACACTGCGGCCCGACCTGGGCGCGCCCGCCACCGACACGCGGCTGAACGAAATGAACTTCGGTCGCTGGGAGCTCAAGCGCTGGGATGCCATCCCGCGCCAGGCCTTTGACGTCTGGTTGGCCGATTTCGCGCACCACCGCTTTGGCGGCGCCGAGAGCGTGCAGCAGCTGATCGACCGGGTGGCCGTGGCGCTGGCGGCGGTGCGCTTGAAACAGCAGGGCCAGGCCGTCTGGGTGACCCACGCGGGCGTGATCCGCGCCGTGCAGTACTTGGTGGCCCATGGCAGCGCGCCGATCAGCGACGTGGACCAGTGGCCCCGCGAGGCGCCAGCGCCTGGGGGTCATCTGTGCCTGACGCTGTGATAGGGTTTCGCCTTCAAACGTATCACCGCGTTGGTTCGCCTTGCCGTGCCACAGCACGGTCCGCGGCTCCCGCCTTGTTCCACGCTTGAATGCAACACCGCATGTGCCGCCTCCAGCGTGCACACTGGCGCCCATGAAGAGCCCGTCGCCACGCCCTCCCGCCAGCCTGGCCCGCATGAAAGCGCTGGCCCTGGGCCTGCTGCTGTTCGCCGCCCTGGTGTATGTGCTGGCCACGCTGCTGGGGCCGCGCCACCTGGCCTGGGGTTACGTGGCGGCCGCGGCCGAGGCGGCCATGGTGGGGGCGTTGGCCGACTGGTTCGCGGTGGTCGCGCTGTTCCGCCACCCGCTGGGTCTGCCCATTCCCCACACGGCCATCATTGCCGCCAACAAGGACCGCCTGGGCGCGCAGCTGGCGCGTTTTCTGGGCGAACATTTCCTGACCGCCGAACACGTGCGGCCCACGCTGGCGCGCTGGGACCTGAGCCTGGAGGCCGGCCAGTGGCTGACCCGGCCCGAGTCGGCGCAGCGCGTGGGCGAGTGGCTGCGGCAGGCCACGCCGGCCATCCTGTCCGCGCTCGACCAGGCGCCCGTGCGCCAATGGGTGGCGCGGCTTGCGCAGCGCCTGCTGCGCGAGGTGGACCTATCGGCGCTCGGTGGCCAGGCGCTGGGCGCGCTCACCGAACACGGCCACCACCAGCAGTGGCTCAACGGCCTGCTCCAGCAGCTCTCGAGCTGGGCCGGGCAGGACGCCGTGCAGGAGCGGCTCACGGACGCCATCGCGCGCGAACTCAAGGAGCTCAAATACGTCGGGCTCGACCAGGTGGCCGCTCGCCTGGCCACGCGCAAGCTGGTGGCCGCGCTCACCCGCACGCTTGCCGAGGTGGCGCAGGACCCCGATCACGAGCTGCGCCACCGCTTCGACGGCTGGATGGCCGATGCCATCGAGCGCCTGCAGCACGACGCCGACTGGCGTGCCCGTGTGGCGCTCTGGCGCGATGCCTGGTTGGCCCAGCCGGCTTGGAGCGCCCCCATCGAGGCCTGGTGGCGCGCACTCCTGGGCCACCTGAGCGAGGAGGCCATGAAGCCCGAGACCGCGCTGGCCGAGCGCATCGCCGGCGTGGTGCAGACCGTGGGGCAGCAGTTGCTGGCCGACGAGGCGCTGCGTGGCTGGATCAACGCCCAGGCACAACACGTCTTGCTGCGAGCGCTGGACGGCAGCCGCGAGAGCATCGTCGGCTTCGTGGCGCAGCGGGTGCAAGCCTGGGACGCTCAGGAGATGAGCCGCGTGCTCGAAAACAACATCGGCCGCGATCTGCAGTTCATCCGCATCAACGGCACGCTCGTGGGGGCGCTGGTGGGGCTGGTGCTGCATGCGCTCACGCAGCTGGTGTTGTAAGCCCCGTGCGCCGTGCTAACGCCGCGTGGCGCGGCTTACGAGCAGCACCCGGCTGTCTCGGTCGACGATGACAGGCCTTGGCGAAGGTCGGTCAGGATGGTGCAGTCGGGCGCGGGGCCACCGGCACAGCCCTCGCTGCAGGCCCGGACATAACGCGACAGACTTCGCTCCAGGCGGCGCAACTCCGCCATCTTGGCCCGCACGGCTGTGAGATGCCCCTGGGCAATCGCGCGTGCCTCCACGCAGTCGCGTTCGGCACTGGTCGACAGCGTGACGAGCTCGCGGGTCTCATCGATGGAAAAGCCCAGGTCGCGGCAGTGCCGGATGAGGATGAGCACGTCTTGCGCCGACTCCGGGTAGACACGATGACCGCTCTCGCGGCGCATGGCCGCCGGTATCAAGCCCACTTCCTCGTAGTACCGGAGGGCGGATACCGCGAAGCCGACCCGCTTGGCCAGGACGCCAATGGTCAGCAGTTCGGGTGGGGGTTCTGTGGTGGTTGCGGGTTTTTTCACTGCGGGCCTTGTATCTCAAGTTGCTTGAGATTTTACAGTTGGCCCACGGGAATCGACCCGCATGGATCAACTGGAGAAGACGCGTGAAAAAACCTGTATTGACAGCCCTGGGCGTGGCCGGAGCGTGTGTGGCCTGCTGCACCATCCCCTTGGCGATCCCATTGTTCGGGGGAGCGGCTGCGCTTGGGCTGACGTCCTGGCTGGGCGTGCATTTCCAGATCGCTCTGGAGTGGCTGGTGCTGGTGGTGATGGTGTCCATGGCGGCGCTGGTCTGGGGCACCATGGTCTTGGTGCGTCGCAGGCGCGCCAAGACATGCGAGAGTGGGCCATCGAGCGGAGGTGCGTGTGCGGTGAGCCCAGACGCCGAGGGATGCGGCTGCGCCCCTCGGTAGGAGCGGTCGGTATCAGCCCAGCGTCTTCGGCTTGAAATCGCAGTACGCCGACACCGCGCATTGGTGGCACAGCGGCTTGCGCGCCTGGCACACATAACGCCCGAGCAGGATCAGCCAGTGGTGCGAGTCCACCGCGTAGGCGGGCGGCACGCGTTTCATCAGCTGCTGCTCCACCGCCAGCGGCGTTTTGCCCGGGGCCAGGCCGGTGCGGTTGCTGACGCGGAAGATGTGCGTGTCCACCGCCATGGTGGGCTGGCCGAAAGCCACGTTGAGCACCACGTTGGCGGTCTTGCGGCCCACGCCGGGCAGGGCCTCCAGCGCCTCGCGCGTGCGCGGCACCTCGCCACCGTGGCGCTCCACCAGGATGCGGCAGGTTTCCATCAGGTGCTTGGCCTTGCTGCGGTACAGGCCGATGGTCTTGATGTACGACTCCAGGCCCTCCTGCCCGAGGGCCAGAATTTTCTGCGGTGTGTTCGCCACCGGGAACAGCTTGCGCGTTGCCTTGTTCACGCCCACGTCCGTGGCCTGGGCCGAGAGCAGCACGGCGGTCAGCAGCTCGAACACGCTGGTGTATTCGAGCTCGGTCACAGGGTGTGGGTTGGCGGCCTGCAGGGTGGCGAAGAAGGCTTCGATGGCGGCGGGTTTCATGCCGCGCAGTGTAGCGGGGCAGGGCGCGAGGAAGGCCCCGCGCCAAGCTTCAAGCACTCGCCTGCTTCAGGTCTTTCAGCATGTCCTGGATCGCCGCCTCCACCGTTTTCGCGCGCTCCGCGAGCTCCTTGCCGCGCAGTTCCAGTGCCTTGGTGGTCAGTGCGGCCTGTTCTTTCAGTTCGGGCGATTTTTCCAGGGCGCGTTTGAAGGCGTCGCTGCGGATCAGGGCGCTGTGTTCCTTGTTGTCGGCCAGGCCCTGCTGGGTGCGTTGGGCCAGTTGTTTGCCGTAGCCGGCCAGCGCCTCGCCGATCTCGCTGGCGACCTGGGCCGGCGGGTCGTCCACTTCACGGCGGGCCTTGGGCCGCAGCTCCGGGATGTCGGGCACCTTGAGCACGGCGCCCTTGGGCAGGGTGCTCAGGTCGCTCAGCCGCGGGTTGGCTTTCAGGATGGCGGCTTCGGCCTTTTCGCGCTGCTTGGGCGTCAGGCGTTCGAACATGACGTCGGCGATCTCGGCCACGGATTTTTCGCCTCGGAAGCTGGTGATCGGCATGGCAAGACTCCTTCAGAGACCGATGACGTTGGTCAGGTTGATGTCGGCCGGGGTGGGCGTGCCGCCTTGCACCACGATCGGGCCGGTGCTGGTGTTGCCCATCACGATGGCGCGCTTCAGCTCGGGGAACAGGAACAGGGTCTGCAGGTCCCCCAGGCCGATCAGCCGGTTGTTGCTGGCGTTGAGCGTGCGCGCCCCGAGCTGGCCGACCACCGGTTGCGCGCTGCTCTCGCCCACCGCTTCGCAGTGGTTGGTGTTGAATAGACAGTCGACGACGCCGGTGCAGCGGTTCAGCGGCACCGAAGAGTGGTGGCCGCGCAGCCGGTTGCCGCGGATGGACAGGATGCCCGTGCGCGCGGGCACCGCCGCCGCCAGGCTTTCGGTCAGCAGGAAGCCCATTTCGCCCGCCGAGACGAAGCTGGCCATGGCGAAGTGGGTGAAGCGCACGCCGCTGCCGGGCGCGATGTTGATCGCCCGCCAGGCCAGCGGCTCGGGCTTCTGGCCGTCGTCGCCAATGCGCTCCACCTGGTTGTCGTCGATCGCGCAGTGTTCAAACGGCGGCGGCACATGCAGGCCGCTGATCTGGCCGCTGCCGCGGTCCGGGCCGATGCCGAAGCAGCGGTTGCCCGCGATGCGCAACTGCCCCATGGCCAGCGCGCGCACCGCGTCAATCGCGGGCGAGCCGGTGGCCGTGCGCGCGACCCGGCCCAGGCTGTTGTCGAGCAGGTCGGCGCGCTCCACGCGGACCAGCTGGATCGCTGCGAAAGCGGTGTTCTCCACGTTGGCGGCCTGGCCGAGGTCGTGGCACTGGTTGCCTGAAAAGCGCAGCACCCCGGCCGAGGCGCTGCGCGCCATCACCAGCGCGCCGAGCCCGAGCTGTTCGAAATGGTTGTCGCTGATCACCGCGTGCTCGACGCGGTGGTTGATCACCACGCCGTTGCCCCGCAGCTCGCGCAGGCGGTTGCCGCCGATGCGCGCGCGATCCAGCGCCACCGGGTCCAGGCCCTCTTCGAGCACGATGCCGTCGCCGCTGCGCTCGTTGGAGCCGGAGATCTCGTTGCCCTCGATGCACAGGCCATCGACCCCGGCCCGGATGCCGTCGCCGGCGGTGTAGATGACGTTGCTGGTGATGTCCATGGGCGAGCCGGGCAGGGTGGCGCCGGTGGCGACCACGGCGGCCTGGTTGCCCACCAGCATCAGGTTGTCCACGATGCGCGTGTTGCCGAAGTGCAGGCTGATACCGTCGAGGTTGACCGCGCGCTGGCTGCAGAACATCAGGTTGCGCGCGATCCGCAGTTCGGCGGTGAGCAGGTGCTTGCGCTCCCGGTCGGGCACCGACGCGATGCCGCGTTCGGCCACCAGCGCGCACTGCTCGATCTTCGCGCCGAGCACGTTGCCGGCCAGCCCGATGGCCACGCTGGTGCCGTCGCCCACCGACAGGCCGAGCACGTTGATGTGCTGTGCGAGCAGGTCGATCACCTGGGTGGCCAGCAGCACGGCGGTGGTGCCCGAGGTGCGCGCCGCGCCCAGCAGGCTGAGGTTTTCCAGCGCCACGCCGTTGCTCTCGCTGATGTTCACCACGGTGCCGGGCTCGGTGCCCTGCAGCACGGTGGCCCAGCCCTGGCCGCGGATGCGCAGCGAGCGCGCGCCCTCGATGTTCAGCGGCGCCGACAGGTTGTAGCTGCCGATGCCCAGGCAGACCGTGCCGCCGGTGGCCTTGAGGCTGTCCACCGCCTGTTGCAGCGTGGCGCTGCCGTTGTTGTGGTTTTCCGCGCTGACGCAGACCGAGCAATCGCAGCCATGGCCCTCGGGCATGGGCGGCCACAGCGTGCGGCAGTCGGTCTCGGCGTCGGGGAAGTTGACCACAGCGAGCCGGGCGTGGTGGTGGTGGATGCCCAGCGACGGGGCGCGGTCCAGTTCTTCGATCGTGGCGTTGGTGCTGCGCGCGGCGAACACCCAGTGGTCGCCGCTGCGGAACAGGCCACCGGCCGGATCGAGGCTGAATTCAACCAGGATGCCGTGCTCCAGGAACAGGCGCGTGCCCAGCGGCGGGATCAGGATCGCACCGTTGCTGGCGGGCGCGTCCAGGTCCTGGCCGGCCACCGCGCTGCCGTCTTCGCGGCGCACCTGGCCCGACTGGTCCCAGCGCCGCACCCGGGTGTTGCGCAGCGGGTCGGTGGCCTGTTGCGCATCGGTGGGGAACAGGCCGGCGCTCAGCGGCTGGTCAAAAGTCAGCGTGCGCGCGATCGGGTCCACCCCGCTGGCGGCGCGGATGCGGCGCAGCTCGCCGGGCAGGCCGTGCAGCTCGCGGTGGTCGTCGGTGACTTCGACCCAGTCGCCGTCGTTGAAGCGCAGCACGTCGTCGCGCCCGATACTCTCCACCGTGACGCGGTCTCGCGCCGGGTTGATGTGGGTCGCGCGCGAGGCCACGCTGGCGTTGTCGCGCGACCACTTGAAGGTGGCCGTGCCGAGCGCGCCGCCCTGGTGCACCTCCACCCGGTAGAGCTGGTTCTCCAGCCCTCGGTAACCCGCGGCCGGCGGCACGCTGCAGGGGTTGGGCTCGAAGCCAGGGTCGCCGGTGGCGGTGGACAGGCGCGCGGCCGACGGCGCGGTGGCGGCCACCCAGGCGGGAATGTCCTCGTCGGGCGTGGCGCAGCTGATCGCGCCGTCGATGGGCAGCAGCTTCACCTGCCACACCGTCTGGCGCCGGCCGGTGGTGTCCACGCCGACGGCCGGCTCGATGAGCCCGGGCACCTGCAGCGCAGTCACGTCGCGTTGCCAGACGTCCAGGTACACCAGGTGCGGCCCGGCGGCGGGCAGCGCGGGCGGCTCGGGGTAGTAGGGCTGGTCCAGGTAGTCCAGCGCGGTGGTGCCGGCCAATTCGGCCAGGTGCGGGTCCCAGGCGTCGGGCGTGCCGCCGTGGTTTTCGGCCAGCAGGCCGTCCACGTACATGCGCCCCGCGCCGATGCTCAGGGCGCCACCGGCCGCCTCGATGCGGAAACCGTCGGGCGTGGTGCGCGGCACCACGCTGCCGTTGAAGGTGTCCCAGCTGCCGGCCTGCAGGCGCCGGCCGAGCTGGGCCACCCATTCGTTCCAGTCCGCATCCAGCTGGACGCGGCCCTGTTGCATGACCACGCCCAGGAAGTCCTGGCGGGCGTCAAAGCGCACGCGGCTCAGATCGAAACTCATGGTGCTCCCTCCTTCAGGATTCGTAGAAGATGCCGGCCCGCAACCCGACCCGCAGGTACTCGGCGAGGCGGATGCGCAGGTTGGCTTCGCGCTGCGCGCCGTGCAGGTGGTGAAAGACGCCCATTTCGCTTTCGTCGTCGGCGCCGCGCAGCACCTCGGGCGGTGTGGAGCGGGCGAGCTGGGCGTAGGCCGGGGTGCCGTAGACCAGCGAACTGAAACGCGGCGCGATGTGCTGCGCATCGCTGGCCGAGCCGGGCTGGCAGCGGAAGCGCGTGGGCACGATGGCGCTCAGCGGCAGCCAGGAGAAGCGCACGCAGCCCACCTGCTTGCGCGCGGCGCGCACCGGCACGGCCCAGCTGTCGCCCTCGGCCAGGGCCGCGAGCAGGATGCTGTTGGACACGCTCATCTGCGCCGCGTGCAGCTTGCCCACCACGGTGCAGGCCTCCAGCGTGAGCGCCGCGCCGGGGCCGCTGCCATCGAGCGCGGCCAGCGCCACGCCGCTGCGCGCGGTGGCGTCGATCAGGCTGTCTTGCGCGCTCAGGCTGGCGCGCTCGTGGCAGCGCACGGCGCCCACGATGCAGCGCTCGATGTGCGTCTGCAGGCCGGCGAGCTCCAGCAGCAGGCTGGGGCTGGCGGGTTGCGCCGGGCTGGCGTCCGGGTTCAGGGCGATGCCCGGCACCAGGGTGCAGTGCAGCAGGTTGAGCTGTTTCAGGGCGTTCGTGCCGTCGTCGGGCACCACCAGCGGCGCGCCGGTGATCAGCAGGCCGTTGAGCGTGCAGGCGGCGTTGGCCCCGCCGGTCACGGTGCAGCCGCCCAGGTCGAGCACCGGGCGGCGGCCGTTCTCGGCCCGGATCTCGATCTGCCCGTCGGCCACCACGGCCAGGGTCAGCGTTTCCGTGTAGCGGCGGCTGTCGCGGATTTCCACCACGCCGTTGCCCGCGATCTGGGTCAGCGCCGCGCCGATGGTGGGCTGGTCATCGGGCACGCGCACCACCAGCGTGGTGTTGGCCGGCGCCGGCAGGCTCTCGCCGCGCTCGTATTCGCCGCCGCCCAGATCGGCGCTGAAGCCTTCGTGCCAGGTCAGGCTGAGCTCGGCCGGGTCGTCGGCCTCGGGCGGCAGGGCGATGCGCCCGAGCACCGGGTCGATGGCGTAGACGCCCGCCGGCGGCGGGGTGTGGGCCCAGGTGGCGCCGTCGTCGCCCAGGTCGCAGACCACAATCTGGTCGCGCTCGATCGGCGTGCCGCCGACGCTGAGCAGCAGCGCGGGCTCTGCGTTGTCCAGCGGCGCCGCGGCGTTGGCCCGCGTACCGTAGTGCTGCGCCAGCTCGGCGGCCAGGCGCCGGCGCGAGAGCGGGCCGGGCACATGGGCCGGCTCGGCCAGGTGGGTGATGTCGTCCTCGGCGCGCGGGCGGTTGTACAGCGGCAGGTCGTGGTTGAGCGGGCTCACCCGGTAGCGGCGCGGCCCCACCCGCAGCGCCGGCGTGTCGCGGTGCCGGTAGGCCTGGATGCGCCACAGGTGCAGGCCCACGTTGGGGATGTTGTGGCGCCCCCGGCCCGACTCGATGCGCCGCATGTCCACCGTGCGGTTGGCGCTCTCGAACGCCGTGCCCACGAACTCCAGCGCCGTCCCCTGCCGCAGGTCGGGCGACTGCAGGTTGTGCGGGCGGGTGTGGTTCATGTACTGCGTGGTCACGATGCGCTGGAAATACTCCACGGCGCGCGCGTCCCAGCCGGTCACGTCGCGCGCGAGCTGCTCCAGCACCAGCGCCGTGCCCTTGCGCCGGCGCAGGGCGATGGTGTGGGCCACCTCGGCGCGCGCGCTGGCCACCCGGGGCGTGACGCCGTGCAGGCTCTGGTAGCCGATGAGGTCGCCGATGTAGGGCACGACCCAGTCGGCGCAGGTCTCGATGAACAGATCGTCGTGGAGTTGCTCCAGGCTTTCCCCGGCCACCGCGATCTGCTCGGCCAGCACGCCGATCAGCTCTTCGAGCGGCCCGCGCTCCAGGCCCAGGGCCTGCGCAAGCTCGGCGTCGCGGATGCGGTGGATGGCCGGCAGCAGTTCAAAGAGCGACTGGGTGTCTGTGGTCATGGGACTTTCCTCCGTGCTGCGCCCTGCGGGGCTGAGCGCCTTCGGAGCGGCCGTGCAGCGCTCACTGGAGTACCTTCGCCCTGCGGGCTGCGGTGCGAGCTTGCTTGGGAGCGGCCCGGCGCGGCGCTCATGGCATCACCTCCAGTTCCACCGGCTCGTCGGCCAGGGTGAGCAGTTCGGCCGGCAGCGGCTGGCCGGTGAGCGAGGCCACGGGCAGGGCCGCGAACAGGCGCGGCACCAGGCCCGGGGCCTGGCCCACGCGGTGCAGGCGGGTGACATGCACCGCCTGCACGCCCGCCACCGCCTGGGCCACGGCCGCCACCTCGTCCACCGAGACGGTCTGGCCGAAGTCGCGGCGCGCGAAGCTGAAATGCGCGCGCAGCGCGGCCTCCAGGGCCTGGAGCACCGGGTCGGTCTCGTGGCTGGCCAGCACCTTCACCGAGAGCCGCACGCGAAACCGCACGCCGAGGTGGTTGCGCAGGTGCAGCGGCACCAGCGCGTCGCCGTGGCTGCGCAGCGCCGCGCCCAGGCTGGTGAAGGTGGCGCCCGACGGCGGCACCACCGCGCCGTCCACCCCGGCGATGCTGAGGAACACGCCCCGCGCGGGGCCGGCGGGAATCCACAGCGCGTGGGCCTTGTCGATGCCGGCGAAGGCGCGCGCGAAGCTGGCGTAGTCGGTGATCGAGACCGCGCGGTCCAGCGTCAGCACGGTCAGCGGCGCGTTGTCGCGCGCGCGCTCCAGCCGCTCGCCGTCTTCGCCGCCGGTGGCGGGCTCGGGGTTCACCACCTCGCTGACGCCGAGTGGGCGCGACAGCAGCGTGGTGAGCTGGCCCGCGGCCACGTTGCCGGCCACGCCCAGGCCCTTGCGGTAGCGCGCGCGCACATTGCTCTGTCCGCTGGGCAGGCGCGCGCCTTCCACGCCGTCGCCAAACTCCACCGTGGTCAGGCCGTCGTCGTCCTGGCGCGTCTGGTAGACGCGGGCGCCGGGGCTGGCCTGGTAGAGCGTGGGCGCTTCGGTCCACAACACGTCGGCCACGCGCAGCTCCAGCGTGGACGCGCCGCCGCTGGGCGTGGGGGCGCTGACGTAGGTCAGCGGCGCCTGGTTCAGCACGAAGCGCTGGCCCGCGCTGCCCGCGTCGCCGTTGCCCAGCAGCGCCTCGACCGTTTCGCCGTGCGTGGCGGGCGCCACGTTGCCGTTGATCCGGACGCTGGCGCGCTCGTACACGTGGCGCAGCGCGGCGTCGAGCTTCAACTGCGTGTGGTCGCGCTCCAGCAGCACGGCCTGCCCGGTGTTGGCGATGTGGGCGATCTCCCGCACCAGCGGGTCGTCCTTGCGTGCCGGCGCCAGCCGGATCTCATGGCCCTTGGCCACCAGCGTGCCGCTGCGGCCGTCGCGGTCCATCAGGGCGAGCCGCAGGCGCACGGTGGACTGGCCGAGCAGTGCGGTGAAGGCCTCGGCGCCGAGCGTGACGGAGGTGAAGAACAGCAGGCGGCTGGCCGGCGCGGTCATGAAGAGTTCGTCGCCCTCGGTCAGCGCCACGCTGCCACCCTGCGCGAGCTGCAGCGACAGGCCCTGGGCACCCGCGGCGATGGCGATGCGCTGCCGGGTGCCCGAGACCGCCAGCGCCTGGCCAGGCAGCAGGCCTTCCACGCGCTGGCCCAGCGTGAGCGCGTCGCCGTGCACCGGGTGGAACAGCGGCGTGTCCACCGTGGCCAGGCGCTCGCTCTGTGCGAGCACCAGCGTGTTGCGCAGGCCGAAGCGGGCGGCGCTCAGGTTTTCGGTGGTGTCGGGCGTGAGGCGGGTGGTCTTGCCCGAGATGCCGAAGTCGTTGCGGCTGAGCTGGCTCACACGCTGGACGCGGTAGAGCCCGGTGTAGCCCGGCAGGTCGGCGTTGCCCTGGCCGGCCTCGTTGGACACCAGCGCGAACCAGGTGCCGGCGGTGATCTTGGGGTTGGCGCTCTCCAGGTCCAGCGTTGTTTCGTTGATGTGGAACTGCTTCCAGACCCAGTTCGAGGGCGTGCTCCTGTCGATCTTCTGCGCCAGGTTGGAGCCGCGGCCGCTGAGCAGGTTGGGGTCGGGCGCGTTGTGGCCGAAAAGCGCCGTGCGCTGGCGGAACGCGTGCACCTCCACCCCCACGCCGGCCGGGCTCATGGGCGGGAACGCACTGCCCAGAGGATGTTTCCACAGCACGCGGGTGCGGGCGTTGGCGTTGTCGGGCAGCACCGCGCTGAGCACGCGCACGTCCCAGTGTTCGCCGTCGGGGTCGCTGATGCGGTCGCTGCCCACGATCAGGATCGGATCGCCCGGCTGCAGCTGGGTGGCCAGGCCGTCGAGCCAGAGCTCGGTGTTGCCCGACTGGGGCCGCCAGGGCACGCGGGTCTGCACCGGCATGGCGTTCCACTGCACCCGCGCGGGGATGTCGGCCACGGTTTCGAAGCTCTGGGCCGTCTCGTCCTGGCCGGGCACGCTCTGCACCCGCGTGCCCACCGGGATCTGGATCGGCTCGGACGGCGCCCCCGGCGCCTCCAGCAGCTTGAACGCCAGGTGGGTGCTGGCGGCCACGCCGGGCGCGAGCCGGTAGCCGATCAGGCGCGCCATCTCGCGCACCGACAAGCGCTCGGTGGCGGTGCGCAGGTAGTGTTCCTGCGCGTAGCGTTCGGTGTAGAAGCTCAGCACGTCGAGCGAGGTGGCCATGGCGTCGGCCAGCGCCAGGCTGAAGTCGCTCAACTCGCGCGTGCCCAGGGCTGCTAGGGCCGGTGTGTCGGTGCTGGACAGCCGGGCCTGCATCGAGGCCAGGAAGTCGCCGTGGCGGCCCACCCGGTAGGCGATGGCCGGCTGGCCGGGCGGGTTGTGCACGCGCGCCGGGGTGTCGGCGTCCACGCCGGCACAGCAGCCGCAGTCGTCGGGGGAGGTGTCCTGGCCGCTCATCACTTGCCTCCGTGCAGTTCCAGCCGCAGCACACCGTGCTCGGGGAAGTTGGGGTCGTTGTCCAGCCGCGCGATTTCCAGCCGGCCCAGGGTCATGAAGCCGTCGGCCAGGGGTTTGGGGTCGGGCTGGCCCTGGCGCTGGAAGCGCGTGACCTGGACCGAGCCCACGCCGGCCACGGTGCGAGCGGCCGCGTACAGGGGGCTTAAGAACACGGTCTGGCCGAAGCTGAAGTGGTCCGGGTGGAACAGGCCGCGGGTGCCGTCGGCGCGGGTGCGGCTGCTCAGCACGTCGAGCAGGCCGCGGCTGACGTCGCTGCGGAAATGGTCCTTGTGGACGCAGACCAGCAGGTCGATCTCCAGCGACACCGCGATCGGGTCGTGGATGCGCAGGTCGTGGCCGGCCATGCGGTAGCGGTCCAGGTGGTGGCCGACCTGGGTGGCGAAGGCGGGGTCGATGGCTTCGCCGTCCTGCCGGTCCATGGTGACGAACACGGTGTGCCAGCTGCCGGTCCAGCGCAGGCTGGCGGCGGCGCGCTGCACCTCGGGCAGGCGCTCGGTGACGGCGGCGTAGTCGGCCATGGTCACGGCGCGCTCCTGGGTGCGAAAGGCCTGCGGCGCGCGCCTGCGCACCTCGGCGGTGGTCTCGGGCGCCACGCCGCCGCGCGCGGGCATGGGGTTGACCACCGCGTTGATGCCGCCCTGCGTGGTCACCACATGGGCGATGGCGCCCGCGCCCACGTTGCCCTGCGGCCCGTTGCCCACGCGGTAGTGCGCGCTGAAGGCGGTGCCGCTGTCGGGCCGGCGGCCGTGCCGGTCGTCGCCAAAGCGCAGCCGCGCGCTGCCGTCGTCTTCGGCCTCGATCACGAAGTGGGTGTCGGTGGCGCGGCTGGCGAGCAGGTCGCGGCGCGGGCTCCAGGGCTCGCTGCCACTGCCCTGGGTGGCGGTGAGGCCGATCCGGGGCAGCGCGTCGGCGGTGCGCCAGCGCATGGCGGCGCTGGCCGAGTCCTGCGGGTCGAACAGCAGGCGCTCGCTGGTGCGCACGCCGTTCTCGACCCGCGTCACGAGCACCGTGCCCTGGTGGGTGAGCGGCGCGCCGGCCAGCTGCGGCCGGTAGCGTGGGGGCAGGGGTTGCGGCGCCTCGCGCTGGCAGGCGTCGCCCGCCACGGCCGGGTGGTGCAGCCGGGGCGGCGGCACGCTGCCCAGCGGCTCGTCTTCGATGCGCTGGCCGTGATCGACCAGCACGTTGTTGCCCAGCGCGGTGCTCACGCCGTGGATCAGCACGCTGCCGTGCGCCTCGTCGGTCTCGCTGGAGATGCACAGGGCGAAGGGCAGGGCGTCGGCCGGGTGCCAGGAGATCTCGGTGATCTCGGTCAGGGTGGTGGGGTCGGCCGGGTCGGGGGGCAGCGGGTCGGTCAGTGGATCGCTGCCGTCGAAGGCGCGCACGGCGCTCAGGCGCACCGCGTGGCGGTGGGCGGGGTCGGCATCTTCGGGCTCACCGCTGAGCGGGCCGAGCTGTTCCTGGAAGATCAGCACGTCGCCCGCCTGCAGCTCGGGCCAGTGGCCGCGCAGCGTGGCGCGGGTGGCGCCCCGGGGCAGGCAACAGCGGGTGTCGCCCCAGGTGTGGAATTCAAAGCTGTTGTGCGCCTCGCGCAGGGTCGCGCCGTGCAGCGGCTCGAACACCAGGGGCCGGGCCTGCAGCGCGGCGCGCTCGGCGGGCGAATCGGGAACGATGCGCGGGGGCACACCCGCCACCCGGGTATAGAAGCGCAGGTCGTCGGGCAGGGGGAAGGGGCCGCCGCTCACGTCGATGTGCAGCCAGGCGCGGGCGTTGCACCCTTCGTGCACCGCGTAGTCCACCAGCAGGGCGTGGCGGCGCAGGCTGCTGCGCCGGCGGGCGGTGTGCAGGTAGGCCTCGGTGGCGACGGCGTCGAGCTGGTAGTGCTGCAGGTCGCCCACGTAGGCGATCAGCTCGGCCAGCGTGGTGGCCAGATCGGCCGGGCTGCGGTCGCGCCAGCCCGGCATGTTGCGCGCCAGGCGGTCGATCACCAGCCGGCGCAGGCTCTCGTAGTCGCGGGCGAGGTAGTTGATGTCGGGCGTGGGCTTGGCGGGTTCGGTGCAGCCCGGGGGCGTGCGGCAGTCGAAGTCGCTCGGGCATTCCACCTTGAAGCGGAATTCGATCTCGGAGAGCCGGGGGTCGAAGTCGGGCAGCGGGGTGGGCGTGGCCGGGTCTTGCGTGAGCCGCAGGGTATAGCGCGAGAAGTCGCCCGCGCTGTCGGTGCGCACCAGCAGCACGTGGTCGGCCTCGGCCAGCGCGCTGAACAGGGCCTGCTCGGCCGCGTTCGCCTCGGCGGGCGGCGCGCTGGCCACGCCGATCCACTGAACCTCGATGCGGCGGATGCGCTCGCCGCCTTCGATCACGACCTGTTCGCGCGTGAGACCGGCCGGCACCGGCTTGAGCAGGCGCACGAGCAGGGTGCGCTGGCGCGGGCTGCCCAGGGGGGCGTCGAGGTCCAGCACCTCCAGCCAGTCGATGCCGTTGAGCGTGGGGTGGGCGTCCACCGCCGTGCGCCGGTTCTGGTCGCAGCAATGGAAGATCATGGCTGGCCCCCCTGGGTGAAGGTCTCGCGCTGGCGCGAGGCGTTGCGCCGTATCAGGTACTGCACGGTGACGCTGAGCGCGGCGTCCACCGCCCGCACTTCGACCGCCTCGACCGTGATCAGACCCGAGAGCCAGCGCTGCAGCGCGCCCTGCACCAGGAACTGGGTGGTGGCCGCGAGCTCGGGGCTGTTGGGGGCGAACACCAGCTCGCGCAGGCCGCTGCCGAAGTCCGGGCGCATCACGCGCTCGCCCGGCGCGGTGAACAGCACCTGCTCGACCAGGCCACGTATCCAGTCCGCCTCGTCGGCCTCGCGGGTGAGGCCGCGGCCGTCGAACTGGTAGGGGAAAAACAGGCGTTGGGTCATGTTCAGCTCCCGATCACGCGGGGTTGCGCGGCCACCGGCATCAGCGGTGTGCCGTTGGGCACGCAGACCGCCTGGCTGTCCATCAGCACCAGGGGCTGGCCGTTGGACTGCACGCGCAGCGCGGCCACGACCCACTGCCCGGTGACGCAGGGCACCGGGCTGCCCGAGACGTTGAACGGACAGCCCGCGATGGCGTAGGGCGCGCTCATCACCACCGTGGGCTGGCCGCTGACCAGCACGCGCGGGTTGGGCGCCGTGGGCGTGGCGCTGCCGCCGTGGGCACAGAGCACGGTGGCGCCGACGTGGAGCAGGGGGCCGGGCATGGTGTCAGGTCACCGTGAGGGCGCCGTTGTTGATGGTCACCACCGGGCCCACCAGGGTGATGGCCGCGCCCTTGCCGTTCTGGATGTAGATGCCGGTGTCGTTGACGATGAGCATCGCGCCGGTGGTGCTCTTGATCATGATGCCGCCGGTGGGCCCGGGCACGTCGGAGATGGTCAGGCCGTTCTGCAGCGGCGTCTGCAGCGTGATCGCCGGCACCGCCGGGGGCGTGAGCAGGGCCAGCGCGGGCACTTCCGCCGCGCTGCCCCAGAAGCCGCCGACCCAGATGGGATAGTCCGGGTCGCCCTGTTCGAATTCGACCCAGACGCCCGAGCCGGGGATGGGCAGGGCGAACATGCCGTTCTGGATGCCCGCGATCGGCACGCAGGGCATGGCCCAGGTGCCGGGGATCAGGCCGCCCACATCGGGCACCTGCACCATCAGCCGGCCCTGCTGCATGGGGTCGATGTTGGAGATCACCATGCCGCGGTATTTGCCGTAGTACTTCTGCGCGCCATTGCTCATTGGAAGACCCTCCGTGCTGCGCACTGCGGGGCTGAGCGCCTTGGGAACGGCCCGGCGGTGCTCACTGGAGTACCTTCGCCCTGCGGGCTGCGGTGCGAGCTTGCTTGGGAACGGCCCGGCGCGGCGCTCATACCGGAATCCTCGGTGTGATGGAGATCAGGCCGTTGCGGCTGAGGTCGAAGCTCTGCTTGAACTCGCCGCGCTTGAGCGTGCTCTTGACGCTGGAGACGTAGTACAGGCCGTCGTAGGCCAGGCCCACGCCGCGCACCCCGACCAGCCCGCGCGACTTGAGCGGACGGCCGTAGCGCAACACGTCGAGCTCGCCACTGGCGGTCACCGAGTCCTGCGATTTCTTGGCCTCGGCCAGACCGCGCGAGATCGCCTGCATCGGGTTCATGCGGGCCGTGTCCTTGAGCATGGTCAGGTTCGACAGCGGTGTGGACAACACGCCCAGCGGCGGCTGCAGCGGGTTCAGGTTGGGGATCGGAATGGGGATGGGCGCGCGGGTGAGCTGGTTCTGGATGAATACGATGGGCAGCACGCCGGCGGTCGGGTCGAAGTTGAAGCTCAGGTTCTCGACGTTGGTAAGCGCGTCCATGTCCACGTTGAGCGCGGGCTGGGGCACGCCGATCTTGATCTCGGGGCCGAAGTAGGCGATGTTGGTGCCCGGCGCCGGCCCGGGCTCGATGTAGAACACGTAGCCCACCTGCTCGGCGAGCTGGCGGATGTAGGCCAGATCGGTGCCCTGCTGGGCGGGGATTTTGTCCACCGGGATCGGCACGTCGGGGAACAGCGCCGGGATCACCAGCGGGATTAGGCCGAAGGGCGCGTACTTGGCGCAGAGCAGGGCCACGCGCGCTTCGATCGGCATGGCCGGAAACGGCAGGCCGCTCCAGTCCTGGGTGTCCATCACCTTGGTCAGGTCTTCGCCGGTGACGGTGACCGTGCCGGGCGAGCCCTGGCCGCCGGCCTGCACCTCCACATGGGTCATGACGCCGTCGAACAGCGGCTGCGGCGAGCCGTTGAGCGTGACGATCAGCATCACCCGCAGCGGCGGCGTGCCCAGCCCGGTGTTCTGCGCGCCGGCGATCAGGAAGATGGTGTTGAGCTCGGAGCGGGAACTGAACTGGAAGGTCAGCGTGAAGCCGCTGGCGCTGCCCGCGGAGCTGCGCACCTCCACGCTCTCCAGCGCGTCCATCACCACCCGCGGCGCCGGCACCGCGATCACCGGGCCGATCAGCAGGGTGAGCTGGATGCCCTTAGCCAGCATCGCTGTCTCCCGGGATGCCTTCGGGCAGGGTGATGCGCAGCAGGCGGCCCACGGTGGCGGTCAGCTCGCTCGGGTCCATCGCACCATTGGCGTCGCACAGGCGCCAGTACTGCAGCGGGTCGCCCAGGTAGCGCGCGGCCAGGTTGTCGATCCGGTCGCCGCTGGCCACGGTGTGCTCCGTGAGGGTCGAGAAGCGCTCGGGCGGCGGCACGAAGCGCCGCTTGACGAAGGTGATCACCGTGCCCTCGGGCGTGGTGGTCTGCGCCGAGCCGATACCGTGGTAGCGGCTGGTGGGCGCAAACAGCGGAGTGGCCAGCGCGTGGGCCTGCATGAATGCCTGAACGGGGTCCATCAGCCGATTCCTCCTATGCCCAGGGCGCCGAAGCTGCCCGCCTGCGCCTGGCCGGCGAGCCGCTCCTTGCCCTGCAGATACGCCATGAACAGGCTGCCGCCCTTGTGGGAGAAGCCCAGGTCGTCCACCGACAGCACGCGCAGGCCGATACTGACCTTGGCGACGATGGGGTTGAGCGCCGGGTCGAAGGCCTCTTCGGTGACCGAGAACTCGGTCAGCCGCACCGGCACGATGCGGTTCTTGCCCCACACGAACAGCATCAGCGGGGCCTCCATGGGCGCGATCTCCAGCGTGCCGGAATCGGCCTGCCGGTGCACTTCGAGCAACTGCGCGCTGCCCGGGTTCGCCAGCGCTTCGAGCACGGCCAGCTGGGGCGCCACGCCGTGGTCCACGGTGCCACGGTTCTGGTCGGGAAACTCCAGCTGGTCGGCCGCGTCGATGTCGGCTTCGAGCCGGAAGGTCTCGATGGCCGGCCCCTTGAAACGCATCGCCTCGCTGCGGTTGGCCGCCTCGCCACCGGCGGCCTGCACCTGCAGGCTGCGGGTGAGTTTTTCCGGGTTGTACTGCAACGAGATGACACGCAACACCCGCGACGACTCGGGGTCAATCAGCACCAGACCGCCTTTGAGGACTTTGGGGGAGTTGGGGAAGCTGGTCATGGGGCCCCACCTCCTTCTTGCGGGCAGGTAACGCCACTGCTTCCGAGGTCCACGTGCTTGCCGGCACGGTACTCATCCCGTGAGGGGATGTACCGCAGCATGCCCCCTTCGCTGTTGATGAGGTAGTAGTCGATTCGCCGGTCCTCTGCTTCTTCGGTGTCGCCGACAGTGCGGCCGTTCATGCCGGGCTTGGAGAAACCCAGTCCCTGACCTTCGGGATGGCTGTGGTAGTAAGCAACCAACTGATCACCTGGACGGGGCCTGTCGACGGCACCACAAATGCCCACGTCTCCCCGGTGTGGTCCGGTGGCGCGCAACGTGCCGTCGTCCGACCGGATGATGTTGCCGCAATGCTCGCGCCCTGTGCGCTTGGTGCGGCACAGGATATCTTTGAGTGCCGGAATGGCGACTCCATCCAGGGCATCTTGTTTGTAGGGTTTCGGTTCGGCTGGTTTGGCCGGCCCGGGCGCTGCGGACGTATCAGCCTCCGTGTGTGCCGAAGCGAGGTGGTGCAGCAAGCCATGACCTTTGGCGTAGTCCGCCTCTTTCCCCTGGGTCTTGGCCAGGATGGCCGAGCGCAGTTCAATGACCCGCTTCAGCAAGGTCTCTCCGGTGGTGCCCAATACAAATTGACGGCCTACCGTGATCGAGATCGAATTCGGCGAGGTTTCTACCCGCACCCCTTCCTGTGCCGCCGAAAAGCCGACAGCACCGATCTGATCAGCCTGTTTGGGGAGATACAAGCGGGCCAGCCGATAGACGATTTCGGAGGCGCTGAGCATCATGCGCGTGTCGTCTTTGGCGTTTTTGCGTGCACGGTCGGCTGCGCACAGCACCTTCACTTCTTCGGGATCGCGCATCTTTCCAGGGTCCTGTTCATTCCTGGCTGCCTCGCATTCGCCCGGGGCCGTGTCCCGCTGCAGCAGGCCCGCCTGCGGCGAAGCGCCCTGCTGGATCACATGCGCCAGCTCGTGCGCGATCAGCCGCTGCCCCTGGCGCGTGTCGGGCGCGAACTGGCCGGCGTTGAAAGCGATGTGCTCGCCAACGGTGTAGGCCCGGGCACTCACGTCGCGGGTGGATTGCTGAGCCGATCCGCCAGCGTGTATTCGGACCCGCGAAAAATCGTGGCCAAAGCGCTGTTCCATATCGCGCCGAAGCGTTGGCGCCATTGGTGTGCCGGCCTCCGAGAGCGTGTTGTCCACGCTCGCCGGTGCCATGCCTGCATGTGCCAATGGCTGGCTGGCCAGGCGCTGGATGTGGGGTGTGGCCCGGGCGGCGGCGTGGGGCGCTGCCGCCAGCGCCTGGTCGGCTGAGCGGTCGGCTTCCTGTTCCAGCGGGTCGTTGCTCGATCCCACCGACAACTTCTTCTGCAGGGTCTTTTGCCGGCAGGTTTCGCATTCGCCGCTCATGCCCGCACCACCGCCACAGGCGCAGCTGCGCTGCAGCAAGGGGCTGCGACGCAGCGTCACCCCCGATGGGCTGTGGGCCGGTGCAGGGCTGGTACGGGTCTTCATGGTGGCTCGCTGGTCGTGTCACGGTGCCCGGGGATCGGGCACGCCGGCGGAGTAGTCGCCCTTGACCTTGCACTTGTTGTCTGCATCGGTCGCGCTCATGGACTTCCAGGCCTTGCCGTCCCAGAACTCGATCGTTCCAGCGCCGATGTCCAGCACCCCTCCCCGGACGGCGCTTCCCTGGGTCTTTTCCACGGCCGATTTCCAGGCGCTGATCGCACCCGACAGACCCGGTGCGCCAGGATCGAACAGGAGATCCTGGGGCAGGTTCTTGACGAAGGCATTGGCCAGCACGGAACCCTTCAACGGGGTCGAGCGTGCCGCGCCCAGGAACACCGCATTGGGGAAGAGGCTCTTCCAGAGCTGGTAGGCCTCGGTGCACAGCGTGGCGCAGCTGGTGCTGATGAGCAGCTTGACGCTGGGCAGCGGTCCGGTGAGGCCACGCGTGTCCAGCGTCACATCCCAGTTGCCCGTGTTCCAGACGCCCGGCAGTTTGTACTGCGCGTACTGGTGGCCCGAGAACACCAGCACATTGGCCTTGGAGAACGCGCTTTGCACCTTGCTGTGCTTGGTGGACTCGCCCTGTTTGTCCGCAAAGTTCTGGAAGGACTCGTGTCCTGGTGCGAGCGTGCCACCCATCTTCTGCCGGTTGGCACCGGTCATGAAACGGTTGGCCGTGTCAAACCCGCTCAGGTAGTAGCCAGCAAAAGGTTTCAGGCTTTCCGCCCAGGCCAGCTTGCGGTCGTCGCTTCCAATTGCCTTGACCTGAGCCTTGGAATAGCCTTTCAGGGCCGACTTTCTTTCGCTCTCGGTGTAAAGAACAGTTGAGGCGGGAACCAGCGCGAGGTAAGCCGCCTCGTCAAAATCGGTATGGCAGGCACGGGCCCGCTTCAGAGCCAGGTAGAGCTCGGTCAGTTGTGCGTGATCGGCCACGGCGGCGGTGGTCTTGTCCAGCACGTCCTTGTCGCTGTCCGCCCGCTTCTTGCCTTTGCAGCTGTCTGGCGCGCGGCGGATATGCGTTGCTGCCGCGCCGCCTTGCTGCACCACGTGGGTGAGTTCGTGCGCCAGCAGCCGCCTGCCGTCCTGCGTGGCGGGATTGAACTGGTGTGAGCCAAACACCAGGTGGGAACCGGCGGTGTAGGCCCTGGCCTGCACATCCCTGGCCGACTGTTCTGCCTGGGCGCCGGTGTGCACCCTCACGCGCGAGAAATCGTGCTGGAAACGTCCTTCCATGTCCTGCCGCAGCGCCAGCTCCAGCGGGCTGCCCGTGCCCGACAGGGTCCGTGCCACGCTCGCCGGCGCAGGGCTGGCGTCCGTGCTCGCGGGGGTGGCCCGACGCTGGATACCCGGTGGCGCCTGCCGCACCGCCGGATGTCCTGGTCGTGTCAGGACCTCATCGGCGACCCGGTCGGCTTCACGCTCGTGAACGTCGTTGCTGGAACCCACAGCGAGTTGGCGTTGCACCCCAACGGGCCGGAGATCGTCTTCCAGGTTGGTGTGGTCCGATGCGGACGAACAGCGCTCGCATTTGCGCTGCAGGAGGCTGGTCCGCACGGGCGACAGGACGCCGTGGGTCCTGTGTCTCGCGGCGGGCATGGTCAGTGCGTGCCTGTTCATGATCCGATCCCCCGCACAATGCCCTGCGCGGTCTGCTCACCCACCGCCGTGGCCCGCGCGCCCGGCGCGATGCGCAGGGCCGCGATCTTCAGCCGGGGCACGCTGTGTTGCGCCATCAGCGCCTGTGCCGCCTGCGGTGTGGCCAGCAGCCGGCCGAGTTCTTCCCGCAGCCCTTCGGCGATGCCGGTCCGGTCGGCGCGGTCGAAGCCGCGCAGCACCAGCCGGTCGATGTGCAGCACGACGCGGTTCATGCCCACCCCCGGGTTTCGGCGTCGCTCAACGGGCGTTCGCGCTTCAGGGCTTCGGCTTGCGCGGCCCGCAGCACATGGCCCATGCCGATCGGCTGTGCGTCTTCGGCGGCGTGGAAAGCGGCGTTGAGCGCGATGTTGCGGATGTTGCCGCCCGCCATCTGCAAGCGGGAGAGCCGGGCGTGGTCCAGCCCGGCGGTGGGTGTGTTGCCTGGGAACACCCGGCGCCAGATGGCTTCGCGTTCGCTGGCCTCCGGGAACGGGAAATGCACCACGAAACGCAGCCGGCGGTGAAAGGCCGGGTCGAGCGCGGTTTTCTGGTTGGTGGTGAGGATCGCCAGCCCGCGGTAGGCCTCCATGCGCTGCAGCAGGTAGCTCACCTCGATGTTGGCGTAGCGGTCGTGGCTGTCCTTGACCTCGCTGCGTTTGCCGAACAATGCGTCGGCCTCGTCGAACAGCAGCACCGCGCCGCTGTCTTCGGCCACGTCGAACACGCGGGCGAGGTTCTTTTCGGTTTCACCGATGTACTTGCTGACCACGGCCGAGAGGTCGATGCGGTACAGGTCCAGGTGCAGCTCGTTCGCCAGCACCTCGGCCGCCAGGGTCTTTCCGGTTCCGCTCTCGCCCGCGAAGAGGGCGGCGATGCCCAGGCCGCGCGCGCCCAGCCTCGCAAAGCCCCAGTGCTCGTGCACCGTGGTCCGGTGCCGCAGGTGCGAGGCAATCTCGCGCAGGGTGGCTTTCTGAGCCTCGGGCAGGACCAGGTCGTCCCAGCCCGCGACGGCCTCGATGTGCTGGGCCAGGCCAGCCATGCGCCGGCTTTCCAGGCCGCGACAGGCCTGCCACAGGCTGCGCTCCAGCGCCGCGTCGTCGCTGTGAGGGTCGAGTGTTTGCGCAATGCGCTGGATGTCGTGGGTGCTGAGCCTGAACTCGGCGGCCACGCCGGTCGTCGCGTGGCGCAGACCTTCGGCGCTGGCACCCAAAGTGGCTCGCCACAAGTGTCGCTGGTCGCTGGCGCCGGGTTTTTCCACGCGCACACGCAGGTCGCGCCGCGCCAGCGCCGCGGGCTCGGGGGCCGCGATCAGGCAGACGCCACCGATGCGCTCCACGAAACGCAGCGCCTGCGGGGGCAAGGAGGTGTCGGCGCATTCGATCAACAGCGCTGCGTCGCTCAGCACCGCTTCGCGCTGCCAGAGCCAGACCAGTGCGTCAAGCTCCTGGGGCGGGGAGGGCAGGTCGTCGGTCTGGATGGCATAGAGCTGCAGGCCGAGTTGTGCCGCGGCGTGGGCGGCCACGTCGCGCTTGCCGTGCGGGTCCTTTCCCGGCAGTTGCACCACCGGCAGGGCCGGGCCGGCCCGCTTCCATTCGGCCACGATGTGCAGGGCCGTTTGCCGCTGCGCCTGTGCCATCAGGTCGGGTTCGGCGACCCGTTGCATCAGGGGCTGCAACCGTGTGTCCAGAAAGCCGATGCCGGCCAGGAAGTGCAGCACGCGTTCGTCCAGCCGCAGGCGGGCCGTGACCAGCGCGGTTTCTTCCGCGATGTCCAGCATGCGGTACAGCCGCAGCGGCCGCACCGGGGTCAGCGCGCTCCAGTGCGGGTCGGGCAGCACGGCCAGAGCCAGGCCGAAGGTGGCCCAGGGGCGCTGGCCGCTGGGTGAGGCGCCCGCGCAGAGGGCGCCGATCTCGCTGTCCATTTCGACGCCGGCCGCGAGCAGCAGGATGTCGCGCTCGAAGCGGGAGAGGTCGAAGCGTTCGACCAGCTGGTCAATCGCTGCCGGCTGGTCCAGTTCTTCTCGGCATTGTTCCAGCCGGGCCTGTGCAGCCGCCTCGTCCTCACCGCGCAGCCGGGCCTTGATCCGCGCGAACTCGGCCGACAGCAGGCGCTGGTTGGCCTCGGTCCAGTCGGTGGGCGTGCGGGTGGTGTCGCGGGCGTTCATGTGATCACCACACGTGTGTTCAGGAAGGTCGGCGGCACGGCGGTGCGGTCGATGACGGGGCTGTCGATGCCGTCGATGCGCAGGCGCGCCAGGTGGCCGGGGGGCTGGCCCGGTGGGGGCGGCGGGGAGACGGGTGCGTCTTGAATCACGAAGTCGAGCGAGGTGGTGGGCGTGGTGAAGGCCTGGGGCGCGTATTCCTGCTGGCCCAGCACCAGCACCACGCTTTGCCCGGCGCGCAGGGCGGGGTGGAAGTTGATCGTGAAGCTGGCGCTGTCGTCGCCCGCGCGCACCACGTTCAGCGGCAGCCCTGTGATCTGCGGCGCCAGCGTCATGGCCAGGCGGTTGCTGCTGCGCGGGGCGCTCTCGCTCGGGCGCAGCACGCTCACGCCGACGCGGTAGACACCCACCGGAAAGTTCGCGGCGTCGGCCACCGGGATGTTGAACCGCACCAGGGCCGCGCCGCCGGAAGCGAGCGCGGGCAGGCTGAGTTCGCTCTCGAAGCGGTCGTTGCTCAGCAGCACGGTGCGCCCGGTGCCGTCCAGGTGGTGGCCGGTGAGGTCGATGTCTTCGCCGAGCCGGGCGACGATCTGTCCGCCGGGCGGCGACACCGCCTCCAGCGTCGGGATCGCGGGCTCCAGGCCAGGCGCCACGAACACGCCGCGCTCGCGCCCGCTCTGCGGGTCCACGCCGCCGCGCGTGAGCACCGGCAGCGCCGAGCGCACCGGCTCCGTGGCTTCGATCAGCACCACCGTGGCGCGGTAGGCCGCGGTCGGGCGCAGATGGCTTTGGGTGGCGGTCCAGAGCTTGGACATTTCCTCGGTGTCGAGGTGCTCGGGCGTGATCTTGATCAGCTCGACCTGATCGGCCAGGCCCGAGTCGAACAGCGCGCGTTCGAGCGGTGTGCCGGGCAGGGGCGTGGGCGTGAGGGCCTGGCGGATCAGGCCGCGCGTGAGCAACGGGGATTCGTGCAGCCACTGCATGGCGTAACCCAGCAGGATCTCGGCGTGCAGGTCGCCGCCGCTGTAGGCCGAGAGCAGGTAGTGCAGGTCCAGCGCCAGCGGCGCGTTGCTCAGCCGGTTGCGCCCGGACGCATCGCGGCTGGGCAGGCCTTCGTTGCGCCAGCCGGTGTTGGCGCTGACGCGGTGCAGGAACAGGTTGAGCTGCGAGGCCTCGGTGCCGTTTTGCGGCACCACGCGGTCGGGCGGCAACACGCTGACGGTGGCGGTGCTGCCCAGCACACCGCTGAGGTTGTGCTCCACCAGCCTTTCGCTCAGCAGGCTGCGCAGGGTGGCGGTGACCGCGGCGATGCCCAGGGCGGTGGTCATGGGCGGCCCCCTTGGCGCCGGGCCAGGTATTCGTCCAGCGACACCGGCGCTTTGCGGCGCGCGGCCGGGCGCTGCGCGGGTGCGGCCGGTTCGTGGATGGCCGTGAGCTCGATGCGGCCGATGCTGACGTGCACTTCGGTGGTCTCTTCGACCCGGCCACCGTGCCCCGGCCGCCGAGGTTCCAGGGGTTGCGCGTGGGCGGTGGCGGGCTGGCGCACGCGGATCACCGGTGAGAGCAGCGGCTGGAGCTGATTCCAGGCAGGGGGCGCTTCGGTTGACGATCCAGGCGACGTTGTTGCCAGTGTCGCGTCCGGCCTCGGGGTGGTGGGTTCGCCAGTTGCGAGGTGCACGCTGCGGGCCGCCAGGGCTTTGTCCACTGGGTCCGGCGCGCGTGGGTTGGACGTCGGTGCATTGGCACGCGCCTCCCGCGCTGGCGTGGGCGCCGCACCGGCTTCGTCGGCGGGTGCCAGCAGCGGGGCGGGGGCGAAGGCCGTTGGCGCGCTCTGCCCGCGCCTAGACGCATGCAGAACCGGTTGATGCGGTGCTTCGGCCGGTGCGAACACCGGGTCGGGAAAGCCGGGGCTGGCGCCCGGGGGCGTGCTGGCGGTCGTGTCGGCTGGCTGAACTGGCGTGGTGGGCTCGGGCGCCAGAGCGCCGTCCTGCAGCGGCGTGTGTGGTCCGAGCAGCTCGGGTGCGAACCGCGCGCCCGATGCGGCGCGCACCGTGCGGGCGGTTCCGTTGGCCCGTTGGGCGAGACGTTGCAAGAATCCGGTCATGGTCTGCCTCGTCTCCTGGTGGTTTCTCAGTCCCGGACCAGGTCCAGATAGGCGGCGCGCCTGACCGGGCTGAGGGCGAACACCTCGCCTTCGGTCCAGCCGTAGGCCTGCGCCAGGCTGTGCACCTGGCCGAGCAGGCCCCGGGCGTGCTGCTGTACGTCGCCCCACAACAGGTCGCCCGCGTCCAGCGAGGCCTGCGTCGGCTGGCCGCAGGCCTCACAGGCCACGCTCAGCCGCAGGTCGGCCAGCGGGTCGGCGGCTTCGAGCTGTTCTTCTGCCTCGCTCAAGACGTCGGCCAGCGTGGCGGGGGCATCGGGGCGCGCCACACAGCAGCGCTCCAGCAGACGCAGCGCGGCGGCCTGCGCATCGGTTTCATGGGCCAGGGCCGCGAGATCGCGGCTGTGGGGCACGCGGAACCGGAACCCCTGCAGCGCCACGTCCGCACGCTCGTCTTGTGCGCTGGCGCCGGCCAGCAGCTCGCCGATGTCCAGCGCCAGCTCCAGGTGTTCGCCACAGTGTTCGCAGTCCAGCTGAACCTCGACGTGCGCACCAAACAGCGCGGCCCGCATGCGCAGCAGCCCGGCGTTGACCACACCCAGCGGCAGCTGCGCGAAGCGCTCGGGCGCCACGTCGGGCCGGGCCCAGGCGCAGAGCAGCAAGGCCCGGTCAATGGGATGGCGGGTCTGGCCGCTTTCCCAGAGGCTGAGCAGCTCGGCTTCGTCGAGCGCGCGCATGGCGGCGGGCCTCAGGCCGGTTCGGTGAAGCGTGGCTCGGCCGGTTCGGTGACGTCGTAGTCACGCTCCCAGCCTTCGTTCTCCAGCTTGATCGACTGGATGGCCACCGCGTTGGCGTTGGCGTCCAGGTCGGGCAGCGCCTGGTATTCCGAGACCCAGCAACGAAACACCTTGTAGGCCAGGACGAGCTGGCCGGCCTCGTTGTAGACCTCGATGATCAGGTCCTTGCGGAAGTCCTGCAGCGAGACCTCGGCGCCCAGGCCGGAGCCGAAGTTCCAGACCTTGTTGGCCCAGCGCTCGAACTCGGGGTCGTGCGTCACGCCGCGCTCCAGGCTGATCGCCTCGAACTTGGTGCGCCCGGGCGACTTGCGCGTGACCGAAGGGTCGCCGCCCTCCCGGTGCTCGACGAGTTCGGTGCTGCGCTTGAGCGCGCCGACCTTGCTGATGCCCGCGACGTAACGGCCGTCCCACTTGACGCGGAATTTGAAGTTCTTGTAGGGGTCGAAACGCTGTGCATTGACGCTGAACTGAGCCATGACGGTTCTCCTTAGACTTCGACCTGACCGGCCATCTGCTGGATCTTGAGCACCACGAATTCGGCCGGTTTCAACGGCGCGAACCCGACCAGGATGTTCACGATGCCGAGGTTGATGTCGTTCTGCGTCGTGGTCTCGCGGTCGCACTTGACGAAATAGGCTTCACGCGGGCTGCGGCCCTGGAACGCGCCCTGGCGAAACAGGTTCTGCATGAAGGCGCCCACGTTGAGCCGGATCTGCGCCCACAGCGGTTCGTCGTTGGGTTCGAACACCACCCACTGGCTGCCGCGGTACAGGCTCTCTTCGAGGAACAGCGCGAAGCGCCGCACCGGCAGGTATTTCCACTCGGAGGCCAGTTGGTCGGCGCCGGCCAGCGTGCGCGCGCCCCACACCAGGTTGCCCGTGACCGGGAAGCTGCGCAGGCAGTTCAGCCCCAGCGGGTTGAGCAGGCCGTTCTGACCGTCGGTCATGGTGTAGCTGAAGCCCTGCACACCGGAGAACGAGGCGTCCAGGCCCGCCGGGGCCTTCCAGACACCACGCTGCACATCGGTGCGCGCGATGATGCCCGCGACCGCGCCGCAGGGTGCGAACTCGGCGAGGCGGTTTTCGCTCAGCGGATCGGCCATGCGCAGGCGCGGGAAGTACACCGCGGCATTGCGGGCGTCGTCGTTGCCCGTCGCGGCGCGCATCGCGTTCACACCCGTCTGCGCGGTGCTGATGGCGGTAGCGGCGTTGGCGGTCCAGGCGGCGGGTGAGTCGATGATCAGCATCGCGCGCCGGTCCTGGCAGTACGAGGCGGCCAGGGCCCAGGTGGCCGGGGCGACGTCGGCCTCGTGCGTCAGCGGTGGCAGGCACAACAGGTTGAACAGGTCGGCCGCTTCCAGCGCGTACATGCCTTCGCGGTTGGCGATCGCCGTGGCGTTGGTGGGCACGAGCTGGGTATCGGTGATCGCCGCGCCATCGGCGGTCGCAACGCCCACGGCCGCCACGTTGGGCAGGGTCGGGTCGGCCGGATCGTCCGGGCTGGCATCCGTCGGCGCGGGGGTGCGTACCCTCACCAGGGCCGACTGTTCGTTGAGCACGGTGTCGACGAAGCGCGGGCTCAACGGCGAGACCGAGACGTTGCGAAAGCTCTCCGCGGCCACCACCTGGCTGCCGCCCACCCGGTCGAGCTCTTCGACCGTGAGGTTGAAGAGCAGCGCATCGGCGGGGTCGCGGGTGAGGTGGTCGACCCGGGCCCGCAAGGCCTGGCCCCACAGGCCCGGGCTGGCCGCCTCCAGCACCAGGTTGCCGGCGCCCGCGGGCAGGGTGATGGTGGCCGTGCTGGCGGCGATGTCGCCGTTGAACACGCGCACGATCAGCGCGTCTGCCCCGCCGTGTTGAAAGAAGTGGCTCACCGCGTAGCCCATGGTGCTGTCGCGCCAGAGGCCGCCGAAGATGCGCGCGTATTCCGTAAAACTTTGTACCCGTACCGCCCGGTTGACCGGGCCGCGCGTCGAGCGGCCTATGAAGGCTGTGATGGACGTGGCGACACCGGTGATGGTGCGCACACCACTGGGAACCTCTTCGACGTAAACCCCAGGATATGTGAGGGCTGAAGGCATGGTGGACGCTCCTTGTTGACTGTGTTGGTCGGGTGCCCGGAGTGCGCCTCGTGGCGCCTGGTGAAGCCAGCGGTGTGCTTCAGGACCGAGAGGCTACGAACTTCATCGGTCCGATGTTGTGACAGTTTGTGTCGCTCGATCCCTTGTCCCACCACTGCGATCCGTGGGCCAAACGCTGGTTCTTCTGGACCGCATTGCGCCACAGATCGGTGCAACCGACATACCTCAAACGGAGGACGAAACCAGGCTGACGGGACGCGAAAGAACGTACCGGAAACGGCGGGATCGGGCCCACCAGGAGGCCTGCGTCGAGGACGGTGGGGTGGCGGGTTTCATGGCCGCCGAGTGGGGTGTCGAGATCGTTCGGTGCGGGCGCGCCGTCAGAGTCCGAGCCAGGGCAGCAGGTTGCGCAGGCGCTTTTCGGTGCTGGTGTCAAAGCCCTGGATACCGATGCTCTTGAGCACCTCGCGGCCCGGCTCGGTTTCGGGCAGTGCACGCAGCGCCGATTGCATGGCCGCGATCTGCGCGGCGGTGAGGGCCCTGTGTGCAATGAGGGGGAAGTAGGGCTGCGACACGCTGGTGTGCAGAACACGGTGCCCGGTCTTGTCCAGGGCCTTGGCCACGCTCGAGTACGAGGCCACGCCCCCCACGTCGCCGAACTTGTTGTTCAAGTAAAACGGCACCGCCCCTTGTTCGCGCACCCATTCGATGCGCTCCTTGCTCAGGTCGATGCCCTGGTCGCGCAGCTCGGCGCCGCAGAACTTCGCCATGTAGGACGCCGCATCGGGCAGGACGATGCGCTTGCCCTTGATGTCGGCCAGCGTCTGGTAAGGCGAATCCTTGGGCACGATGAGCACGCAGTGTCCATCGGGTCGGGCCGACGCCACGTACTGGTAGCCGTGGTCGCGCATGCCACGCGCGGGGTAGTCGCTCGGGCGCGCGATCGCCAGATCGAAACGGTTGTTCTTGAGCCCGTCCTCAAGCGCCGCGAACTCCCGGATGAACACCACGTTGACTTTTTGGCCGAGGCTCTGACCGATGACATCGGCCAGCCCCTGGTACTTGGCAATCACACGGGCGTGATCGGTGCCGCCCGAAGAGCCTTCGCTGATGGCCAGCATGAAGTCCCGCGACCACGCTGTTTCCATGCCCATCTGCAATGCGATATATATAAGTAGTAATTTCAGATATTTGCGCATTCAAATATTCAAGTTAACAAGTTTTTGCATTCTAGGGACATCAACGTCCGATTGGGCCCCCGATAACACCGGCAACATCCGGGAGAACCCTCGGTCTCACACGCCGCGCGCGCAAGTCCTTTGGCAGGGCGACGGGGCCTGTTTCGCCTAAGATCGCACGCACTTTCTGACACTGGAGATTTGTTCATGCCTTTGCAATTTGCCGACCGTCTCAACAACGTCGAGACCTCTGCCATCCGCGAACTTTTCAAACTGCTGGGCAAGCCCGGCATCATCAGCTTTGCCGGGGGCTTTCCCGACAGCGCCATGTTCGACGTGGATGGCATCCGCGAAGCCGTCAACACCGCGTTGACCGAAGAACCCGGCGGTGCCCTGCAATACGGCGCCACCGAGGGCTACAACCCGCTGCGCGAACAGCTCGCCGCGTTCATGACCAGCAAGGGCAACCAGGGCGTGACGGCCAACGACCTCATCGTCACCACCGGCAGCCAGCAGGCGCTGGACCTGCTGGGCAAGACGCTCATCTCCCCCGGCGACAAGGTCATCGTCGAAGGCCCCACCTTCCTTGCCACCATCCAGTGCTTCCGCCTCTACGGCGCGCAGCTCATCACCGCGCCGGTGGACGGCAACGGCGTGAAGACCGACGAGCTGGAAAAGCTGATCGAAGAGCACAAACCCAAATTCGTCTACCTCATCCCCACCTTCGGCAACCCCAGCGGCGCCATGCTCAGCCTGGAGCGGCGCAGACAAGTGCTCGAAATGGCGGTGAAACACAACACGCTGATCGTGGAAGACGACCCCTACGGCGATCTCTACTTCGGCGAAGCGCCGCCACCCAGCCTGCTCGCGCTCAGCGCCAGCGTGCCCGGCAGCCGCGAGCTGTTGGTGCATTGCGGTTCCTTGAGCAAGGTGCTCAGCCCTGGCCTGCGCGTGGGCTGGATGATCGGCCAGGCCGCGCTGCTGGCCAAGGCCACCATGTGCAAACAGTTCAGTGACGCCCACACCAGCACCTTCGCCCAGGCCACCGCCGCGCAGTACCTCAAAGCAGGCCGCATGCCCGCCACGCTCGCCAAGGTGCGCGCGGTGTATGCCGAACGCGCCACCACCATGGGCAACGCCCTGCGTCGTGAGCTGGGCGACGCCATCGAGTTCGTGCAACCCAAGGGCGGCCTGTTCGTCTGGGCCCGCCTCACCGGCGCGGGCGGCAAGGTGGCCGACGGCGGCGAGCTGGCCAAACGCGCGATTGAAAAAGGCGTGGCCTTCGTGCCCGGCGCACCGTTCTACGCCTCCAACCCCGACCACGCCACCCTGCGCCTCTCCTTTGCCACGGTGGGGGTGGAGAAGATTGAAGAGGGTGTGGGGCGCTTGGGGGCAGCGGTTTGATCTGTTGACACCCTTTTCTCCAGCGTCCAAAAAACCGAGGCATTGACAGCCCCCACACCATGATCCGGCCCGAGACCCCCGCCGACGCGGCCGCCATCGCCACCCTGACCACGGCCGCCTTCCTCAACGCGCCCCACACCAGCCACACCGAAGCCTTCATCGTCAACGCGCTGCGACGTGCCGGTGCGCTGAGCGCCTCGCTGGTGGCGGAGCAGGGGGGCGAGCTGGTGGGGCATGTGGCGACCTCGCCGGTGGGGGTGTCCGACGGCACGCCGGGCTGGCATGGGCTGGGGCCGATCTCGGTGTTGCCGGTTTACCAAGGCCAGGGCATCGGTTCGGCGCTGATGCGGGCGGCGCAGCAGACGCTGCGCGGGCAGGGCGCGGCCGGCATCATGCTGGTGGGCGACCCGGGCTACTACCGGCGCTTCGGCTTTCGCAACGAGCCGCAGCTGGAGTACCCGGGTATCCCGCAGGCGTACTTCATGGTGCTGCCGTTCTCCGATGTGTTGCCACGGGGAACGGTGACCTTTCACGAGGCCTTCGGCGCCACATCCTGAGCGCATGGAACGCTGGGACGCCGCTGGCGGCTGAGCTGGGCCTGGCCACGGGCGGCCGGTTTCAGGTCACGTTCTCGAACTGGTCTGCGTTCTTGCCTTTGAACGGCGCGTAAAACGCCTTGATGGCCGCCATGTCGGCGTCCATGTCGCCGGTGGGCTCGAACAGTGGGCCCAGGCCGCTGCGTTTGGTGGCGTAGTCCATGTACGCCATCACGATGGGCACCTGGGCGCCCAGGGCGATGTAGTAGAAGCCGGTTTTCCAGTAGCGCGTCTTGCTGCGTGTGCCTTCGGGCGGCACGATGAGCTGCAGCGGTCCGTCGGCGGCGCGGATGGCGTCGGCCGAGGCGGCCACGAGGTTGCTGGATTGCGCTCGGTTCACGGGAATGCCGCCGAGCCAGCGCATCAGGCCGCCAAATGGGGCTTTGAAGATGCTCTGCTTGCCCATCCAGTAGATGTTGAGCCGCAGCGCGAACGCCACCATCAGGGTGTAGGGCAGGTCCCAGTTGCTGGTGTGCGGCGCGGCGATCAGCACGCTCTTGCGCGCCACCTCGGGCAGGGCGCCTTCGACGCGCCAGCCGGTTAGCTTGAGGTAGGCGATGGAGAAGCCACGTAGCAGGGTGTTGACGACCGGGGTGGTGAAGACGGTGCGGTGCATGGCGGGCGAGTATCGCCGATGACATTTGCGCGACGCGCCCCGGCCCGCCGCGCGCTACCATCGCCGCCACCTCAACTTGACGGAGATCAACGGATGCAAACCACCCTCGACGTGCAGGGCCTGAACGTGATCGTCGAAGGCCGCGGCCCGACCGTGGTGATGCTGCATGGCTGGCCCGATACGCGGGCGCTGTGGGACGACACCGTGGCCGCGCTGCGCGACGGCTACCGTTGTGTGCGGTTTTCGCTGCCGGGTTTTGATCTCTCCAAGCCGCCGCGCCCGGTGTCGGTGAACCAGATGTGCGAGCTGGTGGGCGCGGTGGTGGACACCGTGAGCCCGGGTGAGCCGGTGACGCTGCTGTTGCACGACTGGGGCTGTTTCTTCGGCTACGAGTACGCCGCGCGCCAGCCGCAGCGGGTGGCGCGGGTGGCGGCCGTGGACATTGGTGACACGAACTCGGGCACCTACCTGAAGTCGCTCAAGCCGAAGGAAAAGGCCTTGATCGCGGGCTACCAGCTCTGGCTGGCCCTGGCCTGGAAGCTGGGCCCCTGGCTGCCGTGGCTGGCCAACCGCATGACGCGCTTCATGGCGCGCGCCATGGGATGCCGCACCGCGCCCGAGCGCATGGGCTGGCAGATGAACTACCCGTATGCGATGCAGTGGTTGGGTGCCTTTGGTGGGCTGCGGGGCGTGGCGCGGGTGGACAGGGTGTTTGGCCCCGTCATCCCGACGCTGTTTTTCTTCGGCAAGCGCAAGTCCTTCATGTTCCATTCGGCGCGCTGGTTGGCCGCGCTGGCCACCACGCCGGGCAGCGCCGTGCACGGCCTGGACACGGGGCATTGGGTGATGCGGCAAAAGCCCGTGCAGTTCCACGCCTGGCTGCGCGCCTGGCTCGACCAGCCCATGGCGAGCAGGGACGAAACAACATGAAGCCCGAAGACCTGGAGCGTCTGCTCACCGTGGAAATGCCCTACGGCAAATACAAGGGCCGGCCCATCGCCGATCTGCCAGGCAACTACCTGAACTGGTTCGCTCGCGAAGGGTTCCCGCCGGGCGAGGTGGGTCGCCTGCTCGCGCTGATGCACGAGATCGACCACAACGGGCTGAGCGATCTGCTCACGCCGCTGCGGCGGCCGCGCTGAGCGCAGCGGGTGCGCTCAGCCCAGCGCCAGCGCGTCAAGCACCCGGGCCGCGGCGTAGGCGTCGTTCGCCGCGTAGATCAGTTGGGCCTCGCTCAGGCGCGGGTTGGCCCAGTTGGAGGTGGCGGCCTTCTTGGACTTGATGAAACGCTGGTTGAACAGCACGGCCACCGCACCTTTCACGCCCATGTCCTTGCGGTAGCCGCGCTGGCGAAACACCGCGTTGAGTTCCAGCACACCGGCGGGCTCCACCAGCAGCTTGGAGACGATGCGCTTGGTATCGTCGCCCAGGCCGAAACCGGCCTTGGTGTGGGCCGCTTCGGCCAGCAGGCCGGCCACCAGATCGCGGCAGGCCGGGTCGGACAGCTGGAACACCCAGGCGTGCTGCAGTGTGGCGAGCTGTACGATGTGCGGCCCGTCGGACACCTGGTCCTTGAAGAAGGTGGGTTTGGACTCGGTGTCGAAGCCCCAGGCCGCGTGATCGCGCAAGGCGGCGCAGGCTTCCACGGCCCGGGGGCCGCTGTCCACCAGGGTGATGCGCTCCAGGCCCAGGCGGCCAAATTCGGGCAACAGCGCGATCTCTTCTTTGCTGGGCGTGGGGCGGGTGGTTTGCATGGGTTCGGGGGGAGGGCTGGCGTCCCGGGGCGGGATCGATAATCGGGGCATTGTGCAACGCGCTGCGTTGCCCCCTCGCCACCCCATGACCTACTCCCTCAAACTCTACGTGTCCGACGACACCACGCCCGAGCAACGCCGGGCGGCCGAACGGCTGTTCCGGCAGGCGCTCGAATCCGCGCTCGGCGACGCCGCCCTGGTGGCCCCGGTGTATGCGGCCTACCAGGGCATCGTGGCCCAGCACGGCGAAACGCCCGACCCCGAAGCCCTCACCACCGACGAACGCATGGTGCTGGAGCACTGGCAACTGGCCGAGAGCGCCGCGCTGCAGGCCGTGTTCGGCCCGCATCGCCACCTGGACGAGGGCGGCTACGAGATCGGCTTGCCCGCATAATCAGCCCCCCGTTGCGCGTCCTCTCAGGGCGATCACCCTCTTTGAAGGACATTCCATGCGAAAAATCTACCCCCTGCGGCCCGAAGGCAAACACCCGGACCGCGTGCTCGACGCCGTCAAACACGACATCCGCAAATACATGAAGCGCGAGCGCCGCCGCGCATTGCCCGAAGGCGCGAGCTTCTGGGACTTTGACTGCCGCTTCGGCGCCGACAAAGACAGTGCGCAAACCGCGAACCCGGCCGAGCTGATCGGCCTGCTCGACGCGCTGGCCAAGGCCGGTGGCGAGCAGTGCTATGTGGAACTGCTCGCCAAACCCGGCGTGCGCCAGCCGCGCCCGGCGGAAGAACCGGCCAGCCCCGCCGCAGCCGCCCCCGGAACGGACGCGGCCGAGGACTGAGTCTTACGGTTTGGTGGGGGCCTGCGCCGCGGCAGCCGCTGCGCGCAGCTTGTCTTTCTTGCTCGGGCGTTTGCCCTTGACGCCACCCGTGCCCGGCTCGGCCTGCGTGGCAACCTCGCTGGGTTCGAACCCGGCCACTGCTTCCAGCGGCAGGCTCATGCCCTGGCGCTTTTCGATCAGGCGCCAGTGGGGCAGGGTCGATGCACTCACGAAACTCACCGCCAGCCCACTTTCGCCCGCACGGCCGGTGCGGCCGATGCGGTGCACATAGTCCACCGCCGAGCGCGGCAGGTCGTAGTTCACCACCACGGGCAGTTGCGCGATGTCGATGCCGCGCGCGGCCAGGTCGGTGGTGACGACCACGTCCCAGCGCTTTTCCTTGAACTCGGCCAGCGCCTGTTTGCGCGCGCCCTGGCTCAGGCCGCCGTGAAACGAGGTGGCGAACAGGTCGCCGTGGTGCAGCTTATTGGCCACGCGATCGGCGCTGTACTGCGTGGCCACGAACACCAGCACACGTTCCCAGCGGTTGTCTTTGATGAGCTGGCGCAGCAGCTGGGTGCGCCGGCTCGCGTCGACCATGATCGCGCGCTGCAGCACCACGGCCTCGGCTTGCGCTGGTGTGGGCACGTCCACCCGCTGCGGGTCGCGCAGCAGGCCACCGGCCAGCGCCTGCACCGCGGGCGGGAAGGTGGCCGAGAAAAACAGGTTCTGGCGCTGCGCCGGCAACTGCGCGAGCACGCGCTGGAGTTCGTCGGCAAAGCCCAGGTCGAGCAGGCGGTCGGCTTCGTCGAGCACCAGCAGCTCCACCGCCGACAGGCGCAAGGCGTTGTGCTCCACCAGATCGAGCAGGCGCCCGGGCGTGGCGACCACCACGTCGGCACCGCCGCGCAGCGCCATGAGCTGCGGGTTGATGGACACGCCACCGAACGCCACCGCCACCTTGGGCCGGTTCGGCAGGTGCTGCGCCAGGCTGCGCACGACCTCACCCACCTGGGCGGCGAGTTCGCGCGTGGGCACCAGCACCAGGGCGCGCACGCGCCGTGGCGTGTGCACCGCGCCGGTCTGCAGGCGTTGCAGCAAGGGCAGGGCAAAGGCTGCGGTCTTTCCGGAGCCGGTCTGGGCCGTGGCCAGCAGATCGGCGCCGCCCAGCACCGCGGGAATGGCTTCCAGCTGAATGGGGGTGGGGGCGGTGAAGCCGAGTTCGGCGGCGGCTTTGGCGAGGGATGGGGCAAGCCCGAGGGATGTGAATGGCATGGGTCGGTGTTTTGGCCCAGTTTAACGGGCGCCTCCCGCGCGGCAGCCCGCGTTACGATCCGGGCCCATGAAAAGCAAGTTGTCTTCCTTGGGCGGCCTGGTGTATTCCACCGAAGCGGGTCGCATGTGCCCCGGTTGCCGCCAGCCGGTGGCGCAATGCACCTGCGGCCAGAAGCCGGTGCCGGCGGGCGACGGCACCGTGCGCGTCTCGCGCGAAACCAAGGGCCGCGGCGGCAAGGCCGTGACCCTGGTCAAGGGGGTTGCGCTGGACGCTGCCGGGCTGGCCGCGCTGGGCAAGCAACTCAAGGCGGCCTGCGGGACCGGGGGCACGGTGAAAGACGGCGTGATCGAGATCCAGGGCGACCACATCGAGCGGGTGATGGCGGCGCTGAAAGCGCAGGGTCACAACGTCAAACGCGCGGGTGGTTGAAGCGAAAACCGACCCCGCGGCGCTTCGCTGCGGCTAAAAGAGCCGCGCCCACCACAGTCGCAGCCGCATGCCGATCTCGCTGGTGTAGCCGACGCTGGCACCGCGCAGCTGGCCTTGGGCATCGACCACCACAAAGGCCGGGACCGCCTTGAAGCCGAGGGTGTGGGCGATCTCGCCCTGCGGGTCCACGGCGGTGGCCCAGGGCAGCTGCCGCTGCGCCAGCACGCGGGCCACGGCCTCGGGCGGACCGGACTGCATGGCCACGGTGAGCACCGGCCAGTCGCGCGCCAGGCGGGTGACGCTGTGTTCTTCGGTGCGGCAGATCGGGCACCACTCGGCCCACAGGTGCAGCGCCACCGGCTGCCCGGGGTGGGTGGCGCGCCACGCGCCCAGCGTGGTGTGGGTGCGGCTGCCGTCGGGGTTCAGCAGGGTCAGGTGGAGCCCGGGGTCGGGAGCGGGCGGCACATCGCGCGTCTGCCAGGCCTGCACACCCACCACCACGGCCACCACCAGCAGCAGGGTGCCGAGGTGGCTTTTCCACCGCTGACGCAGTTGGGCCAGACGTTGTCGCAGCACGTTCAGAGTTCGCCGACGGCGATCAGCGACAACAGATCGGGCTGCATCAGCTCGTCGAGGGCGGGGTCGGGCGGGGCCCAGAGCCTGAGCAGCAGCACGGCCGCCAGGCCCAGGGCCAGCAGCGTGCCGCTCCACGCGATCGGGTGGTGGCGCCAGCCGGCCTGCAGGGCCGCCAGCGGGCCCGCGGGCAGGCTCTGGCCCTGCGCGGTTCGCATGCGCCACTGCTCCAGGGCCCGGGACTCCAGCGCCTCCAGGCCGTCGGCGGGTGCATGGGCCAGGGTTTCGCGCAGGCGTTGGCGCAGTCCGAGGTCGTCCGGCGGGGCAGGCGGTGTGGCGGGTGGTTTCGGGGTGTTCATGGGGCGGCTTCCTGCAACAGGCTTCTGAGGGCCATTTTGGCCCGGTACAGCAGTTGATGCGCGGCGTTGGTGTCGAGTTCCAGGGCGCGAGCAATCTGCGGGACATCGGCGTCGGCGTAGGCCCACATGGCCAGGGCCATGCGCTGGCGGGCCGGCAGCCGTGCCATGGCGGCCTGCAGCTGCGGGGCGCTCAGGGCCGGCAGCGGGTCGGCGTCGGCCCGCTGGGCGTGCTGCCACGCGTCGGAGAGTTCGACGAGCTGCTCGTGGTCGGCGCTGAGTTCGTGGCGCCGGGTCAGCCAGGTCTTGCAGCGGTTGATGACGATGGTGTTGAAGTAGGTGGCCAGCGTGGCGCCGTGGGCATCGCTCGGGCGGCTGCCCCACAGGCGCAGGAAGGCCTCCTGCACCACGTCTTCAGCGTCTTCGCGCCGCGCCAGCATCTGCATCGCCAGGCCGTGCGCCTGGGGTGTGAGCTGGTGCACCAGCCGGGTGGCGCTGGCGGCGTCGCCCGTGCAGGCCGCGTGCCACAGGGCCCAGCCGTCGGGACGGCTACCGGACAAGCCGGGCGGCAGCAGCGCGCGGCCGACCCAGCGGCCCAGCTGGGTGAGCGAGCCGCCGAAGCTGGCCGCCGCCTGGGGGTCTTGTAGGGGCGCGCTCACGGGGCCGAGAGCTTTTCGCGCAAGGCCCTGCGCTCTTTGGGACTGAGCTTGTCCAGCATCTCGCGCCGCTGCCGCAACAGCTCGCGACGCTCGGCCGGCGTCATGGCCCGCACCTGTTCGCGGCGCTCGTCGGCGAAGCGGCGTTTTTCCTCGGGCGTGAGGGCCTGCCAGCGCTGGCGGGTCTGTTCGATCAGGGCCTGGCGTTCGCTGGGCGAAAGGGCTTCGAGCTGCTGGCGCAGCCGCTGGCGGAAGGCCTTGCGTTCCTCGGGCGAGGCGAGCTTGAGCTGGCGTTTGATCTCGGCCTGGCGCTCGGCCTGCTGTTGGGGCGTGAGGCGGGCCCAGTCCTGGGCGTCGGGCACCGCGACGGGGGCGGCCTGTACGGTGGCGCAGACCAGCAGCACGCTGGTGGCGAACCAGCGGCACAGGCGCGAACGGAAGGGCGTTTTCATGGGGTGGGTGATCAGGCGGTATGGGTCTTTCCCGTTTGAACCCCGCTCCAGACAGGTTCTTACGCGATACCCCAGGGTTTTACCCGGAATTGCCCGGCGCCGCGTAAGCCGGCGACCGTGCGCAGGTTCAAGGGAGGCATGGGCCAGCCCGGCCCCTGTGATTCAACCACCAAGGAAAAACACCATGACCACCTGGCTCACATCCTTCACCGCCGCCACCATCGCCGCCGTTGGCCTGACCGTGTTCGCGGGCAGTGCCAGCGCGCAGACGCCGGCCAGCCTGGCCGATCGACAGGAGCAGCGCGTGGACAACCGGCAGGAGCGGCAGGCCGATCGCATCGAGGACGGCGTGGCGTCGGGCCAGATCACCCGCCGCGAGAAGTTGCGCCTGGAGCGGCAACAGCGGCACATCAATCGCATGGAGCACCGCGCCGAGGCCGACGGGAAAGTGACGGTCCGGGAGGCCGTGCGCATTGAAAAGGCGCAGGACCGTTCCAGTCGCACGATCCGCCACGCCAAGCACGACCGCCAGCGGCGCGGCCAGTGAATCAGCGCAGTACTTCGAGCAGGCGGTCCAGCCCGCCCTCGTTGATGGCGACCATGGCCTGCTCGCGCACCTTGGGTTTGGCGTGGTAGGCCACGGACAGGCCCGCCTCGCCCATCATGGGCAGATCGTTGGCGCCGTCGCCCATGGCAATCGCCTGCTGGGGGCTGATGCCCAGCAGCGCGCAGGTCTCCAGCAGCATCTTGCGTTTTTCGGCGCCGTCGCAGATGTCGCCCCAGGGCTGGTCCACCATGCGGCCGGTCAGCTGGCCGCAGTTGGGGCCGCTTTCAATTTCCAGCACGTTCGAGCGCGTGTAGTCGATGCCCAGGCGGTCGCGGACGCGGTCCGTGAAATAGGTGAAACCGCCCGAGACCAGCAGCACTTTCATGCCCGCAGCCTTGCAGGCTTTCACCAGCGCCTCGGCCCCGGGATTCAGCTGCAGGCGTTCGGCCAGCACCTGTTCCATGTGGGCCACGGTCACGCCGCGCAGCAGCCGCACGCGCCGGCGCAGGCTTTCCTTGAAATCGGCGATCTCGCCGCGCATGGTGGCTTCCGTGATGGCCGCCACCTCGGCCTTGAGCCCGGCCGCGTCGGCGATCTCATCCACGCACTCGATGTTGATGAGCGTGGAATCCATGTCGAACGCGATGAGCTTGAAGTCCTTCAGGTTCAGCGGCGGCGTGAAGCCCTGGACGATGAGGCCGGGGGCGAATTCGGAGGTGGAAGTCATCCCGGAATTATCGCGGGAGCCGGGAACACCGTTCCGCTCAGGACTTGGGTTGCGCCAGCACCTTGGAGATCGTGCCGATCTGCGCCCTCAGATCGTCGCCCACCAGATCGGCCACCGATTGCTGGTCGCTGGTGACGGTGAAGCCGGCGGCCTGCAGCCGGTTTTTGACATCGTCGGTGCTGGTGCCGGCCACCTGGGCCAGCACGGTGATCGGGGCCTTGGCCAGGGCGCGCACCGGTGGCGCAAAGCCGGGCTCGCTGCCTCCAGCGCCGCCGACCGGGATGAAGCTCAGGGCCAGCACCGCGAACGATCCGATCACCACCCAGCGCCCGGAGGAGTTCTGCAGATGCCGTTTCACGGCAGGCAGGTTGAGCAGCGCATGCAGCACCACGGCGCCCAGCATCAGCCAGCCCAGCCATTCGTGCGCCGCCTTGTTCAGGCCGGTGTCGAGGTGGAAGAACATCAGGGCGCCCGTCACAGCGGACAGGGCAAAGCTGCCCATCACCAGAGGGGTGATCCAGGGGCGTTGATTGGCGAGGTTCATGGTCGTTTTCTCCGTCAAATGATCGAGCCGCAATGGTGCGGCTGGCATTTGAAGTTTGGTTTCCGGCGCATGAACGCCACGTGAACGGGGCCGCTGCGGGCACCCCGGCGCACGTCAGAAGGGGGTTCCCTTGATCTGGGTCAAACCGCGCCAGCGGCGCGGGGGGCGCTCATCGGCTGACCCAGGGCCTTGAGCACGTCGCGCACCAGTTGCACCCGGTCTTTCACCTCGGGCAGCGCGCGTTCAATGCGCAGCTTTTCGTTGCCCGCGAGCTTGATGTGCCGGTTTTTCTGGATCAGCTCGATGATGCGCATGGGCTCGACCGGCGGGTTGGCCTTGAAGGTGATGTTCGTGACGCCGGGTGCCGCATCAACCTTCACCACGCCATAGGGCGCGCTGATGCAGCGCAGGCGGTGCACGTCGATCAGCGTCTGTGCCTGGGCCGGCAGCTTGCCGAAGCGGTCCACGATCTCTTCGAGCAGACCATCCACCTGGTCGGTGGTCTTGGCCGTGGCGAGTTTCTTGTAGAACGACAGTCGCAGGTGCACGTCGCCGCAGTAGTCGTTGGGCAGCAGGGCCGGGGCGTGCAGGTTGATGTCGGTGGTGACCGAGAGCGGCGAGAGCAGGTCGGGTTCGCGTCCGGCTTTGAGCGAACGCACGGCTTCGTTGAGCATCTCGTTGTAGAGCTGGAAGCCCACTTCGAGCATGTTGCCGCTCTGGTTCTCGCCCAGCACCTCGCCGGCGCCGCGGATTTCCAGGTCGTGCATGGCGAGGTAGAAACCGCTGCCCAGTTCTTCCATCTGCTGGATCGCGTCCAGTCGCTGCGAGGCCTGTTTGGTCAGGCCTTCGATCTCGGGCACCAGCAGGTAGGCGTAGGCCTGGTGGTGGCTGCGGCCCACGCGGCCGCGCAGCTGGTGCAGCTGGGCCAGGCCGAACTTGTCGGCGCGGCTCATCACGATGGTGTTGGCGGTGGGCACGTCGATGCCGGTTTCGATGATGGTGGAGCACAGCAGCAGGTTGTAGCGCTGGGCCACGAAGTCGCGCATCACGCGCTCCAGATCGCGCTCGGGCATCTGGCCGTGGGCGATGGCGATGCGCGCCTCGGGCAGGATCTCTTCGAGCTTCTGCTTGCGGTTCTCGATCGTCTCGACCTCGTTGTGCAGGAAGTAGACCTGGCCGCCGCGCTTCAACTCGCGCAGCACGGCTTCGCGGATCACGCCGTTGCCTTCGTTGCGCACAAAGGTCTTGATCGCCAGTCGGCGCTGCGGCGCGGTCGCGATCACGCTCAGATCGCGCAGGCCTTCGAGCGCCATGCCCAGCGTGCGCGGGATCGGCGTGGCGGTGAGCGTGAGCACGTCAACCTCGGCCCGCATGGCCTTCATGGCCTCCTTGTGGCGCACGCCGAAGCGGTGTTCCTCGTCGATGATGAGCAGGCCCAGGTCGTGGAACTTGGTCGATTCGCTCAGCAGCTTGTGCGTGCCCACCACGATGTCCACGGTGCCGTCGGCAATGCCCTTGATGGCGGCCGTGATCTCCTTGCCGGAACGAAAGCGCGACACCTCGGCCACCTTCACCGGCCACTTGGCGAAGCGGTCCACCAGGGTCTGGTAGTGCTGCTCGGCCAGCAGCGTGGTCGGTGCGAGGAACGCCACCTGGCGCCCACCCGTCACGGCCACGAAGGCGGCGCGCAGGGCGACCTCGGTCTTGCCGAAACCCACGTCGCCGCAGACCAGGCGGTCCATCGGGCGCGGGCTGATCATGTCCTGGATCACGGCGTGGATCGCGCCGCGCTGGTCGGCGGTTTCTTCAAAGCCGAAGTCGTTGGCGAAGATCTCGTAGTCTTGCGCCGAGAAACGGAACGCATGGCCCTGGCGCGCGGCGCGGCGGGCGTAGATGTTGAGCAGCTCGGCGGCGGCGTCGCGCACCTGCTCGGCGGCCTTTCGTTTGGCTTTCTCCCACTGGCCGCTGCCCAGGCGGTGCAGCGGCGCCTCGTCGGCGCTCACGCCGGTGTAGCGGCCGATCAGCTGCAGTTGGCTCACCGGCACGTAGAGCACGGCCTTGTCGGCGTACTCCAGGTGCAGGAACTCCATCAGCGCGGGCGTGCCGTCCGGGTTCTTCTCGCCCATGTCCATGTGGATCAGGCCGCGGTAGCGGCCGATGCCGTGGGCGTTGTGCACCACCGGGTCGCCCACGTTGAGCTCGGACAGGTCCTTGATCAGCGCGTCGACGTCGCTGACCTGTTCCTGCTTCTTGCGCCGGCGCGTGGTGGGGCCGGTGGCGAAGAGTTCGGTCTCGGTGACGAAGTCGATGCCGCCTTCGAGCCAGGAGAAGCCCACCGTCAAGGCGGCGGTGGCGATGCCGGTTGGTTCATCGCTGCCCTGGAATTCGGTCAGCGAATCGAAGGCCGGCGGGTTCAGGCCGCTGGCGCGCAGGAAGTCCAGCAGGCTCTCGCGCCGGCCATCGCTTTCGGCCAGCAGCAGCACGCGGTGCGCGCTGTTGCGCATGTGGCCCTGCAGGCGCGCGAGCGGGTCTTCGGCGCCGCGCAGCACCGACAGATCGCCCAGCTTCTGCGCGAAGGCGTTGTCGGCCACGTCTTCCACCGCCGGTCGGATGGCGAGCTGGGCGTGGGCGTTGGCTCCGGTGTAGAACTGCTCGGCCGAGAGAAACAGGCTCTCGGGCGGCAGGGTGGGGCGCTCGGGGTCGCCCTTGACGAGGCGGTAGCGGTCCTGCGTGTCCTGCCAGAAGCGCTGGAAGGCGGGCTCCAGGTCGCCATGCAGCACCACGGTGGCTGCTTCACCGAGGTAGTCGAACACCGTGGCGGTCTGCTCGAAGAACAGCGGCAGGTAGTACTCGATGCCGGCGGTGGCCACGCCGTTGCCCATGTCTTTGTAGATGCGGCTCTTGGTCGGGTCGCCGTCGAGCAGTTCGCGCCAGCGGCTGCGGAATTTGGCGCGCGCCGCGTCGTCCATCGGAAACTCACGCCCAGGCAGCAGCCGCACCTCGGGCACCGGGTACAGGCTGCGCTGGCTGTCGGGGTCGAAGGTGCGGATGCTGTCGATCTCGTCGTCGAACAGGTCCACGCGGTAGGGCACGGGCGAGCCCATGGGGAAGAGGTCGATCAGGCCGCCGCGCACCGCGTACTCGCCCGGGCTCACCACCTGGGTCACGTGCTGGTAGCCGGCCAGCGTGAGCTGGCTCTTGAGTTTGGCCTCGTCGAGCTTTTGCTTGACCTTGAAGTGAAAGGTGTAGCCGGCCAGAAAGGCCGGCGGCGCCAGCCGGTACAGCGCGGTGGTGGCGGGCACCAGCACCACGTCGGCGCCGGTGTCCTTGTCGTGCTGCTGGATGCGCCAGAGCGTGGCCAGGCGCTCGGAGATCAGGTCCTGGTGCGGCGAAAACGTGTCGTAGGGCAGGGTCTCCCAGTCCGGGAACAGCGCGCAGCGCAGGCCAGGCGCGAAGAACGCCATCTCGTCGATCAGGCGCTGCGCGTCGGTGGCGTCGGCGGTGACGATGGCGGTGACCCGGCCGGCGGCCTTCTCGCGCTCACCGAGCCGGGCCAGCAGCAGAGCGTCGGCCGCGCCGCTGGGGCGCGGCTGCGTGAAGCGTTTGCCGGGGGTGAGTTTGGGCAGGTCCATGCGGGCGGGGGTGGTGAATGAGGGCGGTGGGCGCGGCGGGCCAACCGGACCCGCCATGACGAACACCCCCCGTCCAGCTGGGCGGGGGGTGTGAAAACACTGATTCTAGAATGCGCACAAGCCATGACCGATACCGCCCACCCGATTCCCCCCGCGCTTGCTCCCCGTTGCCACGTGCTGCTGCCTTGTGCAGGAACTGGGTCGCGCGCGGGCACGGCGGGTCCCAAGCAATACGAGCGCGTGGCCGGCTTGCCCATGGTGTTGCACACCCTGGCCGCGTTTCAGGCCGTGCCACGCATTGCCCAGTGCCTGATCGTCATCGCGCCGGGGGACCGGTTTCTCAGCGTGGACCACCCGAGCGTGGTGCTGGCGCGCTGCGGTGGCCGTTCCCGCGCGGAGAGCGTGTTCAACGGCCTGCACGAGCTGCTGGCCCAGGGAGCGGCGCAGGACGACTGGGTGCTGGTGCACGATGCGGCGCGCTGCCTGGTCACGCCGGCCCAGATCAACGCCTTGCTCGACGCCTGCGAAAACGACCCCGTGGGCGGGCTGCTGGCGCTCAAGCTGCCCGACACCCTGAAGACCGAGGCTGGCGGCCGCGTGGCGGCCACGGTGGACCGCTCCGACAAATGGCTGGCCCAGACGCCGCAGATGTTCCGCCTCGGTGCGCTGCGCGACGCGCTCGCCGCGCAGGCCGACAGCGGGTTCGCCGGGGTGACCGACGAGGCCAGCGCCATGGAGCTGGCGGGCCACCGTCCGCTGCTGGTGCCCGGCAGCGCGCAGAACTTCAAGGTCACCTACCCGGAAGACTTTGCCCTGGCCGAGGCCATTCTGAACAACCGAACCTGAGCAGGAACCCCCAATGAATCCCTCGCCATTCAGTCTGCGCATCGGTGAAGGCTGGGACGTCCACGCATTGGTGCCCGGCCGCCCGCTCATCGTCGGTGGGGTGCGCATCCCGCACATGTTGGGCTTGCTCGGACATTCGGACGCCGACGTGCTGCTGCATGCGATCACCGACGCCTTGCTGGGCGCGGCCGCGCTGGGCGACATCGGCCGTCACTTCCCCGACACCGACCAGCACTTCAAAGGGGCCGACTCCAGCGTGTTGCTGGCCGAAGCGGCGCGCCGCGTGCGCGATGCCGGTTTTGAAATCGTCAACATCGACAGCACCGTGATTGCCCAGGCGCCCAAGCTGGCGCCGCACATCGGCGCCATGTGCGAGAGCATTGCGCGCGCCCTGGGGGTGGCGGTCGGCCGGGTGAACGTGAAAGCCAAGACGGCCGAGAAGCTCGGGCCGGTGGGGCAGGGACTGTCGATGGAAGCGCGCGCCGTGGTCCTGCTGAACGCGCAGGCATAGCGCCGGGCAGCGACCCGCGCGGCGGCTGGACTCAGTCCGGGGCTTTGGGCAGTTTCATGTGGGCGGACAGGCCGCCTGTGCTGCTGTTGGCCATGGCAAAGCGCCCGCCCATGCGGGCGATGGCCCGCTCCACGATCGCCAACCCCAGGCCGGTGCCAGTGGCCGACGAGCGCGAGGCATCGCCCCGGAAAAACGGTTGTGTGAGGTGTTGCAACTGATCGGGGCTGACCCCGGGGCCGTGGTCGCGCAGCTTGACGAGCACCCAGTCGTCCCGAATCTTGGCGGCGATCCCCACTTCGGCCATGCCCGTCTCCGGATTGCGACCGTAGCGCTGGGTGTTCTCCAGCAGGTTGGAGAACACCCGCTGCAGCTCCACCGCCTCACCCAGCACGAAGGTGTCGGGGGGAATCTGGGTTTCGATGATCAGGGTGGGGTCGTTGCCCAGCGAAAAGATCGCGGCGTCGACCACCTGGTTGAGGTTGACCCGGTCGGGCTTCAGCTGGTCGGGGCGTGCGTAGTCCAGGAACTTGTCGATGATGGCGTTGACCTGTTCGATGTCCGCCGTCATGTGTTCACGGGCCTGCGGGTCGGCCACGCTCATCTCGGTTTCGAGCCGCAGCCGCGCCAGTGGCGTGCGCAGGTCGTGCGAGATGCCGGCCAGCATGAGCGCGCGGTCCTGCTCGACCTTGGACAGACGCTGTGCCATGCGGTTGAAGCCGATGTTGACTTCACGGATCTCGCTGGTGGCGACCATTTCGTTGAGTTGACTGGCGTTGAAGTCCCCTTCGCGCACCCGGCTGGCGGCAAACGAGAGCTTCTTCAGGGGGTGGTTGATCAGCCGCGCGATCAGCGCCGCACCGGCCAGGGACAGCGCGGCGGCGGTGGCCAGCCAGATCAGCCAGGTGGCGCCGGTCACCGGTCCGACGCGGGAGGGGTCGGTCAGCAGCCAGTAGGGGTCATCGTCGATGTTGAATCCCACCCACAGCCCGGGAAAACCGTTGACCTCCCGGGCGACCACGGTGCCCGGGCCCAGCCGCGCGCTCAGGCGCTCGCTGATGTTCTGGCTGAGCGAGTCGGTGTTGTAGAGCTTGTAGGTGTCGTTGGGCTCGCGCGGCGCGATGCGCACGCCTTCTTCGTCGGCCAGTGTCTTGACCAGCGATACCCGGGCAATGGAATCCGAATGCACCAGCGCGGCGCGGCTGAGGTTGACCAGCGAGGCCAGTTGCTGCGCGCTTTGCAGCGCGCGCGGCTCGAACTCCAGCGCACGAAAGGTTTGCAGCCAGGCAACGATGCAGCCCACGAGAAGCAGGGCGAGGAAGAAAAACGTGCGCCAGAACAGGCTCACGCCGCGTTGCGGACGCATCTCCAGCGGGGCCGGCGCGGTCTCCAGCGCCGCCGGCTGGGTTTCAAAAGGGACGCGCGAGTCGCGCGTCGGTACAGCGCTCACTGGACTACCTCCGTGTTGCGCACTGTGGGACTGAGCGCCTCGGCCGGGCAGCGCTCACCGGAGCACCTTCGCCCTGCGGGTTGCGGTGCGAGCTTGCTTGGGAGTGGCTCGGCGCGGCGGTCATGTGTTGCCGTCGGGAACAAAGACATAGCCCACACCCCACACGGTCTGCAGGTAGCGCGGCGAAGCAGCGTCTTCTTCAATGAGTTTGCGCAGACGCGAGACCTGCACGTCCAGGCTGCGGTCGAACGGCTCGAACTCGCGACCACGCGCCAGCTGCGCGAGTTTTTCGCGTGAGAGCGGCTGGCGGGGGTGGCGCACCAGGGCCTTGAGCATGGCGAATTCGCCGGTGGTCAGTGGCAAGTCCTCGCCCTGCTTGCGCAGCGTGCGCAGGCTCAGGTCGAATTCGAACGGACCGAAGTTGACCACCTCGGCTTCCTGCGACGGGGCGCCCGGTACTTCGGTGGGCGGGCGGCGGCGCAGCACAGCGTGGATGCGGGCCAGCAGTTCGCGCGGGTTGAACGGTTTGCCCAGGTAGTCGTCGGCACCGACTTCCAGTCCGACGATCCGGTCCACGTCTTCGCTCTTGGCGGTCAGCATGATGATGGGGGTCCGGTCACCGTTGGCGCGCAGGCGTCTGCAGATGGACAGACCATCCTCGCCGGGCATCATCAGGTCCAGCACGATCAGGTCGACCGACTCGCGCTGGAGCACCCGGTTCAGTGCCTTGCCGTCTTCGGCCAGCATGACTTCAAAGCCTTCCTGCATCAGGTAGCGGCGCAGCAGATCACGGATGCGGACATCGTCGTCCACAACCAGAATCTTGTTGGGGCGGGCGTTGGTTTGCGACATGGAAGTGACCTCCGGAAAATGTAACAAACGCGATTGTGGCAGCGGTAAACGCCTGTCAGCACTGGTTTTTTGTTTTCCTGACCGGCTGTTACAAATGTTGCGTCGGATGGCATCTGCTTCACCGGGCGCGCATCTCACAATCGCTGAAACGTGGATACTTGGTGGCTCATGAAGACGTATTTGTCATCCCTGATGTTGTTGTTCGTGCTCGGTCCGGTCTTTGCCCAGGCGCCGAATGGTCGCGGTGATGCCCTGATGGGCGCCACGGTGGAGGTCGTGCCATCCGAGGCCGGCGAAGAGCGCGAGACACGCAGCCATACACGGCTGCGTGACAGCCTGCGGCTTCCACTGGATGAACGGGATGACGTCGGCAAGCCGTACCGGTTGACGCTGGAAGAGCGCCACCTTTTGCGCGAGCAGCTTCGCAGCCAGACCAACAACCTCCACAAAAAGTAATTCATGTCGCCATTTTCCGGACGCTCCGCCTTTTCTGACCGATTTCATCGCCGCCTTGTCATCCTCATCCTGTTGATCGCCAGTGGCGGTGGCAGCGCCTGGGCCCAGGCGCCCCAGGAGGGCAAAGAGCCGGCCAACATCGTGAACATCGCAGCCAGCGGGTTTCTGGAAGTCCAGCAGGACTGGCTCAGCATGAGCCTGAACACCACCCGGGACGGTCCCGACGCCGCCACCGTGCAGAACCAGCTCAAGGTGGCACTGGACGCTGCGCTCGTGGTGGCCAGGACGGCGGCCCAGCCCCAGCAAATGGAGGTGCGCACCGGTCAGTTTTCTCTATACCCGCGTTACGGCACCAACGGCAAGATCAACGGTTGGCAGGGCAGTACCGAGCTCGTGATCGAAGGGCGCGATTTCGCGCGCATCAGCACCACGGCCGGAAAGATCCAGACCCTGACCATGGGCCAAGTGGGCTTTTCGCTTTCGCGAGAGGCACGGCAAAAGCTGGAGGCCGACGTGCAGGCCCTGGCCATTGATCGTTTCAAGGCCCGGGCCAATGACGTGGCCAAGGGGTTTGGTTTCACTGGCTACACCTTGCGCGAGGTCTCCATCAGTTCGGCCGACCAGGAGAACGCTCCGATACCCATGCGCATGCTGGCCCAATCGGCCAAGTCGGTGGCGGATACCTCTCCCGTGTCCGCGGAAGCGGGCAAGAGCATGGTGAACGTGACCGTGTCCGGTTCCATCCAGCTGCGCTGAAACGGACGGGTGTTCCGCGCAGCAAAAAGGCCCGCGAAGCGGGCCTTTCCATCGATGACGGGATTTGCAGCCTTATTGCGCCACCCAGCCACCGTCCATGTTCCAGGCCACGCCGCGCACATTGTTGCCCGCCGGCGAGCAGAAAAACACCGCCAGTTCGCCCAGCTCTTCGGGTGTGGTGAACTGCATGGACGGCTCCTTTTCGCCGAGCAGCACCTTCTTGGCGTCCTCGTTGGAAATGCCCAGGGCTCCGGCCTTGGCATCCACCTGCTTTTGCACCAGCGGCGTGAGCACCCAGCCCGGGCAGATCGCGTTGCAGGTCACGCCGGAGGTGGCGTTTTCCAGCGCGGTGACCTTGGTCAGACCGATCACACCGTGTTTGGCCGCGACGTAGGCCGATTTTTCGGCCGATCCCACCAGGCCGTGGACCGACGCCACGTTGATGATGCGGCCCCAGTTGGCGGCCCGCATGGCTGGCAGCGCCAGGCGCGTGGCGTGGAACGCGCTGGTGAGGTTGATGGCGATGATGGCATCCCAGCGTTCCACGGGAAAGTCCTCCACCCGGGCCACGTGCTGGATGCCGGCGTTGTTGACGAGGATGTCCACCTGGCCAAACCGGGACGCGGCAAACGCCATCATGTCCTCGATCTCGGCGGGTTTGCTCATGTCGGCGCCGTGGTAGGCCACCTTCGCGCCCAGTGCCGCGATCTCGGCCTTGGGGCCTTCGGCGTCACCAAAACCGTTGAGCACGATGTTGGCGCCCTGACGCGCCAGCGCCTTGGCAATACCCAGTCCGATGCCGCTGGTGGAGCCGGTGACAAGGGCGGTTTTGTTTGCAAGCATGGGTAAGCTCCAGTTCCATTACGATTCGTTGAGAGACGCTGAAAACATTATCACGGACGCTCAGGGGCACAAGACCAGCATGCAGGAACCCACGCTCAACTTTCTGCCCGTCAGCGGGCCCGCCGCCCAGGGTGGTGTGCCACGGCGCATGGCCTATTGGGACTGGCCCACGACCGGTGCCACCACGGCCCACGTGGTGGTGTGCGTGCATGGCCTGTCGCGGCAGGGGCGCGACTTCGACACCCTCGCGCGCAGCCTGACCAGCCGCTGCCGCGTGATCGCGGTGGACGTGGCGGGGAGGGGTCACAGCGACTGGTTGCAGGACCCCATGGCCTATCAACTCGGCACGTATGCGGCCGACCTCGCCACGCTGTTGGCGCAATTGCGCGCGCAGACGCCCGGGGTGCGGATCGACTGGGTGGGCACCAGCATGGGGGGGCTGATCGGTATGGCGCTGGCGGCGCAGCCCGCACTGGCGCCACACAGGCTGGTGCTCAACGATGTCGGGCCTGTGATCCAGTGGGAGGCCTTGCAGCGCATTGGCAACTACCTGGGGCTGAACCCGTCGTTTGCGAGCGAACAGGCGGCGATGGACTACCTGGCGTCCATCTCGCCGGGGTTCGGACCGCACAGTCCGGAGCAATGGCGGGCCTTGTCATTGCCCATGCTGCGTGAGCGCGATGGCCGCTGGTGGCTGCATTACGACCCGGCGATCGCGTTGCCTTTCAAGGCTTTGATGGCCGGGGACGAGTCCGTTTCGAGACAGGCCGTGCGCGAGGGTGAAGCAGCCCTGTGGGCACTGTACGACAGCATCACCGCACCGACCTTGCTGCTGCGTGGCACCGGGTCGGATCTGCTCACGCCGGAGACGGCGGAGCTGATGACCCGGCGCGGTCCTTGCGCGCGTTGCGTGTCGTTCGAGGGTGTGGGCCATGCGCCCACGCTGGTGGCCGCCGATCAATGGTCCGCGGTTCGGGATTTTTTATGGGCTGCGTGAGTGCGTCCCGGGATTGACATGAAGCGTTCGACGTCACTTGCATCAAACGGCGCACCGCAGGCCTTCAACGCGGAGACCGCCCCTGTGGGCACGGTGATGCCCTCGGCCATCGTCGCGGCGACCTCCGACAGTTTGCCGCACCAGGCGCAGGCGCTGGCCCGTGCCCGCGCGTTTGCGGAACCGCTGCTCGCCTGCGAGCAACTGGACACGGGCGAAAACATCCTGGCGCACGCCGACGCGGTCGCGGCCATCCTGAACGACATTGGCGGTTCCGAGGCCATGCAGGCCGCCGCCTACCTGGTGTATGCCTGCCAGTACCTCAACCGTCCGCACGACGTGATTGCCAAGGCCTTTGGCGACAATTTTGCGGACCTCGCGGTGGAGACCACCAAGCTGGTCCAACTGCAGCGCCAGGCGCGCTACAAGGCGGCCGAGGTGCAAGCCAAAAAGGATGAAGAGCGCGCGGTGGCTCAGGAACTGTCCTTGCCGCTGGTGTCACCCAACAAGGCGCCGGTTTCGGAGCTGGCGGCGAGCCAGACCGAAAACGTGCGCAAGATGCTGCTGGCGTTCTCGCGCGACCTGCGCGTGGTGATGCTGCGCCTGACTTCCCGGCTGCAGACGCTGCGCTATTTCGCTGCCTGCCGTGGCGAGCCCGGCGAAGCCCTGGCCAGTGAGTCGTTGCATGTGTTCGCACCGCTGGCCAACCGGCTCGGCATCTGGCAGATCAAGTGGGAAATGGAAGACCTGGCGTTCCGTTTCCTGGAGCCGCAGACCTACAAGCAGGTTGCCCGTCTGCTTGACGAGAAGCGGGGCGAGCGCGAGGACCATGTGGAGCAGGTGCGCCAGTCGCTGGAAAACCATTTGCAGCGGATGGGTGTGAAGGCTTCGGTGCAGGGTCGTCCCAAGCACATCTACAGCATCGTCAAGAAGATGCGCGGCAAATCGCTGGACTTTGATCAGGTGTTCGACATCCGGGCCTTGAGGGTGATCGTGCCCGAGGTGAACGACTGCTACGCTGCGCTGGCCTACGTGAACTCGCACTTCACGCCGGTTTCCGAAGAGTTCGACGACTACATCGCCAAGCCCAAGCCCAATGGCTACCAGTCGCTGCACACGGTGGTGCGCGATGAGCAAGGGCGCGCGTTTGAGATCCAGATTCGCACCCAGGCCATGCACGACCACGCCGAGCACGGCGTGGCGGCCCACTGGGCCTACAAGGAGGCCGGAGCCAAGGGCTATGCCGGCGTGTCGGCCAGCTCCGACTACGACGCCAAGATCGCGGTGCTGCGCCAGTTGTTGGCTTGGGAGCGCGACCTGAGTGGCGCGGCCGAGGGGCTGTTTGACGATCGCATTTACGTGCTCACGCCCGACGCCGCCATCGTGGAGCTGCCCCAGGGAGCCACCGCGGTGGACTTCGCCTACAGCGTGCACACCAGTCTGGGGCACCGTTGCCGCGGTGCGCGTGTTGATGGCGCCATGGTCACGCTCAACACGCCGCTGCAGAACGGGCAGACGGTGGAGATCACCGCGGCGAAGGAGGGCGGTCCGTCGCGCGACTGGCTCAACGCCGATCTGGGCTATCTGGTCAGTCACCGCGCCAAGAGCAAGGTGCGCGCCTGGTTCAACGCCCAGGCCATGGAAGAGACCGTGGCGCGAGGGCGCGAGGCCGTGGAAAAGCTGCTCCAGCGCGAAGGCAAGACGGCCCTCAAGCTTGACGATCTGGCGGTCGCCCTTGGCCTGTCGTCGGCGCAGGAACTGTTTGAACAGGTGGGCAAGGACGAGCTCTCGCTGCGTGCCATTGAGACCCATCTGCGGCCGCCCGAACCCGAAGCTCCATCGGAGATACCGGCCTGGCTCAAGAAGCCGCGCAAGGCGTCCGGCCAGCCCAGTGGTGGTGTGCTGGTGGTTGGGGTGGACTCGCTGATGACGCAGCTGGCCAAGTGCTGCAAACCCGCACCACCCGACGAGATCGGCGGCTTCGTCACCCGTGGCAAAGGGGTGAGCATTCACCGGGCCGATTGCAGCGACTTCGCCCATCTGCAGCGCAAGAGCCCGGACCGCGTGATCGAGGTGCAGTGGGGTGGACAAAGCAGCCCCGGTCGCGATGGTAGTGCTGCGGTGTACCCGGTGGACGTGGCGGTGGAGGCATTGGACCGCCAGGGCCTGCTGCGCGACATCTCCGACGTGTTCGCCCGTGAAAAGATGAACGTCATCGGAGTGCAGACGCAGTCGGTGCGCGGCATTGCCTGGATGACCTTCACCATCGAAGTGCTCGACGCGCGCCAGGTGGCCCGCGCCATGGCGGTGGTGGGGGACGTGCCCGGTGTTCGTGTGGTGCGTCGCAAATGATGTTCGTCGGTTTTCAGAAATCGCTGAAAAAACAGCTATACTGCGAGGCTTCGAACAGTTTGTAGGCGCGTAGCTCAGCTGGTTAGAGCACCACCTTGACATGGTGGGGGTCGTTGGTTCGAGTCCAATCGCGCCTACCAAACCTATTCGATGCACCCAAGGGCCGGACGTTTCGTCGGGCCCTTTTGCTTTGTACGATGGCTCGCGCCGGCCACAGCTGCCGGATACCGCACAGGGTAAACCCATGCAGACAGCCGTCGACCGGGCTTTCTAGAATGTGCCGTATGCTCTGAGCTGTTCAGGGCGACCGTGCCCAGTCCCATTCTGAAAGTCCCGTCGTGCAAAAAAGCAAGGCCGAAGCCAGCAGCGCCAGTCCGGGCGCCGTGCGGGTGATCAAAAAATACCCCAACCGACGTCTGTACGATACCGACACCTCGTCCTACATCACGCTGGCGGAGGTGAAGGCGCTGGTGATGGACAACGAGCGGTTTGTGGTGCGCGATGCCAAGACCAACGACGATCTCACCCGCAGCATTCTGTTGCAGATCATTCTGGAAGAAGAAACGGCGGGTGTGCCCATCTTCACCGAGCAGGTGCTGGCCAACATCATCCGTTTTTACGGCAACGCCATGCAGGACTTCATGGGTGCCTACCTGGAGAAGAACGTCCAGATTTTCATGGACCTGCAGCACAAGATGTCCGAGCAGTCCAGCGGCCTCAATCCCGAGGCGTGGAAACAATTTGCGAACATGCAGTCGCCCATGATGCAGGGCATGATGGGAGCCTATATGGAGCAGTCGCGCAGTGCCTTTACCCAGATGCAGGAGCAGATGCAGAAGAGCAGCGAGCAGATGCTCGCGGCAATGGGGCTCAAGCGCTGAGTGCTGGCGGGCCGCGCGGTGGCCGCTCCGCGCACGCGACAGGCCATGGTCTGAGACAATCGGACCATGATTGAAACTGTTGCCACCCCGGGCGCTGCGGCGCCCAAGGTCGGTTTTGTCAGCCTGGGTTGCCCCAAGGCGCTGACCGATTCCGAACTCATCCTCACGCAGCTCAGCGCCGAGGGTTATCAGACCTCCAAGACTTTTGCCGGTGCCGACCTGGTGATCGTCAACACCTGCGGCTTCATCGACGACGCCGTGAAGGAAAGCCTGGACACGATTGGCGAAGCCCTGGCCGAGAATGGCAAAGTGATCGTGACCGGTTGCCTGGGCGCGCGCGCAGGTGAGGACGGCGGCAATATGGTGCGGCAGATGCATCCCAGTGTGCTGGCCGTGACGGGGCCACATGCCACGCACGAAGTGATGGAGGCGGTGCACCAGCACCTGCCCAAGCCGCACGACCCGTTCGTGGACCTGGTGCCGGCGCAGGGGATCAAGCTCACACCGCGTCATTACGCTTACCTGAAGATCAGCGAGGGCTGCAACCACCGTTGCACGTTCTGCATCATTCCGTCCATGCGTGGCGACCTGGTGAGCCGTCCCATCGGCGACGTGCTCACCGAGGCTCGCAAACTCTTTGAGGCTGGTGTGAAGGAATTGCTGGTGGTCAGCCAGGACACCTCGGCCTATGGTGTGGATGTGCAATACCGCACCGGTTTCTGGGATGGGAAGCCGGTGAAAACGCGCATGTTCGATCTGGTGCGCTCGCTCGGTGAGCTGGCCAAGGGCTATGGCGCATGGGTGCGGTTGCACTATGTGTATCCGTACCCGCATGTGGATGACGTCGTCCCGCTGATGGCCGAAGGCCTGTGCCTGCCTTACCTGGATGTGCCGCTGCAACACAGCCACCCCGACGTGCTCAAGCGCATGAAGCGCCCGGCCAGTGGCGAGAAGAATCTGGAGCGCATCGCGCGCTGGCGTGAACTGTGTCCGCAGATCGTGGTGCGCAGCACCTTCATCGCCGGTTTCCCCGGCGAGACCGAAGCGGAGTTCCAGCACCTGCTGGACTTTGTTCAGGAAGCGCAGATTGATCGGGCCGGTTGTTTTGCCTATTCGCCGGTGAACGGTGCCGCGGCCAACGCGCTGCCGGATGCCGTGCCGGATGCGGTGCGCGAAGAACGCCGTGCGCGTTTCATGGCCGTGGCCGAGGCCGTGTCCGCGGACAAGCTGCGCCAGCGCGTGGGTGCGACCATGCAGGTGTTGGTGGACTCGGCGCCCGGTCTGGGCAAGAAGGGTGGCGTGGGGCGCAGCTACGCCGATGCGCCCGAGATCGATGGTGTGGTGCGTTTGTTGCCACCGGAAAAAATCAGCAAGACGCTCAAGGTGGGTGAATTCACCAAGGCGCGCATCGTGGCGGCGGAAGGCCACGATTTGCTGGCGGTTCCGTTTTGACCGCAGCCACCGGCACAGTGCGCTGCGATAGCCGCCGGCCGGTGGGGGTCAAAGCCCGTCCTTGTTTTCAAGAGAAAAGCCGCGACGCTGCGAACGTGGCGGCTTTTGTGGTTTCCCGCGAGGGAATAATAAAAAAGGGCTTGCAAACATCACGTTTGCAAGCCCTTATGATTGGTGCCCAAGAGAGGACTCGAACCTCCACGCCTCTCGGCGCTAGTACCTGAAACTAGTGCGTCTACCAATTCCGCCACCTGGGCATCTCAGGAAAAACGCTAGTATAGCACGGAAAATTGAATTTAAAAAGTGAACGAAAAAAACAGCCTGTTGGCCGAATTTGAAGGTGTCGTGTCGGGTCATCGTGACGGACATGGCTTTGTGATCCGCGACGACGGACAGGCAGATATCTATCTGCCGTCCAATGAAATGCGGGCCGTGTTGCACAAGGACCGGGTCAAGGCGCGCATCGTGCGACTGGACCGCAAGGGCCGCCCGGAGGGGCGCGTCACGGAAATTGTCGAACGCGCTAACGCGCCCATCATCGGGCGGCTGCTTCAGGAGAGCGGTGTCTGGCTTGTCGCTCCCGAAGACAAACGTTATGGGCAGGACGTGTTGATCCCCAAGGGCGCGACCGGATCGGCCAAGCCCGGGCAGGTGGTGGTGGTCGAACTGACCGAGCCGCCCGCGCTGTATGGGCAGCCTGTGGGGCGGGTCAAGGAAGTGCTGGGCGAGATCGACGACCCCGGTATGGAGATCGAGATCGCGGTGCGCAAGTACGGCGTGCCCCACGAGTTTTCCGAAGCCGCACTGGCGCAAGCCCGTGCCTTGCCGGATCACGTGCGTGCTTCGGACCACAAACACCGCGTCGATCTGCGCGATGTGCCGCTGGTCACGATCGACGGCGAAGATGCTCGCGATTTTGACGACGCAGTCTATTGCGAGCCGGCCAAGGTCGGGCGAACCAAAGGCTGGCGTCTGCTGGTGGCCATCGCCGACGTGAGCCACTACGTGGAGACCGGCTCTGCCATCGATGTGGATGCCTATGACCGGGCGACCTCGGTGTACTTTCCGCGCCGCGTGATTCCCATGCTGCCCGAGAAGCTGTCGAACGGCCTGTGTTCGCTCAACCCCGGTGTGGAGCGTCTGTGCATGGTCTGCGACATGCTGATCAATGCCAAAGGCGAGGTGCACGCCTACCAGTTCTACCCGGCGGTGATGTTCAGCCATGCGCGTTTCACCTACACCGAGGTGGCCGCCATCCTGCAGAACACCCGGGGCCCCGAGGCGGCGCAGCGCAAGGCGCTGGTGCCCTATCTGTTGAACCTGCACGACGTGTACCGTGCGCTGCTGGCGGCGCGCAATGTGCGTGGCGCGGTGGACTTTGAAACCGTGGAGACCCAGATCGTCTGCGACGAGTCGGGCCGGATCGAGAAGATCGTTCCACGCACCCGCAACGATGCGCACAAGCTGATCGAGGAGGCCATGCTGGCAGCCAACGTGTGCTCGGCCGATTTCATTGGCGAAGGCAAACACACGGGTCTGTTCCGGGTGCACGAAGGGCCCACGCCCGAGAAGCAGGACATCCTGCGCAATTACCTCAAGGCCATGGGGGTCACGCAGACCATCAGCGACAACCCGCATCCTTCGGAGTTCCAGCTGATCGCCAACGCGACCAAGGACCGGCCCGAGTCGCAGCAGATCCACACGATGCTGCTGCGTTCGATGCAGCAGGCCATCTACACGCCGCTCAATGCCGGTCACTTTGGTCTGGCCTTTGACGCCTACACCCACTTCACCAGCCCGATCCGGCGCTACCCGGATTTGTTGGTGCACCGGGTCATCAAGGCGATTCTGGCCGGCAAGCGCTACCAGTTGCCGGCCTTGCCCACGCCAGGGGAGGCGCATGCCAAACTGAGCAAGCGCCTGGCCAGTCGTGCCAAGCCGGTCACCGGGGAACCGGTGAAGAAGCCGTCGGCCGACACGCTGGCCTGGCAGGCTGCGGGCCTGCACTGCAGCGCCAACGAACGCCGTGCCGACGAGGCCAGCCGCGACGTTGAGGCTTGGCTCAAGTGCAAGTACATGCGCGAGCACCTGGGCGAGGAGTTCAGCGGCGTGGTCAGCTCGGTGACAAGTTTCGGCTTGTTCGTGACGCTCGACGCCATGTATGTCGAAGGGCTGGTCCACATCACCGAACTGGGTGGCGAGTATTTCCGCTTCGACGAAGCGCGCCAGGAATTGCGTGGGGAGCGCACGGGCATCCGGTACGCACTGGGCTCGCGTGTGCAGGTGCAGGTCAGCCGGGTGGATCTGGATGGGCGTCGCATCGACTTCCGCCTGGTCACGGGTGAAGACGATCTGGTGCTGCGGGCCATGCGCGACAAGACCGGCCAAACCGAAGGCGGGTCTTCCAGCGGCCGCGGTGGGAAGCTCCGTCGGGGCCGCAACGAAACCCAGGGGCAGAGCCGGCAGGCCGGGGGGGCGTTGCCGCCGGTGATGGAGGTCAAGGCGTCCGTGCGCAAGGCTGCCACCAAGAAGGGTGAGCGAGGCGGCGGTGCCCGCGGTACCGCCGGCAAGGCCCGCAAGAGCCGCCGTTAGGAAGGATGGACCGCATGTCCGGCGCTGCCAGCACCCCCTCCGTGCGGCGCAAGCCGGCGGGCTCGGTGGGTGCCGAAAACGGCGCTGCACCTGGAAAACCGGTGCAGCGGCGGCGCAAGAAGAGCGCGGGGCCCGTGGAGCGGCCTCTGCGCATCGGCGTGTCCGCCCGTCTGCTTTACCAGGTGCCATCCGAGCTGGGTTTTCGCAACAAGAACCTGCAGTACATCGAGCAGTCGCTCGCGCACTGGATCATGGAACACGGTGCGGTGGCCTTCATGGTGCCGGCCGTGGCGCACGACAGCAAACACGCGGCGCGCCACCTCAAGGTCGAACTCGTGGTGCAGGAGCTGGACGCGTTGGTGCTGCAGGGCGGGGCTGACGTGGCGCCGCAGACCTACGGTCAGACGCCGATCGATCCACGCTGGCACGGTGACGTGGTGCGCGACCGCTATGAACTGGCGTTGCTGCGGGCCTTTCTGGCACAGAAACGACCGGTGCTCGGGGTGTGCCGTGGGGCGCAGTTGCTCAACGTGGCCTTTGGTGGAACGCTGTACCAGGACATCGCCATGCAGTGCCCGGCAGCGCATGCCCACGTGGACACCGATCTGTACGACCAACTCGAACACGACGTCACGTTTCTGCAGGGCAGTGCGCTGACCAGGCTGTACCCCACCTCGTCGCAATTGCGCGTCACCAGCATCCATCACCAGGCGGTGGCGGAGCTGGGCAAGGGCATGGTGGTGGAGGCGGTGTCCACACTCGACGGTCTGGTGGAGGCGATCCGCTGGACCGGTGACGCGTACGCCCGGGGTGTGCAATGGCACCCGGAGTTTCACCACGGGCGAGACTCCCTGGCCGACAGCTCGCCCATCATGCTGGACTTTCTGCACGCCTCCCGATCGGCCGCGCTGGAGCGGCTGGCCGCCGGTCTGGAGCCCGACCCCAGGGTGCCCAGGGCCCCGCTCAGACTGCCCGCGGGTTGAGGCGGCGCCGGCGCCGGGGCCGGTGCTCTGCCTCTAAACTCGGTGCACAACGCTTGGCTCGATGGCATGTTTGCCGCAATCCTCTGCCAGGCCAGCCCACTGGACCACCCTTATGCGCATCGTCTTCTTTCTGTTGGATACCCTGTTTTTCTTCCTGGTGGCGGCCGCGCTGCTGCGCGCGTGGATGAACCATCAGCGGGTCCATATGTCGGCCCAGCCGGGGCGGTTGGTGATCGCGGTGACCAATTGGCTGGTGGCGCCGGTGCGGCGCGTCTTGCCCCGCAGCCTGGCGCAAAGCCGGGTGGACTGGGGCAGTCTCATGGCGGCGCTGCTGCTGGCCATGGCGTATGGCGGCATCTGGATGATGCTGGCCATGGCGCTGTCTCCCGTGTCGGCTTCGCCTGCTGCCCTGGTCCTGGCCATTCCGGTGATGGCCGTCAAGTTCCTGTTGCGCACGCTGCTGCAGGGTCTGATGGTGCTGTTGCTGGCCTATGCGGTACTGTCGTGGGTGCAGCCCCACTCGCCCGTGCTCGCCACGCTGGACCGGCTCTGCGCTCCCATCCTGCGCCCCGTGCGCCGGATCGTGCCCATGGTGGGCGGTGTCGACCTGTCGGTGTTGGTGCTGGTGATCCTGTTGCAGGTCGGGTTGATGCTGCTGGGTTAGCTACACGCCACCCATGGGCCGCACCCGCGCCGCCAGCCGGCTGGCACTCAGCGCTTCGGTGCGGTGGCCAGGCGGTGCATCTTCGGTGCTCCAGTGATCGGCCAGCCAGCCATGCTGGAACACCGAGCCGGCCACCAGGTCCAGCCGGTGACGCTCTGTGACGCCTGGCAATGCCACAGCGCGGCCGATCATGCCGGCGAGCACGTCGCCGGTGCCGGCTGTGGCTAGCGCTGCGTTGCCGGTGGGATTGATTCGTGGGATCTGGCCGGGTGCGACGATCAACGTGCCCGAGCCCTTGAGCACGCACACCACACCAAAACGCTCGCTCAGGGTGCGTGCGGCCAGCAGGCGGTCGGCCATCACGGTGGCTGTGTCGCTGCCCAGCAGGCGAGCCGCTTCGAGTGGGTGTGGCGTGATCACCGTGAACCAGCCGCGCGCGCTGCGTTGGCGCAACAGGGTTTGCAGGGCGCTGTCCGCGGCCACGGCGTTCAGGGCGTCGGCATCGAGCACCAGGCGCGGCGCGCGGGACAGCACCCTCGGCAGCACCCTGGCCACCGCAGAACCGCCGCCGCAACCACAGACCACGCCCGCGGTTTTGAGCAACTTGGATTCCAGCAAAGGGTCGATTTGCCGGAACATCAGCTCCGGGCATACCGGGTCCCACCGGACGTTGCTGACCGAGGAGGGGGCTTCGAGCAAGCCGACGAAAACCCGTCCCGCACCAGCGTGCAACGCCGCACGGGCGGCCAGCAGGGCAGCGCCGGTCATGCCCGCGCCATCCGCTGCCATGTCCTGCCCGCCGATGACCAGCACGTCGCCAAAACTGCCTTTGTGGCTGGCGTGTGGCGGTTGTGATGCCGCGACGCCGCAGCCACTGTGGCCCGACAGCCAGACGGACACCGGTACGTCGGGTTCCGGGTTGATGCCCAGATCGTCGAACCAGACCACTCCGGCCGCGTCTCGCCCCTGGGCGGTAAAGAGGCCGGGCTTGACCGTGAGCAGCGTCAGCGTGTGGCGCGGGCCATGGGGTGTGGTGCCGCGGGTTGGCTGGGTGAGCGTGGACATGTCCACCCATTGCCCTGTGTCGGCATTGAGTCCGCTCGGAACGTCAACACACAGGACCGGCGTCGTCGAGGTCTGCAGTTGCTCCATCCATCGGGCCATCGTCCCTTGCGGCGCACGGGTGGCGCCAATGCCGAGCAAGGCGTCGATGGCGAGGTCCCACGACGCGGGTGGTTCGGCGCAGAAACGCAGGCCGGCGGCGCGCGCCTGATTCAAAGCATTGCGGGCATCGGCGGGCAGGCGGCTTTCATCGGCCGGGTCCCCGAGAAAGTGGGTGACACATACCTCGGCACCACCGTTGGCCTGGGCCCAGCGGTGCAGGTGGGTCGCCGCGATCAGGCCGTCGCCGCCGTTGTTACCGGGACCGCAGGCGACCCAGATGCTGCGCGCGTGGGGTCGCAGTGCCTGGGCCAGGCGCGCCACCGCGAGGCCGGCACGGGCCATCAGCGTGTGGGGGGGTAGGGCACTGGCCGCCGCCCGCTCCATCTGGCGGGTGGCCTCAACGCTGTACAGCGCCTGCGCTTGGGTGTGATCGATCTGACGCATCGCCCCGCAACAGTCGTTCAGGCCGCGGCCTGGGCCTTGCCGGTGCCCAGCAGCTTTTCGTCGGGCTCATCGAGGAAACTGAACATGTCCATGGTGGTGCTCCTGGAGAGATGGGGGAAAAGCCAGCAGGCATCCTGCGGGTCCGTGCGCCAACCGTCAAGTCCACCGCATGGCGACCGCCGGCCTTGGCGCATGGCACCTGCCCACGCCTGCGCTGACGGTGAGCCTGTTGATGGCATTTCAACACGGTCGCGCGGCAGTCCGGCAACCCGGCACCGGGCGATCACATCGGTGGTCAGAGGTCAAAGCGCTGCGGCGAGTACGTGCTCAAGTCGATGTCGGGCGAGCCGCCCCGGATGGCGTCGGCCAGCGCTCGTGCGCTGCCGCAGGCCGTGGTCCATCCGCTGTCGCCATGGCCCAGGTTCAACCACAGGCCCGGCAACCGGCTCGCACCCAACACCGGCGGGCCGTCCGGTAGCATGGCGTGGGCGCCTTGCCACTCCAGCACGCTGTCTTGCTGACCTCCCATCCGGGCGGCACCGGGGAACCAGTCAGCGAGCACCTGGTACAGGCGGCGCAGTTCCGTGGCCGATTTCAGCCCGGGGCGGCCACCCAGGCGGGCGCCGCCGGCCACCCGCACCCGCTGTCCGAGCCGCGTGATCGAAACACCGTGCCGCGCGTCCAGCACGCCGGACAGTGGTGCGTCCATGGGCTCCCGAATGGCGGCACTGATGGAGTGCCCATACACCGGCTGCAGGGGAATCCGCAGCCCCAGCGGGCGCAGCAGTTCGGCGCTGGCGGCGCCGGCACAGAGAACCGCTGCGTCAAAGCGTTCGCTGGATGGCGCCTCCGATGGGCTGGCGCTGTCGACGGGCGCGTGGGTCAGGGTGACGCCACCGTCCACATCGATGCGCTCGACGCGGGTGCCAAACGCAAAGCGGCAGTTGAGCGACTGCGCCTGTGCTTTGATCAGCAAGGTGAACTGGCGGCAGTTCGCCACGGCGTCTCCGAACAGCTCGATTCCGGCGTGCAGCGGGGTGTCTGGGTTCAGCGCGGGTTCGAGCAAACGGGTGTCCTGGCCGGACAACTCCCGCACTTCCACGCCAAGTGTCCGCATGAGCTGTAACGCCCCCTGCATCTGTTCAGCCTCCTGCGGGGTGCGCCACAACGCGAGCAACCCCTGGCTGCGGTCGTAGTCCAGCTGCATCGCGGTGCTGAGGGCCTGCAGCCGCTGGTGGCTGTAGCTCGCGAGTCGGTGCACGTGTTCCAGGTGGCCGACCTGCGCACCAGGCTGGCCCGCGCGCTGCCATTGCCACAGCCACGGCCATTCGCCTGTGCGCGGAAGACGCTCCAGTTTCAGGCCCGATCCCGCGGCCGCCCAGGGCGTCAAGGACCGCCACCCACGTCGATGGCCCGCCAGGGCCAGGATCCAGCCCGGGTGAATCAGTGTGCCGTTGGCAAAGCTGGCCTCTTCGGCCACGGTGTGCCGACGCTCAAACACCGTGACTTCGTGGCCATCGAGTGCCAGCTCGTAGGCTGTGGTGGTGCCAACGACGCCGGCCCCGATGATCGCGAGCTTCATGGCAGCCTCCGGCTTGGATCTGTCCGCCGGGCGGACGGCTGGTTCAGCAGGGCTTGCACGGGGGAACGCGGGGGAGGCATGGGGTTGGGCACAAAAAACTCCCGGCTGTGCGGGAGCGGGCACAACCGGACGGGCTTGGAGGAATGGGTCGGTGTCGGTCCGGCTGCTATAATTGACAGGCTTTGCTACCCCATGGGTCTGAATATCCTTTCAGGCCCATGCAGCGAAGCCAATCGCAAACCAGCCCAACCGGGTGTTGCCGAGGGATGTGGCGGTGCATGATGCGCCGCACAACCCAGGTGATCAGGGCTGGATTTTAGTCTCAACCTCTGGAAAGAAATCTCATGTCTATCTCCATGCGCGAAATGCTGGAAGCGGGTGTCCATTTCGGTCACCAAACCCGTTTCTGGAACCCCAAGATGGCTCCGTACATCTTCGGTCACCGCAACAAGATCCACATCGTCAACCTCGAAAAGACGCTGCCCCTGTTCGAAGAGGCCGCCAAGTTCGTGCGCCAGCTCTCCGCCAACCGCGGCACCATCCTGATGGTGGGCACCAAGCGCCAGTCGCGTGACATCGTGGCCCAGGAAGCCCGCCGCGCCGGCGTGCCCTTCGTGGACCAGCGTTGGCTCGGTGGCATGCTGACCAACTTCAAGACCGTCAAGACGTCCATCAAGCGCCTCAAGGACATGCAGGCCCAGAAGGAAGCCGGTCTGGACAGCATGTCCAAGAAAGAGCAGCTGACCTTCTCTCGCGAAATGGAAAAGCTGGAAAAGGACATCGGCGGCATCCAGGACATGGCCGCGCTGCCCGACGCCATCTTCGTGATCGACGTGGGTTTCCACAAGATCGCGGTGCTCGAAGCCCAGAAGCTGGGCATTCCGCTGGTGGGCGTGGTCGATACCAACCACTCGCCCGTGGGCATTGACTATGTCATCCCCGGCAACGACGACTCCGCTCGCGCCGTGGCCCTGTATGCCCGTGGCATCGCGGATGCGATCCTCGAAGGCCGCAACAACGCCGTGAACGACGTTGTCAAGGCCGTGGCTGCCGAAGGCAGCGACGAATTCGTCGAAGTCAAGGACAGCGCAGCCGCCTGATTGCTGCCCTTGCGCGAAAGAGGGGCTCGCGTGGCCCCTTTTTCGCACGCGAAAACCGATCAATTGACTAGTCCGCTCACGTCCTGCGGGGTGCAGCGGTCAACGGAGAACTGAAAATGGCAATTACTGCAAGCATGGTGGCCGAACTGCGCGCCAAGACCGACGCCCCCATGATGGAATGCAAAAAGGCGCTGACCGAAGCCGATGGCGACATGGCCAAGGCCGAAGAACTGCTGCGCGTCAAGCTGGGCACCAAAGCCGGCAAGGCCGCATCGCGCGTGACCGCCGAAGGCGTGGTCGCGAGCTTCATCGACGGCACCACCGGTGGCCTGATCGAAGTCAACTGCGAAACCGACTTCGTGACCAAGAACGACAGCTTCCTGGCCATGGCCAATGCCGCAGCCAAGCTGGTGGCTGAGCACAACCCGGCCGACGTCGCCGCCCTGGGCGCGCTGCCCTACAGCCAGGACAGCTTCGGCCCCACGCTCGAAGACGTGCGCAAGGGTCTGATTGGCAAGATCGGCGAGAACATGAGCTTCCGCCGTTTCAAGCACTACAGTGGCGCGGCCAGGCTGGTGAGCTACCTGCACGGCACCCGCATCGGTGTGGTGGTGGAGTTTGACGGCGAGGAAACCCCCGCCAAGGACACCGCCATGCACATCGCTGCCATGAAGCCTGTTGCGCTGACCAGCGCCGACGTGCCGGCCGAGCTGATCGAGCGCGAGCGCTCGGTGGCGACCGCCAAGGCCGACGAGGACCGCAAGGTCGCCGAGGCCGCAGGCAAGCCGGTGCAGTCCGCCGAAATCGTGACCAAACGCATCGAAGGTGGCGTGCAGAAGTACCTCAAGGAAGTGTCGCTGTTCAACCAGCCCTTCGTGAAGAACGACAAGCAGACCGTCGAGCAGATGCTCAAGGCCGCCGGAACCACCGTCAAGGGCTTCACGCTCTACGTGGTGGGCGAAGGCATCGAGAAGAAGGTCGACGACTTCGCGGCCGAAGTGGCGGCCCAGGTCGCAGCAGCCAAGGGCGCCTGATCCGTCGCTGGACGATTGGCCAGCCCCTTTGCTGAGTGAGACAACGGGCCGTGAGGCCCGTTGTCTTGTGGGGTGCCGTTTTTTCGATCGCATGCGGGGCCGCTGCCCTGCATAGGCTGGTCGCTGCTCGCTACACTTGCGGGTTGAGTTTTTCGCTGATTCATTTCCAGAAAGTTGTCCCCATGCCAGCCTACAAACGGATCCTGCTGAAATTGTCGGGCGAAGCCCTGATGGGCGACGATGCTTTTGGCATCAACCGGGCGACGATCGTTCGCATGGTGGAAGAAATTGCCGAGGTGACGCGCCTGGGCGTGGAGGTGGCCATCGTCATCGGTGGTGGCAACATCTTTCGCGGCGTGGCGGGTGGCTCGGTCGGCATGGACCGAGCCACCGCCGACTACATGGGCATGCTGGCCACGGTCATGAATTCGCTGGCCCTGGCCGACACGATGGAAAAGGCGGGTCTGGTGGCACGGGTGATGTCGGCCATCGCGATCGAGCAGGTGGTCGAGCCCTATGTGCGTCCCAAGGCCCTGCAGTACCTGGAGGAGGGCAAGGTCGTGGTGTTCGCCGCCGGCACCGGTAACCCGTTCTTCACCACCGACACCGCAGCCGCCCTGCGTGGCGCGGAAATCGGCGCCGAGATCGTGCTCAAGGCCACCAAGGTCGATGGCGTCTACAGCGCCGACCCCAATAAGGACCCGTCGGCCACCCGCTACACGACCATTTCGTTTGACGAAGCCATGGCGAAAAACCTGCAGGTGATGGACGCCACGGCGTTCGCCCTGTGCCGCGACCAGAAACTGCCCGTCAAGGTGTTCTCGATCTTCAAGCCGGGCGCCCTGCGCAATGTGGTGCTGGGCGGGGACGAGGGCACCCTGGTTCACGTCTGACGCAAGCCGAAACACCGAACACTGTCGATTGGAGGAGCATTCATGAGCATCGCTGAAGTCCGTCAAACCGCTGAGCACAAGATGCAGCAGTCGGTGGAGTCGTTCAAGGGCAACCTGGCCAAAGTGCGGACCGGGCGGCCCAATCCACAATTGCTCGACACGGTGCATGTGGACTACTACGGTTCCATGTTGCCGTTGTCGCAGGTGGCCAACCTGACGCTGCTCGATGCGCGCACCATTGGCGTGGCGCCGTGGGAAAAAGGCATGGGCGCCAAGATCGAGAAGGCGATTCGCGAATCCGATCTCGGCCTCAACCCGGCGAGCCAGGGCGACCTGATCCGTGTGCCCATGCCCCCCATGACCGAGGAGCGCCGCCGGGAGCTCACCAAGGTGGTGCGTGGTGAAGGCGAGGCGGCCAAGATCGCCATCCGCAATTTGCGCCGCGATGCCAACGACGCGGTGAAAAAACTGCTCAAGGACAAGCTGGTTTCTGAAGACGATGACCGCCGTTCGCAAGAGGACATCCAGAAGCTGACCGATCGCATGATCTCGGAAGTCGACCGTCTGGTCACCTCCAAAGAACAGGACATCATGGCGGTCTGAGGCGTCCAGCCTCTCACCTCCTGCCTTGTCCCATGGCCTCCTTTCCAACACCCTGATGGCAGACGCTCCCGTCCCCGAGTTCTCAACGCCCGCCGGTGTGCCGCGCCACGTGGCCATCGTGATGGACGGCAATGGTCGCTGGGCCCAAAAGCGCCATCTGCCGCGTGTCGCTGGGCACAAGCAGGGTGTGGACGCCTTGCGAGGTACGGTGCGGGCCTGCCTGGACAGGGGCATCCCCGTGCTCACGGTGTTTGCCTTTTCCTCGGAAAACTGGAACCGGCCGGTGGAGGAGGTGTCCAGCCTCATGGAGCTGCTGGCCCTGGCCTTGTCGCGCGAGGTGCCAAAGCTCAGCGAAAGCGGTGTGCGTCTGTTTTTCCCGGGTGATCGCACGGGTCTTTCCAAGCGGGTGGTGCAAGGCTTGCAAGCCGCCGAAGACAAGACGGCGCAGAACCAGCGGCTGGTGCTCAACGTCTGTTTCAACTACGGTGGGCGCTGGGACATCGCGCAGGCCGCACGCCGGCTGGTGGCCGCTGGCCGGGAAATCACCGAGCAAAGCCTGGCCGAAAACACCGCGCTGGCCCATGTGGGTGACCCGGACCTGATGATTCGCACCGGTGGGGAGATGCGCATCAGCAACTTCCTGCTGTGGCAGGCGGCCTACACCGAGCTGTTTTTCACCCCATGCCTCTGGCCCGACTTCGATGATGCGGAGCTGGATCGGGCACTGGCAGATTTCGCCAGCCGAGAACGGCGCTTTGGCAAAACGTCTGGACAGTTGGAAAAGCCCGTGCCCGGTGCCGCTTCGGTGGGCGGGTTGCACCATGCTTAAGCAGCGGGTGATCACCGCGCTGGTCTTGCTGGCTTTCTTGTTGCCGGCGCTTTTCTATCCGACGATTGAACCCTTTGCCGTGCTGGCCCTGGTGGTGGTTGTGGCAGCGGGCTGGGAATGGGCACGCCTCAATGGGTGCAGCGAGCGTGCGGCGAAGGCTTTGGGGCTGGGGTTTGGGCTGATCCTCGGATGCGTCTGGATCGCGGGTGGACTGGAGCTGTCGTGGCGCAGCCTCTGGCTGGCCGCTGCGGTCTGCTGGGTGTTGTTGGCGGTGGTCATGTTGCGACGCGGTGTGCCCGGGTGGAGCGCCTGGTCGGCGCCCTGGCGCCTGGGGCTTGGCCTGGTGTTGATCGCCTGCGCCTGGCTGGCCCTGGTGCAGGCCCGTATGCTTGGGCTGGGTTTCCTGCTGTCGGTGCTGACGCTGGTCTGGATGGCCGACATCTCGGCCTATTTTGGTGGCAAGACCTTTGGCCGTCACAAACTGGCGCCCACCGTGAGTCCTGGCAAAAGCTGGGAAGGGGTGTTCAGTGGCATGGCGGGTGTGTTGCTGTTGGCGCCAGGCTGGCTCTGGATCGATGCCCAAGGGGTCTTTGCGCAGCCCAGTCTGTTCTCCCGCCTGTGGGCCTGGGGCCCCGTGCTGGCGGTGCTGGGCGGTGTCTTTCTCGTCACCATGAGCGTGGTCGGTGACCTGGTGGAGTCTCTTGTGAAGCGCAGCGCGGGCATGAAGGATTCGAGCCAGTTGTTGCCCGGGCACGGCGGGGTGTTGGACCGGGTCGATGCGCTGCTGCCTGTGTTGCCGCTGGCCATGATGCTGGCCACTTTCTGAAACCATGACTTCATCCAGACAAACCGTCACCATTCTCGGCTCCACCGGGTCGATCGGCGTGAACACGCTTGACGTGATTTCCCGCCATCCTGACCGCTACGAGGTCTTCGCCCTGACGGCGTCCACCCAGGTTGAGGCCCTGCTGGCCCAGTGCCAGGCGTTTTCGCCGCGCTATGCGGTCATGGCCAGCGCCGACCATGCGCGGCAACTGTCCGCACGGGTGAAAGAGCTGGGCCTGCGGGTCCAGGTTCTGGCGGGGGCCCAGGCCTTGTGCGAGGTCAGTGCGGACCCTGCGGTACAGGTGGTGATGGCCGCCATCGTGGGTGCCGCCGGGTTGGCGCCGACGCTCGCGGCGGCCCACGCCGGGAAAAAGCTGTTGCTGGCCAACAAGGAGGCGTTGGTGGTCGGCGGCGGGCTGTTCATGGACGCGGTGCGCGACGGTGGCGGCACCCTGCTGCCCATCGACAGCGAACACTCGGCCATCTTCCAGTGCCTGCCGGAAGACGCGCGGCATTGGCCGTCCCGGCTGGACCACATCCTGCTGACCTCGTCGGGTGGGCCGTTCCGGGAAACCCCCCTGTCGGCACTGCCTGGCATCACGCCCGATCAGGCCTGCGCGCATCCCAACTTCGTCATGGGGCGCAAGATATCGGTGGATTCGGCCACCATGATGAACAAGGCGCTTGAAGTCATCGAGGCGCGCTGGCTGTTCGATCTGCCTCCGGAGAAGATCAAGGTGCTGATCCATCCGCAGCAGATCATCCACTCGATGGTGCAGTTCAAAGACACCTCGGTGCTGGCCCAGCTGGGCACCCCGGACATGCGCGTGCCCATTGCCTATGGCCTGTCGTGGCCGGAGCGCATGGAAAGCGGCGCGCAACCGCTGGATTTTTCCTCACTGGTTTCGATGACGTTCATGGACCCGCAGCGCGAACGTTATCCGGGCTTGTACCTTTCCTGGGACGCCCTGTTGGCGCCGGAAGGCACGACCACCGTGCTCAATGCCGCCAACGAGGTGGCGGTCGCCGCATTCCTCGGACAGCGGCTGCGGTTTGACCAGATTCATGCGGTCAACCATGCAACTTTGACGGCTGTGTTGCCCTCCAAGCCGCACAGCCTGGACGAGCTGATGGCCATCGACGCGGAAGCCCGCGCGCAGGCCGAAGCCCAGGTTCATCGGCTCCGGGCCTGAACCCAGCCCGGGCCATCGCCCTGGATCGATGGACCCCGGACATCCCTATCCAGGCGGCACAACGGATACCCAGACATGCTCACACTCGTTGCCTTTGTGGTGGCCCTTGGACTTCTGATCGCCGTGCACGAATACGGCCACTACCGCGTGGCGGTGGCCTGCGGGGTGAAGGTGCTGCGTTATTCGGTTGGCTTTGGCAAGCCCCTGCTGCGCTGGCACCGCAAAGGCAGTCCCACCGAATTTGTGCTCTGCGCGCTGCCCCTGGGGGGCTATGTGCGCATGCTTGATGAGCGCGAGGCGCCGGTGGATGCCGCCGAACGCCATCTGGCCTTCAACACGCAACCCCTGCGATCGCGGGCCGCCATCGTTGCGGCAGGCCCCTTGGCCAATTTGCTGCTCGCCGTGGCGCTGTACTCCGTGGTGAACTGGACGGGTGTCGAAGAGCCCAAGCCCGTGCTGGGCAGTCCCGTCGCGGGTTCGCTGGCCGCTGGCGCGGGCTTGTCTGGCGGGGAATGGGTGGCCCGGTCCAGCACAGCCGATGCGGAACCGGCCGATGTGGGTTCGTTTGAAGACCTGCGCTGGCGCCTGACCCAGGCGGCGCTGTCGGGTGAGGACATGACGCTTTGGGTGGGGCGGGAGGAGGGCGGCAGCACACATGCTGTGACCCTGGCGCTGAGCGAGCTGAATGTGCGCGAGGCCGATGCCAGCCTGTTTCAGCGCATCGGCATCACGGCACCATGGACAGCGCCGCTGGTGGGCGAGGTGATGCCGGATGGGGCTGCGGCGGCTGCCGGTTTGCAGGCAGGGGACCGGGTGCAACAGGTGGATGGTCGGCCCGTGGCGGATGGTCAGGCCCTGCGCGCCTTGATCAAGGCCGCGGTCGGCCCCGGCGGGCAGGCGGTCGAGCAGCGCTGGGTGGTTGAGCGTGCCGGGCGCCTCGTGGAGCTGAGTGTCAAGCCAGCACCCGAGCGGCAAGGTGAGTTGTGGATCGGGCGCATAGGCGCCTACATTGGCGCAGCCCCACAGATGATGACTGTGCGCCACGGTTTTCTGGACGGCCTGACCCTGGGGGTGGTGCGAACTTGGGAAGTGTCCTGGCTTACGCTCAAGATGATGGGGCGCATGCTGATCGGCGAAGCCTCGGTCAAGAACCTCAGCGGGCCCCTCACGATCGCCGACTACGCAGGCAAGTCGGCCAGCATGGGTTTGACCTCCTACCTGTTGTTTCTCGCTCTGATCAGTGTCAGTCTGGGGGTGCTCAACCTGCTGCCACTGCCCGTCTTGGACGGAGGGCACCTGATGTATTATCTTTGGGAGGGTGTGACCGGACGCAGCGTTTCCGACGTCTGGATGGAGCGCCTGCAGCGCGGAGGTATCGCGGTACTTCTGGCCCTCATGTCCGTCGCCTTGTTCAATGATGTGGCCCGCTTGGCTGGCTGAACGTACTTCTCCCATGAAAAAAATCAAAACCGGTCTGCGTGGCCTGACTCTTTCGGCCGTGGCAACGGCGCTGCTCGCGGCCTTGCCGGCCTGGGCAGCCGATCCCTTCACGGTGCGGGACATCCGGGTGGAAGGGCTCCAGCGTGTGGAGCCCGGCACGGTGTTCGCCTCGCTGCCGTTTCGCATCGGGGATCTCTACAACGACGAAAAAGGCTCGACCGCCATCCGTTCGTTGTTTGGCCTGGGCCTGTTCACCGATGTGCGTCTGCAGATCAACGGTGATGTGCTGGTGGTGATCGTCGAAGAGCGGCCCACCGTGGCCGACGTGAGCTTCTCGGGCATCAAGGAGTTCGATGCCGACGTGTTGAAGAAGTCGTTGCGGGATGTGGGGTTGACCGAGGGTCGACCGTTTGACAAGGCGCTGGCGGACCGCGCCGAGCAGGAGCTCAAGCGCCAGTACATCAACCGCAGCATGTACGCAGCGCAGGTGGTGACGACGGTCACGCCCATCGAGCGCAACCGTGTCAACCTGAACTTCAGCGTGGTCGAAGGCGATGTGGCCAAGATTCGCGAAATCCACATAGTGGGCAACCAGGCGTTTCCCGAATCCACCTTGCGCAACCTGTTTGACCTGGACACGGGTGGCTGGTTGAGCTGGTACACCAAGTCCGATCGCTATTCGCGTGCCAAGCTCAACGCCGACCTCGAGAGTCTGCGTTCGTACTACCTCACACGCGGCTACCTTGAGTTCCGCATCGATTCGACCCAGGTGGCGATCACCCCTGAAAAAGAGGCGATGTCGGTCACGATCAACATCACCGAGGGCAAGCGCTATGTGGTGTCCTCGGTGGCACTGGAAGGCGAGTACCTGGGCAAGGAAGAAGAGTTCAAGACGCTGGTGGCGATGCGTGCTGGCGAGGCCTACAACGCCGAGGACGTGACCCGCACGGTCAAGGCCTTCACCGACTACTTTGGCGCCTTTGGGTATGCCTTTGCCCAGGTCGAGGCCACGCCGGAGATCGACCGCGTCAACAACCGGGTCGCGTTTGTGCTGCGGGCCCAGCCGGCCCGGCGGGTCTATGTGCGTCGCATCAACGTCGAGGGCAACAACCGCACGCGCGATGAAGTCATCCGCCGCGAGTTCCGCCAACTGGAGTCGGCCTGGTACGACAGCGACCGCATCCGCCTGTCGCGCGACCGGGTGGACCGGCTGGGGTTCTTCACCGAAGTGGGGATTGATACCGAGCAGGTGCCGGGTTCTCCGGATCAGGTCGATCTGACCGTCTCTGTGGTCGAGAAACCCACCGGCAACCTGTCCATTGGCGCCGGTTATTCCCAGGCGGACAAGCTGTCCTTCATCGGCAGCATCAAGCAGGAAAACGTGTTTGGCAGCGGCAACTACCTGGGGCTGGACCTCAACACCAGCGAGTTCAACCGGCAGTTCGTGCTGAGCACGACCAATCCGTACTTCACGGCCGACGGCATCTCACGCAGCTTCGACCTGTATTACAAGACCACCCGTCCCTACGACGCGCAAGGCGGCGACTATGAAATCTCCACCCCGGGCGTCGGGGTGCGCTTTGGTGTTCCTTTCACCGAAACCGACACCGTGTTTTTCGGTGTCGGCGCCGAGCGTGTGACCGTGGAGGAGGGTGCCGAGCTGCCCGAGGCTTACCGGGACCAGGGTGGCACCTACCTGCCCGCCACGATTGGCTGGGCGCGGGATGGCCGTGACAGCGCGTTGGTGCCCAGCACCGGGCGGCTCCAGCGTTTCAACACCGAAATGGGGTTGGGCGGCGACAGGCGCTACGTCAAGCTGAGCTACCAGTTCCAGCAGTACATTCCGCTCACCAAACAATACACACTGGCGTTCAACACCGAACTCGGTGTCGGCAAGGGTCTGGGGGGCAAGCCTTACCCGGTGCTGCGCAACTTCTATGGTGGTGGTCTGGGCTCCGTGCGCGGTTTCGAGCAGGGCACATTGGGCCCCACTTCCGCCGTCATCGGTTCGACCACGGGAGAGACGGTCAACATCGGTGGTGCGAAGAACTTCGTGCTCAACGCCGAGTTCATTGCGCCCTTCCCGGGGGCGGGCAACGACCGCACCCTGCGGTGGTTTGGATTCTTCGATCTGGGCAACGTGTACGGTGAAGATCAGAAGGTCACCTTCTCCGATATGCGGGCTTCCGTCGGTGTCGGTGTGAGCTGGATTTCACCCATCGGTCCCCTGCGGTTCGCCTATTCCAACCCGGTTCGCAAGTTCTCAGGCGATAGAATCCAAAGATTCCAGTTTCAGATCGGAACCTCTTTTTGATGACGTCTTCTTTCTTTCGTTTCTTCAGCCGGGCGCTGGTGGTTGCGGTCGCGGGTCTGGTGGTGTCGACCGCCATGGCGCAGGACTTCCGCATCGGATTCGTGAACACCGAGCGCATCTTTCGCGAGGCCAATCAGGCCAAGGCCGCGCAGACCAAGCTTGAGCAGGAGTTTTCGCGGCGCGAGAAGGAACTGCAGAATCAGGCCAGCCAGCTCAAGGCGGCCTCCGAGAAGTTCGAGCGCGAAGCGCCCACGCTGCCCGAAGCCCAGCGTGTGACGCGCCAGCGCCAGCTCGTCAACCAGGATCAGGAGTTCCAGCGCAAGCAGCGCGAATTCCAGGAAGACCTCAACCTGCGCAAGAACGAAGAGCTGCAGCAGGTGCTGGAACGCGCGAACCGCGTCATCAAGCAGGTGGCCGAGGCGGAGAAATACGACCTGGTCATTCAGGAAGCGGTCTACATCAATCCCAAGCACGACATCACCGACAAGGTGCTCAGCGGCTTGAACAGCGCCAAGTAAGCGCAGGGCCCGGGCGTGTCGCGGCCACTGGGCTCCATTGTTGCCGCCTTGGGCGGCACGCTTGTCGGCTCACCCGACACCATGATTACCCGCCTGGCTCCGCTGGCCAGTGCGGCACCGGACGAGCTGGCTTTTGTGGCGCAAGCCCGCTATGCCCATCAGATCCGGACCACCCAGGCGGGTGCGCTGGTTGTCACGCCCGCCTTGCAGGACGCAGCTGCTGAGCGCGGCGCCTGCATCGTCACCGACGACCCTTACCTGTACTTCGCGCGGCTCACCCAATGGTGGCGCTCCGAGCATGAGCCTCTGCCCGAGCCCGCCATCGATCCGTTGTCGAGCATCCACCCCCTGGCCGTGATTGAACCGGATGTGGACATCGCCGCCTTCGCGGTCATTGGTGCAGGTGCCCGGGTCGCGCGTGGCGCGCGCATCGGTGCGCATGTGGTGTTGGGGCGCGACGCCGTGGTGGGGCCCGATACCACGCTGCATGCGCGCGTGACCGTGGGTGAGCGCTGCGTGATCGGTGCGCGCTGCACCGTGCACCCGGGGGTGGTGATCGGTGCCGACGGTTTCGGCTTTGCCCCGCACCAGGGGCAGTGGGTCAAGATCGAGCAATTGGGTGCGGTGCGCATTGGCAACGATGTCGAGATCGGAGCCAACACCTGCATCGACCGGGGTGCGCTTGACGACACCGTGATCGAAGACGGGGTCAAGCTCGACAACCTGATCCAGATTGGCCACAACGTGCACATCGGCGCCCACACCGCCATGGCCGGGTGTGTGGGGGTGGCCGGCAGCGCCACCATTGGTGCCCATTGCACCGTGGGTGGTGGTGCGGTGGTGCTGGGGCATCTGAGCCTGGCCGACGGGGTGAACATATCGGCCGCGACGGTGGTGACGCGTTCCATCCGCGAGCCAGGCCACTACACCGGTGTGTTCCCCATCGACGACAATGCGAGCTGGGAAAAGAATGCCGCTTCTCTCAAACAGCTCAACCGCCTGCGCGAACGGCTCAAAGCCGTCGAGCAGGCCATCGCACAAGCATCGAACAACACACCCAAACCATGATGGACATTCACCAGATTCTCAAGCAACTGCCCCACCGTTACCCGTTCCTGCTGGTGGACCGCGTGCTTGAACTCGACAAGGGAAAGAGCATCAAGGCGCTGAAGAACGTCACCATCAACGAACCCTTCTTCGTCGGCCATTTTCCCCACCGCCCGGTCATGCCGGGCGTGTTGATGCTGGAGGCCATGGCGCAAGCGGCGGCTCTGCTGGCTTTCGATACCGTGGGTGTGACACCCGATGACAAGACGGTGTATTACTTCGCCGGCATCGATGGCGCCCGCTTCAAGCGCCCGGTTGAACCCGGTGACCAACTGGTGATGGACGTGACGCTGGAGCGAATGAAGGCCGGCATCTTCAAATTCAAGGCCGTCACCCGGGTCGGCACCGAGATCGCCTGCGAGGCCGAGCTGATGTGCACCATGCGCACCATCGCCTGATTCGGCAGGAGGCGTCTCGTGTCCCATATCCATCCCACCGCCCTGGTGGACCCCGCCGCCGAGCTGGATGCGTCGGTCACCGTCGGCCCGTACACGGTGATTGGTCCGCACGTGAAAGTAGGCCCGGGCACCACGATCGGCGCGCACTGCGTGATCGAGGGTCACACCACCATCGGGCGCGACAACCGCATCTTCCAGTTCAACTCGCTGGGCGCGATCCCGCAGGACAAGAAGTACGCGGGTGAACCCTGCGAACTGGTCATCGGGGACCGCAACACCATCCGCGAGTTCTGCACCTTCAACATCGGCTCGCCCACAGGCGGGGCAGTGACCCGTATCGGCAACGACAACTGGATCATGGCCTACGTGCACCTGGCGCACGATTGCCTGGTGGGCGACCACACCATCTTCGCCAACAACTCGCAGCTCGCAGGCCATGTGGTGGTGGACGACTGGGTGATCCTCGGTGGGTTCACCGTGGTGCACCAGTTCGTGCGCATCGGCGCGCATGCCATGACGGCCATGTGCTCGCTGTTGTTCGCCGATCTGCCGCCGTTCGTGATGTGCCAGGGGCAACCCGCCGCCGCGCGCTCGATGAACTTCGAAGGCCTGCGCCGCCGGGGGTTTTCACCCGAGCGCATCGCGGCCGTGAAGGCCATGCACAAGGCGCTGTACCGGGACGACTTGAGGCTTGAGCAGTCCATGGAACGCATCGGTGGCCTGACGGACAAGACCCCCGAGGCCGCGCCCGACGTGGCGATGATGCTGGATTTCCTGCGGCAGGCATCGCCCCAGCGCGGCATCGTTCGCTGATGTGTCGCGCGCTGCGCGATGGAGCACTGAAATGACGCCTTCCAAGCGCTTTGCCCTGGTGGCGGGCGAGACGTCTGGCGATCTTCTGGCGGGTCTGCTGCTGGGTGGTGTCCGGCAGCGCTGGCCCGACCTGACGTCCTTCGGCATCGGCGGCCCCCGGATGGCCGAGCACGGCTTCGAGGCCTGGTGGCCGAGCGAGAAGCTGGCGGTGCGTGGCTATATCGAGGTGTTGCCGAAGATTCGGGAAATCCTGTCCATCCGCAAACAGTTGCGGGATCGACTGCTGTCCGGCGAGCGCCCGGACCTGTTCATCGGCGTCGATGCGCCCGATTTCAACTTCGACTTGGAGGTGGCGCTGAAGGCTGGCGGGATCAGGACCGTGCATTTCGTCTGCCCGTCGTTCTGGGCCTGGCGCCCGAAGAAGGTCCTGAAGCTGCGCCGGAGCGCTGACCACGTGCTGTGCCTGTTCCCGTTCGAGCCCGCCTTGCTCGCGCAGCACGGCATCGACTCCACCTACGTCGGCCACCCCTTGGCCCAGGTGATTCCACTGGAGCCGGACCGCCGGGCGGCGCGCAAACGCTTGGGCCTGTGCGACGACGATACGGTAGTGGCGATCCTGCCGGGCAGTCGGCAGTCGGAGGTGCAGTACATTGCGCGCCGCTTCTTTGACGCAGCCGTGCTCATGCAGCGCCAGCGGCCCGGGCTGCGTTTCGTTGTGCCGGCCCTGCCGGCGCTGCGGCCGCGCATCGACGGACTGGTACGCGCCAGCGGGCTGCAGGGCATGACGGTGCTGGACGGTCGTTCGCACGATGCGCTGGCGGCGTGCGACGCGACCTTGATCGCCAGCGGCACGGCCACGCTGGAGGCCGCGTTGTTCAAGCGGCCCATGGTGATCGCGTACAACATGAACTGGCTGTCGTGGCAGATCATGCAGCGCAAGCAATTGCAGCCCTGGGTGGGTCTGCCCAACATCTTGTGTGGCGAGTTTGTCGTGCCCGAACTGCTGCAGGATGCCGCCACGCCCCAGGCCCTGGCGCGCGGTGTGCTGGACTGGCTCGACGCGCCTGAGAGAATCACCACCTTGCAGCAGCGTTTCACCACGCTGCACCACACCCTGAAGCGCGACACCGCCCAACTCGCCACCGATGCGATCGAAAAAGTTCTTCAAAGCTGAGCAGGCCGCGCTGGTCTGGGATGTGCCTGGTCTGGTCGCGGGGGTGGACGAGGCCGGTCGCGGACCGTTGGCCGGGCCGGTGGTGGCCGCGGCCGTGATTCTGGACGACCTCAAACCGATCAAGGGGCTGGCCGATTCCAAACAGCTCACGGCCAAACGGCGCGAAAAGCTGTACGACGAAATTCGCGCCAAGGCCTTGTGTTGCAGCATCGCACATGCGACGGTGGAGGAGATCGATCGCCTCAACATCCTGCAGGCCACGATGCTGGCCATGCAGCGCGCGGTGCAGGGGCTGCGGCTCAAACCGACCAAGGTGCTGGTGGACGGCAACCGCCTGCCGGCGCTGGACGTGCTGGCCGAGGCCATCGTCTCGGGCGATGCGCTCGTGTCGGCTATCTCGGCGGCCTCCATTCTGGCCAAGGTTTCGCGCGATCGCATGCTGCTGGAGCTGCATGCCCTGCACCCCGAGTTTGGCTTTGACCGACACAAGGGCTATGGCACCGCGCAACACCTGCAGGCGTTGCAGATGCATGGGGCACTGGCGGCCCATCGCCGCTCGTTCGCGCCGGTGGCACGTGCGCTGGACGCCGCCGCCATCGTCGAGGCGTCTCGCGTTGCGGCGAAAACCCCATGAACACACCGCTTTCCGTCACCTCGCGCGACAACCCGCTGCTCAAGCGGCTGCGGCTGTTGGCGCAGGACAGCACGGCCTATCGAAAGCAGGGCCAGGTCTGGCTCGAGGGCGACCACCTGTGCCGGGCGCTGCTGGCGCGTGGGCACCGGCCGGCCACGGCGGTGTTCACTGAAAACTTCTGGCCCCAGGCACCGCACGACCTGCGCGACGCCGCCGACCACATCGTCACCGTGCCCGATGGGCTGATGGCAGGCATCAGCGGGCTTGAGTCCCCCTCTGGCGTGGGGTTTGTCTGGAATTTGCCCGAGACGGGTGGGCTGCGGGCGGACGGCGCCACCGTGGTGCTCGACCGCCTGCAGGATGCCGGCAACGTCGGCTCCATCCTGCGCAGCGCAGCAGCCATGGGGTTTGCTCAGGTGCTGGCGCTCAAAGGAACGGCGGCCTTGTGGTCACCCAAGGTGCTGCGTGCCGGCATGGGCGCGCACTTTGGGTTGCATCTGGTTGAAGGGCTGTCGGTGGACGACCTGGGCGCGTTGTCGGTGCCGCTGCTCGTCACCAGTTCCCACGAAGGCGATTTTCTGCACCAGGCCCGTCTGCCTTGGCCCTGTGCCTGGGTGTTGGGCCACGAAGGGCAGGGCGTGAATGCCGCATTGCAGGCCATGGCCTCGCAGTCGGTGCGCATCGCGCAGCCGGGCGGTGAAGAGTCGCTCAACGTGGCCGCCGCTGCCGCCATCTGCCTGCACGCCAGCGCGACCGGTCGCTGAGGGTTTTTTGCACCCGTTCCCGGGGCTGGGGCAGCTGAAACCGGCCGGCGGGAACAGGCCCTCAGGCTATAATTCCGGGGTTTACCCGCAATCGGCGCAACCCCTGCGTCCGCCCCGGCTTCCTGCCCAGGTTTACCGCCTCCACTCACCACGTTTTGGTCGCCCGAGACGCCGTGAAAAGCTGCGGATCCTCCCTGGTTGTGCCCCATGGCGGGCGCGGATGCACCCACAAAATCATCTGGAGAAAACCGTGCTTCCCGTCCATCCGAAAGCCCTTCTCGCGCTCGCCGACGGCACGGTCTTTACAGGCATTTCCATCGGCGCGACCGGCCAGACCACGGGCGAGGTGGTGTTCAACACCGCGCTCACCGGTTACCAGGAAATCCTCACCGATCCGAGCTACTGCCAGCAAATCGTCACGCTCACGTACCCGCACATCGGCAACACCGGTGTCAACCGTGAAGACGTGGAGGCCTCACGCGTCCATGCCGCTGGCCTGATCATCAAAGACCTGCCCCTCCTGGCGTCCAACTTCCGCAGTGAAGAGACGCTGTCGCACTACCTGCAGCGCGAAGGCACCGTGGCCATCGCCGACCTCGACACCCGCGCGCTCACGCGCCGCCTGCGCACCCATGGCGCGCAGAACGGCTGCATCCTTGCACTGGCCCCGGGCGAGTCCATCACCGACGAGCACCGCGCCCGCGCCCTGGCCGCTGCCCAGGCCGCGCCCAACATGGCCGGCCAGGACCTGGCCAAGGTGGTGTCGGCCCGGGAACCCTACGCCTGGACCCAGACCGAGTGGCAACTGGGTTTTGGTTACGGCGAGCAGATCGCGCCGCGTTTCCATGTGGTGGCCTACGACTTCGGGGTCAAGCACAACATCCTGCGCATGTTGAGTGCACGCGGTTGCAAGATCACCGTGGTGCCGGCGCAGACGCCCGCGTCCGACGTGTTCAAACTCAAACCCAGCGGCGTGTTCCTGTCCAACGGCCCGGGCGACCCGGAACCTTGCGACTACGCAATCGCCGCCACACGCGAAATCATCGACAGCGGCGTGCCCACCTTTGGCATCTGCCTGGGCCACCAGATCATGGCCTTGGCCAGTGGTGCCAAGACCTTCAAGATGAAGTTCGGCCACCACGGTGCCAACCACCCAGTGAAGGACCTGGACAGCGGTCGCGTGAGCATCACCAGTCAGAACCACGGCTTTGCGGTGGACGAGAAAGACCTGCCCGCCACCCTGCGCGCCACCCATGTGAGCCTGTTCGACGGCACACTGCAGGGACTGGCCCGCACCGACCGGCCCGCGTTCTGCTTCCAGGGCCACCCGGAGGCCTCGCCCGGCCCGCACGACATCGGCTACCTGTTCGATCGTTTCATCGAACTGATGCAGAAACACGCCGTTGCCTGACAGCGGCCGAGCCTCACCTGGAACGCCTTCATGAAACTCTTCAGTTTTCCGGTTTTCGCCATTGAAAAGGCGATCGCCAAGCGCATGCTCTCGCTGGAGTCGCCGCACCGCGACTGGTTCGCGCAGCGCTGGGCGCAAAAGCCGTACCGCAAGGCCTTCGTGGAAAACAAGGCCATGCCCCTGGTGACCCTGCTCGCCAAGGGCAAGACCTGGGACGACGAGACCTTCAATACTGAGATGGCCGCCTGGGACGCGTTGTTCTACCCGGCGGAGGTCGAGGTGCTGCGTCCCATGATCGAAGGCGACGGCCTGCTGCAGCTGATGCAGAAAAACGTGCCCGTCGAGCGCATCCAGGCGCTGCTGAACAAACTGGACACCCAGCGCCAGGGCTGAAGCCCGCGCAACAAGACACACAAGCGAACCATGCCCAAAAGAACAGACATCCAGACCGTCCTCATCATCGGCGCCGGCCCGATCATCATCGGCCAGGCCTGTGAGTTCGACTACTCCGGCGTGCAGGCCTGCAAGGCCCTGCGCGAAGAGGGCTACAAGGTCATCCTGATCAACAGCAACCCCGCCACGATCATGACCGACCCGGCCACGGCCGACGTCACCTACATCGAACCCATCACCTGGCAGACGGTGGAGAAGATCATCGCCAAGGAGCGCCCGCTCAACGGCGGCGGCTTCGCGATCCTGCCGACCATGGGCGGGCAGACGGCGCTGAACTGCGCGCTCGACCTCTGGCACCACGGCGTGCTCGCCAAGTACGACGTCGAGCTGATCGGCGCCACGCCCGAAGCGATCGACAAGGCCGAAGACCGCCTGAAATTCAAGGACGCCATGACCAAGATCGGTCTGGGTTCCGCGCGTTCGGGCATCGCCCACAGCATGGAAGAGGCCTGGGGCGTGCAGAAGACCGTGGGCTTCCCGGTCGTGATCCGCCCCAGCTTCACGCTCGGCGGCACCGGTGGCGGCATCGCCTACAACCCGGAAGAATTCGAGACCATCTGCAAGCGCGGCCTGGAAGCCTCGCCGACCAACGAGCTGCTGATCGAAGAATCGCTGCTCGGCTGGAAAGAGTACGAGATGGAAGTGGTGCGCGACAAAGCGGACAACTGCATCATCATCTGCTCGATCGAAAACCTGGACCCGATGGGCGTGCACACCGGTGACTCGATCACCGTGGCGCCCGCCCAGACGCTGACCGATAAGGAATACCAGATCCTGCGCAACGCCTCGCTGGCCGTGCTGCGCGAAATCGGTGTCGACACCGGTGGCTCCAACGTGCAGTTCTCCATCAACCCGGCCGACGGCCGCATGGTGGTGATCGAGATGAACCCGCGCGTGTCGCGCTCCTCCGCGCTGGCCTCCAAGGCCACAGGTTTCCCGATCGCCAAGGTCGCGGCCAAGCTGGCCGTGGGCTATACGCTGGACGAGCTGCGCAACGAAATCACCGGTGGCGCCACGCCGGCGTCGTTCGAGCCCTCGATCGACTACGTGGTCACCAAGATCCCGCGTTTCGCCTTCGAGAAGTTCCCGGCCGCTGACAGCCGCCTGACCACGCAGATGAAGAGCGTGGGTGAGGTCATGGCTATGGGCCGCACTTTCCAGGAGTCGTTCCAGAAGGCCCTGCGCGGCCTGGAAGTGGGCGTGGACGGCATGAACGAAAAGACCCAGGACCGCGAGATCCTGGAGCGGGAACTGGGCGAGCCCGGCCCCGAGCGCATCTGGTACGTGGGCGACGCCTTTGCCGCCGGCTGGACCATCGACGAAGTGCACCACTTCACCAAGATCGACAAGTGGTTCCTGGTGCAGATCGAAGAGATCGTGAAGATCGAACTCGCGCTGGAAAAGACCAGCCTCGACGCCATCGACGCCGAGACCTTGCGCGGCCTGAAGAAGAAGGGCTTCTCGGACCGCCGCCTCGCCAAGCTGCTCAAGACCACCGACGCCGCCGTGCGCGCGCGCCGCATCGCGCAGAACATCCGCCCGGTCTACAAGCGTGTGGACACCTGCGCGGCCGAGTTCGCCACCGACACCGCCTACCTGTACTCGACCTACGAGGGCCATGGCGACGGCGAGTGCGAAGCCGAGCCGACGACCAACAAGAAGATCATGGTGCTCGGCGGCGGCCCCAACCGCATCGGCCAGGGCATCGAGTTCGACTACTGCTGCGTGCACGCCGCGCTGGCGATGCGCGAAGACGGGTACGAGACCATCATGGTCAACTGCAACCCCGAAACCGTGTCCACCGACTACGACACCAGCGACCGCCTGTATTTCGAGCCGCTGACGCTGGAAGACGTGCTGGAGATCGTGGACAAGGAAAAGCCCACCGGCGTGATCGTGCAGTACGGCGGCCAGACGCCTTTGAAGCTGGCGCTCGGCCTGGAGGCCGCGGGCGTGCCCATCATCGGCACCAGCCCCGACATGATCGACGCGGCCGAAGACCGTGAGCGTTTCCAGAAGCTGCTGCACGAACTGAAGCTTCGCCAGCCGCCCAATGCCACGGCGCGCGCCGAACCCGAGGCGCTGGAAAAAGCCGCCGCCCTGGGCTATCCGCTGGTGGTGCGCCCTAGCTACGTGCTCGGTGGCCGCGCGATGGAAATCGTGCACGAGCAGCGCGACCTGGAGCGCTACATGCGCGAAGCGGTGAAGGTGAGCAACGATTCGCCGGTGCTGCTCGACCGTTTCCTGAACGACGCCATCGAGTGCGACGTGGACGCGATCCGCGACCACACCGGCCGCGTCTTCATCGGCGGCGTGATGGAACACATCGAGCAGGCCGGCGTGCACAGCGGCGACTCCGCCTGTTCGCTGCCGCCGTACTACCTGAAGCAAGCCACGGTGGACGAACTCAAGCGCCAGACCGCGGCGATGGCCGAAGGTTTGAACGTAATCGGCTTGATGAACGTGCAGTTTGCCATCCAGGAAGTGGACGGCCAGGACGTGATCTACGTGCTGGAGGTCAACCCGCGTGCCTCGCGCACGGTGCCCTTCGTCTCCAAGGCCACGGGTATCCAGTTGGCCAAGGTGGCGGCACGTTGCATGGCCGGCCAGTCGCTCGATGCCCAGGGTATCGGCGCCGAAGTCACCCCGCCGTACTTCAGCGTGAAAGAGGCTGTGTTCCCGTTCGTCAAGTTCCCCGGCGTGGACACCATTCTCGGCCCCGAGATGAAGTCCACCGGCGAGGTCATGGGCGTGGGCAAGACCTTTGGCGAAGCCTTCGTCAAGAGCCAGCTCGGCGCCGGCACCAAACTGCCGACCTCGGGTACGGTGTTCCTGACCGTGAAGAACAGCGACAAGCCCCGCGCCGTGGAGATCGCCCGCGAGCTGGTGGCCATGGGTTTTGAACTCGTGGCCACGCGCGGCACGGCAGCGGCCATTGCCGCAGCCGGTGTGCCGGTGCAGACGGTGAACAAGGTGACCGAGGGCCGCCCGCACATCGTCGACTCGATCAAGAACAATCAGATCGCGCTGGTCATCAACACGGTGGAAGAGCGCCGCAATGCCATCACCGACTCGCGCGCCATCCGCACCTCGGCCCTGCTGGCCCGTGTGACCACCTTCACGACCATCGCCGGCGCGGAAGCCGCCGTTGAGGGCATGAAGTACCTGGACAACCTGGGCGTGATTTCGGTGCAGGAGATGCACGCGCAGCTGGCGGCCTGAGCGCCATCTGCCGGAGAGGGACTTCCCCTCTTGAATGCCACGGGCATGGGCGCTAGATTGCGGCCATGCCCGTTGTTCTTTCCGCCGCCGAGCCCTGTGTCCGGGAATGGACCACCGCGCAAGCCAGACCCGCCGAGCGGCTGGACTATTGGGTCGGTGCGATCTGCGAGGCCTTTCTGGAGATGGACTGCAGCTCGCGCCAGGCGCCCGCTTTTGAAGGCCGCCTGACCAGCGTTGGCGTGGGGCCGGTGTCGTTCAACCAGGTGCAGGCGTCCACCCAGGATGTTTTCCGCACCCGCGCCGGCATCGCCCGCGGTGTGCAGCACCCGTTCTATCTGATCACCCAGCGTCTGACGCCCTGGCACGTGCGCCAGGGCGGGCATGGGGTGCAGCTGCGTCCGGGCGATGGCGTGCTGGTGGACTCGGCACAGCTCTACGAACTGCATTTCCCCGAGGCGGTGAACGGTTTGTCGATCCAGTTGCCGCGGGCCTGGGTGGGGCAGTGGCTGGCACGGGTGGACGACCCGGCGCCGCGGGTGGTCCACCGGGACCAAGGCTGGGGCCAGGCTTTGTCGGCCTTGTCGCTGCAGTTCGCCGCCGACCCGCTGTTGTCCGCGCGGTACCCGGCGGGACTGCTGTGCGACCAACTGGGTGCGATGCTGGCGGCTACGCTGGAGCCAGAACCTTCGAGGCCTGTGGCGCCCGCGCACGACTTGCAACAGCGGGCGCAGCGGCTGTTGCAGGATGTGCTGGATCAGCCGGGCCTCACCTCAGAGCGCGTGGCCGCGCTGCTGGGGGTTTCGGTGCGCAGCCTGCACCGGGCTTTTGCCGCCGGCTCCACCAGCTTCGCGCTCAGCCTTCGCCAACTGCGCCTGGAGCGTGCCGCGCAGCTGCTCGCCCAGCCACGCCTGGCCCACGTCACGGTGGCCGAACTGGGGCGGCGCTGCGGCTACGCCGACGCGTCCCATTTCGTGCGCGAGTTCCAGCGCCACCACCGGACCACGCCCGCGCGCTGGCGGCGCGAACGGCTGCCGCGTTGAGATTCTTCTGGCGCGCATGGGCCATGTTGGTGGCACGGTGGCGCCATTGCCAATCGCCTTCTCTGTTTACGCTCTTCGTCGGTGCTCCGGCCCTTGCCGGAGTCAGCAACCCGATGGAGACACACAATGGCAGATACCTATGTTCTGGTGCACGGCGCCTGGCACACCGGTGAACAATTGGAGCCCGTCGCGAGCCACTTGCGCGCGCGTGGGCATGTGGTGCATTGCCCCACGCTGGCGGGCAACCGGCCGGGCGACGACCGTTCCGTGCTGGGCTTGAGCGAAGCGGCACAGTCGCTGGTGGACTTCCTCGTGCAGCACGATCTGCGCGACGTGCGGCTGATGGGGCACAGCTACGGCGGCATGGTCATCAGCAAAGCCGTCGATGTGGTGCCGGAGCGCATCGCCCGGCTGGTCTACTGGAACGCGTTCGTGCCGCTCAGCGGTGAATGTCTCAACGACATGGCGCCGCCGCCGTACAAAGCGCTGTTCGATGCGGTCGCGGCAGGCAACGGCAACGCCGTGATGCTGCCGTACCCGATCTGGCGCGAGGCCTTCATCAACGACGCCGACGCCGCGCTGGCCCGAAGCGCCTACAACCAGCTCAACCCGCAGCCCTACCGCACCTTCACCGAGCCCGTGCGGCTGCAGACCGAGCTCGCCGCCAAGCCCCTGGGCAAAAGTTACCTGCTCTGCACCGAAGACACCGCCATGCCGCACAGCATGCCCTGGCATCCCCGGTTGTCCGAGCGGCTGGGGCTGTTTCGCCTGGTGGCCTGCCCGGGCAGCCACGAGTTGTGCTTCACCAACCCGGAGCTGCTGGCGCAGAAAATCGAGGAGGCCGGGCGCGACTGAGCTCAGGCGAACCAGGAAATCTGGCCGGTGGCCACGTCGTGCATGGCCGAGACGATCTTCACCTTGCCGTCCTTGACCTGCTGGGCAATCACATCGCTGCGGGTCAGGATCGCGGTCGCGGCGTCGCGCGCGTTCTGATCGGCCACCTTCTGCACCAGGGCCTTGTCCTTGGAGCTGGGGACACCCTGGTAGTTGAGCTTCTCCAGCGAGGGGCGGATGTTGGCGAGGGTGGCCGTGAGGTTGCCCAGCTTGACGTTGTCCACGGTGCCCTTGACCGCGCCGCAGTCCGAATGCCCGAGGATGACGATGAGTTTGGACCCTGCGGCTGCGGTCGCGTATTCGAGGCTGCCGATGATGTCCGTGTTCACGAAATTGCCCGCAACGCGTGCGGAAAAGATGTCGCCGATGCGCTGATCGAACACCAGCTCGGGCGGCACACGGCTGTCCATGCACCCGACGATGGCGGCGAACGGGGCCTGTCCCGTTGCCGTGTCCCTCACCTGTTTCAACAGGTCGCAGTTGACGGTCTTTCCCGTGACAAAGCGCGCGTTGCCATCCTTCAGGCGTTGCAGGGCGTCATCGGGGGACAGCCCGGCCTGTGTTTCCTTGGTGAAGACGGCGCAGCTCTGCTGGGCTTGCGCGGTGCCCGCGGTCGCGATGCCGGCCAGGGTGACGAGTTGTCCAATGGACTGGCGACGGTTCAACAACATGGTGGATCCTCCCGAAATATGAAATGGGACGTCACGATACTGGAAAATCCCGAAAACCGAAATCCTCTCGATGGGCTTGACCATGAAGGCATAATCAGGTCCTCCACACCGCCGACCGGCAACGCTCGGCGGTTTCCTTTTGTACCCCTGCAGACCCCCGTTGTTTGCGTGCTGAGATCTCCCGGAGCACTGTCATGGCCACCATTCCCATCACCAAGCGCGGCGCTGAAAAACTCAAGGACGAGTTGCAGCGTCTCAAGACCGTGGATCGCCCATCGGTGATCGGCGCCATCGCCGAAGCCCGCGCACAGGGTGACCTGAGCGAAAACGCCGAATACGACGCGGCCAAGGACCGCCAGGGTTTTATTGAAGGCCGCATCGCCGAAATCGAAGGCAAGCTTTCGGCCGCCCAGATCATTGACCCGGCCAGCGTGGACGCGGGTGGCCGGGTGGTGTTTGGCGCCACGGTGGAACTGGAAGACGAGGACAGCGGCGCGGCCATGACCTATCAGATCGTGGGTGAGGACGAGGCCGACCTGAAGCTGGGGCTGGTCAACATCAGCAGCCCGATCGCGCGTGCGCTGATCGGTAAGGAAGAGGGCGACGTGGCCGAGGTGCAGGCACCGGGCGGCACGCGGCGCTACGAAATCGTGACCGTGCGCTACGAGTGAAGGCCGCGTGATGCAGCGGTTGGCGGTGTTTGTGGCCGCTCTCTGGTGGGGCGGCCTCTCGGGCCTGAGTTTTGTCGCCGTGCCGACGCTGTTCGCCAGTCTGGGCAGCCCGGCGGTGGCTGGCCCGGTGGCCGCGAAACTGTTTTCCCTGCAATGCTGGGCCGGGCTTTTGCTGGGTCTGGCCTTGCTGCTGATCTTGCGCCGTCAGCGTTCAATGGGGCAGTTTCCGCTGGCGGGTGAAACCGTGGACCCGCAGCGCCTGGAGGCCATGCAGCGCGTGCTGACCACCATGGGGTTCGTGCTGGCGGCTATGCTGCTGGCGCTGTTGCAGGAATTCGGTGTGGCACAGAAGATCGTTTCTGCCCGCGCCACCGGCGGCAATCTGCGCCTGTGGCACAGCGTGGGCAGCGTGATGGTGCTGGGTCAGTGGTTGTGCGCCGGAGCGGTGCTCTGGCGCGTATCGAAGTAACCCCCGCGCCGCCTGCGGCGTCACCCCCAAGGGGGCGGCACTGACGGCCCGGCTAAGCCGGTTCCGCGGTGCCCTGGGCCCAGGTTCTCGCGCGTCGGCGAGGCTTACTTCAAGCGTTCAGCGGACTCTAAGGTGTTGACCATCAGCATGGTGATGGTCATGGGGCCGACGCCCCCGGGCACCGGGGTGATGTAGCCCGCCACTTCCTTGACACCCTCGAAGTCCACGTCGCCGCAGAGCTTGCCCTCGTCGTTGCGGTTCATGCCCACGTCGATCACCACGGCGCCGGGTTTGACCATGTCGGCGGTCAACACGTTGCGCTTGCCCACGGCGGCGACGATCACGTCGGCCTGCAGCGTCATGGCTTTCAGATCCTGCGTGCCGCTGTGGCAGATGGTGACGGTGGCATTTTTCTGCAGCAGCATCAGCGCCATGGGTTTGCCCACGATGTTGCTGCGGCCGATCACGACCGCGTGTTTGCCTTTGAGCTCGTAGCCGATCGATTCCAGCATCTTCATGCAGCCGTAGGGCGTGCAGGGCCAGAAGCCGGGCAGGCCGGTCATCAGCGCGCCGGCGCTGGCGATGTGGAAGCCATCGACGTCTTTGGTGGGTGAGATCGCTTCGATCACCTTCTGTGCGTCGATGTGCGCGGGCAGCGGCAATTGCACCAGGATGCCGTGGATGCTCGCATCGTGGTTGAGCGCGTCCACCCGGGCCAGCAGTTCGGCCTCGGACATGGTCGCGGGCCAGCGCTCCAGCACCGAGTGCATGCCCGTGTCTTCGCAGGCTTTGACCTTGTTGCGCACATAGACCTGCGAGGCCGGGTTCTCGCCCACCAGGATCACGGCCAGGCCAGGGGTGATGCCTTGGGTCTTGAGGGCCGCCACGCGCGCGCTGACGTCGGCGCGCAGTTGGCGGGAGAGGGCGTTGCCGTCGATCAGTTGGGCGGTCATGGTGGTGTGGGGACGGGGTTGAAAAACGGAAACGCCCGCCAGTATGGGCGGGCGTTGGGGAGTTGGTTGCCGGTTCAGGCTTTTGCGGGTGTTTGTCCCAGAGCGATCTTGAGCAGGTCGGCCACGGTGTTGGCGCCGAGCTTTTCCATGATGTTGGCGCGGTGCGCCTCCACCGTCTTGATGCTGATGCCCAGGTCGTCGGCGATCTGCTTGTTCAGGCGCCCGGCGACGATGCGTTCGAGCACCTGGGCTTCGCGGCTGGTCAGTTTGGAGAGCAGCGCATCGCGGCTGGCGGCCTGCTGGTAGGTGGCGAAGGCGTCCTTGGCGTGCTCCAGCATGCGTTCGACGAGCGCCACCAACTGGTCTTCCTTGAACGGCTTCTGGATGAAGTCCAGCGCACCGCGCTTCATGGACTCCACCGCCATGGGCACGTCGCCGTGGCCGGTGATGAAGACGATGGGCAGCGGCGACTGGCGCTCGATCAGGCGTTCCTGGAGCTCCATACCGGTCATGCCACCCATGCGGATGTCGGCGATCAGGCAGGCCACTTCGCGCGTGTCGTAGCGACTCAGGAAGGCTTCGGCGGATTCAAAGCAACGGACCCGGTAGTCTTTGCCTTCGAGCAGCCATTGCAGGGAGTCTCGGACGGCTTCGTCGTCATCGACCACGTAGACGATACCTTTTTTGGGGATCAAACTCATCTGGCTCTTTCAGTGTCCGTCAACGACTGCGTGGCGGGGCCGTCCACTGTGCCGTCTGTGCGCAGTCGCGAGACCACGGGAATCCAGAAGCTGAAGCAGCAGCCCACCACCTCTTCGCCATTGTAGATGTTCTGAACCTGCATCCTTCCGTGGTGCGACTCCACGATGCTGCGGCACAGCTTGAGGCCGATGCCCATGCCCTCGCTCTTGGTGCTGTAGAAGGCTTCGTAGATGCGTTCGATCATCTCGTCGGGCACGCCGTTGCCGGAGTCGCGCACCGAGAACTCAACCACGTCCTGGTCGTCTTGCCGGCGCGGACCCACGCGCAGCTCCACGTAGCGCTCGCCCGGCGGGCGACCCGCCTGCGCGATCGCCTCGCCGGCGTTCTTCAGCAGGTTGATGAGCACCTGTTCGATCAGGATCGGGTCCACCATCAGACTGGGCAGGCGCGCGGCCACGTAGGGCGAGAGCCGCACCTGCTGGCGGCGCAGTTCGATGTCGGCCAGCTCGATGGCGTTGCTCACCATCAGCGCCACGTCCGACGGCGTCGGGTTGGGTTCGCTGCGTTTCACGAAGGCGCGGATGCGCTGGATGATCTGGCCGGCGCGCTGTGCCTGGCGGGCGGTCTTCTCCAGCGCGCCCAGCAGTTCTTCCGGGCTGATGCGTTGTTCCTGCACGCGCGAGATCATGCCGTTGCAGTAGTTGCTGATGGCGGTCAGTGGCTGGTTGAGCTCGTGGGCCACGCTCGACGCCATCTCGCCCATGGTGATCAGGCGGCTCGCGGTCTGTGCGCGTTCGGCCTGGCGGGAAGCCTGCTCCTCCGCGTTGCGCCGTGGCGTGATGTCGCTGGCGATCACCATCTGCGCCAGCCGGCCGTCCACCCAGGTGAGGTAGCGCGTGCGCACCTCCAGCCAGCGGTCGAGCTCTTCCACGAACACCTCGGCGTTCTCGGAGCCGGCGTCGGTCAGTGTGTCGGTGGGCATGCCGGCAAAGGCATCCACCGCATCGCCATCGTCCGGATTGGGCGTGGGCTGGGTGCCGGCCAGATCCACCAGATGCCGGTGGCCCTGGCCGCGGGTGCCGAACCACAGGCGGTACATCTTGTTGGCGAACAGCATCTCGTCGCTGCCCAGCGGCGCCACCGACACGGCCGAGTCCAGGCTCTCCAGCACGGTGGTGAAGCGCTCATAGGATGCCGAGAGTTCCTCGCGGATGCGCTTGGGCTCGGTGATGTCGGTCATGGACGTCATCCAGCCGGTCTGGTGTCCTTTGGGGTCGATCAGCGGCGAGACGTACATGCGGGCGTCGAAGATGCTGCCGTCGCGCCGCTGCACGCGCACCTCGAAGCCCCCCGGCGTGGAGCGGCCATTGAGCTCGTCTTCCAGGCGCGCGGCCAGTTGGTCGTGGTCCTCGTCGGGCCAGTATGGGAAGGGGGCGGTGCGGCCCACCAGCTCGCTTTCGGTCCAGCCGGTCATGGAGCAGAACGCCGGGTTCACGTAGGTGATGCGGCCCTGAATGTCGAGCGCGCGCATGCCGGTGAGCATGGAGTTTTCCATCGCGCGCCGGAAGTTGGTCTCGGCCACCAATGCCTGCTGCGCCTGCACGCGCCGGCGCGTGTGGCGCCACGTGCCCAGCAGCATCCACACGGTGAGCGCGCTCAGGGCCCCGATGACCCAGAAGAAGCCGCTGCCCACGATGTCCTGCGAGGTCCGGTAACCCTGCGCCTTGAGGATCAGCCCGTTGCCCACGGGCGAGACGGGCGCCTCGTGTTCCAGCGCCTGGTTGGACCAGGGCAGCAGGCGCAGCACGGTGTTGGGGGCCTGCAGGCTGCCGGCGAGCACCCGCCCGCGGTCGTCCAGCAGCGCCACCGCGTAGCGCGCCATGATCTCGGGCGGCATGCCGAAACGCATCAGGCCGTCGATGGAGTATTCGCCCATGACCGTGCCGGCAAAACGCCCCTGTTCGCTCAGGGGCACCTGCAGCATCAGGGTGGCCGTGCGTGGGTCTTCCCCCAAAGGCCGGGAGTAGATGGGCTGACGCAGGTCGCGCGCCAGATCGAAGGAGCCATCGGTCTCGTTGGGCGCGAGTGTGCTGCCGGTCGGGCGGATCAGCGACGGCGGTGCACTGGGCGACGCATAGCCCGCCACCACGTTGCGGCGGGTATCGACCCAGCTGATCGCCAGCAGTTCGGGGAACTGGCTGATCAGGGACTCGACCTGGAACACGAACTCTTCGGTGGAGATCTCCTTGTTGTCCACTTCGCGCGCCAGACGCATCAGCTGTTCCTGGCGCTCCAGCAGGCGCAGGCGAAGGCGCTGCTGCGCGTATTCCACATCGCGTGTGACCGCCTCCTGCTCGCGCTCCAACTCCTCGTAGCGCAGGTAGGTGATGGCCACCGCGATCGCCGAGAGGAATAACAACACCGCCAGCAGGGGCGCAAGTGTGGCGAAGCGGTCCTGCCGTGAAGGCGGCAGGCGCCGCCACCAGCGCTTCCACCAGTTGGTGCTGGGTGTCCGGGGCGGGGGGCTGGGGGGATGGCTGGGCAGGGGAATCATGGGTCTTTGAGTCTACGTGAGAGCATGCCGTTGCCGGCGTGAACCGGATGCCAAGCGTCGATCAGGGACGGCGGAAAAACCGTTGGCATGGAAACAACTAATATTTCACATTGCAAGAAACGAAAGCACATATTGAAATTAAAAAGCTTCTGTGGAAAAATCCGTGACACTGCGGAATGCCCGCCTTAAGCTCGATTTCAAACCAACAGGAGACATACATGTCAGCGTCCGACGCTCCCAATGCCCGTGTTGCCGCCGATGCGGACAGCCAGGAAACCCGTGAATGGATGGAGGCGCTGGCCGCCGTGATCGAGCGGGAGGGCCCGGAGCGTGCGCACTTCCTGCTGGAACAGCTGCTGGAGGAAGCCCGCCAGCACAGCATCGACCTGCCGTTCTCGGCCAACACCGGCTACGTGAACACCATTGAAGCCAACGAAGAAGCGCGCTGCCCCGGCAACATCGAGATCGAAGAGCGCCTGCGTGCCTACATGCGCTGGAACGCGATGGCGATGGTGGTCAAGGCCAACCGCCACAACCCCGAAGACGGTGGTGATCTGGGCGGCCACATCGGTTCTTTCGCCTCGCTGGCCCACATGTTCGGCGCTGGCTTCAACCACTTCTGGCACGCCGAGAGCGAAAACCACGGCGGCGACTGCCTCTACATCCAGGGCCACGTGTCGCCCGGCGTGTACGCCCGCGCTTACCTGGAAGGCCGGCTGACCGAAGAACAGCTGCTGCACTTCCGCCAGGAGGTGGACGGCAAGGGGCTCTCCAGCTACCCGCACCCCAAGCTGATGCCCGAGTTCTGGCAGTTCCCCACGGTGTCCATGGGCCTGGGCCCGCTGATGGCGATCTACCAGGCGCGTTTCCTGAAGTACCTGCACGCCCGCGGCATCGCCAACACCGAGAACCGCAAGGTCTGGGTGTTCTGCGGCGACGGTGAGATGGACGAGGTTGAGTCGCTGGGCGCCATCAGCCTGGCTGCGCGCGAAAACCTCGACAACCTGATCTTCGTGGTGAACTGCAACCTGCAGCGCCTGGACGGCCCGGTGCGTGGCAACGGCAAGATCATCCAGGAGCTCGAAGGCGAGTTCCGCGGCTCGGGCTGGAACGTGATCAAACTGCTCTGGGGCTCCAACTGGGACCCGCTGCTGGCGCGCGACAAGGAAGGCGCCCTGCGCAAGATCATGATGGACACGGTCGACGGCGACTACCAGTCGTTCAAGGCCAACGACGGCGCCTACGTGCGCAAGCACTTCTTCGGCCGCGATCCCAGGACGCTGGAAATGGTGGCGCACCTGAGCGACGACGACATCTGGAACCTGAAGCGCGGCGGCCACGACCCGCAGAAGGTGTACGCCGCGTACCACAAGGCCGTCAACCACAAGGGCCAGCCCACCGTGCTGCTGATCAAGACCGTCAAGGGTTTTGGCATGGGCAAGTCGGGTGAGGGCAAGAACACGGTGCACCAGACCAAGAAGCTCACCGATGAAGACATCAAGATCTTCCGCGACCGCTTCAACCTGCCGATCCCCGACAGCGAACTCTCCAAGATCCCGTTCTACAAGCCGGCCGACGACACGCCGGAGATGAAGTACCTGCACGAGCGCCGCAAGGCCCTGGGCGGCTATCTGCCCAAGCGCCGCACCAAGGCCGACGAGAGCTTCACCGTGCCTTCCATCGAGACCTTCAAGGCCGTGATGGAACCCACCGCGGAAGGCCGTGAGATCAGCACCACGCAGGCCTACGTGCGCTTCCTGACCCAGTTGTTGCGCGACCAGGCCCTGGGCCCGCGCGTGGTGCCCATCCTGGTGGACGAGGCCCGTACCTTCGGCATGGAAGGCCTGTTCCGCCAGATCGGCATCTACAACCCCGCAGGCCAGCAGTACACCCCGGTCGACAAAGACCAGGTCATGTACTACAAGGAAGACAAGGCCGGCCAGATCCTGCAGGAAGGCATCAACGAAGCCGGCGGCATGAGCAGCTGGATCGCGGCGGCCACGAGCTACAGCACCAGCAACCGCATCATGGTGCCGTTCTATGTGTACTACTCCATGTTCGGCTTCCAGCGCATCGGCGACCTGGCCTGGGCAGCGGGCGACATGCAGGCGCGCGGCTTCCTGCTCGGCGGCACGTCCGGCCGCACCACGCTCAACGGTGAAGGCCTGCAGCACGAGGACGGCCACAGCCACATCCTGGCCGGTACCATCCCGAACTGCATCAGCTACGACCCGACCTTCGCGCATGAAGTCGGCGTGATCCTGCACCATGGCTTGAAGCGCATGGTGGAAAAGCAGGACAACGTCTTCTATTACCTGACCCTGCTGAACGAAAACTACGCCATGCCGGGCCTGACCGCCGGCACCGAAGACCAGATCATCAAGGGCATGTACCTGTGCAAGCCGGCCGCAGGCAAGATCACGGCCAAGACGCCGCAGGTGCAGTTGCTGGGTTCGGGGACCATCCTGCGCGAGTCGATCGCCGCTCAGGAACTGCTGGAGAAGGACTGGGGTGTGGCCGCCAACGTGTGGAGCTGCCCGAGTTTCAACGAACTGACCCGCGACGGCCAGGACGCCGAGCGCTGGAACCTGCTGCACCCGACCGAGCCGCAGCGCGTGCCCTTCGTGACGCAGCAGCTGGACAAGCACGCCGGCCCCGTGGTCGCGTCCACCGACTACATGAAAAACTACGCCGAGCAGATTCGGCCGTTCGTGCCCAAAGGCCGTTCGTACAAGGTGCTGGGCACCGACGGTTTTGGCCGCAGCGACTTCCGCAGCAAGCTGCGTGAGCACTTCGAGATCAACCGCCACTACATCGCCATCGCCGCACTGCGCTCGCTGGCCGATGAGGGCGCCATCCCGATGGCCAAGGTGGCTGAAGCCATTGCCAAGTACGGCATCAAGACCGAAAAAGTGAATCCCCTTTACGCGTAAGCGGAAAACGGGATGCACTTTTCAGCGAAGACTCATATCGCGAAGCGATGTGATGTCGTAGCTACAAGGTGTCTCCCACCCACATAAGCGAGACAAATATGGCACTGGTAGAAGTGAAGGTCCCGGACATCGGCGACTTCGACGAGGTGGCGGTCATTGAACTGCTGGTCAAACCCGGCGACACGGTCAAGGCCGAACAGTCGCTGATCACGGTCGAGTCCGACAAGGCCTCGATGGAAATCCCCTCCAGCACCGCTGGCGTGGTGAAGGAACTGCGCGTCGCCCTGGGCGACAAGGTGAAAGAAGGCTCGGTGGTGCTGGTGCTGGAAGCCGCTGGCGACGCCGCTGCCCCAGCGCCCGCCGCTGCGCCAGCTGTTGCGGCCCCCGCTCCGGCGGCGGCTCCTGCCGCAGCGCCGGCCGCTGCCGTTGCGGCGCCTGTGGCTGCACCCACGGCTTCCGGCCTGGTGGAAGTGCGCGTGCCCGACATCGGCGACTTCAAGGACGTCGCCGTCATCGAGGTGTTCGTCAAGCCCGGCGATGCCATCAAAGTCGAGCAGAGCCTGATCACGGTCGAGTCCGACAAGGCTTCGATGGAGATCCCGTCGTCCGCCGCGGGCGTGCTCAAGGAGCTCAAGGTCAAGGTCGGCGACAAGGTCAACATTGGCGACCTGCTGGCGATCCTGGAGGGCGCCGCGGGCGCAGCGGCTCCGGCACCTGTTGCCGCTGCCACACCCGCACCGGCACCGGCTCCGGCAGCTGTAGTGGCCGCACCCACTGCTGCTGCCAGCGTGGCCGCAGCACCCGCTCACAACCCGACGGCAGCGCCACTGGGCTTGCCGCACGCCTCGCCCTCGGTGCGCAAGTTCGCCCGCGAACTCGGTGTGCCGCTGGAAGAGGTGCAGGGCAAAGGCCCCAAGGGTCGCATCACACTGGACGACGTGCAGGGTTTCACCAAGTCCGTCATGGCCGGCGCGGTGCTGACCAAAGCACAGGCCGCCAAGGCCCCGGTGTCCACCGGCGGTGGCGGTTCCGAGCTGGGCCTGATCCCCTGGCCCAAGGTGGACTTCGCCAAGTTCGGCCCGATCGAGCGCAAGGAGATGGGCCGCATCAAGAAAATCAGCGGCGCCAACCTGCTGCGCAACGCGATCATGATTCCGGCCGTCACCAACCACGACGATGCCGACATCACCGACCTCGAAGCCTTCCGGATGTCCACCAACAAGGAGAACGAAAAAAGCGGCGTCAAGGTGACCATGCTCGCTTTCCTGATCAAGGCATCGGTTGCTGCGCTCAAGAAATTCCCCGAGTTCAACAGCTCGATCGACGGCGACGCGCTGGTCTACAAGCAGTATTGGCACATCGGTTTCGCGGCCGACACGCCCAACGGCCTGATGGTCCCGGTGATCAAGGACGCCGACAAAAAAGGCGTGCTGCAGATCAGCCAGGAAATGGGCGAGCTGGCCAAGAAGGCGCGCGACGGCAAACTGAGCCCGGCCGAAATGAGTGGCGCCACCTTCACCATCTCCAGCCTGGGTGGCATCGGTGGCCGGTACTTCACGCCCATTATCAACGCGCCCGAGGTCGCCATCCTCGGCGTCTGCAAGAGCCAGATGGAACCGGTGTGGGACGGCAAGGCCTTCCAGCCGCGCCTGATGCTGCCGCTGTCGCTGACCTGGGACCACCGCGTGATCGACGGCGCCGCTGCGGCCCGCTTCAACGCCTACCTCGGCCAGATCCTCGGCGACTTCCGTCGGGTGCTTCTCTAATGCCTTGCGGGTCAGACCACCGCGCAGCGGTGCTCTGACCCCAACTGAACAAGGAAACATATGGCACTGATCGATATTCAGGTTCCCGACATTGGCGACTTCGACGAAGTGGCCGTGATCGAGTTGCTGGTCAAACCCGGCGACACCGTCAAGGCCGAACAAAGCCTGATCACCGTGGAGTCCGACAAGGCCTCGATGGAGATTCCCTCGTCGCACGCCGGCGTGGTGAAAGAGCTCAAGGTCGCGCTGGGCGACAAGGTCAAACAAGGCTCGGTGGTGCTGGTGCTGGAAGGTGAGGGCGCTGCCAGCGCTCCAGTCGCACCAGTCGCAGCGCCCGCAGCTGCTGCGTCGGCACCTGCTTCTGCCCCTGCTGTCGCGCCGGTTGCGGCCGCCGCCAGCTTCGCTGGCAGCGCCGACCTCGAGTGCGACGTACTCGTGCTCGGCGCCGGCCCCGGTGGCTACTCGGCTGCCTTCCGCGCCGCCGACCTTGGCCTAAAGGTCGTGCTGGTCGAACGTTACGCCCAGCTGGGTGGCGTGTGCCTGAACGTGGGCTGCATCCCGTCGAAGGCGCTGCTGCACGTGGCCGCCGTGATGGACGAGGTGAGCCACATGGCCGATCTGGGCGTGGACTTTGGCACGCCCTCGGTCAATATTGACAAGCTGCGCGCCCACAAGGAAAAGGTCCTCGGCAAGCTCACCGGCGGCCTGACCGCGATGGCCAAGATGCGCAAGGTCACCACCGTGCGCGGCTATGGCGCCTTCGTCGGCCCCAACCACGTCGAAGTGGAAGAGACGACAGGCACCGGGCAGGAGAAGACCGGCAGCAAGAAGGTCGTGGCCTTCAAGAAGTGCGTTATCGCCGCTGGCTCGCAGGCGGTGCGCCTGCCCTTCATGCCCAACGACCCACGCGTGGTGGACAGCACCGGCGCGCTGGCCTTGAAGGAAGTGCCCAAACGCATGCTGATCCTGGGCGGCGGCATCATCGGCCTGGAAATGGGCACGGTGTACAGCACGCTGGGCGCGCGCCTGGACGTGGTGGAAATGCTCGACGGCCTCATGCAGGGCGCCGACCGCGACCTCGTCAAGATCTGGCAGAAGATGAACGCCAAGCGCTTCGACAACATCATGCTCAAGACCAAGACGGTGGGGGCCAAGGCCACGCCCGAAGGCATCGAGGTGACGTTCGCTGCGGCGGAAGAGGGCGGCACCGCCCCTGCGCCGCAGGTCTACGACCTGGTGCTGCAGGCCGTGGGGCGCACGCCCAACGGCAAGAAAATCGCCGCCGACAAGGCCGGCGTGGCGGTGACGGACCGCGGCTTCATCAACGTCGACATCCAGATGCGCACCAACGTGCCGCACATCTTCGCCATCGGCGACATCGTGGGCCAGCCCATGCTGGCGCACAAGGCGGTGCACGAGGCGCACGTGGCGGCTGAGGTCATTGCCGGTGAACTGCAGGGCAACAAGGAGCTGGCCGCGGCCGCCTTCAACGCCCGTGTGATTCCCAGCGTGGCCTACACCGACCCCGAGGTGGCCTGGGTGGGCCTCACTGAAGACCAGGCCAAGGCGCAGGGCATCAAGGTCAAGAAGGGCCTGTTCCCCTGGACCGCTTCAGGCCGTGCCATTGCCAACGGCCGCGACGAAGGCGTGACCAAGCTGCTGTTTGACGACAGCCCCGAAGCCCACGGCCACGGCAAGATCCTGGGCGGCGGCATGGTCGGCACGCACGCGGGCGACATGATCGGCGAGATCGCGCTGGCCATCGAGATGGGCGCTGACGCGGTGGACATCGGCAAGACCATCCACCCGCACCCCACGCTGGGCGAGAGCATCGGCATGGCGGCGGAGGTGGCGCACGGGTCTTGTACGGACCTGCCGCCGCAGAAGAAGTAAGCGGCCTCAGCGCTCAGAAAACAGAAGCCTCGGGCGGGAAACTGTCCGGGGCTTTTTGTCAAAAGCCCCCAACCTGGTTGCACCGCTTATACACCCCAGCCCCGCACATAGTCCGGTGCGGGCACCGTGCACAGCGGGTCGGCCACGGGTGCCCCGCGCTGCTGCACCAGCGGCAGCACGCCGGCCCAGGCCGCCACACCCATGTCTTCGGCATCGTCGTTGGGGCCGCCGGTGCGCACCTTGCAGGCGGCCTCGGCCAGGCTGATGCGCATCACCGTGGTGGCGGCAAACTCCTTGTCGTTGCCGCGGCGGGCATCGTGCTCGCGGCCCGGGGCCAGGTGGCGCATGAAGGTGTCGAGGGCGGTGCGCTTGTCGTCCACCTTTTCAAACGAGCCATAGACCATGGCCGAGCGGTAGTTCATCGAATGGTTGAACGCCGAACGCGCCAGCACCAGGCCGTCGATGTGCGTCACCGTCACACAAGCCTGCGTGCCTTTGGCCAGCAGCTTGATGAGGCGCCCGCCGTTGGAGCCATGGATGTAGAGGTGGTCGTCCTCGCGCCAGCAGGCGGTGGGAATGCAGTGTGTGCCTTTCTCGTCGGCAAAGGCCACGTGGCACACATAGGCCGTGTCCAGAATGGCGTGCAGCGTGGGGGCGTCGTAGTGCGCGTTTTCGGCAATGCGGCGCACGCGGGTGCGGTCGGAGGGGACGGTGGGCTTGGAGGCGGGAGTGGTCATGGCAGCGCAAATGAAGGAAGGGCTGCACTGTAGAGTGCTTGTGGTTCCAAATTAAGATCCAGGCTTGCACTATTTTTTGGTGCCACGAACCAAAGCCCGCTGTGGACTACCAACTGCTGTTCTCCCGCTACACCGCCACCCCGGCCCACGCGCGCTGGTCGCGTCAGCGCCAGTTGCACGAATGCCTGCGCAGCGCCATCCGCGCGGGTACGTTGGGCAGCGGTGTGCGCCTGCCCGCCACGCGCACGCTGGCGCAAGAGCTGGGGGTGTCGCGCAACACCGTGCTCTACGCCTACGACCAGCTCGCCACCGAAGGCTTTGTGCTGCCCGACCGGCGTGGCACCGTGGTGGCGCAGGCCGCCGCACTGGCCGCCGTGCCTCTGGCGCACACCACCGCGCCACTGCGCGTGGGCCTGTCCAAACGCGCCCTGACCGTGCCCACCCGCGACGCGCCCGAGAGCCCAGCCGCCTTTGCCCCCGGTGTGCCCGCGCTCAAAGAGTTTCCGGTCACGCTGTGGCGCCGCTTGCTGGACCGCGCCTGGCGCGGCCTGCGCACCGCACAGCTCAACTACGCCGAGCCGACCGGCGAACTGGCGCTGCGCGAGGCGATTGCCAGCCACCTGCGGGTGGCACGCGGTGCGCTGCTGGACGCCAGCCAGGTCATCATCACCGACGGCACACAGAGCAGCCTGGACCTGTGCGCCCGCGCCTTTGCCGATGCGGGCGACAAGGTGTGGATCGAAAGCCCGGGCTACCAGGGCGCGCTGGCCGCCTTCAAGGCCGCGCAGCTCAAACCCATGGGCGTGGTGGTGGACAGCGAAGGCATCGCACCCACCGCGGCCGACTGGCAGCGCCACCCACCCAAGCTGATCTACGTCACGCCCTCAAACCAGTACCCCACGGGCAGCGTGCTGAGCCTGGAGCGGCGCATGAACCTCATTGCGCAGGCGCGCAGTGCAGCCGCGCTCATCATTGAAGACGACTACGACAGCGAGTTCCGCCACGACGGGCCACCGCTCTCCTGCATGCAGGGTCTAGCGCCCGATGCGCCCGTGCTTTACCTAGGCACTTTCAGCAAGACCATGTTCCCCGCGCTGCGCATGGGCTTTGTGGTGGTGCCCGCGGCGCTGGTGACGCCGCTCAGCGCCATGCTGGCGCGCACCACGCCACGTGGACGCGCAGCTGACCAGTTGGCGCTGGCCGAGTTCATGCACAGCGGGCAGTTCAGCCTGCACCTGCGGCGCATGCGCCGGCTGTACCGCCAGCGTCGTGATGCCCTGGTGACAGCGCTGGGGCAACAGCTGGGCGATGTGGCCGATGTGTACGGCGGCTCCGCCGGCATGCACCTGGCGCTGCGCCTGCGCAACCCGCGTGCGGACGATGCCGCCATGAGCCGCGCGCTGCAGGCCCAGGGCATCGTGGCCCCGGCGCTCAGCGAGCAGGCCATGGGCCAGCGCGTGCAGCCCTGGCGTGGTTTCTTGCTGGGTTATGCGCAGGTGCCGGTGGAGCAGATGCCGGGGCTGGTGAAGCAACTGACCACCGCCGTGCGCCGCTTTGGCTAGAGATGCCGCCCTCTTGCCTCTGGGCCCCGGTCAGCATTCGATCAGCGCCTTGACCACCCCCTGCGCCGGGTCCATCAGCGTGGCAAACGCCGTGGGTACGTCGGCCAGTGGCATGCGGTGGGTGTTGAGGGCCGCGGTCGGTACCTGGCCGGCGCGCATGGCGCTCAACACGGTCTCAAAATCTTCCATGGTGGCATTGCGGCTGCCCAGCAGCGTGGCCTCGCGTTTGTGAAACTCGGGGTCTGAGAACGTGATGTTGTCCCGCACCACAGACACCAGGACGTACTTGCCGCCGTGCGCGATGAACTGGAAGCCGCGTTCCATGGCGCGCACGTTGCCGGTGGCGTCAAACACCACGTCGTAGAAGTCGCCGCCTGTCAGCGCGCGCAGTTCCTCCAGATCGTTCGGTCCAATCAGCACGCCGGCGTGGGCACCCAGGTGCTGCTGGCAAAACGCCACCCGCTCGGGCCGGGTGTCCAGCGCCGTCACCTGGCCGCCGCGCAGGCGCGCAAACAGCAGGGCTGCCATGCCAATCGGGCCGGTACCTGCCACCAGCACGCGCTGGCCGGGTAGCACTTCGGCGCGGCGCACCGCGTGGGCACCAATGGCCAGAAATTCCACCATGGCGGCCTGGTCCAGCGACACGCCCTCGGCCTTGCGCACAAACGGCGCGGGTACGTTGAGGTACTCGGTGAAGGCGCCGTCCCGGTGCACACCCAGCACCTGGATGTTGACGCAGCAATTGGTCTTGCCCTGCCGGCAGGCCATGCACTCGCCACAAGAGAGGTAGGGCATGACAAACACCTCGTCACCCGTGGCCAGTTCGCTGCCCTCGGGCGCCTCTGCCACGGTGCCCGAGATCTCGTGGCCCATGACGCGCGGGTAGGCCAGGTAGGGCTGGTTGCCGGTGAAGATGTGCAGGTCCGTGCCGCACACACCCACACGCCGCACGCGCAGCAGCACCTCATGGCCCTGGCGGGTCGGGCGGGGGTTCTCCTGGGCGCGCAGCACGCCGGGGCTTTCGCAGATCACGGTCAGCATACGTGTCCTTTGGGTTCAAGTCGATCAGGCCAGGAGACGCCATCCCCCGGCGCGCGGCGCCGGAGGTGTGCTTCAGGAGAAGAGGTGGGCGCGCGTCAGTAGAGGACGTTCTTGGCGGCGGGGCTGTCGATGTTTTTCTTGTTCACCATCAACACACCGGTGTCGCGGAAGGCGGGAACCTTCTTGCCTTCCACCAGTTCCATCACGGTCTTCACGCCCAGGTTGCCCATCTCGTACGCGCTTTGCACGGCAATGGCTTCGATGGTGCCGTCCTTCACAAAGCCCTGCAGGTCGGCGTTGCCGTCAAAACCGACGGCCACCACTTTGCCGGCCTTGCCAGCCTGGGCCAGGGCACGGCCCATGCCGATGGCGGTGGGTTCGTTGGCGCCGAAGATGCCCTTCAGATCGGGATGGGCGGCCAGCACGTCGGTGGTCTGGTTCAACGCCGTGCCCATCTGCGAGTTGGAATAGAAGGGGCCGACGATCTGCAGCTTGGAGTGCTTCTTGATGTAGTCGGTGAAGCCGCCCACGCGGCCGATTTCCGAACCCGAGCCTGCGGTGTAGGACATGATGGCGATCTTGCCGGTGGTGCCAATCTTGTCGATCAGGGTCTTGGCCGACATCTCGCCAGCGGCCTTGTTGTCCGTGGCCAGGAACGACTGGTAGTAGGCCTTGCCGGCGTCGGAGGCGGCGGAGTCGATCAGCACGACGGGGATCTTGGCTTCCCAGGCTTTTTTCATGGCGGGGATCAGCGCATCCGGGTCGGAAGGGGCCAGCACGATGCCGGCCACTTTTCTGTTTACGGCGTTTTCCACCAGGGCGACCTGGCCGGCCAGATCGGTGTCGGAGGCCGCGCCCTGGAAGGTCGCGGTGTAGCCTTTCGCTTTGCTCGCGGCATCGTTCGAGCCCTTCTTCACGTTTTGCCAGAAGTCGGAGTTGGTCGTTTTCACGATCACGGCGATCTCCTTGTCGGCCGCCATGGCCAGAGACGACGCGGCCACCAGGGTGGACGCAATCAGGGTGCTCAGCAGTTGTCTCATGTCATTCCTCTTTGTGGATGTCGTCCCGGTAAGCCCTGCCGGTAGGGATCACTTGCGATGGCGCATCTGGTCGATCCACACCGTGAGCAGGATGACCAGGCCAATCAGGATCTGTTGCGTGAAGGCCGAGACGCCGGCCATGTTCAAACCGTTGCGCAGGATGCCGATCACGAAGGCGCCGATCACGGTGCCCGAGATCGTGCCGACGCCCCCGGTGAGCGAGGTGCCGCCAATCACGGCGGCCGCAATCGCGTCGAGTTCGTACATCAGCCCTTCGCTGGGCTGGGCGGTGACCAGGCGCGACATCAGCACGCAGCCGGTCAGGCCCGCCAGCAGGCCGGACAACACATAGGCGAACAGCGTCACGCGCTGCACGTTCACGCCCGAGAGGCGGGCGGCTTCCATGTTGGAGCCCACGGCATACAGGTGTCGGCCCAGCGTGGCGCGGTTGAGCAAAATGGACACCGCCACCGCCAGCACCACCATCAGCAGCACGGGGTAGGGAATACCGACAAACACCACGTCGGGAAAACCGTCGGCGCCGATGTTCACCACGCGCCACAGCGAACCGTTGCCCAGTTCGGCAAAGCTGTCGCCCAGGCCGCCAATGGCCTTGGCATCGGTGATCTGCAGGGCCACCCCGCGCGCGACCAGCATCATGCCCAGCGTGGCAATGAAGGGCGGCAGCTTGAGCACGGTCACGCACAGGCCGTTGATCAGGCCACACAAGGCGCCCACCAGCAGTCCGGCCAGCATGGCCAGTGGCACGGGCGCACCGGCCTTGACGGCCAGGGCGGCCACTACGCCCGCCAGCGCCAGGATGGCGCCCACCGAGAGGTCGATGCCACCGGTGATGATCACGCAGGTGGCGGCAATGCCCAGGTAGGCGATGGAGGTCACCTGCAGGGCCACGGTCATGCCGTTGCCCACCGTGAAGAAGGCGTCGCTCGTGAAGGAAAAGATCACGATCAGGCCCAACAGGCTGGCGAGCGCGGCGAATTTCTGGAGCAGGTCTTTCTGTCGTTCGGTCATGGGGTGGTCCGGGGGCGTTTCAGACGGGGCAGGGGATGCTGCGGCCCGAGGCGAAGTGCATGACTTCCTCCTGGCTGGTCTCACGGGTGTTCAGCACGGTGACCAGTCGCCCTTCGTGGAACACCACCACGCGGTCGGTCATGCCCATGATTTCGGGCAGCTCCGAGCTGATCATCACCACGCCGATGCCCTGACCGGCAAGCTCGTCCAGCAACTGGTAAATGGCGTACTTGGCGCCCACGTCGATGCCGCGCGTGGGTTCGTCGAAGAACAGCACCCGTGATTCGCGGAACAGCCACTTGCTGATCACCAGCTTCTGCTGGTTGCCGCCGGAGAGCAGACGCACGATCTGGCTGTTGCTGGGGGTGCGTATGTCCAGGGCCTTGATGTAGCGCGCGGCGGCGGCCTGCTCCTGGTCAAAGCGGATCATGCCCGCCAGGTTGGACACCGCCTCCATGTTGGCCAGCGTGATGTTCTGCGCCACCGTCATCTTCAGCGCCAGACCATCGTGCTTGCGGTCTTCCGACAGATAGGCCAGGCCTTGGCGCACCGCGTCGCGTGGGGAACGGATGGCCAGCCGTTGTTTGCCCAGCATCACCCGACCCGCGTCGATCGGGTCGGCGCCAAAAATCGCGCGCGCCACCTCGGTGCGGCCCGCGCCCATGAGGCCCGCAAAACCCAGAATCTCACCACGCCGCAGCTCGAAGTTCACGTCGTGGAACACGCCCTGGCGCGTCAGGCCCTGCACGCGCAGCAGAATGTCCGCTGTGGGCACCGAGCTGCGTTTGGGGAACACATCGTCCAGCGAGCGCCCCACCATCTTGGCCACGATCTGCTCCACGCTGGTGTCGGCAAAGCGGTCGGTGCTCACGTAGCGGCCGTCGCGCAGCACGGTCACGCGGTCCACGATCTGCGCCAACTCGTCGAGCCGGTGCGAGATGTAGACGATGCCCACGCCCGCGCGCTTGAGCTCGTGGATGATGGCAAACAGTTTTTCCGTCTCCGACTCGGTCAGCGACGAGGTGGGCTCGTCCATGATCAGCACCTGCGCGTTGAGCGACAGCGCTTTGGCGATCTCCACCATCTGCTGCTGCGCCACCGACAGGGTTTTGACCAGCGCATCCGGTGCAATGTGCAGGCCCAGCCGGTCCAGGCAGTGCTGGGCGTTGCGCCGCAGCGCCGCGCGGTCGATCAGCCAGCCTTTGCGCGGCTCGCGGGCCAGGAAGATGTTTTCAGCCACCGACAGGTGGGGCACCAGGTTCAGTTCCTGGTGGATGATGGCAATGCCCACCGCCTCGGAGTCGGTGGTGGAGCGGAACTGGCAGGCCTCGCCCCGGTAGTGCAGGGCGCCCGCGTCGGGCTGGTACTGGCCGCTGATGACCTTCATCAGCGTGGATTTGCCCGCACCGTTCTCGCCGCACACCGCATGCACTTCGCCGCGCCGCACTTCCAGGCTCACACCGTCCAGTGCCAGCACCCCGGGGAAGCGTTTGGTGATGCCCTCCAAGCGCAACAGCACGGCAGCGGTAGCGGCTGGGCTGGGCGCCTCGGCATGGACGGGATCGGGCGCGGATGGCGGCAATGCAAACTCCTGTAGGGCAGTCAAAAGCACCGAAACAGCGGAGGTTTGCGCCACGGCAAATTGGTAAGGCTGCCTGACGCGATCGGGTAATTTGGCCTTACCAATGTGGGTGGATGTATCGGTATTTACCCGGCATCTTGGTTGGTAACGGGTAAAAATGGCGCAAAAAAAACCTGTGCAAGTGCACAGGCCTGACCACGCGAGCCGTGGTGCGGCGGTTGGCGTTCAGGGGGTCAAGACCATTCGCGGCGGTTGTTTTCGACCCAGCGCTGTTCCGAGGCCAGCAGGTGCATGCGCAGGGCGGTTTGCGCGGCCAGTACGTCGCGGTTTTCCAGGGCCCGCAGGATGGCTTCGTGTTCTTGCAGTGCGGCGGCCCAGGTCTGGCCCGATTCGGAATGGGCGCTGAGCCGTGCGGCAATCGGGCTGTGGCGCTCGTCGAACAACTCGCCCACCAGGCGCTCCAGCACGGCATTGCCGGTCATCGCGGCCAGAGCCTGGTGGAACTGGCGGTCGAACGGCAGTGGAGAACGGTTTTGCGCGATGGCGGCCAGCATGTCGTCCAGAATCTGGCGCAACGCCTGCAGTGCCTCCGGCGTGGCCTTGCCACAGGCCATCATCACCACCGTGCCTTCTATGGCTGCGCGGGCCTGCATCAGTTCGATAGGGCTTTCGCCCATGGTGGCCAGGGCCTGCGGCTTGCGCTGGGCCTGGTTGCACGCATACACGCCAGCGCCCATGCGCACTTCCACGCTGCCCTCGATCTCCAGCGCAATCAGGGCTTCGCGCACCGAGGGGCGCGATACACCCAGTTGCTGGGCCAGGTCTCGCTCGGGTGGCAGGCGCATGCCGGCGGTGTAATTGCCCTTGTCGATGTAGGCGCGTATCTGGTCGGCAATTTGTTGGTACAGCCGACGGTTGTCAACCTGTTTGAGTGGGTCCAGCATGGGTTCTCCGCGTGGGCTGCAGTTTATGCGACGGCAAGGCGAGGCCCAGGGTGGGGTGGCCCATGTGGTCAGGCCAATTTATGCTCCACTGTACTGGCCTTACCAGTTTATGCAATGGGGGCGCTGACGCACCCGTCCGTTGGCGTTCTCATCACACCACGTCAGGTGCCAGGTTCGCCGTCTCGCGCAGCACCGTGATGAACGCCTGTGCGGACGGCGTGAGTGGCTCTCCCAGCCGCGAGATGAGGCCGTAGTCGGGCATGCGGTCCGGCCAGCTCACCGGGATGCGTGCCAGCAGGCCTCTGTTCACGTATTTTTCGACCAGGGCGGCGGGTTGCAGGGACATCATGTTGGTGGTGTTCATCAGCTCCAGCGCAAACAGGAAGGAGGGCGTTTCCACCACCCCTGCGGTGAGCGCCAGCCCGGCACCGCCAAAAAGGTCGTCCGACACTTTGCGCACCGCGGTGGAGGGCGGGTACAGAATCCAGGGCCAGTGGGCGAGTTCGGTCAGCGTCAGGTCCGTCGCGCCGCGCAGGGGGTGGCGCAGACCACCCACCACACACAGCGGTTCGTCAGACAGGCGCTCGTAGTGAAACTGGCTGCGCTGCTCCTCGTCGGTGAAACGCCCGATCATCAGGTCGATCTTGCGCTCGGCCAGCCACAAGATGAGTTGATCGCTGCTCTGCTCCAGGATCTTGAGCACCAGCAACGGCCGCAGGCGCTGGACTTCCACCACGGAGGCCAGCAGCAGATGGGCGGCGGAGCCGGTGATCGCGCCAATGGTCAGATGGCCGTGCCCGCCTTGCTTGAGGGCGTTGAACTCATCGACAAACCTGCGCTGACCGTCGAGTGCGGTGCTGGCATAGCGCAAGGTGAACAGCCCCAGTTCGTTGGGCCGCATGCCGCGTGGCAGGCGGTCGAACAGGCGTGCCTCCAGGATCTCTTCGATGTCCATCAGGATCTTGGTGGCCGCAGGCTGCGTCACATGCATCTGCTCGGCCGTGAGCCGCAGGTTGCGGGTGCGCCCCAGAATGTCCAGAAACTGCAGATGCCGGAACCGCAGCCGCGCACACGCCTGTGCCAGCGACAAGGGTTTGCCCGGAAATTCGTCTGGACTCATAAGCGTTTGGAATGGATCGTAGCAAAAGATTCAGTGGACCCGCACCGGTGCCATCCCTAACCTCTGGCCTGCGTCAAGACGTTTCCACCAAGGAATTGCAGGGCGCCGACGGCCTCTCCCGTCGCGAAACAACCATTCCATCGGAGACAAAAGCATGAAGTTCAAAACCCTCGCCGTGGTCGCCACCGTGCTGGCCGCCCTGGCCGCACCCGTGTCTGCACAAATCAAGGAACACACGTTCAAGGTCGGCATCGGCCTGAGCGACGACCACCCGCAGGCCCAGGCCGTGCGGCACTTTGCCGAAAAGCTCGCGGCCAAGAGCGGCGGCAAGATGAACGCCAAGCTGTTTGCCAGCGGCACGCTGGGCAACGACGTGAGCATGACCTCGGCCCTGCGCGGCGGGACGCTGGAGATGACCGTTCCGGACTCTTCCACGCTGATGTCGCTGATCAAACCGTTTGGCGCGCTCAACCTGCCGCTCACCTTCAACAACGAGCTGGAAGCCGACGCCGTGCTGGACGGCCCATTTGGCCAGAAGCTGCTGGCCATGCTGCCGGACAAGGGCCTCATCGGGCTGGGCTTCTGGGAAAACGGCTTTCGCCATGTGACCAACTCGCGCCGTCCCATCAACAAGGCCGACGACCTGGCGGGGCTGAAGCTGCGCGTGATCCAGAGCCCCTTGTTCCTGGACACCTTCAACGCCCTGGGCACCAACGCCACGCCCATGCCGTTCACCGAGCTGTACACCGCCATGGAACAAGCCGCCGTGGACGGGCAGGAAAACCCGCCTGCCACCATCCTGGCCAGCAAGTTCTTTGAGGTGCAGAAGCACCTGGTGCTGTCGCGCCACATGTACAGCGCCTGGGTGCTGCTGATGTCCAAAAAGACCTGGGATGGCCTGTCGCCCCAGGAGCAGAAGATCGTGCAGGAGGCCGCGCGCGAAGCCACGCTGTTCGAGCGCAAGACCATCCGCGCCTTCAGCGAAACCGCCCTGAGCGAGTTGAAGAAGGCGGGCATGCAGATCACCGAGATGCCCGCTGCCGAGCAGGCCAAGCTGCGCGCCAAGCTGCAACCTGTGTTGACCAAGTACGGACGCGAGTTTGGCGAAGAGACGACCAGCGAGCTGATGGGCGAGCTGGCCAAGGCGCGCGGCACCGCCGCCAAGTAGGCCGCCTTCGCCACCCACCTGCCACGCGCGCGGCCCGATGCCGCGCGCAGGCAGCCTCCGTCTTCCCGCTCTGCGCCACTGGTAGCCCCATGCAAAAGACACCCCGTCGCCCCTTTCGTTCACGCGATTGGTTTGCCGACCCTGCGCGCTCGGACATGACCGCGCTGTACCTGGAACGGTTCATGAACCACGGGCTCACGCCCGAAGAACTGCGCTCGGGCCGGCCCATCATCGGCATTGCGCAGACGGGCAGCGACCTGTCGCCCTGCAACCGCATCCACCTGGATTTGGCGCGCCGTGTGCGCGACGGCATCCGCGATGCGGGGGGCATTCCGATGGAGTTTCCGGTCCATCCCATTTTTGAGAATTGCCGCCGCCCCACGGCGGCGCTGGACCGCAATCTGGCCTACCTGGGCCTGGTCGAGATCCTGTACGGCTACCCCATCGACGCGGTGGTGCTGACCACCGGTTGCGACAAGACCACACCGGCCGGGATCATGGCGGCGTCCACCGTGGACATTCCGGCCATCGTGCTGTCGGGTGGGCCCATGCTGGACGGCTGGCACGATGGCGAGCTGGTGGGCTCGGGCACCGTGATCTGGCGCAGCCGCCGCCAGCTCGCAGCGGGCGAGATCGACGAGGAAGAATTCCTGCAGCGCGCCTGCAGCAGCGCGCCCTCGGCGGGTCACTGCAACACCATGGGCACGGCCTCCACCATGAACGCCGTGGCCGAGGCGCTGGGACTGTCGCTGCCCGGCTGCGCCGCCATTCCGGCGCCTTACCGCGAGCGCGGCCAGATGGCCTACGAGAGCGGTCGCCGCATCGTCGAGATGGCCTACGAAGACCTGCGCCCCTCGCGCATCCTGACGCGCGAGAGCTTTCTGAATGCGCTGTCGGTGGTCAGTGTGGCCGGGGGCTCCAGCAACGCGCAGGTGCACATCATGGCCATGGCACGCCATGCAGACGTGGTGCTGGAGGCCAAAGACTGGACCGAACATGCCTACGACCTGCCGTTGCTGCTGAACATGCAGCCCGCGGGCAAGTTTCTTGGAGAGCGGTTCTTTCGCGCCGGTGGTGTGCCCGCGCTGATGTGGGAGTTGCAGCAGGCGGGCCGCCTGCACAACGACTGCGCCAGCGTGACCGGAAAGACCATCGGCGAGAACCTGCAAGGCCGCGAAACACGCGACCGCGAAGTGATTCGCCCGTTCAGCCATCCGCTGATGGAGAAGGCCGGTTTTCTGGTGCTCAGCGGCAACCTGTTCGACTTCGGCATCATGAAGACCTCGGTGATCTCCGAAGCGTTTCGCGCACGCTACCTGAGCCACCCTGGGCAAGAGGGCGTTTTCGAAGCCCGCGCCGTGGTGTTTGAGGGTGCGGACGACTACCACGCACGCATCAACGACCCGGCGCTGAACATCGACGAAGGCTGCATTCTGGTGATGCGCGGCGCGGGACCGATTGGCTGGCCCGGCTCTGCCGAAGTGGTCAACATGCAACCGCCCGACGCGCTGATCCGCCGTGGCATCAGCACCCTGCCCACCCTGGGCGACGGGCGCCAGTCGGGCACGGCAGACAGTCCGTCCATTCTCAACGCGTCGCCGGAGAGCGCGGTGGGCGGAGGCTTAAGCTGGCTGATGAACGGTGACACGATCCGCATCGACCTGAACACCGGCCGCTGCGATGCGCTGGTGGCGCCGGAAGACATCGAGCGCCGCCGGCGCGAGCTGCCAGCGCCGCCCATTCCCCAAAGCCATTCCCCCTGGGAAGCCCTGTACCGCGAAAAAACCGGGCAGTTGGCCGACGGCGCGACGCTGGACTTTGCGCTGGCGTACCGGCGCATCTCGGAAAAGACCCCACGCCACAACCACTGAACCTGGCGAAATGGCCCACCGCACACAGCAGCGTGTGGGTGGCGACCTGAACCCTTGAAGGACTCGTATGAACGACATGACAGCGGCCACTTTGACCGGTGCGGACGACCACGCCCAAGCGCTTGCCCGGGTTTTGCCTGCCGACGGCCTGCAAGGCACCCTGGTGGGCCGCGTGTGGGCGCACGGCGCCATTCCTGGCCCGGCCGTGGTGGCGCTGCGGCCCGAGGGGGTGTTTGACCTGAGCGAAAGCTATCCGACCATGAGCACGCTGCTCGACACCGCCCAGCCCGCCCAGGCCGTGCACGACACCCCTGGGCGGCGCCTGTGCGGTGTGGATGAGCTGGTCCAGAACAGCCTGCCCGGCCAGCGCACCGCCGAAGCCCCCTGGCTGTTGGCACCTTGCGACCTGCAGGTGGTGAAGGCCGCTGGCGTCACCTTTGCGGCCAGCCTGATCGAACGCGTGATTGAAGAGCAGGCACGGGGCGATGCCGGCCGCGCGCAAGGGCTACGCAGCCAGGTGCTCGGTCTGATCGGCGAGAACCTGGCTGACATCCGGCCCGGGTCGCCAGAAGCCATGGCCCTGAAGACCTTGCTGCAAGAAAAGGGGCTGTGGTCCCAGTACCTGGAGGTGGGCATTGGCCCCGACGCCGAGGTGTTCACCAAGGCGCCCGTGCTCGCCTCGGTCGGCTGCGGCGAGGACATCGGCATCCGCGCCGACTCGGCCTGGAACAACCCCGAGCCCGAGGTGGTGCTGGCGGTGAACAGCCGGGGCGACATCGTGGGTGCCACGCTGGGCAACGACGTGAACCTGCGCGACATCGAAGGCCGCAGCGCGCTGCTGCTGGGCAAGGCCAAGGACAACAACGCATCGTGCGCACTGGGCCCCTTCATCCGCCTGTTCGATGCCGGCTTTGGCATGGACCAGGTGCGCAATGAAACCGTGCACCTGCACGTGGCGGGTGTGGACGGCTATGAGCTGCGCGGCATCAACACCATGGCCAGCATCAGCCGTGACCCTACGGACCTGGTGGCGCAGACGCTGGCAGCGCATCAGTACCCCGACGGGTTCATGCTGTTTCTGGGCACCTTGTTCGCGCCCATCGAAGACCGCGACCAGCCCGGTAGCGGCTTTACCCACAAGCTGGGGGATGTCGTCACCATCCAGAGCGCCTGGCTGGGCGGCTTGCACAACCGCGTGACACACTGCGAAACAGCGGCGCCTTGGCGCTTTGGTTTGCGCGCCTTCATCGGCAATCTGACGCAGCGCGGGCTGCTGCAGGGCACGGCACTCTGAAGCAAAAAAGAGGAGACGCCCCATGCTGACCGTCCTCATAGACCGTTGCGCCCGGTGGATCCATGTGCTGATTGCCCTGGCACTGGCCGCGATGCTGCTGCTGGTGTTTGGCAACGTGGTGCTGCGCTACGCTTTCAACTCCGGCATTTCCGTGAGCGAGGAGTTGTCGCGCTGGCTCTTCGTGTGGATCACTTTCCTGGGCGCGATCATCGCGGTCAAGGAGCATGGCCACCTGGGCACCGACATCCTGCTCACCAAGCTGCCCCCCATCGGTCGGCGCATCTGCCTGGTGGCCAGCCATGGGCTGATGCTGTTTTGCACCTGGCTGCTGTTCAGTGGTGCGCTGGCACAGGCCCGCATCAACTGGGATGTGGAAGCACCCGTCACCGGGGCCTCCGTCGCCATCTTCTATGCCTCCGGGGTGGTGTTTGCCGTGGCGTCGGGGCTGCTGCTGCTGTTGGACCTCTGGCGCCTGTTGTCCGGGCAGGTGCCCGACGATCAGCTGGTGCAGGCCATCGGGTCCGAAGAGCTGGTTATTACCCCCGATTTCCGCCTTGATCGCACCACCGGCCCCGGGAAAGACATGTCATGACTGTTTTCATCTTCCTCGGCTCGCTGCTGGCAGCCATGGCCATTGGTGTGCCCATCGCCTACGCGCTGCTGGCGTCTGGCGTCGCACTGATGTGGCACCTGGACCTGTTTGACGCCCAGATCCTGGCGCAGAACGTCATCAACGGCGCGGATTCGTTTCCGCTGCTGGCGGTGCCCTTCTTCATGCTGGCGGGCGAGATCATGAACGTGGGTGGTTTGTCTCAGCGCATTGTCAAGCTGGCGCTCACGCTGGTCGGGCACCGGCGCGGTGGCCTGGGGTTTGTGGCCATCCTGGCGGCCTGCATGCTCGCGGCACTGTCGGGCTCTGCCGTGGCCGACACCGCGGCGCTGGCCGCGCTGCTGCTGCCCATGATGGTGAAGACCGGCCACGACAAGGCCCGTGCCGGGGGGCTGATTGCGTCGGCCGGCATCATCGCACCCGTCATTCCTCCGTCCATTGGCTTCGTGGTGTTTGGCGTGGCGGCCAATGTGTCGATCAGCAAACTCTTTCTGGCAGGCATCGTGCCGGGACTGCTGATGGGTGTGTCCATTGCGGTGGCGTGGTACTGGGTGTCACAGCGCGAGCGCATCACGCCACCCCCCAAGGCCTCTGCCGCAGAGAAGCTGCGGGCGCTCAAGGAATCCACCTGGGCGCTGTTTCTGCCGGTGATCGTGATCGTGGGGCTCAAGATGGGTGTGTTCACCCCTACGGAGGCGGCGGCCGTGGCCGCGGTCTACGCGCTGCTGGTGGCCACGCTGGTCTACCGCGAACTGCACTGGCGCCAGTTGACGGCCGTATTTGTCAGCGCGGCCAAAACCACCGCCGTGATCATGTTTCTGGTGGCAGCCGCCATGGTCAGCGCCTGGCTGATCACGGTGGCCGAGATTCCCCGCCAACTGATCGAGCTGCTGCGTCCCTTCATGGACCACCCCATGCTGTTGATGATGGCCATCATGCTGCTGGTGATCGCCGTCGGTACCGCCATGGACATGACGCCCACCATCCTGATCCTGGCCCCCATGCTGATGCCGGTCATCAAGGCCGCGGGCATCGACCCAGTCTACTTCGGCGTGCTGTTCATCATGAACAACGCCATCGGCCTGATCACGCCACCGGTGGGCACGGTGCTGAACGTGGTGGCCGGGGTGGGAAAGATGCGCATGGACGAGGTCACCCGAGGCGTGCTCCCCTTCATGGCGGCCCAATTTGCCATGATGTTCCTGATGGTGCTGTTCCCCTCCATCGTGCTGGTGCCCATGCGGTGGTTCACGGGGTAGTGCGCCTGGACCTGTGCCCCATGGCGCAGGCCAGGCAGCCTGCAGAACACCATGCCTTGAAAGAGCTGGCTCTTAAAGCTCGGTAGTTTTCCCGAGTCCATCATCGCCAGCATGGCGCCGTACCGGTCTCACTGAGTTGAAGTGGGCGGGGGTATTCCCGGATGCCCGATCTGTTATCGCAATACGGAAAAAAACGATTGGCGCATATACCGGTGCCTCTTTAGCATCGCCGTCGCCAACTCGCCGAGATGAGCGAGAAGCAACGAGCCCGTCAAATCGTGAGTCCGTCCGTTAAACGATGCTGCACTTGCGATAGCGGGAATTGGGCAAGCCTTTCAAAACGACCGCCTGCCAATGAGGTGCGAACAAAAAGAGGCTGCCTTCCACGGAGACAGGAAATCACTTGTGAAAACTTTTTTCAAATCGATTCGGTCGGCTGTTGCCGCAACCATGCTCGCCGCTGCTTTCGGCGGCGCGCAGGCGCAGTCGGCGGGTTACCTGCTGGTTCATTTCACCGGGGAATCCGCGCAAGGTGAGCAAACCTACATGTCCGTCAGCACCGACGGCATGTATTGGACGGACCTGAACAACAGCCAGCCCGTCCTCATGTCGACCGTGGGCGAGAAGGGCGTGCGTGACCACACCATCGTGCGCTCACCCGATGGTTCCAAGTACTGGATCCTCGCCACCGATCTGCGCATCGCCAGCGGCAAGGGCTGGGACGCCGCCCAGCACCGCGCCAGCACCAAGCTGGTCATCTGGGAATCCACGGACCTCGTGCATTGGTCTGAACCGCGCCTGGTCGACGTCGCCGGCGCCATCCCGAACGCGGGTTGCGCCTGGGCGCCCGAAGCCATCTGGGACCCGGCATCGAACGCCTACATCGTGTACTGGGCGACCATTTCGCCGCTCAACGGCGTCGACAAAGCACGCATCTACTACGCGAAGACGACCGACTTCCGCACCTTCACCGCTCCGCAGATGTACATCGACCGGCCCGGAACGCAAGGCATCATCGACACGCAGATCCTTGAGGTCGCCAACAGCGTCGGCGGCTACAAGTACGTGCGGGCCTCGGGCGACGGCCAGATCACCGTCGAAGGCAGCCAGTCGGTGCTGGGAGGGTGGACGACCATCGGCGATCTGTCTCAGATCGGCCTGACGGGCAGCATGGTGGAAGGGCCCATCCTTTTCCAGTTCAACAACGAGAACAAGTGGGGCATGTGGGTTGACCAGTACGCTGCGGGCAAGGGTTATCTGCCGCTGACCTCGATCAACATGGGCAGCGCGCAGAACTGGCAGAAAGTGCCGTCGGGCTCGTACAACCTGGGCTCGAGTCGCAAGCGGCACGGCGGCATCCTGAACCTGAGCGCCGCAGAGTTGAGCCGCTTGAACGCACAGTGGGGAGGAAGCACCCCCATCAACCGAATCCAGTCCTCCAACTTTCCGGACCGGTACGTGCGGCATTCCTCGTTCGCGGTGCGCATCGATCCGAACGTCTCGCCGTTGGATGATTCGAAGTTCCGGATGGTGAAGGGCCTGGCGAACAACTCGGGCTACGTGTCCTTCGCCTCGGTGAACTTCCCCGGCTACTACTTGCGGCACAAGAACTTCGTCTTCGAACTGGCGCCCTATGACGGCTCGCCGCAGTTCGCGACCGACGCGACGTTCAAGGAGGTGCCGGGCTTGGCCGATGCGGGTGCCAGTTCCTTCCAGGCGTACAGCCACCCGACGCACCACATCCGCCACTACAGCTACGTGCTGCGCCTGGATCCCATCAAGACCCAGACCGACCGCAGTGATGCCACTTTTGACATCACCAACTGACGCAGGCGCGAGCAGGCCATATAGCGGCCTGCTCGCGTGGATGGCTTCGGCAGATTCGGGGTCGGGCGCAGCGTGCTTGACGCCGTCCCTTGAAAGCGATGCCTCTTAAAACTCGGTCACGACGGTGGCGCCGGCCACCGCGAAGCTGTCCATGTTCATCAGCGCATCGATGGATTGCGCGAGGCTGATCCTTTCGCCGATGAGCTTTTCGGGAGACAGCTTTCCCGAATCCATCATCGCCAGCATGGCGCCGTAGCGGTGGGCCTGCATCCCGTGGCTGCCGAGGATTTCCAGTTCGTGGGCAATCACCCGGCTCATGGGAACGGCTGGCGTGGTGTGTTCGCCCAGCATGAGGCCGACCTGAACATGTTTGCCCCGCTTCCTCAGGTTGCTGATGGAATTGAAACAGGTGGTGGGGTGACCCAGCGCGTCCAGCGACACATGCGCGCCGCCCTGGGTGATCTCGCGCACGGCCTCCGCAACGTTGGCCACCTGCGTGGCGTTCACCGTGGCCACCGCGCCCAGTGAGCGTGCCAGGCTGAGTTTGTCGTCCGCAATGTCGATCGCCACGACGTTGGCGCCAACGGCGTTGGCAATCATGATGGCCGACAGGCCCACCCCGCCGCAGCCGTGCACCGCCACCCACTGCCCGGCCGAGGTCTTGCCCTGGTCAACCACGGCACGAAACGAGGTGGCAAACCGGCACCCGAGACTGGCCGCCGTGGCGAAATCGAGCGTTGGCGGAAGGGCCACCAGATTGATGTCCGCCTGGTGGATGGCCACGTACTCGGCAAACGAACCCCAGTGCGTGAAGCCGGGCTGAAACTGGTGGTCACATACCTGGTGGTGCCCGGCGTGGCATTCGGGGCAATGCCCGCACGCTGCCACAAACGGCACCGTGACGCGGTCGCCGACCTTCCACTTCTGCACTTGCTGCCCCACCGCTTCCACGACGCCCGAGAACTCGTGGCCGGGAACGTGGGGGAGCTGGATGTCGGGATCGTGGCCCACCCAGCCGTGCCAGTCGCTGCGGCACACCCCCGTGGCCATGACCTTGATGACCACGCCATGAGGCTCGGGCGTGGGGTCTGGAACCTGGGCCAGCCGGGGCGGGGCGCCAAAGGTCTCGTAGAGGACTGCTTTCATAAAAATCCATCTGGTTGAATGATTTCACCAGTTTATGGATTTCGCGTGATGGTAGCTTCCGTTTTTTCGCGTGCTTGTGGTCGATTTCGATAAACTCCTTCGCAGCCTGCGGTAGGCCGCTGAAGGAATCTTTCAAACATGGACGCACTGGACAAAACCGACCTCGCCATGCTGGCCAGGCTGCAACAGGACGGCCGGCTGGCCAACACCAAGCTGGCCGAGGAACTGGCGCTGAGCGAAGCCTCGTGTTGGCGGCGGCAAAAGCGCCTGGAAGAGCTGGGGATCATCGAGGGCTACCAGGCCAACTTGAACCGCCGAAAGCTGGGCATCGGCGTCATGGCTTTCGTGCAGATCGTCTGCACCCAGCATGGTGAAGAGGTCACGGCCCACTTTGAAAGAATCATCCGGGCCTGCCCCTACGTCGTGGACTGCCACAACATCACCGGTGAGGCGGATTTTTTGCTGAAAGTCGTGGCCAAGGATCTGGACGACTACAGCCGGTTCGTGGACAGGGTCCTGCGGCAGTTGCCGGGCGTGTTGAGCATCCGATCGAACATCTCATTGCGCGAAATGAAGGTGTCGAATCGGTTGCCGGTGCTGGATCTGCTTGGCAACTGACCGGGTGGTTGCGCGCACGGCCCTGTTACATTTCTTCGGCAATCTGGATGCATCAGGCGCTTACAGAAGATGTGAACAAGATTTATGCGCGCCCTGCGCCATCCGCCCGGAGGGGCTTGGAGGAAAAGAGAGATGACCCGTTGGATCGCTGCGCTCGTGTGCGCTGCAGGCCTGCTTGCGCCCGCCGGGGTGCTGCACGCCAAAGAATCCCCCACCGTTTTTGGCAAGCAGCTGGTGCAAGTGCATGAGCTGCCGGCCGAGGCGCTGGCCCGGTTTGCTCGCCATGATGTGGAACTGAAGGCCAAAGGCAAGAAGCCCAGCTTCATGGAGAGCGGCAGCGTGGACTGGGCTGGTCCGCCGCTCGCGCTGCCCACGTCGGGCAACCCGTACCGGCTGGTGGTGCGGGTGGCCGGCTCGGTGCCTGCTGGCGGTGATAGTGCCAGCGTGTGGATGGCCGGTTGGAGTGAAGACGGTGCCGTTCGCGGTGCGGCGGTCACCGGCACCAGCAGTGCCGGTCACACGGCGGGGGATCGCGTGACGCTGACCGGCGCTTCTGGCCCACTGTCCTTCAAAGAGGACCGCAATCTGCAGCCGGTGCTGATGTTCCTGGGCTCCAACAACCAGCAGATCGACTCCGTGCGCCTGGAGGTGTGGTCCGGCATTGGCAAGGCCAGCTTCACGGAGCGCTTGTGGGCCTGGTTGCCGTTGCTGACGGGGCTGGTCTTCCTTGGCGTCTTCTTCTGGTTTCGACGCAACTGACAGCTCACCCCCGAGGCGGATCAGTGGAACGGGAACAGTTGGCCCGGTTTCCACGCGGCCGCCCAGTCGCGGGCCTTCAACACGTCGGCAGCGGGCATCGTTTCTGCCAGCTTCTTGGCTTTGTACTCGGCCCAATGGGGAGATCTGTCGCTGGGAGCGAATACGGGCACGCGGGGCTCCGCGTTCCATGCCTGGTGGGCCAGTTCCAGCAGCATGAGGCCGGCCACCGGCTCGGCCGGCATCCCAGGCGCGCCGTTGCCGTACAACAGGCCCAGGGCAAATAGCGCGTAGGCATTGCCTTGCCGCGCGGCGACGCGGTAGAGGTTTGCAGCCTCTCCAATGTTGCGTGGCGTGTCCCGGCCCATTTCGTGCGCCAGCCCCAGGTGGACATAGGCAAGCAGCGAGCCTTCGCGCGCGGCCAGCCGCATCCAGTGCTCCGCCTTGGGCGCATCGGTGGGCGCGTGCCCATAGCCGCGGTAGGCAACGCCCAGCGCCATCATTGCGTCGGGATGCCCCTCGGCAGCACGCCGCTCCAGCAGCGCCAGGCCCTCGGCGGGCTTGGCCATGCGCAAGTGGTGCTCGGCCAGCTCGATGTCTGCCTGGATGGCCAGTTCGTCGGCGGCTTTGGCCACAGCGGCTTGCCGTGCCGCCACTTCGGGCGCGGCAGCCTGCTGGGCGGCGCGCGCGGCACGCTGCTGCCAGGTCCACCACCCTGTCCCGGCCAGCGCTGCGGCCAGCAGCAGCCAGGGCAGTCGCGAGGGCCGGGTCTGCCTGCGTTGCGCCTGCGCGGACGCCTCGGCCCGTAGCGCCGCCCGTTCCCTCGTGGCCGTGGGCAGCGCGACCTTGTCGTAGGCGATGCCGCAACGTGGGCATTGCCAAGCCGGCGTGCTGTCGTCCGTGCGCCGGCGGTAGCTGCACTTGGGGCAAGTGCGCCCGCCCGTGGCCGTGGTAGGCATGGCAGCGGACGTGGGGGACAGCGACAGGGCGACGGGCTGGGTGTTTTTCACGGTGCGGATCTCCTCGGCCGTGAGTGTATGTGCGGCTCCGGGCCCCCCATGTCCCAGACCCAGACCCGGACCCACGCCCGCTCCGACGACGGGAACCTACGTGTGCGTGACGGGAAGACGATGGTCGACGTGGTACCACACAGCACAGTCCCGTTCGGTTGCGGTCACTCGAGGCAGCATGGCGGCCCAGCCGATGCTGACGCCAGGGGCGTTCGTGGAGCCGGTCTACCCGCGCGGATCGCCGCAGACAGCCAACTCCGGGTCTGACTTGAGCCGGCGGTACAGCGTGGCGCGCCCCATGCCCAGCAAGGCGGCTGCCGCGGTGACGTTGCCCCGGGTCTGTTGCAAGGCGGTCGCGATGGCCTTGCGCTGGGCGTCGTGGATCGACGGTCCGGCTGTGGTGCCGGAAGGTTGCGGGGGGGATGGCGTTGTTGGGGATGCTGCCGCCGCAGGCAACGCCTGCCCAAAGTCGTCCAGCGTCAGGGGGCGCAGCAGTTCGGCCACCGCGAAAGCCAGCGTCAGCGCGTGCCGCAACTGGCGCACGTTGCCGGGCCAGGGGTGCTGGCGCAGCTGGACGCGCAGCGGAGCGCTCAGGCGGGATGCGTCGGCGCCGATCTGGTGGCACAGGCTGTCCACGATGGCGTCGAAATCGTCGCGCTCGCGCAGCGGGGGCACCGCCAGCACGAAGCCGCTGATGCGGTAGACCAGGTCTTCGCGAAAGCGCCCCTCGGCCACCAGGGCCTGCAGGTTGCGGTGCGTGGCGCAGACCACCCGCACGTCCACTGCGCGCGGCTGCGTGGCGCCCACGGGCAACACCTCGCCTCGGTCCAGCACCCGCAGCAGGGCCACCTGCAGCGGCAGGGGCATGTCGCCGATCTCGTCCAGGAACACCGTGCCGCCCCGCGCCGCTTCGAACTTGCCGATGCTGCCGCCGCGCACGGCGCCGGTGAAGGCGCCTTCCACGTGGCCGAACAGCTCGGACGCAATCAGCTCGGGCGTGAGCGCGCCGCAGTTGATGGCCAGAAACGGCGCCTGCGCACGCTGGCTGGCCTGGTGCAGGGCTCGGGCGGCCACCTCTTTGCCGGCACCGGTTTCGCCCGTCACCAGCACGGGCAGACCCGCTTCGAGGGCGCGCAGCGCCACGGGGTGCTCCGGCGCCAGCGGGGTGGTGGCCCCGGTGGGGGTGACGGTGAGGGGGGCGGTGCGGGGCGCGCTGGCGGGAACCGCCGGGCTGACCGACGCCCGGGCCGCTGGGCGCTGGGGCAGGGAGACGCCTTGCAGGCGCACCCCACCGTGCATTTGCAGGGGAAGCCTGCCGGCGGGCTGGCGGCTGGCCCTGGAGGCCCAGGCGTCAAAGCGCCCTTCGAACAGGTCTTCAAAGGTGCAGCCTTCGCGGAGCACCGGCATGTCGAACAGGTGGCGGGCGGCGCCGTTGGCGGCCAGCAGCACGCCGTCGCGGTCAAAGGCGAGGGCGGCGCCCTGGGTGTCGGGCAGCTCGATTCTCATGAAGACGGGCAGGGCGTCGAACAGCCGCTGCTCGATCTGCTGGGCGCACTGGTGGGTGAGCCCCATCACGCCGGTCACCAGCTGCGGCGCGTCGCGGGTCACGTCCACCGTGCCCATCAGGCGCCCGCGCGGGTCGAACACCGGCGCAGCGCAGCAATGAAAGATCTGGTTGTTGGCGAAGTAGTGCTCGGGGCCCAGCACGCGCACCGTGCGTTGTTCGGCCAGCGCCACGGCCATGGCGCTGGTGCCGATGGCCGCTTCCGACACATCGACCCCGGGGCGAAACGCCTGGCGCATGGGTTGGCAGTGGCGGTCCAGCGCGCCGGCCACCGCCAGCACCTGGCCCACGGTGTCGGTCAGCAGCACGGCATAGCCCACGTCGGACACGCGCCCGGCCAACACGTCGAGCTCGGGGCGGGCGGCCTGCAGCAGCCGGTGTTCCCGCTCCAGCAGGGCGCTCAGGTGGCTGCGCTCCACCGGGTCGAACACCACATGTTCCTGGGGCGCGCGGCCAGACTGCCGGCAACGCTCCCACGACCGCAGCAGGGGCTGCTCCAGCAGCCCGACGGGCAGCTGGCCCTCGTTGAAATAGTGCTGGCGGGCTTCCCAGATGCGCTCGGGCCGGTAGTCGATGCGCGGACTCGGCAGGACTGGGGTGCGGTGGTTCATGGGCGGCAGCGGGGTGGGTTTGATGCACTTTAGTTCATGCTGCTGGCGGCCTCATGCGGGTTTACCCGGCGTTGAGACGGTTCGTCCCGGGCTGAGACGAAACAGGCGTCTCGATGAGACGTTTTCGCCGGTGGCAGAGGGTGAGAAAGCGCGATGGGCAGCCGCCAAGGGGCACAAAACCCCGGACAAACCCGCAGAAAGGGGGCTCGCATGCACTGGATTGCCGTTTTGGCACACCGCTTGCAGAAACGCCACCGGTGACCCACCACGAACACATACCGATACGGAGACAACCCATGAGCGTCAGCAGCCCCGCAATTTGGTCAGGCAAGATTTTCAGCAACGGATGGACAGACGCCGCTGGCGGCGTGCAGGCCGTGCGGGAACCGGCCACCGGCCAGTCCCTGGAACGAACCGGCATCGCCAATCCGGCCGACGTGAACCGCGCCGCCGCCGGCGCCAAGGCCGCCCGCGCCGCCTGGGCTGCCACGCCCTTCGACCAGCGCGCGGCGGTGATGCGCGAGGCCGCGCGTTTGCTGAAAGAGCGCGCCGCCGACATCAACACCTGGAACATCCGCGAATGCGGCTCCATCGGCCCCAAGGCCGAATGGGAACTGCACGCTACCTACGAGCAGATGCTGATGGCCGCCGCCCTGCCCATGCAGGCCAACGGACAGCTGTTCCCCTCGTCCATGCCCGGGCGCACCAACCTCTGGCGCCGTGTGCCCATGGGCACGGTGGGGGTGATCGCTCCGTGGAACTTCCCGCTGCTGCTGGCCATGCGCTCGGTGGCGCCGGCGCTGGCACTGGGCAATGCCGTGCTGCTCAAGCCCGACGCCCAGACGGCGGTGACTGGCGGCCACCTGATTGCCCAGGTGTTTGCCGACGCGGGCCTGCCCGACGGCGTGCTGCACGTCTTGCCGGGCGGCCCCGAAACGGGGGACGCCGTGGTGCGCCACCCAGACGTGACCATGATTTCCTTCACCGGCTCGACGGCGGTGGGCAAGAGCATCGGCGCCACCTGTGGCGGGCTGCTGAAAAAGGTGGCGCTGGAGCTGGGTGGCAACAACGCCCTCATCGTGCTGGACGACGCCAACCTGGACGCCGCCGCCTCCAACGGCGCCTGGGGTGCCTTTTTGCACCAGGGGCAGATCTGCATGCAGGCCGGGCGGCACCTGGTGCAGCGCAAAGTGGCCGAGGCCTATGCCGAGAAGCTGGTCCAGCGGGCGAAGGCGCTCTACGTGGGCGACCCACACGCCGGCCCCGCGCACCTGGGCCCGATCATCAACGCCAAACAGTGCAACCGCGTGCAGGACATCGTGGACCGGAGTGTGGCCCAGGGCGCCCGGCTGCTGACCGGCGGCACGCACGAGGGCCTGTTCTTCCAGCCCACGGTGTTGTCGGGCGTGACCGCCGACATGCCTGCGTTCGCCGACGAGATCTTTGGCCCCGTGGCCCCCATCACGGTGTTCGACACCGAGGACGAGGCGGTCGAGCTGGTCAACGCCTCGCCCTACGGGCTGGCGGCGGCCATCCACAGCGCCAACGTGTCGCGCGCCATGGCCGTGGCCAACCGGCTGCACACCGGAATGATCCACGTCAACGACCAGACCGTGAACAACGAATTCCACGTGCCCTTTGGTGGCATGGGCGCCTCGGGCAACGGCGGGCGCTTTGGCGGCCCGGCCAACCTGGACGAGTTCACCCAGACCCAGTGGGTCAGCGTGATGGAGCAACCCATCGTCTACCCCTTCTGACCCCACGGACGCCAAGAGGACACACACCATGCATCTGGACACCCCATCCCCTTTAAACCAGGCCCTGCAGATCGTCGGGCGCCTGTCGCGCCGCGACTTCATGGCCTTTGCCGGTGCCGCCGTGGGCGTGGTCGCCGGTGGCGCCGCGTCGGTGGCGCAGGCCCAGGCCCCGGCGCTCAAGAGCATCAATCCCGCCGAGGCCGCCATCTTCCGCCGCGTGGCCGAGGTGGTGCTGCCGGTGGGCGGCAGCGCGCTGGCGCCCTGGACCCCCGAGGTGCTGCTGGGCACGCTGGACGCGGCCCTGCTGGGCACCATGGCGCCCCACGTGCTGGCGGGCCTCAAGGGCGGGCTGCAGTATTTCAACGAAGGCCCGGTGGCGCAGCACGGCAAGCGCTTCACGGCGCTGGACGACGCCACCGCCACCGCCTTTCTGGACGCCTGGGGCAACGCCAAAGAGGTGCCGCACCGCGCGCTGGCCTCGGGCCTGAAGAAGCTGGTGCAGCTGTCGTACTGGGCCAACCCCGCGTCCTGGGCGCCGCTCGAATACGACGGCCCGATGTCCCAACGCAACGGTCTGAAGTCCCTCGGCAACGCCCCGCTGCCCACGCGCTGAGCCCCCCACATCGGAGACAACATGAAAAATCACGCGATCAAAGTTGAAAAGCAAGGCCTCAAGGTCACCCAGGCTGCGGACATCAAAGACAGCCAGATCCACCTGAAGGCCGACGCCGTGGTGGTGGGCTCGGGAGCGGGCGGCGCCATTGCCGCCTACGAGCTGGCCAAGGCGGGCAAGAAAGTGGTGGTGTTGGAGGCGGGCCCGTACATCACCTCCGACAAGTTCCCCGAAATGCTGGCCGTGGCCATGGGAACGCTCTACCAGGACCACGGCGGGCAGACCAATTCGGCGGGCGACATTTCGGTGCTGCAGGGCGCTTGCGTGGGCGGCTCCACCGTGGTCAACGCCGCGCTGTGCTTTCGCACGCCCGACTACTACCTCAAGCTGTGGGCCAAGGAATTCGGCCTGACCAACCTCACCCCGGCGGTGATGACGCCCATCTTTGAAAAGGTGGAGCGCAACCTGCACATCAAGACCGTGGGGCCGCAGGAAACCAGCCCCGGCGCGCTGCTGATCGGCCAGGGCATGGACAAGCTGGGCTACCCCCAGGGCAAGGCCCGGCGCAACATCAAAGACTGCGCCATGACCGGTTTTTGCTTCAGCGGCTGCACCACCGACCGCAAGCAGTCCATGCTGGTGACCTACCTGCCATGGGCGGTGGCGCATGGGGCCGTCATCCACTCGGACACCCGCGTCACCGAGGTGCTGGCCAAAGAGGGCAAGGCGGTGGGCGTCAAGGGCGAGATCATCGACCCGGCCACGGGCCGCAAGAAGGCGGACATCCAGGTCGATGCGCCCATCGTGGTCATGGCCGCCGGCCCCATCCAGACGCCGCTGCTGCTGCTCAAGAGCGGGCTGGCCAACAGCAGCGGGCAGGTGGGCAAGAACTTCGCGTGCCACCCGTCCATGTCGGTCACCGCCGAGTTTCCGCACGAGGTGCGCGATTTCCACGGCGCCACCCACTCGCTGTACATGGACCAGAACACCCTGCCCGACAAAGGCGGCTACATCCTGCTCAACGCCATTCAGGAACCGGTGGAAGCCAGCTTCCAGGCCGAGCCGGGCACGGGCAAGCCTTATGTGGCCTACATGTCGGGCTACAAGAACACCATCCGCCTGATCAGCCTCATTCACGACCAGAACGTGGGCCAGGTGAGCTGGAAGGATGGCCAGAAAGACATCAGCTACTTCGTGGACGATCAGGACTTCGAGGCCATGAAGAAGGGGCTGATCGCCACGGCCAAGATCCTGTTCGCCTCGGGCGCTAAGCGGCTGTACCTGCCCACCACCCACATCTCCAGCATCGACCGCGTGGAAGACGTTGAAAAGGTCATCGGCGGCCTGAAGAACGAGCCCGCCCGCTACAAGTACACCTCGTTCCACCCGCAGGGCACCTGCCGCATGGGCCGCGACCCGAAGAAGACCGTCGTCAATCCCCATGGCGAGACGCACGACGTAAAAAACCTCTACGTGGTCGACGCCAGCCTGCTGCCCACCTCCATCGGCTACAACCCGTCGGAAACCGTGTACGCGCTGGCGCACTACGTGTGCGACCAGATGCTCAAGGCCAGAGCATGAGCGCCGCACGGAGGGCAGGGCAGTGAACCGGCCCGATGACCAGTTCACCACCGTAGCGGGTCACCAAGTCCGGTACTGGCAGGTGGGCCGGGAAGGGCCCGCGGTGGTGTGCCTCCACGGCATCGGCTGCTCGGTTCTGGAGTGGGAACACAGCATCCACGCCCTGGCCACGCGGCACCGGGTGTACGCGCTGGACCTGCTGGGTTGCGGGCTCACGGCCAAGCCCGCCGATGCGAGCTACGACGTGGCGACCCTGGCCCGGTTCACGCTGGGGTTCATGGACGCCATGGGGCTGGATCGGGCTTCGCTGGTGGGCAACTCGCTCGGCGCTCGGGTGGCCATGGAGTGTGCTGCGATGGCCCCAGAGCGGGTGCCATCGCTGGTGCTCTCGGCTCCCGCAACCATGGCCAACCCGACCCTGTTCGATTTCCGGCTGGCCTCGCTGCCGGGGCTGGGTGAGCTGCTCACCCGGCCCACCGCGTGGGGCACCGCCCGGCTGTGGCGAACGGCGGTGGCCGACCCGGCGTGCATCACGCCAGAGATGGTGCGGGAGAAAGTGGCGCTGGCCCGGCAACCGGGTGCCCAAGAGGCGTTCCTGAAAACCTTGCGGGGCTTGATCCACCTGGGCGGCTTTCGCCCATCGGTGATGGACGACGCCCATGCCAAGGCCCGCCGCATCCAGGCGCCCACCTGCGTGGTCTGGGGCCGGCAGGACCGGTTTCTGCCTGTGGCCCACCTCGACACCCTGATGCGGCTGGTGCCCCACGCGAAGCCGGTGGTGCTGGCGTCCTGTGGGCATGCGCCCATGGTGGAGCGGCCGGCGGATTTCAGCCGGATCGCGCTGGACTTCCTGGCCGGCGCGGGCGCGCAGCAGAACCATCCGGGTTGACGTGCCGGCGGCCCGCCGGCTACGCCTCGGACTGCATGCGCAACCGGTGCGCCTGCTCCTCGGCCTGTGCGTCGCCAATCTCACGCAGCACGCCGCCCAGGTCCACCGCGCCTTGTGGGCGCGCAAAGTGGCCCGTCAGCGCCACGTCGGTGCCGAGCATGCCGCGCTGGTACAGGTCCCAGATCTCGGGGCCGTGGGCGGTGGCCAGCAGCTCGGGTGCGAACTGGCCGAAGAAGTCGCGCAGGTTGGCCACGTCGCGCAGCAGCATGCGCTGGGCGTGGTTGTTGCCCGCGGCGTCCACCGCCTGCGGCAGGTCGATGATCACCGGGCAATCCGCGCCGTCCACGTGGCCGAGCAGGATGTTGAATTCCGACAGGTCACCGTGCACAACGCCCGCGCCCAGCATGCGCACCACCTCCACCAGCAGCGCGGCGTGGTGGGTGCGCGCGGCCTCGGGCGTGAAGCTCAGGTCGTTCAAGCGCGGGGCGGCGTCGCCCTGGGCGTCGGTCACCAGCTCCATCAACAGCACGCCGTCGTGAAAGTTGTGGGGCTGCGGCACCCGCACGCCGGCAGCGGCCAGGCGGTACAGGGCGTCCACCTCGGCGCTTTGCCAGGCGGCTTCCTGCGCCTGGCGGCCGAACTTCGTGCCCTTGGCCATGGCGCGGGCCTGGCGTGAGTTCTTGACGCGGCGGTTCTCGGTGTAATCCACCGCCTGGCGAAAGCTGCGCTGCGTGGCTTCCTTGTAGATCTTGGCGCAGCGCGTCTCGTCACCGCAGCGCACCACGTACACCATGGCCTCCTTGCCGCTCATGAGCTGACGCACCACGGTGTCGATCAGGCCTTCTTCGATCAGCGACTGGAGTCTGGGGGGTGCTTTCATCCACGCATTTTGCGCCCGGGGCCGGCGGGCCCTGAACGGTCCGGGCCTTTTGTTTATTCGACCCCCTTGTTTTTAATGAATTCGGGGTGGGTTGCGGGATTCCGATGAATACCATTGGATTAGCTGAAAAAAGTTTGTCCATTCACTCAATTTGTCACGGGTCGTGCCGATAGTTTGTTTGTGTTGAAGATAAGAAGAAGCGCTCGGGATTGGCACATTGATCAAATTGAAAGGGTAATAGCATGAAACACGCCAAATGGGGTTTGTCACTGGTGGCCTTGATGGGTCTGGCCGCTTGCTCTACACCCGTGACGAATCCGGCCGTTGCCGATGGATTCGACGCCAGCATCACCCGGTTCTCACATTCCGACGTGAATGAGGCCGCGAGCGCCTATGTGGCCTTGTACAAGAAGACCATCGAAAAAAGCGTTTCCCAGCGGAAGTACCAGGAAGACCTGGCCTACAAGCACCTGAGCGCCGAGGCCTGTTTCGACAGCCGTGCCAACCGCTTGCTGAACAAGCCGGTTTCACACAAAGAGAAGGAAGAATTGATTCTTTCCTATGTGTCGCGCGAAGAACTGCAGCAATACAAAACCCTGTCCAAGGGCTATTTCAATCGAATCAATGCGCTCGAATTGCTGACCTGCGATACGGCCGGTCTCAAGTTGGCGTCCAACAGTTTCTAGAGCCGCATGCCGCTGAACTCGCTCTTCATCCAGTCGACGAAGCAGCGCGTTCGGGCCGGCAGCAGCCGCGCGTTCGGGTACACCACGTTCACCGGGTTCGGCGGCGGCTCGTAGGCCTCCAGCACGGTGCGCAAGCGACCCTGCGCCACCAGCGGCATCACCTGGTAGGACAGGAACATGCCGTAGCCCATGCCGGCCGCGCAGGATTCAATGGCCGGCGCGATGTGGTTGAAGGCCAGGCGGCTTTGCACCGGCACGCTCAGCGGCTTGCCGCGTTCATGAAATTCCCAGTGCGCCGGCGCGTCGACACGGCCGTGCACGCACCAGGCACCGTTCAGGTCGCGCGGGTGGCGCGGCAGGCCCTGCGCCAGCAGGAAGTCCGGGCTGGCCACCACCACGCGCCGCACCGAGCCCAACGCTTGCGCCACCAGCGAAGAATCTTCCAGCGCACCGATGCGGATGCCGACGTCGATGCCTTCTTCCAGCAGGTTCACCATGCGGTCGTTCAGCAACACGGTGCAGCGCACCCGGTCGTGGTGGCGCATGAAACGCACGATCGCAGGCGCCACGTACATGTGGCCGAACAGCACCGGCGCCGCCACGGTGAGCAAGCCTGACGGGTCGACCGCCGCGGCCGAGAGCGCGAGGTCGGCGGCGTCTGCCGCGGCCAGCACCTCGCGCGCGCCGACCAGGTAGCGCCGGCCTTCCTCCGTCAGCGAAATGCGCCGCGTCGTGCGGTGGAACAGCCGCACGCCCAGATGCGCCTCCAGGGCGGCCAGGGAGCGCACCACGGCCGGCAGGGAGCTGGCCAGCCCCTGGGCCGCGCGGGTCAGGCTGCCTTCGTCGGCGATGCGCACGAAGGTGGCCATGGCTTTGAGTTTGTCCATGCGGTATTGATCCGGTTATTGCAGCAGTCAAATCCGATTTATGCCATTGATCCGGCAATCGGATTAAAACAAACTGCGACCGTCCCTTTCACAACCCTTCGGAGAAACCCATGAATGCCCCCGCCCAGCCCATCAAGTTCTACCGCTTCAGCACCTCGGGCCACAGCCACCGCGCCGAGCTGTTCCTGAGCCTGCTCGGCCTGCCGGTCGAACCCCACGACGTGGACCTGCTCGGTGGTGAGCAGAAGTCGTCCGCCTTCCTGGCGATGAACGCCTTCGGCCAGGTGCCAGTGATCCAGGACGGCGACGTGACCGTGCCCGATTCCAACGCCATCCTGGTCTACCTGGCGAGCCGCTACGGCAACGGGCGCTGGCTGCCCACCGACCCGGTCGGCGCGGCGCGGGTGCAGCGCTGGCTCACGGTGGCCGCCGGCCTGGTGGCGTACGGCCCCTGCGCGGCCCGGCTGATCACGGTGTTCAAGATGGACTTCAACGCCAAAGAGGTCATCGCCCGGGCGCATGGCCTGCTGGCGGTGATGGACAAGGAGCTGCAGCGCTCGCCCTTCCTGGTCGGCGAGCGGCCCACCATTGCCGATGTGGCCAACTACAGCTACATCGCCCACGCGCCCGAAGGCAATGTGTCGCTGGCCGACTACCCCAACGTGCGCGCCTGGCTCGCCCGCATCGAGGCCCTGCCGGGTTTTGTGGCGATGCCCCGGACCGCCGCCGGCCTGCTCGCCTGAAGGCCATGGCCGCCGCCCCTTTCCATGCCGGTGAACAGGCGCTGCAGCAGCGCGCCGGCAATCTCGAGCGTCTGGCCGAGATCGGGCCCAGGGTGGTCCGTGCCGCCCTGCCCGAGCAGCACCAGACCTTTTTCGCGCAGTTGCCGTTCGTCGTGGTCGGCAGCGTGGACGCCGACGGCCAGCCCTGGGCGTCGGTGCTGGCCGGTCGGCCCGGCTTCGTGCAGGCCTCGAGCGCCGAGCGCCTGCGCATCGCCGCACACCCCTGGCCGCAGGACCCGCTGGCGCAGCATCTGCGGCCCGGCGCGCCGCTGGGGCTGCTCGGCATCGAGCCCCACACGCGGCGCCGCAACCGCGCCAATGGGCAGGTGGGCGCCATGGACGCGGCGGGTTTCGAACTGCTGGTGTCGCAGAGCTTCGGCAATTGCCCGAAGTACATCCAGGCGCGGGAGGCGCGGTTCGTCGAGCAGGGTGGTGCGGCTCCCCAACCCTTGGCGCGCGGTGATCGGCTCGACGCCGTGGCGCGCCGCCTGATCCAGAACGCCGACACCCTCTTCATCGCCAGCGCCCATCCGGCGGCCCGCACGCCGGCCAGCGCCGCCGAGGGCGTGGACGTCTCGCACCGCGGCGGCCGACCGGGCTTTGTGCGGATCGACGCCGACGACACGCTCACGCTGCCGGATTTCAGCGGCAACGGCTACTTCAACACATTGGGCAATCTGGCCCTGGACGCCCGTGCCGGCCTGCTGTTCATCGACTTCGAGCAGGGCGACATGCTGCAGGTGGCGGCGAGCGCCGAGGTGGTGTGGGATGGCTTCGACGCGGTGGCCTTCGCGGGTGCGGAGCGGCTGTTGCGCCTGCGGGTGTCCACGGTGCAGCACTGGCCGCGCGCCATGCCCTTGCGCTGGGGTGCGTCGGTCTTGTCGCCCCATCTTGCCAGCCGCGACCGGCCCACCGGCACGGCAGGGATGGAGCGGTGACCGTTGGGACACTGCCATGTCTGCGGCAGCCTGTTGCTGCGCGTTGCTCAAGTCGATCCGACAGCTGGTAACAATGGCGTTCGCGCACCCATTGCCGTGGGGCCATGGCGGGCCTATCCTGAAACCCACAGTCTTGTTGGAGTTTCATGCCCAAACCCCCTGTTTCCACGCCGCGCAACCGGACGCCCGACCGCCGCGCGGCCCTGGCGCAATACCGCTCACGCGCCAACGGCTATGACAACGAGTTGGCGCTGTTCGAACCCCTGCGCCGAGAGGCTGTCGCGCGGCTGAACCTGGGCCGCGGCGACACCGTGCTGGACGTGGGCTGCGGCACCGGCCTGAGCTTTGCCTTGCTGGACGACGCGGTGGGCCACCAGGGCCGCATCGTGGGCATCGAACAGTGCCCCGAGATGATGGACAAGGCCCGCGAGCGGATTGCCGCGCAGGGCTGGAAACATGTGAGCCTGGTCCAGGCGCCCGCCGAAACGGCGCATCTGGACGAGCTGGCCGATGCGGCCCTGTTTCACTTCACGCACGACGTGCTGCAATGCCCCGAGGCCATCGCCAACGTGCTGCGCCACCTCAAGCCCGGCGCGCGCGTGGTCGCCACCGGGCTGCATTGGGCGCCGCTGTGGGCCTGGCCGGTGAACCTGTTCGTGCTGGGGGCGGCGCTGTATTCGGTCACCGCCATGGATGGCCTGGGGCAACCCTGGAGCGGGCTGGCCACGCAACTGGACGCATTCGAGGTGGACGACGGCGCGATGATGGGGGGCGTGTACATAGCCACGGGAACGTGGCGGGGCGCGGAACACCGGGGCACTTGAAGTGAACCCCGGCCTCAGCCGCCCGGCGTTTCGCCCAGGGTGAGCACCCGGGCCAGCGGCACACCTTCTGGGGGCTGGTAATCCGCCAGCACCCAGGCCCGGCTGGGGTGATTGGCCGCTTCCTGCAGCAGCTCCAGCAAGAAGCGGATGGAGGGCGCGTCCAGCGCGGCGAAGGGCTGGTCGATCAGCGTGAGCGCGGTGCCGGCGGCAAACGCGGCGCTCAGCCAGACCTTGCGCTTGCTGCCGGCCGAGAGCATGTACAGCGGCTTGTCCAGGTGGGGTTGCAGCGTGAAGCCCGCCACCAGCTCGGTCAGCGCGGCGCGGCTGAAGGCGGGGTAGTGGTGGCTCAGACTGTCCAGGTAGCCGGCGGCGCTGATGGCGTCGTGTGCTTCGGTCTGCGGGTCGATCCAGAACACCTGCTGGCGGTAGGCATCGTGCTGCTGGTCCAGCCGCACACCGTGGACGCTGATCGTGCCGCCCTGGGCCTGCAGGTCGCCCGCCATCAGGCCCAGCAGGGTGCTCTTGCCGCAGCTATCGTCGCCGCGGATCAGGCTGACGCCCGGCGGGATGTTGAAGCTCAGTTCCTGGAACAGGGCCCGGCCGGGCCAGCCAAAGCTCAACCGGTCGGCCAGCAGCACGGGGGGCGTGTCCATGGTGGTGTGCCTCAGTAGTGGATGTTGTAGCGGGTGCCCCGGTGGTTGAGCACGGCGCCGCGCGGGCCGATCACTTCGAGCTTGAGATCGGGCGCGATGTCCTGGCCTTCGTGCACCACCTTGCCATTGGCGATGAGCATGCGGTGCGCCGGGTTTTCGGAGTAGGTGGAGCCGCTGATCTTCACGTCGGGACCCGCGCCGCCGACGTAAGCGGGCAGTGCGTCTGCGGGGCGCGCCGGGGTTGGCGCCGCCGCCACGGGTGGGGCTTCGGCCGGTGTGGCCACAGGCGCCCGTGGTGGGGCGGGCGCCATGACTGGGGGCGCAGCGGGCGGGGGCTCGGGTGCCAGGATGGGCAGCGCTGGGGGCGGCGGCGCTGGGGGCGTTGGCATTGACTGGACCATCTGGGCGGCGGCCAGGGTGGCGGCCGTGGCCGCTTGCGGGGCGGGGGCTGGCGCGCGGCCGCTCCACCACCAGAGCAGCGCCGCGGCCACCGCGAGCACCGTGGTGCCGATCATGAGCGGGCGACGGCCCATGGCCAGGGGGCCGGTCCGGGTCTGGGGGGCCGTGCCGTGGCTGCGCAGGCCCGGCACGTGGCCACGCTCGCGTTCAGCGTCGGCCCGTTGGAGTGCGTCGAGGATGAAGGACATGTTCGGGTGGGGGTTCAGGCAGGGTTCAGGCGGGGCTCGTCAACGCCGCTGGCGCGGTTGACCTGCATGTAGGTGACGGGGCCGGCCCGGCCGTCGGCGTCGATGCCGTGGGCGCGCTGGAAGGCCTGCACGCGGGCGTCCAGATCCTGGGCGTCGGGCGGCAGTTGGCCGGCGGCTTGCAGGCCGCTCAACCGTTGGTCGAGCCATTGGCCGGCGCTGCCACGGGTGCCGTCCGCGAGGCGGGTGGTCTGGCCCGGGGGCAAGCGCCAGAGGGTGGCGAACTCGCCGCGCCAGATGTCGGCCAGCGCGGTCAGGGGAATCTGCCAGCGTTGTTGCCCGGCCTGCAGGGTGGCGGTTTCGGCCGTGATGCCGGTGATCAGGGCCCAGCCCGGGGGCTGGCCCGGCAGGCGCAGCGTCAGCAGCCCCGGGCGGTTGAGCTGGCGCAGGCCGTGCAGCGTCATGCGGCCGGTGCGGTAGCACTGCAGTTGTTGGGCCGGTGCAGCGGCACAGGGTTCGCCTTCCCCGAGATGGGGGCTCCACATCAGGCCCAGGGCGCGCCAGGCCAGCGTTTGAGGGCGCAGCAGGTCGGACGCGGTGGGCAGCGTGGTCAGCGGCGGCGTTGGGAGCGGCGAGGGCGACGGGGTGGCTTCGGCCTCTGCGGGGAAAACGGCCGCAGCCAAGGGCCGGGCTGTGGTCTCGGTGGCGGCTGGCAGCGCACCGGCCGCGGGCCGGGGATCGGCCTCATTGGCCGCCCGAGCCGTCGGGCCCGGCCGCTGCAGCAGTGCCAGCGTCAACAACACGCCCACCGCGGCGCCCGCGCCCAGCCACGCCAGTTGGCCCAGGGGCCGGCGGGGGCGGGCCGGTGTGGTGGTGGCGTGGCCGTCGTCGAACACCTCGCGCGCGGCCTTGTCCACCACCGCCTTGTCCACGGTGTGCCGGCCACCGGCGTACGCGCCGAGCAGGGCGCGGTCGCACAGCAGGTTGATGCGCCGGGGCACGCCGCGCGACAGGGTGTGGATGCGGTGCAGGGCGTTGGCGGCGAAGGGCAGCGGTCCGTGCAGGCCGGCCACCTCCATGCGGTGCTGGATGTACTGGCGCGTTTCGGCCCCGTTGAGCGCGTCGAGGTGGTAGCGCGCGATCACGCGCTGCGCGAGCTGTTCGAGTTCGGGGCGGGCCAGCAGGCGGCGCAGCTCGGGCTGGCCGATCAGCACGATCTGCAGCAGCTTGCGCTCGCTGGTTTCGAGGTTGGTCAAGAGGCGCAGTTGCTCCAGCACGTCGGCCGAGAGGTTCTGGGCCTCATCGATGATGAGCACCGCGTTGCGTCCGGTTGCATGCGATGCAAGCAGAAACGCGTTGAGCGGGTCCAGGTGGTCCTTGACGGTGGCTTCCCCGGGGCCGGTGTGTGGCACCTCGACGCCGAATTCGTCGCAGATGCTGCGCAGCAGCTCGATGACGGTGAGCTTGGGATTGAAGATGTAGGCGACCTGGCATTGCGCCGGGGTCTGCTCCAGAAAGCAGCGGCAGACCGTGGTCTTGCCGGTGCCGATCTCGCCGGTGAGCAGCACGAAACCGCCACCGCCCTGCACGCCGTACAGCAGATGGGCCAGCGCTTCGCGGTGGCGCTCGCTCATGAAGAGGTAGCGCGGGTCTGGCGCGATGGAAAAAGGGTCCTGCTTCAGGCCAAAGAATTCGGCATACATGTCCTGAGCATACCGGGCCCCTCAGGGCCGGACAACGGCGCCCGGCCGCGGGTGGGCCGGGCGAGCGGGGTGCGGCGGCAGAGCGGGCTTCGCTCAGGCCGCGAGCTGCATGGAAGCGGGCTTGCTGGCGGAGGGGCTGGTGGTGGTCGTGTTGCTGGCGCCGCTGGTGCCACCCGCTGCCTTGGCGGCCGAGGCCACCGAGCATTCGATGTCACCCGAGAGCTGGCCGCCTTCTTCGATCACGACCTTGCCGTAGCGGATCTTGCCGGTGACTTTGCCGGTGGCGTAGATCACCAGCTTCTGGCGCACCGTGAGGTTGCCATCGAACACGCCGCGGATCTCGGCGATGTCGATCTCGGCCGAGCCCTTGAAGGCGCCTTGTTCGGCGATCTGGATCACGCGCGAGTCCATCGTGGCCTCCACCAGACCCTCCACCACCAGGGTGTCGCAGTCGGTGATTTCAACGCCCTTGAGCTTGATGTTCGGGCCCACGGTCAGCTTGCTGCCGCCTTCGGGCACCACGGTGCTCGACGCCATCGATGCGCTGCTGGCCACCGGGGCCGGCGCGGCGGGAGTCTGGGGCTGGGCCGGGGTTTGCGGCTGGTTTGAAACGCTGTTGCCGACCGCGCCATAGCGCTGCGGGGTCTGGCCCTGGGTCAGGGGTTTGGGGAGTTCGTTTTCGCGTTTTCCAAAATGCAATGCCATGCCAGCTCCTTCAAAAAGTGAAGCGTTCATGCTAAGGGCCATGCGGCTTACATTCCCGCTGCGACCGTAAGAGTGGTAACGGGATGAACCGTACGTCTGGTTGCGGGTCTTGCATTCTTTCTTGTAACGGCTCAGGGCTGGCGGCGCGCTTCCATGGCCTGGATCAGCGCGCGCGCTTCGTCGCCTTCGGGGATCGGACGGCCGCTGTCGCGCCATTCCACCGCGGCCTTGAAGCCCTGTTCCTGCGCATGGCGGCGGAACCACAGGCCCTCGGGGTTGTGGCGCGTGATGCCGTCGAAGACCGTGGCCATCTGCTGCGACTGCTCCAGCCCCATGGTCAGCATCACCTGGTTGACCACCATCTTGTGCATGGCGAGGTGGCCGCGCGGCACGCCCGCGATGCGGGTGGCCAGTTGCATGGCGGCGGCGTCGAGCTGCTCCAACGGCACCGCTTCGTTGGCCAGGCCCCAGGCGGCGGCGGTGCGGCCGTCGATCACGTCGCCGGTGAACATCATCTGCTTGGCGCGCGTGGGGCCGAGGCGGTAGGTCCACATGGCGGTGGTGGGGCAGCCCCAGACGCGCGTGGGCATGTAGCCGATGCGCGCGTCCTCCGCCATCACCAGCAGATCGCAGCACAGCGCGATGTCGCTGCCACCGGCCACCGCCGCGCCGTGCACCTTGGCGATGGTTGGCTTGGGGCTGCGCCACAGGCTCATGAAGTCTTCGGTGTTGCGCTTCATGCGGGCGTAGTCAACCATCGGGTCCCAGGGCGTGCTCTCCTGCTGGCAGGGGTGTTCGATGTGCTGCTGCGCGGTGTCGGCCAGGTCGTAGCCGCCGCAGAAGCCCTTGCCCGCGCCTTCGACCACGATGACGTGGACCTCCGGCTCGGCATTGGCCCAGTCCACCGCGGCGCGGATCTCGCGCGGCATCTCGTCGTTGACGGCGTTGTAGCGCTCGGGCCGGTTCAGGCGCAGGCGCGCCACGCGCGGGTGCTGTTCATCGGGGGCGATGCTGAGGGTGCTGAAGTCGGGCATGGGGTGTCTCCTGGAATGGAGGGGCGATGCTAGTCCGCCGCCCGGGGCGGGGCAGACGCCTGGGTGACGGCGCCTGCGCTACAGTGCCCGCACCATGACCGATCACTGGGTGCTGGGCAGCCGCCCGGCGTCGTCCATTGCCTTGCCGCTGGCGCAGGTGAGCGCGCTGCTGGCGCGCCTGGGGCAGGCGGAGCGCCACGCCGTGGCCGAGGACCTGTTGCGCCTGGTGGGGGCGCAGCTGCCGCTGGCGCAGTGCACCATCTTTGCGTTCGACGCAGGGCGGCGCCCGGCCATCGTGGCGGTGGGCGACCGCTCGCGCACGCAGGAGCTGCCGAACATCGCCGAGGCCTATGTGAGTCGCTTCCACCAGCTCGACGGCAGCGCCGCCGTGATGCGCGCCGAACTGGCCGCGGCGCAGAAGGCCGGCATGGCAGAACCGCGCATCGTGCTGCACCGCCAGCGCGGCGAAGACATCGCCCACCCCGAATACCGGCGCATCTGCTACGAGCTGCCGCAGGTGGCCGAGCGGCTGGCGGTGCTGGCGCTTTACGAGGGCCGGCGCTGGCTTTCGGTGAACCTGTACCGCGGCACCGAGCACGGCCCGTTCGACGATGCGGCCATTGCCGTGGTGGAGGCGTTTGCGCCGCTGATCGTGCACGCCGTGCGCCTGCACCACACCGGGCAGGCGGTGCATCAGGACGTGTCGGGCCTGCTGCTGGCGCGGCTGGTGCGGCGTTTTCCGGCGCTCACGCAGCGCGACCACGACGTGGTGGCCGCGCTGATGGATGGGCTGTCCACCGAGGCCCTGGCCGCGCGCCTGGGTCTGACGCTGGCCAGCGCCCGGACTTACCAGAAGCGCGTGTACCGCAAGCTCGGCGTGGCCGGGCAGCGCGAACTGCTGGCGCTGCTGCTCGACAGCGGCGCCTGATCGAAGCCTTTGGCGGGTGTGCGGGGAGTTGTTCCCATATGGGGACATGGTGGCGGCGTGTCGTGCCTACACTGCGCCGATCCCCAGGAGACAAAGCCATGCACCAGCCGCACGCCGAACCCCGGCGCTCCATCTACTACCGGTACCAGGTGTTCGACGCCTGGTTGCCCTCGATGCACCCCGGGCCGCAGCGCCACGCCGTGGTGATCGCCGGTGCCGGCCCGATCGGGCTGGTGGCCGCGCTGGAGCTGGCCCGCCACGGCGTGAAGTGTGTGCTGCTCGAATCGGAGCGCCAGGTCTCTGAAGGCAGCCGCGCCATCGTGTTCACGCGCCGCTCCATGGAGATCCTGCAGCAGGTGGGCGTGGCGCACCGCGTCACCCAGAACGGCCTGCCCTGGCGTTTCGGCAACTCGGTCTACCGCGGTCAGCGCGTGTTCCGCATGGAAGCGCCACACGATCCGGACGACCGCTTTTTCCCCATGATCAACCTGCAGCAGCAGTATCTGGAGGAATACCTGGTCGATGCCGTGCGGGCCAACCCGCTGATCGAGTTGCGCTGGGGCAACCGCGTGAACGCCGTGACGCAGGACGGGCAGGGCGCCACGCTGGATGTGGACACGCCCGAGGGCCCGTACACGCTGCAGACCAACTGGCTGGTGGCCGCCGATGGCGCGCGCTCCGGCATCCGCTCGATGCTGGACCTGAAGCTCGAAGGCGCGTCCTACGAAGGCCGCTTCATCATCGCCGACATCCGCATCGACCTGCCGCTGCCCACCGAGCGCTTGGCGTTTTTCGACCCCGACTGGAACCCGGGCAACACCATCCTCATGCACCGCGAGCCGCACGGCATCTGGCGCGTGGACTACCAGCTGCCGCCCGGCGAAGACGCCGAAGCGGCCCTGAAACCCGAGTCGCTCAAGGCCCGCATCGACGCCCAACTGGCCATGATCGGCCACGCTGGCGTGCCCTGGGCCATGGACTGGTGCTCGGTGTATTCGGCGCGCGCGCTCACGTTGCCGGATTACGTGCACGGCCGCGTGCTGTTCACCGGCGACGCGGCGCACCTGCTGCCCATCTTCGGCGTGCGCGGTGCCAACACCGGTTTCCAGGACGCGCAGGCGCTGGCCTGGCGGCTGGCCTTCGTGGTCAAAGGGCTGGCCGCCGCACCGCTGCTGGCGGGCTACAGCAGCGAGCGTGTGGGCGCGGCGCGCGAGATCATCGACGAGGCCGGCAAAAGCACGCGCTTCATGACGCCGCCCACGCGCGGCTTCCGCCTGCTGCGCGACGCCGTGCTCTCGCTCTCGCTCAGCGAACCCTTCGTGGGCCCGCTCTACCACTGGCGCACCTCGCGGCCCCACGAGTACCGCGATTCACCCGCCAACAGCGCGGGCGACGACAACGCGCTGTTCCAGGCCGGGCCGGGCCACGGCGCGCCGCCGCAGAACGTGCGCCTCGGTGCCGACGACCACCTGCTGGACCACCTGGACCACTGCTTTGCGCTGCTGTACTTCACCGAAGACGCCGCCGTGCCCGATGCGCTGACCGAGGTGGTGAACGAACTCCGCGCCAAAGGTCTGCCATTGCGCGTGATCGCCGTGGGCAGCGCCCAGCCCGTCGCCGGCGCTGACGACACCCTGGCCGACGCCGACGGCCACCTGCGCGTGCGCTACGGCGTGCTGGCCAGCGGTGCGGCCTACCTGCTGCGGCCCGACCAGCACGTGTGCGCCCGCTGGATGGGCCTGGATGCGACGCGCCTGCGCGCCGCCCTCGTCAACGCCGCCGGTCTGAACAAGGAGGTCTGAACATGGGCCCGAACACATTGAGCATCCCCGGCCTGGAGCAGGTCTACGACGCGCTGGCCACCGCCATTGACGCGGCTGGCCCGGAGAAGACCGAGCTGTTCCTCGTCAAGCTCGCGCTGCTGAACGCCAACGCACTGGCCGATCCGGCGGTGTTCCAGGTGCACATCGACGCGGCGCTGAAAGACCTGTGATGCGGTTGAAGGCAAAACCGCATGGACTCAGCCAGGCCCAACGGCCGTGGAAGCCGCCAACGGCAGGAAGATGTCGGTCAGCAGATCGGCCGGCGCTGTGTCGCGCGGGCTGTTGAGGTATTCCTCGAACACCGGCTGGTCGGCCAGTCCGTGGCCGGTGGCCACCAGCCAGGTGCCGTAGAGCCAGTGGTAGGCGTCGCGCATGTTGGGGTAGGGGCCTTGGTAGCGCAGCACGGCGCAGGGCGTTCCGCCGACGGTGAAGCGCTGCAAAGGTGGCGCAATGTCGGCGTCGGAGGCAATCGACAGCCCGGCGCGCGAGTTGAGCTGGGCCTCCGGGTAGGCGAACGGGTCGTCCAGGTACTGCGCCAGCCAGCGCGTGTCGGGCCGTATCAGGCCCTGCGCCGCGAGGTGGATCTGCGCGGTCTCGAAGGCCTTGCCGACCCGCATGTAGCTGCCCCGGTGGGCCATGCCTGCCAACTCGACGGCTGGTACCCGCCTGATCTCGACCGGCCAGCCGCTGGCGGCTTGAGCAGCGGTGCTGTGCCAGGGCAGTGCGTCGGTCCGCGTTTCGCGCCAGCTCTGCGGGCTCTGGCCGAAGGTCTGGCGGAACGCGCGGGTGAACGATTGCGGATTCGGGTAACCGCAGCGCCGTGCGATCTCGGTCACGGTCAGCGTGGTCTGCGCCAGGTAACCCGATGCACGGTGCAGCCGCACGCGCCGCACCGTGGCCGCCACCGTTTCACCGATCAGCGCGTGGTAGATGCGGTGCCAGTGGCAGGGGGACAGGTCCGCGACCAAGGCCAGCTCGTTGAGGTCCAGCGGGTCGGCCAGCCGGTCGTGGATGTGGGCGGTGACCCGGGTGAGCTGCGCCCGATAGTCGGTCCATTGCGGCTGGGGGTTGGTCATGGCGTCCCGGGGGTTGGCGCGAGGCCGATGTGAATGTGAATGCTGCCGTCCGGCTGGTAGCGCTCGTAGTCTGCCAGAGTGGTCTTTTTCAGGTCGGTGCGCTGCCAGATGGCTTGCCACGCGGCGCCCACCAGGTCGATACGGCCCCTTTCCACCGGGAACACCGCGCGTGTTGAGGCCGGCGCGACCACATGGGTCAGCCCCTCGGGCGGCAGCTCGGGCGTGTGGCCGGGCACGGCGTGGCCGATGACCAGCGTGTAGCGGCCGCTGTTGTCGGTGCCGGCGTTTTCGAAATTCGTATAGACCGCGTACACGTCGTCCGACAGACGGTGGGGCAACCGCTTGGCGAGTTGCGCCTGGCCGAAGGCGGCCCAGTGGGGCGGGATGGTCTCGAAGGCTTCGCCGTTGTGGGTGCGCAGGGCGATGCCGACGACGTGAAGGGCCTGGGGTTGCTGGATGATTTGCATGGTGGTGCTCCGGGTTGGGGGTGGTCGGGCCATTCTGGAGACGGGATACGGACAATTCTTGCGGTCCTTGCGTCTTTCGCCACGGCGTTATCTGCGCCCCGCCCATTAGCAAGGTTGATGGCCAGCCCCTACACTTGTGGGTTATCCCCCGATTGCCCCTATGAACGCCCCCGTCGACGTCTCCTTTTTCGCGCGCGCCGCCAAGCCGCTGACCAGCTACCGCCCCTACTGGGCCAAGCGGTTCGGCGTGGCGCCGTTCCTGCCCATGAGCCGCGCCGAGATGGAGCAGCTGGGTTGGGACTCGTGCGACATCGTTCTGGTGACGGGCGACGCCTACGTGGACCACCCCAGCTTCGGCATGGCGGTGATCGGGCGCGTGCTGGAGGCGCAAGGCTTTCGCGTCGGCATCATCGCCCAGCCCGACTGGCAGAGCGCCGAGCCCTTCAAGGCGCTGGGCAAGCCCAACCTGTTCTGGGGCGTGACCGCGGGGAACATGGATTCCATGATCAACCGGTACACGGCCGATCGGAAGATCCGCAGCGACGACGCCTACACCCCCGGTGACGTGGGCGGCAAACGCCCCGACCGCGCCGCCATCGTCTACAGCCAGCGCTGCCGCGAGGCCTACAAAGACGTGCCCATCGTGCTCGGCGGCATCGAAGGCAGCCTGCGCCGCATCGCCCACTACGACTACTGGAGCGACAAGGTGCGCCGCAGCATCGTGGTGGACAGCAAATGCGACCTGCTGCTCTACGGCAACGCCGAACGCGCGCTGGTCGAGGTGGCGCACCGCATCGCCGCGCGCGAACCCGTCGAACACATCACCGACGTGCGCGGCACCGCCTTCATCCGCCGTCCGCACGACCCGACCGCCGAGGGCTGGATCGAGTTGGATTCCAGCGAGGTGGACCAGCCGGGCCATGTGGAAGACCACATCAACCCCTACCTGACCACCAGTGAACAAGCGCAGGCGCAGGGCCAGAGCTGTTCGAAGGAAGATGGCTCCCAACCCCCTCTCCCGCCTGCGGGAGAGGGCCGGGGTGAGGGCGCTTCAGCCTACAAACCCATCACCATCCACCGCCCCCAGGGCACCGGCGGCGTGGCCAAGCTGCCGCGCGAACGTACCGTCATCCGCCTGCCCAGCTACGAGCAGGTCAGGAGCGACGCCGTGCTCTACGCCCACGCCAACCGCGTGCTGCATCTGGAAACCAACCCCGGAAACGCCCGCGCGCTGGTACAGGCGCACGGCGAAGGCGCGACCGCGCGCGACGTGTGGATCAACCCACCGCCGATTCCGCTGACCACGGCCGAGATGGACTACGCCTTCGATCTGCCGTACGCCCGCAGCCCGCACCCGGCCTACGCCGACGAACACGGCAAACACGACGGCGCGACCAAGATCCCGGCCTGGGAAATGATCCGCTTCTCGATCAACATCATGCGCGGCTGCTTCGGCGGCTGCACCTTCTGTTCCATCACCGAGCACGAAGGCCGCATCATCCAGAGCCGTTCGGAAGACTCGATCATCAAAGAGGTCGAAGACATCCGCGACAAGGTGGAGGGTTTCACCGGCGTCATTTCCGACCTGGGTGGCCCCACCGCCAACATGTACCGCCTGGGCTGCAAAAGCCCGGTCATTGAAGCGGCCTGCCGCAAGCCCAGCTGCGTCTACCCCGGCATCTGTCAGAACCTGCACACCAACCACGACCCGCTCATCAAGATCTACCGCCGGGCGCGCGCGCTCAAGGGCATCAAGAAGATCCTGATCGGCTCCGGCCTGCGCTACGACCTGGCCGTGAAAAGCCCCGAGTATGTGAAGGAACTGGTGCAGCACCACGTGGGCGGCTACCTCAAGATCGCGCCCGAGCACACCGAAGGCGGGCCACTGTCCAAGATGATGAAGCCCGGCATCGGCAGCTACGACCGCTTCAAGACCATGTTCGAGAAGTACAGCGAAGAGGCGGGCAAGAAGCAGTTCCTCATCCCGTACTTCATCGCCGCCCACCCCGGCACCAGCGACGAGGACATGATGAACCTCGCCATCTGGCTGAAGAAAAACGGCTTCCGCGCCGACCAGGTGCAGACCTTCTACCCCAGCCCCATGGCCACCGCCACGGCGATGTACCACACCAGCCTGAACCCGCTCAAAGGCGTGCACCGCGACGACCGGGCCGAAAAGGTGGACATCGTGCGCGGCGACAAACGCCGCCGCCTGCACAAGGCCTTCCTGCGTTACCACGACCCGAACAACTGGCCGCTGCTGCGTGAAGCGCTCAAGACCATGGGCCGCGCCGACCTCATCGGCAACGGCAAACACCACCTGATCCCGACCTTCCAGCCCATGACGGATGGCGGGTACCAGAGCGCGCGGAAGAAGAACTCGACGCCGGGTGGGGCCATCGCGGGCAACGCGGGGGCCAAGACGGGCGGCGGGACGGGGAAGGTGGCGTCAAGCTCCAGTGGCAAGGCGCCGGTCAAAGGGCGCATCCTCACCCAGCACACGGGCTTGCCGCCGCGTGCGGGGGTGAAGGCCAAGGGACGGTAGGTTTGGGCACCCAACCGCCACGCTAGTTCAGTGCCAGCGCTTTCTTCACCGCGACCAGCCCATCGTCGCCACCGTATGTTTTGACCCCTGCCAGCCAGCTGTCCAACACCTTGGGGTTGGCCTTGAGCTGTTTGATGGCAGCGGCTTTGGCGTCCACTCTGGCGTCCAGCACCTCGGTGATGGCCTTGTTCTCCAGGTCCACGCTGAATTCCATTTGTGCGAACAGGCGGCCCACGTTGGGGCACTGGGTGGCGTAGCCCTTGCGGGACACGGTGTTCACCGTGGCGCTACCGTAGTTGGGGCCGAAGTAGTCCTTGTCACCATCCAGGTAGCTGATGCGGAACTTGGTGTTCATCTGGTGGGGTTCCCACGCCAGGAAAACGATCCAGTCCTTGCCTTTTTCTTTGCGTGCCACCTGGCTCAGCATGCTTTGCTCGCTGGACTCCACCAGCGACCAGCCTTCGAGGCCATAGCTCTTGGCGTCGATCATTTTCTTGATGTTCTGGTTGGCGGGAGAACCGGATTCGATGCCGTAGATCTTCTTGTCAAACCTGTCGGCGAACCTGGCCAGGTCGGCGAAGGTTTTCACCCCGGCGTCCGCCACATAGGTGGGCACGGCCAGCGTGAACTTGGCGCCGGGCAGGTTGGCGCGCACCACTTCGAGTGAGCCTTCTTTCACCAACGGTTCCACCAGCGCTTTTTGTGCGGGCATCCAGTTGCCCAGAAACACGTCGATCTGCTCTTTTTTCACCCCCACGTAGGTGATGGGCACGCTCAGCGAGGCCACCTTCTGCTCATAACCCAGGGCGTTCAGCACCACGCCGGCAAAGGCGTTGGTGGCGGTGATGTCGGTCCAGCCCGGGTCGGCCATGCGGACCTGACGGCAGGACGCTGGCTCGGCCGCCTGGGCGTGGCCGGCGAGCATGCCCAGTGACCCAGCAAGGGACGCAACAACGAGGTGACGACTTCCCATGGTGAACTCCTCAAAGGTGAGATGAAACAGTGGTTTGGGCGGAACGGACAATCGGAAAACGGGCACGGGCCTCCAGCGTGTCGAGGTCGATGTGGTTGCGCATGTAGCGTTGGCTGGCGGGCTGGAATGGCTGGTGGTCCCAAGGCTGGGCCGCACCCTGGTTTTGGGCCGCGAAATGAAAGCGGCGGCGCTTCTGGCTGGCGATCACCTGGGCCATGAGCGCAGGCATGTCCCAGCGCTGCGCCACCTCGACGCGGAAGGCCTGCGCCGTGGCCGCGTGGGCAGGGTCGGCCGCCAGGTTGCACAGCTCCAGCGGGTCGGCCGCCAGGTCGTACAGTTGGTCGGGGTCCACCGGGGTGTGCACAAACTTGAACTTGCCGCGGCGCAGCATCACCAGCGGGGCCACGGCGCCTTCGCCCAGGTACTCGCCGATCACCTCGTCATGCCCGCCTGTGCCCGTGAGGTGTGGCCAGAGGCTGCGGCCGTCCAGCGGCTCCGGCAGGGCGGGCGCGGCGCCATGGAACGCCAGGTCCATCAGCGTCGGCAACAGGTCCATCGAAGACACATTCGCCGTCACCCGCGCTGCCTTGAAGCGCTGGGGTGCATGCACGATCAGCGGGATCCGGCAGGCATTCTCGAAGTAGTTCATCTTGTACCAAAGCCCGCGTTCGCCCAGCATGTCACCATGGTCGGACAGCACGACGACGATGGTGTTGTCGGCCTGGCCGGCTTGCTCCAGCGTTTTCAGGATGCGGCCCATCTGGTCGTCCACATACGACACCGCGCCGTAGTAGGCGTGGCGGGCATTGCGCACCTGGTCGTCGCTCAACGGGGTGCGGTCCATGTCGCTCACATGGCGCAGTCGCAGGGTGTGAGGGTCGCGGGGAACCATGTCGTCGCGCACCCGAGGCATGTCGATGTCTTCATGCCGGTAGCGGTCCCAGTATTCGCGGGGAATGGCGTAGGGGTCGTGCGGGTGGGTCATGGAGACCACCATGCAGAATGGGCGCTGATCTTCGTCACGGGCCATGTCAAACAGCTTTTGCTGCGCGAGGAAGGCCACCTCGTCATCGAAGTCCAGCTGGTTGGTGCGCACGCACAGGCCCGCATCCAGCACGGAGCCCATGTTGTGGTACCAGCTGGGGCGCACTTCCGGGTGCTCCCAGTCGGGGGTCCAGCCGAAGTCGGCGGGGTAGATGTCGGTGGTCAGCCGCTCTTCAAAGCCATGGGTCTGGTCAGCACCACAAAAATGCATCTTGCCCGAGAGCACGGTGCGGTAGCCCGCGTGACGCAGGTGGTGGGCAAAGGTGAGCACTTCGGACGGCATCTCGGCCGCGTTGTCATATGCCCCGATGACCGACGGCAGCTTGCCGGACAAAAAGACGTAGCGCGAAGGCGCACACAAAGGGCTGTTGGTGTACGCCGACTCGAACACCACACCGGCAGCGGCCAGCGCGTCGATGGTGGGCGTCTTGCACACCGTGTTGCCATATGCCGCCAGTGCTGAGGGCGTCAGCTGGTCGGCCATGAGGATGAGGATATTGGGTGGGCTCACGTTCAAACTACCGGTGTAGACACAACAGCAACATAAAGTTCATTTATGCGATGAGTTCAGTTTATGCAGGCTGTTTGACGTAGTGAAGGCCGTCATTTCTTATGCAGGTATAAATAGTGCTTATGAAAGACATGCGCCGACTCCCCCCTTTGCAAAGCCTGGTGTTCTTTGAAGCCGCGGTGCGGCATCTGAGCTTTACGGCGGCCGCCCGGGAGCTGGGCACCAGCCAGCCGGCGGTCAGCCAGCGCATCAGCTTGCTGGAGGACGACCTGGGCGCGCCCTTGTTCAAGCGGGAGCACCGTGGCGTCTCGCTCACCCCGGAAGGGCTGCAACTGGTCACGGCGGTGCGCGAGAGCCTGAGCTGCATCGGCGAGGTGGCGGCCAAAATCCGGGCGCGGCGCGAGCGCCAGGTGTTGACGGTGGCCACCGACTTCGGCTTTGCCACCTACTGGCTGATGCCGCGCCTGGCCACGCTGCGCGAGCTGGTGCCGGAGCTGGATGTGCGCATCGTCACCAGCCAGAACCAATTTGATATCCGCGGCGAGCCGGTGGACATGGCCATTGCCTTTGGCGACGGGCATTGGCCCGGCTGCAGCGCGGCCCCCTTGATCCCCGAAATCGTGGTGCCGGTTTGCAGCCCCGCCTTCTTTGCGCGGCAGCACCTGAGCGGGCTGGCCGCCGACATGCGCACGCTGCCGCTGCTGCACCTGGAGAGCGCCGAGCCCCAGCGCTGGCTGCAGTGGGACGGCTGGTTTGCAACCCACGGCCTGCGCAGCGCAGGCACTGGGCACGACCTCACGCTCAACAACTACCCGCTGGTGATCCAGGCCGCCATGGCCGGGCAGGGCGTGGCGCTGGGCTGGGCCCCTTTGGTCGATGAACTGGTGCGAAGCGGGCAACTGGTGCCGGCAGTGGACAGCCCGCAGCGCACGGCGCGTGGCTACTTTCTGGTGGAGCCCAACACCCGCCGCAACAGCGAGGCATTGCACCGCTTCCGCCGCTGGATGGTGCAGGAATGCGCGCAAGCGCTGGCAGACAGCCCCTTCAGTGCCGCAGTACCTGCAACCGAAAATTCACAGTCAGATCCCGACTTGGCCCGTGCAGCACCTTGAATCGCTGCGGGTCCGTTGTCAAGACCATGGGCCGCGCCGAAGGGTGCGACCGCAACCGGCAAGGCGCCGACCAAGGGTCGCATCCTGACCCAGCACACGGGCTTGCCGCCACGGGCTGGAGTGAAGGGGCCGTCGTCCGCTGAGTGGTCGCTCCGACGGAGCGGATCCCGCAACGCCCCTTGGCTTATGACCCGTTACCTGAAATCGGCGGCCAGAGGGTTGGCGGGAGCCAGGTGGTCGTTGCTGCCGGCGTCTTTCGGCAGCTGGGGCGCTACCGCCTGCTTGGCTTGGATTTTGGTATACGGAGATGCGCTTCCCCATCCCGTGGGGATTTCATTGGGGTTGTTGGTAATGACCAGAAAAAGCTGCGTTGCATTGGCGGTGATATAGCCTGGATACGCTCCGTCTGGATAGGTCATGCTCATCGTGTCGACTTCTCCGCCCAGAACATTGGCTTTGGGCCCCAGTTGGATCGTCACATTGGGGATAACGGGGATGGCGCCCAAGAGGTTTTTGCAGGCTGGGTCGGAGTAGGCAAGCGTATTGGAATCACTGCCGTTCAGCGAGGTGGCCGACGCTTTTGCCAAGTTGAAGGTGCGGGTTTGAAAGTAGGTTTTGCCGTCGATCGCTTTGTAGGAGAAACAGGCTGACTTCCAGGCTCCGACATACATGTCAGCGGGGTCGTCAGAGCCGCCGCCGCAAGCCACCAGGGCAGAAACACCCACCGACGCCAGGAAAAATTTGAACAAACGATTCACGAAAGACCTCCTTGATGAAGTGAATTAACCGAGATTGCTACAAATTGTAAACCGCGGCGCTACACCGACAATCCGACGATGTTCTCTCGATCCATTTTCTGGCGCCGCTTCACAGCCATGGCAGCGGCATTCGCCGCCTTGTGCTCAGCGATCCCGGCCATGGCTGCGCCTGCCGATGCCGCGTCATGCCCGCCCCAACCCGCACCCCCCAGCCGCGAGCTGATGCAGAAAGCCCAGCAGCAGGCCACCGACCGGGGGTTTCTCTGGCGCATCAGCCGCGATGGGCGCGATTCTTTTCTGTACGGAACGATCCATGCCGGGCGGCCGGAGTGGTTTGCGCTGGGGCCGAAGGCCGAGGCCTCGTTGTCTCGCACGGGTGCGCTGGCGCTGGAGATCAACGTGACCGATCCGGCGGTGGCGGAGGCGCTGCGTGGCGTGATGCAGGGGCCGGTGCGGTCGCTGCCGGCCGAGTTGATGCAGTCGCTGCGTTCGGCCTGGGCGGCCGAATGCCTGCCGGCGGCGGCCCTCGAGCAGGGGGCGGCTGAATACCACGCCACCCTGCTGGCCGTGGCGCAGGCGCAGCGCCAGGGGCTGTTTCCGCTGTATGGCGCGGAGTCGGCGCTGCTGATGCACAGCCTGCGCGTCCAGCGCCCGGTGGTGGGGCTGGAGTCGGTGCAGACGCAGCTCTCGGCGCTGCTGGCACGCGACGACGAAGAGGCCGCCGCCATGGTTCGCGAGATGCTGGCCGAACTGCGGCGCCCCGAGGCCGTGCGTGGCCTGGAGCGGCTGGCGCGGGCCTGGGCGAGCCGCGACCTGAAGGACCTGGAGGCCTATGCCGACTGGTGCGACTGCCTGAACACGCCGACCGACCGGGAGGTGTTTGCCCGCCTGGTGGACGGGCGCAACCCCGGCATGGCCGAGGCGATCGAGCGACTGCACGCCGAGGTGAGCGTGTTCGCGGCCGTGGGTTCGCTGCACATGGTGGGGCCGCAGGGGCTGCCGGCCCTCTTGGCGTCCAAGGGATTCAAGGTCCGTCGCGTGTTCTGAGATGGGCGGCTTGCGGACAGGAAGCGAAGACTTGAGATAAGTCATGAACTGCGCTGATTCCCCCACGGCGCAGCGGGCTTTCTTACACAATTCGTTACTTCCGGGCGGCACCTGTCGTCCATTTGGGGACACTTTCCATGGCACATCTGAACTGGACGCCCGATCTTGAAACGGGCATCCGCGAAATCGACGGGCAGCACAAGCGCATCGTCGACTACATCAACCAGCTCTACGACGCCCGTGACCATCACGACCGCGAGGCCGTGGGTGCTGTGATCGACGAAATGGTGGACTACACGCTGTCGCACTTCGCATTCGAAGAATCCTTGATGGCGGACGCCGGCTACATGTTCGCCGGCCCGCACAAGAAGGTGCACGAGCTGTTCACGCGCCGGGTGGGCGAATACCGCATGCGCTTCGAGGCGGGTGAAGACGTCGCGTCCGATCTGCACGCCATGCTCTCGCGCTGGCTGTTCAACCACATCCGCAACGACGACCGCAGCTACGCCGACGCGGTGAAGGTCTACCTGAAGAACGTCAGCCACGGCGAGGCCGACATGAAGGCCCAGATCAAGGAAGAGCTGATCCGTGAGCTGCAGCTGAAAAAGAAGCGCGGATTCTTCGCACGGCTGTTCGGCCAGGACTGAACGCTGAACCGGGCTGCCGCAGAGTGGTCAACTGGCCTGAAATGGCGCAAAATGCGCCAAACAGGAGTTTTCGCCATGTCCTCCACCCCCAGCCCGTTTGCGTCCGTGAAACTGCCCTCCGCCCTGGTGCAGCAGGCCCGAGAAGCGGCCCAGCCGCAGCGCCGCTCAATTGCGGGTCAGATCGAATACTGGGCCACCCTGGGGCGCATTGCCGACGAAACCGGCCTCACCGTGCAGGAGGCGCGCGAGGCGATTGCGCTCTACGACGCCCGCCATCGCGCCCCGGCAGATGAGTCCCTTGACGCCATCGAGGCGCGCTTCATGGCCGCCGAATCCACCGGCCGCCTGGCCCAGGCGGTGCGCGACACCGTGCTGGCCAACCGCCAGAAAACCGCGCCCACCCGCCGCGCCGCCTGACGCCGCTGCCCCTTGGCCGCTCCGGTCTTTTACCTGCTGGCCGGCCCCAACGGCGCGGGCAAGTCCACGCTGTACCGCAGCGCGGTGGTCCAGGGCCTGATTCCCGCCAACGCCGAATTCGTCAACGCCGACCTGCACGAGGCGGGCCATCTGCAACATGTGGCCGACGCCGCCGAGCGCTCGCGCCAGGCCCGCCAGTGGGCCGATGCGCGGCGGGTGCAGTGTCTGGCCGAAGGCCGCTCGTTCGCCAGCGAAACCGTGTTTTCCCACACCTCCAAGCTCGATCTGATGGCGGCGGCCCGCCGCGCCGGGTTCAGCGTGGTGCTGCTCGTGGTGTGTGTGGACGACCCGCAGCAGTTGCTCGCCCGGGTGAACCAGCGGGTGGAAGAGGGCGGCCACCCGGTGCCACCCGAGCGCATCCTGGCGCGTTACCCGCGCACCGTGCGGCACCTGAGCGTGGCGGTGCGGCGGGCCGATCTGGCGCTGCTCTACGACACATCGCAACCGCTCGACCAGGTGTTTCAGCCGCCGCGGCTGGTGGCGCGGTTGCGCGGCGGTGAGCTGGTGTGGCAGGCCGACCCGCTGCCGGCCTGGGCCCGCCACGTGGTGTCGCCCGAGCCCATGCGATGAGCGGCCGAGGCTTCTGCTCGCGGGTCAGTCCGCGTAGTCCAGCGGCAGGGCGGTGGTGAACTTCAGCTCCTCCATGGCGAAACTGCTGCTCACGTCCGAGAGTTCGATGGAGCGGATCAGACGCTTGTAGACCGCGCCGTAGGCCGCGATGTCGGGCACCACTACGCGCAGCAGGTAGTCCACGTCGCCGCTCATGCGGTAGAACTCGACGATCTCGGGAATGTCGCGCACGGTGTCGCGAAAACCCTCGAACCAGGCTTGGCTGTGCTGGTTGGTGCGCACCCCCACGAACACCGTCACGCCCAGGTTGATCTTGCGCGGGTCGACCAGGGCCACGTGGCGGGTGATGAAACCGTGTTCGCGCAGCCGCTGAATGCGCCGCCAGCAGGGTGTGGACGACAGGTTCACCGCTTGCGCCAGATCGGCCAGCGGTGTTTCCGCATCGCGTTGCAGGATCGCAAGAAGCTGCCGATCAATCGCATCCAGTTTCTTTTTCATGTCAATTCATGGAAACAGTTTCTACATTAGGCCATTTTTTGAACTGAAAAGGCAAGCCGGTTCTGCGCCCGCCCACGCACACTCCCTGCATTCGCAACACGCTTTGGAGCACGCATGAAAACCATTGGCCTGATCGGCGGCATGAGCTGGGAGTCCACCACCCTCTATTACCAATTGATCAACCGCGAGGTGGCCCGGCGCCTGGGTGGCCTCAGCAGTGCCCGCCTCAACCTGGTGAGCCTGGACTTCCAGGACATCGCCCAACGGCAGCGCGCCGGCGACTGGCCGGGCATGGCGGACATCCTGCGCCAGGCGGCGCGGCGTCTGCAGGAGACCGGCGCCCAGTGCCTGCTGATCGGCACCAACACCATGCACAAGCTGGCGCCAGAGGTCCAGGCGGCGTCCGACGTGCCCTTGCTGCACATCGCCGACGTGACCGCCGACGCCATCCTGGCGCAGGGGCTGGACGCAGTCGGCCTCATGGGCACGCGCTTCACCATGGAGCAGGACTTCTACGTGGAGCGGCTGGCCTCGCGCGGCATCCGCTGCGTCATCCCCGACGAGGCCGAGCGCATCGAGATCCACCGCATCATCTTCGAAGAGCTGTGCCAGGGGCAGTTGCCGCCCGCATCGCGCGCCTGGCTCTCGGCCTGCATCGAGTCGCTCAAGGCACGTGGGGCCCAGGGCGTGGTGCTGGGTTGCACCGAGCTGCCGCTGATCGTGGGGCCGGACGACAGCTGCCTGCCCACGTTCGACACCACCGCGCTGCACGCCATGGCGGCCGTGAACTTCGCCCTGGCCGACTGAGCGGCTTCGAGGAGCGCACCGACATGTGTCAACTGCTGGGCATGAGCTGCAACACCACCGCGTCCATCCGGTTTTCGTTCACCGGCTTTGCGCAGCGCGGGGGCTGCACCGCCGACCACGTGGACGGCTGGGGCATCGCGTTCTACGAACCCACCGGCTCGCGCATGTTTCTCGACGACCGGCCGGCGAGCGAATCGAGGCTGGCGGAATTCGTGCGCAGCTACCCGATCCAGTCGCGCACGGTGATCTCGCACATCCGCAAGGCCACGCAGGGCACGGTGAGCCTGGCCAACACCCATCCGTTCACCCGCGAGTGGCTGGGGCAGAACTGGTTCTTTGCCCACAACGGCGATCTGCGCAACTTCCACCCGGCGCTCGACGGCGGTTTTTTGCCGGTGGGCAACACCGACAGCGAGAAGGCCTTCTGCTACCTGATGCAATGCCTGCGGCAGACCTTTGCCGACCGGCTGCGCCCACCGGAGTGGGCCGAGCTGGCGCCGGTGCTGGCCCGGCTCAACCGCGAGGTGGCGCGCTACGGCAACTTCAACTACCTGCTGACCAACGGCGATGCGCTGTATGCCCACTGCTCCAGCCAGCTGGCCTGCCTGGAGCGCGCGCATCCCTTCCCCATGGCCCGGCTGGTGGACTGCGACATCCGCATGGACCTGAGCGCGCTCAATGGCGAGGCGGACCGCATGGTCATCGTCGCCACCGAACCGCTGACGCTGGACGAGCCCTGGCAAGCGCTGCGCACGGGTGAGAGCAAGGTGTTTGTGATGGGGCGGGAAGTCTGGTCGCACCACGAGCCCGAAACCATCCGCTTTCCGCTGCCCACCAGCACGGCCGGCCGGGCCTGGCCGCTGCCGCAGGCCGGGCTCGTGGCACCTGCCTGAGATCCGCGTTCAGGCCGGCAAGGTGTGCAGGGGTATGTCGCGGGCAGCGGCGAGCTGGTCGAGTTGCTGGCGCGTCTGGCCGGCCAGGAAGCGGGCGATGGCGGTGTGCACCTCGGGCCGGAACATCGTGCGCACATCGGCCATTGCCACGCCCGTGGCAGCGCAGAGGGACGCGGCGAAGTGCGGCTCCAGCGCGGCCAGGGCCACGCGGCCGTCCTGGCAGGGATAGACGCGGTAGCCCGCATGGGCGCCGCCCACCGAGCCGCTGGGCAGGGTCAGGCCCCAGTCGCGGGGCAGGGCGAGCCAGGCGGCGGCGTCGGACAGCGCGACCTCCTGGAACGACCCCTGGCCACGGGTCTTTTGCGCCAGAACGGCCTTCAGGGCCGCCTCGCTGGCCATGAGCGCGCCGCCCATGTCGGCAAACAGCGTGGCCGGCAGGTCCAGCCCGGTCACAAGGCCGGCGTGGGCCAGATACGTCAGGTCGTGCCCCGGCTCTTCGGCGCGCGCGCCCGGCGCACCCACGATGGCCACCACAGACAGCGCCGGGTAGGCCTTGTGCAGCGCCTTCCAGGAGAGGCCCAGCTTGGCCAGCGCCGAAGGGCGGAACGAGGTCAGCAGCAGGTCGGTGCGGGCCAGCTCTTTGTGCAGCCGGGCCTGGCCCTTGTCCGTCTTCAGGTCGATGCTCAGGACCCGGATGCCCGCGTGCAGCGTGGCGTAGGCGGTCGGGTTGTACTGGCCCATCGGATCGCCGCTGGTGCCCGCGGGCGCGCCCTTAGGTCCGGGCGGTTCGGCCTTGAGGCAGGTCGCGCCCATGGCCTTGAGGCGCATGAGCGCGGCCGGCCCGGGCAGGTTGAGCGCCAGGCTGAGCACGCGCACGCCGCGCAGCGGCTTGAGGGGTTTGATCGGGGTGGAGGCGGTGTTGGGCGGCATGGCGTTACAGATTGACGTTCACGTCAATGTATCGCCATGGCAGGTGGTTTCGAAGCGCGAGTGCGACAACCTTGCGACAAAATCCCGATGCAAACGCCGCCTCCGGCCCGATGTGACTTCACCCAGGATGCGGTGGAACCGGCTTTGCCGGGCCACTCGCATCGCCCCTTTGAGGGGGTGACGCCGCAGGCGGCGCGGGGGTGGGCCATCTACTCCCCGAAATTCAGCGGCAGGCCGACGTAGTTCTCGGCGATGGTTTTCAGACCCGCTTCCGAGTGCATCAGGTAGTCCAACTCGGCCTGCTGCAGCTTGCCGTTGATGGCGCCTTCGCCATCGAAGTTGTGCATGATCGACGTGAACCACCACGAGAAGCGCTCGGCGCGCCAGATGCGTTTGAGGCAACGCTCGGAGTAGCTGTCGATGCCGGCCTCGGTCTTGTCCTGGTAGAACTCGATGAGGGCGTTCGAGAGGTACTTCACGTCGGTGGCGGCCAGGTTCAGGCCCTTGGCGCCGGTGGGCGGCACGATGTGGCCCGCGTCGCCCGCCAGGAACATGCGGCCAAAGCGCAGCGGCTCGGTGACGAAGCTGCGCAGCGGCGCGATGCTCTTTTCCAGGCTCGGGCCGGTGACCAGCTGGTCGGCGGCTTCGGGGTCCAGGCGCAGCTTGAGTTCGGCCCAGAAGGCGTCGTCGCTCCACTGCTCGATCTTGTCGGTCAGCGGCACCTGCAGGTAGTAGCGGCTGCGCGTGTGGCTGCGCTGCGAGCACAGCGCAAAACCCCGCGGGTGGTTCACGTAGATCAGTTCGTGGTGCACCGGCGGCGTGTCCGAGAGCAGGCCGAGCCAGCCGAAGGGGTAGACCTTCTCGAACTCCTTGATGGCCGAGCGCGGCGCGCTGGCGCGGCACACGCCGTGGAAGCCGTCGCAGCCGGCGATGAAGTCGCAGTCAATGGTGTGGGTCTGGCCGTCTTTCTCGTAGGTGACGCGCGGCTGGGTGGTGTCGAAATCGTGCACCTGCACGTTGGCCGCTTCATAGACCGTGGGCAGGCCGGCGGCCGCGCGTGCGTCCATCAGGTCGCGGGTGACTTCGGTCTGGCCATAGACCATCACCTTCTTGCCGCCGGTGAGTTTTTCCAGGTCGATGCGGTGGCGCACGCCGTTGAACAGCATGTCGAACCCGCTGTGCACCAGGCCTTCGGCATGCATGCGCTGGCCCACGCCCGCTTCGTCCATCAGGTCGGCGGCTACCTGTTCCAGCACGCCGGCGCGGATGCGGCCGAGCACGTAGTCGGGCGTCTGGCGCTCCAGAATGATGGCGTCGATGCCGGCCTTGTGCAGCAACTGGCCGAGCAGCAGGCCGGAGGGGCCTGCACCGATGATGGCAACCTGGGTACGCATGTGAGTGGGTTCACCCCCGCGCCGCCTTCGGCGTCACCCCCTCAAGGGGGCGGAACCTGCCGCCCGGCAAAGCCGGCTCGGCGGTTCCCTGGCATTGGCTGCCTCAGGCGTGGCGGGTGGGCAAAGAATGTGGTTGAAGGAATCTGCAGAATAGGTAGAAGCCATCGGGTTTTCAATAGATGAAGTCGCTGCCTGCGCGATCATCAGTGGTTATGTGCGATCATCGCGCAGCATGAACAATGAAGCGAAACTGATTGCCAAGGCCGACTTCATCGAAGGCATGGCCAAGGGCATGGCCGTGCTGGAGAGTTTCGACACCGAACGCCAGCGGCTCAATGCCACGCAGGCCGCCGAGCGCGCCGGCCTGACCCGCGCGGCCGCCCGGCGCCATCTGCTCACGCTGGCCTACCTGGGCTATCTGGACACCGACGGCACGCACTACTGGCTCTCGGCCAAGGTGCTGCGTTTCTCGGGCAGCTATTTGTCTTCGGCCCGCCTGCCGCGCCTGCTGCAGCCCACGCTGAACCGGCTGGCGGCGCAGACGCGCGAGTCGTTTTCCGCCGTGGTGCTCGACGGCGACGAGGTGGTGATCGTGGCGCGCAGCGTGTCCATTGGCGGTCAGCGCCTCATGGCTTATGGCCTGCACCTGGGTGCGCGCCTGCCGGTGCATGCGACGTCCACCGGCCGCGTGCTGCTGGCGGCCTTGCCGCGCGTCGAATTCAACGCCTGGCTCAAGGGCCGCGAACTGGCGCGGCTGACGCCGAAGACCACCATCGACCACAAGGCGTTTCGCGCGGCCGTGGCACGGGTGAAGGCCGACGACCACGCCGTGGCCAGCGAGGAACACGAGCTCGGCGTGCACGCGCTGGCCGTGCCGCTGCGCAACATGCAGGGAAAAACGGTGGCGGCGCTCAACGTGGTGGCCTCGCCCGACCGGCTGGCGCCCGAGGTGATGCGCCAGGACCTGTTGCCGCTGCTGCTGGACGCGGCAAGAGAGCTCAGACCGTTGTTATGAAAACGGCGCCCTTTGCGGCGCGGGGGAGGGCCAGCTCAAACCCCGAGGTACTGCTCCAGCAATTCCGGCTTCGACAGCAGTTCGTCGGAACTGCCTTCGAACGCCACCTCACCCTTGACGAGGATGACGTTGCGGTCGGTGATCTGGGTCACGTGTTTCCAGTTCTTGTCCACGATCACGCTGCTGATGCCGCTCTCGCGGATCAGGCCGCAGATGCGCCAGATCTCGCGCGCGATCAGCGGCGCCAGACCTTCGGTGGCTTCGTCGAGGATCAGCACGTCGGGGTTGGTCATGAGCGCGCGGCCGATGGTCAGCATCTGCTGCTCGCCGCCACTGAGTTGCTGGCCGCCGTGGTTCAGGCGCTCGGCGAGACGGGGGAAGGTTTCCAGCACGCGGTCGTAGGTCCAGTCGCGCTGGCCCTTGCAGCCCGCGCGGGCCGACATGACCAGGTTTTCCTTCACGCTCAGGTTGCCGAAGATGCCCCGGCCTTCGGGCACGTAGGCGATGCCTTCGCGCGCGATCTCGTAGGTGGAGGCGCCCGTCATGGGCCGGCCCTTGATGAGCACGCCGCCGCCGCTGGGCTTGACGATGCCCATGAGCGACTTGAGCAGGGTCGTCTTGCCCATGCCGTTGCGGCCCATCAGACCGATGGTCTGGCCCTGGCCGACCGTGAAGTCCACACCGCGCAGGATGTGGCTGGCGCCGTAGTGGGTGTGCAGGCCGGAGGCCTGGATCAGCGGCGTGGCTTTCATGCGTGGTCCTCTCCGAGATACGCCGCTTGCACCAGAGGGTCGCTGCGCACCTGGGCCGGCGTGCCGCTGGCAATCACCTGGCCATTGACCATCACGGTGAGCTGATCGGCCAGCGAGAACACGGCGTCCATATCGTGCTCCACCAGCATCATGGCGTGGTTCTTCTTCAGCTTCTGCAGCAGGGCGATCATGCTTTCGGCCTCGGCCTGCCCCATGCCGGCCAGGGGTTCGTCGAGCAGCAGCACGGTGGGCTCGGTCGCCAGGGTCATGGCGATTTCGAGCTGGCGCTGTTCACCGTGGCTGGTGGTGCCGGCCACGGTCTGGCTGCGGTGCGTCAGGCCAGCGAGCTCGATGGCGCGCTCGCAGCGCTGGTTGACCCCGGCCATGGCCTGGGCCGAGCCGATCCAGCGCAGCGGGTTCCAGGGCCAGTGGCGCTCGCGCGATTGCGCGGCCAGCCGCACGTTGTCCCACACCGTGAAGGGCAGGAAGATGTTGGTCTTCTGGTAGCTGCGGCCCAGACCCAGGCGGGAGATCGATTCGGGCGAATGGCCGGCGGTTTCCGTGCCGTTGAGCGTGATGCTCCCCGAGGTGGGTGGCAGGTCGCCCGAGAGCAGGTTGGTCAGGGTGGACTTGCCCGCCCCGTTGGGGCCGATCACGGCATGGATGTGGTCGCGGAACAGATCCACCGACACGTCGTTCACGGCGGCCAGGCCGCCGAAACGTTTGGTCAGGCTGCGGGCGCTCAGCAGGAGATCACTCATCGCTGTTCACCCCGCGGCGGCGCTGGAACTTTTCGCTCAGGCCGAGCAGGCCACGCGGCGCGAACACCACCACCAGCACGATGAAGCCGCCCATGAGCAGTTGCCAGTGTTTGGTGAGGTCTTTGAAAAAGTGCATCACGTATTCGAACGCGAAGGCGCCCACGATGGCCCCGGCGAAATTGCCCATGCCGCCCAGGATCACCATCATGATGGCGTGCGCGCTCATGTGAAAACCCATGAGATCGGGGTTCACGAAACCGGTCTGCGCGGCCCACAGGAACCCGGCCACGCCGGCCAGGGTGCCGGCCAGCGTGAAGGCGGCGAGCTTGTAGCCGAAGGTGCCGTAGCCCACGGCGCGCATGCGGTGCTCGTTGACGCGGATGCCCGCGAGCACGCGGCCAAACGGCGAGAACAGCAGGCGGCGCAGGAAGGCGTAGACGGCCACCAGCATCGCCAGCGTGAAGTAATAGAAGGTGGTCTTGTTTTCCAGGTCGATGCCGGCCCAGCCGAACAGGGTCGCGTCGGGCCGGAAGTTGACGTACAGGCCATCCGATCCCCCGAGCTCCTTGTTGTCGAAGAACAGGAAGAACACCATCTGCGCGAAGGCCATGGTGACCATGATGAAGTAGATGCCGTGCGTGCGCACCACGAAGAAGCCGATCACCAGCGCCGCCAGCCCGGCACCGAGAGCCGACACCGGCAGCGCCCACCACAGGCTGATGGGTGTGTCGGCCGGGGTCAGGAACGCCAGCGCGTAGCCGGCCAGGCCGAAGTAGGCGGCGTGGCCGAGCGACACCAGGCCGCTCACGCCCTGCAGCAGGTCCAGGCTCATGGCGAAGATCGCCAGGATCATCATCTGCGAGAGCATCTGCAGGTAGAAGTCGGCGCTGTCGGAGGGCACCAGCGGAAACGCCGCGAGCGCGATCGCACCCAGCGCCAGCAGCACCTGCACGCTGCGCGGCAGTTTTTCGAGTTGGGCTTTGGGCGAACTCATTGTTTGAACAGGCCTTCAGGTTTGTAGAGCAGCACGCCGGCCATCAGCATGTAGACCGCCATGCCGGCGATCTGTGGCAGCAGCACCTTGCCGAAGGTGTCCACCAGGCCGACCATGAGCGCGGCCACCAGCGCGCCGCGCACCGAGCCGATACCTCCGATGACCACCACCACGAAACACATGATCAGCACCGAGCTGCCCATGCCGGGGTACACGCTGGAGATCGGCGAGGCGATCATGCCGGCGATGGCGGCCAGCGCCACGCCCAGCGCGAACACCACGCCGTGGATCAGGCGGATGTTGATGCCCAGGGCCTCGGTCATTTCGCGGTTGAAGGCGCCGGCGCGGATCTTCATGCCGAGGCGGGTTTTGGAAATCAGCAAATACAGGCCCAGCGCCAGCGCCACGCACACCGCCGAGATCACCAGCCGGTAGACCGGGTAAGACAGGTTGTCCGTGAGCGGGATGGACCAGTTCACCAGTTCGGGCACCGGGACCGAGTGCACGTCGTCGCCCCAGAGGATGGAGCGCACTTCTTCAAAGATGTAGATCAGGCCGAAGGTGAGCAGCACCTGGTCGAGGTGGTCGCGGTGGTAGAAGTGGCGGAACAGCAGCCATTCCAGCGCCCAGCCCAGCGCCACGGCGAGCAGCGTGCCCACCACGATGGCCAGCACCAGGCTGTCGAACTGCGAAGCCAGAAACCAGGCGAGGTAGGCCCCCAGCATGTAGAAGCTGCCATGGGCCAGGTTGACCACACCCATGATGCCGAAGATCAGGGTGAGGCCTGCGGCCAGCATGAACAGCAACAGGCCGTATTGCAGGCTGTTGAGCAACTGGATCAGGAAGTTGGCGAAGTCCATCGGATCGGTGATTGGGCGCAGACAGGGCCTGCACCTCGAAAGGCGCAGACCTCGGGCAAGGTTTCAGAACCGGGCTCAGCCCATGCGACAGCCGGTGGCCGGGTCGGCCACGGCCTTCTGCGCAATGCCGATGACCTTGTTTTCCTTGTTTTCCACCTTGCGCAGGTACATGTCCTGGATCGGGTTGTGGGCCTTGCTCATGGTCCACTGGCCACGCGGGCTGTCGATGGTCGCGCCTTCCATGGCCGCGTACAGCGCCTTCTTGCTCGACAGGTCGCCCTTGACCGCGTTGGCGCCCTTGACCAGCAGCAGACCGGTGTCGTAACCCTGCACGGCGTACACGTCGGGCTGGGCCTTGAAGGTTTTGGCGTAGTCGAGGCGGAATTTCTTGTTGCGCGGCGTGTCCAGCGAGTCGCTGTAGTGCATGGTGGTCAACACGCCGTCGGCGGCCGGGCCGGCGGCTTCGAGCACACCCTCGGTCAGGAAGCCCGAGCCGTAGAGCTGGATGTTCTTGTTCAGGCCAGCGGCGGCGTAGTCGCGCAGGAACTTGGCGGCGCCGCCACCCGCGAAGAAGCAGGCCACGGCGTCGGGTTTGAGCGAAGCGATTTCGGTCAGCAGCGCCTGGAACTCCACGTTCGGGAAGGGCAGGCCGAGCTTCTTGACGATGGTGCCGCCCGCGGCGGTGTAGCTCTGCTCGAAGCCTTCATAGGCCTCTTCGCCGGCCGCGTAGTTCCAGGTGATCCACACCGCCTTCTTGTGGCCGCGTTCCACCATGGCCTTGCCCAGCGCCAGCGTGGGTTGCGAGTTGCTGAACGAGGTGCGAAACACGTTGGGCGCGCACTGGGCGCGGGTGGCCACGTGCACACCGGCGTTGGGGATCAGGTTGAGCACGCCACTGTCGCGCGCCACCTTGTGGATGCCCATCTGCACGCCCGAGTGCACCGTGCCCACCAGCACGTCGACCTTGTCGCGCTGCACCAGGCGGTTGGCGTTTTCGATGCCCTTGGCGGGGTTGGACTCATCGTCCACCTTGAAAAACTCCACCTCGCGCCCGCCGAGCTTGCCGCCCTGTTCGTTGAGCGCCATGCGGAAACCGTTTTCGATCGCCACGCCGAGCTGCGCAAACGTGCCGGTGTAGGGCAGCATGAAGCCCACACGGACCTTGTCGGACTGGGCCCGGACGATCTGCGGCAGCAGCAAGCCGCTGGAAGCGGCGCCGATCACGGCGGCACTGCGGGTAAGGACAAGACGGCGGGTGGTCATGGGGTTCTCCAAGTGTGTGGTTTCAAGGGTCGGATCACTGTATGCGGGCGGCGTGGTCTTTGGGATAGTGAATTACCCGTACTTGATGTCTAAACTATTGATGCATGAATGTCACCGGTTTCGTGCTGGCGAGCCAGGCTGCTTGGTGATTTATATTGCATTCAATGGGCCCCATTCGGGGCGCCATAAGCGCGTTGGCTGATGCACTATATTGCATGATATGAAGTCTGATGCCCCGTGAAAACCCTTGGTCTGTTGCCGGGGATGGAGCATGCACGAGCGCACGCGACCAGTCCGCCGACGCGGCGTTCCAGCAAGGGGGTGGCGAAATTGGGGAAGAGGGGGCGGGAGCGTTCGCATGGACGCTGCTCGCGCAGGGGTGGCCTACCCGGAGGGACTCGAACCCCCGACCTGCTGCTTAGAAGGCAGCTGCTCTATCCAGTTGAGCTACGGGTAGACGATGGGTCTGCCGATACAAAAAAGGCCCACGACGTGGGCCTTTTTGTTCTTCGATGAATGGTCGGAGCGGCGGGATTCGAACTCGCGACCCTCTGCTCCCAAAGCAGATGCGCTACCAGGCTGCGCTACGCTCCGACTAAGCGGCGAATTGTACCCGCTGGCAGACCCGCTTCCGGGCGGGCGATGGATTTTTGTTCAGTGTTTCTGGTACTGCGTCTGTCCGAACAGCACGTCGCGCGCCTTGTCGTCGGTGAGTGGCTGGCGCGCATCGGCCAGGACGGCCACTCCACGCACCACGGCCGGCCGGGCCGCGATGCGGTCGAACCAGTCTTTCAGCCGGGGGTGGTCGGCCCAGTCAATGCCCTGGTTCCGCCAGCTCCGCAGCCACGGGAAGATGGCGATGTCGGCCACGGAATACTGGTTGCCCGCGATGAACTTGTGTTCGGCCAGTTGCTTGTCCATCACGCCGTACAGGCGCCGGGCCTCGTTGGTGTAGCGGTTGATGGCGTAGTCGATCTTTTCCGGGGCGTAGATGCGGAAGTGGTGCGCCTGGCCGAGCATGGGGCCGACGCCGCCCATCTGGAACATCAGCCACTCCAGCACCTTGAATTTGGCCCGGTCCGACTTGGGCAGGAACTTGCCGGTTTTGGCGGCCAGGTAGAGCAGGATGGCGCCCGATTCAAACAGGCTGATGGGCTTGCCATCGGGCCCATTCGTGTCGACCAGCGCGGGGATCTTGTTGTTGGGACTGATTTTGAGAAACTCGGGCTTGAACTGGTCGCCCTGGCCGATGTTGACGGGATGGACACGCCAGTCTCGCCCCAGGCGCAAGCCGCATTCTTCCAGCATGATGTGGACCTTGTGCCCGTTGGGCGTGGGCCAGGAGTAGACGTCGATCATGGGTCGCGTGCCTCTTTCTTTTGATGGGTGGTTGTCTTTCCGCCCGAACGACTTTACGGGAAAACCATTGGCGATGTTTGAGCGGTTTCAGAATCTGCTGCGCGCAGGCAGCGATGGGCTTTCGACCGATGCCGTGCACAGCTGGTCCGAGGCGCGTTCGCTGCACTTCACGCACATGCCCGAGAGCGGCTTTGTCCTCAGCGGCCTGCTGCACGGCCGGCCGCTGCGGGTTGAATACGGTGCGCCTGCGCGCCTGTTCATCCGTGGGCGCGAGCTTTCGGCGCGGGCCGAACTGGCGCTGGACACGGCGGCCACGGTGGTGCTGATGAACCGCCATCTCAAGCAGCAGTTGACCGAGCAGGCACACCGTTTGTACGAGCAGGTCACGGACGAACTGCAGACCGTGACCGAGCCGCTGCCCGAGGAGATGCGCTGGGTGTCCATGTACCGGGACCTGGGCTGGGAAGGCCCGGACCCCGCATTCTGGGCGCGCTACGCGGTGCTGGCCGACGCGGCCGACACCGCAAGACACTGGGTCGATGATGCGATGGTGGCCCGGTTGATGGCGTGGCCGGATGCCGGCGTTGATGCGCAGACGCCGGTGTTGCTGATGCTCATGCGCGGCAAGACCTATCTGCGCATGCAGGTGCCGAGCAAGAACCCCACCGCCAGTGTGCTGTACGCGCTCGACCTGTTCGAGCACGCGAGCGCCCGCGCGATGGAGCTGCCGTAGGACCGCGGGTGCTGGGACGGTGCGAGGTGGGTTCAGCAGCCGCGCGTGACCGGCATGTCCACCCCGGCCTTGATCAGGATGTGTTTGGCCAGCTCCAGCTTGGCGATCGACTGGCGGTGCACCTCGTCCGGGCCGTCGGCCAGGCGCAGGGTGCGCTGGCTGGCGTAGCTGTAGGCGAGCGGGAAATCGTCGCTCACGCCGCCGCCGCCATGCGCCTGGATGGCCATGTCGATGACGTCGCAGGCCATGTTGGGTGCCACCACCTTGATCATCGCGATCTCGGCCTTGGCCACCTTGTTGCCCACGGTGTCCATCATATAGGCCGCCTTGAGCGTGAGCAGGCGCGCCATCTCGATGCGGCAGCGCGCGTCGGCGATGCGTTCGTGCCAGACCGACTGGGTCGAGATCGGTTTGCCAAAGGCGACGCGGCTGTTGAGCCGCTTGCACATGAGTTCAAGCGCGCGTTCGGCCGCGCCGATGGAGCGCATGCAGTGGTGGATGCGGCCCGGGCCCAGGCGGCCCTGGGCGATCTCGAAGCCGCGCCCCTCGCCCAGCAACAGGTTGCGCGCCGGCACGCGCACGTTTTTCAGCACCACTTCCATGTGGCCGTGCGGAGCGTCGTCGTAGCCGAACACCGACAGCGGTCGCACCACCTCGATGCCGGGGGTGTTGGAGGGCACCACGATCATGGACTGCTGCGAATGGCGCGGTGCGTCGGGGTTGGTCTTGCCCATCACGATGTAGACGGCGCAACGCGGGTCGCCCGCGCCCGATGACCACCACTTGCGGCCGTTGATCACGTAGTCGTCGCCATCGCGCTCGATGCGGCACTGGATGTTGGTTGCGTCCGACGAAGCCACCTCGGGCTCGGTCATGAGAAAGGCCGAGCGGAACTCGCCCTTGAGCAGCGGCTCCAGCCACTCGTCCTTGATGTCTTCGCTGGCGTAACGCTCCAGCGTTTCCATGTTGCCGGTGTCGGGTGCGGAGCAGTTGAACACCTCGGCGGCAAACGGCACGCGGCCCATGATCTCGCACAGCGGCGCGTATTCCAGGTTGGACAGGCCCTCGGGCGCGCGCGGGCTGCGCGGCAGGAACAGGTTCCACAGACCCGCGGCGCGCGCCTTGGGTTTGAGCTCTTCAATGATCGTGGTGGGAATCCATGCGTTGCCGTTCGCCCGATTGGCGGCGATCTCGGCAAAGAAGCGCCCCTCGTTCGGGTAGATGTGTTCGTCCATGAACGCCAGCAGGCGTTCGCGCATGTCCTTGACCTTGTCGGTGTAATCGAAGTTCATGAGGTTCCTTGGTGGGGTGATCTGTTCGGTGCAATGAATGGAAGCGGGCTCGGCTCAGGTGCGTTGCGCAAATCGCCAGGCCATTTCGGCCAGGGGCCGCGCGCCCGCAGCAGATGAGACGGCCTGCGCGCTGGAGGCGGTGCCCATCTCGACCCGCTTGGCGATGCCTTGCAGGATGGCGGCCAGGCGGAACAGGTTGTAGGCGAGGTAGAAGTTCCAGTCGGCCTTGAGCTGCTCCGGCGTGGCAAAGCCCGTGCGCTCGCAGTAGAGCGCGATGTAGTCGTCTTCGGTGGGAATGCCCAGGGCCCGCACGTCCAGGCCGCCGATGCCCCGGAACGCCCCGGGCGGGATGTGCCACGACATGCAGTGGTAGCTGAAGTCGGCCAGCGGATGGCCCAGGGTGGAGAGCTCCCAGTCCAGCACCGCGAGCACGCGCGGCTCGGTCGGGTGGAACATCAGGTTGTCGAGCCGGTAGTCGCCGTGCACCACCGACACCAGGGACTCGTCGCGCGCCATGGCCGGCACGTTCTGCGGCAGCCACTCCATGAGCTTGTCCATCTCGGGGATCGGCTGGGTGATCGAGGCCACGTACTGTTTGCTCCAGCGGCCGATCTGGCGCTCGAAGTAGTTGCCGGGTTTGCCGTAGCCTTCCAGACCGATGGCCATCGGGTCCACCGTGTGCAGCGCGGCCAGGACCCGGTTCATCTCGTTGTAGATGGCACCGCGCTGCTCGCGGCCCATGTCGGGCAGGGATTGCTCCCACATCACGCGGCCGTCCACGCACTCCATGACATAGAAGGCGCGGCCGATCACCGATTCGTCTTCGCACAGCACGTGCATCTGCGCCACCGGCACACCCGTGCCATGCAGCGCACTCATGACGCGGAACTCGCGCTCGATCGCGTGGGCCGAGGGCAGCAGCTTGGCCACCGGGCCGGGCTTGGCGCGCATCACGTAGGCGCGTTGCGGCGTGATGAGCTTGTAGGTCGGATTGGACTGCCCGCCCTTGAACATCTCCACCGTCAGCGGCCCGGCAAAGCCGTTCAGATGGGCCGTGAGCCAGTGCTGCAGCGCCGCGACATCAAAAGCGTGTTGTCCGGACACGGCGCGTGTGCCGGTGAAGCTCTGGGTATCACTCATGCGCGGGTCTCGGTGGGGTTCGGGCACGCGCAACCCGGCGCGGAAACGAGGGACTCGGCCACGGGCCGGGCCCGGTGGTTCAGGACTCGGCTTCGGCGATGCGCATCAGCATGTCGCGGTTGCGCACCACCAGGCCACCCTGTTCGATCCGGATGGCGCCCTCGCGCTCCATCGACTTGAGTTCCTGGTTGACACGTTGGCGCGAAGCGCCCAGCAATTGCGCCAGCTCTTCCTGCGCCAGCTGCAAGCCGATGCGCATCTCGTTGCCGTCCGACAGGCAGGGCACACCGTAGCTGCGCACCAGATGCAGCAACTGCTTGGCCAGCCGCGCACGCAGGGGCAGGGTGTTGAGGTCCTCCACCAGACCGAACAGCGTGCGGATGCGCCGCGCCTGCAGCCGCATCAGGGCCTCGTACAGCTCCACGTGCATGCTGAGAATTTTCTGGAAGTCGTTGCGGGCCACGCAGAGCAGGGTGGTCGCGCCATGCGCGTAGGCATCGTGTGTGCGCTGGTCGCCGTCGAACATCGCCACGTCGCCGAACCACACGCCCGGCTCCACGTAGGTCAGCGTGATCTGCTTGCCCGAGAGCGAGGTCGAACTCACGCGCACCGCACCCTTGGCGACCGCCGTCCATTCGGTGGGCGGGTCGCCGCGGGCGACGATGAGGTCGCCATCCTTGAATCGCTTGACGTAGGCGCATCGGAGTATGTCGTGACGCAGGGAAGGTGAAAGGCTGCTGAACCAGCGACCACTGTTGATCGCCTCGCGTTCTTCCATTGTCAGAATCGGTTCGTCCATCGGCTGTCTTATGAGTGACTGGGGGTGTGCCCGATTGTCGCCACTGCGACCTGCGTGGGCATCAGGGTTTGCATGAGCCGTGTCCCGCAAGCGTCCTTGCGGTCGCCGGACGGCGGTGCCTCGCTCAGAGGTAGTTGGCGCGGCGCTTGTCGAGGAAGGCCGCGATGCCTTCACCGGCGTTCGCGTGGTGCAGGTTGCGCACGAAGTGGTCACGCTCGGCGCCGAGCTGGGCGTGCAGCGAACCGGTCATCGCCTCGTTGGCGAGCTCCTTGATGCTGGCCAGCGCGTTGGGCGCGCGTGCATTGAGCCGTTCGCACAGCGCCAGCGCGTCGCTCAGCGATTCACCCAGGGCGCTCACCTGGTTGATCACACCGAGCTGCTGCAGCCGCTCAGCGCTGATGCGCTCGCCGCCCATCAGCAGCTGCAGCGCCGTGGCGCGGGGCAGGGCGCGCATCAGGCTCCAGGTGGCTCCGCCGTCGGGCGAGAGGCCCACGTTGCTGTAGGCCATCACGAACACGCTGTTGTGCGCCGCGACCACGAGGTCGCAGGCCAGCGCCAGCGAAAAACCGGCGCCCGCGCACGAGCCTTCGACGGCCGCCACCACCGGCTTGGGAAAGGCGCGGATGGTTTCGATCCAGTTGTGCAGACCTTCGATGCTTTGCGCCTGGACCTCGGGCGGCTGCTGGCGGTTGTCCATCAGCCGCTGCAGGTTGCCTCCGGCGCAGAAGTGGTTGCCCTCGCCGGTGATGACGACGCTGCGCAGCTCCGGGTTGTTCTCGGCCACGTTGAGCGCCTCCACGCCAGCGGCGTACAGGTCCGGCCCCAGGGCGTTGCGGTGCTCGGGGTTGCTGATGGTCAGCACCATGGTCTGGCCATGGCTGTGGCTTTTGAGGCTGGCGGTCATGAGGCGTATGGCGTTTTCAGGAATCGTTGGGATGTTGCGTGACGGCATCCAGCGCACACCACGGAGCGGGCTTTGCCAAGCCGTCGGTGTGCTCCCCTGGCGGGAAGACGCGAAGCGGCGCAGGGTGGGGTTACACCTCCTCGTGCGTCAGGCTCAGGCCCAGCGCGCCGCGTCGGCGCAGCCAGGGAGACGGGCGGTAGCGGGGATCGCCATAAACCGTCTGCAGGTTGAACAGGATCTCCAGCACGTTGGTGGGGCCGATGCGGTCCCCCAGGGCCAGCGGTCCCATGGGGTAGCCCAGACCCAGTGTGACCGCCACGTCCAGGTCGGCCGGCGAGCAGATGCCCTGTTGGCACATGTCGGTGGCGATGTTGACGATGGTGGCCACCACGCGCTGCGTCACGAAGCCACCGCTGTCACGGATCACGCTCACCGCTTTGCCATCGCGGGCAAACAGGGCGTGGGCGGCATCGCGCATGTCGGGGCGGGTGGCCGGGTTGGTGGCCAGCACCCGCCGTCGCGTGGAAGCATCGTCCAGCATCATGTCGATGCCGATCGTGCGGGTGGCGTCCAGCCGCTCCACCGCAGCCAGCGTGGTCACGTCCAGCCCCAGTGGGGCCACCAGAATCAGCGCGCTGGCGGAGGGCGTCGCTGCGGTTTCGATGCTGGCACCCAGATTTTTCAGCAACTGGTAGAGCTCGGCGCGCCGAGCCGCCTTGGGTGAAACCCAGACCGGCGGCAGCGCCGATACCACGGGCGCGGGTGGCTCGGCAGGCATCTGCGCTGCGCCGTTGTCGTAGTTGTAAAAGCCCTCACCCACTTTTTTCCCGACCACCCCACCGGCCAGCCGCTGGGCCGTGATCACGCTGGGGCGGTAGCGGGGTTCTTCAAAGTACTGGTGGTAGATGGATTCCATCACCGGGTGCGACACGTCCAGCGCGGTCAGGTCCATCAGCTCAAACGGGCCGAGACGGAAACCCACCTGGTCTTTCAGGATGCGGTCGATGGTGGCGAAGTCGGCCACCTTTTCCCCAACCACACGCAGTGCCTCGGTGCCATAGCCCCGACCCGCGTGGTTCACGATAAAGCCGGGGGTGTCTTGTGCCGATACAGGGGTATGTCCGAACTGGCGTGCGTAATCCATGAGTTGCTGGCACACGACAGCGTCCGTCTTCAGGCCGGCAATGACTTCCACCACCCGCATCAGGGGAACAGGATTGAAAAAGTGAAAACCCGCCAGTTGGCCGGGCCTCTTGAGCCCTGCGCCAATCGCCGTGATCGACAGCGACGAGGTGTTGCTTGCAAGCACCGTTTTGGGCCCGACCAGATTCTCCAGATCGGCGAACAGGCGCTGCTTGATGTCGAGCTTTTCAACGATGGCCTCGACCACCAGATCGCAAGGGGCCAAGGCTTCCCAGGCATCGGCCAGGCGAACGCGGGAAATGCAGGCATCGTGCTCGGCCTGGTCCAGTTTTCCCTTGGTCAGCAGCTTTTGCCAAGTGTCCCGCAACGCGTTCAACGCGGCGTCGGCGGCACCGGCTTGGGTATCAAACAGCAGCACCTCGCTGCCCGCCTGGGCACTCATTTGAGCGATGCCACGACCCATGGCACCGGTGCCCACGACGCCGACGGTTCTGAAAACAGATTGCATATGAAAGTATTATTTGGGTCGAAATCGCGACAAGCTATGACAGAATGTTCCGACAAAGAAATGAAGGGTCTCTGACGTGCGCCAGATCTGGACAGCCTGTATTTTGCTATCAACTGCTTTGAGCAGTTCGGCGGTAACGTTGGGAAGGCACAGTGGGGCGGCCGTGATCGGGCGTCCGCTGGACGTGCGTGTGCAAGCCCTGTTGAGCCCGGGGGAGGATATCGCCGCGCTGTGCATACAGGCCGAAGTGCTGTACGGCGACGCCCGGGTTTCTGCGGGATCGGTGCGCAGCACGCCCCAGAGATCCGCTCCCGACGCCGAAGCTTCGGTGCGTATCCAGTCGAGCGAGCCGGTCACCGAACCCATTGTCACGATCCAGGTGCGGGCGGGTTGCGGTACGCCATTCACACGTCGCTACGTCTTGCTGGCCGACCTGCTCAGCGAACCGGCCCGAGGTGCGGCCGAGCCGGGCCCGTCGCAGCCCCGTGCAGCGGCACAAGCCTTGCCGTCGGCTTCTTCCGTCGCCGGAGTCCCCGTGGGGGCAGCGGCACCGGCGGTGCCTGCGAGGCGGTCGGATGCCGCCGCGAGGGCGACCGGTCCTGGCGCATCTGGCGCACGACCGGCCCGACCCCGCCTCCCCAGCGTGGTGCGTCGACCGGTGGAACCCGCGCAAGCTACCGGCCCGCGTCTGCAACTCGATCCCTTGGACCTGAGCCTGAACATCGAGCGCGATCCGGTTCTCCGACTTTCACCCTCCCTGCTCAGCGAGCCGACCGCTTCTGAGGAAGAGCGCGCCGCGGCCGGCTTGCTGTGGAAAGCCATCAATGCGTCGCCGGAGGAGATCCTGCGCGATGCCCGGAAGATGGTGGTGCTGGAGGCCGAGGCCAAGGGCCTGCGAGAGGAGGAAACCCGGAGCAAAGCGGTCATCAACGAGCTCAATGCCCGCCTGGAACAGGCCCGTTCACAGCGTTATCTGAACGGGCTGGTGTACCTGCTCGGGGCCTTGTTGTTGCTGGCCCTGCTGGCGTTGCTGATGCTGTGGCGGCGCAAAGGCCGGCAGGTCACGGATTCCGAGGCTTCCAGAGCCTGGTGGGCGCCCAGCGCCGCCAGCAAGGCCGAAAGGCGTCCGGTGGTGCGCGCGGGCGTTCCCAGGAACGAGTCCCTGGACATCGATCTGAATCTTGACCGGGAATCCTCGTTCGATGAGTACAGCCCGTTGTCCGAGGTGGGTGTTGAAAGCGTGCCGGGACTGAGGCCCAAGGACAAACGCGAGTTCGCCCCGAGTCTGATCGGTGTTTCCCGTTCGGTGGCGACCGAAGAGCTGTTCGATGTGCAGCAGCAGGCCGATTTTTTCATCTCTCTGGGCGAGGACGATCAGGCCATCCAGGTGCTGCGCCACCACCTGACTGAGAGCCAGGAGCCCAGCGCGCTGGCTTATCTGGACCTGTTCAAGCTGTACCACAAGCTCAACCGTCGCAAGGACTACGAAGGGCTGCGCGAAGAGTTCAACCGCATTTTCAACGCCGGTGCACCACCGTTTGATCAGTACACCGATGAAAGCCGTGGCCTGGAGGCGTATGAGGCCGCGTTCAGCCGTATCCAGGCGCTGTGGCCAGGTCCCAAGGTGCTGGAAGTGATCGAACAGTCGATTTTCAAAGAGCACAACGACACGGAAGCCGAGGTTTTCGATCTGGAGGCTTATCGTGAGCTGCTGTTGCTGCATGCGATTGCCAAGGAGATAAACCAGCACGAGCCGGATGCGCCTCAACCCGTCAACGATTTTCATCACACGGCCATGCAACCGCTCAAAGCAGCGGGCCGCAAGGCGCTGGCCGCGTCTGTGTTTGACCGCCAGACCGAGCCACTGGATCTGGCACCACCGATCTCACCGCGCCTGGGGCTGGATGTGGATCTGGACGAACTGGCCGAGGTGTCTGCCTTTGAGGCTTCACTGCCCGAGATCGCAGCGCCGGTGGAGCCGTCCGCTCAACCGGTGCCTGCGCCCGGTGATCCCTTGTTCAAGGCCGCCGAGGGCAATCTGATCGATTTTGAGGTTCTGGACTTCATGCCCCCCGACGGGGAGTCGCAGAACAAACCGGCCGACCAGAAGAAGTGACGTCGGAAAAAAAGAAAACGCTGGGTCAGTCCGGCGTTTTTTATGTCCGGGGGAATCCCCGGCGTTCGTCGATGCTTCAGCGGCGCACCTGCAGCGCACCCGGGTTGACGATGTTGGTCGGCGTGCCTTTGATGTAGCTGACCACGTTGTCAAACGCGGACGCGAAATAGGTTTCATAGCTCTCCTGCTCGACATAACCAATGTGTGGCGTGCAGATGCAGTTCTCCAGACGCAGCAGTGCGTGGCCCTGCAGGATCGGTTCGGACTCGAACACGTCCACGGCGGCCATGCCAGGACGGCCACGGTTCAGGGCCGCCAGCAGGGCTTCGGGTTCAAGAAGCTCGGCGCGGGAGGTGTTCACCAGCAACGAGGTTGGCTTCATGCGGGACAGGTCCTCCAGCGTGACGCTGCAGGCGTTGGTTTCACCCAGCCGCAGATGCAGCGTCAGCACGTCGGAAGACTCGAAGAGATCGATCTTGTCTTTCGCGGTTTCGTAGCCATCGGCCGAGGCCCGCTGCCTTGAGGCCTCGCTGCCCCACACGATCACCCGCATGCCAAAGGCCCGGCCGTACCCGGCCACCAGCTGGCCAATGCGGCCGTAGCTCCAGACCCCCAGGGTTTTGCCTCTGAGCACCATGCCCACCCCAAAGTTGACAGGCATGGACGACGACTTCAGGCCGGCCTGTTGCCAGGCGCCATGCTTCAGGTTGGCCACGTACTGGGGAATGCGCCGCATGGAGGCCATGATCAGGGCCCAGGTCAACTCGGCCGTGGCAAAGGGCGCGCCCACGCCCTCGGCGACGGCAATGCCCCGTTCGGTGCAGGCATTGACATCGATGTGCCCACCGACCCGACCGGTCTGCGCGATGAGCTTGAGCTTTGGCAGTTTTTCGACCAGTTGGCGGGTGATCTGGGTTCTCTCCCGGATCAACACCAGCACGTCGGCGTCGCGCAAACGGATGGACAGCTGCCCCACGCCTTTGACGGTGTTGGTGAAGACCTTGGCCGGATAGGCCTCGAGCTTTTCGGCGCAACGCAGCTTGCGGACCACGTCCTGGTAGTCATCGAGGATCACAATATTCATGGGGCTATTGTGCCCGCATGGTCATGCCTTACCGCACCGGAACATGCCCTGCGATCTGGCCCCGATCAACACAGCGAGGATGCGGCAAAGATCGGGGGCGGCGGAACCGATCTCGGCTCAGGTGGGGCGGGTCTCGGCTTGATGCTCCAGCGCGGCCAGTCGGTCGAGTTCGGCGCACACATCGCTGATGCGGCCCGAAATCACCAGGCGCGGACTGTTGCGGTCGCTGGCGGATGCGCCGTCCGAACGGAGCACTCGCACGTGACAGGCACGGTGGGCAACTGGCGGCTGAATGGCTCTGTTGCCTGTGGCCATGCGGTTGTTGGCGGCAGGGGCCGAAACATCCATGGCACGGCCCAGCCAGCCTGCGCGGGTGAAATGCCGCACCACCTGCGACATGGTGCGCGGTGTGGACGGGCGTTGTGGGGCAGCCGGCAACCAGCAGTCGATCAACTGCAACGGTGCGCGCCAGGTGTTGGTGGTGAAGCGGATTCCCATGCGAAACTCCAAAAAGGGGTTGAACACAGGCAGGATTGCGAGTGGGGCCGCCAGCGCAGGGATGTGCCGGGCCCGTAAATTTCACGAGCCCGGCCAAACGCCCGCCACCTGCTGAGGCGACATGGACCCGGTGGGTCAGATCTGGAAACTGTTGCGGATCAGGCCGACAGCCAGGCCTTCGATTTCAAAGGGTTCGCCCGGTTCGACCACGATGGTCTTGTAGTCCGGGTTTTCGGCGTGCAGCTCGATCAAATGCTGGCGCCGCATGAAGCGCTTGACGGTCACATCGTCGCCCAACCTGGCCACCACGATCTGGCCATTCTTGGCCTCTTTGGTGGCCTGCACGGCGAGCAGATCGCCGTCGATGATGCCCACGTCCCGCATGGACATGCCGCGTACCTTGAGCAGGTAGTCGGGCGTGTGCTGGAACAGGCTGCGTTCGACATGGTAGGTTTGATCGACATGTTCTTGGGCCAGGATGGGCGAGCCCGCCGCAACACGGCCAATCAGGGGCAGCATCAACTGCGACAGACTGGGTAGGGGCAGCGTCATCTGGCGCCCACGCGATTCGTTGATGGACTGGAGGTCTTCGCTGCGCAGCCGGATGCCGCGCGAGGTGCCGCTGACCAGCTCGATCACGCCTTTGCGCGCCAGTGCCTGCAGATGCTCTTCGGCCGCATTGGCCGACTTGAACCCCAGTTCGGTGGCGATCTCGGCCCGGGTGGGTGGCGCGCCGGTGCGCGCAATGGCGCTCTGGATGAGTTCCAGAATCTGTTGCTGGCGGGCCGTGAGCTTGGGCGGATAGAACGCAGACTCGATCATGGAATACCTCTTGTAGGGCGTCGGGCGCAGGCAGGAATGTGCAGCAAAAGGGGCGGAAAGCAGCTCCGGCGCGAATGGTGTCGGATGGAACTGTCTTCTTATCCAGTGGCTGTATTTTTAACCAGTTTCAAAGTCTTTGCAAGCGAGGATTGAAAAGAGAGCGGACAACAAAAAGCCCGGCGTCGGGCCGGGCTTGGGGCGGGGTGGTGTCGGACTTACGCCGACAAGGCCGCAAAGGCGCGGGTGGTGATGTCGTCCACCGAACCCATGCCGCTGATGGCGCGGTATTTGGGCGCGGCAGCGGCATCGGTTTTGGCCCAGTTGCTGTAGTAGTCCACCAGCGGGCGGGTTTGTGCGCTGTAGACCTCCAGGCGCTTCCGGACAGTTTCTTCCTTGTCGTCCTCGCGCTGGATCAGCGGCTCACCGGTCACGTCATCGAGGCCGGCCACTTTGGGCGGATTGAATTTGACGTGGTAGGTGCGGCCCGAGGCAGGGTGCGAACGGCGGCCGCTCATGCGCTCGATGATGGCGTCGAACGGCACGTCGATTTCGAGCACGTAGTCCAGTTTCACGCCGGCGGCCTTCATGGCGTCGGCTTGCGGGATGGTGCGGGGAAAACCGTCGAACAGGAACCCATTGGCGCAGTCGGGCTGGGCGATGCGTTCCTTGACCAGATTGATGATGAGATCGTCGCTCACCAGGGCGCCCGATTCCATGACGGCCTTGGCCTGTTGGCCCAGCGGCGTGCCGGCCTTGACGGCGGCGCGCAGCATGTCGCCCGTGGAGATTTGGGGAATGCCGTATTTCTGGCAGATGAAAGTGGCTTGCGTTCCTTTGCCGGCACCCGGAGCGCCCAACAGAATCAGTCTCATCACGTTCCTTTTTCAGAGTTTCAATGCGGAGGCCACGTGTCTCTCGTGGCGGCCCCCTGGGCCGGGAGCCGGGGGCGACCGGTCGAGGATAGCACGGGCATCCCGGGCCCCGGCTTACAGCCAGCGGGCCGGTTTTGAGCGTGAAATCAGCGTGCGCCGAGCAGGGCGCGGACCCGTTCCAGGTCTTGTGCGGTGTCCACGCCGGGCCCGGGCGCCATCGGGCTCAGATGCACCGCAATGCGCTCGCCGTGCCAGAGCACACGCAGCTGTTCCAGCGACTCCGTGATTTCCAGTGGTGCGGGTTCCAGCCCGGGGAATCGGCGCAGAAAGCCGGCGCGGTAACCGTAGATGCCGATGTGGCGCAACGGCGCCGGCGAGGGGAGGGTGTTGTTCAGCGCAGCCCCATCCAGCGCCGCCATGCCGTCGCGCCACCAGGCGATGGGTGCCCGGCTGAAGTACAGCGCGGTCTGGGCCCGGTCCAGCACCACTTTGACCACATTGGGATTGAGGAAGTCGGCCATGGAGTCCACAGGGTGCGCGGCGGTGCTCATGACACAGTCGGGGCGGCGCTGGAGTTCGGCCGCCACCGCGTTGATCAGCGCGGGCTCGATCAGTGGCTCGTCGCCCTGCACGTTGACCACCGTTTCATCGTCGGCCAGACCGAGCAGGGAGCAGGCTTCGGCCAGGCGGTCGCTGCCCGAAGGGTGATCGGTGCGGGTCAGCAGGACCGGGATGCCATGGGCCTCGCAGGCCTGCACGATGCGGGCATCGTCCGCGGCCACCACGCAGCGGGTGGCGTGGCTCAACCGCGCGCGCTGGGCCACGCGCACCACCATGGGCAGGCCTGCGATGTCGGCCAGGGGCTTGTCGGGCAGGCGGCTCGACGACAGCCGGGCCGGGATCAGGACGGTGAAGCCCGTGTTCTCGGCGGGGCGGCTCATGGAAGCGGTGTGGGAGCCGGTGGACGGGCCGCTTCTTCCTCGGTCAGGGTGCGGGCCACGTGTTCGAGCAGGATAGGGATGCCATCGCGCACCGGATAGGCCAGACGCGCGCTGCGTGAGAGCAGTTCCTGTTTCTCGCGGTCGTAGATCAGGGGGCCTTTGGTGACCGGGCAGACCAGCAGTTCAAGCAGTTTGGTGTCCATGCCGCGATGATAGTCGCGGCCGGCACGGGCCATGCGTCTCAGTGCCGGGTTTTCAGACGAGCCAGATGCGCATCGACGGCGGCGAAAAATGCGGGCTCGGGCGCGAGTTCCAGCGGTATCGCCCAGACATCGGCACGGACCTGAGTTGCACCGTCGGGACGCAGGGCAAACAGCTTGACCGCATCCTTCTCGGTACACACCACCGTGGTGGCCGGGGGTGTCAGCAGGGCTTCGTAGGCCGCCTGATCCGCATGATCGGGCAGCGCCACCTCACGGGTCAGCGTGAGTCCGCGTGCGCGCAGCATGTCGAAAAACACCGGGGGTCGGGCAATGCCAGCCACGGCGGTCAGGGCCTGGCCTTGAAGCGCCTCAAGGGATATCCGCTGATCGCCAGCACCCACGGCGTGGTCCGCCAAGCGGCGCACCGCATGGAACACGGGCACCCCCGCAGTCGATGGAACCCCGGTGGCGGGATGGTCTTCTCGGCGCTGAATCAGCACCAGGTCGGGGCTGAACGGTGTGCCCGGGGCGGGGGGCCAGGGCTCGCGCAACAGCCCGGCGGGCAACAGCCAGCCGTTGCCGGTGCCACGCTCGTCAAACACGGCGATGCTCAGATCGCGCGCCAGCGCCAGATGCTGCAGCCCGTCGTCACAAAGCAGCACGTTCACTTGCGGGTGCGCCGCGAGCAGCGCTTGCGCGGCGTCAACCCGGCGCCTGGCCACGAAAACCGGCACTCCGGTGGCGCGGCGGATCAGCGCGGGCTCGTCGCCGCTGTCCGCTGCGGGTGTGTCTGGCCCGACGTCGATCACCCGCTCACTGTGGCGGCCGTAGCCGCGTGAGATCACACCAGGATGCCAACCGAGTGCACGCAGGTGCTGCACCAGCGCGATGACCGTGGGGGTTTTTCCCGCGCCACCCACGACCACGTTGCCCACCACGATCACTGGGACGGGCAGACGTCCGGGCCTGAACACGCCGACGGCGTACAGCCAGCGCCGCAGGCCCATGAGCACGCGGTACAGCAACGAGAGCGGCCACAACAGCCTGGCCCGGGGGCCGCGCTCCTGCGCCGCAGCCAGCCAGCGCGCTTGCCGGTCGGCTGGCCCTGGGTTCATGGGGAGAGAGGGGCTCAGGACTTGCCGCGGGCAGCCTTGGCGCCGGAGGACTGCTGGGTGGCAAAGGTGATCTGAACCAGGCCTGCGCGCCGTGCAGCGTCCATCACGTTGATGACGGACTGATGGGTGGCCGCCGCATCGGCGCTGATGACCACCACCGCCTCGCGGTTGTCCTGGGCCGACAGCGACAGCGCGCGCGTGAGCATCTCGACCCCGTTGCCTTCGAGCAGCTGTTTGTTGATCGAGTAGCGCCCATCGTTGCTGACCGAGACGATCACTTCCTTGGGATTCTCACGCGGCGCCTGCGCGTCGGCCACCGGCAGGTTGACCTGCAGCTCGGTGAACTTGCTGTAGGTGGTGGTGAGCATCAGGAAAATGAGCACCACCAGCAGAACGTCGATGAACGGGATCAGGTTGATCTCGGGCTCGTCACGGGAACCGGGTCGAAAGTTCATTTGCGCAGGCTCAACAAATGCCGCACGAAGCGCTCGGCCGCCAGTTCCATGGCCAACAGGTATTCGTCCACGCGGGCCCGGAAATAGCGCCAGAAGATCAGCGCGGGAATGGCGATCATCAGACCGAAAGCGGTGTTGTAGAGGGCGATCGATATGCCGTGGGCGAGTTGGGCGGGGTTGCCACCACCAGGCACGGTGCCCATGCCGCCTTCACCGCCTTGCGAACCGAAGATCTCGATCATGCCGATGACCGTGCCCAGCAACCCCAGCAAAGGCGCGGCCGAAGCGATGGTGGCGAGCGCACCCAGGTAGCGCTGGAGCTTGGCGGCGGCCTGGCGGCCCGCGATCTCGAGGTTGGCGCGCAGATCGTCTTCGGTGGCCACCGGGTTGCTGTTGAAGGTGCGGAACCCGCTGGCGAGCACATGGCCCAGCACCGAGTTCTGTTCCAGCTGCTTGACCACGTCCGGGCCGGGTATGCCGTTGCGCGACACCATGATCGCTTCATCGAGCAGTTTGGGGGGGGCGATTTTGGCGGTTTTCAGGCTGATGAAGCGCTCGATGACGAGGGCCATGCCCAGCACGGAACAGAGGATCAGTGGCCAGATCGGCCAGCCGGCGGCTTGTATGATGGAAAGCAAATCAGGGCTCCAGGAAAGGCCGACGCGTTGCGGCCGAAGGGCGGTCCGGCGATTATGGCTCAGCCTCCAAAGTGGTCGGCACCAGCGCAGACCAGCGCGCCGTGGCCCAGCAGATGCCATCCCCACCATCGCGCCGCCGAGGGCCCGCCGCGATGCACAGATTCTGTGGATAACTTTGTGAAGAACCCGGTCCATCCCACCCCTCAAGCCGCACCAGGCCTCGTTCCAGACAATTCGATGACAAAACAGGCAACAGAAACTGCTTTGATTTCAAGGGCTTGGCGCTCGGGCCCGGTGGCGTGCGGTCTTTTGGGGTGCACCCCAAGAAATCACGCGGATTGTGGACACATTTGGTCTGGAGAGCCCTGTGTCTGAGCCATTTTTCGATTCCGATGCAGTGTCGGCGCGCCGTGTCTGGGCGGTTGGGCCGCTCATGCGCGCCATTGCTGACACTTTGTCCGCGCGCTTCAATCCGGTGGCGGTGCGTGGCGAGATTTCGGGCTTCTCGCGTGCGGCCAGCGGGCATTGTTACTTCTCGCTCAAGGACGACACCGGGCAGGTGCGCTGCGCCCTGTTTCGCCGCTCGGCCGAACAACTGAGCTTTGCCCCGCGCGACGGGCAGGTGGTGGAGGCCCAGGGAAAACTTGACGTGTACGGTCCGCGCGGCGACCTGCAACTGATCGTGGACAGTCTCAAACCGGCCGGCCAGGGGGCGCTGTTCGAGGAATTCCTGCGCCTCAAGGCGCGGCTTGAGGCCGAGGGGCTGTTTGATGCGGCCCGGAAACGGGTGCTGCCACCCCAGCCGCGCAGCATCGGCGTGGTCACATCGCTGGGGGCGGCGGCGTTGCGCGACGTCATCACCGCGCTGCGTCGGCGGGTTCCGCACCTGCCCGTGGTGGTGTACCCCGCAGCGGTGCAGGGCGCACAGGCACCGGCCGAACTGTGTGCGGCGCTGCAGACCGCCTACCGTCGCCACGAGGAAACGGGTGAAAGCGCCGTGCTGCTGCTGGTGCGGGGTGGCGGTTCGCTGGAAGACCTGTGGTCGTTCAATGACGAAACGCTGGTGCGCACCGTGGCACGGGCCCCCATGCCCGTGGTGTGTGGGGTGGGCCACGAAACCGATTTCACCCTGGCCGACTTCGTGGCCGACCTGCGCGCGCCCACACCCACGGCCGCGGCCGAGCTGTGTGCCCCCGCACGCGAGGCGCGCCTGGGCGAACTGGTCTATCTGAGCGAACGTCTGGCCGAGGCCGCCTACGGCGCCATCGACCAGCGCGCGCAGCGACTGGATCGGCTCGGCCAGCGTCTGGGCAGGCCTTCGGGTCGGCTGCACGAGAGCCGTCAGCGGCTCATGGGTCTGCAGCACCGGCTGCAGAGCGGGCTGTTGCTGGCCGCACAGCGTCAGCAGAGCCGGCTGCTGTCTCTGCAAACCGCCTTGCCGCAGGCCTTGCGGCGCGCGCAGGATCAGCACAGCGGGCGCCTGCAGCGTCTGGAAGCCGCCCTCGGTCTGCTCGATCCACGTCTGGTGCTGGAGCGGGGCTACGCGTTCCTGACCGACGCGCAGGGCCAGGCCTTGACCCGCGCGGCGCAGGCCCGGGCGGGGCAGGCGCTGCGGGCCACGCTAGCCGACGGCGAACTGGGCCTGACGGTGGATTCCTGAGGGTGTGAACCCAAGAAACCCTGATATCTGCTGTCCCTTTGTGCGTGCCTACAATTCGCGATCGTCTTGCTGGAGGGCTTCGCGTCCGGCCCAGCTTTCTTTCCCCACAACAAACCCACCTACGAGGAACCTCCATGGAACACACCTTGCCCGCACTGCCCTATGGCCTGGACGATCTGGCGCCCCACTACAGCCGCGAAACGCTGGAGTTCCACCATGGCAAGCACCACAACGCCTATGTGGTGAACCTGAACAACCTGCAAAAGGGCACCGAATTCGAGGCCATGGACCTGGAGTCCATCATCAAGAAGTCCAGCGGCGGCGTGTACAACAACGCCGCCCAGATCTGGAACCACACCTTCTTCTGGAACTGCATGAAGCCCAACGGCGGCGGCGAGCCTTCCGGTGCGCTGGCTGCGGCCATCAATGCCAAATGGGGCAGCTACGCTGCCTTCAAGGAAGCGTTCGTCAAGAGCGCCGTGGGCAACTTCGGTTCCGGCTGGACCTGGCTGGTGAAGAAGGCCGACGGTTCGGTCGACATCGTCAACATGGGCGCTGCCGGTACCCCGCTGACCACCGGCGACAAGGCCCTGCTGACCGTGGACGTGTGGGAACACGCCTACTACATCGACTACCGCAACCTGCGTCCCAAGTTCGTCGAAACCTATCTCGACAAGCTGGTGAACTGGTCGTTCGCTGAAGCCAACTTCGCCTGAAGTCGTTTTTTGCGCTGACAGAAAAAAGGCTCGGAGGCCATGCCTTCGGGCCTTTTTTGTTGCCGGTGGGTGCGGCGTGGCGGGCGGCCAGACCGGCGCGAAAAGGGACCCCGATCTCCTGGATCGAGAGGTCGTTATCGTCGATTCGAGAAAAAAAAGTTGGTCACACGGACTCAATAATTCGCATTGTGAGATGGCGGTTCAAAAAGCGGGGTCTGGGTCAGTGCACTGAAAGCAAAATTGCGGACTATCCGCCGATTCGGCTGGCCTGCCACGCGAGCCAGCGGGATGCCTACAACGATATCTGGAGAAAACCGTGAGCAACCAGCAACCCACCATCATCTACACGCTGACCGACGAAGCGCCGCTGTTGGCCACCAGTGCCTTCTTGCCCATCATCCGGGCGTTCACCGCACCCGCTGGCGTCAACGTGGTGCCCAGCGACATCTCGGTGGCGGCGCGCATTCTGGCCACGTTCCCCGAATGCCTGACCGAAGCGCAACGCGTGCCCGATGCGCTGGCCGAGCTGGGCAAGCTGACGCATCGGCCCGAAGCCAACATCATCAAATTGCCCAACATCAGCGCCTCGGTGGGGCAATTGGTCAGTGCCATCAAGGAACTGCAATCCAAGGGTTACGCGCTGCCCGACTATCCCGAGTCGGCCAAGACGCCCGAAGAAGAGGCCATCCGCGCCCGCTACGCCAAGTGCATCGGCAGCGCCGTCAACCCCGTGCTGCGCGAAGGCAACTCGGACCGCCGTGCGCCCAAGGCCGTGAAGGAATACGCCCGCAAGAACCCGCACAGCATGGCCGAATGGAGCCAGGCCTCGCGCTCGCACGTCTCGCACATGCACGCCGGCGACTTCTACCACGGCGAAAAGTCGATCACGCTGGACCGCGCGCGCGACGTGAAGATGGAGCTGATCACGAACAGCGGCAAGACCATCGTGCTCAAACCCAAGGTTTCGCTGCTCGACCGCGAGGTGATCGACAGCATGTTCATGAGCAAGAAGGCGCTGGAAGCGTTCTACGAGAAAGAGATCGAGGACGCCCACAAGACCGGCGTCATGTTCTCGCTGCACGTGAAAGCCACCATGATGAAGGTGTCCCACCCCATCGTGTTCGGCCACTGCGTGAAGATTTTCTACAAGGACGCTTTCGCCAAGCATGGCGCCTTGTTCGACGAACTGGGCGTGAACGTCAACAACGGCATGGCCAACTTGTACGACAAGATCGCCACGCTGCCACAGAGCAAGCAGGACGAGATCAAGCGCGATCTGCACGCCTGCCACGAAGGCCGCCCCGAACTGGCCATGGTGGACTCGGCCAAGGGCATCACCAACTTCCACTCGCCCAACGACATCATCGTGGACGCGTCCATGCCCGCCATGATCCGCAACGGCGGCAAGATGTGGGGCGCCGACGGCCGCCTGAAGGACGTGAAGGCGGTCATGCCCGAGTCGACCTTCGCCCGCATCTACCAGGAGATCATCAACTTCTGCAAATGGCATGGCGCCTTTGACCCCAAGACCATGGGCACCGTGCCCAACGTGGGCCTGATGGCCCAGCAGGCCGAAGAGTACGGCTCACACGACAAGACCTTCGAGATCCCCGAAGATGGCGTGGCCAACATCACCGATCTGGCCACGGGCGAGGTGCTGCTGAGCCAGAACGTGGAAGCCGGTGATATCTGGCGCATGTGCCAGGTCAAGGACGCCGCCATCCGCGACTGGGTCAAGCTGGCCGTGACCCGGGCGCGCAATTCCGGCATGCCCGTGGTGTTCTGGCTGGACCAGTACCGTCCGCACGAGGCCCAGCTGATCACCAAGGTCAAGATGTACCTGCACGAGCACAACACCACCGGTCTGGACATCCAGATCATGAGCCAGGTGCGTGCCATGCGCTACACCCTGGAGCGTGTGGTGCGCGGTCTGGACACCATCAGCGCCACCGGCAACATCCTGCGCGACTACCTGACCGACCTGTTCCCCATCATGGAGCTGGGCACCTCGGCCAAGATGCTGTCCGTGGTGCCGTTGATGGCCGGCGGTGGCATGTACGAAACCGGCGCTGGTGGCTCGGCCCCCAAACACGTGCAGCAGCTGGTGGAGGAAAACCACCTGCGCTGGGATTCGCTCGGTGAATTCCTGGCGCTGGCGGTCTCGCTGGAAGACCTGGGCATCAAAACCGGCAACAACCAGGCCAAGATTCTGGCGAAGACGCTGGATGCGGCCACCGGCAAGCTGCTGGACAACAACAAGAACCCGTCGCCCAAGACCGGTCAGTTGGACAACCGCGGCAGCCAGTTCTACCTGGCCATGTACTGGGCCCAGGAACTGGCCGCGCAGTCCGAAGATGCGGCGCTGGCCGCTCATTTCGCACCGCTGGCCCAACGACTGACGGCGAACGAACAGACCATCGTGGCCGAGCTGGCGGCGGTACAGGGCAAGCCGGTGGACATCGGCGGGTACTACAAGCCCGACTTTGACAAGCTGGCCGCCGTGATGCGTCCGAGCCCCACGCTCAACGCGGCGCTGGAAACCGTTTCCGCTTGAGGCACTGAAGGCCGCTCTACCGTTCAGGTGGACGCGCCTTCATCGACGGCGTCTGATCTCAAAGGCGACCCGGACAGCAAGGGCTGTGCGGGTCGCCTTTGTCGTTCACGGGTGTCGGGGCCGGGGTGCGGCCGACCGACGGCAGGGCTCCGGCTCTGGCTATTTGCTGCGCTCAAAGGGCGCACCACCCAGCCTGGAGCCCGACTTGAGCCCGCGTTTGGCGAACCAGCCCTTGTTCATTTCCAGCACATAGCGCACCGGCTGGGCCGAGCAGTGCGAGTCCAGCGTCTGCGGCTTCATGTCCGCCAGGTTGACGATGGTGCCGTCGTCGGCCACGAAGGCGGCGGTCAGCGGCAGCAGCGTGTTTTTCATCCAGAAGCATTGGCCCGCGGGCTGTTCAAAGACGAACAGCATGCCCTCGTTCGCCGGCATCTCCTGCCGGAACATCAGCCCGATGGTGCGCTGCTCCGGCGTGGCCGCCACCTGGGCGTTGATCAGGTGCATGCCCGCCGAGAGTGTCACGCGTGGCAATTGGAGCTGGGGAGCGTCCTGCGACCATGCCGGGAGTGTGAAAACGGCCAGCAGGCAGGACAGTAGGGCGAGCAGTCGGTTCATGAAGCAAGTGCGGTGGTCATGGGCAGCGCACATTGTCCGCCATTCGCCGTGGTAGGGCTGTGCTGGCTGGGCCCCAAGGGGGCGCCTGGCCTGGGCGGAACAATCGGAACTAGAATTTGCGAGCACGATCCCGTGCGGCCGCCGGACCACGTCAACATGGGCCGACGCCTCACCCCACAGCCTCTCACGGAGACCCGTCCCCATGTACCAGCACATCACCATCCCTGCCCAAGGCGAGAAGATCACCGTCAACGCCGACATGTCGCTCAATGTGCCTGACCAGCCCATCGTGCCGTACATCGAAGGCGACGGCACGGGCCTGGACATCACCCCGGTGATGCTCAAGGTGGTGGATGCGGCCGTGGCCAAGGCCTATGGCGGCCAGCGCAAGATCCACTGGATGGAGGTGTATGCCGGGGAGAAGTCGACCAAGGTCTACGGCCCCGACGTGTGGCTGCCCGAAGAAACCCTGGCCGCGCTGCGCGAGTACGTGGTCTCCATCAAAGGCCCGCTGACCACCCCCGTGGGCGGTGGCATCCGTTCGCTGAACGTGGCACTGCGCCAGGAACTCGATCTCTACGTCTGCCTGCGCCCGGTGCAGTACTTCAAGGGCGTTCCTTCGCCGGTGAAAGAGCCCGAGAAAACCAACATGGTAATCTTCCGCGAGAACTCGGAAGACATCTACGCCGGCATCGAATACGAGGCCGAGTCCGACAAGGCCAAGAAGCTCATCAAGTTCCTGATGGAAGAGATGGGCGTGACCAAGATCCGTTTCCCGAACACCTCGGGCATCGGCATCAAACCGGTGTCGCGCGAAGGCACCGAGCGCCTGGTGCGCAAGGCCATCCAGTACGCGATCGACAACGACAAGCCCAGCGTGACCATCGTGCACAAGGGCAACATCATGAAGTACACCGAAGGCGGCTTCCGGGACTGGTCGTATGCCCTGGCCCAGAGGGAGTTTGGCGCCGAACTGATCGACGGTGGCCCGTGGTGCAGGTTCAAGAACCCGAAGACCGGCAAGGACATCGTGATCAAGGACAGCATTGCCGACGCCTTCCTGCAGCAGATTCTGCTGCGCCCGGCCGAGTATTCGGTGGTGGCCACGCTGAACCTGAACGGGGACTACATCTCCGACGCCCTGGCTGCGCAGGTTGGCGGCATCGGCATCGCCCCGGGCGCCAACCTGTCCGACTCCGTGGCCTGTTTTGAGGCCACCCACGGCACGGCGCCGAAGTACGCCGGCAAGGACTACGTGAACCCGGGTTCCGAAATCCTTTCCGCCGAAATGATGCTGCGGCACATGGGCTGGAAAGAAGCCGCCGATCTGATCATCAGCTCGATCGAGAAGTCCATCGCGAGCAAGAAGGTGACCTATGACTTCGCCCGCCTGATGGATGGCGCCACCCAGGTCAGCTGCTCCGGGTTTGGTCAGGTCATGATCGACAACATGTAACACGGCGCCGCCCCCCGCCGGACCCGGTTGCCGGGCGGCTCGTCAGGGCGGTGGAAGATCACGAAAAACCGCCAGGAAGCCGGCTTCCTCGGCGGTTTCCTTTTGGGCGGTCGGCTCACAATGGGGGCATGCCCAACAGCACCCTCCAGCGCCAGCCAGGCGCCCCCATGCCGGGCCCCTTGGCGGGGGCGGCGAGCGGGCACGGGGATTTCATTTGCCTTCGGATCACAGGGGAAGGGTGTGCACCGCTAGAATCAATTTCATGGCCACCCAGAACCCCAGAAAACCACCCAATCCCGTTGCCCCGCCCAGTGTGGGCAGCGATGATTCCGTGGTGCTCGAGCGCCGCACCCAGCGTGTCAAACCGCCCCAGATGTTCCAGGTGGTGCTGCTCAATGACGACTTCACGCCCATGGAGTTTGTTGTCCACGTCATCCAGGAGTTCTTCAGCAAGGACCGCGAAACCGCGACCCAGATCATGCTCAAGATCCATCTGGAGGGCAAAGGCATCTGCGGCGTGTACACCCGGGACGTGGCCAGCACCAAGGTCGACCAAGTGCTGCAGGCCGCCCGCTCGGCCGGCCACCCGCTGCAGTGCTTGAGTGAACCGGTTGAATAAATAACAACACGCCCCACCTGATGGTCTCCTTCCGCGTAATCTCTAACCCTGAAATCCGCGTTTCCTATCACCCACAGCCCTAAAGGAAGTGACCATGATTGCCCAGGAACTTGAAGTCAGCTTGCACATGGCCTTCGTCGAGGCTCGGCAACAGCGACACGAATTCATCACCGTCGAGCACCTGCTGCTCGCGTTGCTCGACAACCCCAGCGCGGCCGAGGTGCTTCGCGCCTGCTCGGCCAACGTCGACGACTTGCGCAAGTCGCTGGCCAATTTCATCAAGGACAACACCCCGCAGGTGGCCGGCACCGACGAGGTGGACACCCAGCCCACGCTCGGTTTCCAGCGCGTGATTCAGCGCGCCATCATGCACGTGCAGTCCACCGGCAACGGCAAGAAGGAAGTCACGGGCGCCAATGTGCTGGTCGCCATCTTTGGCGAAAAGGATTCTCACGCCGTCTACTACCTGCACCAGCAGGGCGTGACGCGCCTGGACGTGGTCAACTTCATCGCTCACGGCATCCGCAAGAGCGATCCGCCCGAGCCCACCAAGTCGGGCGAGAGCGCGGCCGAGAACGAAGAAGCCGGTGAAGCCAAGAGCAACGAAAAGGCCTCGCCGCTGGAGCAGTTCACCCAGAACCTCAACCAGTTGGCGAAAGACGGCAAGATCGATCCGCTGATCGGCCGCGAGTACGAGGTCGAGCGTGTGATCCAGATCCTGTGCCGCCGCCGCAAGAACAACCCGCTGCTGGTGGGCGAGGCCGGTGTGGGCAAGACCGCGATCGCCGAGGGGCTGGCCTGGCGCATCACCCAGGGGGACGTGCCCGAAATCCTGGCTGAGTCCAACGTGTATTCGCTCGACATGGGCGCGTTGCTGGCCGGCACCAAGTACCGGGGCGACTTCGAGCAGCGCCTGAAGGGCGTTCTCAAGTCGCTCAAGGACAAGCCCAACGCGATTCTGTTCATCGACGAAATCCACACCCTGATCGGGGCCGGTGCGGCCTCGGGCGGCACGCTGGACGCGTCCAACCTGCTCAAGCCGGCGCTCTCCAGCGGGCAGATGAAGTGCATCGGTGCGACCACCTTCACCGAGTACCGCGGCATCTTCGAAAAAGACGCCGCGCTCTCGCGCCGCTTCCAGAAGGTGGACGTGGTCGAACCGACCGTGGAACAGACGGTGGACATCCTCAAGGGCCTCAAGAGCCGCTTCGAGGAACACCACAACGTCAAGTACGCTCTGGCGGCGCTGCAGGCGGCGGCCGAGCTGAGCGCCAAGTACATCAACGACCGCCACCTGCCCGACAAGGCGATCGACGTGATCGACGAGGCGGGCGCGGCGCAGCGCATCCTGCCGGCGTCCAAGCGCAAGAAAACCATCAGCAAGGCCGAGGTCGAAGAGATCGTGGCCAAGATCGCGCGCATCCCGCCGGCCAACGTGTCCAACGACGACCGCGGCAAGCTCCAGACGCTGGAGCGCGATCTCAAGAGCGTGGTGTTTGGCCAGGACAAGGCACTGGAGGTGCTGGCATCCTCGGTCAAGATGGCGCGTTCGGGCCTGGGCAAGAGCGACAAGCCGATTGGCGCCTTCCTGTTCAGCGGCCCCACCGGCGTTGGCAAGACCGAAGCGGCCAAGCAACTGGCCTACATCATGGGCATCGACCTGATCCGCTTCGACATGTCCGAGTACATGGAGCGCCATGCCGTGAGCCGCCTGATCGGTGCGCCTCCCGGCTATGTGGGCTTTGACCAGGGCGGTCTGCTGACCGAAGCCATCACCAAGAAGCCGCACTGCGTGCTGCTGCTCGACGAAATCGAAAAGGCGCACCCGGACATCTTCAACGTGCTGCTGCAGGTGATGGACCACGGCACGCTGACCGACAACAACGGGCGCAAGGCCGACTTCCGCAACGTGATCGTCATCATGACGACCAATGCGGGCGCTGAGACCATGAACAAGGCCACGATCGGGTTCACCAACCCGCGCGAAGCCGGCGACGAGATGGCCGACATCAAGCGCCTGTTCACGCCGGAGTTCCGCAACCGTCTGGACGCCATCGTGGGCTTCAAGGCGCTGGACGAGAACGTCATCATGCGCGTGGTGGACAAGTTCCTGCTGCAGCTGGAAGGCCAGCTGACCGAGAAGAAGGTGGAAGTCACCTTCACCGATGCGCTGCGCAAGCACCTCGCCAAGAAGGGCTTCGACCCGCTGATGGGTGCGCGTCCGATGCAGCGGCTGATTCAGGACACGATCCGTCGTGCCCTGGCCGACGAACTGCTGTTCGGCCGCCTGACCGAAGGTGGGCGGCTCACGGTGGACCTGGAAACCAAGACCGACGAAGCCGGCAAGGAGACCCAGGAGGTCAAGCTCGACATCCAGCCGCTGCCGAAGAAAGAAGGCAAGGCCAAGCCGGAGGAAGCCACAGCGGGTTGATGCCGGGCGCCCTGGCGTACACAAAAAAGAAGGCCCGGATGTCCGGGCCTTCTTTTTTCGGGCTATCGATGGGTCAATGCGTCCGCCACGCCAGCACGGTGTCGGCCCACTTGTTGCCGAGTTTGGCCTCACCGGTGGCGTTCGGGTGCACACCGTCGTAGTTGTCTGCGACCGAATAACCCGCCGCCTGGTTCACCACGGCGATGGGTGAAAGCGCGGTGTTGCGCGACGCCGCCAACGCATCGATGCCCCGGTTCAGGGCGGCAGTTCCCGCCGTGTCGGGGGCGGCGGGAATGATCTTGGCCAGCACGATGTGGGTGTCGGCCTTGCCGGCCCGGATGGCGTCGATCACGCCTCCCAACTCTCCGATGATGCCGGCGGCGCTTTGGCCGTCGAGCACGTCGTTGGTGCCCAGGTGGAGCAACACCACGTCGGGGCGGGCGCTGCCGACCTTGCCCGACACCAGGGGCGCGAGTTCCTGGGCCCGGTAGTCCCAGTAGCCTTCGTGGTCCTGATCGAAATCCGGATTGGGGGCGCTGGTTTGTGGGCTGTCACGGTAGCCGCTGGAGACGCCAGAGCGGCTGCCCACCAGATCCACCGAACAGCCCGCGGCGTTCAGGCGCTGCCAGAGCACCCGGCGGTAACTGTTGTGCCCGGCCTCGGCCTGGGTGATCGAGTCACCCAGGGGCATGATGCGCAGCGGGCCGCCTTCGCCGCCACAGCTCGCGACCCTGAGCGCCGACGTGCCGTCACCCGAGCCGTCGTCGGAGTCGCCGCCGCCGCAGGCGCTGAGCACCGCGGTCAGCACCAGCATGGCGGCACGGGAGGGGGCATTTTTTCGAGGCATGAAGCTTCCAGAAAGGTGGGTTGATCGGGCCCCCCGATGGGGCATCGGCTTCGCCAGGGGTTCATTGACGCAGATAGGCCGCGCGGATGTTTTCGATGCGCCGACGGTTCAGGCCGGTGTCCTCGCGACCCAGGCGGCTTGCGCTGCGCACTTCGATCACGCTCCGCGCCGGGTTGAACCAGAACTCAAGGTCGTCCACGAACCTGAGCCAGCGCGTCTGGGCCTGTGCGTAGAGGTAATCTGGCCGCTGCTCGACCAGCGTGATGCCGGGTTGGGTTTGCAGCACGGCGGCCAGCGTGCGCAGCGAGGCCGTGGCGTCGCCATGCTTGAGGGGCAGGGGCTGTATGAGCGCGTGGGCCCGCTGCGGGTGGTCCGGATACAGATCGGCCTGGCTGGAGACGCTGTTGCGCGTGAGGGACGGCGGCTTCAGGCGCCCTTGCTTCACACCGAGATCGGACGGCGGACGGCCGCTGAACCAGCCGAACTGGACCCCGACCAGCACCAGAACGGCCAAGGCGAGCAGGCCGGACAGCAGAGCCTTCAACAGATGCACGCGGGAAGCCGAAGAGGGCGCGGAATGGGAAGGGGTCCGCTGGTTCAGCGTTTGCCCCCGAACAGGCCACCCAACACCCCCCGCACGATCTGCCGACCAATCCCACTGGCCACGCTGCGCGCCGCGGTCTTGGCCATGGTCTGCACCAGACCGTCGTATTGGCCTCCGCGCGGACCCGTGCGACCGAACAGGGCTTCGTTCAACATGCCGCCGATGCCGCCACTCCCTGCGGCTTCGGCCGGCTGTTTCGCCACGCCTGGAATGCGCGGGGTCTTGGGCGCGTCGGCTGCCTCGGGCTCCGCCGGGGCGGTGCGGGCGTCCACATGGGCACGCAGGATTTCGTGAGCGCTTTCGCGGTCCAATGCCTTCTCATAGACACCGGCCACCAGCGAGCCCTGCAGCAGGCTCTGGCGCTGTTGGGGCGTGATGGGGCCGAGCTGGCTGCCCGGGGGCAGCACGTACACGCGCTCGGTTTCGCTCGGGCGGCCCTTGGAATCCAGCAGGCTCACCAGGGCCTCACCCACGGCGAGTTCTGTGATGGCGGCTTCGATGTCCAGGCCGGCCTTGGGGCGCATGGTCTCTGCCGTTGCCCGCACGGCCTTCTGGTCGCGTGGGGTGAAGGCGCGCAGCGCGTGCTGCACGCGGTTGCCGAGCTGGCCGAGCACGCTGTCGGGAATGTCCAGCGGGTTCTGCGTCACGAAATAGACGCCCACCCCTTTGGACCGCACGAGGCGCACCACCAACTCGATGCGCTCGATCAGCACCTTCGGTGCCTCGTTGAACAGCAGATGGGCCTCGTCGAAGAAGAACACCAGCTTGGGCTTTTCCGGATCGCCGATCTCGGGCAACTGCTCGAACAGCTCGGACAGCATCCACAGCAGGAAGGTGGCGTACAGGCGCGGCGCGTTCATGAGCTTGTCGGCGGCGAGGATGTTGACCACGCCCTTGCCGTCCACCGTCTGCATGAAGTCGCTGATGTCGAGCATGGGCTCGCCAAAGAACTTGTCGCCGCCTTGCTGCTCGACCTGCATCAGGCCGCGCTGGATGGCGCCGATGCTGGCCGCGCTGATGTTGCCGTATTCGGTGGTGAACTGCTTGGCGTTGTCGCCCACGTGCTGCAGCATGGTGCGCAGGTCTTTCATGTCCAGCAGCAGCAGGCCGTTGTCGTCGGCGATCTTGAACACCAGGTTGAGCACTCCGGCCTGGGTGTCGTTCAGGTTGAGCATGCGCGCCAGCAGCAGCGGCCCCATGTCGCTCACCGTGGCCCGCACCGGGTGGCCCTGTTCGCCGAACACGTCCCACAGCGTGGCGGGGCAGGCTTGGCTCGTGGGCAGGGTGATGCCGCGGTCCTTGAGCACGGCGCTGATCTTTTCGCCGAAGCTGCCCAGCTGGCTGATGCCGGTGAGGTCGCCTTTCACGTCCGCCATGAACACCGGCACACCGATGTTGGAGAACTGCTCGGCCAGGGTCTGCAGGGTCACGGTCTTGCCGGTGCCGGTGGCGCCGGTGATGAGGCCGTGTCGGTTGGCCAGACCCGGCAGCAGGTGGCACTGGGTGGTGGCGTTCTGGGCGATCAGCATCGGTTCGGCCATGGTGGAGGTGGTCCTTCAGGGGGCAAGGTGGGTGAAAACGTAAAATCGGCTGCTTATTAGATCAAACCCGAAACGGGGATAAGGAATCTTTCGTGGCCGGACACAGCAAATGGGCAAATATTCAACACCGCAAGGGTCGTCAGGACGAAAAGCGGGGAAAGATCTGGACGCGCGTCATCCGTGAGATCACGGTGGCCGCCCGCACCGGCGGCGGCGACCCTGCGATGAACCCGCGCCTGCGCCTGGCGATCGACAAGGCCAAGGCCGCGAACATGCCGGCCGACCGCATCAAATACAACGTGGACAAGGCCTCGGGCGCCCTGGAGGGCCAGGCGCTGGAAGAAATTCGCTACGAGGGCTACGGCATTGGCGGTGCCGCCATCATCGTCGACACCATGACCGACAACAAGGTGCGCACCGTGGCCGAAGTGCGCCATGCATTCAGCAAGTACGGCGGCAACCTGGGCACCGACGGTTCGGTGGCGTTCCAGTTCAAACACTGCGGCCAGATCATTTTTGCTCCCGGCACCTCGGAGGACCAGGTGATGGAAGTGGCGCTGGAGGCCGGCGCCGAAGACGTGATCACCGATGAGGACGGCGCCATCGAGGTGCTGACCGCCTACACGGATTTCGAGGCCGTGAAAAACGCGCTGGAAGCGGCGGGCCTGAAGCCCGAGGTGGCCGAGGTGACGATGCGCGCCGAGAACACCGTTCCCCTCGCCGGTGAAGACGCTGCCCGCATGCAGAAGCTGCTGGATGTGCTCGAAGACCTCGATGATGTGCAAGAGGTTTTCCACAACGCCGAGCTGTGACCCACCCCCGAGCCGCGCTGTGCGCGTCACCCCCTCAAGGTGGCAACGCGTGCGGTCCGGCAAAGCCGGTTCCGCCGCGTTCTCGATGGGGCATTGCGCTTCGACACTGTGATTGAATTTTGGAGATGGGTTTGAAAGTTCTGGTGATTGGCGGCGGTGGCCGCGAGCACGCGCTGGCGTGGAAGCTGAAACAGTCCGAGGGCGTGAGCCAGGTCTTCGTGGCGCCCGGCAACGCCGGCACGGCGCGCGACCCACAGTTGGTCAATCTGGCGATCACCGACAAGGTGGCGCTGCGCGAATGGGCGCAGGCCAACGGCGTCGCGCTCACGGTGGTCGGCCCTGAAGCCCCGCTGGCCGCGGGCGTGGTGGACGAGTTCCGTGCCCATGGCCTGTCGATCTTCGGCCCCACGAAAGCCGCCGCGCAACTGGAAAGCTCCAAGGCCTTCTCCAAGGCCTTCATGCAGCGCCACGGCATCCCCACGGCCGAGTACCAGACCTTCACCGATCCGGTGCAGGCCCATGCCTACGTGGACGCCAAGGGCGCGCCGATCGTGATCAAGGCCGATGGCCTGGCGGCGGGCAAGGGCGTGGTGGTGGCCATGTCGCTGCCCGAGGCGCACGAGGCGATCGACTTCATGCTGGTGGACAACACGCTGGGCGTGGCGCACAACGAAGGTGGCGCGCGCGTGGTGATCGAAGAGTTCCTCGAAGGCGAAGAAGCCAGCTTCATCGTCTTGTGCGACGGCGTGAATGCCCTGGCGCTGGCCACCAGCCAGGACCACAAGCGGCTGCTGGACGCGGATCAGGGCCCGAACACCGGCGGCATGGGTGCATATTCGCCCGCGCCGGTGGTCACGCCCGAGGTGCACGACCGCGCCATGAACGAGGTGATCCTGCCGACGCTGCGCGGCATGGCGGCCGACGGCATTCCCTATACCGGCTTCTTGTATGCCGGTCTGATGATCACGCCCGACGGCCGTGTGAAGACCCTGGAGTTCAACTGCCGCATGGGCGACCCGGAAACCCAGCCGATCATGATGCGCCTCAAGAGCAACCTGGCGCAGGTGTTGCTGGCCGCCACGCGCGGCGAGCTTGATCGGGTGGCTTTGGAGTGGGACCCACGCGTGGCGCTGGGCGTGGTGCTGGCGGCTGCGGGTTATCCACTGAGTCCGCGCAAGGGCGATGCCATCACCGGCCTGCCGGCGGATGCGGCCGATCTCATGGTGTTCCACGCCGGTACCAGCGCGTCCAGCGGGGAGGTGGTGACCTCGGGTGGCCGGGTGCTGTGTGTCACAGCCCTTGGCGACACCGTGGCCAGCGCCCAGCGCAAAGCCTACGACGCGATCGACCGCATCCGCTTTGACGGCATGCAGTTCCGCCGCGACATCGGTTACCGCGCGGTGTGATGCCGCGCTTGGCCGGGGCGACCCGATTTCCGCACACCCGGACACCCGCATGAGCCAACAGACGCAAGAGGTTCGCGACTACCTGACCGACCTGCAGGAGCGCATCACATCCACCGTGGCCATGATCGATGGCGGCCGTTTCCTGGTGGACAAGTGGAAGAAGGCGCCTGGTGAACCGCTGCAAGGGCAGGGCATCACGCAGATCCTGGAGGATGGCGCGGTGTTCGAACGCGCCGGCTGCGGTTTCTCGCATGTGAAAGGCCCGCGCCTGCCACCCTCGGCCACGCAACACCGGCCCGAGCTGTCGGGTGCGCCGTTCGAGGCCATGGGCGTGTCGCTGGTGTTCCACCCGCGCAACCCTTATGTGCCCACGGTGCACATGAACGTGCGCATGATCGCCGCCACTCCCCGGGGCGGCGCGCCGGTGTGCTGGTTCGGCGGCGGCATGGACCTCACGCCCTACTATGGTTTCGAGGAAGACGCGGTGCATTTCCACCGCAGCTGCAAGACCGCGCTCGACCCGTTCGGGGTGGACAAGTACCCGCGCTTCAAGACCTGGTGTGACGAGTATTTTTATCTCAAGCACCGCGATGAGCAGCGCGGCATCGGCGGCGTGTTCTACGACGATTTCTCCGAGCTGGGGTTTGCCGGCAGCTTTGCCATGACGGCCTCGGTGGGTGACGCGTTTCTCGATGCCTACCTGCCCATCGTGGACCAGCGCAAGAACATGCCTTACGGCGAGCGCGAGCGCAACTTCCAGCTGTACCGTCGCGGACGCTACGTGGAGTTCAACCTGGTCTGGGACCGAGGAACCCATTTCGGCCTGCAGTCGGGCGGGCGCAGCGAGTCCATCCTGTTGTCCATGCCACCATTGGTGAGCTGGGCCTACAACCGCAAGAGCAAAAAAGGCACACCGGAAGACCGGCTGTACAAGGAATTTCTGGTGCGCAAGGACTGGCTCTGATGGCCCCGGCAAGCGCCATGGCCACGAGGCCCCAGCGTGTGGGCATGTTCGGCGGTGCGTTCGATCCACCCCACTGGGCGCATCGGGCCTTGGCCGACGTGGCGTTGAGCCAGCTCGGGCTCGACGTGCTGCACATCCTGCCCACGGGACAGGCCTGGCACAAGGCACGCGTGCTGTCGCCGGCCCAACACCGGGTGAACATGTGTCGGCTGGCCTTTGGCGACCTGCCCAACACCCGCATCGACGAACGGGAGATCCACCGCGCCGGCCCGAGCTACACCGCCGACACCCTGAAAGAACTGGCCACCGAGTACCCGGGCGCAGAGTTGTTCCTGGTGCTGGGGGCCGACCAGTTGCTGGCCTTCAAAAGCTGGGTGCGCTGGCCCGAGGTGCTGGCGCAGGCCACGCTGGCCGTGGCCAACCGCGCCACCAACATCGGCGCCGACGCCACGCTCGACCCGCAACAGGAAACGGATCTTTCGGGCGTTGACCTGCCATTTCGGCGGCTGGACATGCCGTTGAAAAACATCAGCGCCACCGCCGTGCGTGCCCATCTGGGGCAGACCATCAGCCGCAGTGACTCGCTGCAGGTTCTGGTGCCCGAGGCCGTCGCAAGCTATATTTCACTCCATCACCTTTATCAGAATCCTTCATGACCAGCGAAACCACCGGCAAAAAAGACATCCAGAAACTCCAGCGCGCCATTGTCGATGGGCTTGAGGACGTCAAGGGTCAGGACATCGTGGTCTTCAACACGGAACATCTCTCCCCCCTGTTCGAGCGCGTGATCGTCGCCAGCGGCACATCCAACCGGCAGACCAAGGCGCTGGCCGCCAGCGTGCGCGACGCCGTGCGCGAGGCCGGCTTCGACAAACCGCGCATCGAGGGCGAAGACAACGGCGAATGGATCATCGTGGACTGCGGTGCCGCCGTGGCCCATGTGATGCAGCCCGTGATCCGGCAGTACTACCGCCTGGAAGAAATCTGGGGCTCCAAGCCGGTGCGCCTGAAGCACGGCGCTGAAAAGGCGGCCGAAGCCAAGCCAGCCACCAAGACGGCGGCCAAGACCACGAAGAAAGTCGCCGCCAAGGAAGTCAAGCCGATCGACGCCAAGTCGGTGGCGCGCAAGGCCGCCAAGGCGGCTTCTGCCGCCGTGGTCGCCGCGCCAGCCAAGGCCGGTGCAAAGACGGCCACGCGGGCGACCGGCAAAGCCGCGGTCAAGACGGCCACGAAGCCCGCGAGTCGCAAGACGGCCACCAGCGCCGCACCCGCCAAGACCCCGCTGAAGACCGTGGTGGTCAAGCCCAAGAGCGCGACGCGTCCGGCCGCCAAATCGGCCACCAAACCTGCGGTGAAGCGGGCGCCTGCCGCCAAGACCGTGGCCAAAGCGGCACCCAAGAAAAAGGCATGAAGCTGGTGATCGTCGCGGTCGGGCAGCGCATGCCCGACTGGGCCCAGACCGCCTACGACGACTACGCCAAACGCTTTCCGCCCGAACTGCGGGTGGAAATCAAGACCGTCAAGACCGAACCGCGCGGCTCCAAAACCGTGGAGACGCTGCTGGCGGCCGAGCGCGAGCGCATCCAGGCGGTCCTTCCACGCGGTTGCCGCGTGGTGGTGCTCGACGAGCGCGGCACGGCGCTCACGACCAAGGCGCTGGCCCAGCAGTTGCAGCAATGGCAGCTGGAGGGAGACGACGTGGCCCTGGTGATCGGCGGACCCGACGGCCTGGAACCGGCGTTCCGGGCGTCTGCGCACCAGCGCATTCGCCTGTCCGACCTGACCTTGCCCCACGCGATGGTGCGGGTGCTGCTGATCGAGCAGCTGTACCGGGCGTGGTCGGTCAATGCCAACCACCCTTACCACCGAGAGTGAATTCCGTTCCCTGCGCCTCATCGCCGCGCGGGTCGCGGAGGGGGCGTCCCCCTGCGATCCGGTGGCGGCACCTCCTTCTGCGTTGATCCACAGGTCTTGGTTTTCATATGTCCGATTTCATCTACCTTGCCTCCCAGAGTCCGCGACGCCTGCAACTGCTCGAACAGTGGGGCGTGCGCTGCGAACTGCTGCTGCCCGATGCCGACGAAGACGTGGAGGCACTCGAAGCGCTGCTCCCCGGCGAGGCGCCTGCGGCCTATGTGCAGCGGGTGACCGGTCTCAAACTGGAGGCTTCTCTGGCCAGGCTCCAACGCCGCGGCCTGCCGCCCGCGCCGGTGCTCTGCGCCGACACCACGGTGGCGCTGGGCCGGCGCATCCTGGGCAAGCCGGCCGATGCGGCCGAGGCCTGCCGCATGCTGGCCGATCTGGCGGGCCGTCGCCACCGGGTGCTCACGGCGGTGGCGGTGGGCAAGCCCGGTGCGCGGGGTGCGCGGCGATGGAGCGCACTGTCCACCTCGTGGGTGAGTTTCGATGCGCTCACGCCTGCGCAGATCCGGCGCTACGCCGACAGCGGCGAGCCGCTGGGCAAGGCCGGCGCGTATGCGATCCAGGGGCGCGCTGCGCTGTGGACGCACCACATCAGCGGCAGTTATTCGGGCATCATGGGCCTGCCCGCGCACGAGACGGCGCAGGTGCTGGGCGCCGCTGGCGTGCGGCTGGTCTGAGCCGCCGATCCGATCACAACCGAGACAAGCGATTCCATGAGCCAGGACATTTTGATCAATTGGGCGCCCCAGGAAACCCGTGTGGCGGTGGTGGAGCAGGGCGCGGTGCAGGAAGTGCATCTGGAGCGTACGCTGGAGCGCGGCCTGGTGGGCAACATCTACCTGGGCAAGGTCTCGCGGGTGTTGCCGGGCATGCAGTCGGCTTTCATCGACATCGGTCTGGACCGCGCCGCGTTCCTGCACGTGGCCGACCTCATGCCCAACATCGCGGCCAAACACGCCGCGCCGCGTGAGCGTGGCCAGGCCGCGCCCACGAACGAGGCGTCGGCCCAGCCTGCGCCGAACGGCGGCAACGCCCGTGTGCTCACACCCGATCCGGTGTTGCCGATCGAACGGCAGATCTTTGAAGGCCAGGCGCTCATGGTGCAGGTGCTCAAGGATCCGATCGGCACCAAGGGCGCGCGCCTGACGGCGCAGATGAGCATTGCGGGGCGGCTGCTGGTGTTCCTGCCGCAGGACAACCACATTGGCGTGTCGCAGAAGATTCCGCCGGCCCAGCGTGAAGCGCTGCGCCAACGCCTGGTGCGGCTGACCGCCACGTCCGACGGCAGCGCTGCGGGCGGCTTCATCCTGCGCACCAATGCCGAGGACGCGACCGACGAAGAGCTGATTGAAGACACAGCCTACCTGCGCAAGACCTGGTTGCGCATCAAGGAGGCGTCCACGCGCCAGCCGCCCGCCACGCTGCTGCACGAAGACCTGAACCTGATGCAGCGCGTGCTGCGCGACCTGGTGAGTGCGCAGACGCAGTCGATCCGCATCGATTCACGCGAACAGCATGGCCTGCTGAAGGCCTTCGCGGCCGAGTTCATGCCCGATACGGTGGGCAAGCTGCAGCACTACAGCGGCGAGCGCCCGATCTTTGACCTGTTCAACATCGACGAAGACATCGTGCGCGCGCTCAGTCGCCGGGTCGATCTGAAATCCGGCGGGTATCTGGTGATCGACCAGACCGAGGCGCTGACCACGGTGGACGTGAACACCGGTGGTTTTGTGGGGGCGCGCAATTTCGACGACACGGTGTTTCGCACCAATCTCGAAGCCGCCCAGACGATCGCGCGCCAGTTGCGCCTGCGCAACCTGGGAGGCATCGTCATCGTGGATTTCATCGACATGGTGCGCGAGGACCACCGCGAGGCCGTGCTCACCGAGTTCCGCAAACAGCTCGCGCGCGACCGTGTGAAGACCATGATCGGCGGTTTTTCGCAACTCGGTCTGGTGGAGATGACGCGCAAGCGCACGCGCGAGTCGCTGGCGCAGATGCTCAGCGAACCCTGCGCGGCCTGCAGTGGCAAAGGCGTGGTCAAGACCGCGCGCAGCGTCTGCTACGACATCCTGCGCGAGATCCTGCGCGAGGCGCGGGCCTTCAACCCGCGCGAGTTCCGTGTGGTGGCTGCCCCCCAGGTGGTCGAGCTGTTTCTGGACGAAGAAAGCCAGCATCTGGCCGGCCTGAGCGACTTCATCGGCAAGCCGATTTCGCTGCAGGCCGAAGGGTCCATGACGCAGGAGCAGTACGACATCGTGCTGCTGTAGCCGCGGGTTGCCGCCGCGCTCGCACCGGACGCTTCTGGCGCGACTCTGTGACCGGAATGACACAGCCAACACGCTGAACTCTTTTTTTCCCCGATTCATGGGCTTGTCGCTGCGTGTCTTCGTGACAATCGGGCGCTGTGCGCAAAACCTGGGGTTTTCCCCGAGGCGCTTGCGGACAATTTGCCGTTTTCACTCTGTTTTTGGATAACAACATGCTCAGGAATTCCCTCAAGCCACTTTTGCTCCTGTTGGGTGGCACTCTCTTTACGTTTCATGCCCACGCGGGCCAAGTCTCTGACAAGAACGGCAACGTCGGCTACGACACCGCTGCCGAGTGCGATGCGGCCGTTCAGGCGGGAACCGCCAAGTTCTACCAGCCCAGCACCAAGATGAGCCCGTTGCGCCGCAAGGGCGAGACCGCTGTGCGCACGGCACGCCTGGCCGATCTGGGACCCCAGTACCGGCTCGGCGCTTGTGATGTGGGCGTGGGCCGCAAAAATGGCCGCAACGGCGTCGCCAAACCGTTGCAGGGCAAGTTCGTGCCCTACAGCCCGGACATGCCCGTCAACCAGTACCTGAACAAGTCGGGCGAGGGCGTGCGCGCCACCATGGCCCAGTGCGACAACCGCTTCTCGGACGTCGTGCCCCGCGCGGTGCCTATGCCCGCTCCAGCACCGGTGGCCGCACCGGTAGCGGCCGCGCCCGCTCCCTCGCCTGCACCGGTCGCTGCTGCGCCGGTGGCCGCACCCGCTCAGGCCGCGTCACCCGCCGCGCGCATGACGCCGTACGTGTTTGGCACGGTCGGCTCGGTGCACGACAGCGTGATCCACCTCGAGAACAATCCGGCCCACAGCGTGGGTGCCAGTGGCACCGAAACCGGCCTCCAGCTGGGCGCGGGTCTGCAGTTCAACGACTTGCTGGGCGCCGAGGTGTTCTACCAGGGTGGCAAGAGCCTGGAGTACCCCGCGGCGAATGGCTATGTGAACGCGCTCTCCACACGGGTCTTCGGTGCACGCGTGACCGTGGGCGCGAACGTGACCGACGATCTGCGCCTGTTCGCCAAGGCCGGTGTGGCCAACGTGAAGCACAGCAGTTCCAAAGGCACGCATTGGACCCAGGCGGCTGGCGCCTCCCACTCGGACAGCCAGACCCGTCCCCTGATCGGCTTTGGCGCCACCTACGGCCTGACGGAAAATCTGTCGGTTCGTTTTGATGCCGACCACACCTTCAAGCGTCGCGTGAACAACGCCGGCTGGGGCAACCTGGACTACTTCGGCGTGGGCCTGCAATACAACTTCTGAGCCCGCTCAGAGGTCTGAACCGAAACCGGAGCCGCCTGCACAGGTGGCTCCGGTTTTTTCATTCCTGTTCGACTTCCGGTTTGAAGCCCTGCGCATGCAACCGGGCATACAGGCCGTCGGCATGCAACAGCTCACGGTGCGTGCCCTGTTCCATGATCTGTCCGTTGGCCAGCACCACCACGCGGTCGGCGTGTTCGATGGTGGACAGGCGGTGCGCGATCACCAGCGTGGTGCGGCCCTTCATGAGGCGGGCCAGCGCGTCCTGCACCAGCCGTTCGGATTCGTTGTCCAGCGCAGACGTGGCCTCGTCCAGGATCAGGACCGGCGCATCCTTGTAGATCGCCCGCGCGATCGCCAGCCGCTGGCGTTGGCCGCCGGAGAGTTCGGCGGCGTTGTGGCCCACCGTGCTGTGCACCCCTCTCGGCAGTCGCTCGACCAGATCGCCCAGGTTGGCCGAGTCGAGCGCGGCGCGCACGCGGGCCTCGTCGATCTCGTCGTCCGCGGCACCCAGCGCCACATTGGCCGCCAGCGTGTCGTTGAGCATCACCACGTCCTGGCTGACCATGGCGAACTGGCGGCGCAGGCTGCGCAGGTCCCAGTCGGGCAGCGCCACGCCATCGAGCAGCACCTCGCCACGCTCGACTTCCACGAAGCGGGGCAACAGGTTGGCCAGGGTGGTCTTGCCCGATCCCGAGGGGCCCACCAATGCCAGCACTTCACCGGGGCGGATGTGCAGATCGATGCCCCGCAACGCGGTGCGGCTGGCATCGTCGGCCTCGTTCGGAGTCGCTCCGTCCTTGGCCGGGTAGCGCACCCACACCTGCCGGAGCGAAATATCGCCCTGTGCGTGCGTGGCGGTGTGGGTGCCGCTGGTTTGCTCCGGTGTGTGGTCGATCAGGTCCAGGCCGCGCTCCAGCGCGGCCAGGCCGCGCGTGATGGGGCCGGCGATCTCAGCCAGGTGGCGGATCGGCGCGATCAGCATCAGCATGGCGGTGACGAAGGCGACGAAGTTGCCCACCGTCACCCCGCTGCTGCTGCTCTGCCACAGCGCGACCGCGATCACCGCCGACAGCGCGGCAGCCGCCAGCAGCTGCGTGAGCGGCGTCATGGCGGCCTGAGCGATGGTGGATTTCAGGGCCAGCCGCCGCAGCGCCACGCTCAGGCCATCGAAGCGGTGGGTCTGGCGCTGCTGCGCACCATGAAGCCGCACCACGCGGTGGGCCAGCGCGTTTTCCTCGACCACATAGGCCAGTTCATCGGTGGCGTCCTGGCTCGACTTGGTGAGCTTGTAGAGGCGGCGCGAGAGCACGCGCATGATCAGGACCAAGCCTGGAAACAGCAGCAGCACGATCAGGGTGAGCTTCCAGTTCAGGTACATCAGATAGCCCATCAGGGCCAGCAGGGTCAGGCTGTCCTTGGTGAGCGTGAGCAGCGCCGACACCAGCATGGTGGAGCCCGTCTGGACCTCGTAGACCAGGGTGTTGGAAAGCTTGCTCGCGCTCTGGCGGGCAAACAGCGTCATCTGCGCATGGTTGAGCTTGACGAACATGGCCCGGCGCAGATTCAGCAGGCCCAGGCTGGCGGTGTAGGACAGCGCGTACTGCGCCACGAAACCGGCCATGCCCCGGATGCCGAACAGCCCCATGAGGGCCACGGGCACCATCCACAAGGCGATGTTGCCTTCGGCGAAACCCCGGTCCAGCAGCGTCTTGAGCAGCGCTGGAATCATGGGTTCGGTGGCCGCGCCCAGCAGGGTTCCCATGGCAGCGAGCGCGATGCCGGCGCGGGCGGAGCGGAAATACGGCCACAGCCGCTTCAGGCGTTGCCGGATCGTCTCTGCCGGCAGGGAGCGCGTGGGAATCGATGGGGTCAAGGCGGTGTGGCCTGGCGGCTTTTGGGGGTGTCGAAAGATCGGTTCGGGCCAACAGGAAGTGCCCGGTCATACCGCAGGAAAGAAGGGGTGACGGCACATCTTGTCACGGGGCCCGTGCCCGGTTCCGTTATTATCCGTTGTCGGACCCGCAGGACGCGCCTGTGGCGTCGTTTTCGCCCCTCCCCAACCTTGTGACGAATGCTGGATTTGAACCCATCTGACTGGCGACTTTCCCGACGCGGCATGCTCAGCGGCGCCGCAGCCCTCCCTCTGATGGCGATGCCTTGGCAGGCAGCCCAGGCCCAGTTCCGCGTCGAAGTGTCCGGCGCGGGCATGACGCAGATACCGTTCTCTGCCGTCAGCTTTCGAGAGAATGCGCAGATCGATCAGGACATGGCCGCCATCGTGCGCGCCGATCTCGAGCGCAGCGGGCAGTTCCGTTTTGTCGAACCCGTGGCCGCACGGCTGGACGAAACCTCCCGGCCGGACCTCACGCCCTGGCGCAGCAAAGGGGCCGACTCCCTGCTCACCGGCAGCGTGACGCGCCTGGCCGATGGCCGCTACGACGTGCGGTTCCGCCTGTGGGACGTGGTTCGTGGGCAAGACCTCGGCGGGTTGAGCTACCCCGTGGCCACACAAGATCTGCGCCTCGCGGCCCACCGCATTGCCGACTACATCTACGAAAAACTCACCGGCGAAAAGGGTGTCTTCTCGACCCGCATCGCTTATGTGACCAAGGCCGGCACGCGCCACAGCCTGTGGGTGGCCGATGCCGATGGCGAAAATGCGCGGGCCGCGCTGACCAGCGCGGAACCCATCATTTCCCCCAGCTGGGCACCCGGCGGGGCGCAGTTGGCCTACGTGTCGTTCGAGTCACGCAAGCCGGTGATCTATTCGCACGACGTGGCCACGGCCAGGCGCCGGCTGCTCGCCAACTTCCGCGGCTCCAACAGCGCCCCTTCGTGGTCGCCCGATGGCCGGCAATTGGTGGCCACGCTCTCGATCTCCGGCAACGCGCAGATCTACGCCATGGAGTCCGACGGTGGCGAGCCCCGCCGGCTGTCCCAGAGCTCCAGCATCGACACCGAGCCGGTGTTCAGCGCCGACGGCCGGACCATCTTCTTCGTCAGCGATCGCGGTGGATCGCCACAGATTTACAAGATGGGCGCGCAGGGCGGCAACCCCCAGCGCGTGACCTTCACAGGCAACTACAACATCTCGCCGTCGCCGAGCCCGGACGGGCGCTGGCTGGCTTTCGTTTCGCGCGTGGGGGGGGCCTTTCGCCTGCACGTGATGGAGCTGGCCAACGGCAATGTGACCGCTGTGACGGACACCAGCGCCGATGAAAGCCCGAGCTTCGCGCCCAACAGCCGCATGATCATCTATGCCACCCGCGACAAAGGCCAGGAAGCGCTCATGACCACCACCGTGGATGGCCGCATCAAGACCCGGCTTGCCGGCGCACGCGGCGACATCCGCGAGCCCGAGTGGGGCCCCTTCACACGCTGAGGGCTGCCGGCCCCTGGTTCACCGCATCCATTCCATTGCATACCCGTTCAGAAAGGGACATCCTCATGTTGAAAAACGCCAAACCCGACGCTCACTCCTCGACCCGCAACACGCCTCGCTGGCTGACTTGGCTCACCGGCGCCGTGCTGGTGGTTTCTCTGGCCGCCTGCGGCTCCAGCGTGAAGCTCGACGACGTGCCGGTGGAAGATCGCGGCACCTCCACCGGCGCGGGTGGCCAGGGCGGGCAGGGCAGTGGTGTGGACCCGCGCGGGGTTGCCGGGGTCGAAGTGCCCGGCATGGACTCCCAGCAGCCAGCGGGGATGGCCCGCGTGATCTATTTCGACTACGACAGCTACGAAGTGCGCGCTGATTTCACCGCCACGCTCGAAGCCAACGCCCGCTACCTCAACGCCAATCGCAATCGCAAAGTGGCGCTCGAAGGCCACACCGACGAACGTGGTGGACGTGAATACAACTTGGCACTGGGTCAGAAACGCGCCGAAGCCGTGCGCCGCGCGCTGACCTTGCTGGGCGTCCCCGAGACGCAGATGGAGCCCGTGAGCTTTGGTGAAGAAAAGCCTGCGGTGCCGGGTTTTGATGAAGAGTCGTTTGCCAAGAACCGTCGCGTTGAACTGACCTACCGCTGAGCACCATGCGTTTTTCCCTGACATCCGCGGCGGCGATGCTGACCGTTGCCGGTTGGTGGCCGCTGCAGGCGCATGCCCTGTTCGATGACGACGAAGCGCGCAAGGCCGTCATCGAACTGCGACAGAAGTTTGAAGCCAAAAGCCAGGCCACCGATGCCGCTCTGGCCGAAGCGCGGGAAAGCGGTGCGGCCCACCGCCGCAGCCTGCTTGAACTCTCCAACCAGATCGAGGAGCTGCGCGGCGAACTGGCCCGGCTGCGCGGGCAGAACGAGCAGCTCGCGCGCGAGGTCTCCGAATTGCAGCGCCAGCAGAAGGATGTTCAGGTCGGGATCGACGAACGCCTGCGTCAGGTGGAACCGGTGCGGGTGTCTCTGGATGGCCTGGAGTTCACGGCGACACCCGAGGAAAAGCGCGATTTTGATGCGGCCATGGAAGTGCTGCGCCGCTCCGACTTTGTGCGGGCGTCGCAGGCTTACGCGGCCTTCATGCGCCGTTATCCGGACAGCGGCTACACCCCGTCGGCACTGTATTGGCTGGGCAACGCGCAGTACGCAAACCGGGCCTACAAAGACGCCATTGACAGCCATCGCCGCTTGGTGACGCAGTACCCCACACACCTGCGTGCGCCCGAAGCCATGCTGGCCATGGCCAACAGCCAGATCGAGATGAAAGACAGCAAGACGGCACGCCGCACGCTGAACGATCTGGTGAAACAGCATCCGCGGTCCGAGGCCGCGGCAGCGGCCCGCGAACGGCTGGCGGGTCTGCGCTGACGCGCCAGCGCCCGCCCTGGCGGGCACCGTGATGCAGCAGGCCCCTCGTGGGCCTGCTCCTACAATGGCGGCCATGGAAATCGCCGACCTTCACAAACTGCAGACTCTGGTGCTCTGGGCCGCATTCGCGGTGTCCGCGGCGTTTGGGTTCATCGCCCAGCGCACCCACTTCTGCACCATGGGGGCCATCAGCGACATCGTCAACATGGGCGCGTGGACGCGCATGCGCATGTGGGGCATGGCCGTCGGCGTGGCCATGATCGGTTTTTACGCCATGGGCTGGCTGGGCTGGATCGACACCAGCAAAACCATCTATTCGACGGGCCGCATCATCTGGTTGTCGGCGCTGGTGGGTGGTGCGCTGTTCGGTTTCGGCATGGTGCTGGCATCCGGTTGCGGCAGCAAGACTTTGGTGCGCATCGGCGCGGGCAGTCTCAAGTCGCTGGTGGTGTTCTTCGTCATGGGGTTTGCCGCCTTCGCCACATTGCGCGGCGTGTTGGCGGTGGCCCGTGTCAACACGCTGGACCAGGTGGCTTTCGACATCACGGCGGGCGGCACCGTGCCGGTCTGGGTCGCGGGCGCCTTGGGCGTCAAACCCGCGTTGGCGGGGTTGCTGCTGGCTTTGCTGGTCGGCGGCGCCCTGGTGCTGTGGGCGTTGACCGAGCCGGAGTTCCGCACCGGCAGCAATCTGTCCGGTGGCGTGGGCATCGGGCTCATGATTGTGGCCATGTGGTGGGTCAGCGGCCACCTCGGGTTTGTCCAGGAACACCCAGAAACCCTCGATTCGGTCTACCTCGCCACCAACACCGGGCGCATGGAGTCGCTGACATTCAGTGCTCCGATGGCCTACGCGCTGGACTGGCTCATTCTGTTCAGCGACACCTCCAAGGTGCTGACGCTGAGCGTCATCAGTGTGGCCGGGGTGGTGGTGGGTGCTTTTGTGCAAGCGCTGGTGGGGCGCAGTTTCCGCTGGGAAGGTTTTCGCGGCACGCAGGACACGGCGCTGCACCTGGTGGGCGCGTTCTGCATGGGTGTGGGCGGGGTCACGGCGCTGGGTTGCACCGTGGGCCAGGGCCTTTCCGGACTCTCCACCCTCAGCCTGACGAGCATGATCGCTGTCACGGGCATCGTGCTGGGCGCGATCGCCGGTTTTCGCTTCCAGATGTGGTTGATCGAGCGTGAGTGACCGCGCATGAGCATCGATTTCGAGCGCCGCTTTGGGGGCCTGCGCCGGCTCTACGGCATGGAGGGGTCCCAGCGCATCTTCGACGCACATGTGGTGGTGGTCGGCATCGGGGGCGTGGGCTCCTGGGCGGTCGAGGCGCTGGCGCGCAGCGGCGTGCGGCGCCTCACACTGATCGACATGGACCATGTGTCCGAGTCCAACATCAACCGGCAGATTCACGCGCTTGACGCCACCTTGGGTCAATCGAAGGTGCTGGCCATGCGTGAGCGGATCGCCCAGTTCCACCCGGCCTGCGTGGTCGATGTGATCGACGACTTTGTGACCCCGGAAAACTGGCCCCAAGCGCTGGAGGCACTCGGCGTCGAGGCTGACGCGGGCGGCCTGGGCCTCATCGATGCCTGCGACCAGGTGCGGGCCAAGACCGCCCTGGCCGCCTGGGCGCTGAACCAGCATGTGCCCTTGGTGACGGTGGGCGCCGCGGGTGGAAAACGTCAGGCCCACGCGGTGGACATGGCCGATCTGGCCGACACCACCCACGATCCGCTGCTGGCCCAGTTGCGCTACCGCTTGCGCAAACATCACGGCGCGGCCCGGACGGGGCGCATCGGCGTGAATTGCGTGTTCAGCCGAGAGACCGTGGCCGCTCCCGATGCGTCCTGCCAGCTGGATGCGGGGGATGGATCACTCAATTGCCACGGTTACGGCTCGGCCGTGAGCGTGACCGCCACGTTTGGTTTGTGCGCGGCGGGGGCGCTGATGAATGTGCTGGCGAACAACGCACACAAGATTCCATTGGGTCTTCAAAAAGACCCAAAAATGACGCTATAATTTGAGGCTTCGCAACAAGGCTGAAAGCCAAAGTTTCGAAACCGTGGGACGTTAGCTCAGTTGGTAGAGCAGCGGACTTTTAATCCGTTTGTCGTGGGTTCGACCCCCGCACGTCCCACCAAAATCATGGCGTAAAGCCTGAAAAGCCTGCTATCGCATCGGTAGCAGGCTTTTTTGTTTGTGCAGATCAAAGGCTCAGAGGCCCAGGATTTTCTTGGCCTGCGCCAGCGCCTTCATCGAGGCGTCGTGATCGCCCGCCTTGTGCAGGCGTTCACCGTCGGCGCGCAAAGTCATCACCTTCTCCTGGTCGGCCGCCGCCAAAGCCGGTTTGGTTGCCAGCTTGGCATCGATGGCCTTCATCTCGGTCGGGCAACTATTGGCCAGAGCCACGCCCGAGAACAACAGCGCGCAGGACGTCAACAACAGCTTCTTCATGACAAACCCCTCAAACGACCAGCACATGCTGGGGTCGGGATTGTTTCAGAGCTGTCCGGTGGGCACCAGTGCCCCGCATTAACCGCGTTGCGATCCCAGGATTCGCATCAGGTCCGGGTCACTTCTTCTTGACGAAGCCGTAGACCACGAGCAGCAGTACCGCGCCGATCACGGACGCAATGAAGCCGGCCGCCTGTCCCGGCGCATACAGCCCGAGCGCCGCGCCCAGGTAGCTGGCCAGAAACGATCCGGCCACGCCCAGGATGGCGGTCATGATCCAGCCCATGCCGTCGTCGCCGGGTTTGAGGGCACGTGCGACAAAGCCTGCGATGAGGCCAATGAAGAGGGTTCCAAGCAGGGACATCATGGGCGGTCTGCCTTTCGGGCAAAGGTGGTTGAGAAGACGCGCTCAACTGTAGCGCCGAGCTGGTGTTTTCGCCGTGCTTGGCGGTGCCAGGGCCGGGCCGCCGTGATGGGCGTCGCCCAGGTGTGGCGTCCAGCGCACGCGCGCCAACCCCGCCCGGCTTCAACCCGCGTTCATCGCATCAATGGCTTCCGTGAGCTCCAGCCAGCGACCTTCCAGCGTGTCGATTTCGTCGTTGACAGCCTTGAGTCGGCGGCCCGAGTCGGCCATGGCCGCGGGGCTGGTGGGCTGGCTCAGGAGGGTCTCCAGTTGCGCTCTTTCCTGTGCCAGTGCCGCGGTTCGCTTCTCGTTCTGTTCCAGCTCCTTCTTCAGGGGGCGGGCCTGTTCGGCCAACTGCTGGCGGCGCTGGGCATCCTGCCGACGTTGCTCGGGGCTGCGGGTCGCCGCGCTGGAGGGCGCGGCCACCGGAGCCTGCGGCGCCGGGGCAGTGGCCTTGGGAGCGGGCGTCGCCACGGCGGGGGCAGCGCCTCGCGCCTGGTCGCGCTGTTCCTGGCGCTGGGCTTCGCGCGACTGCTTGGCCATGTCCAGCAGGTAGCGCTGGTAGTCGTCCAGATCGCCGTCGAAGGGTGCGATGCCACCGCGAGAGACCAGCCAGAACTCGTCGCACACGGCGCGCAGCAGGGCACGGTCGTGGCTGACCAGCATGACGGTGCCTTCGAACTCATTGAGCGCCATCGACAAGGCCTCGCGGGTTGCCAGGTCCAGGTGGTTGGTGGGCTCGTCGAGCAGCAGCAGGTTGGGGCGCTGCCAGACGATCATGCACAGCACCAGCCGCGCTTTTTCGCCACCGCTCATGCTGCCCACGGCCTGCTTCACCTGGTCGCCGGTGAAGTTGAAACTGCCCAGGAAACTGCGCAGATCCTGCTCGCGGGTGGATTGGCCGCTGAGGCGGCCCTGCGCCGTGCAGTCGCGTACCAGCCGGATCATGTGCTCCAGCGGGGTGTCGGCCGGGCGCAGCACATCGAGTTCCTGCTGCGCGAAGTAGCCGATGTTCAGGCCCTTGCCTTCGATGATGTCGCCACTGATGGCGGCCAGATCGCGCGCGATGGTCTTGACCACCGTGGACTTGCCCTGGCCGTTGGCGCCCAGGATGCCGATGCGCTGCCCGGCCAGCACCGAGCGGCTGACGTTGCGCACGATCACGGTGGGCTCGCCACCGTCTTCCAGCGGCGGGTAGCCGAAACTGACCTCGTGCATCGCCAGCATGGGGTTGGGCAGGTTCTGCGGTTCGCTGAACTCGAAGGTGAACTCGGCGTCGGCCAGCACCGGGCCGATCTTTTCCATGCGCTCCAGCGCCTTGACCCGGCTCTGCGCCTGTTTGGCCTTGCTGGCCTTGGCCTTGAAGCGGGCGATGAACTTCTGCAGGTGCGCCACCTTGTCCTGCTGCTTGGAATACGCCGTGGCCTGCAGCGCCATCTGCTCGGCGCGCATGTCTTCGAACTTGCTGTAGTTGCCGCCGTATCGCGTGAGCAGGGCACGTTCGATGTGGATGGTGACGTCGGTCACGGCATCGAGAAACTCGCGATCGTGGCTGATCACGAGCATGGTGCCTTCGTAGCGCTTGAGCCAGGCTTCCAGCCAGACCAGGGCGTCCAGGTCCAGGTGGTTGGTGGGTTCGTCGAGCAGCAGCAGGTCGCTCGGGCACATGAGCGCGCGAGCGAGCTGCAGGCGCATGCGCCAGCCGCCCGAGAAGCTGTTGACCGGGCGTTCCAGCTCGTCGGTGCGGAAACCCAGGCCCAGGATCAGGGCCTGCGCGCGCGCCGGCGCATCGTGTTCACCCGCGTCGTGCAGCGCCATGTAGGCGTGGGCCATGCGCTCGCCATCGCCGCTGTCTTCCGAGGCCTGCACCTCCTGGCGCGCGGCCAGCAGGGTCACGTCGCCTTCGATGACGAACTGCGTGGCCGGCATGTCGGTCTCGGGCATGTCCTGCGCCACCTGCGCCATGCGCCACTGCGCAGGCACGTAGAAATCGCCCTTGTCTTCGTGCAGGGTGTGGTTGAGCAGGCCGAACAGGCTGGACTTGCCCGCGCCGTTGCGGCCGACGAGGCCGACTTTTTCGCTGGGGTTGATGGTGGCGGACGCGCCATCGAGCAGGACCTTCGTGCCACGACGAAGGACCAGGTTTTTCAGAGTGATCATGGGTGGGGCGCAGGCTGGACGGCCAGCGCCGAAAGGGATTCGGAGGTGAGAAGAAGAACCTGGTCGTCGCCGGCACTGGTGGACAGCCACACGGCTTCGAGCTGCGGAAGGGCCGCTTCGAAGTGCTCGCGTTCGTTGCCGATTTCGAGCACCAGCACGCCATGCGGACCCAGCCGCGCGGGCAGGTCGCGCAGCAGCGCACGAACGAAGTCCATGCCGTCGGCACCGCCAGCCAGGGCCAGCGCGGGTTCGGCGGTGTATTCGGCGGGCAGCTCGCGCATGCTCTGCGCGTTCACGTAGGGCGGGTTGCACAGCACCAGGTCGTAGGGGCCGGGGCAGGCCTTGAGCCCGTCGGATTCGATGAGCGTGACGCGGTCCTGCAACCGGTGGCGGTCCACGTTGATGCGGGCCACGGCCAGCGCGTCGGCAGAGATGTCGGCGCCGGTGACCTGCACCTCGGGCCAGGCCATGGCGGCCAGCACGGCCAGGCTGCCGTTGCCGGTGCACAGGTCCAGCACGCGCGTGGTGTGTTCGCCCAGCCAGGGGTCGATGCCACCGTCGGCGATCAGCTCGGCGATGAAGCTGCGCGGCACGATGGCCCGCTCGTCCACATAGAACGGCACGCCTTGCAGCCAGGCCTCGCGCGTGAGGTAGGCAGCGGGTTGGCGGGTTTCGATGCGGCGGGTGATCAACGCGGCGACGGCCTGGGCGGCCTCGTCGGTCACGGGCAGCGTGGCCAGCGCATCGAGGTCGCTGTCGAGGGGCAGCCCCAACTGCCACAGCACCAGCCAGGCCGCTTCGTCGTGGGCGTTGGTGGTGCCATGCCCATAGGCCAGCGAGGCGGCGGCGAGGCGGCGCTGCGCCTCGGCCAGGGTGTGTTGCAGGTTCATGGGGCGGGTCAGCGGCCTGCGCCGGCCCGTCGGGCCAATTGGTCCAGGGTGCGGCGGTAGATGTTCTTGAGCGGCTCGATGTCGGCCACCGCGACGTGTTCGTCGATCTTGTGGATGGTGGCGTTGGGGGGGCCGAGTTCGATCACCTGGGGGCAGACCTGGGCGATGAAACGCCCGTCGCTGGTGCCGCCGGTGGTGGAGAGCTGGGTGTCGATGCCGGTCTCGGCCCGGATCGCCGCGCGCACGGCGTCGACCAGAGGGCCGGGTTCGGTGAGAAAGGGCAGGCCACCCACGGTCCACGCCAGATCGAAGTCCGTGCCGGCCTGCAGTCCCTGGCGCTGCAGGATGTCCACGACACGCTGCTGCAGGCCGTCGGGTGTGGACGCGGTGGAGAAACGGAAGTTGAAATCGATCACCACGGTGCCGGGAATGACGTTGCTCGCGCCCGTGCCGCCGTGAATGTTGCTGACCTGCCAGGTGGTGGGCGGGAAGAAGGCATTGCCCGTGTCCCAGACGGTGGCCACGAGTTCGGCCAGCGCGGGCGCCACCATGTGAATCGGGTTCCTGGCGAGCTGCGGGTAGGCGATGTGACCCTGGATGCCCTTGACCGTGAGCTTGCCGCTCATGGTGCCGCGGCGGCCGTTCTTGATCATGTCGCCGGTGCGCTCCACCGAGGTGGGTTCGCCGACGATGCACCAGTCCAGCCGTTCGCCGCGCTTTTGCAGTTCGCGGCAGACGATCACTGTGCCGTCGTTGGCCGGGCCTTCTTCGTCGCTGGTGAGCAGGAAGGCCACGTCGATCAATGGCTCGGGGTTGGAGGCGATGAATTCTTCGCAGGCCACGACCATGGCCGCCAGCGAGGCTTTCATGTCGCTGGCCCCACGGCCGTAGAGCTTGCCGTTACGGTGCGAGGGCACGAACGGGTCGCTGGCCCAGGCCTCCAGCGGGCCGGTGGGAACCACGTCGGTGTGGCCGGCGAACACCAGGGTCGGCTGGTCGCCGCGGCCGCGGCGGGCCCAGAGGTTGGTCACGCGGAAATCGGCCGGGCCGCTCTCCAGCGTTTCGCAGGCGAAGCCCAGGGCCGACAGGCGCGACGCGATCAGCGCCTGACAGCCCGCGTCCAGGGGGGTGACCGAGGCACGGGCGATCAGTTCTTCGGTCAGGCGCAGGGTGGCGGTCATCAGAATTTGACGTCGAGGGTGAACTCGGTGAAGGTGGCGCTGTCGCCGTTCTCTTCTTCGCCCGGCGTGGCCTGCTGGTTGGTGCGCGTGGTGTTGAAGTCGTTCTGCAGCCGCCACATGAGGTTGCTGGGCGAGTCGGCGTGGGCCAGGCCCTCGTTGCGAGACACCAGGCCGTCCACGATGAGCCGGGACAGGTCCTGCTCGAAGCTCTGCGAGCCTTCGGCCAGTGACTTTTCCATCGCTTCACGCACGCCGGAGAAGTCGGCTTTCTGGATCAGGTCGGCGATCAGCGCGGTGTTGAGCATCACTTCCATGGCCGGCACGCGCCCGCCGGTGTGGGTGCGCAGCAGGCGTTGCGAGACGATGGCGCGCAGCGCCGAGGACAGGTCGCCCAGCATGGTGGGGCGCACTTCCACCGGGTAGAAGCTCAGGATCCGGTTGAGGGCCTGGTAGCTGTTGTTGGCGTGCAGCGTGGCCAGACACAGGTGGCCCGACTGGGCATAGGCGATGGCCGCCGACATGGTTTCGCGGTCGCGGATTTCGCCGATCAGGATCACGTCGGGTGCCTGGCGCAGAGCGTTCTTCAGGCCGATCTGCAGCGAGGCGGTGTCGGTGCCGATCTCGCGCTGGTTGATCACCGATTTGCGGTTGCGGTAGACGTACTCGATCGGGTCCTCGATGGTGAGGATGTGGCCGGTGGAGCGGTCGTTGCGGTGATCGATCATGGCCGCGAGCGTGGTGGACTTGCCCGCGCCGGTGGCACCCACCATCAACACCAGTCCGCGTTTTTCCATGATCAGCTCGGACAGGATCGGCGCCACGTTGAGCGAGTCCAGGCTGGGCACGTCCCCCGGTATGAAGCGGATCACCACGGCGTAGTTGCCGCGCTGGCGAAAGGCACTGACGCGGAAGTTGCCCACGCCTTCCAGCGGCACGGCCATGTTGAGCTCACCGGTCTCATGCAGCTCTTCGATGCGCGTGGCCGGCACGATCTCGGCGAGCAGGTTGCTGGGTGCGTCCGGCGGCATCACCTGGCTGTTGACCGGGATGGTCTGGCCATTGATCTTGATCATGGCCGGCGCATGCGCCGAGAGATAGACGTCCGAGGCCTTCTTCTCGGCCATCAGGCGCAGGATGCGCTCCATTGTTCCGCTGCTCATGCCGTGTCCTTATCAGAAGAAAAAAAACAATACGTGACCGGAGTCCGTGCCTTCACCCAGAACACCGCGGAACTGGCTTTGCCAGGCCGCTGGTGTTGTCCCCCTGGGGAAGACGCGAAGCGGCGCAGGGGGAGTTCATCAATCCCGCAACAAGTCGTTCAGGCTGGTTTTGGAGCGCGTCTGGGCGTCCACCGTCTTCACGATGATCGCGGCATAGGTGCTGTAGTCCTGGCCGGCCTTGGTCTTCTTGGGCAGGTTGCCGCTGATGACCACGCTGCCTGCGGGCACGCGACCGTAGGTGATTTCGCCGGTTTCGCGGTTGAACACCGGGGTGCTCTGGCCGACATACACGCCCATGCCCAGCACGGAGTTTTCTTCGATCACCACGCCCTCGACCACTTCGGAGCGCGCCCCGATGAAGCAGTTGTCTTCGATGATGGTGGGGCCGGCCTGCAGCGGCTCCAGCACGCCGCCGATGCCCACGCCGCCGGAGAGGTGCACGTTCTTGCCGATCTGCGCGCACGAGCCGACGGTGGCCCAGGTGTCAACCATGGTGTTTTCGTCGACATAGGCGCCGATGTTCACGTAGCTGGGCATCAGGATCGCGCCCTTGGCGATGAAGCTGCCGCGGCGCGCCACGGCCGGCGGCACCACGCGCACGCCGGTGGCCTTCATCTCGGCTTCGCTCAGGTCGGCGAACTTGGTGGGCACCTTGTCGTAGAACGCCAGGTCGCCGCTGCGCATCAGCTCGTTGTCCTTGAGGCGGAACGACAGCAGCACGGCCTTCTTGATCCACTGGTGCACGGTCCACTGGCCCACGCCTTCGCGCGTGGCCACGCGCAGCGTGCCGGCGTTGAGTTCGCTGATCACGTGTTCCACGGCGTCCATCACCTCCTTGGGGGCGGAAGCGGGGGAGAGGTCGGCGCGGTTGTCCCAGGCGTTGTCGATCAGGGTTTGCAGTTGGAGGGTCATGGTGTCTCGGACGATGGGGGTGAACGGAGAGGAAACGAAGATAAGAAGGGGTCAGTCGTTGTGGAACACAAACGCCTTGATGCGCCCGGCGGCCTCCAGGCATTCGGCGGGTTCGGCCACCAGCGCCATGCGCACGCGGCCCCGGCCAGGGTTGACGCCCCCCGCCTCGCGGGCAAGGTAGCTGCCCGGCAAAACCGTGACATTGTATTGAGCCAGCAGCTCACGCGCGAAGGCCTCGTCGGCGCTCAGGCCGGGCACCCGGTCGACAAAAACCTCCGGAACGCCCGCCCAGAGGTAAAACGCCGCGTCGGGCAGGGCCACGTCGAGCACGGAGGCGAGCAGGGGCGTGACCTGGGCGAACTTCTCGCGGTACTGGCGGCGGTTGTCCACCACGTGCGCTTCATCGCCCCAGGCCACCCGGCTGGCGGCCTGCACGGCCGGGCTCATGGCGCCGCCGTGGTAGGTGCGGTAGAGCAGGAAGGGCTTGATCAGCGCCGCGTCGCCGGCCACGAAACCGCTGCGCAGGCCGGGCACGTTGCTGCGTTTGGACAGGCTGGTGAACATCATCAGGTTCTTGAAGTCGGTCCGCCCGAGCTTCATGGCCGCTTCCAGCCCGCCCAGGGGCGGCTCGTCGCGGAAATAGATCTCGCTGTAGCACTCGTCCGAGGCGATCACAAAGCCGTGGCGGTCGCTCAGCTCGAACAGCTTTTGCCACTCGTCCAGCGGCATCACGGCGCCGGTGGGGTTGCCGGGGGAACACACGAAGATCAGTTGCGTGCGGGCCCAGACCTCGTCCGGCACGCTGTCCCAGTCGACCGCGAAGTTGCGCGCCGGGTCGCTCGCCACGTAATACGGCTGGGCGCCGCCGAGCAGGGCCGCGCCCTCGTAGATCTGATAGAACGGGTTGGGAAACACCAGCGTCGCGCCGGGCTGTGTGGGGTCGATCACGGTCTGGGCAAACGAGAACAGCGCCTCGCGCGAGCCGTTGACCGTCAGCACCTGGGTGGCCGGGTCCACCGTGACACCGTAGCGCCGCTGCAACCAGCCCGCGCAGGCCTCGCGCAGGGACGGTTCGCCGGCGGTGGCGGGGTAACCGGTCAATCCGGTGTCAAGCGCGGCGGCCAGCGCGTCCTTGAGCATCTGGGGTGTGGCGTGCCTGGGTTCGCCGATGCCCAGGCTGATGGGCCGGTGGTCGGGGTTGGGTGTGACGCCCGCAAACAGCTGGCGCAGCCGTTCGAAAGGATAAGGCTGCAAGAGGGACAACTTGGGATTCATGGGGCCGATTATCCCGGGGGCGTGCGCAGCGGCCTCGGCGTGGGGTCGGGTGGCGGTCCAGGGGTGGGTGGACACGGTATCATGCGGCTTGCGATCCGGCCCCGGGTGTGGCCGGATTTTCGTTTCAAATCAAACAGTTAGCTTCCTGCGACCGAATTCCCGTGCGCCTCAATTCGATCAAGCTCTCCGGTTTCAAGTCGTTCGCCGAACCCACCAACTTCATGCTGCCGGGTCAATTGGTGGGCGTGGTGGGTCCCAACGGCTGCGGCAAGTCCAACATCATGGACGCGGTGCGCTGGGTGCTGGGCGAGTCCAAGGCCTCCGAGCTGCGTGGCGAGTCCATGCAGGACGTGATCTTCAACGGCACCAACAACCGCAAGCCGGCCAGCCGTTCCAGCGTGGAACTGGTGTTCGACAACAGCGACCACCGCGCCGGCGGCCAGTGGGGCCAGTTCACCGAAATCGCCGTCAAGCGCGTGCTCACCCGCGACGGCACCAGCAGCTACTACATCAACAACCAGCCGGTGCGCCGCCGCGACGTGCAGGACGTGTTCCTCGGCACCGGCCTGGGGCCGCGCGCCTACGCCATCATCGGCCAGGGCACCATCAGCCGCATCATCGAGAGCAAGCCCGAAGAGCTGCGGCTGTTCCTCGAAGAAGCCGCCGGGGTCTCCAAATACAAGGAGCGCCGCCGCGAGACCGCCAACCGGCTGGCCGACACGCGCGAAAACCTCACGCGGGTGGAAGACATCCTGCGCGAGCTCAACGCCAACCTGGACAAGCTGGAGAAACAGGCCGAGGTGGCCGCGCGCTACAACACGCTGCAGACCGGCGCCACGCTCAAGCAGCACCAGCTCTGGTTCCTCAAACGCAGCGAGGCCGAGGCCGATCAGGTCAAGGTGAAGAACGACGCCGCCCAGGCCCTGAACGATCTGGAGTCGCGCACCGCCGACCTGCGCCGCGTGGAAGCCGAGCTGGAGACCATCCGCCAGGCGCACTACGCCGCCGGCGACCAGGTGAACCAGGCGCAGGGCAAGCTCTACGAGGCCAGTGCCGAGGTCGGCAAGCTCGAAGCCGAGATCCGCTTCGTGGTCGAGGGCCGCACCCGCGTGGAACAGCGTCTGGTGCAATTGAAAGAACAGATGGCCTCGTGGTCCACGCGCAGCCAGGACGCCAGCGTTGAACTGGAGCAACTGGCCGAGGCCGTGGTCGAAGCCGAAGAAAAGTCGGTGGTGCTCGCCGCCCAGGGCGAGGAGCAGGCCGGGGCGCTGCCCGCGCTGGAAGACGGCCTGCGCCAGGCACAGAACCGCGCCAACGAGCAGCGCGGCAGCGTCACCCAGGTGCAGCAGCAGATCCAGGTGCTGGCGGCCGAACAGCGCAACGTGGAAGAGCAGAGCCGCCAGCTCAACCAGCGCCGCGAACGCCTGATGGCCGACCGCAACGCCCTGGCCGCGCCCGACGAGGCGCGCCTGCTCAGTGCGCAAAGCCAGTTGGCGGAGGCCCAGGAAGCGGCCGATGTGGCCGATGCCGTGCTGCACGAACTGCAGGACAGCGTGCCCCAGCTCGACGAAGTGCGTCGCGCCGCCCAGCAGGCGGTGAACCAGGAGTCGGCGAAACAGTCCGACCTGTCGGCCCGCATGGAAGCGCTCAAGGCGCTGCAGGACAAGGTCAAGACCGACGGCAAGCTCCAACCCTGGCTGGCCAAACACGGGCTCGACGGCCTGCAGGGCCTGTGGAGCCGCATCCACATCGAAACCGGCTGGGAAAACGCGCTCGAAGCCGCGCTGCGCGAGCGCCTGGGCGCGCTCGAAGTCTCACGGCTGGAGATGGTGCGTGCCTTCGCCAACGATGCGCCCCCGGCGAAACTCGCGTTCTACAGCCCGGTGTCCGCAGGGGTTGCCACGGGCAGTGCCAGCGGCCTCAAGCCCCTGGCCGACTGGCTGCGCCTGAACGACGCCGGGCAAAAGGCCCTGCTGGCCGACTGGCTGCAAGGCTGTCTGACCGCGGCGAATCTGGACGAGGCGATGGCGCAGCGCGCCCAGTTGCAGGCCGGCGAGGTGATCTACGTGCCCAGCGGCCACGCGGTCAGTGCCCACAGCGTGAGCTTCTACGCGCCCGACAGCGAGCAGGCCGGTCTGCTGGCCCGGGCGCAGGAGATCGAACACCTGGAGAAACAGCTGCGCGCCCAGGCCCTGATGGCCGAGCAGGCCCGCACGGACTTGGTGCGCGCGGAAGCGGCCTACACCGACGCCTCGCAGCGCCTGGTGAGCGCGCGCCGCGAAGGCGCCGAAACGCGGGGCAAGGCCCACGAGCTGCAGGTCGAGGCCCTGCGCCTGACCCAGTTGGCCGAGCAGACCCGTGCGCGCAGCGAACAGATCGCCGCCGACCTCGCCGAGGTGGACGCCCAGCTCGATGAGCTGCAGGAGCGCCGGGTCACCGCCGAAGCCCGCTTCGAAGAACTGGACATGCAGCTCGCCGACAGCCAGGAGCGCCATGCCCAGCTCGACGACAAGGTGATCGACGCCGAACGTGCGCTGAACGCCGCCCGCGAGCAGCAGCGCTCGCTGGAGCGCAGCGCGCAGGAAGCCACCTTCGCCCTGCGCAGCCTGCAGGCGCGCCAGGGCGAGCTGCAGCGCTCGCTGGAAACCGCGGCCTCGCAGGAAAAGGCGCTGGTCGACGAAGAACAGCGCGCCACCGACGAGCTGGCCCGGCTGAGCGCCGCCGCCGCCGAGGCCGGGCTGCAGAACGTGCTGGCCGTGAAGCTCGAGCGCGAGCAGACCCTGGGCGCCCTGCGCAGCCAGTACGACGACCTCACGATGAAGCTGCGCGCCAGCGACGAGCGCCGCCTGCAACTGGAGCGCGAACTCGATCCGCTGCGCAACCGCATCACCGAGTTCCAGCTCAAGGAGCAGGCCGCGCGCCTGGGCGTGGAGCAGTACAGCCAGCAGCTCGAAGAGGCCCAGGCCGACCTGGCCGCGGTGGCGCAGAGCATCACCGAGGGCAACGTGCGGCTCGCGGGTCTGCAGGGCGAGATCGACCGCATGCACCGAGAGATCCAGGCGCTGGGTGCGGTCAACCTCGCCGCGCTGGACGAGCTTACCGCCGCGCGAGAGCGCAAGACCTTCCTCGACGCGCAGTCGGCCGACCTGAACGACGCAATGAACACGCTGGAAGACGCGATCAAGAAGATCGACGCCGAGACCCGCGACCTGCTGGGCAGCACCTTCAACACCGTCAACGAGCACTTCGGCCGCATGTTCCCCGAGCTCTTCGGCGGCGGCAACGCCCGTCTGGTGATGACCGGCGAGGAAATCCTGGACGCGGGCGTGCAGGTGCTGGCACAGCCGCCCGGCAAGAAGAACCAGACCATCCACCTGCTCTCGGGCGGCGAAAAGGCGCTCACCGCCATCGCGCTGGTGTTCGCCATCTTCCAGCTCAACCCGGCGCCGTTCTGTCTGCTCGACGAGGTGGACGCGCCGCTGGACGACGCCAACACCGAGCGCTACGCCCGGCTGGTGACCAGCATGAGCAAGCAGGGCACCCAGTTCCTGTTCATCAGCCACAACAAGATCGCCATGGAAATGGCCGAGCAGCTGATCGGTGTGACCATGCAGGAGCAGGGCGTTTCGCGTATCGTCGCGGTGGACATGGAGTCCGCCGCCGGCATGCTCGAACCCTCCTGAGCACCCAACCCCCATCTCCCACTTCTCCTCGCACCATGAGCACACTGCAACTCAGTCTGGCCATCATCGGAGGGCTCGTGCTGGCGGGCGTGGTGGCCTACAACGCCTGGGTCACCAGCAAGAGCGCGCCCCGCACGGCGCGCGAGCGCGGGCCGCAGGACGCCGCACCCGGCGCCTACGAGGGCGGCACGCAAGCCGGGCGCTTCGACGACACCACCCCGGCGGCGCTCGCCGAGCGGCCCCAGACCGGGCCGGGGCTGGACATCGCGCAGCGCATCGAACCCGTGCTCGACGATGGCCCCGCACCGGACACCGCCAGCGACGCACCGCCCCAGGAGGACCGCCACCCGGGGCCGCCGGTGGTGCCCGTGACCCTCAACAACGTGGTCCACGTGCCCGAGAAAAAGCCCGCGCTCGACGCCCTGATCGACGTCATCACGCCGATGCTGCTCGAAGGCGAGGTCTCGGGCGACGCCTTGCTGGCGGCCCTGCCGGGCACACGCCGCGTGGGCAGCAAGCCGTTCGCGGTGGAAGGGCAGAGCGAGAGCTCCGGCGAATGGGAAAGCCCGCGCCCGGGCCAGCGCTACCGCGCACTGCAGGCCGGGGTGCAGCTGGCCAACCGCGCCGGCGCGCTCAACGACATCGAGTTCTCCGAGTTCGTCGTCAAGGCCCAGGCCTTCGCCGACGCCGTGGGCGCCACACCCGATTTCCCGGACATGCGGGCCGAGGTGGCCCGCGCGCGCGAACTCGACGCCTTCGCCAGCGGACACGACGCCCAGCTCGGTTTCGTGCTGCGCGCGCGCCGCGCCGCCTGGAGCCCGGGCTATGTGGCGCAGAACGCGGCCCGGCTGGGCTTTGTGGCCGGCGCCTTGCCCGGGCGCATGGTGCTGGCGGGCAGCCAGAACGGGCAGGCCCCGGTCCTGAGCCTGGTGTTCGACCCGCAGGCCGCCATGGCCGAAGACCCCGAACAAAGCGCGCTGCGCGAGATCGCGCTGTCGCTGGAAGTGACGCACGTGCCGCGCAGCGAACAACCGTTCGTGCGCATGCGCCAGGCCGCCGCCGCGCTGGCCGAAGCCATGGATGGTGTGGTCACCGACGACGCCGGCCAACCGCTGTCCACCGACACCATGGACCGCATCGGGGCCGACCTGGAAAGCCTGTACGACGCGCTCGACAGCCGCGATCTGTCGGCGGGTTCACCACAGGCGCGACGGCTGTTTAGTTGACCCCCCCCGCCACGCTTCGCGTGACCCCCCAAGGGGCGATGCTGGCGGCCCGGCGAAGCCGGTTCCGCGGCATCCTCGGTTGACTTCCCCTCATTCGCTGTGTGATCTTGTCTGCATGAGCACTTCTGATCTTTTTTCCTCTGAGCCCGCTCCGGCCGAACGCGCGGCCGAGCTGCGCGCGCTGTTGAACCGCCACGCCCACCTGTACTACACGCTGGACGCGCCGGAGATTCCGGATGCGGAGTACGACCGTCTGTTCCGAGAATTGCAGGCGCTCGAAGCCGCGCACCCGGAGCTGTTGACGCCGGATTCGCCGACGCAGCGGGTGGGGGGCTCCGTGCTCGATGCCTTCACGCCGGTGCGCCATGCAGTGCCCATGTTGTCGATCAACACCGAGACCGACACCGAGCCGACCGGTGCGCGCAGTTTCGACACCCGCGTGCGCCGTGCGCTGGGACTGACCGAGGCCGATCCGCCGGTGGACTACGTGGCCGAGCTCAAGTTCGACGGCCTGGCCATGAGCCTGCGCTATGAAAACGGCGTGCTGGTGCAGGCCGCCACGCGCGGTGACGGCGAGGTGGGCGAGGACGTGACGAACAACATCCGCACCATCGACCAGATTCCCCTGCGCCTGCCGGCCGACGCCCCGCCGCTGCTGGAGGTGCGTGGTGAGGTCTACATGCGCCGCGACGATTTTGATGCGCTCAACGAGAAGCAGCGCGCGAAGATCGCCGCCGGTGCCAAAGGCGAAAAGACTTTTGTGAACCCGCGCAACGCCGCCGCCGGCGCGGTGCGCCAGCTGGACTCGGGCATTGCCGCCCAGCGTCCGCTGAGCTTCTTCGCCTACGGCCTGGGCCAGACCACGCCGCCGGAGCAGGGTGGCCCGGCGTTTGACACCCACTTCGCGCTGCTCATGCAGCTCAAGGCCTGGGGCTTTCCGGTGGCCGAGCAGACCGCCATCGCCACGGGGGCCGACGAGCTGGTCGCTTTTCACCAGCGCATCGGCGCCAGCCGCGACCAGTTGCCCTACGACATCGACGGTGTGGTCTACAAGGTCAACGCGCTGGCGCTGCAGCGCCGGCTCGGTTTCGTCACGCGCGAGCCGCGCTGGGCGGTGGCGCACAAATACCCGGCGCAGGAACAGCTCACCACCGTGCTGGCCATCGACGTGCAGGTGGGCCGCACCGGCAAGCTCACGCCGGTGGCCAAGCTCGCGCCGGTGTTCGTGGGCAACGTGACGGTGACCAACGCCACCCTGCACAACGAAGACGAAGCACGCCGCAAGGACGTGCGCGTGGGCGACACGGTGATCGTGCGCCGCGCGGGCGACGTGATCCCCGAGGTGGTGGCCGTGCTGCCCGAGAAGCGGCCCGAGGGCGCGGAGGTGTTCACCATGCCGCAGGTCTGCCCGGTCTGTGGCAGTGCGGCGGTGCGCGAGGAGGGCGAGGTGGACACCCGCTGCACCGGCGGCCTGTTCTGTGCCGCCCAGCGCAAGGAAGCCATCCTGCACTACGCCCACCGCCGCGCGGTCGAGATCGAGGGCCTGGGCGACAAGCTGGTGGAGCAACTGGTGGACTCGGGCGTGGTCAAGACCTTGCCCGACCTCTACCGCCTGGGCTTCACCGCGCTGGCCGGCCTGGAGCGCATGGCCGACAAGTCGGCGCGGAACATCGTGGCCGCGCTGGAGAAGTCCAAGCACACCACGCTGCCGCGTTTCCTGTTCGGCCTGGGCATTCGCCACGTGGGCGAGGCCACGGCGAAAGACCTGGCGCGGCACTTCGGCCAGATCGACCGCATCATGGACGCCACGGTGGAGCAACTGCTGGAAGTGAACGACGTGGGGCCGGTGGTGGCGCAAAGCATCCACACCTTCTTTGAGCAGCCGCACAACCGCGAGGTGGTGGAGCAGTTGCGGGCCTGTGGCGTCACCTGGGAAGAGGGCGAGCCCGCCGCACAGGCTCCCAAACCGCTGGCGGGCAAGACCTTCGTGCTCACCGGCACCTTCCCCACGCTCAGCCGCGACGCGGCCAAGGACCTGCTGGAAGCCGCCGGCGCCAAGGTGGCGGGCTCGGTCAGCAAGAAGACCGACTACGTGGTGGCCGGCGCCGAGGCCGGCAGCAAGCTGGACAAGGCGCGCGATCTCGGCGTGGCGGTGCTCGACGAGGCCGCCATGCTGGCTTTGCTGGCCCCAGGCGCGGACGCCTCAACCGGCGGTAAGTGAGAGCGATGCAGCCCAGGGGCACCGCCGGGCCGGCTTTGCCGGACGGCCAGTGCCGTCCCCCTCCCGCCGAAGGCGAGAGAGGGGGGTGACGCGAAGCGGCGCGGGGGGTGTTTCACTCCTCGTCTCCCGACCACCATTCATCCTCATCAGCCGGCGCGCTGCGCGCCGCGTCCACGCGCTGTTGCAGCGCGGCCGAGCGCTCGCTGAAATCACCCACCGGCACGGGCCGGGCCAGGCGCCAGCGCGGGTGGGCGATTTTTCCCATGGTCTGGATGTCGGTCAGCCGCTGCTGCGAAATCCAGGTCTGGCCCAGCGGCACCAGGAAGGCCCCCACCGTGACCACCAGCACGCCCCAGCGGGTGGTGGGCCAGTGCCGAGGGTCGGCCAGGCGCAGGTGCTGGCGCACCACCAGCGCCACCACCACGATCAGCACGTAGGGCGCGATCTGCAGCGGCCACAGCCAGCCGGTGGAAAAGGCCAGCGACTCCAGCCCCGCGTGGATGGCCTCCGCGCACAGGTAGCCACAGCAGGCGATCAGCAGGTGGGAAAAGAAGCGGTCCACGCCGCCGATGAGCCGGCCAAACAGCGCGTAGGCGGCGCTCCAGATGCCAAACACCGCGGCGATGCTGCTCAGCATGTAGAGGTAGGGCGGCGATTTGTCGTTCAGATCGGAGAGCCAGACCTCCCAGGCGCTGTAGCCCAGCACCGCCGACAAGGCAAGCAGGGCCCAAGGCCACACGGTGCGTGAGGACAGCGGTTTTTCGGGCGCCAGGGGCCAGTCGCTGGAGCGCACCCGCAGCAGGCTCTGCCCGACGCGCAGCGGCTGGTCGGTGGTGACGGAGATGGCCTCAGTGGCGGGCCTGCCCGGGTGCCGTGCGATGCCGTTGACGCTGCCCAGGTCTTCCAGCACGGCGCTGCCGTCGGCCTGGAGCCGCAGGCACGCGTGGTGCGCCGCGCAGTGCGCGTCGTCCAGGATCAGGTCGTTGTCCAGCGCGCGGCCGATCCGCAGGGCATCGCCAGGCACCGCCACCCGGGCCAGCACCGAACCGTCGCGGTGCACGTGTTCGACAAACCAGGTCATTGCAGGCGCTCCAGGAACATGCGGCCCAGGCGCTGGGCGTTGTCGAACGAAAAACCGCGCAGGTCGATGTGGCTGCTCAGCCGCTCCCGGGCGTCGTCCACCTGGGTGGCCTGCACGCTGTAGTCGTACACGCCTTCGAACTTGCGGTAGGCCCGCGCGCAGATGGCCACGCGGTACACGTGGCTGGCCGTCTGCACGTAGTCGTCCTGGCATTCGGCCCGTGTGAGCTCGCCCGTGCCCTGGCCGACGCCGCGCCAACCGGGGTTGCCGTGGGCACCCAGGGCGATGAACTGGGGGGTGGCCAGCCGGTCGTTGCGCAGCAGGGTGTGGCCGATGCTCAGGCTGCCGGTGTGCAGGTTGCCTCGCACGAACAGCTCGGACTGCAGGTCGCAGTCCAGGCGATCGCGCTGGTAGCGCAGGCGCTCGCCGTCCATGCCACTGGCCCAGCACTTGGTGAGGTTGCCGTCCAGCGTGGGCACCGGGCGGCCGCTGAGCACCTGGCTGGAGAAACCCGCCTGCGCCCCGGCGCCGCTGGCACCGGCGCTGGGGTCGAGCAGCTTGCCGGCCACGAAGCGCTGGTGGGCCAGCAGTTGGCGGGCGATCTCGCTGCGCCATTCCGTGCGCGCGCCGCCGCCGCCGCGCCAGGCGGTCTGCAGCAGCTCGAGCGCATAGCGCTTGGGCACGAGAAAGCTCAGCTGTTCACCGTCGCGGCGGGTGGCCACGTTGACGCCCACCACCTGGCCGTTGTCGTCGATGGCCGGGCCGCCGCTCATGCCCGAATTGAGCGCGCCCGAAAACAGCATCTGTTCGTAGATCCGGGACTCCACCGAGCCGTTGTAGATGCCCTCGGAGATCAGGAACCCGAGCTCCAGCGGGTTGCCGAGGGAAAACACCTTGCTGCCCTGCACCAGCGGGGCATCGCGCAGCGTGAGCACCTGCCAGGCGGTGGCGGTGTTGCTGGCCTCGGGTTCGGTGCGCAGCACCGCCAGGTCGTGCACCACGTCCAGGGCCACCAGCCGGGCCCTGGCCACGCGCTGGTTGCTGCCGCGCAGCTCGATGCGGTACTTCTGCGGGTCGATCGCGAGCGCCGACACCACGTGGTAGTTGGTCACCACCCAGGCGCCCTCGGCGCCGTCGTCGCGCACCAGAAACCCGGAACCGAGCGAAGACTGCTCACCCGCGCTGGCCAGCAGCACCCGCACCTGCACGATGCCGTCCTTGGAGCGGGAAAACAGCGCACGCGCCGACGACGAGGGTTCGGGGATGGAAGGCTGTGCCGCCGAGGGGGCATCGGCGGCGGTGTCGGCCGGCGGCTTGTCCTGGGCCAGGGCGGCCGGTGTGCTCAAGGCGAGCCCGATGGCAAGACAGGCGGACGCAAACGGTGAAAGAAGGGACATGGAGGCGTGCTGTAACAAGCGGTGGGCCAGTCTAAAGCAGGGCCACTTCGCCTCTGTCTGCGGCACGCCACACCGGGTGTGGCTCGGAAGGCCTTATTTGAATTTGTAGTGGTCGCGGTTGAGCACCGCGGCCACGGCGGTCACGTCTTCCGGAAACATCTGCAGGTTCATCGTGGTGTTGCACTGCTCGACCATGCCGCGCAGCAGCCCGGCGGTGTTGATCCGGCCCCGGGGTTTGTAGATGCCGCTGCCGTCCCCGCCGATCTTGCTGGCGTGGCATTGCGCACAGCGGTGTTCGGCGATGAGCTTTTCGCCCAGCGCGAGGTCGGCACCCTTGAAGATCTCGGCGCCTTGCGCACGGGCCTGGGCGCTCCACAGCGCCAGGCCTGCGGCCAGCAGGAAACCGGTGGCGAGCGCCCCGAGCCCAAGCCTGGACGGTGCGGCCGGTGCCAAGGGGGGCGCAGAACGGGGTGAATGCATGGAAAATCCTCCTGAAACGCCCCGGGCACACCGTGTCCGGTCAGCGAAAGTCAATGTACCGCGCCCCCGCCAGACACCCTACGGGGTAAACCTTGAACCGCCACCCCATTTCCGCACCATGACCGTTCAAACCATCCTGAAAATGGGCGATCCGCGCCTGCTGCGCGTGGCGCGTCCCGTGACCACGTTCGACACCCCCGAGCTGCACCAGCTGGTGGCCGATCTGCTCGACACCATGGCGGCCGCCAACGGCGCGGGCCTGGCCGCGCCACAGATCGGCGTCGACCTGCAGGTGGTGATCTTCGGCAGCGGCGCGCCCAACCCGCGCTACCCGGACGCGGCGCCCGTGCCGCGCACGGTGCTGGTCAACCCGGTGATCACCCCGCTGGGCGACGAGGAGGAAGAGGACTGGGAGGGCTGTCTGTCGGTGCCCGGCCTGCGCGGGGTGGTGCCGCGCTGGCGGCGCATCCGCTACCAGGGTTGTGACATCATCGGCCACCCGATCGACCGCGAAGCCGCCGATTTTCATGCGCGGGTGGTTCAACACGAATGCGACCACCTGTTGGGCAAGCTCTATCCCATGCGCATGCGCGATTTCAGCCGGTTCGGGTTCAACGACGTGCTGTTTCCGGGGCTCGCGCCCGAGGACGACTGAAGGCGCGCGGGAACCAATACCCGATACGACAACAGGGGCGTAACACCTGGTCACGCCCGTGACGCAAAAACAGCCGAGAGTCAAGCGCCCAAAAAGCAATCCAACGGGGGAGTTCCGAGTTTGATGAAGAGAACATTTGCCGTGGTGGCACTGGCCGCCGTGCTGGCCGCCTGCAGCACCACCACACCGCCCACCGAACCAGCGGTGGCCTTGCCCGAAGCCTGGTACGCGCCACCGCTGGCGCACCAGGGCAGCGGCCAGAACCTGGCGCAGTGGTGGAACCAGTTCGATGACCCGGTGTTGACCGGTTTCATCCAGAGCGCCCAGACCCTGAGCCCCAGCATCGCCGCTGCGCGGGCGCAGGTGTTTGCCGCGCGCGCCAGTCTGGCGGGCGTGCAGAGCGCGGCCGGCCCCCAGGTCTCCGTGCTGGCCAACGCCTCGCGCGGCGAGACCCCGGGCCAGCAGCCCCTGGGCAACAGCCTGAGCGCGGGCGCCCAGATGTCGTGGGCGCTGGACGTGTGGGGCGGCCAGGCGGCCAGTGCCCAGCGCGCCCGGGCCCAACAGGATGCGGCCAACGCGGGCTGGCACGAGGCGCGCGTGCTGGTGGCGTCCGAGGTGGCCCAGCTCTATTTCGCCCACCGCCTGTGCCTGGCGCAGCTCGCCGTGGCCAGCAGCGACCGCGACTCGCGCGCCGCGACGGCCAATGCCAATGCGCAGAGCGAGCGCGCCGGACTCACCGCGCCCGCCGTGGCCGCCCTGGCGCGCGCCAGCGGCGCCGACGCCGCCAGCCGCACCGAGCAGCAGGCCGAGCAGTGCGAGCGGCAGCTCAAGTCGTTGGTGGCGCTCACCGGCCTGGCCGAACCCGAGCTGCGCGCCCAGCTGGCCGCCGCGCCCGGCCTGCCGGCCAGTCCCCGGCTTGAGGCCATGCTGGCCGTGAGCGCCGTGCCGGCGGAGGTGATCCGCCAGCGCCCCGACGTCTACCGCGCGCAGCGCGACCTGGTGGCCGCCAGCGAGGGTGTGGGCGTGGCCCGCGCGGCGCTGCTGCCCAGCCTGAGCCTTTCGGGCAACGTGCTGCGCAACCGGTTTTCCAGCGGAGGCATCACCACCTCCTTCAACAGCTGGTCGGTCGGGCCGCTCACGCTGAGCCTGCCGGTGATCGGGCGTGCCGGTCTGCGCGCGAGCGCGGACGCCGCCGTGGCCCAGTACGACGCCGCCGGTGCGGCCTACGCCGGCACGCTGCGGCGCGCGGTGGCCGAGGTGGAGCAGGCGCTGGTGAGCCTGGCCAGCCTGCGACAGCGGGTGGACGCCACCCAGACCGCCGTGGAGGGCTATACCCGCTCGTTCAACGCCACCGAGGCGCGTTACCGCGTGGGCCTGGCCAACCTCAACGAGCTCGAAGAGGCCCGCCGCCTCAAGCTCAACGCCGACAGCAGCGCCGTGACGCTGCAGCAGGAACGCATCAACGCCTGGATCAGTCTGTATGTCGCCCTGGGCGGCGGCTTTGATCCGCTGGACACCCTCAACGCATCCAAAGAGCCGTCATGAATCCCGCAACGCTGCACACCCCATCCCCCCGCAGACGCTGGCTCTGGCTGGCCATCGCCCTGGCGGCCCTGTTGCTGCTGGTCCTTGCCGTGTTCCTGCGCCAGCCCGCGCAATCGGCCGAGGCAACCCTGCCGGCCGACGAGGTCGGACCCAAGCCGTCCATGACGGTCACGGTGGCCCGGCCCTCCAGCGAGAGCCTGGCCCTGACCCTGCAGGCCAACGGCAACATCAGCGCCTGGCAAGAGGCCAGCGTGGGTGCCGAGGTCAACGGCTTGCGGCTGTCGTTGGTGAACGTCAACGTCGGCGACGTGGTGCGCAAGGGCCAGGTGCTGGCGGTGTTTGCCAACGAGACCACCCACGCCGAGAGCCTGCAGAGCCGGGCCAGCCTGATGCAGGCCGAGGCCAGCTATGAAAACGCCAAGGCCGATGCCGAGCGGGCGCGTTCGATCCAGGACACCGGCGCCTTGTCGGCCTCGCAGATCGCGCAGTACCTGACCCAGGAAAAGGTGGCCCATGCCCAGTGGGAAGCGGCCAAGGCCGCCCTGGGTGCGACCCAGGTGCGCCTGGGCAATACGCGGGTGCTGGCGCCGGACGACGGCATCATTTCCGCGCGCGGCGCCACCGTGGGCGCGGTGGTGGGCGCCGGGCAGGAGCTGTTTCGCCTGGTGCGCCAGGGGCGCATGGAGTGGCGTGGCGAGGTCACGCCCAGCGAGGTGGGCCGCATCCAGGTGGGGCAGAAAGTCCGGGTGACTGCCGCCACCGGGGTGGAGATCGCCGGCACGGTGCGCGCCATCGCCCCCACGGCCGACCCGCAGACCCGCAACATCCTGGTGTTCGTGGACCTGCCCCGGCACGGCGACCTCAAGGCTGGCACCTTCGCCAAGGGCAGCTTCGCGCTGGGCGAGAGCGCCGCGCTCACCGTGCCCACGCAGTCCATCGTGGTGCGCGACGGCACCACCTTCGTGTTCGTGATCGACGCGCAGAACAAGGCGGGTCAGCGCAAGGTGACGACCGGACGGCGGATCGGCGAGCGCGTGGAGGTGCTCACCGGGCTCAAGGCCGACGAGACCGTGGCGGTGCAGGGCGCGGGTTTCCTGAACGAAGCCGATTTGGTCAAAGTCGTCCAGTGAAGGTCCGGTCATGAACGTTTCCGCCTGGTCCATCAGAAATCCGATTCCCGCGGCGATGCTGTTCGTCATGCTCACGCTCGCCGGGCTGTTCTCGTTCCAGTCGATGAAGGTGCAGAACTTCCCCGATCTGGACGTGCCCAACATCACCATCGTGGCCAGCCTGCCCGGTGCCGCGCCAACGCAGCTCGAAAACGACGTGGCGCGCAAGATCGAAAACAGCCTGGCCGCGCTGCAGGGGCTCAAGCACATCTACACCAAGGTGCAGGACGGCACGGTCTCCATCACGGCCGAATTCCGCATCGAAAAGAGCACCCAGGAGGCGCTGGACGACGTGCGCTCGGCCGTGGCCAAGATCCGGGGCGACCTGCCCACCGATCTGCGCGAACCCATCATCAACAAGCTCGAACTCGCCAGCGGCGCGGTGCTGGCCTACACCGTCAGCTCCGACAAGATGGACGACGAGGCCATCTCCTGGTTCGTGGAAAACGACATTGCCAAGCTGCTGCTGTCGGTGCGTGGCGTGGGGGCGATCAACCGCGTGGGCGGCGTCAACCGCGAGGTGCAGATCCTGCTCGACCCGCTCAAACTGCAGGCGCTGGGCGCCACGGCGGCCGACATCTCGCGCCAGCTCGCCAAGGTGCAGATCGAGAGTGCCGGTGGCCGTGCCGACGTGGGGGGCAGCCAGCAGCCGCTGCGCACGCTCTCCATGCTGACCTCGGCCGAAGAGCTGTCGCGGCTGGAGCTCTCGCTCCCGGACGGGCGCAGCATCCGCCTGGACCAGATCGCCGAGGTGAAGGACACCGTGGCCGAACCCACGGCCGCGGCCTTCCTCGACGGCAAGCCGGTGGTGGGTTTCGAGGTGGCGCGCAGCCGTGGCGCCAGCGAGGTCGAGGTGGGCCACGGCGTGCGCGCCAAGCTCAAGGAGCTGCAGGCCAGCCGCCCCGACCTGAAGATCACCGAGTCGTTCGACTTCGTGACCCCGGTGGAAGAGGAATTCAACGGCTCCATGCTGCTGCTGTACGAGGGTGCCATCCTCGCGGTGCTGGTGGTCTGGCTGTTCCTGCGCGACTTCCGAGCCACCGTGGTCTCGGCCGTGGCGCTGCCGCTGTCGGCCATTCCCGCCTTCATCGGCATGCACTACATGGGCTTCACCATCAACGTGGTGACGCTGCTGGCCATGTCGCTGGTGATCGGCATCCTGGTGGACGACGCCATCGTCGAGGTGGAGAACATCGTGCGCCACATGCGCATGGGCAAGTCGCCCTACCAGGCGGCCATGGAGGCGGCCGACGAAATCGGCCTGGCCGTGATCGCCACCACCTTCACCCTGATCGCGGTGTTCCTGCCCACCGCTTTCATGTCGGGCATTCCGGGCAAGTTCTTCAAGCAGTTCGGCTGGACCGCCTCGTTCGCGGTGTTTGCCTCGCTGGTGGTGGCGCGTGCGCTCACGCCCATGATGGCGGCCTACCTGCTCAAGCCGGTGGTGCTGGCCAAGGACCGGCCCGCCTGGGCGCGCCGCAACCGCGTGCTGGGCGCCATCTGGGGCTGGATGACCAACCAGAGCGAGCCGGCCTGGCTGCACACCTACGGCACCTGGGCGGCCTGGTGCATCCGCCACCGCTGGATCACCATGGCGGCCGCCGGCGCGTTCTTCGTGGGTTCGCTGATGCTGATCCCGCTGCTGCCACAGGGCTTCATCCCCGCCGACGACAACTCGCAGACGCAGGTCTACCTGGAGCTGCCGCCGGGCGCCACGCTCAAGCAGACCGTGGCCACGGCCGAGCGCGCGCGCCAGTTGGTGAGCGCGGTGTCCCACGTCAAGTCGGTCTACACCACCATCGGCTCGGGCTCGGCGGGCAGCGATCCGTTCGCGCCGCAAGGCGCGCAGGAGTCGCGCAAGGCGGCGCTCACGATCCAGCTCGATCCGCGCGGCACACGCCCGCGCAAGCAGGTGATCGAAAACCAGATCCGGGCGGCCATGTCCAACCTGCCGGGCGTGCGCAGCAAGGTGGGGCTGGGTGGTTCGGGTGAAAAATACATCCTCACCCTGACCGGCAACGACGCCAGCGCGCTGGGCACGGCGGCCATGGCGATCGAGCGCGACTTGCGCACCATCCCGGGCGTGGGCAGCATCCAGTCCACCGCGGCGCTGGTGCGCACCGAAATCAGCGTCGCGCCCGATCTGGCCCGCGCCGCCGAGATGGGCGTGACCAGCAGCGCCATCGCCGAGACCCTGCGCATCGCCACCGTGGGCGACTACGACAGCGCCTTGCCCAAGATGAACCTGCCGCAGCGCCAGGTGCCCATCGTGGTCAAGCTCGACGCCGCCGCGCGCGAGAACCTGGAGGTGCTGGGGCGTCTGGCGGTGCCGGGCAGCCGCGGGCCGGTGATGCTGGGGCAGGTGGCCACGCTGTCGTTTGGCGGGGGCCCGGCGGTGATCGATCGCTACGACCGCTCGCGCAACATCAATTTCGAGGTCGAGCTGGCCGGCATTGCGCTGGGCGACATGAAGACCGCGGTGAACAAGCTGCCCAGCATCAACAACCTGCCCGCGGGCGTGTCGGTGCTGGAGATCGGCGACGCCGAGGTGCAGGGTGAGCTGTTCGCCAGCTTCGGCCTGGCGATGTTGACCGGCGTGCTGTGCATCTACATCGTGTTGGTGCTGTTGTTCAAAGCCTTCCTGCACCCGGTCACCATCCTGGCGGCGCTGCCGCTGTCGCTGGGTGGCGCTTTCGTGGCGCTGCTGCTGACCAACAAGGCGTTTTCCATGCCTTCGCTGATCGGTCTGATCATGCTGATGGGGGTGGCCACGAAAAACTCCATCCTGCTGGTGGAGTACGCGATCGAGGCGCGGCGCGAGCACGGCATGGACCGGGTGCACGCCATCCTGGACGCCTGCCACAAACGCGCCCGCCCGATCGTCATGACCACCATCGCCATGGGCGCGGGCATGCTGCCGATCGCGGTGGGTTGGGGCGCGGCCGACGCCAGTTTCCGCTCGCCGATGGCGGTGGCCGTGATCGGCGGCCTGATCACCTCGACCTTCCTGAGCCTGCTGGTGATTCCGGCGGTGTTCACCATGGTGGACGACGTGGCCAACTTCTTTGGGCGGCTGTTCTTCGGTCGTAGACCGGCGCACGTGGAGGTGCCGCCAAGGGTGGAGCCTGCGAGTGCCTGATACCTTGCTGGGCTGCTGGTTGGCGGGATCAGGAAGACTGCAGGCTCAGCTCCGCTCATGTCCCCCGGAACGGCTGCGCCGTTCCTCCTCCTTTACTTCGCTGCGCTGAACCTGCAGCCTTCCTGATCCTGCGGGCTTGGTGGGTCCGCCGTGCGCCAATCACCTTGCCAAGCCGATGAGGCTGGGTGGGCGACGCAGCGAAGTAAAGGAGGAGACGCGGGCGAAGCCTGCGTCGGGGGACATGAGCGGAGTCGACCGCCCAGCCTCATCGGCTCGCCCAGGTGTTGCCGGGCTTCACCCCTCCAAAGTCTCCAGCAACTCCGTCTCGATCTCGATCTGGCGCTTGTTCACCTGCAGCTGCGGGCCGCTGATGAGGAAGGTGTCTTCCACGCGCTCGCCCAGCGTGGTGATCTTGGCCAGTTGCACGCTGATGCCGTTTTTCGCCAGCACGCGCGAGATGCAGTAGAGCAGGCCGGCGCGGTCGCTGGCCGACACGCTGAGCAGCCAGCGCTGGGCCTTTTCGTCGGGCCGCAGGTCCACCCGCGGCGTCACCGGGAAGCTCTTGACCCGGCGCGACAGCCGGCCCTTGTTCGGCGTGGGCAGCGGGCCGCGCTGGTCGATGGTCTGGGCCAGGTTGTTTTCCACCATGGCCGTGAGTTCTCGGTAGTGATCCGACAAGGTGGGCGCCACCACCTGGAAGGTGTCGAGCGCATGGCCGTTGTGGGTGGTGTGGATGCGCGCGTCCAGGATGCTGAAGCCCGAGGCGTCGAAATAGCCGCAGATGCGGGCAAACAGGTCGCTCTGGTCGGGCGCGTACACCAGCACCTGCAGACCTTCCCCTTCGGGCGACAGCCGGGCGCGCACGATGCAGTTTTCCGTGGCGGCGGCGGTCTCGGTTCCCGGGGCCTCGGCCGGGCGCTGCGCCGCGGCGCGCGCGTGTTGTGTGGCCAGTTGCGACGGCGTCTGGGCCGCGTTGAGCGCGAGCTGGCGCGTCAGCACCCGGGTGTGCCAGGCGATTTCGTCGGCCTGGTGGCGCATGAAATAGCTCACGTCCAGCGTGTCCCACAGCGCCTTGTGCGCCAGGTGGGGCAGGGCGTGCAGCGCCAGCATGGACAGGGCCTCGCGCTTGCGCGCCTCGATCACGGCGCCGGGGTCGGGCGCGCGGCCACCGAGCGCGCGCAGGGTGTAGCGGTACAGGTCTTCCAGCAGCTTGCCCTTCCAGGCGTTCCACACCTTGGGGCTGGTGCCGCGGATGTCGGCCACGGTCAGCAGATAGAGCGCGGTCAGGTAGCGCTCGTTGCCCACCCGCTGGGCGAAGGCGTTGATGACGTCGGGGTCGCTCAGGTCTTCCTTCTGCGCCATGCGGCTCATGGTCAGGTGCTCGGCCACCAGGAACTCGATCAGCTTCGCGTCTTCGCGGTCCAGCCGGTGCTGGCGGCAGAAGGTGCGCACGTCGCGCGAGCCGAGTTCGGAGTGGTCGCCGCCGCGGCCCTTGGCGATGTCGTGGAACAGGGCCGCGATGTAGAAGATCCAGGGCTTGTCCCAGCCGGCGGCCAGTTGCGAGCAGAACGGGTACTCGTGCGAGTGCTCGGCGATGAAGAAGCGGCGCACATTGCGCAGCACCATCAGGATGTGCTGGTCCACGGTGTAGACGTGGAACAGGTCGTGCTGCATCTGGCCCACGATGTTGCGGAACACCCAGAGGTAGCGCCCCAGCACCGAGGTCTGGTTCATCAGCCGCATGGCGTGGGTGATGCCTTCGGGCTCCTGCAGGATGCGCAGGAACAGCGCCCGGTTGACCGGGTCGGCGCGAAACTGCGCGTTCATGACCGGGCGGGCGTTGTAGAGCGCGCGCAGCGTGCGCGCCGACAGGCCCTTGATGCCGACCGTGGTCTGGTAGATGTGGAAGGTCTCCAGGATCGCGTGCGGCTGCTGCACGTACAGGTTGTCGCTGGCGACCTCCAGCATGCCGGCCTTGTCGAAGAAGCGCTCGTTGATCGGACGCAGGCGGTCCACGCCGATGTCGTCGCTGTTGAGGCGCTCCTCGATGTTGAGCAGCAGAATCTGGTTGAGCTGGGTCACCGCCTTGGCGGCCCAGTAATAGCGCTTCATCAGCTCTTCGCTGGCACGCCGCGCGCCACGCACGGCGGGCGCCTGGGCCTTGTAGCCGAACGACTCGGCCACCACGTTCTGCAGGTCGAACACCAGGCGGTCCTCGCGCCGGTTCGACAACAGGTGCAAGCGCGCGCGGATCAGGCTCAGCAAGGCCTCGTTCGACTTGATCTGGCGCGCTTCGAGCGGCGTGGCCAGGCCCCGGCGCGCGAGCTCGTCCCAGCTGCGGCCCAGACCGGCGGCCTTGGCCACCCAGAGCACGATCTGCAGGTCGCGCAGGCCACCGGGCGACTCCTTGCAGTTGGGCTCCAGGGAATAGGGCGTGTTCTCGAACTTGTTGTGGCGCTGGCGCATCTCCAGCGTCTTGGCCACGAAGAAGGCCTTGGGGTCCATGGCCTCGTTGAGCTGGTTGACCAGCGCCGCGAACTGGGCCTTGCCGCCGCGGATCAACCGGCATTCCAGCAGCGAGGTCTGCACCGTCACGTCTTTCGACGCCTCGGCCACGCAATCGGCCGTGGTGCGCACACTGGAGCCGATCTCCAGACCCACGTCCCAGCAGGCGCCGATGAAGGTCTCCAGCCGGGTCTTGAGAGCGCTGTCCTCATCGGGCTGGGCGCCGTCGGGCAGCAGCACCAGCACGTCCACGTCGGACGACGGAAACAGTTCGCCACGGCCGTAGCCACCCACGGCGATGAGCGAAAAACCCGGGCCAAAGCCGGCGCGCGCCCAGAGTTCCCGCAGGGTCTGGTCGGTCAGGCGCGAGAGCTTTTGCAGCGCGCTGCGCACGCCACGGGTGGACGACCCCTGCACGCCCAGCTGGGCCAGCAGAGCGGCTTTGTCGCGGCGGTACTGCAGCCGCAGTTCACTGAGATCGCCCATGGCGGTGGCGTGTTGGCCCTTCACGGGCTTACGCGGCAAGGCCGTTGGCCGGGGTCACGAAGGCCGGCGCTGCGGGACTGCCCGCCGACAGCGTGAGCACTTCGTAGCCGGTTTCGGTGACCAGGATGGTGTGTTCCCACTGGGCCGACAGCGAACGGTCCTTGGTGACGATGGTCCAGCCGTCGCCCATTTCCTTGATGTCGCGCTTGCCCGCATTGATCATGGGTTCGATGGTGAAGGTCATGCCGGGTTTGAGCTCTTCGAGCGTGCCCGGGCGGCCGTAGTGCAGCACCTGCGGTTCCTCGTGGAAGCGCCGCCCGATGCCGTGGCCGCAGAACTCGCGCACCACCGAATACCCATTGCCTTCGGCAAAGACCTGGATCGCGTGGCCGATGTCGCCCAGGTGCAGGCCGGGTCTGACCATGACGATGCCCTTCCACATGGCCTCGTAGGTCACGCGGCACAGGCGCCGGGCCTGGATGCTGCAGGCGGCCTCGCCGCCGATCATGTACATGCGGCTGTTGTCGCCGTACCAGCCTTCGGGCGTGATCACGGTCACGTCCACGTTCAGGATGTCGCCCTTCTTGAGCGGCTTCTCGTTGGGGATGCCATGGCACACCACGTGGTTGATCGAGGTGCAGAGATGGCCGGGGTAGGGTGGGTAGCCGCTGGGCTGGTAGCCGATGGTGGCGGAGACCGTGCCCTGCTGTTTCATGTACTCGGCCGCCAGTCGGTCGATCTCCAGCGTGGTCACCCCCGGCTGGATCAGCGGCGTGAGGTGGTCCAGCACTTCGGAGGCCAGCTTGCAGGCCACACGCATGCCCGCAATGCCGGCTTCGTCTTTGTAGGTGATGCTCATGGGAGGCGATTATCCTGCGGACCGCAACGCCTTGAAACGACAGGGGAATCGGGCGCGGAGCCCCGGGTAAAATGCCGGGTTTCCACCCATCCCCCCGGGCCACCCCGCGCCCGCCAGCCCCAAGGCCACCCACCGTGACCCTGCACCTGCGCTTCTTCGATGGCGGCAACGCCGTCAGCGACTTCAAAGTCCAGCAAATCCTGCCCCGTCTCGTGGGCATTTCCGACAAGATCACCGGCCTCTCGGCCCGCTTCGTGCACCTGGCGTCGTTCGACGCCGCGCCCGACGCGGCCACGCTGGACCGCGTGGGCCAGCTCATGGCCTATGGCGAGCCGGCCACCGAAGCCCACCTGGCGCTGGAAAAAGCCGGCGCCCCGGCGCTGCTGGTGATGCCGCGCCTGGGCACGGTGTCGCCCTGGGCCTCCAAGGCCACCGACATCGCCCACAACTGCGGTCTGGCGCTGCACCGCGTGGAGCGGCTGGTGGAATACCGCATTGGCCTCAAGAGCGGCCTGCTCGGCAAGGCCAGCCTGAGCGCGGACCAACTGCGCGCCGTGGCCGACGTGCTGCACGACCGCATGACCGAGGCCGTGACCACCGAACGCAGCCAGGCCGAGGCCCTGTTCACCGAGCTGCACCCCGCGCCCATGGAGCACGTGGACGTGCTGGCCGGTGGCCGCGCGGCGCTGGAAAAAGCCAACCTCGCATGGGGCCTGGCCCTGGCCGATGACGAGATCGACTACCTGGTGGCTGCGTTCAACGGCCTGAAACGCAACCCGACCGACGTCGAACTGATGATGTTCGCGCAGGCCAACAGCGAACACTGCCGCCACAAGATCTTCAACGCGCAGTTCACCATCGACGGCGTGGCGCAGGACAAGAGCCTGTTCGGCATGATCCGCCACACCCACCAGACGGCGCCGCAACACACCATCGTCGCCTACTCCGACAACGCTTCCATCATGGAAGGCAGCGAGGTCGAGCGTTTCGTGGCGCGCGCCGGGCAGGGCGCCTCGCCCGCCTACGCCAGCCAGGCCGCGACCAACCACGTCCTGATGAAGGTGGAAACCCACAACCACCCGACCGCGATTTCCCCGTTCCCCGGTGCCGCCACCGGCGCGGGCGGCGAGATCCGCGACGAAGGCGCCACCGGTCGCGGCTCCAAGCCCAAGGCCGGCCTGACCGGCTTCACCGTCTCCAAACTCTGGGGCGGCCTGAGCGACCAGCCGGGCGGCAAGCCCGAGCACATCGCCAGCCCGCTGCAGATCATGACCGAGGGCCCGCTGGGCGGCGCCGCGTTCAACAACGAATTCGGCCGGCCCAACCTGCTGGGCTATTTCCGCGAATACGAGCAGGACGTGGCGGGCGTGACCCGCGGCTACCACAAGCCCATCATGATCGCGGGCGGCCTGGGCGTGATCGACTCGAAGCTCACGAAGAAGATCGACTTCCCGGCCGGCACGCTGCTGATCCAGCTCGGCGGCCCGGGCATGAAGATCGGCATGGGCGGCGGCGCCGCCAGCTCCATGGCCAGCGGCACCAACGCCGCCTCGCTGGACTTTGACTCTGTGCAGCGTGGCAATCCCGAGATCGAGCGCCGCGCGCAGGAAGTCATCAACCACTGCTGGGCACAGGGCGAGCAGAACCCGGTGCTGTTCATCCACGACGTGGGCGCGGGCGGCCTGTCCAACGCTTTTCCCGAGCTGGTGAACGACGCCGGCCGGGGCGCGCGCTTCGACCTGCGCGCCGTGCCGCTGGAAGAGAGCGGCCTGGCGCCGAAAGAAATCTGGTGCAACGAAAGCCAGGAGCGCTACGTGTTGGCCATCGCGCCCGAGTCGCTGGCGCAGTTCAAGGCCTTCTGCGAGCGCGAGCGCTGCCCTTTCTCGGTGGTCGGCGTGGCCACCGAAGAGCGTCACCTGTCGCTGGTCGATGAAGGCCATGAAAGCCCAGTCGACATGCCCATGGACGTGCTGCTCGGCAAGCCGCCCAAGATGCACCGCGACGTGACCACCGTCGAACGCACCGGCCAGCCCATGGACCTGACCGGTGTGGACCTGCAGCAGGCCGTGATCGACGTGCTGAGCCACCCGACCGTGGCCTCCAAACGTTTCCTCATCACCATCGGCGACCGCACCGTGGGCGGCCTGTCGCACCGCGACCAGATGGTCGGCCCCTGGCAGGTGCCGGTGGCCGACTGCGCCGTGACCCTGGCCGATTTCGCCGGGTTTGCGGGCGAAGCCATGAGCATGGGCGAGCGCACGCCGCTGGCCGGCATCAATGCCGCGGCTTCGGGCCGCATGGCCGTGGCCGAGGCCATCACCAACCTGCTGGCCGCACCGATCGAGCTGCCGCGCGTGAAGCTGTCCGCCAACTGGATGGCCGCTTGCGGCGAGCCGGGCGAAGACGCCGCGCTGTACGAGACCGTGAAGGCCGTGGGCATGGAGCTGTGCCCGGCGCTGGGCATTTCCATCCCCGTGGGCAAGGACAGCCTGTCCATGCGCACGCAGTGGAGCGACGGCGCGGACAAGAAAAAAGTCACCTCGCCGGTGAGCCTGATCGTCACCGGCTTCGCCACGCTGGCCGACGTGCGCGGCACGCTCACGCCACAGTTGAACAACCAGATCGAAGACACCACCCTGGTGCTGATCGACCTCGGCAAGGGTCAGAACCGCATGGGCGGCAGCGTGCTGGGCCAGGTGCTGGGCCAGTTCGGTGACACGGTGCCCGATCTGGACGGTGCGCAAGACCTGGTCAACCTGGTCAACGCCATCAACGCCCTGCGTACCCAGGGCCGCATCCTCGCCTACCACGACCGCAGCGACGGCGGCCTGCTCGCGACCGTGGCCGAAATGGCCTTTGCCGGCCACGTGGGCGTGGCGCTGAACGTGGACATGCTGGTGCTGGAGGGCGACGGCATCAGTGACAGCCGCATGGACAGCGGCGACGCCAAGAACTGGGCCACCCAGGTGGCCGCGCGCCGCCAGGAGCTCACGCTCAGGGCCCTGTTCAGCGAAGAGCTGGGCGTGGTGCTGCAGGTGGCCACCGAGCACCGCAACGAAGTGATGCAGACCCTGCGCGAGCACGGCCTTTCCAAACACAGCCACTTCATCGGCAAGACCCGTCCTCAGTCATCCAGCATGGACGTGGGCAAGGGTCAGCTGCAGGTCTGGCGCGACACCAAGGCCGTGTTCAGCGCCAGCCTGTTCGACCTGCACCAGGTCTGGGACAGCGTGAGCTGGAAGATCAACCAGCAGCGCGACAACCCGGCCTGCGCCGATGCCGAACACGCCGCGGCTGGTCTGCCTGCTGACCCCGGCATGCACGTGTCGCTGACGTTCGACCCGGCCGACAACGTGGCCGCGCCGTTCCTGAACCTGTCGAAACCCAAGGTCGCCATCCTGCGCGAGCAAGGCGTGAACTCGCACGTGGAGATGGCCTACGCCTTCACCCAGGCCGGCTTCGAGGCCTACGACGTGCACATGACCGATCTGCAGACCGGCCGCGCGAAACTGGCGGATTTCAAAGGTGTGGTCGCCTGCGGCGGCTTCAGCTATGGCGATACGCTGGGCGCCGGCATCGGCTGGGCGCGCAGCATCACGTTCAACCCACTGCTGTCCGAACAGTTCCAGGGCTTCTTCGGCCGCGAAGACACCTTCGGCCTGGGCGTGTGCAACGGCTGCCAGATGTTCGCCGAGCTGGCCGACATCATCCCCGGCGCCGAAGCCTGGCCGCGCTTCACCACCAACCAGAGCGAGCGCTTCGAGGCGCGCCTGTCGATGGTGGAAGTGCTCGAATCGCCCAGCCTGTTCCTGCAGGGCATGGCCGGCAGCCGCCTGCCCATCGCCGTGGCGCACGGCGAGGGTTACGCCAACTTCAAGCACCGCGGCAACCCGGGGCAGGCCATCGCGGCCATGCGCTTCGTGGACAACCACGGCACGGCCACCGAGCAGTACCCGTTCAACCCCAACGGCAGCCCGGGCGGCCTGACGGCGGTGACCACGGCCGACGGCCGCTTCACGGCCATGATGCCGCACCCCGAACGCGTGTTTCGCAACATCCAGATGAGCTGGACCAGCGGCGACCTGAACGCCCACAGCCCGTGGATGCGCATCTGGCGCAATGCGCGCAAATGGGTGGTTTGATTCGTTGTTTCTCTTGACCTGACCGAACGCACACCATGGCCGCCTCCAGCCTCTTAGCCCTCATCGACGACATCGCCACCCTGCTGGACGACGTGGCCGTCATGACCAAGGTCGCCGCCCGCCAGGGCGCGGCCGCCGCCGACGACGTGGCGGCCATGACGCAACTGGCCGCCAAGAAGACGGCCGGTGTGCTGGGCGACGACCTGGCGCTCAACGCGCAACAGGTCACCGGCGTCAAGGCTGACCGGGAGCTGCCCGTGGTCTGGGCGGTGGCCAAGGGTTCCTTGAAGAACAAGGCGATTCTCGTGCCCGCCGCGCTGGCCATCAGCGCCGTGGCGCCCTGGGCCATCACGCCGCTGCTGATGCTGGGCGGTCTGTTCCTCTGCTACGAAGGCACCGAAAAGGTGGTGCATGCGCTGGCCCATCGCAAAGCCGAAGACCAGCAGCACCACGCCGAGCTGGTGCAGGCGGTCAACGACGAGCAGATCGACCTGGTGGCTTTCGAGAAAGAGAAGATCCAAGGCGCCGTGCGCACCGACTTCATCCTCTCGGCCGAGATCATCGTCATCACCCTGGGCAGCGTGGCCGAGGCCAGCTTTGCGCGCCAGGTGGCCGTGCTGGTGGGCATCTCCATCATCATGACCATCGGCGTCTATGGCCTGGTGGGCGGCATCGTCAAGCTCGACGACGCAGGCCTGTACCTCAGCCGCCAGGCGGCGGCCTGGAAACAGGCCATCGGGCGCGGCATCGTCGGCATGGCGCCGTGGCTGATGAAAGGCCTGTCGGTCGTCGGCACGGCCGCGATGTTCCTGGTGGGCGGCGGCATTCTGGTGCACGGCGTGCCCGCCATTGGCCACGGCATCGAAGATTTCGCGCACACGCTGGGCTGGCTCGGCCCCATCGTGTCCAGCCTGGCCGGTGCCCTGATCGGGCTGGCCGCGGGCGGTGTGGTGCTGGCGGTCGTGGGTCTGTGGGGGCGATTCCGCGCCTCCGGAAAATCGGCTGCGGCGCACTGAGCGCACGCAGCTTGCGCCGCCCGGTGGCGGGCCCGCCGGGCGCATCCCCCATCAGAGGGGCAGGGGTGCGCCGCCTGCACTGGCAAGCCCTTGCAAATTGCGGGTGATGGGCCCCTAATACGCCTTGATCTGGCGCTGGCAGGGCGCGCCCGGCGCAGCGCCCGAGGCCGGGGTACCGCCAGTTGTGAAGAACGGGGGTCGAGCGCCCATGGACGGGATCTTCATCAGCTACCGACGCGACGACTCGGCGGGCTACGCCGGGCGCCTGTACGACCGGCTGGCCAGCCACTTCGGTGGCGAGCGCGTGTTCATGGACGTCGAGGGCATCGAACCCGGTGCCGATTTCGTCAACGCGATCGAAGAGGCGGTGAGTTCCTGCCGCGTGCTCATCGTCATGATCGGTGACGAATGGACCCACGGCACCGACGCCGCCGGGCGCCGCCGGCTCGACGACCCCAACGACTTTGTCCGGCTCGAAACCAGCGCGGCGCTCCAGCGTGGCATCCGTGTGGTGCCGGTGCTGGTGGGTGGCGCGGTCATGCCGCGCGCCGAAGAATTGCCCGAAGACCTCAAGCTATTGACGCGCCGCCAGGCGGTGGAGATCAACCACAAGCAGTGGGACGCGTCCTCCAGTGAACTGATACGCACGCTGGAACGGATTCTGGCCCACGAGGGCGGCCCTGAGCCGGCGCCGTTCAAAGCGAAAGCGGCCAACCGGGGCCCGGCCGTGGTGGCGAACAAGGCCGGCGGGCGGGCGCTACCCTGGGTCTGGCCGTCCGCCGCAGTGGGCGCCGTGCTGCTGGGTGTGGGCGTGTGGTGGTGGCTGCCGATGGGCGGGCCACCTTCCGAGAGACCCGAGCCAACGACTGCGCTGGTGGCGGCCAAGCCCGAATCGGCCGCGCCCGTGGTGGTGGCCAGCGCGCCGAAGACCGATGCGCCGGCCCCGGTGGCCGCGGCGGTCCCCAGTGCGACCACCCGGCCGGTGGCAACACCACCGGTGGTCGCGGCCGCATCGGGTGACACTGTGAAGCCATCTCCATCTCCATCTCCATCCCCGCCAACACCGACACCGACCCCTGAACCGGCGGTCACGCCGCCACAGATCCACGAGTTCCGAGCCGAGGCGGGCGAGGGCGGTACGCGCCTGTGTTACCGGGTCAGCAATGCCGACAGCGTCACGCTGTCACCGCGCCCCGGCGAACTCGAACGCGCCGGCCGCGACTGTGTGCCGGTGGACGTGGACGTTGCCACCACGTTCACGCTCACCGCGCGCCACGCGGACAAGGCGGTGCGCAAGACCCTGCTGGTGTCGCCCCCCCGGGTGGTCGTGGCCAGACCTGTGGCGCCAGTCACTCCCGTGGCACCGGTGGCGCGGCCCGCCGTCACCGAGCCCGCGTCGTCGGCCTCGGGCCTGCCGCGCCGCGGAGAGCGCTGGGTCTACCAGTCGTCCGGCAAATGGCGCACCAGCCCGAAGCGCCGGTTCGAGATGGTGATGCAGTCCTTGGTCGACGGCCTGGCCACCGACGCCCTTCGCCCACTCGATCCCGACGCCGGCCCGAGGGCCGAGTCGCGGCGCTCGCGCAGCGGCGCGCCCGGCTTCGTCACCTGGAGCGAGATCGGCTTCGAGTTCAGCCCCTACCTCGGTGCCTCCGTCTCGCTGGCCGAGATGGGCTCGCAGCGCGGCTTCGCCACCCCCGACTACGACCCGCAGTGGGGCGACTGGTATTCGCAGGCCAAGGTGCTGGGGCAGGAGTCGGTCAGCGTGCCCGCCGGCACCTTCTCGGCCCACAAGGTCGAGGTCTGGAGCAGCCGCCGCGCCACCGGCGGGCCCACCGTGGCGCAGGTCGAACCGGTGCGGGTGCACTACCTGGTGTGGTACGCGCCCGAGGTGAAACGCTACGTGAAGATGCAGCGCCGCATGCTCTCTGCGGCCAGCCTCGAAATGGAGAAAGACGTGTTCGAACTGGTGGAACACCGCCAGCCCTAGTGCTGGTTGACGTGCATCAATCCTTGCTCACGCCCCGTCCCGGAACACCCGGTCATGCGGTACAAAGAACCATCCACAGCGGTTGGGCGCCATGCGCCGCGCTGATCACCCCCATACCCTCTCAGGAGCCCCCCATGATCACCCAGCCCCCGGTCGATGCCGACGCCCCGCTGAACAACTTTTCCAACTGCCACGCAGGGATCGTCAAGCGCCTCACCGCGCTTGACGAGTTGCCCGCCTTGCTGGAGCCCGCCGCCAGGGCACGCCAGATCGCCGAGGAATCGCTCGAATTCTTCCGCGAAGCCATCTTCGAACACCACCTGGAAGAAGAGCGCGAGCTGTTCCCCGCCGTGATGGCCAGCGCCCAGCCCGGCGCGGAACTCGAACGGGTCAAGGCCATGGCCAAACGCCTGACCGATGAACACCGCGCCATCGAAGCCCTCTGGAAACAGCTGGAAAAGGGTTTGAAACCGGTTGCCAAAGGCCAGAGCACCCGCCTGGACGTGAGCGAGCTGCACCGCCTCGTGACCGAATACAAGGCCCACGCCACGTTCGAGGAGACCGAGTTTCTGCCCCTGAGCGAAGAAATCCTCGGCCGCAACAGCAACCACATGGCAGCGCTGGGGATGTCGCTGCACATGCGGCATGTGCCGCCGGTGAACGCCTATATCTGATCGGGTGCAGCGTCTGGCCGGCGCTGGTGCCGGACATGGTCATAAAAAAGGGGATGTCCTTACATCCCCTTTTTGCGAACAGCTCGCGAAAGCCGTTTTCAGCGCGAAAGCGCTGTGCGCAGCTCAGCCTCTGGCTGCATGGCCTGCTGTGGTACTCCGGTCATCGCGGGGTGCAGCGGCGATGCCTTGGTTGATGGGCTCAGGGCCTCCTGAATACCGATCTCGCTGATGCCGAAAGTCTGTTTCAGTGCGATGGTCTGCTGGTCCTTGCTGAGAAACACACCTTGTCCCTCTCCCCGGTTGGCGTTCGTCGCTGCCAACTGAGCCACGCTTCTTGCGATGGCGTCGATCTGCTCGGGTGAGTAGTTGGCGCCAAGGGAACCACTCAGGCGCTCAATCGCCATCTGGTGGACACGCTGCTGCTCGGGGCTCAACGCGGACCGAATCTGCGAAGAGGCAGTGGGCATATCCGGACTGTCAGTGGTTTTGGCCGGCGTGCGCGTTACGACACCCTCCTGAAAGCCTTCGACTTTCTTCATGCCGTCGAGCAGGGCTTCAAACTCCTTGCTGCTCAGGTTTTTGATTGCCTTGCCACGAAGCTCCACGCCCTGACGGTCACCTTCGGCGTAGACCGAGTTCGCGTAGGCATCGGTGTTGGCTTTGCCGGTGTAATCGTCCTTCGCATACCGGCCAAGCATCTCTGGAATCGTGCGATCGCCATGGGTGTTGGTCAACAGTTGGGCCTTGGCCGCTCGACCCGCTGCCTGGGTTTCAAAAATCGCGTTACCCCACTGGTCCAGCGCGACCACCCCGCCGTAACGTGCCTGAGCCGCCGCCAATGCGGCTTCGGGCGTCCGCGACGATGTCACCGTCTTGTCAGCGCTACCGGCATATTCGAACTTGAGGTTGCCTGGATTGTTGTTGCGCCAGGACACCGTGCCACCTTCGCGTGTCTCCTGCGACCCATCGTCCATCTGATAGACGCGGGTTTTACCTTCGGTCCTGATCAGATCTGTGATCTTGCTGGGTTCACCCATTGTTTTCTCCCTGTGAGTGTCTGGTGAGCGCGGGCACCGCGCTCATGCATGGCGTGCACAAGCTCAGGGGCGGGTTTCGCGTACCGTCACATCCTTGAGATGGTATTTGCCAGATCGGCTGATCTGACAAAAAGGTGTTGCTCGCAAACGCACCGTTTTTCCGTGGTACGGCGCGATGTCGAACTGCTCAATCGCCATGATGTTCATGATTTGCTCGCCACACTCGCCGCGGTCATCAAACCTGATCGGTACCGGGAGTTCCAAAGCGTAGGCTTTCAAGCCCGCGCCTTCGCCGGGCTGACCGAATTCGATCGGTCCCACGATCTTGCCGGTGAGTTCTCCCGGCGTGTCGAGGGTCGGAACGCTGAGGGTGGTGCCTGGTGTGCTGCAGGCGGTCAACGAAACGACGAGCGTGCAGACGGCAGCGGCCTGCGAAAAAGGACGCAGAAAAGATGTCATGTGAAACTCCCTGATGAATGGCAGCAGGCAGTATAGAAGCCTGCAACCCGTTCCCTGGAGCGATTGCCTTCCGCGACAACGAAAGGGGTTCAGCCCGCTGCCGCGCCGCTCGGCCGCGTCCGGTAGAACGTCACCGGGCTCGCCGGCACGGCGTTCAACACGCTGCGCTTGATCTTGCCCACCACGTGCATTTCGCAGGGCTTGCAGTCGAAGCGCAGGGTGAGCTTTTCATGGCCGTTGATGAGTTGCATGGGTTCGGCGCGCACCGTGCCCTGAACCCCCGTCACGCCCTTGGCCTGCTTGGGGCACAGGCTGAGGCTGTAGCGCACGCAGTGTTTGGTGATCATCAGGCTGACTTCGCCTTCTTCCTCGTGGCTCTCGTAGGCGGCGGCGATCATGTTCACGCCATGTTTCGCATAGAAGTCGCGGGCCTTGTGGTTGAACACGTTGGCCAGGTAGGTCAGGGTGTCTTCGGGGTAGGGGGCGGGCGGCTCCACCGGCTTTGCCCGCGGCAGGCGCTGCCACGCGGCGGTGCGGGCGGCTTCGAGTTTGTCGATGGCCTCGCGGCGCAAGGGGTTGAGCAGCGAGGCGGGCACGAAGCGGGGTCCATTCAGGTTCAGCGCCACGTCGATGGGCTGGAAGATGGTTTCACCCAGGCGTGAGAGGCTGTCGCGCAGCCGGGCATCGGCCTGCGCCGGGTCTTTCGCGGGTTCCAGCGCGCAGGGCAGGGTGGCGGTGGCGCTGTGGCCGTCTTCGTCGGTGACCGTGAGGCTCAGGCCGTTGGTGGTTTCGTCCAGCCTCAACCAGGCGCCGATGCGGCGCTCGGCCGATTTTTTCTCCAGCCCGCGCACCCAGTCCATGTCGCGGTTGCGGTTGATCTGCACGCCTTTGCGAAGGTCCTTGAAACTGTCCATCGGGTCTTTGGGGAACACGCGCCAGAGGCCCGGTTTGCCTGTCGACTCGGCCCGGTTGATCTGCAGGCCCACCAGTTCTTTCTGCAGGTCCAGGTAACACAGGCCATCGCCGTTGTGGATCACGGTGGCCGGGTCGTCGGTCTCCAGCTCCACGAAGTGGGGGCCGACCTGGGTGACGTAGCCGATGGGGCGGCCGGGGTTCTTGGGGGTGTCGAAGGCGCCGATGTCTTGCTGGCGGCCCTGCACGAAGTAGTCGGTGAACTCGCGGTTGAAGTTCTGGTCCGGGTCGGGCTGAAAGCTGAAGGTGCATTCGCCGCTGCTGGCGCGCGCCAACTCGGGGCGTTCTTCCAGGATCTGATCAAACAACACCCGGTAGTGGGCGGTGATGTTCTTCACGTAGCCCATGTCTTTGTAGCGGCCTTCGATCTTGAAGCTGCGCGCGCCGGCGTCGATCAGGGCGCGCAGGTTGTTGCTCTGGTTGTTGTCCTTCATGGAAAGGACATGCTTGTCGTGCGCGACGATGCGGCCCTGGCTGTCTTTCACTTCATAGGGCAGGCGGCAGGCCTGCGAGCAGTCGCCGCGGTTGGCGCTGCGCCCGGTGTGGGCGTGGCTGATGAAACACTGGCCGCTGTAGGCCACGCAGAGCGCGCCGTGGATGAAGAACTCCAGCGTGCAGCGCTGTGGGTCGGTGGCGGCGCGGATGTCGGCGATCTGCTGCAGCGTGAGTTCACGCGCGAGCACGATCTGGGACAGGCCGGCGTCCTGCAGGAAGCGGGCTTTTTCGGGCGTGCGGATGTCGGTCTGGGTGCTGGCGTGCAGCTGGATCGGCGGCAGGTCGATCTCCAACAGGCCCATGTCCTGGACGATGAGCGCGTCCACCCCAGCGTCGTAGAGCTGCCAGGCCAGCTTGCGCGCGGGCTCCAGCTCGTCGTCGCGCAGGATGGTGTTCATCGTCGTGAAGATGCGGCCGCCGAAGCGGTGCGCATGTTTCGCCAGCCGGGCGATGTCCTGCACGCGGTTGTCGGCGCTGGTGCGCGCGCCGAAGCTCGGCCCGCCGATGTAGACCGCGTCGGCCCCGTGGTTCACCGCCTCGATGCCGATGTCGGCGTCGCGCGCGGGGGAGAGCAGTTCGAGTTGGTGCGGCAGCATGGTCGGTGGGGCGGGGCGAAGAGGCAGAATCGGGGGAAAAATTCAAGCCGGTATTGTCCTGGAGAACGCCCATGAACGCAGCCACCGAAATCGCAAAGACCGCCATCGTGCTCGTGCACGGCTCCTGGCACGGCGCCTGGTGCTGGCGCCGCGTATTGCCCCTGCTGCGCGGCGCGGGTGTCGAGACGCACGCCGTCACGCTCACTGGCGTGGGCGAGCGGGCGCACTTGCTCAGCCCCGAGGTCGGCATCGACACCCACACCCAGGACGTGATCGGCCTGATCGAGGCCGAAGAGCTGCAGCGCGTGGTGTTGGTGGGTCACAGCTACGCGGGCAACCTCATCACCTGCGTGGCCGACCGCCTGCAGCGCACGCACCCGGGCCTGCTGCGCCACCTCGTTTACGTGGACGCGGGCGTGCCCAACCCCGGCGACAGCTGGAGCACGCCGCACAGCCCCGAAACCGTGGCCAGGCGCGTCAAGGAAGCGCAGGCCAGTGGCGGCCTGAGTTTTCCGCCGCCCGACGCCTCGTTGTTTGGCCTGGAAGGCGCCGACCGCGACTGGGTCAACCGCCGGCAGACGCCGCAACCCTTCCGGCTCTACCAGGAGCCGCTGCGCTTCGACCCGGCGCTGGTCTGGGCCGTGCCGCACAGCTTCATCGACTGCACCCACCCACCGCTGGCCACCATCGCGGCGTCGCGCCAGCGCGTGCGCAGCGAGCCGGGCTGGACGGTGTACGAAATGGCCACCGGGCACGACCCCATGGTGAGCGCGCCGCGCGATCTGGCGCAACTGCTGCTGGCGATTCACCACCGTTCTGCCGCCTGACGCCGGTATGTCCAGCGGAAACATGCTGCCAGGCCGTCTCGACCGCATCGACCTGCTGCGCGCCACCGCCATGCTGTGGATGACGGTGTTCCATTTCTGCTTTGACCTCGACCACTTCGGCTTCATCCGCGCGGACCTCCACCACGATCCGTTCTGGACCTGGCAGCGCAGCGCCATCGTGAGCCTGTTCCTGTTCACGGCCGGGCTGTCGCAGGCGGTGGCCTTGTCGCAGGGGCAGGGCTGGCCGCGTTTCTGGCGGCGCTGGGGGCAGGTGGCGGGCGCGGCGCTGCTGGTCACCGCGGGCTCCATGCTGATGTTCCCCAAAAGCTTCATCTACTTCGGGGTGCTGCACGGTATCGCGGTGATGTTGATCGTGGTGCGGCTGACCGCCGGCTGGGGCGCCTGGCTGTGGCCGCTGGGCGCACTGGCGATCGCGGCCAAGTTCATCGCACCGGCCGTGATCGCCACCGTGCCGGCGCTGCAGGTGCTCAACAGCCCGGGCCCGAATGCGCTGGGCTTCATCAGCCGCCTACCGGTGACCGAAGACTATGTGCCGCTGCTGCCCTGGCTGGGCGTGATGTGGTGGGGCGTGGCGGCGGGTCGCTGGGCCTTGTTGCACCGGCCGCAGTGGCTGGGGTCGGCGGACGCGCCGGCCACCGGCCTGAAACGCGGCCTGGTGACGCTGGGCCGCTGGAGCCTGAGCTACTACCTGCTGCACCAGCCGGTGTTGATCGGGCTGGTGAGTGCTTGGGTGTGGGTCAGCCGATGAGCATTGAACCCCGGTGTCTTTTTCGTTTTCCAACGGTGCCGGAGCGCAACCCAGCAGCCTGAAACAGTGCCACCCAGAGACACCGCCGGGCTGGCTCTGCCAGACGGCTGGTGTCGCCCCCGGAGGGTGACGCGAAGCGGCGCGGGGGGGGCGTTTAACCCGCGCAGAACGGCCGCAGGAACTGCCCGGCCACGAACAGGTCTTTCTCGATCGCGCGCCGCACGCCGGCGCTGTCGCGCAGCCGCAGCGCCATCACCACGTCGCCGTGTGCCTCGTTGATCACGCGCAACGAGGCGGACACCTCGAACAGTTTGTTGGACAGTGGCCCGACCTTGAGCCAGACGGTTTCGATCAGCGAGAGCAGGGTGGGCGACGCGGCGGCCTGGTACAGGCGCAGGTGAAAGAGCTCGTTGGCGTCCAGGTAGCCCTTGGCGTCGTTGACCTTGAGCGCGTCGCGCATCTTCTGCTCCAGCGCCAGCAGCTCGGCCACGCCGGCGGCATCGAGCCGGTGCGCGCCACGTTCGGCGGCTTCGCCTTCGAGCAGCAGGCGGGTCTGTAACACGTCGTCGAACTCGGCCAGCGACAGCCGGGGCACCAGCATGCCGCTGTGCGGCACGTTGACCAGTGCACCTTCGGCGGCCAGCCGCTGCAGGGCGGCGCGCACGGGCATGACGCCGACGCCCAACTGCTTGGCGATCGCGTGGATCTTGAGCCGTTCGCCCGGCAGGAATTTGCCCACCGTGACCCACTGGCGCAGGCGCAGGTAGGTGCTGTCCTGCTGGGTGGTAGCGGTGGTGTTCTTCATGGGACGGCGGGCGCCTTGATCTGGGTGATCACCTCGTCCAGCGCGGCGATCAACCGATCCACGTGGGCCTCGGTGGTCTGCGGGCAGACCAGCATCATGTTGTGAAAGGGCGTGATCATCACGCCGCGGTTGAGCAGGCCGAGGTGGATCAGGTGTTCCAGCTCAGCGTCGAGCGCTTGCCCGGCCTCGCTGCCGTTGCGCGGTGGTTCGGGGCAGAACTGGAACTCGGTGCGTGCGCCCACCTGGGTCACGCACCAGGGCAGGCCGTGGCGCGCCAGGGTCTGGCGAATGCCGTCCGCAAGCCGTGCCGAGACGGCCAGCATGTGCCCGTAGGCGGCTGGGGTCATCACCTCGCCGAGCGTGGCGCGCATGGCCGCCATGGCCAGCATGTTGCCGGTGAGCGTGGTGCCGATGCCGCTGTGGCCGGGTGGCGCGTCCTGCTTGGCTTTCACGGCGCGCTCGGCGAGGCGCTCGCTCATGCCGTAGACCGCGCAGGGCACGCCACCGCCCACCGGTTTGCCGAGCACGAGCGCGTCGGCCTCGATGCCGTGGGCGCGCGCGTAGCCGCCGGGGCCGGTGCTGATGGTGTGGGTTTCGTCCATCACCAGCCAGGCGCCGTGTTGCCGGATGAGCGCCTGCGCCGCCTCCCAGAACCCCGGCTCGGGCAGCACCATGCCGATGTTGGTCATGACCGGCTCGGCCAGCACGCAGGCCACGTCCCCTTGGGCCAGCGCGGCCTCCAGCGCGGGCAGGTCGTTGAACTCGACCACCACCGTGTGCTCGGTCAGGTCGTGCACCTGGCCCAGCAGGCTGTCGCGTTGCGTGGGCCGGCCGTCGATCAGATCGACGAACACGTCTTCGATGGTGCCGTGGTAACAGCCGTTGAACACCAACAGTTTCTTGCGCCCGGTGGCGGCGCGGATCCAGCGCACGATGTAGCGGTTGGCGTCGGTCGCGCTCAGGGCGAACTGCCAGAACGGCAAGCCAAAGCGCTCGGCGAGCAAGCTGCCGACGGCAGCGGCATCGGCCGTGGCCAGCATGGTGGTGTAGCCCCGCGTGGCCTGCCGCACCAGCGCGGCGGCGACCGGCGCGGGAGCGTGGCCGAACATCGCGCCGGTGTCGCCGAGGCAGAAATCCACCAGGGCGTTCCCGTCCACGTCGGTGACTTCGGCGCCGCTGGCGTGGGACACGTGCAGGGCAAACGGCGTGCCCCAGTCGTTCATCCAGTGCAGCGGCACGCCAAACAACAGGTGCTGCCGCGCCTGCGCGGCGAGCGCCGCCGAATGCGGATTGCGTGCGGCGTAGCTGTCGCGCTCGCGGGCCAGGAAAGCCTGGGCGCGGGGCCAGTCCAGGCCGGTCCGGCTGGGGAGGGAAGGGGTTGGAGTTTTCATCTCGCCTCTATCGTTTTTTCAAGATTCAACGCACATCCTCAACGGAACGCGGCCCCACCCAGCCGCGCAGCGGCGCAGGGGGTGCCACATACCCTCACACCAGCAACAGCAGGTGTTCGCGTTCCCACGAACTGATGACGCGGTTGTAGGTGGCGTACTCCACCTCTTTCACGGCCAGGAAGGCGTCGATGAAGGCCCCGCCCAGCATCTCGCGCAGCGGCTCGCATTCGCGCATGCGCCGGATCGAGTCTTCCATGTGGCTCGGCAGTTCGTGGTCCATGGCCCAGGCGCTGCTGTTCATGGGTTCGGTGGGCAGGCTTTGCTCCACCATGCCGAGGTAACCACAGGCCAGCGTGGCGGCCATGGCGAGGTAGGGGTTCACGTCCACGCCCGGCACTCGGTTTTCCAGCCGGCGGTTGGCCGCGTCCGACTCCGGCACGCGGATGCCGCAGGTGCGGTTGTCGTAGCCCCATTGCACGTTGATGGGCGCCGACATGTGGCGCGCGAGCCGGCGGTACGAGTTCACATACGGCGCGAGCATGGGCATGAGCTGCGGCACGTAGCGCTGCAGGCCAGCGATGTAGTGGTGAAACGCGGGGCTCACCGAGCCGTCGGGCAGGCTGAAGATGTTGTCGCGCGTCTTCGCGTCCAGGATGCTCTGGTGGATGTGCATGGCGCTGCCCGGCTCGGCCTCCATGGGCTTGGCCATGAAGGTGGCGAAGATGCCGTGGCGCAGCGCGGTTTCGCGCACCGTGCGCTTGAACAGGAACACGCGGTCGGCCAGGTCCATCGGCTCCCCGTGCGTGAAATTGATCTCCATCTGGCCCGCGCCGGCTTCGTGGATCAGCGTTTCCACCCCCAGGCGGTGCACCTCGCAGAAGCGCGAGAGCTCCAGGAAAAACGGGTCGAAGTCGTTCACCGCGTCGATCGAATACGACTGGCGGCCGGCCTCGGGCTTGCCGGTGCGGCCCAGCGGCGGCTGCAGCGGTTCGTGCGGGTTCTGGTGGCGCGCCACCAGGTAGAACTCCATCTCGGGCGCCACCACCGGCTGCCAGCCCTGCGTTGCGTAGAGCTGCAACACGCGGCGCAACACGCAGCGCGGGGAAAGCGCCACCGGTGTACCGTCGAACTCCTCGCAGTCGTGGATGATCACCGCGACCTGCTCCGCTGCCCAGGGCACCACCCGCGCGGTCGCCAGGTCGGGCACGCAGACCATGTCCGGGTCGGTGTCGCCCACGAAGGCGGTGTTGTCGGGCTGCTGGCCGTTGACCGTGTTGAGCAGCACGCTCTTGGGCAGGCGCATGTGGCCGGAGTTGAGGAACAGGTCCTTGGGCAGGATCTTGCCGCGTGCGATGCCCGTCATGTCGGGGATGACGCACTCCACTTCCTGGATGCGGTGCTGGGACAGAAAGTCCTGGATGCTGGGGCTGGAAGCAGACATGAAGATCGCTTTGTTTGATCAAATAATGGCGGGAATTATGTCAATTTATTCATGATCGTCAAATATTTGATCAAATATTGTCGTGACGACGGCTCTTCGAACCCGATGCGCAGGCACAAAAAAAGCGCGACCGAGGTCGCGCTTTTCGCCAGCAGGGAAGGGCGCCGAAGCGGCGCACCACCGTCGTTTCTTATTTGACCGTGGCCTTCTCGCGCAGGCTTTGCTGGAACGCCATCAGTTTCTGCTGTTGCATCTGCTGGGCGATCTGCGGCTTGATCTCTTCGAGCTTGGGCAACTGGGCTTGGCGCACGTCGTCCACGCGGATGATGTGCCAGCCGAACTGGCTCTTCACCGGCTCCTGCGTCATCTGGCCCTTGTCCAGCTTCACCATGGCTTCGGAAAACTCGGCCACGTAGCTGCCGGCCGCGGCCCAGTCCAGATCGCCACCGTTGGCGCCGGATCCCGGGTCCTTGGACTGCTTCTTGGCGATGTCTTCGAACTTGGCGCCGCCCTTGAGCGAGGCGATGATGGCCTTGGCTTCGTCTTCCTTTTCCACCAGGATGTGGCGGGCGCGGTATTCCTTGCCACCGTTGGCCGCGGCGAACTTGTCGTACTCGGCCTGCACCTCGGCGTCGCTCACCGGGTTCTTCTTCTGGTAGTCGGCGAACAGCGCGCGGATCAGGATGGTCTGGCGGGCCAGTTCCATCTGGGTCTTGTATTCGGGCGTGGCGGCGATGCCGCGCTTCTGCGCTTCCTGCACGAAGATCTCGCGCAGCACCACTTCTTCTTTCAGCTGTGCGCGCACGGTGTCATCCACCGGGCGGCCGGACGCCGCCACCTGCTGCGCCAGCGCTTCCACGCGCGCGGTGGGCACGGCTTTGCCGTTCACAACGGCCACGTTCTGCGCGGCGGCCCAGGGCGCAGCGACGATCAGGGCGGCCGCGGTCAGGGCCGACAGGGAAAATTTCATGGTGTTCCTCGGGTTGAAAAAAGGGGTTGGAGCGGCCGTGTGCAGCGAAGTTGCATGGCGCGGCGGCCGCAAAAAAAGGTGTCAGGGTGTGTCGAGGCCAACGGGCGGGGCGGTTGGCGGTGCGTGCATCGGTGGAAGGGTTCAGACCTTGATTTCAATCGCCAGCGCGTGCAGGCCCGCGTCGGTGAATTTTTGCAGCGCATCATACACAAGCCGGTGCTGGGCCACCCGGCTCTTGCCGGCAAACGCCGGCCCGCCGATGCGCACCCGGAAGTGGGTGCCATACCCCAGCGCGTTCGCGCCGGCATGGCCGGCGTGCGCGGCACTCTCGTCGAGCACCTCCAGCCAGGTAGGCGCCAGCGCGGCGCGCAGGGTCGCGTCCAGTGCCTCGGCCGTGGGCAGGGTCGTCTCTGTCATGGTTTCGGTTCCCCGTTGGCGGCGGAGCCGTCGTCTTTCAGATAGCGCGCGATGTACAGCCCCTGGCCCACGATGAAGATCACCGGGAACACATAGCCCCAGAGCTTGAAGTTCACCCAGTCTTCGGTGGAGTAGTACGCGGCCACGTAGGCGTTAATGCCCGCCATGAACAGGAAGTAGCCGATCCAGATCACCGTGAGCCGCGCCCACACCGGCGCGGGCAGCGTCAACTGGCTGCCCAGCAGAAGCTGCAGGAAGTTCTTCTTCCAGCCCCAGAGTGCCGCCCCCAGCACGATGGCCATGCTCGCGTACAACACGGTCGGTTTCCACTTGATGAAGCGCTCGTCCTGCAGCACCAGGGTCAGCGTGCCGAACACCAGCACCAGCACCAGCGTCACCTTGTGCAAGGTCTGCAACCGCCGGTCAATGGCATAGATGATGGCGGTCTGCACCACGGTGGCCACCATGAGCACGGCGGTGGCGGTGTAGATGTCGTGCAGTTTGTAGGCCGCGACGAAAAGGCCGATGGGGAAAAAGTCGATCAGAAAGCGCATGCGGGGATTATCGGGGTTGCGGCGCGGGTCGCGGTCCAGACGCACCGGGTATCCCGTTGGACCCACGAAGGTCTTGATACCAGAACCCTTGGCCCTGAAATGCCCGCAGCCCATACTCGGCGCATCCAACGCAACCCAGGAGAGCACCGCCCATGTCCCCTCAAGAACAACAGTCCATTCTGAGCATCGCCTTGCTGGCCGCGTTTTCGGACGGACACAAGGCCGACGCCGAGCGCGAGGCCATTCGCCACCTGGCGGACACACTCGGCCAGGAGCCCGGTGGCGCCGGGCTGACCCGGCTCTACCAGGACGTGCTGCTCAAGCGCGTTTCGCTGGCCGATGCCGTGGCTGGCCTGACGGACGCCGGTCAGCGCCAGCTCGCCTACGAAATGGCGGTGTGCGTCTGCGATGCGGACGGGCGCCAGAGCCCGGCTGAGGCCGCCTTCCTGGCCGACCTGAAGACCCGTCTGCAGCTGGACGCGGCGCAGGCCCTGGCGTTCGAGCGCGAGGTGGCGGCCCTCCTGGACGCGGCCGACGAGGCCGCCCCGGTGCCCGTGCCGGTGGCCGCCACCACGCCGGCGGCGCCACCGGTGCCACGGGCCGCGCCGCTCGATACCGCGCTCGACGCCCAGCTCGACAAAACCATCCTGAACGCGGCGCTGCTCAACGGCGCGCTGGAGCTGCTGCCGCAGTCCTGGGCCTCGATGGCCATCATTCCGCTGCAGGTGCGCATGGTCTACAACATTGGCAAGGCGCACGGTGTCGAGCTTGACCAGGGACACATCCGCGAATTCATCGCCGCCGTGGGCGTGGGCCTGACGTCGCAGTACCTCGAACAGTTCGGCCGCAAGCTGCTGGGAGGGCTGATCGGTGCCGCCGCGGGCCGCATGCTCGGCGGGCTGGGCCGAGCGGCCACGGGCGTGGCGTTTTCCTTTGCCACCACCTATGCGCTGGGCCAGGTGGCCAAGCGTTATTACGCGGGCGGCCGGGTGATGAGCACTGCGCTGCTGCAGGAAACCTTCCAGAACCTGCTGGAGCCGGCCAAGCAGATGCAGGCGCAATACCTGCCACAGATCCAGGCCACGGCGCAGACGCTGGACGCGGGCAAGGTGCTGGCGATGGTGCGGGGCGGTTGAAGGCACCGCCGCCCGCGCCCGAGACCGGCGGATGCAAGCAGGTGTAAAACCGGGGCTCCATGGCGGGCTCCGTGTCCGATCGCACCGAGCGGGCGTTTTTTGTCCTGCACAATCCGCGCTACTTTGACCCGTGAAGCAGCTGCAGCCACAGGCCCGACCAGGACCCGGTTTCACCGTTTCACCCAACCTTGGGATTTCCATGATGACGAAGACGACATACACCCGTTTCAAACTGATCGGCCTGGGCCTGGCGATGGCCACCCTGACGGCCTGCGGGGGTGGCAACGACGATCCTTTGCCCGGTGATACGTCGGGCGACGTGGTGGCCAAATACATCGGATCCTGGGAAAGCGAGTGCTACACCGACGATGGCGCCTCGGCCCACCTGCGGGCCGACATCACCAAGACCAGCGCCACCGGCTTTTCGGGCGACGTGATCGCCTATGCCTACATCGGCACCTCATGTTCAGGCCCGAGCGTGAAGTCTGAAAAGGTGTTGACGAATCTGCAGATGACCCACGTGGGCACCAAGGTGACCGCGGGCGTGACCGCCGACAAGTTCACCGGCACCTCCGACCAGGGTTCGAGCAAGGTGCTGCTGCACAGCGATGGCACCCTGCTGCAGATCGGCGACCCGGACTCCGGCAAGGACGCCGAGGGCTACCCGAGCGAATTCATCGAGTACAAGCTCTCGCGCATCTGATCGGGCCCGGCGGGTCTCACGGCCTCAAAGTTCAAGGTTTTATTGAAGAAGCCGTTGCACTCGCCTGATTTCATTGAGAAATCTGACATGCTCAGTGCTTAGGCCAGGCCGTTCCTCGGCTTGCCTGACACGGCATCAGGGCCTTGCGCGATGCATGCCGCCGTGTTGCGGCGCGTTTGTTCAGAATCCGGCGACCCCGCAGCTTGCGGGGTCAGTGTTGTGTGCCGGTTTGTGTTCCTGCCGCGCTGCCAGTGGCCTTCCGTGATGCATGGGGTGGGCCACGGCGCGTGCGGTGGATGTGCAGACAGGCTGCGGCATTTCCTCACCTGTCTTCAATAACACCATGAATTACCAGAAATTGATTCGGCACACCACCGTGGCCGCTCTCGCACTGTGCGCCGCCACCTGGGCTGGCGCGGAAGGGGCCCGCCCGCATTGGGAATACAAGGGTGAACACGGCGCCGCCCACTGGGGCGCGCTGGAACCCGGCTTCGAAGCCTGCGCACGCGGCATGGCGCAAAGCCCCATCGACATTCGCAACACCGTGAAAGAAGCGCTGCCCGCATTGGACTTCCAATACACGGCTGGCGCCCCCACGCTGGTCAACAACGGGCACACCGTGCAGGTGAACATGCCTGCGGGCAGCAAGCTGGTGGTGGATGGCAAGGCGATGGAGCTGCTGCAGTTTCACTTCCACACCCCCAGCGAAGAAGCCATTGGCGGCAAGCGCGCGGCCATGGTGGCGCACTTCGTGCACAAGGGCGAGGACGGCAAGCTGGGCGTGGTGGCCGTGCTGATCCAGCCCGGCAAGACCAATGCGGCCTGGGCGCCGATCTTCGAGCACCTGCCACGCGTGGGCGAGCAACTGACGGTGGACGGCCTCACCCTGGATGCCAGCACCCTGTTGCCCGCCAAGAAGGGCTATTACAGCTTTGCCGGCTCGTTGACCACGCCGCCCTGTTCCGAGGGCGTGCAATGGATGGTGCTCAAGGAACCCGTGAAGCTGGGCGCCCAGCAGATCAAGGCGTTCCGCCAGCTGTACAACGCCAACGCGCGGCCCCTGCAGCCGCTCCATGGGCGCGTCGTCAAGGAAAGCGCCTGACGAAAGCCAGCGACCCCATGGCTTCCATGGGGGGAGGGATGTGCCCTCGGGCACTCCCTTTGACGTCTTGCGGCCTCCTCAGGCCGGCAGGAAACCGTCGACAGACAGGTAACGTTCGCCGGTGTCGTAGTTGAAACCCAGCACCACGGCGTTGGCTGGCAGTTCCGGCAGCTTCTGCGCGATGGCCGCCAGCGTGGCGCCCGACGAAATCCCCACCAGCATGCCTTCTTCGCGCGCGCAACGGCGCGCCATCTCGCGGGCGGGTTCGGCGTCCACCTGGATCACGCCGTCGAGCAGCGTGGTGTCGAGGTTGTTGGGGATGAAGCCCGCGCCAATGCCCTGGATCGGGTGGGGCGCCGGGCTGCCGCCCGAGATCACGGGCGAGGCCACCGGCTCCACCGCGTACACCTTGAGCTGGGGCCATTTCGCTTTCAGCACCTGCGCGCAGCCGGTGATGTGGCCGCCGGTGCCCACGCCGGTGATCAGCACGTCCACACCCTCGGGGAAATCGGCGGCGATTTCGGCGGCCGTGGTCTTGGCGTGGATCGCGACGTTGGCCGGGTTGTTGAACTGCTGTGGCATCCAGGCGCCAGGGGTGCTGGCCACGATCTCTTCGGCCCGGGCGATGGCGCCTTTCATGCCCTTTTCACGCGGCGTGAGATCGAACGAGGCGCCGTAGGCCAGCATCAGGCGACGGCGCTCGACGGACATGCTGTCGGGCATGACCAGCACCAGCTTGTAGCCCTTGACGGCGGCCACCATGGCCAGGCCGATGCCGGTGTTGCCCGAGGTGGGCTCGACGATGGTGCCTCCGGGCTGCAGGGCGCCGGACTGTTCGGCGTCTTCCACCATGGACAACGCGATGCGGTCCTTGATGGAGCCACCCGGGTTGCTGCGCTCGGACTTGATCCACACCTGCTGCGAGGCCCCGGCAAACAGGCGGTTGATGCGGACGTGTGGCGTGTTGCCAATGGTCTTGAGGATGTTCACGGCTTTCATGCGGTCTCCGGTTCGTTGATGCTGGGCGCCAAGTATCCCCCGATCGGGGGTGCCGTGCAGGCCGCTCACATGGCCGCTTCGAGCATGGCGCGGTAATCCTGTGCGCTGGCGATGCGTGGATTGGTCTTGTGGCAGTGGTCGGCCAGGGCTCCTTCGATGACCTTGTCAAACAGGTCGGGCGTGACGCCCATGGCGGCCAGGCCATTGGGCAGGCCCAGGCGGGCGTTCATGTCCTCGATGGCCTCGGGCACGTCGCTGCCGCTGTGCAGGCCCATGGCATGGGCCATGCGGTCCAGGCGCCGGTCCTTTTTCATCGACTCGGCCTCGGCGTTGAAGCGAATCACGGCGGGCAGGAACATCGCATTGAGCGTGCCGTGGTGCAAGCGTGGGTTGACGCCGCCCAGGCTGTGGCTGAGCGAATGCACGCAGCCCAGCCCTTTCTGGAACGCCATCGCGCCCTGCATGCTGGCGCTCATCATGTTGAGCCGCGCCTCGCGGTCCTGGCCATCCCGGGTGGCGCGCTCGATGTGCGCCCAGCCACGCATCAGGCCGTCCAGCCCGATGCCGTCGGCCGGCGGGTTGAAGGCCGGCGCCATGAAGGTTTCCATGCAGTGGGCGATCGCGTCCATGCCCGTGGCCGCGGTCAACATGGGCGGCAGGCCCAGCGTGAGTTCGGGGTCGAGCAGGGCGGTCTTGGGCACCAGGTGCCAGCTGTGGAAACCGAGCTTGCGGCCATCGTCCACGATCACGATCGCACCGCGCGCCACCTCGCTGCCGGTGCCGGCCGTGGTGGGCACGGCGATCAGCGGCGGCACGCGGTCGGTGATCTTCGGCGAGCCGCCTTCGATGGTGGCGTAGGTCTTCAGCGGGCCTTCGTGCACCGCGGCGATGGCCACGCCCTTGGCGCAGTCGATGGCGCTGCCGCCGCCCAGCGCAACGAGTCCGTCGCAGCCTTGCGCCCGGTACACCGCCACGGCCGCGCGCACGGCGGCCTCGGTCGGGTTCGACGGCGTCTGGTCGAACACAGCAGGCTGCAGGTCGGGCAGGGCGGCCAGGGCCTTGTCCAGCAGGCCCGCGGCCTTCACGCCCGCATCGGTCACGATCAGCGGGCGTGTGATGCCCACCCGCTCGCACTCGGCCTGCAGTTGCGCCAGGGCGCCGAAGTCGATCAGGATGTTGGTCACATAGAGGATCTGGGCCATGCTTGTCTCGCTGTGTTGTGGTCTGAATTAGGATTCAAAACTATACGACCGCAGCGCTCCCGGGCCAATGCCGCACTCGATGCGACGGTCCCGCACAGGACATGGGCCACCTCGACGGCCAGACCTCACAAAAAACGCACCGCATGCCGCACCACGCCAACCCCCGAGCCTTGCTCACGCCCGCCATGCGCGGACTGCTCGACCGCATCGCCCGCGCCGGGCATCCGCCCATGCACGCCCTGTCCCCCGAGCAGGCCCGACAGGCCTACGAAGCCGGTGCGGGTGTGCTTGAGGTTTCCCCACACAAGCTCGCGCGCGTGGAAGACCTGCGCATCCCCACGCGCGATGGCCACGCCCTGCCGGCACGCCTGTTCGCGCCCGCGACCGGGCAGCCGCTGCCGGTGCTGCTGTTCTTTCATGGCGGCGGCTTCACCATCGGCAGTGTGGCCACGCACGAGCCGCTGTGCCGGCACCTGGCGCACCTGGCCCACTGCGCGGTGCTCTCGGTGGACTACCGGCTCGCGCCCGAGTGGCCTTTTCCCACCGCGGTGCACGACGCCTGGGACAGCCTGGCCTGGCTGCGCGAACAGGCGCCGGCGCTGGGCCTGGACGGCGCCCGGATCGCTGTGGGCGGCGACAGCGCGGGCGGCACGCTGTCGGCCGTGACGGCCATCGCCGCGCGCGACGCTGGCTGGCCGCTGGCACTGCAGCTGCTGTTCTATCCCGGCACCGCCGGCCACCAAAACACGCCCTCGCACCACAGCTTCGCCAAGGGCTTCCTGCTCGAAGAAGCACATATCGGCTTTTTCTTTGGCCACTACCTGCGCAGCCCGGCCGAGCGCGACGACTGGCGTTTCGCGCCACTCGATGGTGTGGACGAACGCGGCCAGTTGCGCGACCTGGAGGGCGTGGCACCGGTCTGGATGGGGCTGGCCGAATGCGACCCGCTGGTGGATGAGGGCGTGTTGTACGCCGACCGGCTGCGCATGGCCGGCGTGGCGGTGGATCTGGAGATCTACGCCGGCGTGGTGCACGGCTTCATCCAGTTCGGCCGCGCCATCCCGCAGGCGCTCAAAGCCCACAACGATGCGGCGCGTGCGCTGCGCCAGGCCTGGGGATCGGGCGCTTGAATCCGAGGTAATGGATGGGCGGTGCTGGGCGCCCATCCTCCGGACAAACCGGTGACCGCCAGGGATGCCCGGCGGCACTATGCTTGACGGCCCTGGCTTTTTGAGCCCACCGCCACCGACCCGGAGCCCCCCATGAGCCTCAAACGATCCGACTTCCGCTTTGTCCACCGCCTGCGCGTGCGCTGGGCCGAGGTGGACATGCAGAAGATTGTCTTCAACGCGCACTACCTGATGTACTTCGACACCGCGATCTCCGACTACTGGCGGGCGCTGGCGCTGCCCTACGAGGCGGCCATGCAGCGGCTCGAAGGCGATTTGTATGTGGTCAAGGCCACGCTGGAGTTTCACGCCTCGGCGCGGGTGGACGACCAGATCGAGGTGGCCATGAAATGCGGCCGCATCGGCACCTCATCGATCCAGTTCACCGGCGCCATCTTCCGGGGCGACGAACACCTGATCTCGGGCGACATCGTCTACGTGTTCGCCGACCCGGGCAGCCAGACCTCGCGCCCGGTGCCGCAGGCGCTGCGCGACATTCTCATGGGCTACGAGGCCGGCGAAACCATGAGCACAGTGAAGCTGGGCGCCTGGAACGAACTCGGCGCCGACGCGCAGCGCATCCGCACCGAGGTGTTCGTGCAGGAGCAGCGCATCCCCAAAGACCTGGAGCACGACGAGGCGGACCTGACGGCGCTGCACGCGGTGGCCCACAACCGGCTGGGCCAGCCGGTGGCCACCGGGCGGCTGATCCCGACCGGCGCACCGCGCGTGTCGCAGGTGGGCCGGCTGGCGGTAAACCGGGTGCTGCGCGGCGGCCATCTGGGCCAGCAGGTGTTGCAGGCCTTGACGGACGCGGCCCGCGCGCGCGGCGATCGCGAGGTGATGCTGCACGCGCAGCGCAGCGCCGAGGGGTTTTACGAACGCCTGGGTTACCAGCGCCGGGGGGAGCCGTTCGACGAAGCGGGCATCGCCCACCAGGAGATGTTCGTTCCGCTGCGGTAGGACGTCCCCCACAACGCGGCTCGGCTGGACCGTTTCGCGCATTGAGGGTCGCGTGGCGCCGCGGATGCGGTCTGCCCGCTTTCACCAGACCAGGGTTTCGCTGCGCCGGGCCTGCTCGGCCCAGGCGTGCGGGCCGTCCGGCGCGGGGCCGGGTGTGTGTGTCCATTCGCTGATCTGCACCTGCCAGCGCGGGGTGTCTGCCTCGGCCTGAGGGGGCTTCGTCGCGGGTTGCACGCGCAGCACCACGCTGCTGCGTGTGCCGTAGCCGCGCTCGGGCATGCGCACAAAGGGGCTGGACAGTGCCGATTCCACCTCGGGCGGCACACCGGTCAACGGCAACTCGTGCGCGGCCGCCGCCTGCCGATCGGCGAGCGCTTCGGTCAGGGGCGGCAACCAGCCGCAGGCTTCGTCCGTCGCCGCCATCCGCCGCAGCGATGCGCCCAGCGCGTCCTTCAAACGTTCGGTCTTGGGCCAGGGTGTGTCCAGCGCGGCGTTGGACAGGCCATACACGCCGCCGAGCAAGCGCTGGTGGTGCAGGGCCATGGCGCTGTCGTCGTGGGGGCGCTCGGGGTGGCGGTTGCTGAGCCAGGCCCAGACACCGCTGCGGAAGTCGCCCACCACCAGGTTGAAGCCACCGTAGGCGGCCGGGTCGATGTGCGCCAGCAGGGCCGCCTCGTCGCTGTCACCGCGCAGCCAGCGGGTGGCCAGCTCGCCCCGGCTGCGCTGGCCGGGGCCGGGTTGGGCGCTGCGCACATTGGTGAGCATGGCCACGCGACCGGTGTCGCTCGCGCCCAGCCAGGTGCCGCCGTCGCGCAGGTCGCGCCCGGCCACCACGGTGGGGCCGTCGGGCAATGTCCAGCGGTGCAGCGGTGCGGTGGGGCGGTCGAAAAACTCGTCGCGATTTGCCGCGATCAGCAGCGGGCAAGCCGGATCGGCGTCGATGGCGAAAGCAATCAGGCACATGGCGGTTTCCGTGCCGTGCGTGGCCGGCTCAGGCGCTCAGATGTCGTCCAGCAGCGGGTAGGGCAGGGGCAACAGGGTCAGCGCCGGGCCGTCGGCACTGGCCGCGCGCAGTTGGCCCCCGGCCGCAGCACTGGTCTGCATGGAGACAATGGCGTCCCAACCGGCCTCGGGGTGGGGCGCCGCGGCGGCCACGGTGCCGCAGGGCTGGCTGGCGTCGCTGTCGTGGAACACCTCCTGCCCCACCTGCAGCGGTCCGTCGCCATGGACCAGATAGGCCCGGCGCTTGAGCGTGCCGCGAAACTGGCTGCGGGCCACGACCTCCTGGCCGGGGTAACACCCCTTCTTGAAGTTCACGCCGCCGACCGACTCGTAGTTGAGCATCTGCGGCACGAAGGCCTCGACGATGGGCTGGGTGAGGGTGGCCACGCCACTCTGCACCTCCAGCCAGGCCCAGAGCGTCTCGGGCAAACGCTCGCCGGCCGGGGCCGGTTGTTCGGCCGGTGCGACCCACAGGGCTCGCGCCACGCCCGCGCCCGGGTACAGCCGCACCGTCTGGCCGTCATCGGGCCCGCCGGTCAGGCTCCAGGGCTTCTGCGCACCTGCGGGCAACGCGGCACCCGTCAGGCCCCAGATCTGGAACGCATCGCTGGCGTCGACCAGCTTGACCTTGGCGCGCAACACAAACATGGACAGCCGTTTCAGCGTGGCGGCCAGCACGTCGCGACTGCAGACCAGCAGGATGTCGTCGTGCGCGCGCTTGAAGCCGACAAAACTGGCCAGCATGCGGCCCTTGGCCGAGCAGAAGCCGGCCAGCCGCGCCTCGGACAGGCCGAGCAGCGAAAAATCCTGTGTCAACTGCCCGTGCAGGAACTTCGCCGCGTCCTCGCCCTGGGCGCGGATCACCCCCAGTTGGGGCAGGGGGGTGGCGCCCTGCAGCCGGGCCGGGTCAAGCGTGGTGAAAGGGGTGACTAGGGTCATGGTGGGGCCGGGTGATCAAAGGGCTGGGAAACAGCGGTCGATTATGATCTTTGGCCCGGTTCGCCGCCGGGTTGACCCTGGTTTATCCCCCTTCCTGCCCCTGTTCAACCCAAGCCCCTGATGCGCGCTTTCAAACTGTTGGTCGTTGCTGTCGTCGTCGCCACGCTGCTGCCCGCGCTGGGCGCCTGGTGGCTGCAGAATCCTCTGGACATGCCGCCCTCGGCAAGCGCCGAAACACCGCTGGAAGTGAACGTGCCCCCCGGGGCGTCGGCCCGCGCCGCCGCCCAGGCGGTGAGCCAGGCCGGGGTGCGCACCTCTTCGGTGCTGCTGTACGCCTGGTTCCGGTTTTCAGGCCAGTCGCGCGCGATCAAGGCGGGTACCTACGAATTCGCGCCGGGCACCACGCCGCGCAGCCTGCTGGACAAGCTGGTGCGCGGCGAGCAGGCCTTGCGCAGCCTGACGCTGGTCGAAGGCTGGAACATCCGCGACCTGCTGCAGGCGGTGCGCAGTTCGCCCGACCTGACGCAGGACCTGGACGGCCTGAGCCCGGAGGAGGTGATGGCGCGCATCGGTTACCCGGAGCGCCACCCCGAAGGGCGTTTTTTCCCCGACACCTACCGCATGGTCAAACACACCCCGGCATCGGTCGTGTTGCGCCAGGCCGCGCAGGCCATGGACGAGCGACTGGCCCAGGCCTGGGCCGAGCGCACGCCCAACACGCCGCTGCGCTCGGCCGACGAGGCCCTGATCCTGGCCAGCATCATCGAAAAAGAGACCGGCGTCGAGCGCGACCGCCCGATGGTGGGGGCCGTGTTCAACAACCGGCTGCGCATCGGCATGCGCCTGCAGACCGATCCGAGCGTGATCTACGGCCTGGGCGAACACTTTGACGGCAACCTGCGCCGTGTGGACCTGCAGGCCGACACCCCCTACAACAGCTACACCCGCGCCGGCCTGCCGCCCACGCCGATCGCCATGCCGGGCTGGAACTCGCTGCGGGCCGCCGTGCAGCCGGCCGCCACGCCGGTGCTGTATTTCGTCGCGCGCGGTGACGGCACCAGCCAGTTCAGCGCCACCCTCGACGAGCACAATGCGGCGGTGCGCCGCTTCCAGCTCAAGCGCTGAACACCATGTCCGAACCCAGCACGCCCCTTCCCGCCGGACTATTCATCACCTTCGAGGGCATCGACGGTGCGGGCAAGTCCACGCACATCGCGGGCCTGGCCGAGGCGTTTCGCCTGCAGGGGCGCAGCGTCACGCTCACGCGCGAACCCGGCGGCACACCGCTGGCCGAGAAGCTGCGCGCCCTGGTGCTGGGCGAGGCCATGGACCCGCTGACCGAATCGCTGCTGGTATTCGCCGCGCGGCGCGACCACCTGCTGAACGTGATCGAGCCGGCGCTGGCGCGCGGGGACGCCGTGCTGTGCGACCGCTTCACCGATGCCACGTTTGCCTACCAGGGCGGTGGACGGGGGTTCGACCTGGCCACACTCTCGGTGCTGGAGCGCTGGGTACAGACCACGCCCGCCGTGCGGGCCCCCGCGATTCGCCAACCCGACCTGACGCTGTGGTTCGACCTGCCCGCCGAGATCGCGGCGGCGCGCCTGGCCGATGCCCGCGCGCCCGATCGGTTCGAGGCCCAGCCGGTCGCGTTTTTCCGGCGCGTGGCGGCCGGTTATGCCGCGCGTGCCGAGGCCGCACCGCAGCGCTTCGCCCGCATCAACGCCGACCAGCCCCGCGAGCGGGTCTGGCAAGACATCGTCGACACTTTTGCGCGGCGTGGCTGGTGGCCCGGCACGCCCGTGGCTCCGGGTGGTTCGCATTGAGCGCACGGCCATGACGGAACCGTCCCACGCCGCAACGGCCCCCGCGCCCTGGATCCAGCGCCAGCTCTCGCGGCTGCTCGGTCAGCGCGGACACGCCTGGCTGCTGCAGGGGCCCTCGGGCCTGGGGCAGTACGAACTGGGCCTGGCGCTGGCCCAGGCCTGGTTGTGCGAAGCGCCCACCGCCACGGGTGCCTGCGGGGTGTGCAACAGTTGCCACCTGGTCGGCAGCCACGCCCACCCGGACTTCGTGGTCCTCATGCCCGAAACCGTGATGCTGGCCCTGGGCTGGCCCTTGTCCGAGTCGGCGCAAAAAGAGATCGACGACAAGAAGCGCAAGCCGAGCAAGGAGATTCGCGTGGAAGCCATGCGCGACACCGTGGCCTTTGCCCAGCGCACCAGCGCGCGCGGACGCGGCACCGCGGTGCTGGTGTACCCGGCCGAGCGCATGAACCACGTCACCGCCAACGCCCTGCTCAAGACCCTGGAAGAGCCGCCGGGCGACACGCGCTTCGTGTTGGCCAGCGAAGCCACGCACCAGCTCTTGCCCACCATCCGCAGCCGCTGTCAGACCCACGCCATGACCTGGCCGGACCCGGACGAAGCGCTGGAGTGGCTGCTGGCGCAGGCCCGCGCGCAGGGTGCGCCAAAAGCCACCGCCGAAGAAGCCAGGGTGTGGCTGCTCGCGGCGGGCGGGCGACCCGATGACGCGCTCGCCTGGGCTCGCACCGGGCTGAGCGCCCAAGCCTGGGGCCTGCTGCCCAAGGCGCTGGCCCAAGGGGACTGGAGCACCCTGGCCGACTGGCCCGCGGCCCAGCAGCTCGAAGTGTTGCAAAAGCTCTGCCACGATCTGATGGCGTCGGCCTCGGGCGCCGCGCCGCGCTTTTTTGCCGCCGATCATCTGCCCGCGGCCCCGCGCTGGGGCATCCTGGCGCGCTGGTCGCGCGAACTGATGGACGCCGCGCGCACCGTGGAACACCCCTTCAATCCGGGTCTGATGCAAGAGGCCTGGGTCGCCAGCACCCGTCTGGCGCTTGGCAGCAAGGCAACCCGCGGCTGAGTACCGCCCGCTGTGCCCCATGGCCAGCAGGCCGCTCGCTGGCCACGGGTTTGCCGCTAAACTTGAGCGCCATGAGCACTTCCCCTCCTTTGTCAGCGAATGCCGCACGCCCGAGCGTGATCCAGCTCTCCATCAAGGAGAAGGCGGCGCTCTACGCGGCTTACATCCCACTGTTCTCCGATGGGGGCATCTTCATCCCCTCGGCGCGTGAATACCGCCTCGGCGACGACGTGTACGTGCTGCTCAGCCTGCCCGATGACGCGCAACGCTACCCGGTGGCTGGCAAGGTCGCCTGGGTCACGCCCGCCAAGGCCCAGGGTGGGCGCACGCAGGGTGTGGGCATTCGTTTCCCGGCCGACGAAAAATCGCGCCTGCTCAAGCACCGGATCGAGGACATCCTGGGTTCCCATCTGGGTTCGGAACGATCGACCCAGACCATTTGAGTCCGGCTGCGCCCGCCAGCCCCGCTGAACACCCGCCCGCCTGCCCGCATGGCCGGCGGGCGCTGTCTTTGATGGATCGCCCCGCTTCATGTTCACCGACTCCCACTGCCACCTGAGTTTTCCCGAGCTGCGCGAGCGGCTGCCCGCCATCCTCGAAGCCATGCAGCAGGCTCAGGTGGAGCGTGCGCTGTGCATCTGCACCACGCTGGAAGAGTTTGAGGACGTGCACGCGCTGGCGCGCGAGCACACCAACCTGTGGTCCACCGTGGGGGTGCACCCGGACAACGAGGGCGTTCTGGAGCCGACGCTGGACGATTTGTTGACGCGGGCCGCCCGCCCGCGCGTGGTGGGCATCGGTGAGACCGGGCTGGACTATTACCGGCTGGGCGAGCGCAGTGTGGCCGACATGGAATGGCAGCGCGATCGCTACCGCACGCACATCCGGGCCGGAAGGCAGACCGGATTGCCGCTGGTGATCCACACCCGCAGCGCGTCCGAGGACACGCTGGCCATCCTGCGCGAAGAGGGTGGTTTTTCCAGCCTGGCCCAGCCATCGTCCGGCCAGGCCGTTTCACGCGGCGTGTTTCACTGCTTCACCGAAACCGAGGCGGTGGCCCGTGCGGCGCTGGAGCTGGATTTCTACATTTCGTTTTCCGGCATCCTGACCTTTCGCAACGCCGCCGACCTGCGCGAGGTGGCCCGTTTCGTGCCGCTGGAGCGCATCCTCATCGAAACCGACAGCCCCTACCTGGCGCCGGTGCCCCACCGCGGCAAGACCAACAACCCTTCCTACGTGCCCTTCGTGGCGCAGCAGATCGCCGAGATCAAAGGGCTGGCGCTGCAGGACGTGGCCGAGGCCACCAGCCGCAATTTCGAATGCCTGTTTGATCGAGTGACGGGGTGAACCATGCTGAGAAATGACTTTAATAAATCGATAAAGTTGATTGTTATTTCATGGTTTATTGGTTTTTTAGGAACGCTTCACGCCGGATCATTTGAAGACTATTTCAAAGCTGTCGTGCGTGACGACGAATCGGCCGTGATCGCGCTGACTCTGCGAGGCTTTGACCTGAACACCCGCAATGCCGATGGAGACCACGCGCTGTTTCTGGCCCTGCGTGAGGGATCCTTGAAGGTGGCGGATTTCCTGCTCGACCAGACGGTGGTTCAGGTCGAGGCGCGCAACGCCCAGGGCGAAAGCCCATTGATGATGGCGGCGCTCAAAGGCCATCTGGCGCAGGCCCGCCGGCTCATCCAGCGCAAGGCCGAGGTCAACAAGCCGGGCTGGACGCCGCTGCATTACGCCGCCAGCAACGCGACGCCCGTGAGCACGGACATGGTGCGCCTGCTGCTGGAACACCACGCCTACATCGATGCCGAGTCGCCCAACCACAGCACGCCCCTGATGATGGCCGCGCACTACGGTTCGACGGACGTGGTGCAACTCCTGCTGGAAGAGGGCGCGGACCCGATGATCCGCAATGAACAGGGCATGACCGCGATCGACTTCGCCCGCCGGGCCCAGCGCGACGCCCATGCCAGCCTGATCGCCTCCTTCGTGCGCGCCAGACAGCCCCAAGGCCGCTGGTAACCGGTTCGCCCCTCCTCGCGGGCGTGGGTTGCACCAGCCCTCGGGTAGGTGTAACCCACATGGCCGGGGCCCCCTGCGGCCCTCAGAATGCGTGCATATCCAAAACTTGAGGAGACGCATCGTGGCCCTGGCCAGTCAGAAAGATTTTTTCTCGGGACTCATGTTCACCGCGGTGGGCGGCGCCTTTGCCTGGGGCGCCACCACCTATGAAGTGGGGGAGGGTGCACGCATGGGCCCCGGCTACTTCCCGCTCATGCTGGGCATCTTGCTGGTGATCCTGGGCATCATCGTCACCATCAATTCCTTCAAGGCCGGCCCGCCGGGCGGGGACCTCGTGGGTGCGTTTGCCTGGCGTCCGCTGGGGTACGTGCTGGGCGCCAACCTGGCCTTCGGCGCGTTGCTGGTGGGTCTGCCGGCCTTGGGCATTCCCGCCATGGGCTTCATCGTCTCCATCTACGCGCTGGTGCTCATCGCGAGCATGGCGCGCAAAGGCGCCAGCCTGAAAGAGGCGCTGATCCTGGCCACCTTTCTGGCCATCGGCAGCTACGGTGCGTTTGTTTATCTGTTGAACCTGCAGTTCCCGGTGTGGCCTGCGTTCCTCTCGAACTGATCAGGAGCACACACAATGGAACTGTTTGACCATTTGGCGCTGGGTTTCGGCGTCGCCTTCACCTTCCAGAACCTCATTTACGCCTTCGTCGGTTGCCTGCTGGGCACCCTGATCGGTGTGCTGCCGGGCATCGGTCCGCTGGCGACCATCGCCATGCTGCTGCCCGCCACCTACGGGCTGCCCCCGGTGGCCGCGCTGATCATGCTGGCCGGCATCTACTACGGCGCGCAGTACGGCGGCTCCACCACCGCGATCCTGGTCAATCTGCCCGGCGAGTCCTCGTCGGTGGTGACGGTGATCGACGGTTACCAGATGGCGCGCAAGGGCAGGGCAGGTCCGGCCCTGGCCGCGGCCGGTCTGGGGTCCTTCTTCGCCGGGTGCGTGGGCACCCTCATCCTGGCCGCCTTTGCGCCTCCGCTGACCGAAATTGCGCTGAAGTTCGGCCCGGCCGAGTACTTTTCCCTCATGGTCGTGGGTCTCATCGGCGCCGTGGTGCTGGCATCGGGCTCGCTGCTCAAGGCGTTGGCCATGATCGTGCTGGGGCTGCTGCTGGGCCTGGTGGGCACCGACGTGAACTCCGGCGTGGCGCGTTTCAGCTTCGACATCCCCGAGCTCACCGACGGCATCAGCTTCCTGGCCATCGCCATGGGCGTGTTCGGTTACGGCGAGATCATCAGCAACCTGTCGAAGCCCGACGAGCACCGCGAAGTCTTCACGGGCGATGTGCACGGCATCATGCCGACCGCCGCCGATTTCAAGCGCATGCTTCCGGCCGTGCTGCGGGGCACCGCGCTGGGGTCGGTGCTGGGCATCCTGCCCGGTGGCGGCGCCTTGTTGTCTTCGTTCACGGCCTACACGATCGAAAAGAAGACCAAACTGCACCCGGGTGAAGTGCCCTTCGGGCAAGGCAACATCCGGGGCGTGGCCGCACCGGAAGCGGCCAACAACGCGGGTGCCCAGACCTCGTTCATCCCGCTGCTGACGCTGGGCATTCCGCCCAACGCCGTGATGGCGCTCATGGTCGGTGCCATGACCATCCACAACATCCAGCCGGGCCCGCAGGTCATGACCAGCAACCCGGAACTGTTCTGGGGCCTGATCGCCTCGATGTGGATTGGCAACGCGATGCTGATCATCCTGAACCTGCCGCTGATCGGGATCTGGATCAAGCTGCTGACCGTGCCGTACAAATGGCTGTTCCCGGCCATCGTGCTGTTCTGCGCCGTGGGGGTCTATTCCACCAACAACAACGTGTTCGACATCTGGATGGTGGCGCTGTTCGGCCTGATCGGCTACATCTTCATCAAGCTCGGCTGTGAGCCCGCACCCTTGCTGCTCGGGTTGATCCTGGGGCCGATGATGGAAGAGTACCTGCGCCGGGCGTTGCTGATCTCACGCGGCGACTGGTCGGTGTTTGTCACGCGGCCGTTGTCCGCCAGCCTGCTGGCCATCGCGGCCCTGTTGCTGGTGGTCGTGCTCATGCCCTCCATCAAGAAAAAGCGCGAAGAGGCCTTTGTCGAAGACTGAGTGCTGTGTTTGAACAAAAAAGCCCGGCGCAGGAATTGGCCGGGCTTTTTTGTGGGCGCCTGCGGGCGCCTTTTTGTTGGGGCGGATGGATCAGAGGAACATGCGCAGATGTTCGCCCGCCCATTGCAGCACCCAGAAAAAGGCGCTCATGACGACGCCTATGGTCAGGAATGGATGGTCAACCATGGTGTGCTCCAAAGGTCAATGCTGAGAGGCGCCCGGTATCGCCGAAGTGGTGGAATGCTCGGACGCGGCGTCCAACGAAGCGCCGTTGTCCGAAAGAACATCGCGGCTCTTGCCACACGCCCTGAACAACCCATGTATCGGCCGCCGACGCGGGCGCGACAGCGGTTTTCTGTATCAAAGTGTTCCTCGGCATGGCTTGGCTTTATGTTCCACGATGTATATTATGTTAATAAACAAGCGACAAGCATCGATCTTCAGGCCGCCGTATCCGGAACACCGGCTCGGCGCAACCCGTCAACATAGATGTCCAGCTGATCGGCATCCAGCACATAGAACAGCCGTTCCCGGGTCCAGTCGCAATTGAAGTCGGGTTTGCGCTCCAGCAATTGTTCAAGCGCGCTAGCGATCTCTTCGCCCGCACCGATGTGCCCCAGCGCGGCGAGCCGATGAGCAAACGGCCAATAGTGGCAATTCGGAGCCCGTACCGCCTGGCTGGCATAGGCATTGGCCCGCGCGAAGTCGCGGGCGAACAGCTTGGCCTGCGCTCGGTACGAAAGAAAGGCCCACCGCATGGGGTCGTGCGGACTGAGGTCGAGCGCATGCTGAAACAAGGGATCGGCGCGCTCGAAGTCACCCATGTAGACGTATGAATCCGCCAGGCCACACCAGGCGATGGCCAGTGCCGGATTGAGGGTGGTTGCCAAGGCCATTTCATCGATCGCGTCCCTGTAACGCTTCTTGACGGTGAGCACCCTGCCCAGCGCAAAACGCACGGATGCGTCCTGGTCATCGAGCTCGACGGCCCGAAGTGCGATGTTCAGGGCCTCATCCAGCTGCTGGGGCACTGGCGGCGCATCGAAGTAGATCATGCTGAGCACGACGGCGTAGGACAAGAATGCGTAGGCGAGCGAAAACTGCGGATCGAGCTCGACCGCACGCCGCAGCCAGGCCTGCGCCTCCCGGTTGTCGCCCGGGGTGGCCCGGTACAGGTGCGACATGCCCAGATGGAAATGGTCCCAGGCCTCCAGTGAGCGCGGTGGGTGCCGCACGAGGTGCCGACGCGTGAAATGCCCAATCTCGGGTTCGATGCGCCCGGCGATCTTCTCGGCGATGTCATCCTGCACGGAAAAGATGTCTCCCATGTCGCGGTCGTAGTGCTCGGCCAGCACGGCGTAGCCGTGGCGGGTATCGACCAGCTGGAAGCTGATGCGCAGGCGGCCCTGCGCGCAATGGATGGTGCCATCCACCAGGTAGTCCACCTGCAACGCCGTCGCGGCCATCTTCGGACTCGCGCGCTTGAGGCCGAAACTCGCGTTGCGGGCCAGCACGAACAGTGTGCGGCAGCGGGTGAGCAGCCCGATGAGGTCTGCTGCAATACCGTCGGCAAGGTGATCCTGCACGGGATCGCCACTCAGGTTGTCGAAGGGAATGACGGCCACCGACGGGCGCGGGCCCGGCTTGGGCGTCGCTGGCGAATCGATCACGACACCGTCGAGAGGGAATATCTGGGAGATGGCCCCGCCCGGGCTCGTTCCTCCCCTCACCTGGCCAATGAAACGCACGCCCTTGCGCGCATAGGTCCGTATCAGCCGCTGGCTGCGCCCGTCGTCATGAAGTGCCCTTCTGAGCACCGACAGGCGGCTTTCGATGGTCGAGTCGCATACGGTTCGGCCCTTCCATATCTGCCGGACCAGCTCGTCCTTGTCGACGACCCGTTCACGTTCACGAACCAGGTATGCCAACAGATCGAAGACCTGAGGCTCAAGGGCCACCTCCGAGCCCCTGAAGGTGAGCTCCCGCCGCGCCATGTCCAGTACGAAGTCTTCGAACAGGATGTCCATGATTCCTCACGAACGGAGCCGGGATCCGCTGGAGCAAAAGACCAGCAAAAGACAAGAGTTTCTTAAGGACACCACGTCGCTCCTTTGGGCAACATGAACTCCCCTTATTCAACCTGGAGCCGATCATGATCGTCGCACGTTGGCAAGTCAACGCCCGTTTCGGGCTAAAGCAGGAGCTGATCGATGAGATCAGGAACTGGTGGAAAACCATAGGACGTGACATCGGACAGACCGACGTCACCATCTTGACCGGCAGTGTCGGTGCCGCCGAGTCGCTCATCACCGTGGACGTGCGCTGCCCGGACATGGCCGAACTGCAGTCCCAATGGGATCAGCTGGCGCATTTTCCCGAACACAAGGCATTTGCCCTGCGGGTGGAGCCGTTGGTCGTCTCCGGTTCAACCCGTTGGGAGATCCTCAAGGTCGTCACGTGAGTCGCCGCTTCGAGTGGCATTTATCAAGGAGCATGAAAATGACAGTACGTTGCATACCCCTGGCCGCCCTGCTGTTGCTGGGTGCCCACCTCCCCGGCCACACGCAGGACAGCCCGCTTCCCGCCGGCTTCACAACCCAGCCGTTGCTCAAGACCGGCATGACACGCGACAACGAACCCATTCGCTATCCGGCGGCGAACCCCGAAATGGTTTCGGTCATCGGGACCCTGGAAAAAGGCGGCCGCACGCCTTTGCACATGCACCCAGTGCCGGTGTATGTCTATGTGCTTGATGGCGAAATCGAGCTGCGTACCGAAGGCAGTCAACCCCAGCGCTACAAGGCCGGACAGGCTTTCATCGAATCCCAGAACCGCCAGCACCAGGCTTTCAACGTGGCCCCTGAGGGCCCGAGTCGGCTGTTGGTCGTCTTTGTCGGAGAGGCCGGCAAGCCCACCACCGTCGCCGGCAACTGACCCACGCAACACGACCCCGTCCGCAACGATGAGCCCTCGCCTGGACGGTGTCATTGGCCCATGACTTGCTTGAAGCGGGTGTGATGCCGCCCATTCGGGGAAACACCAGCATGGTGCATCGGGCAATTGGACTGCCCAGACCTACAATGTGACCCTCCGGCAGGAGTCCAATCCGGCCACCCTCATTCAACCTTTGCAAGGAAATCCATGAAGCACCTGTTCCTGTCCCTGAGTGTGATCGCCGCCGCCACCCTGGCGGGTTGCGGCAAGACCGAAGCACCGGCCCCGGCCGCACCTGCAGCACCCGAACCCGCGGCCGCGGCACCCGCTCCCGCCAGCCAGTGGCCCGAGCTGCGCGTGGCCATCGACCCGACCTACAAGCCGTTCACCTACAAGACCGAAGCCGGCGAACCCGCCGGTTTTGACGTCGACATCGCCAAGGCCCTGTGCGACGAACTCAAGAGCAAGTGCGTTTTCGTCGAACAAGCCTGGGACGGCATGATCCCCGGCCTGCAGGCCAAGAAGTACGACGCCATCATTTCCTCGATGTCGATCACCGAGGAACGCAAGCAGGCCGTGGACTTCACGGGCAAGTACTACAACACACCCTCGTGTGTGGTGGTGAAGTCGGCACTGAAACTGGGCGCCGAAGCGGCCAACTTCAAGGGCAAGAAGATCGGCGTGCTCAAGGCGTCCACGCAAGAGAAATACGCCATGGGTGAACTCCAGCCCGCGGGCGCCACCATCGTGCCCTACGACGCCCAGGACCAGGTCTATCTGGACATCAAGTCCGGCCGCCTGGATGGCACTGTGGCCGATGTGGTCGAGGTCGCTGGTGGCTTCCTGTCCACCCCGGACGGCAAGGACTACAGCTGCGCCGGTGGCCGCATCCCGGTCGAGTTCGAGAAATACTTCGGCGCTGGCGCCGGTGTGGCGATCCGCAAGGAAGACACGGCCCTGCGTGACGCGCTGGATGCGGGCATCAAGGCCATCCGTGACAACGGCAAGTGGAAGGAAATCGCCGAGAAGCACGTTCCTGGCGTGGACATCTGGGGCTCCTGAGCCTGAGCGCCCGGAGGCCACGATCCAATGACGACTTACCTTCTCAGCATCCTTCAAGGGCTGTTGGTCACCATTGGTGTGTCCCTGGGCGCGCTCATCGTGGCCGCCCTGTTGGGTCTGGCCGGTGCGGCAGCCAAGCTGTCGCACCTCAAATGGCTCAACTGGGTGGGTGACATCTATTCCACCGTGATCCGGGGTGTCCCGGATCTGGTGTGGATGCTCCTGCTGTATTTCGGGGGCCAGATTCTGGTCAACGACATCGCGGAAGCCCTGGGCTTTCGCAGCGGTCCGCAGATCAACCCGTTCGTGGCGGGCGTGCTGACCATCGGTTTTGTGTATGGCGCCTACATGACGGAAACTTTCCGGGGCGCGATCATGAGCGTGCCCAAAGGCCAGTCGGAAGCCGGTTGGGCTTTTGGCATGAGCCGGTTCTACACATTCCGGCGCATGGTGCTCCCGCAAATGGTGCGTTTCGCCCTGCCCAGCTTCACCAACAACTGGCTGGTGCTGCTCAAGGCCACGGCCCTGGTGTCGGTGATCGGCCTGGCGGACATCACCAACCTGTCCAAACAGGCCGGCGCCGCGGCGCGTGGGCAGATCCCTGGCGCCGCCATCATCTTCATGGCCTTCGCCGGCCTGCTGTACCTGCTGATCACCAGCATCAGCCTGCTGCTGCTGCGCCACGCTGAAAAACGCTATTCGGTCGGCGTCAAGCGGGGGGATTTCTGATGGACAAGTTCGCCATCATTTTCCAGCCGCAAAACCTGCAGCTCTACTGGACCGGTTTCATCGCCACCATGGAGCTGCTGGCGGTCAGCCTGATCGCGGGCGCCTTGCTGACGCTGCCGCTCACGCTGATGCGCGTGTCGCGCAACCGCTGGGTCTCGTCCCCGGTCTGGCTGTTCACCTACGTGGTGCGTGGCACGCCGCTGCTGATCCAGGTCTATTTCATCTACTACGGCATCGCCCAGCTGGAGTGGGTGCAAGGCCTGTGGGACACCCACTGGCCGTTCACCTGGTTCAAAGACCCCTTCTTCTGCGCCGTGCTGGCGTTCACGCTCAACACCTGCGCCTATACCGTCGAGATGCTGGCGGGCGCCATCAAGGAAACACCGGCGGGCGAAATCGAGGCCGCTCAGGCGGCGGGTTTCGGCAAATGGAACATGATGTTCCGCCTGATCCTGCCCAGCGCCATGCGCCGCACCCTGCCCGGCTATTCCAACGAAGTGGTGATGATGCTGCACGCCACCTCGCTGGCCAGCGTGGTGCCCGCGCTGTACGACCTGACCAACGCGGCCTACGCCATCTACAAGACCTATTACCTGGCGTTCCAGCCGTTCATCTTCGTCGCGGTCCTGTATTTCGTGCTGACCTTCGCGCTGGTGTACGTGTTCCGGCTGCTGGAGCGCCGTTTTCTCGCTTATCTGCGCCCCATTGCCCACTGACACGACCACCCGTCCTGGGTTAGCCTTGCGCTGCATGACCGGCCCGATCGGGCAGACGCCCGCCCCCTGGCGGGTTCGTGGTCCTAGAACGTCGATATGCAACAGATCAACCACCCCCTCCTCTCGCCCGCGCTGGGCACCCAGCGCCACCTGAGCAGCTGGCATTTCGGTCCGGCGGGCCGCGGCCGCAAGGTCTATGTACAGGCCAGCCTGCACGCCGACGAACTGCCCGGCATGCTGGTGGCCCACCATCTGCGCGGTCTGCTTGAAGCCGCCGAACAGGACGGCCAGCTGCTGGGTGAGGTGGTGCTGGTGCCGCTGGCCAACCCGATCGGCCTGGACCAGACCACCATGCACCACCAGTTGGGCCGCTTCGAGCTGGCCAGCATGGAGAACTTCAACCGCAACTACCCGGACTTCTTCGCGCTGGTGAAGGACGAGGTGGTGGACCAACTGGGGCCGCAGGCCGAGGACAACAAACGCCTCATCCGCGCCGCCATGCGCCGTGCGCTGGACGCCCAGCGACCGGAAACCGAGCTGCAGAGCCTGCGCCTGACGCTGATGCAGCTGTCCCACGACGCCGACATCGTGCTCGACCTGCACTGCGATTTCGAAGCCGCGGTGCACCTGTACGTGGAACAGCCCATGCTGGACCAGATCGAGCCGCTGGCGCGCTTCCTGGGCGCGCGCGCGGTCCTGTGGGCCAGAGGGTCGGGGGCGTCCATCTCGTTTGACGAAGCGCTCTCCGGCCCCTGGTGGCGGCTGCGCGAACACTTCGCCGGCCGGTTTCCGGTGCCCTTGGCCTGCGCCAGCACCACGGTGGAACTGCGCGGCCAGACCGATGTATCCGAAGCGCTGGCTCGCCAGGACGCGCTCGCCATCTTCCACCACCTGCAACACGCGGGCGTCATCGCGGGCCCCGCGCCGGCCCTGCCCCCGGCCCTTTGCGAGGCCACTCCGCTGTCGGGCACCGAGTCGCTGCACGCGCCCCACCCCGGGGTGATCGCCTTCACCTGCGAGGTGGGCGACGTGGTGCGGGCCGGTCAGGTGCTGGCCCACCTGGTGGACCCGCTGACCCCGCGCGCCACCCCCATCCAGAGTTCGATCGACGGCGTGGTGTATGCCCGCCACAACCTGCGCTGGGCCACCAGCGGCCTGGAAATCTGCCGTGTCGCCGGCGCCACCCCGATCCGTTCCGGTAACCTGCTCAGCCCTTGAATCTTCCTCCATACCCATGACCACCAAACTCGAAGCCATCGACATCCGCAAGAGCTACGGCAGCCACGAAGTGCTCAAGGGCGTTTCGGTCACCGCCAACGCCGGCGACGTGATCAGCATCATCGGCTCCTCGGGGTCGGGCAAATCCACCTTTCTGAGGTGCATGAACCTGCTGGAGCGCCCCCAGGAGGGGCGCATCATCGTGGCCGGCGAAGAGCTCAAGCTGGTCAAGGCCAAGGACGGCATGCTCAAGGCCGCGGACGAGAAGCAGTTGCAGCGCGCCCGCTCCCGGCTGGCCATGGTGTTCCAGCATTTCAACCTGTGGTCGCACCTCACGGTGCTGGAAAACATTATCGAGGCCCCCATGCACGTGCTCGGTCAGAGCAAGGACGAGGCGGTCGCCACGGCCCGCAAATACCTGGAAAAGGTCGGGCTGCGCGATGTGGAGGGCAAGTACCCGACGCACATGTCGGGCGGGCAGCAGCAACGGGTGGCGATCGCCCGCGCGCTGGCGGTGGAGCCCGAGGTGATGCTGTTCGACGAACCCACCAGCGCGCTGGACCCCGAGCTTGTGGGCGAGGTGCTGCGCGTCATGAAGCTGCTGGCCGAGGAAGGCCGCACCATGCTGGTGGTGACGCACGAGATGGGTTTCGCGCGCGAAGTGTCCAACCACCTGATCTTCCTGCACAAGGGCTGCATCGAAGAGCAAGGCGTGCCGGCCGAGGTGCTGGCGCGGCCCAAGAGCGAGCGGCTGACCCAGTTCCTCTCGGGCAACCTGAAATAAACCCGGTCCCGCGCGGTCAAAACGCCAAACAGCGGGGATCTTGCCCCGCTGTTGGCCGGCTTGGCCCCCTTCCTTTTGTCGGAACATAGGCGCAGCCCGAACGGCCTCCCCTGTTGTTCCACACGAAAGGAAATCCCATGAGCACCACCGAAACGGTCGGAAGCAGCGTCACTGGCCAGTGGTCGCAGGCCCTGGCGTCCATCGGATCGGCCTTGTCCGGCAAGCTGCAGGACAAGATGTTGAAGAAGATGGACACCGACGGCAACGGCACGGTCGGCAAGACCGAATTCGAGGCCGCGATGGAGAAGGTTTCCACCAAGTACGGCATCGATCTGGGCCAGGATCCGCAGGCCCTGTTTGCGGGCCTGGACAGCGACAGCGATGGCGCCCTGAATGGAGAGGAACTGGGTCAGGTGATCCAGAACCTGTTCGCCCCGCCCACTAACACCCAGGATTTCCTGCAGTCGCGCGGCAACGAAGAACAGTTCGGTGCACTGGATTCCAACGGCGATGGCAGCCTGTCGATGGCGGAGTTCACGGGGCAAAGCAGCGCCGATGGGGCCGATCTGTCCATCGTGTCGACCACGACGACGACCACCACCCTGGTGAGCTCCGGGTCCGAAGTGCCTGTGGCCACCGGTGAAGTCGCACCCACCACGACCACCGCGCAAACCGACGCGGCAACCCCGGTGGCCGCCGCCCCCGCCGATCCACTGCAGGCCCTGATGGACGGGCTGGACAGCGATGGCGACGGTCAGATCAGCGACAGCGAGCTGACCACCTTCGTCAGCCAGCTCAACAGCCAGATCGAAGCCGCCACCCGCAAGTACAACGAAACCGCGCTCGCCGGCCTCAGCGACACCGGCGGCCTGAACGAGGCGGCCTGAGCCTGGCCCCTCAGGGCACCAGGGTCAGGCTGCTGGCCCAGCGCTCCGGCTGCATCCGCAGCGGCCGGTATTGCACCTCGGTCCAGGACCGGCTCATGTCGCGGTAGCGGCCTGAAAACACATTGCCGCTCTGCCCTGTCTGGTAGATGAAGCGGGAGTTCTCCAGATCGGACAGGTCGTACAGCGCGCGCAGGCTGGCGGCGTGCCGGTTGGCAAACGGGGCGTCGGCCTTGTCCAGGTGGTACTGCCCCACGTTGATGGTGAACGGATCGCCGCCGGTGGGGCCCCGCACCTCGAACAACGGCGCCAGCGCCTTCACATTGCTCAACGGGCGGTGCACCGAAATCGAAGGGTGCGCATCGCCCCAACGCCAGGTCGAAACGTCCTGGCCGTGTTTTTCCCGCAACCGGTCAAGCGCGCGCCCCAACGCCTGTGCGCTTGCCTCGGCACAACCCGGCGCGCCACACCAGCCGGTGTCGTCACGTTCCAGGATGCCCTCCACCGCGTTGCGGAACAGGCGCTTGCCGTACATGCCCTCGAAGCGCTCGCGGCCCAGTTTGCCGCCGATCACCCCACGCGTGAATTCGTCGACCCAGGCGGTGTAGATCAGCGGGGCCGCGGCGTCCGCGCGCATCACGCCGTCGAAACCTTTGAGCGCTTCCTGGGCCGCGGCGGCCAGTGGATGGCTGGACGCGGTCTTCTGCAGGAAGGGCAACAGGCGCAGGGTGGCGGCGGAAAACTGGTCGGCGTGCATGGCCTCGAACGAGGCCATGCTGTGCCGCGGTGTTTTCGCCAGCAGGGCTTCGATGCGCTCCTGGCGGTACGCCGCGGCCCAGTCCTGGGTCAGGAAATGCGGGTAGTCGGGGCCGTGGATGCGCTGGTTGGCGGTGGCGATCCAGCCCTTGGCGCCGTCGTCCTGCGGCGTGTCCTCGAAGCGCAGCCAGCCGGCCCAGTCGTAGCGTGCGTCCCAGCCCGGTGCCGGGGCCACGCCCCGGATGTCGTTGGCGGCGGACCGCACCGGCACCCGCCCCACGGCCTTGTAGGCCATGCGCCCGCTGCGGTCCGCCATCACCGCGTTCTGCATCGGTGCGTGGAACTGGCGAAACGCCTGCATCAGCTCTTCCACCGATCGCGCCCGGTTGGATTCGAGCGTCGCCTGCACATTGCGGTTGTCCGCATCCAGCGCGGTCCAGCGCAGCGCGACGGCATAGCGGGAGGTGTCGATCAGCTCCTGGGTGCGTCCGGGAATGTCGCTGAGCACGGGGCCGTGGCGGGTGCTGCGCACCGTGTGCTGCACGTCGGCCTGCCCCTTGACGCGGATCGTCTCGACCCGGGTTTCAAACGCGGTCCAGGCCTGGGCGCCGGAGTCAGACGGCACGCGGTACTGCACGGGGTTGGACGGGTTGATCTGCTCCAGGTACAGGTCCTGCACGTCGGGCCCGGTGTTGGTGAATCCCCAGGCCACCTGGTCGGTGCGACCGAGCACCACGAAGGGGGTGCCCGGCAGCGTGGCGCCGATCGCGTTCATGCCTTTGATGCCGCCCGCGTCGGGCGCCTGCAGATGGGCGAAATACCAGATGGCGGGAGCACTCAGGCCGAGGTGCGGGTCGTTGGCCAGCAGCGGCTGGCCGGTCTCGCTGCGCGAGCCCGCCACCACCCAGTTGTTGGAGCCCTTGCCCTCGATGTTGCCCAGCTCGTTGGCCCAGAGCTGCATGTCGCGGCCGATCTGCGCCATCATCGTCGGCGCCGGGGCGGCCGACGACGAGGTCTGGGCGGGCCCGGCGCGGTACACGCCCAGCTCGCGGTACAGGCGCGCCAGATCGGCCTGCGCCGCCGGCGGTTCGCCGGGGTATGGCGGGAACAGCTGCCACAGCTGCGCCGTGTCCAGCACCTGCAAGGCCGAGAGCCGAGCCAGCTCGTTGCCCCAGTTGCCCCCCAGGTCGAGCGCCATCATGAGCGCCCAGCCCGCGCTGTCCAGCGGGTCCCAGTACTGCCCTGCCCGGGCCGCTTCGCGCGGGTCGATGCCCAGGAGGTGGAACTCGGGTGACAGCGCCTGGTCGCTGTGGGCAAAGAACGCGTTGACGCCGTCGCTGTAGGCCTGCAGCGCCACCTGCGCCTCCTCGGGCAAACCGGCGAACTGCCGGCGCGCGGCCTCACGGATGCCCAGGGTGCGCATGAGCCGGTCGGTGTCCAGCGTGGCCGGACCCACCACCTCGGAGAGCGTGCCGCGCATGATGCGGCGGTTGAACTCGAGCTGCCAGCCACGTTCCTGCGCATGCACATAGCCCATGGCCATCCAGGCATCGCGCGGGTCGCTGGCCCGGATGTGGGTCACATCGCCCGCATCGCGCTGCACCTGCACCCCCGCGCCAAGACCGGTCAGCCGCAGCTCACCGCGGGTCTGGGGCAGGCTTTGCCCGATGTAGATCGCGGCAGCGACCGCCACCACACACAAAAGGGCGAACAAGGCCCATGCGAAACGTTTGGTCCAGCGCACGTTGTCTCACTTCGTTGGTTTTATGGATTCCTGCCTGGAGGTGGCCTGCCCAGCAGGCCCTCCAGCGGCCGTCCCCTTCGCGGGGATTCGATGGCCTATTTGCGCGATTGTCCGCGCCCGAGCAGCATGTTGCCATCCACCAGCCGGAAGCGCACGGTGGGGGCGCTGAAATCCGAGAACGGCGCGCCCATGGCGATCTCGCCATCGCTGTGCAGCAGGCACTCCTGCCGACGCAGGGCGATCACGTTGTCTCCCCCGGCGAACCGCACCCAGGTGCCGTAGCTGCTCACGTCTTCCAGCACATAGTTGCCGGAGCGGATGTCGATGCTGGCGTGCGTGCGGGAAACCCGGGGGTCGTTGACCACAAAACCGGCCTCCGGCACGCGGCCGATGGTCAGCGGCAGATCGGTGATGCTGAACAAGCGGCTGGCGTCGAGCCAGGCCAGCTCGATGCCACCAAAAACCGAATCGGCCGACACCCCCAGGGTGTGCAGATCGGCCGGCAAGGTCAGGAATTCCGACAGCATTTCGGTCTGCCATTCGATGCGGAACACCTCGCACGGCTCGGCCCGGCCCTTGATGCGCATGGGCCCCAGGCTGCGGCTGCGCACCCCGCTTCGGGGGCTCAGCTTGCGCACCACCGCATCGTTGACCAGGATCTGCTCCGGCCCGGCCAGATCGCTCAGGCGCGAAGCCAGGTTGACGGCATCGCCAAAACAGTCGCCATCGACCTGCACCACCTGACCACGGGCCATGCCGATCTGCATCATGAGCTTGAGCCGGTTGGGCCAGTTGGAAACCCGCTTGGCGTGCTCCTGCTGGATCTGCACCATGGTTTCAATGGCATGGCGGTTGCTGGAGAAAGAGAGCAACACACCATCGCCCAGCATCTTCACCACCTTGCCACCGTTCTCCAACCCCATCGAACCAATCCATTGCGTCAGTTTGGTGACGGCCTGGGTGGCGCGGTCATTGCCCAGTGTTTCGAACACGGACACGCTGCCTGTCAAATCCACAAATGCAATCGTCAGTTCGGCCATGGGTACTTGAGAAATTGCCTGGAATTACAACACACCGGATCGTCGGATCTGGCCTGGACGACACCAGGGAATGCGCAGCGCTCAGGCCCGGTTCTTGCCGAGCCATGGCCCGACCCGATGTGACATTTTGGGCCGTTGATCGGTTCACGGTTTTTCAACCGCATTCGTCCCAAGGTTCTACATACTTGAATCGACCCCACTCGCCATGAGCCATGACTACCCACAAGGTATTAAAACCGCTGGGAATGCACCTTGAATAACCCTGCCAAGCCCATGATTTACATGTTGTTTTTTTGATTTTCATCAATAACAAAACGTTGCACGGCACCGGCTCGGCGGCGTATTCTTGAGACCAATAAAGACAAAGTCGTTGAGGCCACCTTCATGCGCTGGATCAAACCCGGTTTACGGAACAGTATTTCGGCCCTTTTGGGGGCGGAACTGCGCAAGGACTCGCCCGAAGCCTTGGAGCCTGTGCGCCAGGCGATGCTGGCAGCCCTGGGGCAAGAAGGTGCAAAGCTCAACCCGCGCCTCAGGAACAGACTGCTGTACCTGCACGACGTCCACGCCCTGTGGTTTGCCCGCTCGGAAATGGTGGCCGTGCTCAGCAGCCTGCACGGTGAAGCGAAGGCGGTGGACACCGTCATGGGTTTGTCCCACCTCTTCCAGGGCCTGCTGCCTCAAAGCCTGATGGACTCCTGCCGCCTGCGCCGCTGAGTCACGGTGCATCGGCACCCGGCAGCTGACCCGAGAATTTTTCATCCCCAGAAGATCAGGGCCTCCCGGCCCTGCACCAGCAGCTCCACCTTCTGCCCCACAGGCAACAGCACCTTGGTCGGCACATGGCCAAACGGCAGGCCGGTCAATACCGGGGTCTTGGTCTTGCTGCGCAACCAGTCCACCACCGTCTGCAGCTTGAACCCACGGTCGTGCGGGCTGAGTTTGTAGCGGTTGAAGGTGCCCAGCAACACCGCTTTCTGTTCACCCAAGATGCCGGCGTGCAGCAGCTGGGTGAGCTGGCGCTCGATGCGGTATGGATGCTCGTTCACATCCTCCAGAAACAGGATGCCCCCCTTGACTTTGGGTAGCCAGGGCGTGCCCACCAGCGAACACAACACCGACAGGTTGCCGCCCCAGAGGGTGGCGTTGCGCACCTGCAGTGAAGGTGCTTCCTCGACCGGCTTCTTGGCCCGTGCCGCCAGCGCCGGCAGATCGGATTTGGGCAGTTGCCAGCCCGTGCCCTCACCCTGCCCACAGACCATGTCGTCGAAGCAAGCTTCCATGATGTCGTCGGGGGCGTCTTCGGTGCCGAAGTCTTCGCCCAGCGCCGGGCCGGCCCAGGTGGTGGCGCCCGTCTTGACCAGCAGCGCGCACTGCAGCGCGGTGAAGTCGCTCAGGCCCACGAAGCGGGTTCCTTTTTCGACGGCCTTGGCGATTTTTTTGTAGGGCAGCTCGGGCAGGATGCGCGTGAGGCCGTAGCCACCGCGCGAGATCAGCGCCACATCGGCACCGCTGGCCGCCGCGCGGGTGACGGCCGCTAGGCGCGTGGCGTCGTCGCCGGCGAAGCGCGTGTGGCTGGCGAGTGCGGCCTCGTCGATTTCGACTTCGTGCCCCAGGCCCTTGAGGCGGGCCACGCCGCGCTTGAACGCGGCCTTGTCGCGCACGGCGCTGGACGGGGAGTAGATATAGATGTGGCTCATGTGAAACGATGGAAAACGGTCAGGGACAGGATCATCGCGTAAAAAACGCGTCGGCTTCGCGGGCGATGCGCTCGCCATGCTCCTGCACGAAATGCCCGGCCTGGGGCAGCAGCAGCGGTTCGGGGCAGTTGCGGATGTCGTGCTGCAGCGCGCGCATCACCGGCTCACCCAGCACCGGGTCTTGTTGGCCGATGGCCATGAAGGTCTGCCCCTGCCAGTCATGGCGCCAGAACTCGCGGGCCTGGCGCGAGACGGCGGCACCCTCGTCGTCGGCCAGCTCGGGCACCATCGCCGGGAAAGCGCGCAGCGCGGCACGGTGGCCCCGGTCTGGAAAAGGGGCGTTGTAGGCCGCGCATTCTTCGGCGCTCATCTGCGGGTTGCCGCGGGCGAAGAGCCGGGCGATGTCGAAGTCGGGGTTCTTGGCGCACATCTCCCGCCAGGCCAGAAAGCCGGGCGAGAGCGGCGCGTCACCCGTGGCCAGGGTGGTGTTCATCACCAGCAGGCCGCGGTAGCGCTCGGGAGCGGCCATGGGCAGCGTCAGGCCGAGCAGCCCCCCCCAGTCCTGCACCACCAGCACCACGTTGCGCAGATCGAGCCGCTCGACCAGCTCCAGCAGCACCTGCCGGTGCCAGGTGAAGCTGTGGGCGCCCTCCTTCTTGGGCTTGTCGCTCTTGCCGAAACCGATCAGGTCGGGCGCGACCACCCGAGCGCCGCCAGCGGTGAACACGGGAATCATCTTCCGGTAGAGGTAGCTCCAGGCCGGGTTGCCGTGCAGGCAGAGCCAGGTGATGGCGGCATCGCGCGGGCCTTCGTCCAGGTAATGCAGGCGCAGGCCGGCCAGCGAGGGCAGATCGCTGACGCAGTGCGGCGCCCAGGGGTAGCCGGGCAGGCCCTCGAAACGCGCTTCGGGTGTGCGCAAGGCGTCTTCGCGCAAGGGATGCGCGGCGCGGCGCTGGTCTTCGCGCCGCTGCCGGAAAAAGTCGCTGAGCAGTGCGCCGCACTCGTCGGCCAGCACCCCGCCCTGCACCGCCGTCTGGTGGTTCAGCCGAGGTTCCGCAAACAGATGGACCACCGAGCCGGCCGCACCGGTCTTGGGGTCGGCCGCGCCAAACACCACGCGCTGGAGCCGCGCATGCAGCATGGCCCCGCTGCACATGGCGCAGGGTTCCAGCGTCACGTAGAGCGTGCAGTCGTCCAGCCGGTAGTTGCCCAGCGCCCGGGCCGCCGCACGCAGCGCGACGATTTCGGCGTGGGCGGTCGGGTCGAGGCCGTCGATCGGCGCATTGCGGCCGGTGGCGATCACGCGTCCGCCCTGTACCACGACCGCGCCCACCGGCACCTCGCCGGCCTGGGCTGCCCGCTGCGCCTCGGCCAGGGCTGCGCGCATGAAACGCTGGTCGGGAATGGCGATGTCGGGCATGCGGCGAGTGTAGGCCAGGGTCTGTCCGCTCTGGCATGATCGGGGGTTCTTCTGGTTTACCCTGATGTCAAACGCCTCTCAACGCCGCTGGGAGCTGGACGCCCTGCGGGGCCTCATGCTCGTCCTGATGACGCTGACCCACATGCCGACGATGTATTCGTTGCCATCGGGCCAGCCGTTCGGCTTTGTCTCGGCCGCCGAGGGCTTCGTGTTCCTGTCGGCCTTCATGGCGGGCCGCGTGTACGGCGGCCGGGCCCGGCGCGATGGCCTGCCAGCCATGCAGGCCGCCTTCCACAGCCGCGCGCTCAAACTCTACCTGTGCCAGTTCGGCCTGCTGTTGCTGGCCTTCACGCTGATCGCCTGGCTCGGCGTGCACAACCGGCAGGGCGGCGTCACCGGCCTGCTCGAATTTTTCTTCATCGACCCCTCGGCCGCGGTGGTCGGGGCCGCCATGCTGATCTACAACCCGCCGCTGCTGGACATCCTGCCGCTGTACATCGCCCTGATGCTGCTGAGCCCGTGGCTGCTGCGCCGAGGCCTGCAGCAGGGTTGGCGTGGCGTGCTCACGGTCAGCGCCCTGCTCTGGCTGGCCCAGCAATGGGGGCTGGGTCTGGCGCTGCACGAGCTGACCGGCCGGTTGATCGATTTTCCGGTGCCCTACAAGGACATGGGCGCCTTCCATTGGTTGGCCTGGCAGGCGCTGTGGGTGGCCGGCCTGTGGCTCGGCGCGCGGCGGCAGCCACTGCCGCGTTTCCCATGGTGGCTGCTGGTTCCTGCGGCGCTGTACGCGCTGGGCATGCTGCTGTGGCGCCACATGGTGGGCCAGGACCCGATGCCCGGCGTGCCCGCGGTCGGCCAGTTGCTCGACAAATGGTCGCTCGGGCCGCTGCGGGTGTTGAACTTTGCCAGCGTGTTCGTGCTGCTGGTGTCGGCCGGCCCCTGGCTGCGGCGTGTGCTGCCGCGCCCCCGGCCGCTGGAGCTGCTGGGGCGCAACTCGCTGTCGGTGTTTTGTGCCCACATCGTGATCGCGCTCTTCACGCTCGCCTTCTTCGGCTCCACCCAGGTCATCCGCCCCTGGAGCACCGATGTCGCGCTGCTGGCCGGCGCGTTCGCCGGTCTGTTCGCCGTTGCGATGGCGGTGGAAACACGCGAGCGTCGTGGCTGGCGCCCGGCGCTGGTGTGGCGTTCAGGGGCGCAGATGCGCTGAGACCACCTGGCGCCAGAGGCCATAGCCCTCGGCGCTCAGGTGGAGCTGGTCGCGCAGATACAGCTCGGGACGCGGCTGTCCGTCGTTGTCCAGCATGGCCGCGTGCACGTCGATGTAGTCCAGATTGTCTTGCGCCAGCACGTGGGTCTGGATCAGCAGGTTGGCCTCGCGCATGGCCATCATGTGCGCCAGCCGCGAAGGGCTGGGTTTGATCGACAGGTAGGCGATCCGTGTGTTGGGCAGCGCGCTGTGCACCTGCTGCACGAACCGCACGAAATGGGCCAGCAGGTCCTGCGGCGTGGCGCCCTCGGTCAGGTCGTTTTCACCCGCGTAGAGCACCACCAGCCGTGGCCAGTACGGCAACACGAGGCGGTGCACCAGATCGGCGCAGTCCGACAGGCGCGAGCCGCCAAACCCGCGCCGGATCACCACCGGCTGTTCTGGGAAGGCCTTCTCCAGGCCGGTCCACATCCGGATCGACGAACTGCCCACGAACAACACCCCACCAGGCGCCGGTGGTTGCCGCCCGTCGGCCGCCGCGAAGGCATCCAGTTCGGCCTTCCAGCGCAGTTCGGCCGGTGAACCGCTCTGAGCGCGGGCGTGGACCCAACTCAGGGCGGCCAGCGCGGCGACGAGACACCCGCGTCGGTTCATCTCGTGGGGTATCCGCTCATGCCCGGGTGAGGCATCCCGTCAGCCAGCGAGTGCTCGCCAAAAACACCGCACGCGAACCGCGTGGCCGCTTGGGCCCCGACGGCATTCGAGATCCGGCTGGCGAACCGGCGCTTGCACATCCACGCCAGTGCGTGGACGAGGTGTCTGTCGCTGAACCGAGGTGGCAGATGCATGGGTGAAGCTCCAGGTGGCCGACCTACCGACGATCAGCGCAAGGGCCAACGCCCCAGCACGATATGCCGGGTCTGGCCCAGCAGGCTGTGCACCAGCACGAACTCGCGCGCCGTCCATGTCAGCGGCTCGACCGTCTGGACAGGCATGTTCTCGCGGTCGTAGAGCAGGGTCATGTGCGGGGTGAAGCTGCCACTGCGGGGCTTGGGGCAGGCGGCGCGCTGCAGCGCCAGATCCAGCGTCTGCCACAGCCGCCGCAGGGCTTCGTGGGGCTGCCCGGAGCACAGCACCAAGGGGTGTGTGCCCCGGTGGGTGGCAAAGCTCATGACCTGGTCGAAAGCGATTTCCATGGGCGGCAGATGCACCGTGTCGGCCGCGTTGCGGGCCGCGCTCACGATGTCCTCGCGCAGCCCCACGTGGTCACCCAGGTGGTGCAGGGTCACATGCAGCCGCTCGGGCGCCAGGAGGTGGCCCGCCAGCCCGAACCGCTCGCGCAAGCCGTGTGCTTGCTGCGACAACCTGGCTGCATCGCCCGCGTCCGGGAACAAGCCCAGGAACAGGCGGTCGGTCGGCCTTTGCGGCGGCTCAAAGCCGGGCAACGAGCCCTGCAAGGGCGCGGATGGGTTTCGGCGGGCGCCCGACATGGTGATCGCAACCGCTGGGCTTCAGGCGCCGTTCATTCCCACTCGATGGTCGCCGGCGGCTTGCTCGACACGTCGTAGGTCACGCGGTTGATGCCGCGCACCTCGTTGATGATCCGGCTCGACACTTTTTTCAACAAGGCATAGGGCAGTTCGGCCCAGTCGGCGGTCATGAAATCGCTGGTCTGCACCGCGCGCAGCGCCACCACGTAGTCGTAGGTGCGGCCGTCGCCCATCACACCCACGCTCTTGACCGGCAGGAACACGGTGAAAGCCTGGCTCGTGAGGTCGTACCAGCTCTTGCCGCTGATGGGGTCGAGGGTGGAGCGCAATTCTTCGATGAAGATCGCGTCGGCCCGGCGCAGCAGGTCGGCATACTCCTTCTTCACCTCGCCCAGGATGCGCACGCCCAGGCCCGGCCCGGGGAACGGGTGGCGGTAGACCATGTCGTGCGGCAGGCCCAGCGCCACGCCCAGTTCACGCACCTCGTCCTTGAACAGATCGCGCAGCGGTTCGAGCAGTTTCAGGCCCAACTGCTCGGGCAGGCCACCCACGTTGTGGTGGCTCTTGATGGTGACGGCCTTCTTGCTCTTGGCGCCGCCGGACTCGATCACATCCGGGTAAATAGTGCCTTGTGCCAACCACTTGGCGCCTTTTGTTGATGCACCACTTGAAATCAATTTGGCGGCTTCGGCCTTAAAAACCTCGACGAATTCGCGGCCGATGATCTTGCGTTTGGCTTCCGGATCGCTCACGCCGGCGAGGTGGCCGAGGAACTGGTCGGCCGCGTCCACCCGGATCACCTTGGCGTGCAGCTTGCCGACGAACATGTCCATCACCATGTCGCCTTCATGCAGGCGCAGCAGGCCATGATCGACGAAAACGCAGGTCAGCTGGTCGCCGATGGCGCGGTGGATCAGCGCCGCCGCTACCGAGGAGTCCACACCGCCGGACAGGCCCAGGATCACTTCTTCGTCGCCCACCTGCTCGCGGATCTTCTGCACCGCTTCTTCGATGTGATCGCGCATCACCCAGTCGGGGTTGGTCTTGCAGATGTCGAGCACAAAGCGCTCCAGCAACGCCCGGCCCTGCACCGTGTGCGTCACTTCCGGGTGGAACTGCACGGCGTAGTAGCCGCGCGCCTCGTCGGCCATGCCGGCGATGGGGCACGAATCGGTGCTGGCCATGAGTTTGAAGCCGGGCGGCATCTCGGTGACCTTGTCGCCGTGGCTCATCCAGACCTTGAGCATGCCGTGGCCGTCGGGGGTGTGGAAGTCCTCAATGCCCTTGAGCAACGCGGTGTGGCCGCGGGCGCGGACTTCGGCATAACCGAATTCGCGGGTGTGGCCCGCCTCCACCTTGCCGCCGAGCTGCTGTGCCATGGTCTGCATGCCGTAGCAGATGCCCAGCACCGGGACGCCCAGTTCAAACACGGCATCCGGGGCCTTGTCGTCCACCTCGTACACGCTGGCGTGGCTGCCGGAGAGGATCACGCCCTTGAGCTGGCCATCGGCGGCGAACTCGCGCACCCAGGCGTCGCTCACGTCGCAGGGATGGACCTCGCAATACACATGGGCTTCGCGCACGCGGCGGGCAATGAGCTGGGTGACCTGGGAGCCGAAATCGAGGATGAGGATTTTCTGGTGCTGCATGGTGGTCGGTGGACTTCAGAAAAAAACAAAGGCCGCCAACAAGGACAGCCCGAAGAGCAAGTGACCCAACCCAGGGCACCGCGGAACCGGCTTTGCCGGGCCGCTGGTGCCGCCCCCTGGGGGGTGACGCCGCAGGCGGCGCGGGGGGTAACCTATTCCGCGCGGTAGTTCGGCGCCTCTTTGGTGATCTGCACGTCGTGCACGTGGCTCTCGCGGATGCCGGCCGAGGTGATCTCGACAAACTCCGCCTTGGCGCGCATGTGTTCGATGGTCGGGCAACCGCAATAGCCCATGGAGGCGCGCAGGCCGCCGGCCATCTGGAAGATGATCGACACGACCGAGCCCTTGTAGGGCACGCGGCCTTCGATGCCCTCGGGCACCAGCTTGTCTGCGTTGGGGTTACCGGTGCTGCTTTCCTGGAAGTAGCGGTCGGCGCTGCCCTGCTGCATGGCACCGATGGAACCCATGCCGCGGTAGCTCTTGTAGCTGCGGCCCTGGTACAGCACGATCTCGCCCGGCGCCTCTTCGGTGCCGGCGAACATGCCACCCATCATCACCGTGTTGGCGCCGGCTGCAATGGCCTTGGCGATGTCACCGCTGTAGCGGATACCGCCATCGGCGATCATGGGCACGCCGGTGGTCTGCAGCGCCGTGGCCACGTTGTCGATGGCCATGATCTGGGGCACGCCCACACCGGCCACGATGCGGGTGGTGCAGATGGAGCCAGGGCCGATACCGACCTTGACACCGTCGGCACCCGCTTCCACCAGCGCCAGAGCGGCGCTGCCGGTGGCGATGTTGCCGCCGATCACGTCCACCTGCGGGTAGTTCTGTTTGACCCAACGCACGCGGTCGATCACGCCCTTGCTGTGGCCGTGCGCCGTGTCCACCACGATCGCGTCCACACCCGCCTTGACCAGCGCTTCGACGCGCTCTTCGGTGCCCTCGCCCACGCCCACCGCTGCACCGACGCGCAGCCGGCCCGAAGCGTCGCGCGCGGCATTGGGGAAGTTGAGCTGTTTGGTGATGTCCTTGACCGTGATCAGACCCTTGAGTTCGAAGGCGTCGTTGACCAGCAGCAGGCGTTCCAGCTTGTGCTTGTTGAGCAGGGTCTTGGCCTCGGCCGGCGTGGTGCCGTCGGGCATGGTGATCAGGCGCTCACGCGGCGTCATGATCTCGCTGACCGGCAGATCGAAGCGGGTTTCGAAGCGCAGGTCGCGACCGGTGACGATACCGACCACCCGGCCATCCTGGACCACCGGGAAGCCGGAAATACCGAGGTCGTCGGACAGCTTCATGACCTGGTGCACCGTGGTCTGTGGCGAGATCACCACCGGATCGCGCAGCACACCCGACTCGTAACGCTTCACCTTGGCCACGTGGGCGGCCTGCTCCTGCGGGGTGAGGTTCTTGTGGATGATGCCGATGCCGCCCTCCTGGGCAATCGCGATCGCCAGTCGCGCTTCCGTGACGGTGTCCATGGCCGCGGAAACCAGGGGCAGGTTCAGCTTGATGTTGCGGGAGAACTGGGTGGCGAGCGAGGTGTCCTTGGGCAGGACCTGGGAGTACGCTGGCACCAGCAACACGTCGTCGAAGGTGAGCGCTTTGCCGAGTAGGCGCATGGGGTAAAGCTCCAAAAGCGCCATTGTATCCGCCGCCGAACCAAGCACATTCAGGACCAGGGTGTCAAAAAACAGGTATGGGGGTGACAAAAAACGACCCGAACCGCCACTTGTTGACGTCGCTTGGCGGCGTGTCAAGCCGTTTGCACGGCGAGGCCGTTAAACTGCGGCCATGGCTCACCGCACACCCTCCCCAACATTCAAACGCGCATGGTCCGTTGCTGCCGTGGCATTGCTCGGCTGCGGCAGTGTTCTGGCGCAATGGCAGTGGATCGACAACTCCGGCAACCGCGTATTCAGCGACACACCGCCGCCAGCGGGTGTGCCGGACAAGAACATTCTGAAGAGTCCGGGCGCCCGAACCGCGCCTGCGCCCACCTCAGAGACCGCGCCTGCTGCCGACGCAGCGCCCGCCGCCCCCACCACCGCTCCCAAATTGAGTGGCCGAGACGACGAACTGGAAGCCAAAAAGAAGCAGGCCGAAGAAGCCGAGCAGGCCAAGAAGAAAGCCGAAGCGGCAAAACTGGCCAAGGCCCGTGCCGAAAACTGCGAACGCGCCAAGCGCGCCAAAACCACACTCGACTCGGGTGTGCGCATGGCCACGATGAACGCCAAGGGTGAGCGCGAAATCATGGACGACAACGCTCGGGCGGCCGAAAGCAAGCGCCTCGACGCCATCGTGCGATCCGACTGCGGCCCGCTCCCAGCACCCAAGTGAGGGTGTTTCGCGGGCTGCGTCCGACTTGACTCAGTAGCCCGCCTTCGAGCCCGGACGCCTGCGGGCAAACAGACCGGCGCCGCGTGCGCCCTGCCCCACGAAGCGCTCCCGGCGTGCCACCTTGGGGTCCACCCGCAGCAGCCGGTAGACCTCCACCCGGTCCCCTTCACGCAACACGGTGTCGGGGCCGGCTTTGTGGTTCCAGATACCGGTGGCCAAGCCCTCCTCACCGATCTCCGGAAAGCGCTGCAGCCAGCCCGCCTGCTCCAGTGCCTGCCACAGGGTGCAGGCTTGGTCCACCGACAGTGCCTGCTCGTGCACCTCGCGCGCGGCGCTGGCATACATCAGGGTGATGTTCATGCCGTGCCCTCAGCCAGCACCATAGACCTGGTCGGCGCGTTTGACGAAGGCGTCCACCAGATTGCCGGCGATCTTGTCGAAAATCGGCCCCACGAGGGTTGCCAGGGTCTGGCTGGAAAAGCCATAGGTCAAACGAAACTCCACTTTGCAGGCCCGCTGACTGCCATCACCCAGCGGGGTGAAATCCCAGCAACCTTCCAGGTGTGAAAACGGCCCGTCCACCAGCTCCATGAGCACCTGGCGATCGTCCACATGGGTGTTGCGGGTGGTGAAGCTGTGACGCAGGCCACTGAGCGCCATGCCCACACGGGCCACCATGCCACCCGCATCGCGCTCGATCACTTCGCTGTGATCGCACCAGGGCAGGAACTGCGGGTAATGGTGCACATCGGTCACCAGTGCGAACATCTCGTGCGCGCTGTGCCAAAGCAAAACTGACTTTTGAATCGTTTTCATACAATCGGCGTGCATTCAGGGCCATCTGCCAGATTCGGCAAGGCGCCCGCGCAGCGTGTTCGCTGCCATTGTATTGGCCTGAAACGGCCGCAACTGAAACCCCATGGCCACCAAACCCAGCAAGACCGCGCCCGCCAAGGGTGTCGACACCCGCATCGCCGACAACAAAAAAGCGTTCTACAACTACGCGATCGAAGAGCGCTTCGAGGCCGGGGTGGTGCTCGAAGGCTGGGAGGTCAAGGCCCTGCGCGAAGGCAAGGTGCAGCTCACCGACGGATACGTGGTGATCCGGGCTGGCGAGCTGTTTCTGATCGGTTGCCAGATCAACCCGCTCAACACCGCTTCCACCCACATCAGCCCGGACGCGGTGCGCACCAAGAAGCTGCTGTTGCACAAGGACCAGATCCGCCGCCTCATCGGCAAGATCGAGCAAAAGGGCTACACCCTAGTGCCGCTGAACCTGCACTGGAAAAACGGCAAAGTGAAATGCGAGCTGGCATTGGCCAAGGGCAAGGCCGAACACGACAAGCGCGACACCATCAAGGAGCGCGAAGGCAAGCGCGAGGTGGAGCGGGTGATGAAGTCGCGCCACCGCTAGATTTTTTTGCGAGCACCGGGAATAAACCGGGTCTCCCGGATGTTTGTGAGAGTGCAGCCCTGTGCTGCGTTCCGCAACATCCCCACTGGAGGTTTCCATGAAGTTCCCCGCGCTCGCCACCCTGACCCTCGCCCTGCTGGGCGCCACCGCATCCGCTTACGCCGAAGTGCCGGCCAAAGTGATGAACGGCATGCTGGTCGGCCCCAACCAGATGACGCTCTACACCTTCGACAACGATGTGGCCGGCAGCGGCAAGTCCGTCTGCAACGGCCCCTGCGCCACCAACTGGCCGCCGCTCATGGCGGCCGACGGCGAGCAGCCCAGCGGCGACTTCACCGTGATCACGCGCGACGACGGCAAGAAGCAATGGGCTGTCAAAGGCAAACCGCTGTATTACTGGGTCAAGGACAGCAAACCCGGCGACGCCACCGGCGACGGCGTCAACAAGGTCTGGCACGCGGCCAAGCCCTGAGTTCCGCCCTTCCCCGCCCCGCGCATGAATCCGAACGAGCTCCTGAGCGAAATTCCCAGCCTTCGGCGTTACGCGCGGGCGCTGACGGGCGATGCCTGGGCGGCCGACGATCTGGTGCAGGACACGCTGGAGCGGGCCTGCACGAAACAACGCCTGTGGCGCGAAGGCACGGATCTGCGCGCCTGGCTGTTCACCCTGATGCACAACCTGTACATGAACCAGTTGCAGCGCGTCCGGCGCCAGAGCGCCGCCGGACGCGAGGTGGATGTGGACGACAGCGAAGTCGAGCTGATCGCACCCACCCTGCCCACCGACACCGCGCTCGATCTGCAGCGCTGCCTGCTGCTGCTGCCGGAGGAACAACGCGAGGTGCTGTTGCTGGTGACGCTGGAAGACCTGTCGTACAAGACCGTGGCCAAAATCACGGGCGTGCCGGAGGGCACGGTGATGTCCCGGCTGTCGCGGGCCCGCCACCGGCTGCAGGCCCTGATGGATGGCGCACCGGCCGCAGCAGGTCTGCAACGCGCCGCCGAGCCGGTGCCGCTGCGCCGGCTGAAATGAATTTGCCGGATGAGTGAACCCATGAAACCCGATACGCCACCTCCCGTTGCCGCCCCCGTGACCGACGATGAGCTGCACGCCCTCATCGACGGCCACCTGCCGCCCGCAGATCGCCAGGCCATCGAAGCCCGGCTCTTGCAGCAGCCCGAGGCCAGCCGCCGGCTCGCCGACTGGCGCGCGCAGCGCGAAGCCCTGCGGGCACTGCATGCTCCCCTGCTGGAGGCGCCGGTGCCCCAGCCGATGCGCGACGTGCTGCTGCGCGCCGCCGCCGCTCGCCGCCAGGCCAACGACTGGTGGCGCTGGGGCGGCATGGCCGCCAGTGTGGTGGTGGCCTTCGGCCTGGGTTGGCTGAGCCATGGCGAATGGCCGGGTCGGGCGGGCACGCCCAGCGTGGTGGGGCAACGGAGCCTGGCGTTTGCGCAGCAGGCGGCCGTGGCCCATGTGGTGTATTCACCCGAGGTCCGCCACCCCGTGGAGGTTGCCGCGAGCGAGCAGGCGCATCTGGTGCAATGGCTCTCCAAACGACTGGGCAAACCGCTGGCGGTGCCGGATCTGAGCGCGCAGGGCTACCAGCTGATGGGGGGCCGCCTGCTGCCGGGCGACACCGGCGCGCGCGCCCAGTTCATGTACCAGGACGCCAGCGGTGTCCGCCTGACCTTGTACCTGGGCGCGCTGGACACCGGTCCGAACGGCACGGCAGGGGGCGAAACCGCGTTTCGCTTCACCGACGATGGCCCGGTGCCGCGCTTTTACTGGGTGGATCAGGGCTTTGGCTACGCCCTGGCGGGCCCCCTGCCCCGCGAAGCCCTGCTGGCGCTGGCCCGGGTGGTTCACGGCCAGCTCTGAAGGGTCAGGGTCAGCCCAGCTGGCGCAAGGGGTGTGCGTCGGCCGCCCAGGGGCTCTCAAAGAACGCGGCCACCTGCGCGGGCGTCACGTCTTCGATGCGCGGCGGGTTCCAGCGCGGGGTGTTGTCCTTGTCCACCGCCAGCGCACGGATGCCCTCCACCGTCTCGCTCTGCGCGGCGGGGCGCAGATGGAAGCAGCGATGCACCATGTCCCGCTCCATGCGCAGGTCGTCGGCCAGGCCCATGGCGCGCGCGCGGCGCACCTGCTCCAGCACCACGTGCAGCATGAGCGGTGAACGCTGGCGCAGGGTAGCGGCGGTGGCGCGCGCCCAGTCGCTGTCGGTGGCGTCCAGCGTGGCGATGATTTGCACCATGTCGGGCAGGCCAAACACGCGATCCACTTCCTGCATGGGCCAGGCCCCCGGGGTGACCGTGGTGTTCAGGTGGTTGGCGCACCAGCGCTCCACCGAAGCGCCGTTTTCGAACGGTGTTTGCGCCAGTGAGGCCCACAGGCCGGGCAAACGGCCAGAGTCGATGAAGCCGTCGGCCAGCCCCGCGGCCATGGCATCGCGCGCGCCCAGCACATGGCCCGTGAGCGCGAGGTATTCGCCCAGACGACCCGGGCAACGGCTCAGGAAGTAGCCGCCCCCCACGTCGGGGAACAGGCCGATGTTGGTTTCGGGCATGGCGAGCTTGCTGCGCTCGGTGACGATGCGCAGGCTTGCCCCCTGGCTGATGCCCATGCCCCCGCCCATGACGATGCCGTCCATGAGCGCGATGTAGGGTTTGGGGTAGGTGTGGATCAGGTGGTTGAGCGCGTACTCTTCGGTGAAGAAGTCTTCCAGCGCCGGGTCACCGGCCAGCGCGGCCTGGTGGAAGAAGCGGATGTCGCCCCCCGCGCAGAAGGCACCGAACGGGCCTTCCTTGTTGACGCCACGCACCACAACGGCCAGCACCATGCCATCGTCTTTCCACGCCCGCAGCGCCTGGGTGATGGTGCGGATCATCTCCAGCGACAGGGCGTTGAGCGCCCTGGGCCGGTTCAGCGTGATGCAGCCCACCCGGCCCTGGATCTCGGTGACGACGTGGGTTTCGGCGGTGGATGCGGTCATCTTCGTGTTTCCGGAGGTGGCGTTCATTGTGGCGGTTTGTCGACCGTCTGGATACGTGGCGAGCCCGCGCGCGCGCGCCAGCCCAGCAGCTCGTTGAGCACCAGGGCGCCGATGACCAGGCTGCCGCCCAGCAGCACCTCGTCGCCCGGCACTTCGCCGGCCCCGATCCAGGCCCAGAGGATACCGAAGATGACTTCGAGCAGGGCCAGCAGCGACACCTCGGGCGCCTTGAGCACACGGGCACAGACCACCGACAGTGCGCAGGGGATGGCCAATTGCACCAGGCCCAGCAGGGCCAGCCAGGCCACGTCGCTGCCGGTGGCAGTGAAAGGCATGGCCAGCGGCCAGGTGAGCAGCGACGAGATCACCGCGCCCAGCAGCACCGAGGGCACCAGGTCGATCTTTTCGCCATGGGTCTGGCCACGTTGCACCACCGTCCAGTTGATCGCGCCGGCCACGGGCACGCAGAGCGAAAACAGCGAGCCCAGCAGCAGCCCGCCGGTATCGATCTCGGGGTGGGTCACGGCCGCGACGAACTGGCTGCCATACATGTAGGCGATGCCCGCGCCGGCCGCCACGATGGCCAGCCAGGTGCGTGTTGCCAAGCGATGGCCGATGAAGACGCGCGCCAACAGGGCGGTGAACAGCGGCCCCACCGACATGATCACCAGCACGTTGGCCACGCTGGTGAAGGTCAGCGCGAGCATGAAGGCGGTGAACATCACGCTCCAGCACACGCCGGAAATCCAGAAGGACCTGGATTCCGGAATCAGGCCCCAGTGGCGCTTGAGCCAGAGGCGCCACGGCCCGGTGTCGGTGCGCTCCGGTGGCAGCAGGCCCTGGCTGCGGTCCATGTGGCGCCAGACCGGCAGGATCACCAGCAGCGAAAGTGCGGTGAAAGCGCTGCGCCAGAACGTCACTTCAAAACGCGCGGCCGATTCCAGCTGGCGCGAAACCACGCCGGCGATGGACCACATGAGGGTCACCGCCAGCATGAGGAAAACCGCCTGGGTGTGGGTCAGTCGGTTCAGGGCCTTGAAGGGCATGGTGGGTGTTGCGCAAGGGGCCCGTCACCCCACCAGGCGTTTCCGCCCGGTGGTGAAGCGTGGAGCTCAGTCGCGGCTGGCGCGCTTGCGGTCCTGCTCTTTCAGGTGGCGCTTGCGCAGACGCACGGACTTGGGCGTGATCTCCACCAGTTCGTCGTCCTCGATGAATTCCACACCGTATTCCAGGTTCAGATCGATCGGGGGCGTGATCTTGATGGCATCTTCCTTGCCGGAGACACGGAAGTTGGTCAGTTGCTTGGTGCGTGTGGCGTTGACCACCAAGTCGTTGTCACGGCTGTGGATGCCGACGATCATGCCTTCGTACACCGGATCACCGGCCTTGACGAACATGCGGCCGCGGTCGTCCAGCTTGCCCAGGGCGTAGGTGAAGATTTCACCGTCGTCCATGGAGATCAGCACGCCGTTCTTGCGGCTGGCGATGTCGCCCTTGTGCGGCTCGTAGCTGTCGAAGATGTTGGAGATCAGGCCCGAACCACGGGTCAGGTTCAGGAACTCGTTGGTGAAACCGATCAGGCCACGCGCCGGAATGCGGTACTCCAGGCGCACGCGGCCGCGGCCATCGGGTTCCATGTTCACCAGCTCACCCTTGCGCTCGCCCAGGGCCTGCATCACGCCACCCTGGTGCTGCTCTTCGATGTCGGCCGTCACCAGCTCGATAGGCTCATAGCGCACGCCATCCACGTCCCGGAACACCACACGCGGCTTGGACACGGCCAGCTCATAGCCCTCGCGGCGCATGTTTTCCAGCAGGATGGTCAGGTGCAGTTCACCACGGCCCATCACTTCGAAGATGCCGTCTTCGTCGGTTTCCTTCACCCGCAGCGCGACGTTGTGCTGCAGTTCCTTTTGCAGACGGTCCCAGATCTGGCGGCTGGTGACGTACTTGCCTTCGCGGCCGGCCAGCGGGCTGGTGTTGACGCAGAAGTTCATGGTCAGCGTCGGCTCGTCGACCTTGAGCATGGGCAGCGGTGCGGGGTTGAGCGGGTCGGTCACGGTCACGCCGATGCCGATGTCGGGAATGCCGTTGATCAGCACGATGTCGCCCGGACCGGCTTCGGTCACCTGCACACGGTCCAGCCCCTGGAACGTGAGCACCTGGTTGACACGGCCCTTGAAAGACTTGCCGTCCGGACCTTCCATGACCAGCACGTCCATCGAAGGCTTGATGGTGCCCGCGCTGATGCGGCCCACGCCGATGCGGCCCACGAAGGTCGAGAAGTCGAGCGCGGAAATCTGCAGTTGCAGCGGTGCCGCCGGGTCGCCCTGCTGGGCCGGCACGTGCTTGAGCACGGTGTTGAACAGGGCCGACATGTCCGGGCCCCACTGTTCACCGGGCGCGCCCTCTTCCAGCGAGGTCCAGCCGTTGATACCGGAGGCGTAGACCACGGGGAAGTCCAGCTGTTCGTCGTTCGCGCCGAGCTTGTCGAACAGGTCGAAGGCGGCGTTGATGACCTTGTCGGGGTTGGCGCCGGGCTTGTCCACCTTGTTGACCACCACGATGGGCTTGAGGCCCAGGGCCAGCGCCTTCTTGGTGACGAAGCGGGTCTGCGGCATCGGGCCTTCCTGGGCGTCGATCAGCAGCACCACGCCGTCCACCATGGACAGCGCGCGCTCCACTTCACCACCGAAGTCCGCGTGGCCGGGGGTGTCGACGATGTTGATGTGGGTGTCCTGCCAGCTGACCGCGCAGTTCTTGGCCAGGATGGTGATGCCGCGCTCGCGTTCGATGGCGTTGTTGTCCATCACGGTGTCGACCACTTTTTCGTGCTCGGCGAAGGTGCCGGACTGGCGCAGCAACTGGTCAACCATGGTGGTTTTTCCATGGTCAACGTGGGCGATGATGGCGATGTTGCGGATTTGTTTGCTCATGTTGCGGTTTCCAGGATTTGCTGTATTTCGATGGGGCTCAGCAGCCGCCCCGGGATCAGTTCACCACCTTGGGTGTGGCCACTGCCCAGCAGGACTGGCCTGGGCGATGGTTCGTTTTCGCGGGGTTCGGCGCCGGGCCCTGGGCCGAACACGGCCACCTGCTCCTGATCGGGCCAGTGGCCGCGGCGGCGAACGCCACTGAGAAAGCGTCCGGCGCCTTCTGCATCGAGCGCCACCGGCGTGTGCCCGCCCAGCAGGATGTCCACAGGCAAGAGCCGGGCCATGCGTTGCGCCTCGTTGTCAGCCTCCAACGCTTCGAGCGTGGTGCACCGTGATTCGTCAAACGGGCCGGTGGCGGTACGGCGCAACATGATGAGGTGCCCGCCACAGCCCAGCGCTTCGCCGATGTCTTCGCCCAGCGTGCGGATGTAGGTGCCCTTGCTGCAGCGCACGCGCAGCCGCAGCTGGGGGGCATCGCCGTGGAGTTGCATGTCGAGCAACTCCAGTTCGTGGATCACCACATGGCGTGCCTCGCGCTCGACCGTCTCGCCATCGCGGGCGTATTCGTAGAGCGGCTTGCCGTCTTTCTTCAGAGCGCTGTGCATGGGCGGCACCTGCTCGATCGGGCCGGTGAAACGGTCCAGCACCTCGACCACTTGGCCCACGCTGCAGGTCACGGGCCGGGTCTCGATCACATCGCCTTCGGCGTCCCCGGTGCGGGTTTTCACGCCCAGCCGCACGGTGGTCTCGTAGGTCTTGTCGGCATCCAGATGGAGCTGACTGAACTTGGTGGCGGCACCGAAACACAGGGGCAACACGCCGGTGGCCAGTGGGTCCAGTGTGCCGGTGTGGCCAGCTTTTTCGGCGCGCAGCAGCCATTTGGCCTTCTGCAGCGCCTGATTGCTGGAAAGACCCAGCGGTTTATCGAGCAACAGCACCCCATGCACAGGGCGCCGTTGCACCCTGGTGCTTTGGCGCTGCATGGTCAATCTCCGTCTTTGGAACGAGAGGCCACCGCCTTGGAAATCAGGGCGTTCATGTCGGCCGCGCGCTCGGTGGTGCGGTCGAACACGAAGTGCAGCGTGGGCACGGTGTGGATGTGCAGGCGTTTGAACAGGCCACTGCGCAGAAAACCGGCCGCGGTGTTCAGGCCCTGCAGGGTTTCGGCCGGATCGCCGGTGAGCAGGCTGAAAAACACCTTGGCGTGCGCGTAGTCGGGCGTGACCTCGACCGCGTTGATCGTGACCATGCCCACCCGCGGGTCCTTGAGCTCGCGCGCGATCAGCTCGGACAGATCGCGCTGGATCTGGTCGGCCACGCGGAAGCCGCGGTTGGGTGTGGAAGATTTCTTGACGGCCATGGTCTTCAGACTCCGCTTTCCAGCAGCAACCACCAGCGCTGAGCGCGGGGCACATAGAAGCGCTGCGGATTGTGCGACAGGGCCACGCGCTCGGCGCGGCCCGTGACGCGGTGGACGTCGATGAACCCGATGAAACGCGAGTCCCGGCTGTTGTCGCGGCTGTCGCCCAGCACCAGCACATGCCCTTCGGGCACCTGTACCGGGCCAAACGCGCGGAAATGGTTGAGCGACGGAATCAGCGCGGTCTCGTGCCGGCGCTGGCCGAGGCTTTCAAGCCAGACCTCGACCGACAGCGGCCCCTGTTCGGTGGGCACGGTGCGGGCGCTGTCCAGCAACGACCGCTGTTGCGCGTGGCCGTTGACGATCAGGGTGTTGTCGACCATCTCGACCGTGTCACCGCCGACCGCCACCACGCGTTTGATCAGGTTCAGACCATCGGCGGGTGAGTCGAACGTGATCACATCGCCCGCCTTGGGTTCGGCCCAGCGGGTGATGTGGGCCAGTGTGAAGGGCACGCGCAGGCTGTAGGCCAGCTTGTTCACCACGACACGATCGCCCGCCACCAAGGTGGGGTTCATGGACGAGGACGGCACGTAGTTCCAGTCGGCCACGGCCGAGCGGAACACGAGCATGAAGCCGATGAACAGCATCAGCCCCTTGTACTCTGGCCAGAAACCTTTGGACGGGCGCATGGTGTCTTGTGCTCCAGGCATCAAAGCGTGCGGGCCACTTCTTTGACTTCGAAGAACTCCAGCTGATCACCCTCGCGGATGTCGTTGTAGTTCTTGAGCTTGATACCGCACTCGAAGCCTTCCTTGACTTCGCGCACGTCGTCCTTGAGGCGCTTGAGGGTGTCGATCTCGCCGGTGTAGACCACCACGTTGTCGCGCAGCAGGCGGAAGTGGGCGTTGCGGGTGACCATGCCCGAGGTGACCATACAGCCGGCCACGGTACCGATCTTGGAGGCCACGAACACGGTGCGGATCTCGGCCGAGCCGATGACCTCTTCGCGCTTCTCCGGCGCCAGCATGCCCGACATGGCCGCCTTCAACTCGTCCACGGCGTCGTAGATGATGTTGTAGTAGCGCAGGTCAACGTCGTTGCCCTCGGCCAGCTTGCGTGCGCCCACGTCGGCGCGCACGTTGAAGCCGATGATCACCGCCTTGGAGGCGATGGCCAGGTTGACGTCGGATTCGCTGATGCCGCCGACGCCCGAGAACACCAGCTGCACCTTGACCTCGTCGGTCGAGAGCTTGAGCAGCGAGGCGCCCAGCGCTTCCTGCGAACCCTGCACGTCGGCCTTGACGATGATCGGCAGCACCTTGACTTCGCCGGCGGACATGTCGGTGAACATGTTTTCCAGCTTGGCCGCCTGTTGTTTGGCCAGCTTGGTGTTGCGGAACTTGCCGGCACGGTAGGTGGCGATCTCGCGCGCACGGCGCTCGTCGGTCATCACCATGAAATCGTCGCCGGCCTGAGGCACTTCGGACAGACCCTGGATTTCCACCGGGATGGACGGGCCGGCGGACTTGATGGTCTTGCCGTTCTCGTCGAGCATGGCGCGCACGCGGCCCGAGGTCTGACCGACCAGGATCACGTCGCCGGTCTTGAGCGTGCCGCTCTGCACCAGCACCGTGGCCACCGCGCCGCGTCCTTTGTCCAGACGTGCTTCGATCACCAGACCCTTGGCCATGGCGTCCACCGGCGCTTTGAGCTCCAGCACTTCGGCCTGCAGCAGCACCTGTTCGAGCAACGCGTCCACGCCCTCGCCGGTCTTGGCCGACACGCCCACGAAAGGCACGTCACCACCGAACTCTTCGGGCACGACCTCTTCGGACACCAGTTCCGAGCGCACCTTCTCCAGGTTGATGCCAGGCTTGTCGATCTTGGTCAACGCAACCACCATCGGCACACCCGCCGCTTTCGCGTGCTTGATGGCTTCCTTGGTCTGCGGCATGACGCCGTCGTCGGCCGCACACACCAGAATCACGATGTCGGTGGCCTGTGCACCGCGGGCCCGCATGGCGGTGAACGCCTCGTGACCCGGGGTGTCGAGGAACGAGATCACGCCGCGCGGGGTTTCCACGTGGTAGGCACCGATGTGCTGCGTGATGCCGCCGGCTTCGCCCGCGGCCACTTTGGCGCGGCGGATGTAGTCCAGCAGCGAGGTCTTGCCGTGATCGACGTGACCCATGACAGTGACGACCGGTGCCCGCGGCAGCGACTCGGCTTCGTGTTGGGAGGCGTCCTCGTCGGTGAAGGCTTCCGGGTCGTCCAGCGCGGCCACGACGGCCTTGTGGCCCAGCTCTTCCACCACGATCATGGCGGTGTCCTGGTCCAGCGGCTGGTTGATGGTGACCATCTGGCCGAGCTTCATCAACTGCTTGATGACCTCGGACGACTTCAGACTCATCTTGTGCGCCAGCTCGGCCACCGTGATGGTTTCCGGCACGTGCACTTCGATCACCTTGAACTCGGTCGGCGCCACGAAACTGCTCTGGCCTGCATCACGGCTATCGCGGTCGTTGCGACGGCCACTGCCACCGCGCGGACCACCGCGCCAGTTGGAGCGGCCGGCGCTGGTGTCGCCGCGGGTCTTGATCTCTTTCTTCTTGGCCGCATCGTCCTTCCAGGTGGAGGACAGGTTCTCGGACTTGACTTCCTTCTTCCCGGCCGCGCCCGGCGCAGCCACCGCGCCGGCCGCTGCGGGAGCGGGCTTGCCGGGCGTCCCGGCGGGCTTGTGCAAGGTGCCTTTGATGCCCGCCTTGGGGTCGGGCGTCGGCTCGGGCTTCTTGGCCACCAGGGTCTTGGCCGGGGCGGCCATCATGGCGCGGATGTTCGCGGCTTCGGCCTCGGCCTTGCGGCGACGCTCCAGCAGATCCTGGGCGCGCAGGTCCTCGGTCTTCTTGGCCTCGGCGTTTTTGTCGGCCAGCACACGGGCGGCCGATTCGCGCTCCAGCGAAGCGGTCTTGGCCTGGGTCTGCTTGGCCGCGCGTTCGGCTTGCGCAGCCTCGTCGCTGACGACGGCTTCTTCCGGCTGTGCCGCGGCGGCCAGGGCCGCCGCTTGCGCTGCCTCGGCCTCAGCCGCAGCGCGGGCCCGTTCGGCCTCGGCCTGGCGGGCCTCTTCGGCTTCGCGCTCCATGCGCTTCTGGGTCAACTCTTCTTCCTGACGGCGCAGCAACTCGGCCTGCCGGCGAGCGTCTTCCTCGCGCCGGGTCAGCTCTTCCGAATCCACCACCGGTGCAGGAGCGACCGGCTCCGCGACCGGTTCGGGCGCGGCAGCGATCTCGTCATCGCGCTTGATGAAAGTGCGCTTCTTGCGCACCTCCACCTGGATCGTGCGGGCACGTCCGGTGGCATCGGCCTGCTTGATTTCAGAGGTCGATTTCTTGACGAGGGTGATCTTCTTGCGCTCACCGCCGCCCGTGCCATGGCTGGCCTTGAGGTGGCCCAGCAACATCTGCTTGTCGGATTCGGTGACCGGATCGGTCCCGGACGTCTTGGGAACCCCGGATGCGGAGAGTTGCTCCAGCAAAACGGAGGTGGGCTTGTTCAGCTCGGCAGCCAATTCGGCGACGGTGGTACTTGTCATAGGTTCTTTTCTCCGCTGGGGCCTCCGCTGGTCAATTCGTGGATTGCGCTTCGTCACCGGTGAACCAGTGCGCGCGGGCCAGCATGATCAGCGCGGTGGCCTCTTCAGGCGTCTGTGCGGTGATGTCGGTCAACTCGTCGGTGGCCAGGTCGGCCAGTTCGTCGCGGGTGTGGATGCCCGCATCGGCGAGTTTGCCGATCAGCTCGGGGGTCACGCCTTCGAGGTCGCGCAGGTCCTGCGAGACTTCCTCGACGCTTTCTTCCCGGGCAATTTCCATGGTCAGCAGGGCATCCTTGGCGCGGGTGCGCAGCTCGTTGACCGTGTCCTCGTCAAAGGACTCGATCTCCAGCATTTCCTGCAGCGGCACGTAGGCCACTTCTTCGAGGCTGGTGAAGCCTTCCTCGATCAGGATGTCGGCGATTTCCTGGTCCACGTCCAGCTTGGCCATGAAAATCTTGCGGATGCCGTCGGCCTCTTCGGCCTGCTTCTGGGCCGACTCGTCGGCCGTCATGATGTTGATGCGCCAGCCGGTCAGCTCGGACGCCAGGCGCACGTTCTGGCCGCCGCGGCCAATGGCGATGGCGAGGTTTTCCTCGTCCACCACCACGTCCATGGCGTGGCGCTCTTCGTCGACCACGATGGACTGCACATTGGCCGGCGCCAGGGCGCCGATGACGAACTGGGCCGGGTCTTCGCTCCAGAGCACGATGTCCACGCGCTCGCCGGCGAGTTCGTTGGTCACGCCATTGACGCGAGAACCCCGCACACCCACGCAGGTGCCAATGGGGTCAATGCGCTTGTCGTTGGTGTGCACCGCGATCTTGGCGCGCGAACCGGGGTCGCGGGCGCAGGTCTTGATCTCGAGCAGGCCCTGTTCGATCTCGGGCACTTCCTGGCGGAACAGTTCGATCATGAACTCGGGCGCCGAGCGCGAGAGCAGGATCGGCGCGCCACGCAGGGTGAGGTCGACCTCCATGATCATGGCGCGCACGCGGTCCCCGGTGCGGAAATTTTCCTTGGGAATCATCTCGCCGCGCTTCAGACGCCCTTCGACACGGCCGCTTTCGACGATCAGGTCGCCCTTGTCCATGCGCTTGACGGTGCCGACGAAAATCTTGTCGCCGCGCGACATGAAGTCGTTGAGCAGCATCTCGCGCTCGGCATCGCGGATCTTCTGCAGGATCACCTGCTTGGCGGCCATGGCGCCGATACGGCCGATCGGCACGCTCTCGACCGGCTTTTCGATGTAGTCACCCTCTTCGATGTCGGCGATCTCGTCGCGCGCATCGGTCAGCAGCTCTTCGGCGTCCGGGTTCTGCAGACCGGCCTCATCGGGCACGACGAGCCAGCGACGGAAGGTCTCGTAGGCGCCGGTGTCCGGGTCCATCGCGACACGGATGTCCACATCGCCTTTGTAGAGTTTCTTGGTGGCCGAGGCCAGCGCCAGTTCCACGGCGCCCAGCACCACGTCGCGTTCGACGTTTTTCTCGCGCGAGATGGCATCGATCAGCATCAACATTTCGCGGTTCATATCACTCGCCCACCTTTCCGGATATCGTTTTCAAATTCAAAACAGTTGCTTCCATGCATTTCCACGCTGCGTGCGCCATTCAATGGGGCTCCGCCGCACCTGGGGCCTGCCGGCCCTTGAAATTCACAATGGGCGCCAACCGTGCCTGCTGGACATCGTCCAGCGCAAAGGTCAGCGCCTGCAGGGGCGGCGGCACGCGCTTCTTGCTCACGCGCTGCCCGGGCTTGGGTTCTGGCGCATCGCTCCAGACCACCTGCCACTGCACCCCATCGGCGGCGCGCTCCAGCGTGCCGCGAAATTTTTTCCGATTGGCCGAAACGTCCGTTCCCGTGGCACCGATCGGCGCTCTCAGGGTGATGTCCACCACGTGGCCAACGAAGCGGACGTAATCGATCTCGCGCTTGAGCGGCCGGTCAATGCCCGGCGACCCCACTTCCAGCCTCCGGTACTCCAGCCCCTCAACCTCCAGCAGGTACTGCAGCTGGCGGGTGATTTTCTCGCAATCTTCCACCGTCACGAAACGCTCAACCGGCGCTTCCTGCCCGTCTTGCGGGGCCTGCCATGGCCAGTCGATGGTGACCCGCAGCAAACCACTGGCGGAGCGTTCGAGGTCCACCAGGTCGTAACCCAGTCCGGTGACGGTTTGCTCTACGGTGTCTTGCCAAGCCATCTTGTGTGGTGTCTGCCCTGAGGGTTTGCGTGGAGGGAAAAGCGTTCGGCCAAAAAAAATGGGCCGGTAGTAACCCGCCCATTTGGTCGTGAAGCCGGGATTGTAACCCGTCTACTCCCCCATTGGCAAGATCACACGGCTGGCCAGGCCCCGAGGCGCCGGATTCATATCCCAAGCGCCCATTGGATGATGTTTTTGGCCAGGAAACCCAGCATGCCGAACGACAACACCAGGAAAAGAATGAAGGTTCCGAATTTGCCCGCCTTGGATTCCAGCGCCAGGTTCAACACGATGAACAGCATGTACAGAATGAACGCGCCGACACCGAAGGTCAGCCCGAATTGGGCGATCTGACCTTCGGTGTAGCCAAAAAGGGTGGTTTCCATGATGAAAGTGTTGGGATTCAGGTCGGGGTCGGCGCGGGCGCCTGGGGGGCGGGCGGGCGCTGGCTCAGATCGCAGTAGGCGTGCCAGCTGGCGTGGGCGATCACCGGGATGAGGACGATCAGGCCCAGCAGCGCCGTGAGCATGCCGATGCCGGCCAGCACGGCGATCACCAGTGCCCACAGCGCCATGGGGCCCGGATGGTTCGCCACCGCACGCCAGCTCTCGGCCACCGCCATGCTCACCGGCACCGAGGTGTCCACCAGCATCGGCAGCGCCACCACACTGGACGCATAGACCGGAGCCGCCAGCAGCGCGCCCATCAGCAACCAGACTTCAAACAGGCCAATGTCGCGCACCAGCACCACGTGGCGCAGGAAGTCGACCGGTTTCAGGATCGGTTCGGGCGACCACAGTGTGATCAGGCCCGCGGAGGTGAGCACCCAGCCGGTGCCCGCCAGCCCCAGCAGCAGGCCGAAACGCACCAGCCGGCCGTCGCCCGAGCGCCAGAGCTGGGCCACCTCGGCCATGCCCACGCAGCGACCGCTGCTGCGGGCCCGGCTGACGTGGTACAGCCCGGTGGCCAGGATGGGGGCGACGATGAGAAAGCCCGAAAACGCACCCGCGAGCCACCAGAACTGGTCGCGCGCGGCCCACAGCAGCAGCCAGCCGAAGGCCGCCAGCAGCAGGCCGTGGATCAGGCCCGGTGCCGGGTTGCGCCGCAGATCGGCCCAGCCCAGCGCCAGCCAGCGCAGGGGCGAGCGCAGGGTGACGGGGGCTGGCGAGGTGGTGGCCGGGGGGGATAGCCTGTCGTTCATGCTGATGTCCAGAAGACGGAGGGCCGGGCAAACCGCGTGTTGTAGCCGGTCGGCCCCCGTTTGAGGTTGATAAAAGTCAAGAGGCCACAGTGTGGCCCCTCTCAAGACGATGCTTGAACCAGGATGCGGGTGTAGGAATGCCCGGGCGATTCCAGCACGGTTTGCACGGGCCCTTGCTCGACCACCTGGCCGTCCTTCATGACCAGCACGTCGTGCGCCATGGCCCGGATCACGTCCACATCGTGGGTGATGAGCAGATAGCTCAGGCCGCGCTCGCGCTGCAGGCGCTGCAGCAGGCCCAGCACCTGCTTCTGCACCGTCACATCCAGCGCACTGGTCGGCTCGTCGAGCACCAGCAAGCGCGGCCCCACGATCAGCGCGCGCGCGATGGCCAGGCGCTGGCGCTGGCCACCGGAAAACTCGTGCGGGTAGCGCTGCAGCCAGTCGCTGCCGTGGCGCGGATCGTCCACCAGGCCCACGTCGGCCAACGCGACCACCACCCGCTCCCGCCGCTGGGCGGCAGTGAGTTGCGGCTGGTGCACCAGCAGACCCTCCCCCACGATCTGCTCGATCGTCATGCGCGGCGAGAGCGATGAAAACGGGTCCTGGAACACCACCTGGATGCGCTGTCGCAGGGCGCGGGCCTGCCCCGCACGCAAGGCCTCGGGCCAGCCCTGCCCCGTCACGGCCAGCTCGCCGCCGTGCGGCAGCAGGCCCAGCACCGCCAGGGCCAGCGTGGACTTGCCGGAGCCGGATTCACCGATCACCCCCAGGGTCTGGCCGGGCGCGATGTCCAGGTCGGCGCCCTGCACCGCCACGAACTCGCCTTTTCTGAACCAGCCGCGCACCCCCGGCAAGGGCACGGGGTACCCCACCCGCAGCCCCCGCGCCCGCAACACCGGCTCCGCCGCTGCCTGGGCCGTGGCCGCCACGTCGCGCTCGGGTTTGCTGGCCAGCAGCCTGCGGGTGTAGGCGTGCTGCGGCGCGCCGAACACCTCGGCCACGCTCCCCTGCTCCACCAGATGGCCGCGCTCCATCACCGCCACGCGGTCGGCGAACCGACGCACCAGATTCAGATCGTGGGTGATCAGCAACACCGCCATGCCGTGCTGGCGCTGCAGATCGGCCAGCAGGTCGAGGATCTGGCCGCGCAGACTCACGTCGAGCGCGGTGGTGGGCTCGTCGGCCAGCAGCAGCTTCGGACTGCTGGCCAGCGCCATGGCGATCATGGCGCGCTGGCGCTGGCCGCCACTGAGTTGGTGCGGGAAGGCGTTGGCACGCCGCGCCGGCTCGGGAATGCCGGTGGAGGCCAGCAACTCGACCGTGGCCGCCAGCGCCTGCCTGGGCGTGAGGCCCTTCTTGAGCTGCAGCACCTCGCCGATCTGGTCGCCCACGGTGTAGAGCGGGTTGAGCGCGGTCATGGGTTCCTGGAAGATGATGGCCACCTCGTCGCCACGCACGCCGCGCAACTGGTGTTCGCTCATCCGCAGCAGATCGCGCCCTTGCAGCAGCGCCGAGCCGCTGACCTCGGCGTTGTGCACCAGGCGCAGCAGCGAAAGCGCCGAAACCGTCTTGCCCGAGCCGGACTCTCCCACCAGGGCCAGCTTTTCGCCGGCCCGGATGGAGAAATCGATGCCGTGCACGACTTCCTGGCCACCGAACGCCACACGCAAACCTTTGACGTCGAGCAGCGCAGGGCCGAGCCCCGCCGCCGGGCCGCCCCAAGGCGGGGCTGCCCCCTCAGGGGGCCGCGAACCACGCGCAGCGGGGAGCGTGGGGGCGCTCATTGGTCGGCCTTGCGTGGATCGAGCGCATCGCGCAACGCGTCGCCCATGAAGGTCAGCAGCAGCAGCGTGATCACCAGCACGGCGAAGGTGGACATGGAGATCCACCAGGCGTCGATGTTGTTCTTGCCCTGGCTGAGCAGCTCGCCCAGCGACGGCGTGCCCGGCGGCACGCCCAGACCCAGGAAATCCAGCGACGTGAGCGCCAGGATGGCGGCGCTCATGCGGAACGGCAAGAAGGTCACGACCGGCGTGAGGCTGTTGGGCAAGACATGGCGCCAGATGATCTGCCAGTTCGACAGGCCCAGGGCACGGGCGGCCCGCACGTAGTCGAGCTGGCGATTGCGCAGGAATTCCGCGCGCACATAGTCCGACAGACCCATCCAGCCAAACAGGCTCAGCAGGATCAGCAACAGGCTGAGGCTGGGCGCGAACACGGCGGAGAAGATGATGAGCAGGTAAAGCTCGGGCATGGAGCCCCAGATTTCGATGAAACGCTGGAACGCCAGGTCGGTCTTGCCACCAAAGAAGCCCTGGATGGCCCCCGTGACCACCCCCAGCGCCACACCGATGGCGGTGAGTGCCAGTCCAAACAGCACGCTGACGCGAAAACCGTAGATCAATTGGGCCAGCAGGTCGCGCCCGCGGTCGTCGGTGCCAAACAGGTTGTCGCGGGTGGGCGATGAGGGGTTGGGCTCTTTCGCGAAGTAGTTGAGTGTCTTCGGGCCATAGGGGTTGGGCGCGTAGAGCGCCCAGTTGTCGCCCCGGCTCAGTTGTTCGCGAATGAAGGGGTCCAGGTAATCGGTGGTGGTTTCGAAGTCGCCCCCGAACACGGTTTCCGGATAGTCGCGCACCATGGGAAAGTAGGTTTGCCCCTCGTAGCGCACGAGCAACGGCCGGTCGTTGGACAACAGCTCGGCGAACAGGCTGGCCACCACCAGCACGCAAAAGATCACCAGACTCCAGTAACCCAGGCGGTTGCGTTTGAAGCGCTGCCAGGCGCGGCGGGAGGGGGAAGCGGCGGCCATTTCGCTCAATCAAACTTGACGCGCGGGTCCACCCACACGTAGCAGAGATCGGAAACCAGCTTGGTCACCAGCCCGATCAGCGTGAAGAAGAACAGCGTTCCCAGCACCACGGGGTAGTCGCGCCGGATCACGCTCTCGTAGCTCAGCAGGCCCAGACCGTCCAGCGAGAACAGGGTCTCGATCAGCAGCGAGCCGGCGAAAAACGCACCGATGAAGGCCGACGGAAAGCCGGTGACGATGGGAATGAGCGCGTTGCGAAAGATGTGCTTCCACAGCACCTGGCGCTCGCTCAGGCCCTTGGCGCGTGCCGTCACCACATACTGTTTGCGGATTTCCTCCAGGAAGGCGTTCTTGGTCAACATGGCCGTGACCGCGAAACTGCCCAGCACCATGGCCGTCACCGGCAGGGTGATGTGCCAGAGGTAGTCCACGATGCGCGCCCCCCAGCTGAGCTCCTCCCAGTTGGACGAGGTGAGGCCGCGCAGCGGAAACCACTGCAATTGCCCGCCAAAGATCACCAGCAGCGCCACACCCAGCACAAAACCGGGGATCGCGTAGCCCACCAGCACCAGCAGCGTGGTGACCAGATCGAAGCGCGAACCGGCCCGCACCGCCTTCGCCACCCCCAGCGGCACGGCCACCAGGTAGCTGATGAAGAAGGTCCACAGGCCCAGACTGATCGACACCGGCAGCTTTTCGATGATGAGTTCCGACACCGCCTTGTTCTGGAAGAAACTGGTGCCCAGGTCAAACCGCGCGAACTGCCCCAGCATCTGAACGAAGCGCTGGTGGGCCGGCTTGTCAAAGCCGTACAGCGCCTTGATCTGCTCCAGCCGCTGCGGGTCCACGCCCTGGGCGCCGCGGTACACCGAGCCCCCTTCGGCGCCGCCGCCCCGCCCGGTGCGCGCCTCGGCCAGGTACTGGTCCACCGGCCCGCCGGGCACGAACTGGATCACCACGAAGGTGAGCAACAGGACCCCGAACAGCGTCGGGATCATGAGCAGGAGGCGTTTGAGGATGTAGACCCACATGGTCAGTTTGTAACCGATGACGGGCCTGCACCAGCAGTTTTCCGGAGCGCGTCACGCCCGCCGGGAACGCCGCGGAACCGCCCTTCGACAAGCTCTGGCCGGGTCGCTGGCGTTGCTCCCTCGTGGGGGTGACGTGCAAAACGCGGCGCGGGGGTGATCACCGCTTGCTCCACCAGGTATCGATCGCCCAGGTTTCCCCGGCGGCGTAAGGCGGCATGTCTTTCGGTCGCTCCAGCCGCCAGGCGTTGTAGACCATGCGGTGGGTGGTCGCGGACCACTGCGGGATCAGGTAGTGGCTGTGGCTGATGACGCGGTCCAGCGCCCGGCAGGCGGCCAGGAACTCCGGCTTCGAGCGGGCGTTGGTCATGCGCGCGATGAGGGTGTCCACCGCCGGGTTGTTCACGCCGGCGAAGTTGCCGGAGTCTTCGGTTTTTGCGGCCTGGCTACCGAACAGGTCGGCGTATTCGGCGCCGGGGTTGTGCGTGCCGCCGAAGGCGATGGAGATGATGTCGAAGTCGAAACCGCGCAGCCGCTGCTGGTACAGCGCGAAATCCACGGGCCGGAACTTCAGTTGAATGCCGAGCTTTTCGAGGTTGCGCGCCCAGGGCATGACCACCCGGACCCCGGTTTCGGCGCTGTCCAGGTACTCCAGCACCATGGCCTGTCCCTGCGCGTTGCGCAGCTGCCCCCCCTGCACGGTCCAGCCCGCCTCACGCAACAGCGCCTGGGCGCGGCGCAGGTTGGACCGCAGCGAATGCCCGCCATCGGTGCGCGGCGGGGTGTACATGGGCCCGAAGGCCGCCGCAGGCAATTGAGCGCGCCAACGCTGCATGAGCGCCAGTTCATCCGGCCCGGGCTCCCCGGTGGGCGAACAGTCGGTGTTGCCGAACAGACCCTGCACCCGCTGGTAGGAGCCGTAGAACATCTGGCGGTTCATCCACTCGTAGTCCATCGCCAGCCCCAGCGCCTCGCGCACGCGGATGTCGGCGAGCAGCGGACGGCGGGTGTTGAGCACATAGCTCTGGAAACCCATGGGCAGGCGGTGGTTGAACTCGGCCTTGACCAGTTCGCCGGTGTTGAAGCGTTTGCCGCTGACCCGGCGCGCCCAGTCGCCGGCCGAGAAGAAGCGCATCAGATCGAACTCGCCCGCCTTCAGCGCTTCCAGCCGCGCGGTGTTGTCCTTGTAGATCTTGACCGTGATGCGGTCGAAGTTGGCGGTGCCCCGACGCACCGGCAGGTCGCGCGCCCAGTAGGCCGGGTCGCGCACGTAGGTAATGTCCTTGCCGAACTGCACCGGGCCGATCCTGTAGGGGCCACTGCCGATGGGCAGGTCCATCACCACCTGGTCGAAGGTCTTGCGTTGACCGGTTTTGGGATCCTTGGTATCGCCCCAGGCGCGGCTGAACACCGGCAGCCCGCCCACGGTGAGCGGCAGTTCGCGGTTGGGCTTCTTGAAACGGTAGCGCACGGTGCGCTCGTCCAGCACATCCAGCCCGGCCACGTCCTCAAGGATGGTCTTGTAGGCGGGCGAGGTGTATGGCCCCATCAGGGTGTCAAAGCTGTGTTTCACATCGGCGGCCAGCACCGGGTCACCGTTGTGGAAACGGGCCTCGCGCCGCAGGCGGAAGGTGACCGACAGGCCGTCGCTGGCCGCGCTCACGTCTTCGGCCAGCAGGCCGTAGCCGGCCCCGGTTTCGTCCAGCGAGCCGGTCAGAAGCGTGTCGAACATCAGGTCCGACAGATAGGCCGGCGCATTGCCGCGCAAGGTGAACGGGTTGTACTTGTCGAAAGTCGATACCCGCAGATTGCTCACCAGCCGCAGCTCACCGCCTTTGGGTGCGGCCGGATTCACATAGGCGAAATGCGCGAACCCATCCGGGTACTTCAAATCACCCCACAGGGCATAACCGTGTGCCGCCCAGGCGCCCGGGCTGAACCACAACGCCACGGCGGCCGCGCACAAGCTGAACCAGCGTGAACGAAGGCGGAGGCGGAAAAAGCGCATGCGACAATTCTGCTGGAAATTTCTCTGGAGTTTGAGCAATGGGTTTTCTCGCTGGCAAGAAACTGCTGATCACGGGTGTGCTGTCCAACCGCTCCATCGCTTACGGCGTCGCCAAAGCCTGCCACGCGCAAGGTGCCGAGCTCGCGTTCAGCTACGTGGGTGAGCGTTTCAAGGACCGCATCACCGAGTTCGCGGCCGAATTCGACTCCCAGCTGATTTTCGATTGCGACGTGAGCGACGACGCGCAGATCGACCGGATGTTCGCCGATCTGGCGCAGGCCTGGCCCAGGTTCGACGGCTTCGTGCACAGCATCGGTTTCGCTCCACGCGAAGCCATCGCCGGTGATTTTCTCGACGGCCTGTCGCGCGAGAACTTCCGCGTCGCCCACGACATCAGCGCCTACAGCTTCCCAGCCATGGCCAAGGCGGCCCTGCCCTACCTCAACGACCGCGCCGCCCTGCTCACGCTGAGCTACCTGGGCGCCCTGCGCATCATTCCCCACTACAACACCATGGGCCTGGCCAAGGCCAGCCTGGAAGCCTCGGTGCGCTACCTGGCCGAATCGCTGGGACCGCGGGGCATGCGCGTCAACGGCATCAGCGCCGGCCCGATCAAGACCCTGGCCGCCAGCGGCATCAAGGACTTCGGCAAGCTGCTGGGCATGGTCGCGGCCGCCTCGCCCCTGCGCCGCAACATCACCATCGACGACGTGGGCAACGTGGCCGCCTTCCTCCTGTCCGATCTGGCCTCGGGCGTCACGGCCGAGATCACCTATGTGGATGGCGGCTTCAGCCAGACCGCAGGCGCCAGCCGCGACAGCGAACCGGTGGCCTGAGCACCGCTCGCCCCCCGATGCTTCGCCGCCGGCCGTTTCTAGCGCTGCTGGGCGCCGCCTTGGCAGCGCCGCGCTGGGCCGCGGCCAAAGACCAACCCGCGCTCATGCTGGCCGGGGTGTACCGGCCCGGCGTGCGGCTCGACGCCTATTGGGTCAGTGAAAAATACGATGGGTTGCGGGGCTATTGGGACGGCCAGCGGCTGCTGACCCGTGGTGGCGAAGTGGTGCAGACGCCCGCCTGGTTCACCGCGGGCTGGCCGGCCCAGCCCATGGACGGCGAGCTCTGGGCCGGTCGGGGCCGGTTCGAGCAGACGATGTCCACCGTGCGGCAGCAGACACCCGACGACGAGGCCTGGCGCGCGATCCGTTTCATGGTGTTTGACTTGCCCGCGCACCCGGGCACCTTCTCGGAACGGCTGCAGGCCTACCGGCAGCAAGTGGCGCGACTGGGCCAAGCCTGGGTGCAGGCGGTGCCGCAGGAGCGGGTGGGCAGCCACGCGGCCCTGATGGCCCGGCTGGACCGCGTGGTGCGCGACGGGGGCGAGGGTTTGATGCTGCACCGCGGCGATTCGCTCTACCGCGGCGTTCGCAGCGACGATCTGCTCAAGCTCAAGACCCACGAAGACGCCGAGGCCCAAGTCGTGGCCCACCTGCCGGGCCGGGGCAAATACGCGGGTCTCATGGGGGCCTTGCTGGTGCAGACCCCCGACGGTCGGCGCTTCCGCCTGGGCTCCGGGTTCAGCGATGCCCAGCGCCGCCACCCACCGGCGGTGGGCGCCTGGGTCACGTACCGTTTTCGGGGTCTGCACGAGAGCGGGTTGCCCCGCTTTGCCAGTTTTGCGCGTGTGCGCGAAGGCCTGGATCTGAACGCGCCGGACGGTGCGGCGGCTCAGCGGCCCTGAGCCAGGGCCTTGGGTGCTCAGGAATCGGCCTGACGCAGCAGACCGTAGATCTGGTCCTTGAGCATCAGCTTTTCCTTTTTCAACGCTTCAATCTGGATCTGCGTGGCAGGCTCGATGTGCGCTTCCATATTTCGGATGGTCTGGTCCAGTGCATTGTGTTTGTCGAACAGGCGTGTGAAGTGAACATCGTGGCTCTTGAGCCTTGAGATCAGTTCTCGGTATTCTGGAAACATGGGTGCTCCTTGCTGAACCGGGTTGGAAAAGCACAGGTTACCCCGCCTTCACGCAATCGGCAAAGTAGTGCTTGCGCCCATCGTCGCCCACCACCTCCACCAGGCCGTGGATGTCGGTTTCGAAGCCCGGGCACTGGGTGTTGAACTCGCGCGCGAACTTCAGGTAGTCCACGATCTTCTTGTTGAAGACCTCGCCCGGGATCAGCAGCGGGATGCCGGGCGGGTACGGCGTGACCAGGCTGGTGGTGATGCGGCCTTCGAGCTCGTCGATCGGCACCCGCTCGGTGGTGCGGTGCGCGATGTGCGCGAAGGCGTCGCTGGGCTTCATGGCGGGCGTGAGGTCGCTCAGGTACATCTCGGTGGTCAGGCGCGCGATGTCGTAGCGCGCGTACAGCGCGTGCACGTGCTGGCACAGGTCGCGCAGCCCCATCTGTTCGTAGCGCGGATGTTTCTGGCAGAACTCGGGCAGGATGCGCCACATGGGCTGGTTCTTGGCGTAGTCGTCCTTGAACTGCTGCAGCGCGGTCAGCAAGGTGTTCCAGCGGCCCTTGGTGATGCCGATGGTGAACATGATGAAGAAGCTGTAGAGCCCGGTCTTTTCCACCACCACGCCGTGCTCGGCCAGGAACTTGGTGACGATGGAGGCGGGAATGCCGGTGGTCTCGAAGCGGCCGTCCAGGTTCAGGCCCGGCGTGACGATGGTGGCCTTGATCGGGTCGAGCATGTTGAAGCCCGGCGCCATGTCGCCGAAGCCGTGCCAGTCCTTGGCCGTGGCCTGCGAGCCCGACGGGTCGGGGTTGAGCACCCAGTCGGTCGCTTCGCCCATGCCCTCATCGGCCAGATCGTCCGGGCCCCAGACCTGGAACCACCAGTCGTCCTGGCCAAACTCGGCGTCGATCTTGCGCATGGCGCGGCGGAAGTCCAGCGCTTCGAAAATGCTCTCTTCGACCAGCGCCTTGCCCCCGGGCGGCTCCATCATGGCCGCGGCCACGTCGCAGCTGGCGATGATCGCGTACTGTGGGCTGGTGCTGGTGTGCATCAGGTAGGCCTCGTTGAAGAGGTGGCGGTCGAGCTTGACGTGCTGCGAGTCCTGCACCAGCACGTGGCTGGCCTGGCTGATGCCGGCCAGCAGCTTGTGGATGGACTGCGTGGCGTACACCACCGACTCCATCGGGCGCGCCCGCTTCTTGCCCATGGCGTGGAAATTGCCGTAGAACGGGTGGAACGCCGCGTGCGGCAGCCAGGCCTCGTCAAAGTGCAGGTTGGCCACGTAGCCATCGAGCATCTGCTTGATGGCCTCGGTGTTGTAGAGCACGCCGTCGTAGGTGGACTGGGTGAGCGTGAGCACGCGCGGCTTCACGGTATCGGCATCGACACCCGCGAGCAGCGGGTTGGCGCGGATCTTGGCCTTGATCGCATCGATCTCGAATTCGCTCTGCGGGATCGGGCCGATGATGCCGTAGTGGTTGCGCGTGGGTTTCAGAAAGACGGGGATCGCGCCCGTCATGATGATGCTGTGCAGGATGGATTTGTGGCAGTTGCGGTCCACCACCACCACATCACCCGGCGCCACCGTGTGGTGCCAGACCATCTTGTTGCTGGTGCTGGTGCCGTTGGTGACGAAGAAGCAGTGGTCGGCGTTGAAGATGCGCGCTGCGTTGCGCTCGCTCGCACCGATCGCGCCGTTGTGGTCCAGCAGCTGGCCCAGCTCTTCCACCGCGTTGCAGACGTCGGCGCGCAGCATGTTTTCGCCGAAGAACTGGTGGAACATCTGGCCCACCGGGCTCTTCAGGAACGCCACGCCACCCGAATGCCCCGGGCAGTGCCACGAATAGGAACCGTCCTCGGCGTAGTCCAGCAGCGCCTTGAAGAACGGCGGCTGGATGCCTTCGAGGTAGCTCTTGGCCTCCCGGATGATGTGACGCGCCACGAACTCCGGCGTGTCCTCGAACATGTGGATGAAGCCGTGCAGCTCGCGCAGGATGTCGTTGGGCAGGTGGCGGCTGGTCTTGGTTTCGCCGTAGATGTAGATCGGCACGTCGGCGTTCTTGCGGCGAACCTCTTCGATGAAGTTGCGCAGGTTCAGCACCACCGGATCGAGATCGTCCCCGTGGCTGAACTCTTCGTCGTCGATGGAGAGGATGAACGCGCTGGCCCGGCTCTGCTGCTGGGCGAACTGGCTCATGTCGCCGTAGCTGGTGACCCCGACCACTTCGAAGCCCTCGGTTTCGATCGCCTGCGCCAGCGCGCGAATGCCCAGACCCGAGGTGTTCTCGGAGCGGAAGTCCTCGTCGATGATGACGATGGGAAAACGGAATTTCATGGCAATCTCCAGCCGCAGGACGACTCTCGGGTTCAAAAGAAACTAGGCAGGCGCGAAGTGTACGGAAAACAGGGGCGGCGCCCTGGGGCGCCCGGCCTTTTGGCGCAGAATGTGGCGCTGGTTACACAAACGTTTCGCCGTGGCCCGGGCCTGCGGCGATGTCATGTCTTTTTGATCGGGCGGTGGTATTCATGTCGGATTCAACCCTTTGGTGGCTGCTGGCCGGTTCCACGGTGGCGCTGGAGCTGTTCACGGGCACGTTCTACCTGCTGATGCTGGCCGTGGGCATGGTCGCCGCCGCCCTGGTGGCCCACACCGGCGCCGGAACCGCGACCCAGCTGATCACCGCCGCGGTGGTCGGGTCGGCCGCCGTGGTGGGCTGGTATCTGATCAAGCGGCGCAGCCCGGCCGACCCATCGGTGCGCGCCATGCGCAGCGTGAACCTGGATGTGGGCGAGGTGCTGCAGATCGAAGAATGGCAGGCCGACGGCACCGCCCTGGTGAAGTACCGGGGCGCGCAATGGACCGTGATCCAGCGCCCGGGCAACGCGGCGGTGCCGGGCGCCTACCGGGTGGCCGAGCTGGTGGGCAACCGCCTGCTGGTGGAAAAGGTCTGAGAGGCCGAGGCGGCCGCTGGCGGCGCAGCCGCAGCCCATTCTTCAAACCCGCGCACAACTGCGCTACCCTCCCCCCCTCCTCAACTTTTCACAAAGCGACAAGTCATGGAAATTGCCGTCATCCTGTTCGTCATCGCCGCGATCTTCATCACCCGCTCGATCAAGGTCGTGCCCCAGCAGAACGCCTGGGTGGTTGAACGCCTGGGCAAGTACCACTCTTCCCTGGCGCCCGGCCTGAACCTCCTCGTGCCCTTCGTCGACAAAGTGGCCTACAAGCACAGCCTGAAGGAAATCCCGCTGGACGTGCCCAGCCAGGTCTGCATCACGCGCGACAACACCCAGCTGCAGGTGGACGGCATCCTGTACTTCCAGGTCACCGACCCGATGCGCGCCAGCTACGGCTCGTCCAACTACATCATCGCCGTCACCCAGTTGGCGCAGACGTCGCTGCGCTCGGTCATCGGCAAGCTCGAACTCGACAAGACCTTCGAAGAGCGTGACATCATCAACGCCCAGGTGGTGCACGCCATCGACGAGGCCGCGCTTAACTGGGGCGTGAAGGTGCTGCGCTATGAAATCAAGGACCTCACACCGCCCAAGGAAATCCTGCTGGCCATGCAGGCGCAGATCACCGCCGAGCGCGAGAAGCGGGCCCTGATCGCCGCCTCCGAAGGCCGCCGCCAGGAGCAGATCAACATCGCGACCGGCGAGCGCGAGGCCTTCATCGCCCGCTCCGAGGGTGAAAAGCAGGCCGCCATCAACAACGCCCAGGGCGAGGCCGCGGCCATCACCGCAGTGGCCGACGCCACCGCACAGGCCATCGAACGCATCGCCACCGCCATCCGCCAGCCCGGCGGTGAGCAGGCGGTGCAGCTCAAAGTGGCCGAACGCGCCGTCGATGCCTATGGCAAGGTCGCCGCGGACGCCACCACCACCCTCATCATTCCCGGCAACATGACCGAGGTCGCGGGCCTGATCGGCTCGGCGATGAAGATGATCGGCACCGGCAAAGCGGCCTGATGCCAAAAACAGGCCTCGCCGCCTGCTACAATGCAAGGCTTCGCGGAGAGGTGGATGAGCGGTTTAAGTCGCACGCCTGGAAAGCGTGTGTGGGCTAATCCCCACCGCGGGTTCGAATCCCGCCCTCTCCGCCAGTGACATTGCAAAAAGCGCCTTTCGAGGCGCTTTTTTGCATCATGGCTCGAACGAGGGGATGCTCCGCCACGATGGCGTACCGGGGTTGACCTGATAATCAGAACATGTCAATGCGCATCAGGGCCTTTTTTTTGAAAGCGGTACTTCCGAGTCTGGTGGTATCGCTTTTTTATTTGTTCAGCCACCTTCTTGGCCACACCCTGGGCATTCAGTTCGAACTGTTTTCAGAGAAATCCGGCGCTGTTTCCATCCATCACACCGTCCGGAGTGATCAATTCAGCGGCAAGGATGTCATTGTCGTCAAGACGTACCCGAATCGCTGGCGCTCGGTGCGCTTCCAAGTGTTCAGCCTGGCCAGCATCAAGGCCATACGAATGGGTCTGTCGAAAGGAAGTTCTGGAATCAAGATCAGAAATTTCCGCCTGATCAATGAACGGCAAAATCGGCAGTTAAACCTGACCGATGAGCTCGCGCACACGGCATCTCATGATTTGACGGTGACAAGCGCGGGCGAAGAGGAAGCTTTGTTGACCGTGAATGGCAGTGATCCATACATCACCCTGCCGATTGAAAAAAAATTCTTCTCCTATGCATGGAGCGAAATACTCAGCAATGTATTTGCCGTGTTCTTGCCGTGCCTGGTTCTTTTTGCAGCAATTCATCTTTGGTTTGAAATTCGGAAACCAACCACCACAGAGGGCTCTGCCGCATCCCGTTTTCGAGGTGGGTGGTTGAGTGCTTCAATTGCAATCTGCCTCATTTTGACCGGTCTGTCCGCATACAGAATATCGACCACTCCAATCCGCGGAGACGCTTCAGAGAATTTGGCTATTGCCTTCAATCTTTACAAGAATGACACTTTTTCTCACCTGATCGAGGAAAACCCCAGCCCGACAAATTTCAGAGAGCCCATACCACCATTGGTCACGGCCATTTATCTGACGATGCTGGATGGATATTTCGGCGATTTCGAATACCATGACTTGCTGGAAGGCAGCCTGACCTACTCGGTCAAACTCGTTAATCTTTTCTGGATTTTCTGGGGCCTTCTGGCTGTGTTTCTGGTTGCGGAAATGGCGTCAAAAAGCCCCTCCGTCGGCTTGGCGTCGGTGTTTCTTTCCCATGTTTTCTTTTTTAATTGTCCATTGTGGATTGACACGCTTTACACCGAACTTCCAGCGGCCGCCCTGCTGGCCTGGGTGGCCTACCTGAGCATGCTATCGATCACGCACAAGTCCAGGGTGATCAAAGTGCTGCTGGGGCTGTTGGTGGGATTGTTGATTCTGACAAAGGGCATCTTTCTTTACGCTTTTGCATTCATTATTTCAGTGCTGATACTTCTGTCAATGCAGCCCAGGGGTCAAGCTCGGGAGAGGCTGCTCGGCGTTGCAATGATTGCCATCGCTTGCGTCGTTTCCCTTGCTCCATGGGCCTGGAGAAACCACACGGTCCTTGGATCTCCAACGGTGTCCACCATGCGCGGGGGAGGTGTTATCTACTATCGTTCCATGCTCAATGAAATGAATGGAGATGAGGTCAAAGGCACATACTACTTGAATGGCCCATACCTCTACAGACTCATCGCTGATCGGATTGGATGGGGCCCGGTCAGAGGAGATTTCGATTTGGGGGGGCGGTGGGCTCGCCTGAACATTGGCCCATCCAGGTTTCAGGAGTCGGATCGGGTGGCGAGGCTTGGCGGGCACCCGGAGGCAACGATCAGCTTCCACCAAAAAGCCTCGGCGGTATTCGTAGAGAAAATCAATAGATACAAAGAAATCAATGAAAAAACTCCCGAGTTGATGGCCGACAAGGAAATGGGGCGAGAGGGCATGCACAGCATACTGACCCATCTGGACCGCCATCTCATGATGAGCATTCCATTTTTTTGGCAAGGCTTCTGGAGCTTCGCGCATGATGCAGGCATCCCGTTTCTTACCAGTCGGGTGGCGTTCGAAAATCTCATCAATTTCGTCAATGCCATTGCCGGAATTTCTGTCCTCTACCTCTTCACCGCTGGGATCCGCCGAAAAAACTGGTCGCAGCTGTTGGTTGTTGTCCCGGTTGTGGTGACATGGGTTTTTTATACGGCGGTTTCTCAAAATCTGCCCCGCTTCTTTGCTCCAACCCATCCGCTGATGCTGGTGGCTTTGGTCCTGATGGTTCACAGGTTTTCTGGGGCCGGCAATTACTTTCTGGAACGTTCTCATGCGCAATACAAATCGTAAACGTGTCCTCGTTACCGGTGGCGCCGGCTTTCTGGGCTCCCATCTGTGTGATCGCCTGCTGGCCGAGGGCAACGACGTTCTGTGCGTGGACAACTTCTACAGCGGCGCCAAGGACAACGTGGCGCACCTGATGGGCAACCCGCATTTCGAGCTGATGCGCCACGACGTGACCTTCCCGCTCTATGTGGAGGTGGATGAGATCTACAACCTGGCCTGTCCCGCCTCGCCGGTGCACTACCAGTGGGACCCGGTGCAGACCACCAAGACCAGCGTGCACGGCGCCATCAACATGCTGGGTCTGGCCAAGCGCACCAAGGCCCGCATCTTCCAGGCATCCACCAGCGAGGTGTATGGCGACCCGGAAATCCATCCGCAGCAGGAAAGCTATTGGGGCCGGGTCAACCCGATCGGCATCCGCTCCTGCTACGACGAGGGCAAGCGTTGCGCCGAAACCCTGTTCTTCGACTACCACCGGCAGCACCAGGTGGACATCAAGGTCGCTCGCATCTTCAACACCTACGGCCCGCGCATGCACCCCAACGACGGGCGCGTGGTCAGCAACTTCATCGTGCAGGCGCTGCGTGGCGAAGACATCACCATCTACGGCGATGGCTCGCAGACGCGCAGCTTCTGTTATGTGGACGACCTGATCGAGGGCTTCACCCGCCTGATGGCCAGCGATGCCGGGGTGACGGGCCCCGTCAACATGGGCAACCCCCACGAGTTCACCATCCGCGAGCTGGCCGAAGCGGTGTTGAAGAAGGTCGGTGGCGGCTCCCGGCTGGTGTTCAAACCGCTGCCGCAGGACGACCCCAAGCAGCGCCAGCCCGACATCACCCTGGCCAGGTCCGTGCTGAACTGGGAGCCCCAGGTCCAGCTGGACGCAGGTCTGGACAAGACCATCCACTACTTTCGCCGCCGCCTCGCCGAATGAGCACACCAAAGCACCCCATCATCGTCGTGACCCCGGTCTATGAAGACCGGGAAGCCAGCGGCCGCCTGTTTCAGGAGCTGGCCGGCCAGTTCGACCGCGAGGTCTTCGTGATCGCGGTGGACGATGGCTCGGTGAAGCAGCCGCTGACCATCGACAGCCTGCGCGGCGCCGGCATCGACGGCGTGATCCTCAAACTGCGCCGCAACGTGGGCCACCAGCGCGCCATCGCGATCGGTCTGGGCTATGCGTCCGAGTTCGTCCAGCCCCACCAGCGTGTGGTGGTCATGGACTCCGACGGCGAGGACCTGCCCTCGACCATCCCGCCCCTGCTCGCGGCGCTGCGGAGCGACGACGTGGACGTGGTGGTCGCCCGGCGCAAGAGCCGCGTAGAAACCCTGCGCTTCAAGGCCTTCTACGCCGTCTACAAGCGCTTCTTCCGCCTGATGACGGGCCGGGCCATCAGCTTCGGCAACTTCATGGCGATCAAGCCCCACGCGCTCCGGCGCCTGGTCGCCATGCAGGAGCTGAACATCCACGTGGCCGGTGCGGTTCTGGCGTCCAAACTGCGCACCGAGGCCTGCTCCCTGGATCGCGGCCCCCGCTACGCCGGCCACTCCAAGATGAACTTCGTGGGCCTGACGCTGCACGGCTTCAAGGCCCTGATGGTGTTTGCCGAGGACGTGCTGGTGCGGGTGGGCATCGCCTGCGCCGTGATTGCGGCCTTGTCGGTGATCAGCACCTTCGCCGCGGTTGCCCTCAAGCTGCTCGGGTTCTCCACACCCGGCTGGTTCTCGCTGGTGCTGGGCATTCTGGTGCTCATGTTCCTGCAGACCGGCGCGCTGGCGCTCATGACGCTGATGCTGACCGGCGTGGTGCGCGGTGGCACGGTGACCACGGCGATCGCCTACCGCGATTTCGTGGAACAGATCCTGGAAACCGACTGATGGTGCAGGACCTGGCCCGGCGGCACGGCGGCGAGATGCTGCGCTACGCCTTCAACGGACTGCTGGCCACCGCGGTGCACTACGCGGTGCTCACCTACAACCTGGAGGTGCTTCGTTTTGCCTCCGCCGGGTTGGCCAACCTCTGCGCCGCGGTGGCCGGCATCGCGGTGTCGTTTCTCGGCAGCCGCTACTTCGTCTTCGGGCGCAGCGGCGAAGCGCTGCTCGGGCAGGCGCTGAAGTTCAGTGGCCTGTATGGGCTGATCGCCATCGTTCACGGCGGTGTGCTGATGGTGTGGACGGACTGGCTCGGGTTGGACTACCGCCTGGGCTTTGTGCTGGCCACCGCCCTGCAAATCGCCCTGAGTTATCTCGGCAACAAGTTTCTGGTGTTCAAAAAATGAAATTCCTGCGCGCGCTCGTCGCCACGGTGCTGTTTCTGGCTCTGTTGGTCGTGGTCTATCTGCTGCACATCCGCTTCCTGGCCATCGACGTGGTGTTTTACGCAGCCATCGCCGACGGCATCATCGCGGCCCTCGCCACCGGCGCGCTGGTGTTCGCCCTGGGCTACTTCCGGCCGCTGGGCGGGTTCGAGAAGCTGCAGCTGGTGGTGATCTGGCTGCTGACGGGCTACTGCCTCGCCATCTCCGTGCCAACCGTGATCGACCGCTCCCTGTCGTTCTACATCCTGGAAAAGATCCAGCAGCGCGGTGGCGGCATCCAGCACCAGCGCTTCGCCGAGGTCTTCACCCAGGAGTACATGAACGAGCACCGCCTGGTCGATGTGCGCCTGACCGAGCAACTGGCGTCCGGAACCATCGTGATCCAGAACGGCTGCGTCAAGCTCACCGACAAGGGCCAGCGCATCGCCCGCGCGGGGCGCTACTTCCGGCAGCATTTCCTGCCCAAGAAGCGCCTGCTCATGGGCGAGTACTCGCCGGACCTGACCGACCCTTTCCGCAACAGTGCGACTGCCGTTGACTACCAGTGCCGTTGAGCCGGCGCGGGCCTGACCCGGCCCCGATTCAGCGGGCCGCCGTCTCGTCGACCTGAATGGCCAGGCCCCACCCCCCCGTGTTGTCTCCCAGCGCATCGTCGTTCACGCAGAACTCCAGCGGGCCGTTCGCGTTCACCACGAACTCCGTCCGCTGCGCCTGACCCTGCACCAGTTGCACCTGTCCGGCCACCGGATTCACGACGCGCAACACCAGCGAATGGCGCCGCATCGTGGGGAACGGAAAGGCCCCGCTGACAGGGCCGGCATTGCCCTCCGGACCATTGATGCAGCCGTTGAACAGGCAACCGAAATTCATGTCGCTGTTGGATGGCAGCTCATCGATGATGACCCGGCTACCGATGCGCAGATCGACCATATCCGGCAGGCTGTTGCAGGGCTTGCCCAGTTTCGCCCCCATCGCCAGAATGAAGGCGGCGTTGTGCCGGATCGACCCGTCCGACTGCTTCGTGGCGTGCATCAGGTGAAAAGGGAACCGGGCTTCGCCCACACAGTTGGCCACCGAGTAGGCATGCACCTGTTTTGGCCCTGGCCAGCTGTGGATCATCTGGCCCGCCGAGGGGCGCGAGTAGCGGTGGTCCATGCCGATCCAGGTCCTGGAAGTGGTCGCGGCGAAGTCACCCGCCCTGTTCTGCGAGAAGCCGTCGCCCCAGTTGACACCGATCGTTCCACAGGTACCGTGCCCCTGGATCGCGAACGAATATTGCTGTGTGTTCGACAGCCCGCACACATTGCTCGCCGCGTCGCACTCCAACCGGTGGCCGGTGACCAAACCCAGGCCTGTGATGCCGTGACCGCACCCTGACAGGACCCCGCCGACCACCAACGCGGACACGCCGCCCATGCGTTTGAACCAGGCTTTCATGTTGTTCCTCCAGACGTTGGTACAAAACCCCCTCGGGTACTTTGCGCCCCAAGTTCAAGGCAGTCCACCCCCGCCTGGGGGACGAGGCCCAAGGGGATCCCGGGCCGAATCGTCAACGCGCACCCAGCCCCATGCCGCGCGAGATCACCTCTTTCATGATCTCGTTGGTGCCGCCGTAGATGCGCTGCACACGCGCATCCGCATAGGCTCGGGTGATCGGGTATTCCCACATGTAGCCGTAGCCGCCGTGCAGCTGCACGCACTCGTCCATCACCTTGCACTGCAGGTCGCTGCACCAGTACTTGGCCATGCTGGCGGTCGCGGTGTCGAGCTTGTCCACCGCCACCAGCTCGCAGCACTTGTCCACGAACACGCGCGCCACCTGCACCTCGGTCTGCAGCTCGGCCAACGTGTAGCGGGTGTTCTGGTAGCTCGCGACCGGCTGGCCGAAGACCTTGCGGTCTTTCACGTACGCCACCGTCCAGTCAATGGCGGCCTGCGCCGCCGCCACCGCGCCGATGGCGATCTGCAGCCGTTCCCAGGGCAGTTGTTCCATGAGGCAGATGAAGCCCCTGCCCTCGCCCCCCAGCAGGTTCTCGGCGGGCACGCTGACGTTGTCGAAGAACAGCTCCGACGTGTCCTGCGCCTTCATGCCCAGCTTCTTCAGGCGCTTTCCCTTGCTGAAACCCGGCATGCCCTGCTCCACCAGCAGCAGGCTGGTGCCCTTGGCGCCGGCGGCCGGGTCGGTCTTGGCGACCACGATCACCAGATCGGCGTGCCAGCCGTTGGTGATGAAGGTCTTGCTGCCGTTGAGCAGGTAGCTGCCGTCCGGTTGTTGGATGGCCGTGGTCTTCACGCCCTGCAGGTCGCTGCCGGCGGCGGGTTCGCTCATCGCAATGGCGCCCACCATCTCGCCCGTGGCCAGCAACGGCAGGTACTTCTGCTTCTGCGCCTCGGTGCCGTAGTGCAGGATGTACGGCGCCACGATCTCGCTGTGCAGACCGAAGCCGATGCCGCTGACCCCGGCGCGTGCGATCTCCTCCATCTGCGCCACCGAGTACAGCTTGTCGGCCCCGGCCCCGCCATACGCCTCCGGCATGGTCATGCAGAGAAAGCCGTTCTCACCGGCCTTGCGCCAGACGGCACGGTCCACATAGCCCTGCTCTTCCCAGCCCCCGTGAAAAGGGGCGATCTCCTTTTCCACGAAGCGGCGAAAGCTGTCGCGGAAGGCTTCGTGGTCGGTGTTGAACAGGGTGCGGTCGATCATGGGGTGCTCTTGGGTGCTGGGGTTGCCGTGGGTATCGGAAAGCGCGGCAATGTGCATGATGGCGTGGTGTCGCTGGTTGGACGGCGGCACCACCATTTTCACAAAGCATTTGCTTGGCAAAAGTCTATACTGATCCGCAGGAACCGCAAATCACCTTTCGGCGGGCGTGTGGCCCGGCCCGTCAACCTGGAGACAAGCCCATGAGCGAAGCATTCGTATTCGACGCCATCCGCACCCCACGCGGCAAGGGCAAGAAGGACGGCAGCCTGTACGAGGTCAAGCCAGTCAACCTGCTGGCCGGCCTGCTGCGCGAGCTGCAACACCGCAACCACCTGGACACCTCGGCGGTGGACGACGTGGTGATGGGCGTGGTCTCGCCCATCGGTGAGCAAGGCTCGGTGCTGCCCAAGGTGGCCGCGCTCAAGGCCGGCTGGGACTGGCGCTGCTCGGGCGTGCAGCTCAACCGCTTCTGTGCCTCGGGCCTGGAGGCTGTGAACATGGCCGCCATGAAGGTGAAGAGCGGTTGGGAAGACCTGGTCGTGGCCGGCGGTGTGGAGAGCATGAGCCGCGTGCCGATCGGCTCCGACGGCGGCGCCTGGGCGCAGGACCCGGAGACCAACAGCGCCACGCTGTTCGTGCCGCAAGGCATCGGCGCCGACCTGATTGCCACGCTCGACGGCTTCACGCGCGAGGACGTGGATGCCTTCGCGCTCGAATCGCAGAAGCGCGCCGCGGCCGCCCGCGCAGCCGGGCATTTCCAGCACTCGGTGGTGCCGGTGAAAGATCCTTTGGGCCAGATCATCCTGGCGGTGGACGAGTTCATCAAACCGCACACCACCATGGCGGGTCTGGCCGGTCTGAAGCCCGCCTTCGATCAGCTTGGCGTCATGGGCTTCGATGCGGTGGCGCTGCAGCGCTACCCGCAGGTGGAGCGCATCCACCACGTGCACCACGCCGGCAATTCGTCGGGCATCGTGGACGGCGCGGCGGCCCTGCTGATCGGCAGCGAGGCCGCGGGCAAGACCCACAGCTTCACGCCGCGCGCGCGCATCGTGTCAGTGGCGCTCTCGGGCGCGGACCCGACCATCATGCTCACCGGCCCCATGCCGGCGGCGCGCAAGGCGCTGGCCAAGGCCGGCCTCACCATCGACCAGATCGACCTGTTCGAGGTGAACGAAGCCTTTGCCGCCGTGCCCATGCGCTTCATGCGTGAGATGGGCGTGCCGCACGAGAAGCTGAACGTGAACGGTGGCGCGATCGCGCTGGGCCATCCGCTGGGTGCCACCGGCGCGATGATTTTGAACACGCTGATCGACGAGCTGCACCGGAGAAAGCTCAGGTATGGCCTGGCGACCCTTTGCGTGGGTGGCGGCATGGGCATCGCCACGATCGTTGAACGCATCTGAACCGAGCGGGGACACCAACATGATCACCAAGACCATCCGCTATCAACTCGCCAATGGCATCGCCACCATCACCTTCGACGAACAGGACTCCCCCGTCAACACCATGTGCCTGCAGTGGCAGGACGATCTGGACGCTGTGACCACCCAAGTGCTCAAGGACCGCGAGCAGATCAAAGGCATCGTGTTGGCCTCGGCCAAGAGCACCTTCTTTGCCGGTGCCGACCTCAAGGGCGTGATGCGCTCGACCGCCGCCGACGGCCACCGCATGTTCACCGAAATCGAGCGCATCAAGCGCAATTTCCGCAAGCTGGAAACGCTGGGCGTGCCGGTGGTGAGCTGCCTCAACGGTGCCGCGCTCGGTGGCGGCTGGGAGGTGGCGCTGGTGGGCCACCACCGCATCGCGCTCAACAACCCCAAGGTGCAGTTTGGCCTGCCCGAGATCACGCTGGGGTTGATTCCCGGCGGCGGTGGCATCACCAAGATGACCCGACTGCTGGGCCTGGTGGCCGCGCAGCCCTACATCCTGGAGAGCAAGCTCTTCGGACCCGAAGAGGGTTTGAAAATTGGCGCGATCCACGAGCTGGTGACCGCGCCCGAAGAGCTGCTGCCGCGCGCGCTGGCCCACATCGAAGCCTCGCAGGGCAAGCCCGAGGCCTGCCAGCACCCCTGGGACCGCAAGGACTACAAGATGCACGGCGGCACGCCAAGCCACCCCAAGATCGCGGCCATGCTGAGCGTGGCGCCCGCGGTGCTGAAGCAGAAGACGCGCGGTCTCTACCCCGCGCCCGAGGCCGCGCTGGCCGCGATGGTCGAAGGCGCCATGGTGGACTTCGACACCGCCATGCGCATCGAGAGCCGCTACCTCGCCGGGCTCATGACCGGCCCGGTGGCCCGGAACATGATCAACACCTTCTTTTTCAACATGAACGCCATCAAGGCCGGCCAGAGCCGACCGAAGGACGTGCCGCGCTACAAGCCGCAGAAGGTGGGGCTGCTGGGCGCCGGCATGATGGGCTCGGGCATCGCCTATGCCCAGGCCAGCCGCGGCATCGCCACCGTGCTGAAGGACGTGAGCATGGAAGCCGCCAACAAGGGCAAGGCCAACAGCCTGAAGGTGACGCAGCCGCGCGTGGACAAAGGCCGCATGAGCGCGGCCGAACAGCAGGCGCTGCTGGCGCGCATCACGCCCACCGCGAGCACCGCCGACCTGCGGGGCTGCGACCTGATCATCGAGGCGGTGTTCGAGCACCGCGAACTCAAGGCGGCGGTCACGCACGAGTCCGAGCCCATGCTGGCCGAAGGCGGTTTCTTCGCCAGCAACACCTCCACCCTGCCCATCACCAGCCTGGCCAAGGCGAGCGCGCGGCCACAGAAGTTCGTCGGCATCCACTTCTTCAGCCCGGTGGACAAGATGAAGCTGGTGGAGATCATCCGCGGCAAAGAGACCGACGACGAAACCATCGCCCGCGCCTACGACTATGTGCAGGCGCTGGGCAAGCTGCCGATCGTGGTGAACGACGCGCGCGGCTTCTACACCAGCCGCACCTTCGGCACCTTCGTGATGGAGGGGGCGGCCATGTTGGGCGAAGGCATTCCGGCGCCGGTGATCGAAAACGCCGCCATGCAGGCCGGCATGCCGGTGGGGCCGCTGGCCGTGCTGGACGAGACCGCGCTCTCGCTATCGGTGCACGTGCTGGAACAGACCCGTGCCGACTATGCCGAAGAAGGCCGCCACTACGACACCACGCCGGGCGAACACCTGGTTGAACAGATGGTCAAACAGCACCACCGCGGCGGCCGTGCGGCGGGCGGTGGTTTCTACGACTACCCCGCCGGGCAGAAGAAAACCCTCTGGCCCCAGCTCAAGACCCTGTTCGAAAGGCCCGGTGTTGCGTGGGACCTGCAGGACGTGAAGGACCGCCTGCTCTACCGCCAGGCGGTGGAGACGGCGCGCTGCCTGGCCGAAGGCGTGCTCACCAGCGTGCACGACGGCAACATCGGCTCCATCTTCGGCATCGGTTTCCCGGCCTGGACCGGCGGCGCGCTGCAGTTCATCTACGGCATGGGCATTGAGGCGTTCGAGAAACGCTGCGCCGCACTGGCGGCGAAGTTCGGCCCGGGTTTTGCGCTGAGCGACGCCACCAAGGCCGCGATCCGCCAGCACCAGCCGGTGTACTGAACGCCTTCCCGACCAGCGACGAAGCGAGCCACGTCAACGGCACGGTGATCGAAGTTTCTGGCGGCATGTCGGTCTGAATCGGTCTGAATATGGAAGCACATCTTTCCTCCGGCGCCCACCTGCGCGACCCGCGCCCGGGCGACATGGGCTGGGTGATCCAGCAGCATGGCGAGCTCTACTGGCGCGAATACGGCTGGAACGCCGAGTTCGAGGCAATGGTGGCCGGCATCGTGGCCGGCATGATGAAGCGCCACGACCCAACCTGGGAGCGCGGCTGGATCGCCGAGCTCGACGGCGAGCGCGTGGGCTCGGCCTTTGTGGTGCGCAAGAGCAAGACCGTGGCCCAGCTGCGCCTGCTGATCCTCACGCCCGCGGCGCGCGGCCTGGGTCTGGGCGGGCGGCTGACCGACGAGTGCATCGCCTTCGCGCGCGCCAAGGGCTACCGCAAGATGGTGCTCTGGACCAACCACAACCTTGAGGCCGCGCGCGCCATTTATGCCAAACGTGGCTTCGCCCTGGTGGACAGCGAGGCACACCACAGTTACGGGCGCGACCAGGTGGGTGAGCACTGGGAACTCCCCCTGTGAACCTGGCCCTGCTGGCGGCCGCGGCCACCGGCGTGCAGGTGGGTGCGACCATCGTCGCCTCGCGCTACGTGGTGGCCGAGGTGCCGCCGCTCACACTGGCCCTGCTGCGTTACGCCATCGGTTTCCTGAGCCTGCTGCCCTTCGTGTGGCGACCGCTGCGGGCGCACCCCTGGCCGGCGGGCACCGCCCGACCACCGGGCCGCGACCTGCTGGCCATGGCCGCGCTGGGCGTGGGCCAGTTCGCCCTGCTCATCGCCTTGCTCAACCTCGGCCTGCAGCACGTCGGCGCGGCCCGCGCGGCGCTGATCTTCAGCCTGTTCCCCCTGCTCACCCTGCTGCTCGCGGGCGCGCTGGGGCAGGAACACATCACGCCGGGCCTGCTCACGGGCGTGGGGTTGTCGATCGCCGGGGTGGGGCTGTCGCTCTGGCCGCGGCTGGCGAGCGGCGGCACCGGCCACTGGTGGGGTGAAGCCGCGGTGCTGGGCAGCGCACTCACCGGCGCGGTGTGCAGCGTGCTCTACCGCCCCTACCTGCGCCGCTACCCCACGGTGCCGGTGTCGGCCCTGGCCATGGGCGTCTCGGTGCTGTGTCTCGCGTTGCTGGCCCTGCTCGAACACTGGCCGCAGCGCGTGGGAACCCTGGCTCTGGGCACCTGGGCGGTGGTGGCCTTCATCGGCCTGTCCAGCGGCGCCGGCTACTTCGCCTGGCTGTACGCGCTCAAGCACGAATCGCCCACCCGCGTCACGGTGTTTCTCGCGCTCAACCCGGTCACGGCGGCGTTGCTGGGTGCCGCGTTGCTGGATGAACCCGTCGACGGATTCGCGCTCGGCGCCCTGGTGCTGATCGCGCAGGGCCTGTGGCTGGCCACGCGGCCCGTCAGACCGCGCCCGCGCTGACATCCCCATCCGATGCGGGCCTGCGCGCAATACCACGACAGCCCCTGGGGCCAGAACGGGCGCCCGATAATCGGGCCATGCCCGCCCCAGCGAACACCCTCACCCCGGCCATCGACGCCGCCCCCAACCACCCCCGATCCAAAACCGACCTCTTCATGTCCTTCACCTGGCTGGCCCTGCAGGGCTTTGGCGGCGTGCTGGCGGTGGTGCAGCGCGAGCTGGTGGAGAAAAAACGCTGGATGACGCGCGAACAGTTCGTGGAAGACTGGGCCGTGGCGCAGATCATGCCGGGCCCCAACGTGGTCAACCTCTCGATGATGATCGGCGGGCGCTATTTCGGTCTGCCGGGCGCACTCGCGGCGCTCGCGGGCATGCTGGCCGCACCGCTGGTGATCGTGCTGCTGCTGGCCGCGCTCTACGGCAGCGTGGCCGACAGCGCCACCGCACAAGGCGCGCTGCGCGGCATGGGTGCGGTGGCCGCCGGGCTCATCACCGCCACCGGCATCAAGCTGATCGCCGCGCTTGGCAAGAACGCCATGGGCATCGGGGTGTGCATCGCCCTGGCGGTGCTCACCTTCGTGGCGATCGCCCTGCTGCGCTGGCCGCTGGCCTGGGTGCTGCTGGGCCTGGGCGGTGCGGCCTGCTTGTGGGCGTATCGGGTGCTGGGCCAGCGCCCAAACGGGGAGGCTCCATGAGCATGGCCCCCACGCTGACGAACTGGACCGACCTGTTCCTGCATTTCGCCTCGCTCTCGCTGCTGGCGGTGGGCGGCGCCATCACCACCGCGCCCGACATGCACCGCTACCTGGTGGGCGAACAGGGCTGGCTGAGCGAGGCGCAGTTCACCTCGTCGATCGCGCTGTCGCAGGCCGCGCCCGGCCCGAACGTGCTGTTCGTTGCCCTGCTGGGCTGGAACGTGGGACTCAACGCCGGTGGCGGCCCGTCGGCTGGCTGGCTCGCCTGGGCGCTGGCGCTGCTGGGTGTGCTGGTGACGCTGGTGGCGATCATGCTGCCCTCGTCCATCCTCACCTACACCGCCACCCAGTGGGGCCACCGCAACCGCGAGCTGCGCGCGGTGCGCGCCTTCAAGGCGGGCATGGCGCCCATCGTGATCGCGCTGCTGATCGCCACCGGCTGGCTGCTCAGCGCGGCCCACAACCAGCCGGCGCGCGACTGGCCACTGTGGTTGCTGACGGCCGCCGCTGCCGTGCTGGTGTGGCGCACCCAAATACACCTGCTGTGGCTGATCGGTGCCGGCGCGGTGCTGGGGGCGCTGGGTCTGGTCTGAGAGGCTGAGCGCCCGAGGCGCTCGGGCCGAGCCGGGCTTATTTCTGGCGCTGCAAGCCCGCCATGCCCTTGGTGTCCAGGGCCGCCACGGCGCCGCGCACGGCATCCATGTCGAGGTTGTTGCCACTGACTTCAACCATCACGCCGTTGGGCAGCATCAGGGCCATCTCGGCACTGCTGCCGTCCTTGCGGTATTCCTCTTTGATGGACACGCCGTCCTTCTGGTAGATGCGCTCCACCTCTTCCTGGGTTTCGCGGTTGACCGTGGACTGGGCCCAGGCGCCCATGGCCATCGCCAGGGCGGGCACGGCGCCGATGTCCTGCACCTTGACTTCCAGGACGCGATCATCCTTTTCGTATTCGGCCGTGACGCTGGTGAAGTTCATGCCCATGGCGTTGTCGGACCGCGCTTCGAGCGTGTTGCGGCTCAGTCCCGCAAGCGAGGCCGGCACATAGCCCTGCAGCACATCGGGCGCGAAGGGCTTGCCGCCCTTCCCGCCCAGGGCCGCGCCCATCATTTCGTTCATGGCCTGGCCGGCCGCGGCGCTGTCGCCTCGGGCCTGAGCCTCTTCCATCTTCTTGCTCGCCGCTTCCATCTTTTTGCTGGCCTCTTCGAGCTTGGCCGTGTCCAGGGTGATCTCGGTGCCCGGCAGCTTGATGCTGACGTCGCCGGCGTCCGGGCGCCCACCACCCATCATGTAGCCCGGCCCGCCACCGCTGAACAATGCGCTGGCCGCGCCCAGGATGATCCCCGCGACAATGCCGCAGACCACCACCACGGCGGTGTACACCGCCGCCTTCTCCTTGGGCGCCTTCATCAGCACGGGGATGCCGGTGTAGACCAGATAGATGGAGTACAGCGCTGCGAGCAGCCCCAGCACCGCCAGCATGGGAATCAGGCTGAAGATGCCGCCCACCATGCCGGCGGTGGAGCCGAAGGCGATCAGCTTGAGCGCGTTGAGCTGGTTCTTTTCACCCTGGAAGCTGGGTGCCAGGGCGTTGGTGATCATGGCCAGCACGTAGATCATGACCAGCGAGAGCACGTAGCCCACCACCATGTTGCCCAGCCCGGCCAGGATCGGCACCCGAAAGCTCATGCCCATGGCACCGGCGCCCACCAGGCTCATGCCGATGAAGCCGGCCACGGCGGGAATCGCCGCGAGGTAGATCAGGTAGTTCTTGTAGATGCCCTGGGCATCGGTGGATTCCTGTTCGATGACCGGCCAGGTCTCCACCGGTTTGAGCAGGATGGCTTGCACGCGTTCGACGATGTTCATGGGTCACTCCTTGAAATGAAAGGACGGCTGCCTGAATGAAACCAGCTTCAGCGCGGGTTCTCGAAGAACACGGCGTTGGTGTAGTCGCTGATCTCGAAATAGACCTTCTTCTCGCCCGGATCGGCCTGCATGTTCAGGTTCTCGTCGAGCACGCCGTACCCATAGCGGTAGGCGCGGGGGGTGTTGTCGTCGGTGCCGAGCGCGGTGCTGATCTTGTCGATCCGCAGGAAGCGGCGCACCACCTTGTCGCCGGCATAGACCTCGAGCACGCCGTTGGTGCCGGTCCAGTTCTGGATCTCCCGACTGAACTTGTTCTGCTGCTCCTGGGTACAAGCCGCCGCAAGCAAGGCGACGCTCAGGACGGCGGCCAACCCGGCGCGTTGTGCAGATGTGCTCGTCATTCAATCCTCCAGCAGTGTTGGCAGGCATTGTGCCGCAGGTTCGTGCAGGCACAAGTCGGCCACGGCGTCCAGTTCGGTTGCCTCGGGGTTGATCACCACCACCCGGGCGCCGCGCCGGTGCGCGGTGTGCGCCAGGCCTGCGGCCGGGTAGACCACGCCCGAGGTGCCGATAACCAGCATCAGGTCGCAGCCGTTCGCGGCTTTTTGCGCCGCGTCCAGCGCGGGCAGCGGCAGCATTTCGCCAAACCAGACCACGGCCGGGCGCCGCAGGTTGCCACAGGTCGGGCAACGGGGCGGACGCCCCGTCTCCACGAACTCGGGGTGGCAACAGTCGCGCGGCATGTCCAGCCAACGGTCGTCGGCCAGGTTGCCGTGCAGGGCGATCGCGTCGGCGCTCCCCGCGCGCTGGTGCAGGCCGTCCACGTTCTGCGTGATGAGGGTGAGTCGGCCCGGGTGCCGCTGCTGAAAGGCCGCGAGCGCCCGGTGGCCGGCGTTGGGTTCTACGTTGGCAACCATGTCGCGACGGAACTGGTACCAGTCCCAGACGCGGCGCGGGTGGGCACGAAACGCGTCCTCGGTGGCCAGGTCTTCGGGTTTGAACCGTGCCCACAGCCCGGTCTGCGCGTCGCGAAACGTGGGCACGCCGGACTCGGCGCTCACTGGAGTACCTTCGCCCTGCGGGCTGCGGGCTGCGGGCTGCGGGCTGCGGGCTGCGGTGCGAGCTTGCTTGGGAACGGCCCGGCGCGGCGCTCATGCCCGCGCCGGTGAGTACCGCGATGTGGTTTGCGCTCCCGATCCACTGGCGAACCACTTGCGCAACGGACATGTCAGCCCTGCGGTGCGAAAGAGCAACTGTTCCAGGTGCGAGGGGATGCACCAGCCCAGGCCAGCACGGGGCCGGCTTTGCCGGACCGCTGCGGGCGCCCCCTGGAGGGGGCTGAGGGTCGCGGCTCCGAGCCTGCCCGCGCAGGCTTGGACGGCCCGAAGAAGCATCGACTCTGGCGATGCTGCGGCCTGCAGGGCACGCCGAAGGCGGCGCAGGGGTGATTCATCCCGTTCTTTGGCGCAACGCTTCGTAAAGACAGACGCCGCTGGCCACCGACACGTTGAGGCTCTCCACCGCGCCGCGCATCGGGATGCTGACCAGTTCGTCGCAGGTCTTGCGCGTGAGCTGGCGCATGCCCTCGCCCTCGGCGCCCAGCACCAGGGCCACCGGGCCTTTGAGGTCCACCTGGTACAGCGTTTTGGGGGCGTCATCGCTGGTACCGATGATCCAGATGTTGCGCTCCTTGAGTTCGCCCAGGGTGCGCGCCAGGTTGGTCACCATGAAGTACGGCATGGTTTCGGCCGCGCCGCTGGCCACCTTGGCCACGGTGGCGTTGATGCCGGCCGCGTGGTCCTTGGGTGCGATCACCGCGTGCGCGCCCGCGCCGTCGGCCACGCGCAGGCAGGCGCCCAGGTTGTGCGGATCGGTGATGCCGTCGAGCACCAGCAGCAATGGCGCCACGCCGTCGGCTTCCAGCTTCTCCAGCAACTCGTCGAGCGAATGCGCCTGGGGCAGCGCTTCGACCCGCGCGGCCACACCTTGGTGGCCGTGGCTGCCGGCGAGCTTGGCGATGCGCAGGCCGTCGGCCTCGATGAGCCGCGCGTTGGCTTCCCGGGCGCGCTCCAGGAACTGGCGCATGCGCGCGTCGCGCCGCGTCGGCTCGAAGTAGATTTCAATGATGGATTGCGGCGCGGTTTTCAGGCGCACGCCCACGGCGTGAAAGCCGAACAACACTTTGGGAGAAGACATCGCCCGATTATCGACGCAGCCGCCCGGGCCAAGGCCTGCGAGAATCCCGGCATGCCCAGCAACCCGTCTGAAACCCCCGAAACCCTGTCGGCCGTCTGCCTGTGCGCCGAATGGTGCAGCACCTGCCGCGACTGGCACGCCGTGGTCGAACAGGCGGCGCACGAGTTCAAGGACGTGCGCTGGCGCTGGCTGGACATCGAAGACGAGGCCGATCTGCTGGACGAACTCGACATCGACATCGAGACCTTCCCCACCATGCTGCTGGCGCGCGGCGATCAGGTGCTGTTCTTTGGCCCGATTCCCGCCCAGGCCGAGGTGCTGGCGCGGCTGGTCAGCACACTGCAAGGCGGCTCGGCGAGCGCGCCGGGCCTGACCGAACAGGTCGCCACCCTCTGGCAGCGGCTGCGCGGTCGGGCAACCTGATACTTCAGAGCACCGCTTCCAGATCGGCCACCTGCCCGGCTTCGATGGTGATGCGCCGCTCGCAGCGCTGGGTGGACATCGAAGACGAGGCCGATCTGCTGGACGAACTCGACATCGACATCGAGACCTTCCCCACCATGCTGCTGGCGCGCGGCGATCAGGTGCTGTTCTTTGGCCCGATTCCCGCCCAGGCCGAGGTGCTGGCGCGGCTGGTCAGCACACTGCAAGGCGGCTCGGCGAGCGCGCCGGGCCTGACCGAACAGGTCGCCACCCTCTGGCAGCGGCTGCGCGGTCGGGCAACCTGATACTTCAGAGCACCGCTTCCAGATCGGCCACCTGCCCGGCTTCGATGGTGATGCGCCGCTCGCAGCGCTGGGCGATGGCGCGGTCGTGCGTGACCAGCACCAGCGTGGTGCCCTGCTCGCGATTCAGATCGAACATCAGCTCCATGATCTTGCCGCCGGTGGCGAAGTCCAGGCTGCCGGTGGGTTCGTCGGCCAGCAGCACGGCGGGCTGCACCACAAAGGCACGCGCGAGCGCAACACGCTGCTGCTCCCCGCCCGACAGCACCTTGGGGTAGCTGGCGAGCCGCTCGCCCAGCCCCACCCGCTGCAACATGGCGGTGGCCGCGGCACGGGCGTCGCGCCGCCCGGCGAGTTCCAGCGGCAGCATCACGTTTTCCAGCGCGGTGAGGTTGCCCAGCAGCTGGAAGCTCTGGAACACAAAGCCCACCTTCTGCGCCCGCAGGGCGGCGCGCTGGTCTTCGTCGAGCGCGAACAGATCGACGCCATCGATGTGAACTGTGCCGCTGCTGGGCGTATCCAACCCGGCCACAATGGACAGCAGCGTGCTCTTGCCCGACCCGGACGCGCCCACGATGGCCGCGGTTTCCCCCTTGTTCAGGGTGAAATCGATATCGCGCAAAATCGTCAGGGATCCCGTGGAGTCGACCACCGACTTGAACACGTGCTGCACGGCAATCATCACTTCGGACATGGAAGGGCTCTCAAGTTGAATCGACGTCACTTTAACGCGCTGGGCCTGCTGGCCGCGGCAACGGGGTCTATCGGGAGCGCGTTGGCGCAGGCCGCGGCCAGCACCGCCAGCGACGCAGCGCCCGTCGTCCTGGTGGTGGGCGACTCGCTGAGCGCCGAATACGGCCTGCGACGCGGCAGCGGTTGGGTGGCCTTGCTGGCGCAGCGCCTGAGCAGCCAGAAGATGAACGCCCGTGTGGTCAACGCCGGTGTCAGCGCCGACACCAGCTCGGGCGGACGCTCTCGCCTGCCCGCCCTGCTGCGGCAACACCAACCGGCGGTGGTGGTCATCGAGCTCGGCGCCAACGATGCGTTGCGGGGTCTGCCGCTGTCCGTCACGCGCGACAACCTGCGCAGCATGGTGCGCCTGTCGCGCGAAGCCGGCGCACGGGTGCTGCTGGTGGGCATGGAAATGCCGCCCAACTATGGCGAGCGCTACGCGCAGGAGTTCCGCGAGGTGTTCACCCAGGTGGCGCGCGAGGAAAAGACCGCGCTCGTTCCCTTCCTGCTCAAAGGCGTGGCCGATCTCGAGGACCCCACCAAGCTGTTCCAGAGCGACCGCATGCACCCCAACGAGAGCGCCCAGCCCACGTTGCTGGCCAATGTGTGGCCGGCGCTGACCCCGCTGCTGCCGAAACGATAATCGGGCATGCCCGTTCACACCCTGCCCGCCGCCGAAGCCCTGGCCCGACTCGACAGCTTCGACACCGTCATAGACGCCCGCACCGAAGACGAACACGCGCTCGACCACGTGCCCGGGGCCATCAACTGGCCCACGCTCAACAACCAGGAGCGCATCGACATCGGCACGATGTACAAACAGGTCAACCCGTTTGAGGCCAAAAAGCGCGGCGCTGCGCTGTCCGCGCGCAACATCGCGGCCCACATTGAGCGCGAGGTGATCGACAAGCCGCGCAACTGGAAACCGCTGGTGTACTGCTGGCGCGGCGGCAACCGCAGCGGAGCCCTGGCCACCATCCTGGGCGCGATCGGTTTTCACGTCACGCTGATCGAAGGCGGCTACAAGGCCTGGCGCGCGGCCCTGGTCGAATCGATCCCGGCGCTCGCCACCCGCCTGCACTACCGCGTGGTCTGCGGCCCCACCGGCAGTGGCAAGACGCGCCTGCTGCAGGCGCTCGCCGCCCAGGGCGCACAGGTGCTCGACCTGGAGGCGCTGGCCAGCCACCGCAGCTCGGTGCTGGGCCACATCCCCGGGCAGGAACAACCCAGCCAGAAACGCTTCGACAGCCTGATATGGGACGCACTGCGGCACTTTGATCCGGCGCGTCCGGTGTATGTGGAGAGCGAGAGCAAGAAGGTGGGCAATGTGCGCGTGCCCGATGCGTTGATCGAGGCCATGCGCGAGAGCCCCTGCATCGACCTGCAGCTGTCAGACCCCGAGCGGGTGGCGCTGCTGCTGGAAGACTACGATTTTTTCGTGAAAGACAGCGATCATTTCTGCCACCGCCTGCAAGCCCTGGCCGAGCTGCGCGGCAAGGCGGTGGTGTCGACCTGGATCGAAAAAGTCCAGCAGGGACACACGCCAGAGGTGGTGCTCGAACTCCTGACCCAGCACTACGACCCGATGTACGCGCAGTCGATCGCGCGCAACTTCAAACGTTACGGCGAGGCCCTGCCCTGTGTGCTGCGCGACCGTTCGGCCGAGGCACTGGCCGATGCCGCGCGCGGGCTGCTCACCGCCGAACCCACCGCATCGCCGGCCTGATCGAGCACCGGTCGCCGCTCGGTGGGCGTGACGGGTCGGCGCGCCTTCAGTCGGCCGAGGTCGATCCTTCGCCGGCCGCGGGTGCCGCGTCGCCAGGGCCAGGGCCGGTGTTGTCCTCGCCCGGCCCTTCGGGCGCGTCGGAATCGCTGTGGTGCTTGCCAGCGGCCTTGGCTTTGAGCTTCTCTTCCTTCTTTTTCTTCTTGGCGAGCTCGCGCTGGCGTTTTTCGTATCCGTAGTTGGGAGTGGCCAAAGCAGTCTTTCGGGTGGGTGGGTTGAAGGGATGTCAGGCGTTGAGTGTGGCAATCGCCTGTGCCAGATCGGCACGCAGGTCGTCCACGGCCTCCAGGCCGACGGCAAAGCGCACCAGGCCGCCCTTGTGGGGCCAGGCTGCGGTGCGGATAGCGGACAGGTTGTAGGGCGCGCACAGGCTGATGGGACCGGCCCAACTCCAGCCCAGCTTGAACAAACGCAGGCTGTCACAGAAAGCGTCGATCTGCGTCTGGCTGAAGCGTTCATCAAACACCACGCTGAACAGGCACGCGGCCGCCTTGGCGTCGCGCCGCCAAGCTTCGTGGCCGGGTGAGCCGGGCAAGGCCGGGTGCAGCACCTGCACCACCCCGTCCTGCTGTTGCATCCAGGTGGCGAGTTCGCGCGCGCTGGCGTCTTGAGCGTGGTAGCGCAGCGCCATGCTGTTGAGGCCGCGCAGCACGAGCTCGGCATCGTTGCCGCTCACGCCCAGGCCGAGCCGCATGTGGCACAGCAGGACCTGCTGGTGCAGCGCCTCGTCGCGCGTGACGACGGCCCCCATGAGCACGTCGGCGCCGCCACTGGGGTATTTGGTCAGTGCCTGCATGGACACGTCCACCCCCAGTTCGAAGGCGTTGAACGCGATGCCCGCACCCCAGGTGTTGTCCAGCGCCGTGAGGATGGGCCGTTCAGCGCCACGCCCCTGGTTCGCCGAGCGCACCACGGCGACCAGCGCGGGGATGTCGGGAAACTCCAGCGTGATCGAACCCGGTGCCTCCAGCCACACCAGGCGCGTGGCCGGGCCGATCTTGGTGGCCAGATCGGCGGCATCGAGCGGGTCGTAGTAGCGGTGCGTGATGCCCCAGGCGGCCAGTTCCCCGGCAGCAAAGGTCTTGCCGGGGCCGTAGGCGTTGTCGGGCATCAACAGTTCATCGCCCTGGCGCAGAAAGGCCATGTCCACCAGCGACAGGGCCGACAGGCCGCTGGGCGCGAGCACGCAGTGGCGCCCGCCTTCCACGGTGGCGATGCGCTCTTCCAGAATGAACGTGGTGGGCGTGCCGTGCAGGCCGTAGGTATAGCCGCTCTTGTCTTTCCACTCTTGCGTGCGCAAGGCCTGCACGTTGGGGAAGATGACGGTGGACGCCTTGTGAACGCCAGGCGCGACGGCGTCGAAGCCCTCGGGTGGGCGATAAGGATGGTGGATCAGTTGGGTGGAAAGCTCGCTCATTCCGATCAGAGCTTCCATTTTTCGAGCAGTTGCGCCGGACGCATAGCGTCGTACCCCTCGAAGGGCTGATGAATCCAGGGGTTGGTGGGCAGGAACTCCACCGAATAATCGGGCGTGAACGTGGACAGCTGCTTGGTCCAGATCACGGCGCTGCGCAACTCGGTGATGGGGGCGTAGTTGTTCTTCAGCATCCCGATCACCGCCTTGAGCGTGTGACCCGAATCGGCCAGATCGTCCACCAGCAGCACCTTGCCGGCGATCTCGCCTTTGGGCGTGGTGATGTAGCGCGCGATGTCCAGATTGCCCTGCTGCGTGCCGGCGTTGGCGCGGTAGGAACTGGTCGACATGATGGCCAACGGCACGTCAAAAATGCGCGAGAGGATGTCGCCCGGGCGCATGCCCCCACGCGCCAGGCACAGGATGGTGTCGAACTGCCAGCCCGACTGATACACCTTGAGCGCCAGCTTCTCGATCAGGTTGTGGTACTCGTCGTACGAGACGTAGAGGTGTTTGCCGTCTTCGGTCAGCATGGGGTCTCCGGGGGTGAGGGACTGGCAGGATTTTGCACGAAGCCGGGGTCCGCCGGGCCATCGGCCCTGCCGGCACCCACGGCGGATGGCAGGCGGTCGCTCACCCGTGGTACGGGTGGTGCACCAGGATCGTGTGGTCGCGGTCCGGACTGGTCGAGACGATGTGGATCGGCACCCCGGTGGTTTCCTGGATGCGTTGCAGATACCGCTGCGCATTCACCGGCAGGTCTTCGTAACGCGTTGCACCGACCGACGAATCGCTCCAGCCGGGCAGGGTTTCGTAGATCGGGGTGCAGCGCGCGATCTCGTCGGCGCCCATGGGCAGGATGTCGATGGTCTGGCCATCGAGTTCGTAGCCGGTGCACAGCTTGAGCTCGGTCAGACCGTCCAGCACGTCCAGCTTGGTGATGCACAGACCGGAGAGACCATTGACCTGGGCCGAGCGCTTGAGCAGCGCGGCATCGAACCAGCCACAACGGCGGCTGCGACCCGTGGTCACGCCCTTTTCCGCACCCACCGTGGCCATGTGCCAGCCGGGCGTGCCCTCTTTTTCCCATTCCAGTTCGGTGGGGAACGGACCGCCGCCCACCCGGGTGCAATAGGCCTTGGTGATGCCCAGCACGTAGTGCAGCAGACCCGGGCCCACGCCGGAACCCGCCGCGGCATTGCCCGCCACGCAGTTGCTGGAGGTGACGAAGGGATAGGTGCCGTGGTCGATGTCCAGCAGCGTGCCCTGCGCGCCCTCGAACAGCAGGTTCGCGCCGGCCTTGTGCGCCGCGTTGAGCTCGCTCGACACGTCGGCGATCATGGGTTTGAGCCGCTCAGCCTGCTCCATGGCCTCGGCGAACACGGGCTCGAACTGGATCGCGCCGTCCCGCATGTAGGCAGCGATCTTTTCATCCCAGACCATGTCGGCCGAGTGCAGATAGCTGGTGAGCAGGTGGTTGTGCAGATCGAGCAGTTCGCGCAGTTTGGCGGCGAAACGCTCGGGGTATTTCAGGTCCTGCACGCGCAGCGCGCGGCGCGCGATCTTGTCTTCGTAGGCCGGGCCGATGCCACGGCCCGTGGTGCCGATCTTCTCGGTGCCGGCCTTCACCTTGGCGGCCTCGCGCGCGATGTCGATGGCCGCATGGAACGGCAGGATCAGCGGACAGCCTTCGCTGACGCGCAGGCGCGAGCGCACCTCTACACCGGCCTTCTCCAGCCCGGCGATTTCCTCGAACAGCTTGCCCACCGAGAGCACCACGCCGTTGCCGATGTAGCACTTCACACCCGCGCGCATGATGCCGCTGGGGATGAGGTGCAGCGCGGTCTTCACGCCATTGATCACCAGCGTGTGACCCGCGTTGTGGCCGCCCTGGAAGCGCACCACGCCGGTGGCGGTCTCGGTCAGCCAGTCGACCAGTTTGCCTTTGCCCTCGTCGCCCCACTGGGTGCCGACCACCACCACGTTGCGCCCGGGTACCACGGCGCTGTTGCTGTTCATCATCTGCTGTTTCCGGTTAAAGAGTCTTCACAGTCCAGGCCCCGGCATGCACCGGGTCGGACACCAGTTCGCGGTCGCACCGGAACTCATCCACTTCGTGTTCGTGGCCAGGCAAGGCACACACCACCGTGTGGCCCTCGCCGCGCAGCCGGGCAATGGCTTCGCGCAGCGAGGCATCCATGCCCCACGGCGCACGAATGGCGGCCACCAGCGGGCGCGGCGCAACGGCCGACACCAGCTCCTTGAGGTCAAGGCTGAAGCCCACCGCCGGGCGCTTGCGGCCGAACACCGCGCCGACCTCGTCGTAGCGCCCGCCGCGGGCCAGCTCGGCGGGCTCACCCCGCACGTCCCTGGCGAACAGCGCGAAGCGCATGCCGGTGTAGTAGGCATAGCCACGCAGGTCGGCCAGGTCGATGGACACCTCGACATCGGGCGTGTGCGCGGCCAGCCAGGCCAGGCTGTCGAGCGCTACGTGCAAGGCGGGCGATGGCGACAGGCCCCGCCGGGCCTCTTCCAGCACGGCGACGCCACCGAACAACCGCGGCAGAGCGCACAGGTCGTTGCGCACACGCTCAGGCAAGTCCGCGGCCAGCGCGCGCAACTCTGCCACGTCCTTGGCGGCCAGCGCGGCATGGATCTGCGCGGTGCGGTGGCCGTCCAGCGGCACGGGCGCGAGCACGGCGTCGATCACACGCACATCGGCCAGATCGAGCAACAGGCCGGTCACACCCGCACTGCGTAGGCAAGCCTGGGCCAATTCAAGGGTTTCAAGATCGGCTTCGAGTCCAGCGTGGCCGTAGATTTCGGCGCCGAACTGCAATGGCTCACGACTGGCCAGCGGGCGGTCGATGCGGGTGTGCACGACGGGGCCACAGTAGCTCAGGCGGGCCACGCCCTGGCGGTTGAGCAGGTGCGCGTCGATGCGGGCAACCTGCGGCGTGCTGTCGGCGCGCAGGCCGAGCGTGCGGCCCGAGAGCTGGTCAACCAACTTGAAGGTCTGAAGATCGAGCGCTTCACCGGTGCCCGTGAGCAACGATTCCAGGTGCTCCAGCAACGGCGGCATGACCAGCTCGTAGCCATAGCCACGCGCTGTGTCCAGCAACCCCCTGCGGAGTTCTTCGATGTGGCGAGCCTCGGAAGGCAGGACATCGGCAATGTGATCCGGGAGGACCCAGGCAGACATGGGCATTTTCGGGAGCTGTTAAAAACGTGATTTTACCGGGGTCGGAAACGGCATTCCGACCTTGCCGGACGTTGGCCTCAGTGGCCGGGTCTGGCGCCCGACAACCAGGGTCTCAAATCAGCCACCACCAGAGCAGCATGCCGGCGAGCAGACTGAGCAGGCCAAAGAAGCGCAGCTGGCCATCCTGAAGCTTGAGGATCTCACTGAACATGCGCCGCCAGACGCCCGGCGCGAAGAAGGGCAGCAGGCCCTCGAAGATCAACACCAGGGCCAGAGCGAGCCAGAACGCGTCGGCGGACACGCGCAACGCCCTTCAACGGGCCACGTCGCTGCTTCGCAGAGCCTTGAAGAAGTCCGAGGAAGGGTCGATCACCATCACGTCGGACTTGCTGGCGAAACTGGCCTTGTAGGCTTCCAGACTGCGGTAGAACTGGGCGAACGCCGGATCACGGCCGAAGGCTTCGCCGAAAGCGGCGGCGGCCTTGGCATCGCCCTCGCCTTTGATGAGCTGCGCGGCCCGGTAGGCCTGGGACACGATCACCTCACGCTGGCGGTCGGCATCGGCCCGGATCTTTTCGCCTTCGGCAAAACCGGTGGACCGCAGCTCATTGGCGACACGCTTGCGTTCGGCTTCCATGCGCTGATAGACCGACAGCGTGATGCTCTCGGCGTAGTCCACGCGGGTGATGCGGACATCCACCACGTCCATGCCCCAGGGCTTGTCGGCTCCCCGCACAGCGGCAAGCACCTCGCGCTTGACATCGTCCATGAGCTGCTCGCGGCGGGACGACAGCAGCTCGTTGAGCGTGCGCTTGTTGACCTCTTGCTGAAACGAGTTGCGCACCACTCGGTTGAGCTGCAAGGCCCCAGCACGCTCGTTGACGCCGACGTTGCGGATGTACTGCTGAGGATCGCTGATGCGCCAGCGCACGTACCAGTCGATCACCACGCGCTGCTTCTCGGCCGTCAGCGTGGGCTCGGTATCGGTGCTCTCCAGCGTGAGCAGGCGCTTGTCGATGTAGGACACGTTCTGGAACGGCGGGGGCAACTTGAAGTTGAGCCCCGGCTCGGTGACCACCTGCTTGATCTGTCCGAGCTGGAACACGACGCCGAACTGACGTTGGTCCACGACGAACAGCATGGAACTGGCGATCGCCAGCGCCACGATAAAGGAGGTGAGGATGAAACCCAGTTTGTTCATTTGCTTTGCTCTCTAGTCACTCGTACCCGGCCGCCGGCTCAGCGGCTCTCACGCTCGCGCGAGCGCGCGGCGTTGTCCTGGCTGCGGGACGTGGGTACGGACGACGGAATCGTCGGGCTGGACGTGGGCGCCGGGCTGGGAGCGGCGACCGGAGCCTGTGCAGCCATTTGCATGATCTTGTCCAGCGGCAGATACAGCAGATTCGATCCCGACTTGGAGTCCACCATCACCTTGGTCACATTGCTGTAGATTTCCTGCATGGCATCGACGTACATGCGCTCGCGGGTGACCTGTGGCGCCTTCTGGTACTCGGCCAGCACCGAGCGGAAACGTTGCGAATCACCCTCGGCCTGCGCCACGATCCGGGCCCGGTAGCCTTCGGCCTCTTCGGTCAGTCGGGAAGCCGCGCCGCGGGCCCGTGGCACCACATCGTTGGCATAGGCCTCTGCCTCGTTCTTGGCACGCTCACGCTCCTGGCCGGCTTTCAGCACGTCGTCGAATGAAGCCTGCACCTGCTCGGGGGGACGCACGCCACCCTGTTGCAGGTTGATGCCCACAACCTCGATGCCCACCTTGTAGCGGTCCAGAATGGACTGCATGAGGACCCGCACACGGGGCGCGATCTGGTCGCGCTCCTCGGCCAGGGCTGCGTCCATACGCATCTTGCCAACGACCTCGCGCACGGCCGTTTCGGCGGCTTTGACCACCGCGGCATCCGGGTCGCGGCTCTCGAACAGGAAGGCTCGCGCATCGTTCAAGCGGTACTGGACCGCGAACTTGATCTCGACAATGTTCTGATCGATGGTCAGCATCGCCGAATCGCGCAGGCCCGTGGCCGGCAACACGTTGTCGCCGCCCACGTCCACCGAGCGGATCTGCGTGACAAACACCGTCTCGTGACGCTGGATCGGATAAGGCAGACGCCAGTTGAAACCGGCGCCGACCGAGCTGTGGTATTTCCCGAACTGGGTGATGACGGCCTGCTGGCCTTCCTGCACGATGAAAAAGCCCGTGCCAAGCCAGATCAGGGCCACCACGCCAACGATCAGACCAGCGCCAATGCCTGTGCTCTTGGGACTCGGATTGAAACCGGGCATTCCCCCGCCACCCGAACCGTTGCCGCCTCCCTGCCCACCACGACCACCCTTGCCGCCCAGCAAGCCGCCGAGCTTGCGGTTGAAATCGCGCCAGAGTTCATCCAGGTCGGGAGGGCCCTGATTGGGGCCCTGACCGCGCGGTGGCTTCTGCTGAGGGCGGTCCTCGGTATCGCGTCCCGACTCCGACTCGTTTTGCGGCTTGTCACCGCCACGCGAGGCGTCGTCACCACGCCCCCAGCGGGGATCGTTGAGGTTGAACATGCCCAACAGGACACGCCAGCCGCGCCGGTTTTTGCCGTGAACGCCGGCCTCAACGCCACGCTCGGGTGATTGCAGATTCACATCCATGTGTTGCCAATTTCTTTTCGAATCAAAACCACGACATTGTGCCCAATCAGGGCAGCACATTTTCGATGCTGAGGGTCTCCCCCGGGGTATTCGGATCAAGAACGCCCGCCTGCGACATCACGCGACCCGCGAGCAACGAGCGCAACTCTGGCAATCCTTCGCCGGTCCGGGCGCTCACGTAGATACGAGGCACAGAGGCGCCGTCCAGTTCCATCGCGTCACTTCTCAGGTGCGGAACAGCCGCCGGATCCATGGCGTCGAGCTTGTTGAACACCAGAATCTGCGGCACCTGATCCGCGCCAATGTCCTTGAGCACCCCCAACACCGAGGCGATCTGCTCCAGATGCGACGGATTGGACGCATCCACCACATGCAGCAAGAGATCGGCGTCGGTCGCTTCCTGCAACGTGGCGGCAAATGCATCAACCAGGCCGTGAGGCAGGTCGCGGATGAAGCCCACGGTATCCGACAACGAGACCGAACGCCCGGCCTCGCCCAGATACAACTGACGGGTGGTGGTATCGAGTGTTGCAAACAGCTGGTCGGCGGCATAGGCCCGGGCCTTGACCAGCCCATTGAACAAGGATGATTTGCCCGCATTGGTGTAACCCACGAGCGAGATCGAGAAGGTGTCGCGGCGTTCGCGCTGGCGGCGCTGGGTGGCGCGCTGCTTTTTGACCTTTTCCAGCCGCTCCTTGGTGCGCTTGATGGCTTCCCCAATCATGCGCCGGTCCAGTTCGATCTGGGTTTCGCCTGGACCACCGCGCATGCCAATGCCGCCACTTTGCCGCTCCAGGTGCGACCAGCGGCGCACCAGCCGGGTCGACAGGTATTGCAGCCGCGCAAGCTCCACCTGCAGCTTGCCTTCGTGGCTGCGTGCGCGTTGGGCAAAGATTTCGAGGATCAGCAGCGTCCGGTCGTTGACCGGCATGCCGAGGTGGCGCTCCAGATTGCGCTGTTGCGCCGGGCTCAATGACTGGTCGAACAAGATTTCCGCTGCGCCGGAAGACTGGGCCAGCATCTTGATCTCGTCGGCTTTACCGGACCCGATAAAAAGGGCCGGATCGGGTGCACGCCGTTTGCAGGTGACACGGTCGGCCACCCGATAGCCGGCCGTCTGGGCCAGCAGGCCGAGCTCTTCGAGCGCGGCGTCAAAATGGGGCAACCCGAAATCCACCCCCACCAGAATGACCGATGGCGTGGCGTTGCGGGAGGGATCAGGCGGGTTCAAATCAGTTCAACCGGCCTTCGGCGCTGCAAGCGACCACGCAGCCCAAGGCCGCCCGATCGCCTGCAGGATTCAGGGTGTGAATCAAGAAGCAGTGGACTCGTCCGCACCAGCGGCGGAAAACTGCACCGGACGGCCCGGCACGATGGTGGAAATGGCATGCTTGTAAACCATTTGCGTCACCGTGTTGCGCAGCAACACGACGTACTGGTCAAACGATTCGATTTGACCCTGAAGCTTGATGCCGTTGACCAGATAGATCGACACGGGAACGTGTTCCCGGCGAAGCTGGTTCAGAAAAGGGTCTTGCAAGAGCTGGCCTTTGTTATTGCTCACGATATGCTCCGTGTTCAAAAAAAGTTAATGAGGTGTGCACCATACCACAGCCCTGCCCCCTGCACGAGGCTTCGCGCAGGAGTGCTCACTCCTTGAAGGGGTTGGTCGAGGTCTTGAATTCGATGCGCAGTGGCGTGCCCACCAAATCGAACGCCTTGCGAAAACGGCCTTCCAGGAAGCGCTTGTAGGCGTCGGGCACGTGTTCCAGCGAGTTGCCATGAATCACGATCACCGGCGGGTTCATTCCGCCTTGGTGGGCGTAACGCATTTTGGGACGGAACATGCCACTGCGCTGCGGTGCCTGGAACGCCACCGCTTCCAGCAGCAGGCGCGTCAGCACGGGCGTGGACATCTTGCGCATGGCCGAGGCATGCGCCTGAGCGATGGATTTCCACACCGGCCCCAGTCCCTGGCGCTTCTTGGCCGAGATCAGGTGCAGCGAGGCGAATTTGAGAAACGCCAGCCGGGTCTCGATCTGGCGTTCGATCTGTTCGCGCTGGTAGGCATCGACCGCGTCCCATTTGTTGATGGCCAGCACCACGGCACGCCCACTTTCAAGGATGTAACCCGCGATGTGCGCGTCCTGGTCGGTCACACCCTGCGTGGCGTCGAGCAGCAGCAGGACCACATGGGCGTTTTCGATCGCTTGCAGGGTCTTGACCACCGAAAACTTCTCGATGGCCTCGAACACCTTGCCCTTGCGGCGCAGGCCAGCCGTGTCGATCAACTCGTATTTCTGGCCCTCGCGCTCGAACGGCACCGAAATGGCGTCGCGCGTGGTGCCCGGCAGGTCAAACGCCACCAGGCGCTCTTCGCCCAGCCAGACATTGATCAGGGTGGACTTGCCCACGTTGGGGCGACCGGCGACCGCCAGCCGGATCACCCCGGTTTCGACCTCCGGCTCCTCGTCGTCCAGATCGGGCAACCCAGGAATGGCCTCCAGCGCGGTTTCCAGCATGGAACGCACGCCCTGCCCATGGGCACTGGACACCGGCAGCACTTCGCCCAGGCCGAGTTCAAAAAACTCGACCAGTTGCAGCCCCTGGGTCATGCCTTCGGCCTTGTTGGCCACCAGCACCGTGGGTTTGCCCAGGCGTCGCAGGTATTGGGCGATTTCGTGGTCCTGTGCACTGATGCCGGCACGCGCATCCACGACAAAGATCACCACGTCCGACTCGGCCACGGCCTGCCGGGTCTGCTTGGCCATCTCGCGGTAGATGCCCTCGCTGGCGTCGGGTTCAAAGCCGCCGGTATCGATCACGATGTACTCGCGCTTGCCCAGGCGGCCATTGCCATAGTGGCGGTCACGGGTGAGTCCGGCAAAGTCGGCCACGATGGCGTCGCGTGAACTCGTCAGGCGGTTGAACAGGGTGGACTTGCCCACATTGGGGCGTCCCACCAGAGCGATGACGGGTTTCACGAAACAGTACCTTTCAATTGCATGGACCAGAACACGGTCCCTATCCCTGGTCTGACCAGGGCCCAGTCATTCCCGGCGCGACCCGGTGAACGACTGGTGTCGCATCTTCACTGGGGGCGCCAGGCGTACACGCCACCCTTGCGCGTCTGCACCACCATGACCTGCCCGGCCAGCACGGGAGCGGCGATCACGGGAGATCCGTCGGTGGACAAACGGGTCATTTCACTGCCGTCCTCGCGCGAGAGCAGGTGCACCAGGCCTGTGCTGTCGCCCACGGCAAGCACGCGGCCGACCGACAGGGGGGCCGTCAGGTCACGGTATTTCAGGCGGCTGGACTCCCAGGCTTGCTCGCCGGACGCCCGCTGCCAAGCCAGCAACCGGCCGTCCGCTTCGCTGCCGAAGACCAGTTTGTCATCGCCATGAACCCCGGTCTTGCCTTGGGCGGGTTTGGACCAGACCACGCCACCGCGGCTGGTATCCACGCAGCCCACGGCCGAGCCGTAGGCACGTGTGCAGACGCTGCTGCCCAGGCGGCTGACCGGCCCCACCAGATCCACCAGACGTTCCACCTCGTTGGTCCCGCGCGCAGTGGTCACCGGGGCTTCCCAGCGGATGGCGCCATTGAGGGGATTCAGCCCCGTGAGCCGGCCGGACAAACCGACCACCAGGGTGTCATCCACCGCGAGCAACACGCCCGACTGGCGCAACACCAGCGGCTCTCCTGGGCGCGCCTGGTTCCACAAGCGGGCACCGGTTTGCGCGTCGAACGCCGTCACGGCGCGGTCGGCGGTCAGGACGAACACGCGTGCACCGGCCACGAGAGGCGCCGTGAAGGAGCGCGCAGGCAGGCGCACGCGCCAGCTGACACGGCCTTCGGCGATGGCCACCAATTCGTTGTCCTGCGTGATCACGGCGGCCGTCTGACCATCGGAGCCCACGCCGGCAGAAACCGGCGTGCCCAGGTTCAGGCGCCAGAGGTCCTGCCCCGTGTTTGCATCCAGCGCCACCACCGTGCCTTCCCCACCGGTCAGGAACACGCGCGCACCGACCACCATGGGGGTCACCATCGAGCTGGTCGGGCCGACCTGCGCTGTCCATGCCAGCTTCGCTGCCAGAAGCGCGGCCACCGGTGGCAACTCAGCCGGTTTGGGCTTCTCCGGGCTGGACGAGCAGGCGGACAGCCCCAGGGCGGACGCGATCGCCAGGACGATCAACGCCCGGGCGCCATGACCTGTGGGCAGATTCAAGAGGGGACGACGTTTCAAGGGGAGGCCTCCGTGGCGGGGGACAGTGTGGACACATCCACACCCAGTGAAGCGAGCTTGACTTCAACCAGCTTGCGGTATTCAAAACGCCCACCCAAAGCGCGCCAGGCGTTCTGGTACTGGGTTTTGGCGTCGTCGGTCTTGCCCTGGGCCAGGTAGACATCGCCCCGGCGATCGGCCGCCAATGGCTCGAAGGCCTTGGGGAACGGTGCTTCCAGGGTCTTGAGCGCCTGGTCATGGGCCTTGGCCTCCAGGTCCAGCGCGGCCAGACGCAACCGCGCCACGGCCTGGTACGACCCGTCCGACGATTTTTCGACCACCCAGGACAGGGCGGCGCGCGCGCCATCGGCCTTGCCCGCTTCAAAAAGCGTCTTGCCGGCAAGCAACGCACCCTGCGCCGCGAAGGTGGTGCCCGCGAAGCGGTCTTTCATTTCGGTCAGAGCGCGCTCGATCCGGTCCGCGTCGCGCGCGACGGCGGCCCGTTCGATCTCGTCGTACAGCGCCGCGGCCTTGGTGGCCTGGCTGCGTTGCCAGTAGTTCCAGCCGTTCCATGCGGCCATGGAACCGAAGACAACAATCAACACCCAGGTGATGAGGTTGCCGTACTGAGCCCAGAAATGTTTGATCTGATCGAGCTGTTCCTGCTCTTCAAGGTCGAGGTGTTTGGCCATGTGGGATATGCAAATGCGGTTCGGACGATTGTAGGCGGCGCGCCTGGATGGATGGAGGTGCTCAAAGGCTGCGCAGTATGGCGCACCATGCCAAGGGGTCGGCCAGGGGCTGCAGCGACTGCGCCGTCACCGCTGCCGATGGGTTTCCGTCGGTGCCGGGCGCGCGCAGAGGCTTGAGCGACACCATGCCCTGCGCCAGTTCATCGGCCCCAAAGATCAGGGCAAACCGCGCGCCGCTGGCGTCGGCCTTCTTGAACTGCGACTTCATGCTGCCCATGCCTTCGGCTCCCCCGGCGTGCATGAGCACGCTCACGCCCTGCTGGCGCAGCACGCGCAGCAATGCCATGGCTTGCGGCAGAGCGGCCGCATCGGGCACCACCGCGTAGGCGTCGGGCGCCGGTTGTTCGGACAAGCGGCCCTGCTCTTTCAACAACTCCAGGATGCGCTCCATGCCCAGCGCCCAGCCCACGGCCGGTGCTGCCTTGCCACCGATCTGCTCGAACAGGCCGTCGTAGCGGCCGCCGGCGCAGACCGTGCCTTGCGATCCCAGTTGCGTGGTCACGAACTCAAACACGCTGAGGTTGTAGTAGTCCATGCCACGCACCAGGCGCGGGTTGATGCGGTACGCGATCCCTTGCGCGTCCAGCAGAGCGCGCAGGCGGTTGAAGTGGTCCAGCGACTCGGCCCCCAGATGGTCCATGAGACGTGGCGCCGCGTTGACCACGTCCTGCATGGCGGGGTTCTTGGTGTCCAGGATGCGCAGCGGGTTGCTGTGCAGCCGGCGCTTCGCGTCCTCATCGAGCCGATCGGCGTGCGCCTCCAGGTGGGCAATGAGCGCCTGGCGGTGGGCCAGACGCTCGGCTGGCTGGCCCAGGCTGTTGATTTCCAGTTCGATGCCGGACAGACCCAGCTCGGCCCAGAGGTCACAAGCCAGCACGATCAGTTCGGCGTCCACGTCCGGGCCGGCAAAACCCAGCGCCTCGGCGCCGAATTGGTGGAACTGGCGGTAACGCCCGCGCTGCGGCCGCTCGTGGCGGAACATCGGGCCCATGTAATACAGGCGCTTGCCACCGTCGTACAGCATCGAGTGCTCCAGAGCGGCACGCACCACGCCCGCGGTGTTCTCGGGGCGCAGGGTGAGCTGTTCGCCATTGAGCCGGTCTTCGAAGGAGTACATCTCCTTTTCGACGATGTCGGTCACCTCGCCCAGGCCGCGCACGAACAGCGCGGTCGGTTCCACGATAGGGGTGCGCACGTTGCGATAGCCGTAGCGCTGCATGAGCGAGCGCAAGCGGTCTTCGAGCCACTCCCAGTGCGCGGACACGGGCGGGGCGATGTCGTTCATGCCTTTGACGGCGCTCAGTTTTTCAGCCATGGGTGATGCTCAGAGGGAGAGATGAACCGGCGGAACGCGGCATCCGCCGGCCCGCCGTGTACAAGCCGCGCAGCGGCCAATCAGGAACCGGATCCGTACCGCTTCTCGATGTAGTTTTCGACAATCTGCTGGAACTCGCGCGCGATGCCCTCGCCGCGCAGCGTCAATGCTTTTTCCCCGTCGATGTAAACCGGGGCGGACGGCGCTTCGCCGGTCCCCGGCAGACTGATGCCGATGTCGGCGTGTTTGCTCTCGCCCGGTCCGTTGACGATGCAGCCCATCACGGCAACCTTGAGGTTTTCCACCCCGGTGTAGCGGGCGCGCCAAAGCGGCATGGAGCCGCGCAGGAAGTCGTCGATTTGTTTGGCCAGCTCCTGGAACGTGGTGCTGGTCGTGCGACCGCAGCCCGGGCAGGCGGTCACGCTGGGCACGAAAGCGCGCATGCCAAGCGCCTGCAGTATCTCGGACGCGATCACCACCTCCTGCGTGCGCGATTCGCCCGGCTGGGGCGTGAGGGAAACGCGGATGGTGTCGCCAATGCCCTGCTGCAGCAGCACCGATAGCGCCGCCGCGGAAGCCACGGCACCCTTGGTGCCCATGCCCGCTTCGGTCAGCCCCAGGTGCAGCGCATGGTCGCAACGCTGGGCCAGCGCCTGGTACACCGCGATCAGGTCCTGCACGCTGCTCACCTTGCAGGACAACAGGATGTTGTTGCCATTCAGGCCAATGTCCTGCGCCCGGTGCGCCGAGTCGAGCGCGGACGTGATCAGGGCTTCGTACATCACCTGGCGGGTGTCCCAAGGCTGGGCACGCCGGGCGTTTTGGTCCATCAGCCGGGCCAGCAGGTCCTGGTCGAGGCTGCCCCAGTTCACGCCAATGCGGATGGCCTTGTCGTGGCGCGCCGCGATCTCAACCATCTGGGCGAACTGCCGGTCGCCCTTCTCGCCACGCCCCACGTTGCCCGGATTGATGCGGTATTTGGACAAGGCCTCGGCACACGCCGGGTGATCGCTGAGCAGGCGGTGACCGTTGTAGTGGAAGTCGCCGATCAGGGGTACGTTCACCCCCATGCGGTCCAGCTGCTCGCGAATGTGCGGCACGGCCTTGGCGGCTTCGTCGTTGTTGACCGTGATGCGCACCAGTTCGGAGCCGGCCAGCGCCAGTTCCTTGACCTGGATCGCGGTGCCGATGGCGTCCGCGGTATCGGTGTTCGTCATGGACTGCACCCGCACCGGCGCATCGCCCCCCACGGTCACGCGATGCGTGCCCCAAGCGACCACGGCCTGCCGGGTCTGGCGCGCGCGCGCCGCGGTCAGCGCGATGGGCGGGGATTCGGTATCGGGTGTCCGGCTGCTCGTGGCCGGGCGGACGGCGGTGTCGGTGGTCATGCTCATTTCACCTCGAAGCGGGCCACGCTGTTGCGCGCATAGGGTGTCACATCGAACGGGCGCCCGCGCACCGTGACCTGGGCTGCGTCAGCACGCCCCAGCACCACCGAATACGGCGGGGCTGCGGAGAAATCCATCACGTCACCGGCCTTGAGCATGCGTTGCACCACGACTTTGCCCGAACCGTTGACCACCTGCAGCCAGGAATCCCCCGTGGCGGCAATGCTCAGCAGGCTGCCGGGTGCGGGTGCTGTGGATGGGGTGGCCGGCGCCGACGAACCGACCACCGGTTCCGGGTCGGTGGCTGCACTGGAGGGCTCGGTAGCAGGAACTTGCGGCAAAGACGCGCCAGCGGGAGGCGGAACCTCGGGCGCCCCAGAAGGCGCCCGCGGCGTGTCGACAGCAGCAGGTGCGACGACATTGCCATCGGTCACGGGCTCCCCGGTGGCGGCGGCACCCGCCGATTCTCCGCCCGTGGTCGGCGCCTCGATACCGGGGCCACCCGATGTCAACAGCCTGGTATCGAGCTCTGGCAGGAACGCCAGCACCAGCGTCGCGAGCAGCAGCACCAACGCGGCCAGCACCGCCGGACGCAACAGCCAGCGCAGGGGACCACCCACCTGGGCATCGTTGGGTGTCTTGAAGGGGGCGTTGATCGCGGGGCTCGGCGTGCCCAGTTGGGGCGCGTGTCCGAGCGGAATCTGCGACAGGACAATCGCAGGATCGATCTTGAGATGGCGGCTGGCGCTTGAAGCCAACGCCCGGGCAAACGTCATGTCGGGCAGTTCGTCGTAGCGCCCGGCTTCCAGTGCCTCGAGTTTTTTGACGGGCACCTTCAACGCCGCGGCCAGCGCAGCGATGTGCAAGCCCGCGGCCTCGCGGGCCTGCCGAAGAAAGACCGGCGAGCTCACCGCCGGCTCCTCCATCTGCGCCACGCCATCGGCGCCATGGGACCACTGCTCACTCATCGAAAGATCCTCGCTGGTAAGCCGCCCACTCGCGAGACTGCGGATAACGGCGTGAGAGCTGCTGGGCCAGCTGCTTGACCGCATCGTCGTTGCGCAAGTGGCGCTCCAGCTTGATACCCAACCAGAGCGTTTCGGCGTTGGCCAGCTCGGAGTTGTTCACCCGCCGGACGATGAACTGGGCCCGGGTATGTTCGCCCCGGCGAAACAGCAGCGATGCCAGGTTGTAGCCCACGTAGGGGTTGCCCGGATCGAGCTCGTAGGAACGGGCAAAACTGCCTTCGGCTTCCGGGAGGCGCCCCATGCGGAGTTCACACGTGCCCTTGAGCATCAAAGTCTTGGCCTGGCCGCTGTAGATCGGACTGGCCAGTGCTTGCGTGAACGACTGGATCGCTTCGGTATGACGGCCCTGATTGCAGGCAAACCAGCCGAAGTTGTGCAGGGCATCCGGGTCCTTCGGGTTGATCTGCAAGGCCCGCTTGAAGCTGTCTTCGGCTTGGCGCGCGTCGTTGAGCCGCATATAGACCAGGCCACGCAGCACATAGGCGGGACCATAGGTCGGGTCGGCCGCCAGCGATTGTTTGATTTCGTCAAGAGCGACCGAGGTCTGCCCTTGCTCAAAATAGTTGGAGGCCAGCTCCAGACGGATGCGCGCGCGCTTGCGGGTTTCAGGCTCGTCCGACTCGGTGATGGGCTCGGCCGTGGTGGACGTGGCCGATGCGGGCGGGGTGGCACACCCCTGCAACACCGCCATGGCCAACAGCATCGGCACAAGCAGGGCCACCCAGGCGTTGCGCCGGGTCCATCCTTTCGCAAAACCATGCCCGTCGGAACCGAATCGAAGTACTGGTGTCATGCCTGTTTTTCCTTGGCTGTGTGCACAAACCGGATGGGTTGCTCGGTCTGCTGCCGACGCTGCGACAGACGGCTTGCCGCATTGGTGCGGTCCAGCACATCTCCCGCAAGCTGGCCGCAGGCGGCATCGATGTCGTCGCCACGCGTCTTGCGCACCGTGGTAACGATCCCGCCATCGTTGAGGATCTTGCCGAAATGCAGCACCACCGAGCGGGGTGAACACTTCAGACCCGAATCGGGGAACGGATTGAACGGGATCAGGTTGATTTTGCACGGAACCCCTCGGCCCCCATGGCCCTTGAGCAAGGCCAGCAACTGCCGGGCGTGCTCAGGCTGGTCGTTCACCCCATCGAGCATGCAGTACTCGAAGGTGATGAAGTCGCGAGGTGCTGTCGGCAGATAGCGCAGGCAGGCGTCGAGCAGTTCGGCAATCGGGTACTTGCGGTTGAGTGGCACCAATGCATCGCGCAGGGCATCGTTGGGCGCGTGCAGCGACACGGCCAGGGCCACCGGACAGTCCTGGGCCAGGCGGTCGATCATGGGCACCACACCCGATGTGGACACCGTCACGCGGCGGCGTGAGAGGCCATAGCCGTGGTCGTCCAACATCACACGCAGCGCCGGGACGAGCGCACCGTAGTTCTGCAGCGGCTCACCCATGCCCATCATCACCACGTTGGTGATCACGCGCTCTGTCTTGCCCAGGTGCTGGCGCAAAAACCGCTCGGCATGCCAGAGCTGGGCCAGGATTTCACCCGTGGTGAGGTTGCGCGAAAAACCCTGGTGACCGGTGGAGCAGAAACGGCAGCCGACGGCGCAGCCGGCCTGGGAAGAAATGCACAGGGTGCCTCGATCGTCTTCGGGAATGAACACGGTTTCCACCGCGTTGCCATCTCCCACGTCGAACAGCCATTTGATGGTGCCGTCGGCCGAGTCCTGGCGCGAGAGCACCGGCAGGCCCGTGATGGCGCAGACCGAAGGCAGCTTCTCGCGCAGGCTGCGCGCGAGGTCGGTCATCTCATCGAAGCCCGACGCCCCTTTTTGATGAATCCAGCGAAACAGCTGAACGGCGCGAAAACGCTTTTCGCCCAGCTGTTCGCAAAAGGCGGCCAAGCCTTCCAGATCGAAGTCGAGCAGGTTGGCCGTCATGACATGATCAACGCGAATAGACGTTCATGCCGGCGAAGAAAAACGCCACTTCGGCGGCGGCCGTTTCGGGCGCGTCGGAGCCGTGCACGGCGTTGGCGTCGATGCTGTCAGCGAAGTCGGCGCGAATGGTGCCGGCGGCGGCTTTCTTCGGATCGGTCGCGCCCATCAGGTCGCGGTTCTTGGCGATGGCGCCTTCGCCTTCGAGGGCCTGGATCATCACAGGGCCGGAGATCATGAAATCGACCAGATCCTTGAAGAAAGGACGCTCTTTATGCACAGCGTAAAAAGCTTCGGCTTCACCACGCGAGAGGTGGGCCATGCGGGCGGCCACGACCTTCAGGCCGGCGGCTTCAAAACGGGCGTAGATCTGGCCGATGACGTTCTTGGCGACGGCGTCGGGTTTGATGATCGAGAGGGTGCGTTCGATGGCCATATATATCCTTGGGTTTTGTTGGGTAATTCGTGATATTTGCGATGTCCCGCAAAGCTTTTGATTCTACAACGGGCGTCCGGTTTCCAGCCCCTGCGCGACCGGGCCGCAACAGAATCGGGCCGACGAGACACAGGCTCAGCGACCGCCCTGGCGACCGCCGCCGCGGCGGCGTCCAGCACCGCCGGCCGGACCGCCCCGGCCGCCGTCCTGCTCGCGCTGGCGCTGCAAGGCGTCTTGACCGATGTAGCCAAACGAGGTCTTCATGGGATCGGGCTGGGACGGCTTGCCACCCTGCCCTTTGGGCCCACCCTTGCCACCGCGGGCATTCGGACCAGTTCCTGGCGCGCCGGTGCCGTCCGGTGCCCAGAGGCTGCGCCCCCGGCGTGCACCCGGCGGCGGCGCGTCACCGCGGCTGCCGGCCGGGTTGCCATAGGTCTTGCCACCCTTGTTGCCGGCCTTGCCCCGGTTGGCGGGGTGGCGGCCCACAGGGCGGACTGCGCGATCGCCCTCACCGGCAGCGGCGTGCATGCCCGCCGCGGCGGTGAGCCGGTCGATGTCGCGCTGGTCGAGCTCGATCCACACGCCGCGCTTGAGACCGCGCGGCAGCATCATGGCGCCGTAGCGGATGCGGATCAAGCGGCTGACCGCATGGCCCACCGCCTCGAACATGCGGCGCACCTCGCGGTTGCGGCCTTCACCAATCGTGACCCGGTACCAGCAATTGGCGCCCTCGCCACCACCGTCTTCGATGCTGGCGAACTGCGCCACGCCGTCGTCGAGCCGCACACCGTCGAGCAGGCGCTGCTTTTCGTCGTTGGACAAGGCCCCGAGCACGCGCACCGCGTATTCTCGCTGCAGGCCAAACCGCGGGTGCATCAGGCGGTTCGCCAGCTCTCCCGAGTCCGTCAGCAACAACAGGCCTTCGGTGTTGATGTCGAGCCGGCCGACCGACTGCCATTTGCCCTGGTACAGGCGTGGCAAACGGCGGAACACCGTGGGGCGGTTCTGCGGGTCGTCGTGCGACACCACTTCACCCGCGGGCTTGTGATACGCCAGCACGCGCGGCGGCGGCGGCGTCATGCGCACACGCACCGGCTTGCCGTTGACCTTGATCACGTCGCCGTACTGGATGCGCTGGCCTATGTGGGCAGGCTCGCCATTGACCGAAATGCGCCCTTCCAGGATCAATTGCTCCATCTCCAGCCGCGAACCCATGCCCGCCTGCGCCAACACCTTGTGCAGCTTGGGCGATTCGGCCTCGGGCGCGAGCACGCGCTTGGTGGGCAATGGCAGGTCTTTTTCCTGCTCGGCGTCAAAAGCACCGCTGACCACGTCGTCAAAACGCAGCGCTTCGGGTTCGGCGGATCGCCGCGCCGGGGCTGCAGACACGGACGGGCTGGCTGCGGGTACGGGCTGCTGCACCGCGTCGTCCGTGGAAGGACCCTCGGGTACCAACTCAGGCGGGTTGTGTGGGGGTGGCACCGGTGTCATGGTTGTCCTGTGGGAAGGCTTCCAGCGGCAATTCGCTGGTGGGGCCGGGGGCGGGAGCGGAGCGCTTGGCGTCGGCCGCGGGAACGGTCTCTGCCGTGGTTTCGGTGTCTTCGTCCGGGGGTTGCAGACTGACCGAAAGGGATTCGAAATCGAGCCGGTCCAGCGCCGACTCCTGCACATCGCTGCCTTCGAGCGGCGGCAACTGGTCGAGCGACGATATCCCCAGATCGTCAAGGAACTGGCGCGTGGTGGCGAAGAGCGCCGGTCGGCCCACGGTCTCGCGGTGACCGATCACCTCCACCCATCCGCGGTCTTCCAGTTGTTTGAGAATCAACGAATTGATGGTCACACCCCGGATGTCTTCCATGTCACCGCGCGTCACGGGCTGGCGGTAGGCGATGATGGCCAGCGTTTCCAACGTCGCACGCGTGTACCTGGGCGGTTTTTCTGGATGCAGACGGTCCAGATAAGGACGAAGTTCCGGCCGGCTCTGGAAACGCCAGCCGCTGGCCACTTGGACCAGCTCCACGCCACGCCCGGTCCAGTCCAGCTGCAGGTCGGCCAGCAGGGTCTTGAGCGCGTCGGGGGAGACTTCCATGTCGAAGAGAACGCTCAACTCCCGCACGGTCAGCGGTTGGGGCGCGCAAATCAAAGCCGTCTCAAGGACGCGCTTGGCATCCGTGGTGTTCATTGTCGTGTCTGTCTGTAACCGGCATCCAGCCCGGGCGGGATGTCCATGAGAACAAGGTCGGCATGGCCTGCAAACGCTCCATCGTGGATGGAGCCAAGCGGCCTCAGCATCGGGATTTCAGGCACCTCGTCCCGCATGGGGACCATCAGGGCCATCGGAAGCTGTGGCAGAAACCGGGCCCGCTTCGGGCCACTGCGCAGACTGGCGTGGCATCACCCCAGTTGGCTTTCATTGTAATGGAGACCGGTCTCGGTCAGCAGTTGCAGGAAATCCGCTGGCGGGGGAATCAGGAAATCGAGCGCCTGGCCCTGCGTGGGGTGCAGCAGGCGCAGCCGCGTCGCGTGCAGTGCCTGGCGCGCCATTCCCCACAAAGGCTTGCCGCCATACAGGGTGTCGCCGACAAGGGGGTGCCCCAGCCAGGCCATGTGCACACGGATCTGGTGCGTCCGACCGGTGTGCAGTTTGCAGGCGACCAGGCAGGCCTGCTCCGTCCCATCGAGCAGGCGCATGGTGGTCTGGGCCGGCTTGCCCGTGGTGGACTCGGGCCGCACCACCGCCATGCGCAACCGGTTGTGCACATCGCGGCCGATCGGCTGATCGACGGCCTGCTCGGCCGCCCCCTGCCAGCGCCCGTGTGCCAGCGCCAGGTACTGCCGGTTGACCTCGCGGGCGGCGATGGCGCGCACCAGCGCCTCGACCGCCTGCCGACTCTTGCCCACCAGCATCAACCCCGACGTGTCCTTGTCCAGCCGGTGCACGATGCCCGCGCGGGGCAGGCTGGCTGCCGCGGCGTGGTGGGCCAGCAAGCCGTTGAGCAAGGTTCCGCTCCAGTGGCCCGCCGCCGGATGCACCACCAGCCCAGCTGGCTTGTTGATCACCAGCAGGTCGGCGTCTTCAAACACCACCTCCAGCGCCATGGGTTGCGGCACAAAGGCCATCGCCTGCTGGGTGGGGCGCAGTTCCACCTGCAGGCGGTCGCCCACGGCGATGCGGGCCGCGGCCTTGTGGACCGGCGCGCCTCGCAGCCACACCGCGCCGTCGGCCATGAGCTGCTGCAGGTAGGAGCGGGAGAACTCGGGAATGAGCCGGGCCAAGGCACGGTCAATGCGCCAGCCGTGCATGTCGGCCGGGACCTCGCACAAGCGGGTCTCGACCTCCACCACATCGTCGCCGGCGGCGAGCGTCTCGAGGTCTTCCGCAGACACGGAACGGCTTTGCACACCCCCCATCGATATAATTTCCGTTGCCAAGACCTGTCTTCCCGTTGTTAAAGGTGTGCGTGTGATGCTTTCGTTCAGATTATCTGCTGTGTCACTGTGCGCGCTGGGCGCCGCAGTCGCCCTCTCGGGCTGCACCAGCACGCCAGTGGACAACACCGTGGGCTGGAGCCCCAACAAGATATACACCGAGGCGAAGGACGAGCGCGACGCGGGCAACTTCGACAAGGCCGTGACGCTGTACGAGAAGCTCGAAGGCCGTGCCGCAGGAACCCCTCTGGCCCAGCAGGCCCAGCTCGACAAGGCCTATACCCAGTACAAGGCCGGCGAACAGGCGCAGGCCCTGGCCACTCTGGACCGCTTCCTGCGCCTGCATCCGGCCAGCCCCGCCCTGGACTACGCGTACTACCTCAAGGGTCTGGTCAACTTCAACGACAACCTGGGGCTGTTCGGCTCCCTCGCTCGGCAGGACCTGTCCGAGCGCGACCAGAAGGCGGCCAAGGAGTCGTTCGAGTCTTTCCGCGAAGTGGTGAGCCGGTACCCGGATTCGCGCTACACGCCCGATGCCCGCACCCGCATGACCTACATCGTCAATTCGCTGGCGCAGTACGAAGTGCACGTCGCGCGTTATTACTACCAGCGGGGCGCCTATCTGGCCGCGATCAACCGCGCCCAGACCGCGTTGACCGATTACACCGACGCGCCGGCGCTCGAAGAAGCCTTGTTCATCCTGGTGCGCTCCTACGACGCGCTGGGCATGGCGCAGCTGCGCGACGACGCTCGCCGCGTGATGGAGAACAGCTATCCGAAGAGCGAGTACCTCTCGCGCGGGTTCAAGAGCGCGAGTGACCCGTGGTGGAAAGTCTGGTGAACGCCAGTTCATCCAGGCTCACCATCAGTTCCTCTTCGTCCACCAGCCGCCGCATGGGCGGCAATGCGCCCAGCAGGCGCTGACCATAAGAGCGGGTCAACAGGCGGCGATCCCCGATCACCAGCACGCCGCGATCGCTTTCCGATCGGATCAACCGCCCAGCCCCTTGCTTGAGCGCCAGCGCCGCCTGCGGCAGGTAGCAGGCGCTGAACGCGCTCTCACCGTGGCGTTCGAGCTGGCGGGCCCGGGCTTCGATCAGTGGATCGTCGGGCGGGGGAAACGGCAGCTTGTCGATCACCAGCAGCTGCAACACGTCGCCCGCGAGATCAACCCCCTCCCAAAACGAAGCCGACGCCACCAGCACCGCGCCCTGCGGTGAAGCCTCGGCAGCGCGAAACCGGGCCAACAAGGCCCGCTTGGACCCATGCCCCTGGGCCAGCACCTGCATGGGTTCACAGCGCCCTTCGGACACCAGCGCCTGGAGTTGCGCGGCCATGCGGCTGGCCGCCCGCAGCGTGGTGGTGAGCACGAGCGTGCGGCCGCCCAGGCGCGATGCCCAGCGCGCCACCGCACGCGACAGCTCGGGCGTGTGATCCGGGTCGGCGGGCTCGGGCAGGTCGTGCGGGACGTACAAGGCCGCCTGCGCCATGTGGTCGAACGGACTCGGTACGAGCAGGGTGCGCAGGTCCGCCCGTGCCCGCAGCCCCAACGGGCCCGTGAACGTATCCAGTGTTTCGTCGCTGCCCAGCGTGGCCGAGGTGAACACCCAGCTGCGCCCATCCTGCCGGTCCCCCATGAGTTGTCGAAAGTGGGCCGATGCATCGAGCGGCGCACAAACCAGCTTCCAGGCAGCGCCCGAGCCCCAATCCACCCAGCGCACCAGCGCCCCATCGGCATCGGATGCGCTGGGCGCCGTCAGGCGAGTCCAGTCGGCCTGCAGGGCCTGTGCCCGCTCCCACAGGCGCTGCATGTCGGCCGACGCACCGGCGGTCGCTTCGAGCGCCTCGACGGCGGCCGACAAGGCCGCGGCCACACCAGCCACACCACGTGCCCAATGCGCCGCATCCACGCCCTCAGGGGTTCTGAGCGGCCAGCGGCTGCGCGAAACCCCGTGGTCCGCCGGGCGCGAGGGTTGCGGGAACGCCCGTGCCGCCTGCTCCAGACCCAGCGCCAGATGGCTCCATGGCCGCTGGCCCCTGGCCCACCGCGGCCCCTGGCTGGACAGATCGCGTGCGAGGTCCCGCACCTGGCCCGATCCGAGCGCAAGACCCGAAAACCCGATCCCTGTCTGGTTGAGTTGATGGGCTTCGTCGAACACCACCACCTCCGCCCTCGGCAAGAGCTCGGCCACGCCGGACTCCCGGACCTGCTGGTCGGCAAAAAACAGGTGGTGGTTGATCACCACCCAGTCGGCCTGGAGCGCTTCGCGCCGGGCCCGGTTGACATGGCAATCGGCATGGCGCGGGCAGACGCCTCCCAGGCAGTTTTCGCGGGTCGAGCTGATCAGCGGCCACAGCGGCGAGCGCTCGTCGGGCCCAGGCAACTCGGCCAGATCCCCGCTGCGGGAAGCCATCGCCCAGCGATGCACATGCTCCAGACCTGCGGTAAGCGCGGGATCGTGACGCACCGAGGGCGCCGGAGCGGTACGGGCCTGATCCAGGCGATGGACGCACACATAGCTGGAACGGCCCTTGAGCAAGGCAACCCGCACCGGAAGCCCCAGCGCATGGCTCACGGCGGGGATGTCGCGCCCGAACAGTTGGTCCTGCAGCGCCTGGGTGGCGGTGGACAACACGGCATGACGACCACTGAGCAACAGCGGCACCAGGTAGGCAAAGGTCTTGCCCACACCGGTGCCTGCCTCCACCGCCAGGGCCGAACCCGATTCCACCGCCTCGGCCACGGCAAGCGCCATGTCCAGCTGTCCCTGGCGCGGCCGCAGGTCGGCCTGCCCGGCAAAGGCGCGCACCACGGCGGTCTCAAGTGGGGTCAATCCAGCTCCGTCCAGAACATCACACCGCCCTCGGTGGAATACAAGCAACACACGCCATCGCATGACCCGTGCGCAGGAGGCCAAGGCCCGAGTTTTGATGATAGGCTCTCGCCGTGTAGGCATTCATGGTTACCATTGATACACCCGCTGACCCATCCGCCCCACTGTCCTGTCGTTCGACCCACACACATGTCCAAAGGCTACCGCATACACGCATCGACCGGGATTCACCGAGGCGACCGCGACTACCAGCAGGATCAGGTGTGCCTGCTGCACCACCAGCGCCAAAGCGGCTGCTTGCTGGCGGTGGTGGCCGACGGCATGGGGGGGCGCAGCGGCGGGCGCAAGGCATCCGATCAGGTGATGCTGACCGCTCGCCAGCTGTTCGAACGCTACGACCCGGACACCGACGACGCCTCCGCCATGCTGCGTCAGGTCGTGGAAGAGTCGCACCTGGTGATCAAGCTCACGGCCGTCTCGGCCGAACAGGAACCCCACAGCACCATCGCAGCGTTTCTGATCAACCCGGCTGGCGACTGCCACTGGATACACGCCGGTGACTCGCGCATCTACCACTTCCGCAACGGCAAGATGGTGTTCCGCACCATGGACCACTCCTACGTTCAGACCCTGGTCAACCAGGGCGAAATCAGCGAAGAGGAAGCGCTGGACCACCCGCACTCCAACATCCTGATGGGCTGCCTGGGCACTGAGAACGACCCACCGGTGGACATTCACGTCGTGCAGCACCTGAGCCCGGGCGATGCGCTCATGGCCTGCAGCGACGGGGTCTGGCACTATTTCACCCCGGAAGAGCTCTCCAGCACCATTGCCATGCTGTCGCCGCGCGAGGCCTGCGAGTTCCTGATCCAGAAGGCGCGCTCGCGCGCCAAGGGCATGGGCGACAACCTGTCGATCGCCATCGTCAAGATGGATCCGCTGTCCTGAACGCGGCTCGGGCCTGCCGGCCCGATGGTCTCAGGTCAGACCGGTATCTACCAGCCGGTGCTCCAGCGCCAGAAACTCCGCCGACTGCATCTCGGCAAGCCGCGACACCGTGCGCGGAAACTCGTGCGCCATCGGCCCCTCGGTGTAGAGTTGCTCGGGCGGCACAGCGGCCGACATCACCAGCTTGACACGCCGGTCGTACAACACGTCCACCAGCCAGGTGAAACGCCGTGCTTCCGAGGCCTGGCGTACCGACATCTGCGGCACGTTGGACAGCAGAACCGTGTGGTACTGCGAGGCGATTTCCAGGTAATCGTTCTGCGAACGCGGGCCGCCGCATAGGGTGCGGAAATCGAACCAGATCACGCCACCGGCGCGCCGCAGGGCCTGGATCTGGCGCGCCTCGATCTGCATGACCGGGTCCTGGTCACCCATCTCCGCCAGTTGACCAAAGGTCTGCGCCATCGCGGCATCGGCCTTCGGCCCCAGCGGGCAGTGGTAGAGCTGGACGTGGGTCAGCGTGCGTTGACGGTAGTCGGTGCCGTTGTCCACGCTGAGGACTTCCAGCTTCTGCTTGAGCAGTTCGATGGCCGGCAGAATGCGGTCGCGGTGCAGACCGTCCGGGTACAGGCCGTCGGGATGGAAGTTGGAGGTGGTGACGAAACCCACACCCGCCTTGAACAGCGCATCCAGCAGGCGATGCAGGATCATGGCGTCGGTCACGTCCGCCACGTGGAACTCGTCGAAACAGATCAGCTTGTAGCGCTTGGCGATGCGCGCGCCGAGCTCGTCCAGCGGGTTGACCGTGCCCTGCAGGTCGCGCAGCTCGCGGTGCACCTCGCGCATGAACTCGTGAAAGTGCAGCCGCGTCTTGCGACGGATGGGGACCGCGTTGTAGAAGCAGTCCATCAGGAAGCTCTTGCCCCGCCCCACCCCGCCGAACATGTAGACCCCGCGCGGGACCTCCGGGTTGACGAACATCTTCTTCAGCGCGTTGGAGCGGCGCTGCTTGTACGTCGCCCACTCGGAGGCACACCGCTCCAGCGCGTCGATGGCGCGCTGCTGGGCAGGGTCGGTGGTGTAGCCGCGCTCCTTGAGCGCAGCCTCGTAGGTGCTGCGGACCGACAAGGGCGAACCCGGGTCAGAAGTTCAGCGTGCGCTTGTCAACGGCCAAGGCCGCTTCCTTGGTCGCTTCCGACAGCGAAGGGTGTGCATGGCAGATGCGGGCAATGTCTTCGGCGCTGGCCTTGAACTCCATGGCCACCACGGCTTCGGAGATCAGTTCGGAAGCCATCGGACCCACGATGTGCACGCCCAGGATCTCGTCCGTCGCCGCGTCGGCCAGGAACTTGACCATGCCGGTCGTGTCACCGAGCGCGCGGGCGCGGCCGTTCGCGAGGAACGGGAAGGTGCCCGCCTTGTAGGCCACGCCGTCCGCCTTGAGCTGCTGCTCGGTGCGGCCGACCCAGGCGATTTCCGGGCTGGTGTAGATAACCCAGGGGATGGTGTTGAAGTTGACGTGCCCGTGCTGGCCGGCGATGCGCTCGGCCACGGCCACACCCTCTTCTTCCGCCTTGTGCGCGAGCATGGGGCCACGCACCACGTCGCCCACCGCCCAGACACCCGGCAGGTTGGTCTTGCACTCGGCGTCCACCACGATGGCGCCACGCTCGTCCAGCGCCAAGCCCACAGCCTCGGCATTCAGACCGATGGTGTTGGGCACGCGGCCAATCGAGACGATCAGCTTGTCAGCGTCCAGCGTCAGGGCCTCGCCTTTGGCGTTGGTGTAGGCCACGCTCACACCCTTCTTGCCGGTCTTGATCTCGCCAACGGTCACGCCGAGTTCGATCTTCAGGCCCTGCTTGTCGAAGGCCTTCTTGGCTTCCTTGGCGATCTGCTCGTCCACCGCGCCCAGGAAGGTCGGCAGACCTTCAAGGATGGTCACGTCCGCGCCCAGACGGCGCCAGACCGAGCCCATTTCAAGGCCGATCACGCCGGAGCCGATCAAGGCCAGCTTCTTGGGCACGGCGCCGATGCGCAGCGCGCCATCGTTGGACAGCACATTCTCTTCATCGAACGGCGTGCCCGGCAGCGCACGGGCGTTGGAGCCCGTGGCCACAATGACCTGCTTGCCCAGCAGCGTCTCGGGCTTGTCGCCGCTCACCTGGACTTCGTAGCCACCTTCCGCGGCCTTCACGAACGAACCGCGGCCGTGGAAGAACGTCACCTTGTTCTTCTTGAACAGGTAGAGGATGCCGTCGTTGTTCTGCTTCACGACAGCATCCTTGCGACCCACCATCTTGGCCACGTCCATCGTGACCTTGCCGGTGCTGATGCCGTGGTCGGCGAAGTGGTGGTTGGCGTGTTCGAAATGCTCGCTGGACTGCAGCAGCGCCTTGGACGGGATGCAGCCCACGTTGGTGCAGGTGCCACCCGGGGCCGGGCCGCCAACGGCGTTTTTCCACTCGTCGATACACGCGACCTTGAAGCCCAGCTGGGCGGCGCGGATGGCGGCGATGTAGCCGCCGGGGCCGGCGCCGATCACGACGACGTCAAATGCTTGAGACATGATTGTTCCTGAATGGGGTTGGACAAACGCCCCCGAAGGGGCGTCTGCAATGTCGCTGTTCGATCAGATGTCGAAGAGCAAACGGGCGGGATCTTCCAGCGCTTCCTTCATGGCCACCAGGCCCAGCACGGCTTCGCGGCCGTCGATGATGCGGTGGTCGTAGGACATGGCGAAGTAGTTCATCGGGCGCACCACCACCTGGCCGTTTTCCACCATGGCGCGGTCCTTGGTGGCGTGCACACCCAGGATGGCCGACTGCGGCGGGTTGATGATGGGGGTGGACATCATCGAACCGAAGGTGCCGCCGTTGGAGATGGAGAAGGTGCCACCGGTCATGTCGTCGATGCCCAGCTTGCCGTCCTTGGCCTTCTGGCCGAATTCGGCGATCTTCTTCTCGATCTCGGCGAAGCTCATCTGGTCGGCGTTGCGCAGGATGGGCACCACCAGACCGCGGGGCGAGCCGACGGCGATACCGATGTCGAAGTAGCCGTGGTACACGATGTCGTTGCCGTCCACCGAGGCGTTGAGGATCGGGAACTTCTTGAGGGCGTGCACGGCGGCCTTGACAAAGAAGCTCATGAAGCCGAGCTTGACACCATGTTCTTTCTCGAAACGCTCCTGCATGCGCTTGCGCATCTCCATGACCGGAGCCATGTTGATTTCGTTGAACGTGGTCAGGATGGCGTTGGTCGATTGCGACTGCAGCAGACGCTCGGCCACACGGGCACGCAGACGGGTCATGGGCACGCGCTCTTCGGGGCGGTCACCGAGATCGGGGGCAACCATGGCCACCTGCGGCAGCACCTTGGTGGGTGCGCCGGTGGGGATGGCCGCCGGTGCGGCCACGGCGGCCTTGGGTGCCGCGGCACCGGACGCCACAGCCGCCAGCACATCGCCCTTGGTCACTCGACCGTCCTTGCCACTGCCCGCCACCGAGCTGGCGGCCAGGTTGTTGTCGGCCAGCAGCTTGGCGGCCGCGGGCATGGCCACACCGGCCTTGGACTGCGATGCAGCCGCTGCGGGCGCGGCGACCGCAGGTGCGGCGGCCACGGCGGCCGGCGCCGCAGCGCCAGCCACGGCAGCGGTGTCGATGCGCGCGATGAGCTGATCGGCCGCCACGGTAGCGCCGTCGCCCTGCAGGATTTCCACCAGCACGCCGGCGGCGGGCGCCGGGCACTCCAGCACCACCTTGTCGGTCTCGATCTCGATCAGGATCTCATCAACCGCAACGGCTTCACCGACTTTTTTCTTCCACTGCAGCAGGGTGGCCTCGGCCACCGACTCGGAGAGCTGCGGAACTTTGACTTCTACGATTGCCATGTGTCTTCTACCTTGATTTTTTGCGTGGGACGTGAGGGATGCGGCGCGCGTGCCCTTCAAGGGCGGCCGCGCGGCGCACCAGCGTCATACCCGGGTTATTTGCTGAGGATGTAGCCTTTGAGCTTGCCAAAAGCGGCATCGATCAGGGTCTTCTGCTGCTCCTGGTGCAGGTGGGCGTAGCCCACCGCCGGCGAAGCCGAGGCGGCCCGTCCGGCGTAACCGAGCTTCTGCCCATCGAGCATGTTCTCGTGGATGTAGTGCTGCACGAAGAACCAGGCGCCCTGGTTCTGCGGCTCATCCTGGCACCACACCATCTCGGTGGCGTTGGGGTACTTCTTGACCTCGGCGCCAAACACCTTGTGCGGGAACGGGTAGAGCTGCTCGACACGCAGAATGGCCACGTCATCCGAGCCGCGCTCTTCGCGCTTCTTGACCAGGTCGTAGTACACCTTGCCCGAGCAGCAGATGATGCGTTTGACCTTCTCGGCCTTCTTCACCACATCGGCGCTCTGCTCCGGAATGACGGTCTGGAAACTGCCTTTGGTGAACTCGGACAGCGGCGAGGTGGCGTCCTTGTTGCGCAGCAACGACTTGGGCGTGAAGATGATCAACGGCTTGCGCAGACTGCGGATCATCTGGCGGCGCAGCACATGGAAGATCTGGCTGGCCGTGGTGGGCTGCACGATCTGCATGTTGGTGTCGGCCGCCATCTGCATGAAGCGCTCCAGGCGTGCCGAGCTGTGCTCCGGACCCTGGCCTTCGTAGCCGTGCGGCAGCATGAGCGTGATGCCATTGACACGGCCCCACTTGACCTCACCGGAAGCGATGAACTGGTCGATCACCACCTGGGCGCCGTTGGCGAAATCGCCAAACTGGGCTTCCCAGATCACCAGGGTGTTGGGGTCGTTGGAGGCGTAGCCATATTCGTAGCCCAGCACCGCCTCTTCGGACAGGATGGAGTCGATGACCACGAACGGTGCCTGGTTGTCGGCCACGTTCTGCAATGGGGTGTAGGTGCCGGTGTCCCACTTTTCACGGTTCTGGTCGTGGATCACGGCGTGGCGGTGCGTGAAGGTGCCGCGACCACAGTCTTCGCCCGACAGACGCACCGGGTAGCCACTGGCCACCAGGGAGGCGAACGCCATGTGCTCGCCCATGCCCCAGTCCACCGGGATGTCCCCACGGCCCATGGCCGCGCGGTCGGCATACACCTTTTTCACCAGCTGGTGCGGGGTCACGGTATCGGGGATGTTCGTCAGGCGATCGGACAGTCGCTTCCACTCGGCCATGGGGATGGCGGTGTCGCAGCTGTCGGTCCACTTCTTGCCCAGGAACGGGCTCCAGTCCACCGCGTACTTGCTCTTGAAGTTCGTGAGCACCGGGTCCACCGTGTGACGGCCCGCGTCCAGCGCCGCGCGATAGGCCTTGGCCATGTCGTCGCCCAGCGACTCGCCCAACCCTTGGGCGGCCAGCTTGTCGGCGTACAGCTTGCGCGTGCCGGGGTGGGCGCTGATCTTCTTGTACATCAGCGGCTGGGTCAGGCTCGGCGTGTCCTGCTCGTTGTGGCCCAGCTTGCGGAAACAGATGATGTCCACGACCACGTCCTTGCGGAAGGTCATGCGGTACTCCAGCGCGAGCTGCATGCACAGCACCACGGCCTCGGGATCGTCACCGTTGACGTGCAGCACGGGCGCTTCGACACCCTTGACGATGTCGGTGCAATACAGCGTGGAACGCAGGTCGCGCGGGTCGGAGGTGGTGAAACCGATCTGGTTGTTGATGATCAGGTGCACCGTACCGCCGGTGGTGTAACCACGGGTGGCGGCCAGCGCCAGGGTTTCCTGGTTCACGCCCTGTCCGGCAAAGGCGGCGTCACCGTGCACCAGCACCGGCAGCACCTGCTTGCCCTGGGGGTCACCACGGCGGTCCATGCGGGCGCGCACCGAACCTTCCACCACCGGGTTCACGATCTCCAGATGCGAAGGGTTGAAGGCCAGCGACAGGTGAACCGGGCCGCCAGAGGTGGTCACGTCCGAACTGAAACCCTGGTGGTACTTCACGTCACCAGCGGGCAGCTCTTCAGGGGCGGTGTGGTCGAATTCGGCGAACAGGTCCTTGGGCATCTTGCCCAGGGTGTTCACCAGCACGTTCAGGCGGCCGCGGTGGGCCATGCCGATCACGATCTCCTGCACGCCTTGCGCGCCGGCCTGCTGGATCAACTCGTCCATGGCGGCGATGAAGCTCTCACCACCTTCGAGCGAGAAGCGCTTCTGACCCACATATTTGGTGTGCAGAAAACGTTCCAGGCCTTCCGCCGCGGTCAGGCGATCGAGAATATGCTTTTTCTTCTCGGCATTGAAAGAAGGTTTGCTGCGGATTGTTTCCAGCTTTTCCTGCCACCAGCGCTTCTGCGTCTGGTCGCTGATGTACATGTACTCAGCACCCACGGTGGCGCAATAGGTTTCGCGCAAGGCATTGAGCAGGTCCCGCAGGGACATGACTTCCTTGCCGAAGAAGGTATTGCTGGTGTTGAACACGGTCTCGAAATCGGCATCGGAGAAGCCGTAGAACGAGGGATCGAGTTCAGGAATGCGGTCGCGCTCGGTGCGCTTGAGCGGATCCAGATCGGCCCAACGGGAGCCGACGTTGCGGTAGGCCGCGATCAGTTGCTGGACGGCGACGCGCTTGCGGCCCAGATCGGAATCGGCGCCAGCGGCCACGACGACCTTGGTGCCCCCTTGCTTGGCACGCTCGGCAAAGGCGTTGATGACGGGCAGGTGCGGCACATCGCGGGCATCGGTGCCGTCGACGGCGGGCACGTGCTGCAATGCATCGAAGTAACTGCGCCAGTTGTCCGGCACGCTACCCGGGTTGTCCAGGTAGTTCTCATACATCTCTTCCACGTACGGCGCGTTGCCGCCGAAGAGGTACGAGTTGCTTTTGTAGGCAACATAGACGTTGCCCCCGTTCGCTTGGGTATCGCTCATAAATCCGCTGACCTCCGTTTCCCTTGAGGAAACATTAGCTGGTTAAAAAAACCTTCCGCGACACGGCTGGACCGTTTGGCGGATGCGACAGTGACTGTGGAAGGACCTGACTGCAGCCCGCGATTGTGCCACTTTGAGCAAGGCCCAGGGGAAATGAAGTCATCGGCCGGGGCATCTTCCGGCGAAATAGGCACGGGGGTGTTGCGCCACCGCGAAGCGACGGCCCCGTCAAAGGGGCGTCTCAGAACGTGTTTGCGATCTTCAGGACGCCACGCGGGGCGAGAGGCGCTCGGACGCCGGGACCGAACTGGGTTCGTCCATTTCAATGGCGATCTGTGTGCAGACCGTGCGGCACAACGTGACGGCCTTTTCGCTTTGCACGCGGTAGATCACCTGCGTGCCGTCCTTGCGCTTGGCCAGCACCCCTGCCCGGTACAGCAGGTTCAGATGCTGTGAAAGATTGGGCTGTGTGGTGTCGATCTCCTGCAGCAGCTGCGACACGGATTTTTCCTTGTCGCACAGTGCACTCAGGATGCGCAGCCGCATTGGCGTGGCCAACACGCCGAACAGTTCGGCGGCGAGCTCGAACACCCGGACCTTTTCCACATTGGCATCGGATTCGATCATTTGTTCCATGGCAGACCACACTTTTGTCAATATAAGCATGGATCATACTTAGAAAGCCCGCCGACAACCAAGTGGTTTTGTCGGACATTGACCCAGGAGCCAATGCCCGGCCGACGGTCAAGCCAGCAGGTCTTTGATTTGCTGCAGCGCTGCCGGATCGTCCATGGTGGTGAGATCCCCTGGATCGCGCCCTTCGCAGACCGCCTGGATGGCGCGACGCAACAGCTTGCCGCTGCGCGTCTTGGGCAGGATCGACACAAAACGCACACGTGCGGGGCGTGCCACGGCACCGAGCTGCTCATCCACCAGCTTCATGACCTCGCCTTCGAGCTTGAGCCGAGCCGCGTCGTCCGTGAGCAGGGACGCGTCTTTCACCACAGCGAACGCCATCGCGACCTGGCCTTTGAGCTGGTCGGCGACACCGACCACGGCCACCTCGGCGATGCGTGGGTGGCTGGAGATGCTCTCTTCGATCTCGCGGGTGCCCAGGCGGTGGCCGGCCACGTTGATCACGTCGTCGGTGCGGCCCAGGATGAAGTAGTAGCCATCGGCGTCGCGGATGCCCCAGTCAAAGGTGCTGTAGACCATCTTGCCCGGTACGCTGGACCAGTAGGTCTTGACGAAGCGCTCGTCGTCGCCCCAGATGGTCTGCATGCAGCCGGGCGGCAGCGGGCCCTCCACGGCCACGACCCCCTTCTGGTTGGCGCCTTTGAGTTCCTCGCCGGTCTGGTCGTCGAGCAGCTTGACGTCGTAGCCATAGACGGCCTTGCCCGGCGAGCCGAACTTGCTCGGCGCCGGCTCCACGCCATTGCAGATGGCCAGAATCGGCCAGCCGGTCTCGGTCTGCCAGTAGTTGTCCACGATGGGTTTGCCCAGTTCGCCCGAAATCCATTGGGCCGTGGGCTCGTCCAGCGGCTCACCGGCGAGGAACAGCGCCTTGAGGCTGGAGATGTCGTATTTCTTGATGAAGGACGGGTCGTATTTCTTGAGCACACGAACCGCCGTCGGCGCGCTGAACATCACCGACACCTTGTACTTCTCCACCAGGCTCCACCAGATGCCGGCGTCGGGCCGGATCGGCAGACCCTCGTACATGATGGTCGCCATGCCGCCGATCAGCGGGCCGTAGATGATGTAGCTGTGGCCCACCACCCAGCCGATGTCGCTGGTGGAGAAATAGGTCTCGCCCGGCTCGCCCATGTAGATGTGCTTCATCGACGCTGCCAGCGCCACGGCGTAGCCGCCGGTGTCGCGTTGCACGCCCTTGGGTTTGCCGGTGGTGCCGCTGGTGTAGAGCGTGTAGCTGGGGTGCGTGGCGTCCACCCATTCGCAAGGCACCACCGTGTCCATGTGTTTTGCCCGCTCGGCGGCGTAGTCCACGTCGCGCCCTTCGACAGCGTCAAACGCAGCCAGACCGCGGTCGACCATCACCACCTTTTCCGGCTTGTGGGCCGAGAGTCTGATGGCTTCGTCGAGCAGCGGCTTGTACTCCACCACTTTGCCGCCGCGCGAGCCGGCGTCGGCACTGACGATGACCACCGGCGAAGCATCTTCGATGCGGCTGGCCAGCGAATGGCTGGCAAAGCCACCAAACACCACCGAGTGGACGGCACCCACGCGCGCGCAGGCCAGCATGGCAAACGCGGCCTGGGGGATCATGGGCATGTAGATCAGGACGCGGTCACCCTTCTTCACCCCCTGCGCCTGCAGGATGGCCGCCATGCGCTGAACCTCTGCGTGCAGCTCGCGAAAGCTGTAGGTCTTTTCTGTGTCGGTTTCGGTGGACACAAAGATCAGCGCGTTCTGATCGGCACGGTCCTTCAGGTGGCGATCCACCGCGTTGTGGCACAGGTTGGTCAGACCACCCTCGAACCACCGGGCAAACGGCGGGTTGTCGTAGTTACAGACCTGCTCAAAGGGCTTGTGCCAGTCCACCAGCCGGGCTTGCTCGGCCCAGAACGCATCGCGTTCTTCAATGGAGCGGCGGTGAAATTCGGTGTAGCCCAGTGGATTGCTCATGGGAGGCTCCTGCGCGGTGGTGTTGTGAGATGGCCGACATCGGCCGCCCGACAGATGCCAGACAACCGAAATTGAATTCATAATTATGAATCTCAGACTTGCGGAAGCCTGACATTTTGTCGACCCGACCCACAAGCCTCCCCTCATGCGTTGTATCCCAGCCAATGCGGGCCACCAGCGCGGCCACCCAGCCCTCCCGCCAACGCACTCCTGCCCCTACTTGATCAGCGCCTGAACGTCTCGAAATGCCGGGTGCTCGGCCGTGCGTAGCCACTCGAAAGCCACCATCTCGGCGGTCACCAGCTCGACGCCAGCACCGGCCAGGCGGTCAAAGGCGGCGTCGCGGTTGCGTTCGGTGCGCGAACCACACGCATCTGTCACGACCCAGACATCGAACTCCAACTCGACCAACTCCAGGGCGGTCTGCAGCAGACAGACATGGGCCTCACAACCCGCCAGCACGATGGCGGCACGGTCAGGAACCGGGGCGGCAACAGGCTTTTGCAGGTGCTTGGGCAGGCTGCGCGCGTTGCCGCCACCCGAGCGCACGGGGGGTCTCAGCCAATCAGCCAGCCCCTCAGACACGGCGCCAAAGTGCATTTTTGGCAGCGTCTTCTGACACAACGCACGCAACTCCGGCGGGTTGGACCCAAGCTTCTCGGGGTTTTGCTCCGTGCCCCATACGGGCACATGCAGCATCCGCGCCCATTGGGCCAACCGCGAAGCGTTCGCAAGCACCTCGGCACCCTCAAAAATGGCAGGCATCAGGCGGGCCTGGTAGTCCACCAGCACCAATTGGGAATCTGCGGCGTCCAGCAACATGGCAATCTTTCTTGGGTTCAGACAACGAAATGGCGATTTTCGCAGGTCGCTGCGCCGGCGGCTTCGAACGCAGAACAGACCACCCTGCCCCGTTGCAGGCGACCCCGGCAAAATGCAGAAAAATCAAAGCGTTGCATGCTGCACTTCACTTGACTTCTCTTTGCAACACCGATACCCTGCGTGCGATGAAACGCCTGATACCCGTCATTGCGCTGAGTTGTGCCGCCGCGGTGCACGCCCAGCCGTCCGAGGGGGCGTATGAAGACATGGATGCCCTGCTGGCCGAAAAAGGCGTCATGGCGCGATTGGGCGAGCAAATCCAGCAAGCGCGTGAATCGGTGAGTGAAAAGGCCTCCGGCCTGGTCATCAATGCGATGGGCTTTCTGGGTGTGCCTTACAAATACGGTGGCAACTCCGCAGAAACCGGTTTTGACTGCAGCGGATTCGTGCGTGCCGTCTTCGAACAGTCGGTGGGAAAGGTGCTGCCACGCCGCGCCGATGAACAGGCGGCCGCCACCCAGGCGATTGATCGAAATGAGCTCAAGCCGGGCGATCTCGTCTTTTTCAACACCATGAAGCGCGCCTTCAGCCATGTGGGTATTTACATGGGTGACGGCAAATTCATCCACGCGCCGCGCACCGGCTCACAGGTGCGGGTGGAAGACATGCGCCTGGCCTATTGGCAAACCCGCTTCAACGGCGCTCGCCGGGTCCCGCTGGCCAGCGCTGACGCATCAGCCGCCAGCCCCCTGCGCTGAATCCGACGACATCGAGGCACCATCCAAAACCCAAAAGAAAAGCCACCGCAAGCGGTGGCTTTTCTTTTGGAGAGCGAGACCCGATCGAGATCGAACCCCGCTCTCAACCGGGATCAGCGGATCACGGCGATGGTGGTGCGTGCGCCACCCTTGTAGGTCATCAGCGTCAGGGCGCCGTTCTTGATGTCGCCCTTTTCGTCGAACTCGATGTTGCCGGTCACACCCTTGTAGTTCGTGGCTTTCAGCGCAGGCAGGTACTTGGCCGGATCGGCCGAGCCAGCGGTGACCATGGCATTGGCCATGACCTTCACAGCGTCATACACATAGGGCGCGTACACCTGCACGTCGGCACCGAACTTCGCCTTGAAGTCAGCGCGGAACTTGTCCATGCCAGCCTTCTGCTCGCCTTCGACGCCACCGGCTTCAGCGCAATAGACTTGCTCGTCGGCCATGCCGTCGGCAGCCAGCTTGGGCAGCTCGCTCGAGCAGATGCCGTCGCCGCCCATGAACTTGGCGTTGATGCCCAGCTGCTTCATTTGCTTGAGCATCGGGCCGGCCACGGCGTCCATGCCGCCGAAGAACACCACGTCAGGCTTCTTGGCCTTCAGGGTGGTCAGGATGGCGTTGAAGTCGGTGGCTTTGTCGTTGGTGAACTCGCGGCCCACGACGGTGCCGCCAGCAGCAGCGACGCCTTTTTCGAATTCGTCGGCCACACCTTGGCCGTAGGCCGTGCGGTCGTCGATCACGGCAACGGTCTTGGCCTTGAGCGTTTCCACAGCGTACTTGCCGAGGGTGCCGCCCAGGTGCACGTCGTCAGCCACCATGCGGAACACGCCAGCGTAGCCCTGACGGGTGTACTTGGGGTTGGTTGCCGAGGGCGAAATCTGGGGAATACCTGCGTCGTTGTAAATCTGCGAAGCGGGGATGGTCGTGCCCGAGTTCAGGTGACCGATCACGCCAGCCACTTTGGCGTCCACCAGCTTGGTGGCAGCAGCGGTGCCCTGCTTGGGATCGGCCGCATCGTCTTCAGCCAGCAGTTCAAACTTGGCGGGTGCACCACCAATGGTCAAACCGGCGGCATTCAGCTCCTCGATTGCCATCTTTGCGCCGTTTTCATTGTCCTTGCCAAGGTGGGCAATAGCGCCACTGGTGGGACCGACGTGACCAATCTTGATGACCTGAGCGTCAGCCGCAGGAGCCGCAGCCGGCGCCTCGACCGGTGCTGCAGCCTCTTCTTTTTTGCCGCAAGCGGCCAAGGCGACGGCCGCAGCGATGACGGCCAGTTTGATGTTCAGTTGCATAGGTATCCTCGGAAAGGAATGAAAGTTGAAATGCGGAGGGAACTTTTTTCTCCACATCCATAAAGATACTCTAAAAACCTAGAGGATTTCAGTGGATGATCGAACAGCGCCTGGGTTCGAGGGTTTGCCCGACGTCGAATCAGGTCAATGAATGCGGCATTAGTACCACGCATACCCAATCCGGGCAACTCAATCACCGGTGGCCAATTGAAGATCGTGTCGCTGGGGCTCGATACCCAGCGCCTTGTACTGCCGCCAGCGTTCGCGCGCGTGGAGGCGATCATCGCCGCCAAGGGTCACCACTTCGATCACGCGGGCAAATTGATCGAAATGCGCGGGCATCCCCGTGCACAGATTGACAAGCACCCCTGCGTTGACTGCCTCGGGGACATGGGAACCGATGTGGATGGGCGAGCGCGCGCGCACATGGGCAGGATCTCCGGGATGGCAGTGCGGGATGAATTCGCCCTGCGCCATGGTCCAGAGCGCAGCATCCAGCGCCTTCACGGAACCTTCGTCGGTCAGTACGACCACGCTGGCCCCCTTGAGATAGGCCTTGCGCAGCAATCTACAGGCATAACCCAGCTTGTCGGGCGCATTGAAATGAAAAGCCACTTCGGTCATGGCGCGGTCTTCCGAGCGCTGGAACCAATCAGGCCTTGCGCACGCGCTTGCCGGCGGTTTTCTTCGCCGCCGCGGAAATCGGCCTGCTGGCTTCGTCCATCAGGTAACGCAGCAACAAGGGCACGGGCCGCCCGGTCGACCCTTTGGCTGTCCCGCTCTTCCAGGCGGTGCCAGCGATGTCCAGGTGGGCCCATGGCAAATCCGCCGTGAACTTCTGAAGGAATTTGGCCGCCGTGATGGCGCCGCCGGCCCGGCCGGCAACGTTGCCCATGTCGGCGAAATGGGACTTCAGCCCCTCGGCATACTCGTCGTCCAGCGGCATGCGCCAGCAAGGGTCCAGGGAGGCCTCACCGGCCTGCTGCAGGGCCGTGGCCAGGTCGTCGCGCGCCGAGAACAGGCCCGAGCGCACGGCACCGAGTGCGATCACGCAGGCACCGGTGAGTGTGGCGATGTCGATCACGCTGCGGGGCTTGAAACGCGCCGCGTAGGTGAGCGCGTCGCACAGGATCAGGCGTCCCTCGGCGTCGGTGTTGAGGATTTCGATGGTCTGCCCGCTCATGCTGGTGACCACGTCGCCGGGCTTCACCGCCTGACCATCGGGCATGTTTTCACAGGTGGGGATCAGGCCCACCACGTTGATGGCCGGGCGCAACTCGGCCAGTGCGGCGAACGTGCCCAACACACTGGCTGCGCCACCCATGTCGAATTTCATCTCGTCCATTTCGGCGGCCGGTTTGATGGAAATGCCACCCGTATCGAACGTGATGCCCTTGCCCACCAACACCACCGGCGCGCTGGATTTGGCCGCGCCGCTGTAATGCAGGGTGATGAAACGCAGCGGCTCCACCGAGCCCTTGGCGACCGCCATGAAGGCGCCCATGCCCAGCGCCGCCACTTGCCTCGGGCCCAGCACCTCGGTCTTGATGCCGGGTTTGCGCCCGAGTTTTCGCGCGGCGTCGGCCAGCATGCTGGGTGTGGCGTGGTTGGCCGGCCGGTTGGCCCATTCCTTGGCCCATTCCACCCCGATCACCAGGGCTTTGCCTTCGTCGAAACCGGATCGGGCCGCCGCCACCTGCGACACGCCCACGACGACGAGTTGCAAAGCCCGTGCCTTGGCCGAGGGTTTGGTGGTCGTGTAGCTGTAGCTGGCCTCGGCACAGGCCTGCATGGCCAAGCTCACGCCGTCGGCGTCGTTGCCCAGCAAACCAAGCAGGAGACCCAGCTTCTTGATGCCGGGCTGTTTGAGCACGGCCATGCCTGCGCTCACCGCCTTGCGCACCGCGGCGGGTTTGCCGTCGCCAGCGCGCACCAGCACCAGCCGGGGGGCCTTGACCCCCTGAACCCGGTAGCATGAGAGCACCTTGCCGACACCCGCCTCCAGATCTCCCCGTTGTGTGGCCTCGGCGATCAGGTCGGTCAGAGGCCCCGGCAATGCGGCCCCACTTGAGGCGTCCGGGACCAGCACCAGCAGCGCGTCGGCGGCCAGCTGGGCGGCCTGCTCGGGAGAAAACGATTTGAGTTCAAAGTCCATAATTGCGGTTTCCTGATTGCGTTCGATGTTATTCCATTCCTCCATTCGCAAAGAGCTGGCACGCAGTTTCGGGGCCACGCTGGTGGTTCTGTTCACCATCGTCTTGACCATGCTGCTGATCCGCACCCTGGGCTTGGCCTCGCGCGGCAGCGTCAACCCCGAAGAGATCATGCTGGTGCTGGGCTACACGGTGCTGGGGCGCATGCCCACCATCCTGACGCTGGCACTCTTCGTGGCCATCGTTTCAACCCTGTCACGCATGTACCGCGACAGCGAAATGATCATCTGGTTCTCCAGTGGCCGTTCGCTCGGCGGCTTCCTCTCGCCGGTGCTGCGCTTTTCCTGGCCGGTGCTGCTGGTGATCATGCTGATGGTGCTGTTCGTCTGGCCCTGGGCCAACCAGCAGACCGACAGCCTGCGTGACCGCTTCGAGCGCCGCGGCGACCTGGAGCGCATTGCCCCGGGCCAGTTCCAGGAGTCCTCCAATGGGCGACGCGTTTTCTTCATCGACAAGGACACCGCCGATGGCACGGAGGGTCGAAACGTGTTCATCTCCAGCACCGAAGACGATGGGAGGGAGAGCGTGGTTTCGGCGAGCTCCGGCCGCATTGAATGGGAGGGCGAGCGGCAGTTCCTGATGCTCAAGAAGGGGCAGCGGCTGGAAAGCAGTGCAAAAAAGAATGGACAGCTCAAGGTGAGTGAGTTTGAACAGTACGGTGCCCAGATCGGTGCCTCGTCCGTCCTGACGGGCAGCAGCCAGGCGCTCAAGTCGCGCCCGAGCTGGGAGCTGATCCAGAACAGCAACGCCGCCAACCTGGGTGAGCTCGGCTGGCGCATCGGCGTGGGCCTGACCGCGCTGAACCTGGTGTTCCTCGCGCTGGCGGCCACGACCAGCAACCCGCGGGCGGGACGAGGCGGCAACCTGATGTTCACCCTGTTCGCCTTTGTCGTGTATTTCAACCTGCTCAACGTCGGCCAGCGTTGGGTGACTTCCGGTCAGCTCAGCCTGGGCACCCTGCTGTTCATGCTGCACGGCGTGGTGTTCATCTCGATCCTGCTGTGGCTGGTCAAGCGGCACCACAATCTGAGCTTCAGGGGGTGGATCAACAGCCGTCGGCTGCAACAGTCCGAACCACAGGCTGCTCTATGAAAACCATCAAGCGCCTGATCTATGGCGAGATATTCACGGCCGTGGGCTTTGTTCTGCTGGCCTTTCTGTCGCTGTTCTTTTTCTTCGACTTTGTCGATGAACTGGCCTCCATCGGGAAGCCCTCGCGGCTCGAACCGAACCTGATCTACGAAATGCGGCACGCGATGCTGTATGTGGCGCTGCTGATGCCCAGCCGGCTCTACGAGCTGCTGCCCATCTCGGTGTTGATCGGCTCGGTGGCCGTGCTGGCCCGGCTGGCCCACAGCTCCGAATACACCATCCTGCGCACCAGCGGCCTCGGGCCCTGGCGGGCCCTGAGAACCCTGCTCGGCCTCGGCCTGGTGTTCGTCATACTGACCCTCGCGGTTGGAGACTATGTGGCACCCCTGTCCGACCGGACCGCCCAGTTGCTCAAGGCCCGCTATCAGGGCCGCATCAGCATTGGTCAGACCGGCGCCTGGCTCAAGGAGCGCCAGACCTACAGCAACTTCTCGGTCAATGTCGGCTCCATGTCGGCGCAGGGGGTGCTGTCCGGCATCCGCATTTTCGAGTTCGACAACCAGGGGTATCTGGTGTCCACGCTGCAGGCGCAAAGTGGCCGAATCGAGAAAGACGATTCCTGGACGCTCCACAAAGTCCAGCGCCGCGAGTTCGATACCGCGGGACTGAAATCGGCCCGCATCAACCACAGCACGCTGAAAACCCTGCGCTGGCCCAGTAGCATCAGCGCCGAGATGGTGTCGACGGCGCTGCTCAGACCCGAACGCATGCGCACCGCGGATCTCTTCGCCTACATCCAGCACCTGGAGGCCAACGGCCAGTCCGCCCAGCGCTACGAAATCGAGTTCTGGCGCAAGGTGTTCTACCCGCTGAGTTGCCTGGTCATGGTGGTGCTGGCCCTGCCCTTCGCCTACCTGCATTTCCGCGCCGGCGGCATCACCGGCTATGTGTTTCTCGGGGTGATGATCGGCATCAGTTTCTTCCTGCTCAACAACGTGTTTGGCTACATCGGCAACCTCAACCAGTGGCGCCCATGGCTGGCCGCGGCATCGCCTGCGTTGATCTACTCGGTGATGTCGCTGGGCGCGTTCGGCTGGCTGGTGCTCAGACGATGACGGCGCGTGGCGTGATTGTGTTTGCCCACGGCTCGCGCGACCCGCTCTGGCGCGATCCGGTGGAAGCGGTGGCGGCCCGGATCGCCCAGACCGCTCCGGCGGTGGCCGTCAGTTGCGCCTACCTGGAGCTGTGCGAACCCGATCTGCACCAGGCGGCCGACCGCCTGGCGGCCGCTGGTGCCCGCCATGTGCGTGTGCTGCCCCTGTTTTTCGGCATGGGCAAACACGCACGCGAAGACCTGCCGGTGCTCATGCAAGAGCTCGCCCAGGCACACCCGCAGGTGCGGTTCGAGCTGCTGCCCACCGCGGGCGAAGACCCTCGGCTCACGGCGCTGCTGGCCCAGATTGCCCTGGAGACCCCCGCATGAACCTGCACCAGTTCCGTTTCGTGCAGGAAGCGGTGCGCCGCAACCTGAACCTGACCGAAGCCGCTAAGGCCCTGCACACCTCGCAACCCGGCGTCTCCAAGGCCATCATCGAGCTGGAGGACGAACTCGGCATCGAGATCTTTGCGCGCCACGGCAAACGCATCAAACGCGTGACCGAACCCGGTGTGCAGGTGCTCAAAAGCATTGAGATCATCCTGCGCGAGGTCAACAACCTCAAGCGCATCGGCGAGCAGTATTCGGCGCAGGACAGCGGCACGCTCTCCATCGCCACCACCCACACCCAGGCGCGCTACGTGCTGCCCGGGCCGGTGGCGGCGCTGCGCCAGGCCTACCCAAAGGTGGCGATCAGCCTGCACCAGGGGTCGCCCGACCAGGTGGCCCGGATGCTGATGGAAGAAGTGGCCGAGATCGGCATGGCCACCGAGTCGCTGTTGAACTACCCCGAGCTCGTCACCCTGCCCTGCTACGAATGGCAGCATGTGCTGGTGTTCCCGTTCGACCACCCCCTGCTGGAGCGCGAGCGCATCACGCTCGAAGACCTGGCGCTGCTGCCGCTGATCACCTACCACCCGAGCTACACCGGACGGACCCGCATCGACCAGGCCTTTGCGCTGCGCCACCTGCAGCCCAACATCGTGCTGGAAGCGATCGACTCCGACGTGATCAAGACCTATGTGAAGCTCGGCATGGGCGTGGGCATCGTGGCTGAGATGGCCATGCAGGGCGAGAACGCCACGCCCGATCTGGTGGCGCGCCCTGCCGCCCAGCTGTTTGGCCACAACCTGGCGCGCGTGGCCTTCAAGCGCGGCACCTACCTGCGCCATTTCGTGCTGCGCTTCGCCGAACTGCTGAGCGACCGGCTCTCGCGCGACCTGATCCTGCGAGCCATGAGCGGCACGCCGGACGACTATGAGTTGTGATTCCCCCCGCGCCGCGCCTAAGGGCGCGTCACCCCCCAGGGGGCAACACCAGCGGCCTGGCCAAGCCAGTTCCGCGGTGTTCTGGCCGGGGCTACCTTGATCTCCGGACATTGATATGCCATTCCCAGTCCCCCACACCCCCGCCCTCACCACCCGCCTGCCCAAGGTCGGCACGACCATCTTCACCGTCATGTCGGCGCTGGCGGCCGAGACGGGTGCGGTCAACCTCGGTCAGGGTTTCCCAGACTTCGACTGCGACCCGGCGCTGGTGGATGCCGTTACACAGGCCATGCGGGCCGGGCACAACCAGTACCCGCCCATGCCCGGCGTGCCGGCGCTGCGCCAGGCCGTGGCCGCCAAGATGCAGGCGCTGTACGGGCTGGCCTGTGACCCGAACACCGAGATCACGGTCACAGCAGGCGCCACCCAGGCCATCCTGACCGCCATCCTGGCCGTGGTGCACCCGGGCGACGAGGTGATCGTGCTCGAACCCTGTTACGACAGCTACGTGCCGAACATCGAGCTCGCGGGCGGCGTGGCGGTGCGCGTGCCGCTCACGCCGGGCAGCTTCCGGCCCGACTTCGACCGCATTGCCGCCGCGATCACGCCGCGCACCCGCGCACTGATGATCAACAGCCCGCACAACCCCAGCGGCATGGTCTGGAGCGCGGCCGACATGCAGCGCCTGCAGGATCTGCTGGCGCCCACCGATGTGCTGCTGATCAGCGACGAGGTCTACGAGCACATGGTGTTCGACGGCCAGCAGCACCAGAGTGCGGCGCGTTTCCCCGGCCTGGCGGCGCGTGCCTTCATCGTCAGCAGCTTCGGCAAGACCTACCACGTCACCGGCTGGAAGGTCGGCACCGTGGTGGCGCCCGCGGCGATGACGGCCGAATTCCGCAAGGTGCACCAGTTCAACGTGTTCACGGTGAACACGCCCATGCAGCACGCGCTGGCGACCTACATGGTCGACCCGGCGCCCTACCTGGAACTGTCGGCCTTCTACCAGCGCAAGCGCGACCTGTTCCGTGAAGGGCTGGCATCGACCCGGTTGCGTCTGCTGCCCGGTGAAGGCACCTATTTCCAGTGTGTGGACATCTCCGCCCTGGCCGTGCCCGAGCGCGAACTGCCCGAAGCCGAGTTCTGCCAGTGGCTCACGCGCGAGATCGGTGTGGCAGCGATCCCGCTCTCGGCCTTCTACGGCAACGGATTCGATCAGAAAGTGATCCGATTCTGTTTCGCGAAGAAAGACGACACGCTGCGCGAAGCACTCAAGCGGCTGGCACGGCTTTGAACGCGGCTTGAAATCCGCGCCCCGATGCAACGCCGTGTCGCTCAGCAGCGCACGGCGTTCTTGCAGAAGCGGTCCAGCTCGCGCACCGCGCTGCGCCCCGTCACCGGCTGACGCGCCTTCGGGCCGACCTCCAGGCTCAGCTTCATCTCGTACTTCTTGAAGAACTGGTCAAACAGCTCCCCGCCCAGGGTGCCGGTGGCGGTCAGGGTATCGAGCCGGGCATCGTGCTCCAGCAGCACCGCGCACAGGGGTTGTTCGGCCGGGCCCCTCATCACCCGGGCGCCGTGCACCGGGTCGTACTGGCTGTGGTCGGCACAGCAGTGGATCAGGTCGTTGCCCTTGCTCGGTGTCTGCGGGTTCAGTGCGGCGCCCTTGCGAAAGCTGATGAAACTCAGCTCTCGGGTCGGGTACACCAACTGGTGGGCGCAGATGGCGGAAAACGCCACCAGGCTGCGCGCCGGGCCGACACCGCCGGGCCACTGGTAGGCCTGCTGGTCACGGGTGCGCAGCACCGTGGGCATGGCGGGCTTGCCCAGATCGAGCAGGAACACCGGTGTGGCCTCGAACGGGTAGTGAAACACATAGTTGGTCTGGGCCTGGAGGCTGGCGGCCTTGAGCGGATCGCCGAACTCATCCACCAGCAGCACGCGACCGTGGGTCCGGGGTCGGGCATCCAGTGCCCAGGCGCCGCCGGTCAGGGTGGTGGCGAGTGCGCCTGTGCCCAGTGCACAGCCTTCCACGAACTTGCGTCGATCCATGAACAGTCCTCCATGAAACGACCAGCCCCGCCCGGGGCCGGAACACCCTGCAGTGAAGCGCATTCGGGAGCGCACTGTCAACCATGCCCCTGGCGCGGCATGGGCCAGGATTTCAGGCCCCGGGGTGCCATGGCGCCCGCTCCGGGCGCGTCGGCTCAGGTGTTCAGCTGCGCCCAGGCTTTGTCCAGCCGCTTCACGCTCACCGGTTGTGGCGTGCGCAACTCCTGCGCGAAGAAGCTCACGCGCAGCTCTTCGAGCAGCCAGCGCAGCTCCTGCAGGCGGGCGTCCTGCACGCCCTTGCGCTCGGCCACCATGCGCCAGAAGCGCTGGTCCTGTGGGCGCAGCTCGGCGAACTTGGCGGCATCGCGCGCCGGGTCGGCACGCAGCTTGTCCAGCCGAAGCTGCACGGCCTTGAGGTAACGCGGAAAGTGCTGCAGCTGCGCATAAGGCGTGGTCAGCAAGAAGCGTTTGGGCACCAGGCGCTGCAGCTGCTGGCCGATGTCGGTCGCCACGTCGGCGGGCGGGCGGCTGTCTTTGAGCTTGCGCGCGGCGGCAGCGTATTCGGTGAGGATCAGGCCGGCGTTGCGGGCGATTTCGGAGGAAATCAGCGTCAAGCGGCCCCGGCCCTCGTCCACCCGTTTCTTGAACGCGGGCTCGTCGGTGGGCAGCGGGTCGGCCAGGAAGGCGCGGTCCAGCGCGAGTTCGATGATCTGGCTGCGCAGCTCTTCCAGCGTGCCGCCGCCCGACCCGCTGTCGGTCTTGCCGACCTGCATGTAGGCCGTGGCCATGGTCATCAAGCCGGGCAGGTTCTTCTCCAGGTACTTCAGCGCGTCTTTGATCTGCAGCGCGAACAGGCGGCGCAGGCCCTCGCGGTGGCGCGCCATCGCGACCTCGGGCTCGTCGAACACTTCGATGCCGACCGCGTCGCTCAGGTCCATCAGCGCTGGGAAACCGATCAGCGTCTGCCCGCCTTTGCGGATTTCCATCAGCTCGGGCAGTTCGCCGAAGTCCCAGCTGGTGTGGCGCTGGGTGGCGCTGGCAGCAGGGGTTGCGGGCGCATCTGCCGTGACGCGGCGCCCACCGCCCGCACTGGCGGGCGCTGGAGTCGCTTTGAGCTCTGGCGGTGCCGGTCGAAGACTCTCCAGCTTCAAGGACGCCAGCGCCTGGAAGGCACCACGCGCCTGGCCGCCCAGTTCGGCCTTCAGCGCGGCGAGGCTGCGGCCCTGGCCGAGCTGGCGGCCGTGTTCGTCCACCACGCGCAGGTGCATGAAGTGGTGGGCGCTCAGCATGTCCACCTTGATGTCGTTGCGCACGATGTCGAGTTGCGTCGCCTCGCGCACCAGTTTCAGCAGCGCGTCCATCAGGTTGCCAGCGCCGAAGACCGCGGGCTCGGTGAGCGTGGCGGCGAAGCGCTCGGCGGTGGCCGGCAGCGGCACCAGGCGCGAACGCGGGCGTTGGTGCAGGGTCTTGAGCAACGCCAGCAGCTTGTCTTTCAGCATGCCGGGCACCAGCCAGTCGCAGCGGTCTTCGCTGACCTGGTTGAGCGCAAAGATCGGCACCGTGACACTCAAACCATCGCGCGGGTCGCCGGGCTCGTGCAGGTAGGTGCAGGCGCAGTCCACGCCGCCCAGACGCAGCGTTTTCGGAAACGCCTGCGTGGTGATGCCGGCCGCCTCGTGGCGCATCAATTCCTCGCGCGTGAGCAGCAAGAGCTTGGGGTTGAGCTTGACCGCGCTCTGGTACCAGCGCTCGAAGCCCGCGCCGTTGCACACGTCGGCGGGCAGTTGCTGGTCGTAGAAGGCGTAGATCAGCTCGTCGTCCACCAGCACGTCCTGCCGGCGCGACTTGTGCTCCAGCTCCGCCACCTGCTTCACCAGCTTCTGGTTCGCGGCCAGGAACGGCAGGCGCGTCTCCCACTCACCCGCCACCAGCGCCTCGCGGATGAAGATCTCGCGCGCGCCCGCCGGGTCCACCCGGCCATAGTCGGTGCGGCGGTTGTGATAGACCACCAGGCCGTAGAGCGTGGCACGCTCCAGCGCCGAGACGCGCGCCGCCTTTTTCTCCCAGTGCGGGTCGAGCAACTGCTTCTTGATCAGATGGCCTCCCACCTGTTCCAGCCAGGTCGGTTCGATCGCAGCGATGCCGCGGCCGAACAGGCGCGTGGTCTCCACCAGCTCGGCACAGACGATCCAGCGCCCGGGCTTCTTGCTCAGGTTGGCGCCCGGGTGCCGGTAGAACTTGATGCCGCGCGCGCCCAGGTACCAGTCTTCGGCCTCGTTCTTCTGGCCGATGTTGCCCAGCAGGCCCGAGAGCATGGCCAGGTGCAGCTGCTCGTAGGAAGCGGGCTGGGTGTTGAGCTGCCACTTGTGTTCGACCACCACCGTGTGCAGCTGGGTGTGGATGTCGCGCCATTCGCGCACGCGGCGCACGTTGATGAAGTTTTCGCGCAGCAGGTTTTCGTACTGGCGGTGGCTGAGCTTGTGGTCCTTGCCGTGACCGCCCTTGGTATCGTCCAGCCACTTCCAGAGCTTGAGCGTGCCGCTGAACTCGCTCTTCTCATCGTCGAACTTGGCATGCGCCTGGTCGGCCTGGGCCTGCTTGTCCATGGGCCGGTCGCGCACGTCCTGCACACTCAGGGCCGAAGCGATCACCATCACCTCGTCGAGCGCGCCGCGCTGCTGCGCCTCCAGGATCATGCGGCCCACGCGCGGGTCCAGCGGCAGGCGCGAGAGCGTCTGGCCGATGGGCGTGAGCTCGTTGGCTTCGTCCACCGCACCCAGTTCGGACAGCAGTTGGTAGCCGTCCACGATGGCGCGCTTTTGCGGTGCCTCGATGAAGGCGAAGTCTTCCACCGCGCCCAGTCGGAGGGCCTTCATGCGCAGGATCACACCCGCGAGCGAGCTGCGCAGGATCTCGGGGTCGGTGAAGGCCGGCCGGCCGTTGAAGCCGGCTTCGTCGTACAGCCGGATGCAGATGCCGTCGGCCACGCGGCCGCAGCGGCCCGCGCGCTGGTTGGCTGCCGCCCGGCTGATGGGCTCGACCATCAGCTGCTCGACCTTCTGGCGGAAGCTGTAGCGCTTGACGCGCGCCGTGCCGGCGTCGATCACGTAGCGGATGCCTGGCACGGTGAGCGAAGTTTCGGCCACGTTGGTCGAGAGCACGATGCGCCGACCGCTGTGGTCCTGGAAGATGCGGTCCTGCTCGACCTGCGAGAGCCGTGCGAACAGCGGCAGCACCTCGGCGTTGCGCAGCACCGGCTGGTGGCTGAGGTGCTTGCGCAGGTGGTCGGCCGCTTCGCGGATCTCGCGCTCGCCGGGCAGGAAAACGAGAATGTCGCCCCCCTGCGGGCCGCGCCAGAGCTCGTCCACCGCGTCGGTGATGGCGTTGTTCAGGTCGTAGTCGCGGCTTTCCTCGAACGGGCGCCAGCGCACCTCCACCGGGAAGGTGCGGCCCGAGACCATGAGCACCGGGGCCGGGCCCTTTTTTGAGGCGAAGTAATCGGCAAACCGTTGCGCGTCGATGGTGGCCGAGGTCACCACCACCTTCAGGTCGGGCCGGCGCGGCAGCAGTTGGCGCAGGTAGCCGAGCAGGAAGTCGATATTGAGCGACCGCTCGTGCGCCTCGTCGATGATGATGGTGTCGTAGGCGCGCAGGTCCGGGTCGGTCTGCGTCTCGGCCAGCAGGATGCCGTCGGTCATGAGCTTGACCGAGGCGTCTTTCGAGAGCCGGTCCTGGAACCGCACCTTGAAACCCACCACCTCGCCCAGGGGGGTCTTCAGCTCCTCGGCGATGCGCTTGGCCACGCTGGAGGCCGCGATGCGGCGCGGCTGGGTGTGGCCGATCAGCTGCGGGCGCTGGCCCGGTTTCGCATTGAGCTTGCCGCGCCCCATCTGCAGCGCGATCTTGGGCAACTGCGTGGTCTTGCCGGAACCAGTTTCGCCGCAGACGATGACCACCTGGTGCTCACGCATGGCCGCCTCGATCTCGTGCCGACGGGCCGATACGGGCAAGGACTCGGGAAAGTGAATGGCGGGCAACGTACGCGCCGGCAGAGGCGCCGTATCGGAAGAAGACATAGGTGGCGATTATCGGCAGTGGATGGGCGCTGCACGCCCGCAGCTTGTGCGTTTCTTGCGACACATCGGGGCTGTTTTGGGCCTTCAGCGTTGCCAAGGCGCGCCGGTGTCGACACAATTCGCAGCTTCGCCAGATGGCCCGCACCGATTCCGGTCCGCCATCTCCACCGACTCTCTGGAGGTCACCGCCATGTCTGCCTTGTTCGATTCCCCCGCCTGACCACAGTCCACCGCCCCGGCTGGACTGTGTGCACACATTCCAGCCACGGCCCTGGCGCGAACAAGCGCACTCCAAGAGCCCTGGCATTCGCCGGGGTTTTTTGTTTCTGGAGTGCACATGAGTGCCCAAAAACCGTCGCGCGCCTTTGCGCAAGGCGACATCAAGAAGCTGCGTCGCATGAAGCAGCCCCTCGTGCTCAAGCTGGAAGCCTCCGGCTCGCCGCGCAACCCGGTGGCCGCTGCTCTGGCCCGCCGCAGCCTGTCCAGCGCTGCCGGCAAACACATACGAACCCATGCGGCTCAACGCCGCGCTGACAAGGTGGCGCTGCAAAAGGCACTGCCCCTGTCGAACCGAAATCTCGATTGAATATGCATACCCATACCTCACCGCGCGGCCCCCGAGAAGGGCTCCGTGACACCCTGGCACAGCGTCAACAGCGCATCGAACAGGCCAGGCTCCAGTTGAAGACCGAACTCATCGGCATCGACGACGTGATTGATCGCGTGATGGAAGCCGTTCGTGCCTGGTACGTCCTGCCCCAGCTGTGCAACCGACCGGTCATCGTCTGCCTCTGGGGCCTGACCGGCACCGGGAAAACCCAGCTCACCCGCCGCCTGGCGCAGTTGCTGGGCTTTTACGACCGCTTTGTGGAAGTGCAGATGGACGGCTTCAGCAATGGCGCGGGCTTTCGCAGCTCGACCATCTCCGGCATGCTGGAGAACTCGGGCATTCATGAAGGCGAACCCGGCATCCTCGTGCTGGATGAATTCCAGCGTTTCCGCACCATCGACCGCAAGGGCGACGACGCCAAGGTGGAGCGCTACCAGGACGTCTGGGCTCTGCTGTCGGATGGCCGCCTGCCGCCACCGCTGAGCGCCCTCGGCGCCATCGAACGCAAACTGGCCGAAGCCGGCTACGAGGCCGAGCGCGAGGAAGACGAGGGCAACGAGCGCGCGGGCAAGAAGCCCTACCGCTACCGCCTCGACGCCTGGGACGCTCAGGAACTCAAGCGTATGCTCAAGCTGAAAGAGCCGCTGGTGGAGATCATGCAATGGCCCACCGAGCAGGTGCATGCGCTGGTGGCGCGCTTTCAGCAGTCCAGCCAGGCCTGGGAAACCGACTACAGCCAGTTGCTGGTGTTCGTCTGCGGCAACCTGGACGAGATGTACCAGGAGACCGCGCAGCGGGTCCAGGACTGCGACACCGACGCGGACATCTTTCACCGCTTGACCCAGCGGCTTTCCCTGATCGACGTGAAGCGCGCCCTGGGCGAACGCTTCAAGCCCGAACAGATCGCCCGGCTCGGCAACGAACACGTGATTTACCCGTCGCTCAGCAAAAGCACCTACGAGCGGCTGATCCGGGACCTGTGCACCCGCTACACCCAGGAAGTGTTCGCGCAGACCGGCGTGCAGCTGGTGCCGGAGCAGGATGTGCTAGATGAGCTCTACGCCAACGCGGTGTTTCCGGCGCAAGGCACACGGCCGCTGTTTTCTTCGGTGCACGCCATCCTGAGCGCCAATCTGGTCAAGGCGGCACTGTGGGTGCTGGAGCGGGATTTTGAGCGAACCCAGGTGTTTGCCATCGCGCTGGACCCTGGCAAGCGCCACCTGGTGGTGAAGGCGAGCGCCGCCCCGGACGCGCCACAGACCCGGCTAGCCGTGAACTTCGAGCTCAACCGCATCAAGCAGCGCGCCAACGCCGACTTTCGCGCCCTGCTGGCGGTGCACGAAGCCGGTCACGGACTGATGTACTGCCTGCTGTTTGGCCAGGCACCACAGGAGATCAAGATCAACTTGGCGTCTTTCGAAGGCGGCTACAACAGCTATGTGGGCCTGAAGGTGATCACGCGGCAGAACCTGCTGGATCGCATCTGCGTCAGCCTGGCCGGGCGCGTGGCCGAGAGCCTGGTGTTTGGCGACATGGCCTGCACCACCGGTGCCGAGCACGACTACCGCCAGGCCACCGAAGTGGCCTCCCGGTACGTCCGCCTGCACGGCTTCGGCGAGCGCATCAGCCACACCGACGTCACCGTGGACATGGACAACCATGTGAACACCGACATCGCGCCGAGCAACGCCGCCATCGAGTCCTTGCTGCAGACCCAGTACGACCGGGCCCGGTCGCTGCTGAGCGGCCACCATGCCGCCCTCTCTGCCCTCGTCCAGGCCTTGCTGAGCCACGGCATGCTGGCGCCCGACGATGTGCGCGGTCTGCTGCGACCGCACCACATCACCGTGGGCCACGCGGGCCAGACCACGCATGACGCGCTGGTGCTGGAGCCGTATGCCCGCAAACTGGCCGAATTCGGCGGCGACGCACGGAATCACCCGCGGCATGAAGGTGAGCCCCTCGGATGCTTATGATCACGCACTGGTCTTGACGACCGATCCACACGCCCTGCCCCTTCGCGACCGAGCCCATGTCCAACGTTTTCAACTTCACCTTCGTGCCCTGGTTCCGCTCGGTCGCGCCCTATATCCACAAACACCGCGGCAACACGCTGGTGGTGGGCATTGCCGGGGAGGCCATCGCGGCCGGTAAGCTGCCCCTGATCGCGCAAGACCTCGCGCTGATCCAGAGCATGGGGGTGCAGATCGTGCTGGTGCATGGCTTTCGCCCGCAGGTGAACGAGCAGCTTCAGGCCAAAGGTCATGCCGCGAAGTACTCCCACGGCATGCGCATCACCGACTCCGTCGCGTTGGATTGCGCACAGGAAGCCGCGGGCCAGCTGCGCTACGAGATCGAGGCCGCCTTCAGCCAGGGCCTGCCCAACACCCCCATGGCCGGCGCCACGGTGCGCGTGATCTCGGGCAACTTCATCACCGCGCGCCCGGTGGGCCTGATCGATGGGGTGGACTTCATCCACTCCGGCCTGGTGCGCAAGGTGGACACCGAAGGCATCCAGCGCACGCTGGACATGGGCGCCATGGTGCTGCTCTCGCCCTTCGGCTTTTCACCCACCGGCGAGGCCTTCAACCTCACCATGGAAGACGTGGCCACCTCCATCGCCGTGGCGCTGCAGGCCGACAAGCTGATGTTCCTGACCGAGGTGCCCGGTATCCGCGTGGACGCGGCCGACCCGGAAAGCGAAATCGACACCGAGCTGCCGCTGGCCGACGCGAAAAAGATGCTCGCCGCCCTGCCGTCGCCTACACAGCCGACCGACACGGCCTTCTACCTGCAGCACTGCATCCGCGCCTGCGAAGGCGGCGTGGAGCGCAGCCACATCCTGCCGTTCGCGGTGGACGGCGCGCTGCTGCTGGAGATCTACACCCACGACGGCATCGGCACCATGGTGGTGGACGAAAAACTGGAGAGCGTGCGCGAGGCCACCATGGACGACGTGAGCGGCATCGTGGCGCTGATCGAACCGTTCGAGAAAGACGGCACCCTGGTCAAGCGCGACCGCACCGAGATCGAACGCGACGCCGGCAACTACACCATCATCGAGCACGACGGCGTGATCTTCGGCTGCGCCGCGCTCTACCCCTACCCCGAGGCCCGCACCGGCGAGATGGCCGCGCTCACCGTGTCGCCCGACACGCAGAGCCAGGGCGACGGCGAGCGCCTGCTCAAGCGCATCGAAACCCGCGCCAAGGCCCAGGGGCTGCAGAGCATCTTCGTGCTCACCACGCGCACCATGCACTGGTTCCTCAAGCGCGGCTTCGTGCAGGTCAACCCGGACTGGCTGCCCGAGGCGCGCAAGCGCAAATACAACTGGGACCGCAAGAGCCAGGTGCTGGTGAAAAAGCTGGGGTGACCGCCACAGCACGCGGCGGCCCGATCGGGCTGCCTGCGTGAGGCTTTCGTTGACTCAGGCGCTGGCGGGTGCGCGGCGCACCAGCAGCAGCACGGCCAGCAGCGCGATCAGCGAGAAGCAGAGAAACGACCAGTTGGCGATCGTCAGGCCCAGGAAGGTCCAGTCGATGGCCGAACAGTCACCGCTGCCCTTGAAGATCATGGGAATCGCCCGCTTGAGCGGAAACGATTCGATCATTCCGAAAAAGTCGCGCCCGCAGCTCAGTATCTCGGGCGGGTTCCACTGCAGCCAGCTCTGGCGCGCGGCCACGAAAGCCCCCGAAACCGCCAGCAAGCCCATCAGGCCGGCACCCACCGTGTGCGCGCCGCGACCGGGCAGCGCGGCCGTGACGGCCGCCACCAGCGCCACCAGCACCAGCGCATAACGCTGCACGATGCACATGGGGCAGGGCTCCAGCCCCACCACATGCTGCAGGTACAGGCCAAAAGCGAGCAGGCCGATGCACCCCAGGGCAATCAGCGCGAGCAGGCGGCGGGGAAAACGCTCGATGAGTTCGAGGACCTGGGTCGGTAGAGCGGATGACAAATCGGTGTCCTTGCAGGAAAACGCGGGGCCTTGTGCGGAGAACGGCGAGTGTCTCACCGTCCTTGAAACCCGACGCCCTGATGTGTTGCGCAGGAATCCGCGCCTCGATCAGGGGGTCGTGCCCGCGGGTTGATTGCACTCCACCATCAAGAGTTCCGGCCGCGCGTTCAGAAGATTGAGCACAAGGGCGTGGTCTTCATCTCCTGGCGCACCTGCCGAGCCCCACGCCCCGCCAACCGCGTTCAACTGCCAGCGAACGCGCGCTCGATCACGAAGGCACCGGGGCGGCTGGTGTTGCCTTCCTCGAAACCGTTCTTCTCGGCCAGGGCCTTGAGGTCGCGCAGCATTTCAGGGCTGCCGCAGATCATGATGCGGTCGTGCGCCGGGTCCAGCCGGGGCAGGCCCAGGTCTTTCGCCAAGGTACCGTTGTCCAGCAGATTCGGGATGCGCCCCTGGTGGATGAAGGGCTCGCGGGTGACGGTCGGGTAATACAGGAACTGCTTCTCGACCATTTCGCCCAGGAACTCGTCGTGCTTGAGCGTCTGGCTGAGGAACTCGCGGTAGGCCAGCTCCTTGACCTCGCGCACGCCGTGCACCAGCACCACCTGCTCGAAGCGCTCGTAGGTGTCGGGGTCGCGGATCACGCTCAGGAACGGCGCCAGCCCGGTGCCGGTGGCCAGCAGGTACAGGCGTTTGCCCGGCAGCAGGTAGTCGATCAGCAGGGTGCCGGTGGGCTTGCGGCCGACGACGATGCTGTCACCGACCTGGATGTGCTGCAGGCGCGAGGTCAGCGGGCCGTCGGGCACCTTGATGCTCAGGAACTCCAGGTGTTCGGCGTAGTTGGGGCTGGCGATGCTGTAGGCGCGCAGCAGCGGCTTGTCGTTCACCCGCAGGCCGATCATGGTGAAGTGACCGTTGGAGAAGCGCAGCGCCGGGTCGCGCGTGGTGGTGAAACTGAACAGGCGGTCGGTCCAGTGATGCACGCTCAGGACGCGCTCTTCAAGAAATGCACTCATGGGATCGTGTGACTCCGGGCAAAAGGAATACGAAACAAGCCATGAAAATGCCGGCCGACACCCAGGGCATCGGCCGGCAGCACATGACTGCAAGCGGTACGGGATCGGATCGAACCGGGGGCGACACACCACCGCGGGGAAACGATCAACAAAACCTGTGGATTGTAAAACGCCCGCCAGGCGAACTCGGTACAAACCCGAATGGGCCCTATTCCAGCGGCACGTACAGCCCCACCTTCATCGCGTCGATGACGACGTGCGTGGTCATGCGGACCACCTGGGGCACCTCGGCCATCAGCCGGGCCGCGAGCGCGTCATAGGCTTTCACGTCGCGCGCCACGACCACCATCATGATGTCGAAGCTGCCGGTCACGTAGTAGACCTGCTGCACCGCCGGTTCGGTCTGTGCCCACAGGCGAATGCGCGGCAGCGCCTCGTAGTTGTCCTTGATCTCCAGCCCGGCCAGGAAGCTCATGGTGTGGCCCACCGCCTGCGGGTTCACCACCGCCACCTCGGCACTGATGGTTTTGTCCTGGCGCATGCGGCGCAAGCGCCGCTGGACGGCGGAAGCCGAGAGGCCCACCGCCTCCGCGATGACCTCGGCATTGAGCTGGCAGTCCTTCTGGACCAGGTCCAGGATTTTCCGGTCAAAAACGTCCAGTTCGGTGTCCATGCGGCGATTCTAGGCACTGCGCCAGTGCGTCGCCGCCACGCGGCCGGGCGGCCCCAATCGCCGCCATCCCGCGCGCACAGGGCGTTTTTTGCCGCCCGGCCGCAACCCAGGCGCGGATACTTGCGCCACTTTTTGCGCTGAAAAAAGACCTTCGGGCCGTGGCAGTGCAAGCCCGGCCGCATGCCGATGGGCCTGAGCACCGCACGCCACCCCCGTGGGTCCTGCACCCTCCCCCTTCTGTCCGTCGGTGATCCGACTTTTTTCTGGAGATAACAACGTGAGCCGTTCCCTGTTGAGTTGCCTTGTGGCCGGTGTGATGTCCTTCGCCGGGGCCGCGCACGCCGAGGACGTGGTGCGCATCGGCACCCTGTCGGACTACGCGCCGTTCGAGTACCGCGACGCCAAGGGCGAACTCAAGGGCATGGAGATCGAGCTGGCCAAGACCATGTGCAAACACATCCAGGCCAAGTGCGAATACGTGACGATGGACTTCGACGCCCTGATCCCGGCGCTCAAGGCCAGGAAGATCGACGCCGTGCTGGCCCAGATGTCGATCACCGACGAGCGCAAGAAGGTGGTGGACTTCACCGACCTGTTCACCCTGGCCCCGGTGCAGTACGTCGCCAAGACCGGCTCGGGCATCACCGAGGACCCGGCCACGCTGCGCGGCAAGACCGTCGGCATCTACAGCGGCTCCAGCCACGAGACCTACCTGAAGAAGCGCCTGCCCAAGAGCCAGTCGGGCATCGCCATCAAGGCCTACCCCTCGCAAGACCCGATCTGGCTCGACCTGGAGGCGGGCCGCGTGCAGGCCGCGCTGACCGACACCACGGTGGCCCACGAGTGGCTGGAGAAAACCGGCAAGGCCAAGGGTTTCGCACTCGCAGGCAAGCCGCTGAACGACGTGGCGATGTTCGGCGAAGGCACCGGCATCGCCGTGCGCAAGGGCGACCCGCTGCGCGCGCGCCTGAACACCGCGATCAAACAGGTGCTGACCGACGGCAGCTTCGCGGCCGAGAACAAGAAGGTGTTTCCCTTCAGCATCGCGCCCGCGCTGAAGTAAGCTGGCGCCCCCCGGGACCAGGCCGTCCGGCAGGGTGGCCTGGTTTTCCTGTTTTTGCGGGATGGTGAATGGACGATTTGTGGCTGTACGCCGGTCAGTTGCTGGAGGGTGCGTGGGTCACCGTGCAACTGGCCCTGTCTTCGCTGGTGGTGGGTCTGGCCCTCGGGCTGGTGCTCGCGGCCGGCGGCCTGAGCGGTCGCACGCTGCTGCGACGCGCCGTGCGGCTGTGCACGGGCCTGCTGCGCGGCATTCCCGAGTTCCTGATCGTGCTGGTCTGTTACTTCGGGCTGTCCAACCTGATCAACAACCACTTCGACGGCGCGGTGGAGATCAGTCCGTTTGCCGCAGGCGTCTTCGCCCTGTCCATCGTGTTCGCGGCCTACGCCAGCGAGGTGTTTCGCGGCAGCTTCGCGGCCATCCCCCGGGGGCAGATCGAAGCGGCGCAGGCCTTCGGGCTCACGTCCACCCAGACCTTCTTCGCCGTGCGGCTGCCCCAGGCCTGGCGCATCGCCCTGCCCAGCCTCGGCAACCTGTGGCAGTCGCTGCTGAAAGACACCTCGCTGGTGTCCGTGGTCGGGCTGGAAGACCTGCTCAAGAAGTCCAACATGGCGGCCCAGGCCATGCACCAGCCGTTCCTGTTCTTCCTGGCGGCGGCGGCCGTGTACTTCGTGTTCCTGCACGCCTCGCAGCCGGTCTTTGCCTGGCTGGAGCGCCGGGCCGGGCGGGGCTTTGAAGCGAGGGCGGCTTGAACTTCGCCCCCATCGAAGACTGGCTGGAGCTGCCCGCCGACAGCGTGCTGGAGGTGTGGGAAGGCCTGGTGATCACCCTGCAGCTGCTGTGCGGCTCGGTGCTGTTGGCCTTTGCGCTTGCGCTGCCCCTGGCGCTCGCGGCCACCTCCGGCAGGGCCTGGCCGGAGCGGCTGGCGCGCGGCTACAGCGCGGCGTTTCGCGGCACGCCCCTGCTGGTGCAGCTGTTCATCCTGTACTACGGGGTGAGCCAGTTCGAAGCCGTGCGCCAATCGCCCGCCTGGTGGCTGCTGGAAGACGCGTTCTATTGCGGCCTGCTCGCGCTGAGCCTGAACCTGGCGGCCTACATGGCCGAAGACCTGCGCGCCGGCATCCTGGCGGTGCCCGTCGGCGAAAAGGAAGCTGCCCTGGCCATGGGCATGAGCCCGTTCCAGTGCTACCGCTGGATCGTGCTGCCCGCGGCCTGGCGGATCGCCACGCCGGCCCTGGGCAACGAGGTGATCGCCCAGCTCAAGGCCACGGCCCTGGTGAGCACCATCACCGTGCTCGACCTCACCGGTGTCGCTCGCCGGCTGTCGAACGCCTCGTACACCACCGATGCGCTGGTGATAGCCGGGGTTGTGTACGCGGCCATCACGCTGGTGGTGGTGTTGGCCGTGCGGCGGATCGAGCGGCGCTTCGGCCCGGCCGGCCGCCGGTAGCCGGCCCGCGCGGGCCTGGGCGAGGACGCCGTTTTCAGGCAATTCCACCGTTTCTTCGCGGCCCGAAACCCGGCCCCATGGCTACGCTCTGTGAACGTGTTCCATCCCTCCTCCCGACCCATGACGCCCACCCCTGAACCCACGTCCCCCCTGCAAACCGCGCTGGCCGAACAGGGCCTGTTCGTGCTCGACGGCGCGCTGGCCACCGAACTGGAACGCCGTGGCGCCGATCTGCTGGATCCGCTGTGGTCCGCCAAGCTGCTGATCGAACAGCCCGATCTGATCCGGCAAGTGCACCTGGACTACTTCCTCGCCGGCGCCGACGTGGCCACCACCGCCAGCTACCAGGCGACGTTTGAGGCCTTCGCAAGGCGCGGCCTGAGCCACGACCAGGCGGCCGACCTGATGCGGCGCTCGGTGAGCCTGGCCTGCGAGGCCCGGGACGCCTTCTGGGCCGAGTCCGCCCACCGCGTGGGCCGCCGCCGGCCCCTGGTGGCGGCGTCCATCGGGCCCTACGGCGCCATGCTGGCCGACGGCTCCGAGTACCGGGGCTACCAGGGCATCTCGCGCCAGGCGCTGGCCGACTTCCACCGGCCACGCCTGCAGGTGCTGGCCCACGCGGGTGCCGATCTGCTGGCCTGCGAGACCATTCCCTGCCTCGATGAAGCGCTGGCGATCGCGGGCCTGCTGCCCGAGTTTCCCGGCGTGATGGCCTGGCTCAGCTTTTCCTGCCGCGACGGCGCGCACAACTGCCAGGGCGAGCCCTTCGCCGACTGCGTGGCGCAGCTCGACGCCCTGCCCCAGATCGCCGCGGTGGGCGTGAACTGCACCGCGCCCGAGTTCATTGAATCGCTGGTGGCGCTGGCCCGTTCGCACACCACCAAACCCATCGTGGTCTACCCCAACTCGGGCGAACACTACGATGCGGTCGACAAGGTCTGGCACGGTGAAGGCCCGGCACACGACTTCGCCGCCCAGGCCATGCGCTGGCACGGTCGCGGCGCGCGGCTCATCGGCGGCTGCTGCCGCACGGGCCCGGACGACATCCGCGCCATCAAACAGGCCGCCGTGGCCTGCGGTGCGTTGATCGAAGCCAGCGCGACCCGCTGAGCGGCGCACGAGACCTTGAGCAAGGTCAGGAACTGCGGCGCAAAAGCGCTCAGACCCGACCCTGCCAGGGCCGCGGTGAACAAACGTTGATAAAGTGTCGGGGTGCTTGCATGACATTTTTCTCCGTTGGATGAACGAGCAACGGAGCGGATCATGGGAGCGAGGGGTGACAGCTGGAACGACGACGTTTCTCGGTTGTTGATCACCCAAACACCTGTACCCAATTCCCAAGGACATCAACATGGCACGCACCGTCAACTGCATCAAGCTCGGCAAGGAAGCCGAGGGCCTGGACTTTCCGCCCTACCCCGGTGAACTGGGCAAGCGCCTGTACGAGAACGTGAGCAAGGAAGCCTGGGCCGCCTGGCTCAAGCACCAGACCATGCTGCTCAACGAAAACCGCCTGAACCTGGCCGACGCGCGCGCTCGCCAGTACCTGGCCCGGCAGATGGAAAAGCACTTCTTTGGCGAAGGCGCCGACGCAGCCGCCGGCTACGTTCCCCCGTCCGATGCGGCTTGAGGCCCGCGACACGCCTGAAATCGCACCCGCCTGCGGGTTTCCCCCTTGACTGAAACCGTTCGCCACGCGCTGGTGATCGGCGCCGGCCTGGCCGGCGCCGCGCTGTGCGCAGCCCTGGCCCGGCGCGGCTGGCGCGTCACGCTGCTGGACGCAGCCAGCGGCCCGGCGCAGGCCGCGTCGGCCTTGCCCGTGGGCATGTTGAGCCCCCACGTGACCCGTGCACCCACGCCGCTGTCGCGCCTGTGCGAGCTGGGTGTGCCCGACATGCGCGCCGAACTGGAGCGGTTGGTGCCACAGGGCCAGGGCTGGCAGGCCTGCGAGGTGGACAACCTCGGGCACGACCCTGGGCGCTGGCCCGCTGCGCTGGTGCGCCCTGCGGCGCTGGTGCAAGCCTGGCTGGAGGAAACCCGGCGCCTGGGCGCGCTCATCACCCGGTGGAACGCCCAGGTGACTGGGCTGCGCCGGGTGCCCGGGGCGAACCACGACACATCGGACTCCGAGCCTGCCGACTGGCAGGCGCTGGACGCCAGCGGCCAGGTATTGGCCCAGGCGCCGGTGGTGGTGGTCGCTGCGGCGTTTGGCAGCTTCGCCCTGCTGACGGCGTCGGCCGACCTGATGAACGCCGACGCCCTGCCGCTGCGCCCGGTCAAGGGGCAGATGAGCCTGGCCGCCCTGCACGACGCGCCACTGGCCGAACGCCCGCAGCGCGACAACGGCGTGTTCGTGCCGGTGTACGAAGACAGTGGGCTGCCCCCACAGTGGCCCGCGCGGATCTGGGCCATGGGATCGACCTACGAACGCGGCGACAACAGCAGCCACCTGAGCGACGCGGCCCACGAGCGCAATGCCCAAAGCCTGCAGGCGATCAACGCGGCGGCCGCGCAGCGCCTGCGCGAAGCGCAGGCCGGCACTGAACTGATGGGATGGGCGCAGGTGCGCTGCGCCTCGCTGGACCGGCTGCCCGTGATGGGGGCGGTGCCCCAACTGGGCGCGCTGCAAGCCCGGATGGCGCAGGCCGGTGCACGGCGTGGCCGTGTCCCGCTGGCCGACACACCGCGCTGGCCGGGTCTGTTCGTGCTGAGCGCCCTGGGCTCGCGTGGGCTGACCCTGTCGCACTGGTGTGCCACGCGGCTGGCGGCGCAGATCGACGCAAGCCAGGCGGAACTGCCCCCGGTGGACGAAGACCTGCTCAAGGCGCTCGACCCAGCCCGCTTTGCCTGGCGGCAGGCGCGCCGACAAGCCGCCTGAAGACCGGATTTCCCCTGGCGGCGTCTAGAGCCGTTCCACCCACTGCGAGAATTCGCGGGGTTGCAGGGGCCGCGCCAGCAGCGCATGGATGCCAGCCCGCCGGGTATCGCGCTTGACCCGGTGGCGGCTCCACCAGGTGGCCAGCGGGCTGGCGTGTTCACTGATTCCCATGACCAGCGCCTGGGGGTTCTTGTCCGCAAACAGCCGCGCCAGCGCCCACACGTCGAGTTGATGCTCGTCCAGATTGAAGACCCCGCAGCTGTAGCGATTGCGCCGCAACAACGCCACCGCGGTTTCGGTGCTGCTGACCTCGTCGGCCTCGGCCACACCCGCCTGGGCCAGCCGCGAGCACAGGTGCTTGCGCTCCTGCGGGTCCATTCCCACCAGGAGCGCGCGCTTGGCCGTCGGCGCCGGTTCGTCCAGCTCCACGTCCAGCGGCGCCGGTGAGCTGACGTCCAGATCGAGATACCCGGAATCCGCCTGCCGGGCGGCAAACACCGCGTCCAGGTCGTTGAGCACGCTGGCCCATTGGATCGGGCGCTGCAACACCCGCCAGGCGTGGGCCGGCGCGCCGGGGCCGACCCAGATCAGGCGCTGACCAGGCGGCATCTCCTTGGCGTGGGACAGCACGGCCTCGGCGCTCTCACCGTCCACCAGTGCCACGTCGGCGATCCGGTTGGCCTCCGGGGATACCTCCGCACCGGGGGCGATGAGTGGAACCCAGGGCGCATAGGACAACTCGCGCTCTTCCGACAAGCGAAACACGGTATTGAGGGCATGCCGCTCCACGTCGGAGAAACCGACCACGCTCACAAAGATGCGTTGCTTGTGCATGGCGCCCATGTTACGCCGGAGCACAAACGGCTTGCACCAGAAAGAACCGGGTTCGCATGGCCTTGAAAATGTGTTTACGGTCCCCTTGGGGCCTGTCCCACATCGCGATCCATTCCCTTATTCCAATCAGGAATATATGAAGAACGAAAAAATCGTTTGCAATATAAGCGAGCAACCTTAAAGTCGCGCCCATGCCCGAATTCGCCATCATCTTTGCCGGCTTTGCCGTGGGACTCATCGTCGGATTGACCGGCGTGGGCGGCGGTTCGCTGATGACTCCGATCCTGATCTTCTTCTTCGGGATCAAGCCCTACCTGGCCGTGGGCACCGACCTGCTGTTCGCCGCCGTCACCAAGGCCGGCGGCACGGTGAGCCTGGCGCGCCAGCGCCTGGTGCCCTGGCGCGTGGTGGGCCAGCTCTGCGCCGGCAGCCTGCCGGCCGCCCTGATTACCTTGACGGTGTTGCACCGCCTCGGCCCGGCCAGCCCCACGGTACAGGCGCTCATGACCAACACCCTGGGTGTGGCCCTGCTGCTGACCGCCGCCGCCATGCTGTACAAGGCCGCCCGCGGCAAACAGCTGCCGCGCAACCTGCCCGAAGGCCAGTTGCAGAATGCCACGCACGCCCGCCACTGGAGCCTGCCGGTGCTGTTCGGCGCCGTTATCGGCACCCTGGTCACGCTCACCTCGGTGGGCGCGGGTGCCATCGGCGTCTCGGTGCTGCTGATCCTGTTCCCGCTGCTGCCGCTGCCGCGCATCGTGGCGGCCGACATCGCCTACGCCGTGCCGCTCACGTTGGTGGCCGGCCTGGGCCACGCCAGCCTGGGTTCGGTGGACTGGCCGCTGTTGGCCCAGCTGCTGGCCGGCTCGTTGCCCGGCATCTGGCTCGGCACCCGCCTGATGCGCCACACCCCTGAGCGCCTGGTGCGTTCGGTGCTCTCGCTGCTGCTGGCCTATGCCGGCACCAAGCTGATCGCTTTCTGATACCTGATACCTGATACCCATATCCCACGAAGCCCATGTACCAGTATTCCGACTTTGACCGCCAGTTCGTCCAGCAGCGCGCTGCCCAGTTCCGCGATCAACTCGAACGCTCGCAGGCCGGCACGCTGCTGGGCGACGAGTTCAAGCCGCTGCGGCTGCAAAACGGCTGGTACATCCAGCGCTTCGCGCCCATGCTGCGTGTGGCCGTGCCTTATGGCGAAATCTCCAGCGCCCAGCTGCGCGTGCTGGCGAAGATCGCCCGCGACTACGACCACAAGGAAGACCACGATGTGTCCAAGGCCAACGCGGCCCTGGCCGACGTGCCCACCCTGCCCGACCGCTGCGGCCACTTCACCACGCGCCAGAACGTGCAGTACAACTGGATCCCCCTGCATCGCGCGGCCGACGTGATGGACCTGCTGGCCAGTGTGAACATGCACGGCATCCAGACCAGCGGCAACTGCATCCGCAACATCACCACCGACGCGCTCGCCGGCATCGCCGTGGACGAGGTGGCCGACCCGCGCCCCTTCGCCGAGATCATGCGCCAGTGGAGCACGCTGCATCCCGAGTTCGCTTTCCTGCCACGCAAGTTCAAGATCGCCATCACCGGCGCCCGCGAAGACCGCGCCGCCACGCCCTGGCACGACGTCGGCCTGCGCCTCTTGCGCAACGTGGACGGCGACCTGGGCTTCCAGGTGCGCGTGGGCGGCGGCATGGGCCGCACCCCGATCATTGGCACGGTGATCCGTGAGTTCCTGCCCTGGAACCAGATCCTCAACTACCTCGAAGCCGTGGTGCGCGCCTACAACCGCTTTGGCCGCCGCGACAACATCTACAAGGCCCGCATCAAGATCCTGGTGAAAGCCGAGGGCCAGGCCTTCACCGACCAGGTCGAAGCCGAGTACAGCGACATCATCGAAAAAGACGGCGCCCCCCACACCATCACCCAGGCCGAACTGGACCGCGTGAGCGCCTTCTTCGTGCAGCCCGAGCTGCGCTGCGACCGCAAGAGCGCCGACGCGAAGATCGCGCACATCCTCAAGGCCGCGGCCGAAGACGACGTGGAGTTCAGCCGCTGGCTCACGCAGAACGTGAAGCCGCACCAGAACCCCGATCTGCGCGCCGTCACGCTGTCGTTCAAGCGTCTGGGCTCGGCCCCAGGCGATGCCAGCGCGGAGCAACTGGAACGAGCCGCCGACCTGGCCGACCGCTTCTCGGCCGGCGAAGCCCGCGTGACGCACGAACAGAACCTGCTGCTGCCCTGGGTCAGCTGCGACCAGTTGCCCGAGCTGTGGCGCGAAGCGCGCCGCCTGGGCCTGGCCAAGCCCAACATCGGTCTGCTGAGCGACATGATCGCCTGCCCCGGCGGCGACTTCTGCGACCTGGCCAACGCCCGCTCGCTGCCCATTGCCCAGGCCCTGCTGGCGCGCTACCAGGATCTGGACGAGCTGCACGATCTGGGTGAAATCGACCTGCACATCAGCGGCTGCATCAACAGCTGCGGCCACCACCACAGCGGCCACATCGGCATCCTTGGCGTCGACAAGGACGGCCAGGAGTGGTACCAGGTGACCCTGGGCGGCTCGGACGGCACACGCCTGTCGGGCGAGGCCACGCCGGGCAAGGTGATCGGCCCGTCTTTTGCCGCCAATGAAATGACGGACGTGATCGAGGCCCTGCTCACCACCTACCGCGCGGAGCGCCAGTCGGGCGAAACCTTCGTCCAGACCGTCAAGCGCGTCGGTATCGACCCCTTCAAGACCGCCGCCAACGCGGTGCGCGTGGCCACCGCCCGCACACCCGTTGCCGCCTGAGCCCAGCATCCGAGACCCGCATGAAACCCACGCTCCAACTCTTCAAGGCACAGACCTTCGTCACCGACGAGGCCAACACCCTGACGCTGGCCAACGACGCCGATCCGCGCGACGCCGATCTGAACGGCATCACCACCGTCGTGCTGCAGTTCCCGAAGTTCACCGATGGTCGCGCCTTCAGCCAGGCTTTTCTGCTGCGCCGCCGCCTCGGCTTTGCCGGTGACATCCGCGCCACCGGCGATGTGCTGATCGACCAACTGGCGCAGATGCAGCGCAGCGGCTTCAGCCAGGCCGTGCTGCGCGACGACCAGGACCTGGAACACGGTCGCAAGCTGCTGGCCCACTACCCCGCCTTCTACCAGGGCGATGCGGTGGACACGCAACCGCACTTTGCCGTCGTGGCCTGAACGGAGCACACCACATGATTTCCAACGACATCGCACGCGTCAACGCTGAACTCGGCCGCAGCGCTCCCGAACTGGTGAACTGGGCCCTGGGCCTGGGGCAGCCCGCCATCGTCACCACCAACTTCCGCCCTTTCGAGGCCGTCATCCTGCATCTGGTCACGCGCGTGAAGCCCGATGTGCCGGTCATCTGGATGGACAACGGCTACAACACCGAAGCCACCTACCGCTTCGCCGACGAAGTCACTCGGCAACTCAAACTGAACCTGCACATCTACCTGCCACGCCGCTCGCGCGCGCACCGCGAGGCCGTGGACGGCGCGACCCCTGCGCTGGACGATCCGCGCCACGCAGCCTTCACCGAAGAAGTCAAGCTGGAGCCCTTTGCCCGAGCCCTGCGCGAGACGGCGCCCAAGGTCTGGTTCACCGCGCTGCGGGCTACCGACACCGCGGTGCGCGCCCAGATGGACCCGGTGAGCATCAACCCCGACGGCCTGATCAAGGTCGCGCCGCTGCTGCACTGGTCTTCCAAAGAGCTGTACCAATACTGCGAAACCCACGGCCTGCCCAACAACTTCGACTACGTGGACCCGACCAAGGGCGAAGACAACCGCGAGTGCGGCCTGCACCTGGCCCACTGATCAGGACACAAGAACCATCATGAACGCCCGTACCGAATCTGCCGTGCTGCAATCCGCCGAACACCACCTGAGCAACGCCCACCTGGACGCGCTCGAAGAAGAAACCATCTTCATCCTGCGTGAGGTGGCCGCCGCTTTCGAGCGCCCCACCCTGCTGTTCTCGGGCGGCAAGGACTCGCTGGTGATGCTGCGCTGCGCCGAAAAAGCCTTTGGTGTCGGCCGCATTCCCTACCCGCTGCTGATGATCGACACCGGCCACAACTTCCCCGAAGTGACCGACTTCCGCGACCGCCGCGCCGCCGAGCTGCAGGCCGAGCTGATCGTGCGCAACGTCGAGGACTCCATGAAGCGCGGCACCGTGCGCCTGGCCCACCCGGGCGAGAGCCGCAACGTGCACCAGTCGGTCACCCTGCTCGAAGCGATCGAAGAATTCCGCTTCGACGCGCTGATCGGCGGCGCGCGCCGCGACGAAGAAAAGGCCCGCGCCAAGGAGCGCATCTTTTCGCACCGCGACAGCTTCGGCCAGTGGCAGCCCAAGGCCCAGCGCCCCGAGCTCTGGACGCTCTTCAACACCCGTCTGGCCCCGGGCGAGCACTTCCGCGTGTTCCCCATCAGCAACTGGACCGAGCTCGACGTGTGGCAATACATCGAGCGCGAGAACATCGCCCTGCCTTCCATCTACTACACGCACAAACGCGAAGTGGTGGACCGCCGCGGCCTGCTGGTCCCCGTGACCGAGCTGACCCCGCCGAAAGACGGCGAAACGGTGCAGGTGCGCGACGTGCGTTTCCGCACCGTGGGCGACATCACCTGCACCTGCCCGGTGGAGAGCCTGGCCGCCACGGCCGGTGACATCGTCATCGAGACACTGGCCGCCGACGTGAGCGAACGTGGCGCGACGCGCATGGATGACAAAACGTCGGACGCTTCGATGGAGAAACGGAAAAAAGACGGGTATTTCTGACCCACCCCCGCGCCGCGCCTAAAGGCGCGTCACCCCCTCAAGGGGGCGGCGCTAGCGGCCCGGCAAAGCCGGTACCGCGGCGCCCTTGGATGGGGACACTTCCTCCGGCTGCATTGCTTATTCGTAACGAAATTGATATGAACACCAACACCTCCGTTCGGGCTGAGCCTGTCGAAGCCCTCGCACAAGACACCCGCCCCGCCCTGAAGTTCATCACCTGTGGTTCGGTGGACGATGGCAAGAGCACGCTGATCGGCCGCCTGCTGGTGGACAGCAAAGCCGTGCTGCAGGACCACCTGGCCGGTGTGCAGCGCCAGGGCGAAACCGACCTCGCACTGTTGACCGACGGCCTGTCGGCCGAGCGCGAACAGGGCATCACCATCGACGTGGCCTACCGCTACTTCAACACCGAAACCCGCAAGTTCATCATCGGCGACGCGCCGGGCCATGAGCAGTACACGCGCAACATGGTGACCGCTGCGTCCGCCGCGGATGCGGCCGTGGTGCTGGTGGACGCCACCAAACTCGACTGGCAGGACGCCGGCCTCAAGCTCCTGGTGCAGACCCGTCGCCACTCGCTGCTGCTCAAGCTGCTGCGCGTGCCGTCCATCGTGTTCGCGGTCAACAAGCTCGACGCCGTTGCCGACAGCGCGCTCGCGTTCGCCCACATCAGCGCCGCGCTGACCGCATTCGCGGCCGACGCCGACATCACCGTCACGGCCACCGTGCCGGTCTCGGCGCTCAAAGGCTGGAACGTGGTGGACCCCGCGTCCGACGCCGCCTGGTGTGGCTACAACGGACCCACGCTGCTGGACATCCTGGAACACCTGCCGGTGACCGCGGCCGACACCGCGCTGCCGTTCGCGTTCCCGGTGCAGTGGGTCGAGAAGTTCTCGTCGTCTTCCGACACCAGCCAGGGCCGCCGCGTCTTCTGGGGCCGCGTGGCCACCGGCGGTGTGATGCCCGGCCAGCCCGTCAGGGTGATGCCCAGTGGGCAGACCGCCACCGTGGCCCAGGTGCTCAACCATGCACGCAATCCGAAGAACGTGCAGGCGGGTCACAGCGCCGGCATCGTGCTGGACCGCGAGGTCGACGTGTCGCGTGGCGACTGGCTGCTGGCCGCCGACGGGGAAGGCGCTGCGCTCGAAGCCAGCCGCGAGATCCGCGCCACCGTGGCCTGGATGGACGACGAGACCCTGGTCGCAGGCCGCGTCTACTGGGCGTTGCACGGCCACCGCTGGGTCAAGGCCAAGGTCAAGCGCATCGTGCACAAGCTCGACATCAACACCCTGGCCGAAGAAGATGCGACCCAACTGGAGCCCAACGCCATCGGTCACATCGAACTGACCCTGCAGGAACCCCTCGTCACCCTGCCCTTTGCCCGGTCGCGTGCGCTCGGTTCGCTGGTCCTGGTGGACACGGCCAGCCACAAGACCTCGGGCGCTTTGCTGGTGAACTGACCCGGTTCCGCCACTATTAACTTATGTCAAGGCAAGGGACTTGACCAGGCCTTAACCTCTGGGAAACCCTAAAATCCAGGGTTTACCGTTATCTCACCATCACCATGACCCACGTCGTCACCGAATCCTGCATCCGCTGCAAATACACCGATTGTGTGGATGTCTGCCCTGTGGACTGTTTTCGCGAAGGTCCGAACTTTCTGACCATCGACCCCGACGAGTGCATCGACTGCGCAGTGTGCATTCCGGAATGCCCGGTGAGCGCCATCTACGCTGAAGAGGATCTGCCGAAAGACCAGGTGCACATGACCGAACTCAATGCCGAACTGGCCCGGTTGCCAGGTTGGAAGAGCATCACCAAGCGCAAGGACCCGCTGCCCGATGCCGAGGAATGGAAAGACCGGACAGGCAAACTGCCTGAACTGTTGCGCTGAAGAATGGAACCCAAACTGAACCAAGAAGTGATGGCCACCGCTGCCGCGCACGACGGACCGATCGAAAGCGACGCCGTCATCGTTGGCGCGGGTCCGGTGGGCCTGTTCCAGGTGTTTGAACTGGGCCTGCTTGAAATCAAGGCGCATGTGATCGACTCGCTGGCCTACCCCGGTGGCCAGCCGGTGGAGCTGTACCCCGACAAGCCCATCTACGACATCCCGGCGGTCCCGGTCTGCACCGGCCAGGAACTGACCGATGCCCTGCTCAAGCAGATCGAGCCTTTTGGCGCGACCTTCCACTTGGGGCAGGAAGTCACCACGGTTCAGAAGCAGGAAGACGGCCGTTTCTTCGTTGAGACGTCCAAGGGAACGAAATTCCTGACCAAGACCATCTTCATCGCCGCCGGTGTGGGCGCCTTCCAGCCCCGCACGCTCAAGGTCGACGGACTGGAACGTTTCGAAGGTTCGCAGCTTTTCTACCGCGTGAAGAACCCAGCCGACTTCGCCGGCAAAAACCTCGTCGTGGTCGGCGGTGGCGACTCGGCACTCGACTGGACGCTGAACTTCGTGGCCGAGGGCCCAAACAAAGCCGAGAGTGTGATCCTGATCCACCGCCGCGACGGTTTCAAGGCCGCCCCGGCCAATGTGGCCAAGATGAAAGAGCTGTGCGATGCCTATGAGATGCAGTTCATCGTGGGCCAGGTCACGGGCTACGAAGAGAAAGACGGCAAGCTCACCGGCGTCAAAGTGACCGGTGCCGATGGCGTGACCCGCGTGGTGCCACTGGACATGTTGCTGGTGTTCTTCGGTCTGAGCCCCAAACTCGGCCCGATTGCCGAATGGGGCCTGGAGATCGAGCGCAAACAGCTCGTGGTCGACACCGAGAAGTTTTCCACCAGCATCCCCGGCATCTTCGCCGTGGGCGACATCAATACCTACCCCGGCAAGAAGAAGCTCATCCTCTCGGGTTTTCACGAATGCGCACTGGCGGCCTTTGGCGCGGTGCCGTTCATCTTCCCCGAGAAGAAGGTCTTCCTGCAGTACACCACCACGAGCCCGAAACTCCACAAGGTGCTGGGCGTCGAATCGCCTGTGTTTGACTGAGCCTCGCCATCGCTGGATGCGGCGACATTTTTTTGACAAAAATGCACCGCCCTCGGAAAACGGCAAAAATCACACTATAATTTGAGGCTGTTCCCTGATAGCTCAGTCGGTAGAGCGACGGACTGTTAATCCGCAGGTCCCTGGTTCGAGTCCAGGTCGGGGAGCCAGAAATTCCGAACAGAATCAAGCACTTAGGCCAACCGGTCTAAGTGCTTTTTTCTTGCCTGTTGGAAGGTTTATTGGAAGCTTTCCAATATCCAGTGGTTCCCTGCGTTGGAAATGCGGCCATGCAGGCAGAATGCCAGCCATGCACTACCGCGTAGAGATCCAGCGCCAGGCCGGCCGCAAGCTGGCCGAGCCCATCGTGGTGCACGGCCAGCTTGCCAGCTACGTGCGAGCGTTCGGTCAGCGATCCGTGGTGATGCTGCAGCTCACCGACACCGGGTCGGTGCACAACCACCCCTCTCTTTACAACCCCATGCTGACCAAAGCCACGCACGAGGGCCTGCAGTTTTCGGGGATTGAGCACACGGGTGACGGCGCCTGGGTGGCTCAGTCATGGTGGTGTGCGTTCAGCACGGCCGAGGCCGCCACTGCGGCGCACGGGTCGGACCGGCCGGCTCGATGAACCAAAACACAAAAAAGCCCGCCGACCCCGAGGGGCCGGCGGGCTGGAACCTGGCATCCGCGATGAGCCAGGGGAGACAACTGCGAGGCGGATCTGTGGTCTATTCGGTCGCGACGGGCTCGGTGGGTGCCGCAGCGGCCGGCAAGGTGGCGGGTTTGTAGGTCTCGATGGCCTGGCCTGCCAGGTCTTGTGATCCGGTCAAGGCGTTGTTCATGATGCCCAGCTCAGTCTGGCGAATCTCGCCGCTGGTGGTGATGCGCAGGCGCTCCGTTTCGGAGCCTTCATCCAGCGACTTCCACGGCACCACGGCATCACGAAACCAGCCGCGCGCCTCTTGAGACACCGCCAGCCAGGTAGGCTTTTTCTGGGTCGGGGCAGCAATCGAAAGCTGCGGCGAGCCACCAGTTGCCGCCGGCGCGTACACCTTGAACCGCTTGGCGTGGATCACGATGGGCTGGCCGTCCATCGGCTCAATGTCCAGCAGCAGCTGGGGCCCGGCGCCGTCTTTGCCCGCGCCATGCACGGCCTTGACGGCGCCGTAGTAGTCGCGGTTGATGAGCACGTCGCGCGCGTCGCTGCTGGCCAGGCCGGCCGTGACGCCCTTGGCGGTGCTGGTGCTCTCGTCGGTCACAGTCTCGGCCACGCGGACGATGGGGTCGGCCAGGCCGCCAATGTCGAGACCGGCGCAGGCGGTGAGCGCCAGCGCCATGGCGCTGGCGGCGATGAGTCGGTACAGGGTGCGTTTCATGGTGCGTCTTTCGGTGGGGTTGCAGGGGTGGGTGTCAGGTCAGCAGCGGCACGCGGCCGGATCTCGAATGGCCTGGGCGGCACGGCGTTGATAGCGCGCTCGAAGCGGTCTTTGCAGATGACCGCGCAGCTCTTGAGCGCGTCGGGCAGCCACTGCAGGTTGCCGATTTCGTCGCAGCCGCCGGATGCGAGCGGGATCACGTGGTCGATGGACCAGTTGGGGCACGCGGTGTCTGGCTTGTCGGTGGACGGGCAGGGGTGCACGGCCACGAAGTGGCGCAGAACGGCGCGGCTGCGCCTGATGGCGCCGCTGGCGGTGCGCGCGGGATCGCCGCAGTAGCGCGGGTCTGCCGGCGCGCCGGGCTCGCCTGGCGCGGGCAAGGCCGCGCTGGCGCAGAGGGTGGCCAGCGCGAGGGCGGCGGCCAGTGTGGCGTGGGCAAGGCGGCTGATCACGGGGCCTCCAGCACAGGGTTTTCGGTCTTGCCGGCGAAGTACCGGCTGTAGAGCTGCACGGCGGGCACCACCCACACCGGGCGCACCACGGCCAGGGCCTTGAGCGCGAGCCTGGGCACCAAGGGGTACCGGTTGGCGATGATTTTCATATCGTTCCGCAGCATGCGGCCGAGCAGTTTGTCGGCAGCGCGGCGGCCGGCGTCGTCGATCACGCCGAGTTGCCAGAGCTGGCAAATCGCGTCATGCCCCAGGGCCGGGCGAACGAACGCCTTGTCGTTGTAGGCCGGGCCGCTGGCGCCGTCCCACGCGTAGTGCCGGCGCACGATGAGCCGGCCGTCGATGGTCAGCCAAACGAAGTCATTCCCGCCAGGGCCGTTGACCGGGTAGATACCAGCCGAGGCGACCCACATCTCCCAGCCTTCCGTGAGCTGGTACCGGTAGCCGGCCTTGTAGTGCACGACCTGCAGGCCGTCGAACTCGCCAGCACTCACGCCCGCCAGGGCCGCGCCCGCAGGCACCGGGCCGCTCACGCCGCACCCCCGCCCGTGATCGCCTCGACGATGGACGTGGCCACGCGCCACTTGCGCGCTTCGTATTTCGCCAGCTCTTCCGGGTTGCTGAGGAAAAAGCACTCCACCACCAGGCCGCCCAGGCGCACGAAACCGAGGCGGCCGCGGGCGCTCTGGCGCTGGTCGATCCACCCGCCAGCGCCGCGCACCGGCGTCTCCAGCACGTGGGCGATCTTGCGGGCGATGGTGCGGGCCTGCTCCACCTGGGCGTGCAGGCTGACCACCTCCACACCGCGCGCGGCGCGGCTTTCTGAGGCGTTGCAGTGCAGCTCAATGGCAAGGTCTGCCCCCGGCACCAGCGTGAGCGCGTGCACCAGGGGCAGGTTGGTCAGCAGGCCGCCGTCGGTGCGCACGGCGTGGCCCAGGCCGCGCAGCTTGCCGGCAACGATGTCGCGCAGCTCGGTGACGATGGCGGCTTCGGTGGTGCCGTCTGCGGCCACAGCGCCCGGGTCGCGCCCGCCGTGGCCGGCGGTGACTGTGAATTTCATGGGGTGGTCATCCTTCCTTGACGCGGGTGCGAACGATGAGCGTGGCGAAGCCGGAGAGCACCAGCACCTCGGCCAACGTGGGCCGCTCCAGGCGGGCGAGCATGCCCACGGCATCGCCAGCGGGCAGGCCCAGGGCCAGCAGCACGGGCGCGGCCAGTGAGCCAGCGGCGCCCAGGGCCAGCAGCAGCCAGGCTGCGGCCTTGAGCGCGTCCACCAGCCGCTCGCGCGGGCTCAGCCCACACGCCAGCGGCTGGGCGCGCTCCAGCTTGTTGAGCGCCTCGGCCAGCACGACCAGGGTCGAGAGCGCATGCACGATCTGCAGCGTGGTGCTCATGGTGTTGGCCCTCCACTGGCGGGCGTTCCGCGCGGCTTCGGCAAGTACCTTTCCATCACGACGCGAAGCGCCCACTGGGCAAAGGCGCCGATGCTGAACGCTGCCGCCAGCAACAGCGCGTCGGGAAGATTTTTGATGACGAGCGCGGCAGGCGTGAGGTACCCAGCCGTGATGCTGCTGGCCAGACTGACCCAAAGGCGCCGTCCCGTTGTACGCACAAGGTGGCGCCAGGTGTCGCCGCTGGCGGGCACGGAGCCCAGCAGCACAATGGCCACCAGCGCGCCCGCGAAGCCGGCCACCAGCACATCGGGCCGCAGGCCCAGGTTGATGCCGGCAATGGTGAGGGCGGCGATGGCGCCGGGGGCGGTGGCCAGCGTGGCCGCGGCGGGGGTGATGGGCTCGGGCATGGGCTACAGCTCGCACGACAGCGTGGCCTGGTAGCTGATGATGTAGCCGGCACTCGACGTGCCTGCTGCAGTCACCTGGAAATACGACGCCGTGGCCGACGCAGTGCGCGCACCGACCGCGCCAGCTGACGAATCCGTCACCGATCCCACCGACGGCGTTGCCGCCATGGGCGGCATGAGCGGGACACCGATGCCCGTCGACGCTCCGCTGGCGGTCACGCCGGCCACAAAGAGTTTCTCTCCAACACGTACCCACTCCCGCACCTTGGCCCTTGTGACAGCCTGATCCTCATACGCGTACGCCTTTGCAGTCAGGCCGCGGTACAGCCGCACGCCCGTCACCTCGATGTAATTACCGATAGTGTCCAGCACGTTGACCTGGCTGGATGTAGAGAGAAAGCTTCCGGCCTGCCACGACCCGGCCGTGGTCTGACGCGTTGTGCCGTTGGCCAGCGTGAACGACACCGACAGACCAACGCCGTCCTGAAAATTCCACCCAGAACCGAAGGAAGACCCCGATGGAACGGGCGCCGGAACGGTGATCGAATAGAACGCCCAAACGCCGCTGACGGCCACCGTGAATTCGGCTACATAGCTGAGCAGGAACCCACCGTTCCGGAAAGCGACACAGTGCACACCGGCCTTGTTGCTGCGGTACCAGAATCCAATGGTGAAGCCGCGCAGATCGCTCACCAGGCTGCGCGCCCTGCGGCCGACGATGTTCTGGTAGATGAGCTGCACATCGCCTGCTGAAATGGTGGCATCCGCAGTTGTCACCTCGATGCGCATCGCATCGATAAATCCCCGCGAATCAATCTGCACGATGGGGTGGTCCCAGCTCTGCACCTGCGACACCGTGAGCGCTGCCGCATTGCTCTTGCCCACCTTCCAGAGGTCAATGGTGGGCTGACCGTCAACCACCGCTGCGAACGAAGCTCCACGGCTGACGCTGGTCATCTCGCCGTTGATGAGGTAGTTGTCGTTGTTCTGCGCGCCGGCCAGCTCGTCAATGGCGGCCTGCACCGTGCTCGCGGCCATGCCGGAGACGCCGTTGGAGTAGGCGTGCGAGGATGCGGACAGCAGGTCCATCCAGTCCGTGTTAGCGGTCGTCGGCTGGCTGGCCGTCACGTCAGCCAGGTTGACCAGTAGCAGCCAGAGCTTGCCGCCGTGGCTCACCACGGACCCCAGGGCCAGGGCGCCGGTGAGACCGGACCATGCGCCGACGAAATTTGCCGCAGCCAAAGCGGTGGTGGCGGCTTCCAGCGCGGCCGTGGCGTTGGCGTAGGCGCTGGTGCCCAGCAGCTGCATGCCAGGCGAGGCGTCCTCGCGCATCCAGCGGTGCATTTCGGCCATGCGGACCGGCCAGGTGTCGAGGTCGCTCGGGTCTGGCAGCAGCTCCAGCGGGTCGGCGATGGCTACGGGAGCGATTGGGGTGGTCATTTGAATCCTTTGAGTTCGATGGATGTTCTGGAATCGTTCGGGGCAATGGCCTCCACCTCGGCGGTGAGCAGGCCGAAGCCGCGCAGGAAGTCGTAGCGCGCGTCGCGCGAGATGCGCAGGGCCACGGGCACGTCGGCCACGTTGTCCACCGCGCGCTTGATGGCGTTGGCTTCGGAGGTGTCCATGTAGGCCACGGCGCGAATGTCCGATGTGAATCCGCGGCGCAAGATCTTGACGTTCCCAAAGTCGTCTTCTTCCAGCTTTGAAAACGGGCGCTGGCGGGCGCTGGCGCCGTACTCTGCGCAGCCCAGAGCCTGGTAGCGGCCGAAGAGCGCAGCGGCCAAGCTGAGCGGCTGGCCGGCGGTGCCGGTGAGCGTGAGCGTGACTTGGGAGGCGTTGGCCGGCTGGATGCCATTGACCTCGAATTGCTGCCGCACCTGGGGCAGGTCGAAGTAGTAGGTGATCCACGGGCTCTCGCCGCTGGGCCAATAGAGCAGCGAGTAGGTGCGGTCGAAGATGAGGTTTCCGCCCGGCGCGTCGAGCACCTCAACGCGCACGGAGACCACCCCTTCCAGGCCGAACAGCACCACGTCGGAAATGGAGCCCGGGCGCACGACGATGGAGAGCGAGCCCGACGTCACCGTGGTGGCGGTGGACCGGTACCAGTCGGCCCAGGCCCAGCGGTTGGTGGGGCCGGCGTCAATCCAGCGCGTGGGCGCGGTGTGTGGCTGGGCTGCGTTCACGCCGCCGGCTGCGTTTTTGTAGACCCGGTGGGTGACTGAGCTGTAGGCGTAGGCGCCGATGGCGTAGTTCGTCGCCGGGTTGAACAGCACCTCGCCCACCGTGCCATCGGGCATGACGCGGGTGGTATCGGGCTCCGCCGCGCTGCACGACACGAGGTTCGCGTCGGTGATGGTGGCGCCGAGCAGAAAGGCCGTGTCTCCACTCATGACGACGCCCCCACGAACTGCTGGTCTGACTGCATGTCGCCCAGCACGCGGGCCGCCGTGCCGGTGTTGTCCACCACCTTGCCCATGGCCCTCTCCAGGCCGCCGATGCGGTCGGCCAACTTGCTGATGGCGCCGGCCACATCGGCCCCGCCACTGGCCAGCATCTGCCCGGTCTGCTGCGCGGTCCAGTAGCGGGCTGGCCCAGTAACCTCCAGCTCTGGCTCGTACTCACCCACGATGCGGGCACCGCCGTAGTGCATGCCCCCGTCAGCGAACGCTGGCAGGCTGATGCCGGCGCGCTGGCCGATGATGGCGCGCGTCTGCGCCAGGCTGTTGAAAACGAACGCCATGGTGTACTGCTGCTGGGCCAGCGTTTCGGCGGTGGCCTTGGCCATGTCGGTCACGGCCTGGGCCAGCTCGGGCAGGGCCTCGGCTGCACGCTGGTCGCCAGCGCGGGCGGCGGCCGTGGCCAGGGCGAAGTCGGCCATGGTGACGGACTGGCCGGCCAGGCTCTCGCCCAGCAGCTCGCCACGGATGCGGCGCATTTCATCAAGCAGTGTGTCGGCGATGCCGGCCCAGGTGTCTTTGATGGCCTGGGCGGCGCGGGCCTGCGCTTCGGCTGCGGCTTTGGCCTGAGAGGCCGCCGAATTCAAGGCCGATCCGTAGGCCTTGATCTTCGGTGCCGACTTGACGCTGATGTGAGAAATGGTGCCGATGGAGTCTTGCAGGCGCTGCATGCCCGCCTGAAACTCCGGGTCCGACAAGATCGCGTTTAGGGTCTCGATCGCGTGGTTCGCCGTTGCGATCACAGCATCGATTGACGCCTGGCTGATGGCGGTGGAGATTGACCCGCCCGTGGTCACGGCGAGCATCATGGGGGCGATGATCTGCGTCATGAACGCTTGCGAAATTTGCGAAGCAAACGGGCTGACGATGGTGTTGTAGATGCCACCCAGCACCATCTCGCTCAGCTGCTCGCCCACCTGCGAAGCGCTCATGCGGCCCAGCATGCCTTGGGAGATGATGTCGGCCATGCCGGCAGCGCTGATGCCGGCCGCCTCCAGCCGGGCGTTGTTGGCCTCGAGCACGGCGCCGAAGTTTTCCAGCCCGGGCACAGTCTCGGCCATGCGCACCTGCAGCTTCTCCAGCTCTTCGGCCATCCTTTCAGCCGCCTCGGTGTCGCTCAGGCCGCGCAGATTGATCTGCACGGAGCCGACGAATTGCTCGATTGATTCGCTGCTGTAGCCCAGCACGCGTGCCATGGTGGCCGTGCCTTCCTGCAGGTTGCGCAATTCGGTGGTGAAACGGTCCGCCTGCTCGGGGTCCATCTCGCTGCGCGTGGTCTTGTTGGAGCGGAACAGGCCGCCCTTGTAGCGCTGGTAGTTCTGCGCGCTGATGCCGCCCTGGCCATCAAAAGTGCCCTCCATGCCGTAGGCTTTGAGACGGCGACCAAACAGCGTGGCCATGCGCGTGGCGCCGGTCATGATCTCGGTCCACTTGCCGGTGATGCCGATGCTCTCCATGAGCTTGTACTGAAAGTTTTCCAGGGAGCCTTCGTACACCGCAGACCTGCCCTCACCCTTGAGCGCCTGGCGGTTGTAGCCACGGTCGTACAGGCCGCTGGCGGTGGTGAGCGCGGCGTAGATCCAGCCGATGATGGGCACCCACGAACTGGCGCCCGCGCTCGCGGCCCCAGCTCCCGCCCCGGCAGTTGATGCGGTGGACGCGCCGGCCACGCCTGTTGACCCGGCAGATGCGGCGTTGACGCCAGCCAGCGTCGTGGTGTTCACGGTGCCTGCGGTGGACGCGATAGCGGCCGTGCTGCCGGAGCCCGTCCAGGCGCCGTAGAGCTGCTGGGCCGCGTCGATCCAGTTGATGCCGCCACCGCCACCACCGGCCATGCTGGTGGTGCCCTGGCCAGACCAGGCGCCGTAGAGCTGCTGGGCGGTGTTCGCCAGGTTGCCGCCACCAGACGCCTGGCCACCACCGCCGCCGAACAAGCCCGCCAGCGCGGACAGCCAGTCACCCCCGCCCTGCGCGTTGCCGGAGAAGGCCGACAGGAGCGATCGCGAAAGCGTTGTGGCCAGCTCGCGGGCCACGTAGGTTTTGAAGGTGTTGACCAGGGACTTGGCGAAGTTGTCACCGAAGCTGTCGCCGCTCTCGAAGCCGCGCATCAGCGCGTCGGTGAGGCTTTGTTCAATGGAGTCTGCGGTTTTTTGCCAGGCCGCCTTCGCCTTCTCGGCCGCGTCAACCGCCTCTTGCTTGGCAGACCCCTGGCGCTTGAGGTTGGCCAGCGTGTTGAGCTGCTCGGCCTCTTTGCGGTAGGCCTCGCCCATCTGGCCAGACCAGTCGATTTCGTCGGCCAGCGCGGCCAGGCGCAGTTTGGTGGCCGCCGTCTCTTCGAGCTTCGCGGCCTCCAGTGCTGCCACCTGCGAGGTGCTCAGGCCCATCACCTCGATCAGCTCGCGCTCTTTGGCCACCTGCTCTTGCAGCGATGCGGCTGCTGCCTGCTGGGTCTCGACGGCAGCGGCGTTGGCCTTGGCGTCTTCCTCCTGCAGTTTGGCCAGCGCCTGGGCGGCCTCGGCAGCGAAGCGCTGCGTGCCCACGAGGTTTTCCACCGCGGTGCGGTACTCATCGACGCCGATGCGGCCCTTCTGGTAGCCGGCGTAGAGCGTGTTCAGGTCGGCGTAGAACGACGGGTCGAGCCCGACGTCTTTGGCCGTGATCTTGTTGTACAGCTCGGCAAATTCGTCCTTTGCTCTTTTGGCCGCTGCGCCGGCTTTTTCGACCTGCCCATACTTCGATGCGATCTTCCCGACGATCTCGACATAGGCCTGCTCGGTCAACAAGCCGTTGGCACGCGCCGCCTGGGCGGCGTTGAGGTCCCTCGTGTAATCGGCCACGGACCCACGCAGGCCGCTGTACGCGACCCGCAGCGCGTCCAGCCCATCAGATGCGTTGGCTCTGGCGACGAAGCGCCCAAGCCTGGCGTCTTCGGCTCGGGTGTCAACACCGGCAAGCGACTGCAGCGCACGCCCTTGCAGCGCGGCCTGCTTGTCTTGCGCCTCTTCCAGTTTTGCGATGTAGAGCGAGAGCCGGTGAATCCTACTTTTGGTCCAGATGTCGTCAGGAGCCACCGCCAATAGATCGGCCAGTTCACCGTACTCCCGGCGAGCCTCCACCAACTTGGCGTTGGCGCTGGCGGTCTGTTCCGCCATCGTCTTGAGGTTGTCGGGCATCAGGCTGATGTTTTCATTGAGATCGAAAACATCACCGGTGAGCGCGTTGACGGACCAGTTGAAGGTGTTGAACACCCCAGCCAGGCCGCCAAAAGCAGCCCGACCGAGCAACACGCCCGCACCATCGGCCAACTGGCGGATGGCCCCGCCACCAGCCGTATTCGCCGACTGCATGGCTTCCGTCATCACACTCATGGTGGTACTGACGGCCCGGGTGTCGTTTGCCATGGCAGCGCCAATGCCGCCCTGGCTCACGCTCAAGACCAAGGAATTCCAGCTGTCGGCCAGGTTGCTGATGGCGCCGTCGAGCGTGCGAGCGCGCTCATCCATCGCGGAGGCGAAATCCACATTGCCGATGCGCTGCAGGTACTCAGAGATCTCGGCCGCGTTGTTCCCGATGGAGGTGGTGACGCCACGAAACGTAAGCGCCACCTGGTCGCCGTCCTTCTTCGCCCGGATGCCGAACTCTTTCAGGCGCTCAAACTCGCCCGTGGCTGCGTCCGCCACGGCCTCGATCATCTGATTCAGGCCCTTGCCCATGGCGCTGGCGGTATTGCCGTAGCTGCGCAACGCCTTCTCGCTCGCATCCATGCCGAGCGACTTCATCTTGATGAACGCGTTCGTCACCTCGTTGAGGCTGTAGGGCGTGGTTGCCGCAAAGGTCTTGATCCAGGCGAATTCCTTTGCCGCCCTGGCGCTGCTGCCTGTGACGGTGATCAAGCTGGAGTTGATGACGTCGAATTCACGCTGGACTCGGACCAACTCCGACACAACAACGGCCGCACTAAGACCACCAGTCAACCCAGTGAAGAGCTTCATGGCCTTCCCCGCCGACCCAACACTCTTTTCCACTCTGTCAAGGCCGCGCTCTACCGCGCCTGCCCCTTCGAGCGCAAGCTTGATGCGGGCGGTGGTGGTGTTTGCCATGCTGTGTGTTCCGGCTGGGGTGTTGCGGGGTGGTGGTGGTGGTGTCTGCGGTCAGTCTCAGGATTCAGACCACACGGTCAGCGCGGCGCGCTCTGCAACGGCAATGGCGTCCATGGCGGCGCGCAGGCTGCGCTGCCGGCGGTGGGCCCAGCCGTGGGTGGCGAGCCAGCGCTCGACGCCGGCATAGTCCAGGCCCGTGCGCCGAGCCGCCCGCATGTCAGAGAGCCATCGCCACTGCGTTTGCACCTGGTGCCAGGCAAACCAGTACGGCAGGGTTTCAGGCCACAGCCAGAACGCTTCCTCGGTTGGCCTGGGGCCGACCACGCGAAGGCCAAAGGAGGCGGCGGCGGCGTCGAGTTCGTCGACGCTGTCGTCTGGGTCGGTGGCATCGTCAGCGTCATGGCGGGCACTGGTGTCGAGCTTGCCGAGCGCCCAAAGGCGCACGGCGTCCGCTAGTTTTTTTGCACCCCTTTGGCGCCGTTGCTGGCCACCACGGCATTCAGGTACGCCTGATACATCGTCAGGCTCGCACCAGGCAGTTCCTGGAGCGAGGAAAACGCTTCTACGCTGTAAGGCGCCGGCTGGTTGTCTTCGGTGAGCACCAGGGCCTGACCACGCCAACCGGTCACTTTTTCCCGCAGGAATTCGTCGATGGTCAGATCCCCCAGCGTGGTGCCGGAGGTCATGAGCTCATTGGCCTGCGCGGAGTCGATGCGCTTGGCCAGCAAGCTGAACTTGAAGTCTTTGAAGCTTCCACCGTCGCGCAACTTCAGGTGCACGGGGAAGTCGATGATGTCGCCGATGGCGAGTTTGAAGGCCATGTGTCAGTTGCTCCGGGTTGGTGTTGTTGTTGAGGCGATCACAGAGCGACGATGCGGATTTCGTCGTTGCCCGTGAGCGGCAGGGCGCGCAGGTCCATGCCGATCTGGATGCGGCCGTTGTAGTCCTGCTGAGTGGGGTTGATGCGCTGCACGGCGGGCGCGAACACCAGCACCTTGGCGCCGGCCGCGGTGCCATGCACCAGGCCCACAGAGGTGAGCGTGTTGGCGCTGATGGCGGCGTAGGCGGCCACTTCGGCAGCGGCGTCCAGATCGAGCTGCAGGGAGCCAGTGGAGGCGCGGTTGGGGATGTCAACCTCGGTGCACGGGCCGAGCATGGAGCTGTACTGCACCTCGTTGCCCAGGTTGAGCATGAGGCCGCGGCTGCAGAACTCGGTGCCACCGGAGAGGGCGCCCGTGGCGTAGGTGCAGCCGAGCTTGACGGCCGCGCTGTTGGCCGTGGTGACAACAACGGGGGTCTTCCACGCGGTGAGGGTTTGCGTGGGGTTGCTGGCTTCGGCGGGGCCGCCGTCCAGTCCCGTGAAGTTGAAGACCATCTTGGGGATGGAGCCCTCTTCCAGGTTGAATTCGGCGGTGCCGCGGCAACCCAGCGCCTTGTGTACCACGCCGTCGCGGTGGTAGTAGATGGTCAGCGATTCGAATGCGCTGCTGATGGGGTTGTATTCCACACGGGCACCAGCCGAAACGGTTTCGGCCATGCCGCAGGCACGCAGCAGCGGGCCCCAGGCAGGCGCAGTGCCGGCGGCGCCGGAGCCGCTGATTTCGACGGAGAACGAACAGGTGACGTAGCGCGTGCCCACCAGTTCTTCATCACCGCCGAGGTACGACTTGATGTTGTTGCGCGGCTGGTTGTTGTAGGTGTGGCCGAAGGTGGGGTCGCTGATCAACACGGCGTTGTCAGCGCCGGTGGGCACGGCGTCGGTGCCGTAGGTGGTCTCGATCTTGGCGAGGATGGCGGAGAGTCGGGTTTTGCGGGCCATGGCGGGTTACTCCTGTGGGGTGCTGGTGGGTTCGGTGGGTTTGCGGTCTGCAGCGGCCGCCTTTGCCGCCACCAGGGCAGACAGGTCGACCTTGGTCTTCTGGAGCACGAGCGCGCCATCGGGCTGGCGGATGTAGCTGCCACCGGACTGGGGCAAGCGGTCGGACGCGGCAGGGGCGGCGGTGTCTTTGGGGGCGGGCATGTCTATGCGCTCCAGGGGGTGAGGGTGTTGGCTTGGGTGCGGTGGCGCACCACGAGGCGGAAGGTGGCCGAGGCGAGCGGGGTTTCGAGGGCGTCGAACTCCCAGCGCAGGTCTGGCGCGGAGTCGATGTCGGTCACGTCTGGCAGTCCAAGGGGCGCGGCGAGCAGGGTGGCCCAGCAGCTGGCGACCATGTCATCCACCGCGTCGGCGGGGTCTTGTGCTCCACTGGTGGCTCGGGCCGCTGCCTCCACTTCGACCAGGGTTTCCCAGTCGGTAGCGCCGAGGGGCGCGTCGGGCTGGCGCTGTGATCCGGCCAGGCGCACGAAGATGGCCTTGCTCTCGCTCTGGCTGACGGGGCGGCGGCGGTTGCGGTAGACGGTGACGCCGGGATGTGCCAGCTCCAATGGGGCGGCCAGGCCGTCGATCAGCAGCTTGAACGCGGTGCTCACGGCTGGCGCTCCAGCAGCAGGCGCGTCATGCCGGTGCCATCGGGCTGCACGTTGACGACATTGAAGGCCACCAGGGTCGGCGAGCCCACCGCGCTGGGCAACATCAAGACGCTGCCGTGGCCGAGGCCCTGCAGGTCTTGCGTGGCGCCCAAGGCGGTGGGCTGGCTGGATTCAAAGGCGCCGCCGAGGCCGGTTTCATACCCGTCGTCGAAGATGACTTGCACTTCCACGTTGGTAGTCACGATCAGCGCGGTGGTGCTGAACTCGGACTCCTGCAGGAAGGGGGTGAGGTCTTCGACGAATGGCATGGCGCTCAGCCTTTCAGGGCAGCGAGGGCTGCGGCGGCGCGGTCGAGCGCCGCCTGGGCGGCGGCTTTGGCGGCGTCGTCAGCGGCGGCGGCGAGCATGGCTTCGGCTTCGGCCACGGCTTTTTCAGCGGCGGCGAGGGCTTCGGCTTTGGCGGTTGCTTCGGCCTCGGCCTTGCCGGCCTTGGCTTTCTTCACCGCTTCCAGCGACTCGGCCATGCCCTTGGGCAGTTCGCCGTCGTACTGGAACTCTTCGCCGGCCTTGAGCTGCAGGGCACCGGTGGCCTGGTACCAGCCTTTGCGGTCGGGGTTGGGGGTGAGGGCGTGGCGGCGGGCGCTGGCCTGGTCTTTGCTGAGACCGAGCTCGGCACCCGCCGCGAAGGCCACCACCGAGAGGGCGATGTATTTCATGGCGGGTGGTCCGATCAGGTCAGGGTCACCAGGGCGGCGCGCTGCCAGTAGCCGTAGCCGACGTTGCGGCTGGCCTTGACGCCGTAGCGGTGCTTGTTCTCGTTGAACTCCAGCTCCGAGCCTTCGGCCACCGCGCTGATGGACACGGCTTCTTCTTCCTGACGGATGAAGGCCTTGGTCTCGGCGTCGGTGCGGAAGACGGAGATCTTGTCGGTCCAGGTCAGGCGGGCGTTGGCGGCCATGCGCATGGTGAAGCCGCCCAGAGTGCCCAGCGTGAGGATGGTGTTGGTGCGGGAGACCGAAGCGCCGTCCATGATGACGCTGGCACCGATGGCGCCGGCCACGCTGTTCATGAGCGGGATGGGCGTCATGATCAGGAACTCGCGGGCGTTCTCATTCATGGGCTCGCCCTGGTTGTCCTTGAAGCCCAGGATGGCTTGCACGGCTTTCAGGATGGCGGCCTCGGCTTCACCGGCGGTGGGCGCGGTGGGCGTGGTGACGTCGTGGGTCAGGTCGTTCGACTGGGTGCCGCTGTCGCCTTCGGCGTGATCGGTGTCGAAGAAGTACTGGCCGTCGTAACAGACGCCGGATTCGGCAGCGATGATCAGCTGGCTCAGCAGTTTGGCCCAGTGGGCGTTGGTGCGCTGAGCCAGCTCGCGAACGCGGACCATGACCTGCCCGGTTTTGTCGCGGCGCATTTCCTTCACCAGGACTTCGAGCGTGGCTTCAAAGTCTTTGTTGGCGATGGTGACGCCTTCGCTGGTGAAGCCCTTGGCTTGGCGACCGCCAATCCACTCACGCATGGTGGGCGACTGGCCCAGCCACTTGTAGGTCTCGGACTCCTGGTCGGAGTCGAACAGGTTCGAGACCTGGGGAATCCACAGACCCCCCATGTCCTGTTCGAGGGTGTTGTAGAACTCGCCGATGATGGCGCGGCTGGAAAGGCCTTGTGCACTCATGATGTGTTTCCTTCAGTGGGTGTTGTGCGTGTTGGGTGGGCTGCGGCCTGGGCTTACAGCGAGGCGGCGGTGAGCGCGTCGAATTCGACGATGGCCACACCACTGGAGACCCAGCGCGAGACGCGGCCGATGGCGGTGGCGCTGGTGCTGGTGAGGGTGAAGCTGTTGTCGTCGAGCGCGTAGACGATGGGGCGGTCGTTGGCGGTGATGGCCGTGGCACCGGCCACGGCCAGCTGCACCTTGCCGCGCGTCTTGACACGCACGTTGACCGCGCCAGCGGCGCCGGCCGAGTTGTCGGCTTTGGATTCGGCGAAGCCGAGGAAGGGGTCAACGGCCACCAGGGGGCGGGCGTAACCGGAGGCGTTTTCACCCACGGCGGCACCTTCGTAGATGATGTCGGTGGCAACCACCGGGTACTCTTCGATGGTGCCGAGTTCGTAGGCGCGGGGGGTGTCAGCGGCGAGCGTGGTCATGATGTGGGCTTCCTTGTGTCAGGGGGAGTTCAGCCGCGCGCGAAGATGCGAGCGCGGCCTTCTTCGGTGGCTTTGGTGAACGCGGTGAACGCGCCGACGGAGCTGAACTCCTTGCGCAGGTTCGCGTCTTTGTCCCAGGCCGCTTTGCAGCGGTCTTCCAGCGGCAGTGATGCATCGACACCGGCGCCCGCAGCGGCTGCGGCGGCTTGCTCTGCGGCGCTGGGCAGCACGGCGGTGATGGTGGCGCCGGGCACGATGGCGACGGGCTTGGGCGCTTCGGCGGCGGCGGCCTGGGCGGCTGCGGTGCGCAGGTTGCGCTCGGCGGCGTTGATGGCCATGGCGGCTTCGCCGGGGCCGGACTTGCCGTCGAACTTGAGCGAGGCGATCAGGGCTTCGTGGCCGGGGATGAGTTGGGCTTCGACGGCCTGGATGCGTTCGCGCTCGGCGCTCGCACCTTCGGCCATGAGGGCCTGCAGCAGCTCGGGCGCTTCGGCCGCGATCTGTTCACGGGTGATGGTCATGGTGGGTTTTCCTTGGGTGGGGTCAGGGGCGCCGAGCAACACCGGCTCGGTGGGCTGGGGGGTGCCGCCGGCCAGCACACCGGCTGGCTCGGCAGACAGTCCGCCCAGCGCAAACACGGCCTTGCGGCGGTTGGCGTACTGGGCTGGATTGGTGGCCATGCGTTCGACGATGGCGTCAACGGTGGCGAAGCCGTCGGCGAGGCCTGCGTCGATGGCTTGCTGGCCGATGAACTCGCGGGCGTCGGCCATGTGTTCGAGAGCCTGCTCGCTGGACACGCCGCGCTGCGCGGCAACGGTGTCGACGAACACGCTGTACAGGTGGTCGAGGCGGGCCTCGAAATAGGCCATGTATTCGGCGCTCGGGGCCTGACCGTTGATGGCGCTGCGCTTGTATTTGCCGCGCACGAACTCGGTGGCGGTCGGGTCGGCCTGGCTGACGCCGAGGCGGGTGTACACGCCGATGCTGCCGACGTTGACGGTGGGGCCGGTGATGTACACGGCGTTGGCGGCGGAGCCGATCCAGTAGGCGGCGCTGGCCATGGTGGCGTCGCTCACAGAGACCACGGGCTTCTCGCGCGACACCTGCGAGATCGCGGCGGCCAGCTCGGGGGTGCCGAAGACGCTGCCGCCGGGAGAGTCGATGCTGAGCACCAGGCCTTTGACGCGGCTGTCGGCTGCGGCGCTGAGCACTTGCTGCGTGAGCATCTGCGCCGATGCGCCGCCGCTGATCTCGGTGAAGAGGTTGGCCTTGGGGGCGATCACACCTTCGATGGGCAACACGGCCACACCGCCTTCGCGCACCTGGTAGCGCTGCTGCTCGTTGGCGAGCGGGCGGCCGAGGCGCGCTTCGAGCGACGGGATGTCGATCTTGTCGCCCTTGAGGTGGGTGGCGTAGATCTGCTGGATCTCGCGCAGGCTGTCCGGGAGGATGGCCCAAGGCGAGGTGAGCAGTTCGGTGAGTTTCATTGCGCGGTCACTGGTTGGATTCAGTGCCGCGATTGTGAAAATGCAGGCCTTTTAAAAATAGGCCAAATTGGCACAACTCAATCGGTTTCGGTGTCGTCGTCGCTGCCGTTGCTGCTGGTGCGGGCAGGCTGCGCGTTCTGCTCTGGCGCTGGCGAGCCGGGAGGCGCGGCCCAGATGCCGTCGCGCTTCTCGGCGTTGGTCTCTTTCACGCGCTGGCGGTGCTTGGTCTCCCAGTCCACGCCGTCGTGCAGGATGCTCTCAGCCTGCTTGGTGCTGATGCCGAGGGCCACGCGCTTTTCGGCAGCGGCCACGTCTTTGCCCGGGTCCACGCTGCCGGGGCCGTCGCCTGTCCACACGGCGCCGCACCAGGCTGCGCGCACGATGGGGTCGGCGAAGAAGCCGCGGGCGCTGATGAGGCCTTGCGACACTTCGTTTTCAAGCCACAGTTCGTACACCGGCTGGCACTTCTCAGTGACCACCATGTCGCGCTCCATGCGGAAGAACTTCCAGGCCATCATGAAGGCGCCGCGCGCCGCCGTGTAGCTGCTCTGGAAGTGCATGATCAGCACCTCGAACGGGATCTCCAGCGCGGCGCCGATCTGCCGCAGGATGGCGAGCACAAAGGGGTCGAACTGGGGGTTTGGCCGGCCCGGGGTGAGGTTCTTGATTTCCTCGCCGGGCAGCAGGTTGACCACCTTGTTGTTGCCGGCGACGTTGCCATCCCACTTCTGACCTTCGGCGATCAGCTTGTCCTGAGCAGATTCGTCATACAGCTCGGCGAAGGCATCGGGGTCCATCTCCGTAAAGAAGCTGGTCACGGCGGAGTCGACGGCCGCCTTGAGTTCGGCGTCGGTGTACTGGCTCAGCTGCTTGAGCGGCTCCAGGATGGGGGCGATCCATGGCACGCCGCGCACTTGCCCGGGGCGCAGGAGTTTGTAGCTGTGCAGCACGTTGCGGCGGCCGGTGTTGGCGCCTCGAACCTCTCGGCGCTCCCAGGTGTTCTTCACCAGCCGGTCACCCGGGTGGTGTTTGGCCACGTGCACAGCGACGGCCTCGCCCGTCTCGGGGGATAGCTCGATGCCATCCACGAGGGTTTCGGTGTCGGCCTTGCGGTCTGGGTTGCACACGCGGTCGGCTTCAATGAGTTGCAGCACCAGCATGCGCTGGCCGTCACGCTCCATCAACGGGGTGAGCACAAAGCTGTCTCCGCTCTCCTTGGTGCTTCGGTAGTCGAGGCCCTGCAGCTGGTAGAAGTCTTGGCGACGGTCGAGGGTGCAGGCCTTGCTGCGCGCCCAGACTTCAAAGCGTGCGCGGGTTTTGAGTTGCCACGCTTCGGCGGCTTCGTCGCTCAGGCCGAGGATGGCGGCGTTGATGGCGGGGTTGCAGCTGAGGCCGGTGCCGACGCTGTGGCTGGCGGTGATGTTGAGCGCGCCCAGGGCAATGGGGGCGTTGCGCATCTGGTCGCGGCTGCGCGAGCGCAGCATGGGCAGGTCGCCGATGATGTCGGTGTTGGGCGAGCCGGCGCTGGTGCGCCAGTTGGCCAGGGCAGCACGGTCCACGCGGGCGCCGGTGTATCCGCCGGAGAGCGCGAGCACTTCGCGTGCGTGCTGGCGGCGCTGCGCGAGCTTGGGGTTGAAGTAGGCGATGGCCTTGTCGAGCAGGTTGGCTTCGACCAGGGGTTTGCGTGGGGTCCTGGCTTTCATGTTCAGCGCACCATGGTTGCGGAGCGGCCACGGCGGGAGGCGCTGGCGGTGAGCTGGCTCACGCGGGCGCTCCACAGGCTGATGCCTTGCTGGATCTGCGTGAGGTCTTGGCGCGTGAGCTTGCGGCCGGCGATCTCGTAGGACTTGTTGGCGAGCGCGGCGGTTTCGGCGGCCAGGTAGGCGTCGAGCTGGGCCTGGGCTTGGGCGAGGGTGATTCCGGCCATGGTTGATGGACTCCTATGTTGGGCGATGGTAGGCAGCAGGCGCTGCGGAAAATAGGCCAAATTGGCACATCAATTGCCCGATCCCAACTTGACGTAGCGGTAGAGCGAGCGGCGGCTGATGCCGTGCCGATCGGTCAGCTCTTCGTCGCTGGCATTGCCCATGGCTTCCTGGAAGATGGCCTGGCGCTGCTCGCGGCTGGGGTGCTTCTTGCGCTTGGGGATGCGCACGCGCAGGCCGCCGAGTTCGGCGCGCACGTCGTCTTCGATCTGGCGGGCTTGCTCGTCGGTGAGCAGGGGGGTGGCGGCGCGCACGCGCAGCAGCACGACCTGCAGGATGTCGGGTTCGGGGTCGAGGCCTCGGCCGTCGGGCTTGGTGCTCATTTGCCACCACGGCGCAAGCCGCCCAGGGAGATGCGGCCATTGACGACGGCAGGAGATCCAGCGGTGGGCGCGGGGCCGGCCCGGGTGGCTGGTGGCGGTGGCGTGGTGCCGGGCTCGGCCGCTGCCGGGCTTTCGGTGTCCACATCGATGGGGCGGTGTTGCTCCTGGTCGAAGAGGTCGCCCACGGCGGGCACGAGGCGATCGCGCAGCAGCTGCCAGGCGTGTTCGCTTTTGCGGTGCAGGCCGAGCATGAAGGCGGCGGCGAGGTTGTACACGCTCAAGTCCAACGGCTCGTTGGGCTCGCCCTTCTTCTGTTCCCACCAGCTGACCTTGCGCCCGCGCTTGAAGCCGCTGGTGCGGTATTCGGCGGTGAGGCCTTTGAACCAGCTTTCAGGCAGAGACTGGCTGAAGTGCATGGCGCCGGGGCCTTGCGCCCTGCCCCACCGGGTCTGCAGGTAGTCTTTGGCGGTGTCGGTGCCGATGATCCAGAGCTTGACGCCGTTGCGCTCGACCTTGCCGCGTTTGTCCACGCCCACGTTGCTGGGTTTGTTGCCGACGATGGGGCGGTTCTTCTTGTTGGCGTCGCCCTTGACGGCGTAGATGTTGCGGTGCCGGCGGGCCTGGGTGAAGGTGTAGACCTCCTGGGTGTGGTGGCCACCGGAGTCCACGAAGGCGGCGCTGATGTTCATGAGGGCGCCGCTGGCGTGGCGGTACCGGGCCTTGAGCAGCTCGTCGGCCTTGTCCCAGGTCTGCTGGCTGGCGGGGTCGCCGTGGATCACCTGGTAGTCGATCACCCAGCATTCCATGCCATCGCCCCAGGCCATCACCTGGAATTCGAGGCGGTAGGCCTGCACGTCGATGGCGGCGGTGAGCATCACGCCGCCGGCGGGCACGCCGCCCAGGCGGTAGGTTTCGGCGCGGGCCATGAGGCCTTCGTAGCGCGTCGTCTCTTTGCTGCGCGCCCAGCACTTGGCGAGGCGCGTGTTGTAGAACACGATCATCGACTCTTCGCTGCCCTCCTCAAGCTGTGCCTTTGCTTTCTCGTACTGGTTGAGCAGAGCGACCCAGGGGAGCCAGCCGTAAGGCAGGAACATGCCGGAGATTTGGAAGCTCTCGGTCTCTCCGTCGCCAGGGACACCCTCGCTCCAGAGGCCGCGGGCAAACATGCGTGTCTTGTCGCCCTCGCTGTGCAAGCCACCGCACACGGTGCAGGGGTAGAACGCCTGTTTGCCATCGTCGCTGCGGATCAGGCGCGGGGCGCCGTTGTCGTCGAAGAATTCCAGCGACTGGGCTTCGCCGCAGTGAATGCACTCGGCGAGGGCGACACGCTGGGTGCCGCGATCGTGCAGCGTCTGGATCGGGCTTTCGCCTTCGATGGTGGGCGAGCTGGGGTAGTAGGTTTTCTTGTCGCGCTGGTGGCTGGTCTGGCGGGTTTCGACCAGCTCGTCGGGTGATCCTTCGCCGCCGACGTTGTCTTTGCTCCGGTCTACCTCGTCGTACACCACGTAGGTGACGGATAGCTCGGAAAGGTTGGCCGCGGCGCCGGCGGTGGCGATGTACAGCGCGCCGCCGGGGTATGCCTTGATGTCGTTGTTGTTGGTCGAGACGCGCGAGGCCGGTCGGGCGAAGCGCTCACGCAGCACGGGAACGGCGGCGACCATCTTGTCGATGCGAGCGGCGGCGCGCTTGTGCAGTTTTCCGGTGGGCACGACCCAGAGAAAGTTCTTCGGGCGCTGGTGCACGGTCTCGCCCAGGAAGTTGAGCGCCACCTGGGTCTTGAGCATCTGCGATGCACCCATGACCACGATGCGCTTGCACGGGTGGTCGGCACTCAGGGCCTGCATGACCATGCGGGCGTGTGGCGTGCGGCTGGTCTTGTAGGGGCCGGGCTCGCTGGCGCCGGTTTCCTTGGGCACGATCATGTGACGGTCTGCCCAGACATCGACCGGCAGGTTCGAGTCGGGCTCGATGCCGCGCGCGAACGCGTCGAGCATCAGGTAGTAGCCGTCGTGCATGTCGTTCACTCGGCGGCCACCTTCACGCTGAGTTTCTCGCGCAGGCCCTTGGCCAGCATCTCCTGGATGGTGCGGTTGTGCCGGCGCAGCACCTGGGCGCAAGCGTCGGCGCTGTCCAACGGGGCCAGCTCGGCCGCCAGGGTATTGACCGAGGAGTCCATGGCGTCGCGCAGTTCGCGTGCGATGTCGAAGCCGCCCCGGTTGATGTCGCTCACGTCGCGCACCTCGCCGCGAAGCTTCGCCAGCTGCAGCTCGGCGATGCCAGCGTTGGCCTGCTCGGTGCGCGCGCGGGCGGCGGTGTAGCCGTCTGGGGCAGGCGCCGGCGCGGCTGCAGGCTCGGCGGTCGATGCACCTGGTGCGCTCAGCAGGTCGCCGGCCGGGTCGGATACGTGTCCAGCATCGCTGGAGCCCACACGCGCCCGGGTGTTGCGCGCCCACTGGCTGTCCGCCAGCGCCTGGTCGATCAGCTTGTCCGGGCCGAACGCACTGATGCGTTTTTCGTCCACCGCCTTGCGCACCGACTCCCGCGACGCGCCCGGGAGCCCGCGATCCTTCCGCGACCGCGCGTATTCCGCCTGTGTCAACAGGTTCGGGTCACTTTTCGCCATCTGTCAACCCGTGTGTCAACTTTTCCCCAGCCACCCCGCTAGCGCTCCGACGCGGTATCAATTGCCCGCGTTTGGGTGGGGTTTCAAAGGACCCGTTGGGGGGGGTGGTCTGTTTCACTTGACCCCCTGCTTGCGGTAGGCCGAGGCTGAGCCGGTGGCCATGAGGGAGCGCAGGGCTTTGTCGAACTCGTCGGGGAAGCGGCGCTGCACGGTCTTGTTGACGATGCCGAAGAAGTCGAGGCGCGCGGTGTAGTGCGCTCGGTTTACGAAGATCATCATGGGCTTGAGGCTGGTGCCAAAGGCGGTGTACACGCGGCGGTAGACGCCGGGCTGCAGGTGCCTCGCTCGGCTGCCACCCACCGGGTTCACCCAGTATTCGAAGCCGTACACCCCCTTCTTCTCATTGCCCTTGCGCAGGCGCTGCCGGGTCTTGATGTTGGCCTTGTTGAAGCCGCTCTCGGTGTAGCTTCCCAGCACGTTGAGGATGCGGGAGATCTCGCCCGCGCTCATGTTGCCGTAGGCATCGAGGGGTGCGGCATCGCCCGGCACGATAAACCAGCCTTGCGGCAACACGCCGATGCGCTGCAGGCGCATCTCCATGGGCTTCATGTCGCGCTGACCACCGGCGATCTGGGGTCGGGCCCACAGCTTGTCGGCGTCGTGGCTGCGCTGCCTGAACCACAGCATCGCCTCGGGCTTGCGGGCGCTGGCATAGAACACGCGCAGCGAGCGCAGGGTGAACGGGACGGGGCGGTCGAACACCTTGCGCATCTCGCGGCGCACGTCGGTCTCGGCCCACTCTGCCGTGCGGTTCAGTGCCTCGCGAGATGCGGTGTTGACGCTGGCGCCCAGCTTCTGCACCCAGGCCTGCACCTCGGGGAAGTTGGAATCGATGCGGATTTTCATGGGTCAGATCTGGGTGGTGTTGGTGGTGCGGCCGAAGGGCGAGGCCATACCGACCGAGCGGCCAGCCTCTTCTGCGTGGAAGGTGCAGCGGTGGGCGTTGCGCTTGAGCCAACGGGCCGCGGCTTCAGCGCCCTGCTCTTCCAGCACCTGGGCGTGCTCACGACGGGCCTGCTGGGCGGTGGCCATGGCGGCGTCCACGTCGACGAACTGCCCGTCATAGGCTGCGCGGCACAGGTCGATGAAGGCCGCCACCTCGGGCATGGCTTGCCTGCGTGCCGAAACCCCTGCAGCAGGCTCGGAATCTGGCGCTGCTGGGGCGTTTGGCTGTTGGTCGAGGGGGTCGCCCATCCTGTTTCCTTTTTTCTTTTGAAAAAGAGAAAAGCGAGTTACGCGGTTGCGCGTGCGCGTAACCGCGTAACCCGCAGCCCGCCTAGCGAGTTGCACGGTTACGTGGTTACACCAACACACAGGTACATGCACGTGCACGCACACACACGCGCCCGCCCGCCCACGCACACACGCACATGTATAGATGGGTCGCGTAACCGCGTAACCGCGTAACTCCCAGCGTCGTTGCTGGGTTTCGGAGTTACACCCCCGCGCAACCGCGTAACCGTGAAATGTCATTCGCCCTCTCCTTCGCCGACACTCGATCCACCCGGGGAGGGGGGTTTCCCATCTTTCGACCAACCGAGGTAGCTGCGCAGGTGAGGCTCGAAGGTGGTCACGCAGTCGGTGGCCCAGGCGCCCTGGGTCATGGGCATGCCCGTGTCGTCGTACAGGCGGGCAATGGCGTCGTCTGGGTCGCACACCAGGAACATGCGCTCCACCTTCTTCGCGCCCTCGGTCTCCAGCTTCATGGGCTTGACCCGTGCCGGCTTGCCCTGGCTCTCGCTGAAGCGGCACACCGTGGGCGTGAACTGCTCGCGCTTGAACGGATAGCGGTCCCCGGTGCGCGCGCACCACTTGGTGTAGGCCCGGTACACCTGCTGCATCGAGCAGGTGCAGTACGGCAGATCCAGCTCGCCGTTGGCCCACTCCCACCAGAACTGCTCAGGGCTCTTGCGGTTGAGCGTGATGAGGTTGGTTTTGGCCTCGGTGTAGGGCGCCGGGCTGTAGGGGTCGAAGCCATCGAGCGGATACGACAACAGGTAGGCCATGAAGGCTTCGGTGCCGCCGTTTTTGCGCCACTCGCCCAGTGCCCTGTAAAACTCGAACTCCCGCGCCCTGGGCGTGTACACCACCAGATACCGCCGGTCGCTGTTGTCCAGCGCCAGCGGCTGCAGTTCGTTGCTCAGGAACACGATGTTGATGTGGTTCGCTTCCTCGCGCCTGGGCAGGTTCTTGGGGTTGATCTGCACCGTGGGCGAGGTGATCAGCGCCTTGAGCCGGTTCTTGTTGTGCACCAGCTCGGCGCGGCTCGACACCTCGTCGCCCACCACAAACAACTTGCACGACCGCCAGTCGTTGAACTTGTCTTCCAGTTCGTCCTGGCCGACCAGCGCGCCGTATTTTCCATAGATCGACACCACGGTGTCGAATAGGAAGTTCTTACCCGCTCCCTCGTCGCCGTGCATGATTACCGAGGTGCGCATCTTCGCGCCCGGGTGCTGCAGCGGGTATGCCAGCCAGCACAGCAGCCAGTGCATGATGGCGTCCACGTCGTCAGCGTTGTCGCTGGCCCGGCTCACCAGGTAGCGCACCAGGTCCAGCATGGGCTTCACATCGCCATCGACCGGCTCCATGGCCAGGCCGTGGTAAAGATTGACGCACCGGGCGTCGCAGGTCTCCGTGGGGTCGAACACCACGTCAGACGGCAGCACCGTGCGCCGGCGCTCGCTGCCCTTCCACAGCCGCACCATCTCAGACCCATGGGCGTGGCCCATGTTGGCGATCTTCATGATCATGCGCTGCGTGCCATCCCACACCGTGTCGGTGCCATAGATCAGCGCGAAATGTTCGGCCAGGATGTTGAATTTGCCCCAGTCCACCGCCTTCTCGGGCTTCTTGGGCTTGGCAGTGGCCTTGCCGGAGGAAGATTCGCCCGAGGCACCGGGCTCTCCCCCGTCCCCCGATGGTTGCGCAATAGCGCTTTCTTGGGGGGAGGGGGGAGGCGACGATGCAGCCGCGATGCCCTCTTCCACAGCCTTGCGCCACGCCGCCGCTTCCGCCAGCGAGACAACGTTGTCCAGCGGCGCTGACGCGCCGAGGGCTGACGACGGCGAAGGCGAGTCCGCACTGGCGGACTCGGGCGCCTGCGGCGCTGGTTCGCCGACTTCTCCGGCTGCGTCCATAGGGTGATCGGGTGGCAACTGCTCAGCCATACACCCGCCCCATCACGTTGATCACCCCGTCCAGCTGGCGCGTCACCGCGTCCAGGCCGGCCAGCACGTGCAGGTCGTTGAAGTCCGTGTCCTTCTCGCCCCGATTGGGGCCGAACACCGGGTAGACGAAGTCGCAGCCCGGCACATCGCGCGCCACCTTCTTGGCGGCCGTGCGGCCCGGGTTCAACAGCTTGCCGGTGCGGCGGTCCTTCGTGCGCCAGTCGTCGTCGGCACAGATCAGGATTCGGTGGGTCGAGGGGTACAGGCTGCGCAGCAGCGGCACCACGTGCGCCAGGTTGCCCGCGTCGAACGCCACGAACACCGGCAGGCGGTGGCCTGTGGCCATGCGGATCGTGAGGCCCGTGGCATAGCCCTCGCACACCAGCAGCAGCGCCAGCGCCGCGCCATCCACACTGCCCAGCCGCACACAGCTGCCCGGCTTTTCGAAACCGCGCTGGTAGATCTTGGCGCCGTCGGGGGTGATGAACTGCAGGCCGCGCAGGGCTTGGTCTTTCGGGTAGTCCAGCCGCACCAGCGGCACCAGCAGCGTGCCGCCCACCAGGCGCACCACCGTGTCGGCCTCGCCCGGGCGGTCACCGGGCCAGCGCAGCACCAGTTGCTCGCGCAGCCAGCGGCAGGCCTCGCCCACCACCTGCTTGCGCTCCAGGTAGGGCGAGGCAACGCCCTCTTTCACGCCCTTGCGCCAGATCGTGATGGCCTCGGCCGCGGCGTTGGCGATCTCGGCCGCGCGCTCGGCAGCGGCCCGGGCCTGGGCGGCCTCGCGCTCGGCCTTCTGGCGCGCGCGCTCTTCCTCGGCCATGGGCTTCCAGTCGGGCACCACCTTCTCGAAGCTGCCGCCGTGGCGGTAGGTGCCGAAATAGCCCGTGAGGTACAGCCCACCCGAATCGGGGCGAAACTCGTGCAGCTTGTAGTAGTCCTTGCCACCCTGGCCGCACGTGACCCGCTTGTCCAGCCGCTTGGGGAAGGCCTGCACGTCCTTGTCTTTCAGCGCAATGCCGAACTGCTCCATCTGGAGCAACACCTGTTGAAGGTTCTCGTAGGACGACATCAGGCGAGCTTTCCCCGCAGCACCTGCGTCAACGCTTCCACCTGCGTGCGCAACACCCGGTTTTCTCGCTCCAGCGCGGTCTCGACCTTGCGCATGGCAAACAGGTCGTAACCCCGGGCGTGGTTCATCCAGAGCAACGGCGCGTCGTTGCCGCAGTGGTCCATCACCGCTGACAGCTTGGGCCAGTTCACACCTTCCTGGCCGCTCGCCCAGCGGCTGAACTGCGCCTTGTCGAGCTTCAGCGCGTGCTGCACCTGCTTGGGCTCAAAGCCGCCCAGCTCAAGGCAGAGATCGAGCGCGGCGCCCAGCGAGGGCTTGCGCATCACCTCGGCCGGCGACACCTCTACGGGCAGTGCAACCTGGTGCATTTCAGTGCCTCTCAAATTTGTTGAGTGGTGTTGAGTGGCACCGATGGGCAAAATTTTTTGCATGCACCCGAACACACACCATGAAAAAGAAAAACCCACCACCCGCCCGGCCCGCAGCGTTTTTGATCAGGGAGGAAGACCTCGCCCGGGCCAGGGCAGCGCGGGCAACCGCGCCAGAGGGGTGGTGGGGGAAAACGGATCGAAGGGCCGCCGCGCGCGCCATGGCGCGGCTGGCGATCAAGGCCAGGCGGCGCAAAGCACCGGCGGGCGCGGTGAGAGTGTTCGTGCTGATGGCACGCGAGGCGAGGCGCTGGGGCCGCTGAATGGCGGGCCTGCCCAGCCCGGTAAAGTGGCGGCTCTCACCCCAACCACCCACCAGAAAGGGCAGACCCATGGAACCGCAACTGCTGATCAACCCACGCGTGAAATGGGCATGCCCCGCCGGAGACGTGGGCAAGCTGCACTTCGTCGAGGGGTACAAAGGCGAGGTGCCCAAGTTCCCCCACGAAAACGACGTTCTCACGGTGCCGTTCATTCTGGATGCCGTCACGCGCCAGCCGGTGCCTGTGCGCGTGGTGCAGATCCAGACGCATCAAGATCAGGCAGGGCATATCCAAGTCGTTGTAGTGACTCCCGCGTCTCCGGGTCACTGAGATCGAGCGGAAACTCCCTGCGCGAGAGCATCACAATCCCGGGCAAGGCCGGGTCGATGTACTGGCCCGCGGGGAGTTCGGGCGATCGGGCCGTCTCGTCACGCACCAAGTCGCAAGCCGGTTCCTCGGCAGAGATTGGATCGACGCGTAGGGCGGCGCCCTGGTTGGCCGTAACTTTCCGCAGGCGCTCAATTAAAGCGGCCAGCAGGGCTATCTCTTGCGCAAGCTCGTGGTCAGTCACAGGCGCCTTCCATTCATCGCTTGACAGCACAGCGGCAAACCCCGCCATCCCGGCCCGGGCCGCGATCACGGCCCTGGTGCCCAATTGCTCCTCAGTGAGGCCTGGCTGGCGGTCGAGTGCATCGCGAACCACATCGCAAACCAGCCTCTCCAGCGACTCTCGACGCTCATCAGTCAGGTACTGCTTCTGCTTTTCATCGGCTGGCAAATCGACGCGAAGGGTGGTGCCTTGTTGGACCATGGGTGTTCTCCTCGGGGTGGTTGATGAAGCGGGCGCGCGCAGCGCCCGAAGGGACTCAGGCGCCCTGCCCTGCGGCCTCGGTCGTGGCGGGCTGTTCTTGGGGTGTGGCGGCGTTGGCCGCCTGCTCTGCGGGCTGCGGGGCGTCCGGGTCTTTAGCCACCGGCACAGCACCATGCAGGCGGGTGTAGGCCCCGAGAACACGGTCAGATATCCGCAGAGGCAGATCGTCCGGCCACTTGTCCACGGCCTGGTAGGTAACTCGAAGGGCTTCTGCGGCCTTTGGCACAGTTCCCCCGAGCAGTTCGATGGCTTGCGACTTTTTCATAAGGTCGCATTGAACCATAGTTCATGCAACTATGCAACCATAGTTCCCGGAGAACATGGGAACATCAACCATGGTTGATTTCAGAGATTACAGAGACCGCCTCAACTGGGCGATGAAAGAGGTCGGTACGACAGCGCAACGGCTCGCCGACCACATGGGCGTAAGCTACCAAGCCGTGAAGAAGGTGATGGATGGCAAAACCAAGGCATTCAGCGCCGCCAATAACGATGTAGCCGCAGCCTTTCTTGGCATCACAAGCCGCTGGCTTGCCACCGGCAAAGGCCCCATCAAAGCAGCCGACGCCATAGACGTTGAGGCGAGTTTCACACCACGAGAGCGCTCACCCGCAGCGGGCGTGAGCGACATCAAACCACCGGACATCCGTCCAGCGTTCTTGCATGAAGACGCCTGGATTGCGGAGGCCATCCGAACCTTGCAGAGCCTTTCAGACCAAGACCGCCGAGCCGCTGTGCTCAATTTGCGGGTGTTTGTCGCAACGCTCGATAAACCCGGCGACGGCCAGGCTCTATCAGTGGCCGCATAACAACAGGGAGCCGCGCGACCTGTTGTAAGGCAGGCGCCAATCCTTCAGTCAGCCGGGTCACCCGGTGCACTTGCTGACAACGTTTGCCAACACGATCACCGCAACAATAGCCCCAACGCCAATTGCAAGATTGCTGTTATCTTCTTTCTTGCTTGCCTCGGCGATCTTCGCTCGCACCACGTAGAAGTCGGCATCAGGCGCCAGAGCGCCGCCGCAGTGCTTGCACACCGAGGCCTCTGGCAATACCCACTCCGCGCAAGCAGGACACCGCACGTGGGTGGATCCCGTTGGGGCGGCGTTGACCGCTCCCGCTGATGTACTGAGGTCCTTCGCGATCAAGACAAACACAAAGCCGATCAGCGGACTTAACAACAAGGCGATAACGAACCATCCGAAGCCGCTGCGCCCCCTCTTGCTGGCCAGTACACCTACTGCGATAGCCAGCAAAAACCAAATCAACGGAAGCATTTTCCCCTCCTGAAAGTTGTGGCGTTCCAGCCGAACTTTACAGCACCATTTTACAAATAACTGAACCATAGTTGCACTCCATACTGAACTATGGTTAAATATCCCTCACGTCCACAAAACGGAGGGCCAGATGGCACACCAAACCCCAGCCGCGGGCAGCGGCACCACCCCACCCGCGCCCGGCCAGTTCTGGCCCGAGCAAAACGCCTGGTACGCCGGGCCCGTGGCCTATCCCGACGGCCGCGTGTTCGCCCTGCTGCTGCCGGCCGACTTCGCCGCCGTGGGCGAAAAGGCATGGGGCGAGTACGGCCGGAAGATCGAAGGCGCCGACAGCCTGCACGACGGCCTGAGCAACACGCAGGCCCTGGCCGCCGCCAGCTCGCCCGCTGCGGCCGCCGTGATGGCCCACGGCGATGGCTGCTACCTGCCCAGCCGCGTCGAGGCCCTGCAGCTGTTCGCCACCCTGAAAGACCAGATCGGTGGGGGCTGGATATGGACGAGCACGCAGTCCTCGGCCGACGACGCCTGGTACCAGCTCTTCAGCGGCGGCCTCCAGCACGCCTACTACAAGGGCTGTGAGTTCCGGGCCGTTCCAGTCCGCAGATTGATCCTTCAATCCTTCGGTACTTTGGCATGAACCGCCACCTCACCCCCAGCGCGACCGTCGTGAACTGGCTCGCCGCCATCCTGCTTGTGGTGCTGTTTTTCGGCATCGTCCACCAGTTGGAGCGCGACTCGCAGGCCGCCCAAACGCTCGACGCGATGGACGCGGCCGTGGCCGCCACGGAGGCCCGCATCGACCGCGCAGCGCGCGCCCTGTGCCGCGCCGAACTGGGCACCGGCAGCGTGGCCGCATGGACGCCAGAAGGCCGGCTGGTGTGCACACCGCCCACCGAGCCGCGCACCACCGGCGCGGCCGTGGCATGGACGGGGAGCGAGCGATGAGCCACCCGACCCAACACCCCCGCCGCGCCGAGCTGCTGCGCCGCATCGACGCCGCCGAGTTCGCCGCCATGCAGCAGCCCGCCAAAGTCGCCCCCGTCAAGCGACTGAGCGAAGGCACCCGCAGCGCCCAGGCCATCCAAGAGGGCTTGCGCACTGGTGCCATCCGCCAACAGCCGGCGCCACAGCCGCAGCACCGGCCCATGACGGCCGACCGCTACCTGCTGCGCGACAACGCACCCACGTTGCGCGCGGTGCGAGAGCTGGACTCCCTGGGGGAGCACTACCGGGCTGCGTGCAGGCGTGTGGACGCCGCTCTACCCACCGTCAGCCAATCGGCACACGACCGGCTGGCCGCCCAAAAGGCCGCGGCGGAGGAGCTGGACCGGTCGCGCCGGCGGCGCACGCACGTCCTGCTGGCCGTGTATTTCGCTGCCCTGGCCGCCCTGCTCTTCGCCGCCGTACAGAAGGCCTGAGCCATGCCCACCCACCTCACCGAGCAGCAGCTGCGTGCCGCCTGGGCCGCCATGCGCACACGCCGCTGCCTGAGCGCCTGGCCCAACAGCTTCGACGCGGTGATGGCCGACCCGAGGCGCGGGCAGCTGGTGCGCCTGGAAGCGCTGGCCGCAGCCAGGGCCGCCGCGCGGCGACTGACCAGGCCGTGCCAACCGGTGAACCCGATCGAGCACCACGCGCCACCGCCGCCCCATCCACAGCCCTACCGGCTGGACCGCAAGAAAGCCGCCGCGGGCGACCGCGACGACTGACCCATCACCACCACCAACCCCAACCCACCCAACCGGAGGAACCATGCTCAAACCCAAGATGAAAACCACCATTGGCCTGCTCGCTGCAGCGCTCGCCGCGTCGTCGGCGGCTGCTCAGGACGGCGACACGCCGCGCCCCAACCCCACGCCCGTGCCGTGCATTCAGTGCAACGTCAGCACGCCGCCGAACACGGCCATCAGCAGCCCGGTGGCTACTGGCAATGGAAACGCGGCGGCCATCGCCAACACCACCGCCACCAAAACCAGCGCGGCGGGCGGCGATGCGGCGGCCGATGCGTCCAACACCATGACCATCGGTGGCGACACCAGCAAATCACTCGTGGCCGTTTTCCCGGCGCCGAGCACAGCCGTGGTACCCGCAGCCCAGCACTGCATCGTCACCCGCTCCAGCGCCGGCGGCCTGGGGTGGAACCTCATCCAGGCCGCCCACAGCGAACAGCACAGCGACCCGGTGTGCACCCTTATGGCGCTGCATGCCCGCGCCACCTCCCCGGCCCAGGCCGACCTCCTGTTCACGGAAATCCTGCGGCGCCTCGCCGCCGGGCAGTGACACAGCGACGAACCCGGAGAACCCCATGCCACAAGTCCACATGACATTCACCGACACGCCAAGCGGCGGCGTGGCGGTGCACAGCGACTTCCAGCCCGCCGTGGGCAAGCCCTGCAGCCCGGCCCAGGCCGCGGCGCTGGAAATCTACAACCGCACCCGCAAGCAGTGGGGCGTCGAGGACGTGCACGCGCACGCCGAGACCGCCAACACCGCGCAACCCGTGGCCGGGGCCTGAGCCATGCGCGGAGCCCTCGCCCCCATCACCATCGCAGCGCTCAGGCACCTGAGCGCGAACGGCGCCACCCCGCTGTCCACCATCAAGGCCGCCATTGCCGGTCTGGAGACCAATACCATGAACAATCTGGTGCAACTCGGCCACGCGCTGCGCACCGAGACCGGCCTGTGCATCACGCCCAGGGGCCGCGCCAAGCTGCGGGGGATCGACAACCCCGACCAAGCGGCGCCCGCCGCCAAGCCAGCGCCCGCAGCACCCCAGCTCAGCAACAACGAGCTGGACGCTGCCATCCTCGCCACGCTGGGCGCAGCCGGGCGGGGCCTGCCGCTCGCCACGCTCGCCCACCGTGTGGGCCAGCCCATCAACGTGGTGCGGCCGGCCGTGACGATGCTCTCGCAACGCGGGCGCCTGCACTCCAGCGCCAGCAAGCCGCCGCGCTACAGCTTGCCCGAGGCCGTGGGCCGCACCGCCACGCGCCCGACAGGCACCTACGCCGGCACCGAGCTGCAGCGCAACCCCGGCATCGGCCCCGAACGCTACGCCGCGTTCGATTTGCCGAGCCGCATGGGAAACCGGCTGCATTACCCCGATGGGCGGGTGACCTCGCTCGAACACCACCTCGGCCAACCAGCCTGATTCACCAACCGAAACCATCAAGGAAACCATGCGCATCTATCTCAGCGGCCCCATGAGCGGCATTACTGACAACAACTTCCCCGAGTTTCATCGTTGGGCCGCTGCCCTGCGCTCAACCGGCTTCGATGTCGTCAGCCCTGCGGAGATTCAAGAGGCTGGAACGTGGGAACTGTGCCTGCGCGCCGACCTGAGCGAGCTTTGCACCTGCGATGGCATCGCGCTGATGCCCGGGTGGGAGGGCAGCAAGGGCGCGCACCTTGAACTGCACGTCGCCCACCGGCTCGGCATGAAGGTCATGCACCTCCCGCTGCAGTTCGACCTTGTGACGCATCTGCACCGCCAGATCGCATTCAGCGAGCGCACCTTCGGCCCTGGCGACCGGACGGCCGGCGTGTGCGACCACATCCGCAAGGAACTGCGCGAGGTTCAGGACGATGCAGCGGCTGGCCTGCCGACGCTGGCCGAGTGGGTTGACGTGATCATCCTGGCCTTCGATGGCGCATGGCGCTCCGGCGCAACGCCCGAGCAGATCACCAAAGCCATTGTTGCAAAGCAATCCAAGAACGAGGGCCGCAAGTGGCCGGACTGGCGCACAGCCGATCCGACAAAGGCCATCGAGCACGACCGCACATCGGAAACGATGGCCTAAACCCCCACCCCCGAGACCACCCCATGACCACCGAAACCCAAGAAACCACCACCCTCACGGCCAACGACCCCGCCGTGGGCTCCACCGTGCAGATCAGGCACGATCTGACCAACGAAGTCGACGCCCCACACAAGTCCGCCGGGCTCCACGGCGTGATCACCGGCCGCGACCCGTTAGGCGGCTACATGGTGAAGGTTGGCAACCAGAAGCCAACGCGCCTTTTCCGAGCCGACTTCATCGTCACCAGCGCCCCCAGCGCCGAGCAGCTGGACAGTGCGAACGCCAGCACGCCCAGCAGCGCCACCACCGCCGCCGAGCCCGAACCCATCCGCCTCGTCAACGCCCACCCGCTCGACGCCATCAACAGCACCACCAACCCCCGGCGCCGCCGCGGGCTCGACCTGGACAGCCTGCGCGCCCTGGCCGACAGCATCTTGCAGCACGGCCTGGGCAACCCGATCCTGGTGCGCCCGCTGCCCGCTGGCCGCGTGGTCGAAACCAGCGGCATGGACCCACGCCCGGCCTACGAAGTGATCGCCGGCGAGCGCCGCTGGCGCGCGGCCCAGCTGGCCGAGCTGAGCGCCATGCCCATGTTTGTGCGCCACATGGACGACCGGGCCGTGCTCGAAATGCAGCTGGTCGAAAACATCGAACGCGAAGACCTCGACCCCATGGAAGAGGCCGAAGGCTTCGCCCTGCTGCGCGACGAGCTGGGCTACACCGTGGAACAGATCGCCGAGCGCATGGGCAAAGGCCGCGGCACCAGCTACGTGCGCAAGCGCATGAAGCTGCTCGACCTCACCCCCGCCAGCCGGGAAGCCATGTACGACGGCGTGCTGCAGCTCAGCACCGGCCTCGCCGTGGCCCACTACCCCGCCGAAACCCAGGCCAAGGCCGTGAAGATCATCAAGGCCATGGAGGCCACCGGCACCGACGGCCGGCGCATCCCCGCGCCCTTTCGCACCGTGGTGCTGGAGCTGTACCGCAAGCTCAACACCCTGCTCAAAACCGCCGCCTTCGACACGCAGGACCCGGGCCTCGTGTTCAACGCCGGCCCCTGCAGCACCTGCCCCAAGCGCAGCCAGGCCGCGGCCGACCTGTTCGCCGAATCGCGCGACGCTGGGGATGACAGCTGCCTTGACACCGCCTGCTGGGAGTCCAAGAAAGCCGCCCACGTGCAGCGCGTGCACGCCGACGCCAAGGCCCGCGGGCTGGAAGTGATCGACGGGGCCGAGGCCGCAAAGCTGGTGCCCAGCCCGCACAGCAGCTACGTGATGGGCTACACCCCGCTCACCGCCACCGCCTACACCGAGCTGGGTGACGACGAGACGATGCGCGTCGTCACCTACGAAGACGCCCTGCGCGCCCAGGGCCGCAAAGCGCCCAAGCCCGTGATCGTGATCAACCCCCACACCAACAAGGCCGTGGAAATGATCCCCGACGAGGTGGCCCAGAAGCTGGTGCCCACCGAGGGTGACGACGAAGGCGACAAGCCGGGCCCCAAGGGCGCGCCGCCGCCCCACGCAGCACCCGTGCCCGAAGAGCACCGAGCTCTGAGGCACTTGGACGTGCGCCGCGCCCTGTTTTACCGCCTGTTCGACGGCGTGCGCAACCGCCCGCGCACCGTGGAAGACCTGCGCCTGGCCGCCATCGCCATCATGTGCCAGACCGAAGACGCACACCCCCACGTCGAAGCCTTCATGGGCTGGGAAGAGGCCGTGGACGCGGACGAGCCCGAGGAATACCTGCGCGAGAAGATCGGAGCGCTCGACGCCGACCAGCTCGGCCAGTTGATCACCATGGCCGCCATGGAACAGGCCCTCGATTGGTACACCGGCAACTTGTACAACGTCGAGCAGGAAGCCGCGTTCTTCGAAGCCCAGGGCATCGACGTACTGGCCGTGCGCGACAAGGTGCTGGAAGACCTGGAGCGGCAGCAGGCGGCGGCCGGGGGCGGGGGAAGCGCCGAGGGCGACGAGCAGGATGAAGACGCGGAGGAAGCGGCATGAGCCTCCTGCACGAAATCCAGATCGTCCAGCGCAACGCCGGGGAAGCCGCCGTCATCCGCAACCTGGAACGCCAGGGACTCATTGCACCGGCAGCGCCCAACCCAACCACCACCCTCGTCGGCCAGATCCTCGTCATGGCCACGCTGCTGGAGCAAGCACTGCGCGTGGTGAAGAACGTCGAGGCCGAGGGCGGCGACGAAGGCGAGCTGCTGCAGGCCCTGATCGACCAGGGCGAAGCCGCCATCGCCACCGTGCTCACGCAGCACGCCATGCAACCCATCACCTCACCCACCACCTCCACCAAAGGAACCACCATGACCGTCGCCACCATCACCCCGCCCGCACCGCTCACCACCTGGCAAGGCCAGGGCGGCACCTACATCGGCATAAAGGCCACGCCCGACGGCAAGGCCTTTCACGTCGTTGCAGCCATCGGCACTCGCGAGCTCGAAGACCAGCAGTGGGGCGAATACGGCAAGCGCATCACCGGCGCCGACAGCTACCACGATGGCCGCGCCAACACCGAGGCCATGGCCGCCGCCGGCAGCGCGCTGGCCCAGAAGATTCTGGCGCTCGACATCGACGGCCACACCGATTGGGCCTTGCCCAGCCAGGCCGACGGCCACCTGCTCGCCGCCAACGCCAAGCACCTGATGCAGCAAGACGAGTACTACTGGCTCAGCACGCAGTTCTCGGCCGACAACGCCTGGTACCAGTACTTCAACTACGGCTACCAGGACACCGGCCTCAAGGACTGTGAGTTCCGGGCCGTTCCAGTCCGCTGCATTCAGATCGTCTGACCTTCGTTCCTTTGTTCCTTTTTTCTGATCACCACCATGTCCGCCATCACCATCCCCATTGAGTTTGAACTCTCCCCGCGCTCACGCGCTGTCATGGACGCGCTCAGCCGCGCGCTCGACCCGAAGTTCGTCAGCGCCGACGAATCCACCGCCGAGCCGGCAGGCGACCCCATTGCCCACTCGCTCGCCGCCCCGGTGGCGGCCGGCGCCTTCTGGCCCGAACACGACGCCTGGTACGCCGGGTTGCAGATGACCCCAGGCGGCCGCTACTGGCACGCGCTGGTGCCCAAGGAACACATCAACACGCTCACCGACGTGAAGTGGGGCGGCTACGGCACACAGATCGAGGGTGCGGCCGACATGTACGACGGGCTGGCCAACACCCAGGCCATGAGCACCGCAGGCCTTGAGCTTGCCCAGCGTGTGCAGGCCCTTGGCAAAGGCATGTATCTGCCCTCGCGCGCCGAGGTGTTGCTGATGTTCGCCACGCTCAAGAGCGTGATCGGCGACGGTGTGGTGTGGACCAGCACGCAGTACTCGGCCAACAACGCCTGGTGCCAGTTCTTCTACTACGGCGACCAGGGCACCAACAGCAAGGGCTGTGAGTTCCGGGCCGTTCCAGTCCGCAGATTGTTCCTTTGATCCTTTGAACCCCTGAGCGAAACAGCATCATGGTCATGCACACCCAGTTGCCCATTCACAAAACCGGCAGCGACCTCTTGGGGATCGCCACGCTGATCCTGGTCAAGATGAAGCGCGACTACAAGCGCGCCGTGGGCGAGAAGATCGTCGCCAACTGCTCCGACATGCTGAACCTCATGGCGCTGGCCAACGCCACGCGGGGCCGGCAGCGGGCGGAGCACCTTCGGGGCATCCTGGCGCACCAGCGCGCGGCCACCATGTGGCTGCGCGTAGCGCTGGACCTGAAGGCCGTGGCGCCGGCCCACTGGGGCAAGGCCATCCAGATGCTGGAGAGCGTCAGCAAGCAAGCCACCGGCTGGCTCGCCAAAACCAACGAACCGGCGCCTGCAGCATGACGAGCAAGCTCCTCACGCCCGCGCGCTTTGATCTGAATCTGGTCGCGCCCCTGGCTCACAAGGCCACGGACATGCACACCACAGACACCGCAGCGCCCGCGCTGGCCCGGTCTGGTGCAATTGCCCCGCTGATCGGCCTGAGCGGCCATCTCCAGAGCGATGCGGATCGCGCGAACCGACGCAGTACTCGGCCAACAACGCCTGGTACCAGAACTTCAACAACGGCAACCAGAACACCAACAACAAGGACTGTGAGTTCCGTGCCGTTCCCGTCCGCAGATTCAGCACCCTATTCATTCGACGGCCTGGTGCAGGCCTACCTCGACTGCCGCCGCCACAAGCGCAACACCTCCAGCGCCCAGCGGTTCGAGGCCCACCTGGAGCGCAACCTGGTGAGCCTGCACGCCGAGCTGTGCAGCGGCCAGTATCGCCCCGGCCGGTCCATCTGTTTCGTGGTCACGCGGCCCAAGGTGCGCGAGGTGTGGGCGGCCGACTTCCGCGACCGCATCGTGCACCACCTGTTGCACAACCACATTGCGCCGCGCTTCATTGCCCGGTTCGACGCCGGCAGCAGCGCCTGCATTCCGGGGCGCGGCACGCTGTACGCGGCCGAGCGCGTGGAGGCCGGCGTGCGCTCGGTCTCGCACAACTGGAGCCGGCCAGCGTGGTACCTCAAGATGGACCTGGCCAACTTCTTCGTTGCGATCGACAAGCGCGTGCTGCTGCGCCAGATCGCCCGCCACGTGCCTGAGCCCGAATGGTTCAGCCTGGCCGAGACCATCCTCATGCACGACCCGCGCACCGACGTGGACGTGCGCGGCAGCGCCCAGCTGCTCGCCCGGGTGCCGGCGCACAAGAGCCTGTTCAACGCGCCGGCCGACACGGGCTTGCCCATCGGCAACCTATCAAGCCAGTTTTTCGCCAACGTGCACCTGAACGACCTTGACAAGTTCGTGAAGCACCAGGTGCGCGCGCGGTACTACACCCGCTACGTCGACGACTTCGTTCTGATCCACGAAAGCCCGCAGTGGCTCAACGCTGCCCGCGAGCGCATTGAGGCCTGGTTGCCCGAGCGGCTGGGCGCGCACGTGAACCCGCGCAAGACCATCCTGCAGCCCGTGGAACGCGGCGTGGACATGGTGGGCCACGTCATCAAACCGTGGCGGCGCATCACCCGCCGCCGCACCCTGCACCAGGCCCTACAGCGGCTCGACGCCACCCCGGCCGAGCAGTTGCACCAGTCCGGCAACAGCTACCTCGGCCTCGTGCGCCAGGCCACCCACAGCCACCACGACCAGGCACTGATCGCGCGCCTGCTGCTCGACCGCGGGCATGCGGTAGCTGGCGATCTCACCAAGATTTTCAGGAAGGCAGTATGACCCGCAAGACCACCCCCTACGGCCGCCGCCTGGCCCGCTTGCGCGCTGCAGGCGTCAGCGAGAAGCGCGACGGCATCACCACGGCCCGCATGCACAACACGCGGCTGACCCCCGCCGAGGTTGAGCGCATCCTCGCGCCCTGCCACAGGGCGGTCAAGGCCTTCCAGACCGGCCTCGCCAGCCATGCGCAGTGGGTCGTGCTGTGCACCGCCGGGCACGTGGCCGAGGCCATTGAAGACGGCGGCGTTATTCGTGGCCAGCGCGAGATCATCGAAGAGGCCACCGCCATGCTCGACGCCATTGGCGAGCGCGCAGGCCGCAGCGCCGGGGCCTGGAAGCCAATCACCCTGCACGGCCCGGAGATCACCGCCCTCGCCGACCTCGTGGCCGCCCACAGCCGCCAGGTGCGCGAGCTGACCTACGGCGAATACACCCGCGCCGCCGACAAGGCCGTGGCCCGCGTGGCCACCGACGGCGGGCAGGTGTTTCGCATGGAGCCCGCATGAACCCCACCCTGATCATCGAACTCACGGCCGCAGCCTTCGGCGTGCTCGGCACCGTGCTGCTCGCCCTCAACGGCCCGCGCGCCGGCTGGGGGTTTGTGGCCTTCCTGGCCAGCAACGCCGGCTGGATCGCCTTCGCGTGGATACACGCGCACTGGGCACTGCTCGCGCAGCAGCTGGCTTTCACGGTGAGCAGCTTGCTGGGGGTCTGGGTGTGGCTGGTGAAGCCGCTGCTTGATGACCTGGAGGCTGCATCGTGACCACCCGCCCCGACCTCACCGACGCCGAGGTGGACGATCTCTGCTCGGGCCTGCGGCAGAACGCCGCCAAGGCGCGCTACCTGCGCGAGCTGGGCCTGACCGTCAACACCCGGCCCAACGGCCGCCCGCTGGTGATGCGCGCCCACGCCGAGCAGGTGCTCGCTGGCCAGCGACCTGCCCCGGCCGCCAACGACACCGACACACCCAGGCCCACGCCCAACCGCGCGGCGCTGATTCAGCTTTACAGCCGGAGGACGGCGTGACAAAAGCCATTGCTCGCCCAGTCGTGCGCTACCACGGCGGCAAGTGGAAGCTGGCCCCGTGGATCGTCAGCAACCTGCCGCCGCATCGCTTGTATGTCGAACCCTTTGGCGGCGGCGCGTCAGTGCTGCTGAGAAAGCCACGGTCCTATGCCGAGGTCTACAACGACCTCGACGGAGAAATCGTCAACCTCTTTCGCATGGTCCGCGACAAGGGCGAGCTGCTGGCGCAGGCCTGCGAGCTGACCCCATTCGCCCGCAGCGAATTTGAGGGCGCCTACGACCCGGCAGGCGACCCCATCGAGCAAGCGCGGAGAACCCTGGTGCGCGCATACATGGGCTTTGGATCCGCTGGCGCCAGCGGTCAATCCACCGGCTTCCGCGCCAACTCCAGCCGGTCAGGCACCACGCCGGCGCACGACTGGATGAACTACCCCGACCACCTGCGCAACAACGTGCAGCGGCTGCGCGGCGTGGTCATTGAAAACCGCAACGCCATCACCGTGATGCAAACCCATGACAGCGACCAGACCCTGCACTACGTGGACCCGCCGTATGTCCACAGCACGCGCAACCTGCGCACCAGGGCCCCCGCCTACAAGCACGAACTCAGCAACGCAGACCACGAAACGCTGGCCAGCGCCCTGAAAGAACTGCAGGGAATGGTGGTGGTCAGCGGCTACCGCTGCGACCTCTACGACCACCTCTTCAACGGCTGGCAACGCATCGACCAGGCCGCCCATGCTGATGGAGCGAAAGATCGAATCGAAAGCCTGTGGCTGTCCCCACGCTGCCCGCAGCAAGGGCTCTTTCTTCAGGCCGCATAACACCACAACCGAGACCCGCTACCATGCCACCCATGGGCCGCCGCCGCAAAGACACCGCCTCAGACCTTGAGCCCAGGGTCTACCTGCGCTCGGGCGCCTACTACTACGTGCACCGCACCGGCAAGTGGGAAGGCCTGGGCAAAGACAAGGCCGCGGCGAACGAGAAGGCGCGCCTGTTCAACGACCCTGCCGGGCTGCAGGGCACGCTGGTGCACTGGCTTGACCTGTTCCTGGTGCACTGCGAGGCCCGTGTGAAGGCCGGCAGCATGGCCCAGCGCACACTCGACGACTACACCCAGGCCATACGGGGCACGCCCGACCGCGAGGCCAAGGGCAAGCGCACGGCCACCGAGGGCAAGGCCGGCCCGCTGCGCGTGTTTTTCGCGCCGCCCATCACCCCGCTGGACGTGACGCCGGCCATGGTGAACGAATACCTTGAGATCGGCGCGCAGATGGGCCGCCCCGTGCCCGCCAACCGCGAGAAGGCGGCGCTCTCCAGCTGCTTCGGCTGGCTGTGCCGCAACAGCAAGGTGCCGGGCCTGCTGATCAACCCATGCCTGCGCGCCTCGGGCATCCAGCGCAACCGCGAGACCAGCCGCGAGCGCTATGTGACGCACGAGGAATACCGCGCCGTGTGGGCCGAGGCGCACCTGAGCACGCGGCTGCTGATGGAGATCACCTACCGCACCCTGCAGCGGCCAGAGAGCGACGTGATCCACTGGGACACCACCGTGCTCAGCCGCAACGCCGCCGGCAAGCGCGTGCTCAAGTTCAAGCAATGCAAGACCGGAAAAGTGATGATGATCGAGGTCGACGACCAGCTCGAGGCGCTGATCCAGCAGAGCCTGGGAGACGTGCGCTCGCTGCGCCAACCACTGGTGCGCAACCGCGACGGCCACGCCTACACCTACGACGGCATCAGCGCCAACCTCAAGAAAGCCATCTCCCGCGCCAACGCCAAGCGCAAGGCCGCTGGCCAAGCGACCATCCCCAGCTTCGGGTTCAGGGACCTGAAGGGCAAGGGCGCCACCGACATGTGGCTCGCCGGCGTGCCGCTGGAAGAGATCCAGGCCCTGTGCGGCCACGGCGACAAGACCACCACCGAGATCTACGTCAAAGCGCGCTGGCGCGAGACTGTGACGCCCAACCGGGTGGCGATGTAATGGTGGACCGCAGCAGGTACTGGCCCAAGAAGCAAGATCATTCTGCTGATGTTGACTTGCCAAAGGGCGTATTTCGCAAGGGGTTGCAGCTCTACCACGTGACCCAAGACGCGCAGACAAAGCGCCAGATCTGGACGAAGCTAGGGCCCACCTGGAACGGAACAGCACAGGGCAAGTGGAGAGCGAGCATCCTCAGGCACAACTCTGCTGGACACGTCAAGCGCACGCTCTACGTCGATGACACAGGCCCGGTGGCTCTGCCAGCACTCAAAGATCTACTCGCCAACGCCCGCAAGAATGCGCGGGCTCGTGGGCTGGAGATCACCATCACCTTAGACGACATCCTGGCGCTCGCAGAGCTTTCTCAGGGTAGGTGCATGCTGACCGGAATCAGCTTTGAGCACGGCGCGGCCACGAGCCTGGCAGACATCAGTTCACGCCGAAAGCGCGTCTGGGCACCCAGCCTGGACCGGATCGAAAGCTCCAAGGGCTACGTGCCAGGAAACGTGCGGCTGGTCTGCATGGCAGTCAATGCGGCCCTGCAGGAGTTCGGTGATGCCGTTTTGCTGCGCATTGCCAAGGCCCTTGTGGAGCGCCATGGTATTTCCAATATCCAGTAGTTTCGAGACCTGAAACTGCCTCAATTAGGGCGCTGGATTGACAGTTTTTCGGGAACCATATGCGATAAATGAAAACTATAATTCAGGCTTTGTGCGGTTTCCAAGGCCTTTGTTCTGTCGGACTGTTAATCCGCAGGTCCCTGGTTCGAGTCCAGGTCGGGGAGCCAAGTAAATCAAGAGTCAGCAGGTTAGCGCCTGCTGACTCTTTTGCTTTCTGGATGGCTCGTGTCCGACACGTGTCCGAAAATCTTCGCGGACCGAGGCATGTGTCCGGAACACAACACACCACAGGACGGCAAGTTGTCTCCCGACTCAAAGTCGATGGACAGGCATCAACGCACGACTCTGCAGCAGTTCACCAGAGCGCGGAGTCCTTAAGATTTCGACCCTCACTTTGCAAACGCCGCGAGTGAAACCAGCGGGCAGAAAGTGCAGCTACCGCCACCAGCAGCGCGAGACCCAGCACTTCTGCAGCGGACAAGCTCCGTCCCAGGACGCCTTCTATTGCCTCGTGTAGGGCGAATATCAGCACAAGCACCACCACACCAGACACCGCGTACCGCAGCGGTCGGTGCTTGGTTTTTCTGGCATTCAAGAACAAGGTCCGCATGGGTTAGTGACACCACCAAGGCATCACATTTGACTCGAAGCAGTTGATTATGATGCCCGCCCGCGGAGCCCAGTCACCTGCGGTCGGCCACTCCTGAGCACGATTTGGATGTGAATCCAGCAGATAACCCGCGCCCTTATATGCCTACAGTGAAGTCATGGCCGCAAATGGAGGATGCCGTGCAGCACACAATCCCCGAGTCGTCATCGGATCACTCCGATCAGGTTTCGCCCGTCTTTTTGCGGATGCACGCCGTTGTACGGATCACGGGTCTTGGTCGCTCGACGATCTACCGTCTGATCGCCAACCAGCGGTTCCCAAACCCTGTGCGCCTGGGGCCTCGTGCGGTGGCCTGGCGACGCACCGAGATCGATGAGTGGAGCGAGGCTCGTCCAACCGCCACACATTGAAGGTCGTGAACGTATCGGACGCATCATGGACTTGATTCACGAGCCGAACACCGTGCAATGGAGAGTCGGCGACCTGGTCATCCACGATTCGGATGTCAAAAGAGCAGACATGCTCATGATCGTGCTCGGGCAAGAGCGCTCAGGTGTCTTCCGCACTCGATATGCGTTTCCCTGGGCGCAACCCCGCCCCTGGCGGCGCAAGATCTGGCGAAACAGCATTGAATGGCTTCACGACCCTGCTCGATTCGGGATCACTGTTGCTCGCCTGGCACCAACCTCAAGAGAGAGCCTTGATGGCAACGCCCACCAGGATCAGAGCGAGTGTGACACCACCCCAGCGCCAAGTGGTGAACCAATACCGGTGGTTGTTCCAAATCGCCCGCTGCAGGCGGATGAATGACGCCGCCAAAGCCGCAACAGACGCCACGATCCCGAAGACACCCAGTGGCTCCGGAGATATGTAAACCAGCAGGAAGACCATTGCTGGCCACACAACGGCATCAAAGGCCGCAAGCCCTCTTCTGCCCATCCATTGCGGGGCATCTTGTCTGGGTTCCCGAGCTACCAATAGCCACATCGCGTGCCTCCATTGCGCATGCGATATAGGTTGCCACACCGTGTCAGCCGATTCATTCCACATGGCAACCGCGTGTAAGTTTTGTGTTTGTGCAGATGATCGCGACTCAACGTCATAGCGCTTCAATCCCCTCTTTGATAAGGCACTCAACCGAGAGCACGCGGATGACAGAGTAAGGCTTATCTTCTCAAGACCGGCTGATTTCGAAAAGAAACACCGCCAAACGAAGCCCAGCATCGGATACGGCTCGTAACCTTTTCAATGTACGAACAACGCAAAAAACATCGACAGATATCCTGGCACACCCATTAAATGGTGCAGGTTGGCAACGCAGTCAGCCAGCACACCGGGAGAGCCCCATGCTGGATCGCGATCAGTTGGAAACATTTGCGGTGGTGATTGAACAGCAAAGCTTCGACAAAGCGGCCGCTGTGTTGAGCATCACAAGGGGTGCGGTCTCCCAGCGTATCAAGGCGTTGGAGGAATCGCTGTCCACGGTCCTCGTACTCCGTGAACGACCCGTCTCACCCACCCCTGCCGGCGAAGTGCTTTTGCGTCACGTGAAGGCAATGAGGGTAATGGAAGGCTCCGCGTTGCGGGAACTGTTCCCCAGTCCAAAGCCCCACGCACCGATCCCTATGTCGATCGCTGTCAATGCGGACTCATTGGCCACTTGGTTTCCGGAGGTGTTGAAGGAGATTTTATTGAGTCAATTGGTGGCCTTAGAGGTGATTGCCGATGACCAAGACCACACCTCTCAGTTGCTGTCTCGCGGGGAAGTCATCGGCTGCATTTCAACCAGTGTAAAAGCAGCCGAAGGATTTGTCGCGGATTGCCTGGGTGCGATGGAATACCGTTGTTACTCGACACCTGAATTTTCTCGGAATGCCTTTCCGGATGGACTGACTGTCCCATCTGTTTTGGCTGCACCGGCAGTGCTGTTCAATCGGAAGGACTCCCTACACGACGAATTTCTGAAAGGTCTGTTCGGGTTTTCGATTGATCGGTATTCCAAGCATTTCTTGCCATCGCCCATCGCCCTTCTGGAAGGAGTGGCCATGGGTGCGGGCTACGGACTGATACCCAGTACCCAAGCCGGGCCGCTGATGGACAGTGGCCGCCTCATCGATTTGTGCCCGGAAGAAGCCGTCGTGGTAGACCTGTACTGGCACCACTGGGAGCTCGAACCACCACTGGCCCACGACATCACGGCTTTGATCATCAAGGTGGCCCATCGGGCGCTTTTGCCTGCCAGCGTGAGCGCACAGGCGCCGGAGGTGCCTTCACTCGCGGTGTCAACGCCCCGACTTCGTGACACGATTTCCTCCGTGACAGTTCAACAAGCGGAGGCCGAACGCCACGCAGGTTGATATCAACAATCCGAGAACCAGCGACAGCGTGTCAGCCCGTCCGTCCAAAAGACCGAACCAGCCCATGACATAGATAAAGCCTGACACCGCAAGGCCGGCGGCCATGGTGGTACGGGCTTGCTCTGGGGGCAGCATGATGTTGGCCAGAAGGGCCACGAAGCAAACGCCAACGCTAGCAAGGTAGATGACGTTGACCGACACCATGGTTTCAACGATGCCTTGTTCCCGAATGGCAAGCATCGCCCCTAGAAACAGCGCCATCAAAGATGCCATCCAAGGCTGACTCACCCATTGCACTGGCAGAGAGGCTGCAAGTGCAGAGCCCATCGCGCGCAGGATGGCGGCACCAGATCCAAGAGCCGCCAGGGAGAGCGCCAACAGCATGCCGGCGCCCAGCCCATCTGCTACTGTGCCCGCCACTTTGGACAAAGCCCACGGAATGACCTGCTTTCCATCAGGCATGTCCGACAGCGCACCCGACGTCTCCATGGCCAAGACCAAGGCCGAAGGTAAAAACCCGATCAAGAGCAGAGCGAGCCCTGCCAATACACAACCCATGACCGCGCTTCGTGCGCTTCGGCCAGACATCATCAGGAACTGGTGGTAGCCGGCTCCCGTGACGACCAGCAGACACACAGACAAAGAAATGGTCAAGAACTGGGTCGGTCCGAAGGTGTCCAGATCAGCCAAGAAGGTGGGTACAGCCAACGTGTAAACCGCCAGTCCGTCGAACGAAAACAGGGCATAGATCAACACCAGCCCGCTGGCCAGGAGACAGGCAGAGAAAACCCCAGAAGCCACCCGCAAGTCCATCCGCGAGGCAACAAAGATCAGGCTCAAGACCACCAGCAGCCCGTAAGGATCGGCCAGTCCCAGCAGGCGTGCTACAGCCACCCCTCCGTGGATCTGTGCAGCCAACACACCCGCCATCCAGACCAAGGAGAGGAAAGCGACCCACCCGCGCAGATGCGCTCCATACTCTTTGCCAAACAGGTCCCATACCGACAGCCCCGATGACCACAACGGCCGGGGCAACCACCGCAAGTGCCGGCATGCCGAAGTCAGTGGCGATGCCATAGATACTGCCAGCCATGCCGTGCGTCAAAGTCAACTCGCCGGTCTCGAACAGAAAACCGATTCCATAGCTGGCCGATACCAACAGTGCCGCAATCTGCAGGCTGTTCAGCGCGCGCTCCATCACGCCACCGCCTTGCTCTGCCATTCGGCTGTCACTGCAGCGCGTGCCGAGAAGTAGCTTCGACACTGATGTGATCGCTCCTTGAACATGGGCAGACTGCGCAACAACTCGTGCGCCTCGGGCAAGCGGTAGTAAGGCACAGCGGGCAGCAGGTGGTGGGTCAGGTGGTAGCCGTTGTTGCGCGGATGAATGATCCAGCGCCAGGGGCCGTGACAAACCATGTCACGGGTGAAGCCGAACACGCCACCCGGGAGCAAGCCAAAGTGGTCGCACATCTCGCGACAGGTGGTGATGCAATGGAACAGCGTTGCACGAGCGGCCAGCCACAGGCACAGGAAAATCCACGCGACGTCTATGCCGGCCAGGACCGCTGTCAGCCCAATGAAGCACGCCCACCAGCCAACGATGTACAGCTTGCTCACCACCCGCACTTCCGGGGAAAGCATGTGGCCACTAACCGAGCCCACCCAGTTGCTCCAGTGGAAGACACACCGCTGGTAGCTGACGATCCAGTGAGCGGGCAGTGGCCCGTTTCTGGGGATCAGGTCTGGATCGCCCTGCGTTCGACCCAATTCCAGGTGGTGCTGAAAGTGCGTCTCCCGGTACTGGGTCAGGCTCGCGAACAGCAAGGGCGCGACCAAGAGCCTGGTGATCAGATCGTTTCGTCGCTTGTCTCGCCAGATATTGCGATGACCCGCGTCGTGCAGGATGTTGCCCAATGCACGCTGCCGATTCGAGATCACCACCACGGACACTGGCGCCATCCACGGGCTCAGCCACACGACGGTAGCAACCGCCATCGCGATGAGCAGCCAATCGAACGCGATGTCCCACAACACGCGTGTGGGGTGCAACTTGAAGAGCTCGCTATACGGGCTGCCTTGCTGGCGCAGCTGCTCGCGAAGCTCGGCCATGTCCATGAGGACTTCGGAAGTCGGTGCCATGGGGACACTCCTTCACATGAGGCTTTGCCGTGTCGTGCCCGGCGGCGAAAGCGGTCTATGGCAAAGGCTGTTCCGGGCTGCGCCAGACGGTAGCAGGACGTGCCGCACCAGCGACAAGGTTTAGGAACTTTGGCCCGCCGTCAAATCCGCTAAACCACGCTGGTCTTGGGTCTTTATGAGCACTTGTGCACATACAACAAGAACGCCGCACACCCATAATCGACTTCGAAAGTTCACATCGTTGCCCTGAGCAGGAGACCATCAGATGAGCGGTGAAAAAAACCAGATTCGGCTGCAGCAGATGATGGCCCCCGACCTTCGGCCAGAGACTTACGTCTACTGCACGTTCCCCGACCAGCGACTCCCCATTGGCCTGGATCCCATCTGCACTTTCAGGGAAGCGGAAGGATTGACGGCCATCGTGGAGCAGTCGCAAGCAGTGCGCGCCAACGTGAAGCACATCTTCGAAGCAAAGCTCATCACTCTTACGGTGCACTCGTCCTTGGAAGCCATCGGCTTCCTGGCCATGATTTCCACACACTTGGCCAAAGCCGGTATTCCCTGCAATGCAGTGGCGGCCTACCATCACGATCATCTGTTCATCCCTGTGGACCGTGCAGACGACGCGTTTTCCCTGCTGGAATCACTCAGTCAAAGTAGCCCGCACGCTGTGGCCTGATGGACCGATCGCACCGATGCGGGTGCGTTTAGCCCGACTGAACCCGCTGCAGATTTGGTCATCCTTTCTGGATTTCCTTTGACACTGCGCAGCGCGCCTGTCTACCCTACTCCCCAATCCATCTGCTGAGATGTGATGCGCGGATCGCGCGGCTTCAGGGCTGCGCGGCCTATCGGTCAACCCGACCTGTAGGAGCAGGGATGAACAGCCTCCAACATCCGGTGGTAGCACAACCAACGCGTGCGGTGTCCAAGCGACCAAGCGGCAGGCGCCGCCTTGATCCCATCGATGAGCCCGCGCGTCCGTTGGGAGCCAAGCGCGCGGCACTGCTGGCACAGCGTACGCTGCAGCCAACGCAGAGGGCGAGGAAAAAGAAGGAGTGCTCGGCCACTGGCGAAGTTCGTCTGGCGAGCAACAACGACGCGGTGACGCTCGTGCTGCGCCGTACGGCACACGGCCTTCTGATTGAGCGGACACAACGCCAGGTCGTCGGTATGCGTCTGGTACAGGCGCTGATGTTTACTGACCAGAAAAGTTTTGACTACTGGTGCGACTTCGAGCCTCTGCGTTTCGAGGATGGTCTGCTGTTCGGAAAACTGGTGCGAGAAGGCCATGCAGCACTTGCTTGCCAAGGCTGAAGATCTCAGCACTTCACGGCTTGCCCAGGCCGATCGTCAGGATGCACACGTCCTCCACCTGCTGCCACAGATCGGAGAAGCCAGATCAACAGGCGAAGTGATCGCCTTGCTCCATGAAATTGTGATTGCCCTGGGTGCAGAGGCCGGTGTTTTCCTGAGTTGCCTGCGGGATGACGCAACCCGGTCTTCCATGCGATCTCTCTGGGCATGTGATCCCGCATGGGCAGCGGACTACGCGAGCCATCGATGGTTTGAGTGTGACCCTTGGTTGCGGCGGGCATCGGAAGATGCCGAGCCGTTTCGGTCCAGCGATCTGAAGATCAAAACCTCAGAAGATCAAGCGTTCATCGAATCGGCTGCAGCGCGCGGCTTCGCCTCAGCATTGATCGCACCCGCTCCCAGTCTTGTAGGCCAGTCAAGGGTGGGGGTGCTTTACCTTGGCTCCCAGACCGTCGCCATCCTTGAAGGTGCTCGGTTCAGCCATGTCCGCGTATTGGCGCGCGCCCTCGCCATGGAGCTGCATCACTGGGTCATGAAAGCCATGCGCGAGGAGCTACTTCAAGGCTCCAACCTGACCGAAGCCGACTTGAACCTGCTTAGTCATGAAGCGGCAGGTCATAGCAGCAAGGTCATCGGGTCAGCGCTGAACCTGGAGGCCAAGACCATCGACTGCCGATTCCAGCGCCTCAATGCCAAACTGGGTGTTCCGGACAGGCGGACTGCAGTCCGAATCGCCCGCCTGTATGGGCTTCTGTAATGCCTCAGCCCGAGGCAACTCAACGCCCTTTCTTCCTACAACGCGCTGCGCGAGCAGTGGACCCATGAGGACAACCTGATCAACCACCGGTTGATGTGGTTGATCCTCTCGCAAGGTCTGCTGTTCACCGCCTACGGCACGCTCAACGTCGACCAGCACCGCTGGCTGGTGAAGGGGTTTCCGTTGTTCGGCATGGCGGTGTCGGCGGTCATCGGCATCAGCATCTACGCCGCGCTCGACGCCTCACACGTCATCGAGCGCGCCTACCGGGCCGCCGGTCTGGACCGGCTGTGCCAGCTCACGCCGCACGGCGCCGGCAACCGCAGCAACTGGGCCGCCAAAGCGCTGCCCTTTGTCTTCGGCACCTTGTGGCTGCTGGCGGCCACGGGCTTCATCCAGCAGGCGTCGGTCTGAGCCCTCACATGTTGGCGGGCGTGCAGACCACAAACGGCAGTGCCGCCTGAAGTTTGGTGCCACCGGGCGGTGTGCGCACCGCCGACACCATGGCCTCACACAGGCGCACCGCCATCCAGTCATAAGGGTGTGACAGCAGCAGCGTGACACAGCCGTCGAGAACGGCCTGCCGCGTCACCTCGGTCAGGTCGTGGCAGACCACCACCAGATCAGGCCGCGCCGCCTCTCGCAGCGCCTCGATCACGCCTTCGACCCCGCCCCCGGCGACGTAGACGCCCACCAGATCCGGGTGCAGGTGCAGCAACTCCTGCGTGGTGGCCCGCGCCAGGCCCACGTCTTCGAGGCTGACCAGCGATTCGAGCACCTGAAAGGCCGGCGCGCTCTCGCGCAGCCAGGAACGGAAGCTGACCTCGCATTGCTCCTGGCACAGGTAGCGGTGGCTGCCCAGGATCAGCCCCACTTTGCCGGGACGGCACAGGCGGGCCATGGTCCAGGCCGCGGTGTGGCCCACCTTGCGGTTGTCCACGCCCACATAGCCCGCCAGCGAAGGCGCCGTCAGGTCCGACACCAGGGCAAACACCGGCACGCCCTGCGCGCTCACCGACTCCACCGCCTGGGAGATCTGCGGGTGGTCGGCGGCCACCACGGCGACCGCGTCACAGGACTGCCCCAACTCGACGATGCCCTGGGCCACGCGGCGTGGCGTCAGGTCTTCCAGGTAGGACAACACCACCTTGGGCGACGGCGCTGGCATGGCCTGCGCGGCGGCCTGCAGGGCGGCGCCCAGCGTCCGGTAGAAGGGCGAACGCGCGCTCTGCAGCACGAAACCCAGCGTGGGTGCGCGCGTCTGCTCGCCGGCTCGGCGGCGGATCAGACCGGCGCGACGAAAACCCAGCGCTTCGGCCGCGGCCAGCACGCGCAGCACCGTGTCTTCGCGCACCGGGGCACGCCGGTTGATGACCCGGTCCACCGTGGCCACGCCCACACCGGCTTGACGGGCCACATCGGCCATGGTCGGTTCGCTGCTTTTGTCTCTACCCATGATAGTTCTATCAGATCTTCAATGAAGCGGTGATGTGCCTGATAGCTGAATCGACCTCTGCATTGCATTTCACCTATGTGAAATCAACAATCCACGCCTGCTCCTGATGCTGCCGAGGCCCCATGCAAAAGGCAAACAGACTATCAGGGCAATGATAAATGGACAGCCACAGGAGACACACCATGAAGATTGCCCTCGACCCGTACATGATCCGGCACCTGCCGCTGACCGAGCTGCCGTCGGCGGTGGCCGCGCTGGGCTACGACCAGATCGAACTCTCGCCCCGCTCGGACTTCCTGGACTGGTGGGTCATGCCGCGTGCGACCAAGGAGCGCATGGCCGGCTTCAAGGCTGCGATGCGTTCGGCCGGCGTCGGCCTGGCCACGCTGCAACCCATGTACCGCTGGGCCAGTCCGTTCGAGGACGAGCGAACCTGGGCCATGCGCTGCTGGAAGAAGGCGATCGAAGTGGCTGTCGAGATGGACTGCCAGCTGATGATTTCCGAGTTTGGCCGCGGCTCGTCACCAGAGCGGTCCGTCGGCGAGCGCCCTGGCGCCAACGCCAAAGAAATGTGCGAAGCGGCGTGGTTCCGCAGCATGGACGAGCTGCTGCCCATCTTCGAGCGCGAAGGCCTCACCTTGTCGGTGGAGCCGCACCCCGAAGACTGGATCGAGCAGATGCAGCCGGCGGCCGACATCGTCAAGAACATCGGCTCCAAGGCGCTGAAGCTGTCCTACATCGCGCCGCACACCTTCTATTACGGCGACGACATGGCCGCCATGATCCGCGAGGCCGCGCCCGTGCTGGCCCACGTGCGCGTGGCCGACACCTTCAACCACAAGAAAAGCAGCCAGCTGCGCTACATCGTCAACCCGCCGGGCTCCACGCAGATCCGCGTGCACCAGCACCTGGACATGGGCCAGGGCGAGATCGACTGGGACGTCTTCTTCGGCACCCTGGCTGAAGTGAAGTTCGACGGCGTGCTCTCGTCCTGCGTGTTCGCCTGGGAAGACCGCGCCGACGAGTCCAGCCGCTTCATGCGCACCGAGATGCAGCGCCTCCTCGACCAGTACGCACAGCGCTGAGCACGTTTTCCATTCTTCTATTTTCACTACCCAAACCATGAGCATCCACATCATGAGCGCGCCCTGCTGCTGGGGCGTCGACGACGTCAAGAACCCGCACCTGCCCCACTGGACCAGTGTGCTGAGCGAGGCCAGCCAGGCTGGCTACCAGGGCCTCGAACTCGGCCCCTACGGCTACATGCCGCTGGACATTGCCACCGTGTCGACCGAGCTGGACAAGAACGGTCTGCGCATCGTCGCCGGCACCATCTTCGATGACCTGGTGGCGCCAGCCAACGGACCCAACCTGCTGCGCCAGACGCATGAAATCTGCGCACTGATCCGCCAGTTGCCCCAACTGCCCACCGAAGAAGGCCAGCGCTTCGCCGCACCCTACCTGGTGGTGATGGACTGGGGCCACGACGAACGCGACTACGCCGCCGGCCACAGCGACCGGGCACCGCGCCTGTCGCCAGAACAATGGCAGACGATGGTCGGCCACATCCGCGCCATCGCCGAACTGTCGTGGAACACCTACGGCATCCGCACCGTGATCCACCCGCACGCGGGCGGCTACATCGAGTTCGCCGACGAGATCGACCAGATCATGGCCGACATCCCGCACGAGGTGGCCGGCCTGTGCATCGACACCGGCCACAGCTACTACGCGGGCATGGACCCCTCCACCTGGCTGCGCAGGTACGCGCACCGCATCGACTATGTGCACTTCAAGGACATTGACCGCGCGGCGTTCGACGCGGTGCTGGCCAAGCGCATCCGCTTCTTCGAAGCCTGCGCCGAGGGCGTGATGTGCCCGATCGGCCAGGGCTCTCTGGACTACGACGGTATCCGCCAGGCGCTGGCCGACATCGGCTACCAGGGCTACATCACGGTCGAGCAGGAACGCGATCCGCGCAACAAGGGCTCGGTCATGAACGACGTCAAGGCCAGCCGCGACTTTCTCAAAAGCGTCGGATTTCACTGAACACACACGGAGCACACACACCATGATCAACGGAGAAAACCTCGTTCCTGCATCCATCCCCTGGGGCATGGTCGGCGGCGGGCGCCAGAGCCAGATCGGCTACATCCACCGCTCGGCAGCGCTGCGCGACGGCGTGTTCAAGCTGGTGGCCGGCGCCTTCGACATCGACGCCCAGCGCGGCCGCGATTTCGGTACCGCCATCGGCGTGGACGCCGAGCGATGCTATGCAGACTACAAGGCGATGTTCGCGGCCGAAGCCCAACGCCCGGACGGCATCCGAGCCGTGTCCATCGCCACCCCCAACGGCACGCACTTCGCCATCAGCAAAGCCGCGCTCGAAGCCGGCCTGCACGTGGTGTGCGAGAAGCCGCTGTGTTTCACCACGGCCGAGGCCGAGGAGCTGCGCGCGCTGGCCGCTGCCCACAAGAAGATCGTCGGCGTGACCTACGGCTACGCCGGCCACCAGCTGGTCGAGCAGGCGCGCGAGATGATCGCGGCCGGCGAACTGGGCGAGATCCGCATCGTGCAGATGCAGTTCGCCCACGGCTTCCACAACGAAGCGGTGGAAGCCGCCAACCCCGCGACCAAGTGGCGCGTGGACCCGAAGATGGCCGGTCCCAGCTATGTACTGGGCGACATCGGCACGCACCCGCTGTACCTTAGCGAAGTGATGCTGCCGCAGCTGAAGATCAAGCGCCTGATGTGTTCGCGCCAGAGCTTCGTGAAGAGCCGCGCGCCGCTGGAAGACAACGCCTTCACGATCATGGAGTACGACACCGGCGCCGTGGGCTATGTGTGGTCCTGCGCGGTCAACGCGGGTTCCATGCACGGCCAGAAGGTGCGCGTGATCGGCAGCAAGGCCAGTATCGAGTGGTGGGACGAACGCCCCAACCAGATGACGTTCGAAGTGCAGGGCAAGCCCCTGCAGGTGCTGGAGCGCGGCATGGGCTATCTGCATCCAGACGCCCTGGCGGACGACCGCATCGGCGGCGGTCACCCCGAGGGTCTGTTCGAAGCCTGGTCCAACCTGTATGTGCGCTACGCACAGGCCATGGTGGCGAGCGACCGGGGAGAAGCCATCGATGTCCACTACCCCGGCATCGAAGCCGGCATCGAAGGCGTGCGCTGGGTCGAAAACTGCGTGCGTTCGGCCGATGCGGGCGCGACATGGGTGGACTACGTCTGAAACGCTTTAGAAGCCCGGAAGGTCACAGACGCAAACAAGCGTCTGTGACCTTCGAACCCAGTCAGGCGGCGACCTGCTACTCGATCCAGCCGATGCTCTCGGTCAGGGCAGCCTGCGGGTCGGCCAGTTCCTGCACTTCAGTGGCAAACGGCTCGAAGCTGTACGGACCGTTGTAGCCAGCGGCCTTGAGCTCACGGATCTGCGCCACGTTGCCCTGGCGCTGACGCCGGTATGCGAGCTCGCAGTGGCCAAGCCAATTTGCAGGGCATCGACAACCAGGCCGCCGCTAGAGGCACGTGCTCATCCTGTCGAGCCGGCGCGACTACCTGGGCCACATCGAATACAGCGGCGCTTGCCGCGATGTGCTGGCCGTGCGGCTCCACAACTGTGCTGCGATGTAGACGTGACCGAAACCTACGGCGACCCAAAGCGCTGTTACCTTGCACTCAAAAAGGCACTGTAGGACGGGAGCGACATGGTCGGCCTATAGAACGGAGACAGGCTCCACCGGCATCCAGGCCGACAAGCCTGAGACTTTCTTCTTGCAGGGTTACACCGACTAGCAGCTGGAGATCGAGCACTTCTTCAGCTGTCTGCAGTCGAGCAAGACCTCCAAGACCACGGTGCAGGACTCAGTGCCGGCGCAAAAGCTGGCCGATGCGGCAACGTGGAGTGCAACCGACGGCCACACATTAGCCCTATACCCCCCCGCAGCTTCAAATGAGCGACGCTGGGACCAAGGCCGCGATCGGCGAAGGCTGTGGAGGGTGGACCTCTTGTTGCGTTCGAAGACGACGTCCGCATTGGATAGCGGATTCAATTGGGCGATACCCAAACTACAGACCTCGCACACACGCCATTTTGCGAGCCGCACCGGTCGACGCAACCGACAGCTGCTTTGTGATGATCAGGGAGCCACCACTTATCAGCATCGGCTGTCGGAAGCTGCTGCTCAACCTCAGTTCAGTAGTAGTCCCTACATGCTGGAAAACAGCCTAAATCCAGCATCACACATACCCCATCCAAAACCTACATTGACCCCACAGCACCCGGTGTGTTGGTAGCGACAACCAACACCAAGTGGTGCCAGATAAGTGAGGTTCGTCATGGGCATTCTTTCGTCAAGGACCAGTCCGGCGCACGGAGCCACTGAGTCCAAGCAATCGCGGCACCAAATGGGGCACCTGCTCTCATACGGGTCCGCCACGGCGATCGCTCTGCTCACGACTGCACTGCAGGCGCCAGCCCCCCCAAACGCAGCGGACGGCTGTCTGGCCCTGCTTTGTTTCGCCGCTCCGAGCGGGAGGTCCACTCCGCAGTGCGTGCCGCCGATTCGGGAGGTGTTGCACGATCTGGCTCGGGGCAAGGCCTTCCCAAGCTGCGGAATTTCCGGGGCAGGCAGTTCAGTCACCCACAAATGGGCACGGGCACTGGGCAACTGCCCACCCCAATACACGCGAGTTCATGAGACAGAGAGAGGCAAGCTCTACAGGTGTGACTACAACGGCGTTGTGACGGTCACCATCGACGGCAAGCAGTTCACACGCTCCCGGTGGGACATGGGCGGCGACACAGTGACGGATTTCAGTCCGGCGGTCAAGTCCCAGCTCGGCACCTGGGATACGCGGTACGACGATGAACAGGAGGAATGGCTGCGTTCGCGCCCATGAGGTCAGCACCATGGACGCCTCAACCTTCCTTGCGCTTGTCATGGCTTGCGCGCCCCAGGTCCATCCGACCACAGCCCATGCGCTGATCTCGGTGGAAAGCGCCTTCAATCCTTGGGCCATCGGCGTCGTCGGTGGCGCTCTGCATCGGCAACCCAATAGCCGGGCAGAAGCGCTGGCAACCGCACAGCATCTGATCGCCAAGGGACGCAATTTCAGCGTCGGTCTGGGCCAGATCAACGTGGGCAACTTTGAGCGGCTGGGCCTCACCACTCAAAGCGCATTCGATCCCTGCCGGAACCTGTCGGCCATGCAGTCTGTACTGGCGGAGTGCTTCGACCGGGCTGTGTCGCCGCAAGCCAAGGCCACCCGCCAGGACGCCCTGCGCCACGCCCTGTCTTGCTACTACAGCGGCAACTTCTCCACCGGCTTTCGGCACGGCTATGTGCAAAAGGTCGTCTACGCAGCAAACGCCGTTCCCTTCCCCTGATTCACCCCGTCGTCCAAGGAGCCATCATGAACTGCCTTCATCGCCTGTCTCGCCCGTCTCGCGCCCTGTGGCTGTTGCTGCTCTCGCCCCAGTTGTGGGCGCAGGGTTTCGACAAGGTCAACACCACGGTCACCAACGTGCAGGCCATCCTGGTCACGATTTCCGTGGCGGTGGTGACCATCGCGATCATCTGGGCCGGCTTCAAGATGATCTTCCAGGGCGCGCGCCTGGCCGACGTGGCCAATGTGCTCATCGGCGGCACGCTGGTGGGCGGCGCGGCGGCCTTCGCCAGCTACATCGTCAGCTGAAGCCCACGAGAACGCAGCCATGCAAGCCGAAGCGATCTACAAGGGCGCGACGCGCCCGGCCATGAAGCTGGGCATCCCACTGGTGCCGCTGGTTGTGGTGTTCGGAAGCGGGATGCTGCTGATCATGTGGGGCGGCATCCTTGTGAGTGGCTGGATTGCGCTCGGCGTGCTGGTGTCCTTCGTGCCCGTGCTGTTCTGGATGCGCTGGGTGACCTCTCGCGACGATCAGCGCTTCCGGCAGATTTTCATTGCGGCAAAGCTGCGTTGGAATGACCGCAACCGGCGGTTCTGGCTCGCGCGCAGCTATTCACCCACCCTATACCGGGGAGCGTCCGATGTCTGGCATCTTTGATCGCCTCGGCAAGGCTTCGGGCCGCAAGCGCCACCGGCCTGCACCGGGGCAGCCTCAGCCTCGGCACTGGTCGCAAGCCCTGGTCGAGAACCCGCTCTCGCGCTTCGTGCCCTTGTCATCGCTATTGAGCGACCACGACGTGATCACACGCGGCGGTGACTTCCTGCGGGTGTGGCGGCTCGACGGCGTGGCCTTTGAGTGCGCCGACGATCACCTGATCAACGAACGGCACGAAGCCCTGTGCAGCCTGCTGCGCAACCTGTCGGGTGGCCAGTGGGCGATCTGGACCCATCGCCTGCACCGCAAGATTCAGGATGCTTTGAGCGACCCGGTTGGAGAAGGCTTTGCCAAAGACCTCTCGCAGGCCTATCAGGCGCACCTGAACCAGCGGGCCATGATGAGCAACGAGCTCTACCTGACGCTGGTCTACCGGCCCAACATCTCCCGGGTCAGCCGGGCGTTGCAGTCGCCTCATCGCTCCAAGGCAGCCATTGCGGAAAGCCACGCGGATGCCCTGCGCGTGATGGAGGAGCGGACCGCGTTCGTGCACCGTGTGCTGCGCGGCTTCGGCCCCCAACTGCTGGGCGTTCGGGAACAGCGTGGGCGCCGGTATTCGGAAGTGGCCGAGTTTCTGGGCTACCTGGTCAACGGCTACTGGAAGCAGGTACCTCAGGCCGCTGGGCCGCTGTATCGCACCCTGCCCTCAACCCGCCTGTCCTTTGGTGGCGACAAGCTGGAACTTCGCTATGGGGACCAGCGCCGCTGCGCCGCACTTGTGGACATTAAGGAATACGCCGACGCCGTCGAGCCCGGCATCCTGAACGCCTTGCTGTACGAACACAGCGAGTTCATCGAAACCCAGAGCTTCTCCATACTGCCGCGCCGGGAGGCCACCCGGGCGCTGGAGCTGCAGCGTGACCAGCTGATCGCCAGCGACGACGTGGTGGCCAGCCAGATCGCCAACATGGACGAGGCTTTGAACGAGCTGGGCGACGGCCAGTTCTGCATGGGCGAGTACCACTACAGCCTGGTCGTGTTCGGCAACCCGGGTGAGGACAGTCTGGCCGATGCCGGCCGGCGCGCGGCGCAGGCCATTGGCGCCGTGGGCGAATCGTCCAGCCTGCAGATGTCGCCGGTGGACCTGGTGGCCGATGCCGCCTGGTTCGCCCAGATGCCGGGCAACTGGCAATGGCGGCCGCGCGACGCCAAGCTGTCCTCTCGCGCCTTCGCGGCCCTGGCCAGCGGGCACAACTTCGCCAGAGGCAAACGCGACGGAAATCCTTGGGGCGAAGCGCTGGCCTTGCTGAGAACACCCTCCGGCCAGCCGTTCTACCTGAACTTCCACAGCAGCCCCGACGGTGAAGACTCTGCGGACAAGAAGCTGCCCGGCAACACGATCATCATTGGATCCACCGGGGTAGGCAAGACGACGCTGGAAATGTTCCTGCTGACGCTGACCCGCAAGTGGAGCCCGGCGCCCCGCCTGGTGCTGTTCGATCTGGACCGGGGTTGCGAGATTGCCATCCGGGCCATGAACGGCCGCTACTTCACGCTCGAAGCGGGCAAGCCCACACACCTGAACCCGCTGCAGCGCGACCCGACTCCGGCCCGCATCCAGTTCTGGGAACAGCTGGTGCGCACCTGCATCGCCACCCCTGCCCTGCCCTTGCTGCCGTCGGACGAGCGGGCCATTGCCAACGCGGTCAACACAGTGGCGATGATGCCCACCGCCCTGCGCCGCTTCTCCACCATCCGCCAGAACCTGCCGAAGTCCGGTGACAACAGCCTGTACGAACGACTGGGCCGCTGGTGCGAGGGCGGCGCGCTGGGCTGGGTGTTCGATCAGGCCAATGACCAGCTGTTGAACCTGGACAGCGCGTCGGTCATTGCCTTCGACACCACCGAGTTTCTGGATCTGCCCGAAGTCCGCACGCCGGTCATGCTGTACCTGCTGCAGGTGATGGAAGAGCTGGTCAACGGCGAGCGGCTGATTTACGTGATATCCGAGTTCTGGAAGGCACTGGACCACGAGATCTTCAGCGACTTTGCCAAACAGAAGCAAAAGACCATCCGCAAGCAGAACGGACTGGGCATCTTCGACACCCAGAGCCCATCGGACGTGCTGCGCCACCCCATCGGCCGCACGATGGTGGAACAGAGCGTCACCAAGATCTTCCTGGCCAACCCGGAAGCCGTGCGTGAGGAGTACGTGGAGGGCTTTGGGCTCAGCGAAGCGGAATTCGGCATCGTGCGCAGCCTGGGCGCACAGGGCGGCCGTCGCTTCCTGGTCAAGCAGGGACACAGCAGTGCCATCTGCGAGCTGGACCTGAGCGGTTTGCAGGACTACGTGACGGTGCTCTCGGCCACCACCGACAACGTGGTCCTGCTGGACACCGTTCGCGAACAACACGGTAACGATCCGTTGCTGTGGCTTCCAGTGCTGTTGCGTGAGGTTCAGGATCGCAAATCCCGCAATTCCAGGAGAGCGACATGAACCGGTTTCAACCCCTGCACATCCTGCTGGCCCTCGCCTTGGCCAGCGGCGGTGCCCATGCCCAGTTCGTCAAAGGCAATGAAGCGGTCAAGACCACGCCCAGTGGTGAACGACAGGTCGAAACCGCGCCACTTCCCAGCGCTGGCCCCATTCGCAAGACCAAGCCCTGCATGGCTGCATCCGGCTGCCACGCTGGCCCCTGGCACATGGTCGAGACCCGCGCCGGCCTGATGGAGTGCACCGAGGTCTATGCACGTGAAGGCACCTGCCGAGCCTCCAGTTACGGCAGCACCAAGCTCTCGCGCCTGTGGGTGGTGAAGGCCGGTAGCCAGTGGCTGCAATGCCAGCTGCCCGATCTGGGCAGCAAGTGCGTCAAGGTCTTTGCGCCGCCTCCGGCCAACCTCCCTTTCCCCGCCGTGCAGTAGGAGGCACCGCCATGTTCAACTGGGTCGGTTCGCAGTTCGATGCCATCCTGAGCACCTACGTGCTGGGCGTGGTGTCGTCACTGATGTCAGCCATCACGCCGATTGCCCTGACGGCGATGACGGTGTGGGTCGCCCTCTACGGCTGGGCCGTGCTGCGCAACGAGGTGCAGGAGACCGTGCCCACCTTCGTCTGGAAGGTGTTCAAGATCGGGCTCGTGCTGGCCTTCGCGCTGCAGTCCGGCTTTTACATCAGCAACGTGGCCGACACCGCCAACGCACTGGCCATGGGCGTGGCCAGCACCTTTCTGCCTTCTGGCGTGGACCCCAGCACCATCAGCTCACCCTACGCCCTGCTGGACAAGTTCAACGACGACGCCAGCGCCCAGGTGGCCGACATCATGAAAGAAGCCAGCGTGCTGCGGCTGGACCTGCTGCTGGCCGGCGGGATCTTCTCGATCGGAACCGTCTTCTTTCTCTGCATCGCCCTCTTCGTGGTCACGCTGGCCAAGCTGTTCCTGACCTTCGTGATCGCCATCGGCCCGCTGTTCATCCTGTGCCTGGCCTGGCGTCCGACCGCCCGCTTCTTCGACAGCTGGCTGTCCATGGTGCTCAATGCCGTGGTGCTCACCTGGTTTGCGTTCTTCGCACTAGGCCTAAGCGCCTACATGGGAGCGGCCATGTTCAAGGCCATCAACGACGGTGGTGGGTTCCTGGGCAGCACCTTCAATGTGCTGGGCGAGGCCACCCGCTACTGCGTGCTCATGATCCTCATGGCCATCCTCTGCTTCCAGGCGCCCAGTCTGGCCTCGGCCCTGACCGGAGGCGCCGCCATCCAGCAAGGCGTGCAGATGATCCAGAACGCCATGATGGTTTCGGGTCTGCGCTCGGCATCGTCCGCCCGCTCGGCAGCCGCAGGCACAGGAGCCGGTGGCGTCATTCGTTCAGGCGCGGGTGTGGCGGGTGCCGCCGCCGCGACCGGCCGCTACGCAGGAAACATGGCCCGCAGGGGCTACGGAGCCGCAAGGTCTGCGGCATACCGACTGGCCGCCTTGCGTGGCCGGTCTTGATCGCCTACCCACCCAGGAGCACACCATGAAGCAACTTCGTCTCAAGGTCGCCGCCGCCGTGTTGATCTCGCTCGGCGCCACCCACGCCCGCGCAACCGGCATTCCCGTGATCGACGTGGCCAACCTGTTCCAGGCGGTCCAGCAGGTGATCAACGACCTCACCCAGATCAACAACCAGATCCAGCAGATCCGACAGCTGCAGACCCAGATTGAGAGCATCAACGGCATCCGCAACTTGGGCGACATCTTCAACAACCCGCTGCTCAAGAACTACGTCCCTACTGAGGCCTACACCCTGCTCAACGCGGTCAACACCTCGGGCTACGACGGGCTCAACGCCACCGCCAAGGTGCTGCGGGACGTGGGCATGCTCTACAACTGTTTGGACCGCAGCGGCGACGCTCGCACCGATTGCCAGGCCACGCTGGCCCAGCCGTACCAGCAAAAGGGACTGCTGCAGGACGCGATGAAATCCGCCGCTCTACGGCTGGAACAGATTCAGTCGCTGATGACCCAGATCAACGCCACGCCGGACCAGAAGTCGGTGCTGGAGTTGCAGGCCCGCATCGGCGCGGAGAACGCCCTGCTGGCGCACGAAACTTCCCAGATCCAGATGCTGCAGGGCATGGCGGACAGCGAAGAACGTATCGCCCGCTCGCGCGAGCGTGAACGTCAGTACCAGATGCTCGGTCGCACCGGCAAGGTCTCGGACTACCTGCCCTAACTTCACCTCCACCGGAGTCCCCCATGAGTGCCATCCTGATGTCGGGTGAGGCCGCCGCATGGCCCAAACAGCCCAAGGAGCCGCGTGCGGTGCCGGAATCTCCGTCGCTGCTGGCCAACCGCGTCTGGGAAATCGACCGCGCCCTGATGCTGGAACGCTCGGAACGCCGCGCCTGGGCAGCCGCTGCGGCCGGCCTCGCCATCGGGCTGATTGGCATCGCCGCGGTGTTCGTGCAGGGGCCTCTGCGCCGTGTGGTCGAGATCCCCATCGTGGTGGACCGGGTGACGGGCGAAACCACCATCCAGCAGCGCCTGAGCGAAGAAACCATCCCCGCCATGGAAGCGCTTGACAAGCACAACCTGGCCATGTTCGTGCGTGCCCGCGAGAGCTACAGCTGGATGTTCCTGCAGCGGGACTTTGACCAGGTGGCGCGCATGGCGGTGCCTGCAGTTTTCGCTGAATACAACCGCCAGTACGAGGGCGACAACGCGCTGCAGAAGAAGGTGGGCGCCACCGAGGAATGGCGCATCAACGTCGTGGGCGTGCGCCTTCGCGCTTCGGGGCGCAGTGGCAACCAGAGCGATGCCACCGTTACCTACGACAAGGTGGTTCGCCTGACCGACCGCAACCTGCCCGAGGTCACCACCCGGCACGTGGCCAGCGTCGTCTACCAGTACCAGCCCAAGGTCTTGTCCAAGGAAGCCGACCGGCTGGAGAACCCGTTCGGGTTCGTGGTCACGGCCTACCGGTCAGACCCCGAGATCAACACCACGACCACAGGAGTGAAGCCATGACGCCGCTGATGACGCCCCTGCTTCAGACCCTTCCCCCGTTGGTGCTGGTGGTGGCCCAGTTGCACGCTCTGGCGGCACCGCCCAGCGACAAGGCCGACCCACGTTTGCGCGAAGTGGTCTACGACCCGGCTGCGGTGATCACCGTCCCCGTCAAGCGAGGCATGGTCACCCTGGTGGAGTTCGACAAGGACGAGGTCATCACCGAAGTGGCCGTGGGCCAGGGTGGCGACTGCAGCAAACCGGACACCGCCTGGTGCGTGACCGCACAACCCGGTGGCCGGAACCTGTATGTCAAAGCCAAGAGCGCCGCCGATGCACCCAACAACCTGGCCGTGGTCACCGACCGGCGCTCGCATACCCTGCGTTTCGTGATCCTGCCGGATGCGGATCGCCAGCCACCGGTCTACCGACTGAGCATCCGGTCCCCCAAGGCGCCCGCACCGGCGACCAGTCCGGCGCAGAAAGAACTGGAAGCACTGGCTGCCCTGCCTCCCATCCCACGGGGGCCAAGTGCCCAACAGATCGTGGCCGAGAGGCTGCAGGCCAAGCCCACGGTGCTCAACACCCAGTACGCGCTGGCCGAAGGTGCGGCGTCGGCCGACATCGTGCCCACCCTGGTCTATGACGACGGGCGCTTCACCTACCTGCGGTTTCCGGGCAACCGGGAAGTGCCGGCCGTGTTCCAAGTGCTCGGCGACGGCAGCGAAACCCTGGTCAACACCCGCATGGAAGACGACACCCTGGTGGTGGACCGCGTCAGCCGGCGCCTGATGTTGCGAGCGGGGTCGTCCGTGGTGCGCATCTGGAACGAGGCGTTTGACCTCGAAGGCGCGCCCGCTCAAGGCGCTACCACGGTCCCGGGCGTGCAACGGGTTCTGAAAGAAGGGGCGACCGCCCCCTCGTCACTGAAGTCAGGAGTGAAGCCATGACCGAGAAGAACGCCAACGCCGGGCCGCCGGAAGAAGCCTCGGACGGTCCGGAGAAGACTGACGGCAACACCATCAGCCCGCTGCCGGGTGAAGCCGGCATTCCCAACGTGGGCCGCGAACAGCCGATCACCGTGTCGAGGAAAAACGTGGTGGTGATCGGCGTCGTGTTCCTGGCGATTGCGGGCGCCGCAGGGGCTGTCATGAACCGGTATTTCGGCGGTTCGGGCGATGCCGACAAAGACAGCTCGCTCATGCGGGACCGGCCTTCTGCCGCTGGCGCGGGAACCAGGCCGCTGGACATGACCCGGCCTGCGACACCCCATGTACCGGCCATCGTCCCGGGGCCCAACGAAACGGTGGCACCCATCGGTCTTCGGCAGCCAACGCCCACCAACGGACCCAAGACACCATCCCCCGACGATGCACCGGTGCTGGTGGTTTCCTCCCGCGCGGGCAGTCTTCAGGGCGCATCTCCGGGCGGAAGCCAGCCACCGAACGATCCTGCCTCGGCAACGTCCAAACAGCTGCAGGACTACCAGCGACGTTTGCAGGGGATGCTGGATAACCTGACGCAGGGCAATGGGTTGGCCAATGGATCGAACCCTTCGGCGCCCGACAACGCACCGGACTTCCGGCAGAACCTGCAGGACGCAGCGGCGGGACTGTTCGGCGGACAGTTGCAGGGCTCGGATACGCCCAAGGTGAAAGCCTCCACGCTGGGCGACCGCAGCCTGACCCTGCCCAAAGGGACGGCCTTTACCTGCGCGCTCAAGACGCGGGTGATCAGCGCCACCTCGGGCCTGGTCGGCTGCCAGGTGCAGCGAGACGTCTACAGCGACAACGGCCGCGTTCTGCTGATCGAGCGCGGGTCGCACCTGGACGGTGAATACCGCATCGCGTCGGTCCGGCCCGGCACCGTCCGCATTCCGGTGCTGTGGACACGCATCCGCACACCCCACGGGGTCAAGGTCGATATCGAGTCTCCCGGCACAGGGCAACTGGGTGAATCGGGCATCGACGGTCACGTGGACAACCGCTGGGGCGACCGCATCGGTGCGGCCATGCTGCTCTCGCTGATCGACGACTCGGTCAAGCTGGTGATCCAGAACCAGATGCAGGACCGGGACGCCGACACCATCGTGCTGCCCTCCACCACCGAAAACACCAGCAAGCTGGCCGAAAAGGTGCTGGACAGCACCATCAACATTCCGCCGCTGATCTACCAGAACCAGGGCGGCATCGTCGGCATCTACGTGGCCCGCGACGTGGACTTCTCGTCGGTCTACGCCCTGCAGCCGGTGCAGCGATGAACAACCTGCCCTGCCCCGATGAGGCCACGCCGGACGGCTGGTGCGGCGACGCCACCTCGGTGGTCGAGTTCCTGCGCCCGCTGCGCGAACAGCTCGATGCGCCAGGCGTGCTGGAGGTGTGCGTGAACCGGCCCGGCGAACTGCAGGTGGAAACCGTGCAGGGTTGGCGGCAGGTGGAAGCTCCCAAACTGTCACAAGAGCGCTGCCTGTCGCTGGCCACCGCCGTGGCCACCTACTGCGATCAGCAGATCAACCAGGAACGGCCGCTGCTCTCAGCCACTTTGCCCAGCGGGGAACGCATCCAGTTCGTGATTCCGCCAGCCGTCACTCGCGGCACGGTGTCGATCACGGTGCGCAAACCCTCGGAAGTCATCAAGCGCCTGGACGACTTTGAACGCGACGGCCTGTTCCAGCGCATCGGCGAAAAAGCAGCCATGAGCTACGCGGACGATGGGCTTCTGCCTTTCCAGAGGGAGTTGCTCGCCCTCAAGGCTGCAGGCCGGTATGCCGAGTTTCTGCGGCTGGCAGTGCACAAGCACCAGACCATCGTGGTGAGCGGCAAGACCGGCTCCGGCAAGACCACCTTCATGAAGGGTCTGGTGGAAGAGGTGCCGCGCCACGAGCGCCTGATCACCATCCAGGACACGGCCGAACTCAACCTGCCCAACCACCCGAATGTGGTGCACCTGTACTACAGCAAGGACGCCCAGGGCACGGCGCGTGTCACGGCCAAGTCGCTGCTGGAAGCCTGCCTGCGCATGAAGCCGGACCGCATCTTCCTGGCCGAGCTGCGCGGAGAAGAGTGTTTCTCCTTCATCCGCCTGGCCGCTTCGGGCCACCCCGGCAGCATCACCAGCGTGCACGCGGGCAGTTGCGCCCTCGCGCTGGAACAGATGTCGCTGATGATCCGCGAGAGCGGTGCAGGTGGTGGCCTGCGCATGGACGAGATCAAGGGTCTGCTGGGTATCGTGGTCGATGTTTTCGTGCAATTCGACCGGGACGAACGGGGCCGCTTTATCTCCGAGATCGCCTATGAGCCGCGCCGGCTCCAACCGGGCGCCAGCGCTTGCGCCCAGAACCTGCAGCCAGGCCTGTTCGAGGGTGCGCCGTCATGACGCCGTCGCTGACCCTGCCCATGGCGTCCTGGTCCACCCCGCGCAAGGTCGCGGCCTACGTGTTCACGGCCGTGTTGCTGGCGCTGCTGATCCTGGTCACCCTTTACCTGTCGGGCGCGCTGTTCCTGCTGCTCATCAAGGCCGACCTGCGGATGGCCCGCTGGAACAGCTTCACCGACTACTGGCAGCTCTACGGCGACGACCCCATGCTGCGGCAGCGGCTGTTGCTCGCCCTCGGCATGGCCAGCTTCGGCACGCTGGTGGTCCTGCCGGGCATGCTGTGGGCAGCCAGCCGGCCCCGTCGTGCCTTGCATGGCAGCGCCCGGTTTGCCTCGCTCTCCGAAGTGAAGTCCGCCGGGCTGCTGCTCAACGAGGAAGGTATCAACCCACCCAGCATCCTGATCGGCCGATTCCGGGGCCACTTCCTGGCCTTGCCCGGGCAACTTTCGGTGATGCTGTCGGCCCCCACGCGCAGTGGCAAGGGCGTTGGGGTGGTGGTGCCCAACCTGCTGAACTGGCCTGACTCCGTGGTGGTGCTGGACATCAAGGGCGAGAACTTCGCGATCACCGCGGGCTACCGGGCAAAACACCAACAGGCCGTCTACGCCTTCTCTCCCTTTGACGAAGAAGCCCGCAGCCATCGCTGGAACCCGCTGACCGCTGTCCGCAACAGCCCCTTGCACCGGGTTGGCGACCTGCTGGGCATCGGGCAGGTGTTCTTCCCCAACGACGGCAGCGGCACCTCGTCAGAGGCCTTCTTCAACGACCAGGCCCGCAACCTGTTTCTGGGTCTGGGATTGCTGCTGCTGGAAACGCCCGGCCTGCCGCGCACCATCGGGGAAATGCTGCGCCAGTCCTCGGGACAGGGGCAGCCGCTGAAAACCCACCTCAGCAGGTTGATCCAGCAACGGCAAGACGCCAACGATCCGTTCTCGGACGAATGCGTGGATGCCTTGCAGCGCCTGCTGTGCAACTCCGAGAACACGCTGGCCAGCGTGGTCGCCACGTTCCACGCTCCGCTGATCATCTTTGCGGATGCGGTGGTCGATGCGGCCACCAGCGCCGACGACTTCGACCTGAGCCATTTGCGCCGGCAGCGCATGTCGATCTATGTGCGCATCCCGCCGCACCGCCTGGCCAACGCACGGCCACTGCTGAACCTGTTCTTCTCGCAACTGGTCAGCCTCAACACCCAACACCTGCCCGCGCAGAACAAGTCCCTCAAATACCAGTGCCTGCTGGTCAACGACGAGTTCACCGCCATGGGGCGCGTGGGCATCATCACCCACTCCGCCGCGTTCCTGGCCGGCTACAACCTGCGCCTGCTCACCGTGGTCCAGGCCATGTCACAGCTGGACGCCACCTACGGCGAAAAAGAGGCCCGCACCTTCGCCACCAACCACGGCCTGCAGATCCTCTTTGCGCCCCGTGAGCAGCGCGACGCGGACGAATACAGCGCCATGCTGGGGCACTTCACCGAACGGGTCACGACCCGCGGGATCAGCCGCTCCTTCAGCGGCCACGGCCACCGCACCGTCAGCCGCAACGAAAGCGAACAGCGCCGGGCGCTGCTGCTGCCGCAGGAGTTCAAGGAGCTCGGCCGCGACCGGCTGGTGGTCATCTGCGAGAACTGCAAGCCGATCTTGGGCGAAAAGATCCGCTACTTCCAGGACAAGGCCTTCAAGGCACGCCTGTTGCCCGCGCCAAAAGTAGAGCCGATGCGGATGGAGCTGCACCAAGCCAAAACCCAACAACGCTGGCGTATTGCCGAGGACGAACTCCCGCCAGACAAGAAGACCTTGCGCATCGAAGACATGGCCCACGACATCGAAATCCTCAAAGACAAGCTGGAAGGTTCAGCCGAAGAAGCGGCTCAAACCTGCATCGACTTCTTCTGTCAGTTCGATGGGCCAGAAGCAGATGGCGGAACCATCGAACCCGCCGACGAAGCTGACAGTGCCCCCGATCCCGCCACGCCAACCGTCGCCCCGGTGAAGGAACCCCTGCGTCTTGAAACCTTGGGAGAAAACCCATGAACACACCTCAGTTTCGCGTAGCCTTCGCGGCCTCCCTGATCGCTCTGTTGAGCGCCTGCAGTTCGCCACCCAAGCCGCCGACCGTGGACGAATCCCAGAAGCGGCCCGCCAACGCCCAACTGGCCGTGGAGCTTCAGGTCTGCAAGATCGATCTGCAAAACACACGCATCCAGGCCGTCGAGTCCGACCGCCTGGCCGAAACCACGGCCGCAACGCTGACCCACATGGCGGCGCGGCAACAGCTGCTGGCGACGATTCAAGAGAAGGTCATGGCCAACCGTGTGCACACGGTGCACTTCGCCTTCAACAGCACCCGCGTGTCGATTCCAAGCACCGAGGCCGCTGCCCTGGTAAACGAATCCAAGGCCGCACCGCTGGTGGTGTTGCGGGGCCGTACCGACGGCCTCAGCGACTCATCCGTTGAGAGCCGCATTGCCCAGGCCAGGGCCAACGCGGTGCGCGACTACCTGATCGCAGCCGGGGTGGACCCCACGCGCATCCGCGCCACCCACCAACCCAGCGGTGACTACGTGGCCGACAACCGCAACCCACAGGGTCGCCAGCTCAACCGCCGGGTCGAGATCGAGGTGTACCGCACCCTCCCCTTGTCCACACAGGCTTTGGCAACGCCTCAGCCCTAAACCGTAGCCATCTGAACCCACCACCGAAGGAGAACCCCATGGACGAGAAAGCCGCACCCTCCCGCCGCGCGGATCAGTCTGTATCGGATGCACCCACATCTGCGGGTGGCACGGTGGAACCCGCCGACCGTGCCCAGGTCGCCATCCGGACCTTCCAGACGCCCGAGCCAGAACCGGGCGAACGGTACGAACTGCGCGACCCGTTTACCGACCTCACCTACCGCAGCGAGCGCTACCAGGACATGACGGCCAAAGCCGATCAGCTCGGCGCCAACCGTTTCGTGGTGCTGGACGCAAGGGACCAGAAGTCGTTCGTTCACAAGGTGGAGGGGCAATGGCAGCGAGAAGAACCGCTCGAGCCCCAACGCCCGTCCCCCACCAATCCCCCAGAGAAAGCCGCACCTGAAGCTGCACCCTTTGAGGCATCTGCGCGGCTCGACATCCAGGCCGAACGCGAAGCGCTGGTGGCCCGACTACAGGCAGCACTGACCGACCGCTACATCATCAAACGCGCCCCGGTCACTATGGGCGACCTGAGCATCGGCCTGACCGAATACCGTTTCAAGGGAGACACCTCGCGCGTCGCCTTTACCGAATCCACCTTCCGCCTGGCCACCGACACCAACAGCCCATCGGTCGCGCGCTCCATGGTCGATGTGGCCGAAGCCCGCAACTGGCAGTCCCTGCGGGTGACCGGCAGTCAGGACTTCCGGCGCATGGTCTGGCTCGAAGCGGCCGCACGTGGTGTGAAAGCTCATGGCTACGAGCCCAATCTGGAAGACCAGGAACGCCTCAAGGTGGAGCGTGAATTGCGGCTGACCAACCGCATCGAACCAGCGCGTGAAGCCGGTGCAGCTCAAGGCAACAGCGCCGCCAACAAACCCACGGGCCGGGGCAGCGGCGGGCGCAAGACCGTGCTGGCCGCCATCGAGGCCATCCTCGTGGCCAACCGCGTCCCTGAGAAACGGCGCGAAGCCATCATGGTGGCAGCGGCAGAGAAGCTCTCCCAGCGCATCCGCGAAGGCCTGGTGCCCAAGGTCAGGCTCTACGACAAGAACGCGCCGTCACAGCGGCCTGTCGTCGCGCCACAGCCTGAACAGCAACGCGCCCGCGAACGGGCCGCACCTGCACGCTGAACAACGCCGTGGAAACCATCGTTGAATCCGTACCCGCCTACGAGATCGGCGGGCAACGCTGGGACCGGACGATGCCCGACTTCAATGAGGCCATCGCCAAAGCCCACGCCCACCACCTGCGCCCACGCTGCCTGTGCTGGACCGAAACGCCTGGCGTCGAGATGTATGTGGCGCGGCTGAGCGATGGCTATCTCATCAAGCGCATGCCCAACACCGGCTGCCTGCACGCCACCGACTGTTCTTCCTACGAGCCACCGGCCGACTTCTCAGGCCTCGGCCCACTGGTGGGTTCCGCCATCGTTGAAAACCCGGTCACTGGCGTCACGGCCCTCAAACTGGACTTCCCCATGACCAAGCTGCCCGGCCGCCACGTGCCACCGGCGGCGAGCGGTGCCAGCAGCAGCGTGGCCTCGCAGGGCCAGAAACTCGGATTGCGCGCCCTGCTCCACTACCTGTGGGACCAGGCCGAACTGACCCACTGGAAGTCGGGGTTCGATGGCCGGCGCCACTGGGCCACCGTGCGGCGACACCTGCTGCAGGCCGCAGAAAACAAAACCACCCACGGGCAGTCGCTGCTGGCAAGCCTCTACATCCCGGAAGTATTTGCGGTGGAACAGCGCGACGCCATCCAAGCCCGCCGACAACGGTTGTGGGCCCGCGCCGTTCCCAGACAGGGCGAGCCCCAGCACCTGCTGCTCATGGTGGCCGAGGTCAAGGAGATTGCCACCGCCCGCTACGGATGCAAAGCCATCATCAAACACCTTCCAGACCAGGCGTTCGCACTGGACGATGTGCTCTACCGGCGCTTGAGCAGAAGTTTTGAACGCGAACTCACCCTCTGGGGCATGGAGTCCGAACTGCACCTACTGATGGTCGCCACCATTCGGCTGGACCAAGCCGGCACACCATGCATCGTGGAAATGTCCCCCATGCTCACCACCGGCCAGTGGCTGCCCGTGGACGACGGCTGGGACCGGCAACTGGTCGGGGCGCTGGTTCGGCAGGGGCGCAGCTTCGTCAAGAGCCTGCGATACAACTCGCAGGGCGATCAGGCAGAAATCTGCGCCAGCTTGCTGGACTGCGGCACGCTGCCCTGCCCCTTGATCATCGACAGGAAACACAGCGTGGAAGTGGCAAAGGTGATCAACTTTTTCGGGCCGGCGCGAGACTGCGGTGCACCTGTCTGGCGATGGAATCCAACCCTCGGCGACATGCCAGCCCTTCCGCTTCCGTATCCGGCTGGTTCCACATCCGGTACCGGATAAATTCCAGATTGGAGTTGACCCGATTCCGTGGACACATCATTCTTTGTGTTCAAGGAGTCGTGACGTCTCCCCCATATCCGGTCATTTCTAAACTGGAGTCGGGCGGCTTTCCAGCTGTTGTGCTGACCTCTTTTTGACGAACTCGCTCGGGGTCAGGTGGCCGAGTGAGCCATGCGGGCGGTGATGGTTGTAGTCATGCTGCCATGCCTTCAATTTCTCCCGCGCATCCTGCATCGTAATGAACTCGTTGACGTTCAGGAACTCATCACGCAACCGACCGTTGAACGACTCGATCAACCCGTTGTCCGTGGGCTTCCCGGGTCGGGTGTAGTCGAGCTTCACACCGCGGCGCCAAGCCCATTCGTCGAGCGCCTTGGACGTGAATTCCGTGCCGTAGTAAATGCATAGTGGTTGTCAGCCACTGTCGGCAGCAAGCATCCTTGGGATCGCTGACTTCCGAAGGAGACCACCCAATGGCTGACACGAACCCTCCTATCGCCGCACTGCACTGGGTTGCAATAGACGTAGCCCGGTATTGGAACGCAGTCCTTGTTGAGACCGCGTCTGGTCAGCGACATCGCTTTCGCATGACCAACAGCGCTGCAGACATGCAGCGCCTGACGGACTTCTTGGTTGGCCTTGGCGGTCGCTGTCGGGTGGCGCTGGAGCCCACCGGTGATTACCACCGCCCGATTGCTCACCGATTGCTTCGCGCTGGCTTCGAGGTCGTCTCGATCTCATCGGTAGCCCAGTCCCGGTTCCGCGAAGCCATGTTCAACTCATGGGACAAGAACGACCCCAAAGATGCTGCAGTCATCCTGGAGATGCTCAAGCAGGGGCGCACACAGCGCTATGTCGACCCCATGCTGGCCGGACACCACGACATCTAGGAGCTATCCAAGACCTACTATCAGATCAGCCGCGCCAGAACCAAGGTCCAGCACGCCATCATCAACCACCACGTGCCGCTGTACTTCCCCGAGATGCACAAGTACTGGACCAGCACGCGCAACGAGTGGTGGGTGAAGTTCATGATTGAGTTCCCCACCCCGGCCCATGTGCGACAGCACAGCTGCCAAGAGTTCATCGAACTGGCCTCACCAGTGGTCGGTCGCCGTGTGCATCGCGTGGCCAAGCTCACCGAGATCTGGGAGTGCTGCGCAGACTCCGGAGCGCTGCCACACGATCCACAAAGCGTCGCCGTGCAGACCTTTCTGTTCACGCTGCGTCACTATCAGCACCTCAATGACATGCGCCGCCAACTCGAAGAACAGGCGCAAGACCTGCTGGCCAGCGATTCGGACTACATCAACCTGATGTCTCTGCCGGGTGTGGGGCCCATCAACGCCCTGACGATCCTTGCCGAGGCCGGCAACCTGCGCCGGTTTGGTCATCACCGGCAGTTTCTGAAGTACTGCGGTTTTGACCTGGCCAAGAGCCAGTCGGGTGTTCAGCGCGGCCGAGAACAGCTGTCCAAACGAGGCAACGCCCGTTTGCGTCTGGCGTTCTGGCTGGCCGCCGTCGTTGCGATTCGGGCTCGCGAGAACTCGTTTCGGGAGAAGTACGACCGATACGTCAGCAGCAACCCCAAGGACCCCGACCTCAAGCGCAAGGCGCTCACGGCCGTGGCAGCCAAGATGGCGCGCGTGGCGTACGGAATCATCAAGAAGAACCAGCCCTACCGGCGGTTCTTCGAGCAGAGTTTGCCCAGCGGATCGATCCCTCTCAACAGGGCCGTCGGGGCGCCGACGTAGGTCGGGGACCCCCTAGATAATGCTCGGACCTTCCGCTGGGCTGCCTACGCTGTTTTAGGTACGGTGAAGATCACGACGAAGGCGTCGTGAATCTTGTTTCCACTATGGTTAACCGAGGCGTCCCTGTGCGGCGGAACCGCGTCGCCGATTCTGCTCATCGCTCTTTGTCATCTGCCGATCTGCGAAGCAAGACCGGCGAGCGATGCTGTTGCCGCTTGTCGGGACACCTCTTGCATTTAGTACGTTGTCCACCGTGATTGCCTTGGGCCATCCTCGCTCCAGCGCTGCCTCGTCCAGGGCCTTCCCAACGCACCGCCCCGTGAGCCGGAAGTTGGCCTCTAGAGACACACTCTCACGACTCCACTGATCGATCACCGTGAGCACGCGGAATGACCGTCCATCAAGCATCTGATCGTGCACGAAGTCCATGCTCCAGTGCTGATTCGGCCCTGTGGCAGGCGTTGGCCGACCACGCTGCAGGCTGATGCGCTTGCGGCGTTTGACCTTCATGCGCAACTGCAATCCTTCCAGCTGGTACAGGCGATAGACGCGCTTCTTGCCAACGGACCAACCCTCCCGCTTGAGAATGACCAGCACGCGCAGGTAACCGAATCGTGGACGGTCCATCGCGATCTCACGGATGCGCAGGCGCAGCGCACTCTGATCGCGTGCCTCGCTCTTTGCATACCAGACCGATGGTCGCAGCAGCGCCAGCCGGCACGACCTGCGCACATTCACCTTGTAGCGCTCCTGCATCCAGGCCGCCAGCTCACGCCGCTTGACAGCCTTCAAAGCTTTTTTCGGACGACCTCCTGCAGGATCTGTTTGTCCAGCGTCAGGTCGGCCACGATGCGTTTCAGCCGAGCGTTCTCGTCTTCGAGCATCTTCAAGCGCTTGAGCTCGGTCACACCCAGGTCACCAAACTTCTTCTTCCACGTGTAGTACGTCGCTTCGGACACGCCGATCTGGCGGCACACATCGACCACCGGTGTGCCTGACTCAGCCAACCGCAGCGCGAAAGCGATCTGTTCCTCTGAAAATCTCGACCTCTTCATTGCTTCTCCTTGCGCCCCTTCGGGCTTGCCGGAAAGCAACCGTACCTCTAGTTTTGAAAAGTCCGGAATTTGGGGGAGACGTCACGGTTTGAGAATCAAACCAATACCTGTCCACGGACTCGGGTCAACTCCAACTCCACCGCAATGCGCTCGTCAAGCCTCGACAGGTGGCTGAGCAGATCGCCGATAACGGTATTGCACCAACCCGGCAACTCTTCGAGTACCGCGTGCGCGCCATGGCGCATGACTGCCGCCTTCTGTGGCAATACGATGCCCAACTCGCTGAGAAGGCCTCGGATCCGGTTGATCAGTGCCGTCCGCTCTTCGATGAAACCCTGACGCGCGCGGTGCACGAACAGTTCGGCCTGCTGATTCTCGCGCCCAGTGGTGAGCGCCCGAACATGTCTCCATGCCGATCACGCGAGGCGGCCAGGAAGCAACAAGTTCCAGCAGCTTGGCGCGGCGCACCTCTGGTCGCTTCAGTTCGACCAGGCCGCTCTTGCTGACGGCATGCACGGCGAAGACATTCTTTGCCAAATCAATTCCCACGGTGGCGATCGTCATGGTCATCTCCTTCGAGTTGATGGACAGAGAGACTTACATGCTGGCATCGACCGTGGTCTGCAGCGAGCCGGCCGGCGCTACGAACAGGGAAGTCCCTTGCATTCGTAGATGCCCTGGCGGGCCACGCCGCCGAGCGCCGCAAACGACCTCGTGTGCGGGTCGAACAGCATCTCGTGCCCCTGGCTGGGGTACGCCACCAGCCAGAACGCGCGCGAGGCGCACAGCTTCAGGTGCGCCACCTGCGCCTGGTGGTACACCCCGCCCACAACAATACCTTCCTCGCTCCAGTCAAACTGGAACGCCTCGCCCAGTTCAAAGCTCAGCGGCACAAACGCCTTCGTGGTGTCCTTGCCGCAATCCTGCCGCCACGCCCGGATGAAGTCCGTCACCGCGCTGTAGCCACCCCGGTAGCCCTGGGCCTGGATCTGCACAAACAGCGCCAGCGCCGTGCGCCACTGATCCCGTGCCCGGTGGGCATCCGTCTTGAGCGCCGCCACCAGCGTCGCCTCGAACGCCGAGAACTTGCCCACCTTCTTCGCCCGCTCATACCGCGGCTCGACCGCCGCAGGCGCCTTCAGCCACTTCTTGACGGTGTTCCTGGCCAAACCCGTCTTCCTCGAGATCTCGCTGATCGAAACCCCATCGCGCATCTTCATGCGCCTGACCTTGCCAATCATGTCCATGGTGATCACCTCGCTTGCTCCTGCCAAAAAATTCAGCAGTCGCGTGATACACCCCGGTCAGTTTTGAAGCGGCACTCCCACCTTCAGATGGTCAGTTTTCGGTCGGCGTCAACAGTCTGGCCCCTCGATCGGCCTCGAAGATCGCCAAGCCCTGGCCCGAGACATCGACACGGCCCATGCCGCAGGAGCGCGACTCGAGCCGCGTTTTTCAGCGGCGCCATCGGCGCGCATGCTACCCCTTACGTCCGAACCGGGTGAACCACACCGAACTAGAGGTCACCCCTGATCAAGCACTTGCTGGCACGTTGCTCGGGCACACCCAAAGGCTCCCAAACCCCCTGTGGTCGCTGAACAGATTCAGACCGACCTGCATTGACGTTTACCCCAGCCGGTTCACAGCTTGGCCACGTGTTATGTGCTGCGCTTGCCGTCGCTGATCTGGTCGCCAGGCTTCTTGTCGTTTTCGAATCGGTAGAGCGGGCGCTTCGTATGTTCCCAATACCTCTGGCCGTCGTCCCGGGTGATGAAGCTGTAGGCGCCGCTGGCTTTGGCAGGAATGGCATGCCAGTTGAGCGCAGCCTGCGGCACACACGCTGTTCCCGCTGTTTGATACGATGTTGCGCCGGTGCAGAGACATCACCCAGGATCCCTCTGCTGTCTCCATTCGCGTGGAGCCATGCCGCATTGCGCCTTGAATGCCCGCGACAACGCCGCTTCACCGCTGTAGCCCACCTCGTCTGCGATCAGCTTCAAAGATTTCCCCTGGCGCAAGGCCTGCTGCGCCAGCTTGACCCGCCAAGCCTGCAAGTAGGCGCCGGGGGTACAACCCACCGCCCTGCGGAAGGCGGCGGCGAACACACTGCGCGACATGCTTGATAGGCTGGCCAAGGACTCCAGCGACCAGTCCTGCTGCGGTTGTTCGTGCATCGACACCAGGGCCTTGCGCAGCTTGGGATGCGACAAACCGGCCAGCATGCCGCCGCTCATCTGGTTGGTTTCCATCAGATGGCGCAACACCTGGATCAACACCACCTCGAACAACCGATCGACCAGCGCGTGCCGGCCGCAGTTGTTGCCAAACGCCTCTTCGAAGAGCAGCAGCAGCGTCTGATCGGCGCCCGCGATGCTCTGTAGCGGCAGGCAGATGACATCGGGCAGCGCGCCCATGATGGGGTTGGCGGCACCGCCATCGAAGTGAAGCTCCGCGCACGCCAGGTCGGCGCCCCGCTGGGCGTCGGTGACGAAACGTCGGGCCACCGGGCGCGGATAGAGCAACAGGCTGGGAACGTCCACCTGAAGTGTGGGGCGCCCCGGATGGACGATCTCCATGCTTCCCACTTTGAGCAGATGCATCTGGCCGCTGTCGCCCGGCGATGAGAAATCCGTGATGCCGCACAGGGCGCCGGAGTGAAACATGTGCGCGCGAACCGGGAAATGGCTCAGCAAGGCATCTAGGCGGTCGGTACAGGTTTCTGACATATTGAGACTATGGGACAAGTAATCAATATTATCCTTAGCTTATCGTATTTTCAGCGGCGTACAGTTCGTTCTTGCCAAACGGCATTACCGAAACCCACCCGCCCCAAAGGAAATACACCATGTCGATCGAACAAGTTCTCTACCAAGCCCACGCCATCGCCACCGGCGGCCGAGACGGCCGTGCCATGGTCCCCGCCGGGGACCTCGAGTTCAAGCTGACCACCCCCAAGGAACTGGGTGGCGCAGGCGGGGCCGGCGCCAACCCGGAGCAGCTGTTTGCCGCCGGCTACAGCGCCTGCTTCCTGGGCGCCATGAAGTTCGTCGCCAGCCGCGAGAAGCTGGCCATGCCGGCTGACACGGTCATCGAAGGCTTCGTGGGCATCGGCGCCATCCCCAACGGCTTCGGCATCGAGGTCGAACTGAAGATCTCCCTGCCGGGCCTGGACCGCGCGGTCGCCGAACAACTCGTGCAAAAGGCCCACACCGTCTGCCCGTACTCCAACGCCACCCGCGGAAACATCGACGTGACCTTGACGATCGTCTGAGCCCGCTCCCCATTTTTACCCTGCCATCCCAAGGAAATCACCATGAACCGCAAAGTCAAATTCGCCGCTGCCACCGCCATCGCCCTGGCCGCCCAAATGAGCTTCGCCGCCGGCAGCCCCGGTGTCGAACGCAACACCCAGGCCTTCCTCGAAGCGCTGGCCAAGGGCGGCGGCCAACCGCTTGAAACGCTGTCGCCTGCCGATGCACGCCAGGTGCTCGTCGGCGCGCAAAAGGGCGCCAAGCTGCCCGCCGCCGACGTGAGCGAGAAGACCATCACCGTCGACGGCAAGCAGATCGTGCTCAACATCGTGCGGCCGGCCGGCGTCAAGGGCGTGCTGCCTGCATTCATCTTCGTGCACGGCGGCGGCTGGATCCTGGGCGACTTCCCGACCCACGAGCGCTTTGTCCGCGACCTGGTGGCCGATTCCGGCGCGGTGGGCGTGTTCGTGAACTACACGCCGTCGCCCGAGGCACGTTACCCGGTCGCCATCAACGAGATCTACGCCGCGACCAAGTGGGTGGCCGAGAACGGCGCACAGATCAATGTGGACGGCAAGCGGCTGGCCATCGCGGGCAACAGCGTGGGCGGCAACATGGCCACGGTGGTGGCGCTGATGGCCAAGGCCAAGGGCACACCGGCGCTGCGTTCGCAGGTGCTGTTCTGGCCCGTCACCCACGCCAACCTCGAGAACGCGTCGTACAACGAATTCGCCAACGACCACTTCCTGACCAAGGGTTTAATGAAGTGGTTCTGGGACGCCTACACCACCGACCCCAAGCAGCGCCAGGAGATCTACACCTCGCCGCTGCTGGCCACGCCGGAGCAGCTCAAAGGCCTGCCGCCCACCCTGGTGCAGACCGCGGAGAAGGATGTGCTGCGTGACGAGGGTGAAGCCTATGCACGCAAGCTGGATGCTGCCGGCGTGAACGTCGTCGCGACCCGCTACAACGGCATGATCCACGACTTCGGCCTGCTCAACGTGCTGTCCGATCTGCCGACCACGCGCGCCGCGCTGCACCAGGCCGGCGAAGAGCTGAAGCTGCGCCTGCGTTAAGGGCCTGTGCTGGCCCGATCAGCGACGGTCGGGCCAGCCTCTGCCCTTGGACGGTGACTGGAAGTTTGCCGGTTTCGATGACAACGACTCCAGTTTATGGGTCTTAAGATATTGGTCTGGAAACGCCTGCCATACAAGCGGGCCGCTTAAGTGCGGTGGATTGCCCCCACATGAGACCCTTTTCAGAGGGTCGGCAGGGGTTCATGTAAAAAACCGCAGAAACAGGCTTAAGTTATTGTCTTCATTGGATTTTTCTCATCCTGGGGCGAGGCATTTCCGTGCGCATTTTAAGAACGGCGACCCATTTCAGCCCGAAACTGACTCCATGCGGAATTGCATGGAACTTCACGAAGCCCGTCAATCCATCCAGCTGCCAATGTCCGCGTTGTAACCCTCACCCCCGGTTTCTCCGTCGGCCCCCAGGCTGAAGACGTCGATTTCACCGTGCAGGCCCGGGGCGCGGTACTGCAGTTCGTTGCCCCACGCGTCCTTGGGGATCTTGTCCATGTAGGGGCGCCAGTTGGTCGGAATCTTGCCGCTGCTGGGCTTCTGAGCCAATGCCACCAGGCCCTGGCTGGAGCTGGGGTAGGCCCCGGAGTCCAGCTTGTACAGATTCAGGGCCTGCACGATGTCGGCCACTTGCTGTTTGGCGGCAGCCACCCGCGCATCGTTGGGGCGGTCCATGATTTTAGGAATCACGAGTGCGCCAAGAATGCCCAGGATGGTGATGACGACCAGAATTTCGATCAGCGTGAAACCGCTGCTTTTGTGGATGCGTGGCATGTGAATCGGTCCTTGTTCAAAGATCCAGTTGAGAGATGTGCAGGGTGTAACGGTTGGGGGCCCCGGCGGGTTGCAGGTAGGCGCTGAGAAACCCCGGGAACTGGCTGGCCAGACCGGCGTTGTCGGTGAGCTCGCCGGTGAATTGAAACCCTTGCTGGCGGGAGTGGCTGCCCTGGCCGGCAATCACCAGGGGGCCGTCCTGGCTGGTGATCGAGAAACTCACGCCGGCATTTTCCGTGTGGCCCTTCAACACAAACGAGCCCAGCTCACCCTGGGGAATCAGACCGGTCGCCGCATGGAGCCATTCCACGTCCACCTCGGCGGTCTGGACGGAGCGCCAACTGCCCTGTGCCGACATCTGGTGAAAGTTCAAGAATCCCTGCCAGTCGCCCTTGCTCAGCAAGCCAGGCAACACGGGAGTGAGGTCCCGGGCTTCCAGGCCGAGCTCGCGCAGCTGGGTCCTCCATCCACCCAGGCCCACCTGCAGATGGCCGATGGCTTGCCCATGGGCCTGCATCTGGAACAGCAGGCCGCCCTCCTGGAAGCCGACCAGTTTCCAGCCCATGGGCGGCAGGGACACCGGACGCGGGTCCTTGTCCCGCTGGCCCGTCGTGATCACCCCGCGCCCGTTCCAGAGCGTGCCGTTGGCGTCGGCCAGGTCCCACGTGTGGTGGGAAGCCTGTTGCAGCGCCAGGCCGATGAGGCTGGCCGGTGCCTGCCACACGATGAACACCAGGGTCAACAGGCCCGTGATGGCGATCAGATGGAGACGCTTCACCGCTCGTCCTTTCCCAGTTCCAGCAAGGCCTGGATTTCGACCATGCCCGGCAAGTCGGTCCGAGTGGCTTTGGCCTTCTGCACGATCAGGCGCATGTCTTTCTGCGCGAAGGCCACCCATTCCACCCACTTGTCAAACGGAACCATGCCCTGCAGGGCCACCTGGTTCTCGGTGTCCAGGGTCTGAAGGATCTCGGGGGACAGGCCAAATTTGGCAATGGAATCGGTCACCGCCGTCACATTGACGCCTCTTACGTTGCCGCCCGCCGCAGGCCGTTGTCTGAGCTGCTGCCATTCGTCGGCCTGAACGCGCATGTTGCCCAGGACTTTCCATTCGGTCGCCAGTTGGGTCTGGGCCCGATCCTGGGCCGCCGCCAACGCGGACCAGGACCAGACCAGCGCCGCCACGGCCATGCCGGCCAGCCAGACCGCGAACAGGCGCTGATCTCGCTGGGACAAGCCCTTCCACCAGGATTGCAGTTGGTTCATGGTTGTTCCTTGGCCACCAGCGCCGTGGTGACGATGCCGTTGTTGACCGATTGGGTGATGGCGGTGTAGCCGCGCTGCAGCATGCCGGCCTCCAGGGCGCTGGCGTCCTGCTGGGTGCCGCTCCAGACCAGAATCAGGCGGCCCTGCTCATAGTCCAGGCTCTCCAGCCGGGCCTGGGCCAGCTGTTGCGCCAGCGCGGCCAGCACCGGCACGAATTCGTCCGGCCGCGACTCGCCCACGCGCGCACGCGCGGCCTGCCACATCTGGTGCAACTGGCGGGCGGGTTTGTCGGTCTGGTCGGCGCTGCCGCTCACCTCCTGCCAGAAGGCCAGTTGCTCGCCTCTAACCTGACGAATAGACCACCAGGTGTGGCCCAGACCCGCCAAGGCCGCCAGCATCTGGAAGGCCACGCAGACCGCGATCACGAGCAGCGCGGTCCTGAACGCAGGCTCGGACAGGAGCTTGCGCCGGGGCATCCAGTCGCCCACCAGCAGGTTGGGGCTGGGCTGCGACAAAGTGCTGCGCCAGTCCAGCGCCGCCGCGCGCTGGACGGGAATCCCCCACTCGCCTTCCAGCCCCTCGAACAGCGTGGGCTCCACGCCGTGCAGCACCACGCGCGCCGGTGGCTGGCCCGGGGCTTGCGCCCGGTGCAAGGCCAGCGCCACGGGAAGCGCGCCGTCGACGGGCATGTCCAGCTCCAGGGCCACCCTGCCATCGTGCAGCCACAGCTGGCCGTCTTCGTTCTGGAAAATCCGCCATTCGCCCGGGGCGGCAGGCAGCTTTTCGGCCAGCGACTCCACGCGCACCAGCGGTCGGCCCAGCTCGCGCATGCTGGCCAGCAGTTGCTCCAGCCGCTGGCGCTGCAAGGTGCAGCAGACCACCTCTTCGCCATGCTCTTTGCCCTGTTGGCGCAGCGGAATCACGACCACGCGGCCCAGGTCGTCCATCAGCCGGTCTTCCAGCGCCATGGCAACCGCCGTGGCGTCTTTCCAGCTCACCCCCGGGGGCAGTTTCACCGGGTGGTAGACCAGTTGCTCCGGGGACAGGATGGCGACGTGCTCGGTGGCCTGGGGCCACCGCCTGGGCACATCTCGTCCGGAGCTGACGAGGCGCTCCCCTTCGACCAGGCTCCAAGGACAGTCCAGGTGTTGATGCGGCCAGCCCGCATCGGTATAGAGATACAGAGTTCGACTCATGGGCGCTTCATCCAAACAACATCGGGCCAGGCCCCGGGTTTTCGCTTCAGCAGGGCGACCGCAGAAGCCCGCCCCTGCTCGAAGGTGGCGTGCACTTCCACCCTGAAGAAATCGCTGCGGACCGAAATGGAATCGGTCCGGAAGGCATCTCGGACCTCACCACTGAGCAAGGTGTAGAAGTCGGGCGTGTGGTTGAAGGGCGCTGCGGCGCGCCGGTCAAAAATCGCTTTGGCCTGCTCGAAACTGAGGCCGGGCACGATGGCGTAGATCAGCTCCAGCGGGGCGGTGTTCACGTTCAGTTTTGAATGGGCGTTGGGCAGCAGGGTGATGTACTTGCCCAGTTTTTCGATCACTTCCGGGGTGTAGCCGGGAACGCCTTCCAGGCTGGCGGGGCCCATGTAGCGCACGCGCTCCGACACCTTCCCGGACAGTTTCGATTTCAGGGCGCCCGCCAGCGCGGGCGGCAGCTCCAGTGCCCGCAACAGGCGTTCGTACTGCTCCCAGGCGTAGGGGTCGCCCGCCAGCAGCCAGGCCATGTTGAAGCGGGATTGTTCGTCAAACATCTGGCCGCTGATCTCGCCCCCGGCCACCGGGATGGGGGGCACCCGGGTGGACCAGGCCTCGCCCAGGTAGTCCTTGCGGATGCGCTGGTGCTGGCGTTCGTACAGGACCGAACGGGCCCAGTCCACGCCCCCCATCACCAGCCGGTGCGCCTGGCGCGCCTCGCGCAGCACCTTCACCTGCGTGACCCAGATATCGACACGCCAGAGAATGGCCGACGCCAGCACGGTGACCACCGCCACCAGCAGCAGCGCCATCAGCAAGGCAACGCCTTGCTGACGACGGGGAGAGGCCGGGGCGCGGATGCTCATGGCAAGGCATAGATCCGTGTGACGTCGCGCCCGTCTTCCAACGCCAGGACCATGCGCAAGGCATGGGGCCGGGCATAGGGCGTGCCTTCGAGCGGCCAGCGGTCGTGCCATTCGCCCTGGCCGTCCAGGAAAGACACGGTCATGGCCCGCACGCCGCCGAGCAGCGGCGTTTCCAGCCCCTGGGCCTCGGCCTGGCCCGTGCCCGGCGCGGCGTCCCGCGCACGGGACAGATCGGCCCCCAGCGTGCGCACCAGCGAGCCACCGCGCAAGGTGTACTGGACCGGCAGCACACTGCCCGCCGCACCCCAGACGGCCCAGTGGGCCGTGGCGCCCTGGCCCTGCCAGCGGGTCTGGGGAACCTCCATGGGCAGGCCATCGACGGTGGTGGTGACGTCCTCCCCCACGCGAGCCCAGGCCATGGCGATGCCGCGCCAGCGCGCCTGCTCGTCGTACACCACGTCGCGGGCCCGGATGACCTGCGCCAAGCCCTTGCTGGCCATGACGCCCAGCACGGCCAGCAAGGCCATGGCGACCATGACTTCCAGCAGCGTCATGCCTCGGGTCGTTCTTCGGGTGCCGGGCCGGGCCGTCAAAAGGGCTCTCCCGGCCGTGGACTGACCTGGTTGGTCAGGTAGCCCTGCACCACCACCTTCGCCGTCGGGTCGTCTTTCAGCGACACATGCACGTCCATCTTGCGCGCCAGCGGGCTGGGTGTTTCGCTCACCTCTTCGACGACGACAAAATCCTGCCCGCACTGGCGTTCGGCCTGCGCGGGCCGTATGCCCACCTCCAGCCAGCTGGCGCGCGCATGGTGCAGTTCGAGCCGGTTCTGCCCCACCCAGTCGGCACACATCTGGGTGCGCAGGCGCAAGGCGTTGGCCGCCGTCAGCCCCGTGGCCCGCACAGCCGCGATCAGGCCGATGCTGAGCACCAGCAAGGCCACCAGCACCTCCAGCAGACTGATGCCCTGGACGCCTCTGGGGCCGCCAGACGACCCGGTACGGTTCAAGCTTCGGTGTCGCATTCAGTGCCCTGGCTCCACCGTTTGCACCACCGCGCCCGAAGCCGTGGTGTCGAGCCGGACCAGCCGCTGCCCGTCGCGCAACCGGATGCGCAGCAGCGGTGGCGTGGCCCCGATGAACTCGATGCGCAGCGGCGGCTGCAACGCCTTGTTGTCCACCCAGGCCTGTTCGATGCGGACATCGTCGGCCAGTTGGCCCGCCCGCAGCGCGGCAGCATCGTTGGGGCGAAGCCAAGTGCCATCGGTCTGGCGCTTCTCGAAGTGGTAGCGGCGTCCGTCGGACACCATTCGCAGGTGCTGGCCGCCGATCACGCTGGCGAACATGGCCGCTTCCAGGGTGGCCACGAACTTCTCCGTGGAAACCTGCCGCTGCACCGCCGCCGCGCTGCGGGTATCGGGCATCGCCATGGCCAGCATCACCCCCAGGATGACCACCACCACCAGCAGCTCGATCAGCGTGAAACCGCGCTGGTTCATGGAAGGGGCAGACCCGTGCCATCGCGGAACCGGCTTGGCCGGGCCGCAGATGGCGTCCCCCTCCCGCGAAGCGAGAGAGGGGGAAGGCGCGAAGCGCCGCAGGGGGTGCTTCACATCAGCACCTGGTTGATGTTGAAGATGGGCTGCAGGATGGCCAGAACGATCATCAGGACCATGCCGCCCATCACCAGGATCATCAGCGGCTCCAGCAGCCGGATCAGGATGGCCACGTCGTGTTCCAGCGACAGCTGCTCCAGCCGGGCGGCCTGGGCCAGCATCTCGGCCAGTTGCCCGCTTTGCTCGCCGCTGGCGATCAGGTTGATCAGCAGCGGCGGAAAACCGTCCTTGTGTCGCAGCGCCCGGCTCAGGCCCTTGCCAGCGTTCACCTCCTGGAGCGCCGCGGCCACGATCTCCTTGAGCGGCAGGCGCTCCAGCAAGGCCTTGCCCGCCTCCAGGGCCAGCAGCAGCGGCACGCCGCTGCGCACCAGAATGGCCAGGGTGCTGGCAAACCGCGCGGTGTCGGCACTGCGCAGCAGCTTGCCCAGCACGGGGACCCGCAGCAGCCGCACGTCCACCGCGCGCCGGAAGCCGTAGGTCTTCATGGCGTTGCGCCACCACAGGCCGGCCAGCAGCGCCAGGCCCAGGGCGTAGCCCCCGAAGTCGCGCACGCCGCTGCTCACGCTCAGCAAAGCGCGGGTGAGCAGCGGCAGGGTTTGGCGCTGGTTTTCAAACACCGTCACCACCTGCGGGACCACATAGGCCAGCAGCACGCCCACCACGGTCAGGGCCACCACCAGCATGACCAGCGGGTAGATCATGGCCTCCAGCGTCTTGCTGCGGAGCGACTGGCTCTCGGCCAGGTAATCGGCTAGGCGCGACATCACCTCGCTGAGCTCGCCCGCCGTCTCGCCGGCCTTGATCAGGGCGATGTACAGCGGCGGAAAAGTGCGCGGGTGCATGGACAAGGCGCTGGCCAGGCTCTGGCCCGCGCGGACCTCGTTGCGCACCGCGTTGATGATCAAGCCATGCGCGGGCTTGTCCACCTGACCGGCCAGCGTGACCAGCGAAGCGTCCACGTTCAGCCCGGCCCGCAACAGCGATGCCCATTGCTGCGTCAGCAGAAACAAGGCGCGCGGCGGAATGCGGCCACGGCGTCCGCTGGCCGCGGACGCGTGGGCGCTGGCCTCGTCCACCGACACCGGCAGCAGCCCCTTTTCCCGCAGGCTGGTGCGCAGCTGGGCGGCGCTGTCGGCCTCCTGGGAACCCTCGACCCGGGCCCCGGACGCATCGATGGCCTGATAGCGGAAGGTTTTCATCGGTCCCCAGCCACGCGCATCAGCTCATCGACCGAAGTCACGCCCGCGCGCACCCAGCGCTGCCCGTCTTCCTGCAGCAGGCGCAATCCATTGTGCTCACGCGCGCTGTCGCGCAGCACGTGCTCGCCCGCGCCGTCATGGACCAGGCGGCGCAGCCGGTCGTCCATGCTCAACCATTCGTAAATGCCCAACCGCCCCGAATAGCCGGTGCCCCGGCACGCCGGGCAGCCGCGCGGCCGGAATGGGCGGCCCTGCTCTTCGCTGACGGCATCCGCGTACACCGGATCAGGCTCCTTGCAATGCGGGCACAACTGGCGCACCAGGCGCTGCGCCAGCACCCCGATCAGGCTGGACGCCAGCAGGAACGGCTCCACCCCCATGTCCACCAGTCGGGTGATGGCACTGACCGAGTCGTTGGTGTGCACCGTGGCCAGCACCAGGTGGCCCGTCAGGCTGGCCTGGATGGCGATCTGCGCGGTTTCCAGGTCGCGGATCTCGCCGATCATCACCACGTCCGGGTCTTGCCGCAGCAGGGCACGCAAGGCGCGCGCAAACGTCATGTCGATGCGCGAATGGATCTGCACCTGCCCGATGCCCGCCAGGTCGTATTCGACCGGGTCTTCCACCGTCATGATGTTGCGGTTGCGCGAGTTCATGCGCATCAACGCTCCGTAGAGCGTGGTGGTCTTGCCCGAACCGGTGGGGCCGGTCACCAGCACGATGCCGTGCGGCGCGTGGATGGCGGTGTCAAAGCTGGCCAGCGTGTCGGGCGCCATGCCCAGCACGGCCAGGTCCATGCGCTTGGGGTCCTTGTCCAGCAGGCGCATCACCACCCGCTCGCCGTGCGACGTGGGCACCGTGGACACCCGCACGTCCACCGTCTTGCCCGCCAGCCGGATGGCGATGCGGCCGTCTTGCGGCAACCGCTTTTCGGCAATGTCCAGCTGCGCCAGGATCTTGATGCGCGAGGACATGGCCGCGTGCAGCGCGCGGTGGGGCGCCAGCACCTCCACCAGCTCGCCGTCGCGGCGCATGCGCACCACGGTGCGCTGCTCCTCGGGCTCGATGTGGATGTCCGACGCGCCCTCGCGCACAGCCTGGGCGATCAGTGCGTTGATCAGGCGGATCACCGGCGCGTCGCCATCGCTGGCCAGCAGGTCTTCCACCGGTGGCAGGTCGTTGACCAGTTGGTCCAGGTTCACCTCCTGGCCCGCGGTGTCCACGATGGACGCGGCGCTGTCCGCGCCATCGGCGTACACCGAGGTCAACGCCTGGGAGAACTCGTCGTCGGGCACCACCCGCACCGGCACCTGCGGCCCCACCGCGCGGCGGACTTCGGCCAGGGCCGCCACGGGGGTGCCTTTGCACACCCACAGCACCGGATCGCCGCCCTCGGCGGGATGCAGCAGCACCCCATGGCGACGCGCGAACAGGTACGGAATGCGGCCAGCGGCCAACGCAGTCAGTGCCGCCATCGGCTACCTCGACTCGGTCATGGGCGCGGCGGGCTCCGCCGCGGGGGCGGCTTGCGCGGGCACCGTGCTGAGCGAGGTACTGGTTTTCAGGCCCATCGGGCTCAGCAAGGGGCCGGCTTCCTGTTTGACCGCCTCATTGGCCGCCTTCTGCAACCCCTGGATGTAGGCGTACCGGTCCATGGACAGGGCTGCATCCGCCTCGGCGGAGCGCAAGGTCTTGGGGCGGATGAACACCAGCAGGTTGGTCTTGGTGCGCGCCTTGCTGGTGTGGCGGAACAAGCCGCCGAGCAGCGGCACGTCGCCCAGACCGGGCACCTTGTTTTCCACGTCGCTCAGGCTGTCCTGCAACAGGCCGCCCAGCACGATCAGGCCGCCGTCCTGCACCTGCACCGCCGTTTCAATGGTGCGGGTGTTGATGGTCGGGCCCGAGGCGTTGCTCAGCGAGCTCGGCACCACGGAAGAGGCCTCCTGGATGATCTTCATGCGGACCATGCCCCCTTCGGACACCTGGGGCAGGATGCGCAGGGACAGCCCCACCTTGCGCCGATCGAAGGTCTGGAACGGCGTGACCGTGGCCGACGACGCGGTCGACGAATAGCTGCCGGTGACGATCGGGACGTCCTGCCCGATCATGATCTGCGCCTCCTGGTTGTCCAGCGTCATCAGGTTGGGTGTGGACAGGATGTTGCCGCTGTTGGAGGTCTCCAGAAACGTGGCCAGGGCCAGCAGGTTGGTGATGATGTCTCCATTGGGCAGGGTGATGGTCCCGTTGGCCACACCCAGGCTCAGGCCCGCCCCGGCCCCCGTCGGGGTCTTGGCCATGTTCAGGATGCCGGTATTGGCGGCGGGGAAACTGGTGCCGCCCACCAAGCGGGTGCCGTCAACCGCTTTGTCCAGGCCGCCCAGGGCCTGCCACTGGAAGCCGAACTGCGCCGCCGTGTCGCTGCTCACCTCCGCAATCAGGGCCTCCACATAGACCTGAGCGCGGCGCAGATCCATCTGCCGGATGACCTTGCGCAGCCGCTCGATCACGATGTTGGGCGCACTGATCAGGATGGCGTTGTTGGCCACGTCCGCCTGGACGTAGCTGCCCTGCACCAGCCCACCGGCGGTTTGCCAGCCACCGCCACCGCCGCTGCTGCTGGCGCCCGAGGCGCCCGCAGCGGAGGAGGTGTTGCCCCCCGTGTTGCCACCGGAGGTCAGGCCAGACTGTCGGTTCGCGCTCAGCGCCGAGCTGGCGTTGCTCTCCCCCGACAAGGAACCCGCCGCCTTGGCGGTGCTCTGGTCGGCGGACAGAACCGCCCGCAGCATCTGCGCCACCTCGCTGGCCACCGCGTTCTTCAGGTAGATCACCTCGATGTTGCCGCCGGCCTCCGGGCGGTCCACCTGCTTGATGAGCTGTTGCGCCCGCAGCAGCTTGCCCGGCGAACTGCTGCGGATCAGCAGGCTGTTGCTGTGCGGCTCGGCGTACACGGCAAACCCGTCACCCGCCACCGCGTTGCCCGCCGAAGCGCCGCCCGCCGCGGCTGCGCCTGAGCCAGCGCCTGGCTGTGCCGGGCCATCGGTCATCAGGTTCTGGATGATGGGGGCCAGCTCGGTAGCCGTGGCGTAGCTCAGGGGCACCATCGCCGGAAGGCCCATGCCCGGCACGTCGATGGCCCCCAGCACCACCTCCAGCCGTTTCAGGTTCTGCGCATAGTCGGTGACCACCAGCGTGTTGTTGGCCGTGGAGGCGACGACGGTGGCGGCGTTGTTCAGCAAAGGCTTGATCGCCGCCCCCACGGCCTGGGCCGCCTCGTACTTCAACTGGAACATCCGCGTCGTGATGGTGTCGCGCCCCGACAGGCCGTCCCCCGGACCCAGGCCCACGGACTGCTGACGCGCGTCGGCCTCCGGCAGGATGCGCACCACCTTGCCATCGTCCACCGCGGCAAACCCCTGCAGCCTCAGAGCGGCGACCAGGGTGGGGTACACCAGCGAGCGCGGCATGGGCGCCGCCGACACCACGTTCACATTGCCCTTGACCTTCGGGTCCAGGATGAACATCTTGCCGGTGAGCTCGGAGGCGAATTTCAACACCCCCGATATCTCTGCGTTGGCCAGATTGAGCGTGACCGCATCGTCGTTGGCCAGCGCGCTCAGACACCACAAACCCAGGCCTGCGCCACAAAGCAACTTGCGAAAATTCATCGGGAATCCTTGTTAAACGGGGCTGCCCCCTCTGGCGGCGGAGGGGAAAACCCGAAGGGGTTCCCGGGCGGCTCCTGCCCTCGCCCGTCTTGGGCCGCAGGCCTCAGAGTCAACTCGCCGCGCTGTGCGTTTTTGTCCAGCACGATACGTTCAGACAGCACATCCACCACGGTGTGGCCGGACGGCAGTTGGTCCCCGATCTGGGCAACCACCACCTCGGCACTGCCTTCCAGGGCGAGCAAGGCGCGGCTGCCACCGCCGGCGTTCACATACGTGCCCAGCAATCGCCAGCGGGGATCAATGCCGCCGGGAGGTGCGTTTTCGCCATCGTCGCTGGCGGGCTGCTGCGCAGCTTCCACGTCGAAAAAGTGGCGCGCCGTCACACGATGGCTCTGCTCCAACAGTGTGGACGATGCTTTGGCTGGCAGAACCGTGCCGCCAGGCGTTGCCAGCCACCAGACAGATTGGGCAAGGATCCAGGCCACGGCCATGCAGGCCAGGCCTTGCACCGCCCACGACAAGCCGTCATGGGGAGACCAACCCAGCCGACCATGCAACCGGAGGAGGCCATGAAAATTCCAGTGCATTCAAACTCTCCAACGGCCATTGAACAGGCACCGCGCGACCAGACCACACACGCCATCGCGCGGATGGCTATTTGCCAGCGGGTTCAAAAAAGAAATTCTCTATGGAGTTCGTCTGCTCTGCGGCATTGGGAATGAGACCCTGGGTCACTTGCGCTTCAACATCCGCCTTGCTGTAGATGGGGATGAGCATATAGCCCCCCCCTTTGTCCTCGGGAGCCTTTCGAATGATCGTTCCAGCCGCATCGGGTATCGCGCCTCCCGTGGTTTCAAACACGATGTCGGCCGCCAACGCCCGCGACTCAGGCGTGCCACCGTTGTCGACAAGAACCTGGCGATCCCTGTCCAAACTGCTCGCAATCTCTTGTTTCAATTCCTTTGGACCGAGGTTGCTTTGTGGATCGTAAACATCGTAATCAAGATTGGGCTCCCGCAATGGACCGCCGAGGGCCTTGAGCTCCTTCATGACTTCACCGCTGCCGCTGCTGCCTGCCGCCGCCTTGAATACAACCGCCACGGTGCGCGATTGGCGCAGAGCGTCCATCTGCGCATCCGTCAACAAATTATCTTCCACACCACTGGCTTTCGCAGCAGTCTTCGGTTGGCTGCCGGTGCCCACTTGTTCTTCCGTCTTGGCACTGCACGCGGCCAGCGCTGCACAAGCGGCAAGCACTGAAAAGAACGATTGGATTCTCATTTGATGATAGGAAGAAGGAAGAATGGAAAAAACAAAAAAATGGGCATGCACACAGCCCCAAGATCCGAAGTTTGCTCAGATCTTGGGGCGACCCATTCACAGAATATTAAGAATGCACATGCAATCTTCAATATTGCAAAAAACCGATCAGAGTCTGTTGCGATCAGGCGTTACGTGGAATATCTTGAAGGTGTATTCAGCCGCATTTGCAACCCACCGACCATCTCGTCTTTCGCCATCCCAGTTGTACGCCCAAGCCAAACCATTATTGCCACATTCATCCCAACGGACTTGCTGCTGGGGAACATGGAAGCCTGCGAAATACCCTTGCTTCCAGCGGCGGGCCACGGCAATCACAGGTTCCGCCCACATGCCGGGAGCAAAACGCGCATTTGCTGCCCACGATTGCGTGGTCGACTGAGACCAGGTTTCAGTTTGCAACCACCTCTTGCCCGCCTCTTGGGCACCAAAGGCGAGGTCAAAACCCACGCTGGTGCCAGTGCTGTGGGTATAACTCACCGTCTTGGAACCACTCCAGGTGAATGTGCACCAACTCGAGCCCGCAGAACAGAACTGCACCAAACCTTGCGATTTGCCACGCCATGTCCAGTCATGCCAGACGCTGGAGGCTTGGTTGAGACCATGTATGCGAGTGGTCCACCATTTGTGTGGCGTGCTTGAGTTTCCATACTTGCCGCCGAATGCGAGGTTCTGCTTACCTCCGCAAATCCACACATCGTGCGCAGCGGCAATGGTGGGTGCGATACTTGCCGCAAGGGCTGCCACTGCAATCACAGATTTAACAAATTTTGTCATGGTAGAGTTCGATTTTGATTGGTTTTATGAACAAGGATCAAGGCAGATCAGATGGATCTCGCGATCTGGAAAGTGATGTAGTGCCATTCGGCTACGTTGGCAGTCCAATATCCATGCTTTTTCCACTTCCAGTCGTAGACTGTGTTATTTCCCCCGCCACTGATCCACCCGGTACGGAACCAAGCACCATTGAAGCTACCGCGCTTCCAGCGGCGCACCGCCACCTTTACTGGATTGCAATAGAATCCCCCCTTGAAAGTAACACCGTTTGAGAAGCTATCGGTTGATGACTTCGTTTTTTGATGGGTTTTTGTGGTTGCGTGTTGATATTGGGCCGTGAATGCCATGATGTTCACACCCAACCCGATCGCCACAGAAGTTCCTTGCAAGTGGGAATACGAAGAAGTAACAGTTCTCCCCAAACTGTAGGTGCAGTCGATGGCATTGGATGAGCAATACATCGACATATTGTGATTCTTTCCGCGCCAATACCAGTCATCCCATGTATTGGATGCTTGAAGGTCGGAACCCAGCGCATAGGTTCCATCGCCTGGTATGACCGGGCCTACATCGGTTCGGTTCCATGCCGAGGCAACACCTGAGGTGGCCGATAAAACCACAGCCACGACCAATGCCAAATATTGGCGCATTTTTTTCATAAACACTCCTGATTCATCTTGGAGACACATTAATATCTTGACCGCTGGTTATGCGGCAAAGGGAGGGGGGAAATAGTCAAGGCTGGCTTCAGATCGGCAGTGGATTCGGTATCGAAAATGGTGTATTTCGCATCGGGCTCGCGCAATGGGCCATCATGATTTTTCAGTCCGGTCATCACGGCGCCGTTACCGCCACGGCCCCAAGCAGGACTGAAGGCCGTCGCGACGCTGCCCGGCCAGGTGGACACGGTCCGGGTCTCGGTCCGCGCCGCGTTGGGGGGGGCTTAGTCGTTGCGGTGGCGGAGCCTGCACCGTCGGTGTTGGCGCCGCAGCCTGCCAGCAGGGACAGGGCTGTGGACAGAATCAGGGGCCTCTGGGCTGACGGCACGGGCAGGATGGCGTTCATTAAAAATTAATTAGCAACAGGCATGCCAAAAAGTAAGAATTTGTTGCACCAGATTGGGGCGACATCACACCTCACCTTCACGACTTATTCATTACGTGCATCCCCCGCATGGGGTTTCCCGAGTGTTCTTTCTTCCTCTCAGGTTGTTTACGTTAGGTTCCAGCCCCTACCCTGTCCATCCGGGAATCCCGAGCCCCATCTCCAAGGCGCCTCCTAGGGTTTTCACCGCCAAGGGAAAAATGTCAAGATTCTGTAAGGTTGATCCTGCAGGCCTCCCGCTTGCGTACTTTGTTTGGCAATGCAACAAATTCCTGCCACTCGCAGCCGCTCTCACTTTCTGAATTTTTCTTGTGTATCAAGCATCTAGCCTTATCTCTTCCGGTGCATCCTTGCGGGTGGCGCTCATGAAGCGATCGTCTTCAGTTCAAGCGCTTTTCCTTCGTCGATGCACACGTTTGCATGGCTCAATCGCCTCATCACGTTAATTTATCTTTCATCACTTTTTCTGATGGACTTTTGGTACGCAGGTTCTGTCTGCCGCACGCATCACTCGGCCTATCGAAACGCCCCCCACCAGGGCACCCCACCGTGACCATGCCCGCCGATTTCCGCGTTTTGAGCCCCATCCCTCCGATGGCGCAACTCAACACGCCCTACCCCTCCGCCGCCTACCTCACCGACTTTCTGCGCTCGCGAGGCACCAATGCGGTGCAGGAAGACCTGGCGCAGGCCCTGGTCTTGAAGCTGTTCACGCCCGCCGGGCTGGAGGCCGTGCGTGGCCGCCGCGTGCTGGCCTTGCCCGAAGAGCAGCGCTCGGGCAGCGTGCACGCTTTCCTGGACCAGTTCGACGCCTACCGCAGCACCATCGGCCCGGCCATCGCCTACCTGCAAGGGCGTGACTCCACGCTGGCACACCGCATTGCCGCGCGCGGCCTGCTGCCCGAGGGCCCGCGTTTTGCTGCGCTCGACGCGTATGTGGACGGCAGCGGCGACCCGCTGGCCTGGGCCTTCGGCGCGCTGGGCGTGCAGGACAAGGCGCGGCACCTGTGCACGCTCTATCTGAACGATCTGGCCGACGTGCTGCGCGACGCGGTCGATGAGCGCTTCGAGTTCGTGCGTTACGCCGAGTCGCTGGCCAGCAGCCAGCCCACCTTCGACCCGCTGTACGGAATGTTCTTTCCCCAAAAGCTGGTTGCTTCCGCGATCCATCCAGCGGCATGGGTTCCGGTGCCCGCACCGAAGCCGTGTGTGAGGCCAGGGAACTTGCGGTATTCGACATGGGTGCCGATGGAACGCAGGGCTGCAACCCGGCGCTCCATCGTCGCCGGTGGAGCAATGCCGTCGTCTTCCCCGACCACGACAAAGGTTGCTGGCTCTGTGGATGTGTGGTCGCTGTGCCCGGTGTAGGCCATGACGACGGTGGAGGGCTTGGGGTGGTTTTCTCCGCCGAATCGTTGGAGCCCATGAGAACCGATACGGGCTGCTATCCTGGCGCCTGCGGAGCTGCCCCATAAAGAGTAGCCGCGGGTGTCGATGTCGAGTGTGGCTGCATGACTGAATATGAAACTCACCGCGGGGTGATCTCGGTTTTGGTGCAAAAAGTCCCGCTTTAGGGAAGGTCTGCACAACCTCGGCCGTTCTGGCCCGATGTGAGACAGTGAAGGCATGAAGCAAATGAGCCTGTGCGAGAGCGGATTCGAGCGCAAGACCAAGAGGACGCGCAAGCGCGAGTTCCTCGACGAGATGAACCTCGCGGTGCCGTGGGCCGAGCTGGTCGCGCTGATCACGCCGCACGCACCGGCCCCTGGCGCCAAGGGCGGACGCCCACCGTTTGCTGTCGAGACCATGCTGCGCATTCACTTCGTCCAGCAGTGGTTCAACCTCTCAGACCCGGCGATGGAAGAGGCGCTGTACGACATGGTGCTGTTTCGCGAGTTCGTGGGCCTGGATGCCGGCGAAGACAACCTGCCTGACGAGAGCACCATCCTGCGCTTTCGCCAACTGCTCGAAGCCCACAACCTGAGCTTGCAGATCCAGGCCACCGTCAACGCCACGCTGGCGGCCAAGGGATTGCTTTTGAAGAGCGGCACGGTGGTCGATGCCACGCTGATCGCTGCACCGAGCTCGACCAAGAACAGCAGCGGCGAGCGCGACCCCGAGATGCACCAGACCAAGAAGGGCAACCAGTGGCACTTCGGGATGAAGGCGCATATTGGCGTGGATGCCGATTCGGGCTTGGTGCACACGGTGGTGGGCACGGCGGCCAACGTCAACGATGTGACGCAGGCGCACGCGCTGGTGCACGGAGACGAAACCGATGTCTTCGCCGACTCGGGCTATCAAGGCGTGGGCAAGCGGCAAGAGACTCAAGAGATCAAGGTCAACTGGCATGTGGCGATGCGACCGGGCAAGCGCAAGGTGCTGGACAAGAGCACGCCGATGGGTGCGATCCTGGACCAACTGGAGCAGGCCAAGGCGCGCATCCGGGCCAAGGTTGAACACCCGTTCCGGGTGATCAAGCGCCAGTTCGGGCATGTGAAGGTGCGCTACCGGGGATTGGCCAAGAACACCGCGCAGTTGCACACGCTGTTTGCGCTGTCCAACATCTGGATGGCGCGGCGCATATTGCTGCAGGAGATGCAGGGATGAGTGAGTCTGCAGCAGGTCAGAGGGCGGCGAATCGGGGCGAAATCGGCCTTGAAATGAAAGCTGCGAGCCGCAAATCGCCGTCATGTGAAATCACGGACATCAGCTCACGCTGCGGCGGGTGTTATGCAGACCATCCCTAACCCGCTGGGGGTCAGTTCTAGATGGAAATCAACAGTGAGTCCGCCCATCAGCTACCGAGAGCTGGTCAAGCGCGCGGGCATCGAGTTCGTGCCGAAACTGCAGCCACAACATTGATGATTGGTCGAGGGGCCGTCGGCGCGGCATACCCGCCACGCTCAATCGCCCACGCCTGCATGCAACGAACACGCCTAGAATCCATCCCCCCATATATCAAAAATGAAGCGAGGCTAGGTTATGACTGTTGGCGAATGTTTTGGCACTCTGTTTTTCACATCCCTTTCAACCCATCGCCCGGCGTTCCAAGCACCATAGTGACTTCGCGCGGATGCCGGGTAGAGGATCATCCATTGACAACATACAAAGCAATTCAAAAGCATTCATCACTCACCGCCGAGTACTTGGCAATCTGCAAGCACGCTCGAGAGCAAGAGCAATCTCGCTCGCTGGCGACCTCGGACAACTGGGCGCATGTCGACAAGGCACAGGTGCACCAGGACTGGGACAGCCTGTACAAGGAACTTGCTCCGCTGGTAGCGGCTGCAGACCAGCCTGATGACGCCCAGGTGCAGTCCATGATGGCAAGGCACTACGCCATCGCGGCGAGGTTTTACGTGCCCAGCCGCGAGGCCTATGTCGGCCTGGGCGTGTTCTACCAGGAAGACCCCTCAATGCGGGAGTTTCACAACGCCTACCATCCGCAAATGGCTGAGTTCCTCAGGGATGCTATCTGCGTGTATGCGCTGGCGAAGTTGTGACATGTGAAGGTGCTGTGCCAAGCTTAGCTTCGTGCACACACTGAGAAATGGGAGCCCCGGCCGATCAATCCGGCTGGGGCTTTTTTGTCGGAGGAGTACTGCCCCTTCCACTTTACCGTTGAAAGGCAGTTTCGCAAGGGCAGATCAAGTCGCCAATTGCCGACGCCGCCGACCATTCGCAGCGCATAGGCGATCTGCTCTTCGCTGAATCGGGACTTCTTCATCGCTTCTCCTTGCCCCTCTCGGGGCCTTGGGAAGCAACCGTACCTCTAGTTTTGACCTGTCAGGGTTTTCCGGGGGAACGTCACTGCTGTCCCTCAACGTGTTGACCTGCACAGGTTCGCAGGGACGATCACCGACAACCCGCGATCCTTCAGCAGGTTCAGCGCCGCAGCATGAGATCGACCCTAGGCGCTGAAAACGGTACGTCCCTCGCCAGGCCTCGGTCACTCTTTGTCGGTGCCCAGGTAGCGGACTGATCGTGAAGGAATGCCGCAATCGAAGTGGCCAGTTGCACATCCTTGGCGTTGCCACTTCCGGCCAGCGCTTTCCCGATCTGAACCCACGACCCCAGGGCATCCGCCCGGTTGGCTCGTGCTTGTGCTCCCGTTTTGTTCACGGGCCGGACCTTCTTCAATCGTCCTTCCTCCCCGGCTTTCAGACGCCACAGTGCGTCCGGACTCCGGCTCTGCCCACGCGCCACCTGCCGAGTAGCTTCTGCCGCAACGCCATAGCCTCGCAGCTTCTCGGCAAATGTCTCGCGCCAACGGTGCAGGTCTGCCTTGCGTGGGTTGAGCCGCCGGCCACGGATGGATTCGGCCCGCACACTGATGTGCACATGCGGGTTGGCCTGGTGGTCGTGTAACACCATCACGTACTTGTGGTCGGTCAGCTCGGTCTGCGCAAACTCTCGGGCAGCTTTCTGCACGATCAGCGGGTCGGTGCCCCGGGGCATGGACAGCATGATGTTGAAGGCTTCACGCCGGTAGCCGACCTCGTCGATCAGGCTGCCGCCGTACCGCCATTCGTCCGCCAGTTCGTGCACCGCATCCTTGCCACGGATGGTCTCGCCTTGCTCGTTCTCGCTGTCGAGCCGACCGTTCTTGCTGATGTAGCGAAAGTGGGCCGCAATGGCCTGGATGCCCCGCCCTCCCCCGGTGACCTTGACCATGACCTGGGTTGCCCGCCGCACCACCGTGGCTTCGATCCGCTGGCGGATGGCGACGGCCCGATCTCGCAGGCCACCTCCATCCAGCCGGGGCTGTGGCTTGACCTTGACGATCCGGTTGCCGGGGTAGAACAGGCGGTCGCCCCATTGAACGAGCACGCCGTCGATGTTTGGTGTCTGATCCATGGCTTTCTCCTGGGTGTCAGCGGTAGGAACGGCGCCGGGCTTCGGCGGTGTGCCCATGCGGGTGCAGGTCGGCCAGCAAAGCGGCGGCCTGGCTGAGGTGGCGCCGAACATCACCATCCAGCCGGTTCAGCATGTCGCGGTACACCAGCGCCTGCGGCACATCGCCCAAGGTCAGAAACCGCGTGAGGGCGTGAACGTTGCGACTGAGGCTGGACAGATGGGCATTGGTCTCCGCCAGTTCGGCGAGCTGATCACTTCGCTTGAAACCGGATGTCAGGAAGGGAATCTCTGCGACGAGACCGGCCAGATAAGCGCCACGCGACAGCCCGGCCGACTGGGCACCGGCCACAAGTCGGTCGGCTTCGTCGGTTGTCAATCTGATTGACAACTTGACGGTGGAGACATCAGGAGCAAAGCGCAGTGGACCTCCAGACTTGGCCTGCAGCGAGGCACCACCCATACCCAGTTCGCGAGCCACCGCCCGCCGGACCAGCACCGAGACACTCACCCGCTCGATCTGAGCCCGCTCGACCAGCGCTGCCTTGAGACCGCGCATATCGACCGAGACGAAGTCAGGTTGATGGGTGTTCATGATCCGACCGAAGGGAGCACAACGTGAGCACAGCGGGACGTTTGTGAAATCGGCGGCGTACCGCCTTTCCTGCACTCACCCATGGAGCTATGTTCACCCAGTACCGACTGAGTCGAGGTGCTGGATTCGGTCGAAAATCCTGCCAAACGCATGCAGGGCCGGAGGCGGATCAAGTTGTCAATCAGATTGACAACTGAGCAGGCGAACGGCGCTCGCATGCAACTTGAATCACACGGGAGAAACCCAGTTGAGCAATGAATCACCACCTCGCGGACTGGAACGGACACCAGAGAGAGACGAGGTGTTGCGTCGCATCGGACGCAATGTCGTGAACTTCCAGATGGTCGAGGCCATGCTCAAGCACCTGAACGCCACCGCTTCAGTGCATGGGCCGGTGAGTCAACTAACTGAACGTGTGGAAGCGCAGAGGGAGGCGGTGCACCGCAAAACCATGGGAGAACTGGCCGGCAGGATGGTGACCCATATGTTGCAAGCACCGCCGGAACACCAGACACCCGATGAAGTCACAGAGCCTTGGGTCGGCTTCCGTTTCTCCGTGGAAGCCGATGCTCAGTTCGTTGACCAGCACGACCAGGAAATGCTGGCTCTGGTGGACGCGCGAAACGATCTGATCCACCACTTCCTGGCGCGCTGGAATTCGTCAGTGGATGGTGATGCAGAGGAAGCCCTGGCATATCTGGATGCACAACGGGATGAAACTTTTCGAATGCTGGACAGACTCAGGGGCTGGGTGACCGCGATGGACGAAAGCCGCAAGCAACTGGCGGCTTTCATGGCATCACCTGAAGGTGTAAGGCAGATGGAACTGGGCTTCCTGCAGAACAGTCGCCTTGTAGCGATGCTCGGCGAAATCGCGCTCAATGCTGCACGCTCGGATGGGTGGGCGTTGCTGTCAACGGCGAGGAACCTGATCAAGCGGAACGCTCCAACAGAAACGGAAAATCTGCAAAAGCGCTATGGCCACCAGAGCCTCAAAGGCATTCTGCTGGCCGCCGAATACTTCGATGTGATGGACGAAGCGCTGCCGAACGGGGGCTATCGCACGATCTACCGGATCAATGATCGGTACACGTTGCAGATGGGACAAAGCGATGCGTCCGAGCAAACGTCGGAGACAGAGGGCCGCCCAGTTGTCAATCAGATTGACAACCTGCGTCCTGTGACAGACCGATGAGGACCAGTCGACTCGTGTCCACCGCCTGTACTTGACCGCCCTTCAAAGGGACCACGTAGAGCTGTTTTGCCTTGGGTGGGGCCTGCAGCGTGTTCAGCACGACCTCGACGCCATCCAACTGGGCAAGCAACCTCAGTGGCGGCTGGCGAGTCCGCCGTGAGGCAGCTTCAGTTCTCTGGTCAGACCGGGCAATGCCCTGACCCTGCGTTGCTTCTGGTTCTTGCTCCCTGAGACCAGCTTCCATCGATTCGATCAGTGCCGATGTCTCTCGCCTCACGCTGCCCGCTCCCTCCGCCAGGTCGGACCGAAGTGCCTGGACCGATTCGCGGGAGATGACTGGGCGGTCCGAGACCCAGGCCGCCACGTACTGCGGATGCTCCTCGGCCAGCTTGCGCAGCGCATAGAGCTCGTTCAGCCCCCGGCAACGCCCCTCCCGGTACGCTGACATCAACCAGTCGGGCGGGTCGATCAGCGCAGTGGCCGTGGTGATGTACTGCCGACTCTTTCCGATGGTCCTCGCGATGTCGGCCTGCGTCTCGCCCCGGTTCATCGCCCGCTGCACGAACAGTGCGATCTCCAGCGGGGTCAGGCCCTTGCGCTGTTCGTTCTCGATGAACTGGTCCACGCTGTTGGCCGTGTGGTCCACAAAGGCCGGGATGTCCGCCACTTCCGCAAGCCGGGATGCCCGCAGGCGCCGGGCACCGAAGTTGAGCATCCACCGGCCAGGATCAGTGGGGTGTGGCCTCACAGACACCGGCTGGCGCACACCCCGCGCCTTGATGGTCTCGGCCAGTTCGGCCAGGGACTCGCCGTCGAACTCCTGGCGGGGTTGTTCCGGATCCTCATCGATCGCATCCAGCGGGATGCGCTTCGGAGTTCCCGACTCGGCGGTGGTCGGTGGCAGCAGGTTCAGGTTATCGAGCGACAGGGCCATGGCTCGCTCCATTTAGAGGGTGGGTCACGGTGGGCCTTGGGTTCGGGGAAAGCACCGTGTTGGCGATGAAGGTGAGGCCGGGTTCGATCTCGCGCCAGGCATCGCGCGCAGCGGTCTTCTTCATCTCCCACAGCACAAAGCCTTCGGCCTGCGCTTCGGCGATGGCCGAGCGGCGTGGCATGGAAGCGATCTCACCCGGCCTGGAGCCGATGGGTATCAGGATCGGGCTGTACTTCTGCAGCAGCTGCATGAAGTTCTCCCGCTGCAGCGGCGTGGCCTCCACCATCGTCGGGTACAGGCCGATCAGGTGCAGCTTGGGGTTGAGCACCGCCTGGATCCTGCGCACGCCGACCCGGGGGTTGTTGAGCAGCGCGGACACGCCGTCCATGGCCTCCTGGTTGAGCTGGATCGGCGAGAGCACGCAGTCGGCCGAAGCCAGCGCCGTGGTCATGCGGATGTCCGGGTTGGGGTTGGTGTCCACGATGCAGACATCAAACCGGCTGTCCATCGCCGCCAGGAAGTCCCGGAACTGGTTCGCAAAGGTGTTGTGCAGCGCGGGCTGGCGCTCCAGCCCGGACAGCTCCGGATCGGCCGCCACCAGCACGAAGTCGGCCGGCGGTATGACCGGGTTGCTCTGCACCAGAACCCCGCTGGCCGAGACCTCGGCCCGCGTGGCGCGCTGGCTCTTGCGAACCGGTTCAGAAAAGTTGCCCTGGTGGTCCAGGTCGACGGCCAGCACGCGCAGGCCGCGTTGGCGATAGAGGTGCGCTAGCAAGGTGGCGACGGCGGATTTTCCGACACCACCCTTCTGGTTGGCGAGCACAAGGGTCTTCATGGGGGAGTCCTCCGGCGCGACCGACAAGGGGATCACCGAGGTGGAGGACCGTTCCCGGGCGCCGCACTCGATGCGCCAGCGGCCGGGATCGCGCGAGCCGGCGCCAGCCGACGAGCGCGTTTCTGGTTTCACGCGCACGCACCGCTTGATGATGGAAGCGGTGCGGCGCAGCGGCGGCGCTGGATTCGGGCATGAATCCAGCGCATCAATCACTCAAGCCTTGAGCTTGCGCATCTCCTCGGCCAGCACCCACAGGGCACGGTTCAGGCTGATGCTGCGGTCGATGCTGGCCACCGGGCGGGTGTGCAGGCGCCGCCCCTTGGCGCCTCGACCGGGCTGGCCGCCCTTCATAGCGTTCTCCTGCACGCGCTGGAACGTGGTCCAGAGGCTGTTGCCGAAGTCCTCGGGGCGTCTTGCTTCGATCAGCTGGTCGGCGGTCACCGGGGCGGGTGGTTCGCCCCCCCCTCGTTCCCCGTAGCGCAGCGCCAGTGCGGCGGTGGCAAAGGCCCGCTGCTCCTCGAGCTGCAGCGTCAGCGCCTTCATGCTGTCGGTGGACGCGTCCACCACCTCAAAGTCCTCCAGCACCCGGAAAGCGCCTTCGATCACGTCGTCCTGGATGTTGCCCTTGTGCGGGATGCGGATGTCGTTGGAGACATCGCCCACCACCAGACCGTTGCAGCAAACGAACCTGAAAACGCCCGCAAGCATCTGGTAGCTGCTGGCGCCGTCGTGGCTGTTGATCAGGATGATTTCGTTGGCCTCAGGCCGGGTGTTCACCTGCCCCGCGTGGCGCATACGGATCATGTGCTTGGTGAACTCGGTCTTGCCCTCAATGCGGCTCTTGCTCTGGGCCACCATGAAGGGCTCGAAGCCTTCGTGGCGCAGACCGCGCAACACGTCGATGGTGGGGATGTAGGTGTAGCGCTCGGAACGGCTACCGTGTTTGCCTTCGGCAAAGATGGACGGCGCGGCCCGGCGCATCTGGTCTTCGGCCAGCGGGGTCTCGCTGCGGATGACGAAGGTGTTCTGACCAAAGCGGGCAGCCAGACGCGGGGAATGGGCGGTGGAGATCATGGTGGGCTCCTGGTTCGGGATGAATGAATGGAATAGAGACCGGGCGGCTGGCGCCCGGTGATGTGCTTCAGGCGCTGGCCGGCTATGGGTTCAGCGGTTCCTGCGCACTGCGGCTGCGGCGGGCTTCGCTCTCGGCCTTGCTGTCGAGGTAATCGATGTCTTCGACGGTGAACGCCATGCCGTAGACCTCTCGGCCGTCTCCGTCCTGGTACTGCGTGTTGTGCAGGCGTCCCACCACGTTGACGTGGGAGCCTTTGCCCAGGTACTCGGCGGCGTGTTCGGCCTGTTTGCCCCAGAGGGTCCACTGGATGGCGACCGCGCGTTCTTCGCGGTCTTCACCGCTGCCGCGGTACTGGTTGCTGATGGCGGTCAGCGTCGCCTTGGCGAGCCGGCCCTCTCGCCCGTTGACGAATTCGAGCTTGACGGCACCGGCCAGGTGCCCGTGACGCTGGATGACTTGAACGTTGGCCATGGTGAAACTCCTTGCGTGAGCGGTCAGCCGGACCCCGATCCGGGTTCCTCAAAACTGATCCTCTCGCTCGGACTCCCTCGCTCCCGCCCACGGGCGGGCGGGGGGTGGGCAAGGCCCCTTCCCTCGGGAAGGGGTGGGGGATGGGCAAACCTTGCTGCACGAAACAGTGAGCCAGTCACCTGGCCCACCGCTGAAAGATCCCCCCACAAGTCCCCCTCACCTGTGGATGGGGGCGCCGTGGGGGGATGACGGTGGGCCCATTGGCGCACGCGCTGCCCCGAGCCTCTTCGGGCGACCAGCGCAGCGCAAGCGACCGGGTGCACTGAGCAGCGGCGGCTCTGCGGACGGCGTGACACCAAGCGCAGCGACTGGCGCGGCGTTCGAGCCGGTGCGATCACTTCAGGGGCACACGGACCCCAAAGCGTCCAGCGGCCCGACTTCGGGCATGGCGGGTGATCGGGGGGACGATCTGCCGGGCGGGACGGGACCAGAGCGCAGCGACGGGAGCGGCCGGGACGGCAGTTCGTCCAGCGGGCTTCGTTGCCGCGCAGCGGCAAGGAAACAGAGCGCGCGATCCCCGGGCACGGGAAAGGGCCGCGACACCATGCCGCCGGCCGTGCCGGCCTGGACGAATACTCTTCGATGCCCGCGCGCAGCGCGCACTTCAATGAAGAACAAAAGGGGGCGAAGCCCCCAAGCTCAAACGAGGCCGATTTCTGCCATGGAGCAGACCACCTCACCCGCCACGATGAAGTGGTCCAGCACTCGCACATCGACCAGGGCAGCGGCCTGCTTGATCGTCTGGGTCAGGTGTTCGTCGGCCCGCGACGGTCTCGCTTCACCGCTGGGGTATTGTGCACCAGCACCAGCGCGCTGCTGTTGCGCAGGAGAGCATCGCGCACCACCTCTCGCGGGTAGACCGAGGTCTGACTCACCGTGCCCCGGAACATCTCGACGTAGTCCAGCACGCGGTTCTGCGAGTCCAGGTGCTCACCGCAAACACCTCGTGCGGCAGATGGCCCAGGCGCGAGCGCAAGAAATCCTTGACCACCGCGGGCGAGTCCATCAGGTCGCTGCCACGGACCTGGGCCGCCAGCAAGCGCTGCGCGGCCAGCAGCACCTCGTCAGCCTCGGCCGGCCGGTACTGACCGGTCACGTCGCGGATGAGCAAACCGCCCGAACCAGCGGGCACCGACAGGAGGGAATCGAGGGAAGAGAACAGATCGTGCTGCATGACCAACTCCGGTGATCGGGCGGGATTGCCCGAGACCGGAACCGGCACGCCGCAGCGCAGCGGTCACAGGTTCGAAGACGGCCGAGAGGCCGCCAGCGCCCACAGGGCGCGCAGACCTTGACGGCGAGAACGGTGTGCAAGGATGAAGGGATCAGCAAGCCAGCCCCACCACACATGCCCGAGCGAGGCAGGCAAGCGCAGCGCGCAGGCCGGGGCCCCACCAACGGCCGGAGGCGTCAGCGATCGGTGCCCGGCAGGGTCGAGACACCGGGACATGTGCGCGTTGCCCGTTAGCTTGATGCGCAGCACAAGAGCGCAGCCTAGCGAAACCGAGACGCCCGAAATTGACAAACCTGCCCCGGTAATAACGGGCATGTAACTGACGTCAACATGAAAGTTGACCCAACAATACCTGACGCAACGGCGTCACAGGAGCCCACATGGCGAAGTGCAATAGCCTTGGGCAGGCTTGGACACTGATGCGCTCCCAAGAGCATCTGACATCTGCTAACCAGAACAGAGTGATCGTGGAAACAAGGTTTCTCGAAAATCGATCGACGGCAAGCGAGGATGTTTAAACGAAAAAATGGAACGACAGGCCGCGCGGAAGTCTGCTAGAACGCCCTTGGTATTCGCAACAATCCCAATGAGAATCGTCACCCCAACCGCCTTTCTCACACGCCATGCCCGAAGATCCGTTGGAGCGCCTGCTTTCACATTCGTCCTGGATGACCTGCCTGACAGACTTGCAGGCCCATCGCGTGCGCCAAGCGATTTCGATCGTTTCTTTTGCAGCCGGCACCACCGTGTGCGCTCGGTCCACGCCCTCAGCACATTGGCTTGGTGTGATCGACGGCATGCTCAAGCTGGAAAACATCTCCGAGGGCGGGAAAAGCAGCAGTTTTGCAAGCGTTCCAGCGGGCGCCTGGTTCGGCGAAGGCGCGGTGCTCAAAGGCGAGTTGAGACCCTACGAGGTCGTGGCCTTGCGCGACAGCCAGGTCGCCTTCTTGCCGCGCGACAACTTTCTGCACCTGCTGGATGAATGCCATCCCTTTGCTCTGTGGCTGATCGCACACCTCAATGCGCGGCTGGGCCACTACGTTGCATTGGTTCAGAACTTCCGCCTGGGTGACACCACAGCGCAAGTGGCTTACAGCCTGTCCGGCCTCTTCAACCCGGCTCTGTTCCCCAACACGGATCGGTGCGTCACGATCTCCCAGGAAGAGTTGGGGCGCCTTGCCGGCGTGTCTCGTCAGGTGGTGAACCGGGCCTTGCAGGAGCTGCAGGAGCGGGGCGCCGTTCGCGTCAACTACGGTTCGATCGAGGTGCTTGACCTCCAGGCGCTGCAGGACGTGGCGCGCGAAGCGTGAGGCTGGACGCGCTCAGACGTCTGCCGCCAGCCCGGCCAGCCGCGAGATGGCGTCACGGCTGCCCGCGATGTCCCGCAGCCGGAACTTCTGAATCTTGCCTGTGGCCGTCTTGGGCAGGGCATCGAACACCACTCGGCGCGGGCACTTGAAGTGGGCCAGGTGGCTGCGGCAGAACGCGATCAATTCCACCTCGCTGACCGCATCCACCCCAGGTTTGAGTTCGACGAAGGCGCAGGGCACTTCACCCCAACGATCGTCCGGCTGGGCCACCACCGCAGCGAACAACACCGCAGGGTGTCGGTGCAAAACGTCTTCGACCTCCACCGATGAAATGTTTTCACCGCCGGAGATGATGATGTCCTTGGAACGATCGGTGATCTGGAGGTAGCCATCCGGATGTACGACTGCGATGTCGCCGGTGTGGAACCACCCCCCTTCAAAGGCCTTTTCGGTGGCACCGGGGTTCTTCAGATAGCCCTTCATCACGGTGTTGCCACGGATCATGATCTCGCCCGCCGTGGCACCGTCGTGCGGCACTTCCTGCAGGGTCTCGGGGTCGAGAACGCGCAACGCTTCCAGCGCTGCGGCTCGCACGCCCTGGCGAGCCTGCAAGCGGGCACGATCGGCCGCTGGCAAAGCGTCCCACTCTGGCTGGCGCACGCAGCTGACAGGCGTCCCAGATATTTCGGTGATGCCGTAGACGTGGTCCACGTCGAATCCCATAGCGGCGATGGCCTGCAGGATCGCGGCCGGCGGTGGTGACCCGGCCGTCAGGATGCGAACCCTGCGAGGCAGCGGCTTGCGCTCATCGGGCGTCGCGTTGGCGAGCATGGCCAGCACCGTGGGTGCCGCGCAGAAGTGGTCCACGCCGTGTTCGACGATGGCATCGAAGATGGTCTGCGCGCTGACCTTGCGCAGACACACGTGGGTGCCTGCTGCAGCAGTGATGGCCCAGGTGAAGCACCAGCCGTTGGCATGAAACATCGGCAATGTCCAGAGGTAGACCGGTGCTCGTGGGATAGCCCAGTCGGTAAGTTGCAGCATGCTCATCAGGTAGGTACCTCGATGGCTTGGGACCACCCCTTTCGGGTCCCCCGTGGTGCCCGAGGTGTAGTTCAGCGCGATGGGGTCCCATTCGTCCAGCGGCCAGACGCCTTCGAAGTCCGGGTCTCCCTCGGCAAGGAGCGACTCGTAGTCCAGTGCCCCAATGCCTGCTTCACCCTGCGCGGGCAGGTCATCGATCCTCACCACCAATGGCGCCTGCTCCAGCATCGCGATGGCGCGCTGCGCCACACCGGAGAACTCGCTGTCCACCAGCAGCATCCGCGATTCACCGTGGCGCAGGATGAAGGCAATGCCCTCCGCGTCCAACCGGCAGTTGATGGCGTTGAGCACCGCGCCAGACAAGGGGACGCCGAAATGTGCTTCCAGCATGGCGGGCGTGTTGGGTGCCAGAACGGAGACCGTGTCGCCACGTTGCACGCCGCGACGCACCAGCGCGCTGGCCAGGCGATACGCTCGCTCCCGCGTTTGCGTCCAGGTACGGCGCAACCCCGCATGCACCAGCGCGACCCGCTGCGGATGCACCTGCGCACTGCGCTCCAGAAAACCGAGAGGTGTCAATGGCACATGGTTCGCTTTGACGCGCTCAAGTCCATCCTGGTAGGGGCTTTGGTTCATGCGGTTGTCTTCATTGATTTATCAGATGTGGAAGGTCGTGAATGAATCCACGCTCTCTCTGTGTGTCACCAGCGAGTTCTCGATGCGGCTCGGATCGGCGTAGCCCAGGCTCATGCCACACACCACCATCTGGTCGTCAGGAATGGCGAGTTCGCTGGCAATGACCCGATGGAACCTGGTGAAAGCCACCTGAGGACATGTGTCCAGCGAGCGGGCCCGCGCGGCCACCATCACACTCTGAAGAAACATCCCGTAGTCGATCAGACTGCCCGCCTGCATCACCCGGTCAATCGTGAAGATCAGGCCAACGGGCGCGTCAAAGAACCGGTAGTTGCGGCCGTGCTGCGCGTGCATGCGGGCCTTGTCCGTCTTCTCGATGCCCAGCAAGCCGTACAGATCCCACCCCACCTTGCGGCGGCGGTCCAGGTAGGGCGAGACCCAGTCCAACGGGTAGTAGGTGTAGGGCTCTTCCAGCGAGGCGGCCTGCGATGGGTCGTCGTCCACAGCGGCGATCGCCGCGCTCAGCCGGTCTTTCGCGGCACCGGTGAGCACGTGCACCCTCCAAGGCTGGGTGTTCACGCCCGATGCGGCATGGCGAGCCACGTCCAAAATGGCATCAACGTCTTTCCTGTCCACCTCGGTAGGCAGAAAGGCGCGGATGCTGCGGCGTGACACGACAGCCCAATCGACCGCGCTGCGCAGTTGGGACGACGGGATGGCCGGGGCGGGATCGAGGCGGTTCATGGCGAGGGCATCGGGCAGGACATGCCGGCATGCTATCGACGTAAGTCCTTTGTGACTGTCGATTGAAAGACATTCACCCCAGCGAGGCCTGGAAGTCACCGAGTCGGTTCAACGCCCGAAAGCAATTGCTGCCACCGGGCTTCGGCCGCTGCAAACGCCTTCGCCTTCACATGCCCGTAACCACGGATCTGCTCTGGCACGCGAGCCAAAGCCAGAACCGTTTCCGGGTCCAGATCGTCCAGACGCTCCAGCAGCTTCTCGACAATGCTTCGGTACCGCAGGATGAGCGCGCGCTCACCGCGTCTTTCTGCGCTGCGTCCAAAGGGATCCAGGCGCGATCCGCGCAACCACTTGAAAAAGGCCAGTGCATGCAAGACGGGTCGCATCCAGGAACCAAAGGCCTGTTTGACCGGCAGACCGTGCGCATCGCGCCGGCCCAGGGGAGGTGCCATGTGAAACGTGATGCGTCCCTGCCCCTCGAACTGCTCGGCCAGGCGCTTTTCAAAGGCCCCATCGGTGAACAGGCGGGCCACTTCGTACTCGTCCTTGTAGGCCATCAGCTTGAACAGGTTGACCGCCACGGCGCGCGCCAGTTGATCACCCCCCACGGTGCTGGACTCAAGCTCGCGCACACGCTCCACGAAGCGGGTGTATTCAAGGGCGTAGCGCGGGTTCTGGTAAGCGGTCAGGAACTCGGCACGGTGCGCCACCAGCGCTTTCAGCGTGTCTGGCCGCTGCAGCACGATGGCCTGCTCGGGGGCGGCCATGCGCTGGACGACGGCGAGATCGACAGCGGCCCGGCGCCCCCACATGAACGCTTCCTGGTTTGCCTTCACCGCCACGCCGTTGATCTCGATGGCCCGGAGCAGCGACGCCGACGACAGCGGCACCAGCCCTTTCTGGAAAGCAAACCCCAGCATGAAGAGGTTGGTGGCGATCGCGTCACCCAGCAGCGCCGTGGCGAGCTGGGTGGCGCCGAGAAACACAGCCCCATCGCCCGTGCTGTCCTTGATCAGGGTTTTTAAAGCGTCCGCAGGGTACTGCCAGTCGCGTTGTTGGGCGAAGTGGCCCGTGGGTTGTTCGTGGGTGTTGATCACGGCAACGGTCCTGCCAGGTTGCATACGGCCGATTGCGTCTGGCGCTGCGGCGGTCAACATGTCGCAGCCCAGGATCAGGTCGGCCTCGCCAGTGGGGATGCGTTGAGCCAGCAGCAACGACGGCGCCATCGCCAGCCGCACGTGTGAGGTCACTGAGCCGTTTTTCTGGGACATGCCGGTCATGTCCAGCACCGACACGCCCTTGCCCTCCAGGTGGGCGGCCATGCCGATCAGCGCGCCCACGGTCATCACCCCTGTGCCACCGATGCCCGTGATCAGGATGTTGTGCAGGCCCTCAAGCCGCTTCTGCACTGGTTCAGCGGGCAAGGGCAGCCCGGCTGTGGCAACGCCCTGCTCCACCACCTTGGGCCTGCGCGGTTGAACGCCCTCCACCGTGACGAAACTCGGGCAAAAACCCTTGATGCAAGACAGGTCGGCATTGCAGGACGACTGATCGACCGTGCGCTTCAAGCCCAGCTGCGTGGACAGCGGCTGCAGCGACGTGCAGTTGGACGCCACCCCACAGTCCCCGCAGCCTTCGCACACCAGCTCGTTGATCACCACCCGGCTGGCGGCCTGGGGAAACTCGCCTTTCTTGCGCCGACGGCGTTTTTCGGCAGCGCAGACCTGGTCGTAGACCAGCACCGACACACCTTCAAACTCACGCAACTCCTGTTGTACCGCGTCCATGTCGTCGCGGTGGCTGACCGTGAACCGCAGCAGTGCGTGGTCGGCCGGAAACAGGGCGCGGTCCGCCCAGCGCGAGGGTTCCTCGGCCACCAGCGCGATGCGCCTCACCCCCTCTGCGGCCAGTTGCTGGACGATGCGCGGTACCGTCAGCGGCCCGTCCACCGGCTGGCCACCGGTCATGGCGACGGCGTCGTTGTAGAGGATCTTGTAGGTGATGTTCACGCCCGCAGCCACCGCAGCACGCACCGCCAGCGAGCCCGAGTGGAAGTAGGTGCCGTCGCCGAGGTTGGCAAACACGTGCGGCCGTCTGGAGAACCAGGCCTGGCCGAGCCAGGGCGCACCCTCGCCCCCCATCTGGGTGGTGGTCTTGTTGTGTTCGGGGAAGATGGCCGTGGCCATCACGTGGCAGCCGATGCCAGCCAGCGCGAGACTGCCCTCCGGCACGCGGGTGGAGGTGTTGTGTGGGCAGCCCGAGCAGTACCACGCGGGTCGGGTGGGTGTGGCCACGGCCTGTCGCAGGATGGCGTCTTTGGCGTCCAGCAGGGCCAGGCGGTCGCGGATCGCTTCGCTCTGGTGAAAGCGGCCGATACGCTGCGCAATCACCCGGGCAATCTGCGCCACCGAGAGGTCGGTCGTGGCGGGCAGCAGCCAGCGCCCGCGCGGATGCACCCACTCCCCCTGCTCGTCGAACTTGCCGATGACGCGCGGCCGCACATCGTCGCGCCAGTTGTACAGGTGCTCCTTGAGCTGGTACTCGACGATCTGGCGCTTTTCTTCCACGACCAGGATTTCCTCCAGCCCGTCGGCGAACTCGCGGATCGAATCGGGCTCCAGCGGCCAGGGCATGGCCACCTTGAACAGGCGCAGCCCGAGCTGGGCGCCGCGTGCTTCGTCAATGCCTAACTCCTCCAGCGCTTCGAGCATATCGCGGTAGGACTTGCCCGAGGCCACAATGCCCAGCCGCGCGTTCGGCGCGTCTCGCGTGACGTGGTTGAGCCGGTTGGCACGGGCGTAGGCGATGGCGGCGTAGATCTTGTAGTCCTGCATGAGCGCTTCCTGCTTGCGCGCCTGGACGCCCAGCGTGTCGGTGGACAACCGGGCGTGCAGTCCGCCGTCGGGCGCCACAAAATCTTCGGGAAACACACAGGGCCGCAAGTGATCGCCGACCTCGATGGAGCCGGACGACTCCACCGTGTCGGCCAGGGCCTTGAAACCCACCGGAAGACCTGAAAAACGCGACATCGCAAAGCCGTGCAACCCCAGCTCCAGGTAGTCCTCCACACCCTGCGGGTAGAGCATGGGAATCATGGAGGCGGCAAACAGGTGATCGCTCTGGTTGGGCAGTGTGGAGGAGTAAGCGCCGTGGTCGTCGCCCGCCACCAGCAGCACACCACCGTGGCGCGAGGTGCCCGCGTGGGCCATGTGCTTGAACACATCGCCGCAGCGGTCCACACCGGGCGCCTTTCCGTACCACATGGCAAACACGCCGTCACGCTCGCTCCCTCCTGTCAGGTCCAACTGCTGGGTGCCCCAGACGGCCGTGGCAGCCAGCTCTTCGTTGAGCCCTGGCAAGAACTTGACGCCGTGTTGCTTCAGGTGCTTTTCGGCCGACCAGAGCGCCTCGTCCAGGCCGCCCAGCGGTGACCCTCGATAGCCCGACACAAAGCCTGCGGTGTTCAGGCCTTGTGCGGCATCACGCTGCCGCTGCACGAGCATGAGGCGCACCAGGGCCTGCACACCGTTCAGATAGATGCGACCTGTGGTCGCGGTGTATTTGTCATCGAGTGACACGTTTTTCATGAAGCGGCTCCGGTAGGACGCGTGAAGGCTGGAGCGGTTGGGGGTGGTGATCGCTCAGCCCGGGGGCGCTGCGCGGCGGATGGCCGTGCTGCGCGAACAGGAACTTGGTGGACGAAGAAAGTGGTGTCAGCGGGTGGAGGCAGCCTCCTGCGGGTACCAGCGCTGGTCACTCAGCATCATTTCCTGGTGGCCCCGGCCGGCGGGGATCATGGGGTAGCAGTTTTCCTGCTGCACGACACGCACGTCGAGAAAAAACGGACCTGAAAAGGCCAGGCATTCGGCCAGCGCGTCCGCGAGCTCATTCGGCGCATCAACACGCCGCGCGCCCCAGCCGAAGGCCCTGGCCAGAGCCACAAAATCCGGCAGCGCAGCGTTCCAGCTGTGGCTGAGCCGGTTGCCGTGGATCAGCTGCTGCCACTGGCGCACCATGCCCATGTGGGTGTTGTTGCAGAGCACCACCTTGACCGGCGTGGCGTGCTGCACCGCCGTGGACAGCTCCTGGATGTTCATGAGAATGGAGGCGTCGCCGCTCACACACACCACGGTCTTGCCAGGGTACGCGATCTGCGCGCCGATGGCCGCCGGCAAGCCGTAGCCCATGGTGCCCGCGCCACCCGAGGTGAGCCAGCGCCGTGGCCGCTCGAAGCGCAGGTATTGCGCGGCCCACATCTGGTGCTGACCCACGTCGGTGGACACGATGGCATCGTGGCTCGTCAGTTGCCGCTGCAGTTCGTGCATCAGGTGCTGCGGCAGGATGGCGTCGCTGCGGGGCACAAAGCCAAGGCTGTCGAAGCCGCGCCATCCGGCGATGCGCTGCCACCACGCGTCCAGCCGCTGTGCCACAGGCGCTTTCGTGGGCAGCGCGGCCAGCAAGGCCCCGAGCACGGCGCCGCAGTCACCGTTCAGAGCTACATCGACCTTCACCACCTTGTTGATGTTGTTGGCATCGATGTCGATGTGGATCTTCTTGGCATGGGGCGCAAAGTCAGCGAGCTTGCTGGTCACGCGGTCGTCGAATCGGGCACCGACACAGATGATCAGGTCTGCGTGGTGCATGGCCTGGTTGGCCTCCAGTGTGCCGTGCATGCCGAGCATGCCCAGGAAGCGCGGGTCCGACGCGGGGAACGCACCCAGGCCCATCAGGGTCAGCGTGGTGGGCAGGTGCCATTGGCGGGCCAGCTGTGTGAACGCTTCGCAGGCCGCCGTCCCCGCGTTGATCAGCCCCCCACCGCCGTACAGCACCGGCTGGCGTGCGGCACCGATCAGCTCGACTGCGTGCCGGAGCGACGCCTCGGAAGGCTGCGGAAGTGCCGCTGCCGGTCCGTCTTCGCCCACCGTGTTCGCGACATCGACACGCTGGAGTTGCACGTCCTTGGGCACGTCCAGCAACACCGGTCCCGGCTTGCCAGACGCGGCGATGTACAGGGCCTTGCGGACCACGGCCACCGCCTCGCGCGCATCGCGCAGCTGGTGGTTCCACTTGGTCACCGGACGCGACATGCCGATGGCATCGCTCTCCTGGAAGGCCTGCGTCCCGATCACCCCCGTGGCCACCTGACCGCTGATGCACAACACCGGGATGGCGTCGCTGTGCGCATCCAGCAGGCCGGTGATGGTGTTGCTGACACCGGGCCCCGAGGTGACCAGCACCACCCCCACCCGGCCGGTGCAACGCGCATAGCCCTCGGCCGCGTGCACGGCGGCCTGCTCGTGCCGCACCAGCACATGGCGCAGGGCGGGCCGCTGGTACAGCGCGTCGTACAGCGGCAGCGCCGCACCGCCGGGGTAGCCGAAGACGGTGTCGATGCCACACGCCAGCAGGGTGTCGAGCAGCAGCTCGGCACCGTTGCGAGCCGGTTCGACCTCAGTCAGGGGGTCTTCGGAAAGGTGTTCAGTGGCGTGTGTTTTCATACGTATATTTTTCTGCGAAACTGCCAGAATGTTTTCCATTTATGGGGCGTGTGTCGGTGGCAAAGGCAAAAATCAATCTTCAAAATCCTGATTCAGACGAAGAATCACCGGTTAACTTTGATCGCTTCGACATGGCCATCCTGCGGGAACTGCTGGCCGACTCGCGCAAGACACTGCAGGACATCGGCGCTGCGGTGCACCTCTCGCCCACCACTTGCTGGAGCCGCATCAAGCGGCTCGAAGCCGAAGGCGTGATCAAGCGCTACACAGCCGACCTCAACCGCGCCAAGCTCGGCTGGCAAGACACGGTCATCGTGCAACTCACGCTGGACAGCCACACCGACGAAGCGCTCTACGCGTTCGGCAAGACGCTGGCCACCATCCCCGAGGTGATGGAGACCTACCTGATCTCGGGCGACTACGACTACTACATCCGCATCGCGGTGAAAAACACGCGGGACTACGAGCGGCTGTTGCGCGAAAAGCTCTACAAGATCCCCGGGATCCGCCACAGCAAGTCGAGCTTCGTGCTGCGCGTGCTCAAGGACGAGCGCATGCCGCTGTGAAGCCGGCCGAGCGGTCAAGCCCGCGCAGCAGCGGCAGCAGCAGGTCGAGCACCGGGCAGGCGGTGCCCGCCGCCCTCGCAAACGCCTGCACCTGACCCAGAATCGGTTCGATCTCCATGCCGCGCCTGAGCACGGTGTCTTGCAGCATGGATGGGCGGATGACCGGTGCGGCCCGGCCATCCACTGCTGCGCCCAGCCGGGGCGCCGACTTGGCCACCGCGATGCGGTCAGACAGATCGGCGCCGTGGGCCGCCGCCACCGCAGCCACTTCATCGATCACGGCTTCGTACATGCCCAACAGCGCAGGCTCGAACGCGAGCTGGTTCACGGGCAGCCGCGTCAGCGCGCACAGGGCATTCATGGGTGCGTTGCGCAACAGCTTGGCCCACACCTCGGTGCGGATGTCGGGCCCCGCCTCGGCGTTCAGCCCTGCCCCACACAGCAGGCCGGTGATGACGCGCAAGCGCTGCGACAGCCCACCGCCGGGTTCACCGAGCACCCAGCGGTTGTTGGCGGTGTGCTGCACCACGCCGGGTCGCAGCACCTCGTTGGCCGAATAAACCACACCGCCCAGCGCGCGCTGGGGTCTGACAGCGTTCCACAGCGCGCCGGTCGGGTCCAGCAAGGGCAAAGGCTCTCCGGGTACCGCTGGCCCCCGGTGGTGCCACCACCACGGGATGCCGTTGTTGAGAAACACGGCGGTGCCCGCAGGCCCAAGCAGCGCGGCCATGTCCTGCGCGGCAGCGGGCTGCGAATGCGCCTTCAAGGTGACGAACACCACGTCTTGTGGAGGCAGGGCCTGGGCGCGGTCGGTGACAAGCGCGGGCCGCACCACCAGGGTTTCCTCCGGCGTGACCAAGGTGATGCCGCCGGCGGCGATGGCCCGGAGCTGCTCGCCCCGTGCCACCACAGACACCTCGTGCTGCCTCGATGCCAGCAGACGGGCAGCGAGGTAACCGCCGACCGCGCCGGCGCCGAAAACGCAGAGCCTCATGGCCTCAGTCGTCGAAAGCCGCGTCGATCTCCTGCACCTGCATGCCTGCGTAAATCGCGGCAGCACCACTCAGCTCCCACACCGCAGCGCCCGCGCGAACCTTCTCTGCCGCCTCGTCCTCCTTGCGCATCTTGGCCAGGGCCGCGGTGACCACCTGGTCCGCGTCGTCGCGGGGGATGCAGATCACGGCATCGCCATCGGCCACGATGAGATCACCGGGCCTCACCTCGACACCCTCACAGACCACCGGCGCGTTGACGAAACCGTGCCCGCACTTGTCGGGGTGGATGGGCCAGATGTGGGTGGACCACACCGGGAAGCCGAGCGCGCGGACCTGGTCCACGTCGCGCACGCAGCCCTGCACCACCACACCGGCCAGGCCCTTTTGCAAAGCGTAGCGGGTGGCAAGATCGCCCCACTGCGCACCAGACAGCTCGGCCTGGCAAACCACCACCAGCACATCGCCGGGCTGGGCCAGGTACAGCGCGCGATGCATCATGAGGTTGTCACCGGGCCAGCAGAACGCAGTGACCGCCGGGCCGGCGATCTTGGGCTGCCCCTCCCGGATCGGACGCAGGCGCGCGCCGAGCAAGGCGCTCCGACCCCGCGTGCCCATGGACTCGTGGATGTCGGCGACGGTCACGTCACGCGCCTTTGCCACAACTTCAGCCGTAACCCGACGTACCTTGAGATACACCTGTGAAGTGCTCATGTTTGCGTTCTCCTGCTTCAAGCGTGGGGGACGCAGTAGTCCTGAGCTGCCAGACGGAAGGTGGTGCGCTTCATCAGACGCGGCTGGTCCAGCTTCATCGGGTCTCGCCGATGCATCGTGCAGCCGTTGTCCCACATCATCAGATCGCCGTTGTGCACCTTGTGCCGGTACGCCAGCGACGGGTGCCCCCCCGCCTCGAACAGGATCGGCAGCACTCGCGCGTTCTCTTCTTCCGACAGCCCCTCGATCCCGATCAGCGTGGTCGGGTCCGCGTACAGCGCCTTGCGCCCGGTGTGCGGGTGCCTCAGCACCAGCGGGTGCGTCGCGTCCGGCAGGCTCAGCATCGCGTTGGCCTTGGCCTTGTCCTGCAGCTCCAGCGTGTTGAGCAGCGCATAGCGCTTGGCGTAGCGGTAGGTGCCGTTGCGCCCTTCGATCAGTTGCTGGATGTCTTGAGGCAACCGTTGCCAGGCTCCGTATTCGTCGGCCCAGTAGATGTCGCCGCCGTCGCGCGGCACCTCGGTGCCGTACAGGATGGCGCCGGTGGCCGGTCGAACCTGGAAGGTCTGATCGGAGTGCCAGTCCACGTCCTCTCCACCCGCGAAGCCACCCACGAAGCGCCCGTCCGAGTACTTCAATGTGCTGAAGTAGATGATCTGCTCGTGGTACGGCGACTGGATGTCTTTGCGCCCGGAGGTCTCGCACTTGCCGAAGTGCTCGGTGAAGCGCACCAGCTCGGCCTCGTCCAGCGCCTGGCGCCGGAAGATCATCACCGGTGACTTCTGCCAGATCGCCTTGAGTTCGGCGATGGCCGCCGGATCGTCCACGATGTCCTGGATGGCCACGTGCACCTGCACGGCAAAGTCGGAATGCAGCGGGCTGGTCTGAATGGATTTCATCTTCGTTGTCTCCTGTGTCGTTGGGTCTTGATGTCCACCCGCGAGTCAGTCGGGCTTCATGTGGGCAGCCTGGATCACCTGGGCGTAGTTGCGCCGCTCTTCTCGCAACCAGGCAACTTGTAGAGGTTGGACGCTGAATCGTCGTTCAGGGTGTCAGCGCGCGATTGGACCTCGGGCCAGAGGTAACTCGCATCCAGATCATTGAAGTTTCGGCAACCGATCTGCGCCATCACCATGTCCACCTCGTTGCGCACGATCTGAAGCACGCGGGCCACGCCGGCCTGCGCGCCGGCGGCCACACCGTACAGCGTCGGCCGACCGAAGATCACGGAGTGCGCGCCCAGGCAACGCGCCATCACCACGTCCGAGCCTCGGCGCACGCCGCTGTCGAGGATGAGGGTCACCCGCTCCCCCACCGCGTGCCGGATCAGAGGCAGCACCTCCAGCGGCGAAGGTGCGGCGTCAAGCTGGCGCCCGCCGTGGTTGGACACCACCAGTCCGTTGACGCCCAGGCCAACCGCCTCGCGTGCGTCGTCTGGATGCATCAGGCCCTTGATCACCAGCGTCCCCTTCCACGCGTCGCGGATGCGGCGGATGTGTTCCCAGTTCACCATCGGCGCCGGTGTCAAGGTGCCGTACATGTCGGCCACCTGGCTCGCGCTGGCACCTTCGGTGGCATAAGGCATCCAGTTGCGCATCATCGGAATGCCCCCGGTGCGCAGGTAACGCAGCACCCAGGCCGGGTGGCCCATGGCATTGAGCACCACCGCCGGCGTCATGCGCAGGGGCCTTGAAAAACCGTTGCGTCGGTTGCGCTCCCGGTTGGAGTTCACCGGCACGTCCACCGAGATCACCAACACACCCACCTGCGACCGGATGGCCCGCTGCACCAGGTCTTCGTTGATCTGCTCGTTGCTCGTGCAGTACATCTGAAACCAGACGTGCTCGGGCGCCACCCGCATACCGTCTTCGAGCGAAGCGTTGGCGGCGCTGGACAACAGGAAGGGCACGTTGGCATCGCGCGCGGCGGCGGCCAGCATCAGATCGGCGTCGGGCCGCCACAGACCGGCCAGGCCCGTGGGCGAGATGCCCATGGGGCTGTTGTAGCGGCGACCGAACAGCTCGACCGACTGGTCGCGCTGGCTCACGTCGCGCAAATAGCGCGGCAACAGCCGGTATTGCCCGAAAGCCTCGCGGTTGCGCTGCAGGCAGCGCTCGTCGTCGGCGCCGCCATCTATGAAGTCGAAGGCGATGCGCGGCAACTTGCGCCGGGCCAGCAGGCGCATGTCTTCGAGGTTGACAGCAGATTGGATGTTCATGGCGCGGCGTTTTGTCTCTCTGCCGCCACCATAAGCGCGCACCTCGCTGGCGCGAAGTGCCCGCGCGTCGGTCGTTTCACATATTGAACTTGTGCTCGGCCCGGTGGCGCAGGTGCGGCCCGGACACTGCGCGCACGCGCGCCGCCGCTTCAGAGGTTGAAGGTCGCGGCCTCGGTCGATAGCTTGCCCGCAACGGCCTGCAATTCGTCGCGCAACAAGGCCAGGCGGTCTTCGCCATACAGCTCGGCCGTACCCATCAGGCACAGCGCGGCGAAGGCTTCACCGCGACCGTCGCGCACCGGCACCGAAAACGCGTGCAGGCCCGGCACCACGTCACCGAGATTGACACCAAATCCGTGACGGTCCGATCGCTCGCGCATTTTCTGCAGCGCTTCCAGCCGCCCGGCACCACGGCGCGCGACCTCCTGGGCGACGTTGTCCAGCAGCACCTCGCGCACCTCACGCTCGGGCAATGTCTGCAGGATCGCGACACCGCCCACCGACGTGAACAGGGGCCGGCGGGTGCCCGGGTGCACCATCAGGCCCGAAAGCGGCAAGCTGCCCGCACGCACGCTGCAGACGTATTCGTTCCCACTGCGCAGCAACAACAAGGAAATGCCCGCCATGCGCCGGGCAAACGCCTGCACCGCCACCTCGGCCTTGAGATGAAACTGGGTGCGCTCGGGCAGCGCCAGACCCAGTTCGTACATCAAGGGGCCCGGCAAGTAGTGCCGATCGCTGGCGCGCTGCTCGACCAGGCGCTCGTCCACCATGCAGGCCAGCATGCGGTGCACCGTGGCCTTGTCCTGGTGGCATGCGGCGGCAAGGTCGGAGAGGCGCCAACCGAACTCCGGCCGCGCGGCGATCATGCGCATGAGCTTGATGCCCCGTCCCAGGCTCTGTGTACCGGCGCGATCGGAGCCGGAGGCCGGTTGCTCCAGCGCAAGAAGTGCAAGGTTCATGGTGCTGGCATTGTCTTACCGGCGCCTACCGAGCGCCATACAGGTTTGCACCAAGGCCGCGCGGTGTTCGCTGCGTCAGCGCACCACGTGCGAGTGCATCGGCCGTCCGGCCACCGGCACGCGTGTGGTGAACACGCAGCCGCTACGCGACTCCAGCATGTACAGCGTGCGGCCGTCGCTGCCGCCATAGGCGCAATTGGTGGTGTAGATCCCCTCGGGCGAGTCGATGCGGTACAGCGGCTCGCCACGCGGGCTGAACAGCCACACCGCACCGAACCCGACGTGGCACACGGCCAGGCCTCCTTGTTCGTCCAGCGCGATGCCGTCCGGCCCACCACCGCCAGACATCTGGATGTACACACCGACCTTGGTGGCGGTGCCGTCGGCCATCAGCGGCACGCGCCAGATGGCGTTGTCGCGCGTGGCGGCCAGGTAGATCGCGGTCTCGTCCAGGTTCAACACCAGTCCGTTGGGACTGGGTATGCCCTGCAACACCACGTCGAGCTGCCCCGACGGGCGCAGGCGGAACAGTCGGCCGCTCGGGTCGTTCAGGCCGGTCTGTCCCTGGTCGGTGAAGTAGAGATCGCCGTTGGAGGCAAAGAACAGATCGTTGCAGCCCTTGAACCGTTCCAGCCGGGCTCGCTCAAGGTGGGGTTCGACACGGCCGGTGCGGGGGTCGAGCACCATGATGCCGTGGCGGTAGTCGGCAATGAATGCGCGACCGTCGGGGTGGAACTTCAGGCCATTGGGTTCGCCGTCGTACTCCGCCGCCAGTTCGACGCCGCCTTGTGGATCGATGCGGAAGATGCGCCCCCAGGGAATGTCCACGACCCACAGGTTGCCGTCCCGGTCGAACGAAGGGCCTTCCAGAAACACCGGCGCTGCAGCGCCGTGCAGCTGGGTGCGGGCCCATTCGCTTTCACGGGAGTGGAAGCGGAAGCGCTCGGGGATGCGGGTGAAAACCTCGGCCTTCAGTCTTTCGGGGGGAGCAAACATGGGATGCCTTCCGGGTGTGTCGTCAGCCGCCAGAAACCTGGCTGGGCAGCCAGAGCGCCAGCTCAGGCCAGGCCACCAGCATCAGCAACAAGAGGAACATCAGCAGGTGAAACGGTACCGTGCCCATCACCACGTCGGACAGGTTCCCGCATGAGATGCTCTGGATCACAAACAGGTTGATGCCAATCGGCGGTGTGATCTGGCCCATCTCGATGAACAGCACCACGATGATGCCGAACCAGACCGGATCAATTCCATAGTTGTGCAGCAGCGGGTAGAGCAGCGGAACGGTGATGACAATCATGCCCAGGCTCTCGACCAGCGCCCCCAGAACCGTGAACAGGATCAACAGCGCCACGAAGAACTCAAACTTGTTAAGTTTCATTCCGATGATGAAACTGGTGACCTCTTCACCCACGCCCGCATAGCTCATGGCGTAAGAAAAGATGAAAGCTGCATAGGTGATGAACAGGATGTTGCTCACCGCCAGGGTCGAGCGCTTCAGGCACGCCTTGAACTCGTGCCATGGCAGTTCGCCAAACAGCTTCGCAATCAGCAAGGCAAAGATGCAACCCGCCGCAGCGGCCTCGGTCGGGGTGGCAATGCCGGTGTAGATGGCACCCATGATGCCGACGATCAGCAACATGAAAGGCACAACATCGATCAGCGCACGCAGCACGACCTGCCGAGACAGCGCACCCTCCTCACGCGGGGCGATACCAGGGCGCAGCACAGCTGCCACGGCGATGTACGCCATGAACAACAAGGTCAGCACGATGCCCGGCACGATGCCTGCCATGAACAGCTTGGCGACCGAGGTTTCGGTGAAGGTGGCGTACACGATCATCGCGATCGATGGCGGGATCAGGATGCCCAGCGTGCCACCGGCCGCGAGAGAACCAGTCGACAGACGGGCGTCGTAGCCACGCGCATGTAACTGCGGCAACGCCACTTTGCCGATGGCCGCCGCCGTGGCGATGCTCGATCCGCTGACCGCTGCAAAAACGGCACACCCCGCCACATTGGTCTGCAACAGACCGCCCGGCACCTTGCGCACCAATTGCGACAGTCCGCCGTACACCCGCAGGCCCAGGCCACTGCCTTGCAGAATTTCTGCCATCAGCACAAACAGCGGAATCGAGGTCAGTGTGTAGGCGTCCATGCTGCCCCAGCTGGTCAGGCCCAGGCCCCGCAAGGCGCCGATGCCGCCCTGCAGGTAGAGATAAACCAGGCCTGGCAGCAAGATGGCGAACGGCACCGCCATGCCCACCCCCAGCAGGCCGATGAACAACACGAAGATGAAAACAATCTGGTATTCGCCAAACATCACACGCCCTTGTTGCCGGAGACCGCGCGCAGGCGCCTCCAGTCTGCTGCCACGGTGCGCAGCAGCGCCCAGGTGAGCACCAGCGCACCGACCGGCATCGCCAGGCGCGGCACCCACAGCGGCGTCATCAGGCTGGTGGCCGCCACGTCTTCCGATTTCCAGGTGATCCATTCGAAACGCGCGAACTCGCCGAACAGCACCAGGGCAACCACTAGGGCCGCCAGATCGAAACCCAGCCGGAGCCGGGCGCGCCCGGCCGGCGACAGCCGGTTCTCGACAAAGTGCACCCGGTGGTAGGCGTGCATCAACTGCCCCGATCCCAGCGAGAGAAAGGCGATGGCCACCAGGGCGTAGCCACCGACCTCGTTGCTGAACTGGATAGACCAGCCGAACGCGCTACGAACCAGCATCTCGGCACCCATCATCACCACCAGACCGACCACGATCCACTGGCTGATCCAGCGGCACACGGTGGCCGCAAGGCCTTCATCCGGGCTGAAGGCGTCTGCGTCGGCGCTGTCAAAGTCCAGGTTTTCGAAGGCCTCGACACGGGAGGGGGCCCCCATTTCAGCGGCCCACGGCGGTGCGCACCTTCTGCAAGGCCTCGGCGGCCGCCGGACGCTTCTCGCCCCACTCTTTCCAGTACGGTGCGATGCGGCGCTCGGCATCGGCCAGTTCGGCCTTGCTGGGTTCGGTGATGACCATGCCTCCCTCAGCCAACTTCTTGGTGAGATCCTGGTCCTCGGCGGCCATGGCCGCAGAGATCTTGGCCGTGTGTTCGGTCACCAGGGCTTGCACTTTGGTGCGTGTATCGGGCGAGAGTTTGTCCCAGGCATCCTTGTTCACCAGGATCAGCGAATCCACGAAGCTCACGTTGAGGCGGTAGCTGTACTTCAGCAGGTCGCGCCAGACGTAGCCGTAGCCCGAGCTGGCGGTCAACGCGCCATCAATGACGCCGCGGTCAATGCCCGCAGCCACCTCAGAGGTGCCCAGAGTCACGGGAATGCCCCCCAACACCTTGATGAACTCGGCCTGCTCGGGCGAGATCACGCGGATCTTCTGCCCGGCAATGTCGGCCAGCGAGGTGAGCTTCTTCTTCGACCACATCACGTTCTCAGGAAAGATGTAGCGTCCGAGCAGCACGATGTTGCGTTTGTTGAACTCCGCCCGCAGGTAGGTGGACTCGATGTCCCAGGCCTTTTCGAATTCACTGCGCGCCGGCAGAAACATGGGCAGCCGCACGATGCCACCCACGGGCACACTGCCGACAAAAAATGCGTCATCGCCCATCTGCACCACATTGTCGCCCACAGCCTGCGTGATGTTGGTCGCGGCGATGGGCAAGGTGCCCCCCAGGTTCAGGCGGACGGCGAGCTGGCCCTGCGTTTCCTTCTGGACCGCCTCCAGCATGGCATTGAGCCCCTTCACCGAGGTGACCGTGGCCACGGCGTTGTAGGTGTACGCGCGCCAGTTGTCGGCGGCGGCTACAGGTCCTGCTGCCATCAGTGCCGTCGCCAGCAAGCAGGCGGCGCTGACGCGCCGGGTGATTCGTGTGCTCAATGCCATGTCTGTCTCCTGGTTGGTAATTCCCCCCCCGGTGCAAGCCGAGGACAGGTGGCGCTACGTTAGCCCCACGTCACCCGCACAGGGATGCCCACGCCCATTTCAGTTTCACATATTGAACTTTTCAGAAGCTGTGCCTGCATAGTTTCAACCGTTGAAAACTTCGGTCTGCGCCAGCGCCTGGGCGGCACGCGCTGGGACAAACTGGCACCTGTTCCGAGAGCTTACCAACGACCATGAAACGAGACGCCGTCCGATCCCTCAAACGCGATCTGCGCAAGGGCTTGCACTCGGGTGCGAGCGATGCTGCTCGCACCCGCACCCAGGAGTCCGCACTAATGCTGCTGACCCGCAGCATCGCCTTCGGCCATGGCCGGCTGGCCTTGCTGCGGCTGGATCTGGCGGTGGCGGCGGGCGCGCTGGTGGCACACGAACAATGGGCGTATTGCTCGCGCGTCGCATTGGCCAGCCAGGACATCAAGCTTCAGGATCTGTACCGGTTGGCGGCCGTGAGGGCCTCGCAACAACGACACCTGCCCACGGCATGAGGGCGTTTCGCCAGACTTGCCGTCCTACCCCGACGGCGGTCGTCATTGGGGCGAGATCACCTTGCCCGGATTCATCAGGCCCAGCGGATCGAGCGCCTGCTTGACCGCCTGCATGAGCGCGAGTTCAAGCTCACTTTTGTAGCGGGCATTTTCGTCGCGGCGCAGTTGCCCCAGGCCGTGTTCTGCGCTGATCGAGCCTTGAAAGGCGACGACCTGGTCGTGGACCAGCCGGTTGATTTCGGGCTGCCGCTCGGCAAACGCCGCCGCATTACTGCCCGGCGGCGCGAGCACGTTGAAGTGCAGGTTGCCGTCCCCCAGGTGCCCGAACCAGGCGACCCGGGCGCCCGGCGCGGCGCGGGCCACCAAAACCTCGGCGTCGCCCACGAACGCGGCTACGTGAGACGCCGGCAGTGAAATGTCGTGTTTGATGTGCGGCCCATCCAGCCCCTGTGCCTCCGAGATGTGTTCACGCAGCGCCCACAACTGCCGGGACTGAGACAGCGACTCGGCCACCACCCCGTCCACCACCGTGCCCACGTCCATGGCAAGACCCAGCACCCGCTCCAGGGCATCCCGGGCACCGGCTTCGCCATGGTGATCCGACACCTCCAGCAGCACAGCAAGAGGATGATTCGTGGCGAACGGCCAGCGCAGAGCGGGAAAGTGCCTCGCCAGCAAGGGCACGCAGGCGTTCGATATGACCTCGAACGCCGTGAGTGCCGGGCCCAGCTCCAGGCGCGCCTGGGTCAGCAGCGTCACCGCGTCGGTCAGCGACGGCAGCGCCATCATCGCGGTCAGCGTGGCCCTGGGCGGCGCGAACAGCTTGAGTGCCGCCGCCGTGATCACGCCCAGCGAGCCTTCCGAACCAATGTAGAGCTGCTTCAGGTCGTAGCCAGTGTTGTCCTTGCGCAAGGCGCGCAAGCCATTCCAGACCTGTCCATCCGGCGTCACCACTTCGAGGCCCAGGGTCAGCTCGCGCATGTTGCCGTAGCGCAGCACCGCCGTTCCACCCGCGTTGGTGGCCAGGTTGCCACCCACCGTGCAGCTGCCCTGCGCGGCCAGCGACAGCGGAAACAGGCGCCCTGCCCCGCGCGCGGCATCCTGCAGCGCCTGCAGCGTCACCCCGGCCTCCACCACCACGGTGTCGTTGGCTGCGTCGATGTGGCGGATGCGGTTCAGGCGGCACAGGTTCAGCACGAGCTGCTGCCCGTAGGCGTCGGGCGTGGCACCACCCGACAGACCGGTGTTGCCACCCTGCGGCACCACGGCGACACCCCGGTCATGGGCCAGCGCCATCACGGCCGCCACCTCGGCGGTGCTACCGGGCCGCACCACCGCCCTGGCCCGTCCAAGGTACTTGCGGCGCCAGTCCGTGTTGTAGGCCGCCATATCGTCGGGCAGCGTCAGCACATGGGCGTCGCCCACCAGCGCGCGCAGCGCCGCTACCAGATCCGTCATACTGTGTGTCCAGGCGAAGAGAGTGTCACTTGACCAGTGCCAGAGCGAAGGTCGGCACATAGGTGACGACCGCCAGCACCACCAGCATCATCAGCACAAAGGGCGTGATGGCCCGCGCAACAGGCCAGAGCTTGACCCCGCTGATGGCCATGCCCACAAAAAGGCAATACCCTATGGGTGGCGCCGCCATGCCGATGGCCACGTTGGTGACCATCATGGCGCCGAAGTGGATCGGATCAACACCGAACTGGTTGGCGATGCTGATCAGCATCGGCCCCAGGATGACCATGATCGCGATCTCGTCCATCACGGCGGCAAGAAGGAAGAAGCCGATGTTCAGCGCCAACAGCATCATCCATTTCTCATGGACATGCTGCGCCAGCCAGCTGGCCAGCTGGTTGGCCAGCTGCTCCTGCGCGACCAGAAAGCCAAAGCCGCTGGAGACCACGATGATGGCCATCACGATGGCACTGATGGCCATGGCACGAGACACCACCTGTGGCAGCTGGCTCCAACTCAACCGGCGCTCGATCACAACACCGACAAACAGCGCGTAAAGGCAGGCGACGACCGCAGCTTCCGTCGGCGTGAAGGCCCCGCCGTAGATCCCCCCCAGCACCACCACCGGCGCGAGCAACGCCCACATACCCTCGCGCAAGGCCGCCACCGCCTCCGGCCAGGTCGCCCGTGGCTCCCTGGGTTGCGGACTGCGCAGCGCATGGGCCACGACAATGACCGCCATGCCCAGCGCCATCAGCAGGCCGGGCAGCACACCCGAGAGAAACAGCTTCGCGATCGACTGTTCCGCGATCACCCCCCAGATCACGAATGCGATGGAAGGCGGGATCAGCGGCGCCAGCACACCCGCGCTCACCACGAGCGCGGTGGCGTAGGCCCGGCTGTACCCGCGCTCGGTCATGGCCGGGATCATCACGGCACCGATGGCCGCCGTGGTGGCCGGCGCCGAACCGCTGACGGCCGCAAAGATGAGCGCGGCCACGATCACCACCAGACCCAGGCCCCCGGGCAGGTGGCGCACGAAGACCTCGGCCACCCGCACCAGGCGTTGCGACAAACCGCCCGCGCTCATGAGCTCACCCGCCAGCATGAAGAAGGGAATGGCCAACAGCGTGAAGCTCTGCGTGCCCGCCACGATGGTCTGGGGCAGCAGCATGGGCTCGATGCCCACGGTGAGCAGGACCGCGATCACGCTGAGGGCGATCGCAAACGCGAAGGGCACCCCGAGCAGCACCAGGCCGGTGAAGCCCGCTGTGAGAATCCAGGCGGTGATGGACATGGTTCAGTTGGTGGGAGTTGTTGAAGCGTCCGGCCTGGCGCCAGGCCCCAGCAGGGCATGTTCGAGGGCAAACACCGCGACGAGCACGCCGCACACCGGTGCAGCGGCGTAGAGACCGGTCAGGGGGTAACCGATGGCGGCCGAGGTGAACCCCGTTGAATCCGCCACGTAGCGCACCCCCGACCAGGCGGTGAACACCCCGGTGAACGCGATGGCCAGCGAGACCAGCCGTTCCATGCCCGTTCGCAGCGGTTCGGGCAGGCGGTCCACCAGCAGGTCCATGCGAACATGGATGGCGTCGCGCACGCCGGCCGCAATCGCCAGCAGCGTGCCCCAGGTGAAGCAGGCCAGCGCCAGCTCTTCGGTCCAGCTGGCGGCATGCCCGAACACGTAGCGCATCACCACCTGCAGCGACAGCGACACGAGCATGACCCCTGTGAGACCCAGCACGGCCCAGCGAACCAGGCGCAACAGATGATCACAGGTGCCGTGCACAAAGGGCGCCAGTGCAGTGCCCTGCTTCATGAACAGCGCCATTCACTTCACCTGTTCAAGGGCCATGGTCATCAGGTCGGCGCCGATGCCTGGCTTGAATTTTTCGTACATCGGTGCCACCGCCTTGCGGAAGGCAGCCGGGTCGGAAACCGTGTTGACCTTCATGCCCTTGCTCTGCAACACATCAACCATCTGGAGACCATGCTCAAAGTTGGCCTTGCGCTGCTCGGCCACGGCCACCCTGGCGGCATCGGTCACGGCCTTGCGCTGCTCAGCCGACAGCTTGCCCAGGGTGCGGTTGCCAATCAGCAGTTCCAGGGCCGTGTAGGTGTGGTTGGTCTGTGAGAGGTACTTGGTCACCTCGTAGACCTTCAGCGAGTCGATGAAGGCCAGCGGCAGCTCAAGACCATCCACCATGCCCTGCTGTACGGCGGTGTAGGTCTCGCCCCAGGCCATGGGCACGGCCGAGCCACCGAGCGAGGTGAACATGTCGATGAACACCGGGTTCTGCATGACGCGGTACTTGACCCCGATCACGTCGGCCGGCGTCTGAACGGGCTTCTTGTTGTTGATCATGTGGCGAAAGCCGGCTTCCATGTAGCCGAGCACGGTGATGCCCTTGGCCTCCAGGCGCTTGGACAGCTCTTTGCCCACGTTGCCGTCCAGCACGGTGCGGGCCTGGACCTCACTGGCGTACAGGAAAGGCAGATCGTTGAGCTGGAACCCGGGTTCCATCTGCGCCACCACCGCGTTGGTGATGATGGCGGCGTCCACGGTGCCGAAGCGCATGCCCTCCATCATGGGCTTCTCGTCCCCGAGTTGCCGGTTGGGAAACAGCTGCACCTCGATCGTGCCTTTGCTCGATGCTTCAAGCGCCGTCTTGAAGGCGCGCGCACCGATGGCCGACGGGTCCTGCGGTCCATCCGCCGTGGCCCAGCCCAGCTTGATGACGGTTTTGGCCGGTTGAGCAAGGGCCGTGGGCACAGCCAGAACCATGGCCAAAGTGGCCAGACAAACGGACATGAAAGTTTTGCGGAAGGTCACCATTGTCTCCTTGTGTTGAAGGGAAAAAGCTCATCACCCTTGTGAGGGTTCTTGCCAGTACAGGTGCGTGGGGTTGTGCACCAGCACCGTTTCGCGCACACGGTCGTCCGGCAGCCAGTCGGGCACCAGCGACACCAGTTGCTCATCGTCCGGCACCGCATGCGGGCTGGAAGGGTGGGGCCAGTCCGTTCCCCACAGCAGGCGCTGTGGGTTGGTCCTGACGTACCGTTCGGCGAGACGCCGCACGTCGGCATCGGCATGGCATTGCGGCGACACACGGTAGGGGGCCGACAGTTTGACCCATGCCGTCCCCTCGGCAAGCTGTGCGAGCAGGTTGGCAAAGCCCGCGCTCTGGCCAATGGCTGCTGCCGCGTGGTGCCCCATGTGGTCCACAACCACAGTCACGCCCATGGCCTGCACCTGCGCGACCAGGTCGGGCTGCTGCACCACATCGACCAGCAGCTGGACATGCCAGCCGAACGGCCTGACCTTGGCCACGATCCCCTCCACCGTCTGCATGTCTGGTGGGGCGGAGAACATGGTGGTGATGCGGGTGCCACGCGCGCCCAGGCGGTGCCAGCGCTCGATGTCGGCCTCGGGCGTGGTGGGCGCCACGACCGCAATACCCCGCATGTGCCCCCCGTGTTGCCGCAGGATGTCTTCGAAGCTCTGGTGATCGGCGCCGAACACGGTCGGGTGGATCAGAACGCTGCGCTCAATGCCGAAGCGCTCACACAAGGCCAGGTAGCTCGACAAGGTCGCGTCGGGCGGCGTGTAATGCCGCTGCGGCGCATAGGGGTAGCGCGCAGCATCGAAAACATGAAAATGGCAGTCGCACGCACCCGCAGGCAGTCGAAACGCCGCTGGGCGCGCTGTCGGCGCGGAAGCCAGGTGCGCGGCGCTCATGCCACGATCGCCTTCAACAGGTCCGGGCTGGGCGTCAGTTCGCCGCGCTCGATTCTCTGAATGGTTTCGTTCACACGCTGGTGCAGCGTGACGTCGATGCCGACCTCGCCACCACGTCGCGCCACCAGGCCATTGATGTCATTGGTCTCGGTGCGGCGACCCTTGCCGATGTCCTGCCCCATCGAGGGGCGTTGCGCATCGCTGCGCGAGTTGGCCACGGCCATAATCATCTCGGTGATGGCGTCGAACGCGGCCGGGTCGTCGTCAGAGCGCGCCAGCAGGTCGAGATCCAGCCCGCCCACGGGCTCCAGCGCCAGACCGAGCGCCCGCCCGACGCGGATGCAGGAGCTGCCCAGCCGGATGCTGAGGTTCCTCGCCACGTCGTTGTTGTCGCGTTGTTTGCCGGTGAGACCGGTCAGTGCGCACACACCGTTGCGCATGGCGTTGATGGTGAGCTTGGACCAGCGCTCGCCCCAGAGGTTGTGGGTCACCTTGCAGCTGTCGCCGTGCGCGAGCAAGCCACCGATCAGCTCGGCCCTCGGCGTCACCCGTCCATGCACTTCGCCGATGCGCATGCCCGGCTTCTTCTCGTCGCCCAGCGGCGAATTGCGCACGATGTGGCCCGGCGCCACCAGTTCAGCTGCCAGCGCGCTGACGGAGCAGCCCAGGGTGCGGCCCCAACCCGCCACGCTGGCGATGGCGTCTTCGTTGATGCCGTTCTGCAGCGAGACCAAGCAGCCGTTGGGCGCCAGGTAGGGCAGAACGAGCTGAGTCGCCCACAGTGTGTCGTACGACTTCACTGCGATAAAGGCCACGTCGATGGGCCGCTCTCGCACCAACTGGTGTATGTCGCCGATGTGCAGCGCCCGCACCGGTATATCCACCGAGCCCGCGCCGTTCATGCCGCTCACTGAAATTCCCTGGCGGCGCAGGGTCTCCACATGCTCAGGCCATGCGTCCACCAGGACCGTGTCCACGCCCGCCCTGGAGAGATGCGCCCCCACATAGCCGCCCACCGCGCCGGCTCCCACAATGCATACCCGTGTCATGTCTTGGCTCCTGTGTGGTTTCTGCCCGGGCTCAAGCGTGAGGAGTGCAGTAATCGGCGGCTGCCAGGCGGAAGGTGGTGCGCTTCATCAGACGCGGCTGGTCCAGCTTCATCGGGTCTCGCCGATGCATCGTGCAGCCGTTGTCCCACATCATCAGATCGCCGTTGTGCACCTTGTGCCGGTACGCCAGCGACGGGTGCCCCCCCGCCTCGAACAGGATCGGCAGCACTCGCGCGTTCTCTTCTTCCGACAGCCCCTCGATCCCGATCAGCGTGGTCGGGTCCGCGTACAGCGCCTTGCGCCCGGTGTGCGGGTGCCTCAGCACCAGCGGGTGCGTCGCGTCCGGCAGGCTCAGCATCGCGTTGGCCTTGGCCTTGTCCTGCAGCTCCAGCGTGTTGAGCAGCGCATAGCGCTTGGCGTAGCGGTAGGTGCCGTTGCGCCCTTCGATCAGTTGCTGGATGTCTTGAGGCAACCGTTGCCAGGCTCCGTATTCGTCGGCCCAGTAGATGTCGCCGCCGTCGCGCGGCACCTCGGTGCCGTACAGGATGGCGCCGGTGGCCGGTCGAACCTGGAAGGTCTGATCGGAGTGCCAGTCCACGTCTTCTCCACCCGCGAAGCCACCCACGAAGCGCCCGTCCGAGTACTTCAATGTGCTGAAGTAGATGATCTGCTCGTGGTACGGCGACTGGATGTCTTTGCGCCCGGAGGTCTCGCACTTGCCGAAGTGCTCGGTGAAGCGCACCAGCTCGGCCTCGTCCAGCGCCTGGCGCCGGAAGATCATCACCGGTGACTTCTGCCAGATCGCCTTGAGTTCGGCGATGGCCGCCGGATCGTCCACGATGTCCTGGATGGCCACGTGCACCTGCACGGCAAAGTCGGAATGCAGCGGGCTGGTCTGAATGGATTTCATCTTCGTTGTCTCCTGTGTCGTTGGGTCTTGATGTCCACCCGCGAGTCAGTCGGGCTTCATGTGGGCAGCCTGGATCACCTGGGCGTAGTTGCGCCGCTCTTCTCGCAGCCAGGCGGTGAGTTCGGTGGGGTTGAGCGCAGGGGCGCGCTCAAAGCCCAGGTCCCCCAGGGCTTTCTGGGTCTCGGGCAGCTCCAGAATCTTGCGCATCTCTGTGGCCAGCTTGAGCTGGATCTCGGCGGGCACGCCCTTGGGCACCATGAGCGCGTTCCACGCGGCGATGGTGAAGTTGGGCAGGCCTTGTTCGCTGGCAGTCTTCACCCCGGGCATGGAGGCCATGGACGTGGTGGTGGTCACTGCAAGCACCTTGACCTTGCCCAACTGGGTGCGGGTGGCCGCCACGGTGTCGATGAGCACCGGCACGTGCCCGCCCAGTGTGGCGGTCATGGCGTCGGCCGAGCCTTTGAAGCGGATGCCAAAGAGCGGCACGTCGCGCTGCTTGAGCATCTCCAGCACCAGTTGCCCGGTGACGCTGGGGATGGCCGCGTCCACCGTGCCGGGCTTGCTCCTGGTCAGTGCGATGAGTTCGGTGAGGGAGTTGACGGGCGCACCGGCGCCGGCCGAGATGGCGAAGGGGATCAGGGCGGTGAGCGCGATGGCGTCGAAGTCTTTGTCGGCGTCAAACCCGGGGTTGGGGAACAGCGCGGGGTTCATGGCGTGGGTGCCGGAGGCGCCCATGACCAGTGTGTAGCCGTCGGGGGTGGCGCGCGCGGCGGCTGCGGTGCCGATGTTGCCGGAGGCGCCGGGACGGTTGTCCACGACGAAGCCCTGGCCGAGCGCTCGTGAGAGCTTCTCGGCGAAGTAGCGTGTGGCAATGTCCGTGCTTTGTCCCGCCGGGTACGCCACGATGATCTTCACCGCCCGGTTCGGCCAGTCAGCGTGGCTTTGCACCTGCGCAAAGCCCAGGGTGGGGCACAGCGCAACCACCGCAAGGCCACGTGTCCAAGTTTTCCATTGGTTCATCATGTTGTTGTCTCCTGGTTCAAATTAAAGCGACCGAAAACTGGCGAAAGCCGCCAGCACCGCGTCCATCTGCTGCGCCATCGGGGCACGCAGCAACTGGGCATCCAGTTCGTTGACCGCTTCGCTCAGGCGGCGCTCGATGAGTCGGCGCAAGCGGTAGCGGCTGCGGCTGTCCAGCAGCGACGTGCGACGGTGCGCCTGGCCAAGCCACTGCTGATGCCGGTCGATGGTGTCGGACAGCGCCGCTACCGAATCGGGCTGGCGGGCCGAAGCCAGCAGCACCGGCGGGCGCCAGCGGTCTGCGGCGATCCGTGACACCGCGGCGATGCGCTGGATGTCGGCCGCCATGCGCTGGGCACCAGACAGGTCGGATTTGTTGACCACAAAGATGTCGGCCATCTCCATGATCCCGGCCTTCATCGCCTGCACCACGTCGCCGCTGTCGGGCAGCAGCACCAGCACCAGGGTGTCCACCTGCACGCGCGCCGCGTACTCGGCCTGGCCCACGCCCACGGTTTCGAGCAGCACCTCGTCGAAGCCGTGTTGATCCATCAGGTCCAGCATCTCGGGCAGGTTGTCCGACAGGCCGTCGGACGTGGATCGCGAACCGATGGACCGGATGTAGAGATCGCCGCTGCCTTGCAGCTCGTCCATGCGGATGCGGTCACCGAGGATCGCGCCGCCCGAGCGGGGACTGCTGGGGTCAATGGCCAGCACGCCGATGCGGCGCTCGCTGTCCAGATGCGTTGCCCGGTGCATCGCCAGGAGGCCCGCCAGCGTGCTCTTGCCGGCACCGGGCGCACCGGTCAGCCCGATGCGACGCGCAAGCTGGGCCGGCGCCTGCGACGGGCTGCGGTGCAGCAGGTCGGTGGCGCAGGCATTGGCCAGCGTGGTCAGTGCCCGGCCGAGTGTGTGGCGGTCCAGCGGTGGGCGTGTCACGCGCGGACTCCACCCAACACGTCGGCGTGGTGCTGGTCCAGCAACGGCGGCAGACCGTAGCTGGGCACATGGCCGTTGAATTTCAGCGGGCTGGCCACGGCACGCAGAGGATGGCTGCCATCACCGAGCGCCACCACCATCTGGCGCGAGCGCGCCAGATCGCTGTCCAGCGCCTGCGCCAGCGTGCCGATTTCCGACGCCACCACGCCGAGCGGCACCAGGCGGCGCACCCACTCGGCGGCCGGTGCCTGCATCAGGACCTCGCCAATGGCCGTCAGCACGTGGCTGCGGTTCTCGCGCCGGCTGGCCATGGTGGCGAACACCGGGTCGGTGATCCAGCCGGTCTGGCCGACCTCGTTGCAGAAAGTCCGCCAGAACTTGTCGTGCGTGATGAACAGCGTGAGCCAGCCGTCGGCGGTGGGGAATATCTGGGCCGGCACCATGTAGGGGTGCGACGAATTCGCCAGGCGCTCCACCACCTCGCCCGTGTTGAGCGCAGCGCCGGCCAGGTAGTTCAGCTGCGACAGCATCACGTCGTACATGGCCACATCGACCTGCCCACCCTCGCCCTCCACCAGCTTGGCCAGCAGCCCCATGGCCGCCACGATGCCGGCGGAATTGTCCACCGCCGAATAGCCCGCCTTGGTGGGTGGCGACGTGGGCTCGCCGGTGAGCGACATCACGCCGGTGATCGCCTGGATCACGTAGTCGTAGGCAGGGCTCTCGGCATAGGGGCCTTCCAGGCCGTAGCCGGTGAGCGCAACGCAAACAAGGGACGGGTTGCAGGTGCGCAGCGCGTCGTAGGTCAGCCCCAGTTTCTTGATGGCCGAGGGCCGCAGGTTGGTCACCAGCGCATGGGCACTTGCGGCAATGCTTTCCAGCTCGGCGCGGCCGTCCGGTGAGGCCAGGTCCAGCACCACGCTTTTCTTGTTGCGGTTGAGGCTGGTGAAGTAAGCGTTGTGGGGGCCGATGAAATGCGGGCTCACCTTGCGCGCGATGTCGCCCTCGGGGGGTTCGATTTTGATCACCTCGGCACCCATGTCGGCCAGCAGCAGGCCGCAATAGGGGCCGGCCAGCATGTGGCCGACCTCGATGATGCGCACACCGGCGAGCGGGCCGCTCATGAGAAGCTCGCCGCCAGTTTCGCCACCACGGTGTCCAGTGGCATATCGGCGGTGAAAACGGCCGCCACGCCCAGTTCGTGCAGGAAGGCCTGGTCTTCGGCCGGGATGGTGCCGCCGACAAACACCTTCACGTCATGGGCCTTGGCGTCGCGCAAGGCGGCGATCACGTCACCCACCAACTCCTTGTGGCTGCCCGACAGGATGCTCAGGCCCACGGCGTCGACGCCCTCGTCCACCGCCACCTGGGCAATCTGAGCGGGGCTGCGGCGCAGACCGGTGTAGATCACCTCGGCGCCGGCGTCGCGCAGCGTGAGCGCCACGATCTTGGCGCCGATGTCGTGGCCGTCGAGGCCGGGCTTGCCAATCAGGATGCGGCGTCCCGCGAGCGGACGCGCTTCTTTGATTTGTGTCATAGGTTCACCGGCTCCTTGAATTCGCCCCATTCCTTTTTCAGACAGGCCACCATCTCGCCCACGGTGGCGTAGGCGTGGCAACAGTCCACCAGGTAGGGCATGACGTTTTCGCTGTCATTGGCCGCAGCCTGGGACAGGCGGGCCAGCGCGGCATCGACGGCGCTTTGGCTGCGGGTGTCGAGCACACGCTGAAACTTGTCGAGCGCGCGCTGTGCGATGGTGGAATCGAGCTTGAAGACCTCGCCCACCTTGATTTCTTCGTCGGTCTTGCGAAAGTGGTTCTGCCCGACGATGACGTGGTGCCCGCTGTCGGTGTCGAGCTTGCGCTCCAGCCCGCGCTCGGCCAGACGCATCTGGATCCAGCCGTCTTCGATGGCCTTCTCGACACCTCCGTAGGTATCAATTTCACCCATCACCTTGAGGATCATCTCTTCCATGCGGTCGGTGTGCTGCTCCAGAAAGTAGCTGCCGCCCAGCGGGTCCACGGTGCGGGCGATGCCGCTCTCGAAGGCGATCATCTGCTGGGTGCGAACCGCCAGTTCGGCCGAAAACTCGGTCGGAATCTGGAAGGCTTCGTCAAACGCGCAGGTAAAGATCGACTGGGCGCCGCCGAACACCGCCGCCATGGTTTCCACCGCCACCCGCACTACGTTGTTGTAGGGCTGAGGCGCGACCAGCGATGAGCCGCCGCACACCACACCGAAGCGCAGGTGCTGGGCCTTGGGGTCCTTCACGCCATAGCGCTCCTTCATGAAGCGGGCCCACAGCCGCCGCCCGGCCCGGAACTTCGCGATCTCCTCGAAGAAGTCCATGTGCACATAGAAGAAAAATGACAGGCGTTTGGCAAACTTCTCCACGTCACCGCCGCGCGCCTGAAGCTCGTCCACATAGGCCAACCCGTTGGCCAGCGTGTAGGCCATCTCCTCGGCGGCGGTGGCACCAGCGTCGCGCACGTGCGCCCCGGCGATGCTGATGGGGTTGAAGCGCGGCGTGACCTCGTTCGAGTAAAGGATGGAGTCGGCGATCAGCCGCATGGAGGGCCGCACCGGAAAGATCCAGGTGCCCCGCGCCACGTACTCCTTGAGGATGTCGTTCTGGATCGTGCCGGTGAGTTTGCTGCGCGGCACACCCTGCTTGTCGGCCACCGCCAGGTACATGGCGTAGATGATGGCGGCGGTGCCGTTGATGGTGAACGAGGTCGAGATCTTCGACAGGTCGAGGTCCTTGAACAGGATCTCGGCTTCGCTCAGGTTGGACAGCGAAACTCCGACCTTGCCGATCTCAGGGCGGGCCATGGGGTGGGTCGGGTCGTAGCCGCACTGGGTGGGCAAATCGAGCGCGACCGACAGGCCGGTCTGACCCTGGTCCAGCAAAAACTTGTAGCGCTCATTGGATTCTTCGGCGGTGCCAAAGCCCGAGTACTGGCGGATCGTCCACAGGCGGCCCTGGTAGCCATCGGGGAAGATGCCCCGGGTGAACGGGTACTCGCCGGGGTTGCCGATGCGCTCGGCTTGCACGGCGCTGGCGTCCACGCTGGGCGGCACCGGAATGCCGCTGCGGTTGACCGGGCTGAGCACCGGCTCGGCCAGGGGAACAGCGGGTTTCTGGTCTCTCATGTTCATCACGCGCCTTTGGAAAGAAGCTTTTCGGAAGCCGACCAGTGGTCGTCGTGCAACCAGGTCTGGGTCAGGTGCTGCTGTTCGACACGGCGGTGCTGCTGCCAGCCCTGGCCCTGCCTGGCAGCGATGGCTTGCGCCTTGATGCCGCGCAGCACCTGCGCCGGGCAGGCGTCGAGGGGTTTCGTGAATGCCGCGATGTCGGAGCCGCTGGGTCCGTCGGCGATGACCGCATCGGCAAGGCCCCAGGCCAGCGCCTGCTCGGCGCCCACCAGTTCGCAGCGGCTCATCATTCGCATGGCGCGCGCCGGGCCGACCAGCCCGAACAGGTCGGGGCCGCCGCCCCAAGCCGAGGTGATGGCCAGCTTGGCCTGGATGTAGCCGATGCGCGCATGGCTGGCCTGCAGGCGCATGTCGCAGGCCAGCGCAAGTTCCGCGCCGCCGCCGATGGCGTCACCGTTCAGGTAGGCCAGCACCGGCACCGGGCAATGGCGGATGGCATCCAGGGCGGCGCAGGCGTCGTCCATCATGGCCACCACGGCGGGTTCGTCGCGCACGTTGGCCAAGTCCCGCAGATCGCCACCGGCGGCGAAGTAGCGGTCGCCGGCGCCGGTCACGACGATGTAGCGGACGTCGGCACGCAGACCGGCCTCCCGGACGGCGGTGGCCAGGTCGGCCAGCACCGGGCGGGCCAGTGCGTTGTGTTTGTGGGCGCGGTTCACGGTCACCCAGACCGCGCCATAAGGATGCTCGATGACGCGCACCTGAGTGTCGGTTGTTTCTGTGGTTTGGGTTGGCATGGGGCGCATGTTAGGTTTGCAACTGTTCTTGTGGAAGAATATAAATTCGACATTTCGAACAAACTTCCACCTCAAAGGAGAAAACCTTGGATTTCGAACAACTTGTTCAGCCAGCTGAACATACCAAGGCTGATGGATCTGCTGTACCTGGCCCTTCCGGTGGCGTGGCGGTCACTGCTGTGGGTCGGGTGCTGAACATCTTTGAGGCCTTCCAGAAGGTGCAGAAACCCATGTCACTGACCGATCTGGCCGACATCACCGGCATTCCCAAGAGCAGCTGCCATGCGATCGTTGCCACGCTCACGGCGCGCGGCTACCTGTACTCGCTCAGCCGCCCCCGAGCGCTCTACCCCACCCGGCGCTTCTTCGACATCGCCAGCGAAATCCACCACCACGACCCGTTTGTCGAGCACGTGATGCCCTTGCTGGAGCGGCTGCGCGACACCTCGCGGGAGACCGTGATCCTGGGCAAACGCCAGGGCGACGCGGTGATCTACCTGCAGGTGGTCGAGAGCCCGCATTCGATCCGCTACTCGTCCAAACCAGGCGAGTTCAAACCACTGCATTCCAGCTCCATTGGCAAGGCTTTGCTGGGCAGCCTCAAGGAATCCGAGCTGCGAACACAGATGGCCGAGCGCCCACTGCCCGCCGTGACGGCCGCGACCATCACCGACAACGACCTGCTCATCAACGACATCCTGGAGAGCCGGCGGCGCGGCTACTTCGTCACCCGGGGCGAAAACGTGCCCGACGTGTGGGCCGTGTCGGCCTTCCTCAACGTGCATTCCGAGACACTGGCCGTGGCGATCGCCGGGCCAAGGCACCGCATGGAAAACAACGTGGTGGAATGCGCGCAACTGTTGCTGGCGACCTGCAGCTTCATTTCCCGGCAATGGGCCCGGGCATGAGTGCCGCTCCGGAATGGGCAACAGGCGCTCTGCCCGCCGCTGCGCAGGAACTGCTGGCACGGTCGCGCACCACAACGACACCTTGCGGCGACGGTGTCATGGTGTGGCGCTGCTGGGGCGAGGGCCAACCGGTGGTGCTGCTGCACGGCGGCAGCGGCAGCTGGACGCACTGGGTCCGAAACATCCCGGCGCTGCTGTTGGCCGGCCGCCAGGTCTGGGCGCCCGACCTGCCCGGGTTCGGAGACTCAGCGTCCCCTCACGGTGGGTTCGATGCAGACGCGGTGTTGCCCCCGCTGGCGCTCGGGCTGGGCGAGGTGCTAGGGCCAGGACCCCACGAGATCGTGGCGTTTTCCTTCGGGTCACTCGTGGCCACGCTACTCGCAGCAGAACAACCCGGTCTTGTTTCCCGCCTGCTGCTCGTGGGATTGCCGGTGCTACCGCTGGTCCACGGGCGTGGCATTCCACTGCCCTCGATGCGCACAACCTTCTCTCCCGAAGTACGCGCCGCAGCACACCGCGCCAACCTCGCGGCGATCATGATCCATGAACCAGCGCAGATCAACGACGACACCATCGCCCTTCAAATGACCAATGCCGCGCGCGACCGCATGCGCTCCCGCAGGCTCGTGACCACCGACGCATGCGCCACCGCCGTGCGCGCACTTCAGTGTGATTTCGAGTGCATCTGGGGCGAGCAGGATGTGCTGTGCCGAGATCGATGGGCCGAGGTCCGTGCGGCTTGCAACGACAACACCTTGTGCGCGCGCCAGACATTGATCCCGGACTGCGGGCACTGGGTGCAGTATGAGAATGCCGATGCCTTCAACCACTTGCTGACCACCTGGGCCGGTCGCTGAATCACGCGCCAGTCAAGAGCCACACTGGACGATCCCAGGCAGAATTCGCCAGCAGTTGTCATTGAAGCCATTGAACCCGTCAAAGCTACGGGCCAAGGTGGGCGAGTGCTCATGACCATTTCTGCCTCGACTGCGCGTTTTCAAGTCGATGGAGATGTGACGGCCTCTTTGTTTCCAGCCTGTCCGCGGAGCCTGAACTTCCGAATCTTTCCGCTCGCGGTCTTCAGCTCCTCGGCGAAAACTACCCTGCACGGACATTTGTAGTGAACCAGGTGCTCGCGGCAGAAGGACACCATCTCAACCTCGAATGGTACGACTCCATCCCACCTCGCGGCGCCGCCCGACATAGGGAATCACCCATTCTTTCGAGTAGTACTGATACGGCTGACCTGTTGACCTGAAGAACGCCTCAACCGGCCAGCGATTCAGCAGCATTCTCATGCTGCATGACGTCCACCCAACGTGCGTTGACCAGTTGGGCCATCCGCTCAGGCACTACCCTGACACCTGCATTGCTTGCGCCGGCGGCGGGAAGCACTTCGCTGAAGCGCCGCAGCGAGACATCGCAATACACATCCAGTTGACTTGCAAGCCCGAAGGGCCCGACGCCTCCTATGGGGTGGCCCGTTACCTTTTCCACCTCGCTCGCCGCCAGGAAGCGGGCCTTTGCCCCAAACTGATCTTTGTACTTTCTGTTATCGAGTCGAGCATCGCCTCGGGCGACGAGCAAGATCACTTGCTCGCCTACGCACAGAGACAACGTCTTGGCAATCTGTCCTGGAGCGACACCGAACGCCGTGGCCGCCATCGCGACGGTAGCGCCACTTGTTTCCACTTCAATGATTGAAAGATCCGGGGCGTGCTCGGCAATAAACTGTTTGACGGAGTCGAGGCTCATGATGAAAGTTGAAAATGAAGACCATGAATGGTCGTTGGACAGACACTTTGGCGAGTGCGGCACCCACGCTCCATGTGGGGCACTTTGCGCTCTCAGTGTTGCGCCTCGCAGCCCCGGCGTACATTGGCTGAAACGCCATATTGTTGGCCGTTTCCGACATTCGATGTACCACGCCGCTGATTTCGGGCAAACAGAAGAGGACACCGGTTTGATTGCTGGGATAGATATGCCTGGGAACTGCTATTGAGCAGACGGGTACCCAGGCCCTACCAAGCGTGCTGTTCGTCGTTTTGGAACGAACCGTCCTTAACTGACGCGACGTAGGCTACAAAGGCGACATCGACGGCCGACGCATCGCTTATGAGGTTTTCGCCACGAACTTCGCCTCCGGCTGTTCCTCGACGCTTCAGCGAGACAGGCTCACTCCTCGATCGCACCACCAATCGAGCGCAGATGTTGCCGGAACGTCACGCCCGCGTCTGCCTTTCGAGCAGCCAGAAACTCATCGAAGCGGGCCTGCTGTCTGAAGGTAGTACCAAGATGCATACGCGCTGCTTGACTGCGCTCAGTGTCCCGAATCGTGGTTGCCAGTTCGGCCACCTCTTGGGCGTGGCTCAGGGGGACAAAGATCACGCCATCATCATCACCAAGCACGAAGTCGTCGGTGGTGATTGCATGCTCACCGCAGCTGGCAGATGAGAGTGCGGCCGCCTCCTGTGGTTCCAGACGCTGTGGCCCAGCGGGCAAAGTACCCAGACTGAAGATCGGCAGCCGAATGGTTCGCAGTTCAGCCGAGTCGCGATGCAAACCCCAGATGACAATGCCGCGCAAGCCCGCACGCGCCGTTTCCAGCGTCACCAGGTCGCCAACACAGGCTTCATCCAAGCGCCCCTCGTTGTCGACCACCAACACGTCTCCAGGCGCAGATCGATCGATGGCTTCGAGAAAGACGTCGACACTGCCATAGTGCCGCGAAGGGCGTGCACGGCCAACAACATGCGTACCGCTCCAGAGTGGTCGCATTCCCGCCGGAGCACAGCGAACCGCGATTCCCAGGCGCATGCAGGCATCCGCGACGTGGGGCGTTGTGAGGTCCAGGTAGGTGCGTTGAAGCTTTACGGTGTCCATGTCATTTCTCCTCGGATGAATCAAGTTCTGTGGGGCTGCGAAGGTCCCGCAGCAGATGATTGTTTCGGTTTGTCATGGCGATCGAATATCGCCATCCGCGACCGACCCGGGTGGGACGCAAGGCAGCCAGCGGCTCCGTCGGAGAGTCAAAGACCGTTAGTTCCGCCTCCCCTGTCCAGACGGGGCTTGCCTGCACGTTCTCGGCTTGCAGGCGGACCAGTTCGTACACCGCTGGCTGATCGTGCTGCCCCTCGAACAGCGAGGGAAAGTGTCGAAGGGCCACGATAGGCCGGCTTCCGAATGTGACCGCCGAGTTGTCTGCAAGGCCGGAGAGCTTCACGTGACCTTCCGCGAGACGCCGGTCTTTGAGTGCCACCGTCCCTGCAAAGATCGCACCGGGCTCCAACTTGGGAGACGCGATCGAAGGTACGCCCATCGATCGCGTGATCCACACCGAGCCGATCTTCTTCGGGTAGCCTAGGGCCCAGCCACGAGCCAGCGAGGTATCTTGATCGACCACGATATAGGGGCAGTACTGCATCAACTTCCCCTCGTACTGAACGCTCGCCAGCACGATGCACTCGCGGTACTGCGCCCGGATGGGATCAAGCAGCTCACCGCCCGTGTCCGTGCAGGCTTGCCAGTCGACGAAAGAGACCGTCATCAGGCCGCGTTCGTCAGGGTGGAGACTCAGACCAGGCGGCAGCAGCGCCTCAATGGCCGAGGGCTCCGCCCAGCACTCGACCGTGACGAAGTCGGCCGCGTAATGCCACGGTGGATTAGGGGCGATGCTGGCTCTTCCGTCATGGGAAAAAGGCCCCATGAAGCCCTGAGCGGCGGCGAAATGTGTCATATAGAACTCCTGTTTTAAAAAATGAGCGAACATCCCGGCGCTTGCGTAGCGTCCGGGTATGGGCTGAATTGGTTGAATGCTGGGTGCATGCCGTCAGTCCCCCATGACCACGCCCTCGCGGCGCGGATCGGCGCCACCGAAATAACCGCCCGGCACACGTTGGATGGCCTGCAGACCACTGGTCATGTTCATCTCCCGGACCTCGTGGCCCCGAACCTTGAGTGACTCGACGGTGGCTGCCGGGAAGCGTTTTTCTTCGAGCAGCGTGGGACCGTTGGCCGAGCCGAAGTTGGGCAGGTTGATGGCTTGCTGCGCGTTCAGGCCCCAGTGCAGAGTGCCCCACAAGGTCTTTGCCGTGTAGTGAATGATCAACGCGCCGCCGGGGCTGCCGCCGCTCATGACCAATTGGCCGGTGGTTTTGTCGAATACCAGTGTGGGTGACATAGACGAGCGCGGGCGCTTGCCCGGTTGCACGCGGTTGGCGATAGCGTTGCCCTGCGTGTCACGCGGTGCGAAGCTGAAGTCGGTCAATTCGTTGTTGAGCAGGAAGCCCTTGACCATCTGCCGCGCACCGAAGACGTCCTCGATGGTGGTGGTCATGGCCACAGCACGTCCTTGGACATCGACGATGCTGATGTGGCTCGTTCCGTACTCTGGCTGATCGGGCATGGGGGCGAAGCTGGTCTGCGTGCCTCCCGGGTGGCCGGGCTGGGCAACCTTCATAGACTGGTTGCCAATGAGCCGCGCGCGATCTGCCAGGTAGTCTGGCGACAGCAGACTCATCCACGAACCAGCGGGCGGGGCCACGAAATCGGGATCGGCCACGTACAGTGCGCGGTCGGCGAATGCCAGCCTGGCGGCTTCGGTGTAGAAGTGAAGCCAATCGGCGGTGGGCAGGCCGTCTTGCCCCAAGGGAAGCGCGGCACCCGCTGTGTTCTGCAGGACGCCCAGCATCTGGCCGATGGCGATGGCGCCCGAACTGGGCGGTGGGAATCCGCACAGCCGGTACACCTTCTGCGGTGGCACGGCGTGGTCGTGGCACAGCGGTTCGCGCTTGCGCGACTGGTAGCCGGACAGGTCGGCCAGGGTCATCCGGCCGGGGTTGGACGGATGGGAGCGTACCTTGTCCACGATAGCCTGGGCCACAGGGCCTTCGAGCAGCGCCTTGGAACCCCCTGCCGCGATGTCCCGAAGCACCTGGGCCAACTCTGGGTTTTTCAGGACATGTCCCACGGGCCAGGGCTGGCCGCTGGCGTCGTAGAAGTAGGCGGCTGCAACTGGATCTTTCTTGAGGTGCTGTTCAGCCGCCAGCAGCGTGTTCAGTCGGGCGCTGACCTTGAAGCCTTGTTCGGCCAAGGTGATGGCGGGCTGGAAAAGGCTGGCCCAGGGCAGCTTGCCGTGCTGCTGGTGGGCCAGTTCCAGCATGCGCACGGTGCCTGGCACACCCACCGAGCGCCCGCCCACGACGCCTTCAATGAAGGCCATGGGCTTTCCGTCGGATTTGAGGAATAGGTTTTCGTCGGCAGCAGCAGGGGCGGTCTCGCGGCCGTCGTAGGCCTCGACCGACTTGCCATCGAAATGCATGAGAAACGCGCCGCCGCCGATTCCGCTGGACTGTGGTTCCACCAGCGTGAGCACCATTTGCACGGCGATGGCCGCGTCCACGGCGCTGCCACCGGCCTTGAGGACCTGGAAACCAGCGTCGGTGGCCAGTGGGTTGGCCGCCGCGACGGCAAACTTAGCTGTTTGCCAGCCTGGTTTCTCGGTGTAGCCGGACGAGCCTTCAGGCTGCGTGGGCACGGTGTAGTTGAGCGCGGGCGCTGTGGTGCCGCAGCCAGCCAGCATGACGGCTGCGAGCAAAGCGCTCAGTTTTACCTGGGAAATTCGCATGATGCTCCGTTCTTGTTTATGCCAGCCGGTCCAGCCAGCTATGCGTGTCAGGGGCACGCCCCAATTGAATGTCCGTCAGTGCGGATTTCAGTCGCTCGGTGATGGGGCCTGGGCCACCGTCACCGATGATGAAGCGATGTTTGCGTCCCTTGACTTCTCCAATTGGCGCAACCACTGCTGCCGTGCCGCAAGCGAAAGACTCCAGCAGTCGGCCGCTCTTGGCATCGTCTTGCCACTGGTCAATGGCGTAAGGCTCTTCACGAGCAACCAGTCCCATGTCGCGGGCCAATGTGATCAGCGATTCGCGGGTGATGCCTGCCAGGATCGTGCCGCTCAAAGGAGGCGTCTGGATCGATCCATCAGCGAACACGAAGAAGACATTCATCCCGCCGAGTTCTTCGATCCAGCGGCGCTCCACAGCGTCAAGGAAAATCACCTGGTCACATTGCTCGCGGATTGCTTCGGCCTGCGCCGCTAGACTGGCCGCATAGTTGCCGCCGCATTTGGCGTCACCCGTTCCACCGAGCGCGGCGCGCGTGAAGTTGTCCGACACCCAAAGCGTCACTGCGGCAGCTCCACGTCTGAAATATGGCCCAACCGGCGATGCCACGACGCAGTAGAGATAGTCGGCCGACGCTCTGACCCCGAGAACGGATTCGGTTGCGATCATGAACGGCCGCAGGTACAGCGCGAAGCCTTGAGTAGAAGGAATCCAAGCGTTGTCCACACGCACCAGTGCACGCACCGATTCAATGAACATCTCCTCGGGCAACGGCGGCATGGCGAGACGGGCGGCTGAACGGCGAAAACGGCGCGCATTCGCCTCGGGACGGAACAGCCCCGTTCCACCTCCATCCAGGCGATAGGCTTTCATGCCTTCGTAGATCTCTTGCGCGTAATGAAACACCAGCGCTGCCGGGTCGAGGCTCAATGCCTGGCGAGGGCCGATCTTTGCGTCATACCAGCCTTGATTCTTAGAGTATCTGATGGTGGCCATGTGATCGGTGAAAACCTGGCCAAAACCTGGTGCTTGAAGCAGCGCCTCCCTCTGATCCTCACCCACCGGACATAGATGGCTCTCCACAGGAAAGTGCAGCGATGAACTTGACGTCACTCCTCAACTCCTTGATTCAGGGCGCACCACAATGGCAAGCACAAAAGCAATATTAGTCCAATCTTCATAGAATTTTGTTGCGTTTATGCCTTTTATATATAATATTCCGGTACAATGTGCTTCAATAATTTATTTTTATGAAAGTTAATGCCATGCAAAATGATGCCATCAAAAATCTAGACGCAATTGACCGTCGAATACTTCAGGCTCTTCAAGAAGACGGGCGGATCCAGAACGTGGACCTAGCGGAGAAGGTGGGGCTGTCGCCGTCTCCGTGCTTACGTCGCGTCAAGATCCTTGAGGAATGCGGCGCCATCGAGCGGTACGTCGCACTGTTGAACCCGTCAAAACTCGGCATCGGATTGACTGTCTTTGTCCGCATCTGGCTAACAAGCCAGGATGCGCGAACCATCGATGGATTTACGACTGAGGTTCAGCGGTTCCCCGAGATCGTTGAATGCCATCTCATGGCGGGCGACTGTGACTTCTTGCTTCGCGTTGTTGCGGCTGACCTCGATGCCTACAGACGCTTCCAGGGTGAGCACCTGACGCGCATAAAAGGAGTTCAAAGTGTCAAGACAGAGATCCCCATGCAAAAGATCAAGCTGACGTCTCAACTCCCACTCTGAACAGAATTTCGCCGCCATGAACAGCGCGCCGATTGCCGAGCCGGCCGCCCCCGCTTCAGCAGTGCTTCAGCAATCCCGCTCAGAAAAAGGACACTGCCCGCATCTCAAGCCTTTCCCGCAAGGGCGCAAGCTTGTGGTGATGCAGGTACGAGAACCGCGACACGAGGTCAAAGAACCACAGAGCCTGTTCCATGTCGAGCCCCATTGAAAGCAGTTGAGAAACCTATGTCATCGCCGATTTTTGGGGTGAATCGTGCGCGGGCGTGGATCGACTGGACTGCCGCTGGATGGATTGTGACGCGTACCAAGCTGCCCGCCGCTGTTCAGCGTCACGGACGCAGAACAGCAAACCTTGCCGCAGCCTCCTGCAACTGCTCCATCGAGTTTGCCGTCGAGAATCGAACGAACCTCGCCGACTCGGCCGTGCCGAAATCTCGTCCGGGTGAGATCGCGACGTGGGCTCTCTTCATGGCCTCGAACGCGAAATCCCAGCTGTTCGAAACGTTCCAGGCATCGAACCACGACGAGCAATCCGCCCATGCGTAGAACGCGCCATCAGGCACCACCGGAACCTTGAACCCTATCTTCTCCAGCGCCGGGATGAACCAGTCGCGGCGCGCCTTGAACTGCGCGCGGCGGCGCTCGTACTCAGCGATGCTGTCGGGCTCGAAGCAAGCCAGCGCGGCATGCTGGGCGACGGTACTGGGGCAGAGGAAAAAGTTCTGCGCGAGACGCTCGATCACCGGGATGAGAGGTTCAGGAGCCACCACCCAGCCCAGGCGCCACCCGGTCATGCAGAAGTATTTCGAAAAGCTGTTGATGCTGATCAGATTCTCGTCAAGGGCCAGGCCGGTTTGGCCGAAAGCGTCGTCATGACTCAGCCCGAGGTAGATTTCGTCGAGCAACGTGACGCCTCCTTTGGCCTGGACGCAGGCATGGATGCGGCGCAGCTCGTCCGGATGAATGGATGTCCCCGTGGGGTTGGACGGCGAAGCGAGAAGCACTCCACGCGTCTTGTCACCCCAGTGCGCTTCTACCTTCTCCGCACTCAGTTGGTATCGCTCGGCTGCCGTGGTGGGCACCATGACAGGCTGGCCTTCGGCGGCGATCACGAAATGCCGATTGCACGGATAGCTCGGGTCGGGCATCAGGACTTCATCGCCGGCCTCGATCAAGGCTTGGCAAACGAGTTGCAGCGCGGCCGAAGCGCCCGCGGTCACCGCGATCCGGCGTGCTGGGACTTTCACGCCGAAGCGCTGCCTGTACCAGTCGCTGATGCGCTCGCGCAAAGACTCTAGCCCGATAGCCGGTGTGTACTGCGTCGTGCCATTCCGCACAGCGCGCACGGCAGCCTCCTGAACCAGAGGCGGCGCAGTGAAGTCCGGCTCGCCAATCGTCAGGTAGACCATGGGCTTGTCGCCATGAGCGACCTCACGCGCCAACTGCGAGGCTGCCTTGGCCACCTCCATCACGTAAAAAGGCTCGATGCGCTCAGCGCGCTTGGAAATTCTCATGATTCGACCCCGATCAAAAAGCTCTGGAAGAGGATTGAGGCTCTGTGCTGCGCCTCCAACCCTCGAATTTTTCAACGCCCGCCGTAGGAGTAGAAGCCCTGGCCAGTCTTGCGTCCCAGGCGGCCGGCATCCACCATTTCCTTGAGCAGGGGCGCCGGCCGGTACTTCGGATCGCCGAATCCTTCATGGAACACCTGCATCACAGCCAGCATCGTGTCCAGGCCGATCAGGTCACTCAACGCCAAAGGCCCGATCGGATGATTGCAGCCGAGCTTCATGCCGACGTCGATCTCCTCGGCACTGGCGAGCCCTTCCTGCAAGACGTAGATGGCCTCGTTGATCATCGGGCAGAGAATGCGGTTCACCACGAACCCGGGGCTGTTCCTGACCGTGATCGCGGTCTTGCCGATCGCCTGGGCAATGGCCAAGGCCTGGTCGTGTGCCAGATCCGAGGTTTGCAAGCCGCGAATCAATTCCAGCAGTTCCATCATAGGAACTGGGTTGAAAAAGTGCATACCGATGCAACGATCCGGCCGATTCAGGACGGCAGCCAACTGCGTGATGGAGATAGACGAGGTGTTGGTCGCAATCACCGCATCGTCACTGACCACTGCTTCGATGTCGCGCAGGATGCGCAGCTTGATGTCGAGCCTCTCTGTGGCCGCCTCTATTACCAGGCTGGCACCGCGCAGATCCGGGTAGGAGACCGTCGGACGGATCCTGGCAAGCACAAGATCCTTGTCCTCGGCACGCAGCTTTTCCTTCTTCACCAACCGCTCCAGACTGGCAGTGATTGCTGAAATACCTCGCCCGAGCGCCTCTTGGGAGACGTCGAGCATCGTGACATCGAGTCCGGCAAGTGCGCACACCTGCGCAATGCCGTTTCCCATGGTTCCGGCGCCGATCACGCCAACGTGCTGTCTGTTCATGATGAATTCGGAGGAGTAAGAATCATCAGTATCCGGTGGCTTTCTCTTGAAAGCCATTGGCAAATATGACACATTCAATGCCGTATTCGCCACGCACACCATGACTTCAGGAATTCGCAACTCGGTGATGGATCTCGATCCGTTTCAACTTCAACACCATAGATTGCGCGGGCGCTTGCAGCCGTATGTAGGCCTGTCTGCCGCATGCCATGTGCACCGGCGTAGCACATCCCATGCGCCCTACAGCAATTGCGTGGGACGTGGATCATCGGCCCGCGGATTGGGATCCGATGCCACGGTGGCGTTTACCATCCAGTTTTTCGTCCAATTGCCGAACAGGCGTTGCCAGTGTTCGGTGAGCATGCTGTTTGTCTTTAGGGAGCGGACACGTCACGCCAGATCGGCCAGCGGGTGCGGTGAGGAGATGAAGGACTGCATGTAGATCGGCGTAACCTCGGCGAGCGTGGCGGGCTTCCAACGCGGGTTGCGATCCTTGTCGATTATCAAGGCGCGTATGCCCTCGGCGAAGTCGCCGAAACGCGCGCAGGCCACAGACACGTGGTACTCCAGACGCAAGACGTCGGCCAGCGACAGGTGCAACACACGCTGCCACAGCGCAAACGACAGTGCCGCCGAGGTCGGTGAGCCGCGCATGAAGGTTTCGGCACCCTTGGCCAGCCAGGGGTCCTCGTGTTCCGCCAGCCGCTGCAGTCGCCCGGCGATGTCGGCCAGACTGTCATGGCCAATGGTCTGGTCGATCAAGTCGTAATGCTGGCGCAGCTTCGACTGCGCCTCGCCCTCGCACAATGCATGCTCGCGCAGCAAGTGGCTGAGCCGGGCAGCATTCTGCTCGCCCTCATCGAGCCAGTGGCCGGCGGCAATGGCAGCCAGCACCGCGCCGTGCTGCTCGTGCGGCAGCACGAAATCTGCCAGGCCCACGAACCGCGCATCGGTACCGTTGAACGAGGCCCCGGTGAGCGCCAGGAACAGGCCAATCTTGCCAGGCGCGCGCCGCAGGAACCAGCTGCCGCCAACGTCCGGGTACAGCCCGATGGAAATCTCTGGCATGGCCAGCCGCGTGCTCGGCGTGACCACGCGGTGCGAGGCGCCAGCCAGCAGCCCGATGCCGCCGCCCATCACGATGCCGTTCCCCCAGCACAGGATCGGCTTTGGGTAGGTGTGGATCTGGTAGTCGAGCCGGTACTCGCGCTCGAAGAAGGAAGCGGCTTGGCTCGGCACCTCATCCGTCGGCGTACTGCGCATTGAGGCGTAGAGCTGCTGCAGGTCGCCGCCTGCGCAGAAAGCACGATCGCCCTCGGCGTCTAACACTACCAAGGCGATACGCGGATCGTTCGCCCACTGCGTCAGCTGCGGCGCCAACCGATCGATCATGTCGAGCGACAGCGCGTTCAAGGTGCCTGGCGAACTCAGCGTGGCACGGCCAAAACGCCGCCCGCACCCAGTGGGGATTTCCTCGAAGCGGACGCTCATGCATTGCTCCATTGCGGTGCGCGCTTGGCAAGGAAGGCACTGACACCTTCTCGCTGGTCTTGAGTGTCGAAGAGATCCACGAATGCCTCGCGCTCCGCCACCAGGGTGGCAGTCGGCGACTGCGTGCGTGCACCATGGATCAGTTGCTTGCAAGCCGCGACACTGGTTGGGCTTTGTCGTTCCACTGACTTGGCCAACGCCAGTGCGCGCTCAAGCACTTGGCCACGCGGAACCACCTCCTGCACCAATCCAATGCGCAGCGCAGTGTCGGCATTGACACGCTCACCACACAAGATCAGGCGCTTGGCCCAAGCCTCGCCAATCTGCCAAGAAAGCCACTGCGATCCGCCTGCGCAGGGCAGCAGGCCGACTGCCGCCTCGGGGAGTGCCATCTGAGCATGCTCCTCGGCAATGCGCAGGTCGCAGGCCAGCGCACATTCCAGTCCGCCCCCCATCGCGAAACCATTGATGGCAGCCACGCTCAGCCCCCGAAAACCCGCAAGCGCCTCAAAGGCCTCGCCGAAGCGGCGTGCCATCGCACGCGCTATCGCCTTGTCCCCGTCGGCGAAAACCTTGAGGTCTGCACCAGCCGAAAAGAACTTCTCTCCCGCGCCGGTGAGCACGAGGCTGTAGATCTCGCGGTCGGCATTCAAGTCAGCCACGAGCCGGGTCAGTGCTGCGAGGCTTTCCAGCGTCCAGGTATGGGCGGGAGGGTTATCGAGAGTGACCAGTGCGATGTGATCGCGCTTTTCGAGCTTGAGTCCAGGGTAGTCAGCCATTTCCATGTCCTTTCCTTACGATTTCTGTTGCAGCGCCGTGCGTCAGCGTTGCGTTTGCAGCATCTTGATCACGCTGGAGAAGTCTTCCCCTCCATGCCCCGCGATGCTGTGCGCCGCATAGATCGCGCGCGCCAAGCCGCCCAGCGGGGTGCTGGCCTTGGTGGCCATGGCGTTTTCCTGCGCCAGGCCCAGGTCCTTGAGCATGAGGTCGGTGCCGAAGCCCCCTGCGTAGCCCTTGCTGGCCGGGGCGTTCTCGTGCACACCGGGGAAGGGGTTGTATTTTTCGAGCGCCCAGTTACCGCCCGAGCTGCGGCGCATGATTTCGCTCAGCACCTTGGGATCCAGCCCATTGGCCACGCCCAGGGCGATGGCCTCGCTGGTGCCCACCATCAGGATGCCCAGCAGCATGTTGTTGCAGATCTTGGCGGTCTGGCCCGCGCCCACGCTGCCGGCGTGGAAGATGTTGGCGCCCATCTTTTCGAGCAGGGGGCGGGCGCGCTCCAGGTGGGCGTCGCTGCCGCCCACCATGAAGGTGAGGGTGCCTGCGATGGCGCCGCCGGTGCCACCCGAGACGGGCGCGTCGATGAAGGCGATACCCGCCGCCTCGGCGGCCTTGGCCACCTTCTGGCTGGTGGCTGCGGCAATGGTGGAACTGTCGATCACCAGCGCACCCTTGGCGATGGAAGCCAGCAGGCCCGGGCCATTGCCGTTGCCCAGGAACAGGCCTTCCACGTGCTGGCTGGCAGGCAGCATGGTCACGATGGCTTCCGCGCCCTGCACGGCGTCCTGCGCGCTGGCGGCCACGGCCACGCCCTCGGCCTGCAGCTTGGCGCAGGCGTCCTTGTTCAGGTCGAACGCGATGACGGTGTGGCCCGCCTTGTGCAGGTTCGCGGCCATGGGGCCACCCATGTTGCCTAGGCCGATGAAGGCGACTTTCATGTGTATCTCCTGGGAATGCTGGAATGGGGTCAATGCGGGGAATTCAAGATCTAGCGAATCACGTCCGGCGCGTCGCCTTCGAGCATGCGCCTGCCGATGATCACTCGCATGATCTCGTTCGTGCCTTCAAGGATCTGGTGCACGCGCGCGTCGCGCATCAGGCGCTCCAGCGGGTATTCGCGGATGTAGCCGTAGCCGCCGTGCAGCTGCAGCGCCTCGTTCACAACGGTGAAGCCCGCGTCTGTGGCGAAGCGCTTGGCCATGGCGCAGTAGGTGCTGGCGTTGGGGTCGCCCGCGTCGAGCTTGCTCGCGGCCAGGCGCACCATCTGCCGCGCGGCGACGAGTTCTGTCGCCATGTCGGCTAGCTTGAACTGCAGTGCCTGGAAGCTCGCGATGGGCTTGCCGAACTGCTTGCGGTCCTGCATGTACTGCTGCGCCTGCGCGAGCCCGCCCTGGGCCGCGCCCACCGAGCAGGTGGCGATGTTGATGCGCCCGCCGTCCAGGCCCTTCATGGCGATCTTGAAGCCATCGCCCTCGCGGCCCAGCAGGTGGTCGGCCGGGATGCGCACGTTGTCGAAGCTGATGGTGCGCGTGGGCTGGCTGTTCCAGCCCATCTTCTCTTCCTTCTTGCCATAGCTGATGCCCTCCGCATCGGCCGGCACTGCAAAGGCGCTGATTCCGCTCGCGCCTGAGTTGGCATCACCCGTGCGGGCCATGAGCACCAGCACGTCGGTGCTGCCCGCGCCGCTGATGAAGGCCTTGGCGCCATTGATCACGTATTCGTTGCCGGACAGTTCGGCCCGGGTTTTGAGCGAGGCGGCGTCAGAGCCTGCGCCGGGCTCGGTCAGGCAATAGCTGGCGAGCTTTTGTCCACTTGTAAGGGCTTCGCCCCACTCGGCACGCACCCCGTCAGCACCCCAAGTGCCCAGCATCCAGGTGGCCATGTTGTGGATGGTGATGAAGGCCGTGGTGCTGGGGTCAACTGCAGCCATTTCCTCGAAGACCATCGTGGCGTCGAGCCTGGGCAGTTGAAGGCCACCGATGCTCTCGGGCGCATATAGGCCACAGAAACCCAGTCCGCCGGCTTTGGCGATCGCCTCGCGGGGAAAGTGGTGCTTGCTATCCCACTCTGCTGCATAAGGTTCCAACTCGGCTTGAGCAAATGCGCGCGCCGTGTCGGCGAAGGCGCTTTGCTCTTCGGTCAATTCAAAGTCCATGTACGACGGTCTCCTCGCGTTTGCCTCTTCTCAGATAGCTGCCAGCCCTCACTGACAAGGTGCTGGCGGCCACGCATTACTTCAGGCTGATGGTGGTGTTGACGCCGTGGCTCGTGGTGCTGTCGTCGAACCATCGCTCGGTCACCGTCTTGGTCTGCGTGTAGAACATCACGACTTGCTTGCCGTACGGGCCCAGGTCGCCGAGCTTCGACGCGCGCGAACCGGTGAACGAGAACATCGGGACCGGCACGGGGATCGGCACGTTGATGCCGACCTGGCCCACGTCGATCTCTTCCTGGAACTTGCGCGCTGCTGCACCCGACTGGGTGAAGATGGCGGTGCCGTTGCCGTTGGGGTTGCTGTTGATGAATTCGATGGCTTCGTCGATGTCAGCGGCGGGCACCAGAGCCAGTACCGGGCCAAAGATTTCCTGGTCGTAGATGGCCATGCCGGGCTTCACGTTCGAGAAAATCGTCGGGCCCACGAAGTTGCCCTTTTCATAGCCGGGCACCACAGGCTTGCGGCCGTCCAGCTCCAGCGTGGCGCCATCCGCAATGCCGCGTTCGATCAGGCCTTCCACACGCGAGAGCGCCGCGCAGGACACCAGCGGGCCCACGTCCGTGCCCTTTTCGGTACCGCCGTTCACCTTGAGCGTCTTGGCCTTGGCCACCAGCTCGGGAATCCACTTTTGCGCTTCGCCCACCAGCACCACCACGGGCAGGGCCATGCAGCGCTGGCCGGCCGCGCCAAATGCGGCACCGGCAATGGCGTTGAGCGACTGTTCCTTGTTCGCGTCGGGCAGGATGATGGCGTGGTTCTTGGCACCCATCATGCATTGCGCACGCTTGCCGGCCAGGGTGGCACGGTTGTACACATGGGTGCCCACCTTGGTGGAACCCACGAAGGACACGGCCTTGATGTCCTTGTGGTCGCAGATCGCGTTGACGGCCATTTCACCGCCGTGGATCACGTTGAGCACGCCGGGCGGGACGCCCGCTTCGAGCGCCAGCTCCACCAGGCGCATGGTCACCATGGGGTCTTGCTCGGAGGGCTTGAGCACGAAGGTGTTGCCCGTGGCAATCGCCATGGGGAACATCCACAGCGGGATCATGGCCGGGAAGTTGAAGGGGGTGATGCCTGCGCACACACCCAGCGGCTGCAGCAGGGTGTAGGTATCCACGCCACCGGCCACGTTGTTGGCCAGCTCGCCCAGTTGCAGGTTGCCGATGCTCGCGGCGTGCTCAACCACTTCGAGGCCACGGAACACGTCACCTTCGGCATCGGGCAGGGTCTTGCCTTGTTCTGCCGTGAGGATGGCGGCCAGCTCGGCCATGTTTTCACGGATGAGCTGCTGGTACTTGAGGAAGATGCGGGCGCGCGTGCCGATGGGCGTCTTCTTCCAGGTCTTGAACGCTTCCTTGGCCGAGGCCACGGCGGCATTGATCTCTTCGGCCGTGGCAAACGGCACACGGGCCAGAACCTGCTGCGTGGCGGGGTTCACCACGTCGCGCCATTCGGTGGTCTTGGATTCGACGAACTGGCCGCCGATCAGCAGCTTGACGGTGGGGATTGGATTAGGCACGAGGGTTCCTTTACATGATTCGACATCGAACTCGATGCCTGGATTTCAGAGAGTTCCCGCTGCGGCACGACGCCGCATGCGAGAAGTGACACACGGTCAAACACGTTCGAAGATGGCGGAGATGCCCTGCCCTCCACCGATGCACAGCGTCACCAGCGCATAGCGCCCACCAGTGCGGTGCAATTCAGCGATCGCCTTCGTCGTGATGATTGCTCCCGTCGCGCCGACGGGGTGCCCCAGCGAGATGCCGGAGCCGTTCGGATTCACCTTGTCCGGATCAAAGCCAAGCTCCTGAATCACTGCGCAAGCCTGTGCCGCGAACGCCTCGTTCGACTCGATCACATCCAGGTCCTGGACTTTCAGGCCCGTGCGCGCCAGCACTTTTCGCGTAGCCGGGATGGGGCCGATACCCATATAGGCAGGCTCCACACCCGCGTGCGCATAGCCCACCAAGCGGGCCAGCGGCTTGAGGCCCAGCGCTTTCACACGTCCGCCCTCCGCCAGCACCACGGCACCCGCGCCATCGTTGATACCCGACGCATTGCCAGCAGTGACCAGACCATTCTTCTTGAAGGCGGGTTTCATTGCGGAAAGGGATTCGAGCGTCGTGTCACCCCGCACGTGCTCGTCGGTATCGAACAGCACCAAGCCCTTGCGGGTCTTCACCTCCACCGGAACGATCTGTTCCTTAAAGCGGCCAGTCGCGATGGCCGCGGCCGCGCGTTGCTGGCTGAGAACCGCCAGTTCATCCTGCTGCTTGCGCGAGATCTTGAAGCGCTCCGCCACATTCTCCGCAGTAATGCCCATGTGGATCTTGTCCCAGGGGTCATGCAGGATGCCGAGCATGTAGTCAACGAGCGTCGCATCACCCATGCGGGCCCCATAGCGCGCCGAAGTGTCGATGTATGGTCCGCGGCTCATCGACTCCGAGCCCCCTCCGATGGCAATCTCGCAGTCGCCCTGCGCGATGGCCTGCGCAGCTGAGACAATGGCCTGGAGCCCAGAGCCGCACAGGCGATTGACGTTGAATGCCGGGGTCTCTATCGGTATGCCCGCATCGATGGCGGCGATGCGACTGAGGTACGCATCCTTCGGATCGGTGGGAATCACATTCCCGATGACGACATGCCCGATGGCGTCGGGCGCAACACCGCTACGTTCCAAGGCAGCCTTGACTACAGTGGTTGCCAACTGGGTGTTTGGCACATCCTTCAGCGCACCGCCAAAGGTGCCGATGGCTGTACGAGCGGTGGCGACAACAAAGATTTCGCGAGCATTCATAAAAGGCCTGTGAGAAGCTGAAGAAATGGTCGGATTACGCCGATGCATGAAGACGGAATGGCACCCGATGGCAAGTACTTTAGAAACTTCAGCCTCTGCCGGACAGTGGCTAAATTGACTGTTTCTATGCGTATTCCGTCAATCCGAAATCGCAAGGATGCGCGCCAGCATCCGCTTCTGGAGTCCAGAAAGAGCAAGAGCGCCTTGCACCCCTTCCAGGCGCTCAGGTCGAGAGATATCTCAGTCGCGACTCACGCAGACGCCGCGTCATTGAGACGTAGTTCTTCCTTCATCATCTCCCGCATCACGAACTTCTGGATCTTTCCCGTGACCGTCATCGGAAAGCTCTCAACGAATCGGATGTATCGAGGGATCTTGTAGTGGGCAATCTGCCCTTTGCAAAACGCCCGCAACTCATCTTCACTGAGCGTGGCACCGTCGCGAAGGACAACCCATGCGCACAGTTCCTCGCCGTATTTCTGGTCCGGCACTCCAATCACCTGCACGTCCTGGATGGCGGAATGGCGATAGAGAAACTCTTCGACCTCCCGCGGGTAGACGTTCTCGCCGCCTCGAATCACCAGATCCTTGATGCGGCCCGCGATGTTGACGTAGCCGTCCTCATCAATCGTGGCGAGATCCCCGGAGTGCATCCAACCTTCTGCATCGATGGCCTCGGCGGTCTTCGCGGCGTCCTTCCAATATCCGCGCATCACGGAATAACCGCGAGTGCAAAGCTCGCCCACGGCCCCCACAGGAAGAATCCCCCCGGACTCCGGAGATATGACTTTCAACTCCAGGTGAGGCAGCACTTTCCCGATGGTGGAAACACGTTTCTCCAAGGGGGTGTCCGTGGTGCTTTGGCAGCTTGCCGGACTGGTTTCGGTCATGCCGTAAGCGATCGTCACCTCGCCCATGTGCATCTCGCTCACGACACGCTTCATCACTTCAATGGGACAGGGCGAGCCGGCCATCACCCCCGTGCGTAGCGTCGAGAGGTCAAACTCCTTGAAGCGCGGGTGGTCGAGTTCGGCAATGAACATGGTTGGCACACCATGAAGCGCCGTGCACCGCTCGTCTTGCACCGCCCGCAGCACCGACACGGGCTCGAACGCATCGTTCGGGTACACGATGGTTGCGCCGTGTGTCAGAGCGGCAAGGTTTCCGACCACCATTCCGAAGCAGTGGTACAGCGGCACCGGAATGCACAGACGGTCATCCGGGGACAGCCGCATGGCTTCGCCAATGAAGAACCCGTTGTTCAGTACGTTGCGATGGGTCAGGGTCGCACCCTTGGGAGAACCCGTGGTGCCACTCGTGAACTGAATGTTGATGGCATCGGTGTTCCGCAGTCGCGCGCCGTAGGAGCGGACAGCTTGATCGGCCGGATCGCCCATCGCGAGCAGATCCGAGAAGAGCATGAAACCAGGAACCGTATCGCTTCCGATCTGGATGACCGTTTTCAGTGACGGCAGTTTGGCGGACTCAAGGCGTCCAGGCACTGCACCGCTCAGCTCCGGTGCGATGCTTCGGATCATCTCCAGATAGTCGGTCGTCTTGAAGCTCGGCATCACGATCAACGCCTTGCATTCGACCTTGTTCAGCGCGTACTCCAGCTCCGCCACCCGATACGCCGGATTGATGTTGACGAGGACGACCCCGGCTTTGGCCGTCGCGAACTGGGTGACGAGCCATTCGACATTGTTGTGCGACCAGATCCCGATCCTGTCGCCGGGCTCGAGCCCCATCCGAAGCAAAGCGCTCGCTATCCGATCGACTTTGCTCTGCAACTCGAGATAGGTGTACCGGATGCCTTGGTGACACGAGACCACCGCTTCCTTGTCGGGGAACCTTCCGACCATCTCGTCGAAGAAGGCGCCGATTGTGTGCTCGATCAGTGGCCTGTCCGTCGCTCCACGCGAATAGCTCGTTTCTAACTTGGTCATCGATTCAGTCTCCAATACAAGCCCCACGCGCCTGAAAGCCGTGCATAGCGCCAACGTCACCCGTCTCAATGAATGGATGCCTTCGTGTGACAGTGCCTGGCCGCCTTTCTCAAGAGCACGGCAATGTTCTGGTAAACCACGTTTCACCCGCTCGATATCAGTAGTTCACCAACGGCTCATGAAGCACGTGCGGGGGCGGCGATGCACTCCTTCGCCACATCCGCGCCTCGGGCAGACGCGGCGCGGCGATGGTCGATCAAAGCCACCGCGACGACGCCGACGACTCCCGCCAATGCGATCGCGATGAAGTTCTGCTCCAGCGGCAGTTGCATGGACATGAGCATGCCGATACCGATCGGCGCCGCAATCCCCCCGGCCCGCCCCACGCCCGAAGAAAAACCCACCCCAGTGGAGCGGACGGCAGCCGGATAGAACTGAGCGGCATAGGCATAGACCAGAATCCCAGTGCCCAGCGTAGAGGCGCCGACGACAGCGACAACCACAGCCAGCGGCTGCACGCCATAGCCCAGCAGCGTCAACGAAACCACGGATGCGGCGAAGAAAGTGCACAGGACCCACTTGATGTTCAGCTTGTCGCCAAGCCAGCCACCAAGCACAGCTCCAACAATGGCACCGCCGTTGTAGATCAACAGGAAGTTCAGCGCGGAGCCGACGCTGTGGCCTACCATGGCCATCAGCTTGACGAGCCAGGTGCTCAGTGCGTACATCATGAACAACGCCGTGAAGAATGCCGCCGAGAACATGACCGTACTGCAGCCGCGCCCCTCCTGGAACAACTTGCCTACAGGCACGCCATCAGCCTTGCCATCCACCGGCATCTGAAAACGTGCATCGGCAGGAAGGAAATGGCCCGGCGCGATGCGGGCGACGATCTGCCGAAGCCTTGCATCGTCATTGCGCTTCATCAAGAAGGACATCGACTCAGGCATGTATCTCAGAATGAACGGGATCAGCACGACCGGCGCACCCGCGGCGAAGAACACCGACTGCCACCCATAGATCTCCAGGAACTGCTTGCCAATCAGCGTGGCAAGCACACTCCCCACCGCATGGCCGCACAGCATCGCTGTCGCCAGCACTCCTCGCAGCTTCTCGGGTGCGTACTCGGTCATATGCGCCGTCGTACAAGGCAATGCGCCACCAATGCCGAGCCCCGCAATGAAGCGCAGTGCGCTGAAAGTGACGGGGTCGCTTGCCAGGGCGGCTGCCGCAGTGAAGGCGCTGAAAAGAAGTACCGAGATGGAAAGCGCCCAGCGACGGCCAATCTTGTCGGCGAGCATGCCCAGGCCCATTGCGCCAAACATCATGCCGAACAGTGCCGAACTCGTCATGAACCCGGCCGTTGTCGGGTCGACGTTCATGTCCTTCATGATGACCGGGAGCGCGATTCCTGCAACGGCCAGGTCGTAGCCGTCGGCGACGATGATCACGCCACACAAGAAGAGAACAACAAAGTGGAAACCGTTGAATCTGGCTTCGTCTACAAGCTTTTGAATGTCTATGTGATGCATACGGTCCACTCCATCGCAAGTTGAAACGCTGTCAATGGTCTTGACACAGAGATCTGTTCTGAAAACCATGGCAAAGTGACCTCCTCCCTCAGTGAAGGGGCGGAGGTAAAACGGTCTGCCAGATGAGATGCGCGTTGAAGGTACGACGCGCATTGCGCGTCGCTCTATTTGCGCTTGTGCATGATCTCGAGCCGACGGCGATCCTGGGCCTGTCGGTTGCCAGGGTCGCTCATACCGTTCGGCAGCAAGGCGTCGAGAGCAACAGTGCGCTCATCGATCTGCTTGTTCGTCGCATCCTGCAGCGCCTTCTTGGACATCGCATAGGCGACGTTGCAGTCGGGAGTGATGCAGCGCGCATAGCGAATGGCCGTGGACAACAGCTGGTCCGGCTCCACCACCTCATGGAAGAACCCCAGGCGCTCGGCCTCTTCCTGACCGTACAACTCGCCCCGCAAGGTGGTCAGCGCACCCACCTTGTCGCCCAAGGCGTACTTGATGATCTCCACGTAGGCGGCCGGCATGGGGATGCCGATGGGGACTTCGTTGAGTCCGAACTTCGCGGTCTTGCGGGCCGCAACGCGGAAATCACAATCCAGGGCAGTGATCAGGCCGCCCGCGATGGCATGGCCGTTGATGGCCGCCACCGTGGGCCGGGGGTACCGGAAGATGCGCAGATTGGTTTCGCGGTAGGCCTTGTACCAGTCGCGGATCTTGTCGAGGCTGCCGCTCCCGAAGATCTCGAAGCTGTACTGGAAATCGATACCCGCCGAGAACGCATCGCCCTGGCCCGTCAGGACGACTGGCAGCTCGCTGAACTCGCGTTCGAGGCGATCGAATGCTGCGTGCAGGTCGGCGAAGAACTGGTCGTTCTGGACGTTGACCTTGTTGGTGTTCATGCGCACGACGGCGCATTCATCAATGATTTCGATATCCCATGCCATGTGGCGTCTCCTTTAGTTAAAAAATCGAAACAGCGACCGGTGGATTCACTCTTCCAGTTTGAACGCGTGACGTGCGTTACCCGCGAGGAACCGGGGGAGCACATCGTCTCCGAGCTCCAGCGCCTGGATGTGCTTCAAGCATTCTGCGGGGGTCAGCATCGGAAAGTTGGTGCCGAACATCACCTTGTTCTTTCCCGGTCCGCGCATGTAGGCCACCAGCTCCGGTGGAAACCGGGAAGTCTTGTAGGCAGAGGTGTCGACGTAGACATTCGGGTGTTTCATCATGAGCGAGATCATCTCGCTCACCCAGGGGATGCCGATGTGCCCGCCGACGATGCGCAGTTCTGGAAACTCGTGCGCGACGTTGTCCAGGTAGGGGATTGGCCGCCCAGGCTCCGAAGGCCGCATCGGGCCGGCATGGCCCACCTGCAGGCAGAACGTGATGTCGAGCTCGACGCATTCGGCATAGAGGGGGTAGTACCTGCGGTCGTCGGGAGGGAGCCCCCACAGCCAGGGCAGGACCCGCAGGCCCTTGAAGCCGAACTCCTTCACGCATCGGCGCAGTTCCCTCACCGCGTCCATTGGCCTGTTGATATCGACGGACGCAACGCCGACCACATATCCGCCGTGCGCCTTGACCGCGGCAGCCACTTCGTCGTTCGTGATCATCGGCCCCGCGGGCCCCCACCACGCGCTCGCGATCGTCCGCGAGACACCTTGCTCGCGGAATGTCTTGAGCGCCTCGTCGTGCGAGATGTCCGGGTTGTCCTGCGCCAACGTCCGCCAAGCCGTCGGCCATCGACGCAAAGAATCGAACATAGGGTCCAGCAAGTACGCCTTGTTCGGAAGCTGCATCCATGCATCGATGATTTCGGTCATCTCACTGCTCTTGAGTCAGGTTGATGAAGTTTGCGCCACCTTGGGCCGGAACTGGTCGTCGAAATCATCCAGGCTGGGCATGGGCAGTACCGGCCGGCTGTCGATGTTCTCCACGGCGTGGAAAAGCTTCATGAGCATGCCGGTACGCTCCGTGTTGTCCACGTAGGGGACGTGGTACGCAAAGAACGGCTCATGGACGGAATAGCCTACATACCCCAACGTGCCTTGCAGGAGGTGCTTGAGCATGTCCTTCAGGTCACCATGGATCGAGTCGGGGCCAAACATGTAGTCCCGCCCACCCAGAGACGCTACGACCATCGCGCGTTTGCCGCGCATGCCGCCTTGGTCGTACACCCGCGTTCCACCGTAAAAGACACCGGACAGGAACACCCGGTCGATCCAACCCTTGAGTTGAGCCGGTACCGAGTACCAGAAGATGGGGAATACCAGCACGAGCAGATCAGCATTGCGCACGGCCTCGACCTCGGCGGCAATCTGCGGGTCGATGGTCTGGTTTTGCCAGGCATGACGCTGCTCTAGTGGGTAGACCAGGTAGTCCTCGCGTGACCTGGCACCAAAATCATCTGCACTGGCCACAGCATTGAAGTTGATAGCCTGCAGATCGGTCACGCTCGTCTGCCAGCCATCTTTCTCCAAGGCCTCCTTGGTCATGTCGCGCATGGCTGCGACGAACGAATTCGGTTCGGGGTGCGCGTAAACGATATGTGCGCGTTTCATTGCGTGCTCTCCATTGCCTTTCGACGGCGGCCGACGGCCGCGTTGATTTCGATCACCTCTTCGTCTATGCGTTGGTGATACTCGCTGCTGGGATGCAGCCAGTCCTTGATGCGCCGAAGAATCGTGGGATCCTTCGAAGCGAGAAGCTTTGCACGCTCCCAGCCTCGTGCATGAATCTCCGCCGCGGGCGAGACCTCTGCGACAAGTCCCCACTCGCATGCCTCGGCGCCCGTGAACTTCTCGCCGCCGAGGAGCAGGCGCTTGGCCCGCGGCAGGCCAACGGCCCGCTGCAACAGCAGCGTGCTGGCTGCCTCCGGGCAAATACCCAGGTCGATGAAGGGAAGCCGCAAGACCGCGTCGGCACTCGTCACCACCCAGTCGGCATGCAGCAACCAAGTCACGCCGATCCCGGTGGCCGAGCCATGCACCGCGATCACGACGGGTTTCCTCACGTCGGCGATGGCGTGCAGGAAGGTTGGCACGGCATCCTGCGGCTGCTGAGGCCATTCGTCGAAGGCCTTCAAGTCATGCCCGGCGCAGAACACGTCGCCCGCCCCCGTCACCAGAATGCAGCGCACGTCGTCTCTTTCGTCGGCAGCTCTCAGGGCCTCGGCGATGGCCACGAACATGGGCATGGTGAGCGCGTTGCGCTTTTCAGGCCGGGCTATGCAGAGATGCCATACCCCGTCCTGCACACTGCACTGGATGGATTCAATGCTCTCCATACTCACGACGAGGCTCCTTGCAAACGGTGTCCATGGGTCATCGGCGGAATGTCCTTGCCGGTAATCTCGCCCAGCAAGGCACGCTGGCGTTCACGCGCCTCCTCGATGGCTTTCAATTTCACGTGCCCGAACCCACGGATCTGCTCAGGAATGCGTGCCAGCTCCAGACACTTCTTCGGCTGGGCTGCGATGAAAGGCAGCGTGGACTGGATACCCTGCTTGTATTCGTCGATGAGCGCGCGCTCCGTCCTGCGCTCGTGCGTGTACCCGAACGGATCGAACAGCGTGCCCCGCAGGAACTTCAGCTTCGCAAGGACCGTGAACGCCGACGCCATCCAGCCGCCGTACAGCCGCTTGCGCGGCAAGCCGTCCGAGCCGCGCCGGGCGAAGAGTGGCGGCGCCAGGGAGAACCCAACTTTGTATTCGCCATCGAACTGGCTTTCGATCAGCTTGCGCAGCTCCGCGGACGAATGCAGGCGCGCCACCTCGTACTCGTCCTTGTAAGCCATCAGCTTGAAGAGATTCCTGGCGACGGACTGTTCGTAGCCGTCGGGCATCGCAGCACCGGACGAACGTACCTTCCGCAGAAAGCCTTCGTACTGCTGGGCATAGCTGCTGCCCTGGTAGGCCACCAGCCGGTCGCGGCGGTCTTGCACCAGTTGCGGCACGTCTTCCTTGCCGGCCCTGGGGATCCATTGCACGACCGCAGCGGGCTTCGCCACCAGCCGCTCTGGCGACGCCACGTACTGCCGGCCGATCTTGAACGCGCGCAAGTTGGCATCCACCGCCTGCCCGTTCAGCTCGATCGCGCGGCGCAGCGCATCGTGCGACAGCGGCACCTGCCCCGCCTGCCAGGCCGCACCCAGCAAGATCATGTTGGCGTAGACGCTATCTCCGCAGTAGCGCACCGCGATGTCATGGGCCGGGATCTTGGCCAGTCTTTTCTCTGCGCACGCCTGCTCGATGGTGGCCCACAGCGCCTCGTTCGGCATGCTGAAGTCGCGGTTGCGCTGGAAGTCGGAGGTAGGCGATACATTGGTATTCACCATGGCGCGGCAGTCGGACTTCAGCCGGCTGATGGAGTCCGGATGCGCGCTCACCACCAGATCTCCCCCGATGAGCGCATCGGCAGCGGCGTCCGGTATGCGTGGCGCATGGACGTCGTCGGCCGTTGCCGCGATGCGCACATGGCTCCACACCGCGCCGCCCTTCTGGGCCAGGCCGGCCATGTCCATCACGGAGCAATGCAGGCCCTGCAGGTGCGCCGCCATGCCCAGGATGTTGCCGATCGTCAGCACGCCCGTGCCGCCGATGCCGTTAACCAGCACAGCGTAGCTGGTGACCAGCGCGGGCAACTGGGGATGGGCCGGCTCGGGCCAGGCTGCCGGATCGCCTTCGGAGCCGGCACCGGAGTCGACCGGCTTCTTGCGCAAGGCCCCGCCCTCCACGGCCACGAAGCTCGGGCAAAAGCCGTCGGCACAGGAGTAGTCCTTGTTGCAGGAGGACTGGTTGATCTGGCGCTTGCGACCCAGCGGCGTCTCCAGCGGCTCGATGGAGACGCAGTTGCTCTTGACGGTGCAGTCGCCGCAGCCTTCGCACACTTCCGGATTGATGACGTAGCGGACCGGAGGATCCGGGTACTTGTTGCGCTTGCGCCGGCGGCGCTTCTCGGCGGCACAGGTCTGGTCGTAGACCAAAGCGGTCACGAAAGGCAATTCGCGCAGTTCGCGCTGGACGGCGTCCAGATCGCGCCGGTGATGGAAGGTCGTGCCAGGCGCAAACGCGGATTCGTGCCCCTTGTATTTCTCGACGTCGTCACTGACGACCACGACGCGTGCCACGCCTTCGGCATGCAGCAGTTGCGTCAGCATCGGTGCCGTGAGCGGTCCGTCGTGCGGCTGCCCACCTGTAAGCGCCGTAGCGTCGTTGAACAGGACCTTGAACGTCATCGGCGTCTTGGCCGCCACGGCCTGACGGATGGAGAGCGAGCCCGAATGGAAGAACGTGCCGTCGCCCATGTTGGCGAACATGTGCGGCCGCTTGGAGAAGCGGCTTTGCCCCACCCACGGAGCACCCTCGCCGCCCATGTGCGTATAGCTTTCGGTACGGCGATCCATCCAGTTGGCCATGTAGTGACAGCCGATCCCGGCCGTGGCGCGCGAACCCTCCGGTACCTTGGTAGAGCTGTTGTGCGGGCAGCCAGAACAGAAGTACGGCGTGCGCATGAGGGGCGCCAGGAGCTTTCCCTTTTCTGGCGTGTAGGGGAGCGCCTGGCATGCGTCCATGCCTGCGGCATGCAGCCGCGCCTGCAACGCCGCCGCGATGTCCACGGGCCCGAGTTCGGCATCTCCGCGCAAGAGGCGCTGCCCATGCGGAATCTCGAATTCCGCGCATTGGAGGCCGCCACTGGACTTGCCCACGACCTGGGGCGCTTTCTCTCCGCTTGCGGCAAGCGGGTAAAGGATGTCCTTGACCTGCTGCTCGATCAGCGCCCTCTTCTCTTCGACCACGAAGATCTCGTCGAGGCCCTGTGCGAACTCGCGGATGATCTGCGGCTCCAGGGGCCAGACCATGCCGAGCTTCAAAAGGGCAATACCCCTCGCGGCCAGATCCTGCTCGCCGATGCCGAGCAGCCTGAGTGCTTCGCGCACGTCGTTGTAGGGCTTGCCGCCCGCAATGATGCCGATGCGGGAACCTGCGCCCTTGGCCACGATGCGGTTCAACGCGTTCGCACGACAGTAGGACAGCGCCAGGGGCAGCTTGGTGCGCACGATCCGCGGCTCCTGCGTCGCCCACACGTCGGGCCAACGGATGTGGACGTCTTCCGTCGCCTTGAAATCCTCGGGCGGCCGGCATTCGACCCGGAACGGATCAACGTCCGCGATCGATGTAGTCTCGACGATATCCCCCACGCACTTGAGCCCCACCCACAGGCCCGCCGCGCGGCTCATTGCCCAGCCATGAATCCCGTAGTCGAGGTATTCCTGCACGTTGCTCGGGTACAGAATGGGGATGAACGACGCAACCAGCAACTGTTCGCTCTGATGCGCGAACGAGGATGACTTGGCCGTGTGGTCGTCGGCGGCCAGCACGAGCGCACCGCCATGCGGTGAAGTTCCAGCCGCATTGGCATGCTTGAGGGCGTCCGCGCTTCTGTCGACGCCGGGCCCCTTGCCGTACCACATAGCAAACACGCCATCGACCGTAGCCTCCTCCGGGTGCTGCATCAATTGCTGGGTTCCCCAGCAGGCGGTCGCAGCCAGGTCTTCGTTGAGACCCGGGATGAACTCAATCTGCTTTTCCTTGAGCAGTTTCTGGATCCCCCAAAGCACTTGGTCCAGACCCGACAGCGGCGACCCGCGGTAGCCACTGACGAACCCGGCGGTGTTCAACCCTGCCGCGCGGTCGCGAGCGCTCTGGTTGAGCAGCAGCCGGACCAGCGCCTGCGAACCACTGATGTAGGCGGGGCCGCGGTCCAGCTGATAGCGGTCCTCAAGCTTCGCAGGACGCAGCAATGCTCCGGGCGGAGGCGTTACCTCAGACATGCCGCACCCCCGCATGTTGGACGCAGGCGGCAAAAACATCACTGAAATATGTCTCGCGCGAGGCAGCTGCACGCGGTGAAAGACTCATGGGGAACTCCTTGTATTTGTTGCTCGGTCGGGATGCCACCCCTCTATTAACCGACACGCAGCCCTATTCGTACATTGGCGAAATTGACTTTGTTTGTGCCAAATCCGCCATCGCACACCAAGGTACAGACGGTGGAGGCACTCAGAACGAAAGTCCAAAAACGAAATATGCGATGCTGGCCACGGCTACCATCGCGATGGCGGGAACGGCCACCAACGCATACCCACGATAAAAATCCAGCGCTTGGCTGGCGGGGAAGACAGCGAATCCGTGGCAGCTTCCCTGTACGGCGATTCGGTCGCAGCAGTCACAAGCGGGATAGGGTTCTCCGTCGACGACCTGGCGAGAGTTCGCCTTCATCTGGGGCTGCAAGGCTTGATCGCAGCTGGGGACGTCGCTGCACAATGACTCAAGGGGTATGTCGCTCATCTCCGTGCTCCTTTTCGTAGTCGCTGGTCTAGAGGCCAGCAGGGCTCATTAGGCGGATTTCCACGCCTTGGTGTAAATTGTCGAAACTGACATGTTTTATGCCGTTTACGACCAATGCCACGTGCCGCCATCCTCACCTTCGACGGCTGCTACGCCTCCAGCGTGGCAGGATTTGCCGACATCCTTCAGATCGCGAATTCGCATCTAAGGCTCGAACAAGCGCCGGCGTCGGCTCTATTCGAGTGGCGTTTCGTGTCGCCGTCGGGCGAAGCGGCGATTGCCAGCAATGGCCTGCCTCTGCAAACCCACAAGTTGGGGCCGCGAGAACGGTATGACTTGGTGTTTGTTCCCAGCTTTCACTATGGTGGGCACCGACAGTTCGACCAGTTCCTCGACCGGCAGACCGATGCCTGTGTCTGGCTGACGGCGCAATGGCGCGCAGGATCGTGGGTCGCCGCAAACTGCACGGGTACCTTTATCCTGGCCCAGACAGGCTTGCTCGATGAGCGCGTTGCAACGACGACGTGGTGGCTTGAACGGCAGTTCAGGGAGAAGTTTCCACGTGTCGACCTGCAACTGCGTCCTGTGATCACCGAGATTGACCGCCTGATGTGCGCGGGCGCGTCAGCGTCGTATCTGATTCAGACCATTCGTGTCATTGAGCGCTTCTCGGGGCCGGTCATTGCGTCGCAGTGCGCGAAGGCCATGCTGATTGACGTGAGTCAAACCAGCCAGATTCCCTATCTTCCATTGCTCGCCCAAAAGAACCACTCCGACGCGCTGGTGCATCGAGCCCAGCGCTGGCTCCAGGGCAACATGACCAAGGATCTGAGGATCACCGAGCTCGCCGATACGCTCGCGGTCAGTGACAGAACCCTCATCCGGCGCTTCCGCAGCGTGCTGGATCAAACGCCGCTGGCCTATCTCCAAGATCTTCGACTAGAAGCTGCGCGCGCGCTGCTCGAGACCAGTTCGCATAGCGTCGAAGAAGTGGCGAGCCAGGTCGGATACAGCGACACCAGTTCCTTTTCCAGACTCTTCCGTCAACGCATCGGAATGAGTCCGAGAGCCTACCGCGGCCGCTTCCAGATGGACTCCTCGCTCTAAGGAAGATCTGCACACCTGTCGGCTGAGCACGCAAGCTGAATACACGTGTGCAGACGGTTGATCGTCAAAAAATCTTGAAAGAGGCGTCGGGTCCATACATCGATAAAGCAACTATGCAGCATGGTCTCGACTGCAAACTGCGGGCGTCCACCCCTGCCGCCGGGCGCCGGGACACGCATTGCGATCAGCTAAACCGGCTCGGCCCAAGGCACCACCAGGTTCATCTCGTCCAGGAACTCGCGCTTGCGCGTTCTCTTGGAATTGCGCTCGAATCCGCTCTCGCTCAGGCTCATTTGCTTCATGCCTTCACTATCTCATATCGCGCGATCAGCGCTGGCTTGTGCAGACCTTACCTAGAGGACTTTGCGCAGAGGCGGCCGCGTCAACCGAGAAAGCGCCGCGCGCAGCCGTTCGTTGGAGGGTGTGGCGTCGGGCGCTGACGAGCCCAGTGCGGCTTCGACGCTGCCGATGTGCTCAAGCATGCGCTGGCGAGCCAGTTCTAACTGGCCTTTCTCGAGTGCGGCCACGATGCCCGCATGTTCGGCGCAGGACTGTCCAGCATCATGTTTTGATTGGTACAACGACGCGGCCAAGGTGGTGCGCGCGGTCAGGTCGCGCAGGACATCGCACAGAAGTCGGTGGCCCAGGCATTCGGCCAAGCAGACATGGAAATCGGCCAGCAGGAAGGCCCGGGTTGCGGCATCGGCCTCTTCGATGGCCTGTTCTTCCTGGGCGATATGCTGGCGCAACCGGCGCAGCACAGACTGCAGCGGCCGTCCGGCCTCGCGCAGGATGCCGGTCTCGATGATGCGCCGGGCCGAAAAGGCATCGCGCGCCTCCTCGATGGAAGGCTCCACGACATACCAACCTTTGCGGGTACGCACCTCCACGAAGCCCCGTGCCTGCAACTGCATCAGCGCTTCGCGGACCAGAGTGCGGCTGACGCCGAACAGTTCAGCCAATTCCTGCTCGCCCAAGCGCTCTCCGGGAGCGAGTTTTTGCGCGAGGATGGACTCGACGACCTGTTGGGCGATCTGGACTTGGTTGGAGCTCATGTACGGTGACGAGTGTAGCCACCTGCCCACTCAGGACCCGGCACGTTTAAAGAAGTTCGAAGGCAGCGTCGTCTTGAACCAGACCATGGCGCTGATAGTCGGCGCCTGTGACTCACCAGCCTACTGCTGGAACTTGTTGACCCGGGCGAGCAACCTGTCCTCGTCTTTGCATACGCCGATGTGGCAGGGGCTTTCGCTGAGCATCATTCCTCGAGACTCCCCTTGATAGCGCCGACGCGCCGCGCCTTGAAGTGGGAGGGCTCCGGGACACCGCCGGCCGGGAGACCGAATACGCCGTTGTCAAGGGGCGCGTCGGCGATGGTGAAATCGATCACCTCATCCCGTTCGGCCGTTTTGCCCAGACTGGCAATGATGAGGTCTACCCTGCCATCACGCAGGTAGGGCAGATGGTCCGCGCTCTGCACCGGAACCAGTTCAAGCTTGACCTTCATGCCGATGGCGGGCATGTGCGCAATGGCGATGTCGTATCCCTCGGTTTTGCCGTTCTTGATGAAAGCACAAGGAGGAAACTCCTTGGGCTCCACCACTCGCAGCAGGCGCTGGGTCATGATCTGATCCAGCGCGTCGCCCGCTCTAGAGGGCACAGGCTGCGCCAACAGGGTCTTTGTAAACAGCAAGCCGAGGCCCACCACCGTGCCTGAGATGAGCCGGCGGTGGCAAGGACTTGGGATGGTCATGATGGACTTTCGGCCGGGACACGTCAGGCCTTGGCAGGCACGGGGCTCACGTCGATATCCATGTCGTCGTCAATCGGGGGCACAAAGCGGTCATCGAGCACCGCATGGGCCCGCTCGCGGTCAATGTCGCCTTCCCAGGCTGCAACTGCCACCGTTGCAACACAGTTGCCCATCAGGTTGCCCACGGCGCGGGCGATGCCCATGAACCAATCCACCGACAGCACCAGCACCAGACCGATGGCCGGGATCGCGGGAATCGCCTGCAGCGTAGCGGCCAGAACCACGATGGCCGAACCCGGCACGCCATGCGCGCCTTTGGAGGTGACCAGCGAGATGGCCAGGATGGTCAGCAGGTCGGTCATCGAAATGGGTGTGTTGGTAGCCTGGGCAATGAAGACGGCCGCCAGCGTGATGTAGATCGAAAACGCATCGAGGTTGAAGGAGTAGCCGGTGGGAATGACCAAGCCGACAGTGGAGTCGCGAATACCCATGCGCTTGAGCTTGGCCATGACTTGCGGCAGCACGCTGTCCGACGAGGTGGTTGCGAACACCACCATGAGTTCTTCACGCAGGTACTTCAACAGTTTGAAGAGACTGAAACCGGAAAACCGCATGATGCTGCCCAGCACCACGGAGACAAAGATGATCACCGCGGCATAGAACAGCACGACCAGCATGCCCAGTTGCTTGAGTGACCCGATACCGTACTTGCCGACGGTGAAGGCTATGGCGCCCAACACGCCCAGCGGTGCCAGCTTAATGATGATGCCCATGGTCTTGAAGAGCACGTGCGCCAGCTCGTCAATCAGACCGACCACCTTCTGGCCCTTGTTGCCCAGCATGGCCAGCGCGCAGCCGAACAGCACCGAGAACAGCAGCACTTGCAGCACGTCGCCATTGACGAAAGCACTGACCGCAGTGTTGGGGATCAGCTTCATCAAAAACTCCACCGTGCCGCCGCCGGTGAGCTTGCCGGCGTTTTCGGCGTAGGCGCTCATGGCCTTGGCGTCCAGCAGTTTGGGATCCACATTCATGCCAACACCGGGCTGGAACACGAAAGCCAGTACCAGTCCAATCACCAGCGCGATAGTGGTGACCACCTCAAAGTAGATCAGCGCCTTGACCCCGACGCGGCCAACCCGCTTGAGATCGCCGGCGCCTGCGATGCCGTGAACGACCACGCAAAAGACGATCAGGGGAATCAGCATCTTGATCAGCTTGATGAAGCCGTCGCCCAAGGGCTTGAGCTTGACGGCAGACTCCGGCCACAGGAAGCCGACGATCACGCCGATGACAAGGGCCAGTACAACCTGGCCGAACAGGGAGCGGAAAAACTTGGGCATGGAAGTCTCCGGTAGTAGCAATAATTGTTGGCAGCGAGTTTTCTTGCACGCAAATCTTGCATACAAGGAATGTAGACAAACTTGAAAACTGCTGTCACAGGGTTATCCCGATGTGCCACCCAAGACTGTTTTCAAGGTGGCGCGCGTGATCGCTGTGCGCACCCGGTGGATCGGCCCGGAAGCGCACGCCGACAACCTGATCCAGTCGCGGCTGGATTTCCTGGAGACAAAAGACCGGCGATTGCAGCGCACCGTTTCCACACCGACAGTAAGCAATTGGATGGACGCCCCACCCGTGCCGGCACCAACGTGAATACCAAGGGACATCCCACTTTCGGGTAACGGCATCGAGTGCCAAGATTGACGTTGCTTGGAAGTGAATCTGCACCTTTGAACGGAGCAGTCCCTTGAGCAAGATTGCACGTGTCGTCGTTGATTTGGCCAAGAATCATATTCAGAGGCATACCGTGGATGAGACCGGCAAGGTGGTAAGCACCCGGGCGCTCAAACGCGAAAGGTTCATAGCTTGGTGCGTCATGTTTGAAGTCCCCTTTAAAAACATGAACCACCCGGAAGTAGAGAATTCCCCCAGGGCGTCCATGTGCGGATGTCTGAAGCGACCAACTGATCAAGAGTGGAGTTGTCGTCGCAATGACAACATGCTTCTTTTGCCACCCCTAGACTGCAGTGAAGTCAATCAAGACGAGCAGCTTTCAAGGAAAAACGACATGGCATGGGACATCGAAGTCATTCAAGAGTGCGCCGTGGTGCGCATGAACACCAACAAGGTGAACGTTCAGAACGACCAGTTCTTCAGCGATCTGCACGGCGCTTTTGATCGACTGGAGAAGGAGTTCAGTGAACTGCCGGTGGTGCTGACGGGTCAAGGCAATGCGTTCTCCGCGGGGATCGACTTCCAGTACAGCTTCGACATCTTCGGCAGCGGCGACCCGGACAAGATTCGAGATTGGTACCGGACCTACCGCGAGACCAACCTGCGCATCTTCACCTACCCCCGCCCCACCGTCGCAGCGGTGAACGGCCATGCCATCGCCGGTGGACTCATCACGGCGCTGGACTGCGACTTCCGGGTGGCGGCCCGAAAGACAGCCAAGTTCGGCCTCAACGAAGTGCCCATTGGCATCCCGATGCCGGCTGCCTACGTGGAGATCATCAAGTACGCCCTGGGGGATCAGGTCGGCGCATTGACCACGCTGCGCGGCAAGCTCTACGACTTCGATGAGGCCGAAAAATTGGGCTTCTTCCACGAGGTCGTGACAGAGGATCAGCTCATCGACACCGCCATCGGCTACGCACGCTGCATCACCCCCGATTGCAACACCGCCTACGCAATGTCCAAGAAGGCATTGCAGGACGGGGTCATGCGTCAGATTCAGGAACGAACTGTGGCGCTGGATGCCCAGTTGCCCGCAGGCATGAGCGACGAAGGCAATCGCCATGCACAGGACCATCGCCGCCAAGAAATCATGCACAAACGCTGATCACAACCATGATTGACCTCTACAGCTGGTCTGCGCCCAATGGCCACAAGGTACACATCCTGATTGAAGAGCTGGGTATTCCTTACCGGATCGTCCCGATCAACATCACGACCGGTGCGCAGCACGAGGACACCTACCGGGCCATCAACCCGAACGGAAAAATTCCGGCCATCGTCGATCACGCCCCGCTGGGTGGAGGACCGTGCCACACGGTGTTTGAGACCGGCGCGATCCTGTTGTATCTCGCGGAGAAAGAAAAGCGGTTCTTGCCAGAAGACATGCGAGAGCGCAGCGACGTGATGCAGTGGCTGTTCTGGCAAGTCGGCGGCCTGGGCCCCATGATGGGACAGGCTCAACACTTCTTCCGGTATGCCTCCGAACAGGTGCCCTACGGCATCGCCCGGTACCAGAAGGAAACCCGGCGCCTGCTCAAGGTCATGGATGACAGGCTGCAGCACCACGAATACCTGGGCGGTGCGTACTCCATCGCCGACATGGCCTGCTTTCCCTGGATCAGGATCCACAAGTTGACCGGTATCGATCTGGACGAATTTCCCAACATCCAGGCCTGGTACAGCCGGATTCGCGCCCGGCCTGCGCTGGACCGTGCCCTCAACCTTCTGCGTGAGCAATGGGTGGACGTTTCGAAATCCGATGAGGCCAAGCGCAACCTGTTTCAGAAGGGGTGACCGGAGATGCCCGAGCCAAGCGACCGCACCGTTGATGTCTTCATCGACCTGCGCAGCCCTTACTCCTACCTGGCCATCCAGCCAGCCCGCGATCTGGAAAAATCAAGCGGTATTCAGCTCGATTGGTGGCCATTCATCACCGACTTTCAGTCGGCCTATGGCGGGGAGATCGAAGAACGCAGCCCCAGGGATGTGGCGAAGCTGAAGTACCTCTACATGGACTGTCGGCGCCTGGCCAAGGCACAAGGCCTCACCATTCGAGCCACCACCAAGCTGTGGGACGCCACCCTGGCGAGCCAAGCCATGCTGTTTGCCAAATCACAGCATCGACTGTGGGAGCTTTGCGACCCGTTGCTGGCCGCTTTCTGGCGCAGGGAGTTTGATCTTGAGTCACCCGAGCAGCTGACAACGGCGCTGGTGACAGCGGGATTGCGTGCGGACGACTGGGCGGCATACCAAGAGAGCCGTGCCGCCAGCGACCTGGAAACGGCATTGGCTCGCGCAGAGCAGCTGGGTGTGTTTGGTGCCCCTACCTTCGTGTGGCAAGGCGAACTGTTCTGGGGTGGTGACCGGCTGCCATTGCTCAAAGCCGCACTGGCGTCGAGTTTTCAGCTGGACTCGAACCCCGCCTGACCCTCGGTCAGGACATACACGCGCAACCTTTGCACGTCGACAAACAGCATGCCTTTGTTGGGCTCAATGCTGACGAGTCCCAGGCGCTTGAATTTCCCCAGCGCCACGTTGACCCGCTGCCGCGACAGCCCACAGATCAATGACAGCTCGTGCTGCGAAACAGCCAGTGCCTGGAGGCCCTCGTGCCGGTCCTTAGCCACCATCAGCAACCCGCGAGCCACACGAACTTCGGGCTTGAGCAACCTAGACGCCACCAGCATGGTCACAAAGGCCCCCATTCGGGCATTCATGATCTCCGTCAGGTAGTGGTTGAACGGGATCGACGCATGGCGCAGCGTGTCGAAGGTTTGAATCGGAATACAGCAGATGTGGACCGCAGTGAGTGCGCGCAGGTCGTAGCGCCGCATTTCCTTTTTGAGCAGGGACCCATCGCCGCCCCATTCGCCTTCCCGCAGGCAATAGAGGGTGGTCTCTGAGCCGTCGGACCCCACCACGTACATCTGCAGATACCCTTTCAGCAGCCCATACCAATGCGTGCTGGGCATGCCCTCACGTGCAATGTAGTCACCGGGCTCAGCGTGCTGCTCTACCGCAGTTTCCAGCGTCAGCGAGCGAAGCTCGGCTGGCAAGGCGCGGTACCACGCCCAACCCTCCAGAAACTGGACGACGCTGTCGCTCACTCGTGCACCCATATTGTTGTTCATCCAATGTCCATATCGAGTGAATAGTAGTGAACATCTCATCAAGTGGATAGGCCATGGACTCCACGAGGGGTTGACTACACAACGAGTGAACCGGAGGTGTGATCCCCAAGGCCGCCGTGATCCGGAACCGCCCAACCGATCGACCGCCAGGACTTGACCACGCGCTGCCGGCGCGCCTCCCGCCCAAGGGACAACAGCGGCAGGTCCCGGTGCCACCGCGCCAACTTGTCCGAGGCGCTGCGCCCCCACAAGAACTCAGCATCGTGAATGACTTCACCCGCTCCAGAAAGAACGCCAGCCGTCAGAACATGCGTCTCAGCGAGGTGCGGGTCCAGCGTTGAGCATCCGTGAAGGCCTGCGATAGCTGCGATGCACTGTTGCGCCCAAGTGGTGGGCCATGATGCCAACCGTCCTTCGCCCAACAGGTAGGCCAGGGTGCAGCCCGTCACGAAGATATCTTCTCTGAGCCTGAAGGGCTTGGCATAGTCTGAATAGCCGTCGCCGGGAAGAACGTGAGAAGACGGAATCCCGACATCGCCAAACGTGACTTCAGCGTGGGTCAGCTCAGGAACCGATCCTTGATGTTGTCGGCGCGCCAAGGCAATGCCAGGGGTGTGAAGCGGGACTCGAACGCAGGCCAGGCTGCCGGGGCCTTTGGTCAGACCGGCCCCGTTGCGCGCCAAGACGAACAGTTGCAGTTCTTCAGGTCCGTCAAGGGTCCACCCTTTTTTCCCATGAAGCGACAGAGCGCCGTTGGAATCGATGACCACCGTCTCGATGTCGGTGATCTTCCGGCCGGACTCGTTGACGCAAAAGGCGCTCACTGCCCCATGGCGGGCCTGGGCCGGAAACGTGGTCTGAATGGCGCCCTGGTAGCCACTGAAGAAGGCCCAAGCCAGGCGATCGGCGCGAACCGCCGCAGCGGCGGCTGCCACGAAGGGTCCGTGTACAGCCAGAGCGATCTGCTTTTTGCGCCAGGACGGCAGCCAAGTCGAGAGGTCCTCACATTCGATCGGCCGCTCATCTGCGACCAACAGATTTTCAAGCAGAACGTTCAACGACATCGGCGGTCCTTGGCTGAAGGTTTGTGGCAGGCTTGGCAAACTGGTCGAGTGCACCGGAAAACCGCCTCTCGATTGTTTCTGCCACGGCCGCGCTGGCTTGTCATTCCGACGACAAGACGATGGGGTTCGTTGAATCGCATCGGTGCCTGAGGCGTCGGAGAACATCCAGCAAGCGTCCAGACCGCCCGTTCGAGATATGCCTCAACGCGCTGCCCAGCCCCCTTCCGACGCACGCCGCTCAAATGGGCAGCGCCGACGTCGATTTGATTTTTTGCATCGGGATCTCGGTCTTGACACTCTGGACGCCCGCGATCCTCGTCAGGTGCTCGCCTTGAAACCTTCTGTAGGCATCAAGGTCGGCCGCGACAACACGCAGCAGGAAATCGCAGTCACCGGCCATGAGGTGGCACTCGACGACTTCAGCGAACCTTTGAACCTCGGTCGTGAACCCGTCAATGGTTTTGGCGTCCTGACTCTTGAGCCATATCCGGACGAACACGGTGAGGCCGATGCCCAGCTTCGACGGACTCAATTGCGCCGCATAACGCTCGATCACACCCGACTCTTCAAGAACTTTGACCCGCCGCAAGCATGGTGAGGGAGAAAGGCCCACCCGTTCGGCCAGGTCCACGTTCTGTATGCGTCCCTCCTCCTGGAGGATCCGAAGAATTCTTCGGTCAATGGCATCGAGAGTTTTTTGAGCGTCTGTATTCATGTTACGCGGGATGTGTCATTGATTTGGCATAGCACTTCAATTGATTTGATGATATTGGCATATGATGCCATAATTAGTTCAACACTGAGCACAAAACGCAACCAAATTTCCATCGATTAGCCATATATCTCTTCACAGAATCAAGCACTAGTTGCGCTGTGGCTGACCACTCGCGCAAGCGCTCGATCAATCAGCCGCTGACCTTCACCGCAGTGAGCCATCGCCAGTCGCAGCAGAGGCCGTTAGCTGCGGTGTAGATGGATCACACGGCCGCCAGACACACAACAGGAAAAAGAGATGACACGATTCGCCACCGCCCGAGGCTTCACGGGCCCGTTCTCTCGTGACGGTGCTGCCAGCATTGCCTCAACACCCCCGTGGCACTACTCGGCAGACTTCTCCACCATTGAGTGCTGGGCGGATCCAGCCGCCGTCGAGGCGCTGCTCCCTCCAGAACTCAGTCTTCACCCCGATGAGCGTGGGCACACCACCGTTTCTTTTGTCGACTGGCAGGCGTGCACGGACACAGGGGGCGAACTGCTCGACCCCATCCGTGCCCAGTACCGGGAATGCATCGTGCTGGTCAGTGTGCAGTACGAAGGTCAGCAGATGCAGTACTGCCCCTACATCGTGGTTGACCAGGACACCTCGCTGGCACGTGGATAGGCGCTGGGCTACCCAAAGAAGATGGGCTCGGTGTGGGTGACCCGATCCATGGGGGTGAAGTCCATCGCTTCACCGGGCATCGAAGCCGGTGCATCGTTCGCCGGCACGGTGACCGTCAAGGACCGATGGGTTGCCGAGGGCCACGTGACGCTGACTCGGCCTGCAGACGGTCCTGCAGCGACCTTTGGCAGCCGGCCCATCGTGGCGCTGCGACACTTTCCGTCGATGTTCGAGGGTCAACTCGATCAACCTGCGGTGTACGAGCTCGTCAGATTGCAGGCTGAGAACGCACAGGCAGGCCTCGTGTGGGAAGGAACGGCATCGCTCAACATTTTCGACAACCCCATCGAACCTCTCAGTACGCTGCGTCCGACCCGCATCGGCCGCGGCTGGCGCTACTCCCTCGCCATGACCAACCGCTCAAACCACTTGCTTCGTGACTTGCGCGAAGCCACCCAAAACTGAATCCATCAAGGAGACACCACCATGGACGCCGTGCGCCTTCAAAGAACCTACCTCGATCTCACAACCCCGCACGTCGCGGACGCCTGTCTGCGGCTGGGCATACCGGTCAGGTGCGCGCCCATGGAAATGCGACCCGTCTGGAGAGGCACTCATATGGTGGGCCGGGTGTGCCCTGCACGGTACTACGGCAGCGTGGACGTCTTCCTGGAGGCGATCAAGCGTTCATCCCCAGGGGATGTGATAGTCGTTGACAACGGCGGGCGAAAGGACGAAGCCTGTGTCGGTGACCTTGTGACGCTGGAGACAGCACACGCAGGCTTGCGTGGCATCGTGATCTGGGGCCTGCACCGCGACACCAAGGAGCTTGAAACCATTCGCTTGCCCGTGTTCAGCCTGGGCACCCTGCCGACCGGCCCCCAGCGACTGGACACACAAGAAGCACAGGCGCTCACTTCCGCCATCTGCGGCACCCATACCGTCAGTGCAGAGGACTTCGTGCTGGGCGACGACGACGGTCTCATCTTCATTCCGCTGGATCGGGCAACCGATGTTGCTGAACTTGCTGCCAGCATCCGCGACACCGAACGCTACCAAGCCGCCCGCATGCAACAAGGCACGACCTTCAGGGCACAAGCCCGATTCGATGAGTTTCTTGCTGGCCGGGAGGCCGAGGGGGTGCGCCAGGGGGCCTCAGATCTGCGACTAAGCCCCGGGGTCAAGCACAGGCAGAACGCCGGGCACACGCGACATCCAACCCAGTCCCGCCTCAGTGCCTTGCGCGGGCAGGTATTCACAACCGAACCAGCCGTCATAGCCCACAGAAGTCAGGGCGTGCAAAGTAGCCGAAAAATCTATGGATCCGGTGCCGGGTTCGTGCCGTCCCGGGTGATCTGCCAGCTGCACATGGGCGATGTGCCGCCCCAGGGCTTGTGCCACAGACGCGGGGTCTCCTGTCAGACAGGCCGCATGAAAGGTGTCAAACACCAAACCCAGCCGAGGCAGTTCCTCGATCAGTTTGTAGAAGCGCTTGTAGTCCGAGAGAACATACCCGGGAATCGAAGCCTCGCTGATGACTTCAATGGCAACGCCCAATCCATGGCGCCCAGCCACGTGCAGACTCAGCCACAAGCTCTCCAGGTAAGTGGCCATCACGCGCGGGTCGTCCAAGTCCACACCCGCCATCGGGCTGATCCACCGGATCCCCAGTCGCTGGGCGCAGGCCACGGCCTGGTCCAGTCCGTCGCGGAACTCCGCCTGGCGCCCGGGCAAAGCGGCCAACCCCTTCTCTTTCCCGTGCGCCTGCCCTTGCGGCAACACCACGATGGGCCAATGCAGGCCGAGCTCGGCGCTCAGTTGCGCAATCTCGTCCAGCGGTTCCTGGTAGAGGTTGGGCCATTCGATGCCAGAAAAGCCTGCCGCCGCCGCGCGACGGATGCGCTCAAGCGGCGAGTATTCGGTGAACAGGAATCCGATGTGCGCGCTGAATTTCATGCAATGGCAGGCAGCGCATGGCGAAGGCCGAAACGCTGCTCAGTCGTCAGAACCCAAAAACCTGCGCCGGGCTGGTGACCATGAGACGGTGCCAAGCCTGCGCAGATCCGATGCGGAATTGCGTCAAGGCGAGCGTGTGGGCATCGTCTTCGTAGCGGAAGGGTTCAATGTCCCCTGCCTTGTGGCCCACATCGCGTGCGTGGCCGCTCGTGTGGGGCCAGTTGCTGCCCCACATCAGCTGGTCCGGACCGGACGCAACGAGGGTGCGCACCACCGGGGCGAGGTCGGCGTAGTCGGGCGTCAGGGCCGACACCTGGTAGGGAGCGGACAGCTTCAGGTACACACTGGGCGTGAAGTCCAGCAGCCTGGCCAGTGACAGGAGATCGCCCGGATCATCACCAGGCTTGACCAGTGCGAAGTGGTCCAGCACCACTCTGCGCTTGAGCCGTGCAAGATCGGGAGCGATGTCCAGGATGTCTTTCAATCGGGCAAACAGCTCGATGCTCCAGTCCATCGCCCCGAGTTGATCGTCCAGCGCTTGCAGCTGCTGAACAAGCGCGTCGGGACCATTGGACCGACCGGGCTCTTGCACCACCCAGTTGACACGCACAGCCCTTACGCCAGCCTCGTGCATGGCCTCCAGCTGGCCGAGGGTGACCGAGCGATCGAGCACCACCGAGCCACGGGCCTGTACGCCCGCCTGACTCAGCGAGGCCAGCGCATCCAGCAGGCACGCGTTATTGGTCCCGTAGACGCTGGGTTGCACACACACCACGCGACCACAACCGATGCGCTCCAGGTGTCGCAAAAGGTCGGCTGTGGTCGCAGCTGCCGGCGTGTAGGCGCGGTGCGACACGTAGGGAAACCGCCAGGGGTCGAACACATGGACGTGCGTGTCGGTCAGCTCGGACATGGAATGTCGGTTTCTCGAAGTGCGAGGGCGCGTGGACAGGACAAACGGGATCAGTCGGCCTGGATGTTGGCTTTCTTGATGACCTCGGTCCAGGTCTTGACTTCCTGTGCCAGGAAGCTGTTGAAAGCATCGCGGGATGCCAGGATCGGCGTGGCGCCCAGCTGATCAAATCGGGCGCGCAGCTCGGGAGTGCCCATGGCCTTGATGGTTTCCTTGTGCAGTCGATCCAGGATGTCCTTGGGTGTCTGCGCGGGTGCGGCCAGACCAACCCAGTGGGTCATCTCGTATTTCGGGAAACCCGCTTCGGCGAAGGTCGGTACGTTCGGCAGCTTGGGCGACCGCTTCTCGCCCGTCACCGCCAACGCGGTCACGCGGCCACCGGATACCTGCGGACCCGCCGTGGTCACGCTGTCTAGCAGCATGTTGATCTCCCCACCTGCCAGCGCCTGCATGGCAGGACCGCCGCCCCGGTAGGGCACATGCTGGAACTGGGCGCCGGTGCTCACTTCCAGCAATGAAGTCGCCAGGTGTGGGGTACTGGCCACGCCGCCGCTGCCGTAGTTCAACGCATTGGGCTTGCTCTTGCCTGTATTCACCAGCTCCTGCAGGGACTTGTACGGGGAGGCGAGCGGCACCATCATCACCAAGGGGGATTCCGCGACTTTCGCAATGCCAGTGATGTCTTTGAGCGTGTCGTATTTGAGGCGGGCGCCGTAGAGCGCAGGCGCGGTCACGAACGGGGCACTGGGGAACAGCAGCGTGTAGCCGTCCGCCGGTGACTTGGCAACCAGTTCGGAGCCAATGGTGCCGCCCGCACCGGGCTTGTTTTCCACGATAACGGGCTGCCCCAGCTGTGACTGAAGGCGCTCAGCCAGGATGCGGGCCATCACGTCGTTGGGGCCACCAGCGGCGAAGGCCACCACGATTTTGATCGGACGACTCGGATAGCCCGACTGCGCGAATGCGCTACCAGAAATGGCCGCACCGACGGCCAAGCCGATAACGACAGCACGGCGCGCGGGAGTGAAGGGGGTGCTTGAACGCTGCATGTCTTGTCTCCTAGCAAGTGAACACGGTTGGAAGTACCAATGGGACACGGTCCCCACTGTCTGGTCTTATTGTATTCACGTATTATTTGATGCAATACTAGTGTTTGCTCCATCAGTAAAAACCACACCTAGGGGGGTGTGGCTCCAGCAATGAAGCGAACCTCAACTAGAGAACTGGGCACCCGCGACAGGTTTGGTATGTGGCACATATTGCATTATGTTGACTTCAAATGCAAAATTGCACGATGACCAACACCCCCCTCACAGACATACCCAGCGCCACCATGACGGTGCATGGCGCCTCCTACCGACACGTCAACCTGTCAGCGCTGCTGGGCCCCACACTGACACGACTGCCCCATGTTCTGCGCGTCTTGCTCGAGAACGTGGTGCGCACCACACAAGGAACTGAACAGCAGGCGCACGTGGCACACCTGCTCCAGTGGCTGGATCACGCCAGCAGCGAAGCCGAGATCCCGTTCCAGCCGGGCCGGGTGCTGATGCACGACACCACCAGTACCCCCGCACTGGTGGACATCGCGGGGATGCGAGATGCGCTGGCCGAAGCCGGCGTGGACCCGGCGGTGCTGAGCCCCACCCTGCCGGTGGATGTTTCGGTCGACCATTCGCTGGCGGTCGAGGTCTATGGCCGACCCGACGCGATCACGCTGAACATGGAGCACGAAATCCGCCGCAACCGTGAGCGCTACCGCTTCCTGCGCTGGGCCTCGAAGGCACTAGACGGCGTACGCATCAACCCGCCCGGCACGGGCATCATGCACACCATCAACCTGGAACAGTTGGCCACCGTCAGCTGCGTCGAACAACGCGACGGCCAGGCCTGGCTGATCCCCGACGTGATGCTGGGCACCGACAGCCACACCCCGATGGTCAACGGCCTGGGTGTGCTGGGCTGGGGCGTCGGCGGACTGGAAGCGCAGACCGTCATGTTCGGCATGCCGACCATGTTGCGCATCCCGGACGTGGTGGGCGTGCGATTGGTGGGCCGGTTGGCAGCACCTGCACAGGCCACCGACCTGGCCCTGACCGTGACCCAGCGCTTGCGTGCGCTGGATGTGACAGGCGAGTTTGTCGAGTTCTTCGGGCCTGGTGTGTCTACCCTCTCGGCCAACGAGCGGGCGGTGGTGGCCAACATGGCTCCGGAATATGGCGCCACCACCGGCTACTTTCCGGTGGACGAAGCCACCCTGAGCTATCTGGCGGCCACTGGCCGGAGCCCGGCACACATCGAGCTGGTGCGCGCTCACCAGCAAGCGTCTGGACTGTGGTTCGACCCACTCGCCACCCCCGTCTATTCCAAATCCATCGAAATCGACCTGGGCCAGATTGGTGTGCACATCGCGGGTCCGACCCGGCCGCAGGACCTGCTGTCGCTGCAGGACGCGGGCCGGGCGCTGGACGCGGTCGGTTTTCAGCCCAAGGCCTTGTCCAAAGACATGCCGCTGCATCCGGTGGGCATTGCCGCCATCTCCAGTTGCACCAACACCAGCGATCCAAGGCTGTTGGTTGCCGCCGGTCTGTTGGCACGCAAGGCCAGGGCCAAGGGTCTGACGGTGCCGTACTGGGTCAAGACCTCGCTGGCCCCCGGATCGCCCGCGGCGGCCAGCTATCTGCAGCGCGCCGGCCTGACCGACGACCTCGCGGCACTGGGTTTCAACATCGTGGGTTATGGCTGCAGCACCTGCATTGGCAACCCCGGGCCACTGACCGAACCGATCCGCCTGGCGCAGGAGCGCGGCGAGGTCAAGGCGCTGGCCATTGTCTCGGGCAACCGCAATTTCCCGGGCCGCGTTCACCCCGACATCGAGCTCAGCTACATCATGTCGCCGCTGCTGGTGGTGGCGTTCGCCATTGCTGGCGACGCCCGCCGCAACCTGCGCGATGAGCCGCTGCAGACCGGCGCTGACGAAATCCCCGTCCACCTGGCCGACATCTGGCCCAGCGCCAGCGAGATCGACGAAACCTTGCGTCTGTCGCAAGCCCCAGCCGACTACGCCGCCGACTTTGCCAGGGCCAGCGCCAACCCGCTCTGGCACGGCATCGAGGCACCTGACGCGGCGCGCTTTCCCTGGGACGAAGCCTCCACAGCGCTGCGACGCCCTCCGTTTGCGTCGCTCCGGGAAGGCTCGCAACTGGGCAGCTACCGCGCCTACCCGCTGCTGGTGCTGGGTGACGACATCACCACCGACCACATCTCACCCGCCAGTGCGATACCACCCGACAGCCTGGTCGCCGATTTTCTGGTCGAGCGCGGCGACGACCGGCGCGACCTCAACGTGTTCGCGTCCAGACGGGGCAACTGGGAAGTGATGCTGCGCGCCGCTTTCCACAACAAGAACCTGCGCAACCTGCTGGCACCCGGCGCTCCGGTGGCGCACACGCTGCACATTCCCACGGGCGAAACACTGCCCCTGTGGGAGGCGTCGGCAAGGTACAAGGCCGCAGGGCAATCCGTGGTCATCGTCGCGGGTGAGCGCTACGGCATGGGGTCTTCGCGCGACTGGGCGGCCAAGGGTCAGCGGCTGCTGGGCGTGCGCGCCGTGTTGGCGGTCGGCTTCGAACGCATCCACCGCTCCAACCTGATCGGCATGGGCATCCTGCCAGTGCGCATGACCCACGGCGTTTCGCCGACCAGCCTGAACATCCAGCCCGGCGACGAAATCGAGGTGATTGCGGATGCCGCAACCCTGAGCCCACGCTGCGACATCGAAGTGCGCCTGCGCCGTCGAGACGGCAGCTCGACATCCATTCCGGCCAAGGCCGCCGTTGAAACGCAGCTCGAAGTCGAGCTGCTGCAAAAGGGTGGCGTGATTCCCGCCATCCTCGAAAAGACCATCGCACAACACCGTCAGTGAGAACCCATATGAGCACCGTATCCGATGCATTGAAGAAAACACTTGCGCCGACTGGCCGCCTGCGCGCATCCATCAACCTGGGCAACCCGGTGCTGGTACAGCGCAACGCCACCACAGGCGAACCCGAAGGTGTGTCTGTCTCCCTGGCGCAAGCGTTCGCGCAGCACCTGGGCCTGCCCCTGGATCTGGTGGTTTTCGACACGGCTGGCAAATCGGTCGATGCGGTCACCCGGGAAGAGGCCGACTTCGGCTTCTTCGCCATCGATCCTGTCCGCGGCCAGGGCATCCACTTCACCGCACCCTACGTCCTCATCGAGGGGGCATACCTGGTGCGCGAAGGCTCGACCTTCACCTGCAACGACGATGTGGACCAGGAAGGCGTGCTCGTCACGGTGGGCAAGGGCAGCGCGTACGACCTGTTCCTGACCCGCGAACTGCGCCAGGCTCACATCGTGCGCGCCCCCTCCTCACCTACGGTGGTGGACGTATTCATGGAACAGGCGCTGGATGTCGCTGCCGGCGTGCGCCAGCAACTTGAAGCCGACCTGCAGCGTTTTGAAGGTCTGCGTATCCTGCCGGGCCGCTTCATGGTGATCGAGCAGGCCATGGGGCTGCCCCGCGGGCGTGGAGACGAAGCCGCCCGCTGCCTGTTTGATTTCCTGGAAAGCGCCAAGACTTCAGGTCTGGTGGCCAGGGAACTGGCCCGCTTTGGTATCCAGGGTGCGTCAGTGGCTCCCGCTGCGAAGGCCTGAACCATGTGGGCATACATCGGCTCCAGAACCACCCGCGAGCGCAACGCTCGCGGCGAAGGCATCAGCATCTTCCAAGTCAACGAATCCACAGGCGATCTGACCCCCACAGGCGTCGTAGGCGGCCTGCTGAACCCATCCTTCCAGGCCTACAGCGACCGCCATCAGGTGCTGTACTCCATCCATGGCGACAGCCAGGAGGTGAGCGCTTTTCGGGTTCACACCGAAACGGGGGCACTCACCTTTCTCAATCAGGTGTCTTGCGAAGGGCGCAACCCGGTGCATCTGGCGCTGGATCCCAGCCATCAGCGGCTGGTGGTTTCCAACCACCTGACCAGTGCCGTGGCCGTGTTGAGCATCCTGGACGATGGCCGGTTGGGCGGGGTGACACAACTCGTACCGCTGGAAGGTGACCCCGGCCCGCACCGCAAGGAACAGCCCTTCTCCAAGCCTCATTTCAATCCGTTCGACCGTTCAGGGCGCTTTGTGATCGTGCCCGACAAAGGGCTGGACAGGATCTTCGTGTTCCGCTTCGAGAACGGCCGACTCACTCCCGCGCGCACGCCGTCGGTCACCAGCCGGGAAACCGCAGGTCCGCGCCATGTCGCCCTCCATCCGAACGGCCCATGGTTGTACTGCGTCAACGAACTGGATTCCACCGTGACCGCCTACCGCTTCAACGGCGACAGCGGTGAGTTGACGCCGTTCCAGGTGTTGTCAACCCTCAGTGAGCGGTTCACCGACAACAGCCGCGCCTCTGAAATCGAGGTCCACCCCGGCGGACGCTGGCTGTATGCCTCCAACCGCGGCGAAGACAGTGTGGCGGTCTTTGAAATCGATCAAGCCTGCGGCGAATTGCGCCTGGCGCAGACCGTCCCGACACTGGGCCGCACACCTCGATTCTTTGCCTTGCACCCGTCCGGCCGCTGGCTGTATGTTCTCAACGAGGATTCGGACACCATCGTGCGCTTCCGGGTCGATGAACACTCAGGCTTGCTGGCAAGCGTGGGCGATCCACTTCATTGCGCCAGCCCGGTTTGCATGAGCTTTGTGGGCTGATTCCTCTGGTGGCGCGCGACTGCCCGCTCCCGGGCAGGATCACGCAGACGGGTCTAACTCGGAATGTTCTGCGCCAGAAAGTCCAGCAGCATGTTGGCGGTGGACAGGTTGGTCGCGCAGGGCACGTTGTGCACATCACAAGCCCTCACAAGGGCGTTGATGTCGGGCTCATGGGGTTGTGGCGTCATAGGGTCGCGCAGAAACACCAGCGCCTGGACACGCCCTGCCACCAGCATGGCGCCGATCTGTTGGTCCCCGCCCAGCGGACCGCTGAGCACACACTCCACCGGCAGTGCCAGCTCCCGGGACAGGCGCCCCCCCGTGGTTCCGGTGGCCACCAGGACGCATTGGCGCAACAACGGCAGGTGCCTGCCGGCCAAAACCAGCATGTCGTCCTTCTTTCGGTCGTGTGCGATCAGGGCAAGTCTCATCTGTACAAAGTATCTGCTTCACTGATATTGTATGAAAATAATCTTTGATACACAAAAGCCGATTCCCTTCCGTTCCAAGGTCGTTGCCGCTTTGCCCACCAACCATCGCTACGGCGCGTATGGCCATAATTGTTCGTCAGCCACCACCAGCACACGCCAACACCATGAACACCCCCAGAGCCGCAAAAAAAGCCAGCTCGATGCCGCCCCCTCCGAGCGGCATCGCCAACTCGGTGGCGGCAGGCATTCTGGAATACATCCGCAAGCTGGATCTTCCCGCCGGTGAGCGGCTGAGGGAGCAGACGCTGGCCAACGAACTGGGCGTGTCCCGTTCGCCCATCCGAAAGGCCCTGCAGTACATGGAGTCGGCCGGGATCGTTGAATCCAGTCCGAACCGGGGATTTTTCCTCAAGCAAAGGGCAGCTGATCTGATGCGCCTGGACATGCCAGCCGACGAAGAGTCTGACGAAGCCCTGTACTTGCGCGTGGCCGAAGAGCGCCTGAGCGGCGCACTGCCAGAAGAGATTACCGAGGTTGATCTCATGGAGCGTTACGACCTGTCCCGATTGCAAGTGCAGCGCGTGCTCAATCGCATGGGGCGCGAAGGGCTGGCTGAGCGAAAGCCCGGGCGAGGCTGGGTGTTCCGCCCATTTCTCAGCACCGACACCGCCTACCGGGAGGGCTACCGATTCCGCATGATCATCGAGCCCGCCGCACTGCTGGAGCCCAGTTTCCGGATCGACAAGGTCGCATTCGACAGGATCCGGCGGGACCAGCAAGCGATGCTCGATGGCGGCATCGAAAAATGGCCCCGGAGCGAGCTGTTTCGCGCCGGCGCCCAGTTCCACGAAACCCTGGTCGCTGCGTCCAACAACAGCTTCCTGCTGGAGTCCATCCGCAACGTCAACCAGTTGCGTCGCCTGGTCGAGTACCGGGTGAACGTGGATCGCAGCCGCCTGTACCGGCAATGCGGAGAACACCTCATGCTGCTGGACCTGATCGAAGGAGGCGACCGGGTGGAAGCCTCGTACAAGTTGCGCCAGCACCTGGACGTTGCGCGCAGCATCAAGCTGCACGACGCGGATGAAGCCACGGATGGCAAAACCAAGTCCTCTCCCGTGGAAGTCAACGTGTAACCACGCATCTCTACGCATTTGTACTAAGAATTGACAAAATACAACTTCACACTATACTCCGGGATCAACTGGTGGCGCGGTGCCACCATTTCTCATGGAGACATAGATGAAGATTCTTGTGCTGCCCGGTGATGGCATTGGTCCTGAAATCGTTGCTGCTTCCCTCAAGGTGCTGACGGCCGCGAGCCAGAAGTTCGCTCTCGGTCTGAGCTTTGACCACGACGACGTGGGCTTCACCAGCCTGGAAAAAAACGGCACGACACTGCGCGACGAAACCCTGGCCAAGGCCCGCACCTACGACGGCATCATCCTGGGCACGCAATCGCACGCCGACTACCCGGCGCCGGAAAAAGGTGGCCGCAATGTTTCGGCAGGTTTCCGCATCGGCCTGGACCTGTACGCCAACGTGCGCCCCGCCCGCACCCGCCCCTTCCTGGAGTCGAACATGCGTCCGGGCAAGACCATGGATCTGGTCATCATGCGTGAGGCCACCGAGGGCTTCTACCCCGACCGCAACATGACCCGCGGCTGGGCCGAGCTGATGCCCAGCCCGGACATGGCCCTGTCCTTCCGCAAGATCACCCGCCACTGCAGCGAGCGCATCGCGCGCCGCGCCTTTGAACTGGCGATGAAGCGCAACAAGAAGGTCACCGCTATCCACAAGGCCAACAGCTTCCACATGACCGACGGTCTGTTCATGGAATGCGTGCGCGACGTGGCCAAGGAATTCCCCGAAGTCACCCTCAACGACCTGCTGGTGGATGCCTCCACCGCCCACCTAGTGCGCAACCCGGAGCGCTTTGACGTGCTGGTGGCGACCAACTTCTACGGCGACATCATTTCCGACCTGGCCAGCGAGCTCTCGGGCAGTCTGGGACTGGCTGGCTCGATGATGGCCAGCGACACCCACTGCTGCGCCCAGGCGCAGCACGGCTCGGCACCCGACATCCAGGGACAGGACAAGGCCAACCCGGTGTCGATGATCCTGTCCTGCGCGATGCTGCTGCAGTGGCTGGGCGAGAAGCGTGGCGTGCCCGCGCTGGAAGCCGCCGCCAAGGCGATGGACGTGGCCGTGGACAAGGTGCTGGAAGACCCGGCCTCGCGTACGCCCGACCTCGGCGGTTCGACCGGCTGCCAGGCTTTTGCCGACAAGGTGGCCCAGGCCCTGCTGAACGCCTGAGGCAACGAGGTCCCTCATGTTCCTCGGATGCATCGCAGACGACTTCACCGGGGCGACCGACCTGGCCAACAACCTGGTCCGGTCGGGCATGCGGGTGGTGCAGACCATCGGCATCCCGACCGAACCACCGCCCGCCGATGCGGACGCGGTGGTGATCGCCCTCAAGACCCGGACCATCGCGCCTGACGCGGCGGTCGCGGAATCGCTCCAGGCCGGACGCTGGCTGCGTACCAACGGGGCGCGCCAGATCTACTTCAAGGTGTGCTCGACCTTCGATTCCACCGACGAGGGCAACATCGGACCGGTGACCGAGGCGCTGATGGACGAACTGGGTGCGAACTTCGTGCCCGTCTGCCCGGCTTTCCCCGAGAACCAGCGCACCATCTTCAATGGCTACCTGTTCGTGGGCAACGGTCTGCTGAGCGAGAGCAGCATGCGCAACCACCCGCTGACGCCAATGCACGACCCGAATCTGGTGCGAGTCATGCAGCGTCAATGCAAGCGGCAGGTCGGTCTCATCGACCACCGCACGGTCCATGCTGGCTCGGGCGCGGTCAAAGAGCGTATCGACCTGCTCAGGCAATCAGGCACCGAGCTGGCCATCGTGGACGCCACGTCCGACGAGGACCTGCTCATCATGGGCCGTGCTTTCGCTGGCGTGCAGCTGCTGGTGGCGGGCTCTGGTGTGGCGCTGGGCCTACCGCAGAACTTCGGCATTGCACCCAGTTCGCAGGCGTCCCGGCTGCCCACGGCCCGCGGGCACAAAGCGATCGTGTCGGGCAGCTGCTCGGTGGCGAGCAACGAGCAAGTGGCGACTTTCAAAGCCAGGGGCTACGCCTCATTCGCCATTCACCCGCTGCGCGCGGCCAAGGGCGAAGACCTCATAGGTGCGTGCCTCGACTGGGCCAAGTCCCGACTCGGGGACGAACCCATTTTGATCTACGCGACCGCTGAACCCCAGGCGGTTAAAGAAACGCAGGCCATTCTGGGGGTGCAGGCCGCAGGAGAACTCACGGAGCACATCCTCTCCTCCATCGCCGCAGGCTTGGTCGCGCAAGGCGTGGGCCAACTGGTGGTTGCCGGTGGCGAAACATCGGGTGCCTGCGTCAAGGCCCTGGGCATTGCCAGCATGCGCATCGGCCCGCAGATCGACCCAGGTGTACCGTGGTGCCATGCCCCTGAGAACACGGCTGCACCCCAAGGACTGCACATCGCACTGAAGTCGGGCAACTTTGGCACGCCGGACTTCTTCACCAAGGCGTTCGGGGTGCTGGCATGAGCGCTGGACAGGAGATGCCGCTGTGACCGAAGCCGAACTTCGCACCGAGATCTGCCGGGTCGGCAAGAGTCTGTTTGACCGCGGTTATGTGCATGCCACGGCGGGCAATATCAGTGCCCGCCTGGCGGACGGCTTTCTCATCACGCCCACCGACGCCTGCCTTGGATTTCTTGAGCCTGAGGCGCTGGCCAAGGTGGCGCTCGATGGGACACAGATCAGTGGCCAGCGGGCCAGCAAGACGCTGGTGCTCCACCGAAGCATTTATGCAGCAGAGCCCGAGGCGATGTCCGTCATCCACACGCATTCGACCCACCTGGTGGGCACCAGCCTGACCAGTGCCTGGACCCAGGACGAGTTGCTCCCCCCCATCACGCCGTACTTTGTGATGAAGGTTGGTCATGTGCCACTGATCCCTTACCACCGACCTGGTGACCCCAGGGTTGGTCAACTGGTGGCACAGGCAGTTGCCAAGCATGGAGCAGCAGGGCGAAAGATTCGTGCCGTGATGCTGGACCGGCTCGGTCCAAATGTCTGGCACAGCTCGCCCGCAGCCGCCATGGCCACGCTGGAAGAACTGGAAGAAACCGCCAAGCTCTGGATGCTGGCCAGTCCCAAGCCAGTCCCACTGAGCGAAGAGGCGATCGCCGAACTCCGAGAACATTTCGGCGCCAGCTGGTAAAGCCGCGCCGCAGCAGACGGTTGCCCCATCGGGAACAGGTCCAGTCGGCCTGTTTCACCGATACCTTCAGCGCAGACCCCAAAGAGGGCCGCGCCAACCCCCCGACGGATTCCCAGAAGAGGAGACAAGCATGATGAACGCCGCACGTGCGCGCAGCATTTTGGCTGGACTGCTGTGCGCCTTGATGGGCACTGGATTCGCAGCCGACACGTTCCCGAACAGAGGGCTCACGCTCATCGTTCCTTACTCTGAGGGCGGCAGCTCGGACACGCGTGCCCGGCAGATTGCCCGGCACATGGCAACCCATCTCGGCCAGCCTGTGCAGGTGGTCAACCACGCCGGTGACGGTGGAAACAAGGGCACAGACCTCATTGCCAAGGCACGTCCCGACGGCTACACCTTCGGGCTCGGCAACCTGGCTCCGATGACCGTCAACCGCCACCTCCATCCCGGGCTCCCCTTCAACCCCAGAACGGACTTGCGGGCCATCGGAATGATCGAGCGCGGCCCCCTGGTGCTGGTGGTCGCCGCCGACGCCGACGTCTCCAGCGCCCAGGCGCTGCTGGACAAAGCGAAGACAACCCCGCGCAGACTGCGGTATGCCTCGGCTGGTGTCGGCGGATCTTTTCACCTGGCGGTCGAGCTGCTGGAGCAGCAGGTGGGCTTCACTGCGCAGCATGTGCCTTTTGACGGCGGCGGCAAAGCCACGGACGCCCTGATCCAGAAACAGGTGAACTTCAAGTTCGACGGCGTGCCGTCGGCCATGGCTTTGCTGGCGGAGGCCCCCCCCAAGATCAAGGTGTTGGCAGTGGCCAGCCGTCGCCGCTCGCCGGTCTTGCCAAACGTCCCGACGTTTCGGGAACTGGGCATCGATGGCCTGGAGGTATCGAACTGGCTGGGACTGGTGGCGCCATCGGGTACCCCCGATGCGGTCATCGAACGGTTGAACCAGGCTCTGCAGTTCTCTTTTTCCCAGCCCGATGTCGGATCGGTCATCACCCGCCAAGGGAACGAGCTGGGTGCTGGACCGCCCATGCACTTCGACGCCTTCATGTCGGCAGAGTCGTACCGATGGGGCCGGCTGATTCGCGACAAAAAGATCTCCCCCTGACCCAGCCAGGGTGGTCCGTGCAATTTCGCGGGCCAAACGAACCGCTCCCACGCCCGCTAAGAAAACGCACTTTATGTTTCTAATATTTTCTTGGAACAATTTTCTTGGTGTTTTCCATGAGTAAACAAGACAAGTATGTGTTTTATCATTGCTTGAGACGATTCGTACAGATGGCTTTGCGCATACTCAACGTATCCCGAAGGCTCTGCCCGACTGTCCTGACCGGTCCATACCGGTGACCCTATCTATCCACCGTTCAGAGGTACATCAAATGAAGACTTGGACCAGGCGCTACCTGATTTCCATCATCCCGGCGCTGTTTGTTTCAACTGGCGCTTATGCCCAAGACTGGGCCCCGAACAAGCAAGTGACCATCGTGGCGCCGGCCGGTGCAGGCGGCGGCCTGGACATGGTGGCGCGCACCATGGCCAAGGTGTTCGACGCCAAGAAAATCGTGACCCAGCCGATCACGGTCGAAAACAAACCCGGCGGCGGCCAGGTCACAGGTACGGTGGAGTTCGCCACCAAGGAAGCGCGCAACGATCACAAGCTGATGATTGCGTCGACCCCGTTCATCCTCAACCACATCAAGCGCGACGGCAACAGCCCCATCGGCCCGGACCAGATTTACCCCCTGGCCATGCTGCAAGTCGACTACGGCGTGATCGCCGTGCGCGCCGACTCCAAGTTCAAGACCCTCAAAGAGCTGGTGGATGCGGTCAAGGCCAACCCGGCCAGCGTGCAATTCCTGGGCGGCGGTGCCCCCGGCACCTGGGACCACCTGAACACCATCCTGGTGGTGCGCAAGGCCGGTGTGGACACCAAGGCCTTCAAGTACAACTCGTACAACAACGGCGGTGAGGCGCTCACGGCTCTCCTCGGTGGTCACGGCGAAGCCATGACATCCGATGTGTCCTCCATCAAGCAATACGTGCAAGCTGGCAAGGTCCGTGTGCTGGGCGTTTCCTCTCCCACTCGTCTGGCAGAAGACGACGTGATGAAGAGCGTTCCCACCTACAAGGAACAAGGCTTCGACGTCACCACCGCCAACTGGCGTGGCGTGTTTGTCGGCAAGGATGTCTCACCCGCGGCAAAAGCCTATTGGGGCAAGAAGGTGGCCGAGCTGGTGGCAACGCCAGAGTGGAAAGAGGAGCTCAAGAAGCAAGGCGTCCTCAATGAGTACAAGGACGCCAAAGGCTTCTATGCCCACCTGAAGGAAGAACTGGGCGACTACACCGACAGCTACAAAGAACTCGGCATGGCCAAGTAAGGCGGTCCGAACCTCTGCATATCTGTGTTTGACGAGCCCCAGCGCTGGACAGCGCTGGGGCTGTCATGTGTTTCTGGCGCCGATGGCGCATGAAGTTTGAGGATCCAGTCCATGTTTGATCGAGTATTCAACCTGATTCTGGTGGTCCTGGGAGTCGCGCTGTATTGGCATTCCGACACCATGACCACCGAATTGACCAGCGGCAACATTGGCCCGGAGGTTCTGCCCCGGGTGCTGGCCCTCGCGCTGGTCTTCACCGCCGGGCTGAACCTGGTCACGGTCATGCGAAAGCAGCCTGCCGGCCGCAAAAGCACTGACGACGAAGACAGTGGAGCCAGCAGCGCCTACACGAAGTTTCTGATTCTCGTGGGTCTCTTGGTGGCCTACACCCTGCTGCTGGAGCCGCTGGGTTACGTGATTTCCACTTTCCTGTTCCTGCTGGCGGCCATCCAGACGATGGAACGCGGCCACCTGCTCAAGTCTGCGGTCATTGCGGCCGCGTTTTCAGGCGGCGTCTACCTGCTGTACGTCAAGGTCGCCCTGGGCTCCCTGCCCCCCTTGCCGTTTCTTGAATAACCCATAAGGCTCGTCGTGGAAGCTCTTCAATACCTGTCGCAGGGCCTGGGGGTTGCGCTGCAACCCATCAACCTGCTGTTCGCATTCATCGGTTGCCTGCTGGGCACCTTGGTCGGCGTTCTGCCGGGCATCGGCCCCATCAGCGGCGTGGCGCTGCTCATTCCGGTCACCGCCTCCATCACCAGCGGCATGCCCGCTGCCGAAGCAGCCACCAGTTCCATCATCCTGCTCGCCGGTGTGTACTACGGCGCCATGTACGGTGGTTCGACCACCGCGATCCTGATCAACACACCCGGCGAAAACTCTTCGGTGTGCACGACCCTGGACGGCTATCAGATGGCCAAGAACGGCCGCGCAGGCGTTGCTTTGGCCATCTGCGCGATCGCTTCTTTCGTGGCCGGTCTGATCGCCTGTGTCGGGCTGATCTTCCTGGCCCTTCCCCTGGCGGAGTTGTCGCTGAAGTTCGGACCTGCCGCCCAGTTCTCGCTGATGATCCTGGGCCTCTGCGCACTGAGCAGTCTGGCGGCCAAGTCGCAGCTCAAGGCCTTTGTCATGACACAGTGCGGACTGATCCTGTCCACAGTGGGTGTGGACCCGATCTCGGGTGTTGCCCGCATGACCTTCGGCTACACCGAGCTGTACAGCGGCATCGAATTCCTGACGCTTGCGGTCGGCATGTTCGCCCTGGGTGAAGTCTTCAAGACCATCATCACCCGTGACTACGCCTCCGGCGAACCCATCAAGGTGGGCAGCCTCCTGCCCAGTGCACAGGACCTGAAAGACAGCACGCCCTCCATCCTGCGCGGCTCGCTGCTGGGCTTTTTCCAGGGCCTGATTCCTGGCAGTGGCGCCACGTTGTGTTCGTTCATGGCCTACACGGTGGAAAAGAAGCTGAGCAAGAACGGCAAGAACTTTGGCAAAGGTGCCATTGAAGGCGTGGCCGCCCCCGAGGCCGCCAACAACGCTGCGGCCGGCGGCGCCATGATTCCCTTGCTGACCCTCGGCATTCCCGGCACCGGCACCACGGCTGTGCTGATGGGCGCGCTGATCATGTTCAACATCACCCCCGGGCCGCTGCTGTTCCAGGAGCACCCGCAAGTCGCCTGGGGCCTGATCGCCAGCATGCTGGTCGGCAACGTGATGCTGCTGGTGCTCAACCTGCCCCTGGTCAAGGTGTTTGCCAAGGTCATCGAGACGCCGCCCACCTATCTGATCCCGGGCATCCTGGCCATCTCGGTCTTTGGTGTGTACGCGGTGCAGGTCAGCATCTTCAATTTGTTGCTGATGACCGCCAGCGGTGTCGCAGCCTACTTCCTTGCCAAGAACGACTACCCGATCGCGCCGCTGGTGCTGGCGCTGATCCTCGGCCCCCTGATCGAGAACAACCTGCGTCGGGGCATGAACCTGTACAACGGCGACTGGTTCCAATTCCTCTCGGATCCGGCGTCGATCGTGTTCCTCACAATCGCCGTGCTCTGGGTTGGCATTCCGCAGGTGATGAAGCTGCGCGGCAAGACCGTCCTGGTGGAAGACGCATGATCGGTCTGGACGCAGCCCCCCGCGTGGTGCTCGTTCACGCGGTCCCGGTGGCCATGGCACCGGTGGAAGCGGCGTTCAAGCGCCTGTGGCCGCAGGCCCGTCGCAGCAATCTGCTGGACGACGGCCTGCCGGCCGACCTGGAGCGCGCCGGACAGCTGACGCCCGAGCTGCATGAACGCATCGCCCGCCTAGTCGACCACGCCGTGGGCATCGGCGCCCAGGGCGTGCTGTTCACCTGCTCGGCCTTTGGTGATGCCATTGCGGCCAAGGCGGCGTGCTCACCCATTCCGGTGCTCAAGCCAGACCAGGCCATGTTTGACCTGGCCCTCGAAGCGGGTCGCCGCATCGGCATGCTCGCCACCTTTGCACCGGCCGTGCCCAACATGGAGAGGGACTTCCGAGCGGCGGCCAAACGCCGTGGCATCGACGTGGACATCGAGTCGGTGTGCGTGCCCGAGGCCATGGACGCCGCGCGCGCGGGCGATACCGCGCGGCACAACCGGCTGCTGGTCGAGGCCGCTTCACAGCTGGCCCATTGCGATGCGGTGATGCTGGCGCAGTTCTCCACATCCGTAGCACTCGATGCCGTGCAGTCGGTGCTGGCCTGCCCGGTGCTCAGTTCGCCCGATGCGGCGGTTGCGCTGCTCAAAAAGCAGCTCGGCTGATCCGATACACATCAGACCAACAGGACGGACATCGATGCACGCAGGGGGGTCAGTGTCGGAACACCAACCAAAGTCACGGGCACAAATGTTCCTGGCCTTCAGCATCTTGTCCATGCAGGGCTTTGGTGGCGTCATGGCCATCGCCCGGCGCGAGCTGGTCGAGAAGCGGGCCTGGTTGACGCCGGAGCGCTTCCTGGCCGACTGGGCGGTGGCGCACGTGCTGCCTGGCCCCAATGTGGTCAACCTGTCGGTGATGGTAGGCGACCGGTTCTTTGGCTGGACCGGTGCCGCCGTGGCGGTGGCAGGCCTGTTCACTTTTCCTCTGCTTCTGGTCCTGCTGCTGGCCGTGGGCTTTGAGTCCTACGGCTCCATTGCCGCTGTCCAGGGTGCCCTCAAAGGCATCGCCGCCGTGGTCACTGCGTTGATCGCCAGCACAGCGGCCAAGATGCTGCCCTCCATGCGTGCGCATCCAGGCGGGCGGCTTTTCTGCCTGTTCTGCGGCATGGTCACGCTGGCACTGGTGCTGGTGCTGCGATGGCCCCTGCCCTGGATCCTGGGCTCCGTGGGTCTGACCGCCTGGGCCTGGACCTATTACTGGCTTGGGGCCCACCCGAAGCCAGGCGCACGATGACCAACGTCCAAGCCTTCGCCTGGAGCGACCTGCCCAGCCTGTGCCTGAACTTCGCCACGCTGTCCCTCATCTCCGTCGGCGGTGGCATGGCCGTGGTGCCTGACATGCACCGCTTCCTGGTGCTTGAAAGCCGCTGGCTCACAGCGTCGCAGTTCAGCGACTCCGTGGCCCTGGCGCAGGTTGCGCCGGGCCCCAACATCCTGTTCGTGGCCCTGATGGGCTGGTACGCGTCGTCGCTTTCGCTGGGTGTCTGGGCCGCGCCGCTGGTGGCAACGCTGTGCCTGCTGTGCATGGTGGGCCCCAGCTCGGTGCTGGCCTTGTACGCCTCGCGCTGGATGGAGCGGCACCATGAGGTGCGCAGCGTCAAAGCCTTCCACAACGGCCTTGCGCCGGTGGTGGTGGCCCTGCTGTTTTCGTCGGCGGTGTACGTCTACCCTTCCAAGAGCATGACCTTGCACGATCTGGCGCTGGCGGTGTTGTGCCTGACGGCGTTCGTGCTGCTGCTCAAAACCCGCGTGAACCTGATGCTGCTGCTGGCCGCCGGTGCCACCGCTGGCGCGCTGGGCCTGGTTTAAGTGCCCCGTAGCGGCGCGCTCCGCCGCGGGATCGACCTTTCGGCCTGCCGTGGCTGGGGCGTCACCTCCGGCCCGAGCAAGACGCGGATTTTTTCCATGTTTCTGATGGTGGCGTTCAGGTGCTCGCTCATCGCGGCCGATGCGTCCGATAGCCGCTCTGCTTCAATCAGATCCAGGATATCCAGGTGCTGCTGGCAGTGCGCCGCGTACCGCACACGGTCCTTCATCGACCGGTACGACAACAGGCGCCGCAGGCGGTGGACGCGACGCACAGCGTCGATGAAGAACGCGTTTCCTGAAGCCTGCACCAAGGCCTCGTGAAACAGCACGCCCCGGTCGTGCAACTCCTCGGGCGTGGCGGTTTCGATGCCACCGTTCAGCAGTCGCCGCTCGGTGGCGCGCAAGCGCGCGATCACCTGGGGATCCAGGTGGTAGCCAGGCTCCAGCAAGGCGGCAGGCTCCAGCGCCAAGCGCAGCCGGTAGGACTTCAGCAGACTGCCGGGGGTGGTCAGGATGGCACTGAAGTCCCAGCCGTAGCCAGGGCGTTTCTGCATCCACCCTTCATCGGAAATCCGGTGCAGCAGGGTGTGCAGCTGACCGCCTGAGAGGCTGTACCTCGACCTCAGTTCAGCTTCGGTCACCTCGTCGGGCAGGGCCCCATTGAGGCGGTCTTCCGCCAGCTGAAAGTACGCCGCGCTCAAGCAGTCGGTCTGCGAGACCCCGAACTCCGTCGCCAGCAACGTGGCGACCCGATCCAACGACGCTGCGAGGAAGAAGCCGCGGTTCGGTTCACGCACCACCACGCCCTTTTCTTGCAGCCTGATCAGCGCCTGGCTGACCGGGGTGCGCGACACCTTCAGGCGCCCGGCCAACGCGGCCGCCGTCAGGTGAGCACCCTCGGCCAGCCCTTGATCAAGAACGGTTTCCAGTATCTGGCGCGCGAGCATTTTCATCCTTCATTCGAGCATCAACCCATATAGTCGTCACCCAAAAACATTGCATCAAACAACTCCTTGCAACAACAGGCCACTCACCAGAAGTATCGAATGAGAGCTCGCATTCAGAAATTCATGCAATAAATGCAGGCCATGGACGGATGAGACCCCGGGTTTTCCACATAGTTATTTTGTATTTAATAAAACTAAAATGCAACTTTCAACCTTCCAAAAGCATCTACGATGAAGCCCCTATCGCACCCGCTCGCTCGCGCCGTCGGACTCGCACTGGGCATCGCCGCCCTCAGCCCCACACAGGCGCAGGACTACCCGTCCCGCAACGTGTCCATCGTCGTGCCCTTCGGCGCAGGTGGCGGCGTGGACATCACTGCCCGCCTGCTGGCCGAGAAGCTGCGCACCACGCTGGGTGGCACGGTCATCGTGGAAAACAAGGCCGGCGGCAGCGGCATGATCGGCGCGCAGGCGGTGGTCAAGGCCGCGCCGGACGGCCACACCCTGCTGCTGGGTTCGGCCGGCGAAACCGCCATCAACCCCTTCGTCTACAAGGGCCGCATGCAGTACGAGCCGGCCAAGGATCTGGTGCCGGTCACGCTGGTGGTGCGCGTGCCCAACGTGCTGGTGGTGGCCAACAAACTGCCGGTGAAGAACACCGAAGAGCTGATCGCCCACGCCAAGAAGAACCCGGGCAAGTTGTCCTATTCCACCAGCGGCGTGGGCAACCCGCAGCACCTCAATGGCGAATTGCTCGAAGAACTGGGCGGCATCTTCATGGTCCACATCCCCTACCGCGGCGCCGCGGCCCAGCTGGTGGACGTAACCTCCGGCCTGGTGGACATGACCTTCGTGAGCTACACGGCGGCCAAGTCCTTCATCCAGGCCGGCAAGGTCAAGCCGATCGCGGTGACCTCGCCCACCCGCGCTTCGTTCGCGCCCGACCTGCCGGCCCTGGCCGAACACAAGCCGCTCGCCAAGTACGCACTGGAAAACTGGTTTGGCCTGTTCGCCCCCGCCGGCACGCCCGACGCTGTGGTGCAGAAGCTCAATGCCGCCGTGACCGCCGCCCTCAAAGACCCCGAGCTGGCCAAGAAGCTGCGCGAACAGGGTTGCGAACCCACGCCCATGAGCCCGCAGCAGTTCAAGGACTTCATCAAGAAGGAGTCCACTCAGTTCGAACGCATCGTCACCACCGCCAAGATCGTTGCGGAGTAAACAGTCAATCCTTCAAAGAATGCGTATCGGTTCAGGCGCGCCGGTGTCTCGGCGATGCCTACTTCAGCATCCACTCATGCTGGGGGTCGTTCTTGAACACCCAGAAGCGGTTCGGGCCGGCCATCACGTTGAGGTAGTACAGGTCGTAGCCGTGCGGCGCGACCACAGGGTGGTAGCCGCGCGGCACCATCACCACGTCGTGGTCTTCCACCGCGCAGGCTTCGTCCAGGCTGCGGTCGTCGGTGTAGACGCGCTGGAAGGCAAAGCCCTGCGGCGGGTTGAGGCGGTGGTAGTACGTCTCCTCCAGCAAGGTCTCGGTCGGCGGCGTTTCCTGGTCGTGCTTGTGCGGCGGGTAGCTGCTGGAATGGCTGGCCGGGGTCATCACCTCCACCACCAGCAGGTGCGCCGCGGTCGGGTCGTCGTGCGGCAGGATGTCGCAGACATAACGCGTGTTCGTGCCCTTGCCGCGCACGCTGCGCTTCATCTTGGCCGGGTCCAGCACGCTCACCTTGCGGTTGCGCGCATCGTCCGGCGCGCTGCACAGCGCCACCTCGGCCGCCCGCACGGCGCGGATCTGCACCGTCTTGCCGGAGGGCACGTACACCGCCGCCGGCGACACGTCTTCGAACACTCTGTTGCGCGTGCCCAGGTGGCTGTAAGTCTCGCCGTCGATGGTGACATCCACTGTGCCGGTGAGCACCACCAGGCACAGTTCGCGCTCACCGGTTTCCACGGCTTCCGATTCACCCGCCGCCAGGCGAAGGGCGCGGAACCCCACGTGGGTCCAGCCGGCGCGCTCGGGAGTGACGTTGACGATCTCGCGCCCGGTGGGTACGGCCTTGGCTAACAGAGGACTGACCATTGTGTTCTCCAGCAAATGGGATCTAACTCAGATGCGCTGCGCTGTCTGCGCCTTGACGTAGCTGGCGTGGGCCTCGTTGACCTCGCGGCGGCCCGAGACCTCGGGCACCGCGACCTCCCACCAGCAGCCACCGTCGGTGATGCGGTGGTGGGTGGTGTCGATGACGATGACCTGGGTGCGCTTGGCCTGGCGGGCCTTGACCATGGCGGCCTTGAGTTCGGCGATGTCCCTGACGTGCACCGCGTCGGCGCCCATGGCGCGGGCGTGCATGGCGAAGTCGATGGTGCTGCGCTCGCCGCCTTCGGGCACACAGTCGTCGAGCATGTTGTTGAAGCCCGGGCTGCCGGTCTTGATCTGCAGGCGCTCGATGCAGCCGTAGCCCCGGTTGTCCAGGATCACGACGATCATCTTCTGCCCCAGCAGCAGCGAGGTGGCCAGCTCGGAGTTGGCCATCATGTAGGAGCCGTCGCCCACCAGCACGATGGATTCCTGCTCAGGCCGGGCCATCTTCACGCCCAGGCCGCCGGCCACCTCGTAGCCCATACAGGAGTAGCCGTATTCCATGTGGTAGTTGCCGGGCAGGCTGGCGCGCCAGAGCTTGTGCAGCTCGGCCGGCAGCGTGCCGGCGGCACACAGCGCCACGTCTTGGGTACCGCTGTCCAGGCCGAGTTCCAGCGCCGAATCGCGCACCGCGCCGATGACCTCGGCGTCGTAGGGCAGCATGTCCTTCGGCACGTTCGTGGTCAGTTCGGTGATGCGCGCGTTGGCCGCTGCGGCCTGCTGCTTCGCGCGGGCGGTCCAGGCGGCGTCGGCGGCCCAATCATGGAGGCCGGCTTCGAGCTGGCCCAGGCCCACGCGCGCATCGGCCACCAGGGCGGCGCCGCTCCACTTGCCGGCGTCGTAGGGCTGCACGTTCAGGCTCAGCAGCTTGGCTTGCGGGAACAGCGCGTGTGAACCGGTGGTGAAGTCCTGCAGGCGGGTGCCGACCGCGAACACCACGTCGGCCTCGCGCGCCATGTCGTTGGCCCAGGACACGCCGTCGACACCGATGGCGCCGAGGTTGAGCGGGTGGTCCCAGGGCAGGCTGCTCTTGCCGCCGTGCGACTCGACCACGGGCACGCCGTGCGCGTCGACGAAGGCGCGCAGCGCGGCCCAGGCCCGGCTGTAGAGCACGCCGCCCCCGGCCACGATCAGCGGACGCTTCGCACTGCGCAACAGGGCGACGGAGTGGGCCAGTTCGCGCTCGTCCGCCGGCGGACGGCGGAAACGCAGCACGCCGGGGCTCAGGAAATCCTCGGGGCAGTCGAAGGCCATGGCCTGCACGTCCTGCGGCAGCGAGAGGCAGGCCGGGCCGCAGTTGGCCGGGTCCGTCATCGTCTGAATCGCGCGCGGCAACGCGGTGAGGATGTGCTCGGGTCGCGTGAGGCGGTCGAAGTAGCGCGTGACCGGGCGGAAGCAGTCGCTGGCGCTGATATCGCCCTGGCCGAAACTTTCGATCTGCTGCAGCACCGGGTCGGGCCGGCGGGTGGCGAACACGTCACCGGGCAGCAGCAGCACCGGCAGGCGGTTGACGTGCGCCACCGCAGCCGCCGTGACCATGTTGGTCGCGCCCGGTCCGATGCTGGTGGACACGGCCATGATGCGCTGGCGGAACTGGGCCTTGCTGAACGCGATGGCGGCGTGCGCCATGGTCTGTTCGTTGTGCGCGCGGTAGGTGGTGAGGTGGTCGCGTTCGGCCGCCAGGGCCTCCCCCAGCCCGGCCACGTTGCCGTGGCCGAAGATGGTGAACACGCCGCCGCAATAGGGCTCGATGGAAGTGTGGCCGTCGAGGTGCTCCACCTCCATCCGCAGGGCAGCCAGGTGTTTCACCAGCGCCTGCGCCATCGTGAGTCGTACGGTTTTCATAGGTTCTGTCGTGTCAAGCTGCGGCGCGTTGGGCAGTGTGACGGCTTCTCCACGCATCCACCAGCACCGCGAAGTTGCGGGCGACTTCGTCCACCAAGGCCGCGTCGTCGATCTCGCCCTTGAACCATTTCAGGGACGCATCGGCCCACAGGGTACGACCAACCATGAAACCCTTGACGATGGGGTTGGTGGCGTTGGCAAAACTGGCGGCCAGAAACGCCAGCGGCTGGTTCAGGCCCAGGATGACCGCGCCGCGACAGTGGCGGTCGCGCTGGGCGATCAACGCTTCCAGATCGCGCCAGCCCCGCTCCTGCATGGGCGCCAGCTTCCACCATTCGGGCTTGACGCCCAGGTTGTAGAACCGCTCAACCGCATGCAGAACATCGCCATCTGCGTTATCCGCAGCACTCATGCCCTTGGGCAAAATGATTTCGAGTAGTAATTCATTGCCAGAGGCACGCGTGGCCTCCCACAACTCCAACACTGTGTTTTCTTGCTCTTCTCGCAAAGATTCATCGTCGTTGGGGTGGTAGTGCAGCAGACATTTGACGACCTGTTCCGTCGGCCAATGACGAAGCGCACTGCCTATGGACCTGGTGCCGTCAAAGCGCAGCGGACGAGAACCAGGTAGCTCCACCGGACGTCCGACCCACCAGCCGCGGCCGGTGGCCCGTGCCAATGCATCGGACCCCATGGCGCTGCCATCGATGAGAACCCCCGTGTGTTCATGCAGGTTGCATGACGCCTCGACCAGCTCCGTAGCCTTAACGAGCAACGCTTTCAAGTGCGGAATCCGATCGCCGGAAACACCCACAGCATTGACCATCTCTGTGAACTGCGCCCTGTGATCAAAAGCCATCACACAGAGTTCTTCCCAGCTCGGGCGCGCGGCGGTGACGCGGTGCAGGTGGGCCAACTGCTCGTCAGCATCCACCTTCGGGTTGCGGCTGCCGCCGAACCAGTGGGCCAGTTCGGCCGGCGTGGGCATGGCGGCGGAACAGGCGTGGCGCGAAACCACGATGGCGCCGCAGGCGTTGGCCACCTGGGTGGATTCGGCCCAGTCCTTGCCCTGCAGCAGGCTGGCCATCAGACCCGAGAGGAAAGCGTCGCCCGCGCCCAGCACGTTGAGCACCTCCACGCGTTCGCCCCGGTAGGTGGGCGCGGCGTCGATGTGCTCGGGCACAGCGCCTTCGATCACGCAACAGCCCAGGGCGCCGCGCTTGACCACCAGCGTGGCCTGCGGGCACAGGGCGCGCACGGCGCGCAGGCTGGCGATGAGGTCGTCCGCCACACCACCGGCAATGAAGAACTCTTCTTCAGTGCCCACCAGCAGGTCGAACAGCGGCAGCGATTCTTGCAGCTGGCGCGTCACGCCGGCGTCGGCCACGTAGCGGTTTTCACCGGCGCCCCGGCCGGTCAGGCCCCAGAGCACCGGGCGGTAGTCGATGTCCAGCACGGTCACGGTGCCGTGGCGGCGCGCGGCCTGCAACGCCTTGTGGGCGGCGGCGCGGGTACCGTCGGTCGACAGGTGGGTGCCGGTGATGGCCAGTGCGCGGCATTGGGCGATGAAGCCATCGTCGATGGCGGCGGCGTCCAGCGCCATGTCGGCGCAGTTCTCGCGCACGAACAGCAGCGGGAAGGTGTCGCGGTCCTTGATGCCCAGCAGCACCAGGGCAGTGAGGCGTTCCTTGTCAATCTGCACCTGGCTGGTGTCGCAGCCTTCGCGCTGCAACGACTCGATCAGAAATCGACCCATATGTTCGTCGCCGACTCGAGAAATCATCGCGCTGCGCAACCCCAGGCGAGCGACTCCGAATGCAACATTGGCTGAGCTCCCGCCAAGGTACTTTGCCATGCTGCGGGCATCCTCAAGACGACTTCCGAATTGTTCGGAGTACAAATCAACAGCAAGACGTCCGAGGCAGGCGATGTCGTGCTCTCTGTTAGCGGGAAATGTCAGATTCATGATGATGGTGTTGCCGAATAAGGCTCACTCGTTCAGGTGTTTCGATTCGCTGCAAACAGGATGCCAATGGGTCTTTGTGCCAGCAGCGACTACTCATAGGGCACATGGAACCGCATGCACCAAAAAAATCGATGCCTTGACAAAGCCTGCCGTGTGTCACGAGAGTTCTCTGATGGGCTGAGGCCGCTTCGTGCGAGCAGCAGAGTGCAACCGATGCAAGATCGCTTGTTTGCAGGCCTGTCGCATGTCGCGGAAGCCGCTGAAGCCCATGTACTGTGCGAAGCGGACGACGCTGGCAGCCGAGACGGAACTGCGGGTCGAGAAGTCTTCAATGCCACAAAGCCCCAGCAGCATCGGGTCTTGCAGGATGCAGATAGCCACCTTGCGATTTTGAGGAGTCAACGTGTGCAATTCGTTGCGGATGCGGACAATGATTTCCGGCCATTCGGGCGCCGTTTCGGGGGCCATGCTCAGCTCCGTGCGAAGTGCCGGTCGATCTGGCGCTGGATCTCGGTGCGCATGAAGCGGCTGGAGTCGTCAGCGCGCTCTTCCCAGGCGAAGACGCAGGACGACATCACGCCGTCGAACTGCACCTCGGCCAGGGTGCCGAAGAAGACGTCCCAGTCGATCTCGCCCTGGCCCATGTCCAGGTGCTGGTGCACGCGGATCTGCGTGGAGCCCGGCGGGTTGACGATGTAGCGCAGCTGGCTGCTCTTCTTGTGGTTGAAGGTGTCGGCCACGCGCACATGGGCCAGCACCGGGGCGGCCTCGCGGATCATGGCGGCCATGTCGTCGCCGTAATAGAAGGTGTGCGGCGCGATGTAGGACAGCTTCAGCGCCTTGGAGCCGATGTTCTTGACGATGTCGGCCGCCGGCTGCAGCGTCTCGATCCAGTCCTCGGGGTGCGGCTCCACCGACAAGGTGATGCCTTCCTTCTCGAAGATCGGCAGCAGCTCGTCCATGCTGCGGAACCAGGCGGCCTCGCACATCTCCTTGGTGTTGGCGCCGGGGCGCTCACCCACCGAGCGCTCGGGCGAGGCGCCGCGACCGAACTCGCTGATCATGAGTTGGCAGTCCATCTCCACCGCCACCTCGATCGCCTTCTTCCAGCAGCGCATGGCCCAGGTCCGCTCGTCCTCGAACGGGCTGGCCCAGCGGTACATGGGCTGCAGCGAGGCCAGGCCGACGCCGGCCGAACGCATCGCGGCCTTGAAGCCGGCCATGCGCTCCTTGGTCGCACGGGGCATGACCCACCAGTCCAGGAAGTCCGAGCGGGGTGAGAGTTCGATCTGGTCGTAGCCCAGCGCGGCCACCGCCGACGGCAGCTCGGTCAGCGGCAGGTGCCGGATCATGTACGGGTCGAGGGCAATCTTCATGGCCGGTCCTCCTTGCTCACTGGCTGATGGTCTGCTTGAGCGCTTCGATGGAGGTCAGCACGCCGGCTTCCACCGACATGGTCAGGTCTTCCATCTCCAGCGACACGTAGCCGTCGTAACCCATCATGCGGCAGACCGAGAAGAACTCTTTCCACCATTGCAGGTCGCGCCCACAGCCCACGGCCACGTAGTTCCAGGTGCGGTTGGCCGCGTCTGTCACGGGCTTGGTTTCCAGCACGCCGTCGATGTCGGCCAGGCCGCGTTCGACGCGGGCGTCCTTGCCGTGGATGTGGTGGATGGCACCCTTGAGCGCGCGGGCCGAGGCGATGGGCTCGGCGCCCATGACCATCAGATGCGAGGGGTCAAGGTTGATGCCGACGATGGGGTCGGTGGCTTCGCGCAGGCGCCACAGGGTGGACGGGTTGTAGACCAGCATGCAGGGGAATTCCTCGATGGCGATCTGGTCCACACCGTGCGCCTTGCAGTGCTCGACGAACTTCTTCCACCAAGGAATGGCGACCTCGTTCCACTGGTAGTCCAGCGCCGGGCCCATGTACGAAGGCCACGACACGGTGGAGGTGATCCAGTTGGGCGTCTTGTCGCCGGGGGCGCCGGCCGGGCAGCCGGACATCATCACGACCTTGCGCACGCCCAGCAGGCTGGCCAGGCGGATGGTGTCGTAGGTGCTGGCGGTGTGCTGCTCGCCCATTTCGCCCGGGCACAGCGGGTTGCCCGAGCAGTTGAGGGCGGCGATTTCCATGCCGCGTTTGGACAGTTCGGCCAGGAAGGCCTTGCGCTTGTCTTCAGAGGCCAGCAGCTCCTGGGTCTTGACGTGCGGGCAGCTGGCCCAGCCGCCGGCGGTCATTTCCACCGCGTTGACGCCCAGGGACTGGACCTGGTCGAGCATGTCGGTGTAGCTCAGGTTGCTGTAAACGTCGGTGCAGATCGAGAGTTTCATGTCGGGTTCCGTTGGGATCAGAAAAGAGGATGTGGGGATTTACTGGAAGTCGATCCAGGCGGCGCCGGCGTCGGCCGAGCGCACGCAGTTTTCCAGCCAGCGCACGCCTTCGGTGCCGGCCTGGATGCCCGGGTAGTGGTGGGTCTTGAGGAAGGCGTCGTCGCCACGCTGGCGTGCGTCGATGGCCTGAGCGATCCACAGGTAGATGTTCGACCAGCTGTCGCCGAGGCCTTCGGTGTGCAAGGCGCCCATGCGGTCCACGGCCAGGCTCTCGGCTTCCAGGTAGGGCATGCCGTGGTGCAGGATGCGGTTGGGCTCGCCCTGCACTTCGTAGATCAGCTGGTCGGGGTGCGCATCGGACCAGGACACGCTGGCCTTGGAGCCGACGAAGCGGTAGCGCTGCGAGCCCATGTTGCCGGCGTCCACCGACGACACCCACAGGCGGCCGCGCGCGCCGTTGTCGTAGTGCATGAGCACGGTGGCGTGGTCTTCCAGCGGCGCGCGGGTGGGGATGAAGGCCTTGCGGTCGCACAGCAGGCGCTCGATCTTCATGTGCGGCAGCACCACTTCGGACAGGTAGTACAGGTGTGTGCCGATGTCGCCCAGCACGAAGGTCGGGCCGGCGGTGCGCGGGTTGGTGCGCCACTTGAGCGCTTCGCCCGCGCCGGAGTCGTCGCCCGAATTGAAGCCGTGGGTGTAGGCCATGTCGACGATGCGGATGTCGCCCAGCAGGCCCTTCTTGACCATGGCGGCCATCTGGTGCACCAGCGGGTGGCCGGTGAAGCCATAGGTCACGCCGACGATCAGGCCCTTGGCGGCGGCCAGCTTTTCGACCTCTTCGCACTCGGCGACGGTGAAGAACAGCGGCTTCTCGCAGATCACGTGGATACCGGCGTTCAGCAGGGCCTTGGTGATCTCGAAGTGGGTGAAGTTGGGCGTGGCGACCGACACCACCTCCACGCCATCGGCGCGGCCCTTTTCACCCGCGATCAGCGCCTGCACGTCGGCGTAGCAGCGCTCGGCGGCCACACCCAGGTTCACGCCGAAGTCGCGGCCGCGCTCGGCGTCCAGGTCAAAGGCACCGCAGACGAGCTGGTAGGTGCCGTCGCGCAGCGCGCCGGTGCGGTGCTTGTAGCCGACCTGGCCGGTGCGGCCGCCGCCGACCATGCCCCAGCGCAGTGGGCGGGCGGTCTTCTTTTCTCCGTTCAACATGAGTAAATCCTTGAGATGTTTAAAAAAAATTGAGGGGGTTGAAAAAATGCAACCGGGTGCAAAGAGAATTCAAAAAAACGGGGAAGCGTCCCCGTGGCGTGGGTACTGGCGGCGTCAGGCGGCCAGGCCGGCCTCGTGTTCGATCTCCGCCTCCAGCTCTGCCATCGTTTCGCCGCCGGCCATCAGGTCGGTGACTTCCTCGCGGGTTCTTTCGCCCTTGCGGAAATCGGCCGCCTTGGCGCCGCGGATCAGCACGGCAAAGTGGTCCCCGACCGTCAAAGCGTGCACCACCTGGTGCGTGATGAAGATGACCGCGATGCCCTTCTTGCGTGCCTGCAGCACGATGCGCAGCACGTGTGCCGCTTCCTTCACGCCCAGTGCGGCGGTGGGTTCGTCGAGGATCAGCACGCGGGCGCCGAAGTACACGGCACGGGCGATCGCCAGCGCCTGGCGCTCGCCGCCCGAGAGACCGCCAACCAGGCGGTCGCCGTCGTCGATGCGGGTGATGCCGAACTCCCGCACCGCTTTCACCGCGACCTCGTTGGCGGTCTTGCGGTCGAACACTTTCAGTGGCCCCCAGGACTTGGTCGGCTCGGCACCGACGAAGAAGCAACGGCCGATGCTCATCAGCGGGAAGGTGCCGCCGAATTGGTGCACCGTGGCGATGCCCATGTCGCTGGCTGCCTTGGGGTTGGCGAAGTCGACCACCTGGCCGTCCATCTCCAGGGTGCCGGAGGTCGGGCGGTGCACACCCGAGAGGACCTTGATCAATGTGGACTTGCCGGCGCCGTTGTCGCCCAGCAGGCACAGCACTTCGCCAGCATGCACCTCCAGCGAAATGTCGTGCAGCACATCGATGGGGCCGAAGGACTTGTTGACGTGCGAGAGCTTGAGGATTGGAGCGCTCATTTCTTCACCGCGCCTTTCGTGCTGCGGGCGCTGGACAGCGCCATCTTGCGGAAGGTGTTGTTCATCAGCACGGCGACCAGCAGCAGGATGCCGATGATCAGGCTGGCCCAGTTGGCATCGAATCCCGTGAAGAAGATGCCTTGGTTGACGATGGCAAAGGTCAACGTGCCCAGCACGATACCGACCACCGAACCATAGCCCCCGGTCAGCAGCACGCCGCCGATCACCACCGAGATGATCGAGTTGAAGATGAAGGACATGCCGGCCGAAACCTGCGCGCTGTTGTAGAGGATGGCCTGCGACATGCCGACGAACGACGCGGCGACCGAGCTGCTCATGAACAGCGCGATGGTGAGTCTGTCGGTCGGGATGCCGGCGTTGCGGGCGCCGTCCTTGTCGCCGCCGAGCGCCAGCAGCCAGTTCCCAACCGGCGAAAGGTGCAGCACAAAGCCAACCCCCAGTGCCGCAGCCAGCCACCAGAAGATCGTTACCTGGAATTTGTCGGCCACGAACTGGCCCAGCAGCGCCTTGGCCAGATCGCCCGCCTCCAAGGGAACACTGGTGCTGCCCGCGATCAGCACCGACAGCCCCAGCGTCAAGCCTGCCACGGCAAAGAGCGTGGCCAGCGTGACGATCAGCGACGGTACAGCCGTTCGGATGACCAGCAGGCCGTTGATGAAACCCACCAACAGGCCCAGACCGAGCGAGGCCGCGATGCCGACCGCGATCGGCGCACCGAAGTGCCCCGAGACGATGGCCACCATCATCGACGAGGCTGGGATCATTGAACCGATCGAGATGTCCAGGTGGCCGGCGATCATCAGCAGGCCGACCGGCAGGGCCACGATACCCAGCGCAGCGGCGACGTTGAGCCAGCTCGCCACGCCGCCGGCGGTGACGAAGTTCTCGCCGCCGAACAGGGTGAAGAAGGCGAACACGACGACCAGGCCGATCATCGAGCCGGTCTCGGGCCTGCGCAGCAGGTTGCCGAGGGAAATACCGGGTGCAGGGGTGGTCATGGTGGGCGCCACTGGGTGGGTCAGGGTGTTCATGTCAGCGCGCGCCGGCCTTCACGCCCGCCAGGGTGGCGTCGATGTTGGTCGCGTCCACGATGCCGGGGCCGGTCAGGATGGGGCTGGTGGGCACGTCGAGGCCGTACTGCACATAGTTGTTGAGCAGGGACACGGCCAGGAAGCCCTGCAGGTAGGGCTGCTGGTCGATGGCGAACAGCTGCGATCCCTTCTTGATGCGGTCCAGCGTGGACTGGTCCATGTCGAAGGTGCCGAGCTTCACTTTACTGCCGGTCTGCGTGATCGCGGTGGCGGCGCTGTTGGCGTCGCCTGCGCTGATGGTGATCACGCCCTGGATCGCACTGTCGCGCATCAGAGCGGCCTTGATGGCCTCGGCCACCGCTGTCGGGTTGCCGAAGCTGGTGGCCGGCAGTGGCAGCTGCTTGGAGGTGCCGCCGGCCTTGGCGATGCCGTCAGCCACGCCCTTACAGCGCGCTTCCAGGTTGGCCGCGCCAGGCACGGTGTTCACACAGATCACGTTCTTCACGCCTGCCTGGGCGAACTTGGCGCCACCCGCCACGCCGGCCACGTACTCGTCGCTGCCGATGTAGTTGCGCGCACCCAGCTTGTCGGCCGCAGCCTTGCCGCCGGCGTTGTAGATGATCAGCGGGATGCCGGCCTTGACGACCTCCTTGAAGGCGTCGTCCATGGCGGCGGGCACCCAGTCGGGGCCAACGATAGCATCCGGCTTCTGGCTGATGGCCGAGCGGATCAGGTTCGCCGCGTCGGGACCGAGGTTGTCGTAGTTCTGCGGGCCCAGCCAGGTCACCGAACCGCCTTGCGCCTTGACCACGATGCCGGCCGCCTCGGCGCCGCGCTTGACGATGGACCAGAACGGGTCATCGGCCTTGCCGCCGATCACGATGATCTTGGCGCCCGCAGCCAGGGCCGAGCTCGAGACGGCGCAAAAAGCCGCCGAAATTGCAACCGCTTTCAAAACGCGTTTGAAAAACATCATGTTTGTCTCCTTGCTGCTCGTCAAGAGCGAAAAACCTGTGATTCAGGTTGATATGGTGGGTGATCGGCTACTTCTAAAAAGCTATCCCGGTGGCTGTTTCAAGCAGATTTTTGCATTGCATTGCAACCGGGTGCAAGCACTTTAGCGGCAGAATCAAAACCTTGGTTTAGGGGTTTTCCCTCGGGGTCAGGAAAGAGGGCAGGTCAGCCCGGATCGCGCTTGTGCGATCCGCGCAGCACCAGAATGCCCGGTGCCAGGCAGGAGTCGGCCGTGCGAGCGGCCGGATCCAGCAGGCGGTTGACGGCCTCGGTCACCAGGTACTCCATCGGCTGGCGGAAGGTGGTGAGCTCGTAGCTGGGCGAGGCGGCAATATCGATGTCGTCAAAGCCCACGATGGCGATCCGGCGAGCCGCATGACAGGCCACCAGGCAGTCCATCGCGCCGATGGCCAGGATGTCGTTCTCGCAGAACAGCGCCTCGATGCGCTCCTGCCGCGGGGTCGATTCCCAGTGCCGCATCAGCGCCTGCATGCCGCAGCTGCGGTCGTAGTGGTCGGCGTGCAGCACGTTGCGCAGTGCCACCTGCCCGGCGCGCAGGCCCTCCTTGAACCCTTCGAAGCGCCGCAGCGTGGTGCCCGCGGAGGTGGGACCCGACATGTAGCCGATCGAGCGGTAGCCCTGGTCCAGGAACAGCCGGGCGATCTCCTGGCCGGCCTGGTATCCGTCGGTGCTGACGTAGGGGATGCCGGCGTCTTCGCTATTGCGGAACATCACCACCAGCGGGATGTGCTTGATATTGCGCGCCAGGTTGACCAGCTCATCGGTAAGGGTCACGCCCAGGAACAGCAGGCCATCGATCTGCAGCTGGTCGGCCAGCGTCAGCGCGGCGGCCGAGCTGTAGACCGAGCTGATGTTGAGCAGCAGCGAGCTGTAGCCCTTGAGCTGCAGCTGCCGGGTGACCTCGTTGAGCAGGGCCAGCTGGTTCGGGTTGCTGGCCATCTCGTCGACCACCAGCCCGATGATGTGGGTCTTGCGCGTGGCCAGGCTGCGCGCCAGCAGGTTGGGGCTGTAACCCAGCTCGGCGGCAATGCGGTGCACTTTCTCGCGCACGGCCGGGGCGATCGAGGCGCCATCGGTGAAGGCCCGCGAGACGGTCCACTTGGACACGCCCGCGCGCTCGGCAACATCACTGGCGGTGACTTTCCGGAAGGATGCGCCCGATTTGGTCATAGCATTTTGCAAGACTGGAATGGAAGCGCGAGCTGGGCTCAGCACGAGTTGGTTGAAGCACATCGAATTCTAGGCGTGAGTCAAAAGCCACCTTCACTGACTTCCGACTTGAACGGCTGTTGGGGGCTCATGTCACCCTACTGGAAGTTTGATTGGCATCCAACGGAACTCTGGATCCACTTCTTTCAGCGCAAAGCCACAGTCTTTTCAGAGTTCGGAAGCACAGCAGCAGCCTCAATAAAGTCAGCCACTGTCTGCCAGCCAGCGCGCAGCTGTGCTTCGCTCTTGCCAACGTAGTGTCCCAAGGTCACATCCCCTGCGACCGAGTGGTTCAACATTCGCTTCAGCAAACCACCTGAGACCAACTCTTCAGCAATGCTGGCAAAGGTGTCGCGCAAGCCATGTCCTTGCACATTGGTCTTTGCCTCCGCGTTGATCCACTTCAAGGTCTTTCGCGCATCGGTGATGGGGAAGAGGACCTCGTCGGGTTTCCGGCCTGCGCAGTGCTTGGCCGCGATTTCCAGCGCCTGTCGCGCCAGTAGCAGCTTGTGGTCGCTTCGGTTCTTTGTGTCCCGAAGAACGACCTTTCCAGCGTCACAGTCCACATCCCCCACCCTGATCGGTGGGTAGTTGTAGCGCTTGTCGCCATGAATTTCGCCGCCACGACAACCGGTCAACAACTGAAAACGGTAGTAGTCCGCAGCTATCTGTGAGGGGGCTTTGCCGCTCACCCGCCACCAAGCACCGAGTCGTTCAGGAGGGATGGGAGCCGGGTTCCCTTTTGCTGGAGCCAGAACGATGCGATCCCGCCCCGCTGCCTCTCGGCCCAGCGGATTGCCTGGCACCACAATGCCATGCCAGCGCATCACCGCGCGCAGCACTTGCATCGCATAGTCGGCTTGCCGCTTTGACCTCTTAAGCAGGGACGCGTATTGGTCCCGAATGTCATCGGAGGTGAGCTTCACCAGCAGCTTGCCTGCGAGTTGGTAAAGCAATCCGTCAGCCAGCTTTTTGCCCCTCTTGGTTGTTTCACCCGGTTCGACCATTGCCAGGTAGTCTGCCCTAGTGCGGGCTTTCAATGGCAGACCGTCCTTTGCCCGCCGCTTCTTGTCAACGTACTCGCGGAGTGCCTTGGCCAGCGTCATGCCTTCTTGCCGATCCAGTTGCTCACGCTCGGCTGCTTCAGCCCGCAGCCGCGCCTCCTCCTGGGCTGGCCAGTCCACGCCGTCGCGAGCCAGCGCTCGGATGCGTGCGGCCTCGGCACAGGCCGTGGCCAGCTTCATCTGGCCCGGACCTTCCCCATACTCCTGCGGCAATCGATACTGGCGCTCAACATCAGAGCCTTTGACGGTGTATCGGACCAGCAGTGTGCGAACGCCATCTGGCGCGATGCGCAACTGCAAGCCTCGGTCGAGCGTGAGCTTGTAGGGCCGCGCTTTGGCTTTGTGGGTTTCAATCGCTCTAACAGTGAGGAGCGGCATTTGCGTGTTCCGTGTCCGACTGGTGTCCGAAAAATCCTGAGCTCAAATGCTACCCAGCGGGACTGCATGAAACAACAAATTCTTTCAACCCATTGATTTAGAATGGTTTTATCTCGTCCCAAGAAGCCCCATAGCGTCCCAGAAAATCCGTTTTATACTGACTGTTAATCCGCAGGTCCCTGGTTCGAGTCCAGGTCGGGGAGCCAGAACACGTTAAACAACAAAGGCCTTCTTCGGAAGGCCTTTGTTGTTTCTGGCGGCATCACGCACTCGCACTCCTGGCCCTTGCCCACCCCTCTCATGATGACCATCAAGCGATCGGTTTTCTGGCTCAGCCTGATTGTCGTGGCGGTGCTCTCGTTGATGCCCGTCGAATTCCTGCCTCCCCAGACGCTCAATGTCTGGGACAAGGCCCAGCATGCGCTGGCTTTTGCCGGCCTGGCTCTGCTGGGTCTGCAGCCCTATCCCACACGCCCATGGCGCCTGGCCCTGTGGCTGCTGGCGTACGGTGGGGCCATCGAGATGATCCAGTCGGCCACCGGCTGGCGGTATGGGGACTGGCTGGATCTGCTGGCCGATGCCCTGGGCATTGCGACAGGGGTCCTGCTCTGGGGTTTGCTTCGCTTGCGTGTACCGCACGCCGGTGGCTGAACACGGGCCATTGCAGATTTCACGGCATGCTCAACGGCCTGACAAGCTCGACAGCACCGACCATGGGCAACCGCGCACAATACGGGCATGACGCAATCGCCGCCCACCCGGACGCTGCCCTGGCTGGAACCTGGGCAGTCGTTTCCACCCGTTGAGACCGCCTGGGGTCCGTCCGATCCCGCCCCAGGGTTGTTGGCTGCGGGCGGCGTGCTGGACGTGCCCACATTGATTGCCGCCTATTCGCAGGGCATCTTTCCCTGGTACAGCGCTGGGCAACCCATCTTGTGGTGGAGCACCGACCCGCGCATGGTGCTTCACTGTCGCCGCTTCCGGCTGCACCGCTCCCTTCGCAAGACCTTGAAAACCCTGCTCAAGGCGGGGCGGCTGGAGATCCGGTTCGACCACGGATTCGAGCGCATTATTCAGGCCTGCGCACACACCCGTCGCGCCGGACAAAGTGGTTCCTGGATCCTGCCACCCATGGTTCAGGCCTATGTCCGCCTGCACCGCGCCGGTATGGCCCACAGCGTGGAAACCTGGATCGACGGTGAGCTCGCTGGTGGCCTCTATTGCGTCAATCTGGGTGGCATGGTTTATGGCGAGTCCATGTTCTGCCGGCAAAGCGATGCCTCAAAGATCGCGCTGGCGGCACTGGTGGCTTTCTGTCGCGCCCATGCCCTGCCCTTGATTGATTGCCAGCAAGACACCTCCCACCTGGCTTCATTGGGTGGCGAGCTCATGCCGCGCGAAGCGTTCTGCCGCCACCTGCGCATGGCCCTCCAACATGCAACGCCGCAGTGGGATTTCCTCCCCGTATACTGGGAGGAAATCCTGAATGAAGGCGGCATTCGAGTGTGACGCACCTCAAAGAACTCCCTCTTCAGGCGCTGCAGTTTTATGCCACAGCGCCTTACCCTTGCAGCTATCTGCAAGGGCATCAGGCCCGCTCGCAGGTCGCCACACCGAGCCATCTGATCCACAACGACGCTTACTCGGACCTGGTCACGCACGGCTTTCGCCGCAGCGGCATGTTCACCTACCGCCCGTACTGCGATGGCTGCCAGGCCTGTGTGCCGTTGAGGGTTCCGGTGAAGCGCTTTGCCCCCAGTCGCAGCCAGCGGCGCTGCCTGGCCAGCCATGCGCACCTGCAGACCCGGGTGCTCAAATTGTGCTTCGTCCCGGAACACTACCAGTTGTACCTGCGCTACCAGAACAGCCGCCACGCAGGCGGGGGCATGGATCACGACAGCATCGACCAGTACACCCAGTTTCTCCTGCAAAGCCGCGTCAACTCGCGATTGATCGAGTTTCACGAACCGGCCAGAAACGGACACCCCCCGCAACTCAAGATGGTGTCTATCGTGGACGTGCTCAACGACGGCCTCTCGGCGGTCTATACGTTCTACGAGCCCGATGACAAGGCGAGCTACGGCACGTACAGCGTGCTCTGGCAGATCGAGCAATCCCGAACCCTGAACCTGCCCCATGTCTATCTGGGTTACTGGATCGCCCAGAGCGACAAAATGCGCTACAAGTCCGGGTTCCGTCCGCACGAAGTGCTCATAGATGGACACTGGATCGCTCGAGACTGAGCCATCGGCCGCCACGAGGGCGGCGCTTGCCTGATCATCGAAACGCGTCGTCAGCCCGAAGCGGGCAGGAAACGTCATTTCATCTCGTAAAATATGCTCAACCCAATTTGAGCCCATGACCAAACGATCCGACAACCTGCCCAGCACCCCCACCGTCCAGGTGATCGAACGCATGTTCAACCTGCTGGAGGTGCTGGCCGCACGCGAGGAGCCGGTTTCACTCAAGGAAATCAGCGAAAAGACCGGCTTGCACCCATCCACAGCCCACCGCATCCTCAACGACCTGACCATCGGGCGTTTTGTGGACAGACCAGAAGCCGGCAGCTACCGTTTGGGCATGCGGCTGCTGGAGCTGGGCAATCTGGTGAAGGCACGTCTGAGCGTGCGCGATGCCGCGCTGCTGCCCATGCGCGAGCTGCACAAGCTGATCCAACAGCCGGTCAACCTGAGTGTTCGCCAGGGCGACGAGATCGTGTATGTGGAACGGGCCTACAGTGAGCGCTCCGGCATGCAGGTGGTGCGCGCCATTGGTGGTCGGGCACCACTGCATCTCACCTCCGTCGGCAAGCTGTTTCTGGCCGCTGACGATCCGCAACGCGTGCGTGCCTATGCCACACGCACCGGTCTGGCTGGCAATACGCGAAACAGCCTGACCCAGCTGGCCACGCTGGAGCGCGAACTGATCCAGTGCCGCCAAGCGGGTCTGGCGCGTGACAACGAAGAACTGGAGCTGGGCGTGCGCTGCATGGCGGCAGGCATCTACGACGACCAATGCAAGCTCGTGGCAGGCCTCTCGATTTCCGCACCAGCCGACCGCATCGATGAAAGCTGGGTGCCCCGGCTGCGCTCCACTGCGGCAGAGATATCTGCCGCACTGGGTTGCCCCAACGTCAAAAATCTGGCACCGGTCGGCCCCTGAATGCTTCTTTCAAAAAAAACGGTCCGACAGGGACCGTTTTTTTATCGGCGGAACTCTTTGTGCCCCGCTCATTCCGGAATGCTCAGCCTTGAGGTCTGACAAGCACGGCCTGAGACGGCGGCGTTTGGGCCTCCACCCACCGACGCACACGCTCGGCATCCTGCGCACGGTCCAGCTTACCCGCCGAGTCCAGGAACACCATGATGAGTTTGCGATCCGCCACCTTCGCCTGCATCACCAAGCATCGACCCGCTTCAGAGATATAGCCCGTCTTTTGTAACCCGATGTCCCAATCCGGACTGCGAATCAAACGATTGGAGTTCTTGAACTGAAGCATGCGATCGCCCAGCTCCACCAAGTAGCTAGGCGAGGTGGACAGACTGCGCAGAATCGGCCGCTCGTAGGCCACAGACACCAGCGTGGCCAGATCACGGGCACTGGACTGATTCAGGCTCGACAGACCGGTGGGCTCCACGTAGCGGGTATCGCCCATACCCAACTCAAAAGCCTTCTGGTTCATAAGGCTCACGAACTGGTGCAAGCCACCTGGGTAGGTACGCCCCAACGCGTGGGCAGCGCGATTCTCGCTGGACATCAAAGCGAGGTGCATCAACTCACCCCGGCTCAGGGTGGTGCCCACTGCCAAGCGCGACCGACTTCCTTTGAGGGTATCCACGTCATCCTGGGTGATGGTGATCAATTCATCCATCGGCAGGTTGGCGTCGGCAATCACCAGACCCGTCATGAGTTTGGTCAACGAAGCGATGGGAAGCACCGCCGCGTCGTTCTTGCTGAACAGAACTTCGCGGGTGTCCTGATCAATCACCAGCGCCACGCTCGAGTTCAAGTCCAGCGGGTCCAGGCTGCTGCGCAGCCCCAGGCGCTCGCCCACGGACAGCCGGGCCGGCACGGACACACGGACCACGCTCGCTGGCCGGCTGTACGCGGCCGCCGTATACCGCCGGGACTTGCTGCTGGCCACGCGCAGCTTGCCGCCCTTTGACCTCGCCAGGGTGGTTGCCGACTTTTTGCGGGTGTTCTTGGCCAGTCGCTTGGAGCTCGGCGCGGTGCTGCGCTTGGCCTGGACAACCGACGTCTTCCGGGCATGGGTTTTGGCAACCGCCGTGTTTCTTTTGTCCGCGGACTTGGTGGCGACAGGCCTTTTGCCTTTTTCGCTCGAACGGGTCTGGGTGGCGGACTGCACCGACAGCGGAATGGCCAGCGCGGCGGTTAGAGCCAGGCAGGCGGTCGTTTGCAGGATTTTTCGGATGCGATTCGAGCAAAGGACCATGACGCCACTCCAGCAACAGATGTTGTGCTGGAGTGGAGTATAGACAACCCAAGAAAAACTAGCAATATCAAAAGCTTGCCTAAGTTTCTTCGATGATCGGTAGAACAGGTGCTACTTTCGGTATCAATTCAACTGTTCACGATACCAAGATTTGCAAGTCATTGATTTTAAAAGCTTTATCCTTGGGCTGCCACACGGTCCGCCTTGCTGTGCAATTTGTTGAGCGCACTCAGATAGGCCTTGGCCGACGCGACCACGATATCCGGGTCCGCCCCCACGCCATTGACGACCCGCCCGCTGTGTTGCAACCGCACGGTCACTTCCCCCTGGCTTTCGGTCGAACCACTCGTGATGGCATTGACCGAGTACAGCACCAGTTCGGCGCCGCTCTTGACATGGGTTTCAATGGCTTTCAATGAGGCATCCACCGGCCCGTTGCCGTCGGATTCACCGAGGAACTCCTTGCCCGCCACGGTAAACACCACGCGGGCATGGGGCCGCTCGCCGGTTTCACTGCGCTGCGAGAGCGACACCAGGCCGTACTGCTCCTTTTCGGTGGTCACACTCTCGTCACTGCACAGGGCGAGGATGTCTTCGTCGAAGATCTCGCTCTTGCGATCGGCCAGTTCCTTGAAGGCGGCAAATGCGGTGTTGATCTCGCTCTCGGACTCCATCTCGATGCCCAGGTCCTGCAAACGCTGCTTGAAGGCATTCCGACCGCTGAGCTTGCCCAACACAATCTTGTTCGCACTCCAGCCAACGTCTTCGGCCCGCATGATTTCATAGGTGTCTCGCGCCTTGAGCACGCCGTCCTGGTGGATGCCACTGGCATGGGCAAAGGCATTGGCTCCCACCACGGCCTTGTTGGGCTGCACCACGAAACCCGTGGTCTGGCTGACCATGCGGCTGGCAGGCACGATCTGCGTGGTATCAACGCCCACGTCGAGGTTGAAATAGTCGCGACGCGTGCGCACCGCCATCACGACTTCTTCCAGCGAACAGTTGCCGGCGCGCTCACCCAGGCCGTTGATGGTGCACTCCACCTGACGAGCGCCGCCGATCTTGACACCCGCCAGCGAGTTGGCCACCGCCATACCCAGGTCGTTGTGGCAATGAACGGACCAGATCGCCTTGTCCGAGTTGGGCACGCGCTCGCGCAGGGTGCGAATGAAATCGCCATACAGCTCGGGAATCGCGTAGCCCACCGTGTCTGGGATGTTGAGTGTGGTGGCGCCTTCCTTGATGACCGCCTCGAGCACGCGGCAAAGAAAGTCCATGTCACTGCGATAACCGTCTTCGGGACTGAACTCGATGTCGTCGACCAGATTGCGAGCAAAGCGCACCGACTGCTTGGCCTGCTCGAACACTTGATCGGGCGTCATGCGCAGCTTCTTCTCCATGTGCAACGGACTGGTCGCAATGAAGGTGTGGATGCGCGCCCGGTTGGCCCCTTTGAGAGCCTCCGCCGCACGGGAAATGTCGCGGTCGTTGGCCCGTGCCAGCGAGCACACCGTGGAATCCTTGATGGTGTTGGCGATGGCCTGCACACAATCAAAATCACCGTTGGAGCTGGCGGCGAAACCGGCCTCGATCACGTCCACCTTCAGACGTTCCAGCTGACGTGCGATGCGCAGCTTCTCGTCCTTGGTCATGGAGGCGCCGGGCGACTGCTCGCCGTCGCGCAAGGTGGTGTCAAAAATGATCAGTTTGTCGCTCATCTCAATTCTCCGGTGTGTGGTCTCGTAGACCACTCTTGAAAAAACCCGCAGCCCAAAACAAAACGGCCCGCTGCAGGTGCAAACGGGCCGTTGTTGGAAATCACTCGCGCGTTACCAGACCTGCCCGTTGTGGACACCCAGTAGTAGCGAGAGCGAAACTTGTTTCATGTCAAGCAATGTATCACAAAGGAAGACCCGCCGAGACAACGTGACGTCGCAAACGCCATGGACCCGCTCAATCGTGCAACCCACGCTCATCGGGTTCATCGGTGGAGGTGCTGATCACACTGGTCGGGCGCCCCTTGGCCTTGCGCCAGAAATAGACCGCGTACCCCGACAGGCCGTAGACCACGAAAAGGCCAAACAAGACAGTGGGCGGATGGATGTTGATGATGGCGATACCCAGAGCCACCAGCACAATCGCGGCAAACGGCACGCTCTTTTTGAGACTCAGATCCTTGAAACTGTAGAAGGGCACATTGGTGACCATGGTCAAACCAGCGTACAGGGTGAGAGCGAACATCACCCAGGTCACATCCGAGGGAGGTATCTCGGCCTCGGTCATGAGCCAGATGAACCCGGCCACCAGAGCCGCGGCCGCTGGCGATGGCAGCCCCTGGAAGAAGCGCTTGTCCACCACGCCGGTGTTGACGTTGAAGCGGGCCAGCCGCAGAGCCGCGCAAGCGCAGTACACGAACGCAGCGATCCAGCCCCAGCGCCCCAGATCGTTGAGCGTCCAGACGTAGGCAATCAACGCGGGCGCGGCACCGAACGACACCATGTCGGACAGCGAATCCATCTGCTCGCCAAACGCACTTTGTGTGTGGGTCATCCGGGCCACGCGGCCATCCAGGCTGTCGAGCACCATGGCCACGAAGATGGCGACCGTGGCCAGATCAAAGCGGCCGTTCATGGCCATGACAATGGCGTAGAACCCACCGAACAGCGCAGCGAGCGTGATCATGTTGGGCAACATGTAGATGCCCTTGCGCCGCCGCGGTGGTTCAATGGTTGTCTGGTTCAGAGGATCGATTCCGTCGTGCATGAATGTCTCGGTTGGAGCCGTATGGCGAGCCAAGGCTCGTGGGTGGCAGTGTAAGCCAGCGAGTCCATCGACTGAAAAGACAAAGGCCACCGAAGTGGCCTTTGTATCGCAATGAGCAGCGCCACGGGTCGCTCGCCCGGCAGCGCTTCCACGCCCGGATCAGTTGCGGGTCTGGTCGACCAGCTTGTTCTTGGCGATCCAGGGCATCATGGCACGCAGCTGGGCGCCCACCACTTCGATCTGGTGATCGGCGGTGTTGCGGCGGCGGGCGGTCATGCTCGGGTAGTTCAGACGGCCTTCCTGGATGAACATCTTGGCGTAGTCACCGTTCTGGATGCGCTTCAGAGCGTTGCGCATGGCCTTGCGCGACTCTTCGTTGATCACTTCGGGGCCGGTCACGTACTCGCCGAACTCCGCGTTGTTGGAGATCGAGTAGTTCATGTTGGCGATGCCACCTTCGTAGATCAGATCCACGATCAGCTTGAGTTCGTGCAGGCACTCGAAGTAGGCCATCTCAGGGGCATAACCGGCTTCGACCAGGGTTTCATAACCCATCTTGATCAGCTCGACGGCACCGCCGCACAGCACGGCCTGCTCGCCGAACAGATCGGTCTCGGTCTCTTCCTTGAAGTTGGTCTCGATGATGCCGGCCTTGCCGCCGCCGTTGGCCATGGCGTAGGACAGGGCCAGGTCACGTGCCTTGCCGCTCTTGTCCTGGTGCACTGCGATGAGGTGGGGCACACCGCCGCCCTGCGTGTAGGTGTTGCGCACGGTGTGGCCAGGGGCCTTCGGCGCCACCATCCACACGTCCAGATCGGCGCGGGGCACGACCTGGTTGTAGTGCACGTTGAAACCGTGGGCGAACACCAGCGAAGCACCCTGCTTGATGTTGGGAGCGACGTTGTTGGTGTAGACCTCGGCGATCTGCTCGTCGGGCAGCAGGATCATGACCACGTCAGCCGCCTTCACGGCGTCGTTGACTTCCATCACGGTCAGGCCGGCCTTGCCGACCTTGTCCCAGGAAGCGCCGCCCTTGCGCAGGCCGACCACGACCTTGACGCCGCTGTCGTTCAGGTTTTGTGCATGGGCGTGGCCTTGTGAGCCATAACCAATGATGGCCACGGTCTTGCCCTTGATCAGGCTCAGGTCACAGTCTTTGTCGTAGAAAACTTTCATCTATTGCTCCAGTGGATTTGAGGTGTGTTGCCGTTCTTCGCGAGCCTGTCGAAGGGCTCTCGGGACCCCTGTCCGGTGGACAGGGGCTTCGACAGGCTCAGCCAGAACGGGCCAATGGCTGAGCCCTGAAATAGGTCAAACGCGCAGGATTCTCTCACCCCGACCAATGCCGCAGGAACCGGTGCGCACCGTTTCCAGAATAGCGGTGCGGTCGATGGCTTCCAGGAAAGCGTCGTTCTTGCCCTGGTCACCGGTGAGTTCGATGGTGTAGCTTTTCTCGGTCACGTCGATCACACGACCACGGAAGATGTCGGCCATGCGCTTCATTTCCTCGCGCTCCTTGCCCACCGCGCGCACCTTCACCAGCATGAGCTCACGCTCGGTGTAGGCGCCTTCGGTCAGGTCCACCACCTTGACCACCTCGATGAGGCGGTTCAGGTGCTTGGTGATCTGCTCGATCACGTCGTCCGACCCGGTGGTCTGGATCGTCATGCGCGAGAGGCTGGGGTCTTCCGTGGGGGCCACGGTGAGGGATTCGATGTTGTAGCCCCGCGCAGAGAACAGGCCAACCACGCGCGAGAGGGCGCCGGGTTCGTTTTCGAGCAGGACAGCGATGATGTGTTTCATGAATGAGATTCCTCTTTTCTGAGCCCTCCCCTGCGCACGGTAATGCGCAGGATTGGCTGCAAATAGATTCGTCAAGGGACTGCCGACCACCCAAAATGGATGGGCGGCAGGGTGAACAGGGTCAGAGGTCTTCGGCGCCCAGGGTCATCTCGGTGATGCCCTTGCCGGCGCGCACCATGGGGAAGACGTTCTCCGTCGGGTCGGTGCGGAAGTCCATGAACACGGTGCGGTCCTTGAGCTTGCGCGCTTCGCGCAGCGCCGGCTCCACGTCCTGCGGGCGTTCGATCAGCATGCCGACGTGGCCATAGGCCTCGGCGAGCTTCACGAAGTTGGGCAGCGCATCCATGTAGCTGTGGCTGTAGCGGCCCTCGTAGTCAAGTTCCTGCCACTGACGCACCATGCCGAGGTAGCGGTTGTTCAGTGCCATGATCTTGATCGGCGTGTTGTACTGCAGGCAGGTGGACAGTTCCTGGATGCACATCTGCACCGAACCTTCACCGGTCACGCAGAACACCTCGCTCTCGGGCTTGGCCAGCTTGATGCCCATGGCATAGGGAATGCCCACGCCCATGGTGCCCAGGCCACCGGAGTTGATCCAGCGGCGTGGCTCGTTGAACTTGTAGTATTGCGCTGCCCACATCTGGTGCTGGCCGACGTCGGACGTGATGTAGGCATCGGCGTCCTTGGTCATGTTCCAGAGCGTTTCCACCACGTACTGCGGCTTGATCACGTCCTTGTTGCCACGGTCGTACTTCAGGCATTCCTTCGAACGCCAGCCTTCGATGGCGTCCCACCAGCCCGCGAGCGCCTTTTCGTCGGGCCGGAGCGGGCTTTCGCGCACCATGCTGATCAGCTCGGTCAGCACGTCCTTCACGTCGCCAACGATGGGCACATCCACCTTGACGCGCTTGGAGATGCTCGACGGGTCGATGTCGACGTGGATGATCTTGCGCTCGTTCTGCGCGAAGTGCTTGGGGTTGCCGATCACGCGGTCGTCAAAGCGCGCACCCACGGCCAGCAGCACGTCGCAGTTCTGCATCGCGTTGTTGGCCTCCACCGTGCCGTGCATGCCCAGCATGCCCAGGAACTTGCGGTCGGTCGCTGGGTAGGCACCCAGGCCCATGAGCGTGTTCGTCACCGGGTACCCGAGCATGTCGACCAGCGTGCGCAACTCCTGCACGGCACTGCCCAGCAGCACGCCGCCACCGGTGTAGATGTAGGGGCGCTTGGCCGTCAACAACAGCTGCAATGCCTTGCGAATCTGGCCGCCATGGCCCTTGCGCACCGGGTTGTAGGACCGCATCACCACCGACTCGGGGTAACCGGTGTAGACGGTCTTGTTGAAGGAAACGTCCTTCGGGATGTCCACCACCACCGGGCCGGGCCGGCCGCTGCGGGCGATGTGAAAGGCCTTTTTCATCACCATCGCCATGTCGCGCACGTCTTTCACCAGGAAGTTGTGCTTGACGATGGGGCGCGTGATGCCGACGGTGTCGCATTCCTGAAAGGCGTCCAGGCCGATCGCGGCGGTGGGGACCTGGCCGGTGACGATCACCATGGGAATGCTGTCCATGTAGGCGGTGGCGATGCCGGTGATGGCATTGGTCACGCCCGGACCTGAGGTGACAAGCGCCACGCCCACGTCACCAGTGGCGCGCGCGTAGCCGTCGGCGGCGTGCACAGCGGCCTGTTCGTGCCGCACCAGCACGTGTTGGATGGTGTCCTGCTTGTAGAACGCGTCGTAGATGTGCAGCACGGCACCGCCGGGATAGCCCCAGATGTACTTCACACCTTCGGCCTGGAGGGCCTTGATGAGGATTTCTGCGCCGCGGAGTTCTTGGGGGGCTGCACCGGAGGCAGCGGCAGCGGAGGCCAGCTCGGCCTTGTTGATTTCCATGATGAACCTTTCGAGAATTTCTCTGACGAAATACCTTGGGTGCCCCTTCACCCACTCTTGTGAAGCGGTGTCGGGACTTGAGGCCAATGGACATGGGCGGACACATAACCCGCCGGACCTTGGCCCGTTTGCCTGTTGAATTGCAGCCTGTGATTATCGCACTGCAACACGTCTTGTGGATCAACAAGGGTGGATGCAATCGTGGCCAGGCCGCGAATATTGGCCGCAATGCGACAATTCGGGGCCACTTTCCACCGCATCCGATGACCGCGTCCGACACCAACCTGCAGGCCCAGCCCTCCCTGACCGCCCCGTCCCTGACACGCCGCATGGCCTGCTGGCTGTACGAAGGCATCCTGTTGTTCGGCGTGGTGTTCATTGCCGGTTACCTGTTTTCGACACTCACCCAAACCCGCCACGCGCTCGACAACCGCCACCTGCAACAGGGCTTTCTGTTCGTGGTATTCGGCATCTACTTCACCTGGTTCTGGGCCAAAGGCCAGACGCTGGCCTTGAAGACCTGGCACATCCGCGTGGTGGACCGCCGCGGGCAGCCGCTCACCCAGGCGCGGGCGCTGTTGCGCTACCTCTTGTCGTGGATGTGGTTCCTGCCACCGTTGGCCGTGGGTGGCGCGTTCAGATTGCCCGGTGGCGAGTTGACCGTGATCGTGATCGGCTGGGTGGCCATCTGGGCGGTTCTTTCGCGCTTCCATCCCCAACGCCAGTTCCTGCACGACGCACTCGCGGGCACGCGGCTGGTTCACCACAAGCCTGCAGCGCCCCTCAAGGCGGCCCAACATCAGGCCTGAAGTCTCTTGTCTACCGGTATGCCCACCACCACCCCCAACCGCCCCGCCACAACCGCACCTGCGGTGTCAACCCGTTCCGCCCGCGAACCCGTCAACGCCCAGAAACAGCGCACCGGCCTGGCGCGCATGCTGCACGCCTTCGGTTACTCCATGGCCGGACTGCGCGCGGGCTGGGGCGAAACGGCCTTCCGGCAGGAAGCGCTGGCCGCCCTGGTGCTGGTTCCGCTGTCCTTCTGGCTGGGCCGCAGCTGGGTCGAGGTGGCCTTGCTGGCGGGCACCGTGCTCGCGGTGATGGTGGTCGAACTGCTGAACACCGGCATTGAGGCCGCCATCGACCGCATCGGCCCGGAATGGCACGACCTCTCCAAACGCGCCAAGGACATGGGCAGCGCGGCCGTGCTGCTGAGCCTGCTGCTTTGTTTCGGCGTCTGGACTGCGGCGCTCTGGACCCGGCTGGTCTGAACACCTCACCTTCTTCAACGTCCCATGACGGCCCCCCACTTTTCCCTGTGTGTCTATTGCGGCTCCCGCCCTGGCGCCCGCCCCGAGTTCACCGACGCTGCCCGCACAGTCGGTCACTGGATCGGCAGCCATGGAGGGCAACTGGTCTATGGCGGTGGTCGCAACGGCCTCATGGGCACCGTGGCCCAGGCCACGTTGGACGCGGGCGGGCGCGTGGTCGGCATCATCCCCAAGGCCCTGGTGGAGAAGGAATGGGCCAACCACAGCTGCACCGAACTGCACGTGGTCGACACCATGCATGAACGCAAGCGTCTGATGGCCGAAAAGGCAGACGCATTCGTTGCGCTGCCTGGCGGCATTGGAACGTTCGAGGAGTTTTTTGAAGTCTGGACCTGGCGCCAGCTGGGCTACCACGACAAACCGGTGGGCCTGCTCAACCTGGCGGGTTACTACGATGGGTTGATGCAGTTCCTGCGCACCAGCGTCGAAGCGCAGTTCATGGGCGCCTGGCAGATGGACCTGATCCGCGTCGACAGCGACGCACACCGGCTGCTGCCCGAACTGGTGCAGGCTGCGGGCCTGTCACCCGCGGCCCAGCTCGACGCGATCTGAATGGGGGGCGGACCCGCCGCTTCCCCTCAGACCGCGGTTTCGTCTTCTTCGCCGGTGCGGATGCGCACCACCCGCTCGACGGAGGTGACGAAAATCTTGCCATCCCCGATCTTGCCGGTGCGCGCGGCGCGGATGATGGCGTCGACACAGCGGTCCAGGTCGTCGGTCTTGACCACCACCTCCACCTTTACCTTGGGCAGAAAGTCCACCACGTATTCGGCGCCCCGGTACAGCTCGGTGTGTCCCTTCTGGCGCCCAAACCCCTTCACCTCGGTCACGGTCAGACCGGTCACACCCTGCTCGGCCAAGGCTTCACGCACCTCCTCCAGCTTGAATGGTTTGATGACGGCGGTGATCTGCTTCATGCGTGTTCTCCAGGGCAAGTCTTGAGGGAATGCGCTAGTTTATGCCCAAGGCCAGCCGCACGCTGCGTACACTGAAGGCACCCCCAACCGAAGCATGCCCATGCCCATTTCCGAAGCCGTCCGCACCGCGCCCCACGCCCTGCCCCGTCATGTGCCCATCACCGTCAGTGTCCGGGGCATCCATCCGGAAAACGTCCACTTCGGATCGTTGGCCGTGGTGGACACGCAGGGCCGGCTGCTGGCGAGTGTGGGAGACGTCGACACGCCGGTTTTCACCCGCTCGGCGCTGAAGCCGTTTCAAGCCATGCCCGTGATCGCGCAGGCGGCACAAAGCCATCGGCTGGACGACGCCGATATCGCCCTGCTCTGCGCCAGCCACAACGGCGAGCCCATGCACGTGGAGCGCGTTGCTGCGCTGCTGTCCCGCATCGGTGCGAGCGAGTCGGCGCTGGCCTGCGGCACCCACACGCCGTTCTTCTACCGCTTCAACGACGCCACGCCCGAGCCCGGTGCGCGATTCACCCGTCTGCACCACAACTGTTCGGGCAAACACACGGGCATGTTGTTGCTGGCCAGTGCGCTCGGCCTGCCCCTGAGCGGCTACCTCGACCTTGACCACCCGGTGCAGGAGCAGATCCGGACCAGTGTGAGCCATTTCTCGGGTGTGCCGGTGGACCAGCTGGCGTGGGGCATCGACGGCTGCAGCGCCCCCAACTACGCGCTGCCGCTGCGCGCGCTGGCCCACGCTTTCGCCCGCCTGACGCTCGCCGCGCCGGACCCAGTGTACGGCGATGCCCCACGGCGCATTGCTCGCGCCATGAGCCAACACCCCGAGCTGGTCAGTGGACAGGGTCGCAACGATCTGGCGCTGATGCGCGCCGGCCGTGGCGACTGGGTGAGCAAGGTGGGCGCCGACGGTGTGCAGGTGCTGGCCAGTTTCAGCCGTGGCGTGGCCATCGCGGCCAAATGCAGCGACGGCCAGCTGACGCCACTGATGGTGGCTTTCGTGGCGGCGCTGGAGCAGCTCGGCTGGCTCGATGAACAAAGCCGCGCGGTCCTGGCCAGCCTGATCCCGCCGCCGCTGAAAAATGCTGCCGGCATCGAGGTGGGCGAGCTGCGCGCGGTGCTGGAGTTGCCGTTTTCCTAGGCCGTTTCAGTGGGAGACTCAAGCCCGATATTTGCTGGTGATCGGGTAGCGCCAGTCCTTGCCGAAACTGCGGTGGGTCACGCGAATGCCCACCGGCGCCTGACGGCGCTTGTACTCGTTGATGCGGATCAGGCGCACCACCTTGTCCACGTCGGCGCGCGCATAGCCCGCCGCCTCGATGCTGTCGGGGCTCTGGTCGTTTTCCATGTAGCGCTCGATGATGGCGTCGAGCACGGCGTATTCGGGCAGGCTGTCCTGGTCTTTCTGGTCGGGCCGCAGCTCGGCGCTGGGCGGACGGGTGATGATGCGCTCGGGGATCGGGTTGGCACCGGTGCCATAGGGGTCGTGCGCGTTGCGCCAGCGCGCCAGACGGAACACCAGGGTCTTGGCCACGTCCTTGATCACGGCAAAACCGCCCGCCATGTCGCCGTACAGCGTGCAGTAGCCGGTGGCCATTTCGCTCTTGTTGCCGGTGGTCAGCACGATGCTGCCGAACTTGTTGGACAAGGCCATCAGCAGCGTGCCGCGGATGCGCGCCTGCAGGTTTTCTTCCGTCGTGTCTTCGGGCAGGCCGGCGAACTCGGTGGCCAGGCTGGCCTTGAATGCGTCGAACTGCGGCGCAATGGCGATCTCGTCGTAGCGCACACCCAGGCGCTCGGCCATGTCGCGCGCGTCGATCCAGGAGATATCGGCCGTGTAGGGCGAGGGCATCATCACCGTGCGCACCCGGTCCTTGCCGAGCGCATCCACCGCAATGGCCAGCACCAGGGCCGAGTCGATCCCGCCCGACAAGCCCAGGATCGCGCCGGGAAATCCGTTTTTGCCGATGTAGTCGCGCACACCGAGCACCAGCGCGTGCCACAGGTCGGCCTCCTGGCTGTGGGCGCGGTCGGTGGTGGCGTCGATCCGCCAGCCCGACCCCTGCCGAGTGAAGGCCACGTCAAACAGCGCTTCCTCAAAACTCACCGCCCGGCCCGCCAGCGCACCGTCGTCGCCGAGCACGAAGCTGCGCCCCTCGAACACGATCTCGTCCTGGCCGCCCACCAGGTGGGCATAGACCAGCGGCAGGCCGGTGGCACGCACGCGCTCGCGCATGGTGGCTTCGCGCTCGCCGCCCTTGCCGGTGTGAAAGGGCGACGCATTGATGACCGCCAGCACGTCGGCCCCAGCGGCCTGGGCATCGGCCGCCGGCTCGTCGAACCAGGCGTCCTCGCAGATCAGCAAACCGACCCGCACCACGTCACCCGCCATGCGCACGTCGAACACGCAGGCCTCGTGGCCCGGCACAAAGTAGCGCCGTTCGTCGAACACCTGGTAGTTGGGCAGCTCGCGCTTGGCGTAGGTCTGTTGCACCCGGCCTTCCAGCAACACACTCGCGGCGTTGTGCAGGCGGGCCACCGACACGCTGCGTTCCCGCCGGTCCACGTTGCTCGCGCCCGCCGCCCTGGCCGGATGACCCACCACGATGTGCAGGCCATTGAGGCCGGCGGTCTCGGCGGCCACGGTTTTCAGGGCATCATCACAGGCGTCGATGAAGGCCGGGCGCAGGAACAGGTCTTCGGCGGCGTAACCGCACAAGGCGAGTTCGGGTGTGAGCAACACCCGTGCGCCGCGGCCATGCGCCTGGCGCGCCGCATCGATGATCTTGCGGGCGTTGCCGGCCATGTCGCCCACCACGAAATTGAGCTGAGCCACGCAAATGGGAAGTGTCATGGAATCTGGAAAAGTTGCTGCGGGGGCCACCGCCACGGGGTCAAAGATACCCCGTCCGTCCACCCGGGAAATGCCCCCTTCAGGCATGGCATGAAGGGGCAGAAAGTGTCTGCGCACCAGCGCGCCAACGATTATGTCACCCGGGTCCTGGCCTCGCCCACGGCCGTCCCGGCCGCTGCCTGGAGCCACTTGCTGGCGCTGGAAACCGATCCCAGCCCCTTCATGCGCCACGAGTACCTGGCGGCGCTGCACGACAGCGGCTGTGCACGGGAGAAGGCCGGCTGGCAGGCGCAGTTCATCACCCTCTGGCGTGGCGACGAACTGCACGCGGCCTGCCCGATGTACCTGAAGAACCATTCGTACGGCGAGTACGTGTTCGACTGGGCCTGGGCCAACGCCTATGCCCAGCACGGGCTCGACTACTACCCCAAGGCGCTGGTGGCGGTGCCCTTCACCCCGGTGCCGGGCGCGCGGCTGCTGGCCCGCGACCCCGAGGCCCGCGCCGCGCTGGTGCGCGCCCTGCTCCAGCACGCACGCGAGGAAGACCTGTCCTCGCTGCACCTGCTGTTCGCCCAACCGCAGGACATCGCGGCCTGCGAGCAGAACGGCATGCTGCTGCGCCACACCGTGCAGTTCCACTGGACGAACGGGGCCTCCGCACTTTTCACACCGTTCACCGACTTCGAACATTTCCTCGCAAGCCTGCAGCAGGAAAAACGCAAAAAGATTCGCCAGGAACGCCGCAAGGTGGCCGATGCCGGGGTGACTTTCCGATGGGCCAGGGGACAGGACATCACGCCCGCGGACTGGGATTTTTTCTACCGCTGCTACGAGCGCACCTACCTCGAACACGGCAACGCGCCCTATCTGAATCGCGACTTTTTCCAGCGCATGGCCCACACCATGGCCGACCACTGGCTGCTGTTCGTGGCCGAACGCGCTGGCCACCCCATCGCCTGCAGTCTGATCGCCCTCGATGCCGACGCGCGGGTCGCGTATGGGCGCTACTGGGGTGCGCAGGAACGGGTGGACTGCCTGCACTTCGAGGCCTGCTACTACCAGCCACTGGCCTGGTGCATTGAGCACGGCTTCCTGCGCTTTGAAGGCGGCGCGCAAGGCGAGCACAAGATGGCGCGAGCCCTGCTGCCGGTCAAAACCACCAGCGCCCACTGGCTGGCCCACCCCTCCTTTGCCGACGCGGTCGAGCGTTTCCTGGAGCGCGAGGGCGCGGGCATCGGGCAGTACCTGGACCACCTGGCCCAACGCAGCCCGCTGCGTGCGCCGCCACACGGTTCATCGGCGCACATACCCCACAATAGCGACTGAACGCCGCCACGCCAGGACACGCCACCCCACAAGCCCGCCGGGGTCCGCGCGATGGCCGTGTCTGGTTACATACTGACTACACTCAGCCGACATGGACGACACCGACGCTTTTTTCACCCAGACCATCGTGGGCGCTCCGTTCACGGTCTCGTTGGGCAAGCGCCGTGTGGTGCCCAGCGGCCCTGCCCAGGGGCTGGACGTCGACCCGAGCAGCGGGGAGAGCCGCCTGACACAGCTCTGGCGCGACTGGGTGGTGCTCAGCCATGCCAGCGATCCGGTGGGGCGCCCCCGCCTTCGCCCGGGGCCCGTGCGGGGTTTCCTCGAACGGCACGCGCTGTGGATCGCCCTGCTGGGGCTGCTGAGCCTGCTGGTTTCGGTGGTTTTCTGGGGAGTCACCCGGTGGAACTGAAGACCCCTCAGGACACGCTCACGCTCGACCCGGTGGCCATGAACGTGGTCAACCGCGTGGCGGCGGGCAGCCGGCTCAGCGGCGAGCTGCAGTTTGAAGGTGGCCTGCTCGTGCAGGGCGAAATCTCCGGCCGCATCCGCGTCAACGGCCGCCTCATCGTCTGGACAGGTGGCGTGGTTCGTGGCAGGGTTCGCGTGATGGGCGACTTCTATCTGTTTGGGCAACTGGGCGCGACGGACGCCGACCCGAGCGACACCAGCCTCGAATGCCAGGGCATGGCCTACGTGTCCAAAACGGGTGTCTCCACCGGCACGCTCATGGCCCGACGCCTGCAGCTGTACGAGGGCGCCGATCTGCAGGGGCCATTCAAGACGCTCAAACCCGGCAGCAAGCTGCCGGTGCTGCAGGACGTGCACATCGACCAGCCCTGACACCCTCGATCCGACCCACTGCCATGAAAGCCGATCGTTATCTGCACCCCGACCGCCATCTGGAACAGGATTTAGGAACCGACGACATGAACGACTACGACAACCCGCCCCCACCACCGCAGGACTTCCAGGACAACAACGGCATGCAGCCGGTCGAAGGCAATACGCTGGAAATCGATGTGGGACGGGCCATGCCGCCGAGCCAGCCGGGACATCTGCCGCTGCTGCAGCCCCAGGTGCATGCGGCCGTGCCGGTTGACGTCCTCGAAGGAGGTCAGGCCCGAAGCATGGTGGCCGAAGGCATGCATTTCGTGGGCAACGCCGAACTGCGTGGCCCCTGCAGCATCGCTGGTCAGGTGGATGGCAATCTGACGCAGGCCCCCGGCGTCGCAGTGGCCGTGGTGGTGACCGAAACCGGTCGCGTCAAGGGCGACATCACCGCCCAGAAGATCTCCGTCATGGGCCACACCGACGGGATTCTGGATTCCGGCCAGGGCGAAGTCTCGTTGCACGACACCGCCAGCGTGCACGGCCTGGTGCGTTATGGACGCATCCAGGTCAATGGCGCCGACCTCAACGCCACGCTGGAGCGTGTGCCCGTCCAGAAGCCGGGCACCTGACGGTCCTCCATGCTGTGGCACGGATCGGCACGACCACCCCACCGTATGGCGAAAGCGCCGGTGCCCGACACCGAGGCTGTGCGCCAGGCCGCGCTGCGGGCCAGTTGGCGACGCGACCGCTGGGTCGCCCGGCGCCGGCTGCTGGGGCGCTGGCTGCTGTGGTGCCTGAGGCGCTATGTGCTGCCCATCGTGCTGATCATCGGCCTGGGCCTCCTGTTGTGGCTCGGTGTCTGGCCCAGCCTGCGCAAGCCCTTCGAAACAGCCCGTCCGGCAGTGGCATCCAGCGCTCCGTTGCCGCCAACACCGCCAAACCCGCCAATGGGGTCCGCTCCTGGGCCTCAGGGCCCTGTCCTGCCGCCACCCGCGAACGACCCACCCCCCAGTACCACCCTCGCCTCGGGCATCGACCCGGTCGATGCAGCGCACAACGCGGGCCTGCGGCTCGACACCCATTGGCCCACCGCGACGACCGCGCAGGCCGCGGTACAGACCGCACCACCGGCACCGCCCCCTTCCACCCCTCATCTGAAACCCGAAAACTGGTTGCACAGCAAGGAGCCCTGACCCCATGAGCCACAACCCCGCATCGACCCGCCTCGTCCCCGCCGAGCGCCTCTCGGCCATCACCAGCCTGATCGCCGAAGGTGCTGTCTTCGACGGCAACTTCCACACCACGCGCGACCAGGGCATCAAGGTCGACGGCCAGCTCAAGGGCAACATCACCTTCGAAACCGGCGGCACGCTGCACGTGGGCGCCACCGGCGTGATCGAGAACACCCGGCTGGAAGCGGACTATGTGTTCATTGAAGGCAAAGTGATCGGCACCGTGATCGCGCGCAAGGCGCTGGAAATCACCGGTTCGGCCACGCTGATCGGCGACGCCAGCTACGACGAGCTGATCGACATGCACCCACGCGCCCGGGTGCGCGGCAAGATCGAGTACCGCGGAGACATCGACGCGGCCCCGAACTGAAGCCTCGCGGCGCCCAGCGCACCGCCCGAAAACAAAAGGCCTGTACGGTTCGCCGTACAGGCCTTTTGGCCTTTTGTTTTCTTGGCCGCACGCACACGGCGCGCCGCCGAGGGCCCAGCGTTTGATCAGCCCTGCTTCTTTTTGTAGGCGGCGACGCCGTCCATGATCTCCTTGTGCGCGGAAGCCTTGTCTTCCCAGCCCTGCACCTTGACCCACTTGCCGGGTTCGAGGTCCTTGTAGTGCTCGAAGAAGTGTTCAATGGCTTTCAGGCGCATCGGGTTGAGGTCTTCCGGCTTTTGCCAGCGGCTGTAGAGCGACAGGATCTTGTCGGTCGGTACGGCCAGCACCTTGCCGTCTTCACCGGCTTCGTCCGTCATCTTCAGGATGCCGATGGCGCGGCAAGGCACCACCACACCGGGAATCAGGGGCACGGGGGTGATCACCAGCACATCCACCGGGTCGCCGTCGCCCGACAGGGTCTTGGGCACGTAACCGTAGTTGGTCGGGTAGTGCATGGCGGTGCTCATGAAGCGGTCCACGAAGATCGCCCCGGTTTCCTTGTCCACTTCGTACTTGATCGGATCGGCGTTCATCGGAATTTCGATGATCACGTTGAACGCTTCGGGAATGTTCTTGCCAGGGGTGACGTTGTCGAGAGACATGGGGATTTTCTGAGAGTTGAGGAATCGGAGGCGGTCACAAGCGCATAGGCATGGCGCAGGGAACCCGAACAGGTGGCGCAAACCGGTGCGCCCGCAGGCGGGATTTACCCTGATTTTACTGATGCCAGCCTTACTTTCTGATCCAGATCATTTCCCAAGCGGCTCAAATCCCGCTAAATTCCGGGCGTTGGCCAATCGCCCTGCCCAGCATGCTCTCAGGCATGCCGTTCAAGGACGCGAGGAAGCAACGCAGCGGGGGTACCCCGGAGGCGTTGCCCCCTCCAAGTCAAAAACGAGCAGGAGTTACTTTATGGTTGGACAATCTGCGCTGGTGTTTGCGCTGGTGTGTGGACTCGTGGCCGTGGCTTACGGCTTCTGGTCCCGCAGCTGGATTCTTTCTCAGGACGCGGGCAACGCCCGCATGCAGGAAATTGCCGGGGCCATCCAGACCGGCGCCGCGGCCTATCTGGCCCGGCAGTACAAGACCATCGCCCTCGTCGGCGTGGTGTTGACCATTCTCATCGCTGTTTTTCTCGACGGGCAGACCGCCATCGGCTTCGTGCTGGGCGCGGTGCTGTCGGGCGCCTGTGGCTTCATCGGCATGAACGTGTCGGTGCGCGCCAATGTGCGCACCGCGCAGGCCGCCACCAAAGGCATCGGCCCGGCGCTGGACGTGGCCTTCCGCGGCGGCGCCATCACCGGCATGCTGGTGGTGGGGCTGGGCCTGCTGGGTGTGGCCGGATTCTTCTGGTTCCTGGTGGGCAACGGCAACCTGACGCCCGACAAAGACCTGGCCAAGCTGCTGAACCCGTTGATCGGCTTCGCCTTCGGCTCCTCGCTGATCTCCATCTTCGCGCGGCTGGGCGGTGGCATCTTCACCAAGGGCGCTGACGTCGGCGCCGATCTGGTGGGCAAGGTCGAAGCCGGCATCCCCGAAGACGACCCGCGCAACCCGGCCGTGATCGCCGACAACGTGGGAGACAACGTGGGCGACTGCGCCGGTATGGCCGCCGACCTGTTCGAGACCTACGCGGTCACGCTCATCGCCACCATGGTGCTCGGCGCCCTAATGATCACCGCCGCACCGATGCAGGCCGTGATGTACCCGCTGGTGCTGGGCGGCGTGTCCATCATCGCCTCCATCATCGGCTGCTTCTTCGTCAAGGCCAGCCCGGGCATGAAGAACGTGATGCCCGCGCTCTACAAGGGCCTGGCGATCGCCGGTGTGTTGTCGCTGATCGCGTTCTACTTCGTGACCGCCTGGATCATGCCGGACAACGCCATCACCACCAGCGGCAGCCAGCTGCGTTTGTGGGGCGCCTGCGCCGTGGGCCTGGCGCTCACCGCCGCGCTGGTCTGGATCACCGAGTTCTACACCGGCACCCAGTATTCACCGGTCAAGCACATCGCACAGGCCTCCACCACCGGGCACGGCACCAACATCATTGCCGGCCTGGGCGTGTCCATGCGCTCCACCGCCTGGCCCGTGCTGTTCGTGTGCGTCGGCATCCTGGCGTCCTACACGCTCGCCGGCCTCTACGGCATCGCCATCGCGGCCACCGCCATGCTCAGCATGGCCGGCATCGTGGTCGCTCTGGACGCCTACGGCCCCATCACCGACAACGCCGGCGGCATTGCCGAAATGGCCGAGCTGCCCAGCAGCGTGCGCGACGTGACCGATCCGCTGGACGCGGTGGGCAACACCACCAAGGCCGTGACCAAGGGCTACGCCATCGGCTCGGCCGGTCTGGCCGCGCTGGTGCTGTTTGCCGACTACACCCACAAGCTGGAGTCCTACGGCCACCAGATCAGCTTCGACCTCTCCGACCCGATGGTGATCGTGGGCCTGTTCATCGGCGGCATGATCCCCTACCTGTTCGGCGCCATGGCCATGGAGGCCGTGGGCCGCGCGGCCGGTGCGGTGGTGGTGGAAGTGCGCCGCCAGTTCAGCGAGATCAAGGGCATCATGGAAGGCACGGCCAAGCCCGAGTACGGCCGCGCGGTGGACATGCTGACCACCGCGGCCATCAAGGAGATGGTGATTCCCTCGCTGCTCCCGGTGGTCGTTCCCATCCTGGTCGGTCTGTTCCTGGGGCCCAAGGCGCTCGGCGGCCTGCTCATGGGCACCATCGTGACCGGCCTGTTCGTGGCGATCTCCATGTGCACCGGCGGCGGTGCCTGGGACAACGCCAAGAAGTACATCGAGGACGGCCACCACGGCGGCAAGGGCAGCGAGGCCCACAAGGCGGCCGTCACCGGTGACACCGTGGGCGACCCCTACAAGGACACCGCTGGCCCGGCTGTGAACCCGCTGATCAAGATCATCAACATCGTGGCCCTGCTGATCGTGCCGCTGCTGCCCATGGCCGCCTGAGACCGGCCTTCTCGAAGCAAAACGGCCCGCCACAGCGGGCCGTTTTTCATGGGGCGCCGGTTCCGTCCGCCAACGCTCAGAGACCGGCGAGCTGCGTGCGGGTCAGCACCCGCACGATTTCACTGGCGCGAGGCGCCAGGCTGGCCAACTGGTCGGCTGCACCGCGCTCGATGATGTCGAGCACCAGTTCGTTGATGCCACCCACCGCGGCCATGGCCATGGTGGGGGTGAGTGCCGGATAACCGGAGGCGGGCCCGCGGTCATCGGCACCGTTCACCGTGCGCATCAGGAAATCGGCCATCTGCTGCATCACGGTGCGGCGCACGGCCATGCCAGCGGGGCCAACGTGGTGAATCTCAACGAACAGGCTGCGCAACAGGCTGGGGCCGGCCGCGAGATGCGAGAAATAGGCCCCCAGCGCGTGCTCCAGTTGGGCCTGCCACGGTCGATCGGGCTGCACCGCCTCGCTCAGCGTGCGCAGGGCCGAGGCACTGGCCGCCCGGTACAAGGCCAGGAAACACGCCTCCTTGCTGTCGAAGTGCTCGTAGAAACTGCGTTTGGACACGCCGGCTTCGCGTACGATGTCGGCGATGGTCGCGGCCGACAGACCTTTGTCTGCCGCCACGGCAGCCATGGCGCGCATCATGCGCTGACGGTGCTCGTGCTGTTCGGCCTCGGGGGCGCTGGCTTCCTGGACATTCATGAACGGGCATCTTAGTTCGCTCACCGGGTAGAAAACTGACAGGTGGGTACCCGTTTCCCCGCTTGACAGGGCCCACCGTGGCGATCAGCATGACCGCCACGGTACTCATCAGTACCAACACGGACACCCCACCGCACAAGCCATGACCGAGTTGATGGTCCGCCGCCTCTTGATCGACCTGGAGCAACCCGTGCAACGCCACTGGTGCAACGGCGACGCCTTCCTGAGCGCCTGGTTCAATGCCCTGTCGATGAGCTTTCCGGTCGGCGAGCAGTTCTTCATCGACTCGGTGCGCAACGGCTTCAAGGCGTTGCCCGCTGAACAGCAGGACCAGTGCAGAGACGAGGTGCAGGGGTTCATCGGGCAGGAAGCCACGCATCGCCGCATCCACGCGCTGTTCAATGCGCAGATTGAGAAGCACGGTCTGGTCAACGAATGGGAACCGCGGGCCCGTGAACGGCTGCGGCTGCTCGAAGGAACGGACCTGCGCCACGGTCTGGCCATCACCGCGGCGAACGAGCATTTCACCGCCCTGTTCGCCGAATGGATGCTGTCTCACGCGCGCTTGCTCGACGGCTGCGAGCCCCGGCTCCAGGCCCTCTGGCTGTGGCACAGCGCCGAAGAAGCCGAGCACAAATGCACCGCGTTCGATCTGTACCAGGCCCTCGGCGGCGGCCATGCCTGGCGCGTGAAGTGGATGCGCCGGGTGACCTGGATCTTTCTCTCCGACACCTTGCGCCAGACGGTCAACAACCTGCGGCACGACGGCACGCTCTGGCGCTGGAGCACCTGGCGCAGCGCCGCGCACCACCTGCTCGGTCGCGAGGGACTTCTGCGCCTGAGCTACCGCCCCTGGCGCGCGTACTTCCGGCCGGACTTCCACCCGGCACAACAATCGAGCGATCTGTCGGCCCGCTGGCTGCGCGAGAACGCCCGCCTGTTCACCCCGGTGAGCGCGCCGTGATCCGGCCACGCCGGGCACCTGCGCTGGCCCAGGGAGATCGGAAACCCATTTTTAGACCCCTGTGGCACCGGGTCCGTCCGTGCGGACAGATGGGTCCTCGCCCATAATCAAGGGCATGTCCGAACGCGTCATTCCCCTGGTCGATCAGCGCAGCGCCACGCGGCTGGCGGCCGTCCCCTTGGCACCCATCGCCGCCACCGGCCTGCTGGGCGATGCGCTGGGCCGTCCGCTGCGCGACCTGCGCATCAGCGTGACCGACCGCTGCAACTTCCGCTGCAGCTACTGCATGCCCAAGGACGTGTTCGACAAGGACTACCCCTATCTGCCGCACAGCGCGCTGCTGAGTTTCGAGGAAATCACGCGCGTCGCGCGCCAGTTCGTGGCCCACGGCGTGCAGAAGATCCGGCTCACGGGCGGCGAACCGCTGCTGCGCAAGAACATCGAAGTCCTGATCGAACAGCTCGCCGCGTTGCGCACGGTGGAGGGCCGGCCGCTGGACATCACGCTGACCACCAACGGCTCCCTGCTGGAGCGCAAGGCCGCTTCGCTCAAGGCCGCCGGCCTGCAGCGGGTCACGGTCAGCCTCGATGGCCTGGACGACGCCATCTTCCGCGCCATGAACGACGTCGACTTTCCCGTGGCCGACGTGCTGCGTGGCATCGACGCCGCGCAGGCCGCGGGTCTGGGCCCGATCAAGGTCAACATGGTGGTCAAGCGCGGCACCAATCACCACCAGATCCTGCCCATGGCGCGCCATTTCAAGGGCACAGGCATCGTGCTGCGGTTCATCGAATACATGGACGTGGGGGCCACCAACGGCTGGCGCATGGACGAGGTGCTGCCCAGCGCCGATGTGGTGCGGCTGATCCAGAGCGAACTGCCCCTGGTGCAGCTCGATCCCTCGGCGCCCGGTGAAACCGCCGAGCGCTGGGGCTATGCCGACGCCAACGGCCAGCACGACGTGCAGGCGGGGGAGATTGGCGTCATCAGCAGCGTCACCCAGGCGTTCTGCCACGACTGCAACCGTGCCCGCCTGTCCACCGAGGGCAAGCTCTACCTGTGCCTGTTCGCCAGCCAGGGCCACGACCTGCGCCCGCTGGTGCGCGGCAACGCCAGCGACGAAGAGCTCGCCAGCGCCATCGCCGCCATCTGGCAGGGCCGCAGCGACCGCTATTCCGAGCTGCGCGCCAGCCTGCCGCCGGACGCGTCCACGGGAACCCGACGCGTGGAGATGAGCTACATCGGTGGGTAGATGGCTCGCCCCCGGGCCGCCTTCGGCGTCACCCCCTCAAACGGGCGATGCGAGTGGCCCGGCAAAGCCGGTTCCACCGCATCCCTGGTTTCAGTCACATCGCCCCGGAAACATCCTTCGCGCGACCCACTCGCACATGCTTCTACTTCGCAAGGTCCATCTTGATCCAAGCTTCTGAAATCACCGCCCTTGTGCTCGCCGGCGGCCGCGGCTCCCGCATGGGCGGCGTGGACAAGGGCCTGCAGAACTTCAACGGCACGCCTCTGGCGTTGCAGGCCTTGCTGCGGCTGCAGATGCAGCAGGGTGGGCTGATCGGTGATCTGATGGTCAACGCCAACCGCAATCTCTCGGCCTATGAGGCCTTCGGCTCGCCGGTCTGGCCCGACACGCTGAGCGACTACGCCGGGCCGCTGGCCGGTTTCCTGACGGGGCTGGAGCGCTGTGAAACACCGTACCTGCTGACCGTGCCTTGCGACTCGCCGCTGTTCCCGCTTGATCTGGCGCAGCGCCTGGCCCAGGCCTTCGACGACGACAGCACTGAGATCGCCATGGCCGCGGCGCGCGAAGACGACGGGCAGCTCCGCACCCAGCCGGTGTTCTGCCTGATGCGGGTGCAACTGCTCGAAAGCCTGGTGGCCTTCACGCAGGCGGGCGGCCGCAAGATCGACCGCTGGACCGACCAGCACCGCACGGTGGTGGTGCCGTTCGACCGGCCCGGCGACGACCCCAAGGCCTTCTTCAACACCAACACGCTGGCCGAGCTGCACGCGCTGGAAAAACCCTGATTCCGACGGGCCATGAAAACCATTGAACAGATCGCCGCCGAGCTGCAGGGCTACGACCCGCAGGCCCTGAGCGCGGCCGACGTCAACCAGTTCCTGGCGCGCCTGGTCGAGCCGGTGACCGAAACCGAAGACGTGGGCGTGTTCGACGCCCTGGGTCGGGTGCTGGCGCAAGACGTGGTCTCGCCCATCAGCGTGCCGCCGCACGACAACTCGGCCATGGATGGCTTCGCGTTCGACGGCACCCAGCTGGGAGCCGGGCAGGCCCTGAGCCTGCGCGTGGCCGGCACGGCCTTCGCCGGCAAGGGCTGGAGCGGCACGGTTGCCGCGGGCGAGTGCCTGAAGATCATGACCGGCGCCATCATGCCCGCCGGGCTGGACACGGTGGTGCCGCTGGAGTTCGTGACGCTCGACGGCGACTGCGTGCACATCCCGGCCGGTGTGGTGAAGGCCGGCGACAACCGCCGCTTCGCGGGCGAAGACCTGATGGCGGGCCAGCCCGCGCTGCGCCGTGGCCAGACCCTGGGCCCGGCCGCGCTGGGCCTGATCGCCAGCCTGGGCCTGCCCGCCGTGCCGGTGTTTCGCCGCGTCAAGGTGGCCTATTTCTCCACCGGCGACGAAATCCTGAGCCTGGGCGAAGCGCCGCGTGAGGGCGCGGTGTACGACAGCAACCGCTACACGGTGTTCGGCCTGCTCACGCGCCTGGGGGTCGAGGTGATCGACATGGGTGTCGTGGGCGATCAGCCGGCGCTGCTCGAAGCCGCGTTCCGCCAGGCGGCGACCCAGGCCGACGCCATCATCACCAGCGGCGGCGTGAGCATGGGCGAAGCCGACCACACCAAGGCCATGATGAAGCAGTTGGGTGACGTGGCTTTCTGGCGCATCGCGATGCGCCCGGGCCGACCGATGGCGGTGGGCCGCATTGTTGTCCCCCACGCTCCACCGCTGCGCGGGTCGCTGCCCCCCGAGGGGGCTGAGCCCGGCTTGGGACGGCCCGGCGCCGAGCTCTCTGAGAACGGAAAGTCTGCTGTCCTGTTCGGTCTGCCCGGCAACCCGGTGGCCGTGATGGTCACCTACCTGGCCTTCGTGCGCCCTGCCCTGCAGCGCATGATGGGCAGCACCGGGGCCGAACCCGTGTTGCTCAAGGCCCACAGCCTGGAGCCCCTGCGCAAGAAACCCGGCCGCACCGAATACCAGCGTGGCATCGTCGCGCGCTCGGCCGACGGCCGCCTGACCGTGCGCACCACCGGCAACCAGGGTTCGGGCGTGCTGCGCTCCATGGTGGAAGCCAATGGCCTGATCGTGCTGCACCACGGCCAGGGCAACGTGGCCGTGGGCGACGAGGTCGATGTGATGATGTTCGACGGCGTGGTCTGAGCCAGCGCCTTCCAAACAAGAAAGCCACCGTCTCCGGTGGCTTTCTTGTTGGTGTTTCGGGGCGCGCTATTTGGCGCTGAGCAGATCCGTGCCCTGCGCCGCGGCCGTCGGCAGCACACGCGAACCGTGCTTCTTGCGCGCCAGCAGCGTGTACATGGTCGGCACCACGAAGATGGTGAGCAGGGTGCCCAGGCTCATGCCGCCCACGATCACCCAGCCGATCTGCTGGCGGCTCTCGGCCCCGGCCCCGGTGGCCAGCGCCAGCGGCAGGGCACCGAGCACCATGGCGCCGGTGGTCATGAGGATGGGGCGCAGGCGCAACGCGGCCGACTGCTTCACGGCGTCGAGGATGCCCAGGCCCTGTTCACGCAGCTGATTGGCGAACTCCACGATCAGGATGCCGTGTTTCGTGATCAGCCCCACCAGGGTGATGAGCCCGATCTGGCTGAACACGTTGAGCGTGCCGCCGCTGAGCTTGAGCGCCAGCAGCGCGCCCAACATGGACAGGGGCACGCTGAGCATGATGATCAGCGGGTCGATGAAGCTCTCGAACTGCGCGGCCAGCACCAGGTAGATGAACAGCAGCGAGAGCACGAACACGATGGCCAGCGAGCCCGATGAGTTGCGGAACTCGCGGCTCTGGCCGTTGAGGTTGGTGGTGTAGCCCGGCGGCAGGATCTCGCGCGCCGTGGCATCCATGAACTGGAGCGCATCGCCCAGCGCGAGATCGGGCGAGAGGTTGGCCGTGATGGAGGCGCTGCGGCGCTGGCCGAAGTGGTTGAGTTCGCGCGGCACCACCACCTCGCGGATCTTCACCAGCGAGGCCAGCGGAATCATGGCGTTGTCCCGGCCGCGCACGAACAGGCGGTCGATGTCGTCGGGCGTGCTGCGCTGCGCGCTGTCGGTCTGCACCACCACGTCGTACTGTTCGCCCTCACGTTTGTAGCGCGTCACGGTGCGCCCGCCGAGCAGGGTCTCCACGGTGCGCGCGATGGCATCCACGCTCACGCCCATGTCGGCCGCGCGCTCGCGGTCCACGTCCATGCGGATTTCGGGTTTGTTGAGCCGCAGGTCGGTGTCCACCTGCACGAAGCCGGGATTCTTGGCCAGCGCGTCCTGGAACTCGCGCACCACGCGGGCGAGGTTGTCGTAGCTGTCGGAGGTAACGATCACGTAGTTGATCGGCCGCTCGCGAAAACCCTGGCCCAGAGAAGGCGGCGTGATCGGGAAGGCGCTGATGCCGGGCAGGGCCGCCAGGCGCGGCGCGATCTCGCGCGCGATCTCCTGCGTGGTGCGGCTGCGCTCTTCCCAGGGCTTGGCGCGCAGGAACACGCTGCCCTGCGCGACCGTGGGACTGCCGATGTTGCTGAAGATGCGGTCGAACTCGGGATAGTCCTGGCCGATCCGTTCGATCGCTTCGGCGTAGCGGCGCGTGTAGGCCAGGGTGGCGCCGTCCGGCCCGTTGATGTTGGCCAGGATCACGCCCCGGTCTTCCAGCGGAGCGAGCTCCTGCTTGGTGGTCTGCAGCAGGGCCCAGCTGCCCAGGGCGCTGGCGACCATCACGCCCACCACCAGCCAGCGCGCCCGCAGCGCCAGCGCCAGCGCCGAGCTGTAGGCCCGGGTGGCGGCCACCAGCACGCGCTCCATGAAACCGTCAAAACGCGTGGGTCTGGGGTTGTGCCGCAACAGCTTGGAGCACAGCATGGGCGAGAGCGTGAGCGCCACGAAGCCCGAAACCACCACGGCCCCGGCCAGCGCCAGCGCGAACTCGGCGAACAAGCGCCCGGTGCGCCCGGGGGTGAAGGCCAGCGGCGCGTACACCGCGGCCAGCGTGAGCGTCATGGCGACCACCGCGAAGCCGATTTCCCGTGCACCCTTGATGGCGGCGTCGAACGGTTTCAAGCCCTCTTCGATGTGCCGGAAGATGTTCTCCAGCATCACGATGGAGTCGTCCACCACCAACCCGATGGCCAGCACCAGGGCCAGCAGCGTGAGGGTGTTGATGGAGAAGCCGAACAGCGCCATCAGGGCGAACGAGCCGATCAGGCTGACCGGAATGGTGATGAGCGGGATGATGGACGCGCGCAAGGTGCGCAGGAACACGAAGATCACCAGCGCCACCAGCACCACCGCCTCGGCGATGGTGAGGTAGACCGCCTTGATGGAACGGTCGATGAACACCGAGTTGTCGTTGGCGATGTCCACGTTCACGCCCGGTGGCAGGTCCTTCTTGACCTTTTCCAGCAGCTCGCGCACGCCGGCCGAGAGCTCCAGCGGGTTGGCGGTGGCCTGCCGGATCACGCCCAGCGAAATCGAGTCGCGGCCGTTCAGGCGCACCGAGGTGCGCTCGTCCTGCGGGCCTTGCAGGACACGCGCCACGTCGCCCAGCCGGATGGTCTGCCCGCTGACGTTGCGCAGGGCCACGTCGCGGAACTGCGCCGGGGTCTGCAGGTCGGTGGCCGCGGTCACGTTGAATTCGCGCAGCGTGCTTTCGATGCGCCCGGCCGGCACCTCCAGGTTGGAGCGCCGCAGCGCATCTTCCACGTCCTGCACGGTCAGGCTGTAGGCGGCCAGACGGTCCGGGTCGATCCAGACGCGCATCGCGTACTTGCGCTCGCCGTACACCCGCACGTCGGCAGCGCCGGGCGCGGTCTGCAGCACCGGCTTGGCCAGGCGGTTGGCGAAGTCGGAGAGCTGCAGCGAGTCGTGGGTGTCCGAACTCAGGGCCAGCCAGATCACCGGAAAGGCGTCGGCCTCGACCTTGGCGATCACCGGCTCGTCGATGCCCTGGGGCAGGCGCTGGCGCACACGGCTGACCTTGTCGCGCACGTCGGCCGCGGCCGAATCGGGGTCGCGCTCGAGCTTGAAGCGCACCGTGATCTGGCTGCGCTCCTGCCGGCTGATGGAAGTGATGATGTCCACCCCCTCGATGCCGGCGAGCGAGTCTTCCAGCGTCTTGCTGACCTGCGACTCCACCACCTCGCTGGAGGCCCCGGTGAACGTGGTGCTGACGGTGACGGTGGGCTCGTCGATCTTGGGGTACTCGCGCACCGTCAGGCCGTTGAACGCCACCCAGCCCACCAGCAGGATGAGCATGGACAGCACGGAGGCGAACACCGGCCGGCGGATGGATATTTCAGGCAATTGCATGCGGGCTGTTCCTGTGCAAAGGCGCCTGGCGCGTCAACTGGCGGCCGGCACCGGGCGGACGCCGGCGGGCGCGGGCGCCGGTGTGGCCGGTGCGGCATCCGGGCCGGCGGCCGGAGCCGTCTCACGGGGCCTCGCTTCAGGCGAACCCATCTCCACCACCCGCACGGCCGTGCCATCGCGCTGCAGCCGCTGCTGACCGGCCACGACCACCGTGTCACCCTCGCTCAGCCCGGTAACCACCTGCACCTGCGAGCCCTGGCGCACGCCCACCTGGACCTCGGTGCGGCGCGACACCAGCTTGAGCGCATCGCCCTCGCCTTCTTTCTCCAGGCGGAACACGAACTGTTTGCCGGCCTGCGGCACGATCGCCTCTTCGGGCACCACCAGCGCCTTGTCGTTCACCGAAAAAATCGTCAGCACGCGGGCAAACATGCCGGGGCGCAGATTGGCGTCGGGCGAAGGCGGCAGCAGCGCGCGCACGGCCACCGAGCGGCCGTTGGCGTCCAGCAGCGGGTCCACCGCTTGCACCCGGGCGGCGAAGGCCTTGCCAGGCAACGCGTCCAGCGTCACCTGCACGGTCTGGCCCGCAGCGATGCGGGTCTGGTAACGCTCGGGCAGGCGGAAATCCACCGTCAGGGCCGAGGTGTCTTCCAGGTTGACGAGGTCCGCGCCGTCCTTGACGTAGTCGCCCAGATCGATGCTGCGCAGACCCACCGTGCCATCGAACGGCGCGGTGATGCGCATGCGCTGCAGACGCGCCTGCGCCAGCGCCACCTGGGCCTCGGCCACCTGCAGGCTGGCCTGGCTCTCGTCCAGCACACGCTGCGCCACGAAGTTCTCGGCCACCAGTTCCTGGTTGCGTTTGAAATTGGCGCGCGCCATCGACAGCTGGGCCTGGGCCTGGCTGAGTTCGGCGCGCTGCAGCACGTCGTCGAGCTGCACCAGCAACTGACCGCGCCGCACGCGGGCGCCGTCGGCGAAGGCGATCTGGGCGACGCGCCCGCTGACCTCCGGACGCAGCGTCACGCTCTGGCGCGAACGCAGCGTGCCCACGGCCTGGGCGTCGTCCTGGATGCGCAGGGTCTTGACCTGCGCCACCTCGACCCCCGGCATGCCGGTGGCTCCCCCGGCACGGCCCGCGGGCGCGCCGGTCGATCCCTGGCGGGCACCGGTCGATGCCTGGTCCGCGCTTGTGGCGTTGGCCGAAGCCGGCGCCGCCCGGTGCTGGAACCACCAAGCGCCAGCGGACGCCAGCCCCAGGCCGGCAGCGGCCACCACCACATAAAGCGTCTTGTTTGCCATGGTTTGAAGCGTCTGGATCGGGGATTCGGCGCCAGCCTTGGCGCTGTTGCCAACAAAAAGTTGCAATGTATCAGTCAAGAGCGGCCATGGCCTGGGGAAGTTCAATCGCCCTGACCGACCGCAGGACACCGCGGGTTTCAGCCCGGCACGCCCCGGTTGGCCAGGGCGTCGGCACGCTCGTTGCCCGGGTCGCCCGCGTGGCCTTTGACCCAGTGCCACTCGATGTGGTGCACGCCGTCGTGCACCAGCGCATCGAGCTTTTGCCACAGGTCGGCGTTCTTCACCGGCTCTTTGGCTGCGGTCTTCCAGCCCTTGGCCTTCCAGCCGTGAATCCACTCGGTGATGCCTTTGCGCACGTACTGGCTGTCGAGGTACACCGACACCTTGCACGGCCGCTTGAGCGCGGCCAGGCCCTCGATCACGGCGGTGAGTTCCATGCGGTTGTTGGTGGTCACGCGCTCACCGCCCCAGAGTTCCTTTTCGTGTCCGCCAGCCTTGAGAAAAACGCCCCAGCCGCCTGGGCCGGGGTTGCCCTTGCAGGCGCCGTCGGTGTAGATCACCACATGGTTCAATCGATATGCTCCAGAGAAAAAACAGGACACCTCCCCGGCTGCGGCCCGTCCTGAGCCAGTCGAGGGGCGGTTGCGCGCCGGCCTTGGCCTGTGCGTCGTTTCACGCGTTGCGGGCCGAGCGGCCCTGCGCTCAGTGTCGGTGGGCCACCGACACCGGGGCCGCCGAACTGGCGCGCCGCGGTTTCCAGGCCGGCCCCAGCAGGCGCACGCCGCGCACCCGCTTGACCGCGACCACGAAATACACCGCGCCGAAAATGGGCCACCAGCGTGCGCCAGCGCGGTCCATCCAGGCCGTTCGCTGCAACCACTTTTCGGTTCGCACCGCGGGCCGGTAGCAGCCAAAGCGGTCCGACTCTACTTCAAAACTGAGCAGGCGCAGCCAGTCGCGCAGACGCCAGGGGCCGATGAACTCGCCCGCCTCGGGCAGGTACAGGCTCTCGGCGCCGAGCGCCGTCAGGCCCAGGCGGGACCCGAGCCGGCCGCGCCCCTGCCGCAGGCCCCACAGGCTGGCCGGATTCAGGCCCGAGATCACCACCCGGCCCTCGGGCACCAGCACCCGCTCAACCTCGCGCAGCACGTGGTGCGGGTCGGCACTGAGTTCCAGCGTGTGCGGAAGCACCACCAGGTCCAAGCAGGCGGCGGGAAACGGCAGCGCCGCGGCGTCGGTGATCAGGGCCACGCGCGACGGCCCCGGTGGCTGCGCAGCACCCCGATTCGGGGTCGATCCCCCCGTTCGGGAGGCGTCTTGCCCGCCGTTGAAGCTTCCTCCCGCCAGCAGCGCATCGGGCGCCACCAGTTCCTCGGGCAGCGCCAGCCAGCGGTGTGGCATGCGGTTGGCCCGCAGGGTGGCGAGCTCGGGCAGGCCCAATTGCAAGGCGTTGTATCCGAACAGGTCGGCCACGGCCAGATCGAACTGGGCCTGTTCCCAGCCCAGCACGTACTGTCCAGGTGCGGTGCGCAGCCAGTCGGTCATGCCATCGGTCGGCAGGCCCGGGGTGGTGTCGGGGTTCAATGCAAACGGTCTCCGGGTGGCACAGCGGGCAAGGGCAGCCCGCCGTCAAGCGGAGGCCATCGTAATCGGTCGCCCGGCCCACCGCCACCGGGCCCTTGGAGAGCTCCGCCCCGGGGGCTCATCCGCCGCGGTTGGCCGGCCTTCCTGACGGGCGGGCCAGGGCCGTCTGTCGGTTCGTTTTTGAAACACGGACAGACCAGCTCCTCTGCGATACTCTCGGGCCGCCAGCTGCCGTGGCCCGCAAGGGTGGCGCGGCCGGGCCGAAGGCCCGCGCATTGCGCTGGCGAACCGAACGATTTCCATGCAGTTACACCCCATTCCGGTCTTCACCGACAACTACATCTGGGTCTTGCACGATCAAGGTCGCGCACTGGTGGTCGACCCCGGAGAGGCCAGCCATGTGCGCCAGTGGCTGGAACATGAGGGTCTGGCGCTCGACACCATCCTGATCACCCACCACCACGCGGACCACACCGGTGGCGTGGCCGAGCTGCGGCAGGCCACCGGCGCACGGGTGATCGGCCCGGCCCGCGAACCCATGCCCGAACCTCTGCGGCGCGTGTCCGCGCACGATCGGGTCGAAGCCCTGGGTCTGGTGTTCGAGGTGCTGGAGGTCCCCGGCCACACCGCCGGGCACATCGCGTACCACTGCGCCGACGTGGACGGTGCGCCCCTGCTGTTCTGTGGCGACACGCTGTTTTCGGGTGGCTGCGGCCGCTTGTTCGAAGGCACGCCCGCGCAGATGCTGGACTCGCTGACCCGTCTGAGCGCCCTGCCCAACGACACCCGCGTCTGCTGCACCCACGAGTACACCCTGTCCAACCTGAAATTCGCGCAGGCGGTGGAACCGGGCAACGCCGCGCTGGCCGAGTACGCCGCGCATTGCCAGCAACAGCGCGCGCTGAACTTTCCCACGCTGCCCAGCTCCATCGGACTCGAGAAACGGATCAATCCGTTTCTGCGCACCCGCGAGACGGCCGTGCGGCGGGCCGCCATCGCCCACGCTCCCCACACACCCGACGACGACGTGAGCCTCTTCGCCACGCTTCGTGAATGGAAAAACGACTTCAGATGACCCTTGCCATGCCCACCGCTCCCGCTCACCTTCTTTCCGCAGCGTCGCTGAATGGCTCCGCTCGCATCGGTTCGCCGCGCCCGTCAGCGCAACCGGCGCGCCTCGGGTTCTTCACACTGGTGGCCTCTGTGTTGCTGTTCGCGGGTTGCGCTTCGGTTCCACCGGGCACCACATCCCCGGCCACCACGACTCCGGGCTCCACGGCCAGCACGGCCCCGCCGGCCCCCAGCGTGTTCCCCAACGCGCCCTTGAGCGAAATCGGCATCGCCAGCACCAACCTGCCCACCGTGGTCACCCTCGCGGCCCCCACCGACCTGTGGGACCGCATACGGCGCGGCTTCGCCATGAACGACCTGGACAACGAGCTGGTGCGCGACCGCGAGCAGTGGTACGCCACCCGGCCCGACTACATCCAGCGCATGACCGAGCGTTCCAGCCGCTACCTGTTCCACATCGTCGAAGAGATCGAGCGCCGCAACATGCCGATGGAGCTGGCGCTGTTGCCCTTCATTGAAAGCGCCTTCAACCCCCAAGCAGTTTCCAGTGCGCGCGCGGCCGGCATGTGGCAGTTCATGCCCGCCACCGGTGAATCGTTCGATCTCAAGCAGAACATCTTTCGCGACGACCGGCGCGACGTGCTGGCCTCCACCCGCGCCGCGCTCGACTACCTGCAGCAGCTGCACGGTCGCTTCGGCGACTGGCACCTGGCCCTGGCCGCCTACAACTGGGGTCAGGGCAATGTGAACCGCGCCATCACGCGCAACCAGCGCCTGGGCCAGCCGACCGGCTACCTCGACCTGAGCATGCCGATGGAAACCCGCATGTACGTGCCCAAGCTGCAGGCCGTGAAGAACATCCTGAGCCGGCCGGAGGCCTTCAACACCACCCTGCCCCTGATCGGCAACCACCCATTCTTTGACACCGTCACGCTGGAGCGCGACATGGACGTGGCCGTCATCGCCCAGCTCGCCGGGGTCAGCGAAAGGGATTTCCGCGCGCTCAACCCCTCGCTCAGCCGCCCGGTGGTGATGGCCGCGGGCACGCCCAACATCCTGCTGCCCTGGGACAACGCGGTGGTGTTCCTGCAGAACCTGCAGACCTTTGCGGGCCCGCTGGCCAGCTGGACCGCCTGGGTCGTGCCCACGACCATGACGGCCGCGCAGGCGGCCGCCCGGGTGGGCATGAGCGAATCCGAGCTGCGCGAAGTCAACAACATCCCGCCGCGCATGAAGGTGCGTGCCGGCTCCAGCCTGCTGGTGCCCCGCACCCAGGCGCGCAACGGCGACGTGCCCCTGCACGTGGCCGACAACGGGCACCTGAGCCTGCAACCCGAGGTGATGCTGCGACGCAGCACGGTGCGCGCGCGCAAAGGCGACACCCTGAGCCGGCTGGCCAGCCGCTACGGCGTGAGCGCGGTCAGCGTGGCCGGCTGGAACAGCCTGGCGATCAACGCGCGGCTCAAATCGGGCCAGCGCGTCACGCTGATGTTGCCGCAGCGCCCGGCGGTGGCCAGTTCGCGGAGCGCGAAAAAATCCGTCAAGGTCGCCACGCGGAAGAAAGCGGTCCAGAAAACCGGCACCCGCACCGCCAAGGCCCGCACATCGTCCAAACGCGCGGTCACCAAAGTGGCGGCCAGCAAGAAGAACTGAAACGACGGATGGGTGTGCGGCTCAGGCCTTGAACCGGGCCTTGGCCTTGCGCGCGAAATCGTTGGTGAAAGTGCGCGCGAGGTCCACCCGCTGCAACGGCGCCGAGGGGTCGAAATACGCCAGCATGCGCGCTGCGGTGGCTGGCCCATCCTCCGGCATCACACCGTCGGGCGCCCAGGCTTCACGCGCCCGGCTGAACGCGGCCAGATACAACGCCCGGTCACCCAGGAAATAGTGCTCCGGCACCGCCTTGATGATGTCGGACGGGCCTGCCGTCTGCAGCCACTTCAGGGCGTGCACCATCGCATTGGCCAGGGCCTGGCACTGGCGTGCGTTGCCAGCGAGAAAAGCACCCGGCGCGCTCAGACAGGCCGCCGGCAAGGTCCCGCCAAACACCTCGGCGCTGCCACGCACGGTGCGCGTGTCGGCCACCACCCGCAACTCGCCCCCCTGCTCCAGCTGCGTGATGACCGGGTCGGTGTAGCAGATCGCATCGATCGTTCCGGCACGAAACGCCGCCACCGCGGAAGTCGCACTGGGCAAGGGTGTGTACTGAACATCCTGCACGCCCAGCCCGGCGCGCGCCAGCACCAGACGCGCCACCCGGTGCGTGCCCGATCCGTGCGCCATGATGCCCAGCTTCTTGCCACGCAGGTCCCGCAACCCGCTGTAATGCCCCAGCGTCTGAAGAGAGACACCCAACACGATCTGGGGCGCACGCCCCTGCAGCACGAACGACTGGAACATCTGGCCACGGGCCTGCATGTTGATGATGCTGCTGTAAGGCCCTGAGAACACCTGCGCCGAGCCCAACAGCACCGCCTGCAGGGCCTGCCCGCGATCGGTGAACTCGCGCACCTGCACGTCCAGCCCTTCGCTGGCAAAGTAGCCCATGCGCTCGGCCACGGTCAGCGGCAGGTAGCAGAAAGCCGATTTGTCTTCCACCGCCACCACCACCCGGGCGCCGCCCGCGCGAGGCAAGGGAGCCGGTCCGGGCGCCTGAGCCCAGGTTGCGGGCGGCACCGTGCCCAGCAGCGCCGACGCGCACACCCGACACCACCCACGACGAGTCCACATGAAACATCCCTTCCTGCACTTGTACTCAAGCGACAGGCAAGGCTAAGCGAGGCCGGCCCCGACCGCATCGGGATCAATCCCGAGCGGGTTTCCACCGAGGGAAAACGCAAGCAAAAGTAACCGGTTGCCCCGCGGTTGCACGGACCCGGGGACGGTCAGAAAGACCCGGTGTTCAGACGAACAGAATGGCGATGTTCACCAGCAGCGCCAAGGTCCAGGTCATGCTGCGCGCCAGGGCCAGATCGGCCACGTACATCATGATGTAGATCAGCCGCAGCACCACGAACACGAAGGCCAGCAGGTCCAGGCGCACCTGCGGCGCCCCCATCTGGTGGGCAATGATCACCGCCCCCATGAACAACGGCAGTGCTTCGAAGCTGTTGGACTGCGCGGCGTTGGCCCGTGCGCGCCAGTCGGTCTGGCGCGCCAGCCAGGCGCGCGGGTTGTGGTTGTCATAGCCCCCTTCGCGCCGGGACTTGCCCAGCTTGCCCCACTTGGCCAGGTAGCCACACAGGAAAGGCAACAACGCCGTCACCAGGACAGCCCAATAAGCCAGGGTCAGGCCCGCAAATTTCATGAATGAAAGGTCTTTCTGTCACCCGGCGCGTGGTTCAGCGCCGGTCCACCAGGGCATGGGCGATGGTGCCCAGGTCCACATATTCGAGTTCACTGCCCACCGGCACGCCACGCGCCAACCGCGTGACGTTGACGCCCCGGGCCTTGAGCCCCTGCGCGATCACGTGCGCCGTGGTTTCCCCCTCGGCCGTGAAGTTGGTCGCCAGGATCACTTCGCGCACCTCGCGCTCAGCGCCGGCTTCGCCACCGGCGGGCGCGTCGACGCGGTCAAAGAGCTTCTGCAGGCCGATGTCGCGCGGGCCCACATCGTCCAGCGGGCTGAGCTTGCCCATGAGCACGAAGTACAAGCCTTTGTAGGCACCGGTGCGCTCCATGGCCGCCAGATCGGCCGGGTTCTCCACCACACACAGCTGGCTGTGGTCCCGCCGCGGGTCGCGGCAGGTGGCGCACACCTCGTCTTCGGTGAAGGTGTGGCAGAGCGCGCAATGGCGCACCTCGGCACAAGCGTTCTGCAGGGCCTGCGCCAGGTGCAGGGCGCCCCCGCGGTCGTGTTGCAGCAGGTGGTAGGCCATGCGCTGGGCGGACTTCACACCCACCCCCGGCAGGCGGCGCAACGCCTGAACGAGCAGTTCAAGGGGGTGGTTTTCGGCCATGGGAATTTTGTTTTTTGAATACCGGCCCGCGGCCGGTTCGACTGCGCTCAGAAGGGGAACTTCATCCCGCCGGGCAGGCCCGGCATGCCGGCCGTGAGCTTGCCCATCTTCTCGTTGGTGGTTTCTTCGGCCTTGCGCACCGCCGCATTGAAAGCCGCGGCCACGAGGTCTTCGAGCATGTCCTTGTCGTCGGCCAGCAGGCTGGGGTCGATGGTGACGCGCTTCACATCGTGCTTGCAGGTCATGAGCACCTTCACCAGCCCGGCGCCGGACTCGCCGGTGACTTCGATGAAGGCCAGTTCGTCCTGCGCCTTTTTCAGGTTGTCCTGCATGGCCTGGGCCTGCTTCATGAGGCCCGCGAGTTGTCCTTTGTTGAACATGGCTTTTTCCTTGGTTGGGGGGTCGATTGCGAAAGAAATGAGGGGTTCAGCGATCCGCCGCCAGGCCGCCGTTGGAGGGGTGGGCCCGGTCGGGAGACGGCGATCCGCGCAGCGGCGCGGTGTGGGTTTGCATGGCCGCCGTGGCCTTGAGTGTGCCGGGCACGATTCTGCCGCCAAAGTCGCGCATCATGCTCTGCACGAACGGGTCGTCCATGATGCGCTGTTCGGCCTCGCGCTGGCGGCGTGCGGCCTCGGCGGCCAGGCGCAACGAGGGAGAGTCCTGCACCGGCCCGATTTCCACCGCCAGCCGGACCTCGTGCCCCACGGTGCCCAGCGCCGTGGCCAGCCGCTCGCGGATGTTGCCCTGGTTGAGCGACTCGCGCTCCACCCGCAACACCCACTGGCCGCTGTCGCGTGCCACCAGCTGGGACTGCAAGCCGAGCTCGCGCACCAGCGCGGTCACCGCTTCGGCGCGCACCAGTTGCATCACGGTGTCGAACCAGAAATCGCCCTCGGGGCTGGGCACCACCTCGGGCACGGGGCGGGCCTCGCCCGGGTCGCGCCGCTGGTCCAGCCGCGGCGAGGGCCCCGGGTCGCGCACCGGAATCGCCACCACGCGGCGCGAGGTCTGCACGCCCTCTTCGGGTGGCGCGGGTTCCTCGTCAACCCAGGGTGGCAGATCTTCGTCTTCGGGCGCAGGGTCGGGCTCCGGCATCGGTGCACGCACGGAGGCAGCAGGTGCGGACGGCGGCACCGGCGCATCGGTTCGCGCGGCGGCGGTGGGCGCCGCCGCTGTCGGGGTTTGTGGTGGGTGGGCGGGCGCGGCCACCGGGGCCGCTGGCGCCTGCGGGGCTCGTGCGAGAGGCGCGGGAGCCGCCGGGGACGGGGTGTTTGGGGCCTCAACCCCTGTTTTCAGTGTTTTTTTTTCCGCCGGTGCGCGGGTTTCGGCGCTGGCGGGTTTGAACGCCAGCAGGCGCAGCAGCACCATGGTGAGCGCCGCGTACTCGTCCGGCGCCAGGCCCAGCTCGCCGCGGCCGTGCAGGCACAGGCTGTACAGCAGCTGGGTTTCGTCGGCGGGCAGATCGTCCGCCAGGCGCACGATCTCGGCCGCGTCCGGGTCGTCCAGATCCTGCGAGCCGGCACGTTCGGGCACCGCCTGCAGCACCGCCATGCGCTGCAGCACGCCGGTCATCTCTTCCAGCGTGGAGGCCGCGTTCAGGCCATCCACACGCAGGGTCTCAATGGTGTTCACCACGGTGGCGCCATCGCCCCGCGCCAGCGCATCGATCAGGCGCAACACATGCGAGCGGTCCACCGCGCCCAGCATCTGGCGCACCGTGGCCTCCTGCAACTGGCCGCCGCCAAAGGCGATGGCCTGGTCGGTCAGCGAGAGCGCGTCGCGCATGGAGCCGCGCGCGGCGCGCGAGATCAGGCGCAAAGCCTGCGCCTCGGCCGGCACGCTCTCGGACTGCAGCACCTGCCGCAGGTGTTCCAGCACCGTTTCAGGCGCCATGGGGCGCAGGTTGAACTGCAGGCAACGCGACAGCACCGTCACCGGCACCTTCTGGGGGTCGGTCGTGGCCAGCACGAACTTCAGGTACTCGGGCGGCTCCTCCAGCGTCTTGAGCATGGCGTTGAACGCGTGCCCGGTGAGCATGTGAACCTCGTCGATCATGAAGACCTTGAAGCGGCCCTGCACCGGCTTGTAGACCGCCTGCTCCAGCAGCGCCTGCACCTCGTCCACGCCCCGGTTGGACGCGGCATCGAGTTCGGTGTAGTCCACAAAACGGCCGGCGTCGATGTCGGTGCAGGCCTGGCACACGCCACAGGGTTCGGCGGTGATGCCGCCCTGCCCGTCGGCACCCAGGCAGTTGAGCGACTTGGCCAGGATGCGCGAGACGGTGGTCTTGCCCACGCCCCGGGTGCCGGTGAACAGGTAGGCGTGGTGCAGCCGCTGGGTGGTCAGTGCGTTGGACAGCGCCCGGACCACGTGCTCCTGCCCCACCATTTCGGTGAAATTGCGCGGGCGGTATTTGCGGGCCAGGACGACATAGGACATGGCTTCGATTCTAAGCGGCGCCCCCACCCCGGCAGACCCGCTCGCCATCGCCTACAATCGACCCCGACGGGCCTTCCCGCATGGTGAAGCGGCCAACCGGGTCAGGTGGGGAACCAAGCAGCCCTAACTGTGAATCCAGTGCCGGGGTCAAGGCTCGTCACCTTCCATTTTCGATTCAGCCCCCCTGCCGACCGTCCTCAGAACGCGTCGATCTTCAGGTTCTGGCGCTGAACCACGTTTTTCCAGCCTTCAAAATCTTTCCGCAGGAAGCTCGCCAGCGCGGCGGGTGTGCCTGTGGCGGGCTCCAGCGCGTCCAGCGCCAGGCGGGCTTTCACCTCCGGCATGTCCACCAGTTGCGCGAGCGCCGTGTTGAGCCGCTCCACCACCGACGCGGGGGTGTCGCGTGGCGCCATCAGGGCGAAATAGTTCAGCACGTCAAAACCGGACAAGCCGGCCTCGGCCATGCTGGGCACCTGCGGCAGGGCCGGGCTGCGGCGCTCGCTGGTGACCGCCAGGGCCTTGAGCCGGCCGTCGCGGATGTAGGGCGCGAGGGCGGGAATGGTGCCGGTCAACAGCTGGATCTCGCCCGACAGCGCGTCGATGGTGGCGGGCGCGATGCCGCGGTAGGGGATGTGCGTGATGAAGGTGCCGGTGCGCGCCTTGAGCGACTCCAGCACCAGGTGGTTGATGCCGCCGACACCGGCCGAGCCGTAGTTGAGCGCGCCGGGGCGCTGGCGGGCCAGGGCCACGAGTTCCTGCAGTGTGTTGGCCGGCAACCGGTTGTTGGCCGCCCAGACCAGCGGGCCCTGGGCGATCATGCCCACCGGCGCGAAGTCGGCCAGGGGGTCGTAACCGGCGCCGGGCAAGGCCGCAGGCACGGTGGTGAAGGGCGCGGCCGCCAGCAGCAGGGTGTGTCCGTCGGGTGCGCTTTGCGCCACCGCCTGGGCGCCCAGCGCGCCTGACGCGCCCACCCGGTTTTCCACCACCACCGCGACCTTGAGCAACTCGGCCAGCTTGGCCGCCACCAGGCGCCCCATGGCATCGGTGCCGGCGCCGGGCGCGAAGGGCACGATGATCTTGATGGGCTGCTCGGAAATGCCAGCGGCCTGGCTGGCGAGCCCGCTCAGCCCCAGGGAAGCGACGGCCAGGTGGCGGAGGAATGTGCGGCGGTGGGGTGCGTGGAAAGACATGGTTTCAACTCCTGATCCGGGTCCGGTGACCGGGTTGTGACCACTGTACGCAGCCCGTGTGAAAACGGAATGACGTCCGTCTCAGGTCGCGGCCGCGTTCAACCAGGCGACGGCGCCCTGGCCGGCGGCCACGCCGCTGGCCAGGCAGGCGGTGAGCAGGTAGCCCCCGGTGGGCGCTTCCCAGTCGAGCATTTCACCCGCGCAGAACAGGCCCGGCGCGGTTTTCACCATCAGGTGTTCGTCCAGCGCCTCCCAGCGCACACCGCCCGCGCTGCTGATGGCCTCATCGATCGGGCGTGGCGCGACCAGCGTGATGGGCAGCGCCTTGATGGCCGCGGCCAACCGTGCGGTGTCGTGAAGCGTGTCTTTGTCGAGGCATTCGTTCAGCAGCGCCATCTTGATGCCGTCCAGACCCAGGCGGCTCTTGAGATGACCCGAGAGGCTGCGCGAGCCGCGGGGGTGCGCCACCTGGGTCAGCACGTGTTCCGCACCGCGGTCGGGCAGCAGATCGAGCTCGAACGTGGCGCGGCCGTTGCGGGCGATCTCGTCGCGCAGCAGGCCGGAGGCGGCATAGACCAGGCTGCCCTCCACACCGGTGGCGGTGGCGACGAATTCCCCCTTGCGCTGAAAATGCCGACCCTGGCTGTCGGTGAACCGGATGGCCACGGATTTGAACGGCTGCCCCGCAAAGCGGCTGGCGAAATGGGGGCTCCAACCTGCGGCGATGCCGTGCACGGCCGACCCCGCCACGTCAAAACCGCAATTGGCGGGCTGCAGGGGCGCCACGTCGATGCCGGCCTGCCGCAACCACGGCACCCAGGCGCCATCGGAGCCCAGACGGGCCCAGCTCGCGCCGCCGAGCGCGAGCACGGTGGCGCGGGCATGCACCCGCAGCGCACCGTGTGGAGTCGCCAGGCACAGGGCCGGGGCTGCGGTCCCGTTGGCGGCCCAACCCTGCCAGCGGTGCCGCATGTGGAACACCACCGGCGGCCCGCCGGCTTCGGGACGGCGCAGGCGCTGCAGCCAGGCGCGCAACAGCGGCGCGGCTTTCATGTCGGTCGGGAAAATCCGCTGCGAGGTGCCGACGAAGGTCTCGATGCCCAGTCCCGCCGCCCAGTCGCGCACCGCCTGCGGGCCGAAAGCCTGCAGCAGGGGGCGCAGCGCTTCGGCGCGCTCGCCGTAGCGGCCGATGAAGGCCTCCAGCGGTTCGGCATGGGTCAGGTTCATGCCGCCCTTGCCCGCCAGCAGGAACTTGCGGCCCACCGAGGGCATGGCGTCGAACAGGTGCACCTGCCGACCCGCCCGGCTCAGCACCTCGGCCGCCATCAGCCCGGCGGGGCCGCCACCGATGACGGCCACGTCGACGCTCAGCGCCGGCAAGCCGGCGCCGGCCGTGGTCGGGGTGGCATGGGGCTGGGTGTCTGCGTCTGAATCGGTCATGGGGTCTGGGGTTCGGCCGGCAGTGCGATCAGCCGGCCCATGGGGTTGATGAAGGCCAGGCGCAGTGGCGCACCGGGGCGTGCCTGGGCCATGGCCTGCTGGTAATGGCGCATCTGCGCGACCAGTTCGGGTTGGCGCTCGGGGTGTTCGGCGCTTTTGAAATCGAGCACCCACCAGATGCCGCTGGCGCGCTCGCGCACCAGCCGGTCCAGCCGCAGCAGCGCGCCCTGGTGAAACAGTTCGACTTCGTTGCCCCAGTGGTCGAGCCACTCGGCGTCCCAGGCCCAGGCCGCTTCGCCGGCCACGATGCGCTGCGCCATGGCCAGCGCCTCGCGCGCCTGGGCCGGGTCCAGCGCAAATTCGCGCGCGACGGCCTGGAGGTGCTCGCCGGTCCAGTCAAAGCCCTGGGCCGGCGTGGGCCGCCATTGCAGCAGGCGGTGCAGCGCCAGCCCGAGGCGGGTCGCTGCGTCGTCCACCGGCGGCGCGGGGCTGACCGCTGCGCCTGCGGCCTCGCGCGGCACGCTCACCGGGGGCAAACCGGGCAAATTGAAGGCGCCGTTATGGGCCGTGTGGGGTGTCCCGTCAGCGGCTGGTGGCGGCGCGTCCACCATGTTGGCCAGCGGCTGCAGGCGCTGGTACCAGCTGGTGGCGCTGCCGCGCTGATGGGGCTCGAAGCTGGAGATCACCAGCCGCTCTTCGGCCCGCGTCAGGGCCACGTACAGCGCATTGAGCTCTTCCAGCGCGCGCGCCTGCTGCTCCAGTTCCAGCGCACTGGCGGCGCAGGCGGGGGGCGACTTTTCGCTGGCGAGAAACACGAAACGGCGCGGCGCGGCATCTTCGCCGGGCCAGTCCACCAGCACCCCCATGTTCTCGGGCCGCGAGGGGCCGGCGTCGGTGTCGAGCATGAGCACGGTGTGGGCTTCCAGGCCCTTGGCGCCGTGGATGGTGAGCAGCCGCACGGCGCCCGGGGTCTGGCTCGGCGTGGCCTTGATGCCACCGGCCTTGAGCGCGCGCACCAGGCGGTAGGGCGAGAGAAAACGCCCGCCGTCCTGCGCCAGCGACTGCGCCAGCAGATCGCGCAACTGGGCCAGGGTCGCACCGCGCTGGCTGGGCGGCACGGCCTGGGCGAACCGTGCGAGCACGTCGCCGTGGTCGTACAGGGCCGAGAGCGCGTCGTGCGGCGGCAGGCTGTGGACCCAGGCGCGGTACCGCGCCAGCCGCTCGGCCGTGGCGCAGAAGTCGCGCGCCTGCTCGTGGGCTTGTTGCGGATCGCCACCCGGCCGCAGCAACAGACCGGGCTGCTCGTCCGACGGCGTGCCGGCGAAGCGCTGCAGCACATCCCACCACGACGGCTTCGCAGGGGCCGGCGTGGCACCGCCGTCGGCCCGCACCGTCCAGCGCTGGCGCAGCCGCGCCAGCTGGGCCAGCGCGTCGTCGCTCCAGCCAAACAGGGGCGACTTGAGCGCGCGCGCCAGGCTCAGGTCGTGCCGCGGCGAGACCAGCGCATCGAGCAGGGCCACCACGTCCTGCACGGCGGGCGCTTCGCAGAGGTCGAGCTTCTCGGGCTGCTCGCTGGCGATACCGCGTTCGAGCAAGGCGTCGTGCATCCAGGCCAGGCGCTCGCGCCGGCGCGAGAGCACCATCACGTCGTCGGCCTGGATGCGGCCCGAGGCGATCTCGGCCGCCACCCAGTCGGCCGCCTGGCGCGCTTCCAGCGCAGACATGGTGTCTTCGGGCAGCAGACGCGGCGTGGTCAGGCTGTCGCGCCAGAGTGGCTCATCGCCTTCCCCGCCCGCAGCCCGTTCGCGCAGGCTGCGCGCGAGCTGGGGCAAGGCGATCACCTCGCCGGGCCGCGTGCTTTCGGTGGTGTGGGCGCGGTAGCCACTGCTGTAGTCACCCGCCTCCACCGCGGCCAGCATGGCGCTGTTGAGCGTGGCGACCACGCCCTGCGCGCAGCGGCGGGTGTGGTCGCAGCTGAGCAGCGCCCCCGACAGTCCCTGCACCACAAAGGCCTGCGCGGCCTTGAACACCTGGGGCTCGGCGCGCCGGAAGCGGTAGATGGATTGTTTGGGGTCGCCCACCAGGAACACACACGGCGCCTCGCCCGAACCCGCTCCGGCGTAGGCCGAGAGCCAGCCGTACAGCGCCTGCCATTGCAGCGGGTTGGTGTCCTGGAATTCGTCGATCAGCACGTGGCGCACACGCGCGTCCAGCCGTTGCTGCATCCAGCCGGAGAGTTCGGCGTCGCCCAACAGGCGCAGGGCCGCGCCTTCGACGTCGTTCATGTCCACCCAGCCGCGCTCGCGCTTGAGTTCGGCGTAGGCCACGAGCAGCACGCGGGTCAGGCGGGCCATGCGCTGGTGGTGCTGCCACGCGGCCTGCTGCAGGGTGGCGCCGTGCAGGCGCAGCGCGAACTCCTGCGCGGCCCGCACCGTTTCGATGCCCGCGATCTTTTCGCCGAACTTGCGCGCCTTGTTGTCCTTGGTGAGCAGCGCGTCCAGCACGCCCTGGAAGCGGCGCGCCGTCAGGGCCTGTTCAAGCTCCACACCCTTGGCCGAAAACGTGGGCGCGCTGGCCGCGCCGAGCGCGCGCGCGGCCGCCCACAGCGTATCGTGCGGTGCGTCGCCGGCTTCGATGGCCTGAGCGGGGGTGTCGAACGCGGCCAGCTCGGGGTACACGGCGCCGAAGGGCTCCACCGAGCTGTCCACCACCCCGGCGGCATCGGCCAGTGCGAACTCCACCCGCTTCTGCAGCGCGTTGCCCAGCGCCTTGAGGGTCTGGTGGCGGCCGTGTTCGGCCACGCTGTCCATGAAATCCTGTTTGTCGTCGGCACTGGCCGAGAGCGCGGCGTAAAAACGCGGCCAGACCAGGGCCACGGCCTGGGCATCGTCTTCCAGCAGCTCGTATTGGGCCGGCAGTTGCAGCTCCTGCAACACCGACAGCGGCGCCCCACGCAGCAACGCGGCGAACCAGCTGTGAAAGGTGCGCACCTGCACCGTGCGGCCCAGCGCGGTGACGCGCGCGTGCAGGCCACGCGCCTGCGGCAGGCGCCGCGCGGCATCGGCCTCGGACAGGCCACGGGCGCGCAGTTCAGCGGCCAGCGCGTCGTCCGGCAAATGGGCCCAGCGGCGCAGCTCGCTGTTGAGCCGGTCGCGCATTTCGCCCGCGGCCTTCTTGGTGAAGGTGATGGCCAGGATGTCTTGCGGCGCGCAACCATCGAGCAGGGCGCGCAGGATGCGCGAGACCAGCATCCAGGTCTTGCCCGCGCCAGCACAGGCTTCCACCGCGATGCTGCGCGCCGGATCGCAGGCCAGCGCGTAGAACGCTTCGCGTGGCACCTGGGCGCCGTTGATGCGGTAGGCGGCGGGGGTCATGTCCAGAAGTCCTTGCGGCACAGACCGCGCGCGGCGCAGAAGTCGCACACCCGGCCCTCGCCCAACGCGGGCATGGGCTGGCCGGCGGCGACACGCGCCATGTCGTGCGCCAGGCCCTCGCGCAGCTGCTCGCGCGCCATCAGCACGTCGGGCTGTTCCACCAGCAGGGTCGGCGCCTCCCGGGCGTCGCCACGTTTGTCGGTGATGCTGAGGTAGGCGGCGCGCAGGTTTTCGTCCGGCAGCAGCGCGGCGTAAAAAGCCAGTTGGGTGTCTTCCAGCGGCTCCTTCACGCGCTCCAGGGTGCCGGGGCGGCCCTCGGTCTTGTAGTCGATCACGAATGGAATGGCGCCCTCGGGGCTGTCCTGCCGGTCGATGCGGTCGAGCTTGCCGTAGAGCTTCCAGGGTCCCGCCTGGGCGGTCAGCGCGGCTTCGGCCCGCTCGAAGCGAGGGCCCGCCCGCCCTTCGGCCGCTTCGAAACCGGCGAGCCAGTCCAGGTAGCCGTCGCGCAGCGCGGGCCAGACCGCCTGGTACGGCAGGAAGCCGGCCCCGCCCTCCCCGGCGTTGAGCCCCATGGCCTCGGCCGTGCTGTCGGCCAGCCGGTCCAGCGCATCGCGGTCGGCCGCCGTGCCGGGCCGGGCGTCGCCACGCTGTTCGTGAAAAGCGCGCAACACGGCGTGCAGCCAGTTGCCCATGTCGCGTTGGTCGGGCTCTGCCTCGAGCTCGGGCGCCTCGGCCAAGCGCAGCTGGCGCAAGGCAAAAAACCGGTAGGGGCAGTCGCGCAGGTCCTGGTAGGCACTGGCGGAAAGTGACTCGGGCAACACGTCGCCGGCCGACGGCTGGGGGCGCGGCTGGGGCAACGGATCGAGCAGTCGGGCCACACGTGGATCGGCGGCAGATTCGATTGCCGACAAGGCCTGCACCCAGGCACTGGGCAGCACCGTCTCGCCGCGCTCCTGCGTGCGCCACAACACATCGAGCCGTGGCATCGCCAACACGGCCTGCCAGGCCTGGGCCGCGGCCTCGGCCAGCGCTTCGCGCGTGGGCAGGCCCAGGGCCTCGCGCTGTGCCGTGGTCCACAGGCCCGGTGGCTCCGGGCTGGGGTTGAGGTGCGCCTCGTCGCAACCGGGCACCACCGTGGCGGCGAAACCGCGGCCCAGCAATTGCGCCATGGGCAGGATCACCACCGCGGCCTCGCCTTCGCTGCGGGGCATGAAGCTCGCGCCTTCAAGCACGTCGCGCACCCAGGCGGTGAAGGCCGCGAGCGACAGGCGAGCGCCCGAGCGCCCCGGCGCTCGCGCGGCCGGGGCATCCGTCGCGGCGCCCGAAAGCGCCTCGCTCACCAGCCCGAGTTCCTGCGCCGCGCCATCGCCCAGCCGCAAGGCCTGGAGCATTTGCTGGCCCGCCGGGTCGCTCTGCAGCCGCTCCCACAGCCCGCAGGCCTGGAGCGCCGCGGCCAGGTCCGTCAGCCAGGGCACCAGGGCGCGCGCCGGCTGCAGCCCTTCCAGCAGGGTCGGCAGCCCCTCGGGCAACGCGGGGGCCAGGCGGGGCGACCGCAGAGCGGCGCGCCAGAGCGACACCCCGGCGTCGCGGGCGAGCTGCTCCAGCAACTGCACCTGCGCTTCGGGCCAGGCCGAGGCCTGCTTGAGCAGGTCCAGCACGTCGTCCATGCGGGCCCGGGCATCGGCCGCTCGCAGCAGGCTCATCAGCTCGGCCGCCGCGTGTGTGGTCGAGAGCTTCCAGCCGGTCTCGTCGCGCACGGTCAGGCCCGCGCCGTGCAGCATGGCGCTGACGCGGCGCGTGAGCAGGCGGTCGTTCGCCACCAGGGCCACCGGCACCTGCCCGGCGTTGATGCGCTCGATCACGCAGGCGGCGGCGCGCTGGGCCTCGTCTTCCGCATCGCCGCAGGCGTGCAGGCGCGGCGGCGGGCCGAAGGCCACGGCGTCGCTTGCGGCCTCGTGCAGCGACAGCGCCGTCGCGCGAACGCCCCAGTGGCTGGCCAGCGCGCTGGCCAGCGGGTCGTGCTGGAAGCCCTGCAACACGACCAGGGCATCGGCACCCGTCCCCGGCACGGCCAGCGGACCCCACAACACGTCGGTGGCGTAGGCGGAGGTGCTCGCCCAGGCCAAAGCCAGCGTGGCCAACAGGGCCTCCCAATGCAGGGCTTGCTGGGCGGGCTCGATCGTTTCGCGCAGACGCTCGGCCCAGGCCAGGCGCTGTTCGGGTGGCACGGCGGCGGCCAGCGGAGCGAGTTGACGTGCGGCCTCCACCAGGCGGGCCACCATGACCGAGCGCAACGACGGATCGGTGCGACCCTGGGCCACGCGGTCAATGAAAGCGGCCGCCACCAGGCTGTCGCGCGCCATGTCCATGCAGAGATCGGTCGGACCCGGCAGGAACGGCTGCAGCGACGCGGCCCAGTTGCGGCTGGACTCGAACCGGGGAGGGAAACCGCTGGGGTGGGCCTGCGCCCAGGCGCGCCGCCCGGCGTCCATGAGCTGGGCGTACGGCACCAGCACAAGGGTGCGACCGGCGTCGGCCTGGCACCGGTCCATGGACGTTTCGATGCGTGCGATCACCGCGTCCCAACGCAACGACACAGGGTGTGGCGTGGGCCCGGCACCGGACAGGCCCGCAGTGGCGTCACCGGGTTCTGGGAACAGGCTGGCAGGCGTCATGGATCGGGGGTTTCTGTCACAATGGAGCGAATCACGCCCCTGGGGGTATGTGCGGTACATACCGGCCTGTGATGCGCGTGCCCAAACTTTAACCTCCCTGTTCAACGTTCTTAGGATGAATCATGGCCAGCGACCTGATCAAACACGTTTCTGATGCAAGCTTCCAGGCCGATGTGCTCGACGCACAGGCTCCCGTGCTGGTCGACTTCTGGGCCGAGTGGTGCGGCCCCTGCAAGATGATTGCCCCGATCCTGGACGAAGTGGCCGGCTCGTACGACGGCAAACTCAAGGTCACCAAGATGAACGTGGACGACAACCGCGATGTGCCCGCCAAGTTCGGCATCCGCGGCATCCCCACGCTGATGCTGTTCAAGGATGGCCAGTTGGCCGCCACCAAAGTGGGCGCCATGAGCAAGGCCCAGCTCACCGCCTTCATCGACCAGCAACTCGCCTGATCGTCGGCCCGCAGCCCGCAAGACCCGCCCAGGTGCAATGCCCGGGCCTTGATTTCCGGGCTGCACTTTTCCTGTCATAATTTGCGGCATCGCTGGCCAGACAAAGACCAGCCCTCTCATTGCGTACCGTCCGACAACCGGACGCCAGCGCCCCCTCCCCCGATTTTTTGACTCAACTCCCTCACGGAGTGAATTCCATGCACCTCAACGAACTCAAGGCACTGCACGTGTCTGAAGTCCTCAAGCAGGCTGAAGCACTTGAGATCGAGAACACTGGCCGCATGCGCAAACAGGAACTCATGTTTGCCATCATCAAGAAGCGCGCCAAGGGCGGCGAACTGGTGAACGCCGACGGTGTGCTCGAGGTTCTGCCCGATGGTTTTGGTTTCCTGCGCGCGCCGGACACCAGCTACACCGCCAGCACCGACGACATCTACATTTCGCCCAGCCAGATCCGCCGATTCAATCTGCACACCGGCGACATGATCGAGGGCGAGGTGCGCATCCCCAAGGACGGCGAGCGCTATTTCGCGCTGAACAAGCTCGACAAGATCAACGGCCTGCCCCCCGAGGACAACAAGCACAAGATCATGTTCGAGAACCTGACGCCGCTGTTCCCCAAGGAACAGATGCGCCTGGAACGCGACATCAAAAGCGACGAGAACATCACCGGTCGCGTCATCGACATCATCGCCCCCATCGGCCGCGGCCAGCGCGCCCTGATCGTGGCACCGCCCAAGAGCGGCAAGACGGTCATGATGCAGCACATCTGCCACGCCATCACCGCCAACCACCCCGAGGTGGAACTGATGGTGCTGCTGGTGGACGAACGCCCGGAAGAAGTGACCGAAATGCAGCGCACCGTGCGCGGCGAGGTCATTGCATCCACCTTCGACGAGCCCGCCGCGCGCCACGTGCACGTGGCCGAGATGGTGATCGAGCGCGCCAAGCGCCTGGTCGAACTGAAAAAAGACGTGGTGATCATGCTCGACTCGATCACCCGCCTGGCCCGCGCCTACAACAACGTGCTGCCCTCGTCCGGCAAGGTGCTGACCGGTGGCGTCGACGCCAACGCCCTGCAGCGCCCCAAGCGCTTCTTTGGCGCCGCCCGCAAGATCGAGGAAGGCGGCTCGCTCACCATCATCGCCACCGCGCTGGTCGACACCGGTAGCCGCATGGACGAAGTGATCTTTGAAGAATTCAAGGGCACCGGCAACTGCGAAATCCACCTCGACCGCCGCCTGTACGAAAAGCGCGTCTTCCCCTCGATCCAGCTCAACCGCAGCGGCACCCGCCGTGAAGAACTGCTGCTGCAGCCCGAGATCCTGCAGAAGACCCGCATCCTGCGGCAGTTCATGTACAACATGGACGAAATCGAGGCCATGGAGATGGTCTTGAAGAGCATGAAGTCGACCAAGAACAACTCCGAGTTCTTCGACATGATGCGACGGGGTGGATAAAGCTCCCCCCGCGCCGCCTTCGGCGTCACCCCCCAGGGGGCAACACCTGCGGCCCGGCAAAGCCGGTTCCGCGGTGTTCTGGGTTTCAGGCATCTCGCTCTGGCCAGGTCCATTCTCCAGGCTATAATCAGCGGCTTTATTAATTTGCGACAAGTACAGCGGAATGGTTCCGTTGCGGCTGCCGCACCTGACCTCAAGGAAACGTCATGAAAGACGGCATTCACCCCAACTACCGCGAAGTCTGTTTCGTGGACCTGTCGAACAACTTCCAGTTCGTGACGCGCTCCTGCGCCAACACGAAGGAAATGATCAAGCTGGAAGACGGCCGCGAACTGCCGCTGTACAAGCTCGATACTTCCAGCGAGTCGCATCCCTTCTACACCGGTACGCAGAAGAGCGTGGACAACATGGGTGGTCGCGTGGAACGTTTCCGCAACCGCTACGGCAAGGGAACCCCGGCCGCCAAATAAGCTGGCCGCAGTCTGGAACCTCTGGGTTCCTGCAGTCTCCTGCAAAAGCAGCCGGTCACCCCGGCTGCTTTTTTTTGCACTGTCTCTCTGACATCTCTCTGAAAAAGGCCAGGCGACACCCGCTACCAGGACACCCGGCCAAGCCTTGTCCGCCCTCTTGAGCCCTGTATATTCCCCGCAGTGAACCCGACCACCCCCGCCATCGTCAGTCAGACGGCCGTGCGCCGCCTGCCCCGGCTTGCACTCATCCTGTTCTGCGTCGCCTACGTGCTGCCCGGTTTCCTGGGGCGCGAGCCTTGGAAGAACGCCGACGTGACGGCATTCGGCGTGATGCTGGAGATGGCGGCCGGCCACAGCGGCTGGTGGCAGCCTCAGGTCCTGGGCTGGGCGGTGGAAGAGGCCGGCCCCCTGCCCTACTGGCTGGGCGCCATCTTCATCCAGTGGTTGCCGCTGCTGCCCGCCGACCTCGCTGCGCGCGTTCCTTTTGCGCTGTTGCTGGCCCTGACCCTGATCTGCACCTGGTACAGCGTCTACCACCTGGCCCGCCAGCCGGCGGCTCAGCCGGTGAGCTTCGCGTTCGGCGGTGAGGCCAACCCGCTGGACTACGCGCGCGCCCTGGCCGACGCCGGACTGCTGGCCCTGGTGGCCTGCCTGGGCTTGGCCCAGCTTTCACACGAAACCACACCCGATCTGGCCCGCCTGGCCATGGTTTCGGCCATGCTCTATGCAGCGGCCAGCCTAGCGCATGTGACATCGCGCCACCCGTGGCGCGCGGTGCTGGTGTGGGGACTGGCCGCACTGGGCCTGGTGTTCAGTGGTGCGCCCTGGACCATGATCCTGCTGGGGAGCGGCCTTCTGGTGATTGTGTTGGTGGCCCGCCAGACGCAGGCCAGAGCGGAGTCCGACGGCGGCTCCTTGGGCGCCGCCGCTCCCCCTTGGGCGGACCCATGGCTGTGGTCCGTCGCACTGCTCGTGATCGTGTTGGCCGTGTCGTCACTGGCGGGGCAGATGCCCATGCCCAGCCTGCCGACCCTGCCCGATCCGATGAACTGGCCCAGCTGGGGGCGCCTGCTGGTGTGGTTCACCTGGCCCGCCTGGCCTCTGGTGCTCTGGACGCTGTGGCGCTGGCGCCGCCAGCTTTTCCGGCCCCACGTGGCCCTGCCCTTGTGGGCCACACTGGTGGGCGTGGCCGCCAGCGCCCTGTCCGAACGGCACGACCGCACGCTGCTGTTGGCCCTGCCTGCGCTGGCCGCACTGGCCGCGTTTGCGCTGCCCACGCTGCGACGCAGCATGTCGGCGCTGATCGACTGGTTCACATTGATCTTCTTCACCGGTTGCGCCCTGATCATCTGGGTGATCTGGTTCGCCATGCAGACCGGCATGCCCGCCAAACCGGCGGCCAACGTGGCACGGCTGGCCCCGGGTTTTGTGCCCGAGTTTTCCTGGCTGCTGTTCGGGCTGGCCCTGCTGGCCTCCGCCGCCTGGGTCTGGCTGGTGGCCTGGCGTGTCGGCCAGCACCGCGAGGCCATCTGGAAAAGCCTGGTGTTGCCTGCCGCGGGCAGCACGCTGTGCTGGCTGCTGCTCATGACCTTGTGGCTGCCGCTGCTCGACTTCGGACGCAGCTACGGCCCGATTTCGCGCCGCATCGCCAGCATGGTGCCCGCGGGCAGCTGCGTGATCGCCGATGGGCTCACACAGGCCCAGATCGCGGCGCTGCAATACCACGGCCGCCTGCGGCTGGTGCGGAGCACCAGCGGGCCGGCCCCGGCCTGTCGCATGCTGGTGGTGGCACCCGCGAGCCAACCCACGCTGGACGAGCGGATCACCCTCACACAATGGGCCTACCGGGCCAAGGTGCGCCGACTCACCGACAACAAGGAAAGTCTTTTGATCTACCGACGGGTTGGCGGCTGAGCGCGGATGCTTGCCTCAGCCGGTGACCCGCTCGCGCACACGCGAAGCGGGTAGCACCACCTGGAAGGTCGAGCCCTGCCCCGGCGTGCTCTGCACCTCCACCTGACCGCCATGGCGCTGGGTCACGTGTTTGACGATGGCCAGGCCCAGGCCGGTGCCGCCGGTTTCGCGTGAACGGCTGCGGTCCACACGGTAAAAGCGCTCGGTCAGGCGCGGCAGGTGTTCGGCCGCGATGCCCGGGCCCGTGTCGGTGACGAAAAACTCGCCCCCGCCATCGGGCCGCAAACGCCAGCCAGCCTCAATCTGGCCGCCACCGGGTGTGTAGCGCACCGCGTTGCTGAGCAGATTGGACATGGCGCTGAGCAGCTCGGTCTTGGCGCCCGAGACCCAGAACGGGGTCGAAGCAACGGCGCGGATCTCGTGTGGCGGCTGTGCAATCGCCTGCGTCAGGCCCTGCGCCTCCTGAATCACGTGCGTGAGCAGTTCCCCGCTGTCAATCCACTCGCCCGGCCCCGGCGCCGGACTGCCTTCCAGGCGTGAGAGCGTGAGCAGATCGCTCACCAGCGTCTGCATGCGCTGCGCCTGCTGGCTCATCAGGCCCAGGTAGCGCGCGCGATCGTCCTCTTCGAGCGGAATGCTCTGCATGGTTTCCACGAAGCCGCTGAGCACCGTGAGCGGCGTGCGGATCTCGTGCGACACGTTGGCCACGAAATCGCGGCGCATGGCTTCGGCCAACTGCACGGCGGTGACATCGCGCGTGAGCACAAGCTTGCGCTTCTTGCCGTATGGGTGGATCTGCAGCGATATCTTCGCCGGCTGCGAGGGGCGCACACCCGGGCCATCGATCTGTATCTCGTGGCTGAAATCGCCACCGGCCATGTAGGCCGTGAACGCCGGCGCGCGCACCATGTTGCGCACGTACTGGCCCAGATCGCGCTGGGGGTCGAAGCCCAGATGGGCCGCCGCGGTGAGGTTGGACCACTCGATGCGCCCTGCGGAATCCAGCAGCACGACGCCGTTGGGCGAGGCCTGGATGGCGGCGAGGAAATCCTCCAGCCGGGCGTCGCTGTTCTGCGCCTTCTTCTCCAGTTTCTTGATCAGCTTGCGGCAGCGTTCGACCAGTTCGCCCCAAGTGCCCGACACATGGGGGGAACGTGAGGCATCGGCCTTGTTGAGCCAGCGCAGCACGCTGCGTGCACGCAGGCCGTCGAAAATGCTCCAGACCAGCGCACCCACCAGGGCACCGGCAAACGTCCAGGCCGCTGCGTCGTGGGCCCAGCCCCACACCGCTCCCAGCGCCACCAGGAGCAGCAGCTCGATCGCACGCCGCGTCATGCGGTGGCGGTGTCTGTGCCCTGGGCCGGACGTCCCGTGGAGTTCAACGCCGTGAGGCGGTAGCCAGCGCCGCGCACGGTCTCCACCATGCCCGCGGCTTCGCCCAGTGATTCCCTCAAACGTTTGACATGCACGTCCACGGTTCGCTCCTCGATGAAGACATGATCTCCCCAGATCTTGTCAAGCAGCGTACCACGGGTGTGCACCCGCTCAGCGTGCTTCATGAGGTAGTGCAGGAGCTTGAATTCGGTCGGACCGACCTTGAGTTCGGCCCCGCGAAACGTGATGCGGTAGGTGCCCGCGTCCAGGGACAGATCGCCCACCTGCACCGAGTCTTTCACGATCTCGGGCGCGCGGCGGCGCAGCACGGCGCGGATGCGCGCGAGCAGTTCCTGGGTGGAGAACGGTTTGGTGATGTAGTCGTCCGCCCCGGCATCGAGTCCCTGCACCTTGTCGGACTCGTCGCTGCGCGCGGTCAGCATGAGAATCGGCACGGTCTTGGTGCGCTCCTGCTTGCGCCACTGGCGCGCCAGTGTGGCTCCGCTCTCGCCGGGCAGCATCCAGTCGAGCAGGATCACGTCGGGCAGCACCGCATCGACCTCGCGCTGAGCCGCCGCGCCGTCGAACACCACGGTGGGTGCAAACCCGTTGTGCCGCAGGTTGACGGCGATCAACTCGGCGATCGCCGGCTCGTCCTCCACGACCAGCACGCGTGGCAGTTTTCTCACGACAGAAACCCCTGATTCAGGACGGGCTGCGGCTGGCGCCCTCCACCCAGGGGGGAGACGCGGAGCGGCGCGGGGGGTGTTCTCTTGCTCATCCGACCACCGACTCCACCTTGTCCATGGACGTGTGGCGCACGTCCTCGCCCATCACGATGAAGATGATCTGCTCGGCGATGTTCTTCGCGTGGTCGCCCACGCGCTCGATCGACTTGGCCAGGAACAGCAGGTCCAGGCTGGGCGAGATCGTCCGGGGATCTTCCATGATGTAGGTGATCAGCTTGCGCATGAAGCCGTTGTACTCGTCGTCGATCTGGTGATCTTCCTTGATGATGGACACGGCCATGGCGGTGTCGAGCCGGGCGAACGAATCCAGCGTCTTGCGCAGCAGAGCCGCGGCCAGATCGGCCGCCACGCGCAGCTCCTTGCTCGGCAGATTGCGCGGCGAGCCGCTCTGGATGATCGATTTGACCATGCGCGCGATGCGCGCCACCTCGTCACCGGCGCGCTCCAGGTTCTGCGTGGTGCGCGAAATGGCCATCAGAAAGCGCAGATCGCGCGCCGTGGGTTGCCTCCGGCCGATGGTGGAGATGATCTCGTGATCGATCTGCATTTCCATCTGGTTGATTTTTGCCTCATTGGCCAGCACCTGGTCGGCCGACTCGGTGCTCAGGTTGACCAGCGCGTACACCGCCTGGTGCAGCTGCGATTCGACCAGCCCGCCCATTTCCAGGACGTGGGTGGAGATGGAGTTCAGTTCCGCGTCGAACTGGCTGGAGATGTGTTTGTCGCTCATGAAAGCACTCCCGTTACACGAATGGATGAACGTTGGGCCATGTCAGCCGAACCGTCCGGTGATGTAGTCCTCGGTCTCTGTCTTGGTGGGCTTGAAGAAGATCTGTTCGGTGGCACCGAATTCGATCAGCTCACCCAGGTACATGTAGGCGGTGTAGTCGCTGCAGCGCGCGGCCTGCTGCATGTTGTGCGTGACGATGGCGATGGTGTAGTCCTGCTTGAGCTCGTGCACCAGTTCTTCCACCTTGCCGGTGGAGATCGGGTCCAGCGCCGAGGTCGGCTCATCGAGCAACAGCACCGAGGGCTTGACCGCCACGCTGCGCGCGATGCACAGGCGCTGCTGCTGGCCGCCGGAGAGCGACAGGCCGCTCTGGTTGAGCTTGTCCTTCACCTCGTTCCACAGGGCCGCCTTCGTCAGCGCCCACTCGACCCGGTCGTCCATGTCGTCGCTGCTCAGATTCTCGTAGAGCTTCACGCCGAAGGCGATGTTGTCGTAGATCGACATCGGGAACGGTGTGGGCTTCTGGAACACCATGCCGATGCGGGCGCGCAGCAGGTTGATGTCCTGCTTGTCGTCCAGGATGTTCTGGCCGTAGAAGTTGATCTGGCCTTCGGCGCGCTGGCCCGGGTACAGGCTGTACATGCGGTTGAGCGTGCGCAGCAGTGTGGACTTGCCACAGCCCGACGGGCCGATGAAGGCCGTGACCTTGCGTTCCTCGATGTTCATGTTGACCTGCTTGAGGCCCTGGAACTTGCCGTAGAAAAAATTCAGGTTGCGCAGTTCCAGCGCGTTCCTGGCGGGCGTGGCGGTGTTGGTCATGGGTCAGATCCAGAAGAAATGGAATATGGCGGTAGCGGTGGCCAGGTGGACGGGCCTCAGGCGGTGTTCTTCTCGCGCAGGAACACACGGGCCACGATGTTGAGCACCAGCACCGACAGGGTGATGAGCAGCGCGCCGCCCCAGGCCAGGCGGATCCAGTTGTCGTACGGGCTCATCGCGAACTGGAAGATCACCACCGGCAGGTTGGCCATGGGGCGACTCATGTCGGTGCTGAAGAACTGGTTGTTCAGCGCGGTGAAGAGCAGCGGCGCGGTTTCGCCGCTGATGCGGGCCACGGCCAGCAACAGGCCGGTCATGACGCCGCTGCGGGCCGCGCGCAAGGTCACCATGGTGGCGACCTTCCAGCGCGGCGCGCCCAGCGCGAAGGCCGCTTCGCGCAGGCTGCCGGGCACCAGGCGCAGCATGTTTTCGGTGGTGCGCACGACCACCGGGACGGCGATCAGCGACAGCGCCAGCGTGCCGGCCCAGCCCGAGAAGGTGCCCACCGTGGCCACCGCGATGGCATACACGAACAGACCCAGCACGATGGAAGGTGCCGACAGCATGATGTCGGTGACGAAGCGGGTCAGCTCGGCGGTCTTGCTCTGGTCGCCGTATTCGGCCAGGTACACCCCGGCCAAGATGCCGATCGGGGTGGACACCAGCACCGAAAAACCGACCATCAGCAGGCTGCCGACGATGGCGTTGGCCAGGCCACCGCCTTCGGTGCCCGGCGCGGGGGTGGACTGGGTGAACATGTTCCAGTCGAGCGCGGCAACGCCGTTGCTGAACAGCACGACCAGAATCCACAACAGCACCGCGAGGCCCAGCGCCATGGACGCCATTGACAGGGTCAGACCGATGGCGTTGGTCCAGCGGCGCTGGCGGTAGAGCGATTGATTGAGTTCCATGTTCTTGTGTGGGTATGGGAGTGTCAGAGACCCTTGGCCTTTTCGGCCCGCAACAGCATCCACTTGGCCAGGCCGAGCACGATGAAGGTGATGACGAACAGCAGGAAACCCAGCGCGAACAGCGCGGAGATGTGGAAGTCGGCCGCCTCACCAAACTCGTTGGCCAGCGTGGACGCGATCGAGGTGCCGGGTGAAAACAGCGAGGTGGGCATGCGGTTGGCGTTGCCGATCACGAAGGTGACCGCCATGGTCTCGCCCAGCGCACGGCCCAACCCCAGCATGACCCCGCCGATCACGCCCTTTTGCGTGTAAGGCAGCACCACCTTGCGCACCACTTCCCAGGTCGTGCAGCCCAGGCCGTAGGCCGATTCGCGCAGGATGGGTGGCACGATCTCGAACACGTCGCGCATCACCGCCGCCACGAAAGGCAGCACCATGAACGCCAGCACGATGCCCGCGGCCAGAATGCCGAAACCGTTGGTGCTGCCGCCGAACAGGAAACCGATCAGCGGCATGCCACCCAGCACGTTCTGCATCGGCACCTGGGCGTAGTCGGCGAACAGCGGCGCGAACACGAACAGACCGAACATGCCGTAGATGATGGACGGCACGGCCGCCAGCAGCTCGATGGCGGTGCCCAGCGGGCGGCGCAGCCAGGTGGGGCAGGTTTCGGTCAGGAACAGCGCGATGCCGAAGGCCAGCGGCACGGCGATCAGCAGCGCGATGGTGGCGCTGGCCAGGGTGCCCACGATGGCGATCGCGGCACCGAACTCTTCGTTGATGATGTCCCACTCAACGTACCAGATGAACTTCAGGCCGAATTTCTGGAACGCCGGCCAGGCGTTGATGAACAGCGAAACGATGATGCCCAGCAGGGCCATCAGCACCAGCAGCGAAAAGCCCTGGGTCAAACGGTGAAAGACGATGTCCTGGAGTCGTTGCCTTCTGGCGATCGACACCATGTTGGGGTTGCCCGTTTCAAGGGGCATGCTTGGCGCATTCATGGTAGTTCCCATGCTCATGTTGACTCCCGTCGGTTGGCTTCGAACCCACCACAAAACAGCATCCGCCGGCGAGCTCAGCGCCGGCCGGCGGATGTCTTCTTACCCGGTCCGGTTTATTTCTGGACCTGGTTCCAGACCTTGGCGCGGATCTGATCGGTCAGGGAGTCGGGCAGCGGCACGTAATCGAGGTCGGAAGCCAGCTGCTTGCCGTTCTTGAAGGCCCAGTCGAAGAACTTGAGCGCTTCGGCGGACGCCACCTTGTCGGCAGGCTGCTTGTACATCAGGATAAACGAAGCGGTGCTGACGGGCCAGCTCTCGGCGCCCTTGGCGTTCACCATGGACACGCCCATGCCCGGCACGCTGAACCAGTCAGCGCCGGCCGCGGCGGAGGCGAAGGTCTTGTCGTCAGGACTGACGTACTTGCCTTCGGCATTCTGCAGCTGCATGAAGTTCATCTTGTTCTTCTTCACGTAGGCGTATTCCACGTAACCCAGCGCACCCTTGACGCGGTTCACGTTGGCGGCCACGCCTTCGTTGCCCTTGCCACCCACCGACGAAGCGGCGGGCCACTTGACGGCGGCGCCCTTGCCGACCTTGTCCGCCCAATCCTTGCTGATGGTCGTCAGGTAGTCGGTCCAGTTGTAGGTGGTGCCCGAACCATCGGCGCGGTGCACGATGGTGATGGCCTGGTCGGGCAGCTTCTTGCCCGGGTTCAGTGCGGCCAGCTTGGGGTCGTTCCAGTTGCTGATGTTGCCCAGGAACATGTCGGCCAGCACGGGGCCGGTCACGCGCAACTCGCCCGGCTTGAAGCCTTCCAGGTTCACCACGGGCACGGTGCCACCGATGATGGCCGGGAACTGGACCATGCCGTCCTTGTCCAGCTCTTCACCCTTGACCGGGGCGTCCGAGGCACCGAAGGTCACGGTCTTGGCGCGGATCTGCTTGAGACCACCCGAAGAGCCGATGGACTGGTAGTTCAGACCCGTGCCGGTGGCTGCCTTGTAGGCTTCGGCCCACTTGGCGTAGACCGGGAACGGGAAGGTGGCGCCGGCACCGGTGATGTCGGCGGCCAGGGCCGAGCCCATGGCCATGGAGGCGAATGCCGCAGCGGCGATGGTTTTCAGCAGGGTGCGTTTGGTGTTCATGGAAGTCCTCGCGTTGGTTGAAGCAGATTCACAACCCGGACTCTAGGGAGTCAATGTGACATCTCTGTGACATTCACAAGACCGTTTCCCGAATCGACGTGGCCGCCCCTCCCCGCCGAAAAAAACGGACCCTGCAACACGGGCCGCGGGCCGATACACTGCGCAACCCATCTGGAGCCCCCATGAGCAAAGTCACGATTTACCACAATCCGAAATGCGGAACCTCCCGCAACACGCTGGCCATGATCCGCAACAGCGGCACCGAACCCGAGGTGATCGAGTACCTGAAAACCCCGCCCGACCGCGCGACCCTGTTGCGGCTGATCGCCGACAGCGGCCTGGGCGTTCGCGACCTCATGCGCAGCAAGGAAGCCCTGTGCAAAGAGCTGGGGCTGGACGATCCCCGGCGCAGCGACGAAGAGCTGATCGCCGCCATGCTGGCCCACCCGATCCTGATCAACCGGCCCATCGTGGTCACGCCGCTCGGCACCCGCCTGTGCCGCCCGTCCGAACAGGTGTTGGACATCCTGCCCCAGCCGCAGCGCGGCGCATTTGCCAAGGAAGACGGCGAGCCGGTGGTGGACACGGCGGGGCGGCCGGTCAAGGCCGCTCGCTGACCCGCTCGTTGACGCGGGGTACCCAATCGTGCCGGCCGGGCGCGCCGGCTGGATGCGTCACAGGGGGCGCACGTCGCCGCACAGCGGCATGAAGGGCTCGCGCACGGCCTGCAGCGTCACGTGGGTGATCTCGAAGCGCTCGTGCAGCAGATCGGTGGCGGCGCGGTAGAACGCATCGTCCGGGTGGCCCTTGGGGGTCACCAGATGCGCCGTCATGGCGATCTGCGAGGTGCCCATGGCCCAGACGTGCAGGTCGTGCACCTGCGTCACCCCGGGCAGGTCCAGCAGGCTCTGGCGCACGGCCATCAGGTCCACGCTGTCGGGCACACCGTCAAACAGCAGGTGCAGCGACTGACGAAACAGCGTCCAGGTGCCGAACAGGATCACCGCCGCAATCACCAGGCTCACCACCGGGTCCAGCCAGGCCCAGCCCATCCACAAGGTGAGCGCGCCCGCCACCACCACACCGACGGACACCAGCGCGTCCGCCGCCATGTGCAGAAAGGCGCCGCGGATGTTCAGGTCCCTTTCGCCGCCTCGCATGAACAGCAGCGCGGTGACCGTGTTCACCACAATGCCCACCCCCGCCACCGCCATGATGGTCACCCCTTCGGCGCCCGCCAGCGGGTCGGGGGACATCAGGCGCCCCACCGCTTCCCAGGCCAGCGCACCAATGGCCACCAGCAGCAGCAACGCGTTGGCAAGGGCGGCCATGATGCCGCCGCGCTTCCAGCCGTAGGTATGGCGGGCGTTGGGGCGCAGCCTGCCCGCCAGCGCCCCACCCCAGGCCAGCACCAGCCCGGCCACATCGCTCAGGTTGTGCCCGGCATCGGCCAGCAGCGCCAACGAATTGATCTTCCAGCCATAAAACGCTTCGATCACCACGAAGACGGTGTTGAGCCCGATGCCGATGGCAAAGGCCCGGCTGAAGTTGGCGGGCGCGTGGTCGTGGTGATGGTCGTGGCCGGTGTTCATGCGGATGTTCAGGTGGCGCGATGCACCGAGCATCGCACGCCCGCGCGCTGCGTCAAGCCGGGTCACCACGGCTTGGGCCGGGGTGCAAGGTTCGTCGCAGCCGGCAGCCCGCTGCGACCGTCCGGGGCCGCGACGCAGACAAACGGTTTCAATTTTCCGCACGCCCGCGCGGGCGACCGTGGGCGCTGGGGGTGCACTCCATGCGTCACAATCCGGGCTCCTCATCCGACTTCCCGGACCACCGGCCCCCACGGGAGCCGCCGTGGTCATCTCTCCCTATGCAAAACGGAACCCTCCTGGCCGCGATCGACCTCGGCTCCAACAGCTTCCGGCTCGAAATCGGCCGCTTCCACTCGGGCCACATCGAACGCATCGAATACCTGAAAGAGACCGTCCGCCAGGGCAGCGGCCTGGACGAAAACAAGGTGCTGAACCAGGCCTCCATGCAGCGCGGCTGGGAGTGCCTGGCCCGCTTTGCCGAGCGTCTGCACGGTTTCAAGAAACAGCAGGTGCGCGCCGTGGCCACGCAGACCCTGCGCGAAGCCAAGAACCGCGACGAATTCCTGCGCAACGCACAAGCCATCCTGGGCTTTGCCATCGAAGTCATCTCGGGCCACGAAGAAGCCCGGCTGATCTACCAGGGCGTATCGCGCCTGCTGCCGCAATCCGACGAAAAGCGCATGGTGGTGGACATCGGCGGGCGCTCCACCGAAATGATCCTGGGCGAAGGCTACGAAGCCCGCCGCATGGAGTCGTACCGGCTGGGCAGCGTGGCCTGGTCCACGCGCTACTTCCCCAAGGGCCAGTTCACCGCCCCCACCTTCAAGACCGCCGAAGTCGCGGCCAAGGCGGTGCTCGACGAGGCGCTGGACACCTTCCCTCCTTCGGAATGGAACGTGGCCTACGGCTCCTCGGGCACGGTGGGCGCGGTGGCCGACATCCTGGCCGCCAACGGCTGGGCCTCCGGCGTGATCACCCGTTCCGGGCTGGACTGGCTGGTGGAGCGGCTGATCAAGGCCGGCAACCTGGAACAGGTCCGGCTCGACGGGCTCAAGGACGACCGCCGGGCCGTGCTGGGCGGCGGCGTGAGCGTGTTGCGCGCCATCTTTGACCTGTTCGACATCCAGCAGATGCTGCCCGCGCAGGGCGCGCTGCGCCAGGGCGCCCTGTACGACCTGATCGACCGCGACACCCACGGCGGCGACGTGCGCGAGCGCACCGTGCGCTGGCTTGCCGAGCGCTTTTCCGTTGACGAAGCCCAGGCGCAGCGGGTCAGCACGGTGAGCACCGCCCTGTTCTCCCAGATCGCCGCGGTGGACGCGCAGAACGAACGTTATTCGCAGAAGCTGGCCTGGGCCGCGCGCCTGCACGAGATCGGCACCCACATCTCGCACGATCGCTCGTACCACCACGGCGCCTACATCCTGGACAACGTGGACGCACCCGGCTTTTCCTTCCCCGAACTGCACCGCATGAGCCAGCTGGTGCTGGGCCAGCGCGGCAAGCTGCGCAAGCTGGAGCAGGCGCTGGGCGACGAGCTGTTCGCCAAACAGCTCATGAGCCTGCGGCTGGCGGTGCTGCTGTGCCATGCGCGCCAGATGCCCGAACACGAGTCGGTGAAGCTCAGCTTCAAGCCCGGCGCGTTCAGACTCGCCACCAACCCGGGCTGGGCCAAGCGCTACCCACAGTCGGCCTGGCTGCTGGGAGAAGAGGTGCTGGCCTGGCAAAAAACGGCCTGGAAGTTCACCGCGGACATCCGGTGATGCCGTGAGGCGGTGATGCCGGGGCCTGCGCCAGCGGCATGGCCGCCCTGCCCGCCCGGACCGCGCCGAGAGGCGGTTCCGATATTGTTATAAACTGTATATACCGTTTATACCTTTATGGAGCTTCCCCATGGCCAGCAAGAACACCGCCAAGACCCCCAAACTCGTGCGCGACAGTTTCACCATCCCCAAGGCCGAATACGCCGTCATCGACCTGCTCAAGACCCGCGCCATCGCGCTGGGCACCTCGGTGAAGAAAAGTGAATTGCTGCGCGCCGGCCTCACCGTGCTCAAGGGCCTGAACGACGGCGCCTTCAAGTCCGCCCTGGCCGCCGTGCCCACCCTCAAGACGGGCCGCCCCAGCGCCAAGGGCAAGGGCCCCGCCAAGGCATCCGCCAAAGCCGCACCGCCCGCTCCGACGACCGCGATCCCTTCGGTGCCCGCGGCGGCCAAACCCGCAACCCCCAAGGCAACGGCAACGCCGGTGGTGAAAAAAACCGCTGTGAAGGCCGCAGCGCCCAAAGCCGCACCCAAAGCTGCCACGAAGACCGCAACAAAACCCGCCGCAAAAGCCGCTCCCCGCAAGCCGGCCCAACCCGCCTTGAAGACCCCGGCAAAAGCGGCCACCAGGAAGGTCGCCGCCCAACCGGCGCCTTGAACCACCCTTTTCAGGCCCCGGGGCCGAAGAACAGCTCAATGTCCATTTCGGTCGCCACATCGACCGCGTCCCGGCGCGCGGGAACAAACGCTGTGTGTGAAAGCACCCGGCTGATAGCCTCCATCACCTCGGGCGCTTCCGACGAAGAGAGCACGATCACGTCACGGACCTGACCAAGGTCGTCGATGACCAGCCGCAGGCGGATCGGCAGTCCAGAGAACGTCAGGCCTTGAAGCTGCTCCAGGTCTGGGGCCGACCGTGGCATGGGGGCTCGCAGTCCCTCCCCGGCAACTTCCTGGGTCACATTGTCGGCCTTGGGCAATGAAGAAGCCACTGAAACGGTGGCCTGCCCTCCTGCCAATGCCTCGCTCTTGGGGTTGGATCTGGGTGAGGCCATGGCCGGAGCTGGAACCGCAGCCGACCGACCACCCCCCTCCGGCAACATACGGGCCTGCACGAACAGGGGCCCGTTCGGAGCCAATGGCCGGACGACGCGCTGCCCCCCCCACCAGGCGATGGCGGCAACGTGAAGCGCCAATACCATGGCCGTGATGCAAATGCGGGCACCGAGACCCATGTCACTTCGACGAAGTCACACCGCGCCAGTTCATTTGTTTCAGGCCAGATGCGGTCGTCAGCTTGGCAGGAGCCTTCGCAACGGTCGGGTCCCCATTGGCATCGTTGCCGCCGACGATGAGCCGCAGGTTATCGTCCACACGCTGAATCGCGACATCCGTCAGCACCCCATTGGTGGGCGACAACCAGGCAACGGCCTTGCCATCCGTGCCCGTCAGCACGGTCTTGCCATCCGCAAAGGCCGTGGCGTAGAGGGCACCGACGCCGCCTGGCGAGCATGCCTGCCCATTGGGAAGGTTCGCCACGAACGCGACCACGCCCTGGTTGGCGGTCGGATTCACGTTCACGCGCTGCGCAATGCCTTTGGTGACTGGCAAGTCAAAGTACCACCCCATGCTGGAGGTCGGCTTACTGCCAATGCCCACCAGCAAGTCTTTGTTCTCTTCCAGTTTCGAGCGCGTGACGGGAAAAATGACACCAGTGGGCAAGGTCGATCCGGTGTAGAAGTCCCCATGTTTGCCGGTGCCGTCGACGATGGCGTAGAGGCTCTGCACGTCGCCGTTGGCGATATCACTGTCGGCCAGCAACTTGCCGGTACCCAGGAGAACATAGCGCTTGCCGGAGTTGGGCTCCACCTCGATCAATGGGCGGGTACTGACCGGCTGCGCGACGTCCTTGGCATTGGCCAAGGTGGCGATCAGTTTCGGTGCATCGTAGGTTCCAATCTTGCCTGTGAGATCCAGCCGCCAGACATTGCCCGCCAGGTCGCCAGCGTACACAGCGTCCGCCGTCATGTCGTTGTAGTTGGACACGTAGGCGGTGTGCTCGCCGATGTTCAGAGGATCGGAGCTTGATCCCCCTGGGGCTTCCACTGCCTCGAGCAGCTCTCCGTTGGCGGGATTGACGATGAAGAAATAGCCCTTCCCGTCGCTGTTGTTGTAGCCCGAGGTGAACAGCACCACCCAACCGTATTTGGCGGTCTTGACCACGCTGGGTCGCCCGTAGGTGTAACCCATGCGCTCGTCGGTGAATTCCCAGAGAACCTTGCTCGCCACCTTCGACTCATCGGTCCATTCCGAGGGATCGGTCACATCGATCGCAAAGTAGCCTTTGCCCCCCTTTCCCAAGCCGCCGATAAGCACTGTGCGCCAGTCGCGCGTTTTTGCGTCGGCCGCACCGTGCGTTTTTGAGAAGTCGAGATCAAAGTGGGCCGCGGTCGCGTCCACATAGTAGCGGTGGCTGTAGCTGGGGTTGCCCAGGGCCGCCAGGCCGGACGTGGCGGCGGTGTTCTTGTCGCCATAGACAAAGCTGGGCACGTAGGCAAACAGCTCCTTCCCGGAATCGGTTTTGTCGATGCTTCCGTCAAAGGCATGCAGCATGCCGTCATTGGCGCCGACATACACCACGGTCGAACGCTTGGCATGGGTCGTCTTGAACGCGCTGTAACCCGGGTTGTAGACGTCGAAATAAGGGAAATCGGGCTTGCCCACGGCATTGGGCTTGGCGTTGACGATGTCGCCAAGCCGGTACGACCGCGTGCGGTAGGCACCACCGTTGGCCACTTCCTGTTTCGTGTCGCCACGCAGGTACTTGATGTAGTTCTCGGTCGACTGTGCGTCCCCAGAAACGCCCGGTACCTTGGCAAAGCTTGAGAGATCGGTCCTGCTGATCAGTGACGCATCTTTCATGGCGTCGTACGTGAAAGGCAATGCGGCCCCGCTCTTCTTGCAACACGTCACGATCTTGCGCTTCGATTCGGTCATCGTGGACGCGCTCAGCAAGGCCCTCGCATTCCATTTTTCGGCACTGGTCGGATTCCCCTTGCTGTCGTAGGTGAGCTGATAAGCGACCAGTTCTCCCGTCCAGTTGGTGGGGTCGTAGGATGCGGCATAGCTCGCGGTCCCGGCACTGGACACATTGGGCGACACCGTGGACAACGCCGTGCCGGTGGCCGATTCGGTCTCATTGACAATCTTGGCGAACGCCGCCGTCAGACCCGACTTCATCAGCTCTGGGCGATTGCCGGGGAAATAATTGTCCGGCCGCTTGTCCGTTTCGTCCTCGCTGATCACCATCGTGTCGGAAGACGTGTACCAGTCCTTTTCGGCAATGGTGCTGGTCCCGTTGCTGGAGGCGTAGGGAGAGAAATCGGATGGAACGTTGAAGCCCCCGTACTTGGCAGCCAGCCAGTACTGGTTCTTGGAAGCGTATTTCTGCTTCTCAAGGACATCCATGAAGTAGCTGTTGACCGTCTGCGACCCGATCAGGTCGGGCCGTATGTCTTTGGTATGGGCGTCATAGGCCAAGCCAGCCAGGTAATAGCTGTTGCACCGATTCAAACTGCGATCGTCGTCTTTCGATTCAGTCGTAAGGCAGCTACGTCCGCCGAGGTCAACGAATCTGTCCCCGAGCTTGTCGAGCCCCTCGAGTTGCCCCACCATGTTGGTGGCCGCCGCCACGTCGACAGGATCGTCCGTGACGGCCGGGTTGGTGCTATCCAACGTGCTTTTGCTGCGCAGTGTGCTGCCGGGGAGGTTGGCGTCCCGGTGTGTGTTGACATCACCGATGCCCAGGACAAAGTTCTTCTGACAGGTATAGGCAATCGGGTCTTTCCAATCGGTGATGGCAGGAAACCCATCCAGCCAAGTGTTGGCCGTTGCCGCGGAATCTGCCCCCTTCAAGTCGGTGTACTGATTCAGGTTCCCCTGCTTCTTGAAGTAACGCAACGCGGCATAGTAAAGCTCGCTGACCGGATCGTGCGACTTGTACGATTTGGCCGAATAGCCGAACTTGTTGAGGTAATTCATGACCCCGCTGTTGGGGATGGAGACGGTGTAATTCGCCTTCTTGGCATCAGCCTCGGTTTGAGTGGCAGCGCTGCTGTCCGGGTTGGTGAGCATGACGCCGGTCTGTGCGTCCCACTCCGTCGCATCGTTGGTGATGGCAGGCTTGCCAGGAACCGGTGCCTTCGGGCCGATGAATTTCATCCCCGCCCGCATCACCCCTCCATCGCGCTGATGGCTTGCTGAACCATTGTGGTTGTAGTAACCAAAGGCGGAGTAGCGCAGCTTTGATGCGTATTGCTGCATCAGCCCTTCCGGTTTCGCATATTTCGAAGGGTAACTGGTGCAATTGCTCTCCAGCCCAAGGCCCGCATCACACACCTTGACATTGATGTAGACGCGGTAGACGGTGCTATCACTCACCTTCTCCGGGTTGGTGTAGTCGACCGGAACCGTCGTTTCGCCGTCGATGCTCCCGCTCTTGGTGATGTGCATTGCCGTTCCCAGGGCGCGCAGCCGGGTGGTAGCCGCGTCCCAAGCCAATGGTGTCGCACCAGAAACCGAAGACAATCCAGAAATGGTCTTGTTCGGAATCGTCGAACTGCTGTTCTGCGCAGCGTAGGTCTTGGTGAGAATCGTGGTGTCTTTCGTGTCGGTGCTGCGGTAGCCCCCGGTCATGACCCATCGAAACGCGTCCAGGGTCTGCATCGCCGCCCAGTTGAGGTAGTTGCCGCTCCACTTGCCACTGCAGCTGTGTTTCGACGCGAACGAGCTCGGAGAGAAATAGCTGGTCGAATAGTCTGGCGAGTCCTTCCCCCCCGTGTTGACGGCTTCGTACACGTAGCATTTTTCCGGGTCGAAGTACCCCAGGTAGGTGTTGGAAGCGTTGTAGGGAATGATCTTTTTACCGTCGATGCTGTTATAGGCAGGCGTTGTCGCCGTCGGCCATTCCACCGACAGGGCCAGAATCAGGTTGCCCGGCACGTTGACGGTGGACAGCATGGGCTGGTCGGCCAGGTCCACGGCCTGGCTCGTGCCCGGCCCGAGCAATGACAGAACGCTCAGGCTGGCACACAGCAGTGCCTTGGCGTGTCGGCCGATACGAAAGGAAAAAAGGCGTGGCTGTTCCATGGCAGAGATGCTGTGCTGAACGTTCAAAGCGCGAACGTCGATTGAAAGAAGGCTTGGGTGTTGCGCGGCCCCGTCACACGGACACTGACGCGGTACAAAGGTCGCCTCTCGCTCCCGGGCTTGCGCAACCAGCTGGAGCCGGAAGCGTCTGATGAACCGGCGGAGGTCTCGCAATTGGCCTCGTTGAACGCGCCCGCGGCGAGGCACTGACGATCGATAACGAAGCGCACGGTCACGCCGTTTTCGCTGATGTCGGCGACGGAATATTTCGCATCCTTGTAGGTGCTCTCGCTGGTGAGGACCTTGGGTATTCCGCTGGCATTGGTGGTCAGTCTCGCGGCCGCGTAATTGCCCGAGGCCAGGCTCGACTCCCGTGCCGACTCGGTCGCCAATGCGCCAGAACCCATGAGTTTTCGTGCCGCGGCGAAGCCTCGCTCGGCCTGGTTGGTGAGGTCGCGCTGGAACGACAGGTTGCCCGCCAACATGGCCGAGATGTCCGACGACCTCAGCATCGCGGCGGCGGCCAGCATCAACAAGACCAGGGCAAACAAGGTACCGATGAGTACAACGCCTTGCTCCTGGCGACGAAAGAACACGGTTTTCATCACAGGAAGTTGTTGCGCAAAGGGATGGTGGATTCCAGCGTTCTGTAGCGGTAGTGCCGCTCGCTGGACGTCAAGTCACGCGTGTGGGTCAGGCCATTGATGTCGTTGAACAACGTCACCGTTGCGGAGGACACTTCGTCGCGCTCTGGCAGAGCCGTTCGCAGAATCAAACCGACCCGGATCGCCTTGATGTTTCGCAGCTTGCCCGCCGCCGCCAGGCTGCCGTCCGACAGATCGGACAGCCCGTACCCCGACTTGCTGTCTGTGGGCGAAACCCACAGGTCAACCTTCTTGTCGGTATTGGTATCGATGCCATAGAGCGCGTGCAGCTCGAACACGCCTTCGGCCGTGGCCTGCAGGGGCGTGTCCGTCGTCTGGAGCAGGTCGTGCGTATAGAGCGTGTTGTTGTCACCCACGCCCATGAGCACGAATTCGGGCAGTCGACCCAACCCGGCGTTGCCCAGCACGGTCGCCGTCCCGGTTTCCGAATAACCGGTCACAGCCGTTTTGTCCACCGTTGCGGAATACCAGGTGCCGGCCAACGCCAGGGCGTTGGTGGCCGAGCCCGTCGTGGCCGACGAGCTGACCTGCGTCACCAGGCAAGGCGCCACGCCACCGGCTTCGGCGGGCTGCTCATCACTGAGCAACATCAGATCGTTGCGAGAGAACGGCAAGGTGTTGGCCAGTGTCAATGCAGCGGCTTGCGCGGCCTCGGTGAACGGCGCGGGAACACCGCCCCAGGCCGCCGCCGATGCCATGATCACCAGCACGTCGGACGCTTTGCCGCTGGCTCCGGGCGTGGTCTGCCCGGGAAGGATCAGTGCCGGCGCCAGCCGAAAAACGCCTAAGGTTCCGGGGTCCACGCTGGCAAACGGTGCAGCGAGGGCATCTTTGGCCGGAAGAATCTGTTGGTCAGACTTCGACGCGTGCAGCGCACAACCATAGGCAAAGCTGGCGGCCTGTGCAAACCCGCTGCCGGCGCTGCGCAGCTGGCGATCGATCTGCGCCATGGCCAGTGCCCCTGCCTTGTCGAGTTCCGAGCCCGCGGTGTTGGTGCGTCGCCTCGACTCGAAGTTGCTCATCACCATGTAGACCGCCAGCGTCAGGAACAGGCCCACCAACAAGGCAACCATCAACTCGATCAGCGTGACGCCCCGCTGGCGATGACGCAAGGAATGGGCAAAGTTCATGGGATCGCCACCTGTGTCAGGTATGTTTGATCGGGTTCGGTCGCCGCGCGCCATGGGGGGTGCCAGGTGATCGTGACCGTCGCCACCCCCTCCTTCGCACTCACCACGCCCTTGCCGCTGGGCAATCCCCCGTGCGCGGTGTCTGCCACGCGAGCGTTCCATGCCTTCAGCGCATCCTTTGAAAGATCGCTGGTCTGGTTGGTCCACATCAGCGTCACGACCTCGTTGGCCAGATCCGCCGCGCGGTTTCTGTCGCCGGCTTGTGTATCCACTTGGATCGCGTGCGCCTGAAGCCTGACCAGCCCGAGCACACCGACCGAAAAGATCACGAGCGACACCATGACCTCGATCAGGCTCATGCCAAGTGCTGCGCTTCGCCGGGCAGTGCGGCCGCCCCTTGGCAGATTTCGTTGTGTTGTCATCGTCAGCATCCGTCCGGATCTTTGTCGGACAGTTCCTTGGCCGGGTCGCACATGCGTACCCGACCGCCCAAATAGACACGCAGCCGCAAGGCCCTGCCCGCACCCCGTGTCACGTCAAACTCGGCGGGGTTCGCCACGTCACAGGCCGCATCAACACCGGTTTCATCTTTTGTGCGGCTGACCAGATGACCTTGCGCACCAAAGCAGAGCACCGAAGGGCCCGCGATGCTCACGCCGTTTTGGGTACCGAGACTGGTGGCTTGAACAAGATCACCTGCGCTGGCCTTCTCGTCCGAGTCGGCCAGCGGGAGCGCACGCACGTACCAGTTGCTTCCCGCGGAACTGGCGGGGGCATTCCAGGCGGGTGCAGCAGCCGTGCGCACCAGCATGGTGGTCTTGCCCCGGGTAACGGCGGTGGACTGCGCCACCCGCAACGCCCCCATCAGTGATTCCGAGGTGTTGCGAATGCTGGCATCCGCCACCCAGGTCCCCAACGAAGGCACGGAAAGCAGCACCAACACGGCGACGATCACGATCACGACCATCAGCTCGATGAGCGTAAACCCCCACTGGGAGGAACGCCGGGCGCGGAGCATCAGCACGTTCCACCCTTCTTGGCGATCCAGCAGGCGTAGCCGGCCTTGGGAACTTCACCCCAGGCCTTGGGCAAACCGGTCGTGGCCTGGGTTCCGTTGTTGTCCATCGTGAAGACAAAGCCAACGGTCGACCCCGCTCCCTTGGCCTCCAGCAGGTAGCTGGTGTCCTCCAGCGTGGGGCAGCTCACGGTGAATGTGCCCGCTATGCTGCTGTTGGCACATGGACTGACAATGGTTTTGCTCACGCTTTTGTAGGTGCGGTTGTCCTGGTAGTACTGCTCCATGCGTGCTCGCAGCGACGACAACGCCGTCGTGGCATCGACCAGACGGCCCCGCAAGACATAGTCCTGGTAGGAAGGCAAGGCCAGCGCGGTCAGGATGGCGACCACGGCCACCGTGATCATCAATTCGATCAAGGTGAAGCCCTGGTGCCTTCCCTGACCATGGGGAAGGCACCGGCCAGTCCGGGACATCAACGCGGTTTCATGCGTCCATCCTGAGGACCCAGCCCCGATTGACGCGGGCGGGCCGACCCACGATGGGCCATCGGAAAAACACTTCAACGGTGATCGGTTCATGAGCAAACCATGCGAGCTGCAGCCTCTCAGGGTTTGCGTTGGTGAACGCATCTGGTGGACCGCGTATCGGTCACCAAGCTGAGGGCGGTGAATGAGGAGCGCGATTCTGGGAGAACGCACTTCGTGCGAGTGTCAAACTTTTTACAGTGTGTTGACATGTAACAACTATGCTTACATCGACTACTGCAATCGTTTGTTTTTTTATGAAAAACGTCACACTTCGTCGCGCCCTCAGTTCGGACCGTTGGTACCGCTCCTGCCACAGCGAGCTGCAAATGGCCCTGGTGTCCATGGCCCGACCCGTGCGGCTGGCCCATGGGGAGGATCTGTTCCTTCAAGGGGAACCCAGTCAGGGACTGTTCTGCGTCCTGGACGGTGCGCTGCTGGTCAGCAATGTGGACAGGGATGGCAAGGTGGCCGTGTTGTCGCAGGTGGAACCCGTTCAGTGGTTTGGAGAGATCTCCACCCTGGATCGCGGGCCGCGGCACTTCTCTGCCCATGCCAATGGCGACACCAAGGTTCTGTGTGTCGATGGGGCGGTGTTGGAACCCTGGCTCAATGCGCACCCGCTGTGTTGGCGGGACCTTGGCGTGCTGGCCAGCGGCAAGCTCCGTGTGGCCCTGGACGTCATCCAGGAACAGGCCTTTCTCCCACTGGAGCAACGCGTCTTCAGGCGTCTCGAACGCATCGCTTCCGGTTACGGCAGTCGGGTCACGCCCAAGAAGCGGGTCCGAATCCCGCAAGAGGTGATCGCCCAGATGTTGGGCGTGAGCCGTCAGAGCGCCAACCGCGCACTGAAGTACCTGGAAGAGGTGGGCTTGATATTCCGAAGCTACGGCATCGTCGAACTGCGCACCCGCGCAGCCAGCGATGAAAAATCGTGTGGCGGCCCAACCACGTCGAGCCCCCCATGGGCCATGGAGCCAGGCCCTTGAAAGGGCCCCTCAGAGCAGCTCGGGCGTCTGCACGGTGAGCAGCAGGGTCTGCAGGGTTCCGTTGCGTTCGCGCTGGCGCAACCACCAGAGCGCGCCCTTTTTCATCGGGCAGTCCTCCTCGGCCAGACCAAGCAGGCGCGCGATCACGCGGCCGAGCGTGGGTTGGTGGCCGATCACCACCACGGTGGATTTGCCGTGGGGCCACTGCACCAGCTCCAGCAGGGCCAGCGGGTCGCCCTCGGGCGCGAGTTCGTCGCGCAGCTTGAACTTGCGCCCCAGTGCCAGCGCCGTCTGCTCGCAGCGGTGCGCCGGGCTGGCGTAGATGCGCGCGCCGTTGGGCAGTTGCCGGTCGAGCCAGGCGGCCATGCGGGCGGCCTGCTTTTCACCGCGCGGCGTGAGCCGGCGGGCCATGTCCTGCGCATCGCCCTGCTGCCCCCCGAGCGGATCGGAGTGCTCCTGGGCTTCGGCGTGGCGCCACAGAATCAGGTCCATACCGTGGCTCCTAGCCTTTGCTGCCGTAGCGCGCCATCAGGCTCGCCTGGGCCGAATGCAGCACGGCGCGCGTCTTGCCCGTGCCGGTGATGGCCGCGGGCACGTACCGGCCGTCGGGCTGGAGCAGCCAGGCGTCCTTGGTATCGTGCAGGTAGGCCGAGAGGCATTCGTCCATGATGCGGCTGCGCAGGGCCGCGTCGGTCACGGGCCAGGCCAGCTCCACGCGGCGCAGCATGTTGCGGTTCATCCAGTCGGCGCTGGCAAGCCAGAGTTCGTCCGTGCCATCGACCCGGAAATAGAACACCCGGGAGTGCTCCAGCAGGCGCCCGATCACCGAGCGGATGTTCACGTTGTCCGTCACCCCGGGCACCTGGGCCGGCAGGATGCAGGCGCCGCGCACGATGAGGTCGATCTTCACGCCCTGCTGCGACGCCAGCGCCAGCGCGCGCGCCAGCGGCTCGTCGGTCAGCGCGTTCATCTTGAGGATGATGCGAGCCTCTTTGCCGGCCTTGGCGGCCGCGCCCGCGGCCTCGACCTTCTCCAGCATCGCCTTGTGCAGATGAAACGGCGCGATCAGCGCCTTGTTCAGCCGCGGCAGGCGGTTCTGGCTCGCCAAGTGCAGAAAGATCTGTTCCAGATCGGCGGTGAGCGCGTCGTCGGCCGTGAGGTAGCTCAGGTCGGTGTAGAGGCGCGCGGTGCCGGGGTTGTAGTTACCGGTGGACAGGTGGCCATAACGGCGCAGCCGGCCGTCTTCGCGGCGGGTGATCAGCAGCATCTTGGCGTGGGTCTTGAGACCCACCACGCCGTAGACCACCTGGGCGCCCACCGACTCCAGCCGCTCGGCGTAGTTGATGTTGGCCTCTTCGTCGAAGCGCGCCTTGAGCTCCACCACGGCGGTGACTTCCTTGCCCCGGCGCACGGCCTCGCGCAGCAGGTCCATCAGCTCGGATTTGGCGCCGGTGCGGTAGATCGTCTGCTTGATGGCGAGCACGTTCGGGTCTTCCACCGCCTCGCGCAAGAAGGCCAGCACGGCGTCAAAACTCTCGTAGGGCTGGTGGATCAGCACGTCGCCCTGCTGCAGCCGCTCGAAATACGACTGCCCCGGGTTGAGCTGCATCGGCCAGCCGGCGTTGTAGCGCTCGAAGCGCAGCGCGGGCGCGTCCACCTGGTCGATCAGTTGGTTCAGCCGCACCAGGTTGACCGGACCGGGCACGCGGTAGAGCGACTGCACGGGCAGCGCGAACTGCGCCAGCAGGAACGCAGACAGGTATTCCGAGCAGCCGGCCGACACCTCCAGCCGCAGTGCCTCGCCATAGTTGCGCTGCTGCAGCCCCTTGCGCAGCGCGGTGCGCAGGTTCTTCACCTCTTCCTCGTCCACCGCCAGATCGGAGTGGCGGGTGACGCGGAACTGGGAAAACTCGGTCACCTGGCGGCCCGGAAACAGGTCGGTCAGGTGCGAGCGGATCAGGCTGGAGATGGAGACGAAGTGGGTCTGCTTGGAGCCCTTGACCGGGGGCATGCGGAAAAAGCGCGGCAGGATGCGCGGCACCTTGACGATGGCGATCTCGTTTTCGCGGCCAAAGGCGTCCTTGCCGGTGAGCCGCACGATGAAGTTGAGCGACTTGTTGGCCACCTGGGGGAACGGGTGCGCCGGGTCCAGCCCCACGGGCAGCAACAGCGGCTGCACCTCGCGCGCGAAGAAGTCCTTCACCCAGCGGCGCTGGCGCGGGTTGCGCTCGCCATGGGCCACCAGCTTGATGCCCTTTTTCTCCAGCAGGGGCAACAGCTCGTCGTTGTAGATCGCGTACTGCTGGGACACCAGCTCGTGCACCTTGGCAGACACCTGATCGTGCGTGGCGGCGGTGTACAGACCGCGCTGCTCGTTGGCCTTGTACGCGCTCAGGTGCGGCGCCATGCGCACTTCGAAGAACTCGTCGAGGTTGCTCGACACGATGCTCAGGTAACGCAGCCGCTCCAGCAGCGGCACGTCGGGGCGGCGGGCCCAGTCCATGACCCGCTCATTGAAAGCCAGGATGCTGTGGTCCCGGTCCAGGAATTGCAGGCGGTTGTTGTTGATGTTGGCGCTCATGGGTTCCGTCAAGGTGTGCGGCCATGCCCGCCTCGCCTCCCCCGACGAACGGCAAGGGCACGCCTGTTTGACGATTATTCAACGGCGGGATGACGTTTGTGTGACAGTTTGACACGCTTGAGCACCGGCCCCTGCGACGCTGGCGCACCCGGGCGGGTACTGCGCGGCGTCGTGGTCCTGGCGGGCGCCACCGCCAGAAACGATACGAACAGCTCGGCCGCCCGGCCCCAGCCAAACAGCAGCGCGCGGTCGCGGGCCTCGTGGCGCTTGACCTTGAGGGCGTCCACCCAGGCCTCGTGCAGGTCGTCGCGCAGCGCGCCAGCGCCGCTGTCGGCCACCACCTGCAACGGCCCATCCACCGGGTAGGCCGCCACCGGTACCCCGCAGGCCATGGCTTCGAGCATCACCAGGCCAAAGGTCTCGCTGCGGCTGGGAAACACGAACACGTCGGCGGCCGCGTACACCTGCGCCAACTCGTGGCGCGGCAGCACGCCGAGCCAGTGCACGTTGGGGTAGCGCTCGCGCAGGGCCGTCTCCAGCGGGCCGACGCCACACACCACCTTGCTGCCCGGCACGTCCAGGTCGAGGAAGTCCCCGATGTTTTTTTCATAGGACAGGCGCCCCACGAACAGGCTCACCGGCCGGGCCAGTTGGCCCAGCGGTGGATACACCTGCGCTTCGTCGGCCAGGGCAAAGAGGCGGGTGTCCACCCCGTGCGTCCACTCGCGCAGCTGGCCGAACCCGCGCTGGCGCAGCATCTGCAGCACCCCCACGGTGGGCACCATCACACCGCTGCTGGGGCGGTGAAAGTGGCGAAACAGCGCGTAGCCCCAGGACAGCGGCACCCCCAGGGCGGCGTGCAGGATCTCCGGGAACTTGGTGTGAAACGCGGAGGTGAACGCGAGGCGGCGACGCAGGCAATGGCGCCGGGCCGCCCAGCCCAGCGGGCCTTCGGTGGCGATGTGGATGGCGTCGGCCTGGGCCGCGTCAATCAGCCGCGACAGCTGGCGCCCGGGAAACAGGGCCAGGTCGATGCCCGCGTACCCCGGGCAGGGCCGGGTGCGGAACTGGCCGGGCTGGATCACCACCACCTCGTGGCCGCGGGCCTGCAACTCGCGCACCAGCTCCACCAGCGTGGTCACCACGCCATTGACCTGGGGTTGCCAGGCATCCGTCACCAGCACGATCTTCATATCTGTGTCTCCCCTGTTCTCCAAATTCGGTGGCGCGCGGCCGCTCAGGCGCTGCTGCGTTCGCGCCATGCCTCGTCCATGGCCCGGGCCGCGGCCGGCGCCGGCTGCTCCGCGGATGCGGCCACCGCCGGGCTGGCGCTCGGGCGCCAGTGCACCAGCTCCAGCCGGCCATTCATGTGTTCCACCAAGGCCGACAGGCTCTCGACCCAATCGCCATCGTTGCAGTAGAGCGTGCCGTCGATGGTGCGCATTTCGGGCCGGTGGATGTGGCCGCAGACCACGCCCTGGTAGCCCCGCTGCCGCGCCTCGGCCGCCACGGCGCGCTCGAAATCGGTCACGTAGTTCAGCGCGCTCTTGACCTTGTGTTTCAGATACTGCGAGAGCGACCAGTACGGCAGGCCCAGGCGAGCGCGCAGCGAGTTCAGGTGGCGGTTCAGGCGCAGCGTGAACTCGTAGAGGTTGTCGCCCACGTAGGCCAGCCACTTGGCGCACTGGATCACGCCGTCGAAATGGTCGCCGTGCACCACCCACAGGCGCTGCCCGTCGGCCGTGGTGTGAACAGCCTCGTTGCTGACCTCGATGCCGCCGAAGTTGTGGCCGTGGAACTGGCGCGCGAACTCGTCGTGGTTGCCCGGCACGAACACCACGCGGCAGCCCTTGCGGGCACGGCGCAGCAGTTTCTGCACCACGTCGTTGTGCGCCTGCGGCCAGAACCATTTGCGGCGCAACTGCCAGCCGTCGATGATGTCGCCCACCAGGTACAGCGTCTGGCTCGGGTGGTGTTTCAGGAACGCCAACAAGGCCCCCGCCTGGCAGCCCGCCGTGCCCAGGTGCAGATCGGAAATGAAAACGGCCCGGTAGCGGGGCGCTTCACTGCCACCCGGGTGGTCATCGCCAACGTCCTGGGTCGGCGGCAAACCCGCCACCAAACCCCAACCGCCCAATGCTTCAAAGGTCGTTCTCATCTTTGTTCCTTTGGATCACAGCAAACCCAGCAGAGCAGAAGTGACTCCCCCCAAGGGCACCGCCGGGCCGGCTTTGCCGGACGGCCAGTGCCGCCCCCTGGGGGGTCGCGCGTAGCGCGGCGGGGGGTCAATCCTTCAAGAAGTGCTTGCGATAACGCGCCGGCAGGTCGGCGATGCGCATCAGCATGGGCAGGTCGGCGGCGTTGAAGTCCGGGTCCCAGGCCGGTGGGCCCAGCACCTTGGCGCCCAGGCGCAGGTAGCCCTTGATCAGCGCGGGCGGCTCCACGTCCAGCGTGTCGTCGAGCTGCTCGATGGGCAGCGGCAGGCGCGGGCGCACATGGCAGTCGATCGGGGCCAGGTGTTTCTCTTTCACCTGGCGCCAGATGCTGGCCGCGGCGTGGCCGCCGCCCACCACACCGTGCGGGCCCTCGTATTGCATGGGGATGCTGGCGCAACCGATCATGGTGTCGAGCTGGTTGCGCACCATGAACTCGGCCAGCGCGCCCCACAGGGCCATGATCACGCCGCCGTGGCGGTGGTCCTTGTGCACGCAGCTGCGGCCCAGCTCCACCATGCGCTCGCGCACACCGCGCAGGCGGGTCAGGTCGAACTCGGTGTCGCTGTAGGTGCTGCCCACGCGGCGGGCCTGGGCCGGCGTGAGCACGCGGTAGGTGCCGATCACCCGACCACTGGCGGCGTCGCGCACCAGCAGGTGTTCACAGAAGTCGTCGAACAGGTCCACATCGTGGCCGGGCACGGCGTTGGACAGGATGGCCCCCATCTCGCCGGCGAACACGGCGTGCCTCAGCCGTTGGGCTTCACGAACCTCGTCCAGATGCCGGGCCCACGAGACATCGATGCCGCTCCCTGCGGCAGGCGTCCCCAGCGCAGGCGCCACCAGGGCTTGTGGCTGGAAATCGGTGCGGGGATGAAGTGACCTCCGTGGCCGGGTGACCGGCGAGAAGTCCAGCGTCGGGGTGGGCAGTTCTTTCATGTTCGGCTCCAGGTTCGTTGCGCCTGCCAGAGGCGCGGTGTTGATTGGGCTGTTGTTCATGAACCTGCATTCTGGGAACCGGGCGTGACCCGTCTGTGGCACTTGCGTGAAGCTTTCGTGACAGGGCCGGCACACCACAAAAACCCAGCGCCGACAGGCCTGGCCATTGCACGATTCCATATTTCAAGTATTATTGAAACATGGAAATCACCACCCCCCAGGAATCCCAGGCCTTGAGCGCGCTGGCCGCGCTCGCCCAGGTGCAGCGCCTGCGCGCCTTCCGTGCGCTGGTCGTGGCCGGCCCCGATGGCCTCACGCCCGGCGTGTTGGCCGAACAGCTGGGGGTGTCGCCCAGCGCGCTCTCGTTCCACCTCAAGGAACTGGCCCACGCCGACCTGGTGAGCGCCGAGCCGCAGGGCCGCCACCTGATCTACCGCGCCAGCTTCGACCGCATGAACGCCCTGCTCGGCTACCTCACCGAACACTGCTGCGCCGGTCAGACCTGCGAAGTGCCGGCGGACGCCGGCTGCACCGACTGCGGGACCGCACCATGAACCTGGCCGACGCCATCAACCTGGGCTGCGCCTGCCAGACCCTGCGGCCCTCACGCCTGCGCGAGCAGCTGGAAACCAGCCCGGCGCTCGGCGGCCTGACCGCGCGGCTGGCTGAGAGCCACCCGCACCTGTTTTCGGCCAGCGCCGTGTTCCTCGACCCCGGGGTGCGGCAGCAGATCGTGCAAGCCGTGGAGGCGATGGAACGCGTCATCGCCCTGCCCGCCTGGCGCGAGCAGGCCCTGGCGCGCGCGAACCCGATCGCGGCTTTGGACTGGGGCCCGGCCGGTGTTTTCATGGGCTACGACTTCCACCTCAGCGCCGATGGCCCCAAGCTGATCGAGATCAACAGCAACGCCGGCGGCGCCCTGCTCAACGCCGCGCTGGCCAGGGCCCACCGCGCCTGCTGCGCCGGCTTCGAACCGCTGTTCGACCCGGCCGACACGCTGCTGCGGCTCGACGAGGTGTTCGTCGCCATGTTCCGCGCGGAATGGCAATCGCAGCGCGGCGACGCACCGCTGCGCAACGTGCTGATCGTGGACGATGCACCCGGCCAGCAGTACCTGGCCCCCGAGTTTCAGATGGCGCGCGCGCTATTCGCCGCCCAGGGCCTGATCGCCGTGGTGGCCGATGCGCACGAGCTGCAGTGGCGCGACGGCGCGCTCTGGCACCCGGCCCTGCCGGATGGCATGCCGGTGGACCTGGTCTACAACCGCCTGACGGATTTCTACCTGCAGGACAACGGCCACGAAGCGCTGCAACAGGCCTACCGCGCGGGCGCGGCCGTGGTCACGCCGCACCCGCGCACGCATGCGCTGTACGCCGACAAACGCAACCTGATCGCCTTGTCCGACCCCGCGCTGCTCGAAACCTGGGGCGTGAGCGAAGCCGACCGCGCCGTGCTGCGCCAGGTGGTACCCGCCACGCAGCGCGTCACCGCTGCCAACGCCGACGCGCTCTGGGCCCAGCGGCGCACACTGTTCTTCAAACCCGCCGCCGGCTTCGGCGCGCGCGCCGCCTACCGCGGCGACAAGCTCACCCGGCGCGTGTGGGGCGAGATCCTCGCGGGCGACTACGTGGCCCAGACCACCGTGCCGCCCAGCGAGCGGCTGGTGTCCGTCGATGGCCAGACCACGCTGCTCAAGCTGGATCTGCGCGCCTACACCTACCGCGGCCAGGTGCAGCTTCTGGCCGCGCGCACCTGGTCGGGCCAGACCACCAATTTCCGCACCGAAGGCGGCGGCTTTTCGCCAGTGGTGGTGCTGCCGCCCGCCGCCTCGCTCCCCAACCCCTTTCCTTTCCAAGCCTGACTGGAGCTACCGATGAAACGCTTTCACGTCTGGGAACAGTTCCACACGCTGGACAAAATTCCCGTGTTCAGCGAGACCCGTGCGCCCGAGCCGGCGACCTCGGCCTGCTGTGCCCCCCAGACCCCGGCGGCCCGGCCCGTGTCCATCCCGCTGGCGGCCGCGCCGTGCTGCGGCCCTGCGTCGTCCGCCCACCCCTCCGGCTGCTGCTGAGCGCCTACCTCAACGAATCCACTTTCGCCATGACCACCCCGAACCAGACCCTGAACGTCCTCTTTCTCTGCACCCACAACTCGGCCCGCAGCATCTTGGCCGAGGCCGCCCTGAACCACCTGGGAAAGGTCAAAGGCGTGCAGCGATTCCGCGGCTTCTCCGCCGGCAGCAGCCCACGCGACAACCAGCAACCCAACCCGCTCGCCCTTCGCGCCCTGCAGGACGCCGGCATCGCCACCGAGGGCCTGAGCAGCAAGAGCTGGGACGTGTTCGCCCTGGCCGATGCGCCCCGCATGGACCTGGTGATCACGGTCTGCGACAACGCCGCTGGCGAGGTCTGCCCGTACTGGCCCGGCCAGCCGGCCACCGCGCACTGGGGCTATGCCGACCCGTCGAACGCGCCGGGCAGTGAAGCGGACAAACTCGCGGCCTTCAAGCAGACGCTGCTCGCCATCCACCGCCGGCTGGAGCTGCTGATCAACCTGCCCCTGGCGAGCGTGGACCGCCTGCTGCTGCAACAACAGGCCCGCGATCTGGCGCAGAAAGACTGAGCACCATGGGACTCTTTGAACGCTACCTCACCGTCTGGGTCGGCCTGGGCATCCTCGCGGGTGTCGGCCTGGGCCTGCTCACCCCCGCCAGCTTCGCCACCATCGCGGCGATCGAAGTGGCGCACGTCAACCTGATCGTGGCCGTGCTGATCTGGATCATGATCTACCCGATGATGATCCAGATCGACTTCGCGGCGGTGCGCGACGTCGGCAAGAAACCGCAGGGCCTGATGCTCACGGTGGTGATCAACTGGCTCATCAAGCCCTTCACCATGGCCGCGCTGGGCGTGCTGTTCTTCAAGTATTTGTTTGCGCCTTTCGTGGACCCGCAGTCGGCCAACGAATACATCGCCGGCATGATCCTGCTGGGCGTGGCGCCCTGCACCGCCATGGTCTTCGTCTGGAGCCAGCTCACCAAGGGCGACCCGAACTACACGCTGGTGCAGGTGTCGGTGAACGACCTCATCATGGTCTTCGCCTTCGCGCCCATCGCGGCCTTCCTGCTCGGCGTGACCGATCTGGCGGTGCCCTGGCAGACGCTGTTGCTCTCCACCGCGCTCTACGTGGTGCTGCCCCTGGTGGCGGGCGTGCTCACGCGCCAAGCGCTGCGCGCGCGCGGCGGCGAGGCGGCGGTGGGCGCGTTCGTGAAGGTGCTCAAGCCCTGGTCGGTGGTGGGCTTGATCGCCACCGTGGTGCTGCTGTTCGGCTTCCAGGCCGAGACCATCGTGGCCCAGCCGCTGGTGATCGTGCTGATCGCTATCCCGCTGCTGATCCAGACCTACGGCATCTTCGCCATCGGCTATGTGGGCGCGCGCTGGCTCAAGCTGCCACACGACATCGCGGCACCGGCCTGCCTGATCGGCACCTCGAACTTCTTCGAGCTGGCCGTGGCGGTGGCGATTTCGTTGTTCGGCCTGCACTCGGGCGCTGCGCTGGCCACCGTGGTGGGCGTGCTGGTCGAAGTGCCGGTCATGCTGTCACTGGTGGCACTGATCAACCGCACGCGGCACTGGTTCGTGGCCCAGCCGGCTTGAGCCCACGCCCCTGCCAGAATACGGGGCTGTGACGCCCGACGCCCCCACGCCAACCCCTTCCCGCCTGCAACGGCCTGCCGCGGCGCAGCCCCTGCTGTGCCATCCGGCCACCCCTTGCGCGCTGGATCTGCGGGTGAGCGTGTCGCTGGCGGTGGCCGGCTCCGAACAGGGCCCCGGCTGGCTGCTGAGCTACCAGCTGCGCGGCGAGGTGGGCCGCTTGCGCCTCCCGGAGCCGGCGTTGCCGGGTCCGGCCGACGGCCTGTGGCAACACACCTGCTTCGAGGCCTTCGTGGCCCGCGCCGATGAGGTGGCCTACCGCGAATTCAACTTCTCCCCCTCGGGCCAGTGGGCGGCCTACCGCTTCAGCGCCGAGCGTGTGCGCGACCTGCCGGCCGAAGCCGCGGAGGCGCCCGTCGTGCCCGATCTGCAACGGGAAACCACCGAGCACATCCTGACCCTGCTGGCCTGGCTGCCCCGCCACGCCCTGCCCGCGCCAGCGGCGGGGCAGCCTCTTCACCTCGGCCTGTCCGCAGTGATCGAGGACGCCGAGGGCCGGCTCAGCTACTGGGCCCTGCGGCACCCGGGCGCGCGCCCCGACTTCCACCACCGCGACGGCTTCGCGCTGACGCTGACGCAGCCCCTCTTCGACCCACCCACCGCCTCCCGAGACACCGCATGAAATTCGGCATCGAACGCTTCATCGAAAACCCCGCGCTGCGCACACCGCTGGCCGGCCGGCGCGTGGCCCTGCTCGCCCACCCGGCCTCGGTCACGCGCGATCTCACGCATTCGCTCGACGCCCTGGCAGCCCTGCCCGATGTGAACCTCACCGCCGCCTTCGGCCCGCAGCACGGCCTGCGCGGCGACAAGCAGGACAACATGGTCGAGTCGCCCGACTACCTCGACCCTCGTCTGGGCATCCCCGTGTTCAGCCTCTACGGCGAGGTGCGCCGCCCCACCGACGCGATGGTGGACAGCTTTGATGTGTTGCTGGTCGACCTGCAGGACCTGGGCTGCCGCATCTACACCTTCATCACCACGCTGCGCTACGTGCTCGAAGCCGCGGCACAGCACGGCAAGGCGGTCTGGGTGCTGGACCGCCCCAACCCGGCCGGCCGCCCGGTGGAGGGCCTCACATTGCGCCCCGGCTGGGAGAGCTTCGTCGGCGCCGGCGCCATGCCCATGCGCCACGGCATGACCATGGGCGAACTCGGCCACTGGTTCATCGCCACGCTGGGGCTGGCGGTCGACTACCGCGTGATCACCATGGACGGCTGGGCGCCCGACGCGGCGCCCGGTTTTGGCTGGCCCACCGAGCGCACCTGGGTCAACCCCAGCCCCAACGCGGCCAATCTCTGGATGGCGCGCGCCTATGCGGGCACCGTGATGCTCGAAGGCACCACGCTCAGCGAAGGCCGCGGCACCACGCGTCCGCTGGAGCTGTTCGGTGCGCCCGGCATCGACGCGCGGCGCCTGATCGCCGACATGCGCCGCATCGCGCCGCAATGGCAACGCGGCTGCGTGCTGCGCGAATGCTTCTTCGAACCCACCTTCCACAAACACGCGGGCCAGCTCTGCGCCGGTGTGCAGATCCACGTGGAAGACCCGACGCACTACGACCCCACCGCGTTCCAACCCTGGCGCCTCCAGGCACTGGCGTTCAAAGCGCTGCGTGTGCAGGCGCCCGGCTACCCGCTGTGGCGCGACTTCGCCTACGAATACGAACACGACCGCCTGGCGATCGATCTGATCAACGGTGGGCCGGCGCTGCGCGAGTGGGTGGACGATCCGAAATCAACGCCCGAAGACCTCGACGCGATCACCCGGCCGGACGAAGCCGCCTGGATGGAGACGCGGAAACCCCACTTGCTCTACTGAGCAACGAGGAACTGCCTACCAGGATGCGGCGGAACCGGCGTCGCCGGGCCGCTCACATCGCTCCCGTGAGGAGGTCGCGCGCAGCGCGGCGAGGGTGGGTCTGTTCACAGCCACTTCTGCATGAACTGCGCCGTGCCCATGGCCGGATCGAGCTGGTAACCGGCGTAGCCGATGCGCTGGTAGAGCTTGACCGCGGGCGCATTGCCCGAGAGCACCTCCAGCGTCATCTTCACCGCGCCGCGCTCGCGCGCGATCGTTTCGGCCAGTGCCAGCATCAGCTCGGCGATGCCACGCCCGCGGTGGCTGGCCAGCACCGCCACATCGTGCACGTTCACCAATGGCCGGCAAGCGAAGGTGGAAAAACCCTCGATGCAGTTGACCAGCCCCACCGGTGCATCGCCTTCAAACGCCAGCACGCTGTAGGCCTGCGGGCGGGCGGCGAGCTCGGACACCAGATGCGCCTTGGCAAAGTCGGACAGCGGCTCGCCACCGCCGGCCGGGTCGCTGGCATAGGCGTCGAGCAGCATCACCAGCGCGGCCCGGTGCTGCTGGTCGGCGTAGTCGGCGCGCTGCACCGTGATGGCCGATACCGGTTGCGGGGTCATTGGCGTGTTTTCGCCCCGCGGGCTGCGGTGCGGGATTTCTGGGGGACGGCCCGGCGCGGCGGTCACTGAATTGCCCTCCGCGCCACGCGCTGCGGGGCTGAGCGCCTTCGGAGCGGCCGGGCGGCGCTCATACCGGCACCTGCGACTTCACGGCCTCGACCAGCCGCTCGGCGCACGACCGAGCCTGCTGCGCATCGCGCGCTTCGACCATGACGCGCAGCAGCGGCTCGGTGCCGCTGGGCCGGATCAGCACCCGGCCGGTCTCGCCCAGCTCCGCCTCGACGGCGCGAATCTCCTCGTCCAGGCGGGTGTTGGTCTTCCAGTCCTGGCCAGGTTGCAAGCGCACGTTGATGAGCGTCTGCGGAAACAGCGTCACCTCGGACAACAACTGTGCCATGGTCTGGCCGCTGTCCATGCAGGCGGCCAGCACCTGCAGGGCCGACACCAGGCCGTCGCCGGTGGTGTGGCGGTCGAGCACCAGCAGGTGGCCCGAGCCTTCGCCGCCCAGGCTCCAGCCGTGCCGCTCCAGTTCTTCGAGCACATAGCGGTCGCCCACGCGGGCGCGCACGAATTTCACACCCTTGCGCTTGAAGGCCACCTCCACCGCCATGTTGGTCATGAGCGTGCCCACCACGCCGGGCACGTCGATGTCGCGAGCGATGCGGTCGGCCGCGATCAGGTACAGCAGCTCGTCGCCATTGAAGAGGCGCCCGGTGGTGTCCACCATCTGCAGCCGATCAGCGTCGCCATCGAGCGCTATGCCGTAGTCGGCACCGTGCGCCTTCACCGCCTCCACCAGCGCCTGTGGGTGGGTGGCACCCACGTCCTGGTTGATGTTCAGCCCGTTGGGCGCGCATCCGATCCGGACCACTTCGGCGCCGAGTTCGTGGAACACATCGGGCGCGATGTGGTACGCCGCACCGTTCGCGCCGTCCACCACGATCTTGAGGCCCTTGAGCGTGAACAGGTGGGAACAGGTGCTCTTGCAGAACTCGATGTAGCGCCCCGCCGCGTCATCGAGCCGGCGCGATTTTCCCAGGCTGGCCGAATCGGCCCAGGCCGGCGGCTGCGCCAGCACGGCCTCGACCGCGAGCTCCCATTCGTCGGGCAGCTTGGTGCCCTGGGCGCTGAAGAACTTGATGCCGTTGTCGTCGAACGGATTGTGGCTGGCGGAGATCACCACGCCCAGGCTGGCACGCTGGGCACGCGTGAGGTAGGCCACGGCCGGCGTGGGTACCGGGCCAAGCAGCACCACGTCGACGCCCGCCGAGTTGAAGCCCGATTCCAGCGCGCTTTCCAGCATGTAGCCGGAAATGCGCGTGTCCTTGCCGATCAGCACCGTGGGCCGGCTTTCGTGCTGCTTGAGCACCCGCCCCACGGCGTGGGCCAGGCGCAGCACGAAGTCGGGCGTGATGGGGGGCTGGCCAACCGTGCCACGTATGCCGTCGGTGCCAAAGTATTGTCGTGTCATAGGGGAAAGAAAGATGGGCGGACTCGACCGCAAGGGGCAGGGGCCGCTCCGGGCGGCCTGGTCGGCATTTTAGGACTTGCCTGTATCGCCCTCAAAGGCCCCGGGAGCGACTCGGTGGCGCGAAGGTGGTTGCGGGGTTCGTTGGGTTGACCGACGGCAACGGCGCCCGTTGGCACCCCGGCCCGTCGCCACGGTGTGCCTACCGTTCCAGTTGGTGCAGCAACCCGTCCACCTCGTGTTGAATCCCCGCCAGCCCGGTGTATTCGCTGGGGGTCGCGGGCATGCGCTGGCGATGCGCCTCGTACTGCTGCGCCAACGAGGACTCAACGCTCTCCTGTACCACCGGCGGTGGGGTCTGCGGCATCGGATCGCGGGCCAGCGCGGGGTCGGCCCGGGTGCCTGGAACCAGGGGCTCGCTGCCCGGCAGGGTCAGCAACGGCACCGGCACCTTGGGCAACAGCCGCTCCTTGAAGGCCGGGTCCTGGTAGTAGCGGATCTTGTCCGCCATCACCGGGTGGGCCATGCCCTCGACGAGGAGAATTTCCTTGTCGTCGCCCATGGCCTTGAGCTCCTGCGGCAGCATCAGCGCGCGACGCTCGTCGCTCTCGCTGCGCGTGTAGCTGCTGTCGCGCGACCTGCTGCGGCTCACGCTGTCCTTGCGCATGCTGGTGTAGCCCAGCATGTCGCTGTACTCGTTGGCGTCGTGCTGTTCGCGCGGTGCAAAGATGATCTGCAGCGCGTGGTTGGTCATGATGGTGCGCGCCTGTTCCTTGCCGTAGGTCGATTCCAGTTGGGACAGGCTCTGGACGATGGGCATCAGGCGCAGGTTGTAGCCGGCCATGAAACTGACCGCGCTGGCGATGATGTCCACCCGACCGATGCTGGTGAACTCGTCCATCAGCAGCAGGCACTGGTGCCTCAGCGCCGGGTTGGCCTGGGGCAGTTCCCGGGTGTTCTGGTTGATCAGCTGGCTGAAGAACAGGTTGAGCATCAAGCGGCTTTCGGCCAGCTTGTTGGGCTGGATCGCCACGTAGATGCTCATCTTCTTCTTGCGCACGTCGCGGATGTCGAAGTCGTTGGCGCTGGTGGCGGCGTCCACCACGGGGTTGAGCCAGGGGTTCAGCGGCTCCTTGAAGGTGCCCATGATGCTGGCAAAGGTTTCGTTCGCCTGCCCCAGCAAGGTGGCGAACGCCGCTTTCGCGCTCGGGCTCAGGTGGGGCCAACTGGCCAGGTCGGCCAGATAGGTCTTGATGTCCTGGCCCGCGCGGCCGGACGCCAGGCGGTAGAGCCCCCCCATGGTGGGCGCTTGGGGACGGTCCTCGCCCGAGCCGAAGAAGCGGGCCAGGTAGGCGGCCTGCTCGAACGCGTAGAGCGCGAACGCGACAAAAGCGTTCTGGGCCTGGTTGGCCCAGAACGGGTCCTTGTGCAGATCCGTGGCCGGGTACAGCATGGCCGCGATGCTCTGCACATCGCTGACCCGGAAGTTCGGGTCATCGGACACATAGCCCAGCGGGTTCCAGCGGTGGGTCCGCAGGTCTTCCGCGAAGGGGTTGAACAGGTAGACCTCCTGTCCGTAGCGGGCGCGAAAACCACTGGTCAGATCGAAGTTTTCCTGCTTGATGTCCAGCACCACCACCGAGCCCTGGTAGCTCAGCAGGTTCGGAATCACGAGGCCCACGCCCTTGCCCGAGCGGGTCGGCGCGGCCAGTATGGCGAACTGCTGCCCGTTGAAGTACAGGTACTTGCCGTCTTTCTTGCCCACCACCAGCGCGGTGTCCGAGGGTGCAAGCATCTTGCGCTGGCGAAGATCGGCCATCTGGGCAAAACGGGCCTCACCGTACAGGTTCGGGCGCTGTTTCTTCAGCACCAGCACCAGCGCGCCCAGGAGCACCAACAACGGCAGGGCAAAGCCCATCAAGCCGCTGGTCTGCACGGTTTTCCCGAACTGGGGGTGTGCCGAATGGGCCCACCAGTACGCCGGGTAGCTGGTCAGGCCAAGCTCCTCCAACGGCAAACCCAGGCGCCAGAACAGGATCAGGCCACTGAGGTAAGCACCACCAAGACAGGCCACCAGCAGCACGGCCACCAGGAACATCAACCGGGTCTGGCGCATGGCCCGCTCACTCCTTCTGACTCGACAGCCGCGCCAACCGCACCTTGTACTGCTGGATCTGCGAGCGCGACAGGTCGTAACGACAGGCCTCGATGGCCGAGTTGAACAAGGCCGCGGGCAGGGCCTGCTCGCGCACGAACAAGGCGCAGCGCGCGTTGCGGTAGCGCAGCCAGGTGGCGTGCGAGATGGCCAGGTTGCGCGAGAAGGCCTGCACGTAGTCGCGACTCTGGTTCTGCTGCAACAGCTGGCGCTGGGCGCTGCGGTATTCGCGCACCACGTCCTGCATTTCCTTGTCCGCTTCCAGCCTCGACTTGCGGCAACCCAGCAACTCGGGGGTGGGCCCCTGGCAGGCCTGATCGGCCGGTGCCTGCGCCCACCCCGTGCCCTGCCCCAGCTGGCGGACCCATCGGGCCGCCTGGGTGGAATAACAATGGGTCTCCTGGGCGGTGTGTCCGGCCTCGATGGCGAAGCGCAACTGCAGGCAACCCCGGCCGGCCGGCATCAGTTCACCCAGATGCGACAGCGGCTCGACCGCCACGAAGGTGCGGGTCTGCGGCTCGTACTGGTACAGCACCGACACGGGCAGCCGGCTCTCGGGGGCCAGCAAGCGCACCACCGCAAAATCCTGCCAGCCATCGCCGTTGGCGTCCCAGAACTTCAACCACTGCCGGCCATCGATGTTGTCGCGTGGCAGCTCGAACGCATGCGGTATGGCCTGCAGCTCCTTGTCGCCCTGGCTCACCACCACAAAGCCCGCGCCATAGACCTGATCGTCATCGTCGGCGCTGTCGTCAAACACGAAGTCGAACCGGTAGGCCTCGCCGTCTGGCGCCAGTTGAACCAGCATGGGCTCCAGACCCCGATCAACCATGTTCTCCAGCCCGGCGCACGCGGTCAGCAAACCGCCCACCAGACCCGCGCCGACCCAGCGGCATACCGTCCACCAGCCCTTCTTTTTCATCATCACTCCTACTCCCTCATTTCACGCTCACGCGACATCGATCCATTGCCCGGCAGACGCCATCCCTAGACGCAACGGACATACACCGAGGTTTCAACCCGCTCCGTCACCAAGTCAACGACTCTTCTGGACCAGCGCAGCTCGTCCTTTCGGACCTCGAAAACATAGGTCTCCAGCACCTTGGGCGCCTCGTACGGATACGTGTCCAGGAGTCCCTGGAGACGCCAGGTCGAACGCCGCTTCGCCCGGACATCAACCACAAAAACCACCTTGTGTTGACCCACAGGGCCCCACTCCATGATGTTCTGGTCGCCGATCTGCAATGCGCCGGGGTCCAGCTCCACCGGGCGCCGCCGGACATACCGTGCGCACTGCTGTGCGCCGGCTTCGGTCTTCGGGTACCAGATGCCGCGCATTCCGATCGGTGTCAGATCGGAGCGCGCACGGGGCGACGCGGCCTGGGCACCACCTGCCAGCACCATGGCCATGCCCAGCGCCAACACACACGAAGCAAAAAACTTGTTCAACATGGGTCAGTCCATGGCCAATCGGCGTTGTGGGTCGAAGTCAATGCCCGTGATGTAGCGCCGCCCCGCGTGGGCCTTGATGTGCACCACCACATCGATGGTCAACATCAGGAGCCGCTTGATCTCGGCGAACGCCAGGCCCGAACCTTCGGGCGAGGCCTTGATCATCAAGGCCATCTGGTCCCAGGTCTGGCTGGTGCTGCCAGCGTGGCAACTGGTGATGGAGCCCGGATGGCCCGAGGCACAGTTGCGGATGTAGTAGAACGACTCGTCCCCCCGGATTTCCGCCAGGATGATGCGGTCGGGCTTCATGCGCAGGCAGGCCTCCATGCAGCCCTTGGCCGACACGTTGGCCGTGCCCTGCCCGCCCCGCGAATAGATCAGGTGCACCGCGTTGGGCTGCTCGATGAACAGCTCGCGGGCGTCTTCGATCGTGATCAGGCGTTCGTCGTCGGGAATGTGCGTCACCAGCGATTTCATAAACGTGGTCTTGCCACTGCCGGTGGCCCCCGACACCACGATGTTCTTCTTGTAGTGCACGGCCTGGCTGAAAAATCCGTGGTAATCGCGGGCTCTCTTGAGCTCCAGGAGCTCCTGATCCATCGCGCTGATGCTTCCGTCTTCTTCGAGGATCCGGTCGAAGAAGCCGTCGCTCTGGTACTGGCTCAGCGTCTTGGTGTAGCGCGAAGGCAGGCGGATGGTGATGGAAACGTGATCAGCCGGTACTGCGGGCGGCAGCACGAACTGGGCGCGCTGCCCGGTCGGAAACGTCAGCGATACCACCGGGTCCACGTTGGTGATGCGCTGCCCCGTCTTGCTCTCGTTGACCACCGTGGTGCAGAACTGGCGCGCCCGGTCGAACGTGAGACCGGGCACGTCCATCCGTTGCCAGCCCGCCGCCGTTTCCAGGAACACCTCGCCTGGGCGGTTGATGCAGATTTCGGTGACGTTGGGGTCGCTCAGGTAGCCGGAAATCCCCAGCACGTGGTACTGGTACTCCAGAAACTCCGTTGAAATGTTCGCAATCGGTTCGTCGTTCGGCTGTTCCGTCATGTTGTGCAAACGCCCGCGATCACCGCATCACGCTGGAGAAGTCGACGTCGCGGGCCGCAAAGATGTTGATCACCGTGCCGTTTAGCACGGTCACCGTGGCCTTGCGGTTGGCCGATCGGGCCAGCATGTCCGAAGCCGCCTTCTTCACCGTGGTGGCGGTCTGGGACTCCCAGGGGTCGACCCGCGTACTGGCCAGACGACCATCGCTGTCGTATTGAGACGTCTCACGCCCGCGAATGTCGTTGCGGTCCGCGAACTTCTGCGCGCCAGCATCAATGCCGTCCGCGAGCAGACTGACCAGCAGAGCCGAGCCAATGCGCTCCCCCCAGTGACCGTCGTAGTGGCCAGGAACCCCGGTACCGCCCAGCGCGTCCGTGCCGGCGCTGTCGATCCGCACGTCCAGACCGGTCGTGGTCAGCACACGGGTCCAGACGATACCGACACGGTCGTAGTGCTCATCGGCGTATTTGTATTCACCCGTGACCTTGGAGCCCTTGTCGATCAACAGGCGTCGACCGTTCACCGAATAGATCGGCTCGGTGACGATGCACGAGGTCATGCCGGGCAGGGTGGACACCACCTTCGTTTCCAGCGAGCAACGGATGAAGGTGCCACGCGTCAGGGTGAAGTCGGCGTTGGCCAGAACCTCCACGGCGCCCCGCTTCACGGCGGAGAACTCGTCTTCGAAGAACGGGTTCTTTTTGCCCTTGTCGGTCGCCGCGGTCAGGTTGTCCCGACTGGCCATGCGCCGCTCCAGCAGATCGTCCCGGGTTGCGGGCGCGTCGGCCATGGCCGCCGATTCTGGCAATGGGGGCGCCACGGTCGGCGCAGCCTGCGCCACCGGAGGGGGCGGCAGCTTCAACACCGGTTTCTCTGGCACCGTCACCTCTTCAAAGGTGACCCGCTTCTTGTCGTCGCCATCGGCGGAGAACGCATTGCTGGCCACCCACAGCGTCATGCCGATGGTGGCCAGCGACACCAGGACGATGTAGGCCACCGCCGTCTTGTTCACGCCGCGCGTAAGGCCCGCCGACAGCTTGGGCATGTTGTCCGACAGCGCCGGGCCCGGGGCACTCCCATTGGGAAATTGCATGCTCATTTGTTCCTCCTCAATCCAACCACATCGTTGCCCAGGCGCATCACCAGGTACGGGTAGACGCCCAGGACCACCATCACGTTCTTTTCGCTTTTGGTGTTCACCAGAAACTCCTCACCGGCACGCTCGTGGCGGCCAAAAACCGCTGGGAAGTTCGCCATGGGTGGCAGATGGATGTAGGTGAACTGCTGGTTGTCATAGACCCGCGTCGGCACGATGGTGGAGTCCTCGCGAACCGCCGAATAGTCGTAATTCAGGTGGTAGTTGTTCTGCGAGTTCAGCGCACCCGGCGACGGCGACAGCACCGCATTCACCGCCGCCATGCTGCTCGCCTTGTCGGGCTCATCGCTGCCATAGACAAAACGCACCTTGTAGAAGACCCCCGCGCTCTTCGCTTCCTCCAGCGTGCGCCACTTGGTGGCCGACACCCGCAGATCCAGCAGGTACGAACGCATGTTCGTGCGGATGTACATGTTGGTGTCGACGTCCACATTCTTCGGCCGGATGTAGAAGATGTTGTCGCGCCGCACCAGCTCCCAGCCGTCGCTGAAACCCGTGCCGAAGTCCTTGATCTGTTCCTGGGCGCTGATTTCGATCTGAGTGGCAATGCCCAGACCGGTGTTGACGCGGACCACCTGGTCGGGTCGATAGACCACATCGCGCACTTCTTGCGCCAGGGCCACGCCCGGCCCCGTTGCGCTGAAAGCGGCCATTGCGGCCCAAAGCCATCGAAAGCGAGTGTTTTTGATCATCTTTTGGCGGTCCCTGTCTGTTCGAAAGTATTTGCCTGGTTGTGTCGACATCATTGCCCCTGGGTTGGCGTGGCAGGTGCACCTGGCAGGCTGGTCCTAGCGTCTACCGCGGGGGTCGGTTGCGAGGTCTGTGTGGCCTCAGCCCCCCGATGCAACACGCCTTCTTCTTCCGTGAGCAAGGGCATGCCCACATCCTGTTCTGCGGCCTTGAAAACCGGCGCATTGAACTCGTCGTCCACCTTGAAGGCCGTGACCTGAAAGCCCAATGGGTTGCGCAAGCGCAGGTTGTCCTCCATGCGCAGATTGGCCTTGTACTCATAGCGCAACGTGCCAACATGGCTGCTCAGGTATTCGCTCTTGCCCGTGCTCTTGTCGAATTTCCACTTCTCGAACCGCACCGTCGCAGCCGTCGGACGCGCACCGCGCTCCTCGTCCAGGCCATTGAACACAATGCTGTTGACCTTGATACGGATCGCAAAATTGCGGCCCCATTTCTTCTCCGGGCTGTTGTCGGTGCCGTCAAACTGCTTCACGAACAAACCCTTGACCTGATCGTTCGACATCGCTGCCACGTACTCCCAGTCGTGTTCGTTGATCGTGTCGTAGTCGTAGCCCTCGCGCGCCTGCACAAAGCGCGCCACATGGCTTCGGTTCAGCGCTTCGCTGGCATAAATGCCGGTCGCAGCCACGTTGTCACGCAGGTGCGACACCGTGCTCGTGCTGCGTTTCAAATCCACCGTCACCAGATAGGGCACCTTCTCCTTGAGGGGCAGCATGTACGCGATGCTGACCACCAGACACACCGTGACGGCCATCGAGCAAAACGCCACGATCCAGGCCCGACGCTCACTGCGCTTGACCATGGTGATCACGTTCGATTCGAAATCCATCGACTTCTTGAGAATCTCCTGCGAAGCCGGCGACAACTCGCGCTTGAAAAATGCCATATCAGCCCTGAAAACCTAGTTGATCCGTAACCGTCATGTCTGGCTCGATGCCGCGCTCAGGGCATCTTGGTCACCAGCATCGACTTGTTGGCTGTCACCTGAACCCGCAGCTTCTGCGCTGCGTAAATGCGGCGAACCGTGTTGAGCGCCCGCTGCAAGTTGTTGTCCTTGACGGACTCCAGACCGCTCACCAGCGTCAGGTCGCTGGGGTACTGCCAATCCAGCGAACCGCCGTACTCCTTCGCCCAGCGCTCCAGCATGTGACGCAGGGTCGGGTCGGTCGGCAGCATCTGAAACTTGGGCAACTCGGCTTCCTCCTTGAGCGGAATCTCCTGAGGAACGCCGCTGAGCGTGTTCACCGGTTTCCAGTTGTCCGCCATGTCCACCGCCTGAGGCGTGGTACACGCCTGGAGAACGACCAAAAGGGCGAGTAAAGACAAACGGGGTGTGACAGACGGTGTTTCTTTTGAAATCATTCTTTGTATGGCTCGTTTAAAAATGGATTTCCTATCCACGTAGCAGCGTGCTCAGAAGTCATCTCCATGCTCACAAGTGGACATGCCATCCTGGCTTTTTGGGTCGCCTTTTGTGCTCAATGGTTGATGACTGCTGGTCGCTTTCCAGGCCCCCATCGTCTTTCCATGAACACATACCTCTTCGAATTTTGGAATCCATTTGGTATTGAGGTAATAACAGGTCTGGGTCCAGGTTCCCGGTCCAGTAGGTGCCCAGCAATGCGCCGGAATGCCGATGGTGCAAAACGAAAAAACGTCTTCCTCATATGGGACACCTTGGCTGAAATAAGCCCCTCCAGTGCTTCCCCCTTGCGCCACTCCCCCGCATTTGGATGCCCAAGCGACATGATTCCAGAATGCAGAACCCATCATCAGGAGCGCAACAAACGATTTCCGATAGGTGATGTTCACTTCATGTTCTCCCTGTGCAATATGTTCATATCAATCAAGCTCGTTGGCCGCCGTCGGCGCATGACGCAAAAACTCATTGCTGTTGGCCATCACAGCCTTGCGATGGGTGCGCAGCCCTTTGCGTCGCACGTGAAATTCCGGCAACCATGTATCCGGTTGCTCAGGTGTCGGATGCTCCCTGAGCAATTCACCGAGAATTTCGACGTTGTCGCTGGAACCTGATAGCACCGCCAGTTCGTCGTCCATGCCGTTGAGATTGAGTTGGCACAACACGGCGTTGTGCCCTTGCTTGACCAAAAAACAGCGGCTGCGCTCGTCCAGTCCAACCACCAGTTCGAACTCGGCCTGGGTGAGTTTGAGTCCGTCGAGATAGTCCTTGGCATCTGCGTTCGGATTGGGCAACAGGATCAGCGTCGCGGTCTGCTCAACGAGCGCGGCCGAAATATCGCTATTAAGCGCATCCTGCGGGCTCTGGGTAGCAAAGATTCCCAGACCATTTTGCTTCCGGATGGTCTTCTGTTTATTTTTAGCGAAGTCCTTGAGGCCACCCTTGCCCTCAAGAACTTTCCAGAATTCGTCCATGACGTAGATGAATGGCCTGCCGTCGATCAGGCTCTCCATCCGGTGCAGAAGGTATTGGATGATGGGTTCGCGGGTCCTGCTGTCCTCGATGATTTCCGTGTAATCGAAACCAATGATATTGGAACCGGAGAAATCGATCCTGTCCTTGGCATTGTCGAACACCCAGGCAGCTGGCCCGCCCTTGCACCAGACCGAAATGCATTCAAAGAGACTGCCTTCACCCATGTTGGGCAGGCTCTTTTGAAGGTTGGTCATGGTCCTCAGGTGCAGCGGAGTGTCGAGAATGGCGCGCACGGCACGAATCAAATCCTCCTGCTCTGACGCGCTGTATTTTTCTTTTCCACAAAGCGTCTGCATCAATTCCACCAGAAACTGCTCATTCTCTGGCGTGTTATCGCATTGCAGCGGGTTGAACCCTGTGGGGCGCCCTTTCTCCAGCGTAAAGTACCTCCCGCCACAAGCTCGGATAAAGATCTCGGCACCGCGGTCCTTGTCAAAAAAGAAGATTGTGGGTTCGGGTTGAATTTTTTGCACTTGAGCCAGCAAAAAATTGATCAATGCCGTTTTACCAGTACCCGATTTTCCAATCACCATGGTATTGGCAATGGCTTTTTCACCCAGCGAATACTCGTGCGACTTGGTTGCATGAAAATTAAAATGGTACGCTTGATTGTTCAGGGTCTGCAAGATGCTGACCGATGGGCCCCATGGATTGAAGTTAGGCTTTCCGGTAGCAAAATTGTGCAGAGGGCTCAAACCAAGAAAATTGAGCGAACTCAGATTGGCGATGCGGGGACGGAAACGCCAATTACAGGGCAGTTGCGCATAAAAAGCTGCAGGGATGGCAACGTCTTCTTTGACCGTAACAAAACTGGCACCCGACAACTGCGCCCGAGCTTGCGACACATTGTTGTACAGCTCCTCCTGATTGGAGGCAAAGACAGCCATATTGAAATGGTATTGGCCCAAAACAAAATTACCCGATGCCAGTTGATCCATCGCAAAATCAAGCTCCACGATTTGACTGACAGCCTTATCCTCCGAAGAAAGCATCGCCCCCTTGGTTCGTTCCAGGGCCTTCATGGAGTCGTAGCGACTCATGGGCGTGAACGAATGCGTGACAATATACTCAAATTCCAAATATTTCAGACCGTTCAGAATGCCAGGCCAAGAGCTGTCCGAGTATTCCTTGATATTCAGGATCGCGCCATAAAAGTTATCGCCATTGGCGGTTCGAATCGCAAAGTCACCGCTCCCAGTTGAAAACATGTGTTTACTGGTGGGAAGATAGTTGTAAATGGGTGCTGACAACACCGGCACGGGTTCATCCACATGATTGACCACGTAGCCAAAGAACTCGAGGTTCTCGGAAAAGACTTGCTTGTGAATGCTTTCGTAGAGGCCGAGACGATACGGAGCATAGTCTTGCAGCAAGGCCTCGACGTTTCCAACCAGTTCGTAGATCTTTTCGAGATAGGCTTTTTCCTCACGACGCAGGACCTCAGTATCCCTGGAGAGTGCAGCGAACTTCTTTCCGCTGACCATGGGCCGATAAATCATCGTCAGGTACAGCTCGTTCTGCATCAGTCGTTTGCTGGAAAGACGTTCAATGTATGTGTCGTGCAATGCTTGGCAGAAGCGGTGTTGAAATCTGGCTTCGGCCCGAACCGGACGGCGCCGGCGCACGTCGTGCGCCCAAAAAGCAACATTTTCAAAGTCCGGCGCACGAAGACTTTGGAGCAGGCTGTTGAATGTCTTGTGGCGATGTTCCAGCTCCCAATCTTCGCGCCCCACAAACGGGAATCCACTGAGCAACCATGTAATGGTGTAATCGCCCTCCCTCGACTTCACCACATGTGTGTCAACGTGGGTACTGAAAGGAATGAAATTGCTGTAATCAGCATCTGGCGAAAACATAAGAAAACATCCAAGTCATCAAAAAGAATCAGGCAAAGGCAAATACAAATCAGATCTCATAACCAGTCTTTTTTATCGAATTTTTCTTGTACCTGGACGATCCAAACACCCAGGCACCGCCATATTGCTGGCGATTCCTGGGCAAAAATCGAAAGACAAGATTCAAACCGATCAAACGAAATATCATTTCATCCTTCTTGGCCATGACTCTCATCACAAAGACAGATACCGGAATCAAAAGCAAAAAATACAACGAAAAATACATGGCCATCATGAGTGGAACACCGGTGCCGACCACAAAAGGCAGGTAAGGCACACCCACAATCATTGGTGGACGGGTACAGCCACGAAAAAGAACATCCTTCTTCACAAACACCCCCCGAGATAGCGACTACACACCGAAGCCATTGAACGCACCAAATGCCATCTCAACGACTTCAGAATCAGGCCACCCAATTCAACAACCAGCCGCCGCAGTGTTTCCCACAAACCATTTTGCAATTTCCGCAGCGCCACCAATCAAAAGACCGCCAATCAACACCGGAGCAATGTCCGTAAATCTCTTATGAGCAAATGCAATCTGGTATCCAGCAAAAATAATGGCTATCGTCACCACACCGACCGAAATAACGCGCAACAAAGTCAGCAGCGTGGTGACGAATGTATTCACATTCTCACAGGCTTCAGCAAACGCCTCTGCAGCGAACAAGTCAGGTGAAGTTGCACAAAGGGAAAATGCACAAAATCCAATTGCCAGTATTTTCAGATCAACCATTGAAAAACAAAAAATCGATTTACGCACGATGAAGTCCCTTTTCTACACAAGTGGTTAAAACACAAATGATTTGTCCGATATTTCGGATTTACCCTGTTCAGGTGTTGAGTCATTGCTGTTCGGCCCAGCCGCAGCAGCGCTTTCGGATTTCCCAGACGACTCACGGACCTGCAACAAGCTCCCACCCTTGCGGACGGGGATGGCCTGCGGCTTGCGCGGATTGGTTTCCGCTGCGGAGCTGGGTGAAAACGGATCGGGCAAAGGCAACCGATCGGCCGGCAGACCAGCTGTCGCGGGTGGCAAGACGCGCGTTTGATAGGGATCGCCATTGATGCCAATGACTTGGGTCGGAATGTGGCTCAAACCGCCCGAAGAAGGCTTGCTTGACACAGGCATCACAGCACCGGGCCCCGGAACAGGAATCGCCGGTCGGCGCTCAGCCGTTTCGACTGCGGCATCCACGGAATGGCCTGTTGGTACCTGAGCATTGGCCATCGCCGCAGCCGTCACGGACAAGGGTGTTGATGGCTGGTACTTGCGAATGGCGTAGGGCTCAGGATAGGCAGATGAAGTAGCCTGCTCGGCCAGTCCAGTCACGGCCGCGTGTGCCTGCCGCAAAGGCAGGCCGTCTTCACGCGCGAGCTTCCGAGGTGTGTTGTTGTAAGGAATGACCTTGACCGGCTCTGGCTCACCGGTCAGACCGAATTGAGCCTTGCGCATGGAAGCAAATATCTTCTGCACATAGCCGTGATTGAATCCGGTGACGAAATTGCCGGAGTAGTAACAGCTGAAGGCTTTGCCCCAGTCCTGGGCGCGGTCGTAGCACTCACGGAGAATGCGGGAACCGGCCTTCAGGTTGGCGCAGACATCGAACGCCTCGGCATAGGTGGCCAAGCCGTATTTGGCGAGGTTGTAACGGTTGACCTGTGCAATGCCAACGGAGAAGTTGTAGCCCTCCCGTTTGAGCTGCCGCACTGCGGTGAGCGCTTCTTCCAGACTGCGTGGCTGCCGGGCCAGATAGCCACCGACCACACCGATGGCAAAGGGATTGCGCGAGGATTCCACGTGCACGACGTGCTGAATCACCACTTTGGGAACGGCGAGATCCTGGCAGTCCTGCATATCCATGAAAGTCAGCAAATCGTGCCGAAGCGATACGGGCGCGACGAGCGCGCGCGCCGAACGTCCTGATCAGGCACTGACATGCTGGCTACCCCTCCTTGAATGTTTTTTTGATAGCGCAGGTTATTGTAACTTAGGCACTACAAGCATTGCAACATCATTCAAGAGTGAAGCATTTTGATACACATTTCGCCCGCTCGTCTTATGCCTTCCGGATGGGAAAGAGCGGGATGACAGGCCTTTGCATCCCAGCGGACCGATGATCGCCGGGCACCCCAGAGGGCACCTATCCCAGAGCAGCGAGAACAGTCAGCGCATCCACCGTTTCGCGCACGTCATGCACCCGTACCACGCGTGCACCACGCTCAACCACCAGCAACGCCGCAGCCACGCTGGCCGAGACACGTTCTGCGGGCACCTCGCGACCGGTCACGCTACCGAGCGAGGACTTGCGGGACCAGCCAGCCAGCAGCGGGAATCCCAGGGCGAGCAATTCAGCTTGGCGCGCGAGCAAGCTGAAGTTCTGCGCCACCGTCTTGCCAAACCCGATACCAGGATCCAGCACGATCCGTGCGCGGGCCACGCCCACTGCATGCATTGCATCGATCCGTTGCTCAAGGAAATGGATCACCTGTGGCAACACGTCGCCGTCCATGGGTGCAGTCTGCATGGTCTGAGGGTCACGGTGCATGTGCATCAGGCACACACCGCAGCAAGGGTGTGAAGCCACCGCCTGCAGCGCCCCACGCTGGCGCAGGGCCCAGATGTCGTTCACGATATCGGCGCCTTCGTCGAGCACCGCCCGCATGACGTCGGGCTTGTAGGTGTCGACCGACACCGGCACCCCCAGCTTGACCGCCTCGCGCACCACTGGCAACACGCGCGCCAGTTCCTCGTCCAGCGGAACAGCCGGGCTGCCCGGTCGGGTGGACTCACCACCTATGTCCAGGATGTGGGCGCCATCCTTGATCAGTTGCTCGCAGTGCGCGAGAGCTGCCGAGGTGGCGGCAAAGTGCCCACCGTCCGAAAACGAGTCGGGCGTCACGTTGACAATGCCCATCACCTTGGGTTGGGTCAGATCGATATCAAAACGGGAGGTTTGCCAATGCATAAGGAAGACCCGAAAAAAACAACGGGGCCCAAAGGCCCCGTGTGGTCAAAGCAGGCACCCACCTGCAGAAGATTCAAGCTGCGGTTGGCGCAGGATCGGTGCTGACAGCGGGCGTCCCCCCACTGCCGCCGCCCCCCACCGAGGGATTGCGCGGCGTCCAGTCCTTGGGCGGACGGGGTGGCTTGCCGGCCATGATGTCATCGATCTGGTCGGCATCGATCGTTTCCCATTCCAGCAATGCGTTGGCCATGGCATGCATCTTGTCGCTGTGCTCTTCGATCAGCTCGCGCGCCAGCTTGTACTGCTGGTCAATGATGCGACGCACCTCAGAGTCGACCTTTTGCATGGTGGACTCGCTCATGTTGGTGGTCTTGGTGACCGAACGACCGAGGAAAACCTCACCTTCGTTTTCGGCATACACCATGGGACCCAGGGCATCCGTCATGCCATAACGCATCACCATGTCGCGGGCAATGGTTGTCGCACGTTCGAAGTCGTTGGATGCCCCGGTGGTCATCTGGTGCATGAAGACTTCTTCAGCGATGCGACCACCGAACAGCATGCTGATCTGGTTCAGCATGTAGTCCTTGTCGTAGCTGTAACGGTCCTGCGCCGGCAGGCTCATGGTCACGCCCAACGCACGACCACGGGGAATGATGGTGACCTTGTGCACCGGATCGCACTTGGGCAGCAATTTGCCGATCAGCGCGTGGCCCGACTCGTGATAGGCGGTGTTGCGACGCTCTTCTTCGGGCATCACCATGCTCTTGCGCTCTGGGCCCATGAAGATCTTGTCCTTGGCCTTCTCGAAGTCCTGCATTTCGACCACGCGCGCATTGCGACGCGCGGCCATCAGGGCGGCCTCATTGCACAGGTTGGCCAGATCGGCACCACTCATGCCTGGCGTGCCACGGGCGATCACGCTCGGATTCACGTCCGTGCCCAAAGGCACTTTTCGCATGTGCACATTCAGGATCTGCTCGCGGCCACGGATGTCGGGCAGCGTCACATAGACCTGACGGTCGAAACGGCCTGGACGCAGCAGCGCGGCGTCCAGAATATCAGGTCGGTTCGTGGCCGCGACCACGATCACCCCCAGATTGGTCTCAAAGCCGTCCATCTCCACCAGCATCTGGTTCAAGGTCTGTTCGCGCTCGTCGTTGCCACCACCCAGACCCGCGCCGCGCTGACGACCCACTGCGTCGATTTCATCGATGAAGATGATGCAAGGGGCATTTTTCTTGGCGTTTTCGAACATGTCGCGCACGCGGGCCGCGCCCACGCCGACAAACATCTCCACGAAGTCGGAGCCCGAAATGCTGAAAAACGGCACCTTGGCTTCACCAGCAATGCCCTTGGCCAGCAACGTTTTGCCAGTTCCCGGAGGGCCGACCAGCAACAAGCCACGCGGAATGCGACCGCCCAGCTTCTGGAATTTGGCCGGATCCTTCAGGAAGTCCACAACTTCCTTGACCTCTTCCTTGGCCTCGTCACAGCCGGCAACATCGGCAAAAGTCACGGTGTTGTTGTTCTCGTCCAGCATGCGCGCCTTACTCTTGCCAAAACTGAACGCACCACCCTTGCCACCGCCTTGCATCTGTCGCATGAAATATATCCATACACCAATGAGCAGCAGCATCGGGCCCCAGCTGACCAGCAGCGTCATGAGCAAGGAGCTTTCCTCGCGCGGACGCACATCGAACTTGACGTTGTTGTTGATCAGGTCGCCCACCAGGCCACGGTCGAGGTAGGTGGCCGTGGTGCGAATGCGACGGTCGTCCTGGGTCACGGCCACGATCTCCGTGCCACCCTGGCCCTCCTGAATGGTGGCGCTCTTGATGCGTTGCGCCTTGACCTCGTCGAGGAATTCAGAGTACCCCATGTAGCCTGCGCCAGCAGAGGCACGGCCGTCGAACTGCTTGAAGACGGTGAAAAGCACCATGGCGATGACCATCCACACGGCGATTTTCGAGAACCACTGGTTGTTCAAATGCAGCTCCTGGCTAGAACAATGACTGAATTGGACATGTTGAGCCCATTTTAGGACTTTCAAGCACCCCCGCCTTGATTAATGACTTGGCAATGTCAATCAAGGGGGTAGGCAAAATTTTGTAACCCGACGTGTGACTCACGCGCGGGATCTGTCTTTCAGACCCATGCCCACCAGAAAGGTTTCAGAAGACTTGTCCCGTGAGGCTTTGGGCTTGAACGGCTTGACCACCCGGAACGTCTGGCGAAACAGCGCCACCATCGGGTCGTACGCCCCGCCATGAAAGAGCTTGACCACCAGCGCACCATCGGGTTTGAGGTGGTTGACCGCAAATTCCACCGCCAGCTCCACCAGGTCGATGATGCGGGCTGCGTCGGCGGAGCCAATGCCTGAGAGATTGGGCGCCATATCGGACACCACCACATCCACGGTCTGGATGCCGCGGTCGACCAGCGCCTGCTCCAGCTCGGCCAGCACCGCCGGTTCGCGAAAATCGCCCTGGATGAAGTGGACACCCTCGACCGGCTCCATGGGCAACAGGTCCAGCGCGATGATGGTGCCCTGCAACGCCCCGACGGCCGCGCCCTGAGGACTCAGGCGGCGGCGCGTGTACTGGCTCCAGGCACCCGGCGACGAGCCCAGGTCCACCACGCAGTCGCCCGGGCGGATCAGCCCCAGCGTTTCGTCGATTTCCTTGAGTTTGTAGGCGGCGCGCGCGCGATACCCCTCGCGGGTCGCGAGCTTCACATAAGGGTCGTTGACGTGGTCGTTCAACCACGCCTTGTTGACCTTCTTGCTCTTGGTTTTGACTTTCATGCCCATGAGGGACGCCCGCCGTCTGTGTAAACGATAATTGTCCCATGCCCCAGATCACACTCACACCCGCCCAGCGCAAAGTCCACCGCGCTGACGCCCACCACCTTGATCCCGTCGTCCTCGTCGGCGGCGATGGCCTGAGCGCCTCGGTTAAAAAAGAGATTGACGCCGCGCTCAAGGCCCATGGCCTGATCAAGGTCCGCGTCTTCAGCGATGACCGCGCCGCACGCGAGGCCATGCTGCAGACCCTGGCCGACGAACTGGATGCCGCACCGATTCAACACATTGGCAAGCTGCTGGTGCTTTGGCGCCCGGTACCAGAGAAGGTCAAGGCCGCCGATGAAGACCGCCTGCCCGGACCACGCGACGTGAAAGTGCTCAAATTCAGCAAACGGGGCGGTCAGCGCCCCGAGGTCAAGGTCGTGCGCGTGCTGGGCAACCAGCGGCTGACCACCGGTGGTCAGGTCAAGCGCGCCAAGGTCATGAAGAAGAGCATCAAGAAAAGCGCCCGTTGACCCCCCCCCCGAGGCACGGGCACCCGGTGTGCCCGCTGGATCTTCCCAGCTTGAACTTGGCGAACCGCGCCGCATCTGAGAACGCATGAACGACCGCACCGACACCATCGCACACAACCCGTTGCTGGACTTCACCGATCTGCCAGTCTTTGACGCGATCCAGCCTGCGCTGGTGTCGCCCGCCATTGACAGCCTGCTGCAGGACGCCAGTGCCGCACTGGAGCGGGTTACCGCGAGCGACTTCCCCGCCCACTGGACACAGATTTCATTGGCTCTGGATGTGCCCACCGAGCGGTTGTCGCGGGCCTGGGGGGCGGTGAGTCACCTCAACAGCGTGGCCGACACCCCCGAGCTGCGCGCTGCCTACAACGAGGCCCTGCCCAAGGTCACCGAGTTCTGGACCCGCCTGGGGGCCGACGAGCGGCTGTACGCGAAATACAAGGCGATGGACCCGGCCAGCCTGACGCCCGAGCAGACCCAGGCCCACAAAAATGCCATGCGGAGTTTTGTGCTGGGTGGCGCGGAGCTGCAAGGCGAAGCCAAAACCCGGTTTGCCTGGCTGCAGGAACGCCAGGCCGAACTGGGCCAGAAATTCAGCGAAAACGCACTCGATGCCACGGACGCGTTTGCCCTTTTTGTACCCACCGAAGAACTGACCGGGGTCCCCGAAGACGTGCAGCAAGCCACGGCCGCGGCCGCCCAGGCCGACAACAAGCCTGGCCACAAGCTCACGCTGAAGATGCCCTGCTACCTGCCTGTGATGCAGTTCGCCCACAGCAGTGCCTTGCGCGAAAAGCTCTACCGGGCGTATGTCACCCGCGCCAGCGACCAGGCCGACAGCGACGCCGCGAAGTTCGACAACGCCGCCATCATGGGCGAGCTGCTGGCGTTGCGCCACGAGGAAGCGCGGTTGCTGGGCCACCGCCACTACGCCGACGTTTCGCTGGTGCCCAAGATGGCCGAATCCCCCGAACAGGTGATCTCCTTCCTGCACGACCTCGCCAGCAAGGCGCGGCCCTATGCGGAAAAGGATCTGGCCGACATGCGCGCCTTTGCCGCGACCGAGCTGGGTCTGAGCGAGCCACAGGCCTGGGACTGGCCCTACATCGGCGAGAAGCTCAAAGAGGCGCGCTATGCGTTCAGCGAGCAGGAGGTCAAGCCCTACTTCACCGCGCCCAAGGTGCTCGCCGGCCTGTTCCAGATTGTCGAGACCTTGTTTGAGGTGGCGATTCGCCGCGACACCGCGCCGGTGTGGCACCCGAACGTTGAGTTCTACCGCATCGAACGCCGCACGCCCGAGGGTACGCAACTGGTGGGCCAGTTCTACCTCGACCCTGCGGCGCGCACCGGCAAACGGGGTGGCGCCTGGATGGACGATGTGCGCGCCCGCTGGCTGCGCCCGGACAGCGGCAGCCTGCAGACACCGGTGGCGCACCTCGTGTGCAACTTCGCCGAGGGGGTGGAAGTGGACGGCGTGAAAAAGCCCCCACTGCTCACACACGACGATGTGATCACCCTGTTCCACGAGTTTGGTCACGGCCTGCACCATATGCTCACCCAGGTGAACGAGCGCGATGTCTCGGGCATCAGCGGTGTGGAGTGGGACGCGGTGGAACTGCCCAGCCAGTTCATGGAGAACTTCTGCTGGGAATGGGAGGTGCTCAAGCACATGACGGCCCACGTGGACACCGGCGAGCCGCTGCCGCGCGCGCTGTTCGACAAAATGCTGGCGGCGAAGAACTACCAGAGTGGCCTGCAGACGCTGCGCCAGGTGGAGTTCTCGCTGTTTGACATGTTGCTGCACAGCCAATCCGAACCCGTCACCAGCGGCGAGTCCATCCTGGCCCTGCAGCAACGGGTGCGCGACGAAGTGGCCGTGCTTCAGCCACCGGCCTACAGCCGCACGCCACACACCTTCAGCCACATCTTCGCTGGCGGTTATTCGGCCGGCTACTACAGCTACAAATGGGCCGAAGTGCTCTCGGCCGACGCGTATGCCGCCTTCGAAGAAGCCGCGCAGCGCACTGGCCACAGCACGCTGGATGTGGACACCGGGCGGCGCTACCGTCAGGCCATCCTCGAAGCCGGCGGCAGCCGCCCGGCCATGGAGTCGTTCAAGGCCTTCCGGGGCCGGGAACCCAGCATCGACGCCCTGCTGCGCCACCAGGGCATGGCCTGAGTTTTGTTCCTGTATTTGTCGATAGGAGTTGTCATGACCGCCACCTTCCCCCGCGCCGCCAGTCGGTCCCCCATCCCCCTCTTGCTTGGCCTGCTGTGCGCACTGGCAGCCTCCTCCGCGCTGGCCCAGGGTGTCTACCGCATCGTGGGGCCGGACGGTCGTGTGAGCTATTCGGACCAGCCGCCACCCGCGAACGCCGAGGTCAAACCGGTGAGCAGCGGCGGTTCTGCCGCCAGCGCGAACGCCCCGTTGCCGTTTGAGCTGCGCCAGGTGGCAAGCCGCTACCCGGTCACGGTCTACACCGGCAAAGACTGCGCGCCCTGCAACAGCGGGCGCAATCTGCTCAATGCCCGCGGCATTCCGTACAGCGAAAAAACCGTGGACAGCAAGGAGGACGTGGAAGCGCTCAAACGCCTGAGCGGAGACACCTCGCTGCCCTTCATCACCATCGGAGGCCAGCAGATCAAGGGCTATTCCGATGCGGAATGGACCCAATACCTGGACGCGGCCGGTTACCCCAAACAATCGGCCTTGCCGACGACCTACCGCCGCCCGGCCGCCAGCCCGCTGGTTGCGGTGAAGCCCGCTCCAGCCCCGCGACCGGCCTCACCCGAGAATGCCAGCCGCGAGCCAGCGGCCCCGGCGGAACCCTCCGTCACGCCGCCAGCGGGCATCCGGTTCTGATGCCCGGGCCCAGAGTACCCAGCTCCGGGCTTCCACCGCGCCCGACGATTAGAACGTCAGGGTTTTGACGCCATCCGATGTGCCCAACAAGCACACGCTGGCTTTCTGGTGGGCGAATACCCCCACCGTCACCACTCCCGGCCACTGACTGACCACGCTTTCAAAAGCCAGCGGATCGGCGATCCGCAGACCGGTCACGTCCAGGATGTGTTGCCCGTTGTCCGTCACCAGCGGTGCGCCATCCTTCTGCCGGACCCGGGCCTGGCCACCCAGTGCCGCAAACTGCCTCACCAGTCGGGCCGTGGCCATGGGGATGATCTCGACCGGCAACGGGAAGGCGCCCAGCGTCGTGACCAGCTTGGATTCGTCGGCGATGCAGACGAAGCGGCGCGATTGGGCCGCCACGATCTTTTCACGCGTGAGCGCCGCGCCCCCGCCCTTGACCATGTGCCCCTGCGCGTCGATTTCGTCGGCGCCGTCGATGTAGACCGACAGCTCAGCCACGTCGTTGGCCTCAAACACGGGAATGCCCAGCGCCTTCAGACGCGCGGTGGAGGCTTCCGAGCTCGACACGGCACCCGGAATCTGGCCTTTCATCGAGGCCAGCGCATCGATGAACTTGTTGACGGTCGATCCTGTGCCCACGCCCACGATTTCGCCGGGGGTCACATACTGCAGGGCGGCCTGCCCCACCAGGGCTTTGAGTTCGTCTTGGGTCATTTGCGACAATCACTGGTTACAAAGAATCCGCAGATTATCCAATGTCCCTCTTGCCCTACGCGCTCGCCCGCCCCTTCCTGTTTGGCCTCGACCCCGAAGCCGCGCACGAACTGACCCTACACAGCATCGCAAAACTGCAGCGCTCACCACTGACCTGTCTCTACAGCGAACCCCGGGTGAACGACTCCGTCACGCTCGCCGGCCTACAGTTTCCGAACCGGGTTGGCCTGGCCGCCGGACTGGACAAGAACGCCAGTTGCATTGATGGTCTGGCCGCCATGGGATTCGGTTTCGTGGAAGTGGGCACCGTGACGCCCAGGGCACAGCCCGGCAACCCCAAGCCGCGCATGTTCCGCCTGCCCCAGGCCAACGCCCTGATCAACCGGTTGGGCTTCAACAACGAGGGGCTGGATGCGTTCATTGCCAACGTGCAACGTGCCCAGTTCCGTCGCAAGGCCGGCGCCAGCCCCATGTTGCTGGGCCTGAACATCGGCAAGAACGCCAGCACGCCGATCGAGCGCGCCACCGACGACTACCTGACCTGCCTGGAAGGCGTGTACCCGCACGCCGACTACGTCACCGTCAACATTTCCAGCCCCAACACGCAGAACCTGCGCAGCCTGCAAAGCGACACCGCGCTGGACGCCCTGTTGGGGGCGGTGGCCGAGCGGCGTGAACAACTCGCGCAACAGACGGGCCGGCGCATCCCCATCTTCGTGAAGATCGCACCCGATCTGGACGACACCCAGATCGAGGTCATCGCGACCACGCTCATGCGCTACGGCACCGACAGCCAGGGACGGGCCAACAACGCTTTTGGCGTGATCGCCACCAACACCACCCTGAGCCGCGAAGCCGTGGCCGGCATGGAACACGCCAGCGAGGCCGGTGGCCTGTCGGGAGCGCCGGTGCTTGCCGCCAGCAACCGGGTCATCCGACGTCTGCGGGCCTGCCTGGGCAAGGACTTTCCCATCATCGGCGTGGGCGGCATCCTCAGCGGTAAAGACGCGGTGAGCAAGATCCAGTCGGGCGCCAACGTGGTCCAGATCTACACCGGGTTGATCTACAAGGGCCCGGCACTCGTCCGGGAAGCGGCCGAGGCGATCAAGGCCGCTGCTGCACAAGCGGCCAGCTGAGCAACCGTTGCGCTCACAGCAGCGCCGCGACGTGCTCGCCGATGGCCAGGCAACTGGTCAGGCCCGGGGATTCGATGCCCAGCAGATTGACCAGCCCCGGTACGCCGTGCACGGCCGGGCCATCGATGCGGAAGTCGGCCGCCGCCTCATGAGGCCCGCTGATCTTGGGGCGCATGCCCGCATAACCGGGAACCAAGGCCGCATCGGGCAGGCCCGGCCAGTACTGGCGCACGGCGGCGTAGAAGCCATCGGCGCTGGCCGGGTTCACGTTCAGGTCATCGGGATCGTCGGTCCATTGCACATCCGGCCCGAACTTGGCTTGTCCGCCAAGATCGATGGTCAGGTGCACGCCCAGCCCGGCCAGATGTGCCGCAGGATCGGGCGCGGGGTAGATGAGTTGCCCGAACGGTGAACGCCCGCTCAGGGTGAAATAGCTGCCCTTGGCGTACCACGCCCGGGGCGCGTGGGCGGGGTCCAGGCCTTGGGTGTTCCGTGCGAGCTCGCAGGCCTGCAAACCGGCGGCATTGACCACAGCGCGCGCCAGCAGGGTGGTGCCATCCTGCATCAGGACCTCGACCCCGGCCCCCGTCGCTCGCAGGCGCTCCACCCCGCTGTGGCAAGCCACCAGACCCGCCGCATGTTCCAGATCGCCCTGCAGACTCAACATCAGGCCATGGCTGTCCACGATGCCGGTCGACGGCGAATGCAGCGCGGCCAGACACTCCAGTTGAGGTTCGAGTGCCCGGGCTTCGGTCCGCGTGAGTGGCTTCAGATCGGTCACGCCATTGGCCACGGCCCGGGCCAGAATGCCGGGCAGCCCTTGCACCTGCGAGGCGGTGTTGGCCACGATCAGTTTGCCGCAACGCCGGTGTGCGATCCCGCGTTCGGCGCAGTAGGTATACAGCAGTGCCCGGCCCCGCACACACAAACGGGCCTTGAGGGAGCCCTGCGGGTAGTAGATGCCGGCGTGGATGACTTCGCTGTTGCGCGAGCTGGTGCCCGTGCCGATGGCCGCCTCGCGTTCCAGCACCATCACCTCGCGCCCCGCCAGCGCCAGCGAACGGGCCACGGCCAGTCCGACCACGCCCGCACCGATCACCACCACATCCACGGATTCCATGCAGTCATCTCCTGCCAAAGACGCGGCCCGAGAGCGCTGGGCCAATGAAAAAGCCCCAAGCGAAACGCTTGGGGCCTTGTCTGGTGGGCGGTGCAGGGTTCGAACCTGCGACCCCTGCCGTGTGAAGGCAGTGCTCTACCACTGAGCTAACCGCCCGATTGATCTGACCGATCACTCGGAAGCCTCAAATTATAGCCTGCTTTTTCTCACTCTTTTCGCAAGCGATCGGAATTTTGTGTACTCAGGCCAACTGCAGCTGACGCCACACCGCCTGGCCTTTGCAAGCCTTGTCGATCTCGGCAAGCACGGTCTCGTGGGCCAGCGCTTCCTGGTCGTTGGCGCGCAGCACCGGCAGCTCGATACCGCTCAGATCCACCAGCACCACCTCGCCACCCTCTCCGCTGGGGGTTTCCAGGTCCATGATCAACGCGTCCTGGCCGCGCGTCATGTTGATGTACACATCGGCCAGCAGCTCGGCGTCGAGCAAGGCGCCGTGCAGCGTGCGCCCCGAGTTGTCCACGCCCAGCCGATCGCACAACGCGTCCAGGCCATTGCGCTTGCCCGGGAACATTTCCTTGGCCATCACCAGGCTGTCGATGACCGAACCGATCACCGTCTTGAGCGGCGGCCGCCCCAGGCGGTCCAGCTCCTTGTTGAGGAAGCTGATGTCGAAGGGCGCGTTGTGGATGATCAGCTCGGCGTCGCGCAGGTAGTCCAGCAACTCGTCGGCGATCTGCCCGAACTTGGGTTTGTCGCGCAGAAACTCGTTGCTGATGCCGTGCACCTTGAGCGCGTCTTCGTGGCTGTCGCGCTCGGGATTGACGTAGAAGTGCAGGTTGTTGCCGGTGAGCTTGCGGTTGAGCAGCTCCACGCAGCCGATTTCAATGATCCGGTCGCCACTGTCGGCGGACAGGCCGGTGGTTTCGGTGTCGAGGACGATCTGGCGCATGTTCTTCCCTCAAATCTGTGCTGTGACATCAGCGGCGGTGCGGTGCCGGGTCGCGGCACCCAGGCCGGATCGGCCCCTTGACCCACGCAGCGGGTCAATGATTCTCTTTGGCGTGGTTGATCGAGTACTTGGGAATTTCCACCGTCACATCCTGCTGCGCCAGGATGGCCTGGCACGACAGGCGTGAGTTGGGTTCCAGACCCCAGGCGCGATCCAGCAGGTCTTCCTCGTTTTCGTCGAGTTCGTTGAGGCTGTTGAAGCCCTCGCGCACGATCACATGGCAGGTGGTGCAGGCGCAACTCATGTCGCAGGCATGCTCGATGGGGATGTGGTTGTCCAGCAGCGCCTCACAGATCGAGGTGCCGGCAGGCGCCGTGATGGAGGCCCCTTGCGGACAGTATTCGGGATGGGGCAGGATTTTGATCGTGGGCATGGCGTGTGATGCATCGGGGTTGGATGGACGGGCCCCGAAAGGTGTGGGCGGTTTCAGACTTCTTCGAGTTTTTTGCCAGCCAGGGCTTGCTGGATGCCCCGGTTCATGCGCAGTGCGGCGAAGGCTTCGGTCCCCTTGGCCAGCGCCTGGGTGGCGGCCTCCACCGTGGCGGCGTCGGTGCTCGCCAGGGTCTGGGCCAGATCGGTGATCAGGGCCTCGATGGCCGCGAGTTCGGCGGGTTCCAGCAGGTAGGCGTCGGCGCTGAGTGCACTGCGGGTGGCGGCGATCATGCGCTCGGCGTCCACACGGGCTTCGACCAGCGCGCGCGCTTGCATGTCCTGCTGGGCGGTGGCAAAACTGTCTTTCAGCATGGCGGCGATCTGCTCGTCCGACAGGCCGTAGGCGGGCTTGACGTCGATGCTGGCTTGCACACCGCTGCCCTGCTCCTTGGCGCTGACCGACAGCAGGCCGTCGGCGTCGACCGTGAAGCTCACGCGGATGCGCGCGGCACCCGCGGCCATGGGCGGAATGCCACGCAGCGTGAACCGGGCCAGGCTGCGGCAGTCGGCCACCAGATCGCGCTCGCCCTGCACCACGTGCAACGCCAGCGCGGTCTGGCCGTCCTGGTAGGTGGTGAAGTCCTGCGCCAGCGCGGTCGGAATGGGGCTGTTGCGCGGCACGATGCGCTCGACCAGTCCCCCCATGGTTTCGATGCCGAGCGAAAGCGGGATCACGTCGAGCAGCAGCAGATCGCCATCGCGGCTGTTGCCGGCCAGAGCATTGGCCTGGATGGCAGCGCCCAGCGCCACCACCTCGTCCGGATTCAGGTTGGTCAGCGGCGCCTGGCCGAAGAACTCCCCCACCGTGCGGCGGATCACCGGCATGCGGGTGGAGCCACCCACCATCACCACGCCCTTGACGTCTTCCTTGGTGATGCGGGCGTCGCGCAACACTTTGCGCACCGCCGTCATGGTGCGCACGGTGAGCACGGTGGTACAGGCTTCAAACTGGGCCGGGGTGATGAACTGCGTCAGCGTGCGCCCACCGATCTGCGCGTCGAACCGCACCACATCCTGGCTGGAGAGCGATTCTTTGCAGCGACGCGCTTGCGCGTGCAGCGCGGCACGTTCGGAAGGGGTCAGGTCCTCTGCGGTCACACCCTGCTGGGAGAGCACCCAGGCGGCCAGTGCCTGGTCGTAGTCGTCGCCGCCCAGCGCAGAGTCACCGCCGGTGGCCATGACCTCGAACACGCCGCGCGTCAGGCGCAGGATGGAGATGTCGAAGGTGCCACCGCCCAGATCGTAGATGGCATAGATGCCTTCGGAGCCGTTGTCCAGGCCGTAGGCGATCGCCGCCGCGGTGGGCTCGTTGATCAGGCGCAGCACGTTGATGCCCGCGAGCTGGGCCGCGTCCTTGGTGGCCTGGCGCTGTGCGTCATCGAAATAGGCCGGCACAGTGATGACCGCGCCGAAAAGCTCGTCGTCAAAACTGTCTTCGGCCCGGAAACGCAGGGTGGCCAGGATCTCGGCGCTCACTTCCATCGGCGTCTTGCGACCCGCCACGGTCTCGATCACCGCCATGCCGTTGTCTTCGACCACAGAATAGGACAGCTTGTCCACATCGGCCACCTGGGCACGGGTGCGGCCCATCAGGCGCTTGACCGAACTGATGGTGTTGGCCGGGTCCTGCACCTGGGCTGCGAGGGCCTCGAAGCCGATCTGACGACCCGCCCCGCCCTGCTGCGGATCCAGGTAACGCACCACACTGGGCAGGATCACGCGGCCATCCACCGCAGGCAGGCATTCGGAGACGCCATGGCGCACCGCGGCCACCAGCGAGTGCGTGGTGCCCAGGTCAATGCCGACCGCCACCCGGCGTTGATGCGGGTCGAGGGACTGGCCGGGTTCGGATATCTGCAGGAGCGCCATGGAAACGAGTGATGGGGAAGAAGGATCAGCGCCCGACATCGGTCGGGCCTGGAGCAGGGTCTATTGTCCCAGCTGATCGAGCCGGTTCTCGACGTCGCGTGCAAAGCGCTCAACAAACATAAGGGCTCTGACCTGCTGGGCCAGCGCGGCGTAGTCACGCAATTCGTCGGCCGTGTGCTGCAAGGCCTGCAGTTTCTCCCGGTGCGCGGCGGCCACCTCGTCGGCCATGCGCTCGAGCGCTTCGCTGCCGTGGGCATCTTCAAGCTCTTCGCGCCATTGCATCTGCTGCATCAGGAACGCCGTGGGCATGGCGGTGTTGTTCTCGGCTTCGACTGGCACGCCGTTGAGTTCACACAGATAGGCCGCGCGCCGCAGCGGATTTTTGAGGCGTTGATACGCCTCGTTGATGCGCACCGACCATTGCATGGCCAAGCGCTGAGCCTGCGCGTCCGATGCGGCAAAGCGGTCTGGGTGGGCCTCGCGCTGCAGGTCTTTCCAGCGCGCATCGAGCGCGTCGCGGTCCAGGGCGAAAGCCGGCGTGATGCCGAAGATTTCAAAGTCGGTGGATTGCAGGTTCATCACCGGATCATAGGAACAACGGGGCCGGGAGGGAAAAGTCCGGTCAAGCTCAGCGCGGAACCGGCTTCGCCGGGCCGCCGCCGACGCCCCTTGAGGGCGTTGCGCCGAAGGTGGCGCAGGGGGGGGGGAGAACCTATATCCTGAAACTCTCGCCGCAACCACAACGGTCGCGTTCGTTGGGGTTGTTGAAGCGGAAGCCTTCGTTCAAGCCTTCGCGCACGAAATCGAGCTGCGTGCCATCGATGTAGGCCAGGCTTTTCGGGTCCACCAGCACTTTCACACCGTTGTCCTCGAACACCACGTCTTCGGGGGCGATTTCATCGGCGTATTCCAGCTTGTAGGCCAGACCGGAGCAACCTGTGGTTTTGACCCCCAGGCGCACGCCCACGCCCTTGCCGCGCTTGGCGATGTAGCGGGTGACGTGCCGTGCGGCGGCTTCGGAAATCGAGATGGCCATGGTGCTGGAACGGTTGCTGGAAATCAGTTCAGGTGCTTCTTGCGGTAGTCGTCCACCGCGGCCTTGATGGCGTCTTCGGCCAGGATGGAGCAGTGGATCTTCACGGGCGGCAAGGCCAGTTCTTCGGCGATCTCGCTGTTTTTCAGCGCGGCGGCCTGATCCAGCGTCTTGCCCTTGACCCATTCGGTCACCAACGACGACGAGGCAATCGCAGAGCCACAGCCATAGGTCTTGAAGCGTGCGTCTTCGATCACGCCCGTGGTCGGGTTCACCTTGATCTGCAGCTTCATCACGTCGCCACAGGCGGGCGCGCCCACCATGCCGGTGCCAACCGATTCGTCGCCTTTGTCAAAAGAGCCGACGTTGCGGGGGTTTTCGTAGTGGTCAACCACTTTTTCAGAATAAGCCATGGTCTTTCTCCTTCAGTGTGCGGCCCATTGAATCGTGGAGATATCAATGCCGTCTTTGAACATTTCCCACAAGGGGGACAACTCGCGCAGCTTCGCCACGTTTTCCTTGATGGTGCCGATCGCGTAATCGATCTCCTCTTCGGTGGTCCAGCGGCCGATGGTCATGCGCAGGCTGCTGTGGGCCAGCTCATCGCTGCGGCCCAGGGCGCGCAGCACATAACTGGGCTCCAGACTGGCCGAAGTACAGGCCGAGCCCGACGACACCGCCAGGCCCTTGATGCCCATGATCAGCGACTCGCCCTCGACGTAGTTGAAGCTCATGTTCAGGTTGTGCGGCACGCGCTGCGTCTCGTGGCCGTTGATGAACACCTCTTCGATGTCCTTCAGGCCGGCGACCATGCGGTCGTGCAACGCGCGGATGCGCACGTTCTCGGCGTGCATCTCTTCCTTGGCGATGCGGTAGGCCTCGCCCATGCCCACGCACTGGTGCGTGGGCAGCGTGCCCGAGCGCATGCCGCGCTCGTGGCCGCCACCGTGCATTTGCGCCTCGATGCGGATGCGGGGCTTGCGGCGCACATACAGAGCACCAATGCCCTTGGGGCCGTAGGTCTTGTGGCTGGTCAGACTCATCAGATCGACCGGCAGGGTCTGCAGGTCGATGTCGACCCGGCCCGTGGCCTGGGCGGCGTCCACGTGAAAGATCACGCCCTTTTCGCGGCAGATTGCGCCGATGGACGCAATGTCCTGAATGACGCCGATTTCGTTGTTCACGAACATGACCGAGGCCAGGATGGTGTCCGGGCGGATCGCAGCCTTGAAGGCCTCCAGATCAAGCAGGCCGTCTGCCTGCACGTCGAAGTAGGTCACCTCGAAGCCCTGGCGCTCCAGTTCGCGCATGGTGTCGAGCACGGCCTTGTGCTCGGTCTTCACCGTGATCAGGTGTTTGCCCTTGGTCTTGTAGAAGTGGGCGGCTCCCTTGAGAGCCAGGTTGTTGGACTCGGTGGCGCCGCTGGTCCAGACGATTTCGCGTGGGTCGGCGTTGATCAGCGCGGCCACCTGCTCACGGGCGGTTTCCACCGCTTTTTCGGCTTCCCAACCCCAGGCATGGCTGCGCGACGCCGGGTTGCCGAAATGCTCGCGCAACCAGGGAATCATGGCGTCCACCACCCGCGGGTCGCAGGGATTGGTGGCGCTGTAGTCCATGTAGATGGGAAAGTGTGGTGTGCTCATGGCTGGCGATGCGTGGGCTGGCTGAATGGATGGGAGATGGAATGCTGTGGGCAACGGCTGACAGACGCCTGAAAGCGGCACCGTGGGCCGGCACGACCGGCCTCTGAGCCGAGCTCCAGGCGGGTCACCCGCATCATTTCGAGTATGCGGTCGCTCCCAGAGCAAACACCGAGTTGGGCGCATTCACCCGGATCGGCTTGACCACCGGTGCGCTGGAAATGGCCCGCTTGATCATGGGGGCGTTCTCCACCACCACGCCTTTGGCGAGCTGATCGTCCACCAGCGACTGCAGGGACACCGAGTCGAGAAAATCGACCATCTTGGCGTTCAGGGCTGCCCACAGTTCGTGCGTCATGCAGCGGTGGCCTTCGCCAAGGCAGTTTTCCTTGCCGCCGCACTGGGTGGCATCGATGGGTTCGTCGACCGAGACAATGATGTCGGCCACGGTGATTTCCGCAGCCTTGCGGCCCAGGGTGTAACCACCGCCGGGCCCACGGGTGGACTCGACCAGTTCGTGACGGCGCAGCTTGCCAAAGAGCTGCTCCAGGTAAGACAGCGAAATCTGCTGGCGTTGGCTGATGGCCGCGAGCGTGACGGGGCCATTGTTCTGGCGCAGGGCCAGATCGATCATGGCAGTGACCGCGAAGCGGCCTTTGGTCGTGAGGCGCATTTTCAAGCTCCTTGAAGTGTTGGCTTGACCGTCGTTGGACGATTCGCAGGCCCAAAAGCCCACAAATCCCAGCTCCGCCCACCCCGCCCGACTTCCGGGTCGATGCGTTGAAGGCTTTCCCGACTATTTTTGTCGAGTATACCGCAAAGCCGAGCGATTTGATCGACATTGTACGGCGCTCACGACTCGTGGCCCGGGAAAGAACGGCCCTTCCGGACGCCCACCGATCCCATGCGCCGGACGCCGTCCGTGCACGGCGATCAGGCCTAGGCCGCTCCGACCATGGGACCTTCATGGGCAAAGCTGAAGGTCACCCGGGTGCCGGGGAGCGCGCCGGAAAACCACACCTCGGCACCGATTTCAGCCGCGCGCAAACGGATGTTGCTGATACCGCGACCCCCTTCGCGGTATCCCGAATCCGGTGCATCACCCAGCCCGACGCCGTTGTCGGTCACGCTCAGGCAGATGCGTTCCCCGTGTTGCCAGGTGCGCACCGCAACCCGGCTGGCATGCGCATGCTTGACCACATTGGCAAACACCTCCTGCAGACAGCGAAACAGGTGCATCACGCCCCGCGCTTCCAAGCCCGGAACCGCCGGCACCTCCTGCACCTGCCAGTCGAGCTCGATGCTGGCGGCTTTCAGTGCGGGCGCGATGCGTTGGCGCAAGGTGCCCAGGATGGTGGGCAGGTCGCCCCCCATGGGTTCGAGCGAATCCAGCGTCATGCGCAGTTCTTCGAGCGCATGGTTGAGCATGAAAGCGATGGCCGCGCTCTCGACACGCTCACCGCTGCTGTGCACCAGATTGAGCGTCTGGACCAACTGGCTGCCCAGGCCATCGTGCATGTCCCGTGTGAGCCGCCGACGCTCGGTCTCCAGCACACGCTGGCTTTCCACCGCACGCAGCCGGCTGAACATGGCGTGCAGTTCTTCCTCGCGCTCGCTCACCTTGTGGGCCAGTTCGGCATTGAGCCGCTCCACCTGCTCCATCGACTGCGAGGTGCGCTGCACCAGCACCCACCCCATGGCGAACATCAGCACCAGGCTGCCCGCGGTCATCCAGCGGATGTCCACGTCACCGGGCAAGCCCACCTGGACGACCAGGAAGTCGCGCAGCCCCGTGACCATGGTGGCCAGCCCGACCACGACCATCAGCCGCTGGTTCACGTCCATGCCCCATCGCGCGCGGTGGATCACCTTGAGCAGGGCCAGCACGCACACCAGCACGATCACCCCGGTCCACAGGCGGTAGAGGTTGTAGTTCTGCGTCCAGACCAGCACGCCCAGCCAGACCGGGCCGATCACCATCATGACCTTGACCAGCTTGCGGACCACGCTCTGGCGAAAGTCGAACAGCTCGGAGATGAACAGGTACAGGAAGCCGCAGTAGAGGGTGAACGTCAGCTTGTGCAGGTAGTCCCAGGCCAGGAACGGCCCCGGCAGGAACAGCGGCGTCGACAGGTACAGGCGCAGGGTCAGCACCAGCAGGCCCGCGGCAAGCAGGCCCAGCAGCCGCTCCTCCGACATCATCCAGATCAGCAGCGAGAGCAGCCCCATCATCAGCGCCGAGGCCGCCACCATCCAGGTCAGGTGAACCTGCCACCAGATGAGCCGCTGGTGCCGCTCCTGCAAGGCGTCCCTGGCGCCGATCCACACCGGCGCGAGCCCGCTGATGCGCAGGGCCTGGGGTTGCAGCTGGATCTCGACGCGGTTGTCTTCCCACAGCGGCTTGCGCAGGCTTTGCGGCAGCGGCACCAGGTGCGCGTGGGTGCCCGTATCGAAATAGCCAGGGCCGCGTCGCCAGGCCTGGGACTCGACCTCCTGCCCATTGAAGAGCACACGAAACCGCACACCGACCCGGGGCAGCAGCAGTGCCAGTTGCGGATCGCCGGGGGTGGCTTCAGGCGGCGTCGGGGGCAGACGAAGACGGTACTGGACCTCATTCCCCCAGGTTTGCGTTCCGTCGTCCCAGAGGTGCGGCAGGGCCACGGCCTGAACCGTCTCGACCCCGTTCCTGACCGTGACCCGATCGGCCCGGGTCACCTGTGCTGCGCCCTTCGGAGCGCTGCCCTGGGTGACCATGGCGAGCAACACGAGCAGGATCACCAACAGGACCCCAGCCCAAAGGTAGGCCGGAACGCGGCTGAGGGTCTGGCGCACTCGGGCCCTGGGACTCACAGCAGACCACGCTCCTGCGCCGCCCTCACCACCTGCACCCGGCTGTGCACCGCGAGCTTGCGGTAGAGGTTCTTGATGTGGGTGCCGACGGTGGTCGGGGAGATCGCCAGCTTGCTGGCGATCTCCTTGTTCACATACCCCTGGGCGACCAGCTTGAGCACATCGGTTTCCCGCTCGGACAGCAGCACCTCTTCGCGCAGCGCGACCACCGGGATCACCGGCAGCGCCTCCTGCACCAGGCGAAACTGCTTGAGCAACATGCGGGCGAGCAGGGGCGAGATGGGCGCCCCGCCCTCGCGGATCTGCTCAATCGCGGCCGTCAGGTCCTCGCCCGTGCAGCCCTTGAGCACATAACCTGTGGCGCCGGCCTCCAGCGCGCCCACCAGCCGGGACTCCTCACCAAACACGGTGAAGACCAGCAGTTCGGCGCCAGGCTTCTCCCGTGCCAGCAGGTGCAGAAGGTCTTCCCCCCGGCCATCGGGCAGGCCCAGATCCACCAGAAAGACGTTGGCGTCGGCGCGCAAGGCGTGCACGCGGGCGTGGGCCATGCTGTCCGAATGACCGAGCAGGCGCCAGTGCGGCCGGGACAGCAGCGCCTGCCGCACGAACTGCAGAACCGTGGGATCGTCCTCGATCAGGTAGATGCGTGTGTTGTCCGCCGGTCCGTCGCCGCTGCGCGGTTCATCCTGAGCTTGCATGTGCGAATCTGGTGCTGGTGTGCCCCGCGTCCCGGCCGTTCTGGCCGGCCCCTGCGCGGTTGCTTGTGCACCGATTGTGCGTCAGGCCAGGTTGTCCACCCCGGGGGCGCCAAACACCTGGGCCTTCAAGTGGTGCAACTGGTCCCGCACCCCGGCCGCCTTCTCGAATTCGAGGTTGCGCGCGTGCTCCAGCATGAGTTTTTCCAGCCGCTTGATTTCACGCGCCACGTCCTTCTCGCTCATGTCTTCCACGCTGGCGCGCTGCGCGCTCTCGGCGGCCAGGCGGTCGGCTTCCTTACCGGCCTTTTCGCTGTAGACGCCGTCGATCAGGTCCTTGATGCGCTTGTTGATGCTGCGCGGCTCGATGCCCTGCGCCAGGTTGTGCGCCACCTGTTTGGTGCGGCGGCGCTCGGTTTCGCCCATGGCCCGGGCCATTGAGTCGGTCACGCGGTCGGCGTACAGGATGGCACGGCCCTGCAGGTTGCGCGCCGCGCGGCCAATGGTCTGGATCAGGCTGCGCTCGGAGCGCAGGAAGCCTTCCTTGTCGGCGTCCAGGATTGCCACCAGCGAGACCTCGGGAATGTCCAGCCCCTCGCGCAGCAGGTTGATGCCCACCAGCACGTCGAAAGCACCCAGCCGCAGGTCGCGGATGATCTCCACCCGCTCCACGGTGTCCACGTCGCTGTGCAGGTAGCGCACCTTGACGCCGTTTTCCGTCAGGTAGTCGGTCAGTTGCTCGGCCATGCGCTTGGTCAGCGTGGTGATGAGCACGCGCTCGTTCTTCTCCACCCGGATGCGGATTTCCTGCAGCACGTCGTCCACCTGGTGCGTGGCCGGGCGCACCTCCACCTCCGGGTCCACCAGGCCGGTGGGACGCACCACCTGTTCCACCACCTGGCCCGAATGCGTCTTTTCGTAGTCGGCCGGCGTGGCCGAGACAAACACCACCTGGCGCATGCGCTGCTCGAACTCTTCGAGCTTGAGCGGCCGGTTGTCCAGCGCGCTGGGCAGACGGAAACCGTACTCCACCAGCGTGGTCTTGCGCGCCCGGTCGCCGTTGTACATGCCACCGAACTGCCCCATGAGCACGTGGCTCTCGTCCAGAAACATCACCGCGTCTTTGGGCAGGTAGTCGGTCAAAGTGGACGGGGGCTCGCCCTCGGCCGTTCCGGCCAGGTGGCGCGAGTAGTTCTCGATGCCCTTGCAGTGGCCCACCTCGCTGAGCATTTCCAGGTCAAACCGGGTGCGCTGTTCCAGCCGCTGGGCCTCCACCAGCTTGCCCATGCCAACCAGTTGCGCCAGGCGCACGCGCAGTTCCTCCTTGATCAGTTCCACCGCATTGAGGACCTGCTCGCGCGGCGTCACGTAGTGGCTGCTGGGGTAGACGGTGAAGCGCGGGATCTTCTGCCGCACCTTGCCGGTGAGCGGGTCGAAGAGTTGCAGGGTCTCGACCTCGTCGTCGAACAGCTCGATGCGGATCGCCATCTCGCTGTGTTCGGCCGGGAACACGTCGATGGTGTCACCACGCACGCGGAACTTGCCACGCGAGAAGTCGGCCTCGTTGCGCGCGTACTGCATGCGCACGAGCTGGGCGATCAGGTCGCGCTGGCCGATCTTGTCGCCGGTGCGCAGCGTCATCACCATCTGGTGGTAGCTCTCGGGCTTGCCGATGCCGTAGATGGCGGAGACGGTGGCCACGATCACCACGTCGCGCCGCTCCAGGATGCTCTTGGTGCAGCTCAGGCGCATCTGTTCGATGTGCTCGTTGATCGCGCTGTCCTTTTCGATGAACAGGTCGCGCTGCGGCACATAGGCCTCGGGCTGGTAATAGTCGTAGTAGCTGACAAAGTACTCGACCGCGTTTTTCGGAAAGAACTCGCGGAACTCGCTGTAGAGCTGCGCGGCCAGGGTCTTGTTGGGCGCGAACACGATGGCCGGACGCCCCAGACGGGCGATCACGTTGGCCATGGTGAAGGTCTTGCCCGAGCCGGTCACGCCCAGCAGGGTCTGAAACACCTCACCGTCGTTGATGCCCTCCACCAGTTGCTCGATGGCGGTGGGCTGGTCGCCCGCTGGCGGGTACGGCATGAAGAGTTCGAACGGCGAACCGGGAAAACGGATGAATTCACCCTGCTGTGTTTCCGGTATGACTTCTGCAATTTTTGGCATGGCGCGCTCGGCAGGCCCGGGTAGGGGCCGGGTAAAATCATGGATAACCCGCAAGGCTAACCGAGCCCCGAAAATCCCGCTACTGACAACTTCCAAAGGATATTCATGTCTTTGTTCACCGCCGTCGAAATGGCCCCGCGCGACCCGATCCTGGGTCTGAACGAACAGTTCGCCGCCGACACCAACCCCAACAAGGTCAACCTGGGCGTTGGCGTGTATTTCGACGACAACGGCAAACTGCCGCTGCTGCAGTGCGTGCAAGCTGCTGAAAAGACCATGATGGAAAAGCCCACCGCACGCGGCTACCTGCCCATCGACGGCATCGCGGCCTACGACGCCGCCGTCAAGGGCCTGGTGTTTGGTGCCGACTCCGACGTCGTGAAAAGCGGCCGCGTGGCCACGGTGCAGGCCATCGGCGGCACCGGTGGCCTGAAGATCGGCGCCGACTTCCTGAAAAAGATCAGCCCCAGCGCCAAGGTGCTGATTTCCGACCCGAGCTGGGAAAACCACCGCGCGCTGTTCACCAACGCCGGCTTCACGGTGGAAAGCTACCCCTACTTCGACCAGAGCGCCAACGGCGGCCTGGGCGGCATCAACTTCGACGGCATGCTGGCCGCGCTGAACGCCGCCGCCCCCGGTACCATCGTGCTGCTGCACGCCTGCTGCCACAACCCCACCGGCTACGACATCACCCCCGCCCAGTGGGACCAGGTAATCGCCGTGGTGCAGGCCCGCAACCTCACCGCCTTCCTCGACATGGCCTACCAGGGCTTTGGCTACGGCATCGCCGAAGACGGCGCCGTGATCGGCAAGTTCGTGGCCGCCGGCCTGAACATCTTCGTCTCCACCAGCTTCTCCAAGAGCTTCAGCCTGTACGGCGAGCGCGTGGGCGCCCTGAGCGTGGTGGGCAGCAGCAAGGAAGAGACCGACCGTGTGCTGAGCCAGCTCAAGATCGCGATCCGCACCAACTACTCCAACCCGCCCACCCACGGTGGCGCCATCGTGGCCGCGGTGCTGAACAACCCCGAGCTGCGCGCCCAGTGGGAAGGCGAACTGGGCGAAATGCGTGTTCGCATCAAGGCCATGCGCCAGAAGCTGGTGGATGGCCTCAAGGCCGCCGGCGTGCAAAAGGACATGAGCTTCATCACCACCCAGATCGGCATGTTCAGCTACTCGGGCCTGTCCAAGGACCAGATGGTGCGCCTGCGCAGCGAGTTCGGCGTCTACGGCACCGACACCGGCCGCATGTGCGTGGCCGCGCTCAACAGCAAGAACATCGACTACGTCTGCCAGGCGATCGCCAAGGTCATCTGATCGGGCCGCCCCTCGCAGAAAAGCCGCTCGTTGAGCGGCTTTTTTGTTTCCGGGAGCGCTCGGAACCGGTCACCCCCAGATCACGGAGCGCATGGAGATCGAGGCCGCCTGGAAGCTGTCGTTGAAGAAGCGCGGTGCTTCGCCCTCGTGCACGGCACCGGCCGCGTACAGAAGCGGCAGGTAGTGGTCCCAGGTGGGGTGCGCGAGCTGGGCCAGGGCGCCCAGCGCACGGAATTCGCTCAGCGCGTCCAGGCGGCCCTGCGCGATGTGCTCCCCTGTGATGCGGTCGAATTCGATCGCCCAGTCGTAGGCCTGGTTGTCCGCCACCTCCCGGCGAATGGCGCGCAGGTTGTGCACGATGTTGCCGCTGCCCACGATCAACACCCCGCGGTCCCGCAAGGCCTTGAGTTGCTGCCCCAGGGCGTGGTGCTCGGCGGGCGGGCGGCCGTAGTCCATGCTGAGCTGGATCACGGGAATGCTGGCGTCCGGGAACATGGGCTTGAGCACCGACCAGGCGCCATGGTCCAGCCCCCACGCCTGGGCGTCCAGCCCCAACGGGACGTCCGAGCCCGGCTGCCGCACCGCCTGGCTGATGGCGCTGGCCATGGCCGGCGAACCGGGGGCTGGGTACCGCTGGTCGAACAGTGCCTGGGGAAAGCCCCCGAAATCGTGAATGGTGCGCGGATCGTCCATGGCGGTGAGCTGCCAGCCCTGGGTGAGCCAGTGCGCCGACACGCACAGGATCAGCCTTGGCCGGATGCCCCGCGCGAGCAATTCGCGGCCCAGGGCCTGCCAGCTGCGCCGGTATGCGTTGTCCTCGATGGCGTTCATGGGGCTGCCATGGCCCACGAACAGCACCGGCAAACGCTCACTGGCCGGGAGGCTCTGCAAGGCGTCCAGACGGGAAACGCTCGCCACGGAAGCAGCGGGAGCTTGGGCGGAAGAAAGGCTCATGTGGGTTCCCAGGGCGGCGGCGAGCACGGCACCGGCGCCCAGGTAGAAGTTGCGACGTTGCATGTGCGATGGGTAAAGGGAGGTTTCCGCTGAGCCCGGCGGCGTGCGAAAAGTTCCAGGCTGCATTCTTTCACGAAGGTGACAAAACGCTTGGGGTTTTAAGTGTTTCCACTCTCACACCTGCCCCGTCATGCTGCTATATTGCACTGCAACATAACCATTCAGGTCCCACCCACCATGCTCTACCAGATTTACGAAACGCAGCGCTCAGTGATGGAGCCTTTCGCTGACCTGGCCGAAGTCGCCTCCAGGCTCTACCTGAACCCCATGCTGCCGCTGGCGCAGTTTCCACTGGCGCAGCGCATCTCCGCCGGCTACGACCTGATGCACCGGCTCGGCAAGGACTACGAAAAACCGGTGTTCGGCATCCACAAGGTGGACGTGGACGGGGTGGACATCGCGATCCACGAGCGGGTCGAGATCGACAAACCCTTCTGCGAGCTGCGGCGCTTCAAGCGCTTCTCGGACAACACCGACACGCTGGCCACGCTCAAGGGCCAGCCGGTGGTGCTGATCGTGGCGCCGCTGTCGGGCCACTACGCCACGCTGCTGCGCGACACCGTGCGCGCCATGCTCAAGGACCACAAGGTCTACATCACTGACTGGAAAAACGCCCGTCTGGTGCCGCTGTCCGAGGGCGACTTCCACCTCGACGACTATGTGCTCTACATCCAGGAGTTCATCCGCTACCTGCAAAAGGGCTATGGCAACTGCCACGTCATGAGCGTGTGCCAGCCCACAGTGCCGGTGCTGGCGGCGGTGTCGCTGATGGCCAGCCGTGGGGAGACCACGCCCTTGTCCATGACCATGATGGGTGGCCCGATCGACGCGAGCAAGTCGCCGACCTCGGTGAACAACCTCGCCACCGAGCGCAGCCACAGCTGGTTCGAGAACAACGTCATCTACCGCGTGCCCGACAACTTCCCCGGCGCCGGCCGCCGGGTCTACCCCGGTTTCCTGCAGCACTCCGGTTTCGTGGCCATGAACCCCGGCCATCACGCCACCAGCCACTACGACTACTTCCAGGACCTGATCAAGGGCGACAACTCCAGCGCCGAAATCCACCGCCAGTTCTACGACGAGTACAACGCGGTGCTGGACATGGACGCCCACTACTACCTGGAAACCATCGACACGGTGTTTCAGGACTTCAAGCTGGTCAACGGCACCTGGGACGTGAAGAACGAAAAGGGTCAGCTTGAGCGCGTGCGCCCGCAGGACATTGCCCACACCGCTCTGCTGACGGTGGAAGGCGAGCTCGACGACATCTCCGGCTCGGGCCAGACCGCCGCGGCGCACGATCTGTGCACGGGCATCCCCAAGACACACCAGATGCACTACGAAGCCAAGGGCGCGGGCCACTACGGCATCTTCAGTGGCCGGCGCTGGCGCGAAATGGTGTACCCGGTGGTGAAGTCCTTTATCCGGGCGCACCAGCCAACCCCGGAGGCCCTGGCCGTGGCATCCACCGCGCCGGCGCCGCAAGGTGTGAAAGCGGCGGCGACCTCAACCGCCGTCACGAAACCGGTCGCGAAACGGGCCACCAAGACAACGGTCAAAGCAACGGTCAAGGCCGCGGCGAAACCGGTCCCCGCCTCCAGCGCGGCAAAGGCCCCATCCACGACAGCGCCCCGCAAGGCCCGCCAGCCGGTCTGACCGGGCCGCGCCCCGGCGGCGGTGCCCCGGGGGTATATTTCCCGGCATGAACGAACTCGCCCGGCGCATCGACGCCGCCCTGCCGCAAACGCAGTGCACGCGCTGCGGCTACCCGGACTGCGCGCGCTACGCGCAAGCCATCGCCAGCGGCGAGGCGGGCATCAACCAGTGCCCGCCCGGGGGCAGCGAAGGTGTGGCGCGTCTGGCGGCCATCACCGGCCAGCCGGCCCAGCCACTGAACCCCGCCAACGGCGTGGAAGGGCCGCTGACCGTGGCGGTGATCGACGAAGACTGGTGCATCGGCTGCACGCTGTGCATCAAGGCCTGCCCCACCGACGCCATCGTCGGCAGCAACAAGCTCATGCACACTGTGATCGAACCCTATTGCACGGGTTGTGAGCTGTGCATTCCGGTCTGCCCGGTCGACTGCATCTCGCTGGAGATCGTCAGCGGCGAGCGCACCGGCTGGCAGGCCTGGAGCGACGCGCAGGCCACGCTCGCCCGCACGCGCTACGAGGCGCGCACCGTGCGGCTCGCGCGTGAGCAGGTGGAGCACGACCGTGTGCTGGAAGCCAAGGCACGCATGAAATACGCCGATCTCGAAGCCCACTCGCAGCACACCGACCCGGCCGTGCTGGACAAGAAACGCGCTGTCATCGCCGCCGCGCTCGAACGGGCGCGGGCCAAACGCCTGGCCGCGTCCGACTGAGGCCCAGCCTACGGGGCACCGTTCAGGCGGCCACGATCGCGGTCTTGTACACCCCGCAACCCACGTAGAGCTCGTCCACCTTGGTCACGTACGACATCTTGGTCTGAATGACGCCGCTCTGCGGGTTGACGATGTCGTATTCGACCCAGCCCGGCTCCTGCTCCGCCTGGGCCACGATGGACTCCAGCAGCGCCTGACCGTCCACCCCGGCGATGTCCTGCACCCGGCTGCCCACCTTCTCGGGCTTGCCGCCGAACGCGCGGTAGCCCCCCTGCCGGTCCAGCGCGAACACATACATGTCGCGGTCATGGAATCCTTTGGCCGGGTCGCTCAGATCGCGCACGAAACGCTGTGGATCGGCCGTGGCGCGGAGCTCCAAGGCTTGCTGCACCAGCAGCACCGCCTCTTCGGCCGTGCCCTGCTGCAGCATGAAGGACGACACCGCCCTGGACAGATGGGCCGCACGCTCCTCCAGCTTGTTCGCCTGGATCACCGCCAGCTCCACCATCTGCGCGTTGCGCTGGGTGATCTGGTCGAGCTGGTTCACGGCCGATGAGATCTCGACCAGACCGGTGCTCTGTTCGGCGCTGGCGGCCGAAATCAGTGACATGTTGGACGCCACGCCACGCACCCCATTGACGATCTGCGTCATGTTGCTGCCGGCGGCACGGATCTGCGTCACGCTGCTGGAGACCTGGGTGGCCGATGTCTGGATGAGCTGGCGGATCTCCTTGGCCGATGCGGCCGAGCGCTGTGCCAGCGTGCGCACTTCGTTGGCCACCACGGCGAAACCGCGCCCCTGTTCACCGGCCCGCGCTGCCTCCACCGCCGCGTTCAGGGCCAGGATGTTGGTCTGGAAGGCCAGGCTGTCGATCACGCCGATGATCTCGTTCATCTGCTGGGCGCTCTTCTGGATGAGCTCGACCGAGTCCACCGCCTTGACCATGGATTGCGCGCCCGACTCGGCCACGTCCCGGACCTGCGCGGCCTGGGTGTCCGAGTCGCCCGCGGTTTCGGCGTTCTGGTGCACGGTGCTCGAGAGCTGTTGCACGCTGGCCGCCGTCTGCTCCAGGTTCGCGGCCTGCTGTTCGGTGCGGTCGGCCAGGTGGCGGTTGCCCATCGCCAGGCTCTTGCCCGCGTGCGCCACCAGCGCCGAGTTGCTGCGCACCTCGGCCACCATGGCCGAGAGGTTGCCATTCATGCGCTCCACCAGCCGGGCCAGCTGGGCCAGTTCGTCGTTGCCCCGAATGCTCACGTGCGCACGCAGATTGCCGTCGGCGGTCTGCTTCATGACGTCGAAAACGTGGCGGAAATCGGTGACAAAGCTCAGATAGAACGCCTGCATCAGGTACACCAGCAGCGCCACGCCCATCAAGGAGGCCCCCAACACGGCCCACCGCGTCCACGCCAGCCGGTCGACGCGCAGGGCCAGCAGTGCATCCAGACGGGTCAACACGGCGCTTTCATAGGCCCGCAGTGCCGAAAGGGCCTGATCGCCGGCCGTGAAGTAGGCAGTGCCCTGCACGCTGCCGGGTGCACCCAAGGCCTGGCGCGCGAACTGGGCAAAGGCATCGCTGGCCGCGATCACCGACTCACCCGGCAGGCCGCTCTGGCCGTGGCGGGTGGCGAAATCCATGGCCAGGCGCATGTCCAGCACCTGGGCTTTCAGCGCTTCGGTCCGCAGACGCAGGCCACTCAAACCATCGGGCTCGGGTTGCGCCAGGCTGAGCTGCCCGGCGCCCAGTCCCTGGATCTGGCTCAAGGCGTCGCCCCAGGCCAGGGTGCGGGAAACCGCCATGTCCATCAGGAAATAGCTGGTGGGTTCGGGGTCGAACAGAAGGCCCGAGCGCTCCCCCACCGTGTAGGTGAAGCGGTGAAGCGCGTCGAGCGCGGCCGTGTGCCGCGAAAAGGCATCCCCCGGGGTGGATGCGCCCGAGGTGGCCAACCCCTCCAGACCCGACTTCACCTCGCTCCAGTCCCGCGACAACTCGAAATCGGGTCGGCGAGCCAGCGCTTCGCCCGCCGCCGTCACGGTCTGGGCCAACTGCGCTTGCGCAGCCTGCAGCGGGCCGCGGGCCGCGTCCCCGCCGGACAGCAGCACCTGGCTGTGCCCACGGCGCGCCTGCACCGCGGCGGCCACATCGGCCAGACGGGCGACGATCCGGACACCCTCGGCTTCGTTCCTGGCGGCCTGCAACTCGGCCCCCAGGCGTTGCACCAGCAAGACGCAGATCACCAGCAGCGGCACCAACAACACCGACCCCAGCAGCGCCAGTTTGGCGGGCAGCCGCATGCGCCGCATCAGCCAGATGCCGGGCAGAAAAGGTTTGGTCATCATCATGCGCGTAGGCCTCGGTGAGTTATGTCTCTGTTAGCGTTATCGGTGCATTTCCAACCAGCTTGAGACGCCGCGGCAGCCGGCCAGACAGAAGGAGAAGGCGGCACGTCAATGCACGGAAGCAACCCCCGACTGCCGGCTTTCGAAATGCCGGAACAGCTGGGTCGCCATCCACCGCAAGGTGTCGTCGGCCGTGTTGTGGGCCAGCCGCAACTGCTGCAGGGCATACCGCCGGTCGCACAGCATCTGGGCCTGGTGGATCGCCATGCCATGGCTCTCCATGCGCCGGCTGAACACATCGAGCAGGTCCTGCGGCCAGGCCAGCGCCAGTTCACGTTCGCGCCACACCGGGCGGCGTTGCGCCCATCGTTCGTCCCCCTGCGCCAGCAGCGCACTGGCCTGGGCGGACACGGGGTGGGTGGTTGGCGGGTTGGAAGCCGGGCTCATGGCGCACTCCTGCGGTGGTGATACCGGCCCCCGGTCACGGAAAGCGCGCGGATGGCCGATCAATGCACCGAGGGTACCGACGGCGGCCGTCGCCGTTGCCGCGAAAAAACGGGGGAAACGGGGCCAAATCCGTTCATTGCGCTGGCTGGCCGCGCCAGGGCAGGCGCAAAAAAGCCCTGCCGGGGTGAGCACGGCAGGGCCTGGCGCCAGGACGGCGCACTTCAGGCCGGGTTGCCCGCCAGCCTGGCGAAGGCCGCGACCACCTCGGGCGGCGCCTGCACCAGCTCGATCAGCACGCCCTCGCCCGCGATCGGGAACTCGTCGTTCGCCTTGGGGTGCAGGAAGGTGATGTCGAAACCGGCCGCGCCTTTGCGAATGCCGCCCGGGGCAAAACGCACGCCATTGGCGCTGAGCCATTGCACCGCCACCGGCAGGTCGTCGATCCACAGGCCGACGTGGTTGAGCGGCGTGGTGTGCACCGCCGGCTTTTTGTCCGGGTCCATCGGCTGCATCAGATCGACCTCGACCTTGAACGGGCCGCTGCCGATGGCGCAGATGTCTTCATCCACGTTTTCGCGCTCGCTCTGGAAGCTGCCGGTTTTCTCCAGCCCGAGCATGTCCACCCAGAGCGTCTGCAAGCGGTGTTTGTCGGGGCCTCCGATGGCAATCTGCTGGATGCCCAGCACCTTGAAGGGACGTTGCGTTGCGTTCATGAATCAGTGAATTCCGTTGTGTGAAGCGGGCACCTGCTCCAGCGCCCAGACCGTGGCGGGCGGCAGGTTGGCCCAGACCGAGGCCGAACGCCGCCAGTGCCAGCCCGCGGGGATGCCGTTGAACGGGCGCAGATGGCGCGCCGCGTAGGTGTATTGAATGAGGCGGGAACGGGGCTGGCGCGCAATCAGCGCCAGCATGGCCTCGATGCACTGTCGCGCTTCGTCGCCCGGCATGGACAGCAGGGGCAGCGACGACACCAGCGTGACCGGGGTGTCCGCCGCCAACGTGAGCAGGTCGACGCGGGACGCGCAGTGGTTGAGCACCTCCAGCTGCGGGAACGAGGCGCGCAGCAGGTCGGCGAATTCGGGGTCGCGCTCAAAGACCACAAAACGGTCCTGCGCCACCAGGGCCGGCGCAAGCGCCCGGGTGATGGCGCCGGTGCCGGCCCCGACCTCGATCAGCACGCCCGGCTCGCTGCGCAGCACCTCGTCGCGGATGGCCCGAGCCAGGGCCCGGGACGCGGGCGCGATGGCGCCCATGCGCCGCGGATGGCGCAGACAACCCAGTGCGAATGCCAAACCGTGCTCCATGCGGGACCCCTGGAAGTTGCAGCGTTTGGGAGCGTATCCCATTTCCCTGCGCACGTGGCGTGTCAAGCTGCAACCGGCCCGGCTCACTCGAACTCGACGATGGCCTGGTCCACCACCAGCGACTCGCCCTTGCCCGCCAGCACCTTGGCCACCACGCCGTCGGCCGCGGCGAACAGCACGTTCTCCATCTTCATGGCCTCGATCACGGCCACGCGTTCACCCGCCTGCACTTTCTGGCCCACCTGCACCGCCACCTCGACCAGCAGGCCGGGCATGGGTGAGAGCACGTACCGGCTCATGTCGGGTGGCGCCTTGAACGGCATGAGCCGGTGCAGCTCGGCCATGCGGCGCGACACCACCACGGTCTCGATGCGCGTGCCGTTGTGCTGCACCACCAGGGCCAGCGGGTTGCGCAGCGTGCCACGCTCCACCTGGGCGGTGAAGGCCTGGCCATTGCACTCGCCGGTGATGCAGACGTCGTTCAGGCGCGAAGGGCTGCTGATGGCAAAGCGCTTGCCCTCCACCGTGACCACCGCCGAGCCGACCTGCCCCACCACCTCGTCCACGTGCACCGGGGTGTAGCGGTTCTGGCCGCCCGCGCCCAGGGTGATCACGCTGAAATCGTGGCCGACCTTGACGCCGTAACCCGGCAACTGGCCGGTCAGGCCGGCTGCGCGCTCGCGCGACTTGCGGCGCACGAACGCCGCCAGCGCGACCAGGAAGTCGGCGTCGTCGTGCGGCACGTCTTCCGCCCGGAAACCGTGGGCGTAGTGCTCGGCGATGAAGCCGGTGTTGAACTCACCGCTCACGAACTTCGGGTGCGCCAGCAGCGCCGCCTGGAACGGGATGTTGCTGCTGATGCCACGGATCACGAAGCCGTTGAGCGCCTCGCGCATCTTGGCAATCGCATCAAAGCGGTCCTTGCCGTGCACGATGAGCTTGGCGATCATCGAGTCGTAGTACATCGGAATCTCGCCGCCATCGACCACACCCGTGTCCACGCGCACACCGTACAAAGCGTCGGTGTTGGCCTGGTGCATGCTCTGCGCGGGCGGCTGAAAGCGCACCAGGCGGCCGGTGCTGGGCAGGAAGTTGCGGAACGGGTCCTCGGCGTTGATGCGGCACTCGATGGCCCAGCCCTCGCGTTTCACGTCGGCCTGGGTGATCGGCAGCTTTTCGCCCGCCGCCACACGGATCATCAGCTCCACCAGATCGAGCCCGGTGATGCACTCCGTCACCGGGTGTTCCACCTGCAGGCGGGTGTTCATCTCCAGGAAGTAGAAGTCCTGGTCCTTGCCGACCACGAACTCCACCGTGCCCGCGCTCTGGTACTTCACGGCCTTGGCCAGCGCCACCGCCTGCTCGCCCATGGCCTTGCGCGTGGCGTCGGAGATGAAGGGCGACGGCGCCTCCTCGATCACCTTCTGGTGTCGGCGCTGAATGGAACACTCGCGCTCGTTCAAATAGACCACGTTGCCGTGCGCATCGCCCAGCACCTGGATCTCGATGTGGCGCGGCTCCAGCACGTATTTTTCGATGAACACCCGGTCGTCGCCGAAACTGTTGCGCGCCTCGTTGCGGCAGCTGGTGAAACCTTCGAAGGCTTCCTTGTCGTTGAAGGCCACGCGCAGGCCCTTGCCGCCGCCACCGGCCGAGGCCTTGATCATCACGGGGTAGCCGATGTCCTTGGCGATTTCCACGGCGCGCTCGGCCGTTTCGATGGCGTCGTTCCAGCCCGGAATGGTGTTGACCTTGGCCTCGTTGGCCAGCTTCTTGGACGCGATCTTGTCGCCCATGGCGGCGATGGAGAAATGGCGCGGGCCGATGAAGGCGATGCCCTCGTCTTCGCAGCGCTTGGCGAAGGCCTCGTTTTCCGACAGGAAGCCGTAACCGGGGTGGATGGCCTGGGCGCCGGTCTTCTTGGCGGCCTCGATGATCTTGTCCGCGACCAGGTAGGACTCGCGCGAGGGCGCCGGGCCCAGCAACACGGCCTCGTCGGCCAACTGCACGTGGCGCGCTTCCTTGTCGGCTTCGGAATACACCGCCACGGTGGCGATGCCCATCTTCTTGGCGGTGGCGATCACGCGGCAGGCAATTTCGCCACGGTTCGCAATGAGAATTTTGGTGAACATGTCAGTCTCCTAGACGAGAGCAAGTGTGTTGTTTGTTCGGTGGGTTGGTGCTGAGCCCGCCATGGGCACGGTGTGCCTGCCTCCGCTCATGTCCCCCGCCGACCTGCGGTCGGCTCCTCCTTTACTTCGCTGCGGCAGGCACACCGTGCCCATGGCTGCGAAGGAGGTGAAGACGAAACCTGCCGAACACGCGTCACTCTGAATCGGGTGGTGGGGGCGTTTTGCGCAGGTAAAGGAGGAGCGCGCAGCGCGGGGGACACGGAGCAAAACGTCCGCGCCTCCCGATTCAGCGCCAGAGAAAACCATGGCACGCACAATGGAAATCACAACGGAATGTTCCCGTGCTTGCGCCACGGGTTTTCCAGCTTCTTGTCCTTGAGCATCACCAGCGAACGGCAGATGCGCTTGCGCGTCTCGTGCGGCAGGATCACGTCATCGATGAAGCCCCGCGCGCCGGCCACGAAAGGGTTGGCGAAGCGGGCCTTGTATTCGGCCTCGCGCCCCGCCAGCTTGGCCGGGTCCTTCTTCTCCTCGCGGAAGATGATCTCCACCGCGCCCTTGGCCCCCATCACCGCGATCTCGGCGTTGGGCCAGGCGAAGTTCACGTCGCCGCGCAGGTGCTTGGACGCCATCACGTCGTAGGCGCCGCCATAGGCCTTGCGCGTGATCACGGTGATCTTCGGCACCGTGCATTCGGCATACGCGTAGAGCAGCTTGGCGCCGTGTTTGATGATCCCGCCGAACTCCTGGCTGGTGCCGGGCATGAAACCGGGCACGTCCACAAACGTCACCACCGGGATGTTGAACGCGTCGCAGAAACGCACGAAACGCGCGGCCTTGATGCTCGATTTGATGTCCAGGCAACCGGCCAGCACCAGCGGCTGGTTGGCCACGATGCCGACCGTCTGGCCGTCCATGCGCGCAAAGCCGATCAGGATGTTCTTCGCGTACTCGGGCTGCAGCTCGAAGAAGTCGCCGTCGTCCACCGTCTTGACGATCAGCTCCTTCATGTCGTAGGGCTTGTTCGGGTTGTCGGGCACCAGCGTGTCCAGGCTCAGCTCCATGCGGTCGATCGGATCGCCGCTGGGGCGCACCGGCGCTTTTTCGCGGTTGTTGAGCGGCAGGTAGTTGTAGAGCCGGCGCAGCATCAGCAGCGCTTCCACGTCGTTCTCGAACGCCAGGTCGGCCACGCCGCTCTTGGTGGTGTGCGTCACGGCGCCGCCGAGTTCTTCGGCGGTCACTTCCTCGTGCGTCACGGTCTTCACCACCTCGGGGCCGGTGACGAACATGTAGCTCGAATCCTTCACCATGAAGATGAAGTCGGTCATGGCCGGCGAATACACCGCGCCGCCGGCCGAGGGGCCCATGATCATGCTGATCTGCGGCACCACGCCGCTGGCCATCACGTTGCGCTGGAACACGTCGGCATAACCACCGAGGGAGGCCACGCCCTCCTGGATGCGGGCGCCGCCCGAATCGTTCAGGCCGATCACCGGCGCGCCGACCTTCATGGCCTGGTCCATCACTTTGCAGATCTTCTCGGCGTGCGCTTCGGAGAGCGCGCCGCCAAAGACGGTGAAGTCCTGGCTGAACACGAACACCAGGCGGCCGTTGATCATGCCGTAGCCGGTGACCACGCCGTCGCCGGGGATCTTCTGGTCCTGCATGCCGAAGTCGGTGCAGCGGTGCTCGACGAACATGTCCCACTCTTCAAACGTGCCCTCGTCGAGCAGCACTTCCAGCCGCTCACGCGCGGTCAGCTTGCCCTTGGCGTGCTGCGCATCGATGCGCTTCTGCCCGCCGCCCAGCCGCGCCGCGGCGCGCTTTTCTTCGAGTTGTTCCAGGATGTCTTGCATGGTCGTGTTCTCAGTTCTCCGAGGGGCCCGCGCCTGTCGAAGGGCGGGGGTGATGGTTCGCAGGGGCTTGGACAGGTTCGGCCCGAGCGGGTTGGGGTTCGTACAAGGAAAGCAGTTGGCGCGCGGCGCTGCTGGCGGGCAGCGTGCCGTCCAGCACGCGGCGGGTGGTTTCGTCCAGGGCGGCGCGCACCGCCGGGTGCTCGCGGAAGTGCTGTTTCAAGCCGGCCTCGATGCGTTCCCACATCCAGGCCCGGGCCTGCTGCTGGCGGCGCGCGACGAGTCGGCCCTGAGCGGCCTGCAGCTCGCGGAAATGCGTCACCGCCTCCCAGAATCCGTCCACGCCCTGGCCATGCAGCGCGCTGATCTGGATCACCTGGGGGTGCCAGATGCGGCTGTCGTGGTGGGCATGAGAGCTGGAGCCCCCACGCTCGCTTTGCTCGCTGCCCCCCGAGGGGGCGCTCGCGTCCTTGGGGCGGCCCGGCGAACGCTCAGGATGCCCATGCAAGCCGAGCAGGCGCAGCGAAGACGTGATCTGCGCGCGCGCGCGGGTGGCGGCGTCGGGGTCGATGTCGGCCTTGTTGATGACCACGAGGTCGGCCAGCTCCATCACGCCCTTCTTGATCGCCTGCAGGTCGTCGCCCGCGTTGGGCAGCTGCAGCAGGCAGAACATGTCGGTCATGTTGGCCACCGCCGTCTCGCTCTGGCCCACGCCCACGGTTTCGACGATCACCACGTCATATCCCGCGGCCTCGCAGACCAGCATGGCCTCGCGCGTCTTCTCGGCCACGCCGCCCAGCGTGCCACTGCTCGGGCTGGGGCGGATGTAGGCCTTCTCGTGGACGGAGAGCTTCTCCATGCGCGTCTTGTCGCCCAGGATGGAGCCGCCGGACACGGTGGATGACGGATCGATGGTGAGCACCGCCACGCGGTGGCCCAGGCCGATCAGGTAAAGACCCAGGGCTTCGATGAAGGTGCTCTTGCCCACGCCGGGCACGCCACTGATGCCGAGCCGGAAGGACTTTCCAGTGTGCGGCAGCAGCGCGGTCAGCAGCTCATCGCCCTGCGCGCGGTGGTCGGCGCGGGTCGATTCGAGCAAGGTGATGGCCTTGGCCATGGCGCGGCGCTGGGCAGCACCAACGCCGGTCAGCACGCCGGCCTGCAATTCGGCAGGGGTCATCCCACCGCCTTCTTGATCTGCTCCAGCACATCCTTGGCGCTGGCCGGGATCGGGGTGCCCGGGCCGTAGATGCCCTTCACACCGGCCTCGTACAGCATCTCGTAGTCCTGGCGCGGAATCACGCCGCCCACGAACACGATGATGTCGTCGGCGCCCTGCTTCTTCAGCTCGGCGATGATGGCCGGCACCAGCGTCTTGTGCCCGGCGGCCAGGGTGCTGACGCCGACGGCGTGCACGTCGTTCTCGATCGCCTGGCGGGCGCATTCTTCGGGCGTCTGGAACAGCGGGCCCATGTCCACGTCGAAGCCCAGGTCGGCGAAGGCCGTGGCCACCACCTTGGCGCCGCGGTCGTGGCCGTCCTGGCCGAGCTTGCTGATCATCACGCGCGGGCGGCGCCCCTGCGCGACGGCGAAGTCGTTGATCTCGCCCTTCAGGGCGTCCCAGCCTTCGGCGGAATCGTAGGCAGCAGCGTACACACCGGTCACCTTTTGTGTATCGGCGCGGTGGCGCCCAAAAACTTTCTCCAGCGCGTCGCTCACTTCGCCCACGGTGGCGCGCAGGCGCATGGCCTGGATGCACAGTTCCAGCAGGTTGCCCTGGCCGGACTCGGCAGCGGCGGTCAGCGCATTCAGCGCAGCCTCCACCTTACCCGCATCGCGGCTGGTGCGGATGGCCTTCAGGCGGGCAATCTGCCCGTCGCGCACGGCCACGTTGTCGATGTCCCGCGCCTCGATGGCGTCTTCGGTCTTGAGCTTGTATTTGTTGACGCCGACGATCACGTCCTTGCCGCTGTCGATGCGCGCCTGCTTCTCGGCGGCAGCCGCCTCGATCTTCAGCTTGGCCCAGCCGCTGTCCACGGCCTTGGTCATGCCGCCCATGGCCTCGACTTCTTCGATGATGGCCCAGGCCTTGTCGGCCATTTCCTGGGTCAGACTTTCCATCATGTAGCTGCCGGCCCAGGGGTCCACCACGCTGGTGATGTGGGTCTCTTCCTGGATGATGAGCTGCGTGTTGCGCGCGATGCGGGCGCTGAACTCGGTCGGCAGGGCGATGGCTTCGTCAAAACTGTTGGTGTGCAGCGACTGCGTACCGCCGAACACCGCCGCCATGGCTTCGATGGCGGTGCGCACCACGTTGTTGTACGGGTCCTGCTCGGTCAGGCTCCAGCCTGAGGTCTGGCAGTGGGTGCGCAGCATCAGACTCTTGGGTTTCTTCGCGTTGAAGCCCTTCATGATGCGCGTCCACAGCAGGCGCGCGGCGCGCATCTTGGCGATCTCCAGGTAGAAGTTCATGCCGATCGCCCAAAAGAAGGAGAGGCGCCCCGCGAAGTCGTCCACGTCCATGCCCTTGGCGATGGCGGTCTTCACATACTCCTTGCCGTCGGCCAGGGTGAAGGCCATCTCCAGCGCCTGGTTGGCGCCCGCCTCCTGCATGTGGTAGCCCGAGATCGAGATCGAGTTGAACTTCGGCATGTGCTTCGCCGTGTACTCGATGATGTCGCCGATGATCTTCATCGACGGCTCGGGCGGGTAGATGTAGGTGTTGCGGACCATGAACTCCTTGAGGATGTCGTTCTGGATGGTGCCGCTCAGTTGGTCTTGCGAGACGCCCTGCTCCTCCGCCGCCACCACGTAGCCGGCCAGCACCGGCAGCACGGCGCCGTTCATGGTCATCGAAACCGACACCTTGTCCAGCGGGATCTGGTCGAACAGGACCTTCATGTCCTCCACCGAGTCGATCGCCACGCCGGCCTTGCCCACGTCGCCGGTCACGCGCGGGTGGTCGGAGTCGTAGCCGCGGTGGGTGGCCAGGTCAAACGCGACCGACACGCCCTGCCCGCCGGCGGCCAGGGCCTTGCGGTAGAAGGCGTTGGATTCTTCGGCGGTGGAAAAGCCGGCGTACTGGCGGATCGTCCATGGCCGCACCGCGTACATCGTGGCCTGCGGGCCGCGGATGAAGGGCTCGAAACCGGGCAGCGTGTTGGTGTACGGCAGGTTCGCCGTGTCGGCCGCCGTGTACAGCGGCTTGACGCTGATGCCGTCGGGCGTGAGCCAGTTCAGCGCGTTCACGTCGCCACCGGGCGCGGATTTCTGGGCCGCCTTGGCCCAGGCTTCGAGGGTGGCGGGGTTGAATTCGGGCGGGTTTTGGCTCTGGCTCATGGCGGGGCGGTAGGGGTAAGCAACAGGAACGGCGGCAAACCGGGCGTCGGGGGATTGGGGAAAAGCAGTGCTGATTTTATATCATTCATAATTATTGATGCAAAATATTCCAGCTGCCTTACAATCAGCGCCTGTCACACAGCCTCCCGTCACTCGCCTGCCCATGTCCGCCTTGTCGCTTGCCCCCCGCGCCCTGTACGAAGAAGTCGCCGAACTGCTGCGCCAGCGCATCTTCAGCCGTGAGCTGGAGCCCGGCAGCTGGATCGACGAGCTCAAACTCGCCGAGGAATACGGCATCAGCCGCACGCCACTGCGCGAAGCGCTCAAGGTGCTGGCCGCCGAGGGCTTGGTGACCATGAAGGTGCGGCGTGGCGCCTATGTGACCGAAGTGTCCGAGAAAGACCTGGCCGATGTCTATCACCTGCTGGCCCTGCTCGAATCGGACGCCGCCGGCGTGGTGGCGGAACGCGCCACCGACAGCGATCTGGCCGAACTGAAGGCCCTGCACGCCGAACTGGAAGCTGCGCTGGGCCAGCGCGACCGCTTCTTCGCGATCAACGAGCGGTTTCACATGCGCCTGCTCGAACTCGCCGACAACCGCTGGCGCGAACAGATGGTGGCCGACCTGCGCAAGGTCATGAAGCTCAACCGCCACAACTCGCTGCTCAAGAGCGGGCGCATCGACGAATCGCTGGCCGAACACCGCGCCGTCATGGCCGCCCTGCTCGCGCGCGACGCCGCGCTCACCCGCCAGCGCATGCAAGCACACTTCCAGAACGGGCTGGAAGCGGCCATCTGAGAAGCCCAGCCGGCGGCACCCGGCCCGGCGGCTGGGCGCTGGTAAATTCCGGGCTTGTGCCGTTCGCCGCTGCGCCGTGGCCACGAACGGCATACCGATCAGGAGCCCCACCCATGTCTCTCGCCCGTCTGGCTCAGCCCGGCATTCTCGAACCCATTCCGGCCCAGGGCCGCTACCTCACCTGCCAGCTGAGAATGGGCGCCCAGCCACGGGCCGTGCTGCGCGCGCTGGCGCAAGAGGTCGACGGCCGCGCCACCGTGGTCGGTCTGGGCCAATCGCTGGTGCGCGAACTGGGGGTTGAACTGCCCGGCCTGCGCACGTTCCGCGGCATCGAGGGCGCGCGCACCAAGCTCCCCGCCACCCCGACCGATCTGCTGGTCTGGCTGCGCGGCACCGACCGGGGCGATCTGCTGATCCGCAGCCGCCATCTTGAAGCCCTGCTCGCGCCCGCCTTCGACGTGACCGACATCACCGACGCCTTCAGCCACGACAACGGCCGCGACCTGACCGGCTACGAAGACGGCACCGAAAACCCCAAGGGCGACGCGGCGCTGGCGGCGGCCCTGTTGCCCGAGAGCGCCGGCGCGCTGGCCGGCAGCAGCTTCGCGGCGGTGCAGCGCTGGCGCCACCACATGAGCCGCTTCGAGGCCATGCCGCGCCAGCAGCAGGACCACACCATCGGCCGCGAGCGCGACAGCAACGAAGAGATCGACGACGCGCCCGATTCGGCCCATGTGAAACGCACGGCCCAGGAAAGCTTCGAGCCCGAGGCTTTCGTGCTGCGCCGCTCCATGCCCTGGGCCGAGGGCAACGAAGGCGGGCTCGTGTTCACGGCCTTCGGGCATTCGTTTGACGCCTTCGAGGCCCAGCTGCGGCGCATGTCGGGCGCCGAGGATGGCATCACCGACGCCCTGTACACCTTCACCGAACCCGAGACCGGCGCCTATTTCTGGTGCCCGCCGGTGCGCGACGGACAGCTCGATTTACGCGCGTTGGGCGTATAACCACTAGACCGGGGACAGGAGAAGTGAGGCCCTCTGCACCCCGACTGCATACACCATAGGGTATATACCAAGACACCTGCGCCTCATGGGCGCGCAATATAAGAACTTGCGAATTTAGTAATTCTTATCCCACCCATCCCTTTCGACGGAGATACTTCCATGGCTCGAATCGTCATTCTCGGCGCCGGTCTCGGTGGCATGCCCATGGCCTACGAAATGAAGGCACTGGCCCGCCCCGGCGACACGGTCACGGTGATCAGCGAAGCACCCAAGTTCCACTTCGTACCCTCGAACCCCTGGGTCGCGGTGAACTGGCGCACCCGCAAAGACATCGAGGTCGACATCGCCCCGGCGCTGGCGAGAAAAGGCATTGAATCCATCATCCAGCGCGCCAAACGGGTCCACCCTGAAGCCAACCAGATCGAGCTGGAAGACGGCAGCCGGGTGGACTACGACTACCTGGTCATCGCCACCGGCCCCAAACTGGCGTTTGACGAAGTCGAAGGCCTGGGCCCCTACGGCGGCCACACGCAGTCGATCTGCCACGTGAGCCACGCCGAGGCGACCCAGACGGCCTGGGACGAATTCGTGAAAGCACCCGGCCCGATCGTGGTCGGGGCCGTGCAAGGCGCCTCGTGCTTCGGCCCGGCCTACGAGTTCGCGATGATCATGGACACCGACCTGCGCAAGCGCAAGATCCGCGACAAGGTGCCCATGACCTTCGTGACCTCCGAGCCCTACATCGGCCACCTGGGCCTGGGCGGTGTGGGCGACTCCAAGGGCATGCTCGAATCGGCGTTCAGGCAGCGCCACATCAAGTGGATCTGCAACGCCAAGACCACCAAGGTGGAAGCGGGCCAGATGCACGTCACCGAGCACGACGACCAAGGCCGGCCCATCAAGGACCACGTGCTGCCCTTCAAGCACAGCATGATGCTGCCCGCCTTCAAGGGCGTGGACGCGGTGTTCGGCATCGAAGGCCTGACCAACCCGCGCGGCTTCATCACCATCGACGAGCACCAGCGCAACGCCAAGTTCAAGAACATCTTCAGTGTGGGCGTGTGCGTGGCGATCCCGCCGGTGGAAGTGACGCCCATTCCCTGCGGCACGCCCAAAACCGGCTACATGATCGAGTCCATGGTCACGGCCACGGCGCACAACATCCGCGAGCTGCTCGACGGCCAGGAGCCCACGCACCACGCCACCTGGAACACGGTCTGCCTGGCCGACTTCGGCGACACCGGCGCGGCCTTCGTGGCCCTGCCGCAGATCCCGCCGCGCAACGTGAGCTGGTTCAGCGAAGGCAAGTGGGTGCACCTGGCCAAGGTGGCGTTCGAGAAGTATTTCATGCGCAAGATGCAGAAGGGCACGTCCGAGCCCATCTACGAAAAGCTCATCATGGACTTCATCGGCATCACCAAGCTCAAGGGCAAATAGGGCCAGTGATCCGCCCGCCTCATCCGCCCGCCTCGCTGGCCCGCGGCGGGCCGGCGGCCGCGTCACTGGCGAGCGGGCTCCACCTCCCAGTGCTGCACCACCTTGCCATGGCGGTCCACGCTTTCGAGGCGCACCGTGAAGCCCCACAGGCGCCCCACGTGCTTGAGCACTTCCAGTGCATCGTCGCTGAGCGGTCGGTCGTGCTGGCGCGTGTGCCGCAGGGTCAGGGAGCGGTCTCCGCGGATATTGACGTTCCAGACCTGGATGTTGGGCTCGCGTTCGTTCAGATCGTGCTGGCGCGCCAGGGCCTCGCGCACGCGCCGGTAGCCCGCCTCGTCGTGGATCGCGGCCACCTCCAGCTCGGGCTGCAGGGCATCGTCAACGATGGAGAACAAGCGCATCTCGCGCATCAGCCGGGGTGAAAGGAACTGCCCGATGAAACTCTCGTCGCGGTAGTGCCGCATGGCATGGTCCAGCGTGACCTTCCAGTCCGAACCCGCGATGTCGGGAAACCACTGCCGGTCCTCATCGGTCGGGTTCTCGCAGATGCGCCGCAGATCGCTGAACATGGCAAAGCCCAGCGCATACGGATTGATGCCGCTGTAGGCCGGGTGCCCCACCGGCCACTGGTGAATCACATTGGTGTGCGAGCGCAAAAATTCGATCATGAAACCGTCGCACAGCAAGCCCTCGTCGTACAAGGTGTTGAGCAAGGTGTAGTGCCAGAACGTGGCCCAGCCCTCGTTCATGACCTGGGTCTGGCGCTGCGGATAGAAATACTGCGCCACCTTGCGCACGATGCGCACGACCTCGCGCTGCCAGGGCTCCAGCAGCGGCGCGTGTTTCTCGATGAAGTACAGCAGGTTCTCTTCGGGCTCGACGGGGAAGCGCCGGCTGGACTTTTCCTCCCGCTTGTCGGCGGCCCGGGGCAAGGTGCGCCAGAGGTCGTTCACCTGCTGCTGCAGATAGGCTTCGCGGTCCTTGCGGCGCGCTTCCTCCTCGGCCAGCGAAGGTTTTTGCGAACGCCGGTAGCGGTCCACCCCCTGGCTCATCAGCGCGTGGCAGGCGTCGAGCAGTTGCTCCACCGCATCCACGCCGTGCAGTTCCTCGCATTCGTTGATGTAGTTGCGCGCGTAGACCAGGTAGTCGACGATGGACGAGGCATCGGTCCACATGCGGAACAGGTAGTTGCCCTTGAAGAACGAGTTGTGCCCATAACAGGCGTGCGCCATCACCAGCGCCTGCATGGTCAGGGTGTTCTCTTCCATGAGGTAGGCGATGCAAGGATCGGAGTTGATCACGATCTCGTAGGCCAGCCCCATCTGGCCGCGCCGGTAGTTTTTCTCGGTCGCGATGAACTGCTTGCCAAACGACCAGTGCCGGTAGTTCACCGGCATGCCGATCGAGGCGTAGGCGTCGATCATCTGCTCGGCGGTGATCACCTCCAGTTGCACCGGGTAGGTGTCCAGGCCATATTCACCCGCCACGCGGGCGATCTGCGTGTGGTAGAGCTCGATCAGCTCGAAGGTCCAGTCCGACGGGCAAGGCAGCGGCTCGCGCTTGCGCGGCGGGCCCACCAACGCGGGGGGCGCGTCCTCCCGAGGCGGCTCAACATCGGTGTCGTGTGTCATGAAGTACCTGCCTTCCTGAACAGCTCCCGGAACACCGGGTAGATGTCGGCCGCATCGGTGATCTTGCGCATCGCGAAGTTCGGCTCGGTCTCGCGCACCCGCGCGTATTCCTCCCAGAGGTTCTGCTCGTCACCGGCCACCTGCACATAGGCGAAGTAGCGCGACAGCGGGAGCAGCTTCTGCTGCAGCAGTTCGCTGCAGCGGGCCGAATCCTTGTACCAGTTCTCGCCGTCGGAGGCCTGGGCGCCGTAGATGTTCCAGTCGCCCGGCGGGTAGCGCGCCAGGATGATCTCGTGCATCAGCGTGAGGGCGCTGGACACCACCGTGCCGCCGCTCTCCGTGGCCTGGAAAAACTCGGGCTCGCTCACCTCGGCCGCCTGCGTGTGGTGGCGAATGAAGACCACGTCGGTCCGCTCGTAGTGCCGCATGAGAAACAGGTAGAGCAGGATGAAGAAACGCTTGGCGATGTCCTTGCGCTCTTCGTCCATCGAACCGGACACGTCCATCAGACAGAACATCACGGCCTTGGCCGTGGGCTGTGGGATGCGCACCCGGTTGCGAAAGCGCAGGTCCAGCGGATCGAGGAACGGGATCTGGCGCACCCGGCGCCGCAGCACCTCGACCCGTTCCTTGAGCACGCGCAGGCTGCCCGCCGGCGTGTTCGCCTCGCTGCGTTCGGCCAGCGCCAGCTCGGCCTCGAGCTCGTGCAGCAGGCGCCGCAGCTCGGCCCCCATGGCGATGCGCCGGCCCAGCGCGGTGCGCATCGAACGCACCACATGCAAGCTGGCGGGGTTGCCCGCCGAGACGAAACCCGCGCGCTGCGACTTCCATTCGGGCGCGTCGGGCAGGAGCTGTGTGCGCACCAGGCGCGGCAAGGCCAGGTCGTCAAAAAACACCTGCATGAACTCTTCGCGCGTGAGGCGGAACACGAAATCGTCTTCACCCACCCCGTCTTCGCTGCCCTGGTTGCCCCGGCCGCCGCCGCCCCCACTGGGCGGGCGGCCGATGTGGTCGCCGCGCACATAGTCGCGGTTGCCCGGGTGAACCGACTCGCGCATACCCCCTTGCCCATGGCCAAACACCGGCTCGGAGACATCGCGGCGCGGCAGTGTGACGTCTTCGCCCTGCTCGATGTCGCGGATGCTGCGGCCCGAGACGGCCTTGCGCACCGCATCGCGAATCTGCTCGCGGTAGCGACGCAGGAAGCGCTCGCGGTTGCCGATGGACTTGTTCTTGCCCGCGAGCCGGCGGTCTACGATTTGCTGCAGCATGGTGGCCTGCTTTCAGCGGTTCATGGGCCAGACGCCTGCCGTGCTCAAGAGCTCTTGCGCACGCGCAGGTACCAATCGCAAAGCAGGCGCACCTGGCGCGTGGTGTAGCCCTTGTCGACCATGCGGTTGACGAAGTCTTCGTGCTTCTTCTGCTCGTCCACGCTGGCCTTGGCGTTGAAGGAGATCACCGGCAGCAGGTCCTCGGTGTTCGAGAACATCTTCTTCTCGATCACCGCGCGCAGCTTCTCGTAGCTCGTCCACAGCGGGTTCTTGCCCGCGTTGTTGGCGCGCGCGCGCAGCACGAAGTTGACGATTTCGTTGCGGAAGTCCTTGGGATTGCTGATGCCGGCGGGCTTCTCGATCTTTTCCAGCTCGGCGTTGAGCGAAGAGCGGTCGAAGATTTCGCCGGTGTCGGTGTCGCGGTACTCCTGGTCCTGGATCCAGAAGTCGGCGTAGGTCACGTAACGGTCGAAGATGTTCTGGCCGTACTCGGAATACGACTCCAGGTAGGCGGTCTGGATTTCCTTGCCGATGAACTCGGCGTAGCGCACCGCCAGCGTTTCCTTGATGAAGGCCAGGTACTTCTGCTCGGTCTCGGCGGGGAACTGCTCGCGCTCGATCTGCTGCTCCAGCACGTACATCAGGTGCACCGGGTTGGCCGCCACCTCGGTGCTGTCGAAGTTGAACACCCGCGACAGGATCTTGAACGCAAATCGCGTGGAAATGCCGCTCATGCCTTCGTCCACCCCGGCGTAGTCGCGGTACTCCTGGTAGCTCTTGGCCTTGGGATCGGTGTCCTTGAGGTTCTCGCCGTCGTACACCAGGAGCTTGCTGAAGATGCTGGAGTTCTCGGGCTCCTTCAGCCGCGTGTACACGGCGAACTGCGCCAGCATCTTGAGCGTGCCGGGGGCGCACACGGCCGTGGCCAGCGACGAGTTGCGGATCAGCTTTTCGTAAATCTTGATCTCTTCCGAGACGCGCAGGCAATACGGCACCTTCACGATGTAGATGCGGTCCAGGAAGGCTTCGTTGTTCTTGTTGTTGCGAAACGCCTTCCACTCGCTCTCGTTGGAGTGCGCCATCACGATGCCGTCGAACGGTATGGCGCCGAAGCCTTCGGTGCCCTTGAAGTTGCTTTCCTGGGTGGCGGTGAGCAGCGGGTGCAGCACCTTGATCGGCGCCTTGAACATTTCCACGAACTCCAGCAGGCCCTGGTTGGCCAGGCACAGGCCGCCCGAGTAGCTGTAGGCGTCCGGGTCGTCCTGGGCAAAGGTCTCGAGCTTGCGGATGTCGATCTTGCCCACCAGCGAAGAAATGTCCTGGTTGTTTTCGTCGCCGGGTTCGGTCTTGGCGATGGCGCACTGTTTGAGCACCGAAGGAAAACGCCGGACCACGCGGAAGCGCCGGATGTCCCCCCCGTACTCTTCGAGCCGCTTGACGGCCCAGGGTGACATGACGCGCTCCAGGTAGCGCGGCGCGATGCCGTACTGCGATTCGAGCACCTGCCCATCTTCGGTCGCGTTGAACAGCCCCAGCGGAGACTCGTTGACCGGTGAGTCCTTCAACGCATAGAACGGCACCTGCTGCATGAGCTGCTTGAGGCGCTCGGCAATGGAGGACTTGCCCCCGCCCACCGGCCCCAGCAGGTAAAGAATCTGTTTCTTTTCCTCCAGGCCCTGCGCGGCATGGCGGAAGTAGGACACCACCTGTTCGATCGGTTCCTCCAGGCCATAGAAGTCCCGGAAGGCTGGGTAGATCTTGATGACCTTGTTGCCGAAGATGCGCGAGAGGCGCTGGTCGTGCCGGGTGTCCAGCAACTCCGGCTCGCCGATGGCCACGAGCATGCGCTCGGCCGCCGTGGCGTAAACGAGCGGATCTTTCTTGCAGGCATCGAGGTACTCCTCGATCGACAGCTCGTCTTCACGCGTCTGTTCGTAGCGTGACAGGAAATGACGGACAACATCCATACGACCTCCTATTGAAGCGGTCGCTATCGATGCGTCACCAACGTCAAGGCCCGCTCCCCACCGACGTCGGCGCCAGTCGGAATTTTTATCCGCCCGACCCGGGTCTGCTCCGTCCGAAACTGGTGCGCTGGGCAGACCCTGTGCTTGTGACGATAGTAGCGCTCAAAAGTTCAGGCGTCACGCGCGTAATCACGCAACCATGTGCGCGGGTGTGATCTCTTTCACCACATGGGCCTGCGCCATCGCCCAGACATCGCGCGCGGGCAAGGGTTTGAGGCGGTGGTCGCTCCACACCTGGCGCCACTTGCGGGCACCGTGCAGGCCGTGGCGCAGGCCCAACATGTGGCTGGCGATCGAATACCAGGGCGCGCCGTCGTGCGCCGCAGCGCGTTCCATGTAGTCCACCATGGCCAACTCGACCGCTTCACGCGTCAAGGCCGGTCCGCGGGATGCCTGGCCGTAGAACCGGGCATCCCATTCGGTCATCACCCAGGGGTTGTGATAAGCCTCACGGCCGATCATCACGCCGTCGAGCTGTGTCAGGTGGCTGGCGATCTGTTCGTTGGTGGTAATGCCACCGTTGACTGCGATGGTCATGTGCGGAAAGTCACGCTTGAGCTGGTACACCAGCTCGTAGCGCAGCGGAGGGATCTCGCGGTTCTCTTTGGGCGACAGGCCCTGGAGCCAAGCGTTGCGCGCGTGCACGATGAAAACACGGCAACCCGCGTCGGCCACCGTGCCCACAAAATCACGAACGAAGTCGTAGCTTTCGATCCGGTCGATGCCGATGCGGTGTTTCACCGTCACGGGAATATCCACCGCGTCCACCATGGCCTTGACGCCGTCGGCCACCAGCGCCGCGTCGGCCATCAGGCAGGCGCCAAAGGCACCGCGCAACACACGCTCGCTGGGGCATCCGCAGTTGAGGTTGATCTCGTCGTAACCGCGCTCCTCCCCCAGCTTCGCGCACCGCGCCAGGTCGGCCGGCTCGCTGCCGCCCAGCTGCAGCGCCACCGGGTGCTCTTCTTCGTTGAAATCCAGATGCTGCGCCGCGTTGCCATGGATCAGCGCGCCGGTCGTCACCATTTCGGTGTACAGCAAGGTGTTGCGGGTCAGCAGCCGGTGAAAAAAACGGCAATGGCGATCCGTCCAGCCCATCATCGGTGCCACCGATAAAAGCCATGGGCTAAGCTGTTGATTTAATTGAATTTTTTCCACTTGTATTTGCACACGTTTTGCTCATGTGCAGGCAGAAGTGCACACGAGGTGCACAGAAAGTGATTGATCGGTGTAGCATTGGTGCAGGACTGGACACACACAGAGTGCACACGAATGGCGACATTTTCCCATCTACCGAGTGGCAAGTGGAGAGCGCAGGTAAGGCGCGCTGGCCTGTACCGTGCCGCCAGCTTCGCAACCAAGCGCGAGGCGAAGGACTGGGCCATGGCCGTGGAATCCCAGCTTACCCATGTGTCGGCCTCTGGGTTTGCACCTATCCCAAAGTCTGCCACCCTGGCCGACCTGATCGACAAGTACACAGAGAGTCAGCTACGCGAGTGCGGCAAGACCAAGACCGCCACCCTGGCGATGCTGCGCCGCGAGTTGGGCAATGTGAAGCTGGCCAGCCTCAACGCCGTGATACTGCGCGACTTCATTGATCAGCGTCTTAAGGCTGGCGCTGGTGGGGTGACGATCTCGGCAGATATGAGCTATCTGTCTGCGGTGCTCAAGTGGGGCCGGCATGCCCGCAATCTGGACATCCACGACACGCTGGCCATAGAGGCAAGGGCAAGCCTCAAGCATCGCGGTGTGGCGACACGTGCCCGTGAACGCGAGCGCGAGCCTACAGATCAAGAGCTAGAACGCCTGTATGCACACTGGCAAGGCAACGCCCGCCAGCGTATCGACATGCCATTGCTGTGCCGCTTTGCTCTGGCTACCGGCATGCGCCAGGGCGAGATAGCAAGGCTGCAGGTTGAGGATATTGACAGCGACCGGCACACCGTCGTCATCCGCGACCGCAAGGACCCCAAGAAGAAGGCCGGCAACGATCAGACCGTTCCACTCTTGCCCGACGCCTGGGCCATTGTCGAGCCACTGATTCAGGACAGGACCGAGGGCAGTCTGTTCAACGTGCGTGCGGCATCGGTATCAACGGCATTCACACGGGCGTGTCAGGACGTAAAGCCTCCCATCCTGGACCTGACCTTCCACGACCTCAGGCACCGCGCTACGGCGCAGTTCTTCCGCATGGAGCTGGATATCCCCCGTGTAGCGCTGCTCACTGGTCACAAGACCTGGACCATGCTGCGCCGATACACGGATATCAAGCCCGAGGACGTGCACGCGGCGATCAGAAAACCGGCAAGCCCCGCGCCGGACTTTGCGGGGAAAAAAAGTCGGGATGGGTCGGCGCGCTAACGCCTTCCCACCCCTGGCCACTTTGAAAAGAGGACTTTCATCATGGTTACCTTGGACGATAGCAGAACGGCGCTTGACTACGACGACCGTGTTTTACTGAAAGTGGGTCAACTGACAACCTTGTTGACCAGTGTCTCAGGCGATAGGTCGGGGTGCTTCCACGGCTTGCCCCGCGATCTGCAGGACTCGTTTCTCGGCCTGCTGCAGGAGCTTGCCGGCGATGCCATGGCCGCCATGGAAGAGGCCGGCAGGCTGCGGCTTGCCGCGCGGGATCAGACGGCGCACTGAACCACACGCCGCATGAAGAAGATCACCAGCCAGATCGTCAGCGACGGCATCACCGACGTGGCGCGCATAAGCCTAAGTCCTGGCGCGACGGTGAATGATGCGTTCGCGCTTTTGAAGGCCGTTGCGCGACCCACGGAATCACTCGCCCAGGAGGTGGAGCGCAGGGCCGCCGAACTCGATAAGCAGGCGGTCGGCTTGGCGAAATACTTTCAGGTTGCCGTGCGCCAGTGCACAGATGAGGCGCGGCACATGAGCGCATCGGGAGAGTACACGCCAGCACAGGTTCGTGGGCCACTGGAGAAGGCGGAGTGGTTGATCTATCAGGGCAGCGCGGCCCCACTGATGGCCAAGGCAAAGAAGTTCGAGCCCAAAGGGAGAGGGAAAGGACCCATCCGCAAGTTGATTGCGAAGCTGTTGAAGAAGAGCCCTTCCATGAAGAATCCGGCGCTATGGGATGCGGTCCAAGCCCATCCACCGCGTGGGTACTCCGTGAAGGACAACCACCTTGGGAAGTACATCGAGGGCCCAACCCCTAGCGACAAGACCAAGGAGCGCAATGACATGGATTACAGGCGCTTTTCAAACATCTGTTCAGAGGAGCGCAAGAGCCTGAAAGGCCCATGATTTTCACCGGTTAGCGAACCGGTGAAAGCGTTTTGCTTTGATCACGCCGTTGCAACTACCCCGACACATCGGGAGCAAAGGCGGGTCAGATGAAGCGCATACAAAGTACAGAAGACGTCGAGCGGGTCAGGCAACTGGCCGACAGCCTCGACTGCCTGACCGATGAAGACTTACAACTGCTCGCGGACGCCACGCCGTGCACCACTGATGCGTGGAGAAAGCGGGGGCAAGGTCCGGTTTACATCCGCGTAGGAAACCGCGTGCTGTATCGGCGCCAGGACGTTGCCGAGTTCTTGAACGGTCGCGTTAAACAGCGTGCTGCGGCGCCGGCCAAGGAGCTGCTGTGAACGGCGCCCGACTTCTGCAGTTGGAATACCGACCGCACGCTGGCGCCTGGGCCAAGGTGGTGGACTCGCTGGCTTGTGATGGACCTACGCCGCCCAAAGGTATGGACCACCACACGCTGGTGATGCTTGGCGACCGCATGGAGTTGTACGGCTACACGCTGGCCCCGTATGCGGCTGGTGGCTGGATCGCCCGTGTCGGTGGCACTGAGACGGTCTGCCCGACCCTGGAGGCGCTGGAAACGTTCGTTGATGGTCTGGCCGCAGAGAGCGCTCTCGAAGCCCGCCGCAGGTACGCACGGGACCGGTACGCAAAGTCCCGAAAAAAACGGCCAGATGAGCGCACCGCCGAACTCAAGGGCGAGTTCATGGATGCCATGGCCCGGGCGCTGGCCGGGTTCACCGTCCGACAAGCAGGGGGCGCGTCATGACCTCGCCGAACCTCACACCCGAAGAAGCGGCACGTTTCGCGGACCTGCAGCTAGCCCTGCAGCAGCGCGGGTTCCAGTTGCGCACGGTGTCGTGCGGCGGTTTCTTCGCCAGCCGAAAAGATGGGACTGCGTACCTCGCGCAGCTTGACGACGTGGCGGATTTCGCCCGCCGCGTGGGGGCCGTCGAGTGAGCAACGTCGTGACGAATGCAGCCCGGAAATGGCACGGCTCGCCTGCGCAAAAGGCCGTACTCATGGCCCTTGCCGATGGAGCCGCAGACGATGGTGTCGTTCCTGGGTGGCGATCATCAATCACCGCGCTTTGTGAGTGGACGTGCTTGGGGCGCACCGCCGTGATTCAGGCGATGAAGGCACTGGGGTCCAGTGGCCTGGTTGAAATTGATCGCTCATTCGGTCGGGTCAGCAAGATTCGAGTGTCGTTCACCGAACTACCGAACCAGTCCGCCACGCGTACCAGTCCGGGAAACGAACCAGTACGGGAGACGGACCCCCACCAGTCCGGGAAACGGACCGGACCAGTACGGGAGACGGACCGGACCAGTACGGGAAACGGACCCTTAACACCTATACATCAAACACCTGAAACATCAGAGGGAGAGCGCGCACGCGCGCAACCACCCATTGATCAACCTTCGGTCGATGACTCCAAACAGCCCAAAGCCGGACAGCCGGATACCGCCGGCCAAAAGAAGACCAAGCCCAAAGCGGACTCGTTGTACTCGATGGCTTGCCCGGACGACGTTGATGCTCAGACCTGGGGTGACTGGTTGTTGCTTCGCAGGGCGAAGCGTGCGGCGGTCACGTCAACCGTTCTCAAGGGTGCGCGCGTTGAGGCTGAGAAAGCCGGCATGGCGCTGGACGCTTTCCTGCAGTGCTGGTGCCGGCGCGGATCGCAGGGTCTGGAGGCTTCATGGCTCAAGGACACCGAGCGCAACACCGTAAGCCGCGTGAGGACGACGCAGGACTTTTCAAAAACCGACTACACAGCGGGGCACGCCAATGGCCGAATCCTGTAAAGCGGTTGTGTGCCCGACACACGGACCGTTTGAATCGAAGCATCTTCACGCTGACCGATGGAGCGGATGCCCAGCATGTGCGCATGAGGAATTGAAATACTTTGAAGCCCAGGCCCGTGAAGCTGAGAGGCGGGAGTTTTTTGATACCGGCATACGGGAAAGCGGCCTGCTGGGCAGGTTCCGTGATGCGTCGTTTGAGACATTCAACGCTGTCACAACCGAGCAGCGCAACGCGGCGGTGGAGTGCGCCGCATTCGCTGGTGGCGCAACCTTTGGCCGGTGGGAGACGCTGACCATGATCGGCCCGCCTGGCGTTGGCAAGACGCATCTTGGCGCCGCCATGGTGAGGCAGACCATCGTTGGCGGTAGCAGGGCGAAATACACGACGTGCCGCGATCTGATCCGCGCGCTGCGTGCCACGTGGCGCCGCGATTCCCCGCAGTCCGAAGACGACGTGATCAACGGATTCGCGTACACCGGCCTGTTGGTGGTTGATGAGGTCGGAACCGGGATGGGAACCGAGGCCGAGGTTACCCAGTTGCTCGATGTACTCGACCGTCGGTATCAGGTCGGCGGCCCGACTGCGTTTGCCACGAACCTGCAACTCCCTGAGCTGCGCGGCGTGATCGGCGATAGAGCATTCGACCGGCTCAGGGAACGCAGCCGGCTGGTGCCCATGAACTGGCCCAGCCACCGAGGCTCCGCATGACCGGCCTCCCGCTCGCCGAAGCCGCCCAGGCGCTGGACGTGAGCCCGGCCACGCTGCGCCGCTGGATTCGACGTGGCTGCCCGGTTCTATGCCGTGGCTCACGTGGTCGCGGGCACCAGATGCTGATCGACCCGGCCCAGGTGGCTGCGTGGCGCCAGGCTGGCGATGCAGATGCCATGGTCATGGAGTTGTCGGCCCAGGTCCCCGAGACGCTGGCCACCGCCATGCTGCAGGCCCTACAGCAGGCCCGGGACGTAAACAAAATCCGGCTGGCCAGCATCTTGTGTGGGGCTTGGTATTTGGGAGCCAGCGGCGTGCTTGATCTATTACGCGAGCGAAACCCAGACATCGGCGTAGAGCCATTGGAACCCGAATCAATCCGCCGGCTACGGAAAATCGCTGGAATTTGATCGATTTTAATCAATGCGAGTATCTTAAAAATTCCAACCACCCACCCGAAGGAAACATCATGGATGATCTCGAATTTGCATACGCAGCCCGGGCACAGAGCGCATTGGGTCTGTTGACCGGCCAAGACAACCGCGCCGGCCCCACGGCAAAGAAGGCCCAGGCTTTTGTCGAAATCGCGCGGACGATGATCACGCACAGGCAAAAGGAAACCGCGCTCAATGTGATGCGCAACAGTAACAACGAGCTGGTGAAAAAGTCCGTGGCCGAAACCATCGACGCCGATGGCGTGTTTGCTGGCGAACTGGCGCAACTGCTGGCGGCTTCATATATTCAATCCATCGCGCAATACAGCCTGCTGGACATGCTGATGAAATACGGGCGGACCATTCCAGCCGCTTTGCGCCAGGTGCTGATTGCATCCGACTCGACCGGCAATAGCGTCGCCGAGGGCGGCCCGAAACCGATCATCAACCTCGGCCTGAGTCTCGGCGACGTGACGCCGATCAAATCCACGGCAATGGTCGTATTGAGCGATGAATTGGCTCGATTCACGGGACCAGAGGGAGAGGCACTGTTTGAGCGCGAATTGCGCCAGGCTGTTTTGCGCGCGGTAAATCAAGGTGTGTTGGATGCATTCAGCGATTCGGGTTCTTCAACTATCGCAGCCGGTTCTGATGCCCTGGCCAGCTTGCGCGCCGGCCTCGCTGCTGCTGGAGGCAGTGAGGGCTACATCGTCGCCATGGGCCAGGCGGATGCAACTTTCTTGACAACCCATGAAGCTAATCGCGGAATGGGTCCACGCGGTGGCGAATTCGCGCCAGGCGTTCACGTCGTGACCGTTGATGGATTGACCGGCCAACGTGTTTTCCCGGCTTCGCAATTCGCAATCTGGGACAACGGCCTCACCGTCAAATCAAGCAACGAGGCATCGGTCGACCTGCGCGCCAGCCCATCGGCGCCTTACGAGCAGACCAGCCTTTTTCAAACCAATTGCACCGCGATTCTCGCCGAACGCAGTTGGAACATCGTCGCGCCCGCCAATTCCGTGATCTTTGTCGAGGGGGCATAAGCCATGGCGGGCATTGACAAACAAACCCGAGCGGCGCTGCAGGCTGAAATTGACGACCCGGGCACCGACAGGCACCGAGCGATGATGTTGAAAAACATTCTCGCCCGTGAGCCAGAGGCCGACGATGCAGATGACCAATCGCGCGAGAAGGAATTCAATCTAGAGCTTGCTGCACTCCGGCATAAGTTCGAGAAAAGCGGCGTCAAATGGACCGACCGAGCCACCAATGGCTTTGTGCTGGCGATGAAGTTGATGATTGAGATTGAAGCTCAGAAAGCATTAACCAATCACCGCGACGGAATCCGGGCGTTGAAAAAACAGGTTGCGGAATTGAAAGAAGCCACCGGCCACACCGAGAAACATTACGTTAAATTCGGCGGCAATTTCGATTTGGAAAATCACTATTCCGAAAGCACGATTGTTTTATTCAAAGGCTTGGTATTCATCGCCGGACGGGATATCGCCGCCAACAAGGCCGACCCGCCAAGGCAGGGCAGCGGCTGGGTTCGTTTGTTTTAACCACACAGGAGAACGCAATGGGTTTTGAAGTTGACCGCGAGTACATCCGCAGCAACCTGATCGGCCATGTGAGCGATTGGCTCAAAGAGGAAGTTGCAGCCGGCAAGCTCACGCAGCGTGAGGCAGATTCTGGCATGCGGCAATTCATGGCATCTGGAGCGTTGGAGAAGATGACCGATGACGACTGCGCAATGATCAATGCGTTTAAAAATGGTCAGGTGCACTGACATGGCCGGCTACGCAGGGCGCCGCAGTGCGCGCGAGAACGATATTGGCCGCGTCATTGATCTGGCCAGGGTGCAGCGGATTTACGTCCACGAGAAGGCACCGGATTGGGTCGAACTGCAGGATACCCGGACAAAGACAACGCTATTTGAGGGCACGCCAACAGCAGCATGTCGATTCCTCAAGGGGCGTGATGGGGTCCAGCAATGAGCGCGCCTAAAGGAAGATGGAATCCCGAGGTCGCCAAGGTGATCCAACTATGCATTGGTAATTCGTTGTATTGCCACAATGCCGGCCATCCCGAATCCGTGCAGCTGGAAGACACGCGCAGTCACAAAATCGTGTTCGATGGCACTTGCCGGGAGGCACGCGCATTCATCCGGGCACGGATAGCCGAGCAGGCCACCACACCCCCAAGCCCGAGGCAACCAAGCGGGCACCAGACAACCGAGGCCGCATCATGATCGACTTGGACAACCCAGACCCGCCGAGCTTCTATAAGAGCGCCGTTTGTGAGCGCGACCGATGGACTTGCCAGGTGTGCGGAGTGGCTACACCAAAGTCTGCCAACTGGACCAACGAACCGAACGCACCAGAGATCGGGCACAAGGTTCCACTGCACGAGGGTGGGCTGCACGCCTACGAGAACTTCCAGTGTGTCTGCCGTAGCTGCAACGTGTAGATCGACGCAGGAGACGCGCGGGTGCATCGAAGCCACACGACCATCACCCCGCCAGATAAACCCCCGGGGGGCCGATCACGGGCCACGGACACGCACCCAGGACACCGCCGTCCAAGTCTTCCATCGCTAACCCGTAACAAAAGGCCCACCATGCCACGACAATCCGCCGCCAGCCTGAGCGTGGCCACCCCCTCACTCGGGGCGCGCCCACCGCCACCCCGTGAGCTTAGCGACCGACAAAAGGCCCTGTGGTTGCAGTACACCGCATGCAAGCCGGTCGGCTGGTTTACAGATGAAAGCCTGCCCCTGTTGGTCGCCCTGGTTGCACACGTCGAGGGCTTCGAGGTGCTCGAACGGGAGTTTCGCGCCGTCACCGATCTGGCCGACATTGATAAGTTGAAGTGGTACGACCAGTTGGCCAAGCTGCGTCAAAGGGAATCGGCGGCCATCGCCAGCCTGAGCACCAAGCTGCGGCTCACACCCCAAAGCCGGTACACGCCACAGAGCGCAGCCACAGCATCACAAAGGCGGCCGGGCTCAGCACCATGGGAAACCAAGGGCACCACCCGCAGGACCGGCTAAGGCCACATACCCAGGGGCGGGCCCTCTTTCAGGCAGGGACGAAGGTTTCCAAGAAACCGCGCCTTCTCGCACGCGCAGAAAAAATCCCTTTTTGAAAAACATTCAAACCGAAGGAATCAAAATGGCAGGCGTCAAAGGACGAAGCGGTGGGGCCCGACCGGGCAGCGGTGGTGCACGGCCAGGGGCTGGAAGACCAGCGCTTCCCAAGCACAGGGACATGGCGGCTGCGTTCCTGCTCACGGTGATGAACGATCCCGGGCAGCCGATGCAGGACCGGATAGCTGCGGCCGGCCACCTGTTGCAGGCAGGGAAACATGCATCCCGGGCGAATCAACAAATGGTGACCGAACCAGCAAATGCAGATGCTGCTGCAGTCGGCCCGGGTGAGCATCACGGTTCAAAGCTATAACTACTTTTAAAAACCTAGTGTTTATGCGGCTCCCACCACGGTATCAAAACCGTACCAAGCCAGAAACTAGCATCGGCGGGCGTCAAGTCGTATGGGTTTGCTGCATCGCTAGGTTTTATGCGGGTTCCACCACGGTACGGTTTTGATACTAATGGGACCGTGAAAAAGTTCGTGGACACTATCTGTATTGGTCTTCTCGGTTCCCGATAAGCCCTGCTGACGGGGCATAAGGACCCCCAAGCCCCGAACCCCCTTCCCCCAGGATGTTGGTGGGTGAACTACCCCTCCGGAGCTAAGAGAGCGCGCGAGAAAAAAAAGCCGCTCAAAGCGAAAATCACCAGCAGCCGACCGACACGAACCGCACCCACTCTCTCGCTTTATCGCTAACCGCCAGGAAAGCCCGCATGCTCACCGTGTGCGGGCTTTTTCACGTCCGGGCGTGGGTTGATGGCTTGTGAGCTACTACGCCGATTGGATGCTACATAAACGATAGCAGTCGATCAAAAACAGATGCACACCCAAAGCACACGACTATCCCGGAACCCGCATAAACGTTGACTTTTCGCAACGACCCATCATGGGGGCGACGGACAAACGCCAAGGCGAGGGTGCGTGGGAAGAAACAGACATGCGCCAATTATCCCAGCGCCCATAAAAAACCCCGCCGAAGCGAGGTCGATGCGCGAGATGCCTTGAACCCAGAACACCGCGGAACCGGCTTCGCCGGGCCGCAGGTGTTGCCCCCTTGAGGGGGTGACGCGCTCACCAGTGCGAGCGCGTCGCAGGGGTGGACCGGGTCAGCCCATGTGCAAACCACCGTTGACCGAGAAGTCCGCCCCCGTGGCGTAGCCGCCCTCGTCGCTGGCCAGCCAGGCGATGATAGAGGCGATCTCGCTGGGCTTGCCCAGGCGCTTGACCGGCACCGTGGCCACGATCTTTTCCAGCACGTCCGGACGGATGGCGTTGACCATGTCGGTACCGATGTAACCCGGGCTCACGGTATTGACCGTCACGCCCTTGGTGGCCAGTTCCTGCGCAAGCGCCATCGAAAAACCGTGCATGCCGGCCTTGGCGGCCGAGTAGTTGGTCTGGCCGGCCTGGCCTTTTTCACCGTTGACCGACGAGATGTTGATGATGCGGCCCCAGCCCTTTTCCACCATGTCGGGCACGACCTGCTTGGTCACGTTGAACATGGAGTTCAGGTTGGTTTCGATCACAGCCGACCAGTCTTCGCGCGACATCTTCAGGAACATGCGGTCTTTGGTGATGCCGGCGTTGTTGACCAGCACGTCGATGCTGCCGTGCTCGGCCTTGGTCTTGGTGAAGGCCTCCACCGTGGAGTCCCAGTCACCCACGTTGCCCACCGAGGCGTAGAAGGTGTAGCCCAGGGCTTTCTGTTCGTCCAGCCATTTGGTGAAGTCGCGCGTGGGGCCGCAACCAGCGATGACCTTGAAGCCCTCCTTGTGCAAGCGTTGGCAGATGGCGGTACCAATGCCGCCCATGCCGCCGGTGACGTACGCTACTTTTTGACTCATTTTGTCTGCTCCTCTAGGTGTTGCCGAATGGCATTAAAAAACTTGTTGGGGTAAAGCGGTGACTTCATCCAGGGTGCGGTGGAACCGGCTTCGCCGGGCCACTCGCACCGCCCCCTTGAGGGGGTGACGCCGCAGGCGGCGCGGAGGTGAGTCATCTCTCCACCGCCAGGGAGACGCCCATGCCGCCGCCAATGCACAGCGCGGCCAGGCCCTTCTTGGCGCCGCTGCGCTGCATTTCGTGCAGCAGCGTCACCAGGATGCGGCAACCCGACGCACCAATGGGGTGGCCGATGGCGATCGCGCCGCCGTTGACGTTGACCTTGGCCGGATCGATGTCCAGCGCCATGTTGACGGCGCAGGCCTGGGCGGCAAAGGCTTCGTTGAGTTCGAACACATCCACGTCGGACGCTTTCCAGCCCGCGCGGGCCAGGGCCTTCTGCGAGGCTGGCACCGGGCCCATGCCCATGAGGGCCGGGTCCAGACCGCTGGTGCCGAAGGCGGCGATGCGCGCCAGCGGCGTGAGGCCCAAGGCGGCGGCCTTCTTCGCCGTCATCACCATCACGGCGGCGGCACCGTCGTTGATGCCCGAGGCGTTGCCGGCGGTGACGGTGCCGGCCTTGTCAAAGGCGGGGCGCAGACCGGCCAGCACTTCGGCCGTGGTCTTGGCGTTGATGAATTCGTCGCTGTTGAACACGACCGGGTCGCCCTTGCGCTGCGGAATGCTCACGCCGACGATTTCGTCCTTGAACTTGCCGGCGGCCTGTGCGGCGGCGGCTTTCTGCTGGCTGCCGGCGGCCAGGGCGTCCTGCATCTCGCGGGTGATGCCTTGGGCCTTGGCCACGTTCTCGGCGGTGATGCCCATGTGGTACTGGTTGTAGACGTCCCACAGGCCGTCCACGATCATGGTGTCGGTCATTTTCCAGTCGCCCATGCGCTGGCCATCGCGGCTGCCATTGAGCACGTGCGGGCTGGCGCTCATGTTTTCCTGGCCACCGGCGATCACGATCTCGCTGTCGCCCCAGGCCACGGCCTGCGCGGCCAGCATCACGGCCTTGAGGCCCGAGCCGCACACGGCGTTGATGGTCAGTGCCGGCGTTTCCTTGGCCACGCCGGCCTTCATCATGGCCTGGCGGGCCGGGTTCTGGCCACAACCAGCGGCCAGCACCTGCCCCATGATCACTTCACCCACCGCGTCCACCGGCAGGCCGGTGCGTGCGAGCAATTCCTTGATGACGATGCTGCCCAGCTCGGTGGCGGGTGTCTTGGCGAGCGAACCGCCGAACTTGCCCACACCGGTGCGGGCAGCTGAAACGATGACGATGTCTTCCATGTGTGTCTCCTAAGTGAGCTAAAAAAATCAAATCCTGTCTGGCGCGAAGAGTTCCCACCGAGAACCCAGCGGAACCGGCTCTGCCGGGCCGCATCGGGTTGCCCCCTTGAGGGGGGCGCGCGCAGCGCGGCACGGGTGGTTCACGCTCATGCTTTTGCCTTGACGTAACGGCCCGGCGCCGGTTCGATGGCGGCATAGGTCTTGCCCCTGCCATAGGTTTTTGGAGCAGCAATTTGCTTGCCAGCCTGTGGCTTGAGCCAGGCGGCCCAGTCGCCCCACCAGCTGCCGGTGTGCTCGGTGGCGCTGGCGATCCAGTCGTTGACGTCGGCCGGGAACTTGCCCGCCGGGCCGGTCCAGTGGCTGCGCTTGTTCTTGCTCGCCGGGTTGATCACGCCGGCGATGTGGCCCGAGGCCCCCATCACGAAGCGCTTCTTGCCGGGGAACACCTGCGTGCTGGCATAGGCGCCGCCGATGGGCACGATGTGATCTTCGCGCGAGCCATAGATGTAGACCGGCAGCTTGACCTGGCCCAGGTCGATCTTCTCGCCACAGACCGTGGCCTTGCCGGGTTTGACCAGGTTGTTTTCCAGGTACATCTGGCGCAGGTACCAGGCGTAGTACGGGCCGGGCAGGTTCGTGCTGTCGGAGTTCCAGTACAGCAGGTCGAACGGCGGCGGCGTTTCGCCCTTGAGGTAGTTGCCCACCACGTAGTTCCACACCAGATCGTTCGGCCGCAGGAAGCTGAAGGTGGTGGCCAGGTCGCGCCCGGGCATGAGGCCGCCCTGGGCAAACTGCATCTCGCGCATCTTCACGAAGGGCTCGTCGATGAACACGTCGAGGATGCCGGTGTCGGTGAAGTCGATCAGCGTGGTGAGAAAGGTGGCGCAGTTCACCGGCTCTTCACCGCGCGCGGCCAGCACGGCCAGTGCTGTGCCCAGCATGGTGCCGCCGACGCAGAAACCCAGCGCGTTGATGGTCTCGGCACCGGTGATGTCCTGCGTGACGCCGATGGCCTTGATCACCGCGTCCTCGATGTAGTCGTCCCAGGTCTTGTGCGAAAGCGACTCGTCCGGATTGCGCCAGCTCACCACGAAGGTGCGGTGGCCCTGCTCCAGGCAGTAGCGGATCAGCGAGTTCTCGGGCTGCAGGTCGAGGATGTAGAACTTGTTGATGCAGGGCGGCACCAGCAGGAACGGCCGCTCGTACACCTTGGCCGTGAGGGATTTGTATTCGATCAGCTGGAACAGCTCGTTCTCGAACACCACCGCGCCTTCGGTGGTGGCCACGTTCTTGCCCACCTCGAACACGCTTTCGTCCGTCATGGACACATGGCCCTGCTTCATATCGTGCAGCAGGTTGGCCATGCCTTTGGCGATGCTCTCGCCCTGGGTGTCGAGCGCTTTCTTCTGCGCTTCGGCGTTGAAGGCCAGAAAGTTGCTCGGCGCGCTGGCGGCGATCCACTGCTGCACCGCGAAACGCACGCGCGTGCGGGTCTTGGCGTCGCCCTGCACCGCGTCGGCCAGGGCCATCAGGGTGCGGGCGTTGAGCAGATAGGCGGCGGCCGAGAAGGCGGCCACGGGGTTGCTGCTCCAGGCCTCGGAAGCAAAACGGCGGTCGCCCACCGGCTTGGCATCCAGGCCCTGGTTCCACAGACCGGCCACGTCCTTGAGGTAGCTGGCCTGGATCTCCATCAGCTTGGCCGGCTCGAAGCAGACCTTCTGACCGGCGGCCTGGTTGAACAGGTCGCTCACGCCCGGCAGCCCGCCGCCCATACCCGGCATGGCCATGCCGAAGGGGTTGGCCGCGCCGCTTTGCGGCATGAAGGCCTTGAATGCGGCAAACGGGTCGGCGGCGGCCTCAGGTGCCTGCTGTGTGGCCGCGCCAGGAAAAGCCTGAGCCACCTGCGTCCATTGGGAGATGAGGTTTTGCTGAAACTGCTGCGCAGCCTCCAGCCAGGGTGGTTGGGCGTTATTCCCAGATGTCATGCAGGTCTCCAATGGTCCAATGGTTTTTGGCAGCGGTTTATTATCGAATTCTCTGGGGGAGATTTCCGGGTTTTCCCTAGGTTTTGTCGGACTGCTTTGTGCAGCTTGACAAACCCTCCCGGGCTGCAAGGCGTGTTGTGTATCTGGTGGTCATTGGTTGGATTTACGTGGTGCTCATGATGGCGGTGGCCGAAGCATCCAACACGACGGGCACCGTCCTCGGAGCCATTGTGACCTTCTTTCTTTACGGTTTGCTGCCGGTGGCATTGGTGGTTTACCTGATGCGCACCCCGCAACGCCGCAAGGAACTGAAGGCGCGTGAAGCATCCGAAAACGATCCCCGCCAGCAGACCGGCTCTGCCGAGCAAGCGGACCGATTCGCCGCCGGGCCGCCCCAAGGCGAATCAGCCCCCCCGGGGGGCAGCGACCCGCGCAGCGGTGGAGCGTGGGGGCCCTCATCGTCTCCAGATGCAGGCGGCCATGCGCCCGGTGCTGCCCAGACGGGCAGCGTCCCGACGATGCGAAAAGAAACGTAAGGACTGTGTCGCGGTGCACCAGGCCTCGGTGCCGTCGTTGCCGTGGATGCGGGTGATGCCCATGGCCCGCAGCCGCAGCCGGGCCAGTGCCGACAGGTCCGCCAGGAACTTCCCGCCCCCTGCTGGCTGCGCCACGAAAGCGCACTCGGCCGCCGGATCGCTCTGCACGAACGCGGCACGCACCTCCGGCCCCACCTCGAACGCCTGGGGCCCGATGCACGGCCCCAGCCAGACGAGCATGTCGGCAGCGACACGGTCCCAAGCGGCCAACGGATCCATCTGCTGAACCGCTCGCACAAAGGCGGCAACCGTGGTCTCCAGCACGCCCTGCCCCGCGGATTGCGCATCCACACCGGCCAGGCCGCGCCAGCCCGCATGTGCCGCCGCCACCACCGTGCCCGCGCTGTTCGTGAACAGCACCGGCAGACAGTCCGCGACCATGATGGTGCAGGCCACGCCGCTGCGGGTGCTCAGGCTGGCGTCGGCCACCGTGCCGTCGGGCGTCTGCGCGTCGAGCACCACCACGGTGGTCCCGTGCACCTGCTGGAGAAACACGGGCCGTGCCGCGATGCGCCCGCCCAGCCGCGCGCGGTTGGTCGCCACGCATTCGGGCGCGTCGCGCACATGGTCGCCGAGGTTGAAGCTGTCAAACGGTGGTGCGGACACGCCACCCGAGCGGGTGGTGAACAAAGCCCGCACCCCCGGCGGCGCGGGCCAGTCGGGGACGATCCCGTCTTCTGCGCGCAGGGGCATCAAGCTTCGTTGTCCGGGCAGGCCGAGGGCTGCGCCTGCTGGAACGCGGGCAAAGCCATGCAGGCGTCGAACGCCGCCATGGTGCGGGGCAGGCCATCGAGCGGTGTGTCGAAGCGCCGGGCGTTGAATATCTGCGGCACCAGGCAGCAGTCGGCCAGCGTGGGCGTGTCACCGAAACAAAATGGAGACGCAGGACCCTGCGCCAGCTGTCGCTCGAAGACCTCCAGCCCGGTGCGCACCCAGTGCCGGTACCAGGTGTTCTTGGCCTGCTCGTCCACCTTGAGCTCACGGCTGAGGTACTTGAGCACCCGCAGGTTGTTCACGGGATGGATCTCGCAGGCGATCACCTGCGCCAGCGCGCGCACGCGGGCCCGGGCAAGCGGGTCCGCCGGCACCAGCGCGGGCACGGGATGCACCTCGTCGAGGTATTCGATGATCGCCATCGACTGCGACAGGCGCGTGCCGTCGTCCAGCTCCAGCACCGGCACCAGGCCTTCGACGGCGATGTCGCCGAACGCGGGCTGCTTGTGCTCGCCCTTGGCCAGGTGCACCGGCACGTATTCGTAGGCCAGACCCTTGAGCGCGAGCGCGATGCGCACACGGAACGAGGCCGAGGATCGGAAGTAGTTGTAGAGCTTCATGGCCGCCAAGGATAAACCGGTTGGCGTGCCCTGTCCCGACACGCCAACCCACCCGTTTTCAGAGCGGGTTGGTGTTCTTCCCGTGACTCAGCGCGCCGGAACGATGACCAGCGTATCGCCCTGCGTGGTCGCGCCCCGGGCACCGGTGCTGCCTGTGCTGCCGGTGGCGCCCGTTGCACCGGTATAGCCGGTTGCTCCGGTGCTGCCCGTGGCGCCGGTATAACCGGTCGCACCCGTATCGCCTGTGGCACCGGTGGCACCCGCGCCGCCCGTGGCGCCGGTGTAGCCGGTGGTTCCCTTGGCACCGGTGGCGCCCGTGCCCCCCGTGTCGCCTGTGGCACCGGTATAACCCGTTGCACCGGTGGCGCCGGTCGCTCCGGTGGCGCCGGTCGGGCCCGCGGGCAACGAGAAGCAGGCGGTCAACGCCAGCGTGGTCGCGGCAACGGCGATGAGTTTGATGGAGTGCATGGTGGTTCCTTGGTCGCTTACAAGGACCGCCCCCACATGAAGAGAGGCCCTGCAGAGTTGATCAGCTTCTGGCACGGAGGGTTGAGCTTCGGCAGATCAGGCCATCGCACGGTTTGAGCGGAAGCGCGGCGTGTGGGCCCGCGCATCCGTCTCGACCCAGCTTAGGCAGATGACGCGGTGCAGTCGGTACGCTGGCGCGCATAGCCCCTCCGCCCGAGAAGCATCCCCCGGCTTTGCGCGCAGCCAGCCCCACGCACGCAGGGCCTACTTCGCCAGGTAGGCCACCAGCCCCCGCAGGGTGAAGAGCCGGGGGTAGTCGGCCTCGGGTATGGCGACGCCACTGCCCTGGCTCAGGCCGATGATGAAGTTGAGGAAGTCCATCGAATCGAGGTCCAGCGCCTCGCGCAGGTCTTCACCGTCGCCCACGCGGGACAGGTCGGCTTCGGGTGCGATGCCGGCCAGCACGTCGGCGGCAAGTCGTCGAATGTCGGATGCGTTCATCGAGGCTCCCATGCGGTTTCAAAGGTCTTGGGGTGATTGCAGGGCCCGCTCAATGGCCGCGAGCAACCGGCCCCCCAGGTGCCCGTCGCTGGCGCGGTGGTCCGCGGCGAGCGTGACGTTCACCACCGGGCGCACCTGCACCTGGCCATCGACCACCCAGGGGCACGGCACCACGCGGCCGAAACCGACGATGGCGACCTGCGGCGGGTAGATCACGCCCAGCACACTCTGCGCGCCACGCTCGCCCAGGCTGGTGACGGTGATGGTGGGGTCGGTCAGCTCGGAGCTGCGCAGGCGACCGCTGCGGGCGCGCTGCACCAGGTCGCTCAGGGCCGCCATCAGCTCGGTCAGGGAGGCCCGGTCGGCGTCGTGGATGGCGGGGGCCACCAGCCCCCCGCCGCGCAGGGCAATCGCCCAGCCGACGTGAATGCCCGTAGCGGCCCGGAAGGCGCCGTTTTCGTAGAAACCGTTGAGCTGGGGCACCTCGCGCAGCGCCCGCGCCGTGGCCTTGAGCAGCAGCACCGCGCCGAGCAGGCGCTGCTCGGGCGGGCGCTCGCGGTTCCAGGCTTCCAGCCAGTCCGAGGCGGCCATGAAGTCGATGTTGTCGCTGAGGTAGTAGTGCGGAATCTCGCGCTTGGAACGGCTCATGGCGGCCGCGATGGCCTGGCGCATCTGGACGGCGTCGAAACCGCTGGCACGCGTGTGTGGTGCAGCCGCCGCGCCGGGCGCCTGATCGGGCGCAAACGGCGCCTGGGCCGCTGCCCGGGCCACGTCGGCCAGCGTGACCATGCCGCCCACCCCACTGCCTGGCAAGGCATCGGGGTTCAGGCCCAGCGCCCGCGCACGCTGCCGCGCCGCCGGGCTGACCCGCGCGCGCCCCGTGGGCCCGACCGGCGGTGGCGGTGGCGCCGCGAACGCCGGTGGCGCCACAGCGGCATCCCGCCCGCCCGCGTCGGCCCTGGGTGACGTGGGTCCAGGCCGCTGTGTCACAAGCCTGCCGGCCGGCGCGGGAGCCCCTGGCGCACCCTGTGGCCTCACCTGCGCCAGCACCGCGCCCACCGGCATGTCCTGATCCAGCGCCGCCAGTTGATCGATCACGCCGTCGAGAAAGACTTCCACGTCGATCGCGCCCTTGTGGGTTTCCACCACGGCCACCACGTCGCCCGATTTCACGCGGTCGCCCGGCTTCACCAGCCACTGGACCACCTTGCCCGTTTCCATGTCGGCGCCCAGCGAGGGCATGAGGAAATCGGCCACGCTGTGCTACCCCGGGTTCACCAGGCCGCGTGCGGCCGCCACGATGTCGCTCACCTGTGGCAGCGAGGCCTCTTCCATCTGTGCCGCATAGGGCACCGGCACCTCGCGGCTGCAGACGCGGCGCACCGGGGCATCGAGCTCGTGCAGCGCGTCTTCGGCCAGTCGGGCGGAGATCTCCGCCGAGATCGAGCCGCTTTTCCAGCCCTCGTCCACGATCACGCAGCGGTGGGTGCGGGCCACGGATTCGATGACCGCGGCGATGTCCAGCGGACGCAGCACACGCAGGTCGATCACGTCGGCGCTGATGCCCTCGCCCGCCAGCGCGTCGGCCGCAGCCAGGCACTTCGGCAAGCTGTTGCCGTAGGTGATCAGGCTCACGTCCGAACCAGCGCGCCGCCGTCTGGCGTGCGCGATGTCCACCGCCGTGACGGCCGGATCGATCTCGTCTTCGGCGTTGTAGAGCACCACGTGCTCGAACAGCAGCACCGGGTTGGGGTCGGCCAGCGCCGCCGCCAGCATGTGGCGGGCGTCCTCCACCGTGGCGGGCGCCAGCACCTTGAGCCCCGGTATGTGCGCATACCAGCCCTCCAGGCTGTGCGAGTGCTGGGCCGCCAGCTGCCGGCCGCCGCCCGTGGCCATGCGGATGACCACGGGCACGGCAAATTGCCCGCCCGACATGTGCGACAGGGTGGCCGCGTTGTTCATGATCTGGTCCAGCGCGAGCATGCTGAAATTGCAGGTCATGATCTCCACGATGGGCCGCAGACCGGTGAGCGCCGCGCCGATGCCCGCGCCCACAAAGCCGTTCTCCGCCAGTGGCGTGTCGCGAATGCGGTCGGGGCCGAATTCCTCCAGCAGGCCCTTGGTCACCGCATAACACCCGCCGTACTTGCCCACGTCCTCGCCCATCACGAAACAGCGGGGGTCCGACAACAGTGCCTCGCGGATCGCCTGCCGACAGGCTTCGCGGTAGGTCATCTTCATGGGGGTCGTGTTCATCGCACCTCCTGCCGAGTCGCCACCCAAGGGATGCAAGCGCGGTGGGTCATGCCGCCTGCTCCTGCACGACGCTGTCCATCAGGACGAAGCGTTCCAGTTCGGCCACCGGCTCCAGCGTGCCCGCCTCGGCAAAAGCCACGGCGTCGCCGATCTCGGCGGCGATGCCTGCGTCGATCGCGGCCGCCTCGTCGGGGCTCAGCAAGTGGTTGTCCTCCATCCAGCGGCGCAGGCGCTCGATCGGGTCGCGGCGTTTCCAGCTTTCGATCTCCTCGCGCGTGCGGTAGGCCTGGGTATCGAACATCGAGTGCGCGCGAAAACGGTAGGTGCGGCATTCCAGGAAGAAGGGCCCCTGGCCGGCACGGACGTGATCCACCGCCCGGCGGGCTGCCGCGGCCATCTGCACCGGCTCCATGGCGTCGACCTGCGCACTGGCCATGCGGTAGGCCTCGGCCTTGCGGAACACATCGGTCTGCGACTCCGCGTCCTTCAGGGGCACGCCCATGGCGTACAAGTTGTTTTCGCAGACGAACAGCACCGGCAGTTGCCAGAGGGCGGCCAGGTTCATGCTTTCGTGAAACGCTCCCTCGGCCACCGCCCCTTCGCCGAAGAAGCAGGCGGTGAGCGCGCCCGGGCGCAGCTGCTTGTCGGCCATGGCGATGCCCACGGCCAGCGGCAGGCTGCCACCCACGATGGCGTTGCCGCCGAAGAACCGCCGTTCGCGGTCGAAGATGTGCATGGAGCCACCACGCCCGCGGCAACAGCCTTCGAGCTTGCCCAGCATTTCGGCCATCAGCGCCCGCATGGGCACGCCGCGCGCCAGCGCCTGGCCGTGTTCACGGTAGGTGGCCACCACCGCGTCGCGTGCCTCCAGCGCGGCCATCACGCCCACGGCCACCGGCTCCTCGCCGTCGTACAGGTGCAGGAAACCCCGGATCTTCTGCGCCTGGTAGAGCTCGACGCACTTGGCCTCGAAGCGGCGGATGCGCAACATCTCCCGGTACAGGTGGTGCAGGTGCGCGCGGTCCAGATGGAGCTTGTCGGTCATGTCGTGGCCTCAGTCATCAGCGGGCCTGCCGCCGGGCCGCCCCAAGGCAGGACCAGCCCCCCGGGGGGGCAGCGACCCGCGGAGCGGCGGAGCGTGGGGGCTCTCATTTCTTTTCGTCGCTTTCCAGCGTGGACAGATCGCCCTCGGGCAGACCGAGCTCGCGCGCCTTGAGCAGGCGGCGCATGATCTTGCCGCTGCGCGTCTTGGGCAGGTTGTCGCGGAAATCGATCTGCTTGGGCGCCACCGCCGCGCCCAGGCGCTTGCGGGCATGGCCCAGCAGCTCGCGCCGCAGCGCCTCGCTCGCCTCGTGGCCCGGCTTGAGGGCCACGAAGGCCTTCACCACCTCGCCCGCCATCGGGTCGGGAATGCCGATGACGCCAGCCTCGGCCACGGCCGGATGTTCCATCAAGGCGCTCTCCACCTCGAAGGGCCCGATCAGGTGGCCGGACGACTTGATCACGTCGTCGGCACGGCCGACGAACCAGTAGTAGCCATCGGCGTCCCGGCGCACCAGATCGCCCGTGAGGTACCAGCCGTCCACGAAGCACTTGCGGTAGCGCTCGTCCTCGTGCAGGTAGCCGCGCATCATGGACGGCCAGGGCGTTCGCAGTGCCAGTTCGCCATCCACGTCGGGCGTCGCGATCGGTTCGACATGCCCGCCCTCGGTCCGGCGCACGACCGCGGCGACGATGCCCGGCAAGGGCTTGCCCATGGAGCCGGGGCGGATGTCCATCGCCGCGTAGTTCGACACCATGATGCCGCCCGTTTCGGTCTGCCACCAGTTGTCGTGGAACGGCAGGCCAAACGCCTCCAGCCCCCAGACCACGGCCTCCGGATTCAGCGGCTCACCCACACTGGCCATGAATCGCAACGCCGACAGATCGACACCCTTCAAGGCCTCGGCGCCGAGCTTCATCATCATGCGGATGGCGGTGGGCGCGGTGTACCAGACGCTCACGCGCTCGCGCTCGAGCACGCCGTACCAGGTCTGCGCATCGAACTCGGCCTCGACCACCACATTGGTCACGCCGCAGACCAGCGGCGCGATGACGCCATAGCTCGTGCCCGTGACCCAGCCCGGGTCCGCCGTGCACCAGAACACATCGTCGTCGTGCAGATCGAGCGCGTAGCGGCCGGTGACCATGTGCGCCAGCACGGCGGCGTGCACGTGCACCGCCCCCTTGGGCCGGCCGGTGGTGCCGCTGGTGAAATGCAGCAGGGCCATGGACTCCGGATCGGTCGGGGCGATGGTGTAGGCGGTGGGGGCGGGTGACACCAGCGCTCCCCAAGGGTGCACCCCACCCTCGTCCGACGGCACCGCACCCACCACGATCACATGCCGCAGGCCGGGCAGGCGCTCGCGCAGATCCTGCACCTTGCGTTGGTACAGCTCCGGCGTCGTGACCAGCACGCGCGCGTCGCCCAATTCGGCCCGCGTGACGATGGGCTCGGGCCCGAACGCCGAAAACAGCGGCGTCACGACACAGCTCGCCTTGAGCGCGCCCAGCAGCGCCACGTACAACTCGGGCAGGCGCCCCATCAGGATGAACACGCGCTCGCCGGGCTGTACTCCCAGGTGTTCGAGCGCATTGGCGAACTGGTTGGTGGCCCGCGCCAGGTCCGCGTAACTGAACTCGCGCCGCTCGCCGTTCTTGCCCAGCCAGCGGATCGCGGTCTTGTGGCCCCGGCCGTGCAGCACGTGGCGGTCCACCGCCTCGTGGGCGATGTTCAGCCCGCCGCCACCGGGCAGACCATCAAGCTGCCCCAGTGCCTCGGGCCAGCTGAACCGGGCGACCGTGGCGTCGTAGTCGGTCAGGTTGGGCGGTGACGCATGAACCTCGGGCTTGTGAATGGGTGCATGTGCCATGGACGGTCTCCTGGATTCACTCGCGTTGGGCCGGCGGCGACGTCGGCTGGGGTGTCTGCAGCATACGCCCCAGCAGGTCCATCGGGAGCGGGAATACGATGGTCGAGGCGCGGTCGCCGGCCACCTGGGTCATGGTCTGCAGGTAGCGCAGCTGCATGGCCTCGGGCTGTTGCGCGAGCATCCGCGCCGCTTCCAGCAGGGAAACGGCCGCCTGCTTTTCGCCTTCGGCGTGGATCACCTTGGCGCGCCGTTCGCGCTCGGCCTCGGCCTGGCGCGCAATGGCGCGCACCATGGACTCGTTCAGGTCGATGTGCTTGATCTCGACGTTGGTCACCTTGATGCCCCAGGCGCCGGTCTGCGCGTCCAGGATCTGCTGCACGTCGAGGTTCAGCCGCTCGCGCTCGGCCAACATTTCGTCAAGCTCGTGTTTGCCCAGCACCACACGCAAGGTGGTCTGCGCGAGCTGGCTGGTGGCCATGAGGTAGTTTTCCACCTGGATGATGGCCTTGTCGGCCGCCACCACGCGAAAGAACACCACCGCGTTGACCTTGACCGACACGTTGTCGCGCGAGATCACGTCCTGCGGCTCCACGTCCATGGTCACCACGCGCAGATCGACCCGCACCATCTGCTGCAGGCCGGGAATCACGAGCACCAGGCCCGGGCCCTTGACCCTCCAGAACCGGCCCAGCTGGAACACCACGCCGCGCTCGTACTCGCGCAGGATGCGAAACGACGACGCCAGCAGGATCAGCACGACGGGCACGAGAACCGTGCCCAGCCCCAGGTTGAAATCAAACATCGTGGGTGCCTCCTTCCGATGGGTGGGGAGATGGGGGCGGTGTGGCGGCCTCCGGCCGCACCTGCAGCAACAGGTCGTGCAGGGCCTCCACGCGCACGCGCTGCCCGGGTCGCAGCGCAGTGTCAGCGCGCACCTGCCAGCGCTCGCCACGGACCTCGGCCCAGGCCTGACCGTCCTGCACCTGGACCACCTCGCCCAGGGCGCCGATCATGTCTTCGCCTCCGCTGACCACGGGGGCGCGGCGCGCCCGCAGCGCCATGCCACCACCCAGCAGCACCGCGGCCCCGGCGGTGACGGCGATGCCGAAGAGCAGCGGCAGCGGCACGCCCATGCCGGGCACGTCGCGGTCGAACAGCAGCAGGCCGCCGGCGATGAACGCCACGACACCGCCCACGCCCAGCACGCCAAACGACGGCGACAGCAGCTCGGCGGCGAGCAGCGCAAAACCGAGCAGGATCAGGGCCAGGGCCGCGTAGTTCACGGGCAGCAACTGCAGCGCGAACATCGCGAGCAGCAGGCAGACCGCGCCCACCGTGCCGGCCAGGCCGAAGCTGGGCGAGGAAAACTCGAACATCAGGCCGTAGACCCCGATCATCAGCAGGATCAGCGCCAGGCTGGGGTTGGCGATCACGCCCAGCAGGCGGTGGCGCCAGTCGGGGGGCTGGGCGACGGTGCCCAGGCCACGGGTCTGCAGGCGCAGTTCGCCACTGGCCATGCGCACGGTGCGCCCGTCGATCTGGCGCAGCAGGTCCGGGAGGTCGCTGGCCACCACGTCGACCACCTTCTCGCGCAGGGCCTCGGTCGCGCTCAGGCTCACCGCTTCGCGCACCGCGCGCTCGGCCCACGCCACGTTGCGCCCGTGCCGGATGGCCAGGCCGCGGATGAAGGCGGCCGCGTCGTTGACCTGCTTGGCGGTCATGGCGTCCGCCGGCGCCGCGGGGGCGGGGGTGCCGGGTTTTCCGGGCTCCCCTTTGGGAGCCGGATCGGCCTCGGGCCGCTCCCTGGGGGGCTGCGGCGCGCCGGGCATGCCAATGGCCACCGGCGTGGCCGCGCCCAATGTGGTGGCCGGCGCCATGGCGGCGACGTGGCTGGCGTAGAGGATGTAGGTGCCGGCGCTGGCCGCGCGCGAGCCCGGCGGGCTCACATAGGTGACCACGGGCACCGGCGAAGCCAGCACGGCCTGGATGATCTGGCGCATGGAGCTGTCCAGCCCGCCCGGGGTGTCGAGCTCCAGCACCACCAGGGGGGCGCCCTGCCGCTGGGCGCGCTGCAGGCCGCGAACGATGTAGTCGGCGCTGGCCGGCCCGATGGCGTCGTGCACCGTGAGCACGGTGGCCACAGCGGCGGCATGCGCGGCGAACCCCGCCAGGCCCAGCAGCAGCGCCAGCAGTGCACAGCGCCCCGCAGCGCCGAAGGCTCGCCCGCCAGACGCCGCAGCATGCACGACCCGATCGAACCGCATCGCACCTCCTGCAGGAAGGACAACGAGCCCACTGTAAGAGCCTGAGGGGCATCCTGCAAGCCAACCACCCGGGGACGGCGCTGACATGGCTGACATGCTTCATCGCCGCCGGGGTGGCGGCGTCACCGCCCTACCCGGCGTGCCCCACGCCCCGCCGCGAGGCGTTCAAGCCGCGGAGCGGCCGACCGCAACGAGCTCGCGCAGCACCTCGGCCACCACCGGCACGATGCTCACCGTGTTGCTCGGGTGCGGGATGCAGTCGGTGCTCCAGATCTGGCCCGCGCCCGCTTCGCGGATGAGCCGCACCGCGTCGGCGGCGAACAGCGCGTGCGTCACGGCCACGTCCACCGAGGCCGCGCCCGCCGCGCACAGCAGCCGCGTGGCCTGCGCCACCGTGTGGCCCGAGCTGGCCACGTCGTCCATCAGCACCACCTGGCGCCCCGCCACGGGCAAGGCGGGCAGTTCGATCTCCACCTCGTGGTCGCCGTGGCGGGTCTTGCGACACACCGCGTGGTCCCAGCCAAAGCGCTGCGCGGCGCTGGACACCCATTGCAGCGACTCCTCGTCGGGCCCGATCAGCACCGGCCGCACCCGGTTGCGCGCGATGTGGTCGGCCAGCAGCGGCGCGCCGCTGAGCACGATGGCGTCGCGCACCGGCACGGCCTCGCTCAGCATGGACACACGGTGCAGGTGCGGGTCCACGGTGATGACCGCGTCGAACAGGCTGGCGAGAAAACCGCCGATCACGCGCTGGCTGACCACCTCGCCGGGGTTGAAGGCGATGTCCTGGCGCATGTAGGCCAGGTAGGGCGCCACCAGCGTGAGGTGCTGCGCGCCGAGCTGGCGCGCCGTCTGCGCGGCCAGCAACAGCTCGACCAGTTTTTCGTTTGGCTGGTGCAGGCCGCGCCAGAGCACCACGCGGGCCGGCAGGGCTTCGGGCAGGCGCAGGCGCAGCTCGCCGTCGGGAAAGCGGTGGCGCGCAATCACGGCCAGCTTCAGCCCGGCCGCGTGGGCGGCGCTGGCCGCGATGACCCGCTCGTTCTCAAAACACAACAGGCAGCCGGCCAGATCGTTCAGGGGTGTGCTCATCAGAACTCCACAAACACGTGGGGCAGCTGCTCCGCGCTGCCGATGCTGTAGCCGCTGGCGCGCGCGCTGGCCTGGCGCGCGAATTCGAGGTCGGCGGCGTAGCTGGCGTACACGCGGTAGAGCACCTCGCCCGCGACCACCGGCTCGCCCAGCTTGCGCAGCAGGTCCACGCCCGCGCCCTGCACCTTGGGCGCGCCGGCCAGCCGTGCGATGAGCGCGATCTGCAGGTTGTCGATGCCCGCCACCAGGCCCGACTCGGGCGCCACCACGTCCAGCGTGAGCACTCCCAGCGGGGGGTGGTGGTGATCGAACCCGTGCGAGCCCTGGGCCTCGATGATGGCGCGCATCTGCGCCAGCGCGCGGCCCGAGTCGAGGATGTCCCGCGCGATGCGAAAGCCGTCGCCACCGCGCACGTCGGGGCTGCATTCGATGATGCGGCCCGCCAGCCGCAGCGACTTCTGCCGCAGGTCGTTCGGGGCCTGCGGGTCGTTTTCCAGCACCTGCATCACATCGCGCGCCTCCAGCACCGGTCCCACGCCACGGCCCACGGGCTGCCGGCCGTCGGTGATCACCACGTCCAGCGAGAGGTGCAGGCGCTGCGCCACATACTCGAACAGGCGGCGCAGGCGCTGCGCCTCGGGCATGGAGCGCACCTTGGCCGTGGGGCCGATGGGAATGTCGAGCACCAGGTGGGTAGCGCCGGCGGCGATCTTCTTTGACAGGATGGAGGCCACCATCTGCCCCGGCGAGTCGATGGACAGCGGCCGCTCGACCGAGATCAGCACGTCGTCGGCTGGCGAGAGGTGGGCCGTGCCGCCCCAGGCCAGGCAGCCTTTGTGCGCGCGCACGATCTCGGTGAGGCGGTCGAACGGCAACTGCACATTGGCCAGCACTTCCATGGTGTCGGCCGTGCCCGCGGGCGAGGTGATGGCGCGCGACGAGGTCTTGGGGAACACCAGGCCGTAGGCCGCGACGATGGGCACCACCAGCATGGAGGTGCGGTTGCCCGGGATGCCGCCGATGCAGTGCTTGTCCACCACCAGCGGCTCGTGCCAGTCGAGCCGGCGGCCCGCGGCCACCATGGCTTCGGAGAGGAAGTACACCTCCTCGCGGTCGAGCTCGCTGCGGTTGCTGGCGACCACGAAGGCGGTCAGTTCGATCTTGGAGTAGCGCAGCTCGGCGATGTCGCGCACGATGGCGTGAAAGTCGTCTCGGCCCAGGCGCTCGCCGTTGATCTTGCGAAACAGCGCGGGAATGGACTCGGGCGGCTCGGCCTGCGAGACCGAAGCCGGGTGGCCGTCGAGCACTTCGAGCTGCCTGAAGGCGTCTTCCGATACGCCCAGCTGGTGGCGCCCGACGATGCTGGCGTCGTCCACCACGTTGAGCGTGGCCAGGATGCGTTTGCCGTTGGCGCGCACCTCCACCTTGGACAGGGCCTGGAAACCCTCGGCCCGGTAGACCGCGCAATCGCGGTGCAGGTAGGCCACGTTCTCGTGGTAGGTGTCGATGGCCACGCGGCGCAGCACGAGGCTGCCACGGCAGGGGGTGTCTTGTTCCGGTTGGGCGCTCATGTCGGCACGATACACCCCCGAAAGACCCGGGCTTCGGTTTTCACAGCTCCGCAGCACCCCCCCGAGGCATGAAACGTGCCCTGGGACCACCTCCCTCTCCGGCGCGACATGTCTTCCCCCCAGGATGCGGTGGAACCGGCTTCGCCGGGCCACTCGCATCGCCCCCTGGGGGTGACGGCCCGCAGGGCCGGCGCAGGGGGGCCCCGTCCTCAGCCCACGACCAGCCGCATCCCGGGCATGAAGCGCTCGGACTCGGCGCGCCGCTCCAGCGCCAGCCGCATGTTCATCTGCGCCACCTCGGTGTGCTCCACCGCGAGGGCCTGTGCACGCGCGCCCTCGCCGCGCTGCAGCGCATCACACAGCATGTGGTGCTGGCGGTGGGCGTAGAGCATCCAGTCGCGGTCCAGCGCCACCGTGCCCTGCATGGGCAGCATGGCCGAGGCGGGGGCGAACGGCAGCTTGTCGTTGAGCGCCACGGCGCGCTGCAGCGCCCGGTTGCCGCAGGCCTCCAGGATCAGCGCGTGGAAGCGGTCGTTCATGGCCGCGTAGGCGGCGTAGCTCTCCATCGTCAGCGGCTGGGCCTGGAGCAGGCGATCGCCCTCGTCCAGGCAGGCCTGCAAACCGCCCTGCAGCTGGCGCGAGACCCCGTGTTCGGCCACCAGGCGCGCCGCCATGCCTTCCAGATGGCCCCGCACCGCGATCGCGTCGGTCACCTCCTGGGCGGTGAACTGGCGCACCAGGTATTTGCCGGTGTCGTTGGCCTCGACCAGCCCCTCCTGCTCCAGCGTGACCAGCGCGGCGCGCACCGGCGTGCGCGAGGCCCCCAGCCGCTCGGCCAGTTGCTGCTCGGCCAGCCGCTGGCCGGGCGCGAACTCGCCGCTCAGGATCAGGTCGCGCAGTTGCATCAAAACGGTTTCTTGCAGGCTCATGCCGCAAACTGTACACTGAATTAATAAAATGGGATACCGTTTTACCATCACCCACTCGCCCGCCCACAGGAGACCCGCATGAAAGCCGAACTGAACCAGCGCATCACCCAGGTCGGGCCGGGCACACCGGGCGGTGAGCTGCTGCGCCGCTACTGGCAGCCGGTGGCCCTGCTCGACGAGTTCAACCCCGCGCTGGACCCGGCGATGGGCGTGCGCCCGGTGAAGGCGGTGCGGGTGCTGGGGCAGGACTTCGTGCTGTTCAGGAACGCACAAGGCGCCTTCGGTTTGCTCGACCGCGACTGCCCGCACCGCGGTGCCGACCTGGCCTTTGGCCGCAACGAGGGCGACGGCCTGCGCTGCCCCTTCCACGGCTGGAAGTTCGACGTGTCAGGTCAGTGCACCGAGACCCCGGCCGAGCCCGCCGGCAGCACGCTGTGCACCCGCATCCAGCAACGCAGCTACCCGCTGGTGGAAAAAGCGGGCGCGCTGTTCGGCTGGTTCGGCCCCGAGGGCAGCACGCCACCGCCCTTCCCCGCGCTGGACTGCTTCGAGGCGCCCGCCACGCACAGCTTCGTGTTCAAGGGCCTGTGGCACTGCAACTGGCTGCAGGCGTTCGAGGTCGGCATCGACCCGGCGCACGCCTCGTACCTGCACCGCTTCTTCAACGACGCTTCGCTCGAAGACAGCTACGGCAAGCAGTTCCGCGGCGCCAGCGTGGGCGAGGTGGGCGGCGAGCGCTGGCCCATGACCAAGGTGATGCGCGAATTCGGCCAGCCACAGATCAGCTTCACGCAGCAGCCCTACGGCATCCAGCTGACCGCCCTGCGCCCCATGACCGAGGCGCTCACCCACGTGCGCATCACCAACGCGGTGTTCCCGCAGACCTTCGTGATCCCGCTGTCCGAAACCATGACGATCACGCAGATGCACGTGCCGGTGGACGACACGCACAACTACTGGTTCGCCTTCTTCACCAGCTTCGCCGATCCCGTGGACAAGAACACCATGCGCAACCAGCGCCTGGACGCCGTCACCCTGCCCGACTACATCCCGAAGTCCGGCCGCCACAACCACTGGGGGTTCAACGCCGAAGAGCAGCGGAGCCGCACCTACCTCGGCATGGGCGAAGACGACATCAACGTGCACGACCAGTGGGCCTGCGAGAGCATGGGTGCGATCCAGGACCGCACGCGCGAACACCTGGGTACAACAGACAAGGTGATCATGGCGAACCGGCGCATGTTGTTGCAGGCCATGGACACCGTGGCCGCAGGGGGCACACCGCCCGGCATCGCCGACCCGGCACAACACGCCAGCATCCACGGCCCCGACACGGTGGACGGCATCGCCCCCGCCGAGGGCTGGCAGGCCTGGTGGCAAGACGCCGTGCGCGCCAAGCGCGCGGGCGCGCCCTGGCAGAACGCCGCCGCGCAGCCCGCCACCGAAACGGCCGGCGCGAAATGAGCCCTTTCGCCCAACGCTGCGGCATCCACGACGCGGCCCGCGAAGCCGCCTGCCTGCAGACCGCCCAGCTCATCGAAGCCAGCGGCGTCCAGCGCGTGCGCCTGGGCTGGTGCGACGCCCACGGCATGCTGCGCGGCAAGACGCTGATGGCGCACGCCGCGATCAAGGCTTTGCGCGACGGCGTGGGCATGGTCGGTACGCTGATGCTCAAGGACACGGCCGACCGCACCGCGTGGAAGGTGTTCGAGGCCGGTGGCGCGGACGACCTGCCCGGGTTTGCCGGCGCGGCCAACCTGATGCTGCTGCCCGACCCGGCCAGCTTCACCCCCCTGCCCTGGCAGGCCCACACCGGCTGGCTGCGCTGCCAGCCCTGGTTTGCCGACGGCACACCCGTGCCGCTGGACACGCGGCGCGTGCTGCAGCGGGCGCTGGCGCGGCTGGCCCAGGCGGGCTATGGGCTCAAGACCGGGCTCGAAGTGGAATTCCACATCTACCGCATCACCGACACCGCGCCCCAGCTCGACCCCGAGCTCGCCGCCTGGCCCGGCCTGCCGCCGCAGGTGGAGATGATCCACCCCGGCTACAACCTGCAGGCCGAGGCCCTGATCGACCTGGCCGACGAGCCGCTGGCCATCGTCATGCGCACCGCGCAGGCGCTGGGCCTGCCGCTGCAGTCGCTGGAAATCGAGCTCGGCCCGAGCCAGGTCGAAGCCGTGTTCGACGCCACCGACGCCCTCACCGCGGCCGACCAGATGGTGCTGTTTCGCAACGGCGTGCGCCAGGCGCTGCGCCGCGCGGGCTACCACGCCACCTTCATGTGCCGCCCGCCGTTTCCGAACATCATGTCCAGCGGCTGGCACCTGCACCAGTCGCTGGTGGACCTGAAAACCGGGGCCAACGCCTGCGTGCGCGAAGCGCCCGCAGCGGGCAGCAGCCGCGCCGACGCGCGCCACACGCTGTCGGACGCCGGCACCCACTGGCTCGCCGGCCTGCTGGCCCACGCCCCCGGCATGACGGCGCTGTGCACGCCCACCATCAACGGCTTTGCCCGCTTCCGCCCCAACGCGCTGGCACCTCAGAGCGTGATCTGGGGCCAGGACAACCGCGGCGCCATGCTGCGCGTGGTGGGGGCGGCGGGCGACAGCGCCACCCGCATCGAAAACCGCATCGGCGAACCGGCGGCCAACCCCTACCTCTACATCGCCGCGCAGATCCACGCCGGGCTCGACGGCCTGGAGCGCGGCCTCACGCCCCCGCCCGCCTGCGAAACCCCCTACGCCGACGGTTTCGAGAAAATCCCCGGCACACTGGGCGATGCGCTGGACGCCCTGCGCGACGACGCCGCACTCAGCCAGGGCCTGGGCCCCGACGTCGTGCGCTACTTCCGCCGCATCAAGCGCAGCGAAATCGACCGCCACGCCCAGGCCGACGACAAGGCCGATTTCGAACGGCGCGAATACTTCAGCCGCATCTGAACCCTTCCACCACCATGATCCACATCCGATTCATCGCCGCCGACCAGTCGGTACAAGACATCCAGGCCGAACCCGGCCAGAGCCTCATGAAGGCCGCCGTAGACGCCAACGTGCGCGGCATCGAAGCCGACTGCGGCGGCACCCTGACCTGCGCCACCTGCCACGTCATGGTCAACGCGCCCTGGATTCACCAGCTGCCGCCCCCAGTGGCCGACGAGGGCGACATGCTGGACTTCGCCGCCTGCCCGGCCCAGCCCGACAGCCGCCTGAGCTGCCAGATCGTGCTCACGCCCGAGCTCGACGGCCTGGTGGTGCGGTTGCCGGAAAGGCAGCATTAGGCTCCCCCCGCGCCGCCTGCGGCGTCACCCCCCAGGGGGCGATGCCTGCGGCCTGGCGGAGCCAGTTCCGCGGCATCCTGGGCGCGGGCACGTGCGCCGGAGGCACACTGTGCTGCTGCGAGTCTTCCTTAACCACCCTTCCATCCCCCTTATGACCTCCTACACATTCACCCCGCCCCCCGTCGTGTCCGTGCCTGTGGTCGGCCGTGCCGAGCGCTTTCCGGTCCACCGCATCTACTGCGTGGGCCGCAATTACGAAGAACACGCCAAAGAGATGGGCTTCACCGGCCGCGAGCCGCCGTTCTTCTTTCTCAAGCCGGCCGACGCGATCGTGGTCGCCGAGCCGGGCCAGGTGGCCACCATCCCTTATCCCAGCCTCACGGCCAACCTGCACCACGAGATTGAACTGGTCGTGGCGATCGGCCGGGGCGGGCGCGGCATCAAGGCCGAAGACGCCGCCAGCCACATCTACGGCTACGCGGTCGGCCTGGACATGACGCGCCGCGACCTGCAGACCGAGATGAAGAAGCAGGGCCGGCCCTGGTGCATCGGCAAGGGCTACGACCAGTCGGCCCCCATCGGCCCGATCAACCCCGCGGCAGACGCGGGCGACATCCACCACGCGGCCATCTGGCTGCAGGTCAACGGCAGCGACCGCCAGCGCAGCGCGGTCAGCCAACTCATCTGGAACGTGGCCGAAACCATCGAGCACCTCTCCAACGCCTGGGAGCTGCAGGCCGGTGACCTGATCTACACCGGCACCCCCGCGGGCGTGGGCGCGGTGGTGCGCGGCGACACCATGAGCGGCGGCATCGACGGATTGAGCGGCATCACCGTCCAGGTGGCCTGAACCCGGCCCGCCAGCCCCGGGTTTACCCCCGGGGGCTCCTTCCTATAATTCCGCAGGGGTGAATTGGTTTTACAAAAATAAATCACGCAAACCACGCCCGCGATCCCGTTTGCGGGTTTGACCCCTGCCCGACGCGGTGCGAAACCCTTACCGTTGTCGGGTCTTGCCTTCCCTCATTTTTCGACCGACCCCAGGAGACCTCCCCATGATCCAGCGCAGAACCCTGCTTCAATCCGGCGCCGCCGTGGCCTTTGGCGCGCCCGCCCTCGTCGGCTTTGCCCAGCAGACCGTCACCCTCAAGTTCCACACCTTCATGTCGCCGCAGTCCAACGTGTGGCTCAACATGCACAAGGCCTGGATGGACAAGGTCACCAAGGACTCCGACGGCCGCATCAAGTTCGAGGCCTATCCCGCCATGCAGCTGGGTGGCTCGCCGGTGCAGCTCTACGACCAGGCCAAAGACGGCGTGGTCGACATCGTCTGGACCCTGCCGGGCAACACCCCGGGCCGCTTCCCGCGCATCGAGGTGTTCGAGCTGCCGTTCATGATGAACAACGCCGAAGCCACCTCCAAGGCCTACTGGGAATACGTGCAGACCGTCGCCAAGGACGAGTTCAAGGAAGTGCAGCCGATCGCCCTGCAGGTGCATGGCCCGGGCATGTTCCACATGCGCAACAAGCAGGTCAAGACCGCCGAAGACCTCAAGGGCTCCAAGGTGCGCGGCCCGACCCGCCAGATCACCAAGATGCTCGGCTACCTGGGCGCCACGCCCGTGGGCATGCCGCTGCCGCAGATCCCCGACGCGCTCTCCAAGGGCGTGATCGACGGCTGCGTGATCCCCTGGGAAGTGGTGCCTGCGGTGAAGGTCCAGGAACTGGCCAAGTTCCACAGCGAGTTCGACCCCTCGGGCGGCGCGCTCTACACCACCACCTTCATCCTGGCGATGAACAAGGCCAAGTACTTCTCGCTGCCGCCCGACCTCAAGGCCGTCATCGACAAGAACTCGGGCCTGGAAACCTCGGCCTGGCTGGGCAAGGTGCAGCAAAGCGGCGACAAGCCGGGCCGCGAGTCCGCCGTGAAACTCGGCAACACGATCCACACCATCCCCGCGGCCGAGGCGCAGGAATTCAAGCGCAAGGCCCGCCTGGTGGAGGTGGAGTGGGTGCAGGACATGGACAAGCGCGGCTTCAACGGCAAGCAGCTGCTCGACACCGCCAAGGCCCTGATCGAAAAGCACGGCAAGACCACCAAAGGCTGAGCGCCACCCGCGCCGGGGCCCGCGCCCCACGCGTCTTGAAGGGCTCCGCAAGGGGCCCTTTTTCATTTCCCCCTACACTTTGCGGCATGCACCGCAGCCCCATCCAGCACTGCAGACAATGCGGCGCCGCCGTCAGCTACCGCATCCCCGACGACGGCGACACCAAGCCCCGCGCGGTCTGCCCCGCCTGCCACACCATCCACTACGAAAACCCGCTCAACGTGGTCGGCACCGTGCCCGTGTGGGGCGAGACCGGCGAATACGTGCTGCTCTGCCTGCGCAACATCGAACCCCGCCGGGGCAAGTGGACGCTGCCCGCGGGCTTCATGGAACTGGGCGAAACCACCGCGCAGGGCGCGGCCCGCGAGACCGACGAAGAAGCCGGCGCGCAGTTCGAGATGGGCGAGATCTTCACCCTCATGAACGTCGCGCGGGTGGGTCAGGTCCACATGTACTACCGCGCGCGCCTGCTCAGCACGCAGTTCAACCCCGGCACCGAAACCATCGAAGCCCGGCTGTTCACCGAAGACCAGATTCCCTGGGACGAGATCGCCTTTCGCACCGTCAAGGAAACGCTGGAACACTATTTCGCCGACCGGCGCGCGGGCCGTTTCGGTTTTCACGCCTTCGACATCGCCTGAGCGCAGCGGCTGAGCCCATGGCGTTCGCACCGATGGGCTTGACCGGTCGCGCCCCGCAGGCATGACAGCCCTCGAAGCCCAGATTGGCTGGCGCGGCGCCTGCCTGGCCTGGGCCGGGCTGCACCTGCTGGTGGGCCTGCCACTCAACCTGGCGCTGCCCCGCGCCGCGGCCCTGGACTTCAGACCCGTTCGATGACCAACGCGATCCCCTGCCCCACCCCGATGCACATGGTGCACAGCGCGTAGCGCCCGCCCGTGGCGTGCAGGCGGTTCACCGCCGTGGTGGCCAGGCGCGCGCCGCTGGCACCCAGCGGGTGGCCCAGCGCGATGGCGCCGCCCCAGGCGTTCACGCGTTCATCGTCGTCTCTCAGACCCAGGGTGCGCAGCACGGCCAGGCCCTGGGCGGCGAAGGCTTCGTTGAGTTCGATCACGTCGAGCTGCTCCAGCGTGAGGCCGGTGAGGGCCAGCACCTTCTGCGTGGCCGGCGCCGGGCCCATGCCCATGATGCGCGGGGCCACACCGGCCGTGGCCATGCCGACGATGCGGGCCTTGGGGGTCAGACCGTTCTTCGCCGCCGTGGCTTCGTCGGCCAGCAGCAGGGCGCAGGCGCCGTCGTTCACGCCGCTGGCGTTGCCGGCCGTCACGCTGCCGTCCGGTTTGACCACGCCCTTGAGCCTGGCCAGGGCTTCGAGGCTGGTCTCGCGTGGGTGTTCGTCGGTGTCCACGATGAGGGCGTCGCCCTTCTTCTGCGGGAGGCTGACCGGGCAGATCTCGCGCGCCAGGTGGCCGGCTTTGATGGCCACCACGGCTTTCATCTGGCTGGCCAGGGCCATGCGGTCCTGGGCTTCGCGCTCGATCTTGAACTCGGTCGCCACGTTTTCGGCGGTTTCGGGCATGGAATCGACGCCGTACTGGGCTTTCATGAGTTTGTTAACGAAGCGCCAGCCGATGGTGGTGTCGTAGACGGCGTTGTTGCGGCTGAAGGCGCTCTCGGCTTTGGGCATGACGAAGGGGGCGCGGCTCATGCTTTCCACGCCGCCGGCGATCATGAGGCCGGCCTCACCGGCCTTGATGGCGCGGGCGGCCGTGCCCACGGCGTCCAGGCCGGAGCCGCACAGGCGGTTGATGGTGGCGCCGGGCACCTCCAGCGGCAGGCCGGCGAGCAGGCTGCTCATGCGGGCGACGTTGCGGTTGTCCTCACCGGCCTGATTGGCGCAGCCGTAGAGCACGTCGGTGATGGCGGCCCAGTCCACGCTCGGGTTGCGCGCCATCAGGGCGCGCAGCGGGATGGCGCCGAGGTCGTCGGTGCGCACGCTGCTGAGGGCGCCGCCGTAGCGGCCGAAGGGGGTGCGGATCGCGTCGCAGATGTAGGCCTGGGTCATGGGGTGTCCTGTTGGGGAAGGTGGAACAGGCTGGTCGCTTCGAGGTCCAGCACCTCGTGGCCGGCCGCGTTGAAGAGTTGCCAGCGCCAGCGCAGGATGCCGAGCGTGGGCTTGCTGCTGGCCCGGCGTGTGTCGATCACCGTCGCGCGCAGGCTCAGCCGGTCCCCGGCGCGCACCGGGTGTGGCCATTTCACGTAGGCCAGCCCTGGCGAGGCAAACGACTCCGAGCCCTGCAAGGCCGCGTCGGCGACCAGCCGCATGGCGATGCCGCAGGTCTGCCACCCGCTGGCGATCAGCCCGCTGTGGATGCCGGCAACGGCCGCTTGCGGATCGGTGTGAAACCACTGGGGGTCGTACCGTTGCGCAAAGTCGATCAGCTCGGCTTCACCCAGCTCGTAGGGCCCCGCCTCGATGACCTGCCCCGCATGGAATTCGACGAACTTCATGTGTGTTTCCTTCTGAGCCAGGGGCTGACACGGTAGCGCTCACCGCGGTAATGCGCGTCGAGCGCCTCCAGCACCTGCGTGACGCCAGCCACGCTCCAGCGCGCCAGCCACTCGAACGGCCCGGCCGGGTAGTTGACGCCGAGCTTCATCGCGGCGTCGGCGCCTTCGGGGGTGCACACGCCTTGCAGCACGGCGTCTGCGGCTTCGTTGATCAGCATGGCGATCGTGCGCGCCACCACCAGCCCGGGGGCATCGGCCATGGGCACGGGCACAAAGCCGAGTGCGGTAAGCCACGCCGGGGCCTGCTCGCGCCAGTCGGCCCTGGCCTGCGGTGCCACCGCATAGGCGAGCGCGCCGCCGGGAGCCGCTGGCCACAACAGCGGGCGGTCGAACACCGCCACATCGGCAACCCCTTCACGCGCCGCGATCTCACCCGCGGTGCGTCCATCCGTCAGCACGAGCCGGGCGGCGCCGATGGCCAGGCCCACCCAGGCGCTCTGTCGCTGGCGCGAGGGCGCTGCGTCGCCGGACAAGCGGCCCTCGGCGACGAGCTGTTCCAGCCGGTCGGCGATCTCGCCGTCGCCGTGCACGGTGACGGGTCCCATCGCCAGCGGCACCTCGGGCGCGGTTGCGGGCAACGCCGGCACGCCCTCGGGGTAGGTGTAGAAGCCGCGCCCGCTCTTGCGGCCCAGCAGGCCACCGTCCACCAGCTCGCGCTGCACCAGCGAAGGCACGTAGCGCTTGTCGCCAAAGTTGGCCTCGAAGACCGAGTTCGTGACGGCGAAGTTGGTGTCGTGGCCGATCAGGTCCATCAGCTCACAGGGCCCCATGCGAAAGCCCGCCGCCTTCAAGCAGGCGTCCAGGCGCTGCGGCGTGGCCACCTGCTCCTGCAGCAGGGCCAGGGTCTCGGCGTAATACGGTCGCGCGATGCGGTTGACGATGAAGCCCGGCGTGCTCCGCGCGTGCACCGGCACCTTGCCCCAGGCCACGCTCAGGGCTTCGATGGCCTGTGCCACCGCGGCATCGGTCTGCAGGCCGGACACCACCTCCACCAGCTTCATTTGCGGCACGGGGTTGAAGAAATGCATGCCCACGAAACGCTCGGGCCGCTGCAGGCCGTTGGCGATGGCGGTGACGGAAATCGACGAGGTGTTGGACGCCAGGATGGCGGTCTCGCCGACCACCGACTCCAGTTGCCGGAACAGGCTGCGCTTGGCATCGAGGTTTTCGACGATGGCCTCGACCACCAGTGCGGCGCCCGCGGCCGCGTCCAGCGAGCCGATGGGCTCGATGCGCGCCAGTGTGGCCACCGCGGCCTCGGCGGTGATCCTGCTCTTGGCCACCAGGCCGTCGAGCGTCGCCGCGAGCTTCGACTTGGCCTGCGCCGCGGCACCCTCGCGCATGTCGAACAGAAACACCGGGTGGCCCGCCTGGGCCGCTACCTGCGCGATGCCCGCGCCCATAATGCCGGCGCCGACAACCAGCACCGGCGCGTTGTGGAGAGGGGTCATGTGGCGCTCGGAATCCAGGTGGCGGGCCGTTTGGCGAGGAAGGCGGCGAAGCCCTCGCGCGCCTCGTCGGTGCCGCGCACGCGGCCGATGGTCTGTGCGGTCAGCTCGCGCGCTTCGGGCGTGATCGGTCCGACCTGCAGCTGAGCAAACAGCTGCTTGATCTCGCGCTGGGCGTTGGGGCCACCGGCGAGCAGCTCCTGGACGGTCGCATCCACCGCAGCGTCCAGCGCCTCCGGCGGCACCACCTGCTGCACCAGACCGATGGCCAGCGCTTTCGCGGCACCGATGCGTGTGGTGGTGAGGGCCAGCCACTTCGCCTGGCGCTTGCCCACCGCGTTGGTCACATAGGGGCCGATCACGGCCGGCAGGATGCCGAACTTCGCTTCGCTGACGGAGAAACTGGCGTTGTCGGCGGCCACCGCGACATCACAGGCGCAGGTCAGGCCGACGCCCCCGCCGAGCGCCGCGCCCTGCACCCGCGCCACCGTGGGCTTGGCGCAGGCTTCGATGCGCGCCAGCATGCCGGCAAAACGGCGTGCGTCCGCCAGATTCCATTCATGGCTCGCGGCGCTGGCGCGCTGCATCCACTGCAGGTCGGCCCCCGCGCTGAAATGTTTGCCATCGCCCGCCAGCACGATCACGCGCACGGAAGGATCGGCCTCCAGCTCGGTGAACGCAGCGTCGAGTTCGCCGATCATGGTCTCGTCGAAAGCGTTGAACACCGCCGGGCGCGACATGGTGACCTGGGCCACGCCAGGGGCGCGCCGCGAAACGACCAAGGTATCAAAAATGCTCATGTCCGTGGGTCCGTTCATCAATAGGTTTCCAGGTGCAGCCGCCCCTCGCGCCTGAGCGCCGCGCCGATCTGCTCCCAGCTCAACCCGGCCTGGGTCGCCACATCGCGCAGCGCCAGCACCACACCCTCTTCCATGCTCTTCAAGCCACACACGTAGAAATACGTGTTCGGGTCCTGCAGCAGCACGGCCAGGTCGGCCGCGCGCTCGCGCATCGCGTCCTGCACGTAGCGTTTGGGTTTGTTCTTCTCGCGCGAGAAGGCGAAGTGGGTGTCGATGAAGTCCTTGGGCAGGTTCTGCAAGGGGCCGAAGTACGGCAGTTCTTCTTTCGTGCGCGCACCGAAGAACAGCATCAATTTCCCGCCCTCGAACTTGCCGCTTTGCCGCAGGCGCCGGCGCCACTCCGTCATCGCCCGCATGGGCGCGCTGCCCGTGCCGGTGCAGATCATCACGATGTTGGATTTGGGGTGATTGGGCATCAGGAAGCTGGTGCCGAAGGGCCCGATCACCTCGACCGTGTCCCCCACCTGCAGGTCGCACATGAAGTTGCTGGCCACACCGCGCACGGGCTGGCCCTGGTGGTCTTCGAGCACGCGCTTGATGGTGAGCGACAGGTTGTTGTAGCCCGGGCGCTCGCCGTTGCGCGGGCTGGCGATGGAGTATTGGCGCGGGTGGTGCGGCCTGCCCTGGGCGTCGGTGCCGGGCGGCACGATGCCGATGGATTGGCCTTCGAGCACGGGGAAGGGCATGGCGCCGAAGTCGAGCACGATGTGGTGGGTGTCGTAGTCGTGGCCGGCCTGTTTGCCCACTTCGGTCACGCGCACATTGCCGGTGACGGTGGCGGTGACGGTCTTCTGCGCGGCCTTGGGGCCGTAGAGGTTGGTGTAGGCGTGAGCGGCGCTCCAGGGCGGGATGATCGATCCGTAGGCGGCGGACTTGAAGCTTTCCTGGCCGCTGGGGTCGGTGGCGGGTGTTTCGGCGGCGGTTTCGGTCTCGGCTTCGGTCTCGGTGGTTGCGGGTTCGGCCACATCGGCCACTGCATCCCCCACGAGTGCGGCGCGCTCGGCCGCCGTGAGTTCGGCCGGCAGGTTGTCCCAGCTCAGCTGTTCGGCCAGTGAGTAGGCCTTGATGCGCGGCATGGTGCGGTAGTTGTCGATGGAGCCGGTGGGGCACGGCGAGATGCAGTCGTTGCACCAGTTGCATTTGTCGGCATCGACCACGTAGTTGCGCGAGTCGTGCGTGATGGCCTGCACCGGGCAGATGGATTCGCAGGTGTTGCAGCGGATGCAGATCTCGGGGTCGATCAGGTGCTGCTTGATCACAGCCGATGCGGCGGGCGCGTTCATGGGGGGTCTCCGTGGGGGTGTTTTGGGCAGTGTATTTCTGGGTGCTTGGCTTGTTTCGGGGTGCTACTTTTGCCTGGTTGCTGCGCTGGTCTTTTTCGGGCTTCTGGGTTGGCTTTGGGTCTTTCTCTGGCCTCTGCTTTTGCGTTGGCCTGGCGCCGCGCGACGCGGTGCGGCCGACTCCGTTCGTGTCCCCCGCCGGCCTGCGGCCAGCTCCTCCTTGACCTCACTGCGCCAGCCACACCGCGTCGCGCTGGTGGGCGCTCGCGCAGAGAGAAGAGACAGCTCCCCCTTCTGCGCCAAGGCCGCCCCTCCGGAGCGCATGCCCTAACCGGGAATGCCGCAGAACCGGCTTTGCCAAGCTGCGTCTCCGGAGCGCGGGCCTTAACCCAGGATGCCGCGGAACTGGCTTTGCCAGGCCGCAGGCATCGTCCCCCCTTCAAGCGCCGAAGGCGCGCCAGAAAGGGGGGAAGCCGCGAAGCGGCGCAGGGGGGTTATCCGAATCTCACATACTCGAAGTCCACCGGCTGCCGGTTGATGCCCATCACCGGCGGCGCAATCCAGTTGGCGAACTTGCCCGGGTCGACCACGCGGCCCATCAGGCTGGCGACAAAGGCGCGGTCGCCCTCGCTGGGCAGCCAGTGGTCGCGGTTGGCGGCCCATTCCGACTCGGACACCACGCGGCCGTCGGGTGCGACCTTCACGCCCTTCAAGAGGCCGATGTTGCGGTGGAAGGCCTTGTGCGGCACGGTCAGGCGGAACGGGATGCCGGCCTTCTCGATCACCTTGTTCCAGCGCTCCACGCCGCCGATGCTGTCCTTGATGTAGTCGTCGCGCAGCACCTCGTTGAGCGCGTTGAGCATGGGCACTTCTTTTTCGACGAGTTGGCCGTTCTGCACGTTGAGCACTTTGTAGAACTGGCCTTTGAGCACGTGGTCGTCGGTGCGTTTGCCTTCTTCGTAGCGGCCTTTCAAGCCGGTGGAGTAGAAGGTGGCGGCGTTGCTGGATTCGTCGGCGCCGAAGAGGTCGATGGTGACGCTGAAGTGGAAGTTCAGGTAGCGCTGGATGGTGGGCAGGTCGATCACGCCGGCGGCGCGCAGCTTGGCCGGGTCGTCGGTCTTGAGCTCGTTCATCACCTGGCAGGTGCGGTTGATGACGCGGCTCACACCGCTCTCGCCCACGAACATGTGGTGGGCTTCTTCGGTCAGCATGAACTTGGTGGTGCGCGCCAGCGGGTCGAAACTGCTCTCGGCCAGGGCGCAGAGCTGGAACTTGCCGTCGCGGTCGGTGAAGTAGGTGAACATGAAGAAGCTCAGCCAGTCGGGCGTCTCTTCGTTGAAGGCTTCGAGGATGCGTGGGTTGTCGGCGTTGCCGCTGTTGCGCTCCAGCAGGGCCTCGCCTTCTTCGCGGCCGTCCTTGCCAAAGTACTTGTGCAGCAGGTAGACCATGGCCCAGAGGTGGCGGCCTTCTTCGACGTTGACCTGGAACAGGTTGCGCAGGTCGTACTGGCTGGGGCAGGTCAGGCCCAGGTGGCGCTGCTGCTCGACCGAGGCCGGCTCGGTGTCGCCTTGCGTCACGATGATGCGGCGCAGGTTGGCGCGGTATTCGCCGGGGATGTCCTGCCAGGCGGCTTCGCCCTTGTGGTCGCCGAAGTGGATCTTGCGGTCGGCCTCGGCGGGGTTGAGGAAGATGCCCCAGCGGTAGTCGGGCATCTTGACGTGGCCGAACTGGGCCCAGCCCTGCGGGTCCACGCTGATGGCCGTGCGCAGGTAGACGTCGAAGTTCTGCGAGCCGTCCGGGCCCATATCGTCCCACCATTTGAGGTAGTTGGGCTGCCACTGTTCCAGCGCGCGCTGCAGCGTGCGGTCTTCGCTCAGGTTGACGTTGTTGGGGATCTTGTCGCTGTAGTCGATGGTGGACATGGGGGTCTCCTGCGGGTGGGTGAGCTGTAGCGGATGGCGGTCGAGAGAGGTGGCGCAAATGCGGGGATGCGGTGGAACCGGCTTCGCCGGGCCACTCGCATCGCCCCCTGGGGGGTGACGCGCGCAGCGCGGCGCGGGGGGTACTTAAACCCTGTTGAAATCGAAGGCCGCTTTGTCGCCCTTGCCGTAGACCTTCAGGGCGCCTTTTTCTCCCACGGCGTTGGGGCGCTGGAAGATCCAGTTCTGCCAGGCGGTCAGGCGCCCGAAGACGCGGGTGGCCATGTTTTCTTTCTGGGCGAAGCGCAGGTTGGCCTCCAGGCCGGTCAGGGCGTCGGGCGACATGGCGGCGCGCTCTTCCAGCGCCAGGCGCACCTCGTCGGCCCAGTCGATGTCGTCGGGCGCGGCGGTCACCAGCCCCAGGGCGAAGGCGGCGTCGGCGTCCAGGGCCTGGCCGATGGCGCCGCGCGCGGCTTGCATGGGGCCGGCTTCTTCGTAGAAGCGGCGCTGCAGGCGCGACTGGTCGTTCACCATGGGCAACGAACCAAAATTTTCATCGGACAAGGTCAGTCGCGGCGCTTTTTCAGGCTGATCTGGCAATGCCAGCATGTAGGTACGGTCGGCGCAAAAGGCCAGCTCAGCCAGCGTCCCGGCAAAACACGAACCCTCATCGATCAAAGCGAACAGGCTGCGAGAAGACACGTCCAGACGCGCGAAGGTGCGGCGCAGAAGCCCTTGGACCTCGCGAACCAACCAGTGATCGGCAAAGCGCTCGCGAAGCTGGTCGCACGCCAGCACAGCGGCGGCATCGCCCTCGGTTTTCAGGATCCAGGTGCCGATGTCGAGTTCGTTGGTGCGCAGGTTGAGGATGGCGTCGTCCAGTTCGCGGGCCATCTGCAGCGGGTACCAGGCGGCACCGGCGGCTTCGATGCCTGCGATGTCGGTGGGCTGGGCGCCGCTCGGGGCTTTGATGGTGAGGGTGGCGTTGCGTTTGGCGCGGTCGATGGCCACATTCACATAGGTGTAGGCCATGCCATCTTCGCTGTCGCTGCGTTCGATGCGAGGCAGGTTCACGCCTTTGGCGCCGGCCGGGCGGTCGCTCTGGGTGGCCAGTTTGGCGGCGCGTTCGCTCACGGCGGCGGCGAACTGCTGGGGCTTGGCCACGGCGTCGACCAGGCGCCAGTCCACGGCCTTTTGGCCGCGCACGCCTTCGCTGGTGGTACAGAAGATGTCGGCCAGGTCGTGGCGCACGTGGCGTTTGTCGGTCACGCGGGTCAGGCCCCCGGTGCCGGGCAAGACGCCGAGCAACGGCACTTCGGGCAGGCTGACCGCGCTGGAGCGGTCGTCGACCAAGAGGATTTCATCGCAGGCCAGGGCCAGTTCGTAGCCGCCGCCGGCGCAGGCGCCGTTCAAGGCGGCGAGGAATTTGAGGCCGGAGTGTTTGCTGCTGTCTTCGATGCCGTTGCGGGTTTCGTTGGTGAACTTGCAGAAGTTCACTTTCCAGGCGTGGCTGGAGACGCCGAGCATGAAGATGTTGGCGCCGGAGCAGAACACGCGGTCTTTGCCGCTGGTGACGACCACGGTGCGCACTTCGGGGTGTTCGAAGCGGATGCGGTTCAGGGCGTCGTGCAGTTCGATGTCCACGCCCAGGTCGTAGCTGTTGAGCTTGAGTTTGTAGCCCGGGCGGATGCCGCCGTCTTCGTCGATGTCGATCGCCAGGGTGGCAACCGCGCCATCGAAGGCGAGTTTCCAATGGCGGTATTCGCTGGGGGCGGTTCGGTAGTCAACCATCTGAGCCTGGCGCGTGACGAAGGGATCGGGAGCGTTCATGGGGCCATTCCTAGGGTAAATGCAAGATGCTGCGGGCTGGATTTCATGCATCATAGTGCATTATTTTGCGCCAGGTCAAGCATTTTAATGCATCACTTAACCCACCAGCTCGCAGCCTGCGCACCTGCCACACCCTGCGGACGTGCAACATACTGCTTGACAGATCATCACATTCCGCTAGTCTTGCCGAACTGCACAATAGTGCATACCCCATGACCACCAGGAGACTCCCGTGAACCCCGATGCATTCAAGACCCTGCTGCAAGACGTGACGCGACAGATCGGCGACCGTGCGCTCGACGCCCCGCTACAGGCGTGGCTCAACCATGAACTGGGCGCCGCCTCGCCCACCTACCGCGAACTCAAGGCCGCGTGCGAACAAGGGGTGGCCGAGGGCTGGCTCTGCCAGCGCGAAGGGGGCGGCCTCAGGTACGGACGGATCTTCAAACCCGACGACGCCCTGCACCGCTTTTCGGTGGACGTGGTGGACATGAACAGCCTCGCCGGCCCCCACCATGCGCACCCCCTGGGGGAAATCGATCTGATCATGCCGCTGGACGACACGGCCACCTTCGACGGTCGCGGCGCGGGCTGGCTGGTCTATGGCCCGGGCTCGGCGCACTCGCCCACCGTGGCCGGCGGTCGCGCCCTGGTCCTGTACCTGCTGCCCGAAGGCCGCATCGAATTCACCCAGTGAGCCGCCGTCCGCCGCGAAAAAGAACCCCATGAACACCACCACCGTTTGCCGCGTGGACTGGGCCGGCAGCGCCGTCGACATCGAAACCCGGTGGATGCCCGCCAGCACCGCCGACCGGCCCCTGCTGGTGTTCCTGCACGAGGGGCTGGGCTCGGTCAGCATGTGGCGAGACTACCCCGCCCGGCTCTGTCAGGCGCTGGACTGGCATGGCCTGGTCTATTCACGGCCCGGCTATGGCCGCTCGACCCCACGGCCCGCGGACCAGCACTGGCAGCCCGACTTTCTGGAGCGCCAGGCCAGTGAGGTGCTGCCGGCCTTGCTGCGCACACTCGGCGTGCACCAGACGTACCGCGAAGTCTGGTTGCTGGGCCACAGCGACGGCGGGTCGATCGCGCTGATCCACGCCGCGCGCCACCCCGAGTCGGTGCGGGGCCTGATCGTGGTGGCGCCCCACGTGATGGTGGAAGACATCTCCGTGCGCAGCATCCAGCAGGCGCGCGAGGCCTACCTCCAGACCGACCTGAAAGCCCGACTGGCCCGGCACCACCAGGACCCGGACTCGGCCTTCTGGGGCTGGAACGACGTCTGGCTGTCCCCGGCATTCCGCGGCTGGTCGATCGAAGACCTGCTGCCGCTCATCCGCTGCCCGGTGCTGGCGGTCCAGGGCAGCGCCGACGAATACGGCACGCTGGCCCAGATCGAGCGCATCGGCGCCCTGGCACCGCAGGCCACGACGCATGTCATGCCGGGTTGCGGCCATTCACCGCACCGCGACCGCCCCGACGAACTGACCCACGCCATCGAGGCCTTCGTGGCCCGGTGGCCCCGGCACGGGCGGTAAAGCACGGGAACGCCATCGACCTCCCGGTATTGGCCTTGGGCAGCCGGCTGCGGCGCGGCGTGCGCCCACCTATGATCGGCGGCAACAGCCCCGAACCGAGGTCCCATGCAAGCCCCCGAACAACCCATCCTGCGCGACCTGGTCCTCGTTGGCGGGGGCCACAGCCATGTGGTCGCCCTGCGCATGTTCGCCATGCGGCCCGAGCCGGGCCTGCGCATCACGCTGATCTGCACCGACATCGACACGCCCTACTCCGGCATGCTGCCCGGCCACATCTCGGGCCACTACAGCTTTGACGAGGTGCACATCGACCTGGGCCGCCTGGCGGCGTTTGCCGGGGCGCGCTTCATCCACGGTGAGGTGATCGGCCTGGACCGCGCCAACCAGCGCGTGTTGCTGCGCGACCGGCCGTCGATGCCCTACGACCTGCTGTCCATCAACACCGGCTCCACGCCCAAGCTGCGCCAGGTGGATGGCGCGCGGGCGAACACCGTGCCGGTCAAGCCCATCGCCCATTTCAACCAGCGCTGGCTGCAGTTGCTCGACCGCGTGCGCGAGTTGCACAGCCGCTTCACGATCGCCGTGGTGGGCGGTGGCGCGGGCGGCGTGGAGCTGGCGCTGTCCATGCAGTACCGGTTGCGCAACGAGCTGCAGAAGCTGGGCCGCAACCCCGAGCTGCTGCGTTTCGTGCTGCTCACCGCGAGCGACACCCTGCTGCCGACGCACAACCCCTCGGTGCGTGAGCGTTTCGCCCGCATCTTGCGCGAGCGCCATGTGGCGGTGCACACCCGCGCCGAGGTGACGCAGGTCTCGCCCGGCTGCCTGCACACGCAGGACGGCCGCACCTTCGATGCCGACGAAACCATGTGGGTCACCCAGGCCGGCGGGCCGACCTGGCTGCAAAGCACGGGCCTGGCGCTGGACGAGGACGGCTTCATCCAGGTCAATCCGCAACTGCAGGCCCCGGACGACCCGAAGATTTTTGCCGCGGGCGATGTGGCCTCGTTCACGGCCCGACCGCTGGAGAAGGCGGGAGTGTTCGCCGTGCGCATGGGCCCGCCGCTGGCGAAGAACCTGCGTCTCAGCCTGCGCGGCCAGCCCCTGGTGGCCTACCAACCCCAGCAACAATGGCTGGCGCTGATCTCCACCGGCGACCGCTACGCCGTGGCCTCGCGCGGCGCCCTGGGCTTCGCCGGCGCCTGGGTCTGGACCTGGAAGGACTGGATCGACCGCCGCTTCATGCGCAGGTTCACCGAGCTGCCGGCCATGGCGGACGCGGGCCCGGCAGCGGCCGCGCCCGCCAGCGGCCTGACGCTGAGCGCCGAAGAATCGCAGCAGGCCATCTCGGCCATCGCCATGCGCTGCGGCGGCTGCGGCGCCAAGGTGGGCGCCAGCATCCTGAGCCGCGCCCTGGGGCAGCTGCAACCGGTGCAGCGCGACGACGTGCTGATCGGCCTGCACGCGCCCGACGACGCTGCCGTGGTGCGCGTACCGCCCGGCAAGGCCATGGTGCACACCGTGGATTTCTTCCGCAGCTTCATCGACGACCCCTACCTGTTTGGCCAGATCGCGGCCAACCACGCGCTGGGCGACATCTTCGCCATGGGCGCCGAGCCGCAGTCCGCCACGGCCATCGCGACCGTGCCGCCGGGCCTGGAGGCCAAGGTGGAAGACCTGCTGCTGCAGATGATGACCGGCGCGGTCGAGGTGCTGAACGCCGCGGGCTGCAGCCTGGTCGGTGGGCACACCGGCGAAGGCCGAGAGCTGGCGCTGGGCTTCGCCATCAACGGCCTGATCGACGAGCAGATGGACGGCGTCATGCGCAAGGGCGGCATGCGGCCCGGCGACGTGCTGTTGCTCAGCAAACCCATCGGCACCGGCACCCTGTTCGCGGCCCACGCGAGGCACGCGGCCAAAGGCCGCTGGATCGCCGCCGCGCTGCAATCCATGGTGCTGTCCAACCAGGCCGGCGCGCAGATCCTGCGCGCGCACGGCGCCACCGCCTGCACCGACCTGACCGGCTTCGGCCTGCTCGGGCACCTGGTGGAAATGACGCGCCCCTCGGGCGTGGACGCCGAGCTGCAGTTGAGCGCCCTGCCCTTGCTCGACGGCGCGGTGGAATGCGTGGAGGCCGGCATCGTCAGCTCGCTGCAGCCGGCCAATGTGCGGCTGCGCCGCGCCTTGCGCAACGCCGAAGACTTCGTCAAAGACCCGCGTTACCCGCTGCTGTTCGACCCGCAGACGGCGGGCGGCCTGCTGGCCAGCGTGCCGGCCGATCAGGCCAGTGCCTGCATCCGCGCCCTGAAGGCGGCGGGCTATGCGCAGACGGCCGCCATCGGGCGCATCCGCGGCGCTTCCGACGCGCTGGAACCGGTGGTGCTGACCCCGTGATGGCGTGTGTCAGACCGGAGGCCCTTGCCATTGGTGGATGTCCAGCACCCGCCCACCGGGCGGCACGTCGTCCGGGTCGTGCGTGACCAGCAAGGTGGGGATGCGCTGGCGGGCGATCTGCTCGAACACGAAGCCCCGGAACTGCGCGCGCAGCTCGGCATCGAGTCGGGAGAACGGTTCGTCCAGCAGCAGCGCGCAGGGCTCGGCCAGCAAGGCGCGCATGAGGCTCACGCGGGCGCGCTGGCCGCCAGAGAGCGTGGCGGGATCGCGGTCGTGGAAGCCGTCCAGCCCGATCTCGCGCAGCGTCTGTTCCACCCGCGCGCGGCGTGCGGCGGCGCCCTTCCGCGCTGCGGGCAAGGCGAAGGCCAGGTTCTGGCCCACGCTCAGGTGCGGAAACAAGAGGTCGTCCTGGAACAGGATGCCGACACCCCGCGCTTCCACCGGCAGCTGGTCGCGCCGCTGACCGTCCAGCCACAGCTCACCGCTGGCCTGGAAGGCCGGGTCCAGATCGCCCACCAGCCAGTTGAGCAGCGTGGACTTGCCCGAGCCCGAAGCCCCGGTCACGGTCGCGATGGCGCCCCGCTCGACCTGCAGGTTCAGCCCCGCAATCAGCGCATTCGGGCCCTGGGTGATGGTGAGGTTCCGTATATCCAGCATGTCAACGAAGTCCTTTCCGAGCGCGGCCGGTCCAGTGTGACATCAGCGCCGCCAGGCCAAAGCCCAGCAGCGGCAGCGCGATCTGCAGCATCGCCTGCACGGCCAGCACGCGGCGGTTGCCGCCGGCGCTCAGGGCCACGGCCTCGGTGGTCACGGTCACAAAACGCCCGCCACCCGCGAACAGCGTCGGCAGGTACTGCGCCACGCTCACCGCAAAACCCACGGCCAGCGCGGCCAGCATGGGTTTCAACAGCATCGGCCACTTCACGCTCCAACAGGCCCTCAGCGGTGAATGTCCGAGCGCCCGAGCGGTGGTCATGAGGCGGCGGTCAAACGCGCGGTAGGGGCCGATCAGCGTAAGCACCATGTAGGGCAGCACCCACAGCAGGTGGCTCCACACCAGGCCGGCCGCGGTGCCGTCCACCTGCAGCCGCAACAGGGCCGCGTATTGCGCCGCCACCAGCGGCAGGGTGGGAATGATCAGCGGCACGTACAGCACGGCGTTGAACCGCTGCGGCCCCCACTCCAGCCAGAGCAGCGCCGCCGGCAGGCACAGCAGCACGGCAGCAGCACCGAGCCACAGCGTGGTCCAGAAAGGCGCCCAGTCGGCCTGCCGCCAGGTCTGCAGCGACAGCGATTCGGGCCACAGCGCGGGGAAAAACCAGCTCTCGGCCAGCGACCACACCAGCAGCACCGCCACCACCGCATAGCCGATCAGCAGCACGGGCACATGCAGTCCCACACGCGCCGGGCGGGGCGCAGGCCGGCGCTCGCCCGAGGGGTAGGCGGCGCGGCGCACGGTGTGGCGCCACAACCAGCGCGATGCACCAGCCCCGAGCAGGAACAGACCCAGCAACACCAGCGAGGCCGCGCCGCCTTTGGCCTGCATCGCGGCATCGGGGTCGATGAGCCATTGCCAGATCAGCACGGCCAGGGTGGGCGGAGTGCCCGGCCCCAGGATCACCGCCATGTCCACCACCGACAAGCCGTAGGCCCACACGGCGGCCAGCGGCCAGCCCAGGCGCGGCAGCAACTGCGGCCACAGCACCAAGTGCCAGACCTGCACCCGGCTGTAGCCCAGCGAGCGGGCCACGACCATGTGGCGCTGCACCTGCTGCTCACCCAGGACCGCGACCAGCACCCACAAGAGAAACCAGCTCTCCTTGATGCCCAGCGCCAGCGCCAGACTCAGGCCATAGGGGTCCTGCACCGTGATCCAGGCGGGCGGATCGGCCCAGCCCAGCCCCTGGGCCAGCGCGCGCGCCAGCCAGCCCGATGGCGAGAGCAGAAAAAACAGCCCCACCGCAAAGGCCGCGTGCGGCACCGACAGCAACAAGGGCATGCGCCGCTGCAGGTCGGCCCAGCGGCGGCCCGGGTAATACAGGGTGGCGAGCACGGCGGCCATCGCGGCGCCCAGCGCGGTCCCCAGCAAGGCCGAGAGCAAGCTGGCCTGCAAGGCCTGGGGCCATTGGGCGTCGGCCCACAGGGCCTGCCAGACGGCGGCGTCCAGCGCGGGCGCGAGCGCCCAGTACAGCCCGGGCAGCAGGGGCCCGAGGATCAGCGCCACCGGCAGGGCCGCCAGCCACACCGACGACCATCGCCGCCCGTGGCCCGGCGACCCAAGCGGTGCCAAGCGCCGGATCAGCGTGAGCCGTAGCGCTTGAGCCACTCCGCCTCCAGCGCCTCCACCCAGCTGGCGTGTGGCTCGGCGAGCGTGGGCACGGCCTCGGCCAGCGCACCGGGCGCGGTCTTGCGCATCGTGGCCTGCATCGCTGCGGGCAGTTTGGCCAGGTCGAGCACGCTGCGGTCGCCCCAGACCGCCACGTCGGCCTTGCGGGCCTGGGCTTCGGGCGAGAGCAGGAAGTTGGCCACCACCTGGGCGCCTGCGGGGGCCTTGGCGTTGACAGGGATGCCGACAAAATGCACGTTGCCGATGGTGCCGCCCGTGAAGCCGAAGCTGTAGGCCGAGGCCGGCAACTGGCGCGTGGTGATCAGGTTGGCCGCTTCGTTGGGGTTGAAGGTCAGCGAGAGCTTGAGCTCACCATCGGCCAGCATGCGGTGCATTTCAGCGGCGCTGGCCGGGAAGGTCTTGCCGCTGCGCCAGAGCTGCGGGTGCAGCTGGTCCAGATAGGCCCACAGCGGCGCCGTGGCCGAGGCGAAACCGGCGGCCGACACCGGCGCCTGCAGCAGCTGGCGGTCGGGCGCCAGCTCGATCAGCACCTGCTTGACGAAGGTGGTGCCGTGAAAGTCGGGCAGCTTGGGGTAGCTCACGCGGCCCGGGTTGGCTTTGGCAAACGCCAGCAGCTCGGCCGCCGAACGCGGCGGCGTGGGCGTCTTGGCCTTGTCGGCGATGAAGGTCAGCTGCGCCGTGCCCCAGGGCGCTTCAAAGCCATCGGTGGGCACCGAGAAGTCGCTGCGCACGGGCCTGTTCAGGTCCACCGCGCCCCAGTGGGGCAGGCTCTCGGCCCAGGGGCCGAACAGCAGACCGCCCTGCTTCAGGTTGCGGAAGTTTTCACCGTTGATCCACATCAGATCGACCGAGCCGTCCGTGCGGCGCCCGGCGGCCACCTCGGTCTGCACCCGCTTGACCACCTCGGCCGTGTCCGTCACCTTCACATGGCGCAGCTCCACACCGTAGCGGCCCTTGACCTGCTGCGCCACCCAGCCGATGTAGGCATTCGTCGCCTCGCTGCCGCCCCAGGCGTTGAAATACACCGTCTGCCCCTTGGCTTCGGCTTCGACCTTGGCCCAGTCGGCGTTCGCGGCAAAGGGGAGCGACAGGCTCAGCGCCAGGGTGGTGAGGGGCAGGCATTTCATGTGCAAAGACTCCAAAGAAGACAAGGATGTAAGCCCATGGTCGGGCGACGCCGCCAAAGCTTACAGCTTCGCCACGGTCATCCGGCCGTTGTTGCCAACAGGTCTTGCACCTCGTGGAAATCCGCCAGCATGCGTTCGATGCACCGCATGGACAGGCAGTCGTTCACCCGGTTCTGAACATGTTCGATCAGCGCGGTGAGGCCTGCGAGGGGGTCCGGTTCGTTAAGCAGTGGCGCCCGGTCTTGCGATAAAAGCAGCGGCAGCGCATGGATGGCAGCAAGGGCCCGCACGATGGGCTCCAGATGACCTGGCTCACAGGCGGTCGTGCCCAGGATTTCTTCAACCAGCAGGGCGCCCCGGGGCAAAAGGCCCGACGGGTTGACCACCCCCTCCAGCATCGGAACATGACCCGAAGCCGCGGCACGTCGGAAGCAGGCGCTTTGGTACCGGAGGTTGTCCAGAGCGGCCAGCTCCATCTGGCATTGTTTGGGAACGCGTGCCAGCAGACCGGTCCCCCGCAGGCGGACAGGCCAGTGGGCAAGCCCCTTGTCGGGCAAGGTCTCCATTGCGGGACAAGGCATGCCCCAGGGCCTCCACCTAGCAACCCACAAAGAAAAACGGGTTAGCCCATTTCTGAGCTAACCCGTTGATTTTAATGGTCGGCGTGGCGGGATTCGAACTCGCGACCCCTTGCACCCCATGCAAGTGCGCTACCAGGCTGCGCTACACGCCGACAAGCCTCAAATTATAGCCGGCAAAACACCGCTTTCAGCTCGCGTGGCGCAGAAGCTCTCGAATTTCCAGCAATTCGCGGCGCATATCGCGCAACAGCGTGCCCGATCCATTGATCGCTGGCGCCGTGACCGCGATATCGCTCTCCGCATCGGCGCCAAAAGTCGAGTCATCCACAGGGAACTGGGAATCCAGATCAAGTTCGATGACCTCGATGCCTTCGACTTCGTCCTGACGACGCTTGTCCCGCTCGGCCTGCACAAGCTCCTGCAGCTTGTTGCGCGCCCCACTGATGGTGAACCCCTGGTCGTACAAAAGTTCGCGGATCCTGCGAATCATGAGCACTTCATGGTGCTGGTAATAGCGGCGGTTGCCACGCCGTTTCATGGGCCGCAGCTGGGTGAATTCCTGCTCCCAATACCGCAGCACATGCGGCTTGACACCACACAACTCGCCCACTTCACCAATGGTGAAGTAGCGCTTTGCGGGAATGGGCGGGAGCGTTTTTTCCATGAAAATCAAGGCGGTACGGACCGAACCTTGAAATTTACTCTAACACAGTCGGGCCTGTCCTGGCAGATGAAAAATTCCATACAAACTGTTGCAAATGCCACGCTATCCCATAATTTAAAAAGCGACAACCCTTGAACAGATGAAAAAAAGCCCGGTGATCACTGGACCACCGGGCCGGTATGGGAAGCACCGAGATCAGCCGCCGACGATGGCAGTCTGTACCTGCTCCTTGAGCTTGGGGCTGGCGTGGAAGGTGACCACGCGGCGCGCCTCGATGGCCACCGGTTCACCGGTTCGCGGGTTGCGCCCGGGTCGGGGGGCCTTGGTCCTGATCTGAAAATTGCCGAAACCCGAGATCTTCACATCGGTGCCATTGACGAGGCTGTCGGTGACGAGATCAAAAAAAGCATCGATCATGTCTTTGGACTCTCGCTTGTTCAGACCAATTTGGTCAAACAGCAATTCGGCGAGCTGCGCTTTGGTCAATGCCGGCGTTTCCAGGCTTTCAACGGCGAGTTCCATGCGATGAACCTCCATTTTTTTGTGATCAGGCACGCAGCCTGGCTGCGACGCGCTGCCCCAGTGATTCGAGCACCGCTTTGATGGCAGCGTCGATGTCCTCGTCGGTCAGTGTAGCGTCGTCCCGATTGAGCACCAATCGCATGGCGAGGCTTTTTTCGTCGGCTGCCAGCGCACCGGGAGTGCTCGCATCGGCGCCGACCTGCTTCTTGGGCCGGTACACATCGAACAGCATCACATCGCGCAGCCAGGGATTGGCGGGCGCACGAATGGCATCGACCACCGCCGCGTGGGTAACGGACTCCTTGACCACGATGGCAAGGTCGCGCTCCACCGCCTGATGGCGGCTCACCCCCTGGTAAGCCGGCACATCGCGTGCCAGCACGGCGTTGAGGTCGAGCTCAAACATCACCGGCGCCTGAGCCAACTCATAGGCCTGCCGCCATTTGGGGTGCAGCTCGCCCACATGGCCAATACAAGACCCAGCCAGCCAGACACTGGCGCAACGACCGGGGTGCATGGCGGGATGTTCGGCCGCCCTGAATTCGACCGACCTGGGTGCGAGCAGCGCCTGCACGTCCCCTTTGGCGTCAAAGAAGTCCACCGCGCGTGCGGGCGAGCCCCACTGCAGGACGTCCACCGCACCGAAGCACAGTCCGGCCACGCGCATCGGTTGATCGAACCCGGCCACACTCGTGTCGCTGTCGGTCACCGACGCATCCTTGCGGAACACGCGACCCACCTCGAACAGGCGCACGCGGTCGGCACGGCGGTCCAAATTGAACTTGAGCGCGGCCACCAAGCTGCCGAGCAATGAGGAGCGCATCACGCTCATCTGGCTGGCGATGGGGTTGAGCAGACGGATCGGATCGGCGTTACCCGCCAGTTCCGACTCCCAGCGCTCTTCGACAAAGCTGAAATTGATGGTCTCCTGATAGCCCAGCTGCGCCAAGGCGCGGCGGACCGCAAACGGACCACGGCGCGCTTCGGTCCGGACCTTGGCGGTGATGGGTGCCTGTGGCGGTGTGTCGGGCAGTTCGTTGTAGCCCACGACACGCGCCACCTCTTCAATCAGGTCTTCTTCGATCTGCAGATCAAAGCGATAGGCCGGTGGTGTCACGGTGAGGGTGCCATCACCCTCCGCCACAGGCAATCCCAGACGCCGCAAAGCAGCTGCGCATTGCGCCTGCGTCAGTGGCATGCCGATCACCTTGACCGCGCGCGCCACACGCAAGGTCACCGGCGTGGCCTGCGGCAGATGGATCACCTGGTCATCCAGCACCGCCGCCTGCCCGCCACAAATCTCCAGCACGAGCTGCGTGATGCGCTCGACATGCTCCACCGTGGTCGAGGGGTCCACACCGCGCTCGAACCGGTGTCCGGCATCGGTGGAGAAGTTGTACCGCCGCGAACGCCCGGCAATCGCCTTGGGCCACCAGAAAGCGGCTTCGATGAAGATGTTTTGCGTGTCGTCGGACACGGCGGTGGCGTCGCCGCCCATGATGCCGGCCAGCGACTCGACCCGATGGTCGTCCGCGATCACACCCACGTCGGCGTTCACCGTGATGGTGTTGCCGTTGAGCAGCTTGAGCTGCTCGCCCTCGCGACCCCAACGCACCTGCAGGCCGCCGTGAATCTTGTCGAGGTCGAAAATGTGCGAAGGGCGGCCCAGCTCGAACATCACGTAATTGGAAATGTCCACCAGCGGCGAGATGCTGCGCTGACCGCAGCGCGCCAGTCGCTCGACCATCCAGGCCGGGGTCTGCGCTTTCGTGTTCACACCGCGCACAATGCGGCCGCTGAAGCGCCCACACAGGTCGGGCGCCTGCACGCTCACCGGCAGGCGGTCCGGTATCTGTACAGCGGCCTTGGGAAACTCGGACGGCAGCAACGGCGTATCGGTCAGGGCCGACACCTCACGCGCGATGCCGTACACACTCAGGCAGTGGGCCAGATTGGGCGTGAGCTTGAGCGTGAACAGCATGTCATCCAGGCCCAGCTGTTCGCGGATATTGCGACCGACCACAGCGTCGTCGCCCAGTTCCAGCAGACCGTTGCTCTCTTCGGAGATTTGCAACTCTTTGGCCGAGCACAGCATGCCCTGGCTTTCAACGCCGCGCAACTTGCCCAGCTTGATGGCAAAAGGCTTGCCGTCTTCACCGGGCGGCAACAGCGCACCCACGGTGGCACACGGCACCTTGATGCCGGCGCGCGCGTTCGGGGCACCGCAGACGATGTTCAGCGGAGCACCCTGCCCCACATCCACCTGACACACGCGCAGGCGATCGGCGTTGGGGTGTTGTTCGGCGCTCAGGATCTGGCCCACCACCACGCCGGTGAAAGCGGGCGCGAACGGGCGAAGTTCTTCGACCTCCAGACCGGCCATGGTCAGGGTGTCGGCCAGTTGCTGGCTGGTCAGGGGTGGGTTGCAGAAGGCGCGCAGCCAGGATTCGGGAAATTGCATGAAACGACTCAGTACGTGGGCACAGCAAGGGCTTCGACCGGGAACACCGCAGAACCGGCTTTGCCGGGCTGCTGGTGTTGCCCCCTGAAGGGGGTGACGCGAAGCGGCGCGGGGGTGTTCATGGTCTAACGGAATTGCGAGAGGAAGCGGATATCGCCGTCGAAGAACAGGCGCAGGTCGTTCACGCCATAGCGCAGCATGGTCAGGCGGTCCGGCCCCATGCCGAAGGCAAAGCCGATATAGCGTTCAGGGTCCAGTCCCATGTTGCGCACCACGTTCGGGTGCACTTGACCCGATCCGGCCACTTCGAGCCAGCGCCCGGCCAGTGGACCACTCTGGAACTGGATGTCGATTTCAGCGCTGGGTTCGGTAAAGGGGAAGAAGCTGGGACGGAACCGCAGCACCAGATCGTGGCTTTCAAAGAAGGTCCGACAAAAATCGGTGAAGACGTACTTCAGGTCCTTGAAGCTCACGTTTTCGCCAATCCACAGACCTTCACACTGATGGAACATGGGCGAATGCGTGGCGTCGCTGTCCACACGGTAGGTGCGGCCCGGCGCGATCACGCGAATCTCGGGCATGCCCTGACCTGCGTCCAGCGCGGCGCGGTGGCGCTTGACATGTTGCACCGCATGGCGGATCTGCATCGGACTGGTGTGGGTGCGCAGCAGGTTGGGGGCCTTCTCACTGCCGCCTTCAACGTAGAAGGTGTCGTGCATGGAACGCGCCGGGTGGTCCTCGGGCGTGTTCAGTGCAGTGAAATTGAACCAGTCGGACTCGATCTCAGGGCCTTCGGCGACGTCGAACCCCATCGATGAGAAAATCGCCTCGATCCGCTCCAGCGTCAGGCTGACCGGGTGCAGGCCACCCTGTCCACGCTGACGGCCGGGCAACGTCACGTCCAACGCCTCGGCCTTGAGCTGGGCCTGGAGTTCCGCGTCAGCGAGCGCTTGGCGACGCGCGGTGAGCGCGGCTTCGATCGCCTGCTTGGCCTGGTTGATGGCAGCTCCGCGGGTCTTTTTTTCGTCCACCGACAAAGCGGCCATGCCCTTCATCAGCTCGGTGATGCGACCCGACTTGCCCAGGAACTGGGCCTTGGCATTTTCCAGGTCGGCAGGGGTGACGGCCTGCGCAAAGCCAACACGTGCGCTATCGACCAGTGCGTCCAACTCGTTCATGTGTGTTTACAGGTTTGCAAAACAAAAAAGGGGTTGAGCGCTGCGAGGGAAATCCCTCAAGCCTCAACCCCTTTGAGCGACAGGGGAAACCGCCGCCGGAAAGGCGACGGTCATCCCATCGTGAATCAAGCGGCCAGCTTGGCTTTGACTTGCTCCACGATGCTGCCAAAGGCAGCCGGGTCGTTCACGGCCAGATCGGCCAGGACCTTGCGGTCGATTTCGATGGAAGCCTTTTTCAGGCCATTGGCGAACTGGCTGTACGTCAGGCCGCAAGCACGGGCACCGGCGTTGATACGCGCGATCCAGAGCTGACGGAAGACGCGCTTCTTGTTGCGGCGATCACGGTAGGCGTACTGCCCAGCCTTCATCACCGCCTGTTTGGCGATGCGAAAGACGTTACCGCGGCGACCGCGAAAACCCTTGGCAAGGGCGAGAACTTTTTTGTGGCGGGCGCGTGCCGTTACACCACGTTTGACGCGAGGCATGAGTGACTCCTTGTTCGTCGTTGATCAAATACCCATGCCGGGCAGCATCTGTGCCATGTGACCCATATTGGTCTCATGAACAGTCACCGCACCACGCAGATGGCGCTTGTTCTTGGTGGTCTTCTTGGTCAGGATGTGACGTTTGAAGGCTTGACCGCGCTTGACGGTGCCACCGGGACGAACGCGGAATCGCTTCTTCGCGCTGCTCTTGGTCTTCATTTTGGGCATATTCATGCTCCTTTTCATTTGTGCTCGTGAGGCGCCGCGAACCTTCCGCAGACTTGTTGGCCCCGAGCCACTTTTATGAAAAGCCTTGCGGCTTCTCGTTCGGCAACCGGTTTTTCAACCAGTGCCTCGAACCGGCAGGAGACTACCCTGCCCGTCCAATCCTTGTCACAACAGCCGCACTACCTCAGGCTGTCGGCTGCTCAGCGCTTTGCGCCGCCGTCGCCTCAGTCGCCTTGGCAGCACCGCCGGCCTTCTTGCGACCTGGCGCGATCATCATGATCATCTGACGACCTTCGAGCTTGGGAAACTGTTCCACCACGATCGAATCGGCCAACTCATCGCGTATGCGATTGAGCAACGCCAGCCCCAGATCCTGGTGCGTGATTTCACGACCACGGAAGCGCAACGTGATCTTGCACTTGTCACCTTCATCGAGAAAACGCCGGATATTGCGCATCTTGATGTTGTAGTCGCCATCATCGGTCCCAGGACGGAACTTAATCTCCTTGATCTCGATAACCGTCTGCTTGGCCTTCGCCTCAGCCGCCTTCTTCTGCTCCTGGTACTTGAACTTGCCGTAGTCCATCAGGCGACACACCGGAGGATTGGCCGTGGCCGCAATTTCGACCAGATCCACATCCAGCTCACCAGCCATGCGCAGCGCTTCCTGCAGACTGACAATGCCCAGCGGCTCGTTCTCCGGCCCGTTGAGGCGAACCTCGGGGGCCATGATTTCACGATTCAGTCGGTGCGCGCGCTCCTCGCGCTGGCGGCGGTCACGAAAATTGGTAGCTATGGTAGGTTCCTTTGCGTGGGCAGATCAAACAGATGGGCAACCTATTGGCAGCCCCAGTGCGTCCGCATTGTGTGCTGCAGCCGCAGGGGCATCAACCGGGTGTTTGAATTCAAACCTTGGATGAAATGTCTGCCGTGATAAGTCTGGAAAAGTCTTCCAGCGGCATGACCCCGAGGTCTTTGTTACCTCGCGCCCGCACAGCCACGGCACCAGCCGCCTTCTCTTTGTCGCCCACGACAAGGATGTAAGGGAGCTTTTGCAACGCGTGCTCCCGTATTTTATACGTTATTTTCTCGTTGCGGAGGTCGATCGTGACCCTAAGCCCTTGATTCTGCAGTGATTCCGCGATTTCGCGACAGTATTCGGCCTGCGCATCGGTGATATTGAGCACGGCCACCTGCACCGGCGCCAGCCATGTCGGCAGCGCACCCGCGTGCTCCTCGATCAATATCCCGATGAAACGCTCCAGGCTGCCGACGATGGCGCGGTGCAACATCACCGGTCGTTGACGGCTGCCATCCTCCGCCACGTACTCGGCGTCCAGCCGCTCCGGCATGGAGAAATCCACCTGCATCGTGCCACACTGCCATTGACGCCCGATCGCATCCTTGAGCGTGTACTCGATCTTCGGACCATAGAACGCACCTTCGCCCGGGGACAACTCGAACTCACAACCCGAAGCACGCAGACTCTCGACGAGCGCATGTTCGGCCTTGTCCCATATCTCGTCGCTGCCAATGCGCGCATCGGGCCGCGTGGCAACCTTGTAGATGATGTTCTTGAAGCCAAAGTCGGCATACACCTTCTGCAGCAGCGCGGTGTATGCAACGCATTCGCCCAGAATCTGGTCCTCGGTACAGAAGATATGGCCATCGTCCTGCGTAAAGCCACGCACGCGCATGATGCCGTGCAGACCGCCACTGGGCTCATTGCGGTGACACTGACCAAATTCTCCGTACCGCAAAGGCAGATCCCGATAGCTCTTGATGCCCTGCTTGTAGATCAGAATGTGGCCCGGGCAGTTCATGGGCTTGAGGGCATAGTCGCGCTTTTCACTCTCCGTGGTGAACATGTTGTCGCGATACTTGTCCCAATGACCGGTCTTCTCCCAGAGACCTTTGTCCAGAATTTGCGGACCCTTGACCTCCTGGTATCCGTTGTTGCGGTAGACGCGGCGCATGTACTGCTCCACCTCCTGCCACAGCGTCCACCCCTTGGGGTGCCAGAACACCAACCCGGGCGCGTGTTCGTCAATGTGAAACAGATCGAGCTCACGCCCGAGCTTGCGGTGGTCGCGCTTCTCCGCCTCTTCGAGCATGGTCAGGTGCTGCTGCAGTTCATCCTTGGTCGCCCAGGCCGTGCCGTAGATGCGCTGCAGCATTTCGTTGCGGTGATCACCACGCCAGTAGGCGCCCGCCACCTTCATGAGTTTGAAATGTTTGAGCTTGCCGGTACTGGGCACGTGCGGGCCGCGGCACAGGTCTTCGAACGCACCTTCGCGGTAGAGCGACACATCCTCGTTGCTGGGAATGCTGGCAATGATCTCGGCCTTGTAGTGCTCACCCAAGCCTTTGAAGTACGCCACCGCCTCGTCGCGCGGCAGCACTCGACGCACCACCGGTTCGTCCTTGGCGGCCAGCTCGGCCATGCGCTTCTCGATCGCCACCAAGTCGTCGGGCGTGAAAGGCCGCTTATAGGAGAAATCGTAGAAGAACCCGTGTTCGATCACCGGGCCAATGGTGACCTGGGCATCCGGAAACAGCTCCTTGACGGCATAGGCCAGCAAGTGGGCGGTGGAGTGGCGAATCACCTCCAGACCGTCTGCGTCTTTGGCCGTCACGATGGACAGCGAGCTGTCCTGCGTGATCTGAAAACTGGTATCGACCACCTTGCCATCGATCTTTCCCGCCAGAGCGGCCTTGGCCAAACCGGCACCGATCGAGGCGGCAACCTCGGCCACGGTGACCGGGCCAGAAAACTCGCGTTGTGAGCCGTCAGGGAGCGTGATGTGCAACATGGGTGTCCAGAAACAAAAAAGCGCGGCAAGGGCCGCGCTGGAGTGGAGAGAAAGAAAAGAGAATCGGGCAGGCGCGAACTGCTGGCCTTAAAGGGCCTGGAGAAGCTTCTCCTGAGTTCGCGGTGTCATAACCAGATTGCCTTTCTCGCTCTTGCTGATTCGAAGAGCTTGAATTTTCCCACAAAAAAGCCCGGGACAGGCCCGGGCTTCGTCTCCTCACCGCTCGGGGGCGCTTTTAGTGGAACTGCTCTTCTTCGGTCGAGCCGGTCAAGGCTTTCACGGAAGACGAACCGCCTTGGATCACCGTGGTGACGTCGTCAAAGTAGCCCGCGCCGACTTCCTGCTGGTGCGACACGAAGGTGTAGCCCTTCTCGCGCGCGGCGAACTCAGGCTCCTGCACCATCTCCGTGTAGTGCTTCATGCCTTCGCCACGGGCATAGGCATGGGCGAATTGGAAGGTGTTGAACCAGTTGATGTGGATACCGGCCAGCGTGATGAACTGGTACTTGTAGCCCAGCGCAGCCAGATCCTCCTGGAAGGAGGCAATCTGCTTGTCGTCCAGGTTCTTCTTCCAGTTGAAGGACGGCGAGCAGTTGTAGGACAACAGCTTGCCAGGGCAGGCGCCTTGCACGGCCTGGGCGAACTCGCGGGCAAAGCCGATGTCGGGCACGCCGGTTTCGCACCACACCAGATCGGCGTAGGGAGCGTAGGCAATGCCGCGGCTGATGGCCTGCTCCAGGCCGTTCTTGACGCGGTAGAAGCCTTCTTGCGTGCGCTCGCCGGTCAGGAAGGGCTTGTCGTTGGCATCGTGGTCGCTGGTGATCAGGTTGGCGGCTTCGGCATCGGTACGGGCCAGCACAATGGTGGACACCCCCATCACGTCGGCGGCGAAGCGCGCGGCGATCAGCTTTTCGCAGGCTTCCTGCGTGGGCACGAGCACCTTGCCACCCATGTGGCCGCACTTCTTCACAGCGGCCAGCTGGTCCTCAAAGTGCACGCCGGCGGCACCGGCGGCGATCATGTTCTTCATCAGTTCGAAGGCGTTGAGCACACCACCAAAACCAGCCTCGGCATCCGCCACGATGGGCAAGAAGTAGTCGATGAACTCAGGGCTGCCCGGCTCAATGCCACGGCCCCACTGGATCTCGTCGGCGCGCTTGAAGGTGTTGTTGATGCGGCGGACCATGGTGGGCACCGAGTCGTAGGCGTAGAGCGACTGGTCGGGGTACATGGTTTCGCTGGTATTGCCATCGGCGGCGACTTGCCAGCCCGACAGGTACACGGCCTCCAGACCCGCCTTGGCCTGCTGCATGGCCTGACCGGCGGAGATGGCGCCAAAGGCGTTGACGTAGCCCTTCTTGGCGCCGCCGTTGACCTTGTCCCACAGCTTCTCGGCGCCACGCTTGGCCAGCGTGTGCTCTACCTGCATGCTGCCGCGCAGACGCACGACGTCCGCTGCGGAATAGCCACGCTTCACGCCCTTCCAGCGGGGGTTGGTTGCCCAGTCCTTTTCCAGGGCGTCGATCTGCTGCTGACGGCTCAGTTGCTCGTTGAGGGATTGGGGCATGTGTTCACTCCATGAGGTTGATTGAAAGGGGTCGGCGGGTGCGTTCGAGAACGCGATGCCGGTGAAGAGACTTTAAGTCTTATAGAAGACTTTGAAAAGCTCTTATGTCTTATATAAGACAAATATTTTTCTTTTTAAATTCAACAACTTTCTATCATAATTTCTCAATGCGAAAACATTTCTCTCGTATTGAGAAAATTTCTTGCGGCGCACCATTTCATGATTTCATATAGAGAAAATTGATTCTCTCATCCTGAGATGGTCAGAGTCCCTTCTTCTTTCTTTCAGGGTTCTGCTCTTGACAGGACATCGGATCCCTCTGCCCCCTGCGCGACCTCTTCCGCACGCAACAAGCATCGGCGTGTTCCAAGCATGACGTGAGACGCTCGCGCTCGCCGCCGGTCAAGCCATCGCGCAGGCCGGCATCGATCTCTCCGCGCTTGCCCCATTCGAGCAAGTCCGCGACACGCAGCCAATATGGGCGGCCATCGATTCGACGGCCTCGCGGGCGGGTGTATTTACGTCATGCCCCATCAGCAATGATGGCCATTGCCGTGCCGTTCACGGGGGAACCACTGACTACATCACAGAAAATTGCGTTTGCCATCGCGCCCGACTCGGCCCGGTGTTGGCAACGCTTCCAGAACGATGAACTTAAGCGACCTGAAACAAAGTCAAGCGCACCACAGCCCTGTCGGATGCGTGATGCCCATCCACAGCGCCCAGCCAGACGTGGCCGCCAGCGCCAATCCAGCCAAACGGATTCCCCATGCGCCCGAGCGGCCACCACGCAGACGCAGCAGCAACCACGGTGCAGCGGTCAGCGAGACAGAGGTTCCAAGGGAGAACAGCGCCATGATGGCCGCGCCCTCCAGCGCATTGGCCGAGAGCGACGCCACCAACAGCGCCGAATACAACAGGCCACAAGGCATGAGTGCCCAGGCAACGCCCAGCACCACCGGAGCACGCTGCCCCAATGTGGTCAGTACGGGCCTGGCTTTGCGCCAGACGGTTTGCCCCAGATTTTCGATCCATGCCGGCTGGCGCGCCTGCCAGATCAGCACGGCCCCCAGCACCAACGCCCCGACATGAAACATGGTCCAGACCGGACGTATGGCGGTGGTATTCGTGCCCAACCATGCCAGCCCTTGCACCGAGCCGGCGGCAAAGGCACCGAACAAGGCATAGCCGACCATGCGACTGAGCTGGAACGTCCACAAGGCGCGCGTGCTCCGCTCACCAGCGGCACGACCGATGCCTGCGCAGGCCGCGCCACACATGGCGACGCAGTGGGGCCCGCCGGCCAGGCCCATGAAAAGGGCCGTGATCGCCATTGAAGTCTGCATGAGGGCACTGTAGCGCAGTCGGCAGCCCAGGGTGCTTCGGGCTTCGAGTCAAACAAGCGATCAGATGATCTTGGAGAAACGTGCCCGGTCCTGGTCCACCTGCAGGTTCTTGTCGAACACCATGGCAATGGCCCGCACCAAGAACCAGCCCGTGGCCGTCACCTGCACACCACTGTCGTCGATGGTGACCAGCCCATGTTCGGCCAACCCGGCCAGCGCCTCCAGTTCGCGTGCGAAATAGGTCTTGAAATCGATCAGGTGTCCAAGTTCGATCGATTCGTATTGGAGCTGTCCCTGGCACATGATGGACATGATCACCGACCGGCGCAGCAGATCATCGCGGGTCAAGGCCAACCCACGCACGATCGGCAGTCGCCCCTGATCGAGCGCGTCGTAATACTCCTCCAGCGTCTTGGCGTTTTGGCTGTAGGTGGCACCAATGCGACCGATGGCCGAAACACCCAGCGCGATCAGGTCACAGTCTGGCTGGGTGCTGTAACCCTGGAAGTTTCGGTGCAAGCGCCCCTGCCGCTTGGCCACGGCCAGCGCATCGGTCGGCAAGGCAAAGTGATCCATGCCAACATAAACGTATCCAGCGCCCATCAGCGCATCGAGCGAGGCCGACAGCATGGACAGCTTGTCACCGCCGCTGGGAAGCTCCGCAGAGATGATGCGTCGCTGAGGCTTGAAACGCGAGGGCAGATGCGCATAGGCGTAGAGCGCAATGCGATCCGGGCGCAGGGCATTGACTTGCGCCAGCGTGCGGGAGAACGACTCGGGCGTCTGCAGAGGCAGGCCGTAAATCAGATCGACATTGACCGACTCAAACCCGATCTTGCGCGCCGTGTCCACCAGCGCGAACACCTGCTCGGCCGGCTGTACGCGGTGGACCGCCTTTTGCACAGCGGGGTCAAAGTCCTGCACGCCAAAGCTCAGGCGGTTGAAACCCAGTCTGGCCAGGGTCTGCAGGCGCTGGTCGGTGACGGTTCGGGGATCGACCTCGATCGAGTATTCGCCGCCTGGCACCAGTGTGAAGTTTCGCCGGATCATGGCCATGAGGTCTTCGAGTTCGGCGTCCGAGAGGAAAGTGGGTGTGCCGCCCCCCAGGTGCAACTGCGAAACACTGTGCCCCTGACCGAAATGCTGGACCTGAAGATCGACTTCACGCGACAGGTAGCGCAGATACTCGGCGGCGCGCTCATGGTGCTTGGTGATGACCTTGTTGCAGGCGCAGTAATAACAAACCGACTCGCAGAACGGGATGTGCACGTAGAGAGACAGGGGCAACGCCATCGACCCGGCCCGGCGTTGCTCCAGCGCCTGGACATAGTCCTGCTCGGTGAAGGCCTCAACGAAACGATCAGCGGTCGGATAAGAGGTGTAACGCGGTCCGGGGACGTCGAATCGCTTGAGCAATTCGTTGGAAATGGCATGACTCACAAACAATTCTCCAGTTCTTCAGCTTTACTGTGCATCATGCACAGGGCTAGCCCCTTGATCTTGATCAAGCCCACCCGTCATACTCGGGTTGACCCTGAGTTCCCGTCTCTGGAAACCGATGCTCGCTCGACAGGCTGCGGAACCATGGGGTAAGCTCGGGCTGCAATTCCGGGAAAAATATGGACGTTCATAGCATCAAAGTCGCCTGTTCAAGCTGCAACCTGCGCGAGTTGTGCTTACCCATGGGATTGAATTCCGAAGAGATGGACAAGCTCGACAGCGTGATTTCTTCGCGACGCAGGATCAAGCGCGGAGCGGCGCTGTTCAACACCGGTGACAAATTCACCTCGTTGTATGCGGTTCGTTCAGGTTTCTTCAAGACCTGTGTGACCACGGCTGACGGCCGGGACCAGGTCACGGGCTTCCAGATGACAGGCGAAATCATTGGTCTGGACGGCATCGTCAGTGACCACCATTCCTGCGATGCGATTGCGCTGGAGGACGCCGAGGTCTGCGTCATGCCGTTTGACGATGTCGAGCAGCTGTCGAGAGAGTTCACAACCCTGCAGCACCATGTGCACAAGATCATGAGCCGTGAGATCGTGCGCGATCACAGCGTCATGTTGTTGTTGGGCAGCATGAGGGCGGAAGAGCGGCTGGCCGCCTTCCTGCTCAATCTGGTACAGCGCCTGCATGCCCGAGGCTTCTCGCAGTCGGAGCTGATTCTTCGCATGACCCGGGAAGAAATCGGGAGCTACCTCGGCATGAAGCTTGAGACGGTGAGCCGCACGTTCTCGAAGTTCGTCGAGGAAGGCACGATCGAGGTCAAGCAACGCTACGTTCACATCAAGAACACCGACGCGCTCAAACAGATCGTCAACCCACAGTCCTGTCGCTGAACTCAGGCAGCGGCTTCTGGCCCGCATCCGACACACCCCAAAAATCAAGCCCCGCCGAGACTGCTCGGGCGGGGCTTGATTTTTGAGCAACAAACTGCTTCAGGAACACGAACCGTTCTTGGCGCAGTCGCGAGGTCGCTCCTCCAGCGGAACGGGGCAACGGTTGACCTCGAACGGGGACATGGACAAAAGCGCCGTGAGTGAGCTCGACACCATGGTCACCACCCAGAAAACAAAGAAGGCCATTGTGTAGACAGCCTGTCTGGACATCTCGAGTGGTTGCCCGAACCAGTGCAGATCACTGGGATCGACCATGGCAAACACGATCATCTCCAGTACGGCGGCCACCAGAAAAGCCGGCCATGCAATCCACATCCATCGCTGAGCCCACATTGTTTTGTCTCCTTGGGTTCCGTCGCTGACTCGGGAGTTGTCGTGATGCGCCTCACGAAGATCTAATCATCACACACCTATTCGTCGGTTGGAACCACCGGCGAGGCCGCATGATTGCGCGCCTGGTGGGCGGGCTGCAGCTGGATCAGCGCGTCAATGCGGGCCTGCCCTTGCAGCGACCGCGCGGCCTGGAGATTGCGCTCGTAGTCTTCCTTGTCGAGCACAGGATCGGCGCCCTTCACCGCAATGACTGCGGTGATGATGCTCGCGACCACCACCAGCAATGGTCCCCCCACCACCAGCCACATGTGTGGAACGCGCCACCAGGAGACAGAAGGCTTAGGGTCCGGATTTTTGAGGGTTGCGGTATTCATTGAAGACTCCAGAGTGGTCGGTGGATGGGCGACGTCCGCATTTCAGCGCGGGATAAGAAAGGCTGCTTTTTCGGTTACCTGGGATGCCTCATCCCCTGTGGACCGGATCTCGAAGTGGATCGGGTGGGACCCGCTGGGTGCCGTATCGGGTGGCACCTGCACCCGCAGCACCGCAGACCGGACTTCCGTGGGCAACACTTCAATCTCGGCTTCCGACGCGATGGTGATGCCCTGCAACCCCGACACGCTGATCACGTAGCGCTGCGTGCTTTCGGTCGCATTCATGACCTGCAGCCTGAACACGTTTTCGATGCGCCCCTGCTCCACCATGCGAGCCAGCACGCCGCGATCACGAATGACGTCGACCTTGAGGGGGGTGCGCAAGAAGAGGCTGATCATCACGGCGAGGGTGATGGTCAGCAGAATGCCGGAATACACCAAGACCCTTGGGCGCATCGCGCGGCGGATCATCTGCTGGGTGCTCCACCCTTGCGCCATGCCATTTTGCGTGGAGTATTTGATAAGGCCACGTGGATAGCCCACCTTGTCCATCACCTCATCGCAGACATCGATGCAAGCCCCGCAACCGATGCACTCGTATTGCAGACCTTTTCGAATGTCGATCCCGGTGGGACAGACCTGCACACACAAGGTGCAATCCACACACGCACCCAGGCCCAGGGCTTTCGGGTCCGCCTTCTTGGAACGCGGTCCACGCGGCTCACCACGTTTCTCGTCGTAAGTGACGATCATCGTGTCCTTGTCGAACATCGCGCTCTGGAAGCGCGCATAGGGGCACATGTACTTGCAGACCTGTTCGCGCATGAAGCCGGCATTGCCATAGGTGGCAAACCCGTAGAAGAAGATCCAGAAGGTTTGCCAAGGGCCGAGGGACGCCGCCAGGGACAGCGAGGTCAGCTCACGAATCGGCGTGAAGTAGCCCACGAACGTGAAGCCGGTCCAAAGGGCAAACAAGATCCAGAGCGCATGCTTGATCCACTTCTTGCTGAACTTGGCGGCCGACAGGGGCGACTGGTCGAGCCGCATGCGCGCGGACCGGTCACCTTCGACCTTTTTCTCGATCCACAGGAATATCTCTGTGTAGACCGTCTGTGGACAGGCGTAGCCGCACCACAGGCGCCCTGCCACGGCCGTGAACAGGAACAGTGCCAGCGCCGAAATGACCAACAGCCCCGTGAGGTAGATGAAGTCCTGCGGGTAGAGCACCAGGCCGAAAATGTAAAAGCGGCGCGCTTCGAGATCGAAGAGCACCGCTTGACGCGCATTCCACTCCAGCCAGGGCAAGCCGTAAAACACGATCTGCGTGATCCAGACCGCAATCCACCGCCATTTGGAAAACAGACCAGCGACCGAGCGCGGGTAAATTTTCTGGCGAGAAGCGTACAGAGAAACCATCACCTCGTCGCCGGCAGCATCTCCTTGCGATGGTTCCGGGGTGATGGGAATGATCGGTTTGCTGCTGCTGACGTCTGGCGTGGCGGAAGTCACGAGGAACCCGTGGTTGGTGAAAGAAAAAAGGCTGCGCGGTCAAAGCGACCACACAGCCTCCTCGGTTGCCTTAATTGGCGGGCTTGTTCGACATGCCCCAGACGTAGGACGCGAGCACGTTGATCTGCGCTTCGTTCAGCAAGGCCGACTGCCCGGGCATCTGGTTGGTGAATCCATTGTTCACAGCGCGGATGATGGCTTCTTCACCCCAGCCATGCAGCCACGTACCATCGGTCAGGTTGGCAGCACCCACCGCCGCCATCCCTTTGCCATCCATGCCGTGGCAGGCCGCACAGGCAGCGAACTTTTCTTTGCCCTGGGAGGCTCGCACGGAGTCGTGCGGACTGCCAGACAGGCTCAGCACGTAGTTCGCCACGTTGCGCACGTCTTCAGCACTGCCCACGGCAGCAGCCATCGGGGGCATGACACCGATACGGCCCTGAGCAATCGTCTTTTTGATGATCGCATGGTCACCACCGCCCAGCCAGTCACCGTCGGTCAGGTTGGGAAAGCCCTTGGCTCCACGGGCATCAGAACCATGGCACTGGGCACAGTAGTTCATGAACAGACGCTCACCAATGGCCATGGCTTGCGCATCGCCAGCGATCTGCTCCGGGGTCATGCCGTTGAATTTGGCGTATATCGGGGCGATGGCCGCCTCCACCTTTGCAACCTCGGAGGTGTGCTGCCCCTGCGAACTCCAGCCCAGTACACCCTGGAACTTGCCAAACATGGGATACAGCGCGCCGTAGGCCAGCGCGAAGAGCACCGTGATGATGAACAGATAGACCCACCACCTGGGCAGCGGGTTGTTCATTTCCGCCAGATCGCCGTCCCAGACGTGACCGGTGGTGTTGTCGGCATGGGTGTTCGCCTTCGTGGTGCCACTGATCCAAAGCAGGATCAGGCAGGCGATGATGCTGACCAGTGTCAACCCGCCCACGTAGAGGTGCCAGAAATCACTTGTAAAGTCGCTCATGATGTTTCTCTTGTTGGTGCCGCGGTTTAGTCGTCAGTGAAGGGCAGTTGGGCTGCCTCGTCAAAGCTGGCCTGGTTGCGTTTGGACCAGGCCCATACCACGATGCCCACGAAGGTCAGCAAACTGACCACCGTGACGATGCTGCGCAGATCGTTGATGTCCATGGTGGGCCTTCCGCGGTTATTGCTTGGTACCAGTCGCCGCGGCGGGCGCTGGCTCAACAGCCGGAGCGGTAGGCGCTGCAGCCTCGGCCGCCGGAGTCACATCAGCAGCAGCGGGTGCCGGAGCCGCCTCGGCAGCCGGGCGGCTGGCGCTGCGAGCGGTGCCCAGCACCTGCAGATAGGCGATCACGGCTTCCATCTGGGTCTTACCCTTCACAGCTTCGACCGACTGTGCGATCTCTTCGTCGGTGTAAGGCGCGCCGAGCGTACGCAGCACTTCCATGCGCTTGGGCATGACGTCCGCATTCACCGCTTTCTCGCCAAGGAATGCGTACGCGGGCATGTTCGATTCAGGCACCACATCGCGTGGGTTGGTCAGGTGGGTGCGATGCCATTCATCGCTGTAGCGGCCACCCACACGGTGCAGATCAGGACCCGTGCGCTTGGAACCCCACTGGAACGGACGGTCGTAAACAAATTCGCCAGCCACCGAGTAAGGGCCATAACGCAACGTCTCGGCCTGGAACGGACGAATCATCTGCGAGTGGCAGTTGTAGCAACCTTCGCTCACATAGACATCACGACCGGCCAGCTGCAGTGCGCTGTAGGGCTTGAGGCCTTCGATCGGTGTGGTGGTGGACTTCTGGAAGAACAGGGGCACGATTTCAACCAGACCACCCACAGCCACCACGAGCGTGATCAACACGATCATGAGGAAGTTGTTGGTCTCGATCCGTCCGTGGCCTTCGACTTTTTCGTTGTTTGCCATGTTTCTACTCCTCAGGCGTGTGCGGGGTTGACGGCGAGGACGGGCACGTCCACGACACGGCCCTGACGCATCGTCATGATGACGTTCCAGAGCATGACCAGCATGCCGCTGAGGTACAGCACACCACCCAGCAGACGGATCACATAGAACGGGAAGGTGGCCTTCACCGACTCGACGAAGGTGTAGGTCAGGCTGCCGTCGGGGTTGACCGAGCGCCACATCAGACCTTGCATCACACCGGCAATCCACATGGCGGCGATGTACAGCACGATGCCAATGGTGGCCACCCAGAAGTGCAACTCAATGGCAGGCACCGAATACATCTTCTTCTGGCCAAACAGGCGCGGAATCAGGTAGTACAGCGACCCCATGGACACCAGCCCCACCCAACCCAGAGCGCCGGAGTGCACGTGCCCCACGGTCCAGTCGGTGTAGTGCGACAGCGCGTTGACGGTCTTGATCGACATCATCGGGCCTTCGAAGGTGGACATGCCGTAGAACGACAGGGACACGATCAGGAAGCGCAGGATGGGATCGTCACGCAGTTTGTGCCAGGCACCCGACAGCGTCATGATGCCGTTGATCATGCCGCCCCAGCTGGGAGCCAGCAGGATCAGGGAGAACACCATGCCAACGGACTGCGTCCAGTCGGGCAGCGCGGTGTAGTGCAGGTGGTGTGGGCCCGCCCACATGTAGGTGAAGATCAGCGCCCAGAAGTGGACGATGGACAGGCGGTAGGAGTAGACCGGACGCTCGGCCTGCTTGGGGATGAAGTAATACATCATGCCCAGGAAGGCGGCGGTCAGGAAGAAGCCCACCGCGTTGTGGCCGTACCACCATTGCACCATGGCATCCTGCACGCCGGCGTAGGCCGAGTAGGAGTGCGTGGCACCGGTCGGGATGGACAGGTTGTTGAAGATGTGCAACAGGGCGATGGTGATGATGTAGGCACCAAAGAACCAGTTGGCCACGTAGATGTGCTTGACCTTGCGGGTGCCAACCGTGCCGAAGAACACGATCGCATACGACACCCAGACCACAGTGATCAACAGGTCAATCGGCCAGATCAGTTCGGCGTATTCCTTGCCCTGAGTCAGCCCCAGGGGCAGCGACACGACGGCCGCCACGATCACCGCGTTCCAGCCCCAGAACGTCAGCCAGGCCAGCTTGTTCGAGAACAAGGCGGTGTGGCAGGTTCGCTGCACCACGTAGTAGCTGGTCGCAAACAGCACCGACCCACCAAACGCAAAAATCACCGCGTTGGTGTGCAAGGGGCGAAGACGGCCGTAGGTCAGCCATTCAATGCCCATGTTCAGCTCGGGCCAGGTCAACTGGGCCGCGATGATCACACCCACCAGCATGCCCACCACGCCGTAGATCACGGACATGATGGCAAACCCGCGGACCACACTGTCGTTGTAGACCGCCGGTTGGCTGGCCTTTCTTGTTACGGACATACAGAACTCCTCATAAATGTCGCTTGTTGGAGTGTCCTCACGGCACCCTCCATGCACCTTGACTTAAGTCAATCGCCCCGAAGAATGCGCTCGCCCTCACGTTCGATGTTGTCGAATTGCCCAGCCTGAAGTGCCCACCAAAAGACCCCGATGATGGCGAACACGAGCAACACCGAAATGGGGATCAGCAAATACAGAACATCCATGATGAACACCTTTATCAATCGAACGCGGTGAATACCGCGCCTTTATGCGGATGAGCTCGCACCCACAGGGGTCACTGGGACGCCCGCTGTGGCTTTGGACGCCAAGCGCAACGCGTTGACGATCACCAGCAACGAACTACCAGCCATGCCGAGTCCGGCCAGCCAGGGAGGCATCCAGCCCACGAGCGCCAAGGGCACGCTCACCAGGTTGTAGACCGCGGCCCAGACGAGGTTCTGCCGCACGATGCGCAGCGTGGACCGGGCCTGACGCAATGTCAAGACCACGCCCATGACCTCCCCGCCCTGGATCACATAGTCCGACTGGGCTTGAGCCAAAGGCGCAGCGTGACCTAGCGCAAACGAGGTATTGGCTCGCGCCAGCACCGGGCCGTCGTTGAGACCATCGCCCACCATCGCCAGCTTCATGCCTTGCCCCTGCAAGGCCACCACTTCGACCAGCTTCTGCTCGGGCGAGGCGCCAGCGATCACGTGATCCACCCCCACGGCCCGTCCCACCTGCATGGCTGCGCTCTCGCGGTCGCCGGAAAGCAGCCAGGTGCGCACCCCCATGGCACGCAAAGCAGCGACCGCATCCCGGGCATCGGCGCGCAACCCCTCCTGCAACTCGAAAGTCGCCATCCAGCCCTGCTCGTCCGCCAGAAAGGCTCTGGGTGAATCGTCGGTCGAACGCTCGGCATGGCGTGCACCACAAAAAGCCGCCGAACCCAGCCGCACCCAGGGACCACTGGGACGCCTTGCCTGCATGCCCTGCCCAGCAACCTCGGTCAGCTCCGTCAAGGACGGCACGTCTCCCGCTTGCTCCGCCGAAACCGCCTGTGCTATCGCGCGCGATACCGGGTGCAGAGAGCCCGCGGCCAGCGCTCCGGCCAATGCCAGCGCCTGTTCCCGCCCCACGCCCTCACGTGTGCGCACATCCACCAGCACCAGCCGGTCATGCGTCAGCGTGCCCGTCTTGTCGAACACCACGGCGTTGATCTGGGCCAAGGCCTCGAATGCCTGCAGCCGCCGCACGAGAATGCCGCGCCGCGCCAGCGCACCGGCCGAGCTGAGCATGGCGGCGGGCGTGGCCAACGAGAGCGCGCACGGGCAGGTGACGATGAGCACGGCCACAGCCACCCCGAGCGCCTTGGTGTGATCGATCTGCCACCAGTAGAAACCGGCCAATGCGGCAGCGAGCAACACCAAGACCAGAAACGGCGCCGCGATGCGGTCGGCCAGCACGGCCAGACGGGGCTTTTCGGTAGACGCCCGCTCCATCAGCGCCACGATCTGCGCGAACCGGGTGTCGCGCCCCAGCCGGGCAATCCGCACCAACACCGGGCCACCCAGATTGAAGCTGCCTGCCACCACGCCCTGCCCCTGCGCCCGCGTGACCGGGCGCGACTCGCCCGTCAACAAGGCCTCGTCCACCGTGGCCGACTCGCTCAAGATGTCACCGTCGCCGGGGAAAGCCTGCCCTGCCTGCACACGCACCACGTCCCCGACGACCAGACGACGGAGCGACATGGTTTCAAAACCGCCTGCGGGCATCTGCCGCTCGCACACTTCGGGCAGGCGGTTCATCAGGCTGTCGAGCGCGCCAGCCGTGCGGTCGCGCGCCTTGAGTTCCAGGTAACGCCCACCCAGCAGGAAAAACACGAACATGGTCAGCGAGTCGAACCAGACCTCATGACCCCAGACGCCGGAAGGATCGAAGGTGGCCGCGGAACTGGCCAGAAAGGTCACGAGAATGCCGATCGACACCGGTGTGTCCATGCCGACCCTGCCTTGCCGCAGGTCGCGCCAGGCGCTGCTGAAAAAGGGACCACTGGCGAAAAACACCACCGGCAGACTCAGCACCCAACTGGCCCAGCGCAGCAACTGGTCTATGTCGGCAGGGATTTCGCCCGGCTCGGTGATGTACGCCGGCCATGCGTACATCATGACCTGCATGGCACAAAAGCCCGCCACGAACAAACGCCACAAGGCCTGACGCGTTTCACGCAGGCGCTCGCTGATGGACAGTGCCTGCTGCATCGGCAGCAGTCGGTACCCGGTCTGGCCCACCGCTCGGGCCAGGCTCGATACCGTGGTCCGGGAAGGATCCCAGCGCAGCGTGAGCCGCCGCGTGGCTGCATGCACCTGTGCCCACTCCACACCAGGCAGGTCCTGCAGCACGCACTCGACGGTGTCGGCACAGGCCGCGCAATACATGCCCTGCACCATCAACACCGATTCAGCGGTCGTTCGGCCCTCCACCTCGCTGAACTGCGTGAACTCCTGTTGCTCGACCGGATCGTCGAGCACGCCAAAGTCGTCGGTCACGGTGAGTGGCCCGCGATGGTCTCCCAGCCAACCTCGTGAACCAGACGCAAAGGGTTCTTCCTGAACGGCCTGGCCATCAGGATGCGGATCGGCGAGCAAAGACCCCACCGGCGGCGCGGTGGCGGCCTCGTTCATGCCCCGAGGGTAGTTCAAGTGGCATTCCTCACGCTTGATTTAAGTCAACCGAAACCGGTCGCTCTTTGCTAGTCTATGGCTGTTCCAACAATTGCCCGAGGAGATGCAGCATGTACAAACGAATTTTGATCGCGACAGACGGCTCAAAACTCTCCCAACAAGCCGTTGAGCACGGCATCAATCTGGCTGATCTGACGGGCGCAGAAGTGATCGCCCTCAAAGTGGTCCCGCGTTATCCGCAGACCTACTTTGAAGGGGGCGTGGCGCTCGCAGCGGCCGAAGTGGCCCGCATCGAAAAGCAGTGGCTGGACGAGGCCATGGAGGCCGTCAACGCGGTGAAGGCGGCCGGTCAGTTGCGCGAAGTGAAGGTCAAGCCGATCACGGTGAAGTCCGACCTGATTGCCGAGGCCATCATCGCCGCGGCCAAGCGCAACAAGTGCGACCTGATCGTGATGGCCTCACATGGCCGCCGGGGCCTCAAGCGGTTGTTGCTCGGCAGCGAGACCCAGCAGGTACTGACCCACTCGCACATTCCGGTGCTCGTCCTGAGATGACTCCCTTGCCAGGCCCACGGGTGGGCCTGGCACCCAAGAATGCCATCGTTGCGGTGTGGCAAACCGCCTCTGCGCGCCCCTGTGCCTGGGACATGGCCTCCACCACTTGCACCCCCGGACCTCCCCCGTCGGTGGCGTGTGACCCTCAGCCCATGAACAGGGCCTTGTACCGTTCGCGCAGCAGGTTTTTCTGCACTTTGCCCATGGTGTTGCGCGGCAGTTCGTCCACCACAAAGCAGCGCTTGGGTATCTTGAAATTGGCCAGTTGCGCCTTGAGGCTGGCGATGAGCTGCTCGGGATCCACCCGACTGCCGGGCCGAGCAATCACCACCGCCACCCCGACTTCACCGAAGTCCGGGTGTGGAACGCCGACCACCGCGCTCTCGGCCACGCCAGGCAAGCCGTTGATGAAACCCTCGATTTCGGCCGGGTAGACGTTGTAGCCCCCGGAAATGATGAGGTCCTTGCTGCGCCCGACGATGGTCAGGTAACCCTGCGCATCCACGCGCCCCACATCGCCCGTTTTGAAGAAACCATCGGCCGTGAACTCTTCCGCGGTTTTTTCCGGCATGCGCCAATAGCCCTTGAACACATTGGGCCCGCGCACCTGGATCGCACCGGTCTCGCCCGCGGTCAATGCATGCTCTGCGTCGTCCACCACACGCAAGTTCACGCCAGGCAGCGCAAACCCCACCGTGCCGCCACGCCGTTCGGCGAGCCCATCGTGGCGAAGATCGGCTTCGCAGGGGTTGGAAGTCAGCATGATGGTTTCGCTCATGCCATAGCGCTCCAGAATGGTGTGTCCGGTGCGCAGTTTCCAGGTGTCAAAGGTCTCGATCAGCAACGGCGCCGAGCCCGAAATGAACAAACGCATGTGCGCCGCCTGCTGCCGGGTCAGCCCCGGCTCGGCCAGCAGACGCACATACAGCGTGGGGACGCCCATGAACACGGTGGCGCGCGGCAACAACGACACCACGGTGGGGGCGTCAAAACGGTTGAGCCACAACATGGAGCTGCCGTTGATCAAGGCACCGTGCACCGCCACGAACAGGCCGTGCACATGAAAGATCGGCAGGGCGTGGATCAGCACGTCGTCCGCTCGCCAGCACCAATAGTCGCGCAGCACGAGCGCGTTGCTGAGCATGTTGCCGTGCGTGAGCATGGCTCCTTTGCTGCGACCCGTGGTCCCACTGGTGTAGATGATGACCGCCAGATCGTCGGCCGCACAGACGGCGGGCTGGTGCACGGTGCTGTGGTGGGCCGCGCGCTCCAGCAGACTGCCGCCTCGCTCCTCGTCCAGGGTAAACACATGGCGCGTACCCGCCATGAAAGCGATCTTGGAGACCCAACCAAAATGGGCCGGACTGCACACCACCACCGCAGGCTCGGCGTTGCCAATGAAGTACTCGATTTCGGCACTTTGATAGGCGGTATTGAGCGGCAGAAAAACATACCCCGCACGCAGCGTGGCGAGGTACAGGATGAGCGCCTCGACCGATTTCTCGACCTGCCCGGCGATGCGCGCACCGGCCGGCAGCTCCAGCGAGGCCAGCAGGTTGGCCACCATGGCCGTGGCATGGTCCAGGTCGCGCCACGAGTAGCGCAGCGCTGGTCCCGCGCCACCCGCTGTTTCAATGGCACAGGCATCCAGGTCGGTCGGAAACGCCGCGCGCAGCGCGGCAAAAAGACTGTGGTTGCGCATGAGAGTCGGTATCAGAACTGGGGCGGCCGTTTGGCCAGGAAGGCAGATATGCCTTCGATGTGTTCGGCGCTGTCCGCATACCGGTAAGCACCCGCCAGCAGCGCGGCAGAAGAGTCAACGCCCTGCCCTCGCCCACCGAGCGCGCGCAGTGTCTGCTTGTTCAGGCGCGCAGCCAGCGGACTCAGCCGGATCATGCCGTCGATCAAAGTGCGTATTTCCGTGTCCAAGGTGTCCACGGGCAGTACCCGGTTGAGAAAACCACGGGCCTTCATCTCGGTTGCGGGCAACACGGCCGCGGCCAGCAGCATTTCGCGCGCGGTCAGCTCCCCGACCGCATGGGCCACCAACTGGGCTTCACGCGGCGCCATGGGGAAGCCCAGTTTCGCGATCGGCGCACCAAAGCGCGCGGATTCGCTGGCCACGCGCAGGTCGCAACAACTGGCGATCTCCAGGCCCGCCCCCATGCAGTTGCCAGCGATCTGCGCCACGACAGGCAGGTCGCAATCCAGCATGGCGCTCAACCCACCCCAGACGTCGTCCTCGTGAAACGCTCTGAGCGCCGCTTCGTCAAAGCGGAAATCCGGGTACTCCGAAATATCTCCGCCCGCGCAGAAATGCCCCTCGTGGCCTTGCACCAGCACGCAGCGCACGGTTTCACTGAGCGCCAGTTCTTCAAAGACCCGGCGCAGTTCGCGCCACATGGGCCGCGACATGGCGTTGAACTTGCCCGGGTGGCACAGCGTGACACGGGCCAGCCCGCCGTCGATCCGGGAATCGACCCGGCCAGAGGGACTCACAAGGACGCTCCTGCGCCCGCACCCCCACGCCGACCGAACCACCACCACATGAACGCACCTGCCAGAATCATGGGCACGCACAGCCATTGGCCCATGCTCATGCCCAGCGACAGCAAGCCGAGGTGGGCATCGGGCTCGCGGAAAAACTCGGCGATAAAACGGAACACCCCGTAGCCGAGCAAGAACACCGCCGACACCTGCCCGCGCGCGCGCTCCCTGCGCGCATAGAACCAAAGCAACACGAACAGCAGCAAACCTTCCAGCAGGAACTGGTAGACCTGCGAGGGGTGGCGCGGCAGATCGCCCGCGCCGCGGAACACCATGCCCCATGGCAGGGACGGGTCGGCCACACGACCCCAGAGCTCACCGTTGATGAAGTTGCCCAGCCGCCCGGCGGCCAGGCCCGTGGGCACGCAGGGCGCCACGAAGTCCATCACCTGCATGAACGGCCGCTGGCGGCTGTGGGCGTACCAGACCATGGCCGCCATCACGCCCAGCAGACCCCCATGAAAGCTCATGCCGCCCTGCCAGACCGCGAACACCTCCAGCGGATGCGCCAGGTAGTACGCGGGTTTGTAGAACAGGCAATACCCGATGCGCCCCCCGAGCACCACACCCATCACACCCAGGAACAGGATGTCTTCGGTGTCGCGCCGGGTCCAGGGCGAGGGCTGGCGCACGGAGGCAAAGGGCTCGTGGCGCAACCGCGCATTGGCCAAGAGCATGAACAGGCCGAAGGCCGCGAGGTAGGTCAGTCCGTACCAGTGGATGGCCAGCGGCCCCAGCTGCAGAGCGACCGGATCGATTTGAGGATGGATCAACATGGTCAGCGATTGTGCACGCAAGCCCTACCGACCCGACCCCGCGCGTCAGTCGCCGAGCAGCGAGAGGTCGCGCACGGCGCCCTTGTCGGCCGACATGGCGAGCAAGGCATAGGCCTTGAGCGCTGCGGACACCTTGCGCTTGCGGGGCAATGCGGGTTTCCAGCCCCTGGCGTCCTGTTCGCTACGGCGCTGTGCCAGCTCATCGTCGGACACCAGCACGTTGATGCTGCGGTTGGGAATATCGATGCGGATGCGATCGCCGTTGCGCACCAGGCCGATAGCGCCACCCGCCGCGGCTTCCGGAGAGCAGTGGCCGATCGACAGGCCCGAGGTGCCACCAGAGAAGCGGCCATCGGTCAGCAACGCGCAGGCCTTGCCCAGGCCCTTGGACTTGATGTACGAGGTCGGGTAGAGCATTTCCTGCATGCCCGGGCCGCCCTTGGGGCCTTCGTAGCGCACGATCACCACGTCGCCGGCTTTGACCTTGTCGTCCAGGATGTTGGCGACCGCCTCGTCCTGAGACTCGGTCACGTGGGCCGTGCCCTCAAACACCAGCAGCGCGTCGTCCACGCCGGCGGTTTTCACCACGCAGCCATTGAGCGCGATGTTGCCCACCAGAACGGCCAGCCCGCCTTCTTGCGAGAAGGCATGCGCCCCCGAACGGATGCAACCTTCGGCGCGGTCGGTGTCCAGACTGGGCCAGCGCGTGGACTGGCTGAACGCCACCTGGCTGGGCACACCGGCCGGACCGGCCCGGTAAAAGGTCTGCACCTCGGCGCTCGGGTTGCGCGCGATGTCCCACTGGTCCAGCGCGTCCTTCATGGTCCGGGCGTGCACCGTGGGCACATCGGTGTGCAGCTTACCGGCGCGATCCAGTTCACCCAGGATGGCCATGATGCCGCCCGCGCGGTGCACGTCTTCGATGTGGTACTTGTTGGTGTTCGGTGCCACCTTGCACAGCTGCGGCACGACGCGCGAGAGGCGGTCGATGTCCTTCATGGTGAAATCGATTTCGGCTTCCTGGGCGATCGCCAGCAGGTGCAGGATGGTGTTGGTCGAACCACCCATCGCGATGTCCAGCGTGATGGCGTTCTCGAAGGCCTTGAAACCCATGGAACGCGGCAGCACGGATGCATCGTCCTGCTCGTAGTAGCGGCGGCAGAGTTCAACCGCCAGGCGACCGGCACGTTTGAAAAGCTGCTCGCGGTCGGCGTGGGTCGCCACCACCGTGCCGTTGCCCGGCAGCGAGAGTCCCAGCGCCTCGGTCAGGCAGTTCATGGAATTGGCGGTGAACATGCCCGAGCAGGAACCGCAGGTCGGGCAGGCGGAGCGCTCCACCTCGGCCAGGTCGGCATCCGACACCTTGACGTCGGCGGCCATCACCATGGCATCGATCAGATCGAGCTTCTTGATCTCGATGCTGCCCGCCAGGCGGGTCTTGCCCGCTTCCATCGGACCGCCCGAGACGAACACCACGGGAATGTTCAGGCGCATCGCGGCCATCAGCATCCCCGGGGTGATCTTGTCGCAGTTGGAAATGCAGACCAGCGCATCGGCGCAGTGCGCGTTGACCATGTACTCGACCGAGTCGGCAATGATGTCGCGGCTGGGCAGCGAATACAGCATGCCGTCGTGCCCCATGGCGATGCCGTCGTCCACCGCGATGGTGTTGAACTCCTTGGCCACGCCCCCGGCGGCCTCGATCTCACGCGCCACGAGCTGGCCCAGGTCCTTCAGGTGCACGTGGCCGGGCACGAACTGGGTGAAGGAATTGGCGATGGCGATGATGGGCTTGTCGAAGTCGCCGTCCTTCATGCCGGTGGCACGCCACAGCGAGCGGGCGCCCGCCATGTTGCGGCCGGCGGTGGAGGTCTTGGAACGGTATGCGGGCATGGTGGTTTTTCGTCTGGGGGAATTCGGGGACAGGAAAAATCGCGTCTTCGATTATCTCCCACGGGCCAGGGGTGATTGCCCCGTGGGCTATAAGCGAAGCTTGCCCAGCCGACGCCCCGCAACGGCCCGGCGCGGCCGAACCAGCCCACCCACGGAGACACCCCATGGCCGACAACACGCCCATCCCCATCCTTCCGATCAACCGCCGCAGTGCGCACATCACCCAGGGCAAGTCGCGCGCGCCCAACCGGTCCATGTACTACGCCATGGGCTACGAGGAAGGCGACTTCGTCAAACCCATGGTCGGTGTGGCCAACGGCCACAGCACGATCACACCCTGCAACTCGGGCCTGCAGAAGCTGGCCGATGCGGCCATCGCGGGCATCGAAGAGGCCGGCGGCAACGCACAGGTGTTTGGCACTCCCACCATTTCCGATGGCATGGCCATGGGCACAGAAGGCATGAAGTATTCGCTGGTGTCGCGCGAGGTCATCTCCGACTGCGTGGAGACCTGCGTGCAGGGCCAGTGGATGGACGGCGTGGTGGTCATCGGTGGCTGCGACAAGAACATGCCGGGCGGTCTGATGGGCATGCTGCGCGCCAACGTGCCCGCGATCTATGTGTATGGCGGCACCATCCTGCCAGGCCGCTACAAGGACCAGGACCTCAACATCGTGAGCGTGTTCGAAGCCGTGGGCCAGAACGCCGCCGGCAGGCTCAGCGACCACGACCTGCACGAGATCGAGCAGCGCGCCATCCCGGGGACCGGCTCGTGCGGCGGCATGTACACCGCCAACACCATGTCATCGGCCTTCGAGGCGCTGGGCATTTCGCTGCCCTACTCCAGCACCATGGCCAACCCCCACGACGAAAAGACGAACTCGGCCAGGGAATCGGCCAGGGTGCTGATCGAAGCCATCCGACAAGACATCAAGCCCCGCGACATCGTCACGCGCAAGAGCATTGAGAACGCGGTCGCCGTGATCATGGCCACAGGCGGGTCCACCAACGCGGTGCTGCACTTTCTGGCCATTGCGCATGCGGCCGAGGTGGAGTGGACCATCGACGACTTCGAGCGCGTGCGCCAGAAGATTCCCGTGCTGTGCGACCTCAAACCCAGCGGCCAATACCTCGCGGTCGACCTGCACAAGGCCGGCGGCATTCCTCAGGTCATGAAAATGCTGCTCAACGCCGGCCTGCTGCACGGCGACTGCCTCACCATCACGGGCCAGACCATTGCCGAGGCGCTCAAGGACGTGCCCGATACCCCGCGCGCCGACCAGGACGTGATCCGGCCGCTCGATCGGCCGTTGTACGAACACGGCCACCTGGCCATCCTCAAAGGCAATCTGTCACCCGAAGGCTGCGTGGCCAAGATCACCGGCCTGAAGAATCCGGTCATGACCGGCCCTGCCCGCGTGTTCGACGACGAGCAGTCTGCGCTCAAAGCCATCCTGGACGGCCACATCGTGGCCGGTGACGTGATGGTGTTGCGCTACCTCGGCCCCAAGGGAGGGCCCGGCATGCCCGAGATGCTGGCGCCCACGGGCGCCCTGATCGGCGCCGGACTGGGCGAGAGCGTGGGCCTGATCACCGATGGGCGTTTCTCCGGCGGCACCTGGGGCATGGTGGTGGGCCACGTGGCGCCCGAAGCGGCGGTCGGCGGCACGATCGGACTGGTGCAGGAAGGCGATCACATCACGATCGACGCACACCGCTTGCTGCTGGAACTCCATGTGCCCGACGCCGAGATCGCGAAACGACGTGCGGCCTGGACGGCACCCGCGCCGCGCTACACCCGAGGCGTGCAGGCCAAATTTGCCTTCAACGCGTCCAGCGCCAGCCAAGGGGCCGTGCTGGACAACTATTGACCGGAGTGAAGTCAGACCAGACCGGCTGCAGGGCCTGCCCCAGGCACCGACCGCCTACCGCGAGCGCCGCTTGGACTTGAGGCCCAGGGCCTCGCGCTGTTTCTCGATCCGGTCCTGTTTCTTCTTGTCCATCTTCTCCATCTGCTTGCGCTTGGTGTAGCCCGTGGCATCGGCCCAGGCCCACCAGGCCATGGCCATGAGAAAAGGCGACAACACCCACCACCACGACGAATCGGCGACCAGACCGATCCGCATATAGTTCCAAATGGTCAAGGCAACGCCCGCAATCAGGAGAAACATCACACCCTCCGGTAAAGGGCTGATAAAGCCCGGCAAGAAACTGTAAGCCTGCGCTTCACGAAAATCCGAATCGGTAGAATCGGGACCGTGACATTTTCATTTTTCACCCACGAGGATAACTCCATGAAACGCGCTCTTCTGATTATGGCCGCCATGGCCGCCATCTCCGCTCCGGCCATGGCCGACGAAGCCCTCGCCAAAAGCAAGAACTGCATGGCCTGCCATGCGGTGGACAAGAAACTGGTAGGCCCGGCCTACAAGGACGTCGCCAAGAAATACGCTGGCGATGCCAAGGCGGCGGACATGCTCGCCGCCAAGATCGTCAAGGGTGGCTCGGGTGTCTGGGGCGCCATCCCTATGCCCGCCAACACGCAGGTCAACCCGGCCGAGGCCAAGAAGCTGGCCACCTGGGTGCTGAGCCTGAAATAAGCGACGGGCCATTGACCCAATAAAAAACCCGCTGATGTTCAGCGGGTTTTTTATTGGCCGGGCACGGCGACATGCCCTGCACCGGAATCAATTGTTTTCCGACAACTGATCGAGGATGGCCGGATTCTCCAGCGTGGAGGTGTCCTGGGTAATGGCCTCGCCCTTGGCGATGGAACGCAACAGGCGGCGCATGATTTTGCCCGAGCGGGTCTTGGGCAGGTTGTCACCAAACCGGATGTCCTTGGGCTTGGCGATCGGACCGATTTCCTTGCCCACCCAGTCGCGCAGCACCTTGGCAATGGCCTTGGCCTCGTCACCCGTCGGACGCGAACGCTTGAGCACCACGAAAGCCACAATGGCTTCGCCCGTCAGATCATCCGGACGCCCCACCACGGCCGCTTCGGCCACCAGGTCGGTCTTGCCCACCAGCGCCGACTCGATCTCCATCGTGCCCATGCGGTGGCCCGAGACGTTGAGCACGTCGTCGATGCGGCCGGTGATGCGGAAGTAGCCACGGTCGGCACTGCGCACCGCACCGTCGCCGGCCAGGTAGTAGCCCTTGAGTTCCTCGGGGAAATAGCTCTTCTTGAAACGCTCCGGGTCGCCCCAGATGGTGCGGATCATCGAAGGCCAAGGCTTCTTGACCACCAGGATGCCGCCCGACCCGTTGGGCACGTCCATGCCGGCTTCGTCAACGATGGCGGTGGTGATGCCCGGCAGTGGCAATGTGCACGAGCCCGGCACCAGCGGCGTGGCGCCCGGCAGCGGGGAGATCATGTGGCCGCCGGTTTCGGTCTGCCAGAAGGTGTCCACGATGGGGCAGCGCTCGCCGCCCACGTGTTTGTAGTACCACATCCAGGCTTCGGGGTTGATCGGTTCGCCGACCGAGCCCAGGATGCGCAGGCTGCTCAGATCGGAGCGTGCGGGGTGCACCTTTTCATCGCCCTCGGCGGCCTTGATCAGCGAGCGGATGGCGGTGGGAGCGGTGTAGAAGATCGTGCACTTGTGGCGCTCGATCATCTGCCAGAAGCGACCCGCATTCGGGTAGGTCGGCACACCTTCGAACACGATCTGCGTGGCACCCGCAGCCAGCGGGCCGTAGGCCACATAGGTATGACCGGTGATCCAGCCGATGTCGGCGGTGCACCAGAAGATGTCCTTGTCCTGCAGGTCGAAGGTCCACTGCATGGTCAGGCTGGCCCACAGCAGGTAACCGCCCGTGCTGTGTTGAACGCCCTTGGGCTTGCCGGTGGAGCCGGAGGTGTAGAGCACGAACAGCGGGTGCTCGGCACCCACCATTTCGGCCGGGCAGTCGGTGGACTGGCCGGCCATCACGTCGTGCATGAAGCTGTCGCGGCCAGCCACCATGTTCACCGCCGTGGGCGTGCGCTGGAACACGATCACGTCCTTGATGCACTCGCAGCCACCCATGGCGATGCCTTCGTCCACGATCGCCTTGAGCGGCAGTTCCTTGCCGCCACGCAGTTGGTAGTTGGCGGTGATCACAGCCACAGCGCCCGCGTCCTGGATGCGCTCCTGCAGCGCCTTGGCCGAGAAGCCACCGAACACCACGCTGTGGGTTGCACCGATGCGTGCGCAAGCCTGCATGGCGACCACACCCTCGATGGTCATGGGCATGTAGATGACCACACGGTCACCTTTTTTCACGCCACGGGCCTTCAAGGCATTCGCAAATTGCGACACTTTGCCCAGCAGTTCCTTGTAGGTCACCTTGGTCACTTCGCCACCATCGGCTTCGAAGATGATGGCGGTCTTGTTCTCCACCGGAGTGCCCATGTGGCGATCCAGGCAGTTGTAGGAGGCATTGAGTTCACCGTCTTCAAACCACTTGAAGAACGGCGCATTCGATTCGTCCAGCGTCTTGGTGAATGGCTTGTGCCAGGTGAGCGTTTCGCGAGCACGCCGGGCCCAGAAACCTTCGAAGTCGTTTTCCGCCTCGGCGCACAGCGCGTTGTAGGCATCCATACCCGAGATCCGGGCGGCCTTGACAGTCGCCTCCGTGGGCTCAAAAACACGGTTCTCGACCAGGGTGGATTCAATGGACGTCGAAGGTGTGGACATGGGCAGTCTCCTCAGGTGTAGTGGGAACGGTTGACTCTTTGAATGTGCGCAAAGGCTCTTACGAGCCACTTACATAGACACGAGCGGCGGGCCGGCTCCCCCGGGGAAGCCGGCAGCGCCAACGCCCGCAAGCGCCGATGCGTCACAGACCTACAATCTTCCTCGCATACATTGTGCCTGCCCGCATTCCCCCTGCATTTGTACCCTCCATGACCGACCCCGTCAAAACGCCCCGCACGCTCCAGGCCCTGCCCAACCTGATCTTTGCCAGCCGCTGGCTGCAATTGCCGCTCTACCTGGGCCTGATCCTGGCCCAGGGCATCTATGTGTTCCATTTCTGGGTCGAACTGGTCCATTTGATCGAGGCCGCTTTCGGCAACAAGGACGCGCTGGCCGCGCTGGTCAAGAGCATTGGCTACAAGGAGTCGTTCGACATCACCACCCTCAACGAAACCATCATCATGCTGGTGGTGCTCGCCTTGATCGACGTGGTCATGATCTCCAACCTGCTGATCATGGTGATCGTGGGTGGCTACGAGACCTTCGTGAGCCGCATGAACCTGGAGAGCCACCCGGACCAGCCCGAGTGGCTGAGCCACGTGAACGCCTCGGTGCTCAAGGTCAAGCTGGCCACGGCCATCATCGGCATCAGCTCGATCCACCTGCTCAAGACCTTCATCAACGCCGCCAACTACGATCTGAAGGTCTTGATGTGGCAGACCATCATCCACGTGGTGTTCCTGCTCAGTGCCATGGCGATTGCGATGACCGATCGGCTGATGGCCCGTCCGGCGACCGACGACCACTGATCGTTCACAACCGGGACAACGCAACAAGCGGCCGGGTGGCCGCTTGTTGCGTTCTGACACACAGACGGCATCAACGACCGGTCATCTCGCCGGGCACCACCCACTGATCGAACTGCTCAGCGCTCACATGACCGGATGCCAGCGCCGCTTCGCGCAACGTCGTCCCGTCCCGGTGCGCTTTCTTCGCGATCTCGGCGGCCCGGTCGTAGCCGATGTGCGGATTGAGCGCGGTCACCAGCATCAAGGACTGTTCCACCAATTCGCCGATGCGCTCGATGTTCGGCGCGATGCCGAGTGCGCAATGGCCGTTGAAGCTGGCCATGCCATCGGCCAGCAGGCGCACGCTTTGCAGGAAGTTGTGAGCCACCATGGGGCGGAACACATTGAGTTCGAAGTTGCCCGAGGCGCCACCCATGTTGATGGCCACGTCGTTGCCCATCACCTGGCAACACAACATGGTGAGCGCTTCGCACTGCGTGGGGTTGACCTTGCCCGGCATGATGGACGAGCCAGGTTCGTTTTCGGGAATCGACAGCTCTCCCAGCCCGCTGCGAGGGCCGCTGGCGAGCCAGCGCACGTCGTTGGCGATCTTCATCAGACTCGCGGCCAACCCCTTGAGTGCGCCGTGTGCGTGCACCAGCGCATCGCAACTGGCCAGCGCCTCGAACTTGTTGGGTGCCGTGACCAGCGGCAAACCGGTGTCCCGGGCCAGTTCGGCCGCCACCGCCGCGTCGAACCCCACAGGCGCGTTCAAACCGGTCCCCACAGCCGTGCCACCCAGAGCCAGTTCGCACAGGTGCGGCAGCGCGGCCCGGATGTGCCGCTCGGCATGCGCCAGCTGGGCAGCCCAGCCGGACACCTCCTGCCCCAGGGTGAGCGGTGTGGCGTCCTGCAAATGGGTGCGCCCGATCTTCACGATGCCATCGAACAACACGGCTTTCGCGGCCAGGGTGTCGTGCAAGCCACCCAGCGCGGGCAGCAGCGCCCGCACCAGCCCGTCCACCGCCGCCAGATGCATCGCGGTGGGAAACACATCGTTGGACGACTGGCTGCGGTTGACGTCGTCGTTCGGGTGCACCAGCCGCCGCTGGCCACGCTTGCCACCCAACAACTCGCTGGCGCGATTGGCCAGCACCTCGTTGGCGTTCATGTTGGTCTGCGTGCCTGAGCCGGTCTGCCAGATCACCAACGGGAACTCGGCATCCCACCGCCCGTCAATCACCTCGCCGGCCGCGGCCTCGATGGCTTTCGCCTTGTCGGGCGCCAGGCCGGCCAGGCTCTGGTTCACCACGGCACAGGCCCGCTTGACCCGGACCAGCGCACGGATCAATTCAGGCGGCATCCGCTCCCCCGAAATGTCGAAATGCTCCAGAGAACGCTGCGTCTGCGCCCCCCACAGTCGCTCCGCCGGAACGGCAATGGAGCCCATGGTGTCGTGCTCGATGCGGGAGTCCATGCGTGCCTCCTGGTGTCAGCCGGCGACAGGGTTCAACCTGTCAAAATAAGGGGTTGCGCTCACCGTAGCAGACATTGCGCCGCCCAGCCACTGCGGCACCCTTTCTCCACGTCAACCTCAAGCCCACGCCATGACCACGAGCATCCGTCAGAACGACCTGATCGAATCCGTCGCAGCCGCCCTGCAGTACATCAGCTACTACCACCCGGCCGACTACATCGCCCACCTGGCCCGTGCCTACGAACGCGAGCAGAGCGCAGCCGCCAAGGACGCGATCGCGCAGATCCTGACCAACAGCAAGATGAGCGCCACCGGGCACCGCCCGATCTGCCAGGACACCGGCATCGTCAACGTCTTCCTGAAAGTCGGCATGGACGTGCGCTGGGAAGGTTTTTCCGGCAGCCTGGACGACGCCATCAACGAAGGCGTGCGCCGCGGCTACAACCACCCCGACAACACGCTGCGCGCCAGCGTCGTGGCCGACCCGCAATTCGACCGCAAGAACACCAAGGACAACACGCCCGCCGTGATCTTCACCGAGATCGTGCCGGGCAACACGGTGGAAGTCACCGTCGCGGCCAAGGGCGGTGGCTCGGAGAACAAATCCAAGATGGTCATGCTCAACCCGGGCGACAACGTGGTCGACTGGGTGCTCAAGACCGTGCCGACCATGGGCGCCGGCTGGTGCCCGCCGGGCATGCTGGGCATCGGCATCGGCGGCACCGCAGAGAAGGCCGTGCTGATGGCCAAGGAAAGCCTGATGGACGACCTGGACATGTACGAGCTGCAGGCCAAGGCCGCCAAGGGCGAGCAACTCAGCAAGGTCGAAGAGATGCGTCTGGAGTTGTTTGACAAGGTCAATGCGTTGGGCATCGGCGCGCAAGGCCTGGGCGGCCTGACCACCGTGCTCGACGTCAAGATCAAGATGTACCCCACGCACGCGGCCAGCAAGCCGGTGGCCATGATCCCCAACTGCGCGGCCACGCGCCACGCCCACTTCGTGCTCGATGGCAGCGGCCCGGTCTACATCGACCCGCCCAGCCTGGACCTGTGGCCCAACGTGGACTGGACGCCCGATACCCAGAAAAGCCAGCGCGTGGACCTCAACACGCTGACCCCGGCCGAGGTGGCCAGCTGGAAACCCGGCCAGACCCTGCTGCTCAACGGCAAGATGCTCACCGGCCGTGACGCCGCCCACAAACGCATCCAGGACATGCTGGCCAAGGGCGAACCGCTGCCGGTGGACTTCACCAACCGTGTCATCTACTACGTCGGCCCGGTCGATCCTGTCAAGGGCGAAGCGGTCGGCCCGGCCGGCCCCACCACCGCCACCCGCATGGACGGTTTCACCGAGATGATGCTGGCGCAAACCGGCCTGATCGCCATGGTTGGCAAGGCCGAGCGCGGCCCGGTCGCCATCGAGGCCATCAAGAAGCACCAGTCGGCCTACCTCATGGCCGTGGGCGGCGCCGCCTACCTGGTCTCCAAGGCCATCAAGACCGCGAAGGTCGTGGGCTTCGCCGACTTGGGCATGGAAGCCATCTACGAATTCGACGTGGTCGACATGCCGGTCACCGTGGCCGTGGATGCGGGAGGCACCAGCGCCCACATCACCGGCCCGGCCGAGTGGAGCAAGCGCATCGCCTCGGGCGAATTCAAGGGCATCGCGGTGGCCGCCGCTTGAAGACCATCGGTGTCTTTGACAGCGGGGTGGGCGGCCTGAGCGTGCTGCGCGCCCTGCTGGCCGAAATGCCGGACGCGCATTTCGTCTACCTGGCCGACGGGTCACACGCCCCCTACGGCGAACGCAGTGCCCAGCAGGTCGCAGAGCGCGCCCAGCGCATCACCGCCCGACTGCGCAAGGACCATGCAGTCGATGCCCTGGTGGTGGCCTGCAACACGGCCACCGCCCTGGCCATCGAATCCCTGCGTCGGCAACACCCCGACTGGCCCATCGTCGGCGTGGAACCCGCTCTGAAGCCCGCTGCCGCCCTCAGCCGGACCGGGCACATCGGCGTGCTCGCCACGCGCGGCACGGTCGAAAGTGAGCGCTTTGCACGGCTGCGCGCCAGGGTCGAGTCCGAATCCGGCCGCCCGCTGCACTTCAATGGCCAAGCCTGCGATGGCCTCGCCGACGCGATCGAGCGAGGCGACGAACCCGCAACCAGGATCTTGTGTGCGCGCTACCTGGACGCCTTGCGCGCCAACGCCAACACCCCGGAGCCGATGGACACCCTGGTACTGGGCTGCACGCACTACCCGTTCGCAGCCGACATCCTGCAGGCGCTGGCGGGACCCGCCGTGCGCCTGGTTGAAACCGGCGCTCCAGTCGCACGCCGCACGCGCGCTGTGCTGGGATTGCCCGAGGCCACTCGCTCGGAGACCGGTACACCGCAGATCACACTGTTGTCCACCGGCGACCCGGCACCGCTGGCGCAAGCCGCGGCGCGCTGGCTCGGGACATCCGTTCGCGCCGCTCACATGGACGTCTGAACGGGCGCACGACGCGATGGTGATGCAAGGTCAGGCGTTCGCCAGGCCAGGACCCGACAACACTGCACGGCGACCCCGCTCCATGTTCACCGGCAACAGCAAAACCAGCCCCAGCAAAAACAGCAGCGCTGTGAACCCGATGGCCAGCCGCTGATTGCCCCCGGTGGCCCAGGTGATCGCGCCATAGCTCAAGGGCCCGATGATGCTGGCCAGCCGGGTGGCAAAGGTCCACAAACCATAGAACTCGGCCAATTGTCTGGGCGGTGCCAGCATGCCGGCCATCGCCCGGCCCGACGACTGGCTCGAACCCATGCACAGCCCGGCGATGGCGGCGGCGTACCAGAAACCGCCCTTGGTGGTGGTGAGGGCAGCGATGATGCACGTGGCAATCCAACCCACCAGTGTGATCCCCAAGGCCAGCTTGTGGCCCAGCCGGTCCTGCCAGTAGCCGAACGCAAAAGCGCCCAGCGCAGCGGCAATGTTGAGCACGAAGATCAGCACCATGGTTTCTTGCTGCACGAAGCCGATCACCTGCTCCGCGTAGATCGCAGCGAGCGCGATCGTCACCGCCACACCGCCCTGATAGGCCACGGCACAACCCAGCAGCCACATGAAATCGCGGTAGTTGCGGGCACGGCGCAAGGTGTCTCCCAACTGCCGCAGCGAAGCTTTGACGCCCGAAACACCACCCTCCCCACCCGTGGACTGCGCACGCTCGCGCAACAGGCCCAGCGTGAACACCGACGCCACCGCAAAGATGCCAGCCGTGATCAGCATGGTGACCGGGACAAACTGGCTCGCCGGCTGCCCGTGGGCTTGCGCCCAAATCACATAGACCAGACTCAACCCCAATGCCAGCATGCCGCCCAGATAGCCAAAACTCCAGCCCCAGCCGCTAACCCTGCCCATCGCCGCCGGGCGTGCCAACTCGGGCAGAAATGCCGCGATCAGCGACTCTCCCCAGGCAAAGAACACGTTGGAAACCATGACAAGCAGCATGCCCAGCACCACCGCGCCGGGACCGACCAGGGCCAGCGCCGCCGTGGCCAGCACGCAGCCCACCGTCGAGAGCATCAGCAACCGTTTTTTGGCGGCATGCCGGTCGGCCCACGCCCCCAGAGCGGGGATTGTGAACATGACCACCACGTGCGATGCGCTCAAGGCCAGGGTCCAGGCGAACGTGGCCCAATCTGCCCCCCCGGCCACAGAACCCACGAAGTAGGCCGCGAAGACCGCCGTGAGCACCACGGTGGTGTAGCCGGAATTGGCGAAGTCGTACATCGCCCAGCCAAACACCTCGCGCTTGCGCACGCCCGGGTTCAGGGATTCGGAAGAAAACAGGGCCATCGCCGCCGCTCCGGTCAGATGGCGGTCGGCGACCGCCCTATTGCGCAGTCTAGTCGCGGTGCGTGAAGAACCGCACCGGGTTCACCATCAGTGCAAATGGCGGGGCTTGCGCGGGCCGCCATGGCCGGAGGAGCCACCGTGACCCCTCGGTGGTTTGCCCAATTGCATGGAGTTGACCAGGGCATCGAAACGCTCGGTGAACAGCTTGTCGATGGCACCGACCACGTCCGCGAGCTCAGCCGCATCAAAATGACGCTCCATGACATGGATCACGTCCTGCACCAGCAGGTCCCGCTGCACCTGCATGATGGCCGCCGGCGTGGGGCCTACAAAACACATCATGAAATCGTCGCGGGCCTCTTCTTCAGAGGAATCATCTTCCTCGTCGAACTCGGCATCGTAGAACGACACCTCGAGCGGTGCACCCGCCGAGGCAATTTCATTGAGCCCCATGCAGGCCTCTTCGATCACCTGACGAAAGTCCTCGTCACCAGGAACCGTCCAGCACATCTGCAACACATGGGTTGCGGCGTCGAAGCGGATGCCCGGTTCGTCTTCGTAGGTGCTCTCCGCAGCGGCCGCCAGCGAGCGAGCGCCCGCGTATTGCCACAGAGGTTTGAGCGCCTCCTGGATCTGGCCGAACTCGACATCCTCACGCAGGGGCACATCCCCATGCACATGGATTTCGAACGGCGCGTTGTATCGGGTCATGGAAACTCACTGTACCGGCGAAACCGGAAAAATCCTAGGGCCTGGTGCCTCGAACCGGGGTCGAACCGGTACGCCCCCTCACGGGAAAGCGGCGGATTTTAAGTCCGCTGTGTCTACCAATTTCACCATCGAGGCGACCTTTGATTGTCGCAGGTTCGACAGAGGCCCCCTTGGTGCAGCCACTGGTCACGCAACACCCAAAAGAGCACAAAGAAATGAAAAAAGGGAAGCCAGGGCTTCCCTTTTTCGAATCTGGAGCGGGAAACGAGACTCGAACTCGCGACCTCAACCTTGGCAAGGTTGCGCTCTACCAACTGAGCTATTCCCGCACGATCTGTTGCCTGTCAGTGACTGGAGGCGCGACCCGGAGTCGAACCGGGCTAGACGGATTTGCAATCCGTTGCATAACCGATTTGCTATCGCGCCCAATGCGAACGACCGGATAAACCAATCCCTCACAACTGACAAAAAAGGGAAGCCGGGCTTCCCTTTTCAATACTGGAGCGGGAAACGAGACTCGAACTCGCGACCTCAACCTTGGCAAGGTTGCGCTCTACCAACTGAGCTATTCCCGCATGTTTCTGATGTTTGTCAGAAGCTGGAATTCTAGCGCAGAAAAACGCCTCTTTTCAAGCCCCCGAAAATTTTTTGACTCAGTGTTTCACCGCATCGGGCGCGGGTGCCGCCGGGCGCACGGACGCGGCCGCCACCTGCGCTGCCACCTCTTCGTCGGTCAGGGGAACCGGCTGGCGCTCCAGTGCAATGGCCAACACCTTGTCGATCCATTTGACGGGAACGATCTCCAGGCCCTGCTTCACGTTGTCGGGAATCTCGGCCAGATCCTTCACGTTTTCCTCCGGAATGATCACGGTCTTGATGCCACCACGCAAAGCCGCCAAAAGCTTCTCCTTCAAGCCACCGATGGCGGTGACTTCACCACGCAGGGTGATCTCGCCGGTCATGGCCACGTCGGCACGCACAGGGATGCCCGTGAGCGAGGACACCAGCGCCGTCGTCATGGCCGCACCGGCGCTCGGACCGTCCTTGGGCGTGGCGCCATCGGGCACATGGATGTGGATGTCTCGCTTGTCGAACTGTTCGTCCTTGATGCCGAGTGACCGGGCACGGCTGCGCACCACCGTGCGCGCCGCCTCCACCGACTCCTTCATCACATCGCCGAGCGAACCGGTCCGTGTGATCACGCCCTTGCCGGGCATGATGGCCACCTCGATGGTCAGCAGATCGCCACCGACCTCGGTCCAGGCCAGGCCCACGACCTGTCCCACCTGGTTCTGCGCTTCGGCACGCCCGTAGCTGTATTTGCGCACGCCCAGGAATTCACTGAGGTTCTCGGCGTCCACCACCACCGTGGGGGTGTACTTCTTGAGCAGAACGCCCTTGACCACCTTGCGACAGATCTTGGAGAGTTCACGTTCGAGTGAACGCACACCCGCCTCACGGGTGTAGTAACGCACGATGTCGCGCACGGCGTCTTCATGCACCTCCAGCTCACCCTCGCGAATCCCGTTGTTCTTCAGCTGTTTGGGCAGCAGGTAGCGAATGGCGATGTTGGTCTTTTCGTCCTCGGTGTAACCCGACAGGCGAATCACCTCCATGCGATCCAGCAGCGCCGGCGGAATGTTCATCGAATTCGAGGTGGCGACAAACATCACGTCGGACAGATCAAAGTCCACCTCGACGTAGTGATCACCGAAGGTGTGGTTCTGTTCAGGATCCAGCACCTCCAGCAACGCGCTCGAGGGGTCACCCCGGAAGTCGGTCCCGAGTTTATCGATCTCGTCGAGCAGAAACAGCGGATTGCGCGTGCCGATCTTGGACAGGCTCTGCAGGACCTTGCCCGGCATGGCGCCGATGTAGGTGCGGCGATGGCCACGGATCTCTGCCTCGTCACGCATGCCGCCCAGCGCCATGCGCACGTACTTGCGGCCCGTGGCCTTGGCGACCGATTGCCCCAGCGAGGTCTTGCCCACCCCCGGAGGACCGACCAGGCACAGGATGGGTGCCTTGACCTTGTCCACGCGCTGTTGCACCGCGAGGTATTCGAGAATGCGGTCCTTGACCTTGTCCAGACCGTAGTGATCCTCGTTGAGCACAACCTCGGCGTGTGCCAGATCGTGCTTGATCTTGGTCTTCTTGCTCCAGGGCAAAGCGACCAGGGCATCGATGTAGTTGCGCACCACGGTGGCTTCGGCCGACATGGGCGACATCAGCTTGAGCTTCTTGAACTCGGCGTCGGCCTTCTTGCGCGCCTCGGCGGGCATCTTGGCGGCCTTGATCTTCTTTTCGATTTCTTCGATGTCGGCGCCCTCTTCGCCTTCACCGAGCTCCTTCTGGATCGCCTTGACCTGTTCGTTCAAGTAGAAGTCGCGCTGGTTCTTCTCCATCTGGCGCTTGACGCGACCACGGATCTTCTTGTCGACATTGAGAATGTCAACCTCGCGCTCAAGCTGTTCAAACAGGTTTTCCAGCCGCTTGTTGACCAGGTCCAGATCGAGCACGACCTGCTTGGATTCGAGTTTGAGCGGCAGATGGGCCGCGATGGTGTCGGCCAAGCGGCCAGGATCGTCGATGCTGGAGATCGAGGTCAGGATTTCCGATGGGATCTTCTTGTTGAGTTTGACGTATTGGTCGAACTGCTGCATCACCGCACGGCGCAGCGCTTCCAGTTCGGTCGACTGCATGTTGGCGCGCTCCACCGCGGGGTCCACCGGATGGACGCTGGCGACAAAATGGCTCTCGCCATCGCTGATCGACAGCACCTTGGCGCGCTGCACGCCTTCGACCAGCACCTTCACCGTGCCGTCGGGCAGCTTGAGCATCTGCAAAATGGTGGCGACGCAGCCCATCTCGAACATGTCGTCGGTCGACGGCTCGTCCTTGGCGGCGGCTTTCTGCGCCACCAGCATGATGCGGCGCTCAGCCTCCATCGCGGCCTCAAGCGCCTTGATGCTTTTCGGGCGACCCACAAACAAGGGGATCACCATGTGCGGGAACACCACCACGTCGCGCAGGGGCAACAGGGGCAGTTCAACCGGTGTGCTAGGGAGGGGGGTTTGTCCGGACATTTCTCAACCTCAACAAAATGGTCAGATGGGGTTGATGCGGGCGATATCAACCGGACGCATCGTCAACTTCGGCACGCACTCACATCGCGTGCGGGCAACGCCTCAAGCCTGCTTGGCCGCTTCGCGGTACACCAGCAGCGGTGGCTTGTTCTCTTCGATGGTGGACTCGTCCACCACCACCTTCTCCACATTGCTCATGCCTGGCAGCTCGAACATGGTGTCGATCAGCGCGTTTTCCAGTATCGAGCGCAGGCCACGGGCGCCGGTCTTGCGCGCCAGCGCCTTGCGGGCGATCGCCTTGAGCGCCGCCGGACGCACTTCCAGTTCGGCACCTTCCATGGACAACAGCCGCGAGAACTGTTTGACCACGGCGTTCTTGGGCTCGGTCAAGATCTCGACCAGCGCATCCTCGCTGAGCTCGGACAGCGCGGCAATCACCGGCACACGTCCCACGAGCTCGGGGATCAAACCGAATTTGATCAGGTCCTCGGGCTCGATCTCCTTGAACGCATCGGTCAGGCTACGCTGCTTCTTGCTCTTGACCACAGCACCAAAACCAATGCCCGAGGCCTCGGTGCGGTTTTCAATGATCTTCTCCAGCCCGGCGAACGCACCACCGCAGATGAACAGGATGTTGGTGGTGTCGACCTGCAGGAAGTCCTGGTTCGGGTGTTTGCGCCCGCCCTGGGGAGGCACCGAAGCCATGGTGCCTTCGATGAGCTTGAGCAGGGCCTGCTGCACACCTTCGCCCGACACGTCGCGCGTGATGGAGGGGTTGTCGGACTTGCGGGTGATCTTGTCGATCTCGTCGATGTAGACGATGCCCTGCTGCGCGCGCTCCACGTCGTAGTTGCAGCTCTGCAGCAACTTGGCGACGATGTTTTCCACGTCTTCCCCCACATAACCGGCTTCGGTCAGCGTGGTGGCGTCGGCCATGACGAAGGGCACATTGAGCATGCGGGCCATGGTCTGGGCCAGCAGGGTCTTGCCCGAACCGGTGGGGCCGATCAGCAGGATGTTGCTCTTGGCCAGTTCCACATCGTCCTTGCGGGCGTTCTGCTTGTGGCGCAGGCGCTTGTAGTGGTTGTACACCGCCACCGCCAGTGCGCGCTTGGCGGCTTCCTGCCCGATCACGTAGTTGTCGAGGTTGCTCTTCAGTTCGGCGGGCGTGGGCACGTCATCGCCGGAAGCCTTGACCGACTCCAGGCCGGGCAACTCGTCGCGGATGATGTCGTTGCACAGGTCGATGCATTCGTCGCAAATGAACACCGAGGGGCCGGCGATCAGCTTCTTGACCTCGTGCTGGCTCTTACCGCAAAACGAGCAGTAGAGCGCTTTTTCACTGGAGGTGGCTTTTTTGTCGGCCATGGGTCTGGGGTTCCGGAATACGAGGGAAGTTCAGTGTCAACAATGATAGTTCAAGCCCGCCAGGGGCCAAACGCAGGAAAAGAAGGCCGAATCGGTGCCGGTCACCCGTATCGGGAGACCCATATGCGTGCCGGCCCCCGATTCCGCAAGCATCAGGTCGCCGTCCCCGGGCGCCTGTCGATGACCTTGTCGATCAGCCCGTATTCGGCCGACTCGGCCGCCGACAGGTAGTAATCGCGTTCGGTGTCGCGCTCGATCTTGTCCAACGGCTGGCCGGTGCGCTCGGCCAGGATCTTGTTGAGCTGCTCGCGCGTTTTCAGGATTTCGCGGGCATGGATCTCGATCTCGGTGGCCTGCCCCTGCGTACCGCCCAGCGGCTGGTGGATCATGACCTTGGAGTTGGGCAGCGCAAAACGCTTGCCCTTGGCGCCCGCCGCCAGCAGGAAAGCCCCCATGCTCGCGGCCATACCGATGCACAGCGTGGACACATCGGACTTGATGAAGTTCATGGTGTCGAAGATCGCCATGCCGGCGCTCACCGATCCACCGGGCGAGTTGATGTAGAAGGAAATGTCCTTGTCCGGGTTTTCGCTTTCCAGGAACAGCAACTGGGCCACCACCAGGTTGGCCGACTGGTCGTTGACCGGACCCACCAGAAAGATGACGCGCTCCTTGAGCAGGCGCGAATAGATGTCGTAGGCGCGTTCGCCTCGGCCCGACTGCTCGATCACCATGGGCACCATGCCCAAGCCTTGAATATCCATTGCGCTCATGCGTTTCTCCATGTATTGATGTGTCGCGATGCCACTACTGTAACCAACCCGCCAAACCCGCCACACGGTCGCGGGCATGGCCCAGGCATGCATATGGCGTGCCCGAAGAAAAAGGCAAGCGGGCAGACATGAAAAAGGGCGGAATCAACCGCCCTTTTTCATGCCCAGGCGTCCCGAGCGGCGACCGGAATCGCTCGCCCCGGCCCCCGAGGGGAAAACCGCTCAGGCCTGGCCCATCAGTTCGTCGAAGCTGATGGCCTTGTCGGTGACCTTGGCCTTGGACAACACATACTCGGTCACGTTGTTCTCGACCACGATGCCTTCGACTTCGGCCATGCGGCGGTTGTCGCCGGTGTACCAGCGCACCACGTCGGCGGGCTTCTCGTAGGAGGCCGCCAGCTCTTCGATGTGGGCCTTGAGCTGCTCGGGCTTGGCGTGCAGTTCGTTGGCGCGGACCAGTTCGGCCACCACGAGGCCCAGGCGCACGCGGCGCTCGGCCTGCGGACGGAACAACTCTTCGGGGATCGGCGCCTTGTCGGCGTCTTTCACACCACGCTGCTTGAGGTCGGCACGGGCGCCCTCGACCAGGCGGTCGAGCTCGGCCTGCACCACCGACTTGGGCAGGTCCAGTTCGGCCTTGGCCACCAGCGCGTCCATCACGGCCTGCTTGTTGCGGGACTGCAGGCGGAACTTGACTTCGCGCTCCAGGTTTTTCTTGATGTCGGCACGCAGGCCGTCCACCGTGCCGTCGGCGATGCCGAGCGACTTGGCCAGGGCCTCGTCCACCTCGGGCAGATGGGCGGCTTCTATCTTGTTGATCGTGACCAGGAAGTCGGCCGTCTTGCCGGCCACGTCCTTGCCGTGGTAGTCCTCGGGGAAGGCCAGCGGGAAGGTCTTGGACTCGCCGGCTTTCATGCCGCGCACGGCGTCTTCGAACTCCTTGAGCATCTGGCCATCGCCGACGATGAACTGGAAGCCTTCGGCCTTGCCGCCTTCAAAGGCTTCGCCGTCGATCTTGCCGGCGAAATCGATGGTGACGCGGTCGCCGTCCTGGGCGGCCTGGTCCTGGGCGCGTTGCGCGAAGGTGCGGCGCTGCTTGCGCAGGATGTCCAGCGTGCGGTCGATGGCGGCATCGGTCACTTCGGCCGATACTTTTTCGATCTCGGCGGTGGACAGGTCTTCGATCTTGACTTCCGGGTACACCTCGAAGACCGCATCAAAAGCCAGTTGGCCTTCAGGCGCTTCTTCTTTCTCGGTGATCTTGGGCTGGCCGGCCACGCGCAGCTTGGCTTCATTGGCGGCCACGGCAAATGCCTCGCCCACTTTTTCGTTCATGACTTCGTAGTGCACCGAGTAGCCATAGCGTTGGGCCACCACGTTCATCGGCACCTTGCCCGGACGGAAACCGTCCATCTTGACGTCGCGCGCCACGCGCTTGAGGCGGTTGGTCACCTCGGTCTGGATGACATCGGCTGGCAGCGTCAGCGTGATCTTGCGCTCAAGCTTTTCCAGGGTTTCAACGGTCACGGTCATGGTTTTCTCCAAAAGGGAAGTCGGTCAACCAGCCTGTCTGGCTCACCGGTGGAAATGCGTTTGTCTGAGCTGTGGTGCGCGGGGGGGGACTCGAACCCCCACACCATTGCTGGCGTCAGGACCTAAACCTGGTGCGTCTACCAATTTCGCCACCCGCGCGCCTTCATTCCATGCGGCCCGGTCACAGGGCTTTGCTCACCTTGTGCGCCGGGTCGTCTGCTTCACGGCAACCTTAGATTGTAGCTGCTGTGGGTCAGGCCGGCCGGGGTTCGCGCCGCACGCGGAACCAGGCCGCGTACATCGCCGGCAGGGCCAGCAGGGTGAGCACCGTCGCCACGATCAGGCCGCCCATGATGGCCACCGCCATCGGGCCCCAGAACACGCTGCGCGAGAGCGGGATCATGGCCAGCACGGCGGCGGCCGCGGTCAGCACGATGGGACGCGCGCGGCGCACCGCGGCCTCCACGATCGCGTCCCAGGCCGGCACGCCGCGCGCGCGGTCCTGCTCGATCTGGTCGATCAGGATCACCGAGTTGCGCTGGATCATGCCCATGAGAGCGATCACGCCCAGCAGGGCCACAAAGCCGAACGGCCGGTTCAGCAGCAGCAGCGCACCGGCCACGCCGGCCATGCCCAGCGGACCGGTCAGGAACACCAGCAGCGAACGGCTGAAGCTCTGCAGTTGCAGCATCAGCAGCGTGAAGGTGATGAACAGCATGATGGGAATGCCGGCGGCGATCGACGACGAACCCTTGCTGCTCTCCTCCACCGCGCCGGCCACCTCCACACGGTAGCCGTTCAAGCCACGCTGGGTCCAGCCCTCGCCGATCTGCTTGAGCTGCGGCAACAGCTCGGCCGTGACGGTGGCGCCCTGCAGGCCTTCGGCCACGTCGCTCTGCACCGTGATGGCGAAGTCGCGGTTCTCGCGCCAGATCACGCCGGGCTCCCAGCCGAACACCGGGCGCGCGATCTGCAGCAGCGGAATGCTCTTGCCGCTGGCCGTGGGCAGGTAGGCATTGCCCAGGCTGGTGATGGCGTCGCGCTCGTGCAGCGGCTGGCGCAGCACGATGTCGATCAGCTTGTCGCCGTCACGGTACTGCCCCACGGTACTGCCGCTGAGGATGGTGCGCGAGGCCTGCGCGATGGACTCGCTGGACACGCCCAGGGCACGCGCCTTGGCCTGGTCCACGTCCAGGCGCAGCACCTTGACCGATTCGTTCCAGTTGTCGTTCACACCCCGGGTGTGCGGGTTGTCGCGCATGGCCTGCTTGACCTCGTCGGCCAGCCCGCGCAGCACCGTCGGGTCGTCACCGACCACGCGGAACTGCACCGGGTACGGAACCGGGGGCCCGTTGGGCAGCAGCTTGACGCGGCCGCGCACCTCGGGGAACTCGGTCGCCAGCAGGGCCGGCAGCGCCTGGCGCAGGCGCTCGCGCGTTTTCAGATCCTGCGGCAGCACGATGAGCTGGGACACATTGGTCTGAGGAAAGGTCTGGTCCAGCGGCAGGTAGAAGCGCGGCACGCCCGAGCCGACCCAGATGCTCACGCTCTTGACGCCCGGCTCGCTGGCCATGCGCGCCTCGATGCGGCGCGTGACCTCGTCGGTGGTGCCGATGCTGCTGCCCTCGGGCAACCACACGTCCACCAGGATCTCGGGCCGGCTCGAATCCGGGAAGAACTGCTGCTGCACCTGGCCCATGCCCACGATGCCCAGCACGAAAGTGCCGATGGTCAGGCCGATGGTGATCCAGCGGTGCTGCACGCACCAGTTCACCAGCGCGCGAAAACGCACGTAGAACGGCCCGTCGAACACCTCGTGCGCCGGCCCCACATGGGCTTTGACCTTGAGCAGCCGCACGCCCAGGTAGGGCACGAACATCACCGCCACGATCCAGGAGATCACCAACGCGATCACCGTCACCGCGAAGATCGCGAAGGTGTATTCGCCCACGGCCGAGTTCGCCATGCCGATGGGCAGGAAGCCCGTGGCCGTGATCAGCGTGCCGGTGAGCATGGGCATGGCGGTGGCGTCCCAGGTGAAGGTCGCGGCCCGCGCCATGGTGTAGCCCTCTTCGAGCTTGCGCACCATCATCTCCACCGCAATGATGGCGTCGTCCACCAGCAGGCCCAGCGCGATGATGAGCGAGCCCAGCGAGATCTTGTGCAGGCCAATGCCCCAGTAATTCATGGCCAGGAACGTGATCGCCAGCACCAGCGGGATGGTGATGAACACCACCAGGCCGGGCCGCACGTCCAGCACGAAACGGCGCAGGCCCCGGCCACCTTCGCGCCGGTGCAGCCCCAGCGCCAGGAAGCTGACCGCCAGCACGATCGCCACCGCCTCGATCAGCACCTTGACGAATTCGTTGACCGAGGTGGTCACCGCGCTGGGCTGGTCCTGCACCTGCACCAGCGCCATGCCCGCGGGCAGCTCGCGCTCGATGTCGGCCACGACCCGTTTGAGCGCTTCGCCCAGCGCGATGATGTCGCCGCCCTTGGCCATGGAGATGCCCAGGGCGATGCTGTCCTGGCCGTTGTGGCGCACCATCACCTGCGCCGGGTCCGCGTAGCCCAGGCGGATGTCGGCGATGTCGCCGAGCCGGATCTGGGTGCCGTTGGCGGCACGGATGGGCATGGCGCGCAGTTGCTCCACCGACTGGAAGGCCCCGCCCACGCGCACCTGCACCACGTCGTGCGGCGCCTGCACCGTGCCAGCGGACTCGATGGCGTTCTGCTGCCCCAGCGCGGCCAGCACCTGCTGCACGTCCAGCCCCAGGGTGGCCACCCGCTGGTGCGAGATTTCCACGTAGAGCTTTTCGTCCTGCACGCCGAAGAGCTCAACCTTGTTGACGTCCTTCACACGCAACAGCTGCTGGCGCACGCGGTCGGCCACCTGCTTCTTGTCGGCCGGCGAAAACCCGTCGCCCTGCAGCGCGTAGATGACACCGAAGACGTCGCCGAACTCGTCGTTGAAGAACGGCCCGACCACGCCCTGCGGCAGCGAGCCGCGCATGTCGCCCACCTTCTTGCGCGCCGTGTACCAGCTCTGCTGCACCTCGACCGGCGGCGACGAGTCCTTGAGCTGGAACAGGATCAGCGCTTCGCCCGGCTTGGAGTAGCTGCGGATCTTGTCCGCGTAAGGCACTTCCTGCAGCGTCTTCTCGATCCGGTCGGCCACCTGCTCGGCCACTTGTTCGGCGGTCGCGCCCGGCCAGTAGGCCCGCACCACCATGGCGCGGAAGGTGAACGGAGGGTCCTCGTCCTGACCGAGCTGGAAGTAGGCCGCCACGCCCAGCAGCATCAGCACGATCATCAGGTAGCGCGTGAAAGCCTGGTGGTCCAGCGCCCACTGCGAGAGGTTGAAGCGCGACACCCAGGAGGTGGCGCCGTCGGTGGGGTTCGAGAGGTTCGGGGGGATCGTTTGCATGGCGTCGCTCACTGGACCCGGGCGCCGGTGAAACGCGTGACCTTCTGGCCCGGCGACAGCACATGCACACCGGCGGCCACCACCTCGTCGCCCGGCTTCAGGCCAGCGGCGATCACCACGTCGTTGCCATCGGCGCCGGCCACCTCCACCGGGCGCACCTGCACCGTACTGCTGGCGGTGTCAAACAGCCACACCGCGCTGCCCTGCTTGTCGCCCTCGGTCGAGCGCATCAGCGCGCTGGTCGGCAGCTTGATGGCCGCCGGCGCGGCGCTCTGCCCGTTGGGGGCCAGCGTCACATGGGCGGTGGCGCCCAGCGGTGCCTGCGCGTCGGCCGGCAGCGAGAGCTTGACCTGGTAGGTGCGGGTGACCGGGTCGGCACTGGCCGCCACCTCCCGCACCTCGGCGCTGAGCGTGGCGCCGGCCGTGGCCGCAGCACCGGCCGATGCGGAGCTCCACAGGCGCACCTGCGCCGTCTGGCCGCTGCGCACCTGCGCCAGTTGGTCTTCGGGCACGGCGAACACCACGTCGCGGGCACCGTCGCGTGCGATGCGCACCACCGGCGTGCCCGCGGCCACCACCTGGCCCGCCTCGGCCTCCACCGCCACCACCACGCCCGCGCCGTCGGCCAGCAGCCGGGCGTAACCGGCCTGGTTGCCCTGCACAGCGCCCTGGGCCCGGGCCTGGCGCAGGCTGGCCTCGGCCGCCTGCAGCGTGGCCTGGCGGCGCTCGATTTCCGCACCGCTCACGAAACCCTGTGCTTTCAGATCGGTGAACCGCTTCAGGTCGGCCGCCGCCAGATCGCGCTGGGTCTGCGCCGCACTCACCTGCGCCTGCGCGGCCTGGCTGGCCAGCGCCAGGTCGCTCGCATCCAGCTGGGCCAGCAACTGGCCGGCCTGCACCCGTTGCCCGACCTCGGCCGGGCGCTGCACCAGCTTGCCCCCCACCCGAAAGCCCAGCCGCGACTCCACCCGCGCCTTGACCTCGCCCGCGTACTCGCTGCGGGCGTTCACCGTGCCCACGCTCACGGTCATCAACTTGACGGAACGCACGGGCGGCTGCGGCGCCTCGGGCCGCGAACAGGCCGACAGCACCAGGGCTGCGGTCACGATGAGAGCAAAGTGCGGTGTTTTCATGGTCGGACTGGGCGTACGAGGGTGGAATTGGCCGGCGAACTGCGGGGAAAACGAACAGCCGGATAAACGGCCTGGTCCGGATTCTACTAATGACTGACCGGTTAGTAATAAAAATTGTAGTTCAATGCAGGGGCTCTGCCCTCCGCATCGCGCCCGCCACGATGCCCGAAACGGGTCTTTTGTGGAATAAACCGCTGCTCATCTCTGCAACGCCGCTGCCCCCACCCATGTCCACGCCCTCCCCGGTCACCCCCACACCCTCCCCGATGCCACCCGCCAGCGAGGCCACCCCACTCACCGCCGGCGTGGGGCACTACGAGAACTTCCCCGTGGCGTCCTGGCTCTGCCCGCCGCGCCTGCGCCCGGCCGTGATGGCGATCTACCACTTCGCCCGCACGGCCGACGACATCGCCGACGAGGGCGATGCCAGCGCCGAGCAGCGCCTGGCCGAGCTGGCGGCGTTCCGGCAGGCGCTCGATGCCTGCCTGGCCGACCCGCCGGGCGCTCCCACCACCGGGCGCTGGCCCCACATTTTTGGCCCGCTGGGCCAGGCGGCGCGCGAACACGCCCTGCCCGGCGCCCTGCTGCACGACCTGCTCAGCGCGTTCGAACAGGACGTGCGCCACACCGCCAGCGGCCACCGCTACGCCAGCACCGCCGAGCTGCTCGACTACTGCCGCCTCTCCGCCAACCCGGTGGGCCGCCTGCTGCTGCACCTCTACGGCATCACCGACGCGGCCTCGCTGCAACACAGCGACCAGATCTGCAGCGCCCTGCAGCTCATCAACTTTTGGCAGGACCTGAGCGTCGACCTGCCGCGCGCCCGGTATTACCTGCCGGCCGACGCCCTGCAACGCCACGCGCTGGCGATCGAAGACTTCCTGCCCGGCGCACCGGCCCCGGCAGGCAGCCCCTGCGCGCAGCAGGCCCTGGTCAGCGAACTCTGCGCCCAGGCCCGTGGGCTGATGCAGATGGGCGCCCCGCTGGTGCACCGCGTGCCCGGGCGCGCCGGCTGGGAACTGCGCCTGGTGGTACAAGGCGGCCTGCGCACGCTCGACGCGATTGCCGAACGGGAGTACCGCAGCTGGCAGACCCGGCCCAAGCTGGGCAGGTCCGATGTGCCCCGCCTGCTGTGGCGCGCCCTCTGGATGCGGTAAGGCAAGAACGGGTCGGTGATCTCGCTGGGGCCTCAACGCAACCCGGGAGGCGCAAGGCGGGACCGGCGGTGCGCCTGTTTACACTCAGGCAACCTTGCCCCGAGCCCATGACCCCCCAAGACTACGTCCAGCAAAAAGCCGCTGCCTCGGGCAGCAGCTTTTATTACGCCTTCCTCTTCCTGCCACCGGAGCGGCGCGCCGCGATCACGGCCTTCTACGCCTTCTGCCGCGAGGTAGACGACGTGGTCGACGAGGTGAGCGACCCGGGCGTGGCGCAGAACAAGCTGGCCTGGTGGCAGCACGAAGTGAACCAGTCCTTTGCGGGCCATGCGCAGCACCCGGTGATGCGCGCGCTGATGCCGCAGGCCGCGGACTTCGGCATCGAGGCCCGCCACCTGCTCGCCGTCATCGACGGCTGCCAGATGGACCTGGACCAGAACCGCTACCTCGACTTCGCCAACCTGCAGCGCTACTGCCACCTGGTGGCCGGCGTGGTGGGTGAAGTGGCCGCCGGCATCTTCGGCCAGACGCAGGCGCAGACCACCGACTATGCGCACCGGCTCGGCCTGGCGTTCCAGCTCACCAACATCATCCGCGACGTGGGCGAAGACGCGGCGCGCGGGCGCATCTACCTGCCGGTCAACGAACTGCAACGCTTCGACGTGAAGGCGCACGAGCTGCTCAAGCGCGGCGCCGCGCCCGGCACCGACGTGGCCGACTTCCAGCGGCGCTTTCGCGCGCTGATGCAGTTCCAGTGCGAACGCGCCCTGAAGACCTACGACGAGGCCCTGGCCCTGCTGCCCGAAGCCGACCGCCGCGCGCAGAAGCCGGGCCTGATGATGGCCAGCATCTACCGCACCCTGTTGCAAGAGATCGCCGCCGATCCGCTGCTGGTGCTGAGCCAGCGCGTGAGCCTGACGCCCCTGCGCAAGTTCTGGCTGGCGTGGAAGGTGCAGGCGCTGGGGCGCCTTTGAGCGCACGGCTGGCCATCGTCGGTGCGGGCTGGGCCGGCATGGCGGCGGCCGTGGCCGCCGCCGAGGCGGGCGTCGACGTGACCGTGTTCGAGGCGACCCGAGCCCTCGGTGGCCGCGCCCGCGCATTGCATGTGCAACGGCCCGACGGCCTGCCGCTCACGCTGGACAACGGACAACACATCCTGATCGGCGCCTACAGCGAAACCCTGGCGCTGATGCAGCGCGTGGGCACCGATCTGGCGCAGGCGCTGCTGTGCCTGCCGCTGGCCCTGCCCTACCCCGACGGCAGTGGTCTGCGGACCCCCGCCTGGGCCGCGCGCTGGCCCGCGCCCTTCGACGCCTTGGCCGCCATCGCCAGCGCGCGCGGCTGGCGCTGGGGCGAGCGGCTGGCGCTGATCCGCGCCTCGCTGGGCTGGCAGGCCGGGGGGTTCGTCTGCGCGCCCGGGCTGACCGTGGCCGCGCTGTGCGCCCGGCTGCCCGCGCGCGTGATGGACGAACTGATCGAACCGCTGTGCGTCTCGGCCCTGAACCTGCCGGCCCGCGACGCCAGCGCGCAGGTGTTCCTGCGCGTCATGCGCGACGCCCTGTTCGGCCGGGGCTTTGGCGGCTGGGCCGCGTCGAGCCTGCTGCTGCCGCGCACCGATCTCTGCGCCCTGTTTCCGCAGGCCGCCGCGCGCTGGCTGCAGACACGGCATGCGGCCACCGCCAGGATTGTTGAGGGCGCCCGCGTGTCGGGCCTGCAGCACCAGGCCCCCGGCTGGCGCCTGAGCGGCCAGCGCCAGGGCGAGGCTTTCGACGAAACTTTTGACCAGGTGATCTGGGCCACCGCCGCCGGCCCGGCCGCGCAGGCCATGGCGCAGACCGCGTCGCACACGCCCGATGCCGACACCGCCGAGCGGCTACGCGCCTGGGCCGGCGAGGCCGCGGCGCTCGACTTCACCGCCATCACCACCGTCTACGCCTGGGCGCCCGGCGTTCGCCTGGCCGCGCCCATGCTCGCCCTGCGCGCCGAGCCCGACGCCCTGGCGGCTCCGGCGCAATTCGTGTTCGACCGCGGCCAGCTCGCCCCGCAGGACCCGGCCGCGCAGGGCGTGCTGGCGTTCGTGATCAGCGCCAGCGAGGGCGAGCGCGACGCGCTGCAGGCGCGCGTGTTGCAGCAGGCGACGCGCCAGCTCGGCCTGGGCGGGCTGCAGCCGATCCGGACCGTGGTGGAAAAACGCGCCACCTTCGCCTGCACCCCCGGCCTGCGGCGCCCGGCGCAGGCCATCGCACCGGGCCTGTGGGCGGCGGGCGACTATGTGGACGGGCCGTACCCGGCCACGCTGGAAGGCGCGGTGCGCAGCGGTCTGGCGGCGGTGGCGCGGGTCTGCTGATCCCGGTTTGACGTCCGCGCTTGCGCGGCGCCCCAATCCGCGCATCATGGTCACACCGAACCCAAGGGACCCTGTTCATGAGCACCACCCGCCTTGCCCCCGAGCAACTGAGCCTGCGCATCGACCCCGCCTCGCTGGGCTTCGACGACACCTCCGCGCTGCCCACCGGCACCCTGCCCTGGATCGGCCAGGAACGCGCCGAAACCGCCGCGCGCTTCGGCCTGGCGATGGACCAGCCCGACTACAACCTGTTCGTGCTGGGCGAGGTGGGCAGCGGGCGCGCCACGCTGCTGCGGCAGCTGACGAAGGCGGTGGCCGCCGAGCGCCCGGTGCCGCCCGACCTGTGTTACCTGCACAACTTCGACGCCCCCGAGCGCCCGCGCGCCCTGCGCATGCCCGCCGGCCAGGGGCGCGAGCTGCGCCAGCTCATGGGCAAGCTCTCGCGCTTCCTGCAGAGCGAGATTCCGCTGCGCCTGAGCAGCGAGGACTTCAAGGCCGAGAGCGAGCGCATCCAGAACGCCTACCAGGCCGAGGAGGCCAAGGCCTATGCCGAACTCGACGCCTTCGCCGAGGCACGCAGCTTCAACCTGTTTCGCGAGTCGGGCCACCTGGTCTTCACCCTCATCGGTGAAAAAGGCGCCGCGCTGACCGAAGCCGAGGCCCGCGCGCTCTCCAAGGACCGGCGCGCCGAGATCGACAAGGCCGAACAGGAGCTGCGCGACGAGATCGCGCGCTTCCTGGAAAAGACCCGCCCCATGCTGCGGGTGATGAACGAGGGCCTGGCCGCGCTGCGCCGCCAGACCGTCAAGCCCCTGCTCGACCACGAGCTGCAGAACATCCGGGTGAGCCTGAAGAAACAGATCAAGGACTCCGTCAAGCTCGGGAGCTACCTTGACCAGGTGCAGCACGACGTGCTCGAACACATCGAACTCTTCATCGCGCAGGACAGCGACGACGAGGCTCGCCAGGAAGCGCTGGCCCAGCTGCTGCTGGGCTACCGCGTCAACCTGGTGGTGGACAACGCCGACCTGTCGGGCGCGCCGGTGATCGCGGAAGACAACCCGGTGTTCCACATGCTCTTTGGCCGCATCGAGTACCAGGCCGAAGAGGACGTGATGATGACCGACTTCTTCCGCGTGCGCGCGGGCAGCCTGATCCGCGCCCACGGCGGTTTTCTGCTGCTGCACCTGCGCGACCTGCTGGCCGACGAGCTGGTGTGGGAAAAGCTGCGCCGCTTCATGCGCTCGGGCCGGGTGCAGATCGAGGAGCCCGGCAGCTCGCTGATGCCGATGGCGGCCGTCTCGCTGCACCCCGAGGCGGTGGACGTGGAGGCCAAGCTGGTCCTGATCGGATCGGTGGACGAGTACTACGCGTTGCAGGAGGCCGATCCCGAATTCGCGCGCCATTTCCGGGTCAAGGTCGATTTCGCCGAGAGCTTCCCGGCCAGCGACGACACGCGCGCGGCCAGCGCGCTGTTCGTGGCCCACACCTGCCGCAAGCTCGGCCTGCCCCACCTGTCGGCGCCGGCCGTGGCCCGCCTGATCGAGGACGCCCACCGCCAGGTGGACGACCAGACGCGCCAGAGCGCCATCTTCGCGCGCACCGAGGCCCTGGTGGCCGAGAGCGCGGGCATGTGCCGCGCGCGCGGCGCCAGCCGGGTCGAGCTGAAGGACGTGGACGCGGCGCTGGACGCGCGGCGCCAGCGCCACAACTACCCCGAGCAGCGCCTGCGCGAATCCATCGCCGAGGGCGAGCGCCTGATCACGCTGCACGGCGAGCAGGTGGGCCAGATCAACGGCCTGACCCAGATCGACCTGGGCGACTGGCGCTTTGGCCTGCCGGTGCGCGTGAGCGCGCGCACGCACGCGGGCACGCAGGGCCTGCTCAACATCGAACGCGAGGTCGAGATGTCGGGCCCCATCCACGACAAGGGTGTGCTGATCCTGCACAGCTACCTCACGGCCCTGTTCGCGCACCTGGCGCCGCTGGCGCTCAACGCCTCCATCGTGTTCGAGCAGGAGTACCACGGCGTGGAGGGCGACTCGGCCTCGTGCGCCGAGCTGTTCGCCGTGCTCTCGGCGCTCTCGGGTGTGCCGCTCAACCAGGGCATCGCGGTCACGGGCGCGCTCAACCAGCACGGCGAGGTGCTGCCGGTGGGCGGCATCAACGAAAAGATCGAAGGCTGGTTCCGCGTCTGCGAAGCCTCGGGCCTGGACGGCCACCAGGGCGTGCTGATGCCCGCGCGCAATCTGCGCCACCTGATGCTGGAGCGCCCCGTGATCGATGCCGTGGAACAGGGCCGCTTCCACATCCACACCGCCGCCCACCTGAGCGACGGGCTGGAGCTGCTGACCGGCCTGCCCTCGGGCCTGCCGGCGGCGCCCGCGGCAGAGGTGGACTACCCGGCCGAGAGCGTGCTCGGGCGGGCGCAGCAGACCCTGCAGGCCTACCGCCGCGCCTGCCAGCGCGCCGGGACGACGGGGCGGTCACGCCGGTCTCGGCCGTGACCGGGTCGGCAGGAACCGTCAGCCCGCCGCCTTCACCGCCACGTGCGCAGGGCGCTCCACGCAGCGCCGGACCCAGTGGTGCGTGAGCGGGTGCGCGGCCATGAGTTCGCGCGCCGGCCTGGCCCAGTTCAGCACGCTGGCCACACACAGGTCGGCCACCGTGAAGCGGTCCGCCGCCAGATGGCTTTCGCCGCGCTCGTGCTGCTGCCGCAGGTGCTGCTCGATCACGCGCAGCGGCACGGTCAGGCGTTTTTCGGCGGCGGCGGCCAGCTCGGGCTTGCGCCGCTCGGCCGGCATCGCCATGCGGTGCATCAGCACGGTGAGCGCGTCGGCTTCGAGTTCGTTGACGGCCCAGAAGCTCCAGCGCAGCGCCTCGGCGTCTTCGCGCGCGGTGGCGGGCGTGATGCTGTGGCCGTCGGGCTGGCCGTGGTGGCGCGCGATGTAGAGCGCGCAGGCCATGCTTTCCCAGACCACGATCTCACCGCCCTGCTCCGGGGGCTGCTGATCGACCACCACCGGGATGTGGCCGTTGGGGTTGAGGGCCAGGAAACCGGGGCTGCGCGTCGCACCGCCCTGGTAGGGCGTGGGCACGTGGGTGAAGTCCAGGCCGAGTTCGGTCGCGGCCCAGAGCGGGCGCACCGCGCGCGAAGCGGCGATGCCGTGGATGGTGAGGCCCATGGTGAAACGAAGGGGGAGTTCAGCCGAGCGCGCGGCACAGGGCCAGCAGCTCGGTCACGGTGATGTGGGGCGCCAGCGGCGCGTGCGCCCAGGCGTGGCCCTCGCGGTTCACCCAGGCGAGCTGCATGCCGGCCTGGAGCGCACCCACGCCGTCGAGGTGCGCATCGTCCCCGATGTGCAGCACTTGCTCGGCCTCCACGCCGGCGGCCTGCGCGGCGGCGTGGAAGATGCGGGCGTCGGGCTTGGCCGCGCCGAAGCCGTGCGCGTTGAGCGAGGCCCGGAAATGCGCGCCGATGCCCACGCGGTGCACGTCGGCGTTGCCGTTGGACACCGCCACCACCGGGTAGCGGCTGCTCAGCCACTCCAGAGCGGGCAGCGCGTCGTCGAACAGCTCCACGCGGTGCCGCTCGGCAAAGAACACCTCGAACGCCGGCTCGGCCAGCGCCGGGTCGTCGCCCGCGCGCTGCAGCACCAGGCGGATCGACTCGCGGCGCAGCCCGCTCATGTCGTGTACCAGATCGGGCCGGGTGGTGCTCATCTGGTTGCGCAGTTCGCGCAGCGTGCCCGGCGCGGCGCACAGCGCGGCGGTGGCCGGCGCGTGCTCGTTCAGCCAGGCCTGCAGCACGTCTTCGGCGCGGGCGATGGCGGGCCAGATCGGCCAGAGCGTGTCGTCCAGATCGAGCGTGATGGCGCGCACGCGGCTGGTGTCGAGGCCGAGGTCTGGCACGATGGCAGGCGCGTCCGCTGGGGCGCGGCTCTCGGTGGTTTGCGAGGGCGTGGGGGTGGCGGCGTTCATGTGTGCGGGAGAATAGCGCATGCCTTTCCAACAAGAACCCCCGATCCCGCATGGCCAGGCGGCGCGCACGGCCATCGTGCTGTGCAATCTGGGCACCCCCGACGAAGCCACCGCCCCCGCCCTGCGCCGCTACCTCGCGGAGTTCCTGGGCGACCACCGCGTGGTGGAGATCCCCAAGCCGATCTGGTGGCTGATCCTGCACGGCATCATCCTGCGCACCCGGCCGGCCAAATCGGCCGCGAAGTACGCCAGCGTCTGGATGCCCGAGGGCTCACCGCTCAAGGTGTGGACCGAAAGGCAGGCCACGCTGCTGCGCGGCTACCTGGGCGAGCGCGGCCACCAGGTCACGGTGCGCTACGCCATGCGCTACGGCAACCCGTCCATCCCCGCCGTGCTCGACGAACTCAAGGCCCAGGGCACCACCCGCGTGCTGATCGTGCCGGCCTACCCGCAGTACAGCGGCACCACCACCGCCAGCGTGTTCGACGCGGTGGCGCACTGGGGCCTGAAAGTGCGCCACCTGCCCGAGCTGCGTTTCATCAACCGCTACCACGACGACGCCGGCTACATCGAAGCCCTGGCCAAAAAGGTCCGCGCGCACTGGATGCACCACGGCCAAGCCGATCAACTGGTGATGAGCTTTCACGGCGTGCCCGAGCGCACCCTGCAGCTGGGCGACCCCTACCACTGCGAGTGCCAGAAGACGGCGCGCCTGCTGGCCGAGCGCCTGGGGCTGGCGAAAGACCGCTACAAGCTCACGTTCCAGTCGCGCTTTGGCAAGGCCAAATGGCTGGAGCCCTACACCGAACCCACGCTGATCGCACTCGCGCAGCAGGGCGTGAAGAGCGTGGACGTGGTCTGCCCCGGCTTCACCAGCGACTGCCTGGAAACGCTGGAAGAGATCAACATGGAAGCCCGCGAAGCCTTCCTGCGCGCGGGGGGCGAGGCGTTCAACTACATCGATTGCCTCAACGACAGCCCGGACTGGATGCGCGCCCTGACCGCGCTCACCGAGCGCCACCTGCAGGGCTGGCCCACGAAACAGGCCGACGACCCGATGGCACTGGCGGCCAGCCGGGAGCGGGCGCTGGCGCTGGGCGCGAAGAATTGAGGAGTCTGGAATTGCTTTCGCCGGGTTTGTCGAATCTGTTATACCTGCGCCTGCCCATATCGGTCCTGGCCAGTCAATTGATTTCAAACAGGTTTTCTGGATTCCATGAGATTTTGTTTAACGGCAGTGATTGTGGGTATCCGGCGTTTTGCCGTTTAAATCAAAATTAGGCATCTGAAATTTGGTTTGTGTGCCAGCTTGTAGAAAATGCAAGATCAGCCATACAAGCTCTCATCGGCATCAGCCGCATCGGAAGGTCGAAATTCAATGTTCTCCCGCATCGGAACCTTTGACGTAAATCCATTGAAGCTCACTGAACTGGTTGCGCACTTTCACGATCAGGTAGTTCCAGCCTTCTCAGAACACGTAGGTTTTCTTGGCTATCAAGCCTACGTAGATCACGAGCGTGGAAGATTCGTAGGTGTTTCTCTATGGAGTACACGCGCCGAATTGGAAGCAAGCGCAGGCACAGCGAAGCAGGCGCTGGAAGTAGCCTTCAAGATCGGAGCCACGCCAGTGGGTGAACCACAGATTCTTCAAATGGCATTTAATGCAAAGCCGAGAGAACGAGGCACACCAGATGCCTAACCCTTCCATCGAGAGGGACGTCCAAGGGCTATCGCCCTCGGCCGCCCCTCATGTCAAACGTTGGGAGTCATAGAAAGGATTGCGCGATGCGGTTGTCTAAGTCCCTCTGTGCCGTAGTTGGTGAGGTGCTCGCGAGCACTGGGTCGCACGCCACGCTTGACGAACTCTTTATCTCGGCAGGCGCACCGGGGGAGCCGCCAGGACTGTCACACGGGTCGAAATGGAAAACATGGTTATTTAGATGCGGCCAAGACCCCAACGTAGATAGCATTGCTGTGCTTGGGAAGCTGCTGGAAGAATTTATGGATTTGCCGCCCGCAGATCCGGAAAACTTGGCAGAGTGGCGCACAAAGCGTGCAAGAGTTGAGGCAGTCCTTGAAGAAAACGGGCTTCGATACTTTCGCTTTGGAAGAGTCCTCCCACAAGGCGAGCAGCCGGAAGAAGAACCAAGACCCGAGCGAGCAGCGTCTATATCGCAGCCAAGTAAGCCTGCGAATGTAGAGGAGTTGCTTGAGGTTGTCGTCCGCGGCTTGCTTAGGGCAATGCACCCACTAACGCATCGCCGCAAAGGTTCCCAATCCCTGTACTTCGCGAATGAATACGACGTGCAAGACCTCTTGCATGCTCTCCTTCGTCCTTGGATAAACGACATTAGACCAGAAGAATTCACCCCAAGTTATGCCGGGTCGAGCACGCGGATGGACTTTCTCTTGCCAGCGCATAAGTTGGTAATCGAAACCAAGATCGTTCGCGACCGAGCTCACGCAAAACGAATCGGTGATGAGTTGATTATCGACATTGAACACTACCGAAGACACCCAAACTGCAAGACGCTCTGGTGCGTCGTCTACGACCCAGACAATCTAATTACGAATTCACCGGGCCTGAAGAACGATCTGGATGGTCAGCGAAAGTCAAAAGACGGCGAGGTTCTGGTGAAGACTTTCATTCTCTAGCTGTCGCAGCCCGGATGATCGTAGGGGCGTTTGACAAACAAATCAGACCTTTTAGCGTACCAGTCCTTCATGGCCTGCAAAGGCGTTCTGGATTTCAGCTCCAACTACGATTCAGCTGCAGCGACCAAGAATTCGGTACTGTGAACTCTCGCAGTGGCCTCGCCTGGCCATCACTGCCCCGCCAAAAACCGGCTGACCAGATCCAGCTGCTCTGGCACATTGAGCGCCGGCGCGTGGCCGCAGCCCGCGATCGTCACCACCAGCGCACGCGGCCCGCGGTCGCGCATGGCTTCGGCGGTGTCGGCCAGCAGCAGATCGGATTCCGCGCCGCGCAGGCACAGCACCGGTATGTCGATGCGGTCGTAGGCGTCCCACAGCTCGTAGTCGGCGGGGTGGTGGGTGAACTGCATCACCATGGCCGGGTCGTAATGCGGCGTCACGCGGCCGTTGGGCAGGCGGCGGGTGGAGCTTTCGGTGAGCAGCTTCCACTGCGCGTCGCTGAGAAAACCGTAGGGTTTGTAGATGGTGCGGAAGTACTGCTCCAGCTCGCCCACGGTGGCAAACGAGGCCGGGTTGCCCGCGTAGCTGCGGATGCGTTCGACCGCCGCGTCGGCCAGCTTGGGGCCGATGTCGTTGAGCACCAGGCGCTGGACGCGGCCCTGCAGCGGGCCGGCCGCGCAGACCATGCCGATGGCGCCGCCCATGGAGGTGCCGACCCAGTGAAAGGCTTCCAGCCCGAGCTGGTCCACCAGCGCCGTGGCAATGCGGGCGTAGAAGTCCAGGCTGTACTCGGCCTCCGGGTTCGGGCTCCACTCGGACAGGCCGCGGCCGATGGTGTCGGGGCAGATCACGCGATGCCCCAGGCCGCTCAGGTGGGCGGCCAGCGGGTCCATGTCGCGCCCGGTGCGCGCCAGGCCGTGCCAGGCGACCACGGGCGTGCTTTCGGGCACGCCGGGCGCGGGGGCCCAGTCCATGAAATGGATCTCGCGGCCTTCACACGGGAGGTAGCGCGACTGGGGAATCACAGCGGCGGAGTTCATTTCATGCCTTTCAATCGGGCGAGAACGGCGCGCTCCCTGAGCTTGCCCACAATGCCTGTCGGAAAGTAATAGACAGACAGCACGAACAGCACGCCCATCCAGAGCAGCCAGCGGTCGGGCGTGAGCAGGGCCGGCAGCAGTGGAATGCCCGTGGTGGCCTCGCCGGCCAGGCGCAGCAGGTCCTGCAGGTAGCTCTGCGCCAGCACGAAGAGCACGCTGCCGATCAACGCGCCGTAGAGCGTTCCCATGCCGCCGATGACGACGATGAGCAGGATGTCCAACATGATCTCGAACGAGAGCGAGGTGTCGGGCCCGTTGTAGCGCAGCCAGAGCGCGAGCAGGCAACCCGCCAGCGTGGCGAAGGCGGCCGAGAGCACGTTGGACAGCGTGCGGTAGACCACGGTGCGGTAGCCCAGCGCCTCGGCCCGGAAGTCGTTCTCGCGGATCGCCTGCAGCACCCGCCCGAAGGGCGAGTTCACGATGCGCAGGATGGTGAGGAAGATCGCCGTGACGGCCGCGAAGATCAGGTAGTAGGTGATCAGCTTGCCGTTCAGATCGACCTCGCCCAGCGGCGTCACCAGCGGCTCTTCGGTCAGCGTGAAACCGGGCGACAACAGCTCGGGCACACTGAAGCTCAGGCCGTCTTCACCCCCAGTGAAATCCGACAGCTGCGAGGCCAGCGTGAGAAAGGCCGAGGCCACCGCGAGCGTGATCATGGCGAAGAAGATCGCGCGCACCCGCAACGAGAACAGCCCGATCATGAGCGACAGCACCAGCGACACCAGCAGCGCGCAGATCACCCCCAGCGCGATCGCACCCCACGACGGTTCTTCGACCGCGTTGAGCGCGATCGCCACGCCGTAGGCCCCGATGCCGAAGAACATGGTGTGGGCAAAGCTCACGATGCCGGTGTAGCCCAGCAGCAGGTCGAAACTGGCCACCAGGGCCACGAACACCAGCACCTTGGCCGCCACGTTGAGCGCCTTCACGCCCGGGAACAGGAAAGGCGCGAACGCCAGGCCGAGGAACAGGATGACCAGCAGCGCGGCGAGCCAGCGGCTGCGCGGGAGGTCGTTGGAGAGGATTCGGTGAAGCATCAAATCCTCCTGCTCAACGGTTCGTGACCGGGTAAACACCTTGGGGGCGCCACAACAGGATGGCCACCATCAGCGCGATGTTGGAGAACAGCGCCACCTTGGGCACCAGGAAGCCGGTGTAGTTGGCCATCAGGCCCACCAGCAGCGCGCCGATCAGCGCACCCAGCGTGGAGCCCAGGCCACCGATGATGATGACGATGAAGATCAGCACGTTGACCTGCGCACCCATCTGCGGAATCACACTTTGCTGGTACAGGCCCCACATCACGCCGCCCAAGCCGGCCAGCGCCGAGCCCGCCACGAACACGCCGACGAACAGGCGCTTGATGCGATAGCCCAGCGACTCGACCATCTCGCGGTCCTGCACGCCGGCGCGGATCAGCAGGCCAACCTTGGTGCGATTGAGCGTCCAGACCATGGCGGCGAACACGGCGGCCCCCACCAGCACGGCCAGCAAGCGGTATTTCTCCACCGCGGCATCGCCCATGAGCACCGCGCCACGCAGTGCCTCGGGCAGCGGCAGCGGGATCTGCTCGGGCCCCCAGATCACCTTGATCAGCTCTTCGCCGATGATCATGCCGCCCATGGTGATGAGGATCTGCTTCAGGTGCATGCCGTAGACCGGGCGGATGATCAGGCGCTCGAACACCAGGCCCAGCGCACCCGCCACGGCCATCGCCACCAGCATCGCGGGCAACAGCGCGAGCAGGTTCAGCCACAGGCTGTCGGCCGTGGTGTAGCTGCCCATGCTGGCCAGCACCGTGGTGGCCACGAAGGCGCCAAGCGCGATGAACACGCCGTGGCCGAAGTTCAGCACGTCCATCAGGCCGAACACCAGGGTGAGGCCCGAAGCGATGATGAAGACGATCATGCCCATGGCCAGCCCGGCCACCGTGAGCGTGAGCCAGGTGGAGGGGCTGCCGATGGCGGGCAAGGCGGCCAGCGCGAGCACCGGCACCAGGGCCATGGGTTTCCAGTCGAGATCTTTGAAAAGGCTCATTGATGCGCTCCGAGTGAGAGGCCCAGCAGACGCGACTGCATCGATTCATCGGCAGCCAGCTCGGCCATGGAGCCGCTGTGCACCACGCGCCCGTCGTCCATCACGGCCACCGTGTCGCCCAGCTGTCTGGCGAAGTTGAAGTTCTGCTCCACCAGCAGGATCGTGGTCTGCGCCGCCTTGAGCTGGCGGAAGGCTTCGATCATGTTCTGGATGATGGCGGGCGCCAGGCCCTTGCTGGGCTCGTCGATCAACAGCAGCTTGCGCGGCTCGACGATGGCGCGCGAGACCGCCAGCATCTGCTTCTGCCCGCCGGACAGCTTGCCGGCCGGGTGGGTCCAGAACTTTTTCATGGCCGGGAACAGGCCGAAGATCCATTCCAGCCGCGTGGTGTCGATGTCGTCCAGCGTGCGCGCGCCGCGCGCGGCCAGCAGCATGTTTTCGCGCACCGAGAGGTCCGAGAAGATGCCCATGCTCTCGGGCACGTAGGCCACGCCGCTGTGGGCAATGTCGGGCGTGGGCTTCTGCGTGATGTCCTGGCCGTCGAGCACCACGGTGCCCTGGCTCGCATGCCACAGGCCCATGATGGTGCGCAGCGTCGTGGTCTTGCCCGCGCCGTTGCGGCCCAGCAGCATGGTCAGCTGCCCGGTGGGCACGGTGAGGTCCACGCCGTGCAGGATGTGGTACGCGCCGATGTGGGTGTGCACCCCTTGAAGGGCAAGAAGCCCCCCCGCGCCGCCTGCGGCGTCACCCCCCCAGGGGGGCGCCACCTGCGGCCCGGCAAAGCCGGTTCCGCGCTGGCCTTGGTCGTTCATGCCAGCTCCTCTTCGGTTGGGTTGATGCCCAGGTAGGCCTGCTGCACCACCGGAGAGGCGATGACGGTGGCCGGGTCGCCGTCGGCCACCAGCTCGCCGTTGTGCAGCACGATGATGCGGTCGGAGAGTTCCCGCACCACGTCCATCTTGTGTTCGACCAGCAGGATGGTCTTGGTCTTGTCGGCCTTGAGCTGGCGGATCAGGTTCAGGATCACCGGTACCTCGTCCACGCTCATGCCGGCCGTGGGTTCGTCGAACATGAACACCTGCGGCTCCAGCGCCATGAGGATGCCCACCTCCAGCTTGCGCTGGTCGCCGTGCGGCAGGCTGGACGCCAGCGCGTCGCCCTTGTCGGCCAGCGCCACGGCGTGCAGCACCTCGTCGGCCCGCACCATCAGGTCCTTGCGGTCGCTCCAGATGCGCCAGAGGTTCAGGCCCGCGCCCGCCCTCGCCTGCACCGCCAGGCGCACGTTCTCGCGCACCGTGAGGTTGGGAAACAGGTTGGTGAGCTGGAACGCGCGGCCCAGACCCGCCTGCGCGCGCGCCGGCGCACCCAGCGCCGAGATGTCCACCCCGTTGAGGTGAACGCTGCCCGCGGAGGCCCGGATCTGGCCCGAGATGAGGTTGAAGTAGGTCGTCTTGCCCGCGCCGTTGGGGCCGACGATGGCGGTCAGCGTGCCGGGCTGAAAAGCACAGGTCACGCGGTTGACCGCCACGTGGCCGCCGAAGCGGACGGTCAGGTCCTGGGTGGATAGCTGGCTCATGATCTCCTTGGGGTGGTCCGTTGCGTCAGGGGCAGGTGCCGATGACGTAATAGTTGCTGCCGGTCATCTTCAGCGTGGTGGTGATGAAGACGTTCCACAGGCCCATGTTCTGGTTGGACCCGTTCGCGTAGGTGTAGCCGCCCGACTGGTGGGCGCGGCCCGCCGTGGTGTGGGCGTAGTTGCTGGCCGTGGTGCAGGTGGCGGGCGGCGGCGCGCTGCCCGTGGTGGTGCCCAGGGCCGCCGTGGACACCGCGCCTTCCACGCCCTCTTCGTCCGCCGCGCGCACCGTCCAGCTGTACTGCGTGGCAGCGGCAAGGCCCGAGTCGGTGAAGCTGGTGCCCATGATCGGCAGTGCGTTGGTCTTGTTGGCGTTGCGGTACACGTTGTAGCTGTCGGCGCCGCTCACGGCGTTCCAGGTGATGGTCATGGTGGTGTCGGTCGGGTTGGACGCCGCCACGCCGGTGGGTGCCGCCAGCGCCGGGGTGCCACCGCCGCCGCCCGAACCCGAGGACACGCGGTCCACCATGGCCTTGATGGCGGCCATCTGCGTGCCGGCCTTCTGGGCGAAGTTGCCGCCGTACCAGCCGATCCAGTCCCAGCAGGCGTTGGGGTTGGCCAGCGAGCCGCTGGCCGCCGTGCTGCGGCTGGTGTTGTCGATCTTCGTCTGGGGGAACAGCACGATGATGCTGTTGGTGTCGGCCCAGCGGCTGTAGCCGGTGTTCTTCACGAACTTGTCGCCGATCTTGTCGGTGCTCTGCTGGCAGCCGTGCAGCGCCACGTGCAGCTTGCACTGGCTGCCGCTGGCGCAGTTGGCCGGCACATAGGCCCAGCCCGTGGCCGCCATGCCCGGGGTGTTGACGAACTCGCTCTGGTTGAACTCGATGTAATTGCCGGCCGCGGGCGCGTTGTTGCGCGGGTTCAGGGTGCCGTAGAACTTCTGCAGCACGGCCTTGGCGCCGTCGTAGCTGCAGTTGCTGATGTAGGGCGATGCGGCACTGCCGCAGGCGTTGTTGCCCGTGCTGTCGAAGTCGGTGGGAAAGGTGTGGGCCGCGCTGCCGCGCACCACATGTTCCATGTTGGTCGCCACCACGCCGTTGTTGGTGTACTGCGTCTTGAGCGCGGTGACGGGGTTCTGGCCCACCGTGGTGTCGCTGGTGCCGATGAACAGGTACACCTTCTGGCCGGCGATGTTCGACTTGTTGTCGATCGCGCCGCTGGCGCTGTAGCTGTCGATGCGGTTCTGCATGTTGGTCAGCGCCGTGCTCGAAATGCTGGCGTTGTACATGCAGGCCGTGTAATTGCTCAGGCCCGCGCACATGTAGGGGCCGGCCGCGAACACGCCCACCCCCTTGAACAGCGACGAGTAGGCAATGCCCAGCTGGTTGGCCATGAAGCCCCCCGAGGACAGGCCGGAGACCGTGGTCTGGCTGGTGTCCACGTTGTAGGCGGGCAGGTTGATGGCAGCGAATGCGGTGCTGGCAGAAATCGCAGAGAGCGTGGCAAAAACGGCAAGCGAACGAAGCGGCTGGAAGCTCATGGGTTTGTCTCCTGGGGTGTTTTCGGACGAAACATCTCCGGCCCCTGTGTGCCCAGGGGTTCCTTGGCGAGCAGAAACGAACTGGTCGGAGCGCACGGGGCCCCTTCCAGGAACACGGCGGAACCGGCTTTGCCGGGGCCGCTCGTGTTGTCCCCCTCTCAGGGGGAAGCTGCGTCAGCAGCGCAGGGGGTCAAGCGCTTTCAGCGCTTGTTCCGAATGGGCACATCCATGTCCGCCGGCTTGATCTCGCGCACGAGTTCAGGCACGCCCCACGGGAAGGCCGGGTCCACCTTGATCTTGAAGTGGTACATGCTCTGCATCGCCTGGTGGTCTTCCTTGCGGAAGGTCATCGTGCCCTTGGGCGTCTCGAAGCTCATGCCTTCCATGGCCTTGATCAGTGTGTCGGTCTTGGTGTCGCCATTGGTCTTCTTGAGCGCGGTCACCACCGCCATCGCGGCGCTGAAGCCGCCGGCGGTGAAGAAGTCGGGCGGGCTCTTGAACTGGCTGTAGTGCTGGGCCACCATGGCGTCGTTGACCGGGTTCTTCGGGATTCCGAAGTAGTAGTACGTGGCACCCTCCATGCCGGGGAAGTTCTTGTAGTTGGCCATGGCCGGCAGGATGTTGCCGCCGGTGGCGATCTCGATGTTGTAGCGCTTGAGGTCCAGGTCGGCGATCTTGAACGGGTTGCCCGCGCCGGCCCAGATGATGAAGATCACCTTGCGGCCCGGCAGGTCCTTGAGCTTGTCGATCAGGCGCTGCGCACCGGCGGTGAAGTCGGTGGTGGTGGTCGGCAGGTATTCCTCGTGCACGATCTTGGCGGTCTTGACCGCGTCCTTGAAGGCCTTCACGCCGTCACGGCCGAACGCGTAGTCCTGCGCCAGGGTGGCGATGCTCACGCCGGCCTTGTCCAGCGCCACCGCGTTGGAGATCGCGTCCTGGCTGCTGTTGCGCCCGGTGCGGAAGATGTACTTGTTCCACTTGTCGCCGGTGATGGAGTCGGCCACGGCCGGCTCCACCAGCAGGATCTTCTTGTACTCCTCGGCCACCGGCAGCATGGCCAGCGCCACGCCCGAGCCGGTCGGGCCCACGGCGATGTCGGCCTTGTCGTCGGCGAAGGCGGCGGCCAGCTGGGCCTTGCCCACGTCGGGCTTGAACTGGCTGTCTTTTTCGATCACCACCAGCTTCTTGCCGCCCACCATCATCGTGCCGCCGGTGGCGTGGTTCAGGCCCATCATCAGGCCCGTGTGGGTCTGCTTGGCATAGGCTTCGAGCGGGCCGGTCTTGTCGTAGACGTGGGCGATGCGGATCTCGCCTTTGTTCGACTGGGCAAAGCCCAAAGTGGCGGTGCAGGCGAGCGCGATGACCGCCAGGCGGCGGGTGGTGTGGTGCATGTCTTGTCTCCTGGTTGGAAGTGTCACAGCGCGTGGCGCCGTGTTTTCCACATTGCAGGGTCCGTGCCAGGGCGGACCGGCCTTGATTCACAAGGCATTTTTACCAGATCACCGCTTTGTCGTCTGAATTTCAGACGGTTTTCGGAGATCCAATATGTCTGATCATTGGACAGTTGTCCGAAATTCAGACGCCACCTCCATGCCCGCCAGCTTGTCGTAAAAGCTGGCCCGCGAGATGCCCAGCAACCGGGCCGCGGCCGTGCGGTTGCCACCGGTGCGGGCCAGAGCGAGCGTGATCGCCCGTCGCTCCAGCTCAGCGATCTGCTCGGGCAGCGGCCGCAGATCGGCTTCGCCCGCCGGCGCGCCCGCCTCCCCCGGCGGCCAGGCCACGGCGGGTTCGATGCGGTCCAGCCCGGCCTCGCGCAGCACCGGCTCCACCTGCGCGGCGTCGATGTGCGGCGAGTCGCTGCGCAGGGCCAGTTGTTCCAGCACGTTGCGCAGCTCGCGGATGTTGCCGCGCCAGGCCTGGGCCGCCAGCAGGGCCTGGGCCGAGGCGCTGATTTCCAGCTGGGCGCCGCCGCCGCGCGCCGCGATGTCTTCGCACAGTGCCTCGATCAGCAGCGGTATGTCGCCCTGGCGCTCGCGCAGCGGCGGTACCCGGATCGGCAGCACGTTGAGCCGGTAATACAGGTCTTCGCGAAAACTGCCCTCGCGCACCATCTGCTGCAGGTCGCGCGAGGTGGCCGCCACCACGCGCACGTCAAAGCGCACCAGCTTGTTCGAGCCCAGCGGTTCGATCTCGCCTTCCTGCAGCGCGCGCAGCAGCTTGACCTGCACCGACATCGGCATGTCGCCCAGCTCGTCGAGGAACAGCGTGCCGCCATCGGCGAGTTTGAACTTGCCGTCGCGCCCCTTCTTGTCGGCCCCGGTGTAGGCACCGGGCGCCACGCCGAAGAACTCGGCCTCCAGCAGCGTGTCGGGCACGGCCGCCATGTTCACGCTCACGAACGGCCGACCCGCGCGCGGCGACGCCGCGTGGATGGCGTGGGCCAGCAGTTCCTTGCCGGTGCCGGTCTCACCCAGCAGCAGCACCGGGCTGGCCGACGAGGCCGCACGCCGGGCCTGGCGCTTCACCTCCAGCGCGCCCGGACTGGTGCCCACGAAGCTGGCGAAGGTGTATTTGGTGCGGCGCTGGCTGGCGAGCTCGCGCCGGGCGTCGTTCAGGTCCTGCTCCAGCCGCGCGAACTTGGCGATCAGCGGCTGCAACGTGGTTTCCGGGTGGTCGAACAGCACGATGCCCAGCACGCCGATCACCTCGCCGGCGTCGTCGCGCAGCGGGATGCGGCTGACCACGAAGGTGCCGGCCTTGTTGGTCAGCAGGTCGATCAGAATCGGCTTGCCGGTGGCCAGCACCTGGTGCATCTGCGTGTTCTGCACCACGCTGGAGACCGGGTGGCCGACGAAGTCTTCCTCGCGCTCGAAACCCAGCGCCGGCAGGAAACGGCGGTACTGGTCGTTGATCCAGACCACGCGCGCCTTGCGGTCCACCAGCATCATGCCTTCGCTGGCGGTGGCGAACAGGTCGAACATGGACCGCGCAGCCAGCTCCAGGATGCTCTGCGCGTCGCGGGGAAGTCGGTCGTCTCGGGTCATGCGGCCATGTTACGCGCAGCCCCGCGCGCGGCCCAGCCCCCGGTCAGCCCGCGGCCAGCAGCCCGAGCCGTTGCAGCTGCGCGCGCGCCTGCCGCGCCGATTCAAAGCGCACGCCGTGCCAGCCCTGCGCCACCGCCACATCGATGTTGCGCTGCATGTCGTCGAGGAACACCGGCACCTGTCCCTGCAGGCCCAGGCGCTGCACGGCGGTCTGGAAGATCGCCGGATCGGGCTTGACCTGCCGCACGCGCGCGGAGAAAACGCCGTCGTCGAACCAGTCGAAGAAGGCATGGTCGCGCTCGATCCACTCAGCCAGCCCCGTGGGCATGTTGGAGAGATAGACCAGGCGATGCCCCTGCTCCCGCAGCTCGCGCATCAGGTCCACGGTGTCGGTCTTGACCGTCATGTGGGGCGCAATGGCCTCGATCAAGGCGCGCAGGTCCTGCTCGGGCAAGCCGGTGCGCCGCGCGATGCGCTCGGCCAACCCATCGGGCCCGATGTGGCCGAGGTCGAACTGCGTCCAGTCGCCGTCCAGGTCCAGGGTCTGGAAAATGCGCGCGCTCAGGCGCTGCACCGCCGCTTCGTCAGGCGCGTGCTGCGGCAGCACCTGCTGCAGCAACACCTCGGGCTGCCAGTTGAACACCACGCCGCCCAGATCGAACACCACCACCGACTTCGTCATCGAACATCCTCATCGTTAAAAAAAATTGGCCCTCACGAGCCCAGCTTCAGGCGCAGCTCCAGGCGCGATCCGCGCTTGATCACCGCCTCGATCCGGCGGGCCCGCTCCGGCGCGCTCAACGAGCTCTCGTGGTTGATCGCCTGGCGGGCCTTGAACATCTCCAGGTCCGCGATGGGCACCAGTTGCAGATTGCTCGACGCGCGAAACCGGGAAAGACCGTTGACCTTTTCCAGGATCTGTTTCTCCTCGGGCCGGTTCGCACTGAACCCGACCACAAAGCCGCTGATCTTCCGCCGCACCTCCGGCGGCAGCCCCGTCCGCCACAACAAGGGAGATTGTGGAATCAGGGGCGATTCCCACACCACCTTGATCTTCGCGGCCAGATCGGGGAAGTCGCGCGCAAAAAAGGCCACCTCCTCGTTGTTGGCGGTCGCCACGTCCACCGCGCCGGTGGCCACCTTCTTCAGGTTGTCCTGGTGGCTGCCCGATTCACAGTGCCGGAAGGTGGATTTCACCTCGTTGATCCCGTTCTTCTGGAAGGCGAAGTACAGCGGCACCAGGTGCCCCGAGGTGCTCTTGGCCTCGCCATCGCTGAACCGCAGTTGCCTGGCCTGCGCGAGCACGTCGCCCAGATCGTTGATCGAGGTCGCCTGCCGCCCCACGACCATCTGCGACTTGTAGCCCAGGCTCCCATCCCGGCTCACCATCTGGGCAAAAACCGACCCGGCCCCGGCTTCAACCACCTCCAGGGCCGGCACGTTGCCCATCCACCCGACATCGACTTCGTGCGCCTTGAACGCACGGACCATGAGCTCCTGCGACTCGAACACCTGGAGCACGATGGGCTGCCCCACCGCAGCGCCCAGCCGCTCGACGAACGGCCACCAGTTGTCGCGGGTCTGCTCGACCGCCCGGGGAGAGATCACGCCAAACACCAGGGCCGGGCCACGGGCCTGGGCGGCGCACAGACCCGCCATCCACGGGAGGGCGGCCAGCACGGCCGAGCGAAGGCAGAAGCGACGCGTCAAAGATTTCATGGTGTCGGTCCATTCCAAAAGGCGGGGACAGGGCAGCGCCTGATGCGACAGGCGGGGCTCCGGGCTTCGCAGACTTGGTGGCGCCGATCAGGCCGCCACCACGGAGACGCCCCGGGCCGGCGGGCTGAGCGACACCGCGTCGCCGATCTGCCACGACCGCTCCACGTCGGGCGAGACCACGAAGATCGCGCCCAGATCGGTCTGCACGGTCAGCTCGTAGAAGCTGCCCAGGTAGGCCAGCTTGGACACCACCCCACTCACCGCGCCCTCCCGCCCGGCCGGGCTGACGGTCCAGGCCTCGGGCCGGATCGCGGCCTTGATCGCCCCGGGCCGCACGGCGTGCAGAGCCCCGAGTTTCAAAGGCCCCACCTGCACCGTGCCGTCCTCCAGGGCCTGGCCCGGGAACAGCATGGCCTCGCCCATGAAGCCCGCCACGAACTCGCTCACGGGCCGCTCGTACAGGTCGGCCGGGCTGCCGGCCTGCGCGACCACGCCGTGGTCCATCACGATGATCTGATCGCTGACCGCCAGGGCTTCGCTCTGGTCGTGGGTCACGTAGGCCACGGTCAGGCCCAGGCGCTGCTGCAGGCTGCGAATCTCCTCGCGCATGCTGCGGCGCAGGCGCGCGTCCAGGTTGGACAGCGGCTCGTCGAATAGCAGCACGGCCGGCTCGATCACCAGCGCGCGCGCCAGCGCCACGCGCTGTTGCTGGCCGCCCGAGAGCTCGCTGGGCAGGCGCTGGTCCATGCCGACCAGGCCCACGGTGGCCAGCGCGGCGCGTGCGCGCTCGGCCGTTTCGGTGGTGGACACACCGCTCACGCTCAGGCCGTAGCTCACGTTCTGCAGCACGCTCATGTGCGGGAACAGCGCGTAGCTCTGGAACACCATGCTCACGTTGCGCTCGTTCGGCCCGAGCGAGGTCACGTCCTGCCCGTTGATGAGGATCTGCCCGCCGCTGGGCGTTTCCAGCCCGGCGATCATGCGCAGCGTGGTGGTCTTGCCGCAGCCCGAGGGGCCGAGGATGGTGGTCAGGCTGCCCTTGGGCACCACGAAGTCGATGCCTTTGACGATCAGGGGAGACGATGGGCCACCGTAGCGCTTGGTGACCTGGCGGAATTCGATGCCGGCGGTTGGTTTGGTCATGAAGGACTCCTGAAGAAGGGATCAGGCCGCGCGTGCGCGCCGGCCGAGTTTGCGTTCGCCCACCAGGCGCTGCACCAGCGCGGTGATGAGCGACATGAAGATGATCAGCACCGTGCAATACGCCAGCGCCACGCCGTAGTCGCCATTGCCCACGCGGCCGATGATGTAGGTGGTGGACAGCTCGTATTTGGCCGACACCAGGAAGATCACCGCGGAGACGGTGGTCATCGACCGCACGAAGCTGTAGATCAGCGCGGCCGTGAGCGCCGGCTTGAGCAGGGGCAGCACCACCCGGCGCAGCGTGGTGAGCGTGCTGGCCCGCAGCATGAGCGAGGCCTCGTCGAGCGAGCGGTCGAGCTGCTTGAAGGCCGCCGTTCCGGCGCGCACGCCCACCGGCAGGTTGCGAAACACGAAGCACAACACGATGATGAGCCCGGTGCCCGTGAGCTCCACCGGCGGCACGTTGAAGGCCATGATGTAGCTCACGCCCAGCACCGTGCCCGGGATCGCAAAGGTCAGCAGCGCGGCGAACTCGAAGGCCGACTTGCCGCGGAACTCGGTGCGCGCCAGCAGCCAGGCGATCAGCAGGCCGAGGAAGGCACACACGGGCGCGGCCATCGCCGCCAGCGAGGCGGTGGTGAACAGCGAGTTCCAGGCCGTGCCGGCCCAGACCAGCCCGTGTTCGCCCCATTGCAGATCGAAGGCCGCGCGGAAATGGTCCAGCGTGAGGGAATAGTCGCGGCCCCAGGTGCGCACAAAGCCGCCGGCGAACGCGAACAGGTACACGGTGACCGTGAACAGCAGCCACGGGCCGGCCACGCCCAGGCACATCCAGCGCACGCCGCGCGGCAGCGGCATGGCCATGCCCGCATCGCCCTTGCCGGTGACGGTGGTGAAGCTGGTCTTGCCCAGCAAGGCGCGCTGCAGGAAAAACACCGCCAGCGCAAAGACCGTGAGGATGAGCGCCAGCGCGGCGGCCATGCCCGGGTCCAGCGAGGCACCCACGATGGCGAAGAAGATCTCGGTGGAGAGCACCGCGTACTGCCCGCCCAGGATGATGGGGTTGCCGAAGTCGGCCATGCTCTCGATAAACCCGACCAGGAAGGCGTTGGCCAGGCCGGGCTTGAGCAGCGGCAGCGTCACCGTCAGAAAGGTGCGGACCCGGTTGGCGCGCAGCGTCTGCGCGGCCTCTTCCAGCGACGGGCTCACGCCCTGCACCACGCCGCGCATGATCATGAAGGCGATCGGCGTGAAGGCGAACATCTGGGCCAGCCAAACGCCGAAGACGCCGTAGAACCAGCGCGAGGGCGGGATGCCGAAGGCCCATTCCATGAACTGGTTGTAGAGCCCCGCGCGACCGAACAGCAGGATCAGCCCCAGCCCGACCACGAAGGGCGGCGTGATGATGGGCAGCATGGCCAGCGCATTGAGCGGGCGCGCCAGGCGCGTGCCGCCGCGCTCGGCCCACAGCGCCATGAGCGTGCCCATGAAAGTGGTTCCGGCGGCGGTGAGCAGCGCCAGATACAGGGTGTTCCAGGCCACGCCGCAACGGGTGCCGCCGCCCACGCAGCCCAGGCCCCAGATGCGCTCCGTTCCCAGGCGCTGCCACAGCGCGGCCGGGGAAAACTCACCCATGTCGTCGTACAGACCCGTGACCAGCGAGCGCAGCACCGGGTAGACCACGAACAGGGCCAGCAGCGCCACGCAGCCCACCACCGAGGACGCCACGAACACGTCGGAGCGAAAGTAGCCCAGCCGCGCAATGCCCGAGCCCAGCAGCGCCACCAGCGACGCCAGCACGATGAACCCGCCCCAGCCCATGCCGAACTGGCCGCGCTCCAGCGGTCCGAACAGGGCTTCGAGCGACTCGAACGACCAGCCCGGCGCGCCGATGGCAAAACCGCTGGCCAGCAGGCCGATCAGGCCCAGGCTCGCGCCGCCCACCAGCAGCCGCCCCTGCCCCCGCCCGGCCGGCAGCAGCAGGCCGCTGGACGCCAGCAGCAGACCGGCGAGGCCCACCCACAGCCACGGCCGGCCGTGCCGCGCGGCCTGCACCAGGCCACTGGCCGTGGTGTCGTCTCCCCAGACCCCGGCCAGGGCGGCCAGCAGCGAGTGCTGCTGCAGGAAATACCAGGGCAGCACGGCGTAGGCCGCGAACCCCAACAGAGCCCAGGCGGCGATGGCGCGCCCGGACCGCAAAACAGAAACGGTCATGGTGAATTCCGTGATGTATCAGGCTGGGCGATGCACCGTCGCCCGGCGGTCCGCCCGGTGCCCGCAGGTGGCTCCGGGCGAAGGGACGACAGGGCTCAGCGCGGCAGGCTGTTGACGTCTTTTTCCCAGCGCAGGATCAGGCGGCGGCGCTCGGCGGTCTGGCCGTATTTGGCGTAGTCGTAGTCGATCATCTTGATCTTGCGGAAGTCGGGCACGCGCGGATCGACCTTGGTTTCCTTGTTGGACGGCAACTGGAACTGCAGCGTGGCCGCACCCAGCGCCTGGGCCGCCGGCGTGAGCGCCCATTCGTAGAACTTCTTGGCCGCGTCCAGGTTGCGCGCGCCCTTGATGATCGACATGGAGCCGATCTCGGCGCCGGTGCCATCGGCGGGCGTGATGGTCTCCAGCGGGAAACCATTGGCCTTCTCACCCGGGCCGTCGTGCACGAAGCTGATCGACACGGTGGCCTCGCCACGCGCCACGGCCTTGATCGGGCCCGTGCCCGAGCGGGTGTAGGTGCCGATGTTGTCGTGCAGTTTCTTCAGGTATTCAAACGCCTGCTCTTCGCCCATCAGCTGCACCAGGGTCGCGATCATGGTGTAGGCCGTGCCGCTGGAGGCCGGGTTGGCCGACTGGATCTCGCCCTTGTATTCGGGCTTGAGCAGGTCGGCCCAGGTCTTGGGCACGGCCAGCTTCTTCTTGGCCAGCAGTTCGGTGTTGTAGCCAAAGCCGAGCGGGCCGGAGTAGATGCCCACGGTCTTGTAGCCCGACTGCGCGGCCTGCTTCTGCGCCCAGTCGTGCAGCTTGGGCAACGTGGGCGACTTGTAGGCCAGGGTGAGGTTCTGCTCGGCGGCCTGCAGGTGCGGGTCGCCGGTGCCGCCGAACCAGACGTCGGTCTTGGGGTTGGCGCGTTCGGCCAGGATCTGGGCAATCGCCTCGCCCGAGCCCTTGAGCGTCATGTTGACCTTCACGCCCTGGCTCTTCTCGAAAGTCACCGCGAGCATGTTGCACCACGCGGCCTGGGCCGAGCAGATCAGGTTGAATTCGCTGCTCTGGGCCTGCGCGGGCAGCATCTGGGCCAGCAACAGGGGGGCGGCGAGCCAGAGTTTCTTCGTCATCGTTTGTCTCCTGGGAAAGGACCGACAGCGGTCCGGGGGTTCAAGGGTCGGGAAATCAAAAAAGGTCAAAAGGGGCCGCGTGAGGCGCGGCGGGGTGCGCCATCTCAAGGGCCCTGCGGCGCGGCGACCTCGCCGCCCAGCAGCACGCTCACTCCAGGGCCATCGAGGAACAGGCTCACCGGCGCCTGCAGCTGCAGCCCCTGGCGCTCGTGCAGGGTGTTCACCTGAAGCTCGCCCAGTGCGGTGAGCACCCGGTACTGGGTGAGCCGCCCTTCAAACGCGCGGGCCACCACCTTGCCGGCCAGGCCGGCACCGCTGGCGGGCGCGATGCGCCAGGCCTCGGGCCGGACCACCAGGCGCAGAGGCCCCTGGCGCCGCGTCAGGCCCGGCGCCAGACACAAGGGCCCCAGATGCACGCGGCCCTGGGCGTCGGCCTCGGCGTCAAAGACCGCGGCATCGCCCATGAACCCGGCCACGAACTCGGAACCGGGTTGTTCGTACACCTCGCGCGGGCTGCCCACCTGCAGCACCTGGCCCTCGCGCAGCACCACGACCTGGTCGCTCACGGCCATGGCCTCGTCCTGGTCGTGCGTCACATAGATCACGGTCAGGCCCAGGCGCTGCTGCAGACCGCGGATGTCCTCACGGATATGGCGGCGCAGCCCGGCGTCCAGGTTCGACAGGGGTTCGTCCAACAGCAGCACCTCGGGCTGCAACACCAGCGCGCGCGCCAGTGCCACGCGCTGCTGCTGCCCGCCCGAGAGCGAAGCGGTGCTGCGCGAGGCGAGCGACGCCATGCCGACCAGCGCCAGCGCCTCGTGCACGCGCGCATCGTCGTCCTGCTTGCGGTGGGCGCCGGCCTGCATGCGCAGCCCGTAGCCCACGTTCTGCCGCACGTCGAGGTGGGGAAACAGCGCGTAGCTCTGGAACACCATGCTGATCGGGCGCTGGTCGGGGCCGGCCTGCGTGAAGTCGCGCCCGCCGATCAGGATGCGCCCACCGCTCGGTTGCTCCAGCCCGGCCACCAGCCGCAGCAAGGTGGTCTTGCCGCAGCCCGAAGGCCCGAGCAGCGTGGTCAACTGGCGCCGCGCAAAGCGCAGGTGCACGCCTTTGAGGGCGTGCGTGCCGTCGGCGAAGGTCTTGTCCACCGCCACCAGTTGCACCGCGTCGTTCATGGCTGCCGGTCCCATGCCACGGGCAGCGGCACGGTCGGATGCGCCGGCACGGGCCCGGCCACCGCCGCCGGTGCGTGCGGCCAGCGCACCACCGCGTCCACGCCGATCACCTGCCCGTCCTGCACCCGGTTGAACAGCTCCACCTCGGCCTGCATCGATTGCGCGATCTGCCGGCAGATCGACAGCCCCAGGCCGATGCCCGTGCCCCCGGCCGCCGACTGGAACGGCTCGAACAGGCGTGCGCGCAGGGTTTCGTCGATGCCGCCCCCGTGGTCCCACACCAGCAACTCCGTCTGGCCCGGCAACACGCGCAGCACCATGCCCATGGCCGAGCCCTTGACCGAGTGGTGAATGGCGTTGGACATCAGGTTGCGCAGCAACTCGCCGGCCAGCCAGGGATCGGTGCGCAGGTTCACCGGCACCGACTCCAGCGAAAAGTCCAGCCGCTTGCGCGCCAGCAGCGGCGCGAATTCCAGGCAGACCTCGCGCGCCACCGCCTCCAGGTCCACGTCCTGCCAGTGGGCGTTGGCCACCAGCTGATCCACCTTGGCCTGCGACAGCAACTGGTTGACCAGTTGGCTGGAGCGGTCCACCGTGGCCAGCATCTTGGGCAGCGTCTCGCGCGCCTCCAGCTGCCCCGAGAGGGCGCCCTGCAACTGCGTGCGCAGCACGGCGAAGGGGGTGCGCAACTGGTGCGAAGCATCGGCCAGGAAGCGGCGCTGCTGGTCGACCGCGTCGCGCTGCTGCAGCAGCAGCCGGTGCACCACCTCGGTGACCGGCTGCAGTTCCCGCGGCGACGCTTCGTCGTCCACCGAAGTGGTCTGGCCCTGCAGATGGTCGCCGAGCTGGCGTATGGGGGCCATGGCGCGCCCCACCAGCCAGGCGAACACCAGCAGCGTCAGGCCCATGCGGGCCAGCGAGCCGAACAGAGACCCCGCAGCCCCGCCGCCCCACACCAGCCACTGCACGCCTTCGATCAGCACCAGCACCAGCGCCAGACCACCGATCAAAAAGCCCTGGATCGAGCCCGAGGGCACGATGCGCAAACGGCGGCGCCAGCCGCGCCCACCGGTGGGTTTCACGGCGGGTCCGTCGGGTGTGGATGGAGGCACGGGGCTGGGCATCGGTCCGGCCTCAGGCGCTGGCAGCGCCATCGCTGGCGGCTTCGTCGACGAGGAAATAGCCCAGCCCCCGCAGCGTGATGAGTGCCGCGCCGGAGCCCTGTATGCGCTTGCGCAGCCGGTGCACCAGCACCTCCACGGCATCGGGGCTGACCGGGACATCGTGGCCGAACACCGCGCGGTGCAGGTCTTCCTTGGCCACCGCCTGGCCCGGGCGCGACATCAGCGCCTTGAGCAGGGCAAATTCGCGGCCCGAGATGTCCAGCGGCAACGCCCCGCGAAACACCAGGCCGGAACCCGGTTCGATGCGCAACGTGGCGCACCGCAACTCTTCCACGCCGTGGCTGCGCCGCACCAGGGCCTTGAGCCGGGCCGCCAGTTCCTCGACATCAAAGGGTTTGCTGAGGTAGTCGTCCGCGCCGGCCTCCAGCCCCTGCACCCGTTCACCCACGGCCCCGCGGGCGGTCACCACCAGAACCGGGACGGAGCCATTGCCATCGCGCAGCCGCTGCAGCAGTTCGAGCCCGTCGATGCCGGGCAGACCGAGATCGAGGATCACGGCATCAAAGCTGTGGCGCCGCGCGAAGGCCAGCCCCTCCAGCCCGTTGGAGCAGCACACCACCTGAAAACCGCGGGACGACAGCACCCTGCTGAGCGCCACGCACAGCTCCAGATCGTCTTCAACCAAGAGGACATTCATGTCCGGGGAATCTCCAGGTTCATCGTGAAAGAAGGCCAGGCCACCGGGCCGCGCCCTGGGGGAGTCGTGGGGGTTTCGTCCGCCACGCACGCACCTCGTGCCATGGAGAAGATGGTCCCGCAGGCCGGCCTGTGTGTCATCGTGTTATTCCCGCACGGGGATTGAAAGAAACCTGAAATCTAACGCCCGCGCCGCCCGGGACCGGGCCCCGATACCAACCCTGCGTGGCCGACTTTCAAGAAGCTTGCGCCATTGCTCCGTGCTTGTCCGCTGCCGGCGCAAGGCCCGGGTGGGCAGCATGGCGTCGGCGGTGTTCCGGTGCATCCGGCACCCGCTGACCCGACGCGACAACCGTCGTCCGGGTCACCCCCACCCTTCCTATGGAGTCTCCCTTGAAAAGAACCCTGATCGCTCTGGCCGCTGTGGCCGCTTGTGGCGCCGCCATGGCGCAATCTTCCGTCTCGGTGTATGGCCGTGTCGACCTCTCGCTGGGCAACCTCAAAGAGCTGGACAAGGGCAGCCAGAGCCGCATGATCGACGGCAACCTGACCTCCACCCGCCTGGGCTTTCGCGGCACCGAAGATCTTGGTGGCGGCCTCAAGGCCAGCTTCAAGATGGAACACCGCTTCGACGCCGACACGGGCGCGTCGGAAGACCCGTTCTGGAAGGGCGAGTCCACCCTGAGTCTCTCGGGCGGTTTCGGCGAGCTTAAGCTCGGCCGCAGCTCGACGATCTACGACGAAGTGCGCGGCCTGTCGGCCAGCAGCAGCGTGTTCGACTCGGCCTTCACGCCCTCTTCCAACGGCGTGTTCGGCTCGGGTGGCGACTACAGCAGCCGCTTCAACAACAAGATCACCTATGCGCTGCCGGCCATGGGCAACCTCTACGGGGGCGTCGAGTACGCGCTGGACGAAGACCCCGACGCCAAGGCCGACATGATCGGCGCCAAACTGGGCTACAAGAGCGGGCCGCTGAACCTGGCCATGGGCCTGCAGCAGGAAAAAGGCAAGGACAACGACTACATGATGGTCGCCGCCGCCTACGACTTCGGCGTGGCCAGCGTCTCGGGCGGCTACAACGTCCGCAACGGCAACGCCGCCTCGGGCGACGACAACGAGTTCACCGTGGGCGTCACCGTGCCCCTGGGCGCGCTCCAGCTCTCGGCCGGCTTCGCCACCGGCAAGACCGAAAAGGCCGGCGCCACCTCGTCCAAAGCCTCGGGCTTTGGCCTGGGGGCAACCTATGCCCTGTCCAAGCGCACCAAGCTCTATGGCGGCCTGCGTTCACACAACGTGAAGGACGGCAGCGGGACCAAGACCGCCGACACCCGCCTGTTCGCCGTGGGTGTGCGCCACGACTTCTGACGCCGAAACGCCGCGTGCGGCGCACGCGGCATGTGTTTTCTTGACTGTGCTCCGAGGGTCACGCGGGGCGATGCCCATCAGAGGCGCGTGATTTTTTGCGGTTCCAGCGCATGCCGGAACCGCTTTTTTTTTTGCCAACCTCAGGCCCGGCGGTGCCAGGCCAGCACGCGCGGCGTGATCAGCACCAGGGCCACCACGGCCAGCAGCGTGGCCGACATCGGGCGCTGGAAGAACACCGTCCAGCTGCCCTCGCCGATGGACATGGCGTTGCGGAACTGCGCCTCGGCCAGCGGGCCCAGGATCAGGCCCACGATCACCGGCGCGGTCGGGAAGTCAAAGCGCCGCAGGGCCACGCCCAACAGCGCCAGGCCGTACATGACGAACAGGTCGAACGAGCTCTGGCGCATGCCGTACACACCCACGGTCGCGAAGATCAGGATGCCGGCGTACAGCGGCGCCTTCGGGATCTTCAGCAGCTTGACCCACAGGCCCACCATGGGCAGGTTGAGCACCAGCAGCATCACGTTGCCGATGTAGAGCGAGGCGATCAGCGCCCACACCAGGGCCGACGAGGTCTGGAACAGCTGCGGCCCGGCGTTGATGCCGTAGTTCTGCAGTGCGCTCAGCAGGATGGCCGCCGTCACCGAGGTGGGAATGCCCAGCGTGAGCAGCGGCACCAGGGTGGCCGTCACGGCCGCGTTGTTGGCGGCCTCGGGGCCGGCCACGCCTTCGATCGCGCCGGTGGTTCCGAATTCCTTCTTGTATTCAGGGTCGGCCAGCTTGCGCTCGGTGGCGTAGCTCAGGAAGGTCGGGATTTCGGAGCCGCCGGCTGGGATGGTGCCGAAGGGGAAGCCGATGAAGGTGCCGCGCAGCCAGGCGGGCCAGGAACGGCGCCACTCGGTCTTCGTCATGTGCGCCCGGTTCATCTTGTTCATGCTGGCTTCGCTCTTGCCTTCGTAGAGCGCGTTGTAGAGCGCCTCCGTGACCGCGAACAGGCCCACGGCCACCAGCACCACTTCCACGCCGTCGATGAATTCGATGACGCCACCCGTGTAGCGCACCTGGCCGGTGATCTGGTCCATGCCCACCAGGCCCAGCGCCAAGCCCAGGAACAGCGCCGTCATGCCACGCAGCGAGCTTTGCCCCAGCACGGCGCTCACGGTGGTGAAGGCCAGCAGCATCAGGCAGAAATACTCGGGGGGCCCGAGCTTCACGGCGAACTCGGCCAGGAAGGGCGCGAACAGCGTCACCAGCACGGTGGCGATGGAGCCCGCCACGAACGAGCCGATGGCCGAGGTGGCCAGCGCCGCACCGGCACGCCCGCTCTTGGCCATCTTGAAGCCTTCGAGCGCGGTCACCATGGTGCCGGTCTCGCCCGGGGTGTTGAGCAGGATGGAGGTGGTCGAGCCACCGTACATGGCGCCGTAATAGATACCGGCGAAGAAGATCATCGACGCGGTGGGCTCCACCTGGCCGGTGATGGGCAGCAGCATGGCCACCGTGACCGCCGGGCCCAGGCCGGGCAGCACGCCGATGGCGGTGCCCAAGGCGCAGCCGGCCAGCGCCCACAGCAGGTTGATGGGGGTGCCCGCGGTGGCAAAGCCACCCATGAGGTTGTTCCAGAGTTCAAGCATGGTGAATTCCTTTCGGACCCGTCGCGGAGATCACAGCCAGCCGGTGCCCGTGAGGCCCGGCAGGTTGACGGCGAGGAATTTGGTGAACAGCCAGAAGGTGGGCGTGGAGATCAGCATGCCGATCACCACGTCTTTCACCGTCTGCATGGCGTTGCCGCCGGGCTTGCCTTCGCTGATGCGCAGGCCGCGCACGGCCAGCGTGAAACACAGCGCGCAGCTGAGCACGAAGCCGACGGTGGTGATGAGCGCCGCATTGCCCAGAATGCCGGCCGACACCCAGGCCATGGCGTGCCAGTCGCCGCGCGCCGCGCCCGAGGGCTCTTCCATGTTGCGGTAGCCGCCGGCGCGCACCTCCCGGATGAGCAGCACGCCGCACAGCCCCATGGCGGCCGACACCAACCAAGGCAGGAAATCGGGGCCCACACCCGCGTAACCCGCGCCCGACGGAATGTTGGCCGCGCCGTAGGCGAGCGCGACGGCCAGCAACACGGCGGCAATGCCCAGGGCCAACTGGCCGGGGCGGTGATCGGGGCGTTGCGGGTCCTGGGGCACCGGGGCCCCTGGGTTGGTGGTTTGCATGTGCGTCTCCTGTCTGGAAATCAACGCGGCCGCGACGCGAACGCCGCAGCCGCCATGTTCGGTGCGATCGGGACCGGTGCTTACACCATGCCGGCGCGCACCATGGTGGCCCGCAGCGCGGAGAAGTCGCGGTCCACGAACTCGTCGAAGGCCTTGCCCGTGAGCAGCGCGGGCGTCCAGTTGTTCTTCTTCAGCGCTTCGGCCCAGGCCTTGCTCTTGGTGGCCTTGACGATCATCTCGGTGAGCGCGTCGCGCTGCGCCGGCGTGATGTCCGGTGCGCCGTACACGCCGCGCCAGTTGCCGATCTCCACGTCGATGCCCTGCTCCTTGAGCGTGGGCACGTTGATGCCCGCCACGCGCTGGCCCGAGGTGATGCCCACGGCCTTCATCTTGCCGCTGTCGATGTATTGCTGGAATTCGCTGTAGCCGCTGCCGCCCACCGTGACGTTGCCGCCCAGGATGGCCGCCGTGGCCTCGCCACCCCCACGGAAGGGCACGTAGTTGATCTTGGCCGCGGGCACGCCGACCGACTGCGCGATCTGCGCGGCCGCGATGTGTTCGGTGGAGCCGCGCGAGCCGCCGCCCCATTTGACGCTGCCGGGGTCTTTCTTGAGCTGTTCGACCACGTCTTTCATGCTCTTGAAGGGCGAGTTGGCCGGCAGCACGAACACGTTGTATTCGGTGGTCAGGCGTGCGATGGGCGTGAGCTGGGTGATCGACACCGGGGGTTTGCCGGTGATCAGGCCGCCGAGCATGACCGCGCCCATGACCATGAGGGCGTTGGGGTCGCCCTTGCTGGCGTTGTAGAACTGGGCCAGGCCGATGGCGCCGGCCGCGCCACCTTTGTTCTCGAAGGTGACCGAGGAGGCCACGCCGGCGTCGCGCAGGGCTTCGCCCAGGGCGCGGCCGGTGCCGTCCCAGCCACCGCCCGGGTTGGCGGGGATCATCATCTTGATGTTGGCGTTGGCCCAGGCCAGGTTGGGCAGGGCTCCAGCGGCGGCCATGGCGGCCAGGGACTTCAGGAAGGTGTCGCGACGCATGCTTGTCTCCTTGTTGAATGCAGGACCCACGTATGTTCCCTGTTGGCGCTGTCAATCGGCTGTCGATTCCCCTAGGGCAAACCCTAGGCGGCAGAGGAAGGCATGAGCCCCCACGCTCCGCCTTGGGGCGGCCCGGCGGCGGATCGTTTGCGGCCCGCGCTGCGTGGCCCCTCACGGCGGGCGACACGCGCTGATAATCGGCGCAGCATGAAACTGCTCCTGATCGAAGACAACCCCGCGATGCAGACCACGCTGCAGCGCAGTTTTGAACGCCGCGGCATCCAGGTGCTGACCTGTGGTGACGGTGATCGTGCCCTGGCGTTGTGGCAGGCCAGCCTGCCCGACGCCGTGCTGCTGGACCTGAGCCTGCCCGGCCGCGACGGCCTGCAGGTGCTGGGCGATGCACGTGCTGCCGGACTCACCACCCCGGTCATCATCCTCACCGCGCGCGGCACCGTGGGCGACCGCATCATCGGGCTGAACACGGGCGCCGACGACTACCTGCCCAAACCCTTTGACCTCGACGAGCTCGAAGCCCGCGTGCGGGCACTGGTGCGGCGCGCCGTCAGCAACGCGGACGCACCCTCGCCGTCCGGCGCCAAACCGGCCACCTGGTGCGGCATGCACGCCGACAAGGACAGCGGCGCGGTGTATTTCGAGGGCCAGCCGCTGGACCTTGCGCCCCGCGAGTTGGCCCTGCTGCGCGCCGTGCTGGGCCGGCCCGGCCACGCGATTGCCAAGGAACGCCTGTTCGAACTGGTGTTCCCGGGCGAGGGCCATGTGCAGCCCGAGGCCATCGAAGTCGTGGCCTACCGCCTGCGCAAGAAGATTGCCCACACCGGCGCGCAGCTGGTCACACTGCGCGGCCTGGGCTATCTGCTCAAGGCCGCAGTATGAAGCTCACCCCCGCGGCGCTTCGCGCCACCCCCTCAAGGGGGCAACACCTGCGGCCCGGCAAAGCCGGTTCCGCGGTGTTCCCGGGTTGGTGCCGCTTCGTGCGAAGCGCGCCAGGATGAAGCACGCTGCCCCCCCACGTTCGGTGCTGCCCTCGCTGCGGCGCGTGCTGCTGCTGGGCATCCTGCTGCCGGTGTTCGGCTTCGTGCTGGTCAACACCGTGGTGCTCTACCGCCAGGCGCTGGCCGCGGCGGACACCGCCTACGACCGCACCTTGCTGGCCTCGGCCAAGTCGCTGAGCGAACAGCTGCAGGTCGCGGGCGAGGGTGACCGGGTGCACGTGCAGTCCACCCTGCTCTACTCCGCACTGGAGGCCTTCGAGGCCGACAACCGTAGCCGCATCTACTACCGTGTCAGCGGCTTCAACGGCGAGATGGTGTCGGGCTTTGACGACCTGCCCGCGGCACGGCTGCCCCTGCCCGAGCAAAAGATCTACGCCGCGCTGGTGCATTTCTACGACGACGAATACCGCGGAGACCCGGTGCGCATGGCGGTGCTGCTGCAGCCCGTGGCCGGCGTGGCCGGACAGGGCATGGCCACCATCCAGGTGGCCGAGACGCTGGAGCTGCGCCAGACGCTGGCGCGCCAGATCCTGATCGACACCCTGTGGCGGCAGGCCGTGCTGGTGATCGTGATCGTGCTGGTGGTGGTGGTGGTGGTGCAACGCGCCACGCGGCCGGTGCGCGCGCTCAGCCACGCCCTGGAAACCCGCAGCGAAAACGACCTCTCGCCCCTGCCCACCGGCAGCGCGCCGCGCGAACTGCTGCCCCTGATCGAGGCCACCAACCAGCACATGCAACGCCTGGCCCAGTTGCTGGAGCACCAGAAGCGTTTCGTGCGCGACACCTCGCACCAGCTGCGCACGCCGCTGGCCGTTCTCAAGACCCAGGTGCAGTCGGCCCGCCGCGGCGATGTGGCGCCGCAGCAGGCCCTGGAGGAAATCGGCCACACGGTGGAGCGCGCCACCGAACTCGCCAACCAGATGCTGGCACTGGCCAAGGTGGAGCAGTTGCGTCAGGAGAAGGATGCGCCGCTGATCGACTGGGCCACCGTGGTGCGCACGGTGAGCCTGGACCTCTCGCCCCTGATCGCCGAGCGCTCCCTGGACTTCTCGCTCGACGTGCATGCCGCCCCGGTACGCGCGCACGAATGGGCGCTGCGCGAACTCAGCCGCAACCTGCTGCACAACGCCATCAAGAACACCCCGCAAGGCTCCCGGCTCGCCGTCGCGCTCGTGACCGATGCACAGACCGCCGCACTCACCATCAGCGACAGCGGCCCGGGCATTTCCCCTACCCTGCGCGAGCGGCTGTTCCAACCCTTCGCCACCGACCAGCGGCCATCCACCGATGGCCTGGGCTCGGGGTCCGGCCTGGGGCTGGCCATCTGCCATGGCATCGTGCTCTCGCTGGGCGGCAGCATCGACCTGGTCAACCGGGAATCCCACGGCAAGGTTCAGGGGCTGGACGCCACGGTGCGTCTGCCCCTCGCCAGAACCTGAACACACCTCAGAGATCGCATGAAAGAACCCACGGCATCCGGCGACGGCAAGATCCGGCTCGACAAATGGCTCTGGGCTGCGCGCTTCTACAAGACGCGCAGCCTCAGTTGCGAAGAAATCGACAAGGGTCGCGTGCGCCTCAATGGCCAGCCGGTCAAACCTTCGCGCGACGTCAAGCCCGGCGACACCCTGGAAATTCGCACCGGCCCGGTCACACGGACCGTGGTGGTGCGCGCGCTCAGCGGCGTGCGTGGCCCGGCGCCGGTGGCCGCACAGCTGTACGAAGAGACCGCCGAATCGGTGACCCAGCGCCTGGCCGAGGCCGAACAGCGCCGGCTGGCGCCCGAACCGGCGCAGAGCCTGAGCCAGGGCCGACCCACCAAACGCGACCGGCGCCACATCGAAGACCTGCGAAGCCCCGAGCAGGGGGTGCCCTGGAACCAGCGCTGGAGCGCCTCACTGGACGACGAGAGTTGAGCCGCTGTAGAAGCGGTCAGCATCCACGCTGCCGATGTCGCTGCTGCGCCAGAAACCGCTGACGAAAGTATCAGGCTGCGGCGAACAACGTCGCAACACCCCAGATGATCAGCAGCACACCGGCGCCGCGGCCGATCCAATGTCCGGCGGGGCTGAGTTTTTCAACCAGCACGAACATCGCGATGCCGGCAATCCAGGCCAGGTTCATCACACCGCCGACAAACAGCAGCAGCATCAACATCCAGCAGCAGCCGACACAGACGGTGCCATGGCGCAGACCCATCGCGAATGCGCCGCGCGTACCCGGGCGCCAGTGGGTCATGACGAAGTCGAGCGGCGAGCGGCAATGGCGCAGGCAGGCCTGCTTCAGCGGCGCCCACTGGTACAGCCCGGCGGAGATCAGCACCGCACCGGCGAGCACGCGGCTGCTGGTCTGCATCATTGGCGACAGCAGCGCAGTTTGCTCGAGCGCGTATTGCAGCGTCGTCGCCGCCAGGCTGAAGACGGCCCAGGTGGTGAGGTAACCCGCCGCGACGGCGCCCGAGACTGCGGCCGGCGCGCCGCGTTCGCCCTGGCGCCGCGCCAGCGTTGCATGCAGCAGGATCATCGGCGCGGCGCTGGGCAGCATCATCGCGGCCATCATCACGGCCCACATCGCCAGCACGAGCAGTGCATGGCCTGGCGTCCACGGCCCGCTGCTCATGGGCATCAGCATGTCGCCCATTTCCTCCATCATCCCGGCACCCGTGAGCAGGTAGGCCCAGGACAAGGCGATCACGAACAGCAGGCAGCCGACGACGAGGACGCGCTCGCGTCGCAGCGCCCCTTCGAGCAGCGTGCCTGCCGTCACGGCGGTGCCTTGCGTGCGTGAGCCTCAGGCCACCACGCCCTGCGGCGTCTGCACGACATGCGCCAGCGTGCTGTGCCCGCCCTGGGTTTCGAACTTGATGGCGCCGCTGCTGCGGATGTTCGAAGAAGCCACCTCGCCGACGCGGTGCTCGAAGCCCTCGGGCATCACGACCTGGATGCGGTGGTCGGCGCCGGTGACCGGGTTCTTGATCGGTTCGACCTCGCTCTCGAGCACGCCGGGGATCACCAGGCGCGCCTTTCGCGCGACCTCGTCGAACTCGAGCGTGATCGGCGCGAAGATCGGGTCGTGCATCTTGGTCACGATCAGGCTGCAGATGTGAAACAGCGTGCCTTCGGCCGAGTTCTGCCCCGACATGATGCTGAACAGCGCTTCGCGCTGGGCCGGGCTGGCGCGCTCGTCGATGATCGGCTGCAGTTGGCCGTTGCCTTCGTGCAGTGGGCCCGGGAAGGACACGACGGCGAAAAAGGTCACGCCGTCCAGGCTCGTGTTCTCGAAGTGTCCCTTGGTGATGCGCATGCCCAGGAAACCCATGCAATGACCCTGCGTCGGTCGGGCGTTGAAGTCGCATGGGCAGCCATAGGCGCAAGTGCAGTTCTTCAGCCATTCGCCTTCGAGGCGCCAGTTTGCGTATGCCATGTCTTGTCTCCTTGAAGTTGGGTCGTCACGGTGTCCGCAGGCAGCCGGGGCCGACGACATACCCCAGCGATTCATCCCACGCAGCCCTCCTGCGTGAAGCGCACCGTCGCGACGGCGCCGTATTTGTCCGCGTAGCTCGCCAGCAGGTCATCGTCACGCCACCACCAGCGCCGGGCATTGGTCATCAACCCACGCTTGAACTCGATGCCGTGCGGCAGGTCTTCGGTCGGGCGGATCACTGTGCCGTCGGGGTAGCTCAGCAGTTCGCTGTCGGCCGCTCCGTAGCGGTCGATGACCACCCGCCCGCGGCCGTCGTTCAGCTCGAAATCGATGGCCGCCCGCTTGGCCGGCAGCCAGGTGGTCACCAGCTCGGAGCCGAAGAGGGCAAAGATGCCGCCGCCGGCCTTGCCCATGCCAATCTGCTCAAGGGCCTGCTGCTGCGCCGCCGTGGCCCGACTATCGACATACGCGCAGGCTGTGCCCTGGCCTTCCTCGACCCGGCCCGGAAACTTGTAGTAAAGGGCAAACCGCGCGCCATCGAGTGAGACGTTGCCGAAGCGGCCGCTGCGGATGGCCCACGCCCCCCAGCCCATGCACCGACCCTCCGTCGGTCGGGCGTTGAAGTTGCAGGGGCAACCCCAGTCGCAGTTGCAAGCCGTGAAATAGTCAGCCTCAAAGTTCCATGCCTGCATGGTCCTTCCCCGCTGCTCGGTGGCCCGGGGTGATCCCAGGTCGGTCTCGGGCGGCACTCATAATAGTCCTTCGCCAGGCGAACATCAATCCAGTCGCCAACTCCCTGAGATCGGGCGCAGCGGACTCCTTCCATACCCGAGGCCTGCGTAGCTGCCGTGGCTCCGAGGGTGAATGGCTTTGATGTGAACCAACAAGGTGTCATCACCGATGTGGCGCCGCTTGTTGCCTTGGGCGCGCCGGACGAAGTACTGCTGATAGCCGCCAGGGCTAACACCCTGCACATCACACAGCACCGAAACCAGCCATGTCCTGCGGTGTCACTGGAGTGTGCCCCGAACACGCCCCGGAACGGGTTGGCGGCACATGGACGCAGCGGTAAAAAAAAAGACCCCGCACTGCGGGGTCTTTAGGTGGTTCCACGGATCTTTTTGAAGAATCCTGAAACCCATCTGTGGCGGAGCGAGAGGGATTCGAACCCTCGATGAGGCTCTACACCCCATACTCCCTTAGCAGGGGAGCACCTTCGGCCACTCGGTCATCGCTCCGGAGCCTTCTATTATGCCTCAAGTTGCCGGGGCTCCCGTGGGTGAACCATGCAACTTCGGCCCCGATCAGCCAGCGAGGCTGTCGTCGGCGCGGTCCAGATCGAACTCGCGGTGCAAGGCACGCACGGCGAGCTCCATGTACTTCTCGTCGATCACGACCGATGTCTTGATTTCGGAGGTGGAGATCATCTGGATGTTGATGCCTTCGTCGCTCAGGCACCTGAACATGCGGCTGGCCACACCCACGTGGCTGCGCATGCCGATGCCGACGATGCTGACTTTGCAGATACGCGCATCGCCCACCACATCGGCGGCGCCGAGCTCGGGCACGACCTTGCTCTTGAGCAGGTCCATGGCCTTCTGGAATTCGCCGCGGTGCACCGTGAAGCTGAAGTCGGTCTTGCCGTCCTTGCTCAGGTTCTGGATGATCACGTCGACCTCGATGTTGGCGTCGGCCACCGCACCCAGGATCTGGTACGCGATGCCGGGCTTGTCGGGCACGCCGAGCACGGAGATCTTGGCTTCGTCGCGGTTGAAGGCAATGCCGGAAACGACGGCTTGTTCCATTTCTTCGTCTTCCTCAAAAGTGATCAGGGTGCCGGAGGCGGCTTCTTCATTCAGGTCGATGTCCCAGGGCGTGAAACTGGAGAGCACGCGCAGGGGCACCTTGTACTTGCCGGCGAATTCCACCGAGCGGATCTGCAGCACCTTGCTGCCCATGCTGGCCATCTCCAGCATTTCCTCGAAGCTCACACGCAAGAGGCGGCGCGCTTCCGGCACCACGCGCGGGTCGGTCGTGTACACGCCATCCACGTCGGTGTAGATCAGACACTCGGCGGCCTTGAGCGCCGCGGCCACGGCCACGGCCGAGGTGTCGCTGCCACCACGGCCCAGGGTGGTGATGTTGCCATCCGGGTCCACGCCCTGGAAGCCGGTCACGATGACCACCTTGCCCGCACTCAGGTCGGCGCGCACGCGAACGTCGTCGATCGACTCGATGCGTGCCTTGGTGTAGGCGCTGTTGGTCTTGATGGGAACCTGCCAGCCGGCATAGCTCACCGCCTCCAGGCCTTCGGCCTGCAAGGCAATGGCCAGCAGCGCCGAGGACGCCTGCTCGCCGGTGGCGGCCAGCATGTCGAGTTCGCGGCCGTAGGCGCTGTCGGTCTTGGCCGGGGCCAGTTCCTTGGCCAGGCCCAGCAGGCGGTTGGTCTCGCCGCTCATGGCGCTGGGCACCACCACCATCTGGTGGCCGGCCTTGTGCCACTTGGCCACGCGCCGGGCCACGTTACGGATGCGCTCGGTGGACCCCATGGAGGTGCCGCCGTACTTGTGAACAATCAAAGCCATCGGGTTGGATCGGGGTTGGGTGTGTATCTGTTGGAAGTCGGTGTGACCCGCAGCGGCCACGTGTTCTGTCGAGCCGTTGGGCTCCGGGCAAAACCGATCAATTATATCGGCGGGGTGTAACGCAGCCGGTCACCGTCCCGGACCACAAACCCCGTGGCGACTTTGAGGCGGATCTGATGACCACGCGTACTGCAGTGGGCGATCTGCGCCAACAGCTCATCGAGCTGCGCCGCGCTCGCCGCCACGCCCGCGCTGCCGCGCAGCCAGTGGCGCAAGGCGTTGGCCTGGCGTTCGGGCGTCAGGCGCTGCAGCGCCCGGATGGCCGGTGGTGAGCCGGTCTCGGCCAGGTCCAGGCGCGCCAGATCATCGAGCAGCACCTGTGCCTGGGCGGCGTGTCGGGCACTGCGCGCCAACTGCGTCCGAAACCCCGGAAAACACGCCTCCCAAGCGGGCATGAGCACGGCGCGGATGCGGTTGCGCGTGAAGCGCTGGTCGCTGTTGCTCGGGTCGTCCACGAAAGCATGGCCGGTGGCCCCAAGCCAATCGCGCAAGGACTGGCTCGCCAAAGCCAGCAACGGGCGGCCGAAGCGCACACCGTGCCGTTCGAACCGCTCGGGCATGGCCGCCAGCCCCGGCAGACCCGAGCCCCGGCTGAGCGCGAGCAGAAGGGTCTCGGCCTGGTCGTCGGCGTGCTGTCCCAGCAACACGCATGCGGCCCGCGCCTGTTGGGCCATGTCGGCCAGTGTCCGGTAGCGCATCACGCGCGCCGCGTCTTCGGGGCTCTGACCAGGTGCATGCGCCGCGTCGACCCGGGCCACCCGCAATTCGATGCCATGCTGCAGACAGAAACCCCGGGCATGGGACTCGAAGCCATCGGCCGCAGCCTGCAGGCCGTGGTGCACGTGCAGCGCCACCACCCGCCCGGGCCAGCGCTGCCACGCGGCCAGCAGCAAGGCGGTGGAATCGGCGCCGGCGCTATAAGCCACGGCCACCAGCGAGGGCGCCGCCATGGACCGCTCACCAGCGCACCATTGGGCCAACGCCTGCTCGCAGGGGTTGGGCAACGGTGCGGCCATGGTCACCTCAGCGTTTTTCCTGCTTGCTGTCGGCCTTGGTGTCGGTGTAACGGCCGTAGCTGTTCAGGCGCGCGTAGCGGCGGTCCACCAGTTCCTTGACCTTGAGGTCGGCCACCTGGCGCCAGGCATCGGTCAGCGCGCGCTTGAGAAACGCGGCCATCTGCTTGTGGTCGCGGTGCGCGCCACCCACCGGCTCGTTGACGATCTTGTCCACCAGCCCGAGCGCCTTGAGGCGGTGCGCGGTGATGCCCAGCGCATCGGCCGCATCGCTGGCGCGGTCGCTGGTTTTCCAGAGGATCGATGCGCAACCTTCGGGGCTGATCACGGAATACACCGAGTACTGCAGCATCAGCACCTGATCGGCCACCGAGATCGCCAGCGCACCGCCGGAACCGCCTTCACCGATGATGGTGGAGATGATCGGCACTTCGAGTTGCGCCATCTCGAAGATGTTGCGGCCAATGGCTTCGGACTGGCCGCGCTCTTCGGCGTCGATGCCGGGGTAGGCGCCCGGCGTGTCCACGAAGGTGAACACCGGCAGCTTGAACTTCTCGGCCACCTTCATCAGGCGCAGCGCCTTGCGGTAGCCCTCGGGCTTGGTCATGCCGAAGTTGCGCAGGCCACGCTCCTTGGTGTCGCGTCCCTTCTGATGCCCGAGCACCATGCAGGGCTGGCCATTGAACCGGGCCAGACCGCCAACGATGGAGAGGTCGTCCGAAAAATGGCGGTCACCGTGCAGCTCCTGGAAGTGCGTGAAGATCTCGCGCACGTAGTCCAGCGTGTACGGCCGGTCGGCGTGGCGCGCGATCTTGGTGATCTGCCAGGGCGTGAGGCTGCTGTAGATGTCCTTGGTGAGCTGCAGGCTCTTGCCCGACAGCTGTTCGATTTCCGCCGAGATGTCGACCGCGGACTCGGTCTGCACATAACGGAGTTCTTCGATTTTGGATTCGAGTTCGGCAATGGGTTGCTCGAAGTCGAGAAAGTTCTTTTTGGCCAAGAGTCGACTCCTCTGGTCTTTGACGAATTGCCTCAGGGGGACACCGCGAAACCGGCTTTGCCGGGCCGCAGGTGCCACCGCCTGGAGGGGGTATGCGGCTACACGAAGTGAGCGAGCAACGGGGGGATGGGGTTCCTCAATAGGCCACGGGGGCCGGGTCCAGCGAGCGCCAAATATACCAAGTCGCCACGCTGCAGAATGGCGCCCAGGTCGCCGCCACTTCGCGAATCTCGCTTCGGCTCACGGGTTCGCCCGAAAAATAACAGCGGCTGATGCCATTTTGCAGGCCCAGATCGTCCATTGGCAATACGTTGGGACGCATCAGGTGGAAGATCAGGAACATCTCGGCGGTCCAGCGGCCAATGCCACGAATGGCCACCAATTCACCGATGATGGCCTCGTCGTCCATCTCTTCCCAGGCATCCACATGCACCTGGTTGTTGGCGAAGTGCAGCGCCAGATCGACGAGATATTCCACTTTGCGGGCCGACAGGCCGGCCGCGCGCATGTCGTCCACCTTGAGCTTGAGCACCTGCGATGGCAGCATCTTCTTTGGCAGCACGGCAAAGCGGTCCCAGACCGACTGCGCGGCCTTGACCGATATCTGCTGGCCCACGATGCTGCGCGCCAGCGTGACGAAGGCATCCCCGCGCGACTGCAGACTGACGCCGCCATGCAGCGGGATCAATTTCTTCATCACGCGGTCGCGCTTCATCAAATGGCGGCAGGCTTCAACCCAGTAATCAGGCGCCTCGGGACCGACGTCGGGCAGGACGGACGAGGCCATCAGTGACGCTCCCAGATGGTGCCGGTCGGACTGTCCTTGAGCACCACCCCCTGCGCCTGCAAGGCCTCGCGGATGCGGTCGGCTTCAGCGAAATTGCGGGCCTGCTTGGCCGCAGCCCGCTGGGCGATCAGGTCCAGGATGGCGGCCTCATCCAGGCCGCCCGCCGCCGCGCCGCCCCCCTGCAGATACGCCCCGGGATCGGCCTGCAGCAACCCCAGGGTGCCACCCAGCGCCCGCAACAGGCCCGCCAGCGACGCATCCCGGCTGCGGTTGACCTCGCCCGCCAGATCAAACAGCACGGCCACCGCCTCGGGCGTGCCGAAATCCTCGTCCATCGCGGCACGGAAGCGCTGGGCAAACGGTTGGCTCCAGTCGATCGGGGCGTCCACGGCCGGCACCAGGCTGAGTGCGGTGTACAGGCGCTTGAGTGCCGCACGCGCATCGTCCAGATGCACATCGCTGTAGTTCAACGGACTGCGGTAGTGGGCACGCAGAATGAAAAAACGCACCGTCTCCGGGTCGTATTTCTGCAGCACCTCTCGGATGGTGAAAAAATTGCCCAGACTCTTGGACATCTTTTCGTTGTCGACACGAACGAAGCCGTTGTGCACCCAGAAACGCGCCAACGGCTTGCCATTGGCCCCCTCCGACTGGGCGATCTCGTTTTCGTGGTGCGGGAACTGCAGATCGGCGCCCCCACCGTGGATGTCGAAGGTTTCACCCAGCGTGGCGCAACTCATCGCCGAGCACTCAATGTGCCAACCCGGGCGGCCCGGACCGAACGGGCTGTCCCACCGGGCCTCCGCGGGCTCGTCGGGCTTGGCCGATTTCCAGAGCACGAAATCCAGCGGATCATTTTTGTCGGCAGCCACCGCCACCCGTTCGCCAGCCCGCAAGTCGTCCAGCGATTTGCCCGAAAGCTTGCCGTAGCCATCGAACTTGCGCACGGCGAAGTTCACGTCACCGTTGTCGGCCTGGTAGGCCAGCCCCTTGCCCTGCAGCGTGCCAATCAGCGACAGCATCTGGGGCACATACTCGGTGGCGCGCGGCTCCAGGCTGGGTGGCTCGATGCCCAGCGCGCCGATGTCCTCGTGCATGGCGGCGGTCATCTCGTCGGTCAGGGCCCGCAGGGTGATGCCACGCTCCAGCGCACGCTTGATGATCTTGTCGTCGATGTCCGTGATGTTGCGCACGTAGGTCACACGGTAACCACTGACCTTGAGCCAGCGCTGCACCACGTCGAAAGCCATCATCATGCGGGCATGACCGATGTGGCAGAAGTCGTAGATCGTCATGCCGCACACGTACATGCGCACATGGCCTGGCTCCAGAGGCTCAAAGGCCTCCACACGTCGGGACAGGGTATTGAAAATGCTCAAAGTCATGGGAAACGGACCACACGGGTTGGATGCGCTGCGACCGTTGAACCCACTGGCCATCGGCGCATCGGCAATGCATTGGGAAAGCGCCGGTCGCGGCAATGGGTTGGGCCGGCCACCACACGACGGGATGCGGGGCGCACCCCTCGCGTCAGGTAGCCATTGGACTTACCCCCTCAGATACAATCTGTCAGTATAGCCAGCCCCAGGCAGCATGACCGTGTCTCGATGGGCGCTATAGTGATGTTTTGCAGGTCCGCCCACCGTCTTTGGTCCGCCGCTTTCGCCATCTGAGGTCCCATGCCCCACCCCATGAAAACCCCGTCTTTCCTGCAAGCGCAATTTCGCAGCGGCACCCGTGCCACGGTCACCCAGCCTCTGCGTCTGATGGCCATGTCGGTCGCCCTCTCGGCGGCCTTGAGCGCTCCGCTGGTGATGGCCCAGTCCGACGACTACGCCGAGGTCAATCGCCTCATGCGCGCAGGACAATTCAGCGAAGCCCTGACCAAAGCCGATCAGCACCTGGCCAACAAGCCCCGCGACGCCCAGATGCGTTTTCTCAAGGGCGTGATCCAGACCGAAAGCGGCAAGCCCACCGATGCGATCGCAACGTTCAGCAAGCTGACCGAGGACTATCCCGAGCTGCCCGAGCCCTACAACAACCTGGCTGTGCTGTACGCCGGTCAGAGCCAGTTTGACAAGGCACGCGCCGCACTCGAAATGGCGATCCGCACCAACCCGAGCTACGCCACCGCCCACGAAAACCTGGGCGACGTGTATGCCAAGCTGGCCAGCCAGGCCTACAGCAAGGCCCTGCAGCTGGATTCGGGCAACACGGGTGTCGCCCCCAAGCTGAGCCTGATCCGCAACCTCTTTTCGGCTGACACCAAAAGCGCTCGCCCCGCCACCGCGGCGGCGGTCACCTCCCCCGTGACTCCTCCGTCCGCCGCATCCACCAAGCCAGCACCAGCGCCTGCCGCCGCCCCCGTGGCGACCAGCGGCGAGAAAAACGACGTCGAAGCCGCGGTGCAAGCCTGGGCCAAGGCCTGGTCGAGCAAGGACATGCAGAGCTATCTGGGTGCCTACGCGCCCAGCTTCACACCGCCCAAGGGCCAGTCGCGCAGCGACTGGGAAGCCGACCGCAAGGCCCGCATCGTGCCCCGCACCCGCATCGACGTGGGCATCAGCGATCTGTCCGTCTCCGTGCAGGGTGAGCGCGCCACCGCGCGGTTCCAGCAGGCCTACAGTTCAGACAACATCAATGTCAGCGGCCGCAAGTCGCTCGATATGGTCAAGAAAGGCGACCGCTGGCTGATCGTGCGCGAATCCACGGGTTCCTGATGGCCGGTCGGCGGTATTTCCAGAGAGGGCATGCCAGTGTCCCCGCCGCCTACCTGAATTCGGGGTTCGGCGGTGTGCGGCGCCCGGTTGCCGGCTTGGTCACGCTCGCCGTCTCTGCGATCCTGCTTTTTTTCTTCTCTTCCTGCGTGACCCGCGGCCCAACGGATGCGGTCGGTTTGACGCCCGCAGCCGGTACCGCGCAGACACAGCCCGTACTCGCTGCCGTCACACAACGGCCTTCGCTCCTCGACAGCGCGTTGGCCAAGGTGCAGGACGCAGCCCATCAGCTGTCGGCAGGCACCTCGTCGGGACTGCAGGCCAGGCCGTTGTCCGGCGAAGCGCTCCAGGAAGTCCTGCCTCTGCTGGGACAGGCCGAAGCACGGCTGATCGACATCTATCGACTGATCAGCCAGGGACAACACCGTGAGGCGCTGCGCAAGGCGTCCGTGCTGGTGGAAGACCACCCCAATTTCCACCTGGCCCATCTGGTCCATGGCGATTTGCTGAGTTTGCAGGCGCGGCCGGTGCGTCAGTTGGGCGATGTGCCCGACACCAAGGCGCAGGCCGCGGCGGAGCAACTGGCGGCTCTGCGCGACGAGTCGCGCCGCCGTCTGCGCGCGCTCATCGAACGCCCTCCACAGGGCAGCATCCCGGCCCAGTTTCTGGCCCTGTCGTCACAGAGCCGGCACGCCATCGCCGTGGACGCCTCACGCTCGCGCCTGTACCTGTTCGAAAACCTCGCAACGGCCCGGCCTGGGGCCGACGGTTTTGCCGCGCCCCACCTGCGCCTGCTGGGCGACTTCTACATCTCGGTGGGCTTGCAGGGCATCGAAAAGGCTGTCGAAGGCGACAAGCGCACCCCGCTGGGGGTCTACTACATCACCAGCAACCTGAACCCCGACAACCTGCCCGATCTGTACGGCGTTGGCGCGCTGCCCATCAACTACCCGAATCCATTGGATGTTCAACGGGGCAAGACCGGCAGCGGCATCTGGCTGCACGGCACACCCCGTGAGCAGTTCGTGCGCGCGCCGCTGGCCTCGGACGGCTGCGTGGTGCTGTCCAACCCCGATCTGGAGCGCCTGCTGTCCACGGTGCAGATCCGCACCACGCCGGTGGTCATCGCACCGTCGCTCGACTGGGTCACGCCCGAATCGCTGGACGCTGAACGCCAGTCGTTCGAAGCGGCGCTCGAGGCCTGGCGCAGCGCCAAGAGCCAGGGCCAACTGGACGACCTCAAAGGGTTCTATTCCAACCGTTTCCAGAACCAGGGGCGTGATTTTTCCCAGTGGTGGCCGCGGGTGGAAGGTGAACTTCGCAGCGCCGGGGCAGCACGCGACCTGCAGCTCAAAGAAGTGTCGATGCTGCGCTGGCGCGACAGCCAGGACACCATGGTGGTCACCTTTGGCGAAGTGGCGCAAGGCCAGACACGTGGAGTGACCAAGCGCCAGTACTGGGCCCGCGAGCGCGACCAGTGGAAGATTTTTTTTGAAGGAAACACCTGATGGACCGCCTCCCCCCTCTGGCCAGCCCACTGCGCCGCCGACTGGCCACGATGTTGACCGCCAGCGCCCTGTGCGCCTTGGCCTTCCCTGCTGCGGCACAAACGCCCAGTGCGCTCCCCAAAGTGCGGCTGAGCACCTCCATGGGCGACATCGTGCTGGAGCTCTACCCCGACAAAGCGCCGAAGACGGTGGAGAACTTCCTGCAGTACGTGCAGGACAAACACTACGACGGCACGGTCTTCCATCGGGTCATGGACAACTTCATGATCCAGGGTGGGGGCTTCGGTACCGATCTCCAGCAAAAGACAACCCGTTCGCCCATTCCGCTCGAAGCCAGCAATGGTCTGAAAAACGACCGCGGCACCATCGCCATGGCCCGCACCTCCAACCCCAACTCGGCCACCGCACAGTTTTTCATCAATGTGGTGAACAACGCCGGACTGAATGCCCCCAGCCCGGACGGCTATGGTTACGCCGTTTTTGGCAAGGTCACCGCCGGCATGGACGTGGTTGACAAAATCAAGCTCGTTCCGGTCGGCAGTCAGGGCATGCAACAGAACTGGCCCAAGTCCCCCGTCACCATCCTCAAAGCCACTCTGGAGAAATGAACATGGCCAACCCCCAAGTCGAACTGCACATCGCCAACTTTGGCGTCATCACCCTCGAACTCGACGCCGAAAAGGCGCCGCTGTCGACCGCCAACTTCCTGTCCTACGTGAACAAGGGCCACTACAACAACACGGTGTTCCACCGCGTCATTCCCGGTTTCATGGTGCAAGGTGGCGGCTTTGAGCCCGGCATGAACCAGAAACCCACGGACCAGCCGATCAACAACGAAGCCAACAACGGCCTGAAGAACGACAGCTACACCGTGGCCATGGCCCGCACCAGTGACCCGCATTCGGCCACCGCGCAGTTCTTCATCAACGTCGCCAACAACGGCTTCCTCAACCACACCGCGCCCAGTGCGCAGGGCTGGGGCTACGCCGTGTTCGGCAAAGTGGTTTCCGGCACCGACATCGTCAAGAAAATCGAAGCGGTGACCACCGGCCGCAAGGGCTTCCACGATGATGTGCCCAAGGACGATGTGGTGATCGAAAAAGCGGTCGCCCTCTGACGCACCGCGACCCAGGGGGCCGATGGGCTTCTTGCTCCATGGACACCCCGACCTCCGACCGCTTCGCCGAACTCCGCGCCCCTGCGCACTGGCAAGCGGTCGACTTCATTTCCGACCTGCACCTGCAGGCCTCGGAGCCGGCCACCTTCGAATGCTGGCTGCATTACCTGCAGCGCCCCCCGGCCGAACGGGCCGATGCCTTGTTCATCCTGGGCGACCTGTTCGAGGTCTGGGTGGGCGACGACCTGCTTCAGGCCGCCCTCCCCCCCACGGGCACACAGCATTCCGCCGACCACGGTTTCTGGCGCCGCTGCGCCGAAGCGCTGCACGCCCATGGCCAGCACACCCCCGTGTACTTCATACACGGCAACCGCGATTTCCTGCTGGGTCCAGCGGGTCTGAGCGCCTGCGGCATGCATGGGCTGTCCGATCCCACGGTGCTGGCGTTTCTAGGCCAACGCTGGCTGCTCAGCCACGGCGATGCGCTGTGCCTGGACGATACCGACTACATGCGCTTTCGCGCCATGGTGCGCCAGCCGGACTGGCAACAGGCCTTCCTGGCCCAGCCCCTGGCCGAACGCGAGGCCATCGCACGTGGTCTGCGCACCCAGAGCGAACTCCGCAAGCGCGGCCTGGCGAACGACCCCACGCTGTGGGCCGATGTGGATGCCACCGCCGCCAAGGACTGGCTGCGGCGCGGCGCGGCCAGCACCCTGGTCCACGGCCACACCCACCGGCCGGCCCAGCACGAACTGGGCGACGACCTGCGTCGTGTGGTCCTCAGCGACTGGGACGCCCTGGCCCACCCGCCGCGCGCCGAAGTGTTGAGACTCGACGCACGGGGGTTCCACCGCCTGCCACAGCCATTGAGCGGGCATGAGCGACAGACGCTCGGGTGCTGAGGCATGGCACGCCGACAAACAGGGGCTCCCCGCATCCTGCCCACCTTCATCCAGCGCTGGCTGCCGCGGCGTCTGCGCCGCCCTCCAGAGATCCCCTCCGCCCTGTGGAACACCACGCTGGCGCAACACCCCTTCCTGGCGGCGCTCGACCCACACGAGCAACAAAGGTTGCGCCAGCTGTGCCAGCACTTTCTGCTGGAGAAAGAATTCCACGGCGCCAATGGCCTGACCATCACCGATGCCATGGCTCTGACCATCGCCGCCCAGGCCTGCCTGCCCCTGCTGCACATGGGCGGCGTCGCCCAGGCCCCCACCAACGACCCCTTGCCCGCGCTGGACTGGTATGGCGACTTCGTGGGCATCGTGGTGCAGCCCGGCGCAGCGGTGGCCCAGCGCGAGGTCACCGATGGCATGGGCGTGGTGCACCGCTACCGCGAGGTGCTCGCCGGCGAGGCGATGGACCGCGGGCCTTTGATGCTGAGCTGGGAAGACGTTGCCCATGCCGGTTCCGCGGCGGAACATGGCAGCAACGTCGTCATCCACGAGTTCGTGCACAAGATCGACATGCACGGCATGCGCACGGGCGATACACCCGACGGAGCGCCTCCATTGGCGAAGGGTTTTCTGGGCTCGGACAGTGCCGCCCAAGCACGGGAGCACTGGCGGCGGACCATGCAGGCCGCCTACAACCGCTTTCGTGAGAGCCTGACCCTGGCCGAACGCTTCGGTGGTGAACCGCCCTGGCTGGACGACTACGCCGCCAAGGATCCGGCAGAATTTTTCGCCGTGACCTGTGAAGCCTATTTCGTCAACCGCGAGCGCTTCGCGCTGGAGTTCCCCGAGCTGATACCGCTGTACGACGGCTTCTTTCGACCCAGAACCTGAACCCCAGCCGGTCACGGTGGCGGGGCCCCTCCCCGCGCAACCAGAGACCGTACCCGGAGCCCCGCTCTCGCGACGCTCCAGGCAAACCGCGTCAACGCTTGAGCAGGACCTTGAGCACGGCCTGCAAGCGCCGCGCCGCAGCCGCGTCATAACCCGAACCGAGCACCTTCGCCACGTCTTCGCTCCAGGTTTCGGCCGGGCTGGCCGCGTTGCGGCGCGTCAGCAACTGCAGTTGCAGCATGCGGCGGTCGCTCAGGTGTTCGGCGGGCGTGGGTACCTCGGCGGCCATTTCGAGCCTCAGCAGGGTTTCACCCGGCAACCCAGCGGGGGCCTGCGACAGCGCCGCCACCCAGGCGGCCCGGCTGCCCGCATTCACGCGCGCCCCCAAGGCCTGCGCGGTGGGCAATTGCTGCGCGTCGCGCTGCTCCCACGCGGACATCAGCTGGGTCAACACCTCGCCGTGGGCCTGCGCGGCCAGCTTGCGTAGACTGGCCTGTGCCGATTCGATGGCCTGGCGTTGCGCGCGGAAGGCCGCATCGCCGAGTCGAGGACCGCGAGGCTCACGCTCCTCACGCCAGTCGCGCTGATCGCGGTACGGCGCACCGCCATCGCGCCCACCTCGTGCGTCGGGCCGCCCGGGAGCGCCATCACGGCGCCCCTCCGGGCGATCACCCCGCCGGCCGTCCCGCCCCGCAGGCTCGGCCTTCTTCATGCCAGGACGGTCGTCCCCGCGCACCGCCACCACCTTCTTCGGGGGCGCGGCGGGGGCCGCCGCTTTGGCCGGTACCTCAGGCGCACCTTCGACCGCATCGCCCTCGGCCGCTTGCGCTTCGTTGGGAGACACCGCGTCGGTGCCCCCTTCACCCTCGGCCGCCCCGCTCTGGGGTCCGGTGGGCGTAGCAGCGTCTCGCCGACCCGAAGGCACGGCCTCGGGCTGAGCGTTCAGCGCAGCCTCCAGCGCAGCCATCGCCTCGCGGATCCGCTGCGCGTCGCCACTGGCGCTCGCGTCCTCCAGGGCGCGGGACGCATCCAGCACGCGCTGATCGTGCGCATTGAGCGCCGTGGACGCCTTCTCGCGTTCGCTGCTCTTGCGAGAGAAAGCCTCGTCGATCGGCTGACGGAACGCCTCCCACAACTTCTGTTCGTGCTTGCGCTCCAGGGGCACCGCGTGGGCCTCGGCCTGCCAGCGCTGCTGAAGGGCCTTGACCGCGTCGATGCGCAACACCGGTGCGGCCCCCAGCGCGATGGCTTCGTCGATCAGCGCCCGGCGACGCGCCGTGCTCTCGGCCTGCGCGGTCTCCAGACGTGCGTGCGCGGCGTGCATCACGTCTTTCCAGATCGGCTGGATCTCAGCAAACGCCTTTTCGCTCAGGTGCCCGGCTTCGCGCCAGCGCTCGGAGAACGCGTGCAGCTCCCGCACCATGGCTTTCCAGTCGCTGCTCTGCTCGTGCGCCAAGGTCCATGCCTTGAGTTCTTCGATGATCCCCAGGCGCTGGGCCCGGTGGGCATCGGCCTGCTGGCGCACCTGGCTCAACCAGGCTTCCACCCATTTGTGGGCCTCGGTACAAGCTTCGTCAAAACGCTTCCAGAGCGCGTGATTGGGTTGCCCGCCCTGGTCGGTGCTCTTCCACTGGTCGCGCAAACTGCGCAGAGTCTCCTGCATCTTGCGCCCACCCAGGCGCTGGCCTTCAGGGGCCTGCAGCAGGGCCTCGGCCTTGGCGACCAGTTCTTCGCGCAGCTGATCAGCGCGCCAGCGTTGCCAGCCTTCGAGTTCACCCGCCTGGGTCAAGGCGGCATGGGCCCGCGCCTCCAGCTCGGCACCGATATGCCGCGCGTGGCTCTTGAGCACCGCGCGCACATCGGAGGCGGCTTTGGGCGTGGCTTTGCCGTGGCCTTCGGCCAACTCACGTTCGAGCACCCCCAGCACTTTGTCCAGCTCGGCGGCCACACGGGTCCGTTTTTCCTGCGCGGCCTGCGCACTCTGGGCGGACCTCTCAGCCGGCGCCACCACATCCACACCACGAGCGACGCGCAGTTCGTCGGCCCACACGGGCACGGCGGGCAGCGGCGCCTGCGGATCGGCATCGGCGGCAACGGTCTGAGCCAATGCGGCCTCGAAGGCATCCCATACCAATTGCAGCTGGCTGCGCGAGGCCTCCAGCATGGGCGGGAACTTGGCCTCCACACTCGCCCACTGCGCATCGTTCTGCAGCGTGCTGGTCTGCTGCAGCCAGTGCGCCACATCGGCACGCAGGGTGTCGGCGCTGTGTTGGGCATCGCGCCAGGATTTGGTCGACAGCACCTCGATGCGCTGCGCGATCAACACCGCGGCTTCGCGCTCCACCTGCACCCGGTGCTGCAGGTCTTCGATGGCCTTGACCCGCTCGGTCAATGCCTGTTTCAGCGAGGCCAGCGGTTCGCGAGACAGGGGCGCACCGGCCCGGGCCGCGTCGCGCTGCCAGGCCAAGGCATCCGCAAGGTTCAGCCGCGAGTGGTCCAGCAGGGTCTGCGCCTTGTGGGCCCATTCCACGGCGATCTGCTCCTGCGACTTCTGGCGCTTCTGTTCGTCGAGCTTTTCCTTCAGCGGCTTGGCGGCGCCCCGGTCGCGGTGCGACAACTCCTTGAACACCTCGTTCATCAACTCCACCGACGGCCCACTGCCCAGCCACTCCCGGATGCGCGCCGCACGCTCGCCGGAGGTGGGTGCGGAAAACGCGCCTCCGGTGAGCGCATCCAGCGGATGTGGCGCGGAGGAGGTTGAGGGCTTGGTCGGGATGGGGGTATTCACGGCGGCGGCGTTGGATGGGGTCGGCGACTTGCGCAGGGGAAACAGCGACATCAAACAGGAGACTCAGAAAAGGAAGGGTTCGACACCGTGCCGGCATCGAGCAAGCGCGTATTGTCGCCGCTGTTCACGCACGCACAGAAAGGGACACCCCAGAAACGAGAAACCCCGATGGGCTGAACCCACCGGGGCTGACGGCGGGCGTAATGCACTTGCCGTCGGATTTGGCGGAGAGAGTTTGATGTCTCCCCAGCCTGGAAGCAACAGATTGCTCCCTTTGGAGCCGGCAGACGGTCAGACCGTGTTGCCAGCTGATGCCAGTCGCAATGACAGGCAAGCACAGGTTACCCCGGTTCGGCCATTGCTTCAAGGGTTTCGCCCAGGTGCGACCATGTGGATTTTCAATCACGCAACCACGGCCCATTCACCCGCCTCGAACGACCCACCCCGAGAACGAAAGGTATCAATTGCCCGACAAACGGTCAAAAGTGGCACACGGGACTGGAAGCCCGATCCACGCTGGTGGTGTCGCTAGGGATGTCTGTGCATCACAGTCCATCACATCTTCTTAATACACAAAAGTCATAATAAATAACATCTTAAACATTGACTTGACATGTACAACTCCATAACATCCGTCGGCTTTGCCCATCCAGGGTAAACCCGACCCGCTGCCGAACCCGGCTAAGTCGATCGCCAGGCCCATGAGGTCCTGCCGTCGATGGCGACCCAATCCAGTCGACCGGACCCACCCGTCAGGGCGACACAGAAAGGAGCGACAACATGACAGCGCAACAACAACAAACAAGGAGCACCAAAGGTGCCAAGGCGGCCCTCATGGCCGCACTGGGCGATGTGTCCCGCGGCTTTTTCGACATCACCCACAATGGCCTGGCGCTGCTGGGCACCCTGCTGGCCGTCGGACTGATCACGCTGGCCGCGCGCAGCGATCTGCGAACCAGCGCCGAACAACAGCTGCTCGGCTGGTTGCTGGAGCGCCAAGTAGCAACGACCGAAACCGCAGACGCGGCCGTGTTCAACCCCGAGCCCAGCGCCATCGAGCGCGTCACCGCCGTCCAGCCGACCGACCTCCCAAAACAGCAGGCCAATGTGGCCTTCTGGTTGAGCCGCAAATACCGTGTGGCGCCCGAACCCCTGAGCGTGCTGGTGGCGGAGGCCTTTGACGTCGGCCAGAAAGCCCGGGTAGATCCCACGCTGATCCTCGCGGTCATGGCCATCGAGTCGCGTTTCAACCCGTTTGCACAGAGCCCCGTGGGTGCACAAGGCCTGATGCAGGTGCTGACCCGGGTCCACACCGACAAATACGAGGATTTCGGCGGGCGACTGGCGGCCTTCGACCCGGTGTCGAACCTTCGTGTGGGCGCCAAAGTGCTGCAGGACTGCATCAAGCAGGCAGGCTCGATCGAGGGCGGCCTGCGGCTTTACGTGGGCGCAGTCTCATCCGATGGCGGTGACTACATCAACAAGGTCATGGCGGAACACCTGCGCATCCAGAGCGTGGCCCTGGGCAAACCCATGCCACGCTATTTCCCGCAAATCCAACGCACCCAGGTGATCGCACCCGCGACCGTCGAGCCCACACCCGAGCCAGACTCTGCGACCGACTTCGAAGCGGAAGCGCCTGCGGCCCCCGTCGTCCCACCCGAGACGCCTCTGGCGAACTCGTGATCGAGCCGCACACGCAAACCCCACGGGCGTCCGATCTCTCCATTTGACAGCCATGGCCCGCGCAAGCCTCGGCTAAACTAACCGGGTACGCGACTGGCGATAGGCGCACCAACCGAAGGACGAACTCCTTCTGACTGGCTGCGTTGACGTGGCCCCCCGGCGCTGAAAGCGATCAGCGGCCGGGACAACCACTGGGAAGCGTGCCGCCCGGCCCGACCGGGTGTTCAGCCGTTCGCCTGGGCAGCCCCTGCCGATGTGGTCCACATCGCGCCGGGATCCACGTTACCCAAGACTGCCACCATGTACGACCGCAACATCCTCATCGAGCAAACCGATCCCGAACTGTTTGCCGCCATCCAGGCCGAAAACGCGCGCCAGGAACACCACATCGAGCTGATCGCCAGCGAAAACTACGCTTCACCCGCGGTCATGGCCGCCCAGGGCACCCAGCTCACCAACAAATACGCCGAAGGCTATCCGGGCCGCCGCTACTACGGTGGCTGCGAGTACGTGGACGTGGCCGAACAGCTGGCCATTGACCGTGTGAAACAGATCTTCGGCGCCGACGCCGCCAACGTGCAACCGCATTGCGGCGCCTCGGCCAACGAGGCCGTGTTCCTCGCCTTCCTCAAGCCGGGCGACACCATCATGGGCATGAGCCTGGCCGAAGGTGGTCACCTCACCCACGGCATGGCGCTCAACATGAGCGGCAAGTGGTTCAACGTGGTCAGCTACGGCCTGAACGACAAGGAAGAAATCGACTACGACGCCATGGAGCGCAAGGCCCACGAGACCAAGCCCAAGCTCATCATTGCCGGCGCCTCGGCCTACAGCCTGCGCATTGATTTCGAACGCTTCGCCAAAGTGGCGAAAGACGTCGGCGCCATCTTCATGGTGGACATGGCCCACTACGCCGGACTGATTGCGGCTGGCGTGTACCCCAACCCAGTGCCTTTTGCCGACGTGGTGACCTCCACCACCCACAAGAGCCTGCGCGGCCCGCGCGGCGGCATCATCCTGATGAAGGCCGAGCACGAAAAAGCCATCAACAGCGCCATCTTCCCAGGACTGCAGGGTGGCCCGTTGATGCACGTGATCGCGGCCAAGGCCGTGGCTTTCAAGGAAGCACTGGCGCCGGAGTTCAAGGCCTATCAGCAACAGGTGGTGAAGAACGCCCAGATCGTGGCCGAGACCCTGACCCAGCGTGGGCTGCGCATCGTGAGCGGCCGCACCGAGAGCCACGTGATGCTGGTGGACCTGCGCGCCAAGGGCATCACCGGCAAGGAAGCCGAGGCCGTGCTGGGCAGCGCCCACATGACGATCAACAAGAACGCCATCCCCAACGACCCAGAAAAGCCGATGGTCACCAGCGGCGTGCGCATCGGCACCCCGGCCATGACCACCCGAGGCTTCAAGGACGAAGAGGCCCGGCTGACCGCCAACCTGATCGCCGACGTGCTGGACAACCCGCGCGACCCAGCCAACATCGAGGCCGTGCGCGCCAAGGTCAACGCGCTGACGGCCCGGTTCCCGGTCTATAAATAAGCCATGCTCCTGCCTGCGCCGCCGCGCGGGACGCGATCCGTCATCGGTAGCGCATCTCGCCAGTGGGCGGCCAGGCAGCAACCCTCTGTATATTGGTGTACCCATGAAATGCCCCTTCTGCGGTCACCTGGAGACCCAGGTCGTTGAGACCCGGATCTCCGAAGACGCCGACTTCATCCGCCGCCGCCGCCAATGTGGCCACTGCGAAAAGCGCTTCACCACCTATGAGCGCCCGGAAGTCAGCTTTCCAGCCGTGGTGAAAAAAGACGGTCGGCGCGTCGACTACGTGCCCGCCAAGCTCAGGGCGTCCTTCGCGCTGGCGCTGCGCAAACGCCCGGTCAGCACCGAGCAGGTCGACGCCGCCATCGAGCGCATCGAAGAAAAGCTGCTCAACCTGGGCGTCCGCGAAGTTCCCGCCACCCGCCTGGGTGAAATGGTGATGCGCGAACTCAAGAAGCTCGACAAAGTCGCCTACATACGCTTCGCGAGCGTGTACCGCAGCTTCGACGATGTGAACGAGTTCATGGACGCCGTGAGAGAAACCACCTCACGCAGCAGTGGCTGAAGCACCAAGGGCATCAACCCCGTTTCCGTACAGCCGGACAGACGCTCCGTCCATCGTTCTTCGTACATCCGGGCCAAACCCGACTGTTACGCTATGAAAACATAGCAGGCCAGAGGTTACTCTGACCTTGTTACCAGTTGCTGTTTGTTTCGGAGATCGATTGGACAAGTCCACATACCCATTGAGCAAACCGACTCGACACCGTTCGGGCGGCTTTACGCTCATCGAGCTGATGGTGACGCTCGCCGTGGCAGCGATCCTTCTGGGTATCGCCGTACCCAGCTTCCAGGGCATGATGGAAAAAAATCGGGTCGCTGCGCAATCCAACGAGTTGCTGGGTGGGCTGCAAACCGCGCGCAGCGAGGCCATTCGCAAGAACGCAACGCACCGGTTCTGCAGTGCGAGCACTGGCTGGATCGTTCGCACGCCCTCTTCAGCCACGGCCATCCGCGAAGGCACCCTGCAAGGCAGCACCACGGTGGGCACCTTCTGCGCAGACTACCGGGCCGACGGCCTGCCTTACAGCTGCACCTGCGACACGGCCACCGTCGGTACCACCTTGATCACCGGTGGCCAGATCACCATCACGTCAGGCGCACAAACCCGCAACATCCGGATTCGCACGGGATCGATCCATGTCGAATAAACACAGACAACCTGCCCGTCCGGCGCGTGCCGGCCGTTCTTCCCAACGAGGCTTCGGCCTCATCGAAGTGCTCGTGGCCGTGCTCGTGCTGGCCATCGGCCTGCTGGGCATTGCAGGCCTGCAAAGCAGTACGCTGAAGAACAACCAGAGCGCATTCGAGCGCAGCCAGGCCGTGACCTTGAGCTACCTGATGCTGGACGCGATGCGCGCCAACGTGAATGCCGCGCGTACCGGGCAATACAACATCAGCAGAACATGCAGCGTCAGCGCCAGCACCACACTGATTACCAGCGACCAACGTCTCTGGATGCAGGCGCTGAAGCAGACCCTGGGAGATCGTGACACCACCTGCGGACAAATCACCTGCCAGGGTGAGCGATGCACCGTCCGCATCTTCTGGGACGACACGCGGGCTATCAGCGGCGACTCCAATCAGATGGTCGAGACGATCAGTGTGCTGTGAGAACAACCATGACCCAGCGTCCCAGAATTTCCAGACCCCGCCCCTCCCGCAGACAGATTCGCGGCTTCGGTATTGTTGAGCTCATGGTGGCCATTGCGCTGGGGTTGTTCCTGGTGGGTGGCGTCATCGGCGTGTTCGTCACCAATCAGCAGGCTTATCGCACCACCGAGCAGCTCTCCCGCATGCAGGAAAGCGGACGCACCGCCGTGGAACTGATGGCGCGGCAAGTGCGCGAAGCCGGCGGAAGTCCGTGTGGTCGGGGTGTGCCCACCGCGGATGTGATAAACCCTGATTCCGGTGGCAGCGCCTTCTGGTGGGCCAATTGGACCGATGGCATCCGGGGCTATGACAACAGTACGGCAGCCAACGGCATCACCATCGGAACCGGTGCGGGTCAACGGGTCGATGGCACCGATGCGGTCTTCCTGGTGTTTGGCAACCTGAACACCGGCGTGCGGATCAACGGGCACGTTCCCACTTCGGCCCAGTTTGACGTAGGCACCAACAGTCATGGCCTAGTGGATGGCGACATCGTACTGGTGTGCAACTATCGGCAGGCCGCTCTTCTGCAGGTGACCAGTGCGAGTACCTCCAATAGCACTGTGGTTCACAACACAGGTGTTGCTGGGGTGTCGCCCGGAAACTGCAGCAAGGGTTTGGGCTACCCCACCGATTGCTCGAACGTCAACGGCAATCTGTACGACTTCAGTGGCGGCTACATGGTCAAGCTGACCAGCGAGATCTGGTACATCGGATTCAATGGGCGTGGTGGGCGGTCTCTATACAGAGCACGATTGGTGAACAGCGGTGGAACAGTCAGCGCAACGCCGCTGATTGAAGAGATTGCCGAAGGTGTCACCGACATGCAACTGACCTATCTGGAAACAGACGCCACGGGTGCATTGCCGACCGACTACGCGACCGCAGCCTCCGTCACCAGTTGGCCCCGGGTCAATGCCGTTCGCGTCACGCTGACCTTACAAAGCCTGCAGAACGTGGGCACCGACGGCGCCGCCCTGCAGCGCCAGATGACGCACGTGGTCACCCTTCGCAACCGCCTGCCATGAAGCCATTGCACACTTCCCACATACCCGCACCGAGACAGGAGCGCGGCGCCGTGCTCATCATCTCGCTCATCCTGCTGGTCCTCATCACATTGATCGGCGTGGCCAGTCTGCGCAACGTGGTGCTGGAAGCGAAGATGTCCTCCAACTTCTACGACCGCAGCCTAGCCTTCCAGTCGGCTGAAGCTGGGCTGCGTGCAGGCGAAGCCGTGGCCGCGGCTCAGGCCCAGACAACCCCCAAGCACACCAGTGCCCTGGCGCTCGCCGCGCCCACCAACGCCACCGAATGCAGTTCAACCTGTTCCGGCGGCCTGTGCTCCGCGCCGGGTCTCTACTGTGAAGGCCGTTGGGCCATGAACGGTTTCTCAGGTTGGACCAACGCCACCGTCAGCCTGAATACCCAGGCCGGGTCCTCGCCGCAGTATTTCGTGGAATTCCTGGGCAACGCGTTCCCCTGCGACCCCAGCACACCGCTGGTGAATGTCACCTGCGCCCGCTACCGCATCACGGCGCGCAGCCAAGCCGGATCCGATCGGGCGGAAGTGATTCTGCAGTCCGTCTACGCCACGGAATGACACCAAAAAAGTGAAAAGAAGGAAGGTCATCATGAAGCTGTCCACGCTCGCCAACCGTGTCGCAAAGGTGGCACTGACCACCCTGGCGGCCGGCATTTATCTCAGTGCCGGTGCCGTGACATGGCCCAGCACCCCTCTGGGGTCTACCACCAATGCCACCCCCATGACCATGCTGGTCATGAGCAAGGACCACAAGCTGTTCTACGAGGCCTACAACGATGCCAGCGACGTCGATGGTGATGGCACGCTGGACATCCGGTTCAAGCCGTCGATCAACTACTACGGCTTGTTTGACTCCGGTTATTGCTACAACTACAGCAGCGACCGTTTTGAGCCGGCCGGCACCACGGACAATCTGGGCCGTTGTACCGGCTCGGCCCAATGGTCTGGCCGCTGGCTCAACTACATGACCACCAGCCGCATCGACGCCTTGCGCAAAGTGCTCTATGGTGGCCACCGGGAGGTCGACACCACCAGCGACACCGTGCTGCGCCGCGCCTACATTCCGCAAGATTCGCACAGCTGGGGCAAGGAGTACCACAGCGAAACGACCGATGGTTACAAGATCAGCGACTACACCCCGTTCAACGAGCCCAATGGCACCAACCGTCGGCATTTTTTCGGCAGCCTGACCAGTACCGATGGAGTCAACTGCAGCACGTTGAGCGATTGCAGTGATACACGTCAGCCGCTGCTGCGCGTACGGACGAGTGTTAGCGGCGACCACCGGATCTGGGAATGGGCCTCCAAGGAGCGCCCGGTGCTGGGCAGCACGCTGTCCACAGGCAACTTCCCGAACAACACCGATGGCGAAGTCAACTACCGTGTCCGGGTTCAGGTCTGTACCGTCAACTTCCACAATGGCTGCAAGCAGTACACCAACGGTGGCACCCCCGTTTACAAACCGGTGGGGCTGCTGCACGACTACGGCGAAAACGAGAGCATGTACTTCGGCTTGCTGTCGGGCAGCTACGACAAGCCCATGAGTGGCGGACGGCTGCGCAAAGCAGTGTCCTCTTTTGCCGAAGAAGTCAACGGCACCACCGGGCAGTTCAACGCCAGTGCCCCCATCGTCAACACCCTCAACAAGCTGCGCATACGGGACTTCAACAACACACGAAGCGACAACGCCTATCGCGCGGGCTGGGTCACGACACGATCGATGACCGATGGCGAATTTGCCGACTGGGGCAATCCGGTGGGTGAATTGTTGTACGAAGCCACTCGCTACTTTTCCGGTAAAGGTGTCGCCACCACCGCCTACGCGGATGGCACTACGATTGATGGAGAGGCAGGTCTAAGCTCTGCAACTTGGGATGACCCGTATGCGTCCAACAGCGCTGCCAGTGCATCTTCCTGCGCGCGAGCCAATTTCCTGACCATCTCGGACGTCAACCCGTCATTCGACTCGGACCAGATCCCTGGCGTCTACAGCGAGTTTGGTACGTTCACGGGTGACCTGACTGGACTGAACGTCGAAACCATCGGCGACACCATCACCTCGCTGGAGTCCAACATCACCGGCCTGCGGTTCATCGGCCAGTCCGATACCGTTTATGACACGGCACCAACACCCAAGACCGTGACATCGCTGGGGCGGGTCCGCGGCTTGGCACCCGAAGAACCCACCAAGCGAGGCAGCTACTACAGCGCGTCGGTGGCCCGCTACGCCAAGACCACCGATTTGCGCACCACGTTGACGGGCAACCAGACTGTTGACACCTATGTGGTGGCGTTGAGCTCTCCCCTGCCCAAGATCGCGGTCAAGACATCCAGCGGGCGGACCATCACCATCGTTCCGTTCGCCAAGTCGGTGAGTGGTGGCGGCATTTCGAACACCAAGGGGCAGTTCCAGCCCACCAACCAGATTGTCGACTTCTATGTGGAGAAGATCGCCAATTCGGGGACCAGCGATGCCGACAGCAGCGTGAACGATGGCCGCTATTACGCCGAGTTCCAGATCAACTTCGAGGACGTGGAGCAAGGCGCCGACCATGACATGGACGCCATCTCGAAGTATGTCGTCAAGGAAAATGCATCGGGCCAGGTCGAGGTGACGGTCACACCCACCTACCAGGCCGGTGGCATTCAGCAGAACATGGGCTACATCGTGTCGGGCTCCACGCAGGATGGGGTCTACCTGGTGGCCCGGGATGAAACCTCAAGCCCCATGTATTTCCTGAACGTCCCCGCGGGACGGACGCCCGGCTACTGTGATGGGACATTGACGGCGGCCCAGCAGACCGAGTGCCAGAACATCCCATCCATCGGGCAGACCGTATCCACATACACGTTCACGACCAGCACCAGCCCTTCCGCCACCCTGCTCAAGGACCCGTTGTGGTACGCCGCCAAATACGGCGGTTATGTGGACCTCAACAAGAGTGGGGGCCTGGACCAAGATTCGGAATGGGACAAGGACAATGATGGCGTACCGGATACCTACTTCTTCGTGCAGAACCCGTTGAAACTCAAAGACTCCCTCAAGAAGGCGTTCGAGAACATCATCGAGAGAAGTGGCAGTGGTGGCAACGTGGTGGCCAACAGCACGTCCCTGTCGACCGAAACCTTTGTCTACCAAGGCATCTTCAACAGTGAAAAGTGGTCTGGCGATCTGCGGGCCTATCAAGCCACTGCCGACGGCGTCGCTGACACTCCGGCATGGCTTGCATCGGAACATGTCCCTGCACATGGCGCTCGCCGCATCTACTACGGATCCCTGAGCAGCGGCAGTCTGGTGGGCAGAGCGTTCGAGTGGTCTATCTTGTCAACGGGTGAGCAAGCCCTGTTTGACAACTCCTCGAACATCCTGAACTACCTCCGTGGCGACCGCACCCAGGAAGCGAGCAACACCCTGCGCCCCCGCAACCCGGACTCGGTGCTGGGTGACATCGCTCACTCGTCACCCTTCTACGTGAAGGACGTGAACACGGTCTTCATCGGTGCCAACGATGGCATGCTGCATGCCTTCGACGCGCAGGCAGGTGGCGAGCTTTTTGCCTACATCCCTAGCGCCGGTATGGCTCGGTTGAAAAACATTTCTAGCCTCAGCTATAACACCAGCCACGAGTTCTTTGTCGACGGCGACATCACCGTCTCGAACAGGAGCCAGACAGCTGGTGTGAATTACCTGGTCGGGGCCCTGGGCCGTGGCGGCAAGGGTCTGTTCGGCCTGAACGTGACCGACCCGGCCACCTTTGATGGGGACGATGTGCTGTGGGAGTATTTCTCCCCCACAGACCCAGACCTGGGCTATATGCTGGGTCGTCCGATCATTGCCCAGTTGCAGAACGGTACTTGGGCGGTGATCGTCGGCAACGGCTACAACAGCACCGACCAGAAGGCCGTGCTGTATGTGTTCAACTTGGCCACCGGTGCCCTGATCCGCAAGATCGATACCGGCGTGGCGGGAGACAATGGTCTGGCCACTCCGGGCCTGATTCTGGACAATACAGGCAAGGTCACCACCGCTTACGCGGGCGACCTCAAGGGCAATGTGTGGAAGTTCAACCTGAGCAGCAGTACCGCGACGGATTGGTCGGTGGCTTTCAGTGGAGCTCCCCTGTTCACGGCCACAAGCGCCGACGGGGACCCACAACCGATCACGGCGCCCATCACAACGCACCAAAAGTTGGTAGCGGAATACGCCGGTGACCCGCATTTGAACCAGTGGTACATCCATTTCGGTACCGGCAGTGACTTCCGGGTTTCGGACCCCAGCAACATCGACAAGCAGTCCTGGTATGGATTGATTGACGAAGGGGCGCCGATCGCGCGCTCCGATCTGCTGCTGACTCCGGGTTTTCAAATAACCTCGGGCTCGATTGGCGGCAGAGCAGCCCGCTCCTTCAAAGCGATTGACCCGGATGACATGCAACTCAAAAAAGGCTGGGTCATTGACCTGCCCGCCGTAGGTGAACGAATGGTCACGGCCTCTCGGGTTTATCAGCTGGCGGAGCCCACCCTGCTCGCCAGCTCCGTGATCCCGGTGGATGACGTTTGCAAGCCGGGTGGTACCGGTTACCTGAATGCGGTCAATCCTTACACCGGTGGCCGACTGACCCAACCCCTCTTCGACTTTGACGACGATGGGAGTTTCACCGACGACACATTCTCTGACGGCACCTATGGAGGCTCCATCGACCTGGGTATTGGCAAGCCCGGCGAACCCATCTTGATAGGCGACCGCCTGGTGGTGGGTGGCTCCGACGCCAAGTTGGGGGATGTTCGCGTCAACCTCGGTGGTGGTGGGTCATCGTTCCGTGGTCGCATTTCCTGGCGGGAGATTGTTCGATGAGCACTTGGCAAAAGTCGATCAGCCGCATGGCTGGCAAACGCATGAACAACACCTCCAGAATGCAGGGTTTCACCCTGATCGAGGTGATGATCGTGGTGGCGGTGGTTGCCATTCTTGCGGCGGTGGCCTACCCGAGCTACCAGCAATCGGTCGCCAAGACGCGCCGCGCTGCCGCGCAGGGATGCCTGGTGGAAATGGCCCAGTTCATGGAGCGCTTCTACACGACCAACATGCGCTATGACCAGACAGCGGCCGCTACGCCGGTGGCCGTGGCGCTGCCAAACCCGGCCTGCCGAGCGGACATGACCAACTTCTATACGTTCAGTTTCACATCGGGTCAACCGACGCAGTCGACTTACACGGTACAGGCGGCCCCCCAAGGAAGCCAGGCAACGGTCGATGCTGGATGTGGCACATTGACCCTGACACAGGCCGGCACCAAAGGCAGGACCGGCACGGCCGCATTGGGAGATTGCTGGCGGTGAGTTGCCGGACGCAGTCCTGAGAAGATCACGGGCACCACAGGCGTGCCCGTTTTTTTGCCGCATTCATGGGGATCAGGTCATGCAATCCCCATTTCGCCGCTCTTCGCGCACACGCCCTGCGGCGTTCATGATCAGCGCCGTCACGCCCCGTGTGGCAGGGACGCACACCCGCAGAGTACCCGCCAGAAATCCACCACCCGTTTGGATCGGGCGCCCGTCGGGGTCGAAGAGGATGTAGCGATTCATGCTGCCGTTGCCAGCAATGCTGGTCTGTGCGTCACCTTCATGCTCGGCCAGGATGCTTTCACCGGCGTCCCATTGGCCATTTGGCTGGCTGTCGAGATAAACCCGCCACCCACCAGACCATCCCTGCCCCCGAGGCGATAGCGTCACCGATCGCCCTCGTGAAATGGCAGCGCTGCGAGCCAGCGCCAGATGGGCGCTTAGCTGACTGGCCACCGCCCAGCGCCGCTGGGCATTGGACAGTTCCTGCCAGGATGGCAAAGCCAGGGTCGCCAGAATGGCGACCACCGACAGGACGACGAGCAACTCCAGCGCAGTCACCCCACGGGCTGCGTTCAGCTTCATGATTTCCCTCCCTTAACCACCAGGGAGAGCCGGCCCGAGCTGACCTATGATGGCGTGTCTCTGAGGACACCATGACACCATCGACCCCATCCCTGTCCGGAGTCTATTCGAGCACACCCGACCCTGAGAACCCCCATTCGGAGGACTCTTTGCAGGCGAGCCCGGTGCATGCGGCATTGGAAGCCAGCGCCAGGATCCGCACCCTCTGCCCGCCCAATCCGGCCGTGGGATGCACCCTGATTACCAGCAGCGGACACCGGGTGACGGGCAGCACGCAGGCGGTGGGCGGCCCGCACGCCGAGATCATGGCGCTGCGTGCGGCCGCTGAACAAGGCCTCAGTGTTCGCGGCGCCACGGCCTACGTGACGCTGGAACCCTGCTCCCACCACGGCCGCACACCCCCCTGCTGCGATGCGCTGATCGCGGCTGGCGTGGGCAAGGTGGTGGTGGCCACGCTGGACCCCAACCCTCTGGTGGCGGGGCGCGGCGTGCAACGCCTGCAGGCCGCCGGCATCGAGGTGGACGTGCTGCCAACCGATCACGCGGTGGCCCGCGCCGTGCGTGAACTCAACATCGGCTTCTTCAGTCGCATGATCCGCCAGACGCCCTGGGTGCGCATGAAGATGGCCGCTTCGCTCGACGGCACCACCGCTCTGGACAACGGCACGAGCCAGTGGATCACCGGCGAAGCGGCGCGCGCCGACGGTCATGCCTGGCGTGCCCGGGCCTGCGCGGTGCTGACCGGCATTGGCACCGTGCTGGAAGACGACCCGATGCTCGACGCGCGTTTGGTGGACACGCCACGCCAGCCGCACCTGGTGGTGGTCGACAGCCGACTGGAAACGCCCCTGGATGCCCGGTTGTTCCAAGCTCCTGCACATGGGCTGACGCGGCGGATATTCATCTACTGCGCCGTCGCCGACGGCCAGCGACAAGCCGCGCTGGAAGCCCTCGGTGCCACCGTCATCCCTTTGCCGGGCCAGTCGCCGGGCACCGAGGGCAAGGTCGATCTGGCCGCCATGCTGCGCGATCTGGCGCGCCGCGAGGTCAATGAACTGCACGTCGAAGCCGGCCACAAGCTCAACGGGTCGCTGATTCGCGAAGGTCTGGCGGACGAATTTCTGCTCTACCTGGCCCCCAAACTCCTGGGCAGCGGCCGCGGCCTCGCGAGTTTTGGGCCGCTGGAGAAACTGGAAGATGGCGTCGAACTCGGTTTCCAGTCGGTGGATCGGATGGGCGACGACCTGCGCATCCTGGCGCGGGTGGTGGGTCGCGACGATTTCCTGACCGCCTGAGGGCGTCGCCGCCGACCACCTCCAGCGCCGGTTTTCCGGCCTTCGGGCCGGCATTTCTGCCCCCGTCGCGCGCCCTGACCGGAATAGGGCTTCAAACCCTGCGAAAATACGCGCCTATGTTTACCGGCATCATCACCGGCGTGGGGCGTATCGCCGACCTCCACGCTCAGGGCAGCTCTTTGGACCACGGCAAGCGACTCACCATCGAGGCGCCGCCGGGCTACCTCGACGACGTGGCCCTGGGTGACAGCATCGCGCTCAACGGCGCGTGCATGACCGTCACCTCGCTGGACCTTGCGCAGCGGCGGTTCAGCATCGACATTTCTGCCGAATCCCTGGCCCGCACCACCGGCCTGGACCAGGTCGGCCACCGCATCAATCTGGAAAAGGCCCTGCGCGCACACGACCGCCTGGGCGGGCACATCGTGTCCGGCCACGTGGACGGCATCGGTCGGGTGACCCGCTTCGCTCAGGTGGGCGAAAGCTGGGAGCTGCGCGTGATGGCGCCGCCCGAGCTGGGCAAATACCTGGCCTACAAGGGTTCGATCACCGTCAACGGCGTCAGCCTGACCGTCAACCAGGTGCACGACAGCGCCCAGGGCTGCGAGGTCAGCATCAACCTCATTCCCCACACCGTGCACGCCACCGCGCTGGGCCAACTGGCCGTGGGCAGCGGCGTGAATCTTGAGATCGACACCGTCGCGCGCTACGTGGAGCGCATGCTCAGCGCGGGCTTCACCCCATCGAAGGAAACCGCATGAGCACCACCGACACCCTGGCTCCGGTCCCCATTTCTCCCGTTGAAGACATCGTGGCCGACATGCGCGCCGGGCGCATCGTGATCCTGGTGGACGAAGAGGACCGCGAAAACGAAGGCGACCTGGTGCTCGCCGCCGACCACGTCACCCCCGAGGCCATCAACTTCATGGCCCGTTACGGCCGCGGCCTGATCTGCCTCACGCTCACGCGCGAGCGCTGTGAGCGCCTGCGCCTGCCCCCCATGGTGCCGCGCAACGGCACCAAGATGGGCACGGCCTTCACCGTGTCGATCGAGGCGGCGGAAGGCGTGACCACCGGCATCTCGGCCGCCGACCGCGCGCGCACCGTGCAGGCCGCCGTGGCGGCCAACGCGCAAGCCGCCGACCTGGTGCAGCCCGGCCACATCTTCCCCTTGCAGGCGGTCGAGGGCGGCGTGCTCATGCGCGCGGGCCACACCGAAGCCGGCTGCGATCTGGCCGCCATGGCGGGCTGCAGCCCCGCCGCCGTGATCTGCGAGATCATGAAAGACGACGGCACCATGGCGCGCCTGCCCGATCTACAGCTCTTCGCGGCCGAACACGGCCTGAAGATCGGCACCATCGCCGACCTGATCGAACACCGCAGCCGCAACGAGTCGCTGGTGCAGAAACTCGGTACCCGCGCGCTCAACACCGCCTTTGGCGAATTCAGCGCCACCGCCTTCCGCGACCAACCCAGTGGCGCGCTGCACCTGGCCCTGGTCAAGGGCCAGTGGACCCCCGAGCACAGCGTGGCCGTGCGTGTGCACGAGCCGCTGTCGGTTTTCGATGCGCTCGAAGTCGGCCGCTCCATGCACAGCTGGAGCCTGGAGGCGAGCCTGCGCCACATCAGCGAGGCCGGTGCGGGCGTGGCCGTGTTGCTCAACTGCGGCGAAACCGCCGAACAGCTGCTGGCGCAGTTCGAAGGCACGGCCCGTTCGGCCCAGGCCCCCGAACGCGGGCGCATGGACCTGCGCACCTACGGCGTGGGCGCGCAGATCCTGCGCGAATGCGGCGTGCACAAGATGCAGCTCATGGGCAACCCACGGCGCATGCCCAGCATGGCCGGCTACGGCCTGGAAATCACCGGCTACCTCAGCCGCACCGCCTGACCTCTCTTACAACAACACACAGAAACGGAACCCCTCATGTTCGGCGCAGACAAAGGCACAGCCAACCTGCTGGATGGCAAAAAACTCAGCATCGGCATCGTCCAGGCCCGCTTCAACGAAGGCATCACCGACGCGCTCTACCAGGCCTGCCAGGCCGAGCTGCTGGCCCTGGGCGTGCAGGAAAAAAACATCGCCCACGTGAAGGTGCCCGGCGCGCTGGAGATTCCGGTGGCCCTGCAGGCCCTGGCCGAGCGCGACGACTTCGACGCCCTCATCGCGCTGGGCTGCATCATCCGCGGCGAGACCTACCACTTCGAACTGGTGGCCAACGAATCCGGCTCGGCGGTCACCCGCATCGCGCTGGACTACCAATTGCCCATCGCGAACGCCATCCTCACCACCGAGAACGTGGAACAGGCGGTGGCCCGCCAGACCGACAAAGGCCGCGATGCGGCGCGCGTGGCGGTCGAGATGGCTCACCTGCTGGAACACATCGGCTGAACATGAACGACACCACCACCAGCGCCCCCAAGGCCCGCAAGGCCGCCGACAAATCGGCCCGCACCCGCGCACGCGAATTCGCCCTGCAGGCGCTCTACCAGCACCTGGTGGGCCGCAACGAGGCGACCGATATCGACCTCTTCACGCGCGATCTCGCGGGCTTCCACAAAGCCGACAGCGTGCACTACGACGCGCTGCTGCACGGCTGCATCGCCGAGGCCGTAGCGCTGGACGGTCTGATCACCCCCCTGCTCGACCGCCCGCTGGTCGAGCTCTCGCCGATCGAGCGCGGCGTGTTGTGGATCGGCGTCTACGAATTCCAGCATTGCCTGGATGTGCCCTGGCGCGTGGTGCTCAACGAGTGCATCGAGCTGGCCAAATCGTTCGGCGGCACCGACGGCCACAAGTACGTCAACGGTGTGCTGCACCAGCTCGCCGCGCAGTTGCGACCGCTCGAAGTGGCCGCGGCACCAGCCAAGACTGGTCAACGCAAAGCCCCGTCACCCCGCGCCGCCGACGATGCGGTTTGAGTCCGTCCCAAGGCAACCCGTCGGAACTTCCGACCGGGCCGCTTCATGCGCCGCGGCGCTTCGCGTGGTGAAGAACTGAGATGAAGATCGCCCAGCGCGCACAGCGCGTCGAACCCTTTTACGTGATGGAGCTGGCCAAGGCCGCTTCCGCCATGGCCGCGCAGGCCGGTCCGGGCGACCGCCCCATGCTTTACCTCAACATCGGCGAGCCGGACTTCACCGCACCGCCGCTGGTGCAGGCCGCCGCCGAGCGCGCCATCCATGCCGGGCGCAGCCAGTACACCCCGGCCACCGGCCTGCCAGCACTGCGCGAAGCGATCAGCGGCTGGTACGCCTCGCGCTTCGGGCTTGATATCGACCCGGAGCGCATCGTGATCACCGCCGGAGCCTCGGCCGCGTTGCAACTGGCCTGCCTGGCGCTCATCGAAGCGGGTGACGAAGTGCTGATGCCCGACCCGAGCTATCCCTGCAACCGGCAGTTTGTGCAGGCCGCCGAAGGCCGTGCGGTGCTGGTCCCTTGTGGCCCCGAACAACGGTTCCAGCTCAGCGCGGCGCAGGTCGAAGAACACTGGCGACCAGCCACGCGCGGCGTGCTGCTGGCCTCACCGTCCAACCCCACCGGCACCTCGATCGCGCGCGATGAGCTGGAGCGCATCGCCCGCTTCGTGCGCCGCCAGGGCGGCGTGACGATGGTCGACGAAATCTACCTGGGCCTGAGCTTCGATGCCGACTACGGCCACAGTGCGCTCGGTCTGCCCGACGGCCTCGGCGACGAGGTCATCAGCATCAACAGCTTCTCCAAGTACTTCAACATGACCGGTTGGCGCCTGGGCTGGCTGGTGCTGCCGCCCGCGCTGGTGCCGGTGGTGGAGCGGCTGGCGCAGAACCTGTTCATCTGCGCCAGCACCATCGCACAACACGCCGCGCTGGCCTGCTTCGAGCCCGACAGCCTGGCCGAGTACGAGCGCCGCCGGGGCGAGTTCCAGGCCCGGCGCGACGCCTTCATTCCCGAACTCAACCGCCTGGGACTGACGGTGCCCGTGATGCCCGATGGCGCGTTCTACGCCTGGGCCGACGTGGCGCCGCTGTGCGAACGCTGGGGCATTCCCCTGCGCGGCGAACACCCCGGCGAAGGCGGCAGTTGGGCCCTGGCCTTTGAGCTGATGCGCCGCTGCCAGATCGCCACCACACCGGGCCGCGACTTCGGCAACGCCGACCCCTGGCGCTACCTGCGCTTCTCCACCGCCAACTCGATGGCGCAGCTGCGCGAAGCCGTGACCCGGCTGGAGGCGGCGCTGTGAGCGGGGCGCCAGTCGCAACCCCGGCCCAGCCGCCGCGTCGCCCCAAGGCGGATTCAGCCCCCTTGGAGAGCGCGGGGGCCACGTTCCACTGGCCGGTGCGCGTGTACTGGGAAGACACCGACGCGGGCGGCATCGTGTTCTACGCCAACTACCTCAAGTTCTTCGAACGCGCGCGCACCGAATGGCTGCGCGCGCTGGGGCTCGAACAGCAGCGCCTGCGCCAGGAAGTGGGTGGCATGTTCGTCGTCACCAGCGCCCAGATGCGCTACCACCGCCCGGCCCGGCTCGACGATTTGCTTCTCGTTACAGCGCGTGTGCAGGAAGCGGGCCGCGCTTCGCTGACAATGCAACAGACGGCCTGCCTGACACCCGGCCAGCCCGACGCCGCTACCATGCTGCTGTGCGAAGGCACCATCCGCATCGGGTGGGTGGACGCCGCCAGCATGCGACCCCAACGCATCCCAGCCTCCATACTGGAATCCCTGAGCGCCTGCGGTTGATCCGTCCAGGCGAGATTCGATCGAACAACCGTTTCAGACCCATGACCCAAGATCTCTCCATCGTCCAACTGCTGATCAATGCGAGCTGGGTGGTTCAAGCCGTGGTGGTGCTGCTGGTGGTGATGTCCGTCATCAGCTGGGCCGCGATCTTCCGCAAGGTCTTCGCCCTCAAGCGCGTGAACACGCACAACGAAGCCTTCGAGCGCGAGTTCTGGTCGGGCGCCAACCTCAACGACCTGTACGCCGCGGCCGCGCAGAGCGCCCGCCACGGCGGCCCGATGGAACGCATCTTCGCCAGCGGCATGCGCGAATACCAGAAGCTGCGCGAGCGCCGCATCAGCGACAACGGCGCCCTGCTCGACGGCGCGCGCCGTGCCATGCGCGCGAGCTTCCAGCGCGAACTCGACACGCTGGAGGTGAACCTCTCGTTCCTCGGCACCGTGGGCTCCGTGGCGCCTTATGTGGGCCTGTTCGGCACCGTCTGGGGCATCATGCACGCCTTCACCGGCCTGGCCGCGCTGGCCCAGGTGACCCTGGCCACGGTGGCGCCCGGCATCGCCGAGGCCTTGGTGGCCACCGCCATCGGCCTGTTCGCCGCGATTCCCGCCGTGGTGGCCTACAACCGTTTCGCCCACGACATCGATCGCGTGGCCAACCGGCTGGAGACCTTCATGGAAGAGTTCTCCAACATCCTGCACCGCAACCTGGGCAACCAGTCGGCCTCGGGACACTGACATGGCCGCCACATCCTCCCGCCGCGTGCGGCGCACCAAGAACGAGATCAACATGGTGCCCTTCATCGACGTGATGCTGGTGCTGCTGATCATCTTCATGGTGACCGCGCCCCTGATTTCGCCCAGCCAGATCGACCTGCCCAGCGTGGGCCAGGCCAATGCGCCACCCAAGGGTTATGTCCAGGTGCTGATCGACAAGGAAGAGCGCATCCAGGTGCGTGATGGCAGCTCCAGCAAGGGCGCGCAGACCGTCAAGATGGCGCAACTGGCCGATCAGGTGCGCCAGCTGCAGAGCGCCTCCAGCCCCTCCGAGGCGACCAAGGTCCCCGTGGTGATCAGCGCCGACAAGACCATCAAGTACGAAACCGTGGTGAAGGTCATGGACACGCTGCAGCGCGCGGGTGTTGAACGCGTCGGCCTGTCCGTGCAGACTTCCCGCTGAGCCCAGCGCCTCACCGCCCGAGCATGCAAGTCACCGCCGAACCCCTGGACCTCAAGCCGCCGCGTCCCGGCCGCTGGCTCGGCCCCATGGGCCTGGCCCTGATCGCGCACCTGTTGCTGATGGGCGCGCTGACCTGGGGCGTGCGCTGGCAAAGCGACACGCCGCCCGTGACCTTCGAGGCCGAGCTCTGGTCTCGCCTGCCGCAGGAAGCGGCCCCCCGGGCCGTGGAGCCCCCTCCTCCGCCCCCACCGCCCCCCGAGCCCGAGCCGAAACCACAACCCAAACCGCAGCCCGAGCCCAAGCCCGAACCGACACCGCCGGCCGTCAAGCAGGCCGACATCGCGACCGCGCAGGCCAAGAAGAAACAACTCGAGGAAGACCGGCGCGAGGCCGAAGAGCAGAAGGCGAAACAGGTGGCCAAGAAAGAGGCTGAAGAGAAGGCGCGCGAGAAAAAGGAACTCGAGAAGAAAAAGGCCGAGGACGCCAAGAAGAAGGCCGAAGAGAAAAAGCTGGCCGACCAAAAGCGCGAGGCCCAGGAGCGGCGGGACGAAGCGCTGGCGAAAAAGGCGCGGGACGATCAGATGCGACGCATCCTGGGCCAGGCGGGCGCCAGTGGCGGCCCCCAGGCCCAGGGCTCGGCCCAGCAGTCGAGCGGGCCATCGGCCGGCTACGCGGCGCGCGTGATCGCGCGCATCCGGCCCAACATCATCTACGCCCAGGATTTCCCGAACAGCCTGCGGGCCGAAGTCGAGGTGCGCGCGTCACCCGACGGCACCATCACCGGTCGTCGCCTCGTCAAGAGCAGTGGCAACACCGCCTGGGACGACGCAGCCCTGCGGGCGATCGACCGCACCGGCAGCCTGCCGCGCGACACGGACGGAACCGTGCCGTCTCCCATGACCGTGGTGGTGCGCCCGCTGGACTGACCATCAGTGCCCGGCGGCCGCCGGTTCGTCGGGCGCAAGCACCTTCTGCAGCGCCCGCTCGAGCTCGTTGGCATCCACCGGCTTGTGCAGCACGGCGGCAAACAGCGTCTGCAGCAAATCGGACGGCACCTCGTTGGCGTGTCCGCTCATGAGCACGATGGGCGGTGGCGACTGGGTCGCCCGGATGCGCAGGGCCAGCCCCACGCCATCGAGCCGTGGCATGGACTGGTCGGTGAGCACCAGATCCCAGCGCTTGCCGGTCTGCGTGAACTGGGCCCAGGCCTCTTCCCCATCGCGCGAGCGCGTGACCTGCCAGCCCTTGCGCTCCAGCAGCGCGCTCCAGGCGTGGCGCACCGACTGATCGTCGTCCACGAACAGCAGTTGCCGCCCCTGGTCAGACCCGCCGCCGGGCGTGGTGAGAGGCGCTGCGGTCGCGTCGTGCCGGCTCTCCGGCAGATACAGCATGAAACAGGCCCCCTCGCCCACCTCGCTGCGCAGGCCGATGGCCCCCTGGTGGCGCGCCATGATGCCCTGCGCCACCGACAGGCCCAGCCCCGTGCCGCGGCCCTTGGGCTTGGTGGTGAAGAAGGGTTCGAACAGCCTGTCCAGGTGCTCGGGCGGGATGCCGGGACCGCGGTCGCACACCTGCAGCACCAAGTACCTTCCCGGGTTCAGTTCGGCCGCACCGGGTGGCGGCGCCTGCCCGGGTGGCGGTGGCAATTCCAGCTCGTCAAGCAGCAGTTCGATGCGCCCCTTGCCTTTCATGGCATCGGCCGCGTTGATGAGCAGGTTCACCAGCACCTGTTGCAACTGGGTGGGGTCGGCCACGACCTCATCGTCGTCCACCCGGCACTCCACCACCAGCTCGCACTCTCTCGTGAGACCCGAGGCCATCATCTGGCGCGTTTCCTCGATGAGGTGGGAGAGGTGCACCTGCTGGAGTTTGGGTGCCGACTGGCGGCCAAAGGCGAGCAACTGGCGCATCAGCCCGTCGGCATAGCGGGTGGCCTTGAGCGCCTGCTGCAAGGCCTCGTGGCTGGGGTGTTCGGTGTCCAGATCTTCGGAGGCCAAGCGCACCCAGCCGGTGATGGCCGCCAGCGAATTGTTGAAATCGTGCGCGATGCCGCCGGTCAGCCGGCCGAGCGCCTCGGTCTTCTGGCTCTGCATCAGTTGCACCTGCAGCGCCTCATGGCGTTCGTGCGCCTCGCGCTGGGTCTGGGCATCGCGCTGCACCCGCTCCAGCAGGTGGTTGATGCCCTCTCCCAGCGTGCTCAGTTCGTCTTTTCCTGGTATCTGCAGACGGTCCGTCGCCGTGGGACCGCGTTCCGTGATGTCCTGCACCTCCCGGTGCAGCGCTTGCAGGCGACGCAGCAACAGGCGATCCAGCAGCACCACCAGCAGCAGGCTGGCCAGCAAACCCGCCAGGGCGGACAGGGCCATGCCGGTCAGGCTCAAGGACTGCGCGGCCTGGAACAACTGGCGGTCCAGGCTGAGCACCAGTTCGGCCACGGGCTGGCCTTGCTGATCCCGCAGCACGGCGTGCAGATCCTCGTGCTTGTCGTCCACCGGCGCCAGGTGCGTCAGCTCGCCCAAGTGGCCGGGGTGGTCGAACGACAGACGCACCGGCATCATCAGCAGTTCGCTGAAACGCTGCAGCTCGGCCTCGTCAAAATGGCGCAGCATCAGAATGGCGCCGTGGGAGACATCGTCCGGCCGGTCGGGATCGCGGATGGCCGAGGCCGTCACCAGATCGAGGCGGCCGTCCTGCACGCGGTAGGTCTGCAGCAGGGTGCGCCCACTCGGGTCGGCGATCACCGGGGCCAACAGCGCACGCAGCTCCTGCAGACGTTCGGGCGACACCGGCATGAGCTCGGGTGCCGATCCCGCGGCCAGGCTGGTCAGGGGGTTGCCTTTGGCATCGACGATCAGCACCTCGGAAATGCGCAGGTAGCCCATGTTGCTGGTGTCGAAGTTGTCGTCCACGAAGCTGGGCTTGCGCCCCTGGGCAAAGGACACGGCATCGACCCACTGGGCGTAGTCGCGCACGGTGGCGCTCAGCCCCTGGACCTGCTGGCTCAACAGGCGGCTGGCCCGATCGCCTTCACGCGCGGCGCGCTCTCGCTCCAGTCGGGAAAACGAATCGCCCACCAGCCAGCGCATGCCGAACATGGCGGCCAGGGAGCAGAGCCCGACGGTGACGAGAACCAGCGCCCAGGCCTTGTGTTGTAGTTTCATGGTTGCCTTGACTATCGACGCAAGCCGACCCCAGTAAAGGCATAAACCTTGCCAGCGCGTGATGCAGGTCGCGCTGGCGTGGTTTTTGCACGCCTACAAACGCACCCGTGTGGTGCAACCCCATCAGTCGAACACGATTTCGGCGCGCTGTTCGTGCGCCTGTGCCATCCAGCTCGCCAGCGCGGCGTCGGTCGGGAAAAACAGCGCCCGGTCGTCCAGTTGCAGTTCGCACTGGGCACCTTCGCGCAGCAGGGCCAAGCGCACCGGCAGGCCACGTGTGAACTCGCCCTGATCGGTGACTTCCCGCTTCGGAGGAAACTCGCGCACCAGCGCCGCCACCGCCGGCGCCTGGCCGTTCACGGCCACGCGCAGGTATTTGCCGAAACGGCAACGCGCCGCGGCCAGGTCCCAGATCTGCTGGATCTTCAGCCGCAGGCCGCCGGAGAAACGGTCCGGCTGGGCCAGCGCCTGCACGATGATGAGCTCGTCGTCCTTCAGCAGGTTGCGGTGCAGGTTGATCAGGTTTTCGTCGGCGCTCACCTCCAGCACCCCGGTTTTGTCGTCGAGCTTGAAGAGCGCGAGCTTGCCGCGTTGTCCGTTGATGACGCGGAAGTCGGTCACGATGCCGGCCAGGATCACCGGGTCGCGGCTCTCCTTCACGTCGGCCAGCTCGGTGCGCGCGAAACGCCGCACCTCGCGCTGCACCTCGTCAAACAGGTGGCCGGAGAAGTAGAAGCCGATCGCGGTCTTCTCCAGCGTGAGCTGCTCTTTCACGCCCCAGGGCGTGGTGGCCACCAGATCGGGCTCCTGCGTGCTCGACCCGTGGTCGTCGCCGCCCATCATGTCGAACAGCCCGCCCTGGTTGGCGTTGGCCTGCTGGGCCGCGGCGAAGTCGAACGCCCGCTCGACCGAGGCCAGCACCTCGGCACGGTTCCGGTGAAGGGAATCGAACGCGCCGGCCTTGATCAGCGCCTCCACCGTGCGCTTGTTCAGGCGTGTGCGGTCCACCCGGCGGCAAAAGTCGAACAGGCTCTTGAACGGGCCGGACTCGCCGCCGCTGGGGCCCTCGCCCCGGCCTTCACGCGCGGCCACGATGGCGTCGATGGCCTGCTGGCCCGTGCCCTTGATCGCGCCCAGGCCGTAGCGGATGGACTTGTCGGTGATGGGTTCGAAGCGGTGGAAGCCGCGGTTCACGTCGGGCGCCTCGAAGGCGATCCCCATCTTCTGCGCGTCTTCGAACAACACCCTGAGCTTGTCGGTGTCGTCCATTTCCACCGTCATGTTGGCGCAGAAGAACTCGGCCGTGTAGTGCACCTTGAGCCAGCCGGTGTGGTAGGCCAGCAGCGAGTAGGCGGCGGCGTGCGACTTGTTGAAGCCGTAGCCCGCGAACTTCTCCATCAGGTCGAAGACCTCGTCGGCCTTGTCTTCGCTGATGCCCTTTTCCGCCGCGCCCTTGCGGAAGATGGCGCGGTGCTCGGCCATCTCCTCGGCCTTCTTCTTGCCCATGGCGCGGCGCAGCATGTCGGCGCCGCCCAGCGAATAACCGCCCAGCACCTGCGCGGTCTGCATCACCTGCTCCTGGTAGACCATGATGCCGTAGGTCTCGGAGAGCACCGACTCCACCAGCGGATGCGGGTACTCCACCACTTCCTTGCCGTGCTTGCGGTTCACGAAGCTGGGGATCAGGTCCATCGGGCCTGGGCGGTAGAGCGCGTTCAGGGCGATCAGGTCTTCCAGACGGCTCGGTTTGGCGTCTTTCAGCATGCCCTGCATGCCGCGGCTTTCAAACTGGAACACCGCCTCGGTCTGGCCGCGCGAGAACAGCGCGTACACCGCCCGGTCGTCCAGCGGCACGTCCTCGTAGCGGAAGTTCTCCTGCCCGGGATGCCGCTTCATGATGAACTCGCGCGCGATCTCCAGGATGGTCAGCGTGGCCAGTCCCAAGAAGTCGAACTTCACCAGGCCCACGGCCTCCACGTCGTCCTTGTCGTACTGGCTCACCGCCGACTCGCTGCCGGGCTGCTGGTAAAGCGGGCAGAAATCGGTGAGCTTGCCCGGCGCGATCAGCACGCCGCCGGCGTGCATGCCGATGTTGCGCGTCATGCCTTCGAGCTTCTGCGCCAGCTCAATCAGGGTCTTGACGTCGTCTTCCTTCTGGATGCGCTCGGCCAGCACCGGCTCCATCTCGATGGCGTAGTTGTTCTTGTCGCCCTCTTTTTTCGGCACCGGCGGGTACTGCAGCGTGACCGACATGCCGGGCTTGTTCGGGATCAGCTTGGAGATGCCGTCACAGAAGCCGTAGGAGAAGTCGAGCACCCGGCCCACGTCGCGGATGGCCGCGCGCGCGGCCATGGTGCCGAAGGTGGCGATCTGGCTCACGGCGTCCTTGCCGTAGCGCTCCTTCACGTAGTCGATCACGCGGTCGCGGTTGGACTGGCAGAAGTCGATGTCGAAGTCGGGCATGGACACCCGCTCCGGGTTCAGGAAGCGCTCGAACAGCAGGTTGTACTGCAGCGGGTCCAGGTCGGTGATCAGCAGCGCGTAGGCCACCAGCGAGCCGGCACCGGAACCCCGGCCCGGCCCCACCGGGCAGCCGTTTTCCTTGGCCCACTTGATGAAGTCCGACACGATGAGGAAGTAGCCCGGGAACCCCATCTTCAGAATGGTGTTGAGCTCGAACTCCAGCCGCTCCACATACCGCGGGCGCTGCTCTTCGCGCTTGGCCTCGTCGCGGAACAAATGGCGCAGCCGCCCTTCCAGCCCTTCGTACGAGACGTGGCGGAAATAGTCCTCCACCGACATGACCACGCCGTTGACCGGCGGGATCGGGAAATTCGGCAACTGCGGCTTGCCCAGCACCAGGCTCAGGTTGCAGCGCTTGGCGATCTCCAGCGTGTTGGCCACGGCGCTGGGGATGTCGGCGAACAGCGCTTCCATCTGCGCCGCGCTCTTGAAGTACTGCTCGCGCGTGAAGCGGCGCACGCGCCGGTTGTTGCCCAGGATCTCGCCGTCGGAAATGCAGACCCGGGCTTCGTGCGCCTCGTAGTCGTCGGGCTCCAGAAACTGCACCGGGTGCGTGGCCACCACCGGCAGGTGCAGCCGGGCGGCCAGTTGCACGGCCGCGGTCACATGGCGCTCGTCGTCCACGCGGCCGGCGCGCTGCAGCTCGATGTAGAAGCGGTGTGTGAACAGGCTGCCGAGCTGCAGCGCGATGTCGGCCGCGCGGTTTGCATCGCCCTGGATCAGCGCCTGCCCCACCGGCCCGGCCTGCGCGCCCGAGAGCATCAGCAAGCCGCCGTTGAGTTCTTCGAGCCATTCGCGCTGCAGCACCGCCAGGCCACGGCCGTCGTTGCGTGTCCAGGCGCGCGCCAGCAGCTCGCTCAGGTTCAGATAACCCTGCTTGTCCTGCACCAGCAGGATCACGCGCGGCGCGGCCGGCTGGTGGCTGCCGGGCATGGCGCCCGGCGTTTCGTCGGTGAAGCCTTGCAGCATCACCTCGGCGCCCAGCAGCGGCTTGACGCCCGCGCCGCGCGCGGCCTTGTAAAACTTGACCGCCCCAAACAGGTTACTCAGGTCGGTGATGGCCAGGGCGGGCTGGCCGTCGGCGGCCGCCGCGGCCACCACGTCGTCGATGCGGTTGGTGCCGTCAACGACGGAAAATTCGGTGTGCAGGCGCAGATGGATGAACATCTTTCGATCATGCCATCTTCTTTTCGCCTGACCAGCCCGGGAGCGCCGTCCGAAGGGCACCCACCCTCTGGAACCCGTGGGTCGAACGGGTAAGATCGCCCGCTGACGCGCACCCCTCAAACCCCCTTCGACAACGAAGGCTCCGGCGGAGAAAACCGATGAATACACAGGCACAGGGAATGGATGACCGGACATGTGACGTGCTGGTGATCGGGGGCGGCCCGGCCGGGTCCACCGTGTCCAGCATGCTGGCGGAGAAGGGCCACAAGGTGGTGTTGCTGGAAAAGGCCCACCATCCCCGCTTCCACATCGGTGAATCGCTGCTGCCGGCCAACCTGCCCCTGTTTGAAAAAATGGGCATCGCCGACGAGATCAAGGCCATCGGCATGCACAAGCCCGGCGCCGAGTTCGTCTCGCCCCATCACGACTGGAAACAGACGTTTCATTTTGCTGACGCCTGGGACAAGTCCATGCCGCACGCCTACCAGGTCAAGCGCGCGGAGTTCGATGAAATCCTGATCCGCAACGCCACCCGCAAAGGGGTGGACGTGCACGAAGGCTGCAAGGTGACGGCGGTCGATTTCAAGAACGACGAGGCTTCGACCGTGCACGCCCAGTACGAGGACGGCCGCGAGGCCGAATGGCACCCGCGCTTCGTGGTGGACGCCTCGGGGCGCGACACCTTCCTGGCCAACCGCTTCAAGATCAAGCAGCGCAACCCCAAGCACAACAGCTCGGCGGTGTACGGCCACTTCAGCCACGCCAAGCGCAACGAAGGTTCGGCCGAAGGCAACATCACCATCTTCTGGTTCGAGCACGGCTGGTTCTGGTTCATCCCCATGACCAACGACACCACCAGCGTGGGCATGGTGACCTGGCCGTACTACATGAAGACCCGGGGCCAGCGCAGCCTGCAGCAGTTCATGATGGACAACATCGCGCAGACCCCCGAGCTGGCCGCCCGACTGGGCGAGGCCACGCTGATCAACAAGGTGGAAGCGACCGGGAATTTTTCCTATGTGTCGCAGAGCAACCATGGCAAGAACCACCTGCTGCTGGGAGACGCCTACGCCTTCATCGACCCGGTGTTTTCGTCCGGCGTGTGGCTGGCGATGCACAGCGGGGTGATCGGCGCCGAGACCATCGACACCTGCCTCAGGCGCCCGGCCCAGGCGCGCGCCGCCCTGAAGGAGTTCGACCGCGTGATGCGACACGGCCCCAAGGCTTTCTCCTGGTTCATCTACCGCGTGACGAACCCCATCATGCGCGACTTCTTCATGGAACCGAGCAACATCTTCCGCTTCAAGGAAGCGCTGCTGTCGGTGCTGGCGGGCGACGTGTTCGGCAAGACCCCCATCTGGCGCGCGGTTTTTTTCTTCAAGGCGATGTACTACGCCGCCAACGTCCTGCAACCCCGCCGCGCCTTCCAGGCCTGGCAGCGCCGCCGGGCCAACATCCGCGCGGTGGAAGACCCCAGCCTGTACAACGCATGACACGCCCCCAGCACACGCCGGCCTTCGGGCCGCGCACCCGCCCGAAAGCTGCACTGGCCTGCGCGGCCCTGGTTTGCGTGGGCGCTTCGACCGCCCTGGCTGCGGAGGAAAAACCGCTCTGGGAGGCGGGCATGGGCGTGGCGGTCGTGAGCTTCCCCGCCTACCGGGGATCGGATCAGACCAGCCAGTTTGTGCTGCCCTCCCCGTACTTCACCTACCACGGCGAATTCCTCAAGGCCGACCGCCACGGGGTGCGCGGCCAGTTGTTCGATTCGGACCGGGTCGAGCTCACGGTGTCGGCCGCGCTGTCGCCGCCCGCCACCAGCGACAAGATCCGCGCCCGCGCGGGCATGCCCGATCTGGATGCGAATGTGGAGTTCGGCCCGCGCCTCGACCTCGTGCTCTGGCAGACCGAGGGCCGCGCGCGCCTGCTCAAGCTGGAACTGCCGCTGCGCGCCGCCTACACCCTCAACAGCCATTCCCGCAGCATCGGCGCCGTGTTCCACCCCAAGCTGAACCTGGACGTCACCGACGTGCCGGGCATGCCGGGCTGGAACCTGGGGCTGCAGGCCGGGCCGTTGTATGGCGACCGGCGCCAGCACGCCTATTTCTACGGCGTCGATGCGCCCTATGCCACGGCCGATCGCCCCGCTTACCAGGCCCGTGCCGGGTTTGCCGGCATGCAGTACCTGCTGGCGCTGTCCAAGCGCTACCCGCGCCACTGGGTCGGCGCGTTCCTGCGCTACGACAACCTGGGCGGGGCGAGCTTCGAGGACAGCCCGCTGGTGCGCAGCAAGCACTACGTCGCCGGCGGTGTGGCGGTGTCGTGGATCTTCGGCGAGTCGTCCACCCGTGTGCCGGTCGATGACTGAGCGGAGCCTGCGACGCAACCCACTGTGGATCGCCTACGAGCATGTGGCCATGCTCATCGGTCTGGGCACTCTGGCGGCGCTCTGCCTGAGCTGGCTGCCTTTCGCCATGCTGTTGCACCCGGTGCTGCCGCGCGGGCTCGGGCAGACCCTGGGACGGCGCGTCATCACCATCGGCTTTCGCCTCTACCTGCACGTCCTCGGTGGGCTGTGTGCCTGCCGCTTCGACCTCTCCGAGCTCGAACACCTGCACCGGGAAGGCCCGATGATCATCGCGGCCAACCACCCCTCTCTGCTCGACGCGGTACTGATCGTCTCGCGCCTGCCCAACGCCATCTGTGTGATGAAAGCCAGCCTGATGGACAACGTGCTGTTCGGCTCGGCCGCGCGCCTGGCCCGCTACATCCGCAACGACGGCGCGCTGCAGATCATCCGGCAAAGCCGAGCCGGGCTGGACGAAGGCGCCCAGGTGCTGCTGTTCCCGGAAGGCAGTCGCACCCGGAACTTCCCGGTCGACCCCTTCACCCCGACGCTGGGCATGATCGCTCGGCGCTCGGGCGTGCCCGTGCAGACCCTGCTGATCGAATATTCCACCCCCTACCTGGGCAAGGCCTGGCCACTGTTTCGCCGCCCCGAGCTGCCCCTGCACTGCCGCGTGCGCCTGGGCCGGCGCTTCCCGGCGCCCCTCGACTACGCGGCCTTCACCCACGAGCTGGAAGCCTATTTCCGCAACGAGTCCAGCCTGCACGGGTCCGCCCGTTTCACCCACGATGAATGACGCCCCGACACCCCCGTCCAGCAGCACCCACCTGGTGCTGATCCCCAGTTACAACCCCGGCGTCGGGGTGCTGGAAACGGTCCGGCTTGCCCGCGCGCAATGGACCCCGGTCTGGGTGGTCGTGGACGGCAGCACCGACGGCACGGCCCAGCAACTGCAGGACTTGGCCACCGGTGACGAAGGCCTGCGGGTCATCGTGCTGCCGGAAAACCGGGGCAAGGGCGCGGCCGTGCTCGAAGGCATTTCGCAGGCGGCCCGGTCCGGCTTCACCCACGCGCTCACCATGGATTCCGACGGCCAACACCCGGCCGACCTGATTCCGGCCTTCATGCAGGCCTCGCAACACCAACCCGGCGCCATGGTGCTGGGCAAACCGGTGTTCGGCCCCGAGGCGCCGGCGCTGCGCGTCAACGGCCGCAAGGTGTCCAACGGATGGGCCAACCTGGAGACCCTGTGGATGGGCATCGGCGACTCGCTCTACGGTTTTCGCGTCTACCCGATCGCCCCGCTCATGACCATCATGCAGGGCCACCGCTTCATGCGCCGCTTCGACTTCGACCCCGAGGCCGTCGTGCGGTTGTGCTGGGCCGGTGTGCGGCCCATCAACATCGACGCACCGGTGCGCTACCTCTCGGCCGAAGAAGGCGGCGTGTCGCACTTCAAATACCTGCGCGACAACACCCTGCTGACCTGGATGCACACCCGGCTCTTCCTGGGGTTCGTGTTGCGTCTGCCCCTGCTGATCTGGCGCCGCCTGAGCGCCTCTGGACATTGACATGACACCCACCCCACCGCGCACCGCCGCGCTGAAATCCGACCCGCGCCTGAACCCCTATTTCCGCAGCGAGGACGAGCGCCGCAGCGTCACCCGCGCCATGTTCGACCAGGCCGCGCCCGGCTACGACAGCGCCGAGGCGCTCACCGCGCTGGGCAGCGGCGCCTGGTACCGGCGCGAGGTGCTGGTGCGCAACGGCCTGCAGCCCGGCATGACCCTGCTGGACGTGGCCGCCGGCACCGGCCTGGTCACCGTGGCGGGCCACGAACTGGTCGGGCCCGAAGGGCGCGTGCTGGCGCTCGACCCCTCGCCCGGCATGCTGGCCGAGCTGCGCAAGAAGGTGGATGTCGAGACCATCGAGGCCTACGCCGAGTCCATTCCCCTGCCCGACGCGCAGGTGGACTTCGTCTCCATGGGCTACGCCCTGCGCCACGTGGGCGACCTTGACCGGGCCTTCGCCGAATACCTGCGCGTGCTGCGCCCGGGCGGCAAGGTCTGCATCATGGAAATCAGCCGTCCCCGCAGCCGGATCGCGCGCGGCCTGCTGCACTTCCACATCGCGGTGGTGGTGCCGGTGCTGGCCCGCCTGACGCGCCGGCATGCCGACGTGAAACGGCTGTGGGAGTACTACGGCGACACCATCGAGGCGGCGATCGAGCCCGAACGCATCCTGGAGGCCCTGCGCCGCGCCGGGTTCCAGGACGTGGACTGCCGCATCAGTCTGGGCGTGTTCCGCGAATACACAGGAGGCAAGAAATGAGCACCACCGAGGTTTTCCTGATCGCCATGGCGATCATCTTCACCGTACCCTGGCTGATCTGGCGCCTGGGCCGCACCGACCACTACGCGCCGCTGGTGGTGGTGCAGATCATCACCGGCATCCTGCTCGGGCCCGGTGTGCTGGGCAAGTGGTTTCCGGCCTACTACGACTTCGTCTTCACCCCCAGCGTGATCCAGCTGCTCAACGGCCTGGCCTGGTGGTCGGTGATGTTGTTCGTGATGATCGCCGGCGTGGAGCTCGACCTGAAGAAGGCCTGGGAGCACCGGCGCGAGAGCAGCATCACGGCCGGCCTGGCGCTGGGCGCGCCCCTGCTTCTGGGCTGCGCCGCGGCGGCGGCGATGCTGGGTTTTGACGGCTGGATGGGCCAGCAAGCCATGTCCTGGCAGTTCGTGCTGGGCATCGGCATGGCCTGCGCAGTGACGGCGCTGCCGATCCTGATCCTGCTGATGGAGAAGCTCGACATCCTGCGCCAGCCCCTGGGACAGCGCATCCTGCGCTACGCGAGCCTGGACGACATCGCGATCTGGGGCGTGCTGGCCCTGATCCTGATGGACTGGGGCCGGATCGGCAAACAGGTCGCCTTCCTGCTCGCCTTCGTGGTGCTCAGCCTGGCCTATCGCAAACTCATGGCCTGGCTGCCCGAGCGCGACCGCTGGTACATGGCCCTGATCTGGCTGGCCGTGTGCGGGCTGGGCGCCGACTGGGCCGGCCTGCATTACATGGTGGGCGCGTTCCTCGCGGGCGCCGTGATGGACGCGCACTGGTTCGACCAGGACAAGCTCGACCAGCTGCGCCACCACGTGCTGCTGGTGATGATGCCGGTGTTCTTCCTCTCCACCGGCCTGCGCACCAACTGGGCGGTGGGCGGCACAGCGGTGTTCGCGGCCGCCGCGCTGCTGCTGGTGGCCTCGGTGGTGGGCAAGCTGCTCGGGGTGCGGCTGGCGGCCTACGTGCTGCGCTGGTCGCCCGGCGAGGCGTCCATCATCGGCTGGCTGCTGCAGACCAAGGCGCTGATCATGATCATCTTCGCCAACATCCTGCTGGACAAGCAGATCATCACCAACGCGGCGTTCACCGCCCTGCTGCTGATGGCGGTGGCCAGTACCATGCTGACCGTTCCCATGGTCAAACCGCTGATGCACCGCGCCGCGCAGCGCTTCCAGGCCGGCTTGGTGTCCAAGTGACCCCCGGGCGCGGGGTCGGATCGCCTTTCAGGCCCCGCCGCAGCCCACGCGCTCGACCTGGATCGAGCCCATGACCGTAACGCCCTTGGCGTCGTTGTCCGCGCTCATCACGGTCGCGCCACCCGACGAGGAGGCCAGCCGCGCGCGGCAGTGCAGCTTGATGTTCATGCCGCCCATGACGTTGACCGAGGCCCTCAGGCAGTACCAGCCATTGGGGTTCATCAGCTCGATCACCGAGCCGCCCATCACGTTCACACCGGGATTGACCAGAATCAGCGCGGGTTGGCTGGTGACCTCCTTGTCGGCCGTATCGGAGCCGATGCCGAACACCTTCACCGAAGTCGCCAGCGTGCGGTAGGTCGGGCGGGTGCCGAACGGGTGGGCGCCCCAGGCCTTCAGACAGGCCTGCACCGGGGCGTCGTCCTCTGACGGGGTTGGCACGGCGGGCTGCGCCGCAACGGGCGGCTGCGCGGGCTGTGCGGGCGCTTGCGTGGACCCACTCTGTGCGTGCACCGCGGGCGAACCCGCAAGGGCTGCGACACACAGACAGGCCAGGTAACGGTTCAGAGTGGGCAACATGGCGTTCTCCTTCGGCAATGGCCGCTCGTTCACAAGCGGCAGGGGTCGGACAAGCATGCGCGCCCCGGGGCGTTCACACGCCGCCGGCCGGCGCTCAAAACAGCGCTTCAGATCATCGCACCATTGATGGAGATCACCTGTCCCGAAATGTAGGCCGCGCGGTCCGAGGCCAGGAAGGCCACCAAGTCCGCCACCTCTTCCGGGCGGCCCACACGCTGCATGGGCACGAGCTTCTTGACGGTATCGGCGTCGAAACTGCCGTCGATCATGCCGGTGGCGATCAGGCCGGGCGCGACCGCGTTCACCGTGACGCCGCGGCTGGCCAGCTCCAGCGCCAGCGACTTGCTCGCCGCGTGCAGCGCGCCCTTGGCGGCCGAGTAGTTGACCTGGCCTCGGTTGCCCGCGATCGCGGCCACCGACGAGATGCTGACGATGCGGCCCCAGCGCGTGCGCATCATGGGCATGGTCAGCGGTTGCGTGACGTTGAAAAAACCGTTGAGCGACACGTCCAGCACGCGGTCCCATTGCTCACCGCTCATGCCCGGGAACACCGCGTCGTCGTGGATGCCGGCGTTGTTCACCAGGATCTGGACCGCGCCCTCTTCCACCAGGCGCTCCAGGGCCGCCGCCGTGGCCTGGCGGTCGGTGACGTCGAACGCCACCGCCTGCGCGCTGCCACCCGCGGCCTGTATCTGCGCGACCAGCGCCTGCGCTTTTTCCAGGCCGCGGTTGGCGTGCACGATGACGTGATGGCCGTCGGCGGCCAGCCTGCTGCAAATGGCGGCGCCGATGCCACCGCTGCCACCTGTGACCAGGGCTCGCTTCATGGGGGTTGTTTCCTTCAAAGGGCTTGGGCGTCGAGCACCACGGACGCCCGGCCATCGAGCAGACAGCGGCCTTCGTGGAGCACCTGAAAACGGTAGAGGATGAGCGTGGCGTCGCCGCTGACGCGCTCGGCCCGCACCTCCAGCGCGCCGGCCAGATCGTCCAGCCGCGCCACGTGCATCTGCACGCCACGCACGCTGGTGAGGTAACCCAGGCGCGGGGGCTGCGCCGCAGGCGCCAGCAGCACGCCGTGCACGGCCATGGCCTGCGCGGTGTATTCGATGCCCGCCGCGATGCCCAGCCGGCCGTCGGCGCGCAGCGGGTGGTCGGCGGCGGTGTGGCTGTCGGCGCGGCACACGATGGTGGTGTCCGACCAGTCCAGCACCGCGTCGAGCAGGCACATGCGGCCCTGGTGCGGGATGTGGGCGGCGATCCAGTCGTGGTCTAACACGGCCGCAGGTCCACCATCAGTTGCATCGGGGCCAGGTAGTCCAGGCAGACCGGGCCCGCCGCCCCGGTGGCCAGACGCTGCAGCAGCGGCAAGGCCCGCAGCGCAGGGATCTGCAGGCGCAGGGTCTCCAGACCGGCGTCGGCCAGCGTGTCGGCGGCTTCGGTGGTCGGTGTGACGCGTATCGAGGCCAGGGAACGTTCGCTGCGCACGTGGGAGAGCAGCAGGGCCACCCCGCCGCAGTCGGGCGTGTCGCGCTTGCTGTGCAGCGGTTCGGGGTATTCGCTGTCGTAGGCCACCAGCAGCACCGGCTGCTGATCGCAGGCCACCTGGGCCAGCGCGTCGAGCAGGCCCGCGCCCATGCTGGCGTCGTAGGCGCAGATCACCTGGCACGGCGCCATGCTGTGGGTGGCGATGCCCCAATAGCCGGCGGCCGCGTTGTGCACCGAGTTGTGAAAGCGCGTGGGCGAGATCTGCCGGTCTTCGGTGGCCAGTTGCTCACACAGCGCATGGCAGTTGTGGCCGTCGGCCCCGGAGGCGGAGAACACCGTGGTCAGCGAGGCGACGTCGGCGCCGGCCTGCGCGGCGGCCTCCAGGCCCAGGCCCAGGCTCAGTTTGACGACACGGCTGGCGCGCCGGCGTTCGGCCGCGGGCAGCAGCGTGGGCACCGGCAACAGCGAGGCCGCGCGGACAAAGGCCTGTTCGCCGCGCAACACCTCGCGCGCCGTTGGCCAGTCCGGCAGGCCGGGTGTGATCACACCAATGCCATCGATCCAGGCGTGCAACGGGGTGTCTGCGGGCACGTCGGTGCCGGCCGGTTGGGTGGTGTGTGCGTTCATGCGGCCACCCCCAGCACCAGGCTGCAGTTGCTGCCGCCGAAACCGAAGGAATTGGACAGCACGCGCCGCACCGGGGCGGCCACGCTGTGGGTCTGGTAGCGGATCGGCAGGGTCGGGTCCAGCACCTGCGTGCCGGGGCTGCCCGGCAGTTGGCCATCGGTCAGCGCCAGCGCGCAGACCACCGCCCCCACGGCGCCCGCCGCGCCCAGGGTGTGGCCGGTGGCGCCCTTGGTGGAGTTGCAGGGCACCCGGTCGCCAAACAGGGCCTGTATCGCCAGGCCCTCGGCGGCGTCGTTCGCCGGGGTGGCGGTGCCGTGCAGGTTGATGTAGTCCACCGCATCGGCGCCGATCCCCGCCGAACGCAGCGCGGCTTCCATGGCCATGCGGGCGCCCAGCCCTTGCGGGTGTGGCGCGGACATGTGGTACGCATCGCTCGACTCGCCCACGCCCATGAGCAGCACCGCGCCGGGCTCGGGCCGCGGGGCACGCTCCAGCAGACCGAAGGCCGCCCCCTCCCCGATGGAGATGCCGTCGCGCGCCACATCGTAGGGCCGGCAGGGCTGGGACGAGGTCAGTTGCAGCGAGGCAAAACCGTAGAGCGTGGTGAGGCACAGGGTGTCCACGCCGCCCACGATGGCGGCGTCGATGGTGCCGAGCGCGAGCTGCCGGGCGGCGGCGGCGAACACCTTGGCGCTGGACGAACAGGCGGTGGAAATGGCCATGGCCATGCCTTCGAGCCCGAAGTAGTCGCGCGTGAATTCGGCCAGCGAAAAGGCGTTGTGCGTGTGCCGGTAGACGAAGTCGTCGGGCAAGGCGCCACTGACCGGGTCGCGGCGGCGGTAGGCCAGTTCGGTCTGCAGGATGCCGGCGGTGCTGGTGCCCAGAAACACGCCGACGCGGGTGCGGCCGTGGCGGGCCACCGCCTCGCGCACGCGGTCCGCGAAGCCGTCGGTTTCGAGTCCCATCTGCGTCAGGCGGTTGTTGCGGCAGTCGTGGCTCGCCAGCGCGGCGGGCAGGCGCTGCGCGTCCACGTCGGCCACCTCGCCGATCCAGGTGTCGAGTTCAACGGTCTCGAAGCGGCAGGGTTTCAGGCCGGAGCGGTTGCTGCGCAAGGCGTCGCGTGTGGCGTCCAGCCCCCTGCCCAGGCAGGTGGTCGCGGTGAAGGCGGAGAGCAGCAAAGGCGTCACAGAGAGCTTTGAAAAGGGAAACCCCGATTTTATGGGGTCCACCCCACCACTCAGATCGGTGCACGCCACACTCGCATCGGGTTCGCCAAGGGTTTTCCCTGGCATGCGCCGTGCCAACCGGCCCTGAAAACGTGACGGTCTCAGGAAAGCGCGGCCTGCAGGGTGACAGGCCGAAGGTCTTGCTCGTTCAGGGTCTGCAACAGCGCGGGCAGGCTGGCCAGGATCACCGCCTGGCCATCGGGCGTGCGGGCCGAGTGCCCGTCGTGCATCAGCAGAATGTCGCCCGCGGCCAGCCCGCGGGTGAGCCGCGCCAGCACCCGCTGCGCATCGCCGGTGCGGGTGTCATAGGGGCGCCGCGTCCAGGCCGCCAGCCGCAGGTCCAGCGCAGCCAGCACCGGCTCCAGGAACGGGTTGCGCAAACCGGCGGTGGGGCGAAAGAACAACGGGGCCTGCCCGGTGATGTCGGCCAGCGTGGCCTGCGCCGCCGCGATGTCGGCCCGCATGCGCGCCGGCCCGAACACCGAGAACGCGTTGGAATGGCTGTCACCGTGGTTTTCCACGCGGTGGCCGCGCGCCACGATCTCGCGGCACACGCCCGGGTATTGCCGGGCGCGCCGGCCGATGCAGAAGAAACTGGCCTTCGCCTGCGCGGCGTCCAGCAGGTCGAGCACGCGCGGCGTGACCTCGGGATCGGGCCCGTCGTCGATGGTCAGGGCGATTTCGCGCCGCGCCACCGCGCCAGCCGGCAAACGGGTGATGTTGGGCCCGAGCAGCGTGCAGCGCGGCAACAGACCGGCGGTGGACAGGACCGCGTGGTTGGCCAGCAGCGCGCCCAGCGCCCAGGGCCAGGCGGCGGGCACGGCCAGCGTGCCCAGCGCTGCGGCGCCGTGCACCACCAGGCTGGCTTTCAGTGTGGGTGAAGCGGTCCAGGGTCGGGGCATGGGTCAGGCGGGGAAATGGCTGCGGTCGAGGAAGTCTGCCCACAACGCGCGCCAGACCGGCCAGTCGTGGCCGCCGGCCGGGGTGCAGGTGGTGGCGCCGGGCAGGCGCCCGGCCATCTGGTGCATGCCGTCGGCAAACCGGTCTTGCAGGCCATAGCCGAAATACACCGGCACGTCGATCTCGGGCTTCTTGAGCCAGCGCCAGGCGCGGAACTCCGGGTCTTCCAGCTGTTCGTTGCTGGGCTGCCAGGCGTCGAGCCCGCCGGCGCGCGCGATCGTGTTGGTGGTGATGCGGCTGCCTGGGTACGGCGACAACAGGCACAACCCGTCCACCCGGCCCGCGCTTTCGGCCTGGTGGCACAGGGCGAGCAACCCGCCCAGGGAAATGCCGCCCAGCCAGACGCGCTGGTAGCGCTCACGCGCCGGGGCCAGCACGCCGTTTTCCAGCCGGTCCATGGCCGAGTGGCCACACGCGGCTTCGTGCCGCAGGTCCATCACCAGCAGATCCAGCGCCAGACCGCGTTGGCGCACGGCGTCAAAAAGGCCGGCGTCCACGATCTCCTGCGGCCGCATCTGGGCGCCGGGCAGCAGCACCATCAGGGTCGATGCGCCGCGGTGAAGGTGCAGAGCGCCGTCCACCCTTACCTCGCCCGTGCCGGGTACACCAGCACCGCCGACAACAGGATCGCCAGCAGGGCACCCGGCCCCACCGTGACCCCGACGGCATTGAGCACCGGCACGCTGGACAGCGCCAGCGCACCGAAACCGATCACGGTGGTCAGGGCGGCCACGACCATGGACAACAGGATTTCCGCGTCCAGCGGTTCGCCAGCGGCCGCACGGTCGAAGAACAGCGCGTAGTTGGAGCCCACCGCCACGATCAGCAGCATGCCGACCAGGTGCAGCAGGTGCAGGCGCTCGCCGATCAGGTGCAGCCCCGCGATCACGATCGCCACCGTCAGCACCAGCGTGAGCAGCACCCGCGCCAGCCGCCGCGCGGAGCGCAGGCTGAACGCCAGCAGGCCCACGATGGCCACGAAACCGGCCAGCGACAGGCTCACCGCCTCGCTCAGGTAACCCTGGTAGAGCGTGTCGAATTCGGACTTCATGTCCACGAACACGGCCCCGCTGCCCGCCAGCGCGGCACGCACCTGCTCCACCGGCAGCTCGCCGTCCTGCGCCTCGCTCGACGGGCGCAGCGGCAGCATCGCGTTCCAGCCGTCCGGCCCCTGCGAGAGCAGGGAGTCGACCGCCAGCGCGAGGTCCGTGCCGTCCAGGTCCTTGCGCTGCAGAACGCCGCCGCGCCGCGCCGCCTCGACGTCTTCGATGAAGCCCCCGAGCTTGCCCGCGGACAGCGGTGAATCGCTCAACGCCTGCGACACCCGCGTCTGCAGCTCGCTGGCCGAAGGCAGGCTGGCCAGCCGCGCGGTCTGGCGCTGCACGCTGGGCAGAAAACGCGCCGGGCTGTCGTAGCCGCCGATGCGGCCATCGGCCACCAGCCGGTCGAGCTGCTCGCCGGCGCGCTCGGCGGCCTGCAAGGCGCTTTCCTGATCGGGCGCGGTCACGGTGACCATGTAGCGCGCGTCGGGCGCGCCCAGGTCGGAGCGCAAGCGTCCGTCGTTGGCCGCGTCCACTTGGTTGACGGTGGACAGCGCCGACAGGTTGGAATCCCAGAGCCCGTCGCGTTCGACGAACAGAAAAACGCAGGCCGCCAGGGCCAGCAGCGCCACCGGCAGACGCAGCCGGTGCGCCCGGCCCAGCGCCGCGAAAAGCCCATTCACGAAACGCCCCGGCACCGGCACGCGCACATGTTCACCCGCCAGCGTGGGCAGGACAAAGCGGGTGACCAACGCGGCGGTGACCACGCCGGACAGGGCGTACAGCCCCAGCTGCGCCAGGCCCGGGAAGCCCGAGAACAGCAGCGCGCCGAAACCGAGCGCTGAGGTCAACACACCGAGCCGGATCGTGGGCCAGAACACCTCGCGCCAGCTCTTGAGCCCCTGGCGGCCGGACTGCACGAAAAAGTAGATGGCGTAGTCCACCGCTTCGCCGATCAGGGCCGAGCCAAAACCCACGGTGATGCCGAAGACCGTGCCGTGCACCAAACTCACCACCACCACCCCGGCCAGCGCGCCGCTGGCCATCGGCAGCAGGCTCAGCGCGAGCAGGCGCCCCGAGCGGTACACCGCCAGCAGCACAACGATGATGCCCAGGCTGCTCAACAGGAACAGGCGCGACACCTCGGCCTTGATGGTCGCGCGCGACTTCACGGCGAACTGGCCCGGTCCGGACAGGCTCAGCGTCAGCCCGCTCGCGCCGGCCTCCCCGGCGACGCGGGCGAAGGTGTCTTTCACCTGGGCGATGGCCGCTTCCTGGCCATCGGTGTCGGAGCCCAGCGCCCGCGTCTGCAGCAGCAGCATGGCGCGCTCACCGTCGCGCGAAGCCCAGACCCCGGCCCGGGTCTCGGGCTGGTCACCGGGGTTGAGCTGGTCCAGCACGGCCAGCAGCTCGCCCGTGGGGTCGCGCGTCAGATAGGGTTTGAACAGCATGCCCACGGGCGAGGCGAGCGTGTCGATGGCGTTGCCCACGGCGGCCCGCAGACCCTCGACCGTGAAGCGCTCCGGCGTCACCGCCGGGCTCAGCTGGTAGCGGTAGCGCACCAGGAAGTCGCGCTCGGCCCCCAGGCCTTCGATTTCACCGTTCTGGACCGAGACAAACCCGGGCTGGCCCGCAAGCTGGCTGCGCAGTGCGCGCGACACCTTGGCCCGCGCCGCGGCGTCGCCCCCTTCGATGGCCACCATCAACAGGCGGGACACCGTGCCGTCCTTGAGCTGGCCGACCAGCACCTTCTGCTCGGCGCTCGGCTTGGAGGGCAGGAAAAACGACATGTCGGCCGAGAAATGGCTGTTCCAGACCACCGCAGCCCCAGCGGCCATGGCCAGCAGCCACAGACCAAAAACACGCAGCGCAGAACTCATTGCGCTTCGATCGGTTCAATCGTGAGTTCGGAGCGGTCGCCATCGGTCTGCAGGTACTCGATCTTGCGCACCTGGCTCTGGGTCCCGCTGACGGTGATGCGTTGGAGCAAGGCGGCGATGCCCTGTTCGCTGGGCACCAGCACCAGCACCCACTGGCGGCTGTCGCCCGAGAGCTGCAGCGCGTAGTTCTGCTCCAGCGAGCGCCGGTTGCCCGAGAGCGTGCTGCGGATGCTGTCGACAAAAGCCAGCGCTTCGGGCCGGCTGGCCAGGTTGATCGTCATGCGGCGCTTGTCGCGCTCCAGGATGAGCCGGCCCCCGTCGAGCACCATGGTTTCGGGCTTGGGCAACAAGGTGTGCTTTTCCAGCCGGTCGGGCGGGGTGTAGCTCATCTCGCCCGAGGCCAGCAGGGGCTTGTCCAACAGCGCCACGAAACGCTTTTCAACGAAGCGCACCCGCCCGCCCTTGTTCTGGGCCAGCTCGGCCATCAGCTGCTGCACGTCGTAGGCGGCGTGTGCCAGCCCCGTCAGGCCCAGCAGTGCCACACCGAAAAACCACCGTTTGATCATTTTTTCTGCCAGAAATCGAAGAAGTTGAACCAGTTGTAAGGGGCCTGCCGGCAGAACCGCGTGAGCAGATCGGCGTAGCGCCGCACCGCTTGCTCAATGGCTGGATCACGTTCGCCGCGCGAAGTTTCGGAGAAATCGGCCAGAGGTTCCAGATGGATCTGGTAGCGATTGCCCCCCAGGTACAGCCCGGTCATGAAAAACACCGGTCGGCGCAACATCGCCGCCATGCGCCAGGGGCCCAGTGGAAACGCGGCCGGCTCGCCGAGAAAGGGCACCTCCAGCTGGGCATCGCCCCCGAGCGAGCGGTCCGCCAGTATGCCCACCAGATAACCGTCGTCCAGTCTGTCGCGGACTTCCAGCAGGGATTCAGGGCGACCCAGGCGGATGATATCTTGCACCGCCTTGGGGTTGATCGCGGCCAGCGCGGCATTGATCTTGCGCGCGTTTTCCTCGTACATCAGCATGGCCACGTGCAGCCCGGTGTGGCTGCGCCCCACCGAGCGCAACACCTCGAAGCTGCCCAGGTGCGCACCGACCAGCAGGGCGCCTTTCTGCTGGAGCAGGGCCTGGTCCAGGTGGTGAGCGCCAGACACCTCGATGTCGAACGCGTCGAAGCGGTCGTTGAGCAGGTACACCCGGTCGTGGATGGTGCTGGCGAAGCTGAAGACGTGGCGGTAGCCGTCGCGCCAGCGCGCGGGCCGCCCGAGCGCGCGCGCCAGGTAGGCCTGGCTGGCCCGGCGCGCCTGGGGTGAAAAGAGGGAGAAATAGAGCGCGATGCCGTGCAGCACCAGGCGGCCCAGGCCGCGGCCGAAGGTCAGTGAAATCCAGACCATCAGCTTGAGGATGGCGGTGTTGCTGCGCTCCTGCTGACGCATCCACCCGGGTCGGACGCGGGCGGTCATTGGGGGGGCGGCACCAGGCTGCCGGAAGCGACAGAACGGCCCTCGCAGCTCACCCGAAAGGCGATGGAGCCGCGCGCCGACACCTCCAGCGCGAAATGCAGTTCTTCCCCCGGTCCGCAGGGGCTGAGGAACTTGGCCTGGTCCACCCGCCATCCCTCGACAGGCCCGCCCTGCAGGCCCTGGGCCAACAGGATCGCGTGGTCGAGCAACACGACACCCGGGACGATGGGGCGCGCCGGAAAATGCCCGGCAAAGGCGGGGTGGTCCGTCGGGACGCGCCAGACGGACTCAGCGCTGCCCATCGGACACCCGGCTCTGGTAGAGCGCCTGCAGGCCGCTGCGCGGCAGTTTGCCGGTGCTGTTGCGCGGCAGACCGTCCACCAGCACCAGCGGCCGCGGCATGAAGATGGCGTCGATGCGCTGGCGCAGCGCGGCCACCAGATCGGCACGCGCCAGCCCCGGTGCCACCACGAAGGCGGTCAGGCGGGTCACGCCGTCGCGGGCGTCTTCGTCCGGCAGGAAGAAGGCACCGTCCTGCACCCCCTCGATCGCGCACAACTGGTGGTTGAGGTAGGCCAGCGAGGTGCGCTTGCCCGCGATGTTGACCAGGTCCGCATGGCGCCCATGCAGCAGGAAACGGCCATCCGGCAACAGCTCGATGATGTCGGACAAGGGCACGCGCCCTTCCACATGGCCGGCCAGGGCGAAGGTGGTGTCGCCCTCCTGCGCCAGCGCCACGCCGGGCAGCAGCTGCCAGGCCGCGCCGTCGGTGGTGCGCCGGCTCGCGAGCTGGGACGACTCCGTGGAGCCGTAGATTTCGTGCACCGGCGCGCCGCTCTGGCGTTCCGCCTGCGCGGCCAGCTCGGTGCTCAGCGGCGCGGTGGCCGAGAGCCACTTGTCCACCGCCGGCAAGGCCAGGCCCGAGGACAGCAGCGCCGAGAGGTGGTAAGGCGTGGTCACCAGCATGCGGGGGCCGGGCACGGCCTGCAGCGCCCCGACCACGTCCTGCGGGTAAAACGGCTTGCCACTCCAGAAACAGCAGCCCCCGTGCAGCGCCAGCAAAAAGGTGGACTCGAATCCGTAGCTGTGCTGCACCGGCACCGTGCCGATGAGCACATGCGGGGTCCGCTCCAGGCCCAGACCGCGCGCCTCGGCGCGGCCGTTCAACACCAGCTTGCCCCAGGTCTTGGCCTGGGGTTGCGGCAGTCCGGTGGACCCCGAGGTGAACAGGATGGCCACCACCCGGTCGGCGGCGATCATGGGCATGCGGTCCACTGCGGGCCGCTCCAGCGCCGACAGATCGGGGAAGTCCAGCCTCGGCAGATCGAGCCCGGGCGCCTCGAAGGCCCCGTCCGTCACACAGAAAACCCCGGGGTAGTCCCGCATGATCTGGCGCAGCGTCTCAACCGACTGCGACGAGGGCTGCAGGCTGGTTTTGCCGGTCAGCAAGCAGGCCGCGAACACCACGGCGAACCGGTACCGGTCTTCGCACAGGTTGAGCACACCGGTGCCGTCGGGCAGGCCGGCGGCCACGGCGCTGGCGTCCGACAGGAAGTCGCGGACCGTCACCGCGCCTTCGGGCCGCCAGGCCAGGATGTCGTCCAGCGCCCGGCCGCTGACCAGGGGGTATTCGCTCATGAACGGGAAGCCGGTTCGCTGCTGGCGGCCTGGCCGGTGCGCTGGCGGTAGGCGCGCACCACGCTGACGATGCTGGGCCGCTCATGCACGGGCAGCATGCGCTTTCTGACCAGGTGCTCGCCCAGGAACATCAGCGCGATCAGGGGGCCGGTGAGCAGGTTCGCATGGATCGACCAGATCTCCAGCGGCGCCCACAGGAACAGCCCGGTCGAAACCAGCGCGTTGGCGAAGAAATACACCGCCCAGGCCGCGGTCACCTGCCGGGTGTAGCGGACCTTGCGCTCGGAAATCCCGTTGCCGAAAATGTGACGGGCCATGCCCGTGATCAGGGCATCGCCCGGGCCCCACAGCGTCTTGCCGAACAACACCCCCAGCGCCAGATGGCTGCCCAGGTGCTGCAGGTAGTACAGCCCGGGAACGTTGTCCCGCAGCTGGGGCCAGGCCCAGACCACCGCGGCCAGCGCCACCACCAGGCCGCCAACCAGCACGGCCAGGCTGCGCGCCTGCCACAGCAGCGCGCCCAGGGCCACGAACAAGGGCAACACCGCCACCCCCGCGTTGAAGCCGGCACTGCCCACCCCCGCGCTGCCGAGGTGCGCCGCGATCGCCCAGGCGACGAACAGCGCGCCCGTCGCGACGATGCGCCACACCTGGACCGGGGTCTGGTTCATTTGGTGCGCTGGCTGGCGATGTGCGTGCACAGGGCCCGCAAGGACGAAAAGATCTGGTCGTTGTTCTCGTTGTCCGAGCGCAACTGGAAACCAAAGCGCTTGGAGATGACCAAGGCGATCTCCAGCATGTCGATCGAGTCCAGACCCAGGCCGTCGCCGTAGAGCGGGTCGTCGGGCAGGACCTCATCGGGTCGAACGTCCAGGTTCAGGGCCTCGACGATCAGGCCCGCGACCTCGCTCATGAGGTCGTCGAAGGAAGCGGAAACAGGGGTATCAGACATGGCAACTCTTCACAGAACGTGTTCCGGTACGGCACGAAACGCCAGCACGGCGTTGCTGCCCCCGAAGGCAAATGAATTGGAGATGGCGGCCTTGAGCCGCACACCGCGGCGCCCCTCCAGCACATGGTCCACCCCTTCGCAGGCCGTATCAAGCCGGCCTCTCAGGTGGGCGGTGGGAGGAATGGCCTGCTCGCGCAGGGCGAGCACGGTGGTGACGGCCTCGATGGCGCCGGCGGCGCCCAGCAGATGACCGTGCATGGATTTGGTGGCACTCACCGGCAACGCAGCGGCCTGTTCGGCGAACACCGCCTTGAGCGCGCCGATTTCCACAGGATCGCCTTCGAGCGTGGCCGTGCCGTGGGCGTTGATGTAGCCGATGTCGGTCGTCTCCAGCCGGGCGTCGGCCAGCGCCGCGCGCAGCGCGCGCACCTGGCCACGGGCGTCGGGCCGAACCAGGTGGCTGTGGTCACAACTGTTGCCATACCCGACGATCTCGCCCTGGATCTGCGCTCCGCGCGCCACCGCGTGGTCCCAGTCTTCCAGCACCAGGGCCGCGCCACCCTCCCCCAGCACCAGGCCACGCCGGTCCTGCGCGAACGGGCGGCAGGCAAACGCGGCGGTGTCGCCATTCCCTGGGGCCATGACGCGCATGGCCTCCCAGGCGCGCGCCACGCCATAGGCCTGGGACACATCGGAACCACCGGCCAGCATGACCGTGGCTTCCCCCGAGCGCACGCGCCGGAACGCCTCGCCGATCGCGATGGTGGACGACGCGCAGGCCGCGGTGTGGCTGGTGCTGACACCGCCCAGCCCCAGCTGAATGGAAATGTGCGCATTGACCGCGTTGTTCATGCCCAGCACCACGGCCAGCGGCGACAGGCGCTCGCGGCCCTTGATCCACATGTCGCGGTAACCCTTTTCGTAGGCCAGGATGCCGCCCAGTGCCGTGCCCCAGATACAGCCCCAGTTGTCGCGCGCACCCTCTTCCAGGGCCTCGCGCGCGAGCCCCGCGTGGTCCCAGGCGGCAAACGCCGCGGCCACGCCGAGTTGCGAGAACCGCTCCATCATCAGGGCCAGGGGCTTGCCCAGCGCCTTTTCCGCGTCAAAACCCGGACAGCCGACAAACGGAATGGACAGGGGACGCGGAACGTCGTCGGTCACCAGATGGCGGACCGCGGACTCACCGGCCAGCAGCCGCTGGAAAAAATCGTCGAGCCCGCCGCCGTAGGGACTGACAATGCCAAGGCCCGTGATGGCCACGCGCCGGGCACTCATGAGGCCGAGGCTTTGGAGGCGAGCAGCGTGTCGATCAGGGCCGTCATGTCGCCGACCGTGTTGGGCATCTGCAGGTCGGAGGGGATCGAGATCGCGAACCGATCCTCGGCCTCGAACATCAGTTCGGCCAGCATCAGCGAGTCCAGGCCCAGATCGACCAGCCGTGCGCCGGGAACGATGCTTTCAGGCGCGGTGCCCAAGCGGTCCTGGAGGAATTTTTGTATCAGTTCAGTCGAGTCCATTGCATATACGTCATGCGAGGCACTGCCGCCCCTGTCCCTGGCAACGCTGCGGCCCGCTGTCGCTCAGCCCGTCTTGCAGCGGTCTTTCCGGTGTGCAGCACACCAGGAAGCCGAGCGCGTTTATCCTTGAGCGATTGTACATCCCGGAAATATTCCACCGCCCGGGACAGTTATGATGCATTTCCAATGCTCCATGATCAAACAATGGATCGTGAGCACCTTTGTATTCAATGGGCAAAGCCCATTTGACCTGAAATTGAATGAAACCGAACAATGGAATTAAGCTGGCACCGTGAGTTTGCAAAGCGCCTGATCATTCTCTGGCCCCTCAAGTCATTGGGAACCACGGCATTCATGACGCTGTTTTTCTGGGCCTATTTCACGATTCTCAACAACCCCACACAAACACCGGTGGTCGTGCCGGCCATCTGGCTGGACCACTGGATCGGTTTCGTCCCGGCCGCTTTCCCGATCTACGCCTCGCTCTGGGTCTATGTATCGCTGCCGCCCGCCTTGATGAAAGACCTGCGCACCCTGCTGCTTTTTGGCCTGTGGATCAGCTTGCTGTGCCTGTTCTGCCTGGCCATATTCTGGGCTTTCCCGACCCGCACGCCCGATTTCGGCATTGACTGGAACGATTACCCCGGATTGGCCATGATCAAGGGTATTGATGCCTCCGGAAATGCCTGTCCATCATTGCATGTGGCCTCGGCGGTATTTTCGGCATTCTGGCTCGACCGGATATTCCGGGAAATGAATGCACCCCGGCTATTGCGCTGGATCAGCGCCGTGCATTGCATTGCCATCATCTGGTCGACCATTGCAACTTTGCAACACGTCGCCATCGATGCGCTCAGTGGCGCGGTCGTGGGTCTGGTCTTTGCCGCCGCATCGCTGTATCCGGGTCGCAAACGCCAGGGCTTGACCCTGGCGTGATCGCGGATCTTCAGTCCCGCAACAGATGCAGCACCTCGGAGCGGAACTCCCGGCTGTAGAGGATCGCCACCACCGCCAGCGTGCCCAGCACCATGGCCAGCGGTGAAACGAACCAGGCCAGCGCCGCGAACGAGAAGTAATAGGCGCGCAAGCCATCGTTGAAAGTTTCGGCGGCAGCGCCGACCATGGCGGCCGCCCGGTCGGCGTACTGCTGGCGGTCGAACTTGCCCGACTCGAAATCCGCTGGCGGCGGCATGGACCCGATGATCAGCGCCACGAAGGTGTACTGCCGCATGCACCAGGAAAAGCGGAAGAAGGCGTAGACGAAGATCGCCACCAGCACCAGGATCTTGAACTCGAACACCACCAGCGACGTGGTCTGGGCAAACGGGATTTCGCTCATCAGCTCGGTGGCCTTGTCGGTGGTGCCGAGCAGGGCAAACAGGCCCCCGATGACCAGGATGGAGGTGGACGAGAAAAACGAGGGTGTGTGCGAGAGCGTTTGTGTGATGAGGCCGTCGAGCATGCGCGGATCGCGCGCGGTGGCCTGCAGCATCCAGTAGGCACGGTAGCGGTTGGTGGTGACCAGCAGGGACGCGCGGCTGCGGCCCCGGACGCGGGCGAACCACGCATAACCGACCCACAGGGCAAAAAACCCGACCAGCGCCAGCCAGTCGGCCCAGGGAATGATGCTGAGAACCTTCATGCGCCGATGGTACGACGGCTCCGGTTGCCTCAGGCCTTCACGAACCTGGCTGCGGTGGCCGCCACGCGCTGGCCAAACAGGCGCGCGGTCTCCAGGTCACCGGGCAGCATCTCGTTGGCGCTCGCGTCGGAGGGGCTTTGTGCGATCGCGCCGCTGTACGACACCAGGTAATTCACGTCGTTGCGCTGGGCGGCCTTGGTGTTGCTGGGCATGAGGCCCTGGCTCACCCAGATCATGCCGTGCTGCATGGCCAGGGTGAACAGGTAGTGCAGCGTGGACAGCTTGTCGCCGTTCATGCCCGCGCTGTTGGTGAAACCGGCCGCGATCTTGTCTTTCCATTGCTGGGAAAACCAGGGCTTGCTGGAGGCGTCGGCGAATTTCTTGAACTGCCAGCTCACGCTGCCCATGTAGGTGGGCGAACCCATGATGATCGCATCGGCCGCGGCCAGCGTTTCCCAGCCGCCCTCGGGCAGATTGCCGTCGGCGTCGATCGCGATGAGTTCGGCGTTGGCGCCTTCGGCCACCGCTTGCGCCATGCGCTGGGTGTGGCCATAGCCCGAGTGGTAAACCACGACAACTTTGGACATCTGAAGCCTCCTGAAGGAATGCGCGGCATGTTGAGCATGCCGCGCGGGTTGGAGAAAACTGCGAAACGGTGACGGCTCCCGGCCTTTCAGCCCTTGCGGCGGGCGTCCAGGCTGAACGCACCGGCACCGAAGGCCACGAAGGCGAGCAAGCCGCCGGTGATGGCGACGTTCTTGAAGAACATCAGCTGCTGCATCATCTGCTGCTCGGCCGGCAGGGACCAGTAAGCGTGGAAGAAGAAGCTCGCCACCAGCGTGAACACCGCCAGGGCCAGGGCCGCCCATCGGGTGCCCAGTCCGATCAGCAGCGCCAGGCCGCCCAGCAACTCGATCACCAGTGCGGCGGCCACGCCCACCGTCGGCATTGGCATGCCCATGGAGGCGGCGTACCCCACGGTGCCGGTGAAGCCGGCGATCTTGCCGAAGCCGGCCGGCACAAACAACACGGCCAGCAGGATGCGGCCGATCAGGGCCAGGGGGTTTTGCAGGGATGACAGCATGGAAGCACTCCTCAGGTAAAAAGTTGAAAAAGAACGGGACGGGATGTCAGGACGCGAGATCGAACACCAGCACCTCGGCGTCTTCGCCATGGGCCAGCGAGAGAAGGCTGTCGCCAGCCAGCACCGCGGCGTCGCCGCCCTGCAGACGCTGGCCGTTCACCTCCAGTGCGCCGCGCACCAGGTGCACATAGGCTTTGCGCGCGGGATTGAGCGAAAGTTCCGCCGCCTCGTCGCCATCGAACAAGCCGGCGTACATGGCCGCGTCGGCGTGGATGGTGACGGAGCCCTGGGCGCCATCGCCGGAGGCCACCAGGCGCAGTTGGCCACGCTTTTCCTCATCCGCAAAACGCTTCTGCTCGTAGCCGGGCTCGATGCCCGTCACGTTTGGCTCGATCCAGATCTGCAGGAAATGCGTGGTGCGGTTGGGCGCGTGGTTGAACTCGCTGTGCATCACGCCGCGGCCCGCGCTCATGCGCTGCACCTCACCCGGCGGGATGGCCTTGACGTTGCCCTTGCTGTCTTTGTGGGCCAGGCTGCCTTCGAGCACGTAGCTGATGATTTCCATGTCGCGGTGGCCGTGCGTGCCGAAGCCGGTGCCCGGGGCGATGCGGTCTTCGTTGATCACGCGCAGGTTGCCCCAGCCCATCCAGGCCGGGTCGTAGTAGCCCGCGAACGAAAACGAGTGGTGGCTCTTGAGCCAGCCGTGATCGGCCTGACCACGTTCCTGCGAGCGTCGAATCTGCATCATGGTGTCGTCCTTTCATCTGGGTGAACCAGCGGCCACCTCGAGGTGGTGGGCTGGCATGGATGGATTGTGGGCGCTCGACCCCCCGTGCGGTTTGCATGGTTTTGATGGCATCATTCAAACCAATTGAACCATTGACCCCCAAAAAGCCATGGCCAGCCCGACCCCGCGTTCCGCCCTTTCGCCCGAGAACCTGGGCCTGCTCGAAGCCGTGGCGCGGCTGGGCAGCATGGCCGCGGCCGCGCGCGAACTCGGCATGGTGCCCAGCGCCCTCACCTACCGCGTGCGCCAGATCGAGGACGCGCTGGACGTGTTGTTGTTCGACCGCAGCGCGCGGCGTGCCCAGCTCACCCCCGCCGGGGCCGAACTGCTGCGCGCCGGCCAGTACCTGCTCGATGAGCTCGACGCGGTGGCCCAGCGGGTCAAGCGTGTGGCCACCGGCTGGGAACCACAGCTCACCATCGCCGCCGACGCCATCATTTCCCACGCCACGCAGTTCGAACTGTGCGAGGCCTTCTACGCCACCGGCGCGCCCACGCGGCTGAAGCTGCGCGCCGAAACGCTCTCGGGCACCATGGAAGCCCTGCAAAGCGGCCAGGCCGATCTGGCACTGGGGGTGTTTGCCGAAATCTCGCTGCCCGAGATCCAGACCGCGCCACTGGGCCCGTTGCGCTTCGTCTACGCCGTGGCGCCGCACCACCCGCTGGCCGCCGTGGAGCACCCGCTGTGTGACGACGACCTGCGCCACCACCGCGCGGTGGCCGTGGCCGACAGCACCGTGCGCGGCGCGGGCCAGACCTACAACCTGCTGCCCGGCCAGGAGGTGCTCACCGTGCCGACCATGCGGCACAAGCTGGAGGCGCAGCTGCGCGGCATGGGCTGCGGCTTCCTGCCCCAGCCGCTGGCGCAGCCCTACATCACCGCCGGGCTGCTGGTGGTCAAGGCCATGGCGCAACGGCCCCTCCACACGATCCGCCTGGCCTACGCCTGGCGCCGCCCGCGTTCAGCGGCCGATACCGGCCAGGCCCTGCGCTGGTGGCTGGACCAGTTGCAGCACCCGACCACCCGCGCCGCCCTGCTGGAAAACCACCACCTCACTTGATCCAGACGGGGCAGCCGGCAGCGGCAGGACTGATAAAGTCAGGCATCCCATCCAACCACCGCACACGAGCCATGAACAACAACAAGACCAGACGCTCCAAAGCCTCCTCCACCGCTGCGGCCGCACCCGCGCCCAAGGCACCCCGCCACATCGCCGTGGTGGGCGCGGGCATGGCGGGCGTGGCCTGCGCGCGCACCCTGCTGCAAGCCGGGCACCGCGTCACGCTGTTCGAAAAGAGCCGCAACCTGGGCGGGCGCATGGCCACGCGGCGCACCGAGTTCGGTGGTTTTGACCACGGCACCCAATATTTCACGGTGCGCGACAAGCGCTTCGCCACCGCCTTGCTCCCGGCACAGGACGTGGTGCGCCCCTGGAGCGCCAACACCGTGCGCGTGCTCGACGCGTTTGGCCACGTGCTGGCCAGCGCCCCGCCGCCCACCGAGCCCCATTTCGTGGCGGCGCCCGGCATGAGCGCCCTGGTCGAGCACTGGGCGCAACCCCTGGTGCACCCCGAACTGCACGGCAACCTCACCGCCCGCACCTTCACCGGAACCCGCGTCACCCACATTGAACGCGATGTGCTGAACCCCGAGCAGTGGCAACTGCGCGCCGAAGACAGCGACGGCGGTCAGAACGTGCTCGGCGGCTTTGACCAGATCGTGCTGGCCATGCCGCACCCGCAGGCCCACGACCTGCTGCTGGTCTCGGGCCACGCCCCCACCCTGCGCCAGAGCCTGGCCGGTGTGCAGGTGGCGCCCTGCTGGACGCTGATGGTGGCCTACCCCAACGCCATGCAGCCCGGCCTGCCCCACCTCGGCCCCCAGTGGAACGCCGCGCGCAGCACCCACCACCGCATCAGCTGGCTTGCCCGCGAGAGCAGCAAGCCGCGGCGCGAGCCCATCGAACGCTGGACCATCCAGGCCAGCCCCACCTGGTCGTCCAAGCACCTGGAAGACGACGAAGAGCGCGTCAAGGCCAAGCTGCTCAAGGGCTTTGCCGAGATCACCGGCATCCGCGCCACCCCGACCCACGCCGAGGCGCACCGCTGGCGCTTCGCGCAAACCCAGGTGCCGCTGGGCAAGCCCTACGCCTACGACAAGGCGCTGGGCATCGGCCTGTGCGGCGACTGGTGCCTGGGCCACCGGGTGGAAGACGCATTCGTCTCCGGACTGGAACTCGCGCTCGCAATGATTTGACCCCCCTGCGCCGCTGCGCGGCTTCCCCCCGGGGGGACCAAACCAGCGGTCCGGCGAAGCCAGTCCCGCGGTGTGTGCTGGCACAGACACGCGCTCCGAGCACATGGCTTTGTCGGTTGCTTCGTCCTACCGCGGGCGCTTCGCGCCCTCCCCCACCGGCCCGCTGCATGCGGGCTCGCTCGTCGCGGCGCTGGCCAGTTGGCTCGATGCCCGCGCCCATGGCGGCGTGTGGATCGTGCGCATCGAGGACGTGGACACCCCGCGCTGCGTGCCCGGCGCCGACCGGTTCATCCTGCAACAGCTCGCCGCCTGTGGTCTGGTGAGCGACAAACCCGTGGTGTGGCAGTCGCAGCGCGGTGCGCTCTACCATCAGGCGCTGGACGCGCTCATCGCCAGCGGCCGGGCCTACCCCTGCGGCTGTTCGCGCAAAGACATCGAAGCCGCCCTGCGGGCCCGGGGACGGGTCCGCGAGCGCCACCACGCCGCGGTCTACCCCGGCACCTGCCGCCCCGAACACGGCGGCCTGCAGGGCAAGACGGCGCGCGCCTGGCGCTTCTGGCTGGACGCCAGCGCCGGCGACGTGGCCTGGACCGACCGCCGCCTGGGCCCCCAGACGCAGAACGTCGCCGCCGACGTGGGCGACTTCATCCTGAAACGCGCCGACGGCCTCTGGGCCTACCAGCTCGCCGTGGTGGTGGACGACGCCGCGCAGGGCATCACCCAGGTGGTGCGCGGTGAAGACCTCTGCGACAACACCGCGCGCCAGATCCTGCTGCAGCGCGCGCTGGGTCTGCCCACGCCGGGCTACCTGCACACGCCCCTGGTGCTGGGCACCAACGGTGAAAAACTCAGCAAACAGAACGGTGCCCAGGCCCTGGATCTGAACGATCCGGTGGCGGCGCTGAACCGGGCGGCCGCGCACCTGGGCCTGCCCGGTTCGGGCGGCAGCGTGGGCCAGGCGCTGGCGTCCTGGGTCGGGGCATGGACGGTCGGCGCTGGCTCCGCAGGCGCGTGAAGACAAAGGGCTCAGCGGAGCACAACGCCTTGAGCATGGCCATTTTGTGATCCGCAACGCATCTTGGAAAAATAGTGTGAACAGGCCCTAAACTGGCCCGAAGTGCGCGGCCAGCGGGGCCGTCACACCCCGTGTGCGACTGGAGCCCCTGAATGAGCAAGACCCCCACCACAGCCACGGACCCGATCCTGGCCACCAAAGACGTCTCGACCGTCACGGCCTCGGGCGAGCGCAAGCAGCGCCTGATCGCCGACGTGGTGGTGCGCCCCGCCATCACCCACGAGGACGAACGGGGAGAGATCGTGGAGATGATGAGCCGGGCCTGGGGCTTCCACCCGGCCCCCTTGCACCATGTGTACGCGTCCATGATCCGCCCCGGCAAGGTCAAGGGCTGGGTCTATCACAAGATCCAGTCCGACCGCATGTTTTCCCTCTCCGGGTTCGTCAAATACGTGCTGTGGGACACGCGCCCCGACTCGCCCACCCACGGCCTGATCAACGAGATCTACCTGACCGAACGCAACCGCGGCCTGCTGCTGATCCCGCCGTACGTGGTGCACGCCGTGCAGAACATCGGCCTGGTCGATGCGGTTTTCGTCAACATGCCGACCGAACCCTACAACCACGAGAACCCCGACAAATACCGCGTGGCGCCGGAGAGCGTGCCCTACAGCTTCGACAAAGGACACGGCTGGTGAACCTGGCGCCGGCGCCCACCTTCAGCGTCATCGTCGCCACCTACAACTGGAGCGCGGCGCTGCGCCTGGCGCTGGCTTCGGTGCTGGAGCAGACCGAGCGCGACTTCGAGCTGCTGGTGATCGGCGACCACTGCAGCGACGACAGCGAAGCGGTGGTGCGGTCCTTGGGCGACAGCCGTCTGGTCTGGGTCAACCTCGAACACAACTGCGGCAGCCAATGGGGCCCCAACAACACCGGCCTGGCCATGGCCCGGGGCCGCTACATCGCCTACCTCGGCCACGACGACCTCTGGGCGCCGGGCCATCTGCGGGCGGCCCGCGACACCTTCGAGCGCACCGGGGCCGACGTGGTGGCGGCCGCCTGCCTGCTCTACGGCCCCCCAAGCTCGGGTCTGCGCGCCGTGACCGGTTTCTTTCCGAACGATCGCTTCACACCCCGGCATTTTTTCCCGCCCTCGTCCCTGCTGCACACGCGGCAGATCGCGCGGGATGTCGGCGGCTGGGTGGGGCCCGACGAGGCGCGGGTCGCGGTGGACTACGAGTTCATCGTGCGCTGCCACGAAGCCGGCGCCGTCTTCGCCATGACGGGCCAGCTCTCCGTGTTCAAGTTCAACGCGGCCTGGCGCAGGAACGCCTACCGGCGCCGCGACGTCGGTGAACAAAGTGCCTGCCTCGCGGCACTGCGCGAGGACAGCCAGGCCCATCTGCGGCGGGAACTGACCACCGCCCTGCGCGCGGCCAGCGAAGACCGGCTGCTGCGGGTCGAGACCCCCATGAGCACCAGCGACAAGGCCAGCGCGGGCGCGGTCCTGAACCAGACCTTCAAGGGCTCGCACCACTGGGGCGACGCCAGCCACTGCCGGCCGGTCGATCGGCCGGTCCGGTTTCCGTGCGTCAACGAGAACGCCGGCTACGAGTGGCATTCGCTCGAACAGGACGGCAACGGTTCGGCCTTTCGCTGGAGCGGCCCCGCGTGCCACTCGGCACGGGTGCTGCCCGTGCGCGTCGACCGGCCATTGAAGCTCACGCTCCAGGTGATCCACGAGATCCAGGCCGGCCTGCTGGCCGCGTCGCGCCTGAGCGTGAACGGCCGCACGGTGGAGGCCGACCACCGGCCCGCCGAAGCGGGTGGTTTTCTCTGGACCGCGCACATCGCCCCGGACCAACTGCCCGACGGGGAACGGGCTCCCCTGCTGCTCACCCTCTCGGTGCCCGCCACCCACCGCCCGATCGATCTGGACATGAACAACGACCGGCGCTGGCTCGGCCTGGCCATCGGCTGGATCGAGGTCGAACCCGCCTGACGGTGGCGATCCACGCCACCCCGCCACCTACAATCTGGCACCCTGTTTCCGCCGTGCCATGACATCCTCCCCCCCGACCTCTCCCGCCGAACCCGGCAACGACGCGCCCGCCCAGCCCGAGCACCCCAAGCCCGAGGGCATGCCCTACATGCGCGTCATCAAGAGCTATGTGCTGCGCGCCGGACGCACCGGCCCGGGCCAGGCCCGCGCCTACGAGCAGTTCGGCCCACGCTTCCTGCTCCACTACGACGCCAGCCAGACACTGAACGTGAACGCGGCGTTTGGCCGCCAGGCGCCGCTGATCATGGAGATCGGCTTCGGCATGGGCGGCGCCACGGCCCACATCGCCAGCGTGCGCCCGGGCGACAACTTCCTCTGCTGCGAAGTGCACGAACCCGGCGTGGGCGCGCTGCTCAAGCTCGTGGGCGAACAAGGGCTGGAGAACATCCGCATCTTCCGCCACGACGCGGTCGAGGTGCTCGACCACATGCTGCCCGAGGCCAGTCTGGACGGCGTGCACATCTTCTTCCCCGACCCCTGGCACAAGACCCGGCACCACAAGCGCCGCCTGATCCAGACCCCGTTCGTGAACCGGCTGGCGCGGCACCTCAAACCGGGCGGTTACCTGCACCTGGCGACCGACTGGGAACCCTATGCCCAGCAGATGCTGGAGGTGCTGAGCGCCGAGCCGCTGCTGAAGAACACCGCTGCGCCGGGCAGCGACGGCTATGTGCCCAAGCCGGACTACCGGCCCCTCACCAAGTTCGAGAACCGCGGCCTCAAGCTCGGCCACGGCGTGTGGGATCTGGTGTTCCAACGCATGTAGGATGAACCACCCCTGCCGCGCTTCGCGCGACCCCCTCAAGGGGGCTGAGGGCCGCGGCTCCGAGCCTGCCTGCGCAGGCTTGGACGGCCCGAAGAAGCCTCGCCTCTGGCGAGGCTGCGGCCTGCAAGGCGCACTGGCCGTCCGGCAAAGCCGGCCCGGCGGTGCCCTGGGCTGCACCGCTTCATGCGTCGCGAGCCACGCTCCGGCGTGGTGAACTGAGAAGAAACGGCACGCCACCCCGCGCGAGCCGCCAGCGTGCCCGGCCTCACTCGTCTTCGGGTTCGTCCGGGTCCAGCGCCGCATCGGCGCCAGCGCCGATGATCTTGCCGCCGATGCGCGCCGTGCCGACTGCCGCGTCCACCGCCAGGCCGGCCACACCCACCACCGCCGACGCAGCCACGTCAACCACAGCGACCACGGCACAGCCCCCCAGCAGCAGGGTCGACAGGCCCAGCGCGACCGCCAGGCGCAGCAGGCGCGCGCGCGGTGTGCACTCGCGTACGGCGTGATCCGGGCGCGGTGGGGCAGCGTGGTACATGGTCAAAGCGGATTCCTGTGAACGGGGCCCATGCGCCAGAGCGGCGCCGGCAACCCCCGAAGGCGCAGAGAATAACCGCATTTGCTTGTCCCCTTTCAACCCCGTGGCCCGTCCGTCGAAGAACCCCTTGATCCCCATGCGCGATGGCGTCTCGCCCAGTTGCGTGGCGCTGCCGGCGCTCAAGGCCGGTGATGCGCGCTGGCCCGGCGTGATCGACTTTCTGGCCGAGCGCCTGCCCGCGGTGGACCGCGGCGCCTGGGCCGAGCGGCTGGCCAACGGCGAGGTGCTGGACGACAGCGGCCGGCCCCTGGCGCCCGAAGCGCCCTACCGGGGCGGCACCCGCCTGTATTACTACCGCGCCCTGCCCGGCGAGCCGGCTGTGCCGTTCGAAGAAGGCCTGGTGTTCCAGGACGCCCATCTGGTGGTGGCCGACAAACCGCACTTTCTGCCCGTGACGCCGGGTGGGCGCTATGTGCAGCAGAGCCTGCTGGTACGGCTCAAGCGCCGGCTGGGCCTGGAAGACCTGAGCCCGATCCACCGCATCGACCGCGAAACCGCCGGGCTGGTGGCCTTCGCGGTGCGGCCACAGGACCGCGCGGCCTACCAGGCGCTGTTTCGCGAGCGCGCGGTGCACAAGGTCTACGAAGCCATCGCGCCCTGCCGCGACGACCTGGCCTTCCCGCTGGTGCGCCGCAGCCGCATCGTGGAAGAAGACGGCGCGTTTTTCCGGATGTGCGAGGCCGAGGGCGAGGCCAACAGCGAAACGCGCATCACGCTGCGCGAGCGCCGTGGCGACTGGGCGCGCTATGCGCTGGAGCCGGTGACGGGCAAGCGCCACCAGCTGCGGGTGCACATGAACGCGCTGGGTCGGCCCATCGCGGGGGACCAGTTCTACCCGAGCGTGCTGCGCGGGCCGAATGAAGCCGAAGATTTCGCCGAACCGCTGCGCCTGCTGGCGCAGACCCTGGCCTTCAACGATCCGGTGACCGGCGAACACCGCCACTTCCAAAGCCAGCGGGCGCTGGACTGGCCCGAATAGGCCGGTCCAACACCCGCGGGTGGTTGCCGGGAGCGATCAGGCCTGGATTTCGCGCGCCGAGATCTGGTACTTGAAATCGTCGGGCGCGTAGGAGTCGAGCCGCTCGCCACCGGTTTCTGCCGCCGGGTACATGAAGAAGCCCAGCTCCGGCCCCTGGGCACCCGGCAGCGTGAGGTCGTGCGCCATGTTCCAGCCCATCCAGTTGCCTTCCCAGCTACCGAACAGGGCCTTGTTCACCGGCGACACCAGCGGGTGTTGCGCGGTCTTGATCCACTCGGGTGCCTCGTGGCGCATCACCTTGGTCACGTCGGCCGGGTCCATGGCCACCCAGCCCAGACCGGTCAGGAACACCTCGGCGCGGCAGTGCTGCGCACCCTTGAGGCTGGCCGAGCCGGCGCCCAGCTGCTTGTAACCAAAGGCCGACGGGGCCAGACGCACGCCGTAGACGTCGCGCGCCGGCACACCCGCGGCGCGGCACAGCCCCACGAACAAGGCGTTGAGATCGGCGCATTTGCCGCCCAGGTTGCCGGTCTCCAGCAGGGCCTTGATGTCGCCCGGGCCGCAGCCGCGGGTGGTGGGCTCGCGGTAGGTGTTGGTGACCACCCAGTCGTAGATGGCCTGGGCCTTCTGCACGTCGGTGCGGGTGCCGCGGATGGCTTTTTGCGCCGTTTCGCGCACGATGCCATCGGTGGGCAGCAGCTTGGTCGGCTGGGTCCAGAAGCGCAGCGTGGCCGGGTCTTCGGTCACGCCTTTCTGCACCCAGTCGATCCCGCGGTTGCGGGTCTGCACGCGGCTGGTGATCTCGACGAAGGGCGCTTTTTCGCCGGCCGCGAATTCCACGTGCAGCATGCGGGCGCCGTAGCGGCCGTCTTCCACCAGCCGGCCCTGGCCGTTGGTGCTGAAGTCGTGCGTCAGGCCGCGCTGCCAGTCGCTCTCGATGGAGGGCACCGGCAGCCAGGCCTGGGTCTGCCCTTCGGCATCGAGGATGTCCACGCGGGTCGTCACATCGAAGGTGCGCCAGCCGCTCGGCTGGGGGTTGAACGCCGGCTGGGCGGCGGCCTGCGCGAACGCGCCAGCGCTGTGAAACAAGGGCACGCTGGCGGCCACGGACGAAGCGGCGCAGCGCAGGAAATGGCGGCGATCGGGGGTCATGAAAGGAGCTCCGGAATGATCAAAAGGCCGAGTCGCACACACAGGGTGCCACGCAGAGCCAGGAAGGCCGGTCGGTGGCCGACCGGGGGAGGACGGATTATCCCGTACCGATCAGCGTTGTGCGAGCAGGCGCTCCACCCACCCCAGGGCGGTCGGGCTGCTCCAGTCCACCTCGCCCTGCACCACCTGGCGCGCCCGGCCATTGGCGTCGATCAGCACCGTGGTGGGAAAGGCGCGCACGCCCCAGGCCTGGGTGATATCGCCCTGCGGGTCCAGCAGCACGGGCAGCGTCAGGCCGCTGGCCGCGAGGAAGCGGCGTGCGGTGCGGCCGGCCTCCCGGTGGTTGAGCGCCAGCACCACCACCTTGTCTTCCCCCAGCCACTCGGGCACGGCCTGCAAGGTGGGCATTTCCGCGCGGCAGGGCGGGCACCAGGTGGCCCAGAAATTGAGCAGCACCACGCGGCCCTGGAAGTCCGCCAGGCGCACGCGCTCGCCCTGCAGGTTCTGCGCGTCCAGCGCCGGCGTGGGCCGCTGCGCGGGCCAGTCGCTGAGCTGGTAGCCCGGGCGCTGGCCAGTGGCGGTGTCGGCCGCGTGCAGCGCGGTGGCCGGCAGCGCGCCGGCCCACAGGCCCAGCGAAGCGCCGAGCAGGCCGCGCCGTGTCAGGCCGTGTCTCACAGGCGTTCGGCCACCCAGCCCTGCACCGAAGCCAGGGCCTTGGGCAGACCGCTGGCGTCCGTGCCGCCGGCCATGGCCATGTCGGGCTTGCCGCCGCCCTTGCCGCCCACCTGCTGGGCGACGAAGTTCACCAGCTCGCCGGCTTTCACCTTGCCCACGCTGTCGGCCGTGACACCGGCGGCCAGTTGCACCTTGCCGCCGTCCACGGCGGCCAGCACGATGGCGGCGGTCTTGAGCTTGTCTTTCAGCTTGTCCATGGTGTCGCGCAGGGTCTTGGCGTCGGCGCCGTTGAGCACGGCGGCCAGCACCTTGAGGCCCTTCACGTCCACGGCCTGGGCCATGAGTTCGTCGCCCTGGCTGGAGGCCAGCTTGCCTTTGAGGGCGGCGACTTCTTTTTCCAGCGCCTTGACCTGTTCCAGCGTCTGGCCGATGCGGCCGGTCAGCTCGGCGGCGGGCGCCTTCAGCGCGCCGGCCGCCTGGGCCACGGTGTCTTCCAGCGACTGCAGGTAGGCCAGCGCGTTGGCGCCGGTCACCGCCTCGATGCGGCGCACGCCCGCGGCCACGCCGCTCTCGCCCACCACCTTGAACAGGCCGATGTCACCGGTGCGCTGCACATGGGTACCGCCGCACAGCTCCTGCGTCGAGCCGATGCTCAGCACGCGCACAATCTCCCCGTACTTCTCGCCGAACAGCATCATCGCGCCGGTCTTCTGGGCTGCCTCGATGTCCATCAGCTCCGCCTTGGCCGCCGCGTTGGCCAGCACCTCGGCGTTGACGATGGCCTCGATCTGGCGGATCTGCGCGTCCGTCACGGGCGCGTTGTGCGCGAAGTCGAAGCGGGTGCGCTCGGCGTTCACCAGCGAGCCCTTCTGCTGCACGTGGCTGCCCAGCACCTCGCGCAGGGCCTTGTGCATCAGGTGCGTGGCGCTGTGGTTGCACACGGTGGCGGCGCGCAAGGCGGTGTTCACGCAGGCGGTCACGGTGTCGCCCACGGCGAGCGTGCCCTGCTCCATCGCGCCGTGGTGGCCGAACACGTCGGCCTTGATCTTCTGCGTGTCACCCACCGCGAACTTGGCCGAACCGCTGGTGATGAGACCTTCGTCACCCACCTGGCCGCCGCTCTCGGCGTAGAAGGGCGTGGTGTCCAGCACCACGACACCCTGCTGCCCCGCCTTGAGCTCGGCCACGGCCGTGCCTTCCAGGTACAGCGCCACCACCTTGGCGGGTGCTTCGAGCTGTTCGTAACCGACGAAGCTGTTGCCGGCGCCGGTGTACTCCAACGCCTTGTCCATCTTGAACTTGCCGGCCGCGCGGCCCTTGGCTTTCTGCGCTTCCATGGCGGCGTGGAACCCGGCCTCGTCCACCGTCAGACCACGCTCGCGGCAGACGTCGCCCGACAGGTCGAGCGGGAAACCATAGGTGTCGTGCAGCTTGAAGGCCACGTCGCCCGGCAGCACCTTCGCGCCATCGGCCAGCGCGGCGTCGAGGATTTCCATGCCGTTGGCCAGCGTTTCATAGAAGCGCTCTTCCTCGGCCTTGAGCACCTCGGTGATGCGCTGGGCTTGCGAGGCCATGTTGGGGTAGGCCTCGCCCATCATCTTCACCAGATCGGGCACCAGCTTGTGGAAGAACGGGGTCTTCTGGCCCAGCTTGTAGCCGTGGCGGATGGCGCGGCGCACGATGCGGCGCTGCACGTAACCGCGGCCTTCATTGCTGGGGATCACGCCGTCGCTGATCAGGAAGGCCGTGGCGCGGATGTGGTCGGCGATCACCTTGAGCGAAGGGTTCGTGAGGTCGGCCGTGCCGGTCTCGCGGCCGGCGGCCTTGATCAGCGCGTCGAAGATGTCGATCTCGTAGTTGCTGTGCACGTGCTGCAGGATCGCGGCCAGGCGCTCCAGGCCCATGCCGGTGTCCACGCAGGGCGCGGGCAGCGGCGTGACGGCGCCGGTCTCGTCCATGTTGAACTGCATGAACACGTTGTTCCAGATCTCGATGAAGCGGTCGCCGTCTTCATCGGGGCTGCCGGGAGGGCCGCCGGGGATGTGGTCACCGTGGTCGTAGAAGATTTCCGAACAGGGGCCGCAAGGGCCGGTGTCGGCCATCATCCAGAAGTTGTCGCTCTTGTAGCGGCCGCCCTTGTTGTCACCGATGCGGATCACACGCTCGGGCGGCAGGCCGATTTCCTTGGTCCAGATGTCGTAAGCCTCGTCGTCCTCTTCGTACACCGTGGCCAGCAGGCGCTCGGCCGGCAGCTTGTAGACCTCGGTCAGCAGTTCCCAGGCCCACTTCAGGCTCTCGCGCTTGAAGTAGTCGCCAAACGACCAGTTGCCCAGCATCTCGAAGAAGGTGTGGTGGCGCGCGGTGTAGCCCACGTTTTCCAGGTCGTTGTGTTTGCCGCCGGCGCGCAGGCAGGCCTGCACCGAGGCGGCGCGCACGTAGGGGCGCTTGTCGGTGCCCAGGAACACGTCCTTGAACTGGACCATGCCCGAGTTGGTGAACATGAGCGTGGGGTCGTTGCCGGGAACGAGCGGGCTGGACGCCACCACGGTGTGGCCCTTGGAGGCGAAGAAGTCCAGGAAGGTCTTGCGGATGTCGGCGACGGAAGCGGGACGGGTCATGGTGGCCTTGGCGGGTGGTTATCGGTCGGAATCGGGCGGGTGCGCCAGCACATCGGGCGGCACCGAACCGGCTATTTTCGCAAACTGGCGCGCGTTGTCCCGAATCCGGCGGATTCAGGGGGTTTTCAGCCCGCCCGGGCCTGGGCTTTCAGGAAAGCCAACACCTGCGGCTCTTCGGTGAAGGCCACGTTGAAGCGGGACCAGGGGCTGGGCTGCAGATCGGGCGCGAACAGGTGGCCAGGGCCAAGCAGGATGTCCTGTTCGGCCGCCTTGTAGGCCAGCTCGGTGGCGTTCTGAATGTCCGGGTGACGGGCCCAGAGGAACATGCCGGCCTTGGGCTCGCAGAACAGCTCGAAGCCCAGGTTCTCCAGCTGCTGGGCCACGCGCTGGTGCGCCTGCGCCAGGCGCTCGCGCAGGCCGCGCAGGTGCTTGCGCCAGCGCCCGTCCACCAGCGCCCCGTAAGCCAGGCGCTCGCTGAACTCGGACGAGGTCAGGCCCGAGATCATTTTGAGCTGGGCGAAGTCTTCCAGCAGATCGGGCGGCGCGGCCAGGAAGCCGACGCGGATGTTGGGCGAGATGGTCTTGGAAAAACTGCTGATGTAGACGACACGCTGCAACTGGTCCAGGCTGGCCAGCGAGGGGCGCGGCTCGGGGTCGAGGTCGGCGTAGATGTCGTTTTCCACCACGGTGAACTGGTGCTGCTCGGCGAGCTGCACCACGCGATGCAGGTGCGCCAGGTTGGCCACCGAGCCGGTGGGGCTCTGCAGCCGGGGCTGGGTGAAGAACACCTTGGGCTTGTGTTCGATCACCAGCGCTTCGAGCGCGGCCAGGTCGTAGCCGTTGGGCGTGCGCGGCACGCCGATCAGCCGCGCGCCCAGGAAGCGCAGCGAAAACAGCAGATTGGGGTAGCCCGGGTCGTCCACCAGCACCGCGTCGCCCGGGCGCACCAGGCGGCGCGCCACCAGGTCCATGGCCTGGCTGGAGCCCTGGGTGAGCAGCACCTGGTCGGCGCTGACGGCGATCTCCTGCTCGGCCAGCAGGTCGCGCACCAGCTGGCGCAGCGGCGCGAAGCCCTTGGGCTCGCCGTAGCCACCCAGGTCCACGTTTTCGGCCGCCAGCGCGCGCAGGCTGCGCCGCAGGCCCTCTTCAAACAGCCAGTCGCCCGGCAGCCAGCCGCAGCCCGGCTTCATGCGCAGCGCACGGGCTTCGAACACCCGGCGCAGGTACCACATGGAGTCGAAGTTGTAGTTGGCGGCCTCGGTGGTCGCGCCACCCGGCGCCACGCGGGGCACGCCCTCGCGCTTGCGCACGAAGAAGCCCGAATGCGGGCGCGAGACGAAATAGCCCAGCGCCACCAGCCGGTCGTAGGCGTCGACCACGGTGTACACGCTCACGCCGTGGGCGTGGGCGAACTGGCGGATGGAGGGGGCCTTGGAGCCCGGACGCAGGTTGCCGCTCTGGATCAGGTCGCTAAACCCCTCGACGATCTGCACCACCAGGGGCGTGGTGTTTTTGGGGTTCAGGGTGAACATGCGCGGCGCTTTTGGGTTGTTGTGTACCGGTCGATGCGGCTATACAGTGCATCGCCCCGGGGTCGGTGTCTGTATATGTTAGCGCCGGCCAGCGGCCCCTACAGTGTGCGACAGCCTGAATTCTCTTCACCCTCTGGAGCCCTGTATGCAACGCGAACCCCAAGCCACCAACGCCATGCTCATGGCCCGCCGCCAAGCCGCCATCCCGCGCGGCGTGGGCCAAAGCCATGCCATCTTCATCGCCAAGGGCGAGAACGCCGAGATCTGGGACGTGGAAGGTCGCCGCTACATCGACTTCGCCGGCGGCATCGCCGTGCTCAACACCGGCCACCGCAACCCGGCCGTGATCGAGGCCGTGAAGGCCCAGCTCGACCGGTACACCCACACCTGCTTCCAGGTGCTGGCCTACGAGCCCTACGTGGAACTGGCCGAGCGCCTGAACGCCAAGGCCCCCGGTGACTTCGCCAAGAAAACCCTGTTCCTCACCACCGGCGCCGAAGCGGTGGAAAACGCGATCAAGATCGCCCGCGCCCACACCGGCCGCTCGGGCGTGATCGCCTTCACCGGCGGCTACCACGGCCGCACCATGATGACGCTGGGCCTGACCGGCAAGGTCGCGCCGTACAAGACCGGTTTCGGCCCCTTCCCCGGCGAAATCTTCCACGCCCGCTTCCCGAACGCGCTGCACGGTGTGAGCGTTCAGGACGCGATCGACTCGGTCGAACAGATCTTCAAGAACGACATCGAAGCGCGCCGCGTGGCGGCCATCATCATCGAGCCGGTGCAGGGCGAAGGCGGTTTCAACGTGGCACCGCCCGAGCTGATGCAGCGCCTGCGCGCGCTGTGCGACCAGCACGGCATCCTGCTGATCTGCGACGAGATACAGACCGGCGCCGGCCGCACCGGCACCTGGTTCGCCTGCGAGCAGACCGGCGTGGCGCCCGACCTGATCACCCTGGCCAAGTCCATGGCCGGTGGGTTCCCGATCTCGGCCGTGGTCGGCCGCGCCGAGGTGATGGACGCGCCCGCCGCCGGTGGCCTGGGCGGCACCTACGCCGGCAGCCCGCTGGCCTGCGCCGCGGCCCTGGCCGTGCTCGACGAGTTTGAAAAACACGACCTGCTGCAGCGCAGCCGCGACGTGGGCCAACGCATCACCGCCAGCCTGCAGACGCTGGCGAAGAAGCACAAGTGCATCGCCGACGTGCGCGGCCTGGGCGCCATGGTGGCCATGGAGCTGTGCAAGAACGGCGACCCGCACCAGCCCGACGCCGACCTGACCAAGGCGCTCGCCGCCGAAGCCACGAAGCGCGGCCTGATCATCCTCACCTGCGGCACCTACGGCAACGTGGTGCGCATCCTGGTGCCGCTGACCGCGAGCGATGCCGTGCTGGACGAGGGTCTGGCGATCATCGCTGCGTCGCTCGAAGCCGCTTTGGCAGGATGAGCCCCCACGCTCCACCGCTTCGCGGGTCGCTGCCCCAAGACCGGGAAGGGCCCCGGTCCGAGCCGGTGCCGGGGGCTGATCCGGCTTGGGGCGGCCCGGCGTCGGCTCGAATGAGCCCCACCCCTCCCCGCCCACTCGCGGGCGTGCGTGTGCTCGACCTCTCGCGCGTGCTCGCCGGCCCCTGGGCCGGCCAGTTGCTGGCCGACTACGGCGCCGAGGTCCTGAAGGTGGAGCGCCCGGGCGTGGGCGACGACACCCGGACCTGGGGCCCGCCCTGGTGGGGCGAAGGCGCCGACCGCGTGGCCGCCTACTTCATCTGCGCCAACCGCGGCAAGCGCTCGGTCACGATCGACATCGCCAGCGCCGAAGGCATCCAGCAGGTGCGCGAACTCGCGCGCGAAGCGGACGTGCTGATCGAGAACTACAAGGTCGGCCAGTTGGCCAAATACGGGCTCGACGCCACCAGCCTGCAGGCCATCAACCCGCGGCTGATCTATTGCTCGATCACCGGCTACGGGCAGAACGGCCCGCTGGCGCACAAGGCCGGTTACGACTTCGCCATCCAGGCGGAAGCCGGGCTCATGAGCATTACCGGGAATAAAGGGGAAGAGCCACAGAAGGTGGGCGTGGCCGTGACCGACCTGATGACGGGGGTCTACGCCACCACCGCCATCCTGGCCGCGCTGCACGAGCGCGAGCGCACAGGGCGCGGGCGCCACATCGACGCCGCGCTGTTCGACGTGCAGGTCGCCATGCTGGCCAACCAGGGCGCCAACCAGCTGATCGGAAACAAGACGCCGACCCGCATGGGCAACGCGCACCCGAACATCGTGCCCTACCAAGTGTTCCCCACGCGCGACGGCCACATGGTGCTGGCCGTGGGCAACGACGGCCAGTTCGCCCGCCTGTGCGAAGCCGCCGGGCAACCCGCCGTCTCGCGCGACACGCGCTTTTCCACCAACCCAGCGCGGGTGGAGCACCGCGCCACGCTGGTGCCGCTGCTCACCGGCTGGACCCTGCAGCGCGACACCGCCGACTGGGTGCAGCTGCTGGACCGCGCCGGTGTGCCGTGTTCGCCGATCCTGGACATCGCCCAGGTGATGGCCCACCCGCACGTGGCCGCGCGCGGCCTGCGGCTCACGCCCGGCAACGACTCGGCCCCGCCGATGATCGCCAACCCCATGGTGTTCGACGGGCAGCGCCCCACCGCCGATCTGCCGCCGCCCACGCTGGGCGCCGACCCGGCGCGCTGGGAACGATAGGCCCGCCACAGCGCCGCCGTGCGGGCGCCCGGCCGCCGGCAGAAGCCCCCTACCGCGTGCCGCCTTCGCGCCACAGGCGCACGGCGATCCACCAGCCCAGGCCGGCGTTGGACAGCGCCAGCAGACTCAGGCCCAGGCCCAGGCGCAGGCCCTCGGCCGGCTGCGCGAGGTGCACGTACCAGACCAGCGCGGACGACAGCAGGTTGAACGCCAGCATGAGCCAGAACAGGCCACGGTGTGGCTGCCACAGGCGCTTGAGCGAAGACGGTTGAAAAGGCATGCGGTCATTGTGCCGCGCGCCCCGTGGCCGCCGCGGCTTCCTGCTCCTGCAGCAGGCGCCACATCACCTTGCCGGTCCCGCTCTTGGGCAGCGTATCGACCAGCTGCACCGTGCGCGGGCATTTGTAGACCGCCATGTGCTCGCGGCACCAGTCGATGATGTCCTGCTCGCTGGTGCTGCCGCGCGCGCTCTCGCGCAGCACCACCACCGCCTTCACGCTTTCGCCACGGTAGGCGTCGCGGGTAGCGATCACACAGGCCTCGGCGATCGCCGGGTGCTTGTACATCAGCAGCTCCACCTCGGCCGGCCAGACCTTGAAACCGCTGGCGTTGATCATGCGTTTGAGGCGGTCGGTGATGAAGAAATAGCCGTCCTCGTCCACCCGGCCCAGGTCGCCCGAGCGGAAGAAGCGCTTGCCCTCGAAGGTGATGAACGCGGCCTCGGTCGCCTGCGGCCGTTTCCAGTAACCGTCGAACACCTCGGGGCCGTGGATGATGATCTCGCCCGCCTCCCCCGGCGGCATCTCCTGCAGCGTGTCGGGGTCGACCACGCGCGCATCGGTGCTCATGAACGGCACGCCCAGGCACTGCTGCTTCGGGTGGTCGGGCGGGTTGCTGTGCGAGGGGGCGGCGGTTTCGGTCAGGCCATAGCCTTCGGCGTAGCGCAGCCCGAACCGATCGAGCAGCCGCTGCGCCACCGCCTGGGGCATGGCCGCGCCGCCACCGCCGATGTAGACCAGGCTGGAGAGGTCGTAATGCTCGAAGCTGGGGCTCGCCAGCAGGTCGATCACCATGGTGGGAATGTTGGTCCAGTGCGTGACACGCCAGGTCGAGATCAGCCGCCCGGCGAGTTCGCGGTCCCAGCGCGGCATGAGCACGATGGTGGCGCCAACGTACACCCCCGCGTGCATGCCGGAGACCATGCCGGTGATGTGGAACAGCGGCACCACCAGCAACTGGGTGTTCTCAGGCGTGCCATTGCCCCACAGGCAACTGGCCACCGCGTTGTGCATGAGCGAGCGGTGCGGGTGCATGCAGCCCTTGGGCAGGCCGGTGGTGCCACTGGTGTAGGGCAACACAGCCAGGTCCTCCGGGGTGCGGTTGTGCGCGGGCGGAGTGTCCGCACAGGCCAAGGCGCTGGCCCAGTCGCTCACGCTGCCGCCGGGCAACGTGGGCGCCGGGTGGCGGGTGCCGAGCCAGTTGGCCCAGGCCGGCGGCACCTCGGCCTGGGGGCCCATGGCGTCGCTGTAGTGGGACACCACCAGATGGCGCAGGCGCTCGGCCTCGGGCAATTCGGCGCTGGCCTGCAGCAGCCCACCCGCCAGATCGGCCGCCGCGATGGCCACGCGCGCGTCCGGGTCGCTGATGTAGTGCTTGAGCTCTTCGGCGCGGTTCATGGGATTGACCGGCACCACCACCGCGTTGGCCCGCAGGATGGCGAAGTGCGCCACCACCCACTGCGGGCAGTTCTGCATCAGCAGGATCACGCGGTCGCCGTCCTGCACACCCTGCTGCCGCAGATGGGCCGCCAGGCGTTCGGCCTGATCGTGCAGTTGCCGGTAGCTCAGCACCTGGTCGAAGAACACCAGCGCCGGCTTGTCGGGGTAACGCAGGGCACTCACGGCCAGGTTGTGCCACAGCGAGGTGGCGGGCGGGTGCAGCCGGTGCGGCAGGCGCGCGGGCCAGAAGCGGTGGTGTGCCCGCGCGGGCTCAACGGGCGCCAATGCGGACGCCGTGGGTGCGGTGTGACTCATGGGCTTGTCTCCTGGGTCTGTTTTGCCGGCAAGCATACGGGGCTGCCGCACAACATGGCACCCGGGCTTGTCGCGGTTGGGACCGGACCTACTGGCATGGAACCTGCTGACGCTCAAACCCAGGAGCGTGAATGGGGCGCGCGTCGATGGAGTCATGTCTTTTTTGCATGAACCGCCCACGTAAACCCCGATGACTCGCCCGCAGGGGCGGGGCTACAGTCGCCCTGCGGACCGGCAGTGCCCATTTCTGGTGCAAGTCCGGCCTGACAAATCAACATTCAACAGCCAATGGAGTGACCCGAATGAAATTGAATTCCCTGAAACTGACCGCCACCGCCCTGGGCGCTGCCGCTACTCTGATGAGTCTGCCCGCGCACGCTGGCAAGACGCTGGACGCCATCAAGAGCCGGGGCCAGCTGGTCTGCGGCGTGAACACCGGTCTGGCAGGGTTCTCGCAAGCCGACAGCAACGGGGCCTGGACGGGCCTGGACGTGGACTACTGCAAGGCGGTGGCCGCTGCTGTGCTGGGCGACGCCACCAAGGTCAAATGGGTGCCATTGAATGCCCAGCAGCGTTTCACGGCCCTGCAGTCGGGCGAGGTGGACATTCTTGCGCGCAACACCACCAACACCCTGTCCCGCGACGCCTCGCTGGGTCTGCACTTCGTGGGCGTGAACTACTACGACGGCCAGGGCTTCCTGGTCAACAAGGGCAAGATCACCAGCGCCAAGCAGCTCAAGGGTGCCACGGTGTGCGTGCAGTCCGGCACCACCACCGAGAAGAACCTGACCGACTTCTCCCGCGCCAACAAGCTCAACATCAAACCCGTGGTGTTCGAGAAAGTGGAAGCCTCCACCGGCGCCTACTTCGCTGGCCGTTGCCAGGCCTACACCACCGACGCCTCGGGCCTCGCCTCGGTGCGCGCCAAGGAAGCCAAGGTGCCGGCCGACCACGTGATCCTGCCCGACCTGATCTCCAAGGAGCCGCTGGGCCCGATGGTCCGCCGCGGCGACGACGAATTCTTCGCCATCACCAAGTGGGTGCTCAACGGCCTGATCGAAGCCGAGGAATACGGCATCACCCAAGCCAACGTGGAAGAGATGAAGAAGAGCACCGACCCGCAGGTCGGCCGCATGCTGGGCTCCACCGAAGACCTGGGCAAGCACCTGGGCCTGGACAAGGAATGGCTGGCCCGCTCCATCAAGGCCGTGGGCAACTACGGTGAGAGCTTCGAGCGCAACGTCGGCCCCAAGACCCCGATCAACCTGCCGCGCGGCAAGAACAACCTGTGGAGCGCAGGCGGTTTCATGTACGCGGCCCCGCTGCGCTGATCCGTTCCTCTCAGGCACTTGGCCCCCAGCTGGCACAAACGCTCTGCGAACCTGGTTCGTAGGGCGTTTGTGCCGGTTTTTTTACAGCTTTCTCTTCTGGAACATCGTCCATGTCCCATTCCCCCATGATTGAAGCGCGGCCCCTGCCCGCCCGCAAGAAGCGCTCCATGTCCTGGAACAGCCGCGAAGGCCGCAGCGTCATCTACCAGGTGGTCGCCATCGCATCGGTGGTGGCCCTGATCTGGCTGCTGGTGCGCAACACGCTGCGCAACATGCGCGAGCGCGGCATCCAGAGCGGTTACGACTTCATGGGTCAGCCGTTCGGTTTCGACGTCAGCGAAACCATGATCCCGTACGACGTGATGAGCACGTACTGGACCGCGTTCTCCATCGGCATGCTCAACACCCTCAAGGTCGCCATCATCGGCATCGTGCTGGCCACGATCCTGGGCACCCTGCTCGGCGTGGGCCGCTTCTCGCCCAACTTCCTGCTGCGCAAGATCTGCTACGGTTACGTGGAGTTCTTCCGCAACGTTCCCATTTACCTGCAACTGCTGATCTGGTACATCGTCTTCACCGAAGTCCTGCCCAGCTTCGAGGACGCCTGGCAGGTGGGTCACTTCTACCTGAGCAAAAGCGGTTTCTCCTTCCCCTGGCCGATCTGGAAACTGGGGCAGACGTTGGCGCTCATCGGGCTGCTGCTCGGCGTTGCGGGTTCCTACGTCTACGCCCGCAAGGCCAGCAAGCACTTTGACCTGACGGGTCAGCAAAGACCGGTGCTGCTGGTGTCGCTGGCGCTGATCGTCGGCCTGGGCGTGTTGGGCTGGCTGGCCGGTGGCGCGCCCACCGGCTGGAGCCTGCCGGTCAAAGGCGATTTCCAGATCGAAGAAGGTGCCGCCTTCAGCCCCGAGTTCCTCGCGCTGCTGCTCGGCCTGGTGCTCTACACCGCCTCGTTCATCGCCGAGATCGTGCGCTCGGGCATCTCGTCGGTGTCGCTGGGCCAGCACGAAGCGGCCGCCTCGCTCGGCCTGGGCAAGCGCCAGGCGATGCGGCTGGTGGTGTTGCCGCAGGCCCTGCGCGTGATCATTCCGCCGCTGACCAGCCAGTACCTGAACCTGACCAAGAACTCCTCGCTCGCCGTGGCCATTGGCTACCCAGACCTGGTCTCGATCGCCAACACCACGCTCAACCAGACCGGCCGCGCCATCGAAGCGCTCTCGATCGTGATGCTGGTCTACCTCACGCTCTCGCTCGTCACTTCAGCGCTCATGAACTGGTTCAACGCCAGTGCAGCGATCCAGGAACGCTAGGAGACACCCCATGCAACAGATTTACCAACCAATCGACGCACGCCCGATGCCGGGCCTGAGCGTGGGCGCCCTGGCCTGGCTCAAGACCAACCTGTTCTCCTCCGCCGCCAACAGCGTGAAGACGCTGATCGTGGCGGCGCTGGCGCTGTGGGCCCTGTATGGTGCTGCGGGCTGGGTGTTCACGAACGCCGTCTTCGGCGCCAACCTGGAGGCCTGCAACAGCGTGCGCGGCATCGGCGCCTGCTGGGGTGTGGTCGCCGAAAAGGGCCGGCTCATCGTGATGGGCCGCTACCCGGACACCGAACACTGGCGCCCGGTGATCGCCACCGCGCTCATGCTGGGCGTGGTCGGCATCAGCTGCATGCCGCGTTTCTGGAACCGCTTGCTCGGCCCCATCTGGCTGACCATGCTGGTGGTGTATTTCCTGCTCATGAAGGGTGGCGTGCTCGGCCTGACCGCGGTGCCCACCGACCAGTGGGGTGGCCTGCCACTGACCGTGATGCTGACCGTGGTGTCCATGACGATGGCGTTTCCACTTTCGATCTTCGTGGCGCTGGGCCGGCGCTCCAACATGCCGGCCATCAAGACACTGTGCACGCTCTACGTGGAGCTGATCCGCGGTGTGCCGCTGATCACGGTGCTGTTCATGGCCTCGTTCATGCTGCCGCTGTTCATGCCCGAGGGCGTGAGCATCGACGTGTTGATCCGCGTGGTGGTGGGCATCACGCTGTTCTCGGCGGCCTACATGGCCGAAGTGGTGCGCGGTGGCCTGCAGGCCCTGCCCAAGGGCCAGACCGAGGCCGCGGCCACGCTGGGTCTCACCTATTGGCAGACCCAGCGCAAGATCGTGCTGCCGCAGGCACTGTCCATGGTGGTGCCTTCGCTCATGAACACCTTCATCGGCATGTTCAAGGACACCTCGCTGGTCACCATCGTCTCGCTTTACGAGCTCACCGGCGCACTGGCCCTGGCACTCAACGCCGACGCCGACTGGCGCCCGTTCAAGCTCGAAGCCTATTTCTTCATCACGCTGATCTATTTCGTGTTCTGTTTTGCCATGTCGCGCTACAGCCTGTGGGTGGAAAAGCGCACCGCCGTCAGCAAAGTCCGCTGAACGCAGAACATCCCAAAATCAGAAAGCCTCTCATGACCCAACAAGAAGCCCCCATCATTCATTTCGAAGGCGTCAACAAGTGGTATGCCAGCAATGGCTACCACGTGCTGCGCGACGTCAACCTCAGTTTCGCCAAGGGCGAGAAGGTCGTGATCTGCGGCCCCTCGGGCTCGGGCAAGTCCACCCTGATCCGCTGCGTCAACGCGCTGGAGGAATACCAGGAAGGCAAGCTCACGGTGGACGGCACCGTGGTCGGTGACGACGTCAAGGGCATCGACAAGGTGCGCCGCGAAGTGGGCATGGTGTTCCAGCAGTTCAACCTGTTCCCGCACCTGACCGTGCTGGAAAACCTGATCCTCTCGCCCACCTGGGTGGCCAAGCTGCCACGCAACGTGGCGATCGAAAAGGCCATGGTGCAGCTGGAGCGCGTGCGCATCGCCGAACACGCCCACAAGTACCCGCTGCAGCTCTCGGGCGGTCAGCAGCAGCGCGTGGCGATTGCGCGCGCGCTGTGTCTCACGCCCAAGATCATGCTGTTCGACGAGCCCACCTCGGCGCTCGACCCGGAGATGATCAAGGAAGTGCTGGACGTGATGATCGGCCTGGCCGACCAGGGCATGACCATGTTGTGCGTGACGCACGAAATGGGCTTCGCCAAGGCCGTGGCCGACCGCGTGATCTTTATGGACCAGGGCCAGGTGGTGGAGCAGAACACGCCCGAGGAGTTCTTCAACCACCCGCAGACCGACCGGAGCAAGGACTTCCTGTCCAAGATCCTGGGGCATTGAGCCCCGGCGTCGCCCCACCTGCGGGGCCACAAAGAAGAAGGGCGGCCCTTATGCTGGGGCGGCCCTTTTTTTTGCCCGCGGACCGGTTTTTTTCAGACGTGACGCCGGGGAACAGGACCTGGGGATTCGAGCAGCACCGCATCGGCCCGTTGGTGCAGCGCTTCGATGATGTGGCAGTGGTCGTCGGAACCGTCGCAGCGGTTGCGCAAGGCGAGCAGGTCTTTCTCCAGCGCGCGCAGCTCGCGCAGCCGCTGCCGCACATGGCCCAGATGTTCATCGAGCGCGGCGCTGGCGGTGGCGCAGTCGGTCTTGTCGTTCAGGTCCAGTGCCAGCAGGGTGCGCACCTCGTCAAGCGACATGTCCATGGCCCGGCACTGGCGCACAAAGCGCAGGCGGTGGATGTCGGCCTCGCTGTAGAGGCGGTAGTCATTGTCGGCGCGGGTCTGGGCCTGCAGCAGGCCCTCGCGCTCGTAGTAGCGGATGTTGGCCGCGCTCACGCCCGAGCGTTGGGCGGCTTCGCCAATGCGGTGCCGTGGCACCTGCGACACAGGGGGTTGCGTCATGCTTGACCTTCAAGTGGCTTCAAGGTTTCCAATCATGGCAGACCTCCCGCCCACCGGCGCACCACCCTCCACGAAAGCCCCCACCATGGCCTGTTCCTGCTCCACCGGCTGCTCTTCCGAAACGGCCACCAACCCCGCCCTGCTCGATCCGCGCTGGCGCCGCGCGCTGTGGATCGCCCTGGTCCTGAACGCCGCGATGTTCGGTGTCGAACTGGTGGCGGGCCTGCAGGCCGGCTCGGTCTCGCTGCTGGCCGACGCGGTGGACTTCGCCGGCGACGCCGCCAACTACGGGCTCTCGCTCGCGGTGTTCGGCATGGCGATGGTGTGGCGCAGCCGCGCGGCCTGGATCAAAGGCGCCACCATGTTCGCCTACGGGGTGTTCGTGCTGGCGCGCGCCGGCTGGACGCTGCACACCGGCAGCGTGCCCGAGCCCCTGACCATGGGTGTGGTCGGCTTCGTCGCGCTGCTGGTCAACACGGGCGTGGCGGTGTTGCTCTACCGCTTCCGCAGTGGCGACGCCAACATGCGCAGCGTGTGGCTGTGCTCGCGCAACGACGCGCTGTCCAACCTCGCGGTCATGGGCGCGGCGCTGGGGGTGTTCGGTACCGGTTCGGCCTGGCCCGATCTCGGCGTGGCCGCGGTCATGGCGGCACTGGCCATCAGCGCGGGCACCTCGGTGCTGCGCCAGGCCCGGGGCGAACTCGCCGGATTGCCGTCTCGGGTCCAGGGTCAGGGCCATGTGCACTGACCCGCGCCGCCGGCGCAGACGGCAACCGTCCGTCGGGCCAGGCCGGGTCGGCTGAAAGAAGGCCGCCTCCAAGGGCGACCAACGGCCTCCGCGCCCAAGGAGATCGCCATGCCCCGCACCCGCCCCCCTCCGACCCCAGCCACCCCACCGAGCCGCCCCAATGCGTGGCAGCCCGGGCTCTGGCTGGCGCTGCTGGCCGGCGCCGCCATCGCGCACAACGCCCGCGCCCAGACCTGCGAGGCCAGCACCGACGCGCAACCGCCCGCCGTGGTGGAGCTCTACACCTCCGAGGGCTGCAGCTCCTGCCCGCCGGCCGACCGCTGGCTCTCCGGCCTGAAGGCGCAGGATGGTGTGATTGCGTTGGCGTTTCACGTGAGCTACTGGGACCACCTGGGCTGGCTGGACCGTTTCGCCACGCCGCAGACCACGGCCAGGCAGCACCAGATCAAGGCAGCGCTCGGGGGCCGGTACGTGTACACGCCCCAGGTGGTGCTCAACGGCCAGGACCACCGGAACTGGCAGGGGCAGACCGCCCGGCAATTGCCCCGCCTGCCGGCGGCGCAGGCTCCCGGTCTGCGTCTGCGCCGTGTGGGCCACCAGGTCACGGCCCACATCGACGCCAGCGGCGGCCAGCCCTTGTTCGCGGGCTACTGGGCGGTGCTGCGGGACGGGTTGAGCAGCCAGGTCACGCGCGGCGAAAACGCGGGCGAACACCTGAAGCACGACCACGTGGTGGGCCTGTACCGGCCGGTGCCGGCCTGGTCGGCGGCGCAGGCGCACCGCGTGCAGCTCGATCTGCCGGCGGTGGCCACCGGTCTGCGCGTGGCCTTCGTGGTCACCGACAGTGGTGGCACCCGCCCCATGCAGGCGCTGGTGCTGAGCTGCTCCTGAGCGATGGCGCCCACACCCGACCATCCCGGCATTTGATCCCGCGCATGGAACTTCCCCCGGGCCAGCCCTATCATTCCCTGCACATGCGCCACTTCCTCATCGCCTGCCTGATCGCCCTGCTGCCCCTGCGCGGCTGGGTGGGCGATGCCATGGCGGTTTCCATGCTGGTGCCCCCGGCGCAAGGCGCTGCCCACGCCGGCTGCGCCGAGAACCTGGGCCCACCGGCTCTGGCGACCGTGTTGCAGGCGCCCACTGCGCACGGCATGGCGACGCAAGACGCACCGACCGCGCAGGCGCAGGACGGCAGTACCCTGACGCACAGCACCTGCGACGTCTGCAACGGCGTGGCCATGGCCCAGCCGACCCCGCCTGGCGTGCCCGCGCGGCAAGCCCACCCGCTGCTCGCGGCGCCGCAGACCGTGCGGTTCGCCAGCGCCGAGCCGCAGCAGGGCCACAAGCCGCCCATTTCCTGAGTTCACACGCCCTTGGTGCGTCTGCCACCGCCCCGACTGGAGCCATGGCCGACGCCGGTCTGTGTTTTCAAGAGGTTTTCATGAGCCATTCCCGACGGCGCCAGCCGCCGTCTCCCGCGCCGCTTGCGACCTCCCCTGACTCTTCGACGCGGGCGGGCGCGGCACCGTCCACGTTCAGCCCCAGTGTCTGACCCTTCTTTCGTTTCTGTTTCTTTTTCAGGAGCCACCATGCAAAGACGTTCCCTCCTCCTCGCCGCCGGCCCCGCCCTGCTGGCTGCCACCGCCCTGCCCGCCTGGGCCGCCACCCCCGCCGCCCAGGTGCTGCAGGTCTGGAAAGACCCGAGCTGCGGCTGCTGCAAAGACTGGGTTGCCTACCTGCAGCGCGACGGCTTCCAGGTCCAACTCTTCGAAACGGGCAACACCGCGGTGCGCAAGCGCCTGGGCCTTCCCGACAAATACGCCTCGTGCCACACGGCGCTCATCGGCGGCTACGTGGTCGAAGGCCATGTCAACGCGCGCGAAATCCGCCGCCTGCTGGCGGAAAAACCCAAGGCCATCGGGCTGTCGGTGCCGGGCATGCCGGTGGGCAGCCCGGGCATGGACGGCCCCGTGTACGGTGGCCGCAAGGACCCCTACGACGTGGTGCTGGTGCTGCCCGACGGCAGCGGTCAGGTCTACCAGTCCTATTTCCGCGGCTGATGGCCGCATGTCTCCCGGAGCCCCCATGCAGAAGATCCTGGCAATCACCACCCTCGCGCTGCTGGGCAGCTACCAGGTGATGGAACGGCAACGCAGCGAATGAAGGGCACGCCATCCCGGCACGAACCTTAAGGAACATTAACACCAAACACTTATATATAGCCGGTGAAACCAGGGGTATTCGGGGCTTTGCGAAAGTGCCGGAACCCGATACTGGGTTGGGTAGATCGGCATCCGTTCCCCAGTGATGCCGCCCGTTCCACCCAACCTTTCGGGGTGTTCGCATGCGCACCAATTTGCCCGTCACGCACCAGGAGTTCGTCATTCCGGACGGGGTCACGCTCGTCTCCACCACCGACCTGCAGAGCCACATCACCTACTGCAACCCGAATTTCGTGGCGGTCAGCGGCTACAGCCGTGAGGAACTGATCGGCCAGCCGCACAACATCGTGCGCCACCCCGACATGCCCGCCGAGGCCTTCCGCGACATGTGGGCCACGCTGCAAAGCGGCTCGCCCTGGTCGGCCATGGTGAAGAACCGCCGCAAGAGCGGCGACCACTACTGGGTCCTGGCCAACGCCACACCGATCGTCGAGAACGGCCAGCCCGTGGGCTACATGTCGGTGCGCACCAAGCCCACACGCCAGCAAGTGGAAGAGGCCGAAGCGCTGTACCAGCGCATGCGCTCGGAGACCGAGAGCGGCCGACCCCGCATCGCGCTGCACCGCGCCCGGGTGGTGCGCACCGGCTGGCGCGGCGCGCTGCAGCGCTGGACCCGCCCGACCCTGGGCCGCCGGATGGGAGTGATCGCCCTCGCGCTGGCTTTTCTGGTGCAGATGCTCGAAAGCGCCACCGAAGGCATGCCCGACGCCGTGCATTACGCGGCGTTTGGCGCCACCGCCGCGCTTGCGATCATGGCCTCGGCCTTCATGCGCCGTCTGATGGTGCGGCCCGTGGAAGAGGCCGTTCGGTTTGCCAACCAGATGGCCGCGGGCGACCTTTCGGCGCGCTTCCGGGGGCAGCTGACCGGTGAACTGGGCGACCTGGCGCGCGCGCTGAACCAGCTCAACGTCAACCTGCAGGCCGTGGTCACCGACGTGCGCCACGAAGTGGAAGGCGTGCAGGTCGCGTCTGGCGAGATCGCCAGCGGCAACCACGACCTCTCGGCGCGCACCGAATCGCAGGCCAGCAGCCTGGAGGAAACCGCGGCCTCGATGGAGCAGCTCACCAACACGGTGGCGCAGAGTGCCCACTCGGCACGCGAAGCGGGCGTGCTGGCCGGCCAGGCGACGCAGGTCGCACGCGAGGGCAACGAGGCCATGGGCGCGGTGGTCTCGACCATGGACGAGATCAGCCGCTCGTCCAGCCGCATCGGAGAAATCATCCAGGTGATCGACAGCATTTCGTTCCAGACCAACATCCTCGCGCTGAACGCCGCTGTGGAGGCGGCGCGGGCGGGCGAACAGGGCCGCGGCTTCGCGGTCGTGGCCGCCGAGGTGCGCAGCCTGGCGCAGCGCACGCTGGGTGCCGCCAAGGAAATCAAGCTCCTGATCGACACCTCGGCCAGCCAGGTCTCGCAGGGCAGCCAACTGGTGCACAACGCCGGCAAGACCATGGGCAACATCGTCGGCGCGGTGCAGCAGGTCAACAATCTGATCGGCGAGATCACCGGTGCCACGCGCGAACAGTCCCTGGGCCTGTCGCAGATCAACCAGGCGGTGGTGCAGCTCGACACCGTGACGCAGCAGAACTCGGCCATGGTCGAAGAACTGGCCGCGGCGGCCAGTTCGCTGCAGAGCCAGGCCCGGGTGATGCACGACGCGGTGCAGATCTTCCGCTTGAGCAACCTGTCCACGCACGGCCACGCCTGAGCGCCACCGGCACGCAACGGCTGCGTGCTAAGGTAGCGCAATGCCCCACAACATCCGCTACACCCTGCTGTCGCTGCGCGATCTGGCGGTGTCCTTCGGCCCGTTCGCGCTGCTGACCATCGCCCTGCTCGCGCTCACCTACTGGTGGCTCGACCCCAACCCACCCAAGCGCGTGGTGCTGGCCACCGGCCCAGCGCAAAGCGCTTACGACGAGTTCGGCAAACGCTACGCCGACGCGCTGGCGCGCTACGGCATCACCGTGGAACTGCTGCCCTCCGAAGGCTCGTCGGCCAACCTCGAACTGCTGCGCACCGGCCGGGCCGACCTGGGATTCGTGCAGGGCGGCAGCGCCGACATCGGCTATGACGACGAGGAGTCGATTTCTTCGCTGGGCAGCCTGTTCGTCGAACCGCTGTGGCTGTTTTACCGGGAAGACTCGGCGCAACGCCTGAACCAGACAGACACCATCACCACCTTGACCGAGCTGCAGGGCTGGCGCGTCAACGTGGGCACCCCCGGCAGCGGCGTGCCGCGCCTGTTCTCCACCCTGCTCGACGTCAACCGCGTCGAGCGCAACCAGCTCCAGCTCAGCGAACTGGAACAGACCCCGGCCACCGTCGCCTTCCTGGACGGCCAGGTGGACGCCGTGGTGTTCGCCTCGGCCCCCGAATCGCTCATGGTGCAGATGCTGCTGCAGTCGCCGGGCATCAAGCTGCTGGACTTCGCGCAGAGCGAAGCCTATTCGCGCCGTTTTGGGTACCTCACGCCGGTGGTGATGCCGCAAGGGGTGGTCGATCTCTCCAAGAACATCCCCACGCACGACATGCGGCTCGTGGCCTCCACCACCAGCCTGCTGGCCACCAGCAAGACACACCCGGCCATCCTGCAGCTGTTCGCCCAGACCGCCACCGGCCTGCACGGGGGCGCTGGCTGGTTCAGCCGAGCCCGCGAATACCCCAGCCTGGAACACAGCGAAGTGCCGCTGTCGCCCGAGGCGGTGCGCGCCATCCGCAACGGCCCGCCGTTCCTGCAACGCTACCTGCCGTTCTGGCTGGCCAACCTGGTCGAGCGCATGTGGCTGGCCATGGGCCTGATCATCGCGCTGGCGCTGCCGCTCTCGCGCATCGTGCCGCCGCTCTACACCTTCCGCATCCGCTCACGGGTGTTCCGCTGGTACGCCGAGCTGCGCGACATCGAGCAGCGCAGCGAAGGCTCGGCCGAGCCAGGGGGCACCCCGGTGCAGGAGCTGCTCGACCAGCTCGACGCGATGGAACTGAAGGTGGAAAAAATCGTGGTGCCCCTGTCGCACACCGACGAGCTCTACGCCCTGCGCAACAACATCCACCTGGTGCGCAAGAAACTGCTGCGAAAGACCTGAGCAAAAACCGCCTCGCAGGGGGCCTCCAGCGAGACCCACCCCCGACGCCGCACGACGAGGCCTATGGCTGCCGGGCGCTGTTGATCCAGGCCTGGCGCGTCACGTCGTCCAGCGCGTCGTCGACCATGCCATGGTCGGCCACCACGCGCAGCCGGTCTTGGGCCAGCAGGCGCTCCACCCCCCGCTTCGTCATGGACAGGGAACGCCCGTCCGCCCCGGTGAACAGGAACATGGTCCCGTGGGGACTGGCCCAGGTGACCTGGCAGCGCAGTGCACGGCCCTCGTGCCAGACATCGACCCAGGCGCCCACGGGCAGGACCTGCACCTGCTCATCGGCCATCTCCTCCTTGAGATCGGCCCAGTCGCGCGGCAGGATCTCGGTGTCCACGAAAGCCGGCTGCGTGTCAATCAGCGCGTCTTCCATGAAACCGGTGTCGCGCGCTTCGGCCGGTTGCATCCAGAGCTCGTCGCCATCCGGTTCGAACTGAGCACTCGGTGGCGCTTCCTCGACGGGTTCGTTGCGCTGGGTCTTGTACGCCGCCTCGTGCAGGCCCATCAGGGCCGCGAAAAACGCCTCGGTCTGGGCCCGTGGGTAATCGATCGCGTCCAGCCCCTCGCGCAAGGTGCGCAGCAAGCCGGGGATGACCTTGATCAGGCGCGGCCGGTTGCGACTGGCCTGCGCCAGCTGGGAAGACCACAACAGGTCGGGCAGGATCTCGGTGTAACGCACCGCGGGCGTCTGCGCGGGTGCCAGGGATGCGGACGTCGCCGGCTTTTCGGCCGCGTCCATGCGGGCCTGCGCCACCACCTGCGACCAGGGTCCGGTCAGAAAGCGCCGCACCACGCCGGGCGCGCGCTCGAAATCGTTGCGCGCGCGGAACTCGGCCGCCACCCGTTCGGCCAGCAGGTTGCGCTGTTCCACACGCATCAGGGTCTGCACGGCCAGCCCGCGGGCCTGCGCCTGCCTGGGCGCCAGGGCCTCGGCCTGCGAGCGCGTCAGTTGCTCCAGCAAGCCGGGAAAACGGTCCGGCAGATCGGCACCCGGAGCCTGCAACGCGCGCACGACGTCGTGCACCTGGGTGGCGAACGCGGTGTATCCCGAGTCCTGCTCGCTGGTGAATGCCAGGCCGCGCTCGGCGATGGCGTCGAGCAAGCGGCGAGCGGGGTTGTGCCGATCGGCAAAAAAACGTGGGTCGCTGCGCGCGAGCTGCAAGAGCGCCGGCTTCAGGCCCTGCAGCATCTCACGCAGCGGGGCCAGCAGCCGCTCATCGGTCGTCAGGCGCCGCAGCATCAGCGTGACCACCTCGGCCGCCAGGGTGCGCACCATGGCGTTGCCCGAGCCCGAGGCGCCCTGGTCGCTGGGGCCGCTGCCCGCCTGATCGAGGTTGCCCACCAGCAACTGGTGCAGGTGGTCCAGGGTGAGCAGCGCATCGGGGCCGCGCACCGCTTCCGTCGAAACCGATTCGCTGCGCGAGCCGCTCTCCGGCCCTGCCGGGGTCGGTGTCCGGCCCTGGGGCGTCTGGATCACGGTGTAGCCCGCGGGCACGACGCCCCAGCTGTCGAGCAGCGCACTCAGGCGCGCGTACATGCCCTGCAACTCCTCGCCGAGGGCCACGGCACCGGTCTGCAACCAGCGCGAACGCACCGCCGGGTCCACATGCAACCCGCTGAGCGCGCGTATCAAGGCCGTTACCACCACCTCGGAGCGCAACGGGTTGGCCTCGATGCGCACCCGCTGCAGGCCACGGGCGCGGCTCATGCGCGCGTTGAGTCCGACCAGTTCCTCGTCGGCCGACATCTTGATCACCTGCTGCACCCGGGCGAGCTCCACCGTCTCCTGCACCTGCTCGTCGCCCATGAGCTCCAGTTCGTCAAAGCTCAACGATTTCAGGCTGCGAACCTTGCTGCCGGAGGAAGGCAGCGCGCCTTCCACCGATTCGGCAAAGGCTTCCAGAAAACGCGCCGCGATCACCTCGCGGTGGCTCTCCAGTGTGGTCCGGGCCTGACCGAGTGCCTGCTTTTCATGCAGGTGGCTTGCAACGCTTTCGCGCTGTTGCAGCGTCTCGTGCAGTTTGGCAAGCCAGCGCGGAATCCACTCGCGCGTTTGCACAAGGGCTTCTTTCAGGCACGCATCAAAGGACTCGTTGGGGCTGGCGTCCATGGGGCCGGGTACCTTTCATCTCCGCGAGGAGTGAGGGTTGGTATGCCTTGCATTATCACCACCCAGCCTGGTACGCGAAACCCGGATGTGCGCGCCCAAACCCGCCAGTTCAAGGCTTTGCCAACAGCGCCTGCCACCCCGAGACGCCCAGGGCCCGCAGGGTCTGGATGTTGCGCTCGACGATCGCGTCCGCGTCCCCGCCATCGGAAGCCACCGCACGCGCCACGCTTTCTTCGCGCAACAGGTGCAGCGTGGGGAAAGGCGCGCGGTTGGTGGCGTTGCTGATGTCGTCGGGTTCAACGCCCTCAAACTGGAACTGAGGGTGGAAGCTCGCGACCTGGATCACGCCGTCGAGCCCGTGCTCTTCCACCACATCGTCCACCACGCCCATGAAGTCGTTGAAGACGAAAAAATCCGGAAACAGCGTGGGGTGCACCAGCAACGTGGTGTCGATCTCGTCGGCCGGCGTGTTCACCAGCAGGTCCAGCTCTCGGTCCAAGTCGTCCAGGAATGCATCCAGATGCCGCGCCCGGCTCACCACGATGCGCACCTGGTTCTTCACATAGACCGACCGCGCGAACGGACACAGGTTCAGCCCGATCACCGCCTTCTCGATCCAGTGGCGGGTGTCGGCAAGAACTTGTTCGTCGGTCATAAGAGAAAGTGCAAATCGAGAAAAGGGTAGCTATCGCAGAATGCCGCGGGTCCGGGTTTCCCGGCCCGCAGGCATTGCCCCCTTGAGGGGGTGACGCGCCGCAAGGCGCGGCGCGGGGGTGGGCCTCACTTCAAGGCTTTGTAGCGGAACCGGTGCGGCCGCGCACCCTCTTCGCCCAGGCGCTTCTTCTTGTCGGCCTCGTATTCCTGGTAGTTGCCGTTGAAGAACACCCACTGGCTATCGCCTTCGGCGGCCAGGATGTGGGTGGCGATGCGGTCCAGGAACCAGCGATCGTGGCTGATCACCAGCGCGCAGCCGGCGAACTCCAGCAACGCGTCTTCCAGCGCGCGCAGGGTTTCGACATCCAGGTCGTTCGAGGGTTCGTCCAGCAGCAGCACGTTGCCGCCTTCGGCCAGGGTCTTGGCCAGGTGCAGGCGACCGCGTTCACCGCCCGAAAGCGTGCCCACGCGTTTCTGCTGGTCACCGCCGGAGAAGTTGAAACGGCCGCAGTAGGCCCGGCTGGGCATCTGGAACTTGCCGACCGTGATCATGTCCAGGCCGCCCGAGATGTCTTCCCAGACGGTCTTTTCGTTCGACAGGTCGTCGCGGCTCTGGTCCACCACCGCCATCTTCACGGTCTGGCCGATCTTGACTTCACCGCTGTCGGGCTGCTCCTTGCCCGAGATCAGCTTGAACAGCGTGGACTTGCCCGCGCCGTTGGGGCCGATGATGCCGACGATGGCGCCGGCCGGGATCTGGAAGCTCAGGTTGTCGATCAGCAGGCGGTCGCCATAGCTCTTGCTCACGTTCTTGAACTCGAACACCTCGTTGCCCAGGCGCTCGGCCACGGGAATGAAGATCTCGTTGGTTTCGTTGCGCTTCTGGTAGTCGACGTCGCTCAGCTCTTCAAAGCGCGCCAGGCGGGCCTTGCTCTTGGCTTGCCGACCCTTGGGGTTCTGGCGCACCCACTCCAGTTCCTTCTTCATGGCCTTGGTGCGGGCGTCTTCGGTGCGCTGCTCCTGCTCCAGACGGGCTTCCTTCTGCTCCAGCCAGGTGGAGTAATTGCCCTTGTAGGGGATGCCTTGGCCGCGGTCGAGTTCAAGAATCCACTCGGCCGCGTTGTCCAGGAAGTAGCGGTCGTGGGTGATGGCCACCACGGTGCCCGAGAAGCGCTTGAGGAACTGCTCCAGCCATTCCACCGACTCGGCGTCCAGGTGGTTGGTGGGTTCGTCCAGCAGCAGCATGTCGGGCTTGGACAACAGCATGCAGCACAGCGCCACACGGCGTTTTTCACCGCCGGAGAGCTGGCCGATCTTGGCCTCCCAGGGCGGCAGGCGCAGCGCGTCGGCGGCGATCTCGAGCTGGTGTTCGCTGTCGGTGCCTGCGGTGGAAATGATGGCTTCGAGCTGGGCCTGCTCGGCGGCCAGGGCGTCGAAGTCGGCGTCTTCTTCGGCGTAGGCCGCGTACACCTCTTCGAGCCGCTTCTGGGCGGCGCGCACGCCGCTCATGCTGGCCTCGACCGCTTCGCGCACGTTCTGTTCGGGATCAAGCTGAGGTTCCTGCGGCAGGTAGCCGATGCGGATGCCCGGCATCGGGATGGCTTCGCCCTCGATCTCCTTGTCCAAGCCGGCCATGATCTTGAGCAGCGTGGACTTGCCCGAACCGTTGGTGCCGAGCACGCCGATCTTGGCGCCGGGGAAGAAAGAGAGGGAGATGTCCTTGAGAATCTGGCGCTTGGGCGGCACGATTTTGCCGACCCGGTTCATGGAGAAAACGTATTGAGCCATGGTGTCTGTCTGTCCGAGTGATCTGCAGCCGAAAGGCCGCGCAACCCATGATTATCCCAGCATGCGACAATACCGGCTGTTGGGCACTTCAGTAGGCCCGGCACCAGCACAATGCTGGGGGTGTGCACCAGCCACTGGCCGCCACCCACCTTGTGAATCCATCAGCCCCAGACTGACCGGCCGCCGCCCTCCTACACAGAGGACAGCAGCCGGAGTGGCCGATGCCCCCAGCGCCCTGGACGGGCGCCTCATCAAGCAATGAACTTCGAAGAACTGAATCTGGCCCCGGCCATCGTGCAAGCTGTGCGCGAGCACGGTTACGAAACCCCCACCCCCATCCAGGCCGAGGCGATCCCCGCCGTGCTGGCCGGACGCGATCTGCTCGGTGGTGCCCAGACCGGCACCGGCAAGACCGCCGCCTTCACCCTGCCCCTGCTGCACCTGCTGAGCCAGGGCGAACGCGCCAAGAGCAAATTCGGCGGCGTGGCCATCCGCGCCCTCGTGCTCACCCCCACCCGCGAGCTGGCCGCCCAGGTCGAAGAATCGGTGCGCACTTACGGCAAGCACCTCTCGCTGACCTCCACCGTCGTCTTCGGCGGCGTGGGCATGAACCCGCAGATCAACGCCATGAAGCGCGGCGTGGACATCCTGGTGGCCACGCCCGGACGCCTGCTCGATCTGCAGCAACAGGGTTTCCTCGACCTCTCCGGCGTGCAGATGCTGGTGCTGGACGAAGCCGACCGCATGCTGGACATGGGCTTCATCCACGACGTGAAGAAGATCCTGGCCCTGGTGCCCAAGGAAAAGCAGAGCCTGCTGTTCTCCGCCACCTTCAGCGACGAAATCCGCGACCTCGCCAGCGCCCTGCTGAAAGATCCGCTGCACATCCAGGTGACCCCGCGCAACACCACGGTGCAGCGCATCAGCCAGGTGATCCACCCCGTGGGCCGTGGCAAGAAGAAGGCGCTGCTGGTGCACATCATCAATGAGCACAACTGGAGCCAGGTGCTGGTGTTCACCCGCACCAAGTTCGGCGCCAACAACGTCGCCGAGTACCTCACGAAAAACGGCATCCAGGCGATGGCGCTGCACGGCAACAAGAGTCAGGGTGCCCGCACCCAGGCACTGGCAGGCTTCAAGAGCGGTGACATCAGGGCCCTGGTGGCCACCGACATCGCGGCGCGCGGCATCGACATCGACGAGCTGCCGCACGTGGTGAATTACGAGATCCCCAACGTCTGCGAAGACTACGTGCACCGCATCGGCCGCACCGGCCGCGCCGGCAACAGCGGTGAAGCCATCAACCTCGTGAGCCTGGACGAAGAAGGCTTCATGATGGACATCGAGCGCTTCACCAAGCAGCAGATCCCGGTGCAGATCTTCCAGGAGTTCATGCCCGAGCCGGGTGAAAAGGCCGAGCCCATCGCCATGGGCCGCCAGACCATCTGGGGCGGCGCCGGCAAGCCGCCGAGCCGCGAGGTGATGGCCGCCGCCGCCAAGGCCGCGCGCACCGAGATGCTGCAGCGCGTGCGCGAGAAGAAGGCCGACGCGCCACAAGGTGGCCGCGGCAACGGCGGTGGCCAGCGCCAGCGCCCGGCCGGTGACGGCAGCCCGGCCGCCGACGGCCCGCGTGGCGAAGGCCGCCGCGCCCAGGCGGGTCAGCGCCCCAACGGTAACGGCAATGGCCAGCCGCGCAACGGCGGCAACCGCAATGGCGCGCAGGGCCAACGCCCGCCGCGCCAGGCCCAGGGTGACCGCATGGATCGGGGCGATCGCCCCGAGCGCGGCGACCGTGGCCCGGCGCGTGGCGAGGGCGGCGCAGAGCGCCAGCCTGGACCCAACGCCCACCTGGGCAGCCTGCGCATCCGCGAACCGCGTCCACGCACCGCCGCCCCGGGTGGTCAGCCCGACCCGCTGCGCACCAGCATCGACTCGATGCGCACCGGCAACCGCGGCAACCGCTCCGGCCAGGGCCGTGGTGGCCAGGGCCGCAACGGCGACGCGCCGCGCGGAGGCCCCGCCGATCCGCTGCGCACCAGCTTCGGCCGGATCCGGTAACTTCCCCTCCACCGTCGGTTCCCGGGCGGTTCCAGCGCCCCGGACCTCGACGGCGCGGGCACCCCGTGGCCCGCCGGGTTTGGCACTACAGTGCGGTCATGGAAACTGACCGCACGTATCCCGTCCCGCAAGTCCCTGTCGCCCCGTCTGCCCTCACCGGCAACGGGGCGCAGTCGCGTTTCGCCACCCTCATGGTGGCAACTTGCAATCTGCTCAACCTGGCGCAGCCCGGGCGGCACTTCTACGACGGTCAGGACCCCTACAGCCAGAACGAGTTCGAGCGCAAGGTCGAATGGCTCGGCGCACGCTTCAAGGTGCTCAACGCCGATGTGATCGCGGTGCAGGAGGTGTGGGACGAGGTCGCATTGCGCGCGGCGGTGGCGCGCAGCGGCCTGCAGTACGGCTTCGTGAGCGTGCCGGGCGCGGAGAACGGCCCCGGCCAGCACGGCGCGCAGGGCACGCCGCGCGTGGGCATCGTCAGCCGCCTCAAGGTCGAGTCGGTCCTGTCGCTGGTCGATTTTCCGGCCGCTGCGGTGGTGGATGTGCCGGGCCTCGGGCCGCATACCCGCTTCGAGCGCCCGCCACTGTTCGCCACCCTGCGCATGAAGCACGGCCAGGCCGTGGGCGTGATCACCGCGCACCTGAAATCCAAACGCCCCAAGTACCTGCAAGACGCCGAGGGCCGGCCACTGGAAGACCCGGACGACCCCACCGTGCAGGCCATTGGCTCGCTGCGCTCGCTCATCATGCGCGCTGGCGAAGCGCTGGCGCTGCGCCTGAAGGTGGTGGAGCTGCTGCACCGCACACGACTGCCACTGATCGTGATGGGCGATCTGAACGACGGCCCGCACAGCGTCACCACACAACTCATCGCCGCCACCTCGCAAGTGGCTTACGACAAGGGCGCGCGCGACAACGCGCTCTTCAGCGCCTGGGACGTGATGGGCGAGGCCGCGCTGCGCCGGGACGTGGCCTTCTCCCACATCCACCAGGGCTACCCCGAGGTGCTTGACCAGGTGCTGGTGAGCGAAGAGTTCGTGGCCACCAGCCGCGCCTCCATCGGCGATGTGAAGCGCGTCGACGTCTTCAACGACCACCTGTTCGAAGGCCGCGACCGCAGCCGCAGCGACCATGGGTTCGTGCGCGCGCTGTTGCGCCTGCGGCTGCCGGACCCGGTGCAACGGCAGGGCCAAGAACAGGTTCCGTTCTGTTCCAATACCGGTGCGGAACACGAACCCTCCTGATCCCATGAAATTGCTGCTTGCCGAAGACGACGCCATGCTGGGCGCCAGCATGGAAAAAGGCCTGACCCTGGCCGGGTTCACCCTGGACCGGGTGCGAGACGGCCAGCATGTGCTGAACGCACTCGAAAGCCACACCTACGACGTGATCCTGCTCGACATCGGGCTGCCCAAGATCGATGGCCTGCAGATACTGCGTCGGATGCGTCAGCAGGGGCTGCAGACCCCGGTGATGCTGGTGACGGCACGGGATGCTGTTCAGGATCGCGTGGCCGGATTGAACCTGGGGGCCGACGACTACCTGAGCAAACCCTTTGATCTGGATGAACTGATCGCCCGCATCCACGCGCTCGCGCGCCGCCGAAGCGGTCAAAGCCAGCCGCAGCTTCAGCTGGGTCGGCTGCAACTGAATCCGATCGAGCGACAGGCACGGCTCGGAGACACGCCGCTGGCGCTGTCGCCGCGCGAGTTCGATCTGCTGGAAATACTGATGCGCCAGCCCGGGGCCGTGCTGTCGGTGAATGTGCTGGAAAAGCAGCTCTACAACTGGGGCAACGAGGTCACCAGCAACGCCGTCGAGGTGCATCTGCACCACCTGCGCAAGAAGCTGGGCGAGCCCTGGATCGTCAACGTGCGGGGTGTGGGCTACAAACTGGTGCCGCTCGCTTGAACTCCATCCGATCGCGCCTTCTGCTCTGGCAGATCTCGGCCCTGGTTCTGACCTCGGTGGTGGTCGGTGTTCTGACGTTTCGGCTCGCCTGGGGTGGATTCAACGACGTGCGGGACCAGGGCCTGGAGCAGATTGCCCAGGCGGTGTTGCGGCATGACAAGACCTTGAATGCCGGCAGCGCCAACGCGGCACCCAAGGCACCGCAAGACCTGTCCATCCTGGAAAAGAAGTGGTTCGCCGAAGACAGGTATCTGGACCAGTTCGTCAGCCAGATCTGGAGCAACCAGGGTGTGCTGCAGTACTCGTCGCTGCCCGAGGTCGGTCCACCGATGCAGCCCTCGGGGCACCACATCGTGACCTGGCGTGGCCAGAGTTGGCGCCTCTACACCCTGCCCCAGGGGGACCGCCTGGTCCAGGTGGCCGTCACCACCCATATCCGGCGGCAGCACTTCTACGAGCTGACCACCTGGCTGTTGATCCCGCTGGGCGTTCTGGTGGTGGTGCTGGGCATGCTGATCCACCAAGCGGTCCTGCGCTCGTTGCGTCCGCTGGAAAACATGCGCCGCGAACTGGGCCAGCGCGATGTCGCGGACCTGCAAGCGGTGTCCACCACCGGGTTGCCTGCGGAGATCGTGCCACTGGCCGAAACCCTGAATCAGCTGCTCACGCGCATGGACGTCCTGCTGGCCCACCAGCGGCAGTTCCTCGCCGACGCCGCGCACGAACTCAACACGCCACTGGCCGCCATCCGGCTGCAGGCCCAGCTGGTGCGACGCACGCCGGAGGCCGAACGCGTCGCCGCGCTGGACGAACTGGACCGGGGCATCCTGCGCACCAGCCACCTGGTGTCCCAGCTCTTGCAGCTGGCGCGGCTGGAACCCGATGCCCGCCGTTCCGAACACGCCATGGTGCAACTGGACGCGCTGGTACGCGAGGTGGTGGTGTCCTTCGCGGCGCGTGCCGCCGAACACCGCATCGATCTGGGTCTGACCTCGGCCGACCCAGCCTGTGTGCGGGGCGATGCGCAGGCGCTGCGGGCCATGCTGGACAACCTGGTGGACAACGCCCTGCGCTACGCCGGCGAAGGGGCCCGCGTGGACCTCGCCTTGCGCGTGGAAGGCCACCACGCGGTGGTGGAAGTCATGGACAACGGACCGGGCATCGCGGCCGCGGACCGCGAGCGGGTGCAGGAGCGCTTCGTCCGGCTCGATCAGGGGCAATCCACCGGCAGCGGGTTGGGCCTGGCGATCGTGAGAAGCATCGCCGATCTGCACGCGGCCCATTTCGAGATCACCGATGCGCCGTCCGGTGGGCTGCTGGCGCGCATCCGCTTTCCCATGGCCGCCGACACCCCAACCCCAACCTGAACACCCGACCGGTCAGGCCGGAGCGCTCAGCGCTCAGCCCCGCTTCTGGATCGTTCCGCTGAAATAGCGCTCACGCATGCGCCGGGCCGCGCGCCACAGGATGGGCGGGGCAAAGTCCTGGCCCATGCGCCAGAGAACACCTTTGAACTCTTCGGTGGGACGCTCTTTGAAGATGGTGGTGTGGATGCCGTCGGCCTCGCCCTTGGGCCGACCGTTGGAGTAGTAATACAGCGCCAGCGACTTGCGGGTCACGTCTTCCGGGCAATTGAGCGGGTCGGGGTGCCCGTGGAACGATTCGCTGGTGGTCGAAAAGATGGCCAGCCGGTTGAAGACCGGCAGGATCTTGTCGCCACAGAACGACGTGTCCTTGTTCCACAACTCCAGGTGGCCGCCGTACTCCTCTTTCCAATCCTTGTTCAGGTACAGCAGGATGTTCACCCGGCGGTCCAGAAAAGTGGCGTCGTGGTGGTTGAAATCGGCGTGCAGCTTGAGCAGGCCACCCTTGCGGATCTGGTGCAACCCACCACCCCGCAAAGCCGGGTCGGGAATCAGGTTTGGAATGCCGGTGACTTTTTCGAGAAAGCGCAGAAACGGCAGGGAATGCAACTGGTAGAACAGGTTGCGGGTCACCGGGCCGAACTTGGTTTCATCGGCGCACACCAGCTTGATTTCGGTCTGGCGGTTGTAGTTGTGCCAGTCGATGTCGCCGGGCTTGGGGAATTCGCTCAACACCGCCTGCGCCACGTCCTCGGGCAGAAAGTTGTCAAACGCGATATGGGGAAATGGAGACCCTTGCGCGTATTTGTCCACGCTCTCGGCCGCCAGGGCCGCGTATTTCGGGTCATCAAAAACAAAGCGGCTGCTCAATCCGTGCGCATCCATTGTGTGCTCCTCGACACTGTTCGTTCACATCCATGCCGCGAGCCATCAAACGATCCGTATCAATAGCACCTCCAAGTGAATTGAACGTCTGCCCAAGTCGCAGCCAACCGGAAAATGTAAAGAGCGGAAACTTAAAAATCACTTAAGGCACAGCCGATCTGGGCGCGCGCCAGGGGTTTGTTCGCACGGAATCGGGCAGCACTTCGGCGCTCACCACGCCGATGCCCATGCCTTTCGTGCAGGCGCAGACGCTGCCGCGACGGCGCGAACCGCGCGATCGGAAACGCAGGAAGGGGGAGGAAGGAAACGCTTCAGGCGAAGCGCAGCATCGCCACCGGTGGCAGGTCGTTGGACACGCCTCGCCAGTGCTCGCCTGCGTCGGCGCTCAGCCACAGGCCACCGGTGGTCGAGGCCATGGCCAGGGTCTGACCGTTGTCGGCCACGGCCAGACCGTGTCGATAGACCAAGTGGTAGGCGTGGGTCTGCGGCAGACCGCTGGAAAAGACCCGGAAGCTGGCACCACCGTCGTCGGTGCGCGTCACCACCATGCGGCCGTCCACCGGGATGCGGCAGGCATCGGCCTGTGCCGGCACGAACCAGGCGCTCTTGGGGTTCTGCGGATCACAGGCCACCGCAAAGCCAAAGCCGGACGGCACAGGAGCGTCGATGCCCGTCCACCGCTGGCCACCGTTGTCCGAGCGGTAGATGCCGCAGTGGTGCTGCACCCACAGCACGTCGGGATGGGCGGCGCATTGCACCAGGCAATGGGGGTCCTGCGTATTGCCGTCCTCGGCGTTTTCGACCGGCAGGTAGTCGGCCTTCATGCCCGCTGCGGTGAGCGCCCAATGCTCGCCGCCATCGTGCGTCTGCCAGACACCACCGCAGGACACGGCCACCGTCACGTGGCGCGCATCGCGCGGGTCCACCACGATGGAGTGGATGCCGGCGTGGTCGTAACCACCACCGAACCAGTCGCGGCGCCCCGGCTGTTCCCACAGCGCGGTGTTGAGCGTCCAGCTGGCGCCAGCGTCGTTGGAGCGGAACAGCCCGGCCGGGATGCAGCCCGCCCACAGGGTGCCGGGCTGGTCCGGGCCACCCGACGCGAGCGACCAGATGAGGTCCACGCTCCACGGGGTGGGATCGTCGGCCCAGGGGCCTTCGGTGGGTTTGAGGGGAAAGGCCGGTGCGGCGATCTCCTGCCAGGTCTGGCCCTGGTCGGCGCTGCGGCGCAGCTTGACGCCGAAATGGCCCATGCGCAGCGCGGCGTACCAGGCCCCATCGCGGGCGTCGGCCAGCACGCTGGTGACGGGCTCACCCGGGAAGTGGTGGGCGGCGATGGTCCAGTCCGTGCCAGCACCACGCAACACGAACAGGCCTTTTCGGGTGGCGACCAACAGTGGCTGCATGTCCGGCTCCTTGGTTCGATGTGGGGTTCAGCCGCCGCTCAGCGCCTGGACGACCAGCACCTTGTCGCCGGCCACCAAACCCTGATTCAACGTCACACGGTCCTGCACCATCTGCCGGTTCACGAAAACCGCCACGTGTTTGCGCACCGCACGCTGGTCGTCAAACACGTAGTGCGCGAGTTCGGGGGCGGCCCTCAACGCGGTCTCCAGCACCTCGCGCAGCGTGCCGGGCACGACCTGCTGCGGCGCGCAGTCCACATGGCGGCGCAGGCTGGGGGCGAATTCGACGTGGACCATGGCGGCTGACGGGCGGGTCCACCAGTTTCAGCCATTGCCCGGGCGTGTGCAAGCGGCGCCAGCGGGGCGTGTAAGCCGCTGTAAACCAGGGCCTGGTTTTCCTCTCAACGGGTCGGGCCGTGCACCCGAATCACCCTCGCACGAACAAGGTCACCAGCGGCTCGTCCCCCACCTGCCGGCTCCAGTGGCCGTGCAGCTTCGGGTCGAACGTGGCGCCCTCGGGCAAGGTGTCGGCGGAATAGAAGTGATCACCCGGGCCAAAGACGCGCGAGCTGCCATCCTGCAGACCGATCTCCATCCGCCCCTGCAGCACGAACAGCCACTGCGGCGCACCGGTGCAATGGAACTGGCTGCGAAAGCCCACCGGACTCTGGCGCAACTGGTAGCCGCCGCTGGCCATGAGCGGCGACAGCCGGGCCGCGGGCGTGCCCTCGGTCAGAGGCACGGCCTCCTCGCGAAATTTCGCACGGCCATCGCTGTCGGTGTACAGCACCACCTTGTTGAACTGACTCATCACGCGCTCCTCGGTTGGAGCCCGGTTGTACCAGATGGCCTTTCACGGACCGCCCGCCGCATCGGCGCCAGATGCGACAACAGCCTGGTGGCTGGTGGCCACCAGGCTGTCGAACCGGCATCCGGTGATCAGTTCACCGACTTCGCGGAGTAGCGGTTCGGGTACAGCTCGTTGAGCTTCTGGCCGGTTTCGCCGTTGGCCACGATGTCGCCCGTGCGCTGGGCTTCGATCAGCTCGGCGCGGACTTCGGCGCGGGTCTTGCCCTGGGCCACCGCCTCGGAAGCGTAGCGGCCGGGGTACACCTGGTTCAGCTTTTCACCGGTTTCGGCGTTGGCCACGAGGTCGCCCGTGCGGACCGCTTCGCGCAGTTCGGCCTGAACTTCCACACGCGTCCTGGGCTGGGCCACGACCTGGGCGGGGTAGTTCTGCGGATGGAGCTGGCTCAACGTTTCACCGGTTTCGCTGTTGGCCACGACGTCGCCCGTGCGGACCGCGTCGCGCAGCTCGGCCTGGACTTCGGCGCGGGTCTTGCCCTGGGCAACCACCTCGGCGGCATAGCGGCCCGGGTAGACCTGGTTCTGCAACTCGCCGGTTTCGGCGTTGGCCACGATGTTGCCGGTGCGCTGGGCTTCCAGCAGCTCGGCGCGGACCTGCTCGCGGGTCTTGGCCGTTGCGGGGTCGGCCGCCAGGGCGTGACCGGCGGACAGGGTGGCAATGGCGAGGGTGATGGCGGTGAAGTAAGAGCGTTTCATGACAAGTTTCCTTTCAGGGTTGGTGAGGCTGGAAAGGCCGCAAAACACATCAGGGTCTGCCCAGCATCGAAGCGTTGATTGAGGTTTTGCGCTGCGATGGGGTGAACTTTAAAGTTTCCGTTTCCATAGAAAAACAGGCAAATCCTCTCTGCTATATTGCTGAAACAGAAACAATGTCCCCTTGAAACCCTGGAGACTGCCCTATGGACCGACTGACCTCCATGCGTGTTTTTCAGCGCGTGATCGACGAAGGCGGCTTTGCCGCCGCCGGTCGTGCCCTGGACATCTCCCCGGCGGTGGTGACCCGTCTGGTGGCCGATCTGGAAGAGCACCTGGGCACCCGGCTGCTGCACCGGACCACCCGACGTCTGTCGCTCACCGAGGCGGGCGAAACCTACCTGGAACGGGTGCGCCAGATCCTGCAGGACCTGGACGAGGCCCACGCGCTGGTGAGCTCGCACACGAACGAGCTCGCCGGGGTGCTGCGCATCCTGGCCCCGCCGGTGCTGGCCACGCACGTCCTCGCGCCACTGGTCGCGGGTTTCCGCCAGGCCTATCCCAAGATCCAGCTCGACATCGAGGTGAACAACCACCGCGAGCCACCGATCGAAGACTACGACGTCACCCTGCTTGGCGCCCCCACGTCCTTCGATGCCGACGTGATCGCGCGCAAGATCATCTCTGGCGAAGCCATCCTGGTGGCCTCGCCGGCCTACCTCGCGCGCCGGCCCGCGCCGCAGACGCCCGCCGAGCTCGTCCAGCACGAGTGCCTGCGCATCAAACCCGACAACCACCGCAAACTCGGCTGGCAGCTGTTCCGGTCGGACAAGGCCGATGAGAGCGTCGAAATCGACGTGCCTGCCGTGCTCTGGACCAACCACACCGACACGCAGCTGCGCGCCGCGCTCGACGGCGCCGGCATCGCGGCGACCACGGTGGAACTGGCGGCGCCCCACCTGGCCAGAGGCGCCCTGGTGCGCGTGCTCGCGCCCTGGATCACCGGCCGCTACACGCTCTACGCCGCGCTGCCGAGCCGCAAGTTCATGCCGCGGCGCACCCGCGTGTTTCTGGACTTCCTGACCGTGCAGACCCAGCTGGCTGTGGTCAACGCCCTGGCCGCCTGCGAGGCCTGCTGAAGCGCCGTTACAACCGGTTTCACAAGAACCTGCGGCGGCTCAACCCCATTTGGCGACCCCGTTCGTTTCAGTGAGCTCCATCCACTTTCTGGAGCTTTCATGAAACCCCGTCGTTCCCCTCTTCAGCGCCTGGCTCTGCCCGCGCTCGCCGCCCTGGCCCTGTTCAGCGCCCTGCCCGCCCAGGCCGTCGGACGGATCGCCGACGTCCACGTGATCGACCGCGACAGCGGCGAGGTGCTGCCGGTGATCCGGCACCGGGGTGAACATTGGGTGGTCGGCCGCCCGGGCGCGCGTTACGCCGTGTCGGTGCGCAACACCTTGGACGCCCGCATCATGAGCGTGGTGTCGGTTGATGGGGTGAACGTCGTTTCGGGCGAAACCGCCTCGTGGGAGCAGACCGGCTACGTGCTCAGTCCCTGGCAGCGCTACGACATCACCGGCTGGCGCAAGAGCGACGCCGAGGTGGCCGCATTCCACTTCACCGCAGCGCCCGCGTCCTACGCCGCGCGCACCGGGCGGGCCGCCCAGGTGGGCGTGATCGGAGTCGCCGTGTTCCGCGAAAAGACACCGATGCCCGCGGTGATCGCGCCCGAGCCCTACAGCCAGGCCCCCCTGCGCGAACGCCTGGGCGCGGGGGAATCGGCCCAGGCCATGAGCCAGGACAGCAGCGCCGCGCCGAGCAGCGTGCCACCACCCCCACCGGCGCCCGCTGCCGAGGCCAAGGCACAGCACGACGGCTCCCTGGCGCGCGAAGAGGCCGTGGCATCGCGCCGCATGGCGCCCGCCAGCCCGGCGCCGCGCCTGGGCACCGGCCACGGCGAGCGCGAGGGCTCCTGGGTGGGCCACACCACGTTCGAGCGCCGCAGCCAGCGGCCCGATGAGCTGATCCGCATCCGCTACGACAGCCGTGAGAACCTGATCGCCATGGGCGTCATCCCCCCCGATGCGATGCCCCACCGCCCCAACCCCTTCCCCGGCGCCCCCTACCCGCGCTACGCGCCCGATCCGAACTGAGCGGCTGAGGGGCCGGACACGCGGATGCGTCGCGGGGGCGCAGCACCATAATCGGTCGCATGGACGCGGCCGGTTCCCCCAGCGACGAGCAACTCATGCACGCTTTTGTGGCCGGTGACGCACGCGCTTTCGAAACCCTGTACGACCGCCACGCCCTGCCCGTGTGGCGCTTCGTTCAGCGCAGCGTGAACAACAGCGCCCTGGCCGACGACCTGGTGCAGGACGTGTGGTTCAGCCTCGCGCGGCAGGCCCCGGCATACGAAGCCCGCGCGCGCTTTCGGACCTGGCTCTTCACCCTGGCCCACCACCGCCTGGTGGACCACTGGCGCACCCACAAGCACCACACCAGCCTGGACGCACAGACCGAAGAAGGCGCGACGCTGGCCGACACGCTGGCGGCCGCATCCGGCTTCGGCCCCGAGCGCCAGCTGACCTCGCGCGAACAGGCGCAGGCCCTGCTGGACGCGCTCGCGGCCTTGCCCGCTGCGCAGCGCGAAGCGTTCCTGCTGCAGGCCGAAGGCGGCCTGAGCCTGGCCGAAATCGCACAGACCACCGGCGTCAGCCCGGAGACGGCCAAGAGCCGGCTGCGCTACGCCCGCGCCCGCCTGCGCGAAACCCTGGAGGCGCACGCATGAACCGCGACCAGCCACACCCGCCAGCGCACGGCCCGGGCCCCGAGGACCTGCTGCTGCGCCGTTACCACGAGGCCAACGCGCTCGACAGCGCGCGCCCCGACCCGGCGCTGCGTGACGCCGTGCTGACCCACGCACGCAGTGTGGCCGCCGCGCAGTCCGCCAGCCGTGCCGGCACGCCCGGCGTGAAACCGCAGCCCGCCGCCAACGACCACCGCTGGGCCTGGCGGGCCCTGGGCAGCGTGGCCGTGCTTGGCCTGGTCGGCCTGCTGGTCCTGCAGTTCGACCGCGGCACACCCGAGGAGCGTGAGGCCGCGTTCGGACTGCCAGCCCCGCCATCGGCCGCACCCGCACCCGAAGCCACACCACCGGCCGCAGACACCTCCCGAAAGGCGGTGGAACCCGCTCCGGTCCAAGAGGCGGCCCCGGCTCCCAAGGCCAAAGCGCAACGCCAACGCAACGAAGCGACGTCAGAACCCCTGCCGGCGACCGCTGCCCCTCCAGCGCCGCCGCCTGCTCCTGCTCCGTTGTCATCACCGCGCGCCGCACCCGGGGCCCCCGGGTCCATGCGCCCGGCACCGGCCAGCCCACTGGCCCGCGAGGAAGCCAGCGCGAACCGCGATGCGGCCGATGCGGTTGGCGCTGCGGCGCCAGCACCAGCTCCAGTGCAGGCCGCGCCCATGGACTCGTCCCGCCAACAGATGGGGGCGGGGGTGGCCCGCCGCGGCGTTTCCCCAGCGGGTTCCGAGCTGCTGGACGCCGCCGCACGGGGCAATGCTGCGGCGGTGCGCAGCCTGCTGGCGCAAGGGGTTGACGTGAACAGCGTCGACGCCGACGGCCGCACCGCGCTCATGTGGGCCGCGCGGCGCGGTGACGCCGCGCTGATCCGTCTGCTGCTGGGCGCGGGCGCCGACCTTCGGCGCGCCGACCACGATGGGCGCAACGCCAGCGAACACGCCCGCCAGGCCGGCGAAGAAGCGGTGTTGCCGCTGCTGCGGGTGGACCCGGACCGCTGACACCCATGGACTGGCCCAGCGGCCAGACAGTGATCAGACGGCGGTCAGCGCCCGCTGCCCGCCTGAACCGAAGGATTCAGGGGGGTCAGTGCCTGCCCGGTGCCCAGATAGGCGATCAGGTTGTCGGCCGCCAGATTCGCCATCGCCAGACGGGTGGGCAAGGTGGCGCTGGCGATGTGCGGCGTGAGCACCACGTTGGGCACGGTCAACAGGTCCGGGTGCACCCGGGGTTCCCCCTCGAACACGTCCAGCCCCGCAGCGGCGATGCGCTTCTCGCGCAGCGCCACGGCCAGCGCCGCGTCGTCCACGATGCCGCCGCGCGCGATGTTGATCAGTGTGGCCGTGGGCTTCATCTGCGCGAGCTCGGCCGCACCGATGGTGTGGTGCGATTCGGCGCTGTAGGGCACGACGAGCACCAGGTGGTCGGCCTGTTGCAGCAGCTCGGCCTTGCTGACGTAGCGCGCCCGGCAGGCGGCTTCGCTCTCGGCGTCGAGCCGCGAGCGGTTGTGGTAGATCACGTTCATGCCAAAGCCGTGCGCGCCGCGCCGGGCGATGCCTTGGCCAATGCGCCCCATGCCCAGGATGCCCAGCGTGCTGCCGTGCACCTCGGCACCGGCAAACATGTCCAGCGCCCAGCGGTTCCACTGACCGGCGCGCAGGAAATGCTCGCTCTCGCTGATGCGCCGCGCCGTGGCCATGAGCAATGCAAAACCGAAGTCGGCGGTGGTCTCGGTCAACACGTCGGGTGTGTTGGTCGCGAGCACGCCGGCGGCCGTCATGGCCGGCACGTCAAAATTGTTGTAGCCCACCGCGATGTTGGCCACGACACGCAGTTGCGGGCAGGCCGCCAGCAGCGCCGCGTCGATCCGCTCGCTGCCCGTGGTCATCACCCCCACCTTGCCCTGCAGCCGCTCGATCAGCTGCGCGGGCGTGAAGGGCGCGTCCAGCTCGTTGGTCTCGACCTCGAAATGCTCACGCAGGCGCGCCACCACCTCGGGAAACACGGCACGTGCGATCAGGATGGCGGGGCGTTGGGTCAAGGCATGACTCCGGTTTAAACGATTGACCCGCGCTCATCCGGAGCGCGAGGACCCACCCAGCACACGCCGAAGATCCGGCTCCGCCGGTCCAAGGGCGTGGTCCCCCTGGGGGGAAGCCGCGAAGCGGCGCAGGGGGGAGCCTTATACCGCCAGGAGATCCACCTCGAACAGCAGCGTGGCGTTGGGCGGAATCACCCCGCCCGCGCCGCGCGCGCCGTAGCCGAGCGCGGCCGGGATGACCAGGCGGCGCGTGCCGCCCACGGCCATGCCCTGCACGCCTTCGTCCCAACCCTTGATGACGTGGCCAGCGCCGAGCGGGAATTCGAAAGGCTGGCCGCGGTCCTTGCTGGAGTCGAACTTGGCGCCTTGCACGCCGTCGTTGAACAGCCAGCCGGTGTAGTGCACCTGCACCGGGCGACCGGCCTGGGCGACTTCGCCGCCGCCGACCACGGTGTCTTCGTATTGCAGGCCGCTGGGAGTGGTGATCATGAAATGTCCTTGGATGGTATTAAATGGGAAGGGGCGATTATTCCAGCCCCGGCGCAAAGCCCGCACGTCGCACCATTGGCAACACGGATTTACACAAGCTTTTCATCGACCATGGCAAGCGTTAACGCGCGCCGTGTGTACTGCAGACTCCCAACCAACACAGGTGTCAGGAGACCCGACATGAACCCCAAGACCTCCCCACTCACCCGCCGCATGGCGCTGGGCGCCATCGCCGGCACGGCCTTGCTGACGGCACTGCCCGCCATGGCCCAGGGCCAACTGGCCGATGTGCGCATCATCAACCGCGACAGCGGTGAAATCCTGCCGCTCTACCGCCACCGGGGCGAGTTCTGGGTGGCGGGTGAGCCGGGCGCACGCTACGCGGTGGAGCTGTACAACCCCACCCGCGGACGGCTGCTCAACGTGGTGTCGGTCGATGGGGTGAACGTCATCACCGGCGAGACCGCGGACTTCGAGCAGCCCGGCTACGTGCTCGCGCCGGGGCAGCGCTACGACGTGAGCGGCTGGCGCAAGAGCCGCCGCGAGATCGCGGCCTTCGAATTCACCCGCTTGTCGCGCTCCTACGCCGCGCGCACCGGCCGCCCGGACGATGTCGGCGTGATCGGCGTGGCGGTGTTCCGCGAACGCAGGTTCTACCGCGCGCCCGAGCCGGAGATCCGTCCCTACGAGCGCAGCGCACCGGTGCCGGGGACGGATTCCGGCCCCGCGTTCCAGGAGAAGTCGCAACGCTGGAGCGAGCCGTCGGCCGCCGGTCCCCAATTGGGCACCGGCCACGGCGATCGGGAACGCGACCCGGTGGGCCGCACCGACTTCGAACGACGCAGTTCACGGCCCGATGAGATCGTGCGCATCCGCTACGACAGCCGCGCCAACCTCATGGCCATGGGCATCATTCCGACCTACCATCGCCCGCCGCGTGAATACCATCCCCGCGCCTTCCCCGGCGAACACCCGGGCTACGTGCCGGACCCGGAGTGACCCCTCCCCTGCGCTTGAAGCAACACCAACCGGGGCCACCGCCGGGCTGGCTTTGCCAGACGGCTGGTGGCGCCCCCCTGGGGGGGGTGACGCGAAGCGACGCAGGGGGGTGCTTTACGCCAGCCAGTGCGTGAAGCTCTCGACCGGTTCGCGCGGCGTGACGAAAGTGTTGACCTTGTCGGCCGGGTCGGCGTAGCCGAGCGACATGCCGCAGACCAGCATCTCGTTCTCGCCCGCGCCGATGTGGGGCAGGATGATCTTCGCGAAACCGTTCCAGGCCGCCTGGGGGCAGGTGTGCAGGCCGTGGCCGCGCGCGGCGACCATGAGGTTCTGCATGAACATGCCGTAGTCCACCAGCGAGCCACGGCCCATCACGCGGTCGAGCGTGAACATGAGCCCCACGGGCGCGTCGAAGAAACGGAAGTTGCGCTGGTGCTGCGCGTGCATCTTGTCCTTGTCGCCCTTGGTGATGCCGAGCAGGCCGTAGAGCCCCCAGCCGTTTTCACGTCGGCGGTCGATATAGGGGCTGACCCACTTCTCCGGGTAGTAGTCGTATTCCTCCCGGTACTCGGACGCCAGCGACGGATCGGCACGCAGGGCGTCGTGCGCGGCACAACATTTCTCCACCAGCGTGTCGCGGCTCGCACCCTGGAGCACGTAGACCCTCCAGGGCTGGGTGTTGGTGCCCGACGGTGCACGGCTGGCCACGCGCAACAGGTGCTCGATGGTCTCGCGCAGCACCGGTTGGGGCAGGAAGGCGCGGACCGACATGCGGCTGGTGATGGCGGTGTCCACGCTGGCGGCGTCGATGGGCGCCGCGGGGGCCGAAGACGGGGGATTGAGGGTCATGCGTGATCTCCGTTTTATTGACGTTTACGTAAACGTCAATTATGTCAAGAACCCCGGCAAGGCGCTGCCGCTGTCACAGGATCGACTCCAGCGCCGACTTGAGCGCGGCCGGCAAGGGCACGGGGCGGCGTGTTTCGCGGTCCACGTACACGTGGACGAAGTGACCGCAGGCGGCGGCGGAGTCGCTGTCCTGCGCAAAAAGACCCACCTCGTAGCGCACGCTGGAGCTGCCCAGGTGGGCCACGCGCAGGCCGGCCTCCACGGCTTGCGGGAACGCCAGCGGCGCGAAGTAATTGCACTGGGTCTCCACCACGAGACCAATGACCCCGCCACCGTGAATGTCCAGCGCACCCCGCTCGATCAGCCAGGCGTTCACGGCGGTGTCGAACCAGCTGTAGTAGACGACGTTGTTGACGTGGCCGTAGATGTCGTTGTCGCTCCAGCGCGTACCGATGGCGCGGAAGACGCGGTAGTGGTCCCGGGCCTTGGCCTGGGGGCGCGCGGCGAGGGTTGCTGGGGCGCTCGTGTTCATGGCGCGGCATTCTGCCAGCGGGGCTCGGCGCCGGGTGTCGCCCACGTCGCCGTGGGCACAGGGGCATCGGGTGCCGCGCGCCGGGCCAACGCGGCCCAGCGCGCGTGGTAGTCCAGGGCCACGCGGTAGGTGTTCACCTGCGCCTGCACCGTGGCCTCCATGTCGGTGCCGTAGCCACCGGCCATGGCAAAGGCCAGCGGCAGGCGGCGCTGCCAGGCCCAGTCCATCACGCGGCGATCGCGCGCTTCCAGCCCGTCGAAGCTGAGCTTCAGACGCCCAAGGCGGTCGCCCTCGTGCGGGTCGGCGCCGGCCAGGTAGATCACCAGACCGGGATCGAAGCGGCGCGCCAACTCGTCGAGCGCACGCTCCAGCGCCTCCATGTACTCGGCATCGCCGCAGCCGTCGGGCAGTTCCACGTCGAGGTCGCTCGGCTCCTTGCGAAAGGGGAAGTTCTTCGCACCGTGCAGCGAGAGCGTGAACACCGAGTCGTCGGTGGCGAAGACGCTGGCCGTGCCGTTGCCCTGGTGCACGTCCAGATCGATGATGGCTACGCGCAACGGCCCGCGGGCGCGGTGATGGCGCGCGTGTTCGGCCTGCATCAGCCGGGTCGCCACGGCGGCGTCGTTGAAGACGCAGAAGCCGCTGCCTTTGTGGGCGTAGGCGTGGTGCGTGCCCCCGGCCAGGTTGGCCGCCAGCCCATCGCCCGCCATCGCATCGCGACAGGCCTGGATGGTTGCACCCACCGAGCGCCGGGCCCGTTCGCACATGGCCGGGCTCCAGGGGAAACCGATTTCGCGCTGCGCACTGGCTTCCAGCGTGCCCTGACGGATGGCGCCGATATAGCCCGGCGTGTGCACCAGCGCCAGCTCGCCGTCGCTGGCGGGCAGCGCCTGCCCCAGACGCACCTGCGGCCATTCGGCGGCGAGGCGCTCGCGCAAGCGCCCGTATTTGGCCATCGGAAAGCGGTGGCCACTGGGTAGGGGCAGGATGAAGTGGTCGGCGTAGTAAGCGTGCACGGCGGGCGGGACCTCGACAGATGGGCGAACCCATTGTGTCCGCAGCGGGAAACCGGGGTGGATCGCCCGTGTTTTAGAAAACCGCCCCTAGATTGCTGCAGTGCAACAAAAACCACTTGCGCTCGATCGGGTTATCCCTATAATTCGAGTCATGTTGCAGCGCAGCAAAGCGAACGAAAACAACAGCGTACAGACAGCGCGGTGTTCTCGAGCAGCTCTCAACTAAACCTGTAAACCAAACTCAAGGAGTATTCACTATGTTGACCGCTGAACAAATCGTTGCCGCCCAGAAAGCCAACATCGAAACCATTTTCGGCCTGACCCAGAAAGCCTTCGAAGGCGTTGAAAAACTGGTCGAGCTCAATGTGCAGGCCACCAAGGCCGCCCTTTCCGAATCCGCCAACAGCGCCCAAGCCATCCTGAGCGTGAAAGACGCACAGGAACTGCTGACGCTGCAAGCCAGCCTGATGCAGCCCCTGGCCGAAAAGACCGTGGCCTACAGCCGCCACCTGTACGACATCGCTTCGGGCACCGGCGCCGAATTCGGCAAGGCCGCTGAAGCCCAGGCCGCCGACGCACAGAAGAAATTCATGTCCGTCGTGGACAACGCTTCCAAGAACGCTCCCGCCGGTTCCGAAACCGCCGTGGCCGTGATGAAGAGCGCCGTCTCTGCCGCCAACAACGCCATGGAATCGGTGCAGAAGGCTGTCAAGCAAGCCACCGAAATGGCCGAAGCCAACTTCAACACCGTGACTTCGCAAGCCGTCAGCGCCACCAAGGCCGCTGCCAAGAAACGTTGAACTGACCCGCAATCGTGCCGTTGATCGGGGTCTTGACTTCGGTCAAATCGACCACCATATGGTCACGGCATGATGGCGCCAGACCTCGGAAGGCGGCGCCATTCATCTGGTCCGTTTTTTCTGGTTGTCTCCTCGGGTCCTTTTCGAAATTCGGTTTCATCGGACCCCTTAAGCCCTCGCTGCAAAGTGAGGGCTTTTTTTATGGCCGCCGCAAACACAGCTACTTCAGTTGCGCCAGCTGTGCCTTCAGCCGTGGCATGGCTGCACGCATGGCCACCCGCCCCGCCTCGATGGAGCGCTGGCGGGCCGCGAAGTCCGCACTGCCCACGCCGGTCAGTGCCGGCCGAAGCAATACGTCGGCCCCCGCGAGCTCGTACTTGTTGATGGTCTGCCCCATGATGGCAAAGGTCTGCAACAGCACCTGCAGGCTGCCGTTGGGTTGGTTCCCCTCGGGCACATTGGAAATGTCCACCGCCAACACCACCTCGGCCCCCATGGCGCGCGCCTGACTCACCGGCACGGGCGCCACCAGCCCACCGTCCACATAGTCGCGGCCCGTGATGCTCACGGGGTTGAAGACACCCGGCACCGCGCTCGACGCCCGCACCGCCTGGGCAGCATCGCCACGCCGGAACAGCACGCCCTGCCCGGTTCCCAGATCGGTGGCCAGAATGCCCAGGGGCAGTGCCATGTCTTCGATCCGGCGCCCATCGACGGCCTGGCGCACATAGCGCGCCAGCGCCTCGCCGCGCAGCATGCCGCGGCTGAACAAGGGCATGGTCCAGTCGGTCAGCGCGGCCTCCTCCATGGTAAGCGCGGCGCGTTCGAGCTCGGCGGCGCTCTTGCCGCTGGCGTAGAGCGCCGCGACCAGGCTGCCCGCGGAGGTGCCGACCACCAGATCCGGCCGGATGCCGTTTTGCTCCAGCACCTGGATCACCCCGACATGGGCGAAACCCCGCGCTGCGCCGCCACCCAGCGCCAGACCCAGGCGGGGCGGCCGGCGCGCGGGCGCTACGTCCGGGGGCACCGTGACCTCGGGCCCGGGAGACGGCTTGGGCGTGCCCATGGGCAGGATGGAGCAGCCAGCGAGCACCGCCAGTGCCAGGACATTGACCCAGGTCAACAGGAACTTATTAAGAAGCATTCGTGTTTGTGTTAGCATCTTTTACAGTTTAAACCTGCCTGCGTTACTGGATGTTTCCAGCCATGCGCGGGATTCCTTGCCATCCTGAAAGCCCCACCCATGCGAAACACCGTCAAGCTTCCCGTCGTTCTGGCCACCGCCGCCTGCGCCCTGGCCATCCAGAGCCAGGCACTGGCCCAGGACAAGGTGCTCAATCTGTACTCCGCCCGTCACTACCAGACCGACGAGGTGATGTACGACACGTTCACCAGGACCACGGGCATCAAGATCAACCGGGTGGACGCGGACGACGCGGGCATTGTGGCGCGCCTGCGCGCCGAGGGCGCCGCCTCGCCCGCCGATGTGATCATGCTGGTGGACGCGGCCCGCATGGCCAGCGCCGACAGCCAAGGCCTGTTCCAGCCGATCAAGTCGGCCAAACTGGACGCTGCCATTCCCGCCAACCTGCGTGCGGACGCAACGAAGGATGGCGTGACCTGGACCGGCTTCTCCACCCGCGCCCGCGTGATCGTGTACGACCCGCTGCGTGTCAAGGCCGACGACGTGGCCACCTACGAACAACTGGCGGACCCCAAGCTCAAGGGCCTGGTCTGCACCCGCTCGGGCTCGCACCCCTACAACATGTCGCTGTTCTCCACCGTGGTCGAGCGCCTGGGCGATGCCAAGGGTGAAGCCTGGCTCAAGGGCGTGGTGGACAACATGGCACGCGCTCCCAAGGGCGGTGACACCGATCAGGTCAAGGCCGTGGCCTCCGGCGAATGCGGTGTGGCACTGACCAACACCTACTACGTGGCCCGCCTGATCAAGTCCAGCAAACCCGAGGACCGCGCGGTGATGGAAAAAGTGCGCGTGGTGTTCCCCAACCAGGGCACCAGCGGCACCCACGTGAACATCGCCGGCGCGGCCGTGGCCAAACACGCCAAGAACAAGGACAACGCCATCGCCTTCATGGAGTTCCTGTCCAGCCCCTTCGCACAGGACTACTTCGCCAACGGCAACAACGAGTTCCCGGCCGCCAAGGGTCTGAAGGTGGACAACCCGGCCATCAAGGCCATGGGCGGCGACAACTTCAAGGCCGAGCAGATTCCGCTGGGCGTTGTGGCGAAGAACATGACCAAGGTGCAGCAGATGCTGGACCGCGTGGGCTATAAGTAAGTACCCCCCTGCGCCGCCTTCGCGGCTTCCCCCCGAAGGGGGACAACGCGAGTGGCCCGGCGAAGCCGGTTCCACCGCGTTCCCGGTTCAAAGCCAAAGGCCCGCTGTTGCGGGCCTTTGGCTTTTTAGAACACTTGCGGTACGTAGATCTCGCCCGGCACTTGGTGGCGGCGGTAGTCTTCGTGGCGCATGCGTTCGGGCAGTTCGATGCCCGGGCGTTCGATCTCGTGGTACGGCATCTGTGACAGCAGGTGGTGGATGCAGTTGAGGCGGGCCTTTTTCTTGTCGTCGGCCGGCACCACCCACCAGGGCGACTCGGGGATATGGGTGCGCTCCAGCATCACTTCCTTGGCCTTGGTGTAGAGCTCCCAGCGGCGGCGGCTCTCCAGGTCCATGGGGCTGAGCTTCCATTGCTTGAGCGGGTCGTGGATGCGGCCGAGAAAGCGCAGTTCCTGTTCGGCGTCGGACACCGAGAACCAGTACTTGATGAGCTGGATGCCCGAGCGCGCGATCATCTTCTCGAACTCGGGCACGTCGCGGAAGAAGGCTTCGTACTGCTCCTCGGTGCAGAAGCCCATCACCTTTTCCACGCCGGCGCGGTTGTACCAGCTGCGGTCGAACAGCACGATCTCGCCGCCCGCCGGCAGGTGCGGCACGTAGCGCTGGAAGTACCATTGCGTGCGCTCGCGGTCGTTGGGCGCTGGCAGCGCGACCACGCGGCACACACGCGGGTTCAGGCGCTGGGTGATGCGTTTGATCACCCCGCCCTTGCCGGCCGCGTCGCGCCCCTCGAACACGATCACCACCTTGTGCCCGGTGGCCTGCACCCAGTCCTGCAGCTTCACCAGCTCGGCCTGCAGGCGGAACAGTTCGCGGAAATACGTGCGCCGACTCTCTTTCTGCTGCCGCAGCGCTTCGGGGTCCAGCGCACCGCCGAGCGCGTCCACGTGGCGGTCTTCGATCTCCATCTCCAGCTCTTCGTCGTAGCCGTCCATGAGGTCGTTGTGGATGCGGGCGAGCAACTCGTCGTGGCTGTCAAACATGGGCGGCTCCGTGCGCGGGTCAATGGTGACCGCAGGCTACCGCCCCTGTGTGACAGGTTGGTGAAAACCGGGTGCCAAACCGGTGACAGTTCCAGCAACGCCACCTGGGCTGCGGTCGAGGTCCACGGCACAACGACCCTGCGGGCTTTCAGCACAGCAGTTGTTTGCGCGCCCGGTGCAGGCGCACGAACAGGCTGTCCTGGCTGATCGCCAGACGCTCGCACACCACCTCGGTGTCGTCGTCGTGCAGCACGCGCCAGCGCATCACATCGCGCAAACCCTGGGGCAGGTCTTCGATGCGCGCCAGGGTCTGCGCCAGGCGCTCGCGGTGCTCGGCCAGTTCGTCCGGGCGGGCGGCGTCGCATTCGAATGACACGGCATCGTCGTCTTCGGCGTCCATCTCCTGGTAGCGGGCGCGGTCCCGGATCAGATCGACCAGCTTGTTCTTCAGGATGCCGGTGAGCCAGCTGCGCAGCGCGCTGCGGCCGGAAAACGCGGCGCATCCGGACATCACCGCCTCGAACACGTCGTGGACCAAGTCCTCAGCCAGCATCGGGTCGTGGAGCTTGCGCTGGGCAAAGCGGATCAGATAGCTCCGGTGGCTCACCATCTCCGTCCAGCAGACGGTGCCCAGGTTGGGCGTTGGCAAGGCAGACAAGTGGGAGGTGTTCATGGCGGGCTCCAGGTCGGGTTCGGTGCCTCCAATGTGGTCAGCCCAGATCACAGCCCGCTATCGAAAGATCACATTTCGATAACAATCGCGTAAGAAATCGCTCACGCAGCGGACCCACTCCCATGAACGCCATGAAGCAGATCCTGATCGCCGAGGACCAGACCGACATCCGGGACCTGCTGGCCCTGAACCTGCGCGGTGCCGGCTATGGCGTGAGCGAAACCCGCGACGGACCGTCGGCGCTGGCGCTGCAGACCACGGCGGGACACGACCTGCTGGTGCTCGATCTGATGATGCCGGGCCTGGACGGGCTGGAGGTGTGCAAGACCTTGCGCGCCCGTGGCGACCACACCCCCATCCTGATGCTCACCGCAAAATCCACCGAGCTCGACCGGGTGCTGGGCCTGGAGCTCGGGGCCGACGACTACCTCACCAAGCCCTTCTCCATCGCCGAATTGCTGGCGCGCGTGAAGGCGCTGTTGCGCCGCTCGGAGTTGCTGCGCGCGGCGCAGGCGGCCCAGAGCCAGGCCGCGGACACCAGCGTCTGGTTGGTCAACGGCGAGCTGGAGATCCAACAGGTCAAGCGCGTGGCCCGAGTGCGCGGCATGGCGCTCGATTTCACGGCGCTCGAATTCGACCTCCTGCTGCATTTCGCCCAGCACCCCGGCCACGTGTTTTCACGCGGGCAGCTGCTCAACGCCGTCTGGGGCTACACGCACGACGGCTACGAACACACGGTGACCACCCACATCAACCGCTTGCGTGCGAAGCTGGAGGCCGACCCGCTGCGCCCGGAGTTCATCCTCACCGTGCGGGGTGCCGGCTACAAGATGCGCGAGCGCCCTGGCACTGAACCATGAAGGTTCGCCTCAAGATCGCCCTCACGATCTTCCTCACCGGTCTGTTCACCGCGCTGGGCGTGGTGGTCGCCATCGTGCTGGCCTATGAGCGTTTTGAACACGAGTCGGCCTACTACCGGGCCGACGCTTTCCTGAAACGCGTGGTCCTGCAGCACAACGACCTGCTGGGGATGCGGTCGCGTTTTGGCGAAGACTTCGACGACTTCCTGTCCAACCTGGTGCTCTACGAGCCCGACACCCAGCTCTACCTGCTGGACACGCAGGGCACCGTGCTCAGCTCCACCGGAAAGGCCCAACTCGCGCCGGGTTTCAAGGTGCGCATCGGGCCGGTCCTGGAGGCCGCTGGCGACACGCCCATGCCCTATGTGCTGGGCGACGACCCCGAGCACATGGACAAGCGCGTGGTCATCGCGGCGCGCCCTTTGCGGTTCGCCGCCATACAGCCCAACCGGCCCGTCGACGGCTACCTGTATCTGGTCTCGCGCCCCCGCGCTTTCGGCGAGGGGCGCATGGCGGCCCTGCGCAGCACGCTGTCCCAGCCCGCCTTGCTGATGGTGCTCGCGGTGGTGGCCTTCGCCACCCTGCTTGCCACCTGGGCCACCGCCACCATCACGCGCCCGCTGTCGCGACTCACCCAATCGGTCGGCCGGGTCACGCAGGAAGGCCTCGAAGGTATGGCCTCGAGCGACCCGGACGGGCCGGGTCCATCGCTCGACCTGCCCGATGCCCATGGCAACGATGAATTCGGCCAGCTCGCGGGCGGCATCGACGCCATGCTCCAGACCCTGCGGCGGCAGTGGAGCACGCTGCGGCGCCTGGACCACTTCCGCCGCGAGGGCGTGAGCAACCTCTCGCACGATCTGCGCTCGCCGCTGACCGCCACCACCGCCTGCCTCGAAACCCTCGACGCCCGCTGGACCGGCGACGCCACCCGCGACGAAGACCGCCGGCTGGTCGCGGTGGCCTTGCGCAACACGCACAACGCGACCCGCCTCGTCCAAAGCCTGGGGGATCTGGCGCGCTTGGACGAACCGGCTTTCAAGCTCAACGCCGAGGTGCTGGACCTGGGCGAGCTGCTGGACGACGTGGTCATGCGTTTTGCCGAGCGGGCGCGCCTTCAGGGCATTCGCCTGCAGATGGCCGAGCGCCCCGGCGCCCCACAACGCCCCGCGCTGGCCGCGGTGGACATCGAATTGTTCGAACGCGCGGTGGCCAACCTGGTGGACAACGCGCTCAAGTTCTCGGGCAGCGGCAGCGTGATCCAGCTGAGCGCCGACCACCGCACCAGCACACACGGCGAGGTGGTCACGGTGCGGGTGAACGACAACGGGTCGGGCATTCCGGCCCAGGAGATCCCCCGCCTGTTCGACCGCTTCTACCAGAGCCGATCCAGCGTGGCGCCCGCCACCGGCGAAGGCGGCAAAGGTCTGGGCCTGGCGATCGTGAAACGCATCGTCGATCTGCACGGCGGCTGGCTGCACGTGTCCAGTGAACCGGGCCACGGCACCGACGTCACCCTGGAACTCCCGGCCGCCTGAAGCCGGCCGGGCACGTAAGCGATAATTGACGTTTACGTCAACGTCAACTCACCACCCGAGGAGCACACCCATGGACATTCAAGGCAAGGTATTCATCGTCACCGGCGGCGCGTCCGGTCTGGGCGAAGGCACGGCGCGCATGCTGGCGGCCAACGGCGGCACCGTCGTGATCGCCGACATGCAGGCCGAAAAAGGCGAAGCGGTCGCCAAGGAGATCGGTGGCGCCTTCGTCAAATGCGATGTGAGCAACGAAGCCGACGGACAGGCCGTTGTCGCCAAGGCGGTCTCGATGGGCAAGCTGATGGGGCTGGTCAACTGCGCCGGCATCGCGCCCGCCGAAAAGACCGTGGGCAAGAACGGCGCGCACTCGCTGGCCGTCTACACCAAGACCATCATGGTCAACCTGGTCGGCAGTTTCAACATGATCCGCCTGGCCTCGGAAGCCATGTGCAAGAACGAACCCGAGGCCACCGGCGAGCGCGGCGTGATGATCAGCACCGCCAGCGTCGCGGCCTACGACGGCCAGATCGGCCAGGCGGCCTACGCGGCCTCCAAGGGCGGCGTGGTCGGCATGACACTGCCGATCGCGCGCGACCTGGCGCGCAACGGCATCCGCAACATGACCATCGCCCCTGGCATCTTCGGCACGCCCATGCTGTTCGGCATGCCGCAGGAGGTGCAGGACGCGCTGGCCGCCAGCGTGCCCTTCCCCAGCCGCCTGGGCACGCCGCAGGATTACGCCAAGCTGGCCAAACACATCATCGAAAACGACATGCTCAACGGCGAGGTGATCCGCCTGGACGGCGCGATCCGCCTGGCGCCGCGCTAAGACGGAACACCCCCGCCGCGCTTCGCGCGCCCCCCTCAAGGGGGCGATGCGTGTGGCCCGGCAGAGCCGGTTCCACCGCATCCTGGGTGCGGCATCTCGCGCCGGAGGATCCATCCCTGAACGTGTCAGTATCTAAGGGGCTTACCGGTAAGCCGTGCGAGCCTGTTTGAGGTCGATCTGGCCCTGCACCACCTTTTCCAGCGCGTCGTGGCGCAGGCTGCGCATGCCTTCGTTCACCGCCGTCTCGAAGATCTCCGACGGCCGGGCCCGGTTCTGGATCAGCTCTTTGATGGCGTGGCTGTTCTGCAGGATTTCATAGATGCCCACCCGCCCCTTGTAGCCTTTGCCACCGCAGTGTTCGCAGCCCACCGCATGGCGGATCTGGAGCTGCCCCTGCGATTCGGCGCCCGTGGCGGCCAGCAGACGCTCCACGGCCTGCGGACGGCTCAGTTCGCTGCCTTCCATGTACTCCTGCAGCAAGGCCTCCCAGGCTTCTTCGTCCAGCGGGGCGGACTGCGCACAGTGGGTGCACAAGGCACGCACCAGGCGCTGCGCCACGATGCCCAGCAGCGAGTCGGCGAAGTTCATCGGGTCCATGCCCAGATCGAGCAGCCGCACCACGCTCTCGCACGCGTTGTTGGTGTGCAGCGTCGAGAGCACGAGGTGGCCGGTGAGCGAGGCTTCGATCGCGATCTTGGCGGTTTCGCTGTCGCGGATTTCACCGATCATGATGATGTCCGGATCGGCCCGCAGGAAGCCGCGCATAGCGCTGGCAAAAGTCAGGCCGATCTTGGTGTTCATCTGCACCTGGCGCAGCCCCGGCTGGGTGATCTCGATCGGGTCCTCGGCGGTCCAGATCTTGCGCTCGCTGGTGTTCACCTCCGACAGCATGGAGTGCAGCGTGGTGGTCTTGCCCGAACCGGTGGGGCCCGCGGCGAGCACCATGCCATAGGTGCGTTGTGAAAACCCGGCGATCAGGTCCAGGTCGCGTGGCTGCAGGCCCAGCCGGGACAGCGGCAGCGGCTTGGCCGATTCGAGCAGGCGCAGCACCACGTCCTCCAGCCCGTCGTGCGTGGGCATCACGGCCACGCGCAGCTCCAGGGCATTGCCGCCGAACTCCGAGAAATCGATCTTGCCGTCCTGCGGGCGCCGCCGCTCGGCAATGTCCAGCCGGGCCATGATCTTGATGCGTGAGACCAATGGTGCCCGCAGTTTGGCGGGCAGCCACACATAGGGTTCCAGATCGCCGTCGCGGCGGAACCGGATCGCCGTGAGCGCGTCGCCCGGGTTGGTCTCGATGTGGATGTCGGACGCATGCGTGCGTTGCGCCTCGGCGATCATCTGGTTGATCAGCCGCACCAGGCCGGCCGACTCGCTGGCCGAAGCGAGCTGCTCGGCCTCGGCCCCGCTGCCCGCCTCCAACATGGCCTGCATGACCAGATCCTCGATCATCGACTGATCGCCGGATGTGGCCGCGGGCGGCGTCGACACCAGCTTGTGGACCACGTCACCCACGACCGCGCCATCGATCTGGCCGTGGCTTGCGTGTTCGATGCGGGACTGCAGCTCCAGCCGCCGCGCGATCGCCTCCCGGCTGGCCCAGACCAGGCTGACCGAGTGCCCCGTCAGCGAGCACAGCTCGCGGTGCAGCTCCGGGCTGGTGGGCATGCAGGAGGCGATAAAAAACTGCTCGTCGGCCATGCCCAGCGGGACCACGTGGTGGGCAAAGGCCTGGCGCAGCGGCAGCAGCTCGAAAGCCTTGCGCGGCACGTCGAACCCCAGCACTTCCACCTCCACCACACCCGCGACCCGCGCCAGTGCCCGGTGCAGCTCATCGTCCGTCAACAGCACGCGCTGCACCAGTTCCCCCGCGCGCGAGCGCAGCAAGTTGGGGTCTTCCTCGACGAGGGCCCTGATCGTGGCGGCATCCAGGATGTGCAGTTGCAGCAAGGCCTCGCGCAGGCTCACGATGGGCTGGCTGTGCTGGGCCTGAATCGCCACCATGAGCAAGGGCAGGCTGTGCACATCGGAACGGAACGCCGCACTGGGGGCACCGGGAACCACGAGCGGCGGCGGGGAAAACGACATCCGGACGTCCTTCTTGCTTGGTGTGTGGGGACAAAGGCTCGACTTTAAGCTTCAGAACTTCAGAATAGCGCGAGGCCAATCGTCACCGCTTGACCAGCGGCAATCCATCACGCATCCCTGTGACCGCCCATCCGCCAACTGGACTTGTCATGACCAAACACACACTTTCGCCGCATCGCACGCCCGTCAATGGTTACGGTTTGTTTGCATGGCTGTCCGTCTTGCTCACGGCGCTGCTGCTGACCGCCTGCGGCGCACCACCGGCCGGACGCGGCTGGACCTACCAGGCGCCGGACCTGCCGGTACAGCCCGAAAGCGCTTCCGGCCTCACCGAGAAACCGGGCTGGACCACACGCCACTTCGCCGTGGCGGCCGCCAACCCGCTGGCCACCGACGCGGGCGCCCAGGTGCTGCGCGCCGGCGGCAGTGCGGTGGACGCCGCGATCGCGGTGCAGATGGTGCTCACGCTGGTGGAGCCGCAGTCCAGCGGCATCGGGGGTGGCGCCTTTCTGCTGCACCACGACGGCCGGCGGGTCCAGGCGTTCGACGGACGCGAAACCGCGCCCGCGGCGGCCCACGAGAAGCTGTTCCTGGACACCGACGGTCGGCCCCTGCCCTTCGCGCAAGCGGTGGTGGGCGGCCGCTCGGTCGGGGTGCCCGGGGCTGTGGCGATGCTGGCCCAGGCGCACCGCCAGCACGGTCGCCTGCCCTGGGCGCGATTGTTCGAGCCCGCCATTGCGCTGGCCGAACAGGGCTTTGCCGTCAGCCCCCGCCTGCACACCCTGCTGCAGGGCGAGACCGCACTGCGGCAGGACCCGGTGGCCGCCGCCTACTTCTACCGCGCGGACGGCCAGCCCCACCCGGTGGGCCATGTGCTGCGCAACCCCGAGCTCGCCGCGGTGCTGCGGGCCATCGCGGCGCAGGGGCCGCAGGCTTTGTACAGCGGCCCGGTGGCACAGGCCATCGTGCACAAGGTCCAGTCGCATCCGACCAACCCCGGCCGGCTGGGCCTGGACGACCTGGCTGGCTACCGGCCGAAAGAACGCGAGGCGCTGTGCCACGAGCACGCGGCGCCGCAGCGCGCGCTGCGCCTGTGCGGCTTTCCGCCGCCCAGCTCGGGCGCGATCGCCATCGGCCAGGTCCTGGGCCTGCTGGCGCGCACGCCGCAAGCCACCACCCCGCTGGCTGACGGCCGGCCCGGCCCCGACTGGCTGCACGCCTACGCCGAGGCGTCCCGCCTGGCCTTCGCCGACCGCGCCCAGTACCTGGCCGACCCGGACTTCGTCGCCCCGCCGGCCGGCCGCTGGGGTAGCCTGCTCGACGCCCGCTACCTCGACGAGCGCGCCCGGCTGCTGGGCCCCACGCGTTCGCCACAGGCCCCGGCCGGCCAGCCCGGCGGCGTGCCCAGTGCCTGGGCCGCGATGCCCGAGCAACCCGAGTACGGCACCAGCCACATCAGCATCGTCGATGGCCTGGGCAACGCCCTGGCCATGACCACCACCATCGAAGCGGGCTTTGGCGCGCGGCTGATGGTGAGCACCGACCCCACGCGCCCCGGCGGCTTCCTGCTCAACAACCAGCTCACCGATTTCAGCTTCACACCCACCGACGCGCAGGGCCGGCCGGTGGCCAACCGCGTCGAGCCCGGCAAACGACCGCGTTCGTCCATGTCGCCCACCCTGGTGTTCGATCGAGACAGTGGCCAGTTGCTCATGAGCGCGGGCAGCCCCGGCGGCGCGTTGATCATCCACTTCACCGCCAAGACGCTGCTGGGCGTGCTCCACTGGGGCCTGCTGCCCCAGGCTGCCATCGACCTGCCCAATTTCGGCACGCTGGGCGGCCCGCTGATGCTGGAAGCCGGGCGCTTCCCCGCCACCACGGTGCAGGCGCTGCAGCAGCGCGGTCACACGGTCAGCGAAACGCCCATGCCCAGCGGCCTGCAGGCCATCGTGCGTGGCCAGGCACACGGCGAGCCGGTGTGGTTCGGCGGCGCCGACCCGCGGCGCGAGGGGATCGTGGCGGGGGATTGATGCCACTTGTTCGTAACGGCTAAGCGCACGAACGGCCGACGGCGAGCGTGGGCCGGAGAACGGGGGTGACGCCATCGACCTGCGCGAGGTGCAGGCTCGAGGTATCGGCGCGAGGTGCAGGTTCGAAAAAAGTCAGACGTCAATCGCCGCCGCCGACCCAGCCCGCTTGCGCAACTCGAACTTCTGGATCTTCCCGGTGCTCGTCTTGGGCAGTTCACCGAACACCACAAAACGCGGCACCTTGAAACCCGCGAGGTGCTTCCTGCAGTGCGCCACGATCTCTTCGGGTGTGGTGTGCACGCCGAACTTCAGTTCCACGAAGGCACACGGCGTCTCGCCCCACTTCGGGTCCGGCCGCGCCACCACAGCGGCGGCCAACACGTCGGGGTGGCGGTACAGCACATCTTCCACCTCGATGGACGAGATGTTCTCGCCGCCCGAGATGATGATGTCCTTGCTGCGGTCCTTGATCTTGAAATAGCCGTCGGGGTACTGCACCGCCAGATCACCGCTGTGGAACCAGCCGCCGACAAACGCCTCCGCCGTCGCCTTGGGGTTCTTCAGGTAGCCCTTCATCACGATGTTGCCCTTGAACATGATCTCGCCCATGGTTTCGCCGTCCTGCGGCACGGGCTTCATGGTCTCGGGGTCGAGCACGCGCACGTCGCGCTGCAGGTGGTAGCGCACGCCCTGGCGCGCGTTGAGCCGGGCGCGTTCGCCAATGTCCAGCGCATCCCAGGCTTCGTGTTTGGCGCAGACCGTGGCCGGTCCGTAGACCTCGGTCAGACCGTACACATGGGTGAGGTCAAAACCCATCTGCTCCATGCCTTCGATCATCGAGGCCGGCGGTGCGGCGCCCGCCACCATGGCCCTGATGCCCGCGGGCACCCCCACCTTCATGGCGGCCGGGGCGTTGACCAACAGACCGTGCACGATGGGCGCGCCGCAATAGTGGGTGACCCCGTGCTCGCGCATGGCGTCAAAAATGGCCGGTGCCTCGACGCGGCGCAGGCAAACGTTGACACCCGCGCGCGCCGCCACCGTCCAGGGGAAACACCAGCCGTTGCAGTGGAACATGGGCAGCGTCCAGAGGTAGACCGCGTGTTTGGGCATGTCCCATTCGAGGATGTTGCTGATCGCGTTCGTGGCCGCGCCCCGGTGGTGGTAGACCACGCCCTTGGGGTTGCCGGTGGTGCCGCTGGTGTAGTTGAGCGCAATCGCGTCCCACTCGTCGGCTGGCAGGCTCCAGGCGAAGGCCGGGTCGCCGCCATCCAGAAAGGTTTCATAGGTGGTGCTGCCCACCGTCTGCGTCTCCCCGGTGAAGAGGGCGTCTTCCACATCGATCACCAGCAAGGGCGATTTGTGTTGCCGCAGATCCAGCGCCTTGCGCAGGGTGCCGGCGAATTCCGGGTCCACGATCACCGCCTTGGCCTCGCCATGGTCCAGCATGAAGGCGATCGCCTCGGGGTCCAGCCGGGTGTTGAGCGCGTTGAGCACGGCGCCGGCCATGGGCACGCCGAAGTGCGCCTCCACCATCGGTGGCGTGTTGGGCAGCATCACGGCCACCGTGTCGTTCCTGGCGATGCCGGCGCGCAGCAGGGCGCTGGCCAGTTGGCGCGCCCGCGCATAGGTCTGGGCCCAGGTCTGGCGCAGCGCGCCGTGCACGATGGCCAGCCGGCCCGGGTAGACCTCGGCGGTGCGCTCAATGAACGACAACGGCGAGATCGGGGCGAAATTGGCCTCGTTGCGGGGCAGATCCCGGTCGTAGATGCTGGTCATGTGATGTCTCCTGTTGGTCTTGACGCGTGGGGGAGAATAGCCAGGTGGCCATACCGCAAACCTTCATCCAGGAACTGCTCAACCGCGTCGACGTGGTCGACGTGGTGGGCCGCTACGTCCAGTTGAAGAAGGGCGGAGCCAACCTGATGGGACTGTGCCCGTTCCACGGCGAAAAATCGCCGTCGTTCAGCGTCAGCCCGACCAAACAGTTCTACCACTGCTTCGGCTGCGGCGCCAATGGCAACGCGATCGGCTTCCTGATGGAACACGCCGGCATGAGCTTCATCGAAGCCGTGAAGGACCTGGCCCAGCAGACCGGCCTGCAGGTGCCCGAAGACGATGCATCGCCGCAAGACCGCGAGCGCGCCGCGTTGCAGCGCCAGAAGCAGGTGACGCTGAACGACGTGCTGGAGAAGGCGGCACACGCCTACATGAAGCACCTGAAGGCCTCGCCGCGTGCCGTGAGCTACCTCAAAGGGCGCGGCCTCTCGGGCGAGATCGCCAAGACCTTCGGCCTGGGCTACGCGCCTGAAGGCTGGCGCAGCCTGGCCAGCGTGTTCCCGGACTACGCCGATGCGCTGCTGGTCGAGTCCGGCATGGTGATCGTGCACGAAGATGAAAAAGGCCAGGACGGTGAGGCCAAGCGCTACGACCGCTTTCGCGACCGCATCATGTTCCCGATCCGCAACGTCAAGGGCGAATACATCGGCTTTGGCGGACGCGTGCTCGACAAGGGTGAGCCCAAGTACCTGAATTCCCCCGAGACGCCGGTGTTCAGCAAGGGCCGTGAACTCTACGGCCTGTTCGAAGGCCGCACCGCCATCCGCGTGGCGGGCTACGCCCTGGTCACCGAGGGCTACATGGACGTGGTCGCCCTGGCCCAGCTCGGCTTTGCCAACGCCGTGGCCACGCTGGGCACGGCCTGCACCGCCGACCATGTGCAAAAGCTGTTCCGCTTCACCGACAGCGTGGTCTTCAGCTTCGACGGCGACGGCGCAGGCCGGCGCGCCGCGCGCAAGGCGCTCGACGCCGCCCTGCCCCTGGCCACCGACACGCGCAGCGTGAAGTTCCTGTTCCTGCCCGCCGAGCACGACCCCGACAGTTTCATCCGCGCCAACGGCGAAGAAGCCTTTGCCCAATGCGTGAAAGAGGCGGTGCCGCTCTCGCGCTTTCTGGTCGATGCCGCCAGTGCCGACTGCGACCTCACCACCGCCGAAGGCCGCGCGCGCATGGCCAGCCAGGCCCGCCCGCTGTGGAGCGCCCTGCCCGACGGAGCCCTGAAACGCCAGCTGATCACCGAACTGGCCAACGGCATCGGCATCGGCAGTTCCGACCTGCTGCAGCTCTGGCAACAAACCGGTGGAGGCGCGCGCGCCCAGCGCCCGGCGAACCATGAGCCATCGGCGTCCCCGGCGCACGGCTATGACGGCGGCAGCCACCCCCAGGACCACGGGGATCCCATGGGTGGCGGCTACGCCCAGTCCTACAGCCCATCGGGCGGCGGGGGCTATGGCGGCGGTGGCGGAAACAGCGGCTACGGCAAAGGCTCCTACGGCAACAAGGGTTATGGCAAATGGCGCAAAGGCCCTCCGCCGCCGCCGCGCATGCTCGGCCAGCGCCGCGCGGGCGGCAGCCGGGCCGACAGGGCCGTGGGCCTGTTGCTGGCCAATGCCCAGGCCTGGGACAGCCTCTCGGCCGACGACCACGCCCTGCTGGCCCACCTGCCGGCGCCGCACGGCCCTGTGTTCGCCTGGCTCGAAGCCCAGTTGCACGAGCACGGCCCCCAGCCCTGGGCGGCCCTGCGCGAGGCCCTGCGCGGCAGCGAACACGAGGCTTTCGCCTGCACCGAGGTGGAACAGGCGACCATCGGCAACGACCCGGCCTCGGAAACGGCCGAACTCGCCGACGTGATGGCCCGCCTGCGGCGCGACCGGCTGGAAGAACTCGCCCGCCAGATCGCCGAGCGCGTGGCCCGGGGAGACCCTGGCGCCATGGAGGATTACAAGCGCATCAGCGCCGAGCTGCAGGCCCTGAAAACCGGTTCAGCGGTATAATCCAAGGTTTTGCACCGCAAGCGCGACAGCAGCACCTCCGGCACCGGCCCGGCCCCCAAGCATCGGGGCTTGATGGATACCTCTCCTGGCCACCTCAGCGACCCACCCAGGTCCTGACGGAACCCCGCAAGGACTGCACACCAAATGTTCGCCCCAACAGCTTGCAGGCCCACCCTTTCCGGCGAAAGGTGGGTGTAGTGCCCAACAAAATCACCGGGGTTGTCCGCAGGCTGCGGCTGTCTGGCGTTTTTTGTGAGTCCTGCCGGTTCTTTTCCTGACATTTTTTTTGAGGTCCTCATGCCTGCGAAGAAGTCCAGTACGTCCGCCGTGTCCAGCAAGAAGCCCGTCCAGAAAGCCAGCGCCGCTGCGGTGACCCCCAAAGCGCCCCCGAAGAAAGCCCCTGTGACGACATCCAAGACCCCCACCCCGGCCGCGGCCAAAACCCCGGCCGCCAAGACGACCGCCCGCAAGGCCGCCCCCGAAGCGCTCGACGACGAACTCGAAGGCAGCGTCAAGAAAAAAGCCGGTCGCCCCGCCAAGGCCGCGTCCGACAAACCCGCCGCCAAGCGCGGCCGCAAGCCCAAGGCCTCGTCGGTCAGCACTGGTGCCGATCTCGACGACGCCGACCTGAGCGACATTGAAGACGACCTGACCGGTGAAGTCGAAGCCGAGGTGGTGGACGCCTCCGCGCAGCCGACCGAAAAGGTCAAGCCGCTGCGCATGAAGATCAGTAAGGCCAAGGAGCGCGCGCTGATGAAGGAATTCGGCCTGGACGAAACCGTCCTGTCCGAAGAGGAAGCCAAGAACCGCCGTGAGCGCCTGAAGACCCTGATCAAGCTGGGCAAGACACGCGGCTACCTCACGCACGGCGAAATCAACGACCACCTGCCCGACAAGCTGGTCGAGGCCGAGACGCTGGAGGTGGTGGTCTCGTTGCTCAACGACATGGGCGTGGCCGTCTACGAACAGACGCCCGACGCCGAAACCCTGCTGCTGAACAACACCGGCCCCACCGCCGCGACCGAAGAAGAAGCCGAAGAAGAAGCCGAAGCCGCGCTCTCCACGGTGGACTCGGAATTCGGCCGCACCACCGACCCGGTGCGCATGTACATGCGCGAAATGGGCACGGTCGAGCTGCTGACGCGCGAAGGTGAAATCGAGATCGCCAAGCGCATCGAGGGTGGTCTGAACGACATGATGGCCGCGATCTCCGAATCGCCCGCCACCATCGCCGACATCCTGGCCATGGCCGAGGAAATCCGCAACGGCAAGGTCGTGATCTCCACCGTGGTGGACGGTTTTGCCGACGCCAACGCAGCCGACGACTACGTGGCCGAAGAAGACTTCGACGACTACGACGAAGCCGATGACGACGACGGCAAGGGCGGCTCCAAGGCGCTCACCCGCAAGCTCGAAGAACTCAAGCGCGAAGCTCTCACCCGCTTCGACGCCATGCGCACGCTGTTCGAGAAGCTGCACAAGACCTACGACAAGGAAGGCTACGGCGGCCCGACCTACCTCAAGACGCAGGCGGCCATCACCGAGACGCTGATGTCGATCCGCTTCACCGCCAAGGCGATCGAAAAGCTGTGCAGCACCATGCGCAGCCAGGTCGACGACGTGCGCAAGAAGGAACGCGAACTGCGCCGCATCATCGTGGACAAGTGCGGCATGCCGCAGGAGAAGTTCATCGCCGACTTCCCGGCCAACCTGCTGAACCTGAAGTGGGTGGAGAAGCAGGCCGCCGCCGGCAAGCCCTGGAGCGTGGTGATGGCGCGCAACATCCCGCCCATCCAGGAACTGCAACAGGGCCTGATGACGATCCAGAGCAGCGTGGTCGTGCCGCTGGCGCACCTGAAGGACATCCACAAGCGGATGAACCAGGGCGAGTCCACCTCGCGCGACGCCAAGAAGGAAATGATCGAGGCCAACCTGCGCCTCGTGATCTCGATCGCGAAGAAGTACACCAACCGCGGCCTGCAATTCCTGGACCTGATCCAGGAAGGCAACATCGGTCTGATGAAGGCGGTGGACAAGTTCGAATACCGCCGTGGCTACAAGTTCTCGACCTATGCCACGTGGTGGATCCGCCAGGCCATCACGCGTTCGATCGCCGACCAGGCGCGCACGATCCGCATCCCGGTCCACATGATCGAGACGATCAACAAGATGAACCGCATCAGCCGCCAGCATCTGCAGGAGTTCGGTTTCGAACCCGATGCGTCGATCCTGGCCGAGAAGATGGAGATGCCGGAAGAGAAGATCCGCAAGATCATGAAGATCGCGAAGGAGCCGATCTCGATGGAAACCCCGATCGGTGACGACGACGATTCGCACCTGGGCGATTTCATCGAAGACCAGGCGAACACTGCGCCGATCGAGGCGGCGATGCAGGCCGGTCTGCGCGAGGTGGTGAAAGAGATTCTGGACAGCCTCACCCCGCGCGAAGCCAAGGTGCTGCGGATGCGTTTCGGTATCGAGATGTCCACCGACCACACGCTGGAAGAAGTGGGCAAGCAGTTTGACGTGACGCGCGAGCGCATCCGTCAGATCGAGTCGAAGGCGGTGCGCAAGCTCAAGCACCCGAGCCGTTCGGACAAGCTGCGCAGCTTCATCGACACGCTGTAATCGGCAGTCTTTCTGACGTGCCTGGAAAGGGAGCCTTTGGCTCCCTTTTTTTTCGTGCCAGCTGGGTTGGTGGGTTCGATGCAGTCGGGCGCTCTGCGCCGCTCATGTCCCCCGGCGGCCTGCGGCCGCCTCCTCCTTTACTTCGCTATGCAGAACACCCGACTGCATCGAACCGGACACGTTGCTGGCTCCCCCCCGCGGGCGCGCCCACCAACTGGCAGGCCGGGAGCGCCGGGTGCTTGGCGCAGCGAAGTAAAGGAGGAGGAACGGGCAAAGCCCGTTCCGGGGGACATGAGCGGAGTCAAGCGCCCGGTGCTCTCGGCCTCACCACAAAAGCAGGCAAGAACAAAAAAGGGAGCCAACGGCTCCCCCTTTCGCACAAAAACAGAAGACAAAGAATCAAACCGTCTCCAACGCCAACACCCCCGTGGCGGTGTTCGAAATCGGGATGTGGTAATTGCTGTGCACCTTGCGCACCCCCGCCCCGCCCACCGTCAGCGCCGCGCGCATCGCCACCCACATCAGCAGTTCCACGCCCTGGGTTCCCGCCTTCTCCACGATCTCCAGATCGCTGAACTGCGTCACCCACTCCGGGTTGGTCTCCATGCTGTCGAGGAACTGCAGGTCGAATTTCTTGTTGATGAAGCCCGCGCGCGCCCCTTCGAGCTGGTGCGACAGACCGCCCGTGGCCATCACCGCCACGCGCTGGTTGCTGTCCCAGCTCTGGATCGCCTCACCCACCGCCTTGCCCAGCTTGTAGACCCGCTTCGCCGTCGGCAGCGGGAACTGCACCGTGTTGATGTTGATCGGCACGATCTGCACCGGCGCCACCGCATCGTTCGGCCAGAACAGCTTCATCGGCAGACTGCAGGCGTGGTCCACCAGCATTTCCTGGCAGGTCACGATGTCGAACTCTTTCGCGATCAGCTGGTTGATGATGTGCCACGACAGCTCCGGGCAACCGGCCATCGGCGGCAAGGTCGGGATGCCCCAGCCCTCGTCGGCGTTGCTGTAGCTGGCCGCCGCGCCCACCGCGAAGGTCGGCATCTTGTCCAGGAAGAAGTTCAGGCCGTGGTCGTTGTAGAACACCACGACCACGTCGGGTTTGACCTTGCCCAGCCAGTCGTGAATCGGCGGGAAGCCGTCGAAGAAGGGTTTCCAGTAGGGCTCGTTCTGCAGGCCCTTGTGGATGGCGCCGCCGATGGCGGGGATGTGCGATGTGGCCAGGCCACCGATGAGTTGTGCCATGTCTATATCCTTATAAATCCGTTAATCAGCACGCGCCGTGGAACCGGCTTTGCCGGGCCACTGGTGCAGTCCCTTGGGGGAAGACGCGAAGCGGCACAGGGGGTCAACATTGATGGTTCGCCGCCACCAATTTGGCTTTGAACTGTTCTTTGGTCATGCCCGTCTGCTGCGCGCCGATGTCCTGCATGTCCAGGCCGAAGATGCCGGCGAACTTGGCCAGGTAGTAGGCGTTGCCGCCCGCGTCCAGCAAGGCCAGCACCTGCTTGGAGCGGATCGCGTCCGCTTGCTGCGGGCTCAGCCCGTACTTCGCCATGTAGGCCTCAGGGTCGGCCACAAAGGCTTCGCGGTTGGCTTTCTCGTTGAACGAGAAACACATCTTGTTCAGGGCGTAGCCCTTCTGGGCCATGCCGCCGTCAAAGGGCGTGGTGCCGGGGATTGTTTGGCTCACATTCGTCTCCTGCGTGGGTGGATTGACTTGTGTCAAGCCGCGAGTATTTCCAACCCATTGCCAAAGATAAACCGATGAATGATCATCAAACACATGAATGATTTCGATTGGTCAGACCTGGATGCCCGCCTGCTGCAACTGCTGGTGGCGGTGGTGGAGGCGGGCAGCATCACCGGCGCGGCGCAGTCGCTGGGCGTCACGCAGTCGGCCGTGAGCCACCAGCTCGACAAGCTGCGCGCCATCACCGGCGACGCGCTGTTCGTGAAAAGCGGGCGCGGCATCGTGGCCACGGCGCGGGCGGGCGAGCTGGCCATGCAAGCGCGCGAACTGCTGCGCCAATTGCAGGGCTTTGCGCACACCGGGGCTTTCGACCCCGCGCGCTGGCAGACCACGATCACCATCGCCGCCAACGACTTCCAGCGCGACGTGCTGCTGCCCGCGCTGGCGCAGGTGCTGCGGGAGCAGGCGCCCGGCGTGGCGCTGCGCGTGATCCCCTCGGACATCCCGAGCCTGGAGATGCTGCGCGACGGCGTCTGCGACATCGCCATCAGCCCGCGCCCGCCCGAAGGCAGCGACATCGTGCAGAAGCGCATCTTCGAAGACCGGTACTGCGTCTATTACGACGCGGCGGTGCGCGAGGCCCCGGCCACGCTGGCCGACTACCTGGCCGCCGACCACATCACCGTGGTCTACGAACCCCGGCGCACGCTCTACCTGGACCGCACGCTCGCTGCCCAAGGCATCCACCGGCGCTTTGCCGTCATGGTGCCGGGCTTCGGCGGCCTGCCCACCTTCTTGCGAGGCAGCCCGCTACTGGCCACGGCGCCGGCCCTGCTGCACGACAGCTTCATGCGCGAATTCGCCCGCGCCGAGGTGCCCACGCCCTGCCCCACGCTGCCGATGTACATGATCTGGCACCGGCGCCACCAGGACGACGCGGCCCACCGCTGGCTGCGCGAACGGCTCGACGCGCTGGCGCCGGGCGCGACGGCCGGGGTGCCAAGCGTTGATCAGTTTTCCATGGCACCGGAGCGCCACCCCGACGCATGACGCAGGGGGGAGCACTTCACGCCGTCGGCGGGCGCTGCGCCTCGCGCCAGCGCTGCGGGCTCAGGCCCGTGCGGCGTTTGAAAAAGCGGGAGAAGTAGGCCGGGTCTTCAAAACCCAGCTCCAGCGCCAGGCTGGCCGCCGGCGCGGCGATGTAGACCAGCCGCCGGCAGGCCTCGCGCGTGAGGCGCTCGTGCACCAGCTCCAGCGCGCTGCGCCCGCTGCCCGCGCGCGCCAGGCGGTTGAGCCGCTGCGTGGACAACCCCAGGCGCGAGGCGTAGCGCTCCAGCGGCCAGTGCTCCAGAAAATGCTGTTCCACCAGCAGCAGGAAGCGCGTGAACAGCGCCTGGTGCTGGTGGGCGCGCTCGCCGCCCTCGCGGTGGCCCTGCTCGCTCGCGCGGGCCAGGCGCCAGACCACGGCCCGCGCCAGCCACTGCACCACCGGCGCGTCGGCCGAACCGGGCAAGGCGAACTCGGCGGCCAGCTCGCCGAGCTGCACGCTCAGGCGCTGGGCCTCGCCATCGTCGGGCGAAAAATGCAAGACCCCCGGCGCCGAGAAAAGTGCCTGGAACGCCTCGCCCACGGCCTGGAATTCGCCCTCCACCAGAAACCGGGCGCTGAGCGTGAGCACGCGGCCATCGGTTTCGGGCGCAAAAACAAAGCCGTGCACCACGCCCGGCGGCACCACGATGGCGGCCGGCCCGGCCACCGAGGCACGCCATTCGTCCAGCACCACCTCGGCCGAACCCCTCTGCAGCCAGAGGATCTGGTACAGCCCCTGGTGCACGTGGGGCTCGATCTCCCAGTGGTAGAGCCGGCTGCGCGATTCCACCGATTCGATGTGCAGCATGTCCTGGCCGGGTGCCGCGGCCTCGCCGTACAGCGCAAAACGCGGGATGGCCGCTGGCTGGCCGCGCGAGGGCCTGGTGCGTGGCGGGGGTTGGCTGGTTTTCGGCATGGCGGAGCACCTTGATCCAAAAGTACAAGAATTATCCCTGCTTAGTGCAGTGTCAATCGGAGCCGGGAGGCCTACAGTCCACCCCGGTTCCACCCACAGGAGACAAAAGCCATGAGCTTCCATTTCGATCCGTACTCGCCGGCCGTTGACGCCGACCCCTTCCCCTATTACAAGCATCTGCGCGACGAGGCACCCTGCTTCTGGAGCGAAGAAGCCCAGATGTGGGTCCTCTCGCGCTACGCCGACATCGTCTCCGCCGGCCAGGACTGGCAGACCTACTCCAGCGCCAGCGGCAACCTCATGACCGAGCTGCCCGGCCGCGCCGGCGCCACGCTCGGCAGCTCCGACCCACCGAAACACGACCGCCTGCGTGGCCTGATCCAGCACGCGTTCATGAAGCGCAACCTGCTCGCGCTGGAGGAACCGATGCGCGACATCGCACGGCAGGTCTTTGGCCAGCTGAAAGAGGTGAAGCAGTTCGACTTCAAGGACGTCTCGTCGCAGTTCACCGTCAAGGTGCTGATGGCCGCGCTCGGCCTGCCCATGGGCGAAGAGGCCATCGTGGACGAGCAGATCGTGCGCGACAACGCCGTGCTGATGGTGCAGAGCGACGCCCGCACCCGCGCCAAGGGCCCGGAACACATTGCCGCCTACAACTGGATGCAGGACTACGCGAGCCAGGTGATCGCGATGCGCCGCGCCGAGCCGCGCAACGACCTGATCAGCAACTTCGCGCTGGCCGAGATCGACGGCGACCGGCTGGACGACCGCGAGGTGCTGCTGACCACCACCACGCTGATCATGGCCGGCGTCGAATCGCTCGGCGGCTTCATGATGATGTTCGCCTACAACCTCGCCACGTTTGACGAAGCCCGCAAGGCCGTGGTGGCCAACCCCGAGCTGCTGCCCGACGCGATCGAAGAAAGCCTGCGCTTCAACACCTCGGCCCAGCGTTTCCGCCGCCGCCTGATGAAAGACGTGACGATGCACGGCCAGACCATGAGGGAAGGCGATTTCGTCTGCCTGGCCTACGGCAGCGGCAACCGCGACGAGCGCCAGTACCCCAACCCCGACGTGTACGACATCGGCCGCAAGCCGCGCGGCCACCTCGGTTTTGGCGGCGGTGTGCACGCCTGCCTGGGCACGGCCATCGCGCGCCTGGCGGTGAAGATCGCCTTCGACGAGTTCCACCAGGTGGTGCCCGACTACCGACGCGTGGCCGACCAGTTGCCGTGGATGCCCTCCAGCACCTTCCGCAGCCCGCTGGTGCTCGAACTCAGCGTCGCTTAAGCCGGCGGCCCCACCATCGCGCTGCCTTCAACCGGGCAGCGCCTTTCTGTTTTCTGGAGACACCATGGCAAACATCACCTTCGTCGAGGCCAACGGCCAGTCCACCACCCTCAACCTCGCCGACGGCTGGAGCCTGATGCAGGGCGCCACCGCCAACGGCGTGGACGGCATCGTGGGCGAATGCGGCGGTTCCTGCGCCTGCGCCACCTGCCACTGCTACGTGGACGAGCTGCTGGCCGGCGTGCTGCCCGCGCCCTCGCAGGGCGAGCTCGACATGCTGGAAAACGTGGTCGCCGAGCGCCGGCCGAACAGCCGTCTGGCCTGCCAGATCAAGGCCGGCCCCGCGCTGGAAGGCGGCGTGGTGCACCTGCCGGAATGCCAGGAATGAGCGCCGAAACCAGCGCGGCCGGCATCGTCATCGTCGGCGCGGGCCAGGCCGGCGTGATGACGGCCGAGGCCCTGCGCAGCGGCGGCTTTGAGGGCAGCATCACCCTGCTGGGCGACGAACCCCACGGCCCCTACCACCGCCCGCCGCTCTCCAAAGCCTGGATGGCCGGTGAGATGGACGCGGCCCAGCTGGTGATGCGCGCGCCCGAGATGCTGGCACGCAAGAACATCGGGCTGCGCACCGGCGTCAGCGTCAGAGCCATCGACCGCAGCGCCCAGACCGTGATCCTCGGCGACGGCAGCGCCCTGCCCTACACCGGCCTGGTGCTCGCCACCGGCAGCACGCCGCGCGCCCTGCCCCTGCCCGGCGGCGACGCGCCCGGTGTGCTGGCGCTGCGCACGCGCGACGACGCCAGCGCCATCGCCGACCGCCTGGCCGCCTGCATCGAACAGCAGCGCCCGGTGGTCGTCATCGGTGGCGGCTTCATCGGCCTCGAAGTGGCGGCCACCGCGCGCAAGAAAGGCCTGGCCGTCACCGTGCTCGAAGCCGCGCCGCGCCTGCTCGGCCGCGTGCTCGCGCCGGCGCTGTCCGACTGGTACGCCGAGCTGCACCGCAGCCACGGCGTGCAGCTGATGCTGGGTGCGCAGGTCGCCGCCCTCGAAACCGGCCCCGACGGCGCGGTCAGTGGCGTGAGACTGGCCGACGGCAGCGTCGTGCCCGCGGGCCTGGTGGTGGTGGGCATCGGCGTCAGCGCCAACGACCAGCTCGCCCAGGCCGCCGGGCTCGTTTGCGACCGTGGCATCGTGGTCGACGCCTGCGGCCGCACCAGCGACCCGTTCATCGTGGCCGCGGGCGACTGCACCGCGCGCCGCCTGGCGGACGGCAACCTGCTGCGGCTCGAATCGGTGCAAAACGCCACCGAGCAGGGCAAAAGCGCCGCCGCCGCGCTGCTCGGACAAGAGCGCCCCTTCACCGCCACGCCCTGGTTCTGGAGCGACCAGTACGACAAGAAGCTGCAGATGGCCGGCCTCTCCATGGGCGCGGACGCCTGGGCCGTGCGCGGCGACATGGCCGCCGGCACGTTCACCGTCTACCACTTCAAGGGCGAGCAACTCATTGCCGCCGACAGCGTCAACGCCAGCAAAGACCACCTGCTGGTGCGCAAGCTGCTGGATGCCGGCGTTTCGCCCACGCGCGAGCAGGCGGGCGATGTGGCGTTTGATCTGGCGAGCTTGCTGGTGAAGTGAGCGGGGGCGCGGGGCTCAGGCGGCACACACCATAAGGAGCCTTCACGCGACTTCACCGCCAGCTCGGCAAAGCCGGTGGTAGGCGGATGGGGAGGGATGGCATTGGGGTCCTCCTGCGCAACCCATTCAGACCTCCTCGATCACATCAGCACCCAGGTCGCCCGCGATCAGCTTGAACTGCTCCAGCGCCGCCTGCAGGTCTTCCACGATCTCCTGCGCGATCACGCCCGGTGCCGGCAGGTTGTCGCTGTCGGCCAGGCTGTCGTCCTTGAGCCAGAAGATGTCGAGGCTTGCCTTGTCGCGCGCCACGATGTCATCAAAGCTGTAGGCGCGCCAACGGCCTTCCGGACCCGTTGAGCCTGTCGAAGGCTCCGCGCTCCAGGTGGCTTCCCGCTGATTGCGGTTGGCGGTGTTGTAGAGCTTGACGAACTCTTCAAGGTCTGCGCGCCTGAGCGGGTTGGTCTTGAGCGTGAAGTGCTTGTTGGTGCGCAGGTCGTAGATCCAGAGCTTCTTCGTCCACGCCGTTTCGCTCGCCGGCTTCTTGTCGAAGAACAGCACGTTGGCCTTCACGCCCTGCGCGTAAAACAGGCCGGTGGGCAGGCGCAGCAGTGTGTGCAGGTCGCACTCCTGCAGCAGCCGGCGGCGAATGGTCTCGCCCGCACCGCCTTCAAACAGCACGTTGTCGGGCAGCACCACCGCCGCGCGGCCGTTGGTGGCGAGCAGCGTCTTGATGTGCTGCACAAAGTTGAGCTGCTTGTTGCTGGTGGTGGCCCAGAAATCGTCGCGCTCGATGATGTCTTTTTCGGTGCTCGTGCGGCCGTCTTCGCCCACGATCACCGTGCTGCTCTTCTTGCCAAACGGCGGGTTGGCCAGCACCACATCAAAGCGCGCGCCAGGGTCTGCACCCAGCGCATCGCCCACCACCACCGGCACCGACTTTTCGGAGCCGATGCCGTGCAGCATCAGGTTCATGGCGCACACCCGTGCCGTGGCCTGCACCAACTCGTAGCCGGTGAACGCCTTTTCCTTCAGGTGCTTGAGCTGGTCGCGCGTCAGGTTCTTGTGGTGCGCGGTGATGTGGTTGTGAGCGGTGAACAGAAAACCGCCCGTGCCGCAGGCCGGGTCGCAAATCGTTTCGCCCGGCTGCGGCGCGATGCAGTCCACCATGGCCTGGATGAGTGCGCGCGGCGTGAAGTACTGGCCAGCGCCGCTCTTGGTGTCTTGCGCGTTGCGCTCCAGCAGGCCTTCATACGCATCGCCCTTCACGTCCGCACCCAGGATGGTCCAGGTCTCGGCGTCGATCAGGTCCGCCACCACGCGGCGCAGCTTGGCTGGGTCCTGGAACTTGTTTTGCGCCTTGGCAAAGATCAGCCCCAACGTGCCGCGCTCCATGCCCAGCCGATCCAGCGTGTGGCGGTAGTGGTCAAACAGCGAATCGCCATCGCGCGCCAGCAGCGTGGGCCAGCCGTAGCCCTCCGGCACGATGCTCGGCTGGTTGTGCGGCGGCTGGCTGCGCTCGTGGGCCATCTTCAGGAACAGCAGGTAGGTGAGCTGCTCCACGTAGTCGCCATAACTCATGCCGTCGTCGCGCAGCACGTTGCAGTAGTTCCAGAGTTTCTGGACGAGGGAATGGGTGTTGGTGTTCATGTCGGTTTCAACCCTTGGGGGCGGGCTTGGGTGGTCTTGGCGTATTGGGGTCGAGGATGGCGGCCAGCCTGTCCATGGCCATGCCCCGTTCTCGGGCGCGCCCCACGCGCAATGCGTCAAAGAGGGCCAGCATCTCATAGAGCTTGGCATCTTGAGTGGCCGCAAACGGTACGTTGGGATGCAGGGGCTCAATGCCCAGCCCTCGAACCTGGCCGTTCGGGTGAGGCCATACGTAGTCGTTTGAGCCGGGAGCAAACACGCCGGCAAAAGCGGGGGCGCTGTGGCTGGTTGGAACGCCAACAGCCATTGGAGTCCGGTCGGGCACAAAGACGAAGCGCGCGCCGTGAATGACGAACTCCGCAAGAAAGCGGTCGTGCGGGCGAACCGGATTGCCAGAGGCATTTGCCTGTGGCCCCCGGCGTCGACGGGGCTTCACCGGGTAGATGTCCTGGCTCAGTAGCGCTGCACGAGCCCCCTCATCCGACAGGTCCGCAGTGGCGTTCTCCAGCAACAAACCGGATCGCAGACATCGTTGCACACCCGCGTGTGCCTCGGACGCGCTCAGCCCCAGTTCTTTGGCCAGCCGTGCATAAGTCCACCGCTCGCTGCCGAGGGCAACCAGCTTGAGCGCAACCAGCAAGTCTTGGGGTTTCAGCAACATTGATCTTTATTCGCGAATTGCGAATAAATTCTAACGCAACCGAGACAGATTTGATCCAACTGCCACGATCACGTGATCTCTCGGCTTCTCAATCGCCAGAGGACTGAGGCACCTTCTTGGTCCGTTTGGCGGAGGGCTTGCGAGCACCCACCTTGGCAACTGGCTCTCCTTTTGGCAAGGCCAAGTCCGAAAACGACACCGATGGCAACAGAAATGGCCCGTGCACCGAGCGGCTGGTGATGGTCACAACCAGCTCCCGAACCGCTCCAAAAAGCAGGGACACGCCATTCACCATTGCACGCACCCGTCTTTCTTCTGCCTGCCCTTCCGCCTGAACCAGATGCATGCGAACCAACCCACGCGCATTGACCTGAACCAAGTAAGGCGCCTGTTCGTCGGCCTTGGGGCCAACCTTCAGCAATAAGCGGACACCGTAGTCAGAATACTTTTCTTCCTCAGCAAACAGCTCGATACCGACCTCGGCCGAAATGTTCAGCTTTCCGGGGAAAAACACCAAGGTCGGGGAGACATCCGGGTCGGCCTTGTAGCCCTGAACAGGCTGCACCGATACACCGTCAAAAACGTACTCCAGCAGTTGCAAAGGACTAAGCTGCACAGGCTTCCTCCAACACCACGAATTCGTGGTTCGAAGCGTCGAACGTCAGACCCATGTGCTGAACCTCATACGCGCCGTGAAAGCGCTCTTGAACCGGCTTCATGGTCTTGCGGCTCATCCAGGACTGAACGTCGGGCTCGTCCTTCATCTCCAAGGTCAGCGCCGTGCGCTGACTCCAGGGTTGCGATGCAGCCGATACATCGGCTTTGCGAAACACCGTGTCGAACGTGTACCCGAGTGCTCCAGCCACTGCCGCGATGGTTTGCACCGTGATGTTTTCTTGCCCGGAAAGCACCTGCGATACGCGCGCCCGGCTCCACCCCAGCTTGCGCGCCAGATCGGCACGCGAAACGCCAGCGTGATTCAGCAGCAGTGTCAGGTCGGCTGCCACGTCCACGGCCTTCAGCTCTTCGGCCAGGCCTTCGTGCGCGGCAATCAGTTCGCCAAACAAGGGTTTGTGTGCCATATCTTGTACTCGCTCATTTCAAATCCACTGGATACCGTCCCCAGATTGGGACGCCTTCAAAAAATCCACCACGGCCTGTTTGGCCCGGTTCTTCTCTTTGTCCGACAACGCATCTTTGCGCTTGGCCAACGCATCAGCCAGCAAAACCACTTTGCCGCTGGCGTAATAAAACAGGATGCGGATGTCGCCATGCCTGTACCGCCAAACCGTCTCTTCCTTCTGCGTCACATCACAAAAGAATGGCGCGAAGGCCTCATGTACCGTCTTCTTGTCGACCAGCTGATCAAACGGCTTGCCAAGCTGCGCCAGCTTCACAAAGTGCCTCAAGCCCTTGAACGCCGCCTTCTGATCGTTTGCCTTCAGCGCCTGCAAGGCCTCGAAGATCACCGCGCTCTCACGGCGTTCTCCGTCTGAACAAAAAGAAACCGGACGGAACCGCCCTTCTGCCAAGGGAGCCCCCTTGGTATCTGGAAAATCATCCAGCCTGATTTCGGTCAGAAAGTAAGATTGTTTAGGCAAAGCTTAACACCTCGAAATCCTCGGAGAACACAGAGATACCCCGAAGACCCTCCGCTTTTGTGGAATTTGTTGGCGCACCACACTGGATTTTCATACAGAAATCAGCTTTGACAGGGAGGTGTCGGCTCACGCCCCAGCCTCCGCCTCCTGCAGTGACTTCAGTGTCCGCCCCTGCGCGTCTTTCCATTCGATGCGTCCGTTGGCAGGGCGGCCCAGCACCACAGCCGCTGCCGTGCTGGGCGAGGTGAAGCTGTAGTCCTGCGTGAAGCGGTACAGCCCGTCAGCCAGCGCCAGCACGCCGTTGGAGATCAGATCCTGCCGCACGTCGAACATGCCGCGCACATGCTGCTGCATGGAAGGCACCGACTCGGGCACCGCCTGCGAACCTGCCTTCACCACAAAGCCCTGGCTCGCCTCGTAGCCGCTGGCCAACACGCCCTTGCCCTTGCAGCTGAGCAGCGGACTCGCCTTGGCGGCAACAGCCGGCGCCGACTCAAACGCATGCACCCCCAGCACCGGCAGCATCCCCAGCATGTGGCTGAGAAACACCTCCATGTCCGCCCGGTCGGCCTCGCTCAGGGTGGGTTCGCCAGGAAAGTTGCCGTTGTCCAGCGGCACGCGCTTGGCCGCGCGGGCCAGCGCGACCAGCCGCGCCTCCAGAAACTGCACATGCGCCTTGTTCAGCAGCCCGCCCACCGCCACAAAGCCGATGGCGCGGGTCCAGAAGTCTTTCTTCGACTGGTGGTCTTGCAGGCGCGGGAGGATCGGGTCGCCCTCGCCCACGTAGAGCAACTCCCCCTCGCCGTCTGGTCGCGGGCCAAGCAATAGGTACACCCCGGTCTGTTGCAACTCGGGCCGGGTCTTCACTTGCGGTAGTAAGGCGCGCGGGAACACGACGGCGCGGGCACTGGCGTTGAAGCGATCGACGATGCGCAGTCCGTCGGGGTCGCCGTCGGCGACGAAGATGCGGAGGGAGAATGGGATCATCTGAGATGGGACCTTTAACGTTCATCGCAAACAAAGGAGTGCCCACGAGACTCCAGCTCCTTCGCAAGGCGGTAGACACCACATTTCGCAAAGAACGGGAGCTCTTGAAGTGTCTTTCCAAGAGGGACGAGACACAAATTCCAGTCACCATGCCTCGGCCTGCTGCTTACCCAAGCGGTATTCATAGTCGGATTGTGCTTTTTCACGACCTCCGCAAGAGCTGCTCGGAATTTTGGATCAGCAGCAAAAAACAACTCCGAAGTCCGTCGAATCTGCTCTGCAAGATGACTCATGTGACTCGAGTTCACAGCAATCTTTACAAAATATAGAGTTCTAGTAGTCGGATCCATCAAGTCACAAAACTCAAACTTCGACTGACCTCCACCAAAGTGAACAAGTTTTGCGTCAAAGTGCACCATGTTTCCAGTAACGTTTCGCGAGTTATAGACCCCTTCGTGTTCTGGCGCAGCCCAAGGAAGCAAGCGCTGCGGAGGCAGATTATTTGCCAAGACCTTCAACTTCGAAATTACGTCATTTGCGAAATTTGAATTCGTTTGATACCAAGTGCCCTGCGACAAGACGTAGGGGCGAATCACTCCGGCCGCGTCGGTCAAGGAGGCCTCGAAAGCCAAGCAGCTGTAGATGTCAGTGCTGTAAAGCTCTTCGCCATTGGCATCCAAAGCGTGCACAGCGGTTGACCTTGCAGACACTAGGCCTGCCCCTATGCCTTGCGACTTGAGCAAACTATCCCAAACACCGCGCATGAGATACGGGGCACCACTGCGCGAACCTCCCTTAGGCTTTCGCGGTAAATTTCCGATGGCAAATAGCGATGCCAATTGCTCATCGTCGCGACGCGGTCCGCTATTCACCAGCAATGGCGAAGCAGGGCTTGTTGGGCCAGAAAGGGCCGCATCCAACAAATCGTCCAATGTTGCTATGAGGGCACCATCCCTCACCCTTACCAAATTGTCAACTTCAGGCCAGTTTTTTTGATAATCCTTGCTGCCGTAAAGAGTCAGAGCCTCCTCCAGTGCATCAAAGAGATTCCGAATATCGATTTTCAGACGAAGACTCGTTCCACCGCATACCGATGAACCGAGGTGTTTGGCATTCTCGGGAACCCCTTCAACTACACCGAGCAAGTCCCGATCGAAATCCAATCCAAACGCAGTCCGACTAGAGGACACTGGGGCACGCTCACTGGAAACGTGTCGGCGAGCGAATACTTGTTCAGCCTTGAGCTCAATTAACTTGTCATGAGGAATCGCGTTCAGTGCGACTTGGCGCCCGAAATCAGGCTCCAGCCATTCGTCATTCAATCGAAGCCAACCTGTGCCGAACGAAACCGCAAACATTCTGCTGCTCAAATTGAGCAACATTAATCCCCCAGCGACTTGAGAGGTAATTTCTTCGACGTCAGATCCAGGTGCTAAAAGAGCTTTAACTTCCGACCACCATTTCGGCTCGGAGGGATCCGACGGCAAAGCATAAAAGCTACCCTCCACCCCTTCGGGACCCGATATAGCTACGCCTGAACGTCCCGTGAATGTCTTCTTCAATTCATCGACCTGTGTCGTGCGGACCAGATAGATACTCACTGGTGTTTTGACACTGTCTGTATTCGATGCTTTTGCATTCTTCATACGTCTCCCTTTTTAAGTACCTAATGGCGAAAGGCGGCCCCCAACGTCGCCTGTCTCAGCGCCTCCGCGCGCTGGAGATTGGTGTCGACTTCGGCTTCGACTTCTCGGAGGATGGACAGGCGCCGATCAACCTCGGCGACGATGCGACCCTGCTCAGCCAATGGCGGCAGCGGCACACAAAGTGGTTCGATGTCCTTGTTGTTGATCTGGGGAATATTTGACCCGTCTGACAGCTTGCCCAAATCAACTCCATCGAACCAAACAAAAAAGTAGGCGGCAACAGAATCAATCGGTGTCAGCCCCATGACATTCAGATCCGCACAACCCGCGCCATCCAAGCGACGCTTCTTGTTCGTAGCAATTGCACCACCGCGCTTTGGAAACAGAACCGTCTGTTCTGGAAAAAGACGAAGGCCAAGCCTTGCGACGTCCGATCTAGACAGCCAAGCATCGGCATGCCGAAGGAAATACTGGTTATCTGGATGATTCATATCACCCACTTTGAACCATGGAACATCCCCGTCTGCCCTTGCCGCATCCAGTACACCTGCTGGAGTATTCCCACTTGCGATGTCCGCGACCAGCGGGACCATGGCAACAGCCCATCCATCAGGTGCTGCCACATCGGAGCAAGGAGCACCCTTGTGCTCGATAAGACGTCCGCGCCTATCTCGTCTTGTTTCAGTCAAACGCCGCAATAGCTGTTCTCCGGTCTCGTAGCTGCGGCCTTCGCGGTGGGCGAGGCTGGCTTCGGTTTCTACGAGGCGGCCTTCGACGGCGGCTTTGAGGACGGCGGCTTTGTAGCGTTTGAGGTTGGCCTTGACGCGCTGGAGGCTGGCGACGGCTTCGTCGAGGCGGGAGAACTGCTTTTCGATCTCGGCGACGATGCGGCGCTGTTCGTCCAGCTCGGGCAGTGGAATCAACTTGTCTTGCAAAAAGGCGGAGGGCACACGACGCAGCCCGACCGCGCCGGTCATGTGCCGCGCTGCCTCTTTGCGAAAGCTGGAACTGGAAACGAAGTGATAGAGGTAACTTGAGTCCACTCCCTCACGCGGGCGCAAAACGTGAAACTCTGTGGAACCAAAGCCCTGGCCATTGCTCAGGTTGCGCGCCACGGCCATCTTGCCGTTCTCCATGCAAGGCGTGACTTTGGCGAACAGCACATCTCCACTGCGAAACGCCGTATAACCCTTCTTGACCTCGGCATAGGGGCGAGTCGTGCTCACGTCAATTCTCCCGTTGGCCGCGCCCACTGAGGCCATGGGCACAAACGAAACCAGCGTGTCGTCTGACAGCAGGAAGCGGTCTACTTTGGGGTTGATCTCAGCCGCTTCGCTCAACGGAACGCGCTTCACAGCAACGGCTTCTGCCACTTCACTCACGCCGCCAACTCCCGATTCAACGTCTCAATCACCACCGGCAGCTCCGCCCCAAACAGCTGGTGCACCTTGCCCAGACCGCCTTCCTGTTCAAAGGGGGCGTAGCTGAAGTCTTCAATGTCGATGCCGAGGTTGGCGGCGATGTGGTCGCGGATCATTTCTAGCCAATGGAGTTGTTCGGGGGTGAAGGGGGAATGCGGGGAGCCCTCACCCCTGCCCTCTCCCGCAAGCGGGAGAGGGAGTGAATTCGGGGAGTCCTCTCCCGCTTGCGGGAGAGGACGTTGAGATTGCTGGGCCAGCCATGCTTTGAAGTTGGCTTGCACGCGTTCAGGGTAGGGCACGAGTTCGTTGTCTTGCTGCATGGCGAAGCGCACCAGGCTCACCAGGTCGGTGAGCAGGCGGCGCTGGCTGGTGCCTTTGACGCGGGTCTTGTTCAGCGCGGCGTAGGCCTGCCAGAGGGCGGACTCGTCAATGAGATGCGGCGGGCTGTGCAGGGCGTCGGCCAGGGCCTTGATGTCTTCGAACTTCAGCGGTGCGCGGGTGGGCCGGTTGTAGAGAATTTGCAGGGCGGTGATTTCGTCTTTGTGCTGTGCGATGAAGGCTTCGAAGCTTTGCACCAGTTCTTTGGCGCGGTCGCTGCCTTCGGCAAAACCGGCGTGCAGCAGGCTGTCTTGTGTGACGGTGTCGATGACCAGATCGGCTTTCTGCCTGAGCTTGAGGATGAGTTCGCGCAGGGTGGGGTTGGTGAAGGGTTGGGCGGCTTGTTGCAGGCGCGATGCTTGTGCGAAGGCGCTGCCCTCACCCGCAGCGGGAGAGGGAGTGGAGTCATCGTCTTCAGCATTGAGGGCCTGCACGATGCCTCGGGCCAGGTCGCGCAGGCTGTGGCCGCCACTGGCTTCGATGATGCGGGCCTGATCGGCTTTGTCCAGGTCTTTGTCGAGCCGGCTCAGGCGGGCGGCCACGCTGGAGAGCACTTCGTCTTCCACATTGCCCAGGGCCACGGCTTGCAGCAGTTTGTCGAGCGGCACACTCTTTTTCTGGTCCATGGGGCGGCTGTCTGTCTTGTCGCGTTCGCACACGCCCACGCAGTCGACGATGACGAAGTGGTCTTTGCGCAGGTGCTCGCCGGGGTTGACCTGCATGAGGTCGGTGGGGTTGCAGATGCGCACGCCCCGCCCTTTCATCTGTTCGAAGAAGCTGCGGCTTTTCACGGAGCGCATGAACATGACGATTTCGACCGGCTTGATGTCGGTGCCGGTGGCGATCATGTCCACGGTCACGGCCACGCGCGGGTAGTAGGCGGTGCGGAAGTCTTTGATGAGCTGTTCGGGGCTGGTTCCCGTGGTGCGGTAGGTGATTTTCTGGGCGAATTCGTTGCCGCGGCCAAACTCTTCGCGCAGGATTTCGACGATCTTTTCGGCGTGGTTATCGTCTTTGGCAAAGATGAGGGTCTTGGGCAGTTCCTGGCGGTTGGGGAACAGGTCCACGTTCCATTTGTCGCGCAGGGTGCGCACCACGGTGCGGATCTGGTCGGGCGTTTGCACGGCGCGGTCGAGCTCTTCGGGGCGGTATTCAAAGTCGTCGTCGAGCTGCCAGGCGGTTTTGCGGCGGGTGGCTTTGTCTTGGGTTTCCAGCCAGTAGCCTTTGTCCACCTTGGCGCCTGCTTCGGTGACTTCGGTCTTGATGCGGTAGACGTCGTAGTTGACGTTCACACCGTCCGCCACGGCCTGGGCGTGGCCGTATTCCATGACGAGGTTCTGGTTGAAGAAGCCGAAAGTCTGTTTGTTGGGTGTGGCGGTGAGGCCGATGAGGTACGCGTCGAAGTACTCCAGCACCTGGCGCCACAGGTTGTAGATGCTGCGGTGGGCTTCGTCGGTGACGACGATGTCGAAGCTCTCGATGGGGATGGCCGGGTTGTAACCGATGGGCTCGGGGTCTTTGAACAAATCACCCTCACCCCTGCCCTCTCCCGCAGGCGGGAGAGGGAGAAAAGAGACCTCGTCGTCTTCTTCAGCCAGCTCGCGGCCCTTGAGCATGCTGAACATGCGCTGGATCGTGCAGATGACCACGCGGGCGCTGCCGTCGAGTTGGCTGCTTTGCAGGTGCTGGACGATGAACTCTTCGCCGAACTTGTAGGCGTTGTGCGGGGAGGCGTAGGCGTCGAACTCTTTCTTGGTCTGGCGCGCGAGGTTGCCACGGTCCACCAGAAACAGCACGCGCCGCGCGCCGCCAAACTTGATGAGCCGGTAGATGAAGCTGATGGCGGTGAAGGTCTTGCCGCTGCCGGTGGCCATCTGGATAAGCGCCTTGGGCTTGTTGGCGGCGAGACTGATTTCCAGGTTCTGAATGGCCTTGATCTGCGCGGGCCAGAGCTGGTAGCTGGCGCCGCCCTGGCCCCATTCGGTGACCAGCGGGGGCATGTGTTGCAAGCGGGCGAGGAAGGTGCCCGACGGGGCCAGCAGTGCCGATGCAGGTTCACCAGTGGGCACGGTGCCTGCCGCCAGCACATGGGCAGATGGCGGCACCGCAGCTTGCAGCCATGCGAAAAGCAGTTCGGGCCGGAAGAAGGCAAACAGCGCTCTGGCGCGCGGCGAAGGATCGAGCCCGTTGGTGAAGCGGGTTTCCACACCCGTGGACTCGAGCACAAAGGGCAGAGGCCGGCGCCAGGCGGGCAAAGTGGCCGGCAGGCCCTGGGCGTAGCGGGCGCTCTGCACCTCCACGCCGCTGAGGGTGGCGCCTTCTTTCTTGGCTTCGATCACGCCGCAGGCTTTGCCGTTGACGTAGAGCAGGTAGTCGGCGAAACCGTGACCGGGGTTGAGCGGGAACTCGCGGATGGCGACGCCTTTGACGGCGCCGTCGCCCGCATGGATGTTGGCGTTGGCCACATCGCAAACGTGCCAGCCCGCCTGCGTGAGCAGCGCGTCGATGGTCTGGCGGGCGCGGGCCTCGGGCGTCATGGGTGGCGGTTTTGTTGTTGTTTCCTCTTGTTGCATTCTAGGGGCCGCCACCGGGCCTCTAGACCAACCGCGCGAGCGCCTCCACCCCCACTGGCTGCTCCGGCAACCAAGGCAGCACAAACGTCCGCTTCGCCAGCCCGCCCGCAATCCGCTCCGTCTGCCGGATCTCCCCCGCCAGCCGCGCCCGCAGCAGCGGGTCTGTCGTTCCGGTGGCGGCGATGCTTTTGTTGATGACCCAGGCCCAGGGTTCGATCTGGGCGCGGCGCAGGTCGTCCTGCAGCGCGGCGGCCTGGCTGACGGGGGTGACTTCGGGCAGTGTGACGATGATCACGCGCGTCATGCTGGCGTCTTGCAGGCGCATGAGCGGCGTGATGATGTGCAGGCCTTTGCCCTCTGCCTTGCCTTCGTACTGCCGCGTCATCTGGCGGTGGTAAGCGCCGGTGGCGTCCATGAGCAGCAGGCTGTGGCCGGTGGGGGCGGTGTCGAGCACCACGAAAGCGCTGCGCGCTTCGTTGACCACGCGGCTGAAGGCATGGAACACGGCCACTTCTTCGGTGCAGGGTGATTGCAGGTCTTCGAGCAGCAGGGCCTGGCCTTGTTCGTCCAGCGCCTTGCCGCGCGTGGCCATGATCTTGGCGATGTAGGCGGCGGTCTCGGCCTTGGGGTCGATACGGCCGACCTTGAGGTCTTGGAGGCTGCCGTTCAGCGCCTCGGCCACGTGGGCCGCCGGGTCGGTGGTAGTGAGGTGCACGCTGTGGCCACGCTGCACCAGGCCCACGGCGAGCGCGGCGGCAATCGTCGTCTTGCCCACGCCGCCTTTGCCCATGACCATGATGAGGCCGTGGCCGATGGCGGCGAGCTCGTCGGCCATTCTGGACAGCGGCTCGGCGGGCAAGGGGTCAGGACTGGGTGAGGGTTGGGCAAGCCCTTCGACAGGCTCAGGGCGAACGGATGTTGGTGCAGCGCCATCGAGCAGCGCCCGCAGCGCCGGCAGGCCCACGGTGTCGAAGGCGCGCAGCGGCACTTCGTCGCGCGGCAGGCGCGCGAGCGCGTCGGGCATTTCGTTCAGGGCCTGGCGGCCGAGGGCTTCGATGGCGTTGGCGATGGGGTCGCTGGCGCTGATGGCGTGGAACACGCCGTTGACCGCCAGACGCTGGTTGGCCAGGCCGAGCTGGCGCAGTTCTTCAGCGGTGCGCGCGGCTTCCTGCATGGGGCGCGGGTCGGGCCGGGTGACGAGCACCACGGTGGTGAGCTTGGGATCGCTCAGGGCCTGCAGCGCGGCCTTGAAGCGCGCTTCCTGCATCTTCAGGCCCGAGTGCGGGCCCAGGCACGAAGCGCCGCGGTCGTTGCCGGCGAGGAAACCGGTCCAGGCCTTGGGCAGGCTCAAGAGGCGCAGGGTGTGGCCGGTGGGCGCTGTGTCGAAGACCACATGGGCGTAGCCCCCGTCGATGCCCTCGCCCGCCAGCAGCGCGGCGAATTCGTCGAAGGCGGCGATCTCGGTGGTGCAGGCGCCCGAGAGCTGTTCGCGCACGGTCTGGCGCTCGTCGTCGCTGGCTCTGGCTTCGAGCTGTGCGAGCACGCGCTGGCGGTAGGCCTCGGCGGCGGTGTCGGGGTCGATGTTGAGCATCTGCAAGCCCGGCACACCGGGCACGGCCACCGGCCGGTTGGACAGCGGCACGCCGAGCATTTCGTCCAGGTTGGACGCGGCGTCGGTGCTGACCAGCAGCACCTGCTGGCCCGCATCGGCCAGCGCGATGGCGGTGGCGGTGGAGAGCGAGGTTTTCCCAACCCCACCCTTGCCTGTGAAAAACAGGAAACGCGTGGGCGCGGTGGCGAAGCCGGGGAGCGTGGGGGTGTTCATGCCCGCAGCATCGCATACCCCCGGCCCGCCGACCATGACGCACAACAAGCCAGGGGAAGCTGCGGCGTCCACTCCACTTCAGTTTTCTATGGTGCCGGAGCGCCACCCGCGCCGTATGAAACGGCCCAACCCAGGGCACCGCCGGGCCGGCTTTGCCGGACGGCCAGTGCCGCCCCCGTTGAGGGGGGTGACGCGAAGCGGCGCGGGGGGTGTTTCATCCTAGCGGGCGGGCTGCTTGGGCGAGCGCATGAAAGGCGACTCGACCCACATCTGCCAGTAGAACTGGATGGGACCGGTGATGCCGTTGACGTTGGTGCGGTAGGCCACGGGCTCGAAGAATTGCCCGAGGATGCCCACGGCCGCGTCGTCGACGATGCGCTGCTGCACTTTCTCGGCCGCGGCCTTGCGGTCGGCGGGCGTCATGGCCCGGGCGAAGGCGGCGCGCTGGGCTTCGAGCTCGGCGTCTTTGAGCCAGCCGAACCAGCCGGTCTCGGGATCGCCCGAGTAGGCGATGGTCGAGGGGTCGATCAGGTCACCGGCGAGCCACCAGGTGTGGAACATGCTCCAGCCCCCGTCTTTCACCGGCCCCCGGTTCACGCGGCGCTGCGTGAGCTCGGCCCACGGCATGTTCTGCACCTGCACCGTCATGCCCATGGCGTGCAGCTTGCCAGCGGTGACCTGCGTGAGGGCCGAGATCACCGGGCTGTCCACCGGGTTGAGGATCACCACCGGTGTGCCGTCGTACTTGGCGTCCTGCAGGGCCTTGCGGGCCGCGTCCAGGCCGGGCGCTTTCATGGCGGCGCTGCCCGCGTCGTTGGACAACGGGGTGCCGCAGGGGAAGATGGAGTAGCAGGTGCGCCAGTACTTGGGGTCCCCCAGCGCGGCGAGCATGTAGTCCTCCTGCTGCATCACCATGAGGACCGCCCTGCGCACAGCCACGTTGTCAAACGGGGGCTGCAGCATGTTGAAGCGCGCCATGGCGATGTTGCCCAGCGGATCGGTGGAGTTCACCACGATCTTTTCCTTGCCTTCGAACCGGGGCAGCACCCGGGCCGGGGGCGACTCGATGTAGTCCACATCGCCGCGGATCAGCGCCTCGGCCATGTCCTCGGGCGTGTCGTGGTAGATCCACTCGATGCGGTCGGCCTGACCGGCCTTGTTGCCCGCGGCCATCGACAGCGGCTCCGTGCGTGGCACGTAGTCCTTGTTCTTGAGATAGACCGTCTTGAAGAAGGGGTTCGACTGTGCCCAGCTGTATAGATAAGGGCCGGACCCGACCTTGCTCTTGATCGGCTTGAAGGGGTCGGTTGCAGCGACCGCCTTGGGCATCATGAAAGGCACGTTGGCCGACACCTTCGCCAGCGTCTGCAGCACCTGGCCGTTGGGCTCGCGCAGTTTCAGGGTGAAGCTGCGGGCGTCCTGGGCGGTGAGGCTTTCGACATCGCGAAACAGCAGCTGCCCCGCGCCATCGCGCTTGCCCCAGCGCTGCAACGAGGCCACGCAGTCCTCGGCGGTCACGTCGGTGCCGTCGTGCCACTTCAGGCCTGCGCGCAGGGTGAAGGTCCAGGTCTTGTTGTCGGCCGAGACGGTCCACTGGTCCACCATCTGTGGCTGGGGCTCGAAGTTTTCGTCCATCGCGAACAGGGTGTCGTAGATCAGGTAGCCGTGGTTGCGCGTGATGTACGCGGTGGTCCACACCGGGTCATAGACCTTGAGTTCGGCGTGGGGCGCCACGCGCAGCACGTTGGCGCAGCCCGTCAGCACCAAGGGCACGGCCAGAACGGCCAGCGCCAATGCGGATCTTCTTTCCAACTTCATCTTCATGATGGCCTCCATCAGGGTTGACACAAAACAAAACCCTCCAAGCCGCCCACGTCCTCAACCCGGTGGGGCTGGATCAAAGGACAGCAGACGGAAGGTAAGAACCCCGGTCGCAAACTCGGCCTGGAGCTTCACAAACCCCCGCAGGGGCGCAAACCGACACGTGAGCCTGTGCGGCCCCGACGCATCGGGTGTCTGCAGCGTGCTCACCCACGCCAGCGTCGAACCGCTCACGCCGGTGTCCACGACGACGGCGCAGGTGCAATTGACGACGGGAAACGGATGGGGCCGGTAAGGCGCCAACAGCAGCGACCAGGGCCGCCACCAGCCGCCGCCGGGCACCACCGGTGCAACGTCGCTCCATTGGGTGCCCACGCGCACCGCATACGGGATGGAAACAGCCCCCATCGCCAGCAAGCGCAGCAGCGGCGCGCTCGCGTCGTCCAGTGCCATGACGCGCAGTGCATCGGGATCGAGGCCCAGCACTAGGCGCCCCCCTTGTGGGCCCGCGTCCAGCACTTGCTCGCCCAGGCTGTCGATACGCACCTGGAGCTGCTGCATGCGGGCCGGCCCGGGATGGAACGCACGCGGGATGTCGCCCTCCACCTCGCTGGTCCAGACCGCGGTGCCCGGGGCCATGCCGACCAGGGTGCCGTAGACCGCGGGATTGGCCTGGGCCTGGGCCAGGATCTCCCCCTCGGGGGGGACCGCCGAAGCGTGCCAGCGCGTCAGTGCGCTGCCGGGCGCCTCGGCGGTGAAATAGTTGGCCAGCCGGAACGGGCGCGTGGCCGCACCGGGCTCGGGTGAGCCCTGCAGATGCAGGTGCAGGTGCGGCACCGGTGAACGCCCGGAATTGCCCACCCGGCCGAGGTAGCTGCCGGTCTCGACCCGGGCCCCCGGCACCACCGCCACCGTGCCCAGCTGCAGGTGCGCGAGCATGGCCCAGCCGCCAGCGTCCAGGCGGATCACCACATGGTTGCCCCACTTTTCGGCGTAGTTGCAGACGCCCAGCGGGTTGTCGGCCACACCGTCGTGCACCCGCTCGACCATGCCGGGCGCCGGTGCCGTGACGGCGGCCCCCCAGATCGAACCGGCCACTGCCTCGGCCGCGGGGGAGCGCTGAAAGTCCAGCGCATGGCGGTACATGCCCATATGGCTGGTGCGCCCATCAAAGCCCTGGGCGATCTGCAGTTCACCGGCCACGGGCACGGCAAACAGCGGCACGGTGCGACCGTAGCGCGCGTGCCAGCAAGCTTCTTTCCACCAACGCTGTTCGGGCGGCTCGCCCGGCGTGGCGTTGCGCTCCACGATGGCCCGCTCGCCAGCGAGCGTGAGCGCGCCCATGCCCACCCAGATGGCCAGCGCCGAAGACATCGGCAGGTAGCTGGCGGCCGACCAGCCCAGCACATACTGCAGCACCAGCCCGAAGAAGGCGGTGAGCGCGCCGGCCACGGCGGCCACCGGCAGGCTCAGCCGCCCCGGCAGGAAGATCACCGCGCCCAGCGCCATACCGGCAATGAAATAGTTGTACGACAGCGGCAGCCAGACAAAACTCAGCCCCAGCCGCTGGAAGCCCAGCGACAGCACCACCCCCCCGATCCAGCCCGCCAACCCGGCCAGGAACATGGCGCGCGACCACATCACCACCGCGATGCACACCAGCACGCCGGCCACGGCATGCGGCGAGTACATGAGCGATGCCATGGAACGCAGGAAGCTGCCCAGCCAGCCCTGGGCATCGGTCGGCACCGGCCAGACCGGCAGGGTGTAAGCCGCGCGCACGGTGCAATCCGGGCAGACACTGAACAACATCGCCGCGACCAGGCAATAGCCCCAGAGCAGCACGGGCAGGAAGCTGCGCGCCAACATGCGCATGAGGGCCGCGGTCACCAGCGCCGCAGCGATCGCCGCAGCGGCGGCCAGCACCAGTTGCTGCGCCCAGGGCATGCCCGTGGGGCTGCTCATCCAGCCCGAGACCACCGCTGTCAGCAGCGCATTGGCCTTGATGCCACCCCCCAGACCCGGCGCGTCCTGGATGCGCAGGACCCACTGGACCAGCACGCCCGACAGCAGACCGCACAGCGCGAACAAGGCCAACGCCGGGCTGCTCAGCAACGCGCCCCAGAGCAGCAGCCCCAGCCAGGGCCGCCCGATGAAAAAGACGCTGCCCAGCGCCTGCCCGAAGGCCTCGACCCAGCCCCGCACCGACGCACGCAGGGCCCGCAACGTGGCGCCTGTCGGTGCGGCGGCTTCGGCGCGCACGGCGATGGGGGGCGATTGGGCTGTGTTCACAGGACTACCCTTCGTGCTGCGCATTGCGGGGCTGAGCGCCTTCGGAACGGCCGGGGGTTGACACAGGGTGTCTCATGGGTGCACCAGGTGAGCGGGCATGCGCTCGGGGCCGTCCACGTCGTGCAGCACCTCGCGCGCCCGGATGAGCTCGGGCTTGCCATCCATGCCGATGAGCACCACCGCCGGGCGGTAGTCGATGAACTGCATGGCCTGTGACACGTTGTAGGCCCCCACCGGGCGCATGGTGAGGATGTCACCCACCTTCAGCGGCGGCAGATCGATGCTGTAGCGAAGCACGTCGATCACCATGCACAGGGGGCCGTACAGACGCGACGGCGCTGGCGGCGCCTCGATGGTGCGCGAGGGCAGCACGTCCATCTGGTACCAGGCCGCGGTGTAGAGCAGGTTGATGCCGGCGTCCATGACGTAGCTGGTCTGGGTGGCCTCGCCCACGAGCAGCTGTTCCTTGTAGTCGCGCAGACCGGCCTGCTCGGTCATGGGGTGCCGGATGCCCTTGATGGTCACCACCGAGGTGAGCAGATAACCGGCCTCGTCCACCAGGTGGCGCCCACTCTCGAAGCGCAGTTGGGGCCGCTGTTCGGGGGGCAGGTGGTTGAGCACTTCGGTGATGGCCTCGGCGTAGGCGTCGATGGGCGGCACGACCCGTTCGGCGGGTCCGGTCATGCCATGCAGCAGGCTGTTCGAGGGAAAGCCCCCACCCAGGTTGATGCAGGGCACCCAGTGCTGCTGGGCGGCATGGAGCTGCTCGCGCAGGGCCAGCAGTTTGGTGACGGCCACGCGGTAGGCATCGGGATCGAGGATGTAGGTGCCAATGTGCGTGTGCAGCGTGTGCAACGAGAGCTTCAGGTTCGCCTGGATGCGGTGGGCCGCGCGCGCCGCTTCGCCGTTTTCCACCGCGAAGCCGAATTTCGTCCAGATCGGGCGGATGCCGGCATCGAGCCAGACGCGGATGCCCACCTCCAGCGGTTCATCGAGATCCCGGGTCAGGGCCTCGATGAGGCCGAGCTCGTCCCAGTTGTCGATCTGGATCAGCGCCCGCTCTCGAATGGCCTGCTCCAGGATCGCACGCGGCTTGAACGGCCCGTTGAACACGATGTCCTTGCCCTTGATGCCCAGCTTGCGGGCCTTCTGGTATTCAAAGTCCGAAACCACCTCGGCCATCCAGCCTTCCTCGTGAAACACCTGGCAGATGGCCGAGAGGTAGTTGGTCTTGTAGGACCAGGCGAAACGCGTGTTCTCGTAGCGGCTGGTGAAGGCGGCCCGGAAGTGGCGCGCCTTCTCACGCAGGTCGTGCTCGGAGAACACGAACAGCGGCGAGCCGAACTGCTGCACCAGCGCAGCCACGGGGAGGCCGTCGATCTCGAACAGGGTGGGCGTGCGCGTGCCGCGTGCGTAGAGGTTGCGGTCGGCGGCAGCATCCAGCGCGTGCCGCCCCAGCTCGGCGCTGATGGTGGGCGGGAGGTAGTCGTTGTTCATGTTCATGGTGTGAGCTGCTCTGGTTTCTGAAGGGGCCGGAAGATGCGCTCTCCGCTGCTGGCCATGGCCGCAAAGTCGGCGAAATCCCCCACGAGATCCACGCTGTGGCGCACGAACATCTGGCCGGGTTTGCAGGTCGGTGGGGGCTTGACGTCGTGCCCGAGCAGCCGCTCGAACAGCAGCGCGGGCAGGTTGCACCCGATCTGCGAGGGGAAGTCGATCCAGGCCGGAAAGCGCGGGTTGATCTCCATCAGCGCGTGCGGGCGACCAGGCACCTTGATGAACTCGAGTTCGAAGGGGCCGTTCCAGCGCAGCGCACGGATGATTTTTTCGGACAGCGCATCCATGGCCGGGTCCGAGACGACGATGCCGGCGAAGCCTTTGCCATGCGCGGTGCGCAGGAGCTTGCGGATGGAACAGCTTTGCACGATGCCGCCCTCGCCATCGCCCACGCCCGCCACGTCGTACTCCTCACCCACGAGGACTTCCTGCACCACCACGGGCCAGCCCCAGGCCCGCACGATCTCGTCGTACCCGGCCACCAGCCCCTCGCGCGAGTGAACCAGTTCGGCGTGGTAGAGCCAGCCCTTCACATAGACCGGATAGCCGGCCTCGGCCGCACAACGCTCCACCGCCAGCGGATCGTGGGCAACGAGGGTGAGCGGACTCGGGATGCCGTGGCGCAGACAGAAACCGTAGAGCGAGGCCTTGTGCCGATCCTCGAACGAGCGCCGGGTGGGCAGAACGCAGCGGATGCCGCGCTCCTTCAGCGGCTCTTCGAGCTGCAGGAAGTTGTCGATTTCAGAATCGAGACAGGGAATGATGTGGCCGATGTCTTCGCTCTGGCGGATCATGTCCAGCCGGTCGAGCAAGGCCTGCGCGCCCGCACCGGGAAACGGGATCAGGTAGGCCGCATCGGGGTGATCGTCCCCCTGCCCGTACAGGCTGCTCTCCAGCGGATCGTAGGAAAGGCCGACCGTGCGCAGCCCGGGAAACTGGCGGCGCAGACTGGCCACCACGGAAGCCCCGGGCTGGGGGCTCTCGCCACGGTGCATGCCGGTGACCGCCACGCTGCGCTGGGCGGCGGTCATGGAAGTCCCCTCCGTGCTGCGCACTTCGGGGCTGAGCGCCTTCGGAACGGCCGGGCGGCGCTCATACCCCGGCCTCCTGGGTCCGCTGTGGCGGTGGGTCCAGCAACCCCATGGAGGCCATCTGATTGAGCAGCAACTCGACGTCGCGCGTGGCGCTCGCCGGGTCGATGCCGTAGCGCTGCCGCAAAAGCCCGGGAAACTGGTGGGTCCGCACACCCCGTTCATGGGCCCGCAACACGAAATGGGCCGCCGGTGTGAGCCGGTAGAACAGGCCCGACACCGTGTCAAGCACGAATTCTTCGCCGAAGAACCGCAGCCGCCCCGAACCCTTTGGCAAGGTCTGATCGGGGTCCAAGGCCTCTGCGCCTGGCCTGTTCGTCTCGTTCATGAAGGCTCCTTTTGATTCGGTCAGCCCCATGCCCACCCATGTTCGCATCTGAGTACGAAATGACTAGCCATCTTCAGGCGACCGAGCCTAAGTGCCTACACAGTTTAATGAAAATGGTTACAGATTTGTAGCCAAAAATCACACGAAAGCTTGCTTTTTCACGTGTTTTGACCTTGGGCGACGGGGAGGACTGGCGGCGAGCCAGGCACGCCGTTCGCGCAGGAATGAGCGCCTTTGGCCGGTTGCACCCTCAAGTGCCAAGGGGCGCATCCGAAAATTCAGGCCTTGGATCGGCCCATGACGGGGCGCCCGACAACGCAACGCCATAGGGTTGAACGATTTGAAACACACAAGCGGTCTCGCCAAACGCGCCCTGCCATGCTGGCTGCCACGGTGGCTGGGCAAACTGGCCATCGGCCTGCTATTGGCCCACTCGGCGCATGCCAGCGAACGGGTGACGTTCGAGGCCACACAGGGCCACAGCGCGAACAAGATCACCCTGCGGGCCGAACTCTCGCGGCCCGCAGGCGACGGCCCCTTTCCGGCCGTGGTGCTGATGCACGGCTGCGGTGGCTGGCAAGCGCCGGTTCGCTACACCATGAACCGCTACGCCGAACATCTGGTGAGCAAGGGCTTCGTGGTGCTCAACCTCGACAGCTTCGGCCCCCGCAACCAGGGCGGCGGCAAGATGTGCGAGAGCATCGATCGGCTGACGGAAGCACTCGACTACCGCACCTACGACGCCCACGACGCGCTGCGCTACCTGCAGGCACAGCCCTTTGTCGACCGTGGCAGCGTGTTCCTCATGGGCCAGAGCAACGGCGGCGCCGTGGCGATCAAGGTGGCCAAAGGCGATGGCCCGCATGGCCAGACCGGCGCCACCGACGGCTTTCGCGGGGTGGTGGCCTTCTACCCCTGGTGCGGCGCCTTCGAGCGCCGCACCGTGCAACTGAAGGCTCCGCTGCTGGTGTTCGGCGGCGGCCAGGACGACTGGGTGCCCGCCAGCGAATGCGAAGGCGTGCGCTCCACCGGTGCGGACCTGCAGCTGATCATCTACCCGGAAGCGGCCCACTCCTTCGACCTGGACATCGTGCCCCAGCGCTACCTGGGCAAGCTGGTGGGCCGCAACCCCCAGGCCGCCGACGACAGCCGGGATCGCATGCTCGCGTTCTTCGAGGGGCTCAGCCGCCGCCCGGGCCGCGAGGGCGAGCGCCTGGCCCAGAAGTAAGCCGCCGGCCCTCAGCGCGGCGGCAAGGACACCACCACCGACAACCCGGGCCGCGCGTTGCGCACGGCGAAGGTGCCGCCGTGCGCCTGGGCCACCAGCTTGCACAGGTACAGGCCCAGGCCCACGCCGCCCTGCGCGCGGGTGCGGGCGGTGTCGGGGCGGAAGAAGGGTTCGGCCAGGTGGGGAATCTGCTCGTCGGGCACGCCGGGGCCGTGGTCGCGCACCTCGATCTGGATACCTTCGCCCTCGGCGCGCAGGTGCAGCTCGGGCGGCAAGGAGGCTCCGGCGCTGTGGCGCAGCGCGTTGTCGAGCAGGTTGCGCAGCAGCAGGCGCATGCGCGCGGGGTCCAGCGCCAGCGTGGGCAGACCGGGCGTGGCGTGCACGGCGATGTGGGCCGCCTCGGGGTGGCGGGCCTGCAGCTCGCCGATGACTTCGCGCGCCAGCGCCTCCAGCGCCACCGGCTCGGTCTGCAGGGCGGCGTGGTTGGCGGCCAGGCGTTCGCTCTCCAGCAGGTCGGTGATGAGGCGGGCCATTTCCTGCAAGTCGCGCAGCAGGGCTTCGCGTTGCGGGTTCACCTCGGCGGTTTCGGGCAGCAGCTCGGTGTTGAGCCGGGCGCGGGTGAGCGGGCTGCGCAGCTCGTGGCTGATGGCGAGCAGCAGCGCGCGCTTGGCGTCGAGCATCTGGCGGATGTCCTGCCCCATGGTGTTGATGGTGGTGGCGAGCTGGCCGAGTTCGTCGGGCTTGCGCGGGTGGCGCACGGGGATGGGCTGGCCGAAATCGCCGGCGCCAAAGCGCTGCGCGCCGGCCTGGATGTCGTCGAGCGGGCGCAGCAGGCGCCGCACGTACAGGAAGGCCAGCAGGGTGAGCAGCAGCAACGCGCTCAAGGTATAGCCCAGCAGGCGCGGGCGGCGCTCGAAGGCCGCGTCGTTGAGGCCGAACTCGATGGTGTGGCCGTCGGCCGTGGTGCGCGAAAGCAGGCGTTGCCAGTCGCGCTCGCCACCCCAGCGCTCGCCGTTCCGCTCACCGGTGCCGGCCTGGCGCTCGATTCCCGGGTGGTCGCGCAGCCAGTCGGGCTTGCCTTGATCGGGGTGCGAGCGCCAGCGGATGCGTGGGCCGGTGATGTCGATGGTGAGCGGCAGGCGCCGGGTGATGGCCTGCGCGCGCTCGATGTCGGGCGCGCCGCCGACGGTGGCGTCGGCGGCGAGGCGGTCCACGTAGTCCATGAGCAGTGGGCGCGCGGCCTCGCGCCAGCCGAGCGAAAACGCTTTCTGCGCGCCGCCGACGAAGGTAAATGCCATGGCCAGCGCGAGCAGCACGAACACCAGCACCAGCCGCAGCTTGATGGAGTGGCTCAGGCGCTGGCGCGCGCGGCGGTGCCAGGGCTTGCGCGCGTGGGGGGCGGTCGCAGCGCGCGCGTGGGGCGTGGCCCGGTGTTTCATGGCGCGAGGCGGCGCAGCGCGAGCGAGTAGCCGGCGTTGCGCAGGGTCTTGATGCAGTCCAGCGGCTCCAGCTTCTTGCGCAGGCGGCTCACCACGATGTCCACCGCGCGGGTGTAGAGCTCGGCCTCGTGGCCGCGCAGCTGGTTCAGGATGTCGTCGCGGCTGTGCACGCGGCCCGGCTCGCGCGCCAGCAGCATCAGCAGCTCGAATTCGGTGCCCGTGAGCTCCACCGGCTCGCCCTGGCGGGTGACGCTGCGGCGCGCGGGGTCGAGCGTGAGGCCTTCGAAGCGCAGCTCGCCCTGCGCCGCGTCGGCCGCGGCGGGCGACTGCGGCGCCAGGCTGGCGCGGCGGCGGCGCAGCACCGTCTGCAGGCGCGCCACCAGCTCACGCGGCTCGAAGGGTTTGGGCAGGTAGTCGTCGGCCCCGATCTCCAGGCCGACCACGCGGTCCATCACGTCACCGCGCGCGGTGAGCATGACGATGGGGATGTCGCTCTCCTTGCGGATGGTGCGGCAGAGTTCGAAGCCGTCCATCTCGGGCAGCATCACGTCGAGGATGGCAGCGTCGAACCCGCCCGCGCGCAACCGCTGCAAACCCTCGCTGGGCCGCAGGGCGTGGGTCAGCGAGAGTTCAAAACGCTGGAAATACGTGGCCAGCGGCGGGCCCAGCTGTTCGTCGTCGTCGATGAGCAAAACGCGGTGCATGCGCGATTCTTACATTGCCACCGCGCCCAGCGTCTGGTGGCGCACGATGAGGCGGCGCAAGCGCTGCTGCACCGGCGCGCCCAGGGCGTCGAAGCGGTCGGCCGCAGACAGCAGGGCCGGCAGCACCGGCACCGCCTCACCGGGCTGGCGCTGCGAGAGCCGGGCCCACAGGCCCAGCGCGTGCTCGCGGTCAAAGCGCGGGCCCCACACCATGGCCAGCAGCTCGGCGTGGGGGTCGTCGGCGCCGGCCAGCAGGACCGGGGCGAAGACCCGGCTCTGCTGGGCCAGGTGGTGGATGGGTTCGAGGCGGGGCGACATGGCCGTCATCCCGCGCTCAACCCCGGCCCCACCAGCCGCGGCGCTGCTCCAGGCGCTCACGCACCTGCTTCTGCTGCTCGGGGTTGAGGCTGTCGTAGAAGTCGGCCAGCGCGGCGATCACTTTCGGGCCATTGCCCTGCACGGCCTGCGTCTTCTGATCCAGCAGCGCCTGGGCGCGGGCGCGGTCGAACTTGTCGCCGGCGACCAGGGCCTTGAAATCGGCACGCGGGTCGGTGCCCTGGCCACGCAAGGCGGTGCGCTGGGCAATGATCTCGTCGGCCAGCACACCCAGCTTCTGCTTCTGGGCCTCGTTGAGTTCGAGCTTGCTGCTGATTTTGTCAACCACCTTGCCGCGCACTTCGGTCACCCGCTCGGGGCTCCAGTCGCCGCCGTGGTGGTGGCCGCGCGATCCGCAGGCCGTGAGGCCGCCGACAAGGATGGTCGCGCCGAAGACGCCGACGAGGGTTTTCTTGATCCAGGGTTTCATGACGGTGGGTCCTTTCAGAACCTTGTTGAACATGTCCGTCATGGTGCCGGCCGAGGGCTCAGCGGTGGTCTCGGCGCGGTTTCGGTTCTTTTCGTTTTGTATCGGCGGTGGCCCCCGAAACCACGCCCGCACCCGGCGCCATCAGGCGTGCGCAAACACCTCGGTGTCCACCTCGCTGCTGCCCTGCGCGTTGTAGCGCTCGCCCTTCACGGTGTGCTGGTTGATGTGGTCGTTGAGCCGCGCCATGACCGAGGCGTCAAGCTTCACGTTCGCCGCACCCAGGTCGTCCTTCAGGTGGGCCAGGCTGGTGGTGCCAGGGATGGGCAGGATGTTCTCACCGCGGTGCAGCAGCCAGGCGATGGCGAGCTGGGCCGGCGTGCAACCCACCTCGTTGGCCATGGCCAGGTAACCGGGCAGCAGGGTGAGGTTGGCCGCGTAGTTCTCGGGTGCGAAGCGCGGCATGCTGCGGCGGATGTCCTTGGCGTCGAAGGCACCCACATTGAGCTCGCCGCAGAGGAAACCCCGCGCCACCGGGCTGAAAGCCACGAAGGCGATGCCGAACTCGCGGCAGGTGTCGAGCACGGCGATCTCGGGGTTGCGCGTCCACAGCGAGTACTCGGTCTGCACGGCGGTGATGGGGTGCACCGCCTGCGCGCGGCGCAAGGTGGCCGCCGACACTTCGGAGAGGCCGATGGTCTGGATCTTGCCCGCGCGCACCAGATCGGCCAGCGCGCCCACGCTGTCTTCGATGGGCACCTGCTTGTCCCAGCGGTGCAGGTAGTACAGGTCGATCACCTCGGTCTTGAGCCGTTTGAGCGCCGCTTCGCAGGTGGCCTTGAGGGTCTCGGGCCGGCCGTCGATGACGCGCACCTTCACACCGTCGGCGTTGGGCACGCCCTGCATGCCGCACTTGCTGGCGAGGGTGAACTTCGAGCGGTGTTTGGACAGGTATTTGCCCACCAGCGTTTCACTGGCGCCAAAGCCGTAGAGCGCTGCGGTATCGAAATGGGTCACGCCCGCATCCAGCGCGCCGAGCAGCACGCGCTCGGCCTGCTGTTCGGAAACCGGCGCACCGTAGGCGTGGCAGATGTTCATGCAGCCCAGGCCGATGGCTGAGACTTTGAAGGGGCCGAGTTGGCGTTGTTGCATGGTCAGATTTCCTCGCATCAAGAAAAAGGGCCAGACCCATCGCGGTGCTGCGAGGCGTCTGGCCCTATTGTGCTTGGGGTGCGCAGAGCCCTCACCCCGGCCCTCTTCCAGGGGGAGAGGGGGCAAGGCACTTCAGTTCGCGTTGAGTTGCTGTTCCAGCTTGTGCAGCACCTGGTAGCAGTTGAACACCTTGGCCACGCTGGAGTTCGGTTCGCGGCCTTCCTGGATCGCAGCGAAGAACTCGCGGTCCTGCAGCTCGATGCCGTTCATGGACACCGCCACCTGACTCACGTCGATCTTCTCTTCCTTGCCGGTGAACAGGTCGTCGTAGCGCGCGATGTAGGTCGCGGTGTCGCCGATGTAGCGGAAGAAGGTGCCGAGCGGGCCGTCGTTGTTGAAGCTCAGGCTCAGGGTGCAGATCGCGCCGTTGGCGGCTTTCAGCTGGATGCTCATGTCCATGGCGATGCCCAGCACGGGGTGGATCGGGCCCTGGATGGCGTTGGCTTGCACGATCGGGCTGTTGCACTGGTAGGCGAACAGGTCCACGGTGTGGGCGGCGTGGTGCCACAGCAGGTGGTCGGTCCAGCTGCGCGCCTGGCCCAGCGCGTTGGTGTTGGTGCGGCGGAAGAAGTAGGTCTGCACATCCATCTGCTGGATGTTGAATTCGCCGGCTTGGATCTTGTTGTGCACGTACTGGTGGCTGGGGTTGAAGCGGCGGGTGTGACCGCACATGGCGACCAGGCCGGTCTGCTTCTGCAGCGCCACCACGTCTTCAGCGCCCTTGAGGCTGTCGGCCAGCGGAATCTCCACCTGCACGTGCTTGCCGGCCTTCAGGCAGGCGAGCGTCTGCTCGGCGTGCATCTGCGTCGGGGTGCAGAGGATCACGGCGTCAACGTCCTTGAGCGCCAGGCTGTCGGCCAGGTCGGTGGTGATGTGTTGGATGCCGTACTTGTCGGCCACTTCCTTGGTCTTCTCCAGGTCGCGGCTGATCAGCGACACCACTTCAACGCCATCGATGTTCTGGATGCCGTCGAGGTGTTTGATACCGAAGGCGCCGGCGCCGGCGAGGGCTACTTTGATGGTCATGTCAGTTGTTCTCCAGGATGAGGTGGCCCACCGCCGTGTTCGACGCGGGCACATGGTAGAAGCGGTGCTTCACGGTCGGGGCCGGCCCCTGCACCTTGCCGTCGACGATGTCGGACATGGCGCCGCGGGCGATCAGCCACATCACGAGTTCGATGCCTTCGCTGCCGGCTTCGCGCACGTAGTCGATGTGCGGCGTGTTGGCGCAGCCCACCGGGTCGGCGATCATCTGGTCGAGCCAGGCGTTGTCCCATTCTCGGTTGATCAGGCCGGCACGTGCGCCCTGCAGCTGGTGGCTCATGCCGCCCGTGCCCCAGATGTGCACGTTCAGGTTGTCGTCGTAACTTTCCACCGCCTTGCGGATGGCCTGGCCGAGCATGAAGCAGCGCTTGCCCGAGGGCACGGGGTACTGCACTACGTTGACCGCGAACGGGATCACCGGGCAGGGCCAGGCGTCTTTCTTCGGGTCCAGCTCGCCACACATCAGCGAGAGCGGCACGGTGAGGCCGTGGTCCACGTCCATCTTGTTCACGATGGTGAGGTCGAAGTCCTGCTGGATCACGCTCTGTGCGATGTGCGAGGCCAGATCGGGGTGGCCGATGACCTTGGGCACCGGGCGCGGGCCCCAGCCCTCGTCGGCAGGGGTGAACTCGGCCGCCGTGCCGATGGCGAAGGTGGGAATCATCTCCAGGCTGAAGGCCGTGGCGTGGTCGTTGTAGACGAGGAAGATGACGTCGGGCTTGTTGTCCTTCATCCACTGCTTGGAGTAGTCGTACCCCGCGAACAGCGGCTTCCAGTAGTCCTCCTGAGTCTTGTGGAGGTCCATGGCCGCGCCGATGGCGGGCACATGGGACGTGAAAACGGATGCGGTGATTTTTGCCATGGTCAAGCCTTCTTTGCTGCGGCGCCGGAACCCTGGGGCTGGCGGTGCGCCTGCGCATCGCCGTCTTCGCCCACATAACGGTTGCCTTCAACCGAACGTCCGCCGCCGATCATCATGTTGCGGTACTCCTCTTCGGTCATGCCGGTCATGGAGCCCGCCATCTGCTGGAAGCTCTTGCCGTCGGTGGCGCCGATCTTGGCCAGGAAGTAGATGTTGCCGCCGGTGCGCATGCACCAGTTGAGGTCGCGCGCCAGCACGGCCTGCTTCTGCTCTTCCGTCATGGCCCACTGGTCGAGGTAGGCGCGTTCGTCGGCCTTGAACTTCTCGCGGTTCTCGGCTTTCATGAGCGACATGCAGAACTGGTTGAGCCAGAAGCCTTTGCGGGACTGTTCGGCGTCAAAGATGATCGTGCCGGGCACGTCTTTGTAGGGTTTATCGAGTGCCATGGGTACTCCTTGTTGGAACATGAATCGCCGCCGGGCCGCCCCAAGGCGATTCGCTCCCCCTTGGGGGGCAGCTACCCGCGCAGCGGCGGAGCGTGGGGGTCAACATTCTTCAGGCCAATAGAGACGCATCGGGTTCGTCACGAGCAACTTTTGCTGCAACTCGGGCGTGGTCGCGATGTGCGGGATGAAGTCCACCAGCAGGCCGTCGTCGGGCATGTGGTCCTTCAGGTTGGGGTGCGGCCAGTCGGTGCCCCAGAGCACGCGGTCGGGGAACTGCTCGACGATGCGGCGGGCGAACGGGATCACGTCGGTGTACGCGTTCTGCTCGCCGTTCAGCGCCTTGGGGCCGGTCACGCTCAGGCGCTCGGGGCAGCTCACCTTGCTCCACACGTTGCGGTGCTCGCGCATGAACTTCTCGAACAGCGCGAACTGCGGGCCATCGACCGGCAGCGACACATCGGGTCGGCCCATGTGATCGACCACCACGGTGGTGGGCAGCGCGGTGAAGAAGTCCCACAGCTCGGGCAGGTCCACCGCCTCGAAGTAGATGACCACGTGCCAGCCCAGTTTGGCGATGCGGCCGGCGATTTCCATCAGCTCGTCCTTGGGCGTGAAGTCCACCAGGCGCTTGACGAAGTTGAAGCGCACGCCGCGCACACCGGCGTCGTGCAGGGCCTGCAGCTCTTCGTCGCTGATCGAGCGCTTGACCGTGGCCACGCCACGCGCCTTGCCGCCCGACGACAGGCAGGCGTCGACCATGGCGCGGTTGTCGGCGCCGTGGCAGGTGGCCTGCACGATCACGTTGCGGGCAAAACCCAGGTGGTCGCGCAGCGCGTACAGCTCGTGCTTGCTCGCGTCGCAGGGCGTGTACTTGCGCTCAGGGGCGTAGGGGAACTCGGCCCCCGGGCCGAACACATGGCAGTGCGCGTCCACCGCGCCAGCGGGCAGCTGGAACTTCGGCTTGGACGGACCGGTGTACCAGTCCATCCAGCCTGCGGTTTTGGTGAAATCACCAGAGGTGGGTTTGCTCATCGGGCGTCCTCAATCGATGTATTTCAAACCAGCGGCTGCAAGCGGTTCGCGCATCTTGTACATGTCCAGCCCCAGCACACCCGAGGCCAGCTTCTCGCGCTTCTCACCCTCGAAGCTCTCGCGCTTGATCGCAGCCGCCAGCGTTGCCGCCGCACGCGCCGCCGGCACACAGACCACACCGTCGTCGTCGGCCACGATCACGTCACCGGGCGTGACCAGCATGCCGGCGCAGACGATGGGGATGTTCACCGAACCCAGCGTGGCCTTGATGGTGCCCTTGGAAGAGATCGCCTTGGACCACACCGGGAAGTTCATTTCCTTGAGCGTCTTCACGTCGCGCACGCCGGCGTCGATGACTAGGCCGCGAGCGCCGCGCGCCTGGAAGCTGGTGGCCAGCAGGTCGCCGAAATAGCCGTCGGTGCATTCGGCCGTGACGGCCGCGACCACGATGTCGCCGGGCTGGATCTGCTCGGCCGCCACATGCATCATCCAGTTGTCACCGGGCTGCAGCAGCACGGTGATCGCGGTGCCGGACACCTGCACCCCCGTCTGGATCGGCCGCATGTAGGGTTTCAACAAGCCAACACGGCCCATGGCCTCGTGCACGGTGGCCGAGCCGAGGGCGGCCAGACCGTCGGCCGCAGCGCGGTCGGCCCGGGTGATGTTGCGGTAAACGACGCCGAGTTCGTACATGGTGATCTCCTGGTTTTGATTCCCTCTCCCGCTTGCGGGAGAGGGTTAGGGTGAGGGGACGGGCGCTCCAAGACCCTCACCCCAGCCCTCTCCCGCAAGCGGGAGAGGGAGCTAAGTCAGAGGCTCTTCGCTTTGAGCGCTGCATCGAGACGCGGAAACACGCGCCGCGCATTGCCTTCATAGACCTTGTAGCGGTCGTCCCCCACGACGATGGTGCTCGCTTCGATGTAGCGCTTGGTGTCGTCGTAGTAGTGGCCGGTCTCGGGGTCGATGCCGCGCACGGCGCCGATCATTTCCGAGGCGAACAGGATGTTGTCCACCGGAATCACCTTGGTCAACAGGTCGATGCCCGGCTGGTGGTACACGCAGGTGTCGAAGAAGATGTTGTTCAGCAGGTGGTCCTTGAGCAACGGCTTCTTCAGCTCCTGCGCCAGGCCACGGAAACGACCCCAGTGGTAGGGCACCGCGCCGCCGCCGTGGGGAATGATGAACTTCAGCGTCGGGAAGTCCTTGAACAGGTCGCTGGTCAGGCACTGCATGAAGGCCGTGGTGTCGGCGTTCAGGTAGTGGGCGCCGGTGGTGTGGAAGCAGCTGTTGCAGCTGGTGCTCACATGCACCATGGCCGGGATGTCGTACTCGACCATCTTCTCGTAGATCGGGTACCAGGCCTTGTCGGAGAGCGGCGGCGAGGTCCAGTGGCCGCCCGAGGGATCCGGGTTGAGGTTGATGCCGACGTTGCCGTATTCCTTGACGCAGCGCTCCAGCTCGGGGATGCAGGTGGCCGGGTTCACGCCCGGGCTCTGCGGCAGCATGGCAGCGGGAATGAAGTTGTCGGGGAAGAGCTGGCTCACGCGGTAGCAGAGCTCGTTGCAGATGGCGGCCCAGGTGGAGCTGATGTTGAAGTCGCCGATGTGGTGGGCCATGAAGCTGGCGCGCGGCGAGAAAATGGTGAGGTCGGAACCCCTCTCCTTCATCAGGCGCAGTTGGTTGGTCTCGATGGATTCGCGCAGTTCATCGTCGCTGATCTTCAGATCGCTCACCTTCGGCATGGAGGCCGGGTCCTTGATGCCGGCGATCTGCGCGTTGCGCCAGGTCTCCAGCGCCTTGGGGGCCGTGGTGTAGTGGCCGTGGCAGTCGATGATGAGGGGCTTTTGCTGGCTCATGGGGGAAGTCTCCTGTCGGAATGTGGGCCTGTGCAGATGAAGGGTCAGGCCGGGTCCATGCCCTGGCGCCGCTTGGCCTCGGCCGCGGCGGGCGAGGCCATGAAAGCGATCAGTTCGCGCGCGGCGCCTGGCTGTGTGGCACTGGCGCAGACGCCAGCGGAAAAGGTGGTGACGATCTGGATCTCGGCGGGCAAGGCGCCCAGCAACTCGATGCCCTCGACGTGCAGCAGCTCGCTGAGTTGCTGGAAGCCCAGCTCCACCTCGCCGCGCGCCACCAGGGTGCCCACCGGTACGCCGGGGGGCGCCTGGACGATGCGGTCCTGAATCTGCCCGGCAATGCCCCAGCGATCGAACAGCCGGGCCAGCGCCACGCCACTGGGGCCGGTGGAGTAGCTCAGGCTGCGCGCGGCCAGCACGGCGCTGCGCACCGCGTCTTCCGAGCCGATGTCGGGCCGGGCCGCGCCGGCGCGCACCGCCACCGCGACCCCCGAATGCACCAGGTCCACCTGGCTGCCGGCCACGAGCTTGCCCGCCGCGAGCAGCTTGTCGATGGCGTCGGAGGCAAGCACCACCAGATCAAACGGCTCGTCCGCCATGACGCGCTTGGCGGCGTCCACGCCGCCCACCGATTCGATCTGCACCTGCACGCCCGAACGCTGCTCGTAGGCCGACACCAGATCGGCCAGCACCTGGCGCGTGGCCATGGACGAAATGCCGCGGATCGGCCCGGGCGGTGTGTCGGGGGCGCTGGGGGATGCAAAGGATGGCATGAGCCGGATTGTGCTCAGGCACCGGAAAACCACAAGCGGCATACCGTACTATTAGCCATTCCCTTTTGATATATCTCCGCCCGGGGCCATGGATCTCAAACAACTGGAATATTTCGTGCGCGTCGCCGAGCTGGGCAGCTTCACCCGGGCCGCGCTGGCGCTGGACGTGGCACAGCCCGCCCTTTCGCGCCAGGTGCGGCTGCTGGAGGTGGAACTGCGGCAGAACCTGCTGGTGCGCAACGGCCGCGGCGCCACACCCACCGAGGCGGGCAAGCTGCTGCTGGAACATGCGCGCGGCATCCTGCACCAGGTGGAGCGGGCGCGGGAAGAGCTGGGCCGGGTGCGCGGCGCGCTGGCCGGGCGGGTCGCGATCGGCCTGCCGCCCAGCCTGGCGCGCGTGCTCACGGTGCCGCTCACGCGCGCCTTTCGCCTGCAGCTGCCGCAGGCCAGCATCTCCATCAGCGAAGGCCTGTCGGCCCACATGCAGGAGTGGCTGCAGACCGGGCGGCTGGACATCGCCGTGCTCTACAACGCGATGCCCGCGCCCGACATCGAGATCGCGCCGCTGCTCGACGAAGACCTGCTGCTGGTGCAGCCGCGCCCGCCGGGCCTGCCCGAAGACCCGCCCCCGCCCCCGATTCCACTGGCCGAGGTGGCGAAGTTGCCGCTGGTGATCCCGAGCCGGCCCAACGCGATCCGCATGCACGTGGAAACCGAGATGGCCAACATCGGCTGCCGCCCGCTCATCGCGCTGGAGATCGACGGTGTGTCGGCCATCCTGGATCTGGTGGCCGACGGTGCGGGCGCCGCCCTGCTCTCGCGCAACGCGGTGGCCAGCTCGATCCGACCCTCGGCCTACCAGACGCGCGCGGTGTGCAACCCGACGCTGCGCACCCGCCTGTGCCTGGCCACGAGTTCACAACGCCCCGCCACCCTGACCCTGCAGACCACGCTGGCGCTGATCCGCCAGACCATCGGCACGCTCAACGCCGCCTGAAGCCCGCCCCTACCCCGGCGGGTGTGCGGCGATCAGGCGGTCGGCGCAGTCCGCCCAGTGCGGCGACTTGCCCAGGTCCGCGAACCGGCCGGCGCGTGCCTGCGCGGCCATCCAGTCGTGTTTTTCCGCGATGGCCGACGCCATGAACGGCTCGAAACCCGCTTCGCGCACGGTGTTGGCCACCTCGCGCATTTCTTCGGCGCGGCGCTTGCCGTGCTGCGCCACGCGGCTGAAGAAGTAGCTGCCCTGGGCCGACCAGTCGATGCCGGGAAAGGTCTCCTGCAGGGTGGCGATCATGGCGTCTTCCACGCCGTAGGCGCGCGCCGTGGTGTAGCTCTCCAGCACCAGGGCCTCCAGCCCCTTGATCATGATGCTGCGGCACATCTTGGTGGCCGAGGCCACGCCGACGCGCTCGCTGGCCAGCTGGGGCGCCATGCCCAGGGCCTGCAGCGCGGGCAGCAGGCCAGCCGCGTGCGGGCCGCCCAGCAGCATGGGCACGCGGATGCCGTAGGGCGGCACTGAGGTCATGACGCCGGCTTCCACATAGCGCCCCCCGGCGGCATCGATCAACGCGGCGGCCTGCTGCTTGGTGCCGGGCGACGCGGAATTGAGGTCCAGGAAATAACTGCCCGGGCGCAGGTGTGGCGCGGCGGCTTGCGCCACCGCCAGCGCGCTGGACGCGGTCACGGCCGAGATCACCAGCGTGGATTTCGCGCACAGGCTCGCCACGCCGTCGCAGGCCTCCACACCGAGCGCGGCGGCGTGGGCCAGCGGCTCCTCACGCTGCGCCGGGTCAGCGAACTTCAGGTCCCAGGCCGCGGTGGCCTTGAGCCCGGCGCTGAAGATGCGGCCCACTTCTCCGTAGCCGATGAGTCCGATGCGCAAGGTGTCCATGAAAAACTCCATTCAAGAATGCGGCCCGGCGCGATGCATCGCAGGACAGCCTGTCTGGCCGGAGCGACCTGCCCAAACCGGGAACACCGCGGAACTGGCTCTGCCAGGCCGCAGGTGTTGCCCCCTTGAAAGGGGGTCACGCGCAGCGCGGCGGGGGTGATCACTGCTTCTCTATACCGGCGCGCTGGATCACGGCGCCCCAGCGCTGGATGTCGCTCGCCAGCAGCTCGGCGGCCTGCTCGGGCGTGCTGCCGCCGGCGTCGATGTTGAGGTCGGCCAGTTTCTTCTTCACCTCGGGCAAGGCGAGCGCGGCGTTGATGTCCTTGTTCAGCCGGTCGATCACCGGGCGCGGGGTCTTGCCCGGCGCGGCCAAGGCGTTCCAGGACGAGGCCACGAAACCCTTGACGCCCTGTTCCACCGCCGTGGGCACATCGGGCAACACCGTGGAGCGCTTCTGCCCGGTCACGGCCAGCGCGCGGAAGGTGCCGGCCTTGATGTGCGTGAGCGCGGGCCCGAGGATCTCCACCGCCACGTCCACCTGCTTGCCGCGCAGCGCACCGATCAGCGCGGGCGTGCCATTGAAAGGCACCACCTGCGCGTCGATGCCGGCGCTGGCCTTGAACAGTTCGGCCGCCAGATTCTGCGTGCTGCCGATGTTGATGCTGCCGATGTTGAGCTGGTCGGGGTGGGCCTTGGCAAAGGCCACCAGTTCGCCCAAGGTCTTGTGCGGCGAGTCGGCCGGCACCAGCACCGCGATGTCGAACGTGCCCAGGGTGGACACGGGCGCGAAGCTCTTGACGGTGTCGTAGGGCAGGCTCTTGAACAGGCCGGCCGTCACCGCCGTGCCGTTGGACATGAGAAACAGGGTGTGGCCATCGGGCTCGGCGCGCGCCACCGTGTCGGCCGCCACCACGCCGCCGGCACCGGGCCGGTTCTCGACGGTCACCGGCTGGCCCAGCGACCGGCTCATCTCGGCCGCCACGATGCGCGCCGTGAGGTCGCCCACGCCGCCGGCCGCGAACGGCACCACGATGCGCAGGCTCTTGCTCGGGAAGACCTGTGCCGTGGTGACCAAGGGTGCGGCGAACAACACCACGGCAGAGAGGGCCGTCAACACCATGCTGCGAGGACGGGCAAAGCAACGCATGTTCATGGCGTGGTCTCCAGTCTGCTTGAGGAAAAACCTATCCGACGTACTGCACCAGCCAGAGCGAGATTGGCGGAAACAGCAGCAGCAGCGTGGTGCGGAACACGTCGCTGATCAGGAATGGCATCACGCCCTTGTAGCTCTCACTGATCGGCACGCCCTTGGCCATGCCGTTCACCACATAGACGTTGAGCCCCACTGGCGGCGCCAGCAGGCCGAAGCCCACGGTCATCAGCACCATGATGCCGAACCAGATCGCCGTCATTTCCTGGCTCATGCCGAAGTCCATGGACATGACCATGGGGAAGAAGATCGGGACAGTCAGCAGGATCATGGACAGCTCATCCATCACCGCGCCCAGGATCACGTAGAACAACAGGATCGCGGTCACCACCATGAATGGCGACAAACCCCAGCCGTTGACAACCTCGGCGAGCATCGCGGGCACCTGGGTCAATGCGAGGGCCGAGTTCATCAGATCGGCACCAATGAAGATCATGAAGATCATCGCGCTGGCTTCGGCCGTCGCGTAGAAGCACTTCTTGACCTTGGCCCAGGTCAGCTCGCGCTTGAGCAGCGCGGCCACGAAGGTGCAGGCCGCACCCACGCCCGCACCTTCGGTGGGGGTGAACAGGCCGCCATAAATGCCACCGAAGACGATCAGGAACACCACGGCGATCGGCAACACACCCAGCAGCAGCTTGGCGCTCACGCGGGGCATGTTCTCTTCGTCGTGCTCGGGCGCCTGGCCGGGCACCAGACGCACATAGATCGCAATGGCGATGATGTAGCCCACCATGGCGATCACGCCGGGGATCATGGCCGCCGCGAACAGTTTGGCGATGTTCTGCTCGGTCAGGATGGCGTAGATCACGAGCGGCACCGAGGGCGGAATCAGGATGCCGAGTGTGCCGCCGGCGGCGAGCGTGCCGGTGGACAGACGGCCTGAGTAGCCGTGGCGCCTCATCTCGGGCAGGGCCACCGAGGTGATGGTGGCCGCCGTGGCGATGGACGAACCGCAGATGGCTCCGAAGGCCGCGCTGGCCATCACCGCCGCCATGGCCAAGCCACCGCGGAAGCGCGCCATGATGGTCGCGGCCAGCTCGAAAAGCGACTTGGAGATGCCGCCCTGGGTGGCGAAGTTGCCCATCAGGATGAACAGCGGGATCACCGACAAGTCGTAACTGGCGAAACGCGCGAACGCCAGGCCATTGAGGTTGTTCGAGAACGGCATCCAGCCGACCTGGCTGATGTAGCCAAAAATACCCGCGGTGAACATCGAAATGGCGATGGGCACACGCAGCGCCATCAGGAGCAGCATCACGCCGAAGATGGCACCCGCCATGGACAGGGAACTCATTGCGCCTGCTCCTCGAAGTTGCCCACAAAGGCCTGGCACAAGGCGATGACACTGGTCAAGCACAGGGGCGGCACGATCGCCGCATAGACGATCCACTCGGGAAAGCCGAGCATCATGGTCGTGGTCTGGGAATCGTAGGAGTTGATGCCCCCCACCACGGTGCGCCACGCCAGCAGGGTCATCACCGCCGCGAGCACCAGCGCGCCAAAGCGGTCGAGCACCGCGTTGATGCTGTCAGGCACCTTGGAGGTGAAGAAGTCGACGATGATGTTGCCGCGCTTGAGCTGGCACCATGGCAGAAACAGCGCCACGGCGGCACCGGCCGTCACGGCCGTGAGTTCATAGTCTCCCAGCAACGTGGTACCGATGGTGTTGCGGCCAATCAGGCTTGCACACGTCACCAGCGTGATGAGGGTCATCAAGACACCGGCCAGGATGGCGCAGAGTCTTGCCAGAGCAGATAACAGTTTCAATTGATCACCTTGAAAAACAGTGGGCGTGGCGCCAGAGAACGGTCGAATCTGCCACAGAAGGCGTCGGGCCGGTGCCTCAACCGATCCCGAAGGATTATCGTGCCCAGCGTGTGGGAGGCTTTCTGACGAAAAGCGCCCAACGCACGACGTCCCTGCGTGCCCGGCCACCCTCGCCGCCGGGGATTGTTCAACGAGCGTATTTGGCGATCAGTGCACGGGCCTCCGAGGCCAGCTTGGCGCCGTCGATGTTCTTGCCCTTCATCTCGGTGACCCAGTCGCTCTCCACCGTGCCGGCGGTGCGGCGCCAGCGCTGGGTCTCGGCCAGGTCCAGCGCCACGATGTTGTTGCCGGCCTTCTCGGCGATGGCGCGCCCCACCTTGTCGCCTTCGTCCATCGCCCGACCGAACAGGGCCGCGGTTTCGATGCCGGAGTTGTTGTCGATGACCTTCTTCAGGTCGTCGGGCAGCTTGCTGTAGGCCGCGCGGTTCATGGAGAACGCAAAGGTCTGGGTGTACAGCCCCTGCTTGCCGGCAAAGGTGGTGTGGTTCTTCACCAGCTCGCTCACCTTGAGCGCGGGCGTCACTTCCCAGGGAATGGTGGTGCCGTCAATGGTGCCCTTGGACAGCGCGTCGGTCACGGCCGGCACCGGCATGCCCACCGGCGTGGCCCCCAGCTTGCCCAGCATGTTGTTGATGATGCGCGAGCCACCGCGCACCTTCATGCCGCGCAGGCTCTCCAGCCCCGTCACCGGCTGCTTGGTGTGGAACAGGCCCGGGCCGTGGGTGTGCACCGCGATGAGCTTGACGTCCTTGAACTCGTCGGCGGCGAATTTCTCCACGTACTCCTGGAAGGCGCGCGAGGACTGCTCGGCCGAACCGCTCATGAACGGCAGCTCGAACACCTCGGACTTGTTGAAACGGCCCGGCGTGTAGCCCAGCACGGTCCAGGTGATGTCCACCACGCCGTCGCGCGCCTGGTCGAACAGCTGTGGTGGCGTGCCACCCAGTTGCATGGCGTGGAACAGCTGGATCTTGATGCGGCCGCCCGACTCGGCCTCCACCTTCTTCGCCCAGGGCACGATGGCCTTGGCGGGAATCGTGGCCTGCTGGGGCAGCATCTGGTGCAGCCGCAGGGTCACGCTCTCCTGGGCAAAGGCAGCGCCAGCGAACAAGGTGCCGGCGGCAGCGCCCAGGGCGGCCAGCGCGGTTCGGCGTTTCATGGTTTGCATACAAGTCTCCAGTCGTTAAAGAGGTCCGGTTCAGGCCCGCGCCAGTGGGACGCAACACCTGAGAGTGTGTCGAACTGTGACCCGGAACCCGTGTGCTGCCCAGACCGGAACGCTTCTTTCAGCTATATCAATGCGTTATGAGAAGTGACCCGGCATGACAAAACCAAATACCCATTGGACAAACGCACGCACCAGAAGAAACGCGCCAACCCCTGCCGGTGCTGGCGCGTCCGATCACGTGCAGGGCATGCCAGGCTCGGTGGCCCGCGTGCCCTCTCAGGCGATTACTTCGTGTGCTTGGCGATCAGCGCACGGGCCTCCGAGGCCAGCTTGGCGCCGTCGATGTTCTTGCCCTTCATCTCGGTGACCCAGTCGCTCTCCACCGTGCCGGCGGTGCGGCGCCAGCGCTGGGTCTCGGCCAAGTCCAGCGCCACGATGTTGTTGCCGGCCTTCTCGGCGATGGCGCGCCCCACCTTGTCGCCTTCGTCCATCGCCCGACCGAACAGGGCCGCGGTTTCGATGCCGGAGTTGTTGTCGATGACCTTCTTCAGGTCGTCGGGCAGCTTGCTGTAGGCCGCGCGGTTCATGGAGAACGCAAAGGTCTGGGTGTACAGCCCCTGCTTGCCGGCAAAGGTGGTGTGGTTCTTCACCAGCTCGCTCACCTTGAGCGCGGGCGTCACTTCCCAGGGAATGGTGGTGCCGTCAATGGTGCCCTTGGACAGCGCGTCGGTCACGGCCGGCACCGGCATGCCCACCGGCGTGGCCCCCAGCTTGCCCAGCATGTTGTTGATGATGCGCGAGCCACCGCGCACCTTCATGCCGCGCAGGCTCTCCAGCCCCGTCACCGGCTGCTTGGTGTGGAACAGGCCCGGGCCGTGGGTGTGCACCGCGATGAGCTTGACGTCCTTGAACTCGTCGGCGGCGAATTTCTCCACGTACTCCTGGAAGGCGCGCGAGGACTGCTCGGCCGAACCGCTCATGAACGGCAGCTCGAACACCTCGGACTTGTTGAAACGGCCCGGCGTGTAGCCCAGCACGGTCCAGGTGATGTCCACCACGCCGTCGCGCGCCTGGTCGAACAGCTGTGGTGGCGTGCCACCCAGTTGCATGGCGTGGAACAGCTGGATCTTGATGCGGCCGCCCGACTCGGCTTCCACCTTCTTCGCCCAGGGCACGATGGCCTTGGCGGGAATCGTGGCCTGCTGGGGCAGCATCTGGTGCAGCCGCAGGGTCACGCTCTCCTGGGCAAAGGCAGCGCCAGCGAACAAGGTGCCGGCGGCAGCGCTCAGGGCGGCCAGCGCGGTTCGGCGTTTCATGGGGGCCATGCTTGTCTCCTGTGGTTGAAAAAACGGTTCGATGGCCGGGTGCGGGCCGTCAGCGGCGGCGCCGGATGAGTCTGATCGCCGACACGGCCGCGGGCCACGGCTCCGACGGATGCGCCGCGAGCACCTCGGCGAGGTTGCGCCGGGCCAGCCGGGAGTGCTCGCGCATGATGGCCTCGGCCCGCGCGCCCTCGCGCTGCTCGATCGCATCGAGCACTTGGTGGTGCTGGTCCTGCGCCACCGCCAGCATGTCGCGCGCACGGGTGGAATGGGCCCGCAGCAAGACGAAACCCGAGGGTGAGGCAAACGGCAGACTGGCTGCGCGCTCCAGCTGGCGCGAAATGGTCGGGCTGTCGGCCAGTTCGTGCAACAGGGTGTGGAACTGGCTGTTGAGCGCCACGTAGGCCGAAAAACCCTCGTCGCTGAGACTGGGCACCGCGAGCACCGCATCGATGCTGGCCAGACAGGCCCGGGCCTCGGCCAGCACCACCGCCGGAGCGCCCCGTTCGGCCGCCAGCCGGGCCAGCAGGCCTTCGAGCGTGCCGCGCAACTCGATGGCATCGGCCACGTCGCGCTCGGAAAAGCTCTGCACCACATAACCGCCGGCGGGCAAGGCCTGAAGCAGACCTTCCTGCTCCAGACGCACCAGGGCCGCGCGGATGGGCGTGCGCGACATGCCCAGGCGCTCGACGATCGCCAGCTCGGCGATGCGGGTGCCGCCGGCCAGCTCGCCCGAGAGGATGAGCTCGCGCAACCGCAACAGGGCGCGCACCTGGGCGCTCTCGACAAAGGTGGGCCCCTGGCCAGCTGGCGTATCGGCGGGGCGTTCCTGGAGCGTGGTCATGGATACGCAATGTATACAGAAACACCCCAAAAACCCCCAGCAAGGGCCCTGTATCAGGGAAATCCATGAGGCAATGTATCCATCCCAAGCGGTGTTGTGTTGGCTACGATGCATGCGAGATCGACTTTCAACACCGGAGACACCATGACACTGCGCACCACCCCACCCTTCCGGGCCGACCATGTCGGCAGCTTCCTGCGCCCCGCCTACCTGCTGGAGGCGCGCGACCGGTTCTTCAACCAGAAGACCCTCAGCGCCGAAGCGTTGCGCGCCGTCGAAGACAAGGCGATCACCGAGATCGTGAAATTCCAGGCCGACGTGGGCCTGCGGTCCATCACCGACGGCGAGTTCCGCCGCACCTATTTCCACATCGATTTCCTCGAACAGCTCGGCGGCGTGAAGACCGACATCCCGGTCACCATCGTGCGGCCCGACGGCAGCGAAGAACTCGCGCCGCCCGTCATCCGCGTGATCGACAAGGTGCGCCACGCGAAGAACATCCAGCTGGCCGACTTCCAGTACCTGAAAGGCCAGGTGGAAGCGCTGGGCATCACCGGCCTGGTGCCCAAGGTCACCATCCCCTCGCCCACCATGCTGCACTTCCGTGGCGGGCGCGCCGGCATCAGCAAAGAGGCCTACCCCGAGCTCGACCCGGTGTTCTACGACGACGTGGCCAGGGCCTACGGCCAGGAGCTGCAGAGCCTGGCCGACGCAGGCTGCACCTATGTGCAGATGGACGACACCAACATGGCGTATCTCTGCGACGAAAAAATGCGCGAGGCCGCCCGCCAGCGCGGTGACGACCCCAACGAACTGCCGCACCGCTACGCGTGGTTCATCAACAAGGTGGTGGCGCACAAGCCCGCCGGCATGACGCTGGCCATGCACCTGTGCCGCGGCAATTTCAAGAGCACGCACGCGGCAGCCGGCAACTACGAGCCGGTGGCCGAGGCGCTGCTGTCGGAAATGAACCTGGACGCCTACTTCATGGAGTACGACGATGACCGTTCGGGCGATTTCCGCCCGCTGCGCTTCCTCAAACCGGGCAAGACCGTGGTGCTGGGCCTGGTCACCACGAAGTTCGGCCAGCTTGAAAGCAAGGACGACCTCAAGCGCCGCATCGAGGAGGCCGCGCAGTACGCCCCGCTGGAGCAGCTGTGCCTGTCACCGCAGTGCGGCTTCTCCAGCACCGTGCACGGCAACAACATCGCCGTGGAAGACCAGCGCCGCAAGCTGGCGCTGGTGGTGGAGACCGCCAGGGAAGTCTGGGGAGGTCTTTGAGCCACCCCTGTGCCGCGACGCGGCGCAGGGTGTCACTTCTCGTATTTCGAGATCAGGGCCTTGGCCTCGCTCACCAGCTTGCTGCCGTCGATGTTCTTGGACTGCATGTCCTTGACCCAGTCGGACTCCACCGTGCTGGCGGTGCGGCGCCAGCGCTGAACTTCCGCCAGCTCCAGTTCGCTGATCTTGTTGCCCGCCTTGATGGCCAGGTCACGCCCGACCTTGTCGCCCACATCCTGCGTGCGTGCGATCAGGGCGCTGAATTCGGCGCCCGAGTTGTCGTCGATCACCTTCTTCAGGTCCGGCGGCAGCTTGTTGTAGGAGGCCTTGTTCATGGCCACCACGAAGGTGGTGACGTACAGCGCACGATCACCGGCAAACGTGGTGTGGTTCTTCACCAGCTCCTGCACCTTCAGGGCCGGCGCCACTTCCCAGGGGATGGTGGTGCCGTCGATCGTGCCCTTGGACAAGGCATCGGTCACCGCCGGCACCGGCATGCCCACGGGCGTGGCGCCCAGCTTGACCAGCATGTTGTTGACCACACGCGTGCCGCCGCGGATCTTCATGCCGTGCAGGCTCTCCAGACCGACCACCGGCTGCTTGGTGTGGAACAGGCCCGGGCCGTGGGTGTGGAAGGCCAGCACGTGCACGTCCTTGTACTCGTCCATCGCGTTTTTCTGGACATAGTCCCAGAGCGCGCGCGAGGTCTTTTCGGCCGACAACCCGGCGATGAAGGGCAGCTCGAACACCTCCGTCTTGGGGAAACGACCGGGGGTGTAGCCCTGCAGGGTCCAGACGATGTCGACCACACCATCGCGCGCCTGGTCGAACAGCTGCGGGGGCGTGCCGCCCAGCTGCATCGAGCTGTACATCTGGATCTTGATGCGACCCTTGGATTCTTCCTCGATCTTCTTGGCCCAGGGCATCAGCGCCTTGGAAGGCACCGTGCCCTGCTGGGGCAGGAACTGGTGCAAGCGCAGGGTGACCTCCTGCGCGAACGCGCCCGCACTGGCCGAAACCGCCAGGGCCAGCGCCGCCACTTTGAATGTCCAGGATCGCATGAATATCTCCGGTTGGTGGCCTGTTCGCGGGCCGGATGAGAGGTTGGCAACCCGTTCAGGAGCGCCGCCAATCGTTATTTTCCATAACAATAGGCGTGCTGACTGCCTAGGACTTACCCCTAACCCGCGGCGAAGACACCGAACCGGTATCAGCGCGTGTGGTCCGCGAAAAGGCGGTGCAGCCCACCCCAGCGCTCGCTGAAGATGCCCGGGTCCATGGTTTTCAGGTCCCTGATGATGGGCTTGAAGGCCATGTGGGCCAGCACATCGCGCTCCAGATCCACGCCGGGCGCGATCTCGGTCAGCTCCAGGCCTTCCTCGCACAGGCGGAACACCGCACGCTCGGTGATGAACACCACCTGCTGCTGGCGCAGCGCGGCGTCGTGGCCGTTGAAGGTGATCTGTTCCACCTGCTCGATGAACTTGCGCGCCTTGCCCTCCTTGACGATGGTGAGCCGGCCGTCGCCCACCTTCACATCCAGCCCACCGGCGGTGAAGCTGCCGCAGAACACCAGCTTCTTCGTCGAACGCGTGATGTTGACGAAGCCCCCACAACCCACCGGGCGGCCGTTGAACTTGCTGACGTTGACGTTGCCGTGCACATCGGTCTGGGCCAGGCCGAGGAAACTCGCGTCCAGGCCGCCACCATCGTAGAAATCGAACTGAGAACTCTGCTCGATGATGGACTCGGCGTTGTAGGCCAGACCGAAGTCACCCAGCTGTGCGGGAATGCCGCCGTTCACGCCCGATTCGATGGACAGCGTGAGCAGGTCGGACACCCCCTCTTCCGCCGCCACGGTGGGAATGCCGGCCGGTATGCCGATGCCCAGGTTGGTGATGGCGCCGGGTTTGACCTCCATGGCCGCGCGCCGCGCAATCACCTTGCGCTCGTCCAGCGGCATGGGCTCCAGGCTGTTCGTGGGCACCTTGATGTCGCCGCACAGCGCGGGGTTGAACTGGGTGGCGATGGACTGCATGTGGTTCTCCGGCTTGCCGATCACCACGTAGTCCACCAGCAGCCCGGGCACCTTGACCGCCTTGGGGTGCAGGCTGCCGGCCTTGACCACCGCTTCCACCTGGCAGATCACGATGCCGCCCCAGCGCTTGGCCGCTTGGGCAATGGAGAGCTGTTCCAGCAGCATGCCCTCCTTGTCCAGTGTGATGTTGCCGCGCTCGTCGGCCAGCGTGCCGCGGATGATGGCCACGTCGATCTTGGGCGGCGCGTAGTACAGCCACTCCTGGCCCTCGAACGCCACCAGCTTGACCAGGTCTTCCGTGGAGCGGCTGTTCATCTTGCCGCCCTCCTGGCGCGGGTCCACGAAGGTGCCCAGGCCCACCTGGGTCAGCAGGCCGGGCGAGCGGTTGGCGATCTGGCGCGTGAGGTGCGAGAGCGAGCCCTGCGGAAAGTTGTAGGCCTCGACCTCGCCGTCGAACACCATCTTCATCATCTCCTTGCCGGTCTGGCCGAAGTGACCCGCGACCACGCGCTTGATCATGCCCGCGTGGGCGAAGTGCTTCATGCCCGCCTCACCCGAATTGCCCACCGCGCCACAGGCCCAGGTGGTCAGGTTGCGCGGGTGGCCGGTGTTGAGGAACGTGCGCTCCACCCCCTGCAACACCTCTTCCGGCAGGCTGGTGACGGCCAGGCCACCCAGAAAGATCGTGGCGTCGTCGGCAATGAGGGCGCCGGCTTCGTCGGCGGTGATGACTTTCATGGATGGCTCCAAAAACAGATTCGAGAAAAGAAGAAAAAAGATTCACCAAGGAAACCAGAAGCGGCTGGAGCGCCCACCCCCAAACCCAGGGCTGCCAAAGATCCGGCTCCGCCGGTCCAAGGCAGCGCCCCCCTTCAAGGGGGGTCGCGCGCAGCGCTGCGGGGGGGGGGGGGGGTTACACCTCCACCAGCAACGCCATGCCCTGCCCGCCGCCAATACAGGCACTGCTGATGCCGTAGCGCAGCCCCCGGCGGCGCAGCTCGCGCGCCAGCGTCACGGTCAGGCGCACGCCGGTGGCGGCCAGCGGGTGGCCCAGCGCGATGGCACCGCCATTGACGTTGAGTTTGTCGCGGTCCAGCCCGAGTTCACGCTCCACAGCCAGGGTTTGGGCACCCTGGGCCTCGTTGATCTCGAACAGGCCGATGTCGTCCAGCGTGAGCTCGCAGCGCTCCAGCAGCGCGCGGATGGCCGGCGCCGGGCCGATGCCCATGATCTCGGGCAGCACGCCGACCGCAGCCGCACCCACCAGGCGGGCCAGCGGCTTCAAGCCGTTGCGCTTCACGTAGGCATCGCTGGCCACCAGGGCGCCCACGGCGCCGTCCACCAGCGCGGAGCTGTTGCCCGCGGTCTGCACACCTCCGGCGTACACCGTGCGCAACTTGGCCAGCGCTTCCACCGGCGAGGGCCGCGGGTGGGTGTCGTGGGCCACCTGGTCCACCTTGCGCGGCAGGCGGATGCCCCGCGTGTGGTACCCATCGAGCACAAAGTCTTCGTTGACCACCGGCACGATCTCGCCCGCGTGAAAGCCGTCGGCCTGGGCCTTGAGCGCGCGTTCGAACGACTGCGAGGCGAAGGCGTCCACGTCGGCGCGGCTGATGCCGTATTTCTTCGCCAGGTTCTCGGCGGTCTCGATCATGGTGACCGGGCCGGCGGTGTCGTTCAGCGCCTCAACCAGGAAGTCCTTGAACTCCACCGGCGCGCCCAGCTTGAAGCCGCTGCGGTGGGTGTAGGCAGCGATCGGGTTGCGCGACATGGACTCGGTGCCCACCACCAGTGCCAGCTCGGCGTAGCCCAGCGCGATCTGGTCGGCCGCCTGGCGGAACAGTTCGAAGCCGGTGCCGCAGATGCGCTGCGCCAGGATCGAGGGCACCGCCAGGGGCACACCCGCGTACAGGCCGATGTGGCGCGGCAGCACGAAGGCGTCGAAGTCGGCCTGCGCCATGGAGCCGGTGATCACCGAGTCCACATCCGCGGCGGCCACGCCGGCGCGTTCGATCACGGCGCGCGCGACCTTGATGCCCATGTCGGTGGGCGAGAGCAGGCCAAACGCGCCGCAGTAGTCCACCATCGGCGTGCGCACGCCATCGAGCAGCCAGGCGTTGGAGAAACGGGCAGAGAAGTGTTTCATGGCATCAACCCTTGCGGCTGTCGGTCACGCGGATCACGGTGGCGTAGCCGCTGTCGCCCGCGGCGCAGCCGGTGAACAGACCCACACCGCCACCGCGCAGCACCAGCTCTTCGATCATCTCGATGATGGCGCGCATGCCCGTGGGCGCCTGCGGGTGGCCCCAGATGATGGAGCTGCCGTAGTTGTTCATCTTCTGCCAGGCAAAGCCGGTGTCGCGCGCCAGCGCGATGTCGTTCACGGCGAACGGGTTGTGGGTCTTGATGACGTCGATGCCACCGATGTCCAAGCCGGCATTCTTCATGGCGTTGATCGCGGCGGGCGAAGGCGCCATGGGCATGTAGCCCGGCTCCACGCGGGCCATGCCAAAGCCCAGGATCTCCACTTCAATGCCTTTGTCGGTGGCCACCGCACGCGCCCGCTCGCGGGTGGTCACGATGGCACCGGCGTTGCCGTCGGCCGGGTGGGTCTGGCCACCAAAGGTGATGGTGCCGCCCTCTTTCACCGGTTTGAGCCGGGCCAGGCCCTCGGCCGTGGTGGGGAAGATGCCCTCGTCCACGGCGAGCGCACCGGTCTGCTTGCGGAACTTCGAGTCCGACAGCGGCGCGTCCACCATGTAGCGTTTCTGGAAGGCGCGCTCGCCGGCCAGCGCGTCCAGGTACTGGTGGTAGCGGTGCAGCTTGAGTTCGTGCTGTTCGGCGGTGCTGATGCCGTAGCGCGCGGCCACGTTTTCGCCGGTCTGCAGCATCGGGTTCTTCGCATAGGGGTCGTGACCCATGTTCTCGGGCACCCAGTGTTCGGTGATGCCGTAGCCGCCCGTGCCCGAGGGGTCGGGGTAGTACACCACCGGCCCGTTGGACTGGCGGTCCGCCATCACCAGCAGCGCGCATTGCGCGGTGCCGCACACCACTTCCTGCGCGGCCATCTGCAGCGCGCGCACGCTGGTGGCGCAGGCCTGCTGCACGGTGGGGCCGGCCACGCGGTCGATGCCCATCAGGCCGGTCACGTAGGGCAAGCCATAGAAGCTGCCCTTTTGCGGGTTGGTCATGCCCAGCAGGCCCAGGTCGATCTGCGCCATGTCGAAACCACGCGCGGCCAGCGCCTGTTTGCCCACCGCCGCGGCCAGCGGCAGAGCGTTCATGTTGGCCAGCGAACCCTGCCATTTGGCGAAGGGCGTGGACCAGTAGATACCGTAGGGAATGAAGGCTTGCATTCGGCTTGTCTCCTGTGTGGATTGGAATGGAAATGGCCCACTGAAGGCGGGTCTGAAACGGCGACCTAGGACAAACCCTAGTCCTGGGAAAAACGACCGGTTTGCGTGTTGTGGGGTCCGATGTTTGGTTATAAACTATAACCAGATATTTTCGTTTGAGCAAGGAACCTCCATGTCGATCGCCTCCATTTCCGCCGACCTCTCACTTGAAATCCGGGGCGCCGTGGCGATCGTCCGGCTCACCCGGGCGGCCAAGCGAAACGCCATCAACGACGGCCTCGTCCTGAGCCTGCGCAACGTCTTCGAAGGCTTCGGCCCCGAGGTCAAGGCGGCCGTGATCGAAGGCGAAGGCGAACACTTCTGCGCCGGGCTTGACCTGAGCGAAATCAGCGAGCGCGACGCGGTGCAAGGCATGCACCACTCGCGCATGTGGCACAAGGCGCTCGAAGCGGTGCAGTTCGGCCCGGTGCCGGTGATCGCCGCGCTGCACGGCGCGGTGGTGGGCGGCGGCCTGGAGCTGGCCAGCGCCACCCACATCCGTGTGGCCGACGAATCCACCTTCTACGCGCTGCCCGAAGGCTCGCGCGGCATCTTCGTCGGCGGCGGCGGCTCGGTGCGGGTGCCGCGCCTGGTGGGCGTGGCGCGCATGACCGACATGATGTTGACCGGCCGCGTCTACAACGCGCAGGATGGCGAACGCGCCGGCTTCGCGCAGTACCTGGTCCCCCAGGGCCAGGCGCTGAACAAGGCGATCGAGCTGGCGGAGAAGATCGCGCAGAACGCGCCCACCACCAACTTCGCGCTCACCCACGTGCTGCCGCGCATCGCCGACCAGAGCGCCGACCACGGCCTGATGACCGAGGCGCTGATGGCCGCCATCGCGCAGTCCGCGCCCGAGGCCAAGGAGCGCGTGAAGGCCTTCCTGGAAGGCCGCGCCAACAAGGTGCAAAAAGGCTGAGCCTGCCGCTTCCCCGCCAGCGCCCGCGCAAGCGGGCCAGGCCCGACAAAGGGCCGAATGCCACAACGACGATCCGGAGACAAGACATGAACACCGAGACCCCTCAGCACAAGTACCGGCCCATGGAATTCGGCGTGCCCCGTGTGGTGGTGCGCGAAGGCAGCAGCGGTGTGCGCTATGTGCGCGGCGAACCCGAGCTGCTGCCCTACGCCCGCACCATGGGCGAGCGCCTGGCGCACTGGGCGAAAAACGCGCCGGATCGCACCCTGTTCGCGCGCCGCGTGCGCCACGCCGATGGCACGGCCGGCGACTGGCAGCACCTGAGCTTCGCGCAAGCACTCGACGGTGCGCGCCGCATCGGCCAGGCGCTGCTGGACCGCGGCCTCGACGCCGAGCGCCCGGTGGTGATCCTGAGCGAAAACGATCTGGAACATGCCCTGCTTTCGCTGGCCTGTCTGTATGTGGGCGTGCCCTACTGCTCCACCTCGCCGGCCTACTCCATCGTCAGCACCGACCACGGCAAGCTCAAGCACGTGATGAGCACGCTCACTCCGGGCCTGGTGTTCGCCAGCGACGGTGCGCGCTTCGCCAAGGCGCTCAACGCCGCGGTGCCGGCCGACTGCGCCGTGGTCCTGACCAGCCTGGGCGGCTACAGCCGGCCCGCGGGCGAGCTGCTGACTTTCGAACAGCTGCTGGCCACCGAGCCCACCGCCGCGGTGGACGAGGCCCACGCCCGCGTCAGCCCGGACACCATCGCCAAGTTCCTGTTCACCTCGGGCTCGACCAAGATGCCCAAGGCGGTGATCAACACGCACCGCATGTGGTGCGCCAACCAGCAGCAGATGCGCCAGTCCATGACGCCGCTGACGCAGGACCCCCTGGTGCTGGTGGACTGGCTGCCCTGGAACCACACCTTCGGCGGCAACCACAACTTCGGCATGGTGCTCTACAACGGCGGCACGCTCTACATCGACGACGGCAAGCCGGTGCCCGCGCTCATGGGCGAGACCCTGCGCAACCTGCGCGAGATCGCGCCCACCGTGTACTTCAACGTGCCCACCGGCTTCGAGGTGATCGCCGACGTGATGAAGACCGACGATGTGCTGCGCAAGAACCTGCTCAGCCGTGTGCGCATGTTCTTCTACGCTGCGGCCGCCTTGTCGCAGCCGATCTGGGATGCGCTGCACGAATGCCAGGAACGCGAAATCGGCGAGCGCATCGTCATGTGCACCGGCCTGGGCATGACCGAGTCCGGCCCGTTCGCGCTCTCGGTCAACAGCGCCGACGTGAAGGCCGGTGACTTGGGCGTGCCCACGCCCGGGCTGGAGATCAAGCTGGTGGACATGCAGGGCAAGATCGAGGTGCGCTACAAGGGACCGAACGTCACCCCCGGCTACTGGCGCAGCCCCGAAGCCACGCAGGAAGCCTTTGACGAAGAAGGTTTCTTCTGCAGCGGCGACGCCGTGACCTGGATCGACCCCGACGACCTGCACAAGGGCTTGCGCTTTGACGGCCGCATCGCCGAAGACTTCAAGCTCAGCACCGGCACCTTCGTGAGCGTGGGGCCGATGCGCGCCAAGGTGATCGCCGCCGGCGCACCGTATGTGCAGGACGTGGTGCTCACCGGTCTGAACCTCAAGGAAGTGGGCGCCATGATCTTCCCGACCCAGCACGTGCGCACCCTGAGCGGCCTGCCCGCGAGCGCGCCCATGGCCGAGGTGCTGGACAACGCCTACGTGAAGGAACACTTCCAGCACGTCATCACCCAGTTGGCCAAGACCTCCACCGGCAGCGCCACGCGCATCGCGCGCGCCATCGTGCTGGCCGAGCCGCCGTCCATCGATCTGGGCGAGATCACCGACAAGGGCTCGATCAACCAGCGCATGGTGCTCAAGCACCGCGACGCCCTGGTGCAGGCCCTGCACGACGACACCGCCCCGAACATCATCAAACCCCAAGCCTGAAAGCGAACACCACCATGAACATCCAAGGACACGCAGCACTGGTCACCGGCGGCGCCTCCGGCCTGGGCGAAGCCGTCGCGCACGAGCTCGCCCGCCAGGGCGCCAAGGTCGCCGTGCTCGACGTCAACACCGCGCTGGCCGAGAAGGTGGCGGCCGAGATCGGCGGCGTGGCCTGCGCCTGCGACATCACCAACACCGAGAGCGTGACCGCCGCCATCGCCAAGGCGGCCGCGGCCCACGGCCCGGCGCGCATCCTGATGAACATCGCCGGCATCGGCACCGCCAAACGCATCGTCGGCAAGGACGGCAACGCCGCGCCGCTGGAAGACTTCGCCCGGGTGATCAACGTCAACCTGATCGGCAGCTACAACATCAGCCGCCTGTTCGCCGCCGAGTGCGTGAAGCTGGCCCCGATGGAAGACGGCGAGCGCGGCGTGATGATGTTCACCGCCTCGGTTGCGGCCTTCGACGGCCAGGTGGGCCAGCAGGCCTACAGCGCCTCCAAGGGTGGCCTGGTGGGCATGACCCTGCCCATGGCGCGCGATCTGGCGCAACACGGCATCCGCGTCTGCACCGTGGCACCCGGCCTGTTTGCCACGCCGCTGATGAAGCAGTTGCCCGAGCCGGTGCAGCAGTCGCTGGCCGCGTCGATTCCGTTCCCCTCGCGCCTGGGCAAGCCGGAAGAGTTCGCGCAGCTGGCCGCGCACATCGTCACCAACGGCCATCTGAATGGTGAGGTGATCCGGCTCGACGGTGCCCTGCGCATGGCGCCACGGTGAACACGCTTCGCAAGACACTTCTCTCCGAGGCCCGTTCCATCCATGTCCAAAACCGTCGTCTTTGAGGTCGAGGTGATGTTCGGTGACTGCGATCCCGCGGGCATCGTCTTCTACCCGAACTTCTCGAAGTGGATGGACGCCTCGTCGTTGAACTTTTTTCGCCGGTGCGGCGTGCCGCCCTGGCGCGAGCTGATCCGCACGCGCGGCATCGTGGGCACGCCGCTGCTGGAGGTGCGCAGCCGCTTCTTCCATCCGGCCTCGTACGGCGACCGCCTGCGCGTCCACACCCACGTGAGCGAATGGCGCGCCAAGGTCTTCACCCACCACCACGTCATCTACCGCGATGACCTGGTGCTCTGCGAAGGCAGCGAGACCCGCGCCTTCGTGGTCCACCCGCCCGGCGAACCCGACCGCATCAAGGCCATCCCGGTGCCAGAGGACATCCGGGCGCTGTGCTGCGACGCATAGAAAAACAACAAGCATTTCCCTGCTCTTTCCCCAAACCACCCTCAACGAGGAGACATCCCATGAAACACATCAAGACCCTGGTCGCCCTGGCCATCACCACCCTGGCGGGCGCCGCGCAGGCGGACATCAACATCGGCGTGAGCTTGGCGCTCACCGGGCCGGGCTCCGGCCTGGGCATCCCGATGCAGAACCAGTTCAAGCTGTTCCCCAAGACCATCGCGGGTGAAAAAGTCAACCTGATCGTCCTGGACGACGCCACCGACCCCGGCAAGGGTGCGGCCAACGCGCGCCGCTTCGTCACCGAAGACAAGGTGGACATGATCATCGGCTCGTGCATCACCGCCGTGGCCGCCGCCATGAGCGACATCGCCACCGAAGCCGGCACGGTGCAACTGGCCGGCTCGCCCGTGGGCCTGCCGCCCGGCAAGGACAAGTGGGTGTTCCGCCTGCCGCAGTCCAACACCGTGATGGGCCACGCCATGGTCGAGCACATGAAGAAGCAGGGCGTGAAGACCCTGGGCTTCCTGGGCTACACCGACGCTTACGGTGAACAGTGGCTCAAGGAAAGCGCCCCGCTGCTGGAGAAAGCCGGTATCAAGCTGGTGGCCACCGAGCGCTTCGCCCGCACCGACACCAGCGTGACCCCGCAGGCGCTCAAGATCAACGCCGCCAACCCCGACGCGGTGCTGATCGTGGCCTCGGGCAGCGGCGCGGCCATGCCGCACATGGCCATGGTGGACCGTGGCTTCAAGGGCAAGATCTACCAGACCCACGCCGCGGCCACGCAAGACCTGATGCGCGTGGGCGGCAAGGCCGTGGAAGGCGCTTTCGTGGTCTCCGGCCCGGCCGTGATCGCCGAGCAGTTGCCCGACAGCCACCCGTCCAAAGCGGTCGCCGTGGACTTCGTGCAGAAGTACGAAAAGGCCGTGGGCGCCGGCCTGCGCAACCAGTTCGCCGGCCACGCCTACGACGCGCAGATCACGCTGGAGAAGGTGATCCCCATGGCGCTCAAGAAGGCCAAGCCGGGCACGCCCGAGTTCCGCGCCGCCATCCGCGACGGCATGGAAACCATGGGCCGCACAATCTTTTCGCACGGGGTGATGAACTGGACGCCCACCGACCACTGGGGCTTCACGCTGGAAACCGGTGTGATGCTCAAGGTCGTCGACGGCAAATTCAAAGTGGAGTGATTCGGAGCACCCCCCTGCGCCGCTGACGCGGCTTCCCCCCTCTCTGGCGCGCCTTCGGCGCTGGGAGGGGAGACGGCATCTCGGGCCGGCAGAGCCGGACCCTTGATGCCGCTGGAAGGAGGCACTTCGCGCGTTGCGAGGTCCTCTTACTCCCTCGCCCCTTTGGGGAGAGGGCTGGGGTGAGGGGCAGGCGCGAAGGGGGCTTTCTTCGGAAGGTCTTGGTGCGTCACCGTTTGAAGTTCTTTTCCGCGCTTACTTTTTTTGCTAAGGGTCTGTATGGATTTCTCCATTGCCAGCATTCTTCTGCTGGACGGCTTGACCAACGGTGCCGTGTACGCCCTGCTCGGGTTGGCCACGGTGCTGGTGTTCACGGTCACCCGCGTCATCTTCATTCCCCAGGGGGAGTTCGTCGCCTATGGCGCGCTCACCCTGGCCATCTTCCAGACCGGCCAGGTGCCGGGCACCGTGTGGCTGTTGCTGTTGCTCGCTGGCGTGGCCGCGCTCATGGAGCTCTCCAGCCGCTGGCAGCACCACCGCAACGCGCTCACGGCGGTCAAGGCCGCGGGCCGCATGCTCATCGTGCCGCTGCTGGTCTCGGGCGTCGCCATCTGGGCCGCGCCGCAGCAGTTTCCGCTGGCCGTGCAGGCCGCGCTGAGCGTGGCCATCGTCACCGTCTATGGCCCGCTGGTCTACCGCGTGGCCTACCAGTCGCTGGAGAGCGCCACGCCGCTGGTGCTGCTGATCGTCTCGGTGGGCGTGCACTTCGCCATGACCGGTCTGGGTCTGCTGTTCTTTGGCGCAGAGGGTTTTCGCAACCCCAGCTTCTGGGACCTGCGGCTGAACGTCGGGCCGATCATGCTGTCGGGCCAGGCCATCATCACCGCGCTGGCCACCATCGCGCTGATCGTGCTGCTGTGGCTGTATTTCGAGCGCTCGCTGCGCGGCAAGGCGCTGCGCGCCACCGCGGTCAACCGCACCGGCGCGCGCCTCATGGGCATTTCCTCACACGCCTCGGGCCAACTCACCTTCACCATGGCGGCCTTCATTGGTGCGCTCTCGGGCCTGCTGATCGGCCCGACCACCACGGTGTTCTACGACTCGGGCTTCCTCATCGGCCTCAAGGGCTTCGTGGCCGCCGTGGCCGCGGGCCTCTCCAGCTACCCGGGCGCGCTGGTCGCGGCGCTGTTCGTGGGCGTGATCGAGGCTTTCGGCTCGTTCTGGGCCAGCGCCTTCAAGGAAGTGATCGTGTTCACGCTGATCCTGCCGGTACTGCTCGTCCGCTCCCTGCGCAGCGGCCACTCGGACGAGGACCACTGACATCATGAAAAACCTTCAAAACAAAGGCCTGCTGGTCCTCGCGGCGGCCATTCCCCTGATCGCGGTGCTGCCCCTGCCCGACTTCTGGATCACCCAGCTCAACTACATCGGCATGTACAGCATGACGGTGATGGGCCTGGTGCTGCTCACCGGTGTGGGCGGGCTCACCTCGTTCGGCCAGGCGGCGTTCGTCGGCATCGGGGCCTACACCACGGCCTGGCTCACGCTCAACACCGGCATCTCGCCCTGGCTCACGCTGTTCATCGGCATGGGCCTGACCGCCGCCAGCGCGCTGCTGGTGGGCCTGATCACACTGCGCATGTCGGGCCACTACCTGCCGCTGGCCACCATCGCCTGGGGCCTGTCGCTCTACTACCTCATGGGCAACCTGGACGCGCTGGGCAAGTACGACGGGCTGCTGGGCCTGCAGAGCCTGTCCATCGCCGGCTTCGACATCGGCCAGGGCCGAGGCTTCTTCGTGCTCACCTGGGCCATCCTGCTCGCCTTCGCCGCGGCCTTGCTGCACCTGCTGGACTCGCGCGCGGGCCGCGCTATCCGCTCGCTCAAGGGCGGCTCGCAAATGGCCGAAGCCATGGGCATCAGCACCTTCCGCTACAAGGTCACGATCTTCGTGCTGGCCGCGCTGTTCGCGTCCGTGGCGGGCTGGCTGCTCGCCCACTTCCAGCGCACGGTCAACCCCTCGGCCTTCGGCCTGAAGATGGGCATCGAGTACCTGTTCATGGCGGTGGTCGGCGGCGTGGGCCATGTGTGGGGCGCCATCGTCGGCGCGGGCCTGATCCGCGTGCTCGAAGACCAACTGCAGGTGCTGCTGCCAAGGCTCATCGGCACCAGCGGCAGCTACGAGGTGATCGTGTTCGGCATTGCCCTGGTGGTGGTGCTGAAGTACCTGCCCGACGGCCTGTGGTCCATGGTGGGCAAACGCGTGCCGCGCCAACCCCGCGCGGTGGACTGGGCGCAGGCCGAAGCCCTGCCCGAGCGCGCCAAACCCGCGGCCGGCGAGCTGGTGCTCGACGTGAAGAAAGCGCGCATGCAGTTCGGGGGCCTGGTGGCGGTCAACGACATCAGCTTCCAGATCCAGGCCGGCCAGATCGTGGGCCTGATCGGCCCCAACGGCGCGGGCAAGTCCACCACCTTCAACCTCATCACCGGCGTGTTGCCGGCCACGCGCGGCGAGGTGGTGTTCCAGGGCGGCAACATCAGCGGCAAGCCCTCGCGCGAGATCGCGCGCCTGGGCATGGCGCGCACCTTCCAGCACGTCAAGATGATCCCCGACATGACGGTGCTGGAAAACGTGGCCCTGGGCGCGCACACCCGTGGGCGCAAGGGCGTGCTCACCGCCATGCTGCGCGCCAACCGGGCGGAAGAAAAGCAGCTGTTCCGAGAGGCGCAGCGCCAGCTCGAACGCATCGGCATGGGCGACCACCTGCACGAGCAGGCCGGCAACCTCGCCATGGGCCCGCAGCGGCTGATGGAGATCGCGCGCGCCCTCTGCGCCGACCCGACCCTGCTGCTGCTCGACGAACCCGCGGCCGGCCTGCGCCACCAGGAGAAGCAGGCCCTGGCCGGTGTGCTGCGCCAGTTGAAAGGCGAAGGCATGAGCATCCTGCTGGTGGAACACGACATGGACCTGGTGATGCAGATCTGCGACCACCTGGTGGTGATGGAGTTCGGCACCCTGCTCACCCAGGGCCCACCCGCGCAGATCCAGCAGGACCCGAAAGTCCGCGCGGCCTACCTCGGCACGGAGCATTGACATGAGCAACCCCATCCTTCAAGTCAAGGGCCTGCGCGCCGGCTACGGCCGTGCCGAGGTGCTGCACGGCATCGACATCCAGGCCGAGCCGGGCAGCGTCATCACCGTGATCGGCCCCAACGGCGCGGGCAAGTCCACCCTGCTCAACACCCTCATGGGCATCCTGCCCGGCAAGGGCCTGATCGAGTTCCGCGGTCAGGACATCGCCACGCTCACGCTGGAAGAGCGCGTGATGAACGGCATGTCGCTGGTGCCCGAGAAGCGCGAGCTCTTCGGCACCATGCCGGTGGAAGACAACCTGCTGCTCGGCGGCTTTCGCCAGATGCGCCTGGGCAACGCGCAGTGGCGCAGCCGGCTCGACGACGTGTACACCCTCTTCCCCCGCCTGCAGGAACGCCGCACCCAGCTCGCCGGCACGCTCTCGGGCGGCGAGCGCCAGATGCTGGCCGTGGGCCGCGCGCTCATGTCGCGCCCCGACCTGCTCATGCTCGACGAGCCCAGCCTGGGGCTGGCGCCGTTGATCGTGCGCGAGATCTTCTCCATCATCCAGACGCTGCGCCAGACCGGCGTGACCATCGTGCTGGTGGAGCAGAACGCGCGCGCCGCCCTGCAGGTGGCCGACCACGGCTACGTGCTGGAGATGGGGGAGCTCAGCGCACAGGGCCCGGCCAGCGAGCTGGCCAGCGACCCGCGCGTGATCGAAACCTACCTGGGCACCGCGCGCCAGGCCGCCTGAGCCTCCGCCGGCCCACTCTTCACGCCCGCCCCGCCATGAACGCCTACCAGCCCCGCCTGGCCGATCACCACTTCATCCTGCTCGACGTGCTGCGGGCGCCGCGGACCCTGGCCGAGCTGCCCGCGCTGGCCGAACACGCCGACCCCGACCTGCTGCGCCAGGTGCTGGAGGAAGCGGGCAAGTTCGTCGGCGAGGTGGTGGCGCCGCTGAACCGCGAGGGCGACGAGGTGGGCGCGCAGTGGCGCGACGGCGCGGTGACCATGCCGCCCGGTTTTCGCGACGCCTATCAGGCCTTCTGGCAAGCCGGCTGGCCTTCGCTGGCCTGCGCGGTGGAAGACGGCGGCCAGGGCCTGCCCGCCGTGCTTGAAGCCCAGCTGTACGAAATGCTCAGCGCCGCCAACCACGGCTGGACCATGGCACCGGGCCTGCTGCACGGCGCCTACGAGTGCATCAAGCACCACGCGTCGGACGGGCTGAAATCGACCTACCTGGAGAAGATCGCCAGCGGCGAATGGCTCGCCACCATGTGCCTGACCGAGCCCCACGCCGGGTCGGACCTCGGCCTGGTGCGCACGAAAGCCCTGCCCCTGCCCGATGGCCGCTTCGCGCTCAGCGGCACCAAGATCTTCATCTCCGGTGGTGAACACGACCTGAGCGACAACATCGTGCACCTGGTGCTCGCGCGCCTGCCCGACAGCCCGCCCGGCCCGAAAGGCCTGTCGCTGTTCCTGGTGCCGAAGTTCTACCAGGACGGCGCCAGAAGCCCGGTGGTGTGCGAGCGCATCGAGGAAAAGATGGGCCTGCACGGCAGCCCCACCTGCGTGATGCGTTTTGACGACGCCCCGGGCTGGATCGTGGGCGAACCCGGCAAGGGCCTCAACGCCATGTTCGTCATGATGAACGCCGCGCGCCTGCACGTGGGCCTGCAGGGCATCGGCCTGCTCGAAGCCGCCTGGCAGAAAGCCGACGCCTACGCGCAGGAACGCCGCCAGATGCGTGCGCCGGGCAATACGAGCAAGGCGGCGCCCGTCCACGCGGTGAACGGCGTGGGGGCCACAGTTCAGGCAGATGCCATCGCCCTGCACCCGGCGATGCGCCGCATCCTCGACACCCAGCGCGCCTGGATCGACGCCGGGCGCGTCATCGGCTACCGCACGGCGCTCGAACTCGACACCCAGAAACACCACCCCGACGCCGCACGGCGCGAGGCCGCTGCGCGCTGGTGCAGCCTGGTCACCCCGGTGCTCAAAGCCGCCTGGACCGACCAGGCCTTCCACGGCGCCAGCGCCTGCCTGCAGGTCTTCGGCGGCCACGGCTATGTGCGCGAGTGGGGCATCGAGCAGCACGTGCGCGACGCTCGCGTGGCGATGATCTACGAAGGCACGAACGAGATCCAGGCGATCGACCTGCTGCTGCGCAAGGTGTTGCCCGACGGTGCGACCGCGCTCAGGACCCTGCTGGCCGAGCTGGCCGTCGAGCTGAGCGACAGCCCCGCCGCCACGCGCACTCGGCAGGCCATGGCGCGCTTGGCCCGCTTCACCGGTGAACACCTGCTGCCCCACACCCAGGCCGCCGGCGCCGCCCCCGACACCCCCTACTGGCTGGCCGACGACTACCTGCGCGCGCTGGCCCTGGTGCTCATGGCCTGGGCCTGGTCGCGCATTGGCGCCACCGCGGGCGCCGAGGCCGGGCGCTGGAGCCAGGCCCAGGCCGGTTTCTGGCGCTGGGTCTGGCCCGAATTCGAGATGCGCCTGAGCATGCTGGAAGCCGGGTTGACGCCCGCTTGACCTGCATCACCGGCACCCATCGGCCACCGCGCTATCCTCGCCCCATGCCCGAGACCACCGCCCCCACCGCCCCGCCCCGCGCCCGTGCACCGCGCAAGACCAGCGCTCGCGCCACCGTGCCGGCCGCACCCCAGGCCCCCAGCGCCACGCCCGAGCTCGACACCGCCTACCTCGAAACCCTGCTGGGCTACAACGCCCGGCGTGCGGCGCTCACGGTGATCTCGATATTCCTGCCGCGCATGGCGCCCTATGGCCTGCGACCGGTGGATTTTTCGGTGCTCTCGCTGATCGGCCACAACCCCGGCGTGACCTCGCGCCAGCTCTGCGCGGCGCTCGACATCCTGCCGCCCAACCTGGTGGGCATGATCAAGAGCCTGGACAAACGCGGCCTGATTGAACGCCGCCCCCACCCCACCGACCGCCGCGCCCAGGGCCTGCACCTGTCGGCCGCCGGCAAGAAGCTGCAGCGCGCGGCCCAGGCCACCGCGACCCGGCTGGAGCGGGAAGCCACGCACGCGCTGTCGGAGGACGAGGTGCAGACCCTGATCGGCCTGCTGCGCCGGGTCTACCTCCGCTAGGAGCCTGTCCATCCGGATTTGTCCGCATCAACCGCCCGGTGTGCGGACAAATGCACAGCCCGGGGCTTTACGGCCCTATTGCTGCAGTGCACACAGCTAGCAAACGGGTAGCAACGCACGATCTGGCCTATAGTGGCATCGTCCGCCCGCCTGAGGTTGGGTCAGGAGAACCGCATGAGTGCCAGAGACAACACCGCCGTGATCCAGCTCTACACCCTGCTGGAGGCTCGCTATGCCTTGCGGGTGATCTGGGCGCTCAGCGACGGCCACCCCCAGACCTTTCGCCTGCTGCAAGACAGCGTGGGCGGCGTCACCCCCAACACCCTGAACACCCGCCTGAAGGAACTGCGCGCGGCCCGGCTGGTGGACCACACCGGTGACGGCTACCGGCTCACGAGCCAGGGCGCCGATCTCGCACGCCGCCTGAGCGAGGTCCAACCGTTCGCCAGCAAATGGGCCCACCAGCAGGCCCGCGCGGCCGCGGTCCCACTGTCGGCGCGCGGCCCGATGAACTGAGAACGCCCCCGGGCATCGGACCAGGGTGCCCCCCGGCCGGTCAGGACATAAAATCACGCCCCGGGTGAGCGGGCCGATGCCCGCCACCGCCCCCCGACAGCCCACACAACGCGCCGCTGGCACCGGTCCGACCGGTTTTCAGCGCGCCGCGGGCTGTGGCGAACGGGCCGCATGCGCTGCCCGCCCCGCGCCAGAAAGCGCGGTTTCCGTCCACGCCGCCCCTTGAAAACCGGGTCAAAGACCCTATTTGCTTCGCAAAGCTTTTTTCTTGACCGCCTCTCGCTGAGGCCTTACCTGAACCCCCACGCTCATGAGCCCTACGCCCGAGAACGCCGCCAACCCACCGGTCCAGACCTCTGAAACCACCACATCGGATCCCGTGAGCGAAGCGGAAGCCCTCGCCGCGCAGGCCGCCAACACGGCAGACGCCCAGGCCGCGCTGGCCAACGAGCTGGCCACCCTCAAGGCGCAGAACGCCGACCTGGCCGACCAGTTCCTGCGCGCCAAGGCCGAGGCCGAAAACGCCCGCCGCCGCGCCGAAGACGAGATCAGCAAGGCCCGCAAGTTCGCGGTGGAGAGCTTCGCCGAGAGCCTGCTGGCCGTGGCCGACAGCCTGGAAGCGGGCCTGGCCATCCAGGAAGCCACTCGCGAGCAGTTGCGCGAAGGCTCCGAGGCCACGCTCAAGCAGCTGAAAAGCGCGCTGGAGCGCCACAAGGTGCTGGAAATCGCCCCCGCGGCCGCCGCCCGGTTCGACCCGCACCAGCACCAGGCCATCAGCATGGTGCCGGCCGCCCAAGAGCCCAATACGGTGGTGGCCGTGCTGCAAAAGGGCTACCTGATCGCCGACCGCGTGCTGCGCCCCGCGCTGGTCACGGTGGCGGCCCCGAAATAGGGCTTTTGTGAGGGGTCGCCCTTGAAAAGGGGCTGACTTATCCACACATCATCCACATCGCATTCACAGCGTCTTCACACCTTTTTCAACCATCATTTTTCAAGAACCGGAGCAGAGAACATGGGAAGAATCATCGGCATCGACCTGGGCACCACCAACTCGTGTGTGTCCATCATGGAAGGCAACACCACCAAGGTGATCGAGAACTCGGAAGGTGCACGCACCACGCCCTCGATCGTGGCTTACCAGGAAGACGGTGAGGTGCTGGTCGGCGCCAGCGCCAAGCGCCAGGCCGTGACCAACCCCAAGAACACGCTCTACGCGATCAAGCGCCTGATCGGCCGCAAGTTCACCGAGAAAGAAGTCCAGAAGGACATCAACCTCATGCCCTACTCCATCGTGGCCGCCGACAACGGCGACGCCTGGGTGGAAGTGCGCGGCAAGCAGATCTCGGCCCAGCAGGTCAGCGCCGACATCCTGCGCAAGATGAAGAAGACCGCCGAGGACTACCTGGGCGAAGCCGTGACCGAGGCCGTGATCACGGTGCCGGCCTACTTCAACGACGCCCAGCGCCAGGCCACCAAGGACGCTGGCCGCATCGCCGGCCTGGACGTCAAGCGCATCATCAACGAGCCCACCGCCGCGGCCCTGGCCTTCGGCCTGGACAAGCAGGAAAAGGGCGACCGCAAGATCGCGGTGTACGACCTGGGTGGCGGCACCTTCGACGTGTCCATCATCGAGATCGCCGACGTCGATGGCGAGAAGCAGTTCGAAGTGCTGTCCACCAACGGCGACACCTTCCTGGGCGGCGAAGACTTCGACCAGCGCATCATCGACTACATCATTGGCGAGTTCAAGAAAGAGCAAGGCGTTGACCTGTCCAAGGACGTGCTGGCCCTGCAGCGCCTGAAGGAAGCCGCCGAGAAGGCCAAGATCGAGCTCTCCAGCTCGGCCTCGACCGACCTGAACCTGCCCTACATCACCGCCGACGCGTCGGGCCCGAAACACCTGAACCTCAAGCTCACGCGCGCCAAGCTCGAAGCCCTGGTGGAAGAGCTGATCGAGCGCACCATCGCGCCCTGCCGCACCGCCATCAAGGACGCCGGCATCAGCGTGAACGACATCCACGACGTGATCCTGGTCGGCGGCATGACCCGCATGCCCAAGGTGCAGGAAAAGGTGAAAGAGTTCTTCGGCAAGGAGCCGCGCAAGGACGTGAACCCCGACGAAGCCGTGGCCGTGGGCGCCGCCATCCAGGGCCAGGTGCTCTCGGGTGACCGCAAGGACGTGCTGCTGCTTGACGTGACCCCGCTGTCCCTGGGCATCGAGACCATGGGCGGCGTCATGACCAAGATGATCGGCAAGAACACCACCATCCCGACCAAGTTCAGCCAGGTGTTCTCCACCGCCGAAGACAACCAGCCGGCCGTGACCATCAAGGTGTTCCAGGGTGAACGCGAAATCGCCTCGGGCAACAAGCTGCTGGGCGAGTTCAACCTCGAAGGCATCCCCGCTTCGCCGCGCGGCATGCCGCAGATCGAAGTGACCTTCGACATCGACGCCAACGGCATCCTGCACGTGGGCGCCAAGGACAAGGGCACCGGCAAGGAAAACAAGATCACCATCAAGGCGAACTCCGGCCTGTCCGAAGCCGAGATCCAGCAGATGGTGAAAGACGCCGAGCTCAACGCCGCCGACGACAAGAAGAAGGTCGAACTGGTGCAGGCCCGCAACCAGGCCGAAGCCATGGTGCACAGCGTGAAGAAGTCGCTGGGCGAACACGGTGACAAGCTCGAAGCCTCTGAAAAAGAAGCCATCGAGGCCGCGCTGAAAAACGTGGAAGAAGCCGCCAAGGGCGAGGACAAGGCCGACATCGAGGCCAAGACCGAAGCCCTCATGACCGCCAGCCAGAAGCTGGGCGAGAAGGTCTACGCCGCCTCGCAGGCCGAAGCCGCCGCAGCGGGCGCCAGCGAAGGCGCCGGCCAGGCCAGCGCCGACAAGGCGTCGTCGGCCGATGACGACATCGTTGACGCCGAGGTGAAGGAAGTCAAGAAGGGCTGAGCGGCCGCCTGACGGCTCCACCCTGCCGCCGCGTCCGGGCAACCTGACGCGGCGTTTGTGTTCAAACAGAACTGCAACAGACCATGGCTAAACGCGATTTTTACGAAGTGCTGGGCGTCCCGAAAAACGCGTCGGACGAAGAGATCAAGAAGGCGTATCGCAAGCTCGCGATGAAGCACCACCCCGACCGCAACCAGGGGGACGCCGCCAAGGCCGCCGAGGAGCGCTTCAAGGAAGCCAAGGAAGCCTACGAAATGCTCTCGGACCCGCAGAAGCGCGCGGCCTACGACCAGCACGGCCACGCCGGCGTGGACCCGAACATGCGCGGCGGCCCCGGTGCCGACGGTTTCGACGGCTTCTCGGGCGCGTTCGGCGACATCTTTGGCGACATCTTCGGTGGCGCGCGCGGCCAGCGCAGCGGCCGCCAGGTCTACCGCGGCGCCGACCTCTCGTACGCCATGGAAATCAGCCTCGAAGAGGCGGCGGCCGGCAAGGAAAGCCAGATCCGAATCCCCAGCTGGGACGACTGCGAAACCTGCAAGGGCACGGGCGCCAAGCCCGGCACCAGCGTCAAGACCTGCACCACCTGCCACGGCCAGGGCCAGGTACAGATGCGCCAGGGCTTCTTCAGCGTGCAGCAGACCTGCCCGCACTGCCACGGCAGCGGCAAGATCATCCCCGAGCCCTGCACCACCTGCCACGGCCAGGGCAAGATCAAGAAGCAGAAGACGCTGGAGATCAAGATCCCCGCCGGCATCGACGACGGCCAGCGCATCCGCAGCACCGGCAACGGCGAACCGGGCCAGAACGGCGGCCCCTCGGGCGACCTCTACATCGAGATCCGCCTGCGCAAGCACGACATCTTCGAGCGCGAAGGCGACGACCTGCACTGCCAGGTACCGGTGAGCATGACCGTGGCCGCCCTGGGCGGCGAGATCGACGTGCCCACGCTGCAAGGCAAGGCCACCATCGACCTGCCCGAAGGCACCCAGAGCGGCAAGACCTTCCGCCTGCGCGGCAAAGGCGTCAAAGGCGTGCGCGCCAGCTACCCCGGCGACCTGTACTGCCACGTGGCGGTGGAAACGCCCGTCAAACTCACCGAGCACCAGCGCAAGCTGCTCAAGGAGCTGGACGAGTCGTTCCGGAAAGGCGGCCACAAGCACAGCCCGAACGACAAGGGGTGGTTTGAAAAGGCCAAGAGCTTCTTTTCGTAGAAAAGCTGAGCGAAGCGAAGGCTTGGCCTTTCGCTAAAAAGCGAAGTCCTTCTTTTCGTGAAAAAAGAAGGGCATTAGCGCTCGCGAACCGCGAGCGCTACGCTTTTCGCCAGAAGGCGACGCGCTTTTTCAGCTGATTGCGACTGAAAAATCAGAGCAGCCGAAGGGCAGCGGGTGGTCTTCGGGGCAGATTGATCGGCGAGAATCATTGAATTGATACATCCGATGGAAGTCGTTCATGATTCAACTTCGGCATCTGCCGCGTGCCACCGTCAAACAAGGGTCTGCCTCAGCCCGGAGAGGCTCCTGGAAGACACTCTGCCTTTCGATCGTTGGTATCGCCCTCGGGCAACTCGCCGCCTGTGGCGGCGGAACAACAACCTCGGCGCCACCGAGCGGTCCTGAATCGTCTCTGGCTTCAGAGAAGACAGAGAAGACAGAGAAGACAGAGAAGACAGAGACGACCGCAGGCGACAGCGAAACCACGAACCAGAGGAATGCCGTCTTTGGGGCGAGCGGCTCCAACGTGCCTCCGGCATACGGCTCACAGTGGCTGCAATACGCCAGGCGCTGGACGACCGTCAAAATGGGTGGTGGTGGTTATGTGCCCGGCATCATCTACCACCCGACCGTGCCCAATCTGCGCTACGCCCGCACCGACGTGATGGGTGTGTACCGATGGGACCATGCCAACTCGATCTGGGTGGCGCTCACCGATCACTTCGACCGGTCCGAGGGAGTCCACCAGGGTGCCGAAAGCATGGCTCTCGATCCGACCGACCCGAACAAGGTCTACATGACGACGATGCAGGCGGTTCAGTGGGGCAACGGGCGCCTCTACTATTCGTCCAACCAGGGTAACTCCTGGAGCCATGTCACACTGCCTTTCCCCGTCGGCGCGAACAACCAGGGCCGCGCCATCGGCGAGCGCATGATGGTCGATCCCAACGTGCCGTCCACGATCTTCTATGCCTCGCGCACGGCGGGGCTCTGGAAGAGCACGAACAGCGGCCTGAACTGGAGCCAGGTGACTTCGCTGTCGTCGCACATCATGCCGACAACGGAGATCAACAACGCCAACGGTGGCAGCCCCGTCGGCGTGGAGTTCGTGGCCTTCGACCTCTCGGTGCCCACCTCGGGCTTCACGCCCTCGGGCAGTCCGACGCAGACGATCTACGTCGGCATCGCGCCGGACTACAAGAACCTGGCCGGGCTCTCCGCGTATCTGTACAAGTCGACCAACGGCGGCACCACCTGGTCGCCGGTGACCATCCCTTCCGCGGTCGTCACCCTGATCCGCGACGACCCCGACAACGACAACGACGTCTACATTCCGCACTTCGCGCGGGCGGCCGACGGCATGTGGTACGTGCCCTTCTCCTCCAGCTCCGGGCCGGGCAGCGGTGCGCCGTCGGCCCTGTACAAGTTCGACGGCACGAACTGGACCAAGCTGATCGGCTCTGACGACAACCCCAGCAGCTACTTCGGTGGCATCGGAGGCCTTTCGGTCCATGGCAGCGGCCCGACGACGAAGATCGCCTTCGGCGTCTCCGGCACCTGGGGCGATGGGGGCTGGATTCAGATCGCGATGCGCTCGGCCGACGGCGGCGCCACGTGGTCCGAGTTCGGGCGCTCCGGCGACACCGGCGGCAGCCTGAACTACCACGACGCCACCGGCTACTGGGGATGGCCCGACGACCTCGAGATCGACCCCTTCAATCCAGAGCATGTCTCCTATGTGCTCGGTGGTGGCGTCGTCTCGACGACCGAAGGCTTCTCGGCGACACTCCCGCGCTGGAAGTACGACGTGAACGGTATTGAGGAGATGGTCAACCTGGTGCTGACCGCACCACCTCCGGGCGCACCCTATGTGCTGGCCAGCGGGCATGGCGACACCGGCCTGTACGTGCACACCTCGCTGACCACATCGCCGACACGGTCACCGACGGCGCAGCTCAGCGGCAGCGGCGGCAATGGCACCGGCATCGACATGGCCTGGAACAACCCATCCTTCATCGTGGGCGTGGGCACCTTCGACCACACGTCCAAGGGTGTGTACAGCACCAACGCCGGCCTCACCTGGACACTGTTCCCCTCCGTGCCTCCGGTGGGCAACGCGACCGGCGACGAATCGAAGGTCGCCGTCACGGCAGACGGTGGGAACATCATCTGGGCGATCAGGGGGCAGGTGCCATACTACACAACGAACCGAGGCGCCTCTTGGACAGCCACCAACCTGCCAGCGCCGGCCGTGGCCTATCACATCGCGGCCGACCGCAGAAACCCTTTGAAGGTTTACGCCTACGAACATGGCGGCAACTTCTGGTACCCGTCGAACAGCGGGAGGTTCTACCGCTCGACCGACGGCGGCCGAACCTTCACGGTGATCGCCCGTACCTGGGCACCGAACGGAAACGGCGTCACCGGCCTGGCCGTCAATCCTTTCATGGAAGGCGACGTCTGGCTGGCGGACGCGAACAACCTGTGGCGTTCGGTCGATTCCGGCCTCACCTGGACGAAGCTGACGGGAATGGCGACGGTGGGACCGGAGTTCACCAATCTTCACGGTGCGATCAAGGTCGCACTTGGGGCACCTGCGCCAGGATCGGTTCATTCAGCCACCGTCTATCTGGTGGGCACGATCAACGGCGTCGACGCCGTTTATCAATCCGTCGACATGGGCGCTACCTGGCTCCGCATCGACGACGATCATCACCGCTATGGTGGCGTCAACGGGATCGCGGCTGACACCAGTGTCTTCGGACGTGTCTATCTAAGGGGTCGCGGAATCAACTACAACACCAATGGCACTCAGCCAGGGGCTCGCTACAGGATTCCGCAAAAATTTTTGGACGGTCCGGCGTAGCCCTCTGCGTCACAGGCTTCGCCCGAAAATGGCTCCCCGGTGCTCCAACAGGAAGGGTCGGGAAATGGTTGCTTGCACAATGCCGGCATGAAAGCCCTGCTGCTCTACACCGCCACCGCGCTGGCCGAGATCGTCGGTTGTTACCTGCCCTACCTGTGGCTCAAGCAGGGCCGGTCCATCTGGCTGCTGCTGCCGGGCGCCCTCAGCCTGGCGCTGTTCGCCTGGCTGCTGACCCTGCACGACACCGCCGCCGGACGGGTGTACGCGGCCTATGGCGGGGTCTACATCGGCGTGGCCCTGCTGTGGCTGTGGGCGGTGGACCAGGTGCGGCCCACGCTGTGGGACCTGGCCGGCGCGAGCGTGGCGTTGCTCGGCATGGCCATCATCGTGATGCAGCCGCAGCGCTGAACCACAACGCCCTGGGCCGACGGCGAAGCGGTGCGACCGGATGGGGCGATCCGATACTCCCTATGCGCCGGACCGTATGGCGAAACCGCTGGCAACGGCGATCATGGCGGCTCATCCCGGCCACGCCTGCCAGCCCATGACGACCCCCTCGCCAATCGCCTCACCCGACCGCCTGCGCGCCCTGCCGCGCGCCGAAGTCCATGTGCACCTCGAAGGCTGCCTGCCGGTGCCGCAGCTCGAAACCTGGGCCCGGCGCCACGGCGAGCCTCTGCCCCGCCCGCCCGGGCAGTTGCTGCATTTCGACGGCCTCGCCGATTTCCTGCACTTTCTCGACTGGGCCTGTGGACTGGTGCGCACGCGGGAGGAACTGGCCGAGGCGGCCTATGGGTTCAGCCAGCGCCTAGCGGCCAGCGGCACCGGCTACGCCGACCTGATCTTCAACCCCACCCACTGGAAGCCCTGGCGCGGCCGCCTGGGCGCCATGATCGACGCGCTGGACGCCGGTTTTCGCGCCGCCGAACAGGACGGCCTGCCGACCGTGGGTCTGTGCGTGAGCCTGCTGCGCACACAATCGGCCGACGCCGCGGCCGAGCTGGTGGACACGCTGGTCGCGCTGCGGCACCCGCGCGTGGTCGCGCTCTCCATCGACGGCAACGAGGCCGCGGCCGGGCGCACCGGCCCGCGCTTTGCCGAGGCCTTCCGCCGCGCGGGCGCGGCCGGCCTGAAGCGCACCGTGCACGCGGGTGAGTCCAGCGGGCCCGAAGGGGTGCGCGATGCGATCGAATGGCTCGGCGCCGACCGCATCGACCACGGTGTGCGCGCCATCGAAGACCCCGCGCTCATGGCCCTGCTGGCCGAGCGCCAGATCCCGCTGGGCGTGTGCCCCACGTCCAACCTCAAGCTCGGCGTCTACCCGTCCATCGACGCCCACCCGGTGGACCGGCTGCGCCGCGCGGGCGTGCCCGTCTCGCTCAACACCGACGACCCGGCCCTGCTGGAGACCACGCTCGAAGGCGAATACGCGCTGTGCCAGGCCGCCTTCGGCTGGACCGACGACGAGCTGCGCGCCGTGGCCCGCACCTCCATCGACGCGAGCTTCGCCAACTCGAACATCAAAGCCCAACTGCGCGAGGCCCTGAACCGCTGGTGAACCCACGCCAGCACCAGGCCAAGCCAGCGCGCCGTAACATGCCGGGCATGAGCACCCCAACGCACGATTTCATCCTCATCGGCGCCGGCATCGCCGCCGCTTCCACCGGCTACTTTCTCGCGCCGCACGGCCGCTGCGTCATGCTGGAGCGCGAGAGCCAGCCGGGTTACCACAGCACCGGCCGCTCGGCCGCGCAGTTCATCGCCACCTACGGCACGTCCCAGGTACGCGCGCTGTCGCGGGCGAGCGAGCCTTTCTTCCAGCACCCGCCCGAGGGCTTTGCGAGCGCGCCGCTGCTCACGCCGCGCGGCCTGCTCACGGTGGCCGGGCCTGATGAGATGCCCGCGCTGCGGGAGGCCTGGGCCGTGTTGCAGCAGACCAGCGGCACCGGGCGCTGGCTCAGCGCGGAAGAGGCGCTGGCGATCATGCCCGTGTTGCGCCCGGAGAAGGTGAGCGCGGCCATCCTGGAGCCCGAGAGCTACGACATGGACGTGGACGCCATCCACCAGGGCTACCTGCGCGGCTACAAGCACGCCGGGGGCGAACTGGTGACCGATGCCGAGGTGGTGGCCATTGAGCGCGTGGGCGATCTCTGGCGGGTGCGCACCGCGGCCGGTGGCGCGTACACCGCGCCGGTGTTGATCAACGCCGCGGGCGCGTGGTGCGACCTGGTCGCCGGCCTGGCGGGGGTGCCGCCGATCGGCCTGGTGCCCAAGCGGCGCAGCGCCTTCACCTTTGCCGCGCCCGCCGGCGTGGACAGCAGCCGCTGGCCGCTCACGATGGCGGCCGACGAGAGCTTCTACATGAAGCCCGACGCTGGCGCCCTGCTCGCCTCACCCGTCAACGCCGACCCCACCACCCCGCAGGACGTGCAACCCGAAGAGCTGGACATCGCGCTGGGCATGCACGCCATCGAAACCTGGACCACGCTCACGCCCCGCCCCACCCACACCTGGGCCGGCCTGCGCTCCTTCGTGGCCGACGGCGACCTGGTGGGCGGTTTCGACGCGACGGCGCCGGGCCGCCCCGAGCCGGGAGCGCGCTCCCTCGGGGGGCAGCGAGCCGAGCAGGGGCAGAGTGTGGGGGCCTCGGCATCTGCGCCAGGCTTTTTCTGGTGCGCGGCGCAGGGCGGCTACGGCATCCAGACCAGCGCGGCCATGGGGGAAGCCTGCGCGGCGCTGGCGCGGGGCGAGCCGCTGCCCGCGCACATCGCGAGCTGCGGGCTCACGGCGCAGATGCTCTCGCCGGCCCGGCTGGCGACAGGCGCGCCCCAGGCCGCCGGCTGACAGGCTCTGGCGCGCCCGTGCCCGACCGAGGTGGCGGCGCGGCGCTGGCCTGCCGCGCGGGCAGGGGCGGTTTGCGGCTTATCCGGGCAGCGCGTCCCCGAAGAGGTCCAGCGCCGGGCCGTGCAATGCGCGCAGCAGCTCGACCGGATCGACCGCCTGCGCCAGCGAGAGCGCCCCGCTGCGCCGGTACGAGGGCGCCAGCAGACGCAGGGCGGCTTCGACCACGATGGGCGCCGTCACGGCATAGATGTCCTGCCCTCGCACGCCGGCCGTCCGGGTGAGGCCACCCTGGATGAGGCGCACCACCAGCTCGAAACGCTGCGCCGAGCGCCCGCTCTCGTCCGCCGCCGTGGGCTGCGGCGTCGAAGCGTCGCGGATGTCGGCCAGCGCCGAACGGTTGATTAGCGAGCGGATTTCGCCGACCTTCAGGTGATGGGCCAGTGTGATGACTTCGCTGAACGGAATCTCGACCATGGCCTGCTGGCCCAGCGGTGCGGAAAACACCCAGTCGGGCACCTCGGCCGAGGGCACAAACGGCGCCAGGTGCCCGTTTTTCACGACCAAGCGCGGCACGGTGTTGCGCTCGCCGGTCTTGCGCGTACCGGCGGTGGGCCACCAGCGGTCCAGCGCGATGGCCACCGTGATCTCGTCAATCTCGCCGTCGCCCGCCAATGCGCTGGCCAGCAGATCGGCCAGGCCCCCATAGAAGGCCGCCGCCGGGATCACGACCTTGCCGGCCGCACGCGCCGGCGCATCGAGCTCGGTGAAACTGGCCTGTGCGCTGGGCTGCTCCGCCGTCACGTCGATGTAGTGGCAGCCGGCCCGCAACGCCGCTTGCGCCACGGGCGCCGCAGTGTCGAGAAACGGGCCCGCGCAGTTGATGACCACCGCGCATCCGGCGAAAGCCTGTTCCAGGCGGACCGGATCGTCGAGCTCGGCAACGCGCCGGGGAACTGCCTCAGGAATCGTCTCGTCGAGCCGGGCGGCGCTGCGCCCGACGGCCACCACCGACAGCCCGCGACGGAGCGCTTCATGGACGACAAATTGACCGGTGTGACCCGTGGCGCCAACCACGGCGACGCACTTGCTGATGGAATTCATGTGGAGTCCTTTGAAAAACAAACGATACAGACCTGTCTGTACATCAAATACTACGGACAGGTCTGTATCATGTCAAGCATGTCCACGCCGACCACCCCCACTTCACCGCCAAACCCTTCCCCCACGGGCCGCTCCGGCCCGGCGTCGAGACGCTCCGCGACGGCCGAGCCAGCACCCGAGGTCCGTGACCGCATCCTCGACACGGCATCCCGGCTGTTCTACGAGCGCGGCGTGCGCGCGGTCGGTGTCGATCTGGTCGTGCTGGAGGCGGCGGTGGCCAAGACCAGCCTGTACCGTTATTTCCCCACCAAGGACGACCTCATCGTCGCCTTCCTGGAGCGGGAGGATCTCGAGTTCTGGGCGCAGTGGGACAGCGTGGCCCGGCGGTTCCCCGACGATCCCGCCGGTGAACTGGACGCGCACATGGGCTGGATCGGCGAACGCCTCGCCCGCTCGAACTACCGCGGCTGCCCCCAGATCAACGTGGCCGCCGAGTTCGCCGAGCAGGACCATCCGGCCCGCCAGGTGTCGCGGCGACACATGCAGGCGCTGCGGGGCCATCTGCTGGACATCGCGTGGCGGTTGAACGTCCCCCGGCCCGATGAACTCGCCGCGCAGCTCGCCGTGTTGGTGAATGGGGCCTTTGTCAGTTCGGGCCTGCTCAGCCCCGACGAAGCCACCGGCGTGCTGCGGGCGGCACTGAAGGCCCTGCTGGACGCTGCGCGGGCCGGCCAGCCGCGCCCTTCGTAGCGCCCAGGGCAGACCGCCTGCGGCAGATGCAGGCGTTCGCGCTCGACACACCGGCGTCAATGGGCAACGCCGACCGGTTCGTCGATGGCGGGGTGCTCGGGCTGGAGCCACGGCGCCGGCACAATGTGGCCCCATGTTCTTTGCCATCCCCCTTGCCAACAAGCCCACCTGGCACGCGCCACCCTGGATGACGGTGCTCATCATCGTCATCAACATGCTGGTGTACTGGGGCTGGCAGGCGCCGGAAGAACGGGCGGTGGAGCGCAATGCCGAGCGGTACGCCCGCAGTGGTCTGGCCGAGCTGGAGATGCCGCACTACCTCCGCCACCTGGAGGGCAAGGCCAGGCAGTCGCCCGACGAAAAAACCCATCTGGCGATGGCCCAGGCGATGTGGAAAGACCGGGAACATGCCCTGCTGTACCAGGACATGTGGCAGGAGCCCGGCTTTCGCGAGGCCTTGCTGGCGGGCCAGGTGATCCGGGAGAGCGACCCGCAACATGCCGAGTGGCAACGGCTGCGGGCGCGGATGACGCCGTCGGAGCCCCGGCCCTTCACCCTGCGCTGGGCCCAGTACTTTGACCGGGGCTTCACGGACCGGCCGGAGACCTTGCTGACCGCCACCTTCCTGCACGGCAGCGTGGACCACCTGCTGGGCAACATGGTGTTTCTCTTTCTCTTCGGTTTCACCCTGGAAATGGCCCTGGGCCCCTGGATGTACCTGCTGCTTTACCTGCTCTGCGGACTGGGGGCTTCAGCGGTCTCGCTGTGGTCGCATGCGGGCACGCCCGGCTATGGGCTGGGCGCCTCGGGAGCGATCGCGGGGCTGATGGCCATGTACGTGGTGATGTACAAGCTGCGGCGCATCCAGTTCTTCTACCTGCTGTTCTTCTATTTCAACTACGCCCGGTGGCCCGCGCTGGTGATGCTGCCGGTATACATGGCCCATGAGCTGCTGCAGCAGTGGCTGGGCGGCCAGGGTGTGGACTACATGGCCCACTTTGGCGGCTTGCTGAGCGGGGCCCTCTTGATGGCGGCCCTGATGGCGGTGAAGACACTCGATGCCCCCGCCAACCTGATGCCCGCCGCCGCGGCCCCCCTGTCCGACGACGAGACCCAGGTCCAGGCCAGCATCCAGCGCGCCCAGCGTCTGACCGATGAACTGAACTACGCGGCCGCCAACCAGGCCTGGCACCGCGCCGCCCGGCTGCGGCCACGCGATCCCCAGGTGCTGGAGCCGTGGTTCGAGGTGGCGCAGCATTTCCCCGACAGCGAAGGGTTCCACGCCGCGGCCAAGCTGCTGCTGACCTTGCCCGACACCGACCACGCCGCGCGCAAGCGCACGCACGCCCACTTCCACACCTACCTGAAGCTGGCAAAACCCGGCCCGCGCCTGAGTGCCAACACGCTGGTGCATCTGGTCCCGGTCTTCGTCAAGCTGCACGCCTGGGACGACGCACAGCGGCTGGCCGGGCTGCTGCACCGGAGCACCTCGGTCCACCCCAAGTGGCCCGACACGCTCACCTTGCTGGTCAACGGCCTGACCCAGAGCAACCAGTGGGAAGCGGCCATGGGCTGGCTGCCGGCCCTTCAAGCCCACGCACCGGCGGCGCCGGTCACGCAGTTGCTGGCACAGAAACAGAAATGAAACACCCCCGCGCCGCTTCGCGTCACCCCCTCAAGGGGGCGGCACTGGCCGTCCGGCAAAGCCGGCCCGGCGGTGCCTCTGGATTGGACCGTTTCATGCGTCTTGGGTCGAGCGCTGCGCGGGGGAGCAGCTGGACTGAAGGCCTCAGCGCTTTCAGGCCGAGCGCAGGGGCGCAGCCGGCGCCGCTTCCCCCGTGTGATCCCGCAGCAGCCAGGCCACTTCCTGGGTGCTGGCGTGTTGCGGGTGGCTCTTTCGCAGCGCGCGGTACACCGCCAGCGCCTGCTCGGTGCGGCCCTGGCCCTGGTGCAGGATGCGGGCGATCAGTTCGTAGGCCTGCGGTATGGTGGGGTGGCGGGGGTAGCGTTTGTCGTAGCTCTTGAGCAGCGAGAAAGCCTGTTTGTCGTCCAGGCCTTTCCAGGCCAGTTGCGCCAGCTCCAGCGTGAGATCTGCCGACTCCAGCACCAGGTCGGGGGACTTGACCAAGGTCGCCGCATGCACCTGCAAGGCCTCCTGGCCCTTTTTTTCCTTGAGCAGGTTCTGGATGAACTTCTGCGTGAACCACCCCAGCGTGTCCTTCTTGTCGGTCAACAGCAGCACACGGTGGTAGCGGCGCTGGTCCGCCAGGCTGTCCGGGTTGGCGCGCTGCCAGTCGTAGGCCATGTCATGGGCCTCCGCGATCTGACCGGCGCGGATCTGCCCGGCCACTTCCGCATCGCGTTCACGGGCCAACGCGTCTCCGGAGGCACCCGCCCGGCGCGCGCCCGCGGAGTCCCCGCTCTCGGGGTCCTGCACCAGATCGATGTCCAGGTTGTCGTGGTTCTGGTACATGACGTAGCCCACCATGCTGGCACTGACCCAGGCGAAATACACCGCCACAAAAGCGATCATCGGCGCGATCAGCCCTTTGGGCGCGAGCGGCAGCAACAGCCCCCAGGCCACCGGCATGCCCATGCTCAGCAGCAGCATGAACACGCACAGCAGCAGGTAGGGCATGCCCACCGCCCCCATGGCACGGATCAGCTCCGAGGGGTTGATCGCGCTGCGAAAGCTGCAGGTCTGGATCAGCACCATCAGCGTGGCCGGCATGAGCAGGGACGAGATCACGTTGCCGATCGAGCCCAGGCCTTCGCTGGCCGAGGCCAGGATCGAGATGAGCAGCCCGTGAACCATCAACACGCCCAGGAACTTCCAGGGCAGGTTGGTCCAGGCGGGATCGCTCTGCGCGCTGTCGTAGTCCGAACTGCGCAGCAAGCCCATCGACGCCATGGCCGCCACCTTGAAGCTGTAGCGCGCCGTGGCCAGCAGAATGCCCACGACGGCGAAAAACCCGATCAGCGGGGACATGGTCACCGCGAAGGAACACAGCGACAGGAACACCGCGTACATGAGCGGCCGGGGCTGGAACGGGAACAGGAAAAATGCGTTGAGCCGGTGCCAGAACGGCGGGATCTTCGGCGGGGACTTTGGAGCGCGGGCGCTGGTGGACGGGGCAATGGGCTGGTTGTTGGAACGCATGGTGGTGTGTGACAGCAGAAACATCAGGTAACAATTCCATTGTGCCTGCGGTCGGGCCACCTACCCCGGCCGGTGGTCCAGCCGCCGCAACCGCACGGCGCACAGCGTGGCGACCGCCGCCAACGCGCTCGCGAGCCAGAACACGCTGGACAAGCCATACGCCGAACTCAGCACCCCGCCCCCCAGACCGCCCAGCAACCCCGGCAGGCCGTAGCCGATCACGGTGTAGAGCGCCTGCCCGCGCCCACGCAGCCGGCCGGGAAAGTGGTGCGAGAGCAGCGCGATGCAGACCGTGTGGTGCGCGGCGAAGGTGATGGAATGCAGCGCCTGCGCGGCCAGCAGCAGCGGCCACACCAGCGGCAAGCCTGCGGTCAGGCCCATGCGCAGCACCATCAGCGCGGACGCGAGCACCAGCCAGCCGGTCAGCGAGAGCAGCGGCAGCCAACGCCCCTGGGCGACGAACCAGCCGATCTCGATCAGCACCGAAACGGCCCACAAGAGGCCGATCAACGTCTTGCTGTAGCCCAGCGAGTCGAGGTAGAGCGAGAGAAAGACGTAGATGAAGATGTGCGCGAGCACGTGAAAGAACACGGCCGCGAAAAACCAGCGCACCGCCGGCTGGCGCAGCAGCGGCCAGATGTCGGGGTGCGCGTCGTCGTGGTGCGTGGCTTCCTTGAAATCGGGCAGCAGCCACACGCTCACCACCACGGCGGCCAGGGTCGCCAGCGTCCAGGCCGGGAAGTGGCCCATGCCAAAGCGCTCGAACCACCAGCCCGTCACCATCACGGTGATCAGGAACCCCAGCGAGCCCCAGAGCCGCACGCGGCCGTAGCGCTTCGCATCAAACGCCCCGCCCTGGCTCACCAGGTGCGCCAGCGCGGCTTCGCTCATGGGCATCATGGCGCTGGTGTGGGTGAACATGAGCAGCAGCACCACGAACAGGGCCACGCCGCCGAGCGGGAACCACAAACCGATGGACAGCAGCAGCGCCACGGTGGCGCCGTAGCGCAGCAGCTTTACGCGCTCGCCCGTGTGGTCGCTCAGCGCGCCCCAGGCGTAGGGTGCGAACAGCCGCGTGGCCGACTGCACGGAAGTGAGCACGCTGATGGCGATCAGGCTGAAGCCCAGCTCTTTGAGCCACAGCGGCAGGTAGGGGTTGAAAAAGCCGATGTGCGCGAAATAGCTGGCCGAGAGCGCGGCAAAGGGGAACAGCTGTTTGCGAGCGCTCATGAATCAGCGCATGGCCCGAACGGGTGGGGTTGGCGCACGCAACGACGGTCTGAATCAGCCCCGGCCAGCCGCGGCGATGTCCGGTGTCTCAACCTTCACATCGCCACACTGGGCACGGTGCCGCAGCGCGTGGTCCATCACCACCAGCGCCAGCAGCGCCTCGATGATGGGCGCGGCGCGGATACCGACACAGGGGTCGTGCCGGCCCTTGGTGATGACCTCCGTGGGCGCGCCGGCCACGTCGATGCTATCGCGCGGGATCAGGATCGAGCTGGTGGGCTTGATGGCGATCGACACATCCAGGTCCTGCCCGGTGCTGATGCCGCCGAGCGTGCCGCCGGCATTGTTCCCCACGAAGCCCTCGGGCGTGAGCGCGTCGCCGTGGGTGCTGCCGCGCTGGGTCACGCTGGCGAACCCGGCACCGATCTCCACGCCCTTGACGGCGTTCAGACCCATCATCGCGTAGGCGATGTCGGCGTCGAGCTTGTCGTACAGCGGCTGGCCCAGGCCCACCGGCATGCCCTGCGCCGTCACACGCAGACGCGCGCCGCAGGAGTCGCCGCTCTTGCGCAGCGCGTTCATGTAGTCCTCCAGCACCGACACGTCGGCCACCGGCGCGAAGAACGGGTTGTGGGGCACATGGTCCCAGCTCTCGAACGGGATCACCACGTCGCCGATCTGCGTCATGCAGGCCTTGAACGTGACGCCGTAGCGCTCCTTAAGCCATTTCCTGGCCACCGCGCCCGCGGCCACGGTGGGCGCGGTCAGGCGGGCCGAGCTGCGGCCGCCACCGCGCGGGTCGCGGATGCCGTACTTCTGCCAGTAGGCGTAGTCGGCGTGGCCGGGGCGGAAGGTCTGCAGGATGTTGCCGTAGTCCTTGCTGCGCTGGTCGGTGTTGCGGATCAGCAGGGCGATGGGCGTGCCGGTGGTCTTGCCCTCGTACACGCCGCTGAGGATTTCGACCGCATCGGGTTCGCTGCGCTGGGTGACGAACTTCGACGTTCCTGGGCGGCGGCGGTCCAGGTCGCCCTGGATGTCGGCCTCGCTCAGTGCCATGCCCGGCGGGCAACCGTCGATCACGCAGCCGATGGCCGGGCCGTGGGATTCACCAAAGTTGGTGACGCAAAACAGGGTGCCGAAGGTGTTGCCGCTCATGCACCGGATTATCCCAGAGGCACCGATGGTGCAGGCGTGGACCCGTCTGTTGCGCGCCTGCGCCAGAATTCAGGCCACCGGGTTTGTGTGGCCTTCGGCCACCGGGTGAGAGGCTCCGCGAATGCCCCCCGGGTCGGCTGCGCCGCCCCTCCTCCTTGACTTCGCTGCGCCCCTCACCCGGTGGCCGAAGGCCTGCCAACATGCGGGCACAAAAGGCAAAAGGCGGTGGCGAGAGAAAGCAACGAGCACCAGGGAGCCGGCAAGCCCCCACTAAAACTCCGCTTCCAGCTCATCAATGTCGTCCGGTTCGGCCTCCGCCGCCGCCACCCATTCCTTCATCGCCGGCAGCGCCATGATGGTGTCGCAGTAGCCCACACAGGCCTCATCGAGCGCCACGGCATAGGTGATGAAGCGCGTGACCACCGGCGCGAACATCGCGTCGGCGATGCAGGGCCTGGCACCGAACAGGTAGGGCCCACCGTAGGTCTGCAGGCACTCGGTCCAGATCGCTTCGATGCGGTCGACGTCGGTGCGGGCGCGTGACCAGAGCTTGTGGTTCGGGAAATGCGCCTTGATGTTCATCGGCAGCGACGAGCGCAGGGCGGAAAAACCCGAGTGCATCTCGCCACAGATCGCGCGGCAATGCGCGCGCGCCGCGCGATCGGCCGGCAGCAGTCCGGCCTTGGGCTTGATTTCATTCAGGTATTCGCCAATGGCCAGCGTGTCCCAGACGTGCACGCCGTCGTGCTCCAGCGCCGGCACGCGCATCGAGGCCGAGAGCAGCAGGATCTCGGCCCTCATGGCCGGGTCGTCGGGCGGGATCACGTGTTCGGTGAAGTCCAGCTTCGCGAAGCGGGCCATGAGCCAGCCGCGCAAGGCCCAGGCACCGTAGTTCTTGCTGCTGATCGTGAGTACCGCTTTGGCCATGGGAACCCTCCTCTGGTGCCCCATCCCGAGCAAGGGCTGTGCCACACCCACCGCCGCCACGTGCACCGGCCCGGTGCGCTGGCCGCTGGCCCGCTACTTGCCTGCACCCGCTCACGATGCCCAGGAAAAACCCATGATGTATCAGGCTTACCAACTCCAGTCCGACCTGATTTCGCCGCTGCGTCTGCTGGCCCAGCACCTGAGCGCCACGCTGTGGCTGCGCCAGACCGAGGGCACCCTGGTGCGCAAGATGGCCGCGGCCTGCGACGTGCTCTCGCGCCTGCGCCTGACCCACTCGCGCCCGCCCTACAACATCCAGCAGGTACAGACCGGCGAGCGCATGCACCCGGTGCGCGAAGAGGCGGTGCTCACCCTGCCCTTTGGCACCCTGCTGCACTTTCGCAAGGAAGGCGCCGAGGCCCAGCCGCCGGTGTTGCTGGTGGCGCCGCTCTCGGGCCATTTCGCCACCTTGCTGCGCGAGACCGCGCGCACCCTGCTGCAGGACCACGACGTCTACATCACCGACTGGCACAACGCGCGCGACGTGTCCTTGCGCCATGGCGGTTTTTCGCTCGACGACTACGTCAGCTACCTCATGCGCTTCACCGAGGCCATCGGCCCCGGCAGCCACATGGTGGCGGTGTGCCAGCCCTGCGTGGCCGCGCTGGCCGCCACCGCGCTGATGGCGGAAGACGACCACCCGGCCCAGCCCCGCAGCCTCACGCTGATGGCCGGTCCGGTGGACTGCCGCGTCAACCCCACCGAGGTCAACCGCCTGGCCACCAGCAAGCCCATCGGCTGGTTCGAGAAGAACCTGATCAGCCACGTGCCGCTGCCGCACGCCGGCTTCATGCGCCGCGTCTACCCCGGCTTCGTGCAGCTCTCGGCCTTCATGGCCATGAACCCGGACCGCCACAGACAGTCGTTTCACCACATCTACGACCACCTGCTCGCCGGCCGCACCGAAGAGGCCGGCGTGATCCAGGACTTTTACGAGGAGTACCTCGCGGTGAACGACCTGCCGGCCGAGTTCTACCTGGAGACGGTGGCCAAGGTGTTCCAGACCTACGACCTGCCACGCGGCGTGCTCACCTGGAAGGGCCGCACGGTCAACCCGGCCGCCATCCGCCGCACCGCGCTCATGACGGTCGAAGGCGAGCGCGACGACATCTGCGCCGTGGGCCAGACCGTGGCCGCGCAGGACCTGTGCAGCAGCGTGCGCCCCTACCTCAAGACCCACCACGTGCAGACCGGTGTGGGCCACTACGGCGTGTTCAGCGGCCGGCGCTGGAACCAGCAGATCTACCCGCTGGTGCGGGACATGATCCATCGCACGATGTAACCCCCCGCGCCGCGCTGCGCGCGTCACCCCCCTGCTGGGGGCAACACCTGCGGCCCGGCAAAGCCGGTTCCGCGGTCTTCTGGGTTGCAGGCAGCTCGCTCAAACGCCGCAGCCATGCAAAACGCCCCGGCATGCGGGGCGTTTTGTCTTGGGGATCGGAGCCGATCAGGGAAAGTTGGACTCGTTCTTGCCGGTTTCTTCTTCCGGCCAGTCGCGGATGTAGGCCTTGAGCATCTTGTTCTCGAAGTTCTGGCTGTCCACCACGGCCTTGGCCACGTCGTAGAAGCTGATCACGCCCATCAGCATGCGGTTGTCCATGACCGGCATGTAGCGGGTGTGGCGCTCCAGCATCATGGGGCGCACCTGGTCGAGTTCCGTTTCGGGCGTGCAGCTCATGGGGTGGTCGTCCATGACACCACGCACCTGCCGGGTGCCGACCGAGCCGCCGTTTTTCGCCAGGGTGTGGATGACCTCGCGGAAGGTGAGCATGCCCACCAGCTCACCGTGCTCCATGACGGCCAGCGAGCCGATGTCGAACTCCGCCATGATCTCGATGGCCTTGACCAGAGGCTCGTCGGGCTGGCAGGTGTAAAGCGTTCCGCCCTTGACGCGCAGGATGTCACTGACTTTCATGGCTGTTCTCCTCGGGTTTCCGGTGTCGCCAGTCGGGCTGGCATGCATGGGAATATAGCCCACAATGCGCAAAATCCCCACGCTGTGGACACCACGCGAACCCTGCCCCGGGAGTCCCCCAAGCCCCGGGGCAACCACCCTTTGACGGAGACAACTTCATGCCCGGTTATTCCGACCCCGGCTTTGACACGCTGGCGCTGCACGCTGGCGCCACGCCCGACGCGACCGGCGCGCGCGCCGTGCCGATCCACCTCACCACCTCCTTCGTCTTCGAGTCCAGCGACCACGCGGCCTCGCTGTTCAACCTGGAGCGCGCGGGCCACGTCTACAGCCGCATCAGCAACCCGACCAATGCGGTGTTCGAGCAGCGCATGGCCGCGCTCGAAGGCGGCATCGGCGCCATCTCGGTGGCCAGCGGCCAGGCCGCGTTGCACCTGTCCATCGCCACACTCATGGGTGCGGGCTCGCACATCGTCGCCAGCACGGCGCTCTACGGCGGCAGCCAGAACCTGCTGCACTACACGCTGCGCCGCTTCGGCATCGAAACCACCTTCGTGAAACCCGGCGACATCGACGGCTGGCGTGCCGCCGTGCGGCCCAACACCCGGCTGCTGTTCGGCGAAACCGTGGGCAACCCGGGCCTGGACGTGCTGGACATTCCCACCGTGGCGCAGATCGCGCACGAAGCCAGGGTGCCGCTGCTGGTGGACAGCACGCTGACCACGCCCTACCTCATCAAACCCTTCGAGCACGGCGCCGATCTGGTCTACCACTCGGCCACCAAGTTCCTCAGCGGCCACGGCACCGTGATCGGCGGTGTGGTGGTCGATGGCGGCAGCTTCGACTGGGAGGCCTCGGGGAAATTCCCCGAGCTCACCGAGCCCTACGACGGCTTCCACGGCATGACCTTCAGCGAAGAAAGCACCGTGGGTGCCTTCCTGCTGCGCGCGCGCCGCGAAGGCCTGCGCGACTTCGGCGCCTGCCTGAGCCCGCACAGCGCCTGGCTGATCCTGCAGGGCATCGAAACACTGCCGCTGCGCATGGAGCGCCACATGGGCAATACCGAGAAGGTGGTGCAGTTTCTCGCCAGCCACCCGCTGGTCGGCCGTGTGGGCCACCCGCTGCTCGAATCGCACCCCAGCCACGCGCTGGCCCAGAAGCTGCTGAAACACGGCGCGAAAGGCGCAGGCTCGGTGTTCAGTTTCGACATCCAGGGCTCGCGCGAACAGGGCAAGGCTTTCATCGAAGCGCTCAAGCTCTTCAGCCACCTGGCCAACGTGGGCGACTGCCGCTCGCTGGTGATCCACCCGGCCAGCACCACGCACTTCCGCATGAGCGACGAGGCGTTGGCCGGCGCCGGCATCGGCCCCGGCACGATCCGCCTGTCCATCGGGCTGGAGGATCCGGACGACCTGATCGACGACCTCAAGCGTGCCTTGAAGGCCGCCGAGAAGTGTTGATCCCCCCTGCGCCGCTGCGCGGCTTCCCCCCTGGGGGACGCATCCTGTGGCCCGGCAAAGCCGGTTCCACGGATGCCGCTGGCGCGCATCACTTTCGCCTCACTGGAGTGATTTCATGCATCTGATCGTCAACGGCGCCCAGACCTACTGCTACACCGGGGGCAAGCCCTTCGATGCCGCCAAACCCACCGCCGTCTTCATCCACGGCGTGCTCAACGACCACAGCGTCTGGATCCTGCAGAGCCGCTACCTGGCCCACCACGGCTGGAACGTGCTGGCGGTGGACCTGCCCGGCCACTGCAAGAGCGGTGGTGAAGCACCGTCTTCGGTGGAAGAAGCGGCCGACTTCATCGGCGCGCTGCTCGACGCGGCCGGCGTGCAGCGCTCCGCGCTCATCGGCCACAGCTGGGGCTCGCTGATCGCGCTCGAAGCCGCCGCGCGCCTGAAAGACCGGGTGAGCCACCTGGTGCTGGTGGGCACGGCCTACCCCATGAAAGTGTCGCCTGCGCTGATCGAAGCCTCGCTCAACGAGCCTGAGAAGGCGCTCAAGATGGTCAACGTGTTCTCGCGCAGCACCCTGGCCGCCCCACCCTCGGCACTCGGCCCCGGCACCTGGGTCTACGGCGCGAGCATGGCGCTGGGGCGGCGCGTGCTGGCCAGCAACCCGGCGGTGAACGTGTTCCACCGCGGTTTCGTGGCCTGCGACCGGTACGCGGGCGGCGAAGCGGCCGTCGCGGTCATCACCTGCCCGGTGCTGTTCCTGCTCGGCGCCCAGGACCAGATGACGCAACCCAAAGCCGCGCAGGGGCTCATCAAGGCTGCTCAGGCGGCGGGCAAGACCGTGCGGGTGGAGAGCCTGCCGGTCGGCCACCACCAGATGACGGAAACGCCCGACGCCACGCTGTTCGCCATCCGCGACTTCCTCCGAAGCCGCTGAGGCTCATTTGGCGAAGGCGCTCGGCCAGGCGCTGCGGGTCGCCGCCGCGGCCTGGCGGGCCCATCGGCGCAAAGTGCGCCAGGCGGCCGCGCTCCAGCCATGGCGTGGCACCGGCTCCACCAGCGGCGTCAGCAGGTACTCGCTGTAGCAGGCCGGCGCGTCCTCGGACGGGCGGGGCCCCGCGTCGGCGCCGATCAGTATCCAGTCCTGCAGCAGGTCGATGCTGGCGCCGGGGCCGAGAAACAGGTCTTGCGCGGCGTTGGGCTGGGTCAGCCAGAAGTGGCCGCTGACCACCCTCAGGCGCATGCCGGCGCTGGCGTCGATCATGCGCGTCTGGCGCGGCAACAAGCGGGTGGTCTGGGCGGTGGGGTGCATGGCGTGCCTCCTGTGAATGAGGCTCTACTGTCCCGGTTTGCGCCCGTTCGCAACAGGCACACAGATGGCCAATTTGCGCCCTGCCAGATCCGTGCAGGCCGCATCTGTGTGGTCTCTTTCGACCCCATCTGTACCGGTCGGTGCCAGCCACCGGACCCGACGGCGACCGCGCACTGGGTTAGCATGGAAACGCCATGCCAGCGCCGCCCCCCACCCTCACGCTGTGTCCGGCCCCGTCGGCCAGCCCCGCCCCCACCCTGCCGCTGTACCAGCAGATCGCGCAGACACTGGCGCAGCTCATCCACAGCGGCACCTTCAAGGCCGGCCAACGACTGCCCTCGGTGCGCGAGACGGCGCTGACGCAGGGCGTGTCCATCTCGACCGCCATGCAGGCCTTTCGCCAGCTGGAGGAGCAGGGCCTGGTGCAGGCGCGCCCCAAGGCCGGCTACTTCGTGAGGCGCGCCCAGCGCATCGCCCAGCCCAGCCTGAGCGCACCACCGCAACGCAGCTTTCTGCTGGAGCGGCAGAGCCGTTCCGAAGCCTTCGCCCTGCTCCACCAGCCCGGTGACCGCGCCAGTTTTGGGGGGTTCACACCGCAGAGCAGTGACCTGTTCGACGACGAGCGCCTGCGCGTGGCCGTGGGCCGCGCCTCGCGCGTGCACCGGCGCAGCCTGACCGAATACAACAAGGCCGATGCCGGGCGGCCCGCGCTGCGCGCGGCGGTGGCGCAGCGCGCCCTGCACCTGGGCTGCGCGCTCGATGCGTCGGACATCGTCATCACCGCCAGTTGCACCCAGGCGGTCAGCCTGTGCCTGCGCGCCGTCACGCAGCCGGGCGACGTGGTGGCGCTGGAGTCTCCGACCTTTTTTGGCTACCTCGACCTGATCGAGTCCCTGGGCCTGCGGGTGTTGGAGATCCCCACCCACCCGGCCACCGGGCTCTCGCTGCCCGCGCTGGAGCTGGCGCTGGACACGCAACCCATCAAGGCCGTGCTCGCGGCCCCCACGCTGTCCAACCCGCTGGGCTCGGTGATGCCGCTGTCGGCCAAGCAGCGCCTGGTGCAGTTGCTGGCCCGCCGGCAGGTGCCCCTGATCGAAGACGTGGTGTTCAACGACCTGCTGGCCGGCGACGAGCGGCGCAAGGCCGCCAAGGCCTACGACACCGAGGGCAACGTCATGATCTGCGGCTCGTTCGCCAAGACCCTGACGCCGGGCATCCGCCTGGGCTGGGTGGCGGCGGGTCGCTGGCGCGATGCCATCGCCACCCACAAGCGGCTGCAGGGCGCGGCCACGAACGTGGTGTTGGAAGAGGCCCTGGCCGACCTGCTCACCCAGGGCAGCTACGAAGCCCACCTGCGCCGCCTCAGCGCCGACATGCGGCAGCGCCGGAACGAGGCCCGGCATCTGATCGCACACCACTTCCCCCCGGGAACGCGCGTGAGCAACCCGCCATCGGGCGATACGCTGTGGCTGGAGCTGCATCCGGCCATCGGCAGCATGGACCTGTTCCGGCGCTGCGCCAGCGAAGGCATCACCTTCGGCCCGGGCGAACTGTTCACCGCCACCGACCGCTACCGCAACTGCCTGCGCCTGAACTTCTCGGGCCCCTGGAACGCTCTCACCATGCAGGCCCTGGCGCGCATCGGCGAGCTCGCGCGCCAGATGCTGGAGCGCCCCGCCGCCAGCCCGACGCCCCCGGTCCTGCGGCGCGCTTGAGCGCCTCCCGGCGGGAAAACCAGCACCCGCGTTCCAGCGCCCGCGGCCACAATGGCCGCACCATGTTTCACGACCCGATCACCCCACCCATGAGCGCGGCGCGGGCGCGCGAGATCGCCACCGCCTTCGACCTGCGTGCCCTGCCCGCCGACTTCCTGGCCAACCCCTACCCGGTGTACGCCGCCCTGCGCGAGCACGAACCGGTGCGCCACATGCCCGACGGCTCGGTGTTCCTCACCCGCTACGCCGACCTGGTGGCGGTGTACCGCGACGCGGCCACCTTCAGTTCCGACAAACACGTCGAGTTCGCGCCCAAGTACGGCGCGGACTCGCCGCTGTACGAGCACCACACCACCAGTCTGGTGTTCAACGACCCGCCGCTGCACACCCGCGTGCGCAAGCTCATCATGGGCGCCCTCACGCGCCGCGCCATCGCCGACATGGAGCCCGGGCTGGTGACGCTGGTGGACAGCCTGCTCGACCGCATCGCCGACCAGGGCGGCGGCGACCTGATCGAAGACTTCGCCTCGGCCATTCCGGTGGAGATCATCGGCAACCTGCTGGGCGTGCCGCACCAAGACCGCGGGCCGCTGCGCGCCTGGTCGCTCGCCATCCTGGGCGCGCTGGAGCCGGTGGTGTCGCCCGCGCAGCACGCGCTGGGCAACCAGAGCGTGACCGAGATGCTGGATTACCTGCGCACCCTGGTGGTCGAGCGCCGCCAGCGCCCCGGCGACCCGGAGCGCGACGTGCTCACGCGCCTGATCCAGGGCGAGGTGGATGGCGAAAAGCTCAGCGAGGTCGAGCTCCTGCAGAACTGCATCTTCCTGCTCAACGCCGGCCACGAGACCACCACCAACCTGATCGGCAACGGCCTGATCCTGCTCGAAGAAAACCCGGCGGCCAAAGCCGGTCTGCTGGCCGATCTGCGGGCCACGGCGGGTGATGCCGCCGCGCAGGAACAGCTGCTCACGCTCGCGGTGGACGAGTTCCTGCGCTTCGAATCCTCCAACCAGCTCGGCAACCGGCGCGCCCTGAAGGCCACGCAGGTGGGCGGTGTGGACTTGCCCGCGGGCGCGCTGGTCACGCTGTGCATCGGCGCGGCCAACCGCGATCCGGCGCAGTTCGCCCGGCCCGAGACGCTGGACCTGCAACGCGAGGGCAACAAGCACCTGGCGTTCGGCTTCGGCATCCACCAGTGCGCGGGCCTGAGCCTGGCGCGGCTCGAAGGCCGCATCGCCATCGGCCGCTTTCTGCAGCGCTTCCCGGACGTCCGGCTCAGCCAGGCGCCGGTGCGCGGCGGGCGGGCGCGCTTTCGCGGCTTTCTGCGCGCGCCGTTCAGCCTGCGCTGAGCGGCACCCAGCGGATCGGATCAGCCGGCAGCGACCGACGGTCCGGTCCCCGCCCCGTGCGGGTCCTCCGCCACGTCGGGGGTTTGCGCCAGCGCCTGCGCCAGGGTCATCTGCGACCAGCGGCTTTCTGACCAGAAGCGCGCGTTGCCGGGCCTGCTCGCCAGCAGCAGGCGGTCCAGCAGGGGCGCCATCGGGGTCGCCGCCGGGTCCACCAGCAGCACATAGCGCTCGTCCTCTTCGTCCAGCCGGCCCAGCCAGTCCAGCGTCACCAGCGCCGCCACCGGCTCTTCGAGCTGCAGCGCGTCCACCCGCAGCACCTGGGCCAGGGCCGACAGGCCCATGCCTTTGGGCGCGTCGTCGCGCACGCGGTGCAACTGTTGCAGCAGCTCCAGCGCCAGCTGGAAATTCCAGCCTGGGCTGTCGCCGCGCCGCGCCACGCCCGAGAGCAGGCTGGGCAGGTAGGCGGCCACCACCGCGCCCAGCAGCACGATCACCCAGGCCACGTAGAACCACACCAGCAGGATCGGCACGGTGGCGAAGGTGCCGTACACCACCGAATACGTGGGCACCTGCGCCAGGTACAGAGCCAGCGCCTTCTTGGCCAGCTCCAGGCCGATGGCCACGAAGGCGCCACCCACCAGCGCATGGCTCCAGCGCACATGGGTGTTGGGCACGTAGCGGTAGAGCGCGGCCAGCCCGCCGGTCACCAGCGCGAACTGCACCGAATCCAGCAGCAGGCGGATGCCGCCCGGCATGAACGACACCACGCCGCGCGAGATGGTCAGGGCGTAGGAAGTGGCGGTGAGGCTGCCGGCCAGCAGCAGCGGCCCCAGGGTCAGCACCGCCCAGTACACCAGCACGCGCTGGGTCAGGGAACGCGCCTGGCGCACGCGCCAGATGTCGTTGAGCTTGCGGTCGATGGTGAGGATCAGGGCCAGCGCGGTCACCAGCAGCACCAGCGCGCCGGCCCAGCCCATCTGCCCGGCCTTGTTGGCGAACTGGTTGAGGTAGCTCAGCACCTGCTTGGCGATGTTGTCGGGCACCAGGCTCTGGATCAGCCAGCGCTGCAGCGTGGCCTGCAGCCGGTCGAACATGGGGAAGGCGCTGAAGATGGCCAGCGCCACGGTGAACAGTGGCACCAGCGAGATGGTGGTGGTGAAGGTCAGGCTGCTGGCGGTCACGCCCAGGCGGTCTTCGCGAAAGCGCTCGCGCAGCGTGAAAGCGGTGTTGCGCCAGGGGAATTTCAGCGTGTCGCGCCACAGTTCGCGCAAGAGGGTTTCCATCGTCCGCAGACGCTCGATCAGGGTCATCCCGGTATCATGCCATTTGCCCATCACGCGTCCGCGCCCCTCCCCGTCATGCCCGATCCCACCCTTGTTTCTCCTGCCTCCAACCCGGCGCCCGCCGTGCGCGCCACGCGCTGGCTTGCCGTGGGCAGCCTGCTGGGTCTGATCGTGCTGGGCCTGGCCTGGGAACTCTGGCTCGCACCGCTGCGCCCGGGTGGTTCGTGGCTGGTGCTCAAGGTGCTGCCGCTGACCCTGCCGCTGGCCGGGCTGCTGAAGAACCGCATGTACACCTACCGCTGGCTCAGCCTGCTGGTGTGGGTCTATTTCACCGAAGGCGCGGTGCGCGCCACCAGCGAGAGCGGGCTTTCCGCCGCGCTGGCCGGCATCGAGGTGCTGCTGTGCGTGGCGCTGTTCGTGGCCTGCGCGCTGCACGTGCGCATGCGCTTGCGCGCCGCGGGCAAGGACGCGGTGGAAGCCGACAAGGCCCGCCACGCGGCCGCCACCAACGCCGCGGCCGATCCCGTGGCAACGCCGTCCCCACACGCATGAATACCTTGCTCAACGAACTGCGGGGCATCGTGGGGGCGCCCCACGTGCTCACGCACGAAGACCCCGCCACCGATCTGAGCGCCTGGGAGCGGGACTGGCGCCAGCGCGCCCATGGCCGGGCCCTGGCCGTGGTGCGCCCGGGCAGCATGGCCGCGGTGGCCGCGGTGGTGAGGGCCTGCGCCGCCGCGGGTGCGTCCATCGTGCCGCAAGGCGGCAACACCGGCCTGGTGGTGGGCTCGGTGCCCGACGGCAGCGGCACGCAGGTGGTGCTCAGCCTCACGCGGCTCAACGCTGTGCGCGCCATCGACAGCGCCAACCTCACCATGACGGTGGAGGCCGGCTGCGTGCTGCAGACGCTGCAGGAAACGGCCGAGAAGGCCGGTTTCCTGTTTCCGCTCTCGCTCGCGGCCGAAGGCAGCTGCACCATCGGCGGCAACCTGGCCGCCAACGCTGGCGGCACGCAGGTGGTGCGCTATGGCAACGCGCGCGAACTCTGCCTGGGCCTCGAAGTGGTGACCGCGCAGGGCGAGGTCTGGCACGGCCTGAGCGGCCTGCGCAAGGACAACACCGGCTACGACCTGCGCGATCTGTTCATCGGCAGCGAGGGCACGCTGGGCATCATCACCGCGGCCACCATGAAGCTCTACCCGCTGCCCGCCGCCACGCTCACGGCCTGGGCCGCCGTGCCCTCGCTGGAAACGGCGGTGACCCTGCTCGGCCTGGCGCACCAGCACCTGGGCGCGGGCCTCACCGGCTTCGAAGTCATGGGCCAGTTCGCGCTGGGCCTGGTGGCGAAACATTTCCCGCAGCAGCGCGCGCCGCTGTGGGAAGACACCCCCTATTGCGTTCTTCTGGAAAACAGCGACAGCGAGTCCGAACAGCACGCCCGCGCGCAGTTCGAGCGCCTGCTGGAAACCGCGTTCGAGAATGGCGTGGTGAGCGACGCCGTGGTGGCCGAGAGCCTGCAGCAGGCGCACGCGCTCTGGCACATCCGCGAGAGCATTCCGCTGGCGCAGGCCGAAGAAGGCCTGAACATCAAACACGACATCAGCATCCCGGTGTCCAGCATCCCGGCCTTCTGCGAAGAGACCGATGCCTTGCTGGAGCGCGAGATTCCGGGCGTGCGCCTGGTCAACTTCGGCCACCTGGGCGACGGCAACCTGCACTACAACGTGCAGGCGCCGGCCGATGGCGACCCCAAGGCCTTCCTGCGCGAGCAGGAAGCGCGTGTGAACACCCTGGTGTTCGACGCGGTGGCACGGTTCAAAGGCTCGATCAGTGCCGAGCACGGCATTGGCAGTCTCAAGGTGGACAAGCTGCCGCACTACAAAGACCCGGTGGCGCTGGCCCTGATGCGCTCCATCAAACAGGCGCTGGACCCGCAGAACCTGCTCAACCCCGGGCGCGTGCTGTTGCCCTGAACCCGGCAGCGGGGCCACCTGCCCCCTTGCACACCCCGAGATTCGCTGCTTGGCCCACCTGCTCCTGCTCGCCATCGTCTACGTGTCCTTCGTCAGCCTGGGGCTGCCCGACGCCGTCATGGGCGTGATCTGGCCGGCTATGCGGGCCGACATGGGCCAACCCCTGGCCGCCGTGGGCGTGCTAACCATCACCATGACGGTGTGCGCCGCCCTCAGCGCCGGCTTTGCCGGGCGCATCGTCGCGCGGGTGGGCACCGGCGTGGTGGTGGCAGCCAGTTGCCTGATGACCGCGCTGGCCCTGGTGGGCTTCTCCGTCGCACCCTCGTTTGCCTGGCTGGTGCTGCTGGGCATTCCGCTGGGCGCGGGCGGTGGCGCGGTCGATGCCAGCCTGAACCACTTCGTCGCCGCGCACTACTCGTCGCGCCACATGAACTGGCTGCACGGCTTCTGGGGTGTGGGGGCCACCACCGGCCCGGCCGTGATGGGCCTGGCGCTCGCCGGCCCGGGCGGCTGGACCCGCGGTGTGCTCACCCTCGGGCTGGCCCAGCTCACGCTGGCCGCGCTGCTCTGGGCCACGCTGTCGCTCTGGCGGCGCGAACGCAGCCACCCGACCGATGCCGCTGCGGCGGACGAGCCGCCCGTGGTGTTCAAACCGGTCGCGCGCCGCGCCCTGTGGCTGGCGCCGCTGTGTTTCCTGTTCTACGTGGCGGCCGAGATGGGCACCGGCCTGTGGGCCGCCAGCATCCTGGTCCACCGGGGCACCAACCTGGCCCAGTCGGGTTTCTGGGTCTCGGTGTATTTTGGGTCCATCACCGCCGGGCGTTTTGGCGTCGGCCTGGTGTCCAACCGCCTGGGCAACCGGCGGCTGGTGGGCCTGGGGGTCACGCTGGCCCTGGTGGGCGCTGTGCTGTTCGCCCTGCCGGGTCTGCCGGCGGCGCTGTCGCTGGCCGGCCTGGTGCTCATGGGCCTGGGCTGCGCCCCCGTGTTTCCTTCGCTGATGCACGAGGCCGCGCGGCGCTTTCCGGCGGACGTGGCGCGCACGGTGATTGGCCGGCAGATGATGGCCGCCTACGCGGGCGGCTCGGTCATCCCGGCGGCGTTTGGCCTGCTGGCCACCTGGGTCGGGCTCGGCGCGGTGATACCGGTGGTGGTGCTGCTGCTGATCGCCCTGCTGTGGGCGACCCGCGCCCTCGACCGGCTGACCTGAGACGGTGTGACCTCACGTGGGTTTGATGCGTGCCTCGTTGATCCGGGCCGAGCGCTGCCAGGCCGGCCGCGCCCGCACCCGCGCGGCATAGGCCTCGAACACCGGCCGCTTCTCGATGGTGCCGAACATCAGGCCCCAGACCAGGCTGGACCCCACGTAAACATCGGCCACGGTGAACTGCTCACCGCACACGTACGGCCCCTTCGACAGCCCGAGCTCCAGTGCATGCATCGTGTCGGCGTAACTGCCGAAGCCCACCATCACACTGCGGCCCTCGGGCACCTCCCAGCCGAGCGCGCGCGCCACGGCCGCTTGCTCCAGCGGCCCGGCGGCGAAAAACAGCCAGCGGTAGTAGTCGGCCCGGGCCGGCGAGTCGGGCGGCGGGACCAGGCCTTTTTCCGGGAACCGGTCGCCCAGGTAGGCGCAGATGGCCGCCGCCTCGGTCACCACCGCGTCGCCATGGCGCAGCGCCGGCACCTTGCCCATGGGGTTGACCGCCAGGTAATCCGGCGCCTTCATGGTGGTGCCGTAGTCCAGCCAGACGGTTTCGTAGGGCTCGTCCAGTTCTTCCATCATCCAGTGCGCGATGCGGCCGCGGGATTGGGGGTTGGTGTAGAGCGTGAGTGAAGACATGGCGAGGTCTCCTGTGGGCGGTACAACGAGGTCGCATCGTAGCCGGCTGGCGCGTACCGGTCCACCCCGGCGCAGGGGTGATGTGGAGCGGGCACAATCGCGGTTTGGCCCGCCCGTTGCCCACCGAAGTTGCCCCATGACCGACCACCTCCCCCTGCGCCCCGTGCGTTCTCAATACGAAGATTTCATGCGCCACGTCTTTGAGAACGGCGTGCACAAAGGCGACCGCACCGGCACCGGCACCAAGAGCGTGTTCGGCCACCAGATGCGCTTCGACCTGAACGAAGGTTTCCCGCTGGTGACCACCAAGAAGGTGTTCCTCAAGGCCATCATCGTCGAACTGCTGTGGTTCCTGCGCGGTGACAGCAACGTGAAATGGCTGCAGGAACGCGGCTGCACCATCTGGGACGAATGGGCGCGCGCCGACGGCGACCTCGGCCCGGTCTATGGGGTGCAGTGGCGCAGCTGGCCCACGCCCGACGGCGGCCACATCGACCAGATCGCCGACGTCATGCAGACGCTCAAGACCAACCCCGACTCGCGCCGCATCATCGTGAGCGCCTGGAACGTGGCCGAGCTGGACAAGATGGCACTCATGCCCTGCCACGCCTTTTTCCAGTTCTACGTGGCACCGGCCACCGAACCCGGCGGGCGCGGCAAGCTCAGTTGCCAGCTCTACCAGCGCAGCGCCGACATCTTCCTCGGCGTTCCCTTCAACATCGCCAGCTACGCCCTGCTCACCCACATGGTGGCGCAGCAGTGCGACCTGGACGTGGGCGACTTCATCTGGACCGGCGGCGACTGCCACATCTACAGCAACCACCACGAGCAGGTGGCGCTTCAGCTGAGCCGCACGCCCTTCGCCTACCCCACGCTGAACATCAAGCGCCGACCGGCTTCGATCTTCGATTACGAGTACGAGGATTTCGAGGTGCTCGGCTACGAGAGCCACCCGGCCATCAAAGCACCCGTCGCGGTTTGATCACCCGCCGCCAGCTCTGGGCGCTGCTGGCCCTCACGCTCATGTGGGGTGTCAACTGGCCCATGATGAAACTCTCGCTGCAGCAGTTGAGCCCGCTGTATTTCCGCGCCAGCACCATGCTGATCGGCGCGGCCTGGCTGTTCGTCTACGTGGCCGCCCAAGGCGAGCGCATGCGCCCGACCGGGCGCGAGTGGGCCGCCATCGCCTGGCTCGGCCTGCCCAACGTGCTGGGCTGGCACACGCTGTCCATCTTCGGCGTGCAGGAACTGGCGTCGGGTCGCGCGGCCATCCTGGGCTTCACCATGCCCATCTTCACGGTGCTGATCGGCGCGGCCTTCTTCGGCGAACGCATCACGCCGCGCGTGCGCCTGGCGGTGGTCTGCGTGGCGCTCGCCATCGCCCTGCTGCTGTGGCACGAGCTGCAGCGCCTCTCGGGTCGCCCCGCGGGCGTGGTCTGGATGCTCGGGGCCGCCGCGTCCTGGGCGCTGGGCACGCTGATGTTTCGCCGCGCCCACCTCACGCTCACGCCCATGGTGGTCACGGTCTGGATGCTGCTGCTGGGCAGTGGTGTGTTGTGGGCCTTGGCGCTCACGCTGGAGCCGCTGCCGCAACCGGCCACGTTCACCCCCATGATGTGGACCAGCCTGGCCTACGGCGCGCTCATCAACTACGGCCTGGCGCAGCTGATCTGGTTCGGCATGGCGCGCGACCTGCCGCCGGCCACCAGCGCCATGAGCGTGATGGCGATCCCGCTGGTGGGCACGCTCAGCGCCACCGTCATCGTGGGCGAAGTGCCGCACTGGCAGGACTGGCTGGCCATGGTCTTCGTGATGCTGGCGATTGCCAGCGTGCTGTGGCCCGCACGCAAAGCGGCGGCGGCACAATAGCGCCATGCCCGCCCAAGCCACCCGACTGCATCTCATCTTCGCCCGCGCCGCCAACGGCGTGATCGGCAAGGACAACGCCCTGCCCTGGCACCTGCCCGAGGACATGGCGCATTTCAAGCGCACCACGCTGGGTTGCCCGGTGATCATGGGCCGCAAGACCTGGGACTCGCTGCCGCCGAAGTTCCGCCCGCTGCCGGGGCGCCTGAACATCGTGATCACCCGCGACGCGGGCTGGCAGGCCGACGGCGCCACCCGCGCCTGCTCACTGTCCGAGGCCCTGGCGGCCTGCCCGCCCGGCACCGACGCCTGGGTGATCGGCGGCGCGCAGATCTACGCCCAGGCCCAGCCGCTGGCCAGCAGTGCCGTGGTGACCGAGATCGCGCGGGATTTCGAGGGCGATGCCTTCGCCCCGGTTTTCGGCCCCGAGTGGAAAGAGAGCACGCGCGAGACCCATATCTCGGTCAACGGTCTGCCGTTCGCCTTCGTCACCTACACCCGCCAGCCCTGAACCGGCCCGACACACCATGCAGCTCGCCACCTGGAACATCAACTCGCTCACCGTGCGCCTGCCCCAGGTGCTGGACTGGCTGGCCGCGAACCCGGTGGACGTGCTGGCGCTGCAGGAGCTCAAGCTCGCCGACGACAAGTTTCCCACGCAGGCGTTCGCCGACATCGGCTACCAGGCGCAGTGCTTCGGGCAGAAGACCTACAACGGCGTGGCGCTGCTGAGCAAGGCACCCGCCAGCGAGGTCATCAGGAACATCCCGGGTTTCGCCGACGAACAATCGCGCGTGCTGTGCGCCACCATCGACGGCGTGCGGGTGATCGGTGCCTACTTTCCCAACGGCCAGGAACCCGGCAGCGAAAAGTTTGCTTACAAGATGCGCTGGCTTGATGCGCTGCGCGACTGGGTGCGCACCGAAATGGCCGCACACCCGCAACTGGTGCTGATGGGCGACTACAACATCACCTTCGACGACGCCGATGTGTGGGACCCGGTGGGCCTGCGTGAAACCATCCACTGCACGACCGAAGAGCGCACCCATCTGCAGGCGCTCATCGGCCTGGGCCTGTGCGACGCGGTGCGCCTGTTTCCGCAGCCCGAGAAAAACTACAGCTGGTGGGACTACCGCGACCTCGCCTTCCGCCGCAACCGTGGCCTGCGCATCGACCACATCCTGATCAGCGAAGCGCTGAAGGCCCGCACCACGGCTTGCGGGATCGACAAGGCGCCGCGCAAGAACGAGCGCCCCAGCGACCACGCGCCGGTGGTTCTGACACTCGGATAACAACCGAAGGCGCCGCCGGCGCGAAATGCCTCAACCCAGAATGCCGCGGAACTGGTTTCGCCAGGCCGCAGGCATTGCCCCCTGCAGGGGGTGGCGCGAAGCGCCGCGGGGGGTCACTCCAGATTCAATTCCTGGATCTTGCGCGTGATGGTGTTGCGGCCAATCCCCAGCTTGTGCGCCGCCTCGATGCGGCGCCCCCGGGTACTGGCCAGCGCGGTCTGGATCAACCGCGTCTCGAACCGGCGCGTGAGCACGTCCCACACGTCGGTGCGCCCCTCCGCCAGCAAGGCCTGGGCCTCGGCCTGCAGGCCCGCTTCCCACGCCTGAGGCACGCCGACCACAGGCACCGCCGTGAGCGGCTCGCTCGGCGCGAACACCATCGGCTCGGCATGAAGCGGCTGCACCAGGGCCTGTGGCTGGGGCGCCGTCAGCGCCTCTGGAACGACCGGGATCGACGGCGCGGCTTCTGGCGCCGCCATGGCCGGACTGGCCGCCGTACCCGCCAACGCCAGCACTTCGGGGGGCAGGTCCTTGAGTTCGATCACCTGGGCCGGCGCCATGACGGTCAGCCAGTGGCACACGTTTTCCAGCTGGCGCACGTTGCCCGGGAAGTCGAACGTGCCCAGCAGCCGCAGTGCCGCCTCTGAAATGCGCTTGGGCTCCACACCCAGTTGCGTGGCGCTCTGCTGCAGGAAAAAGCGCGTGAGCATGGGCACGTCTTCACGCCGCTCGCGCAGCGCGGGCAGACGCAAGCGGATCACGTTGAGCCGATGGAACAGGTCTTCGCGGAACACCCCTTCCTTGACGCGCTGCTCCAGGTTCTGGTGGGTGGCGGCGATCACGCGCACGTTGGCGCGCACCGCGCTGTGGCCCCCCACGCGGTAGAAATGCCCGTCGGACAACACGCGCAGCAGCCGGGTCTGCAGATCAAACGGCATATCGCCGATCTCGTCGAGGAACAGCGTGCCGCCATCGGCCTGCTCGAAGCGACCGCGGCGCATGGTCTGTGCCCCGGTGAAGGCGCCGCGCTCATGGCCGAACAGTTCGGATTCCAGCAGGTCCTTGGGAATCGCGGCGGTGTTGATGGCCACGAAGGGGCCGGCCGAGCGCGGCGAATGCTTGTGCAGCGCACGCGCCACCAGCTCCTTGCCCGACCCGGACTCGCCGGTGATGAGCACCGTGACCTGGCTCTGGCTCAGGCGCCCGATGGCGCGAAACACGTCCTGCATGGCGGGCGCCTGCCCGAGCATTTCGGGCGCCGCGCTCATGCGCTCTTCGGACACCTCCTCGCGCTGGCTTTCCTCCACCGCGCGGCGGATCAGCTCGATCGCCTTGGGCAGGTCAAACGGCTTGGGCAGGTACTCGAAGGCACCGCCCTGAAAAGCCGACACCGCGCTGTCCAGATCGGAAAACGCGGTCATGATGATGACCGGCAGGCCGGGGAGCTTTTCCTTGACCTTCTCCAGCAGATCCAGCCCCGAGCCACCGGGCATGCGGATGTCGCTCACCAGGATCTGCGGGCCTTCACTTTCGGGGGTGTCCGTCAAAGCCTTGAGGACCTCCTGGGGGTTCGTGAAACTGCGGGTCGGCAGGTTCTCGCGCAACAGCGCTTTCTCTAGCACGAAGCGGATCGATTGGTCGTCATCCACTATCCAGATCGGCTTCATGTGTTCTGTGTCCCTTCGTCAGGCGCGGCGTTGTGAGTTCGGTTTCATGGCAACGGAATCAGCAGTTTGAAATCCGTGTGACCCGGGACGCTCTCACACTCGATCAGACCATGGTGCTGCTGGACAAAGGTTTGTGCCAGCGTGAGGCCAAGGCCGGAGCCGCCATCGCGCCCCGACACCAGCGGGAAAAAGATGCGGTCCTTGATCGAGTCTGGAACCCCAGGCCCGTTGTCGATCACATGCAATTCCAGTGCCAGCCGATAACGCTGCTTGCCGAAGGTCACTTGCCGCCCCACCCGCGTGCGGAACGTGATCTGCGCGTCGCCCTCCGCGATGCGCTCGCCCAGCGCCTGGGCCGCGTTGTGCGCGATGTTGAGCACCGCCTGGATCAGCTGTTCGCGGTCGCCCCGGAACTCGGGGATGGATGTGTCGTAGTCGCGCACCACGCGCAGGCCCTTGGGAAACTCGGCCACGATCAGCGAGCGCACGCGCTCACACACCTCGTGGATGTTCACGTCGCCCACCACGTGCGGGCGCCGGTGTGGCGCCAGCAGCCGGTCCACCAGCGACTGCAAGCGGTCCGCCTCGTGGATGATGACCTGCGTGTATTCGATCAGCTCCTTGGACTCCAGCTCCATCTGCAGCAGTTGCGCCGCGCCGCGGATGCCGCCCAGCGGGTTCTTGATCTCGTGCGCGAGGTTGCGGATCAGCTCCTTGTTGGCCTGCGCCTGGTCGATCAAACGCTCTTCGCGTTCCTGCCGGGTCTGCTGCTCCAGCGGCAGCAGCTCGACGATGACCTCCCCCGGGGTTTCGGTCTGTGCCACCACCACATGCACGGGCAACGGCTCGTGCGTCGCACGCCGGAGCCAGGCGTCGTAACGCAGCGCGGCAAATTCGTTGCCGCGGGCGCCGCTCAAGGCGCTCTGCAACAGCGTGGGTTCGGTGAAGCAGTCTTGCAGCAAAGCGCCGGTGATGCTGCGTCGTGACATGCCCAGCGCATCCTCCAGTGCCGCGTTGGCATACAGAATGGCGCCGTCGGAAGCGACCACGGCCACCAGGGTGGCCAGCAGATCCAGCGAATGGAAACGCAGCGCGTTGGCCGCAGGCCGCGCCACCGGCCGGGCAGGCGCTGCGGGGCTGTCCGCGGAAAGGGATGGGGTGGGGGGGGCTGGCTTTTTCAAGCCGCTTATTTTGCGGCAGTTCCGGGGGAGCCCGCGGAACCATCGAGTCGGCTCAATTCGCGGCGGATACCCGCCACATCGGCCTCGGCCCGGGCCACGGCCGCCTTGAGCTCGGCCACGCGGTCCAGATAGCGCTGGTAGTTGCGCGATTCAATGCCCTGCTTCTCGGGCTCGCCGTTGGCGTACTCCTTTTGGGCCTGCGCCAGACGCTCTTCGGCTTTGCGCAGCTCCGCCGCGAGAATGGCACGCGCGTCGCTGTCACGGGCACGCTGCTCTGGAGAGTTGATGCGCTGCTCACCCCCCCCACGCGCGGCGGGCGTGGCGGCGGCGGGCCGGCTGGCCTGCGGCGTGATGCCCTGCACGATGGTAATGTTGCCTCCCTCCATCAGCTTGCAGCCACGGTTTTTGGCCACCTGGGCGTTGTTGGTGTATTCGTTGCCGCAGCGGTAAATGCGTTCCTGGGCCTGCGCCTGAACCACAAACAAACCAGCTGCACCGGCAATCAACCAACGAATAGCGTAGGGAGGCAAGGGAATCAACAACACGTCTCTCCAAGCGCCGGCGGCGCGTGTTCATCACATTTCAGTATGACCGAAAACCGTCCAAAAAGTGCCTGCGTCCCAGCGCAGGGTGGTGAATTTGCCTCACCCCATGCAAAAGGGACGGCGTCTGCCGTCCCTTTTGCATGGGGTCCACGGTAGCCGTGGACCCGGTGAGAACAACCCGGCCAAGCCGGGCCGGCCTTTACAGGCTGTAGTACATGTCGAATTCGACCGGGTGCGGCGCCATGCGGAAACGCGTGACTTCGGCCATCTTCAGTTCGATGTAGGCATCGAGCATAGAGTCGGTGAACACACCGCCCTTGGTCAGGAAACCGCGGTCCTTGTCGAGGTAGTCCAGCGCCTGGTCGAGGCTGTGGCACACGGTGGGGACCAGCTTGTCTTCCTCCGGCGGCAGGTGGTACAGATCCTTGGTGGCGGCTTCGCCCGGGTGGATCTTGTTCTCCACGCCGTCCAGACCCGCCATCATCAGCGCCGAGAAGCACAGGTAGGGGTTGGCAGAAGGATCGGGGAAACGGGCTTCGATGCGGCGCCCCTTGGGGTTGGCCACGTACGGGATGCGGATCGAGGCCGAGCGGTTGCGGGCCGAGTAGGCCAGCTTCACCGGAGCTTCGAAGCCGGGCACCAGACGCTTGTACGAGTTCGTGCCGGGGTTGGTGATGGCGTTCAGGGCACGGGCGTGCTTGATGATGCCGCCGATGTAGAACAGCGCGAAGTCGCTCAGGCCCGCATAGCCGTCACCGGCGAAGAGGTTCTTGCCATCTTTCCAGATCGACTGGTGCACGTGCATGCCCGAGCCGTTGTCGCCCGCGTAAGGCTTGGGCATGAAGGTCGCGGTCTTGCCGTAGGCGTTGGCCACGTTCTGCACCACGTACTTCAGGACCTGGGTCCAGTCGGCGCGCTCGACGAGCGTGCTGAACTTGGTACCGATTTCGTTCTGGCCAGCGCCCGCCACTTCGTGGTGGAACACTTCGACCGGGATGCCCAGCGATTCGAGGATCAGGGACATCTCGGCGCGCATGTCTTGCGTGCTGTCGACCGGGGGCACGGGGAAGTAGCCGCCCTTGACGGTGGGACGGTGGCCGCGGTTGCCGCCTTCGAGCTTGGCGCCGCTGTTCCAGGGGGCTTCGTACTCTTCGATCTCATACATCACGCGACCGGGTTCGTTGCTCCAGCGCACGCCGTCGAAGATGAAGAATTCGGGTTCCGGTCCGAAGAAAGCGGTGTCGCCCAGGCCGGAGGCCTTGAGGTAGGCTTCGGCGCGCTTGGCGATGGAACGCGGATCGCGGTCGTAGGCCTTACCGTCACCGGGCTCGATCACGTCGCACTGCAGGAATAGGGTGGTTTCTTCGTAGAACGGATCGATGTTGGCGGTGCTGGGGTCGGGCATGAGCTGCATGTCCGAGGCTTCGATGCCCTTCCAGCCAGCCACCGAAGAACCGTCGAACGCGTGGCCCGAGGTGAATTTGTCTTCGTCGAAGTGGGAAACAGGCACGGTCACGTGCTGCTCTTTGCCCCGGGTGTCGGTGAAACGGAAGTCAACAAACTTGACTTCGTTGTCTTTCACCATTTGCATCACGTCTGCGACGGTCTTGGCCATCAAATACTCCTGTAGCTGGGTGAGTGGAAATAAAAACGACGTACGAGTTAAGCAGTATTTGTGCCATTGCATGACGCGCGACACAGACCCGGAATGCCAATCCCGCTTGCTCGGGCGGAATTATCGCCGAGGCGGTGCACCATCAAGATCGGACGCACCGGTTTAAAACAGGCAACGCCAGGATGTGCGGACAAAACAGCAACGCTCTTCACACAAAAAGCACCAATGCAGTGCAATTCACAAAATAGCACCCATGTGGTGCAATCATTCAACGCACCATTTCAGGGCCAAGCTCGGCGCCACAGGCCTGCAGACCCGACAACAGATCGCCAAAGGCCGCCTCCACGGCCACCGGCGTGCCCTTGACCCCCAGTTCGATGTGCCGACCGAACTCCGGGTGGTCCACGCTGGGCAGACTGAACACCTTGACCGGATGCGTCTCTTCGATACGCTCCATGAGCGGCGTGAGGGTGGCCTCCATCGTGCCCATGACCACCACCGAACGCTCCAGCCAGGTGCCGGGGCGTTGCCAATGGCGGTACTGCTGATCCAGCACGGCTTCGATCATGGGCCAGGCCATCACGGGAAACCCGGGCACGAAATGCACCACACCACCGCCAGGGCCGTCGCACGAGAAGCCCGGAATCCGGTTGTAGGGGTTGTGGATGATCCGCGCGCCCACCGGAAACACACCCATGTTGTAGCGATGCACGTTGTCGGCACGCTCAGGGTCAAAAACCTGCCCTTGCTCGGCGGCGATGTCGCGCATGCGCTGCTCGATCAGGTCGCGCGCCTCGGGATGCAAATGCAGCGCCACGCCCAGAGCGGCGGCAGCGCATTGGCGGGTGTGGTCATCGGGCGTGGCGCCAATGCCGCCGCAGGAAAACACCACGTCGGCGCTGGCGAACGCATCGCGCAGTGTGGCTGTGATGCGCTCGCGGTCATCCCCCACACAACGGGCCCAGGCCAGCGACAGCCCGCGGGCGGCCAGCAGCTCAATGACTTTGGGCAGGTGTTTGTCGGCCCGTTTGCCGGAGAGGATTTCGTCTCCGATGATGATGAGTCCGAAAGGAGGTGGCATGGTCGTTTTTGATGGCATTCAGAGAGGTCCCATGGTGCCAGGCGGCGGCAGGCCCTGGTCTTCCGCGGGCCCCGCGGCGGGCAGATTCAATGGCCTCGGCACGGCCGCGTCGGCGCTGCTCATCTGGGCCTCGGACGCATCGCGCGGCGAGGTTGCCCGCAAATGCTGCAGTGCGGCCAGCGCGAAATGCGCAAACCAGAGCGATGCAAACGCGAACACCAGGGTGTAGATCCAGATCGCAACCGGCACCAGCAGCGGCGCCAATGCAATGACCATGGCCCCCGACGCCCATAACAGGCTGGGCGCCGCTCCCAGATAGCCGCTGAGCACCCCCATGAGCAAAAAGCTGCCCCGATGCTCACGCAGGATGCGCTTGCGCTCATCGGCGCTGGCATGTTCGGCCAGCGCGTCAAAGGCAAAGACCCGGTAGGTGAGCCAGCCCCAGATCAGCGGGGGCAGGATCAACACCATGGGAGGGACCAACCACAGCGGTATGGACATCACCAGCACCAGCACCGCGAGCACGGTGGACCCGAGCGACCACAACACACTCGCCAGCAGCGAACCGCCGTGCTTGCGCTCCAGCGTGGCAAAGCGCCGCTGCCCCACCAGAGACACCATGGCCGGCGTCATGAGCACAGCCACCAGCAGCAGGCACGACAACACGATGACCGGTGTGGCCAGCACCAGCACCAGCAACGGCGCAAACACCGTGCGCAGCGAGCCCATGCCCACGCGGTCGAGCCAGCTGAGCAAGGCCTGCATCAGCTCGTAGGCCTCCAGCCAGGCGGCCACGGACGCCACCGCCCCCTCCCAGAAAAAGTAGCCCAGCCCGAACGACACCAGCACCATCAGGATCAGGGGCAGGAACGAGAGCGCGATCACGCGCGGATGCATGCAGTAGGCGACGGCGCGCCAAAACGAATCGAACAGCAACTTCATAGGGACAAGAATACAGGGACTCCATACGCCCCCAGCTCACAAGAATACCCGCCGGTGGATACGGCCCGCAGCGCGGTGGCCCCGACGTTTCAGGCTTGGGGGCGATGGGTACCCCATTTGCGGGATAGGCAGCACCCGCGCTTCTGGGCACAATTCTTGGTCCCAAGCACGAGCCACCATGCCACGCCCAAATAAGGCGGTCCGGCGGCCATGGCCGGGTTGCGACACCAAGCCCTGATTCTCCAGCGACTGGCTTTTACCACGCCCCAGGCGATCCCACGGGCGTGGTCAGCCTGCGAGGAGCTACCCAAACCCAAAGGAATTCACACAAACAGCGTTGCAGTCGCGCCTCTGGTCGGTTTCTTTATGAGCGATATCCATACACTTTGATACAGACAATACGAACAACGAATTGCTTATGAACTTCTGGTCCAACCCATGGCTGCTTGCAGCGCTGATCCCTGCACTTCTGGTGCTGGGCGCGCTGCTGCATCGAGCCTGGGAAGCCAGACGAACCCGACGCCAAAGGCGCATGCCCAAGCATTGGCCCTTGAGCACACGGGCCATCGCCAACAGCGAAGAGGCGCGCGTCTGGCACTGGCTGGCGCGGGCTTTCTACGACCACCACATCATGATCAAGCTGCCGGTGACCCGCTTCACGCTGCCGCGAGACAGAGAACAGGGCATGCATTGGTACCGATTGCTCGGGGGGGTGTACTGCACGTTCACGGTCTGCAAAGCAGACGGCCGCGTGGTGGGTTGCCTGGACGTGCCCGGGCGCCTGCCGTTGCCACGCAGCACCCGCCTGCTCAAGCACTCGCTGCTGACCCAGTGTGGCCTGCCCTACTGGGTGGTGCGGTCCAACGCTCTGCCGACGGTGGCGGAAATCCGGGCCGAATTCCTGGGTGAATCGCCCACCGTTCAATCCATGCGAGAGCGTGAACAGGAAGAGCGGGCCATCATTGCCGCGCAGACCAACCTGCGCTCGGCCATCTCGCGCCAGCGCAGCAACCGGCAAAGCGACTTCAGCCCGCTGTCCACCTGGCCCAACAGCACGACCGGTCAGGCGCCCAACAGCGTCCTGGGTTCCCAGTGGCAGGAAAACTCGTTCCTGGTCCCCCTGGACAGCCGCAAGGGCGATCTGCTCTGAACCAGCTCAGGTGCCAGCGGGAGCGCCGACCTTCTGCGTGAGGGCCGACACCTCCCCGCTCGTGAGCCAGCGCCACTGGCCAGGCAACAGATCGGCGGGCAGCACCAGTTGTCCCATGGAAGACCGGTGCAACCCTTCCACCCGGTTGCTCACCGCAGCCACCATGCGCTTGACCTGGTGGTACTTGCCGTCGGTCAACGTCAAACGCAGGTGGTGATCGGTCACGGCCTGACAGGCCGCGGCCCGCACCGGCCTGGGATCGTCATCGAGCACCACGCCTTCGAGCAAGCGGGCCACCTGGCGATCATCCAGCGGGTGCTTGACCTGCACCTCGTACACCTTCGGCACATGGTGCCGGGGCGAGGTCATGCGGTGGATGAACTTGCCGTCGTCGGACAACAGCAGCAAGCCGGTGGTGTCCTGGTCCAGCCGCCCCACCGCCTGCACCCCTGCCGCCGCGCCGCCTCCCCGGCTGCGCAACGGCCCCGGCAACAGGGTGTAGACGCTCGGGTAGGTGCTGGGCTTTTGTGAGCACTCATAGCCTGCCGGTTTGTGCAGCATGAGGTAGGCCAGCGCATGGTAGTTCCAGCGCTCCCCCTGCACCCAGAACTCCAGACCGTGCTCCTCCAACTCGCGGGTCGGGTCCGTGCAAACGGCTCGCTCGGCCCCGACCTGAACCAGCCCCTGCTGTACCAGCCCACAACAAACACGGCGTGTGCCAAAGCCCTGGGAAAAAAGAATGTCCTGTAACTGCATCATGGTGAGTGGATTGTCACCGCTGCCAGGCGGCGCCCCAACGCATCGGCCAGAATAGGAGCGAAAACTGCATCAGGTGCTCGATCGGTGAAACATACATTCAAGAAGTGGCTCCCCAAGCCGGAGACCGTGCGCCAGAACCGGTGGCTGCGATGGCTGGGACCCGTTCTGCACCACCCCCGACTCTGGCATTTCAGCCGCAAAGGCATCGCCCTCGGGCTGGCGCTGGGCATCTTCTTTGGGCTGCTGATCCCCGTGGCCCAAATCCCGGTATCGGCCACCGTGGCGGTTCTTTTGCGGGCCAACCTCCCCATGGCGGTGGCCAGCACCCTGGTGACGAACCCGGTGACCTTTGGGCCGGTGTACTACGGCGCCTACCGACTCGGCAAAAGGATTCTGGGAGAGCCCGCGCTCACGGAAGCGCAGGCCATGGATCTGCTGGAAGGAACCCAAGCAACGCCCGCACCGGAGCAGGGCTGGACCGATCAATTGGTGCACTGGGCCCGCAAGCTGAAGACCGTGGGCAAGCCATTGGTGGTGGGTCTGTCCATCATCGCCACCGCCAGTGGCCTGGCCGTCTATTTCCTGACGAGCGCGCTGTGGATACTCAAAACCCGCTGGACGCGCCGCGGACGGTTGCGCGAGCGCGCACACCGCGATGCGGTCGGTGGAAAGTCTTTGGGGGATTGAAAGCAAAACCCGGGGCATCGGAGCCCCGGGGCTGAGTGTGTGGTGGAGCTGGGGGGATTTGAACCCCCGTCCGCAAGCCTTCTTCGCGCAGTTCTACATGTGTAGCCGTCTGATTTGAGTCTCGCTTCCTGAATCGCGCAGCGGCACGCTACACAGGACGCCAGCAACCTTGAATCTTGTTGTGCGCCAAGTTACCCGACGCCCAACCAGCCTATTGAATTATCTTTGCAGCCTGGACTCTCGCGGCTTGCGCCGTTTGAACCCTTGCCCAGCCCATAGGCCTGCTGTTGCAAAGCTCACCGGCAATTAAGCGGCGAGTGCGAAACGTTCGTCGTTTGCAGTTAGTTTTTTTCTGCGGTTTTACGAGGTGACAGAACCTCGACATGCCCTGCTGCGTGTCCGAACCCACGTCGAAACCAGTGCAGCCCCTGAGCAACCAAGTTTAAGGCAGTTCCAGCAATTGCAAGACCTGAAGGGGTGAAAAAACCTCGGCGTCGGCACCCCAGGCCGATGCGTCGGCCCCCAGTCCGAGGTAACCGTAGTGTGCGGCCACGGTGGGCATGCCTGCAGCCTGCCCGGCCTGGATGTCGCGCTGATCGTCCCCCACGTAAAGGCACTGCGCCGGCAACACCCCCAGGCGCCGAGCCGCCTCCAGCAAGGGCTCGGGATGGGGTTTGGCATGGGGCGTCGTGTCACCGCTGACGATGGTGCCTGCGGTGTCAAAAAGCCGCATGGCCTGGGTCAACGGCGTGGTGAAACGCTGCGATTTGTTGGTCACCACTCCCCAAAGCAGTCCTCCCTGCACCAGCGCCGCCAACAGGCGATCCACCTCCATGAAAGGCTGGGTGCGCTGCGTCAGGCAGGCTTCGTAGTGGGCAAAGAACTCCTGTTTGAGCGGCTCATACCCAGCATGATCCGGGTCGATGTCAAAAGCCACACGCAACATGCCCCGAGCCCCAGCGCCAGCCAAGGGCCGGTAGCGCTCCAGTGGCAGCGGGGCCAGGCCGCGCTGTGTGCGCATGGCGTCGGCCGCCGCGCCCAGATCGGGCGCGCTGTCGATCAGAGTGCCATCCAGGTCGAACAGCACGGCCCGAATACCGCGGAACACGCGATCGGTCATGGCTTTCGTGTCGCGATCAGGTAGTTCACGCTGGTGTCCTGACTCAGCCAGTAGCGCTGGGTGAGCGGGTTGAATTCCATGCCACGCGTCTGCGTCAGCTCCAGCCCGGCAGCACGGCAATGGCTCGCCAACTCGCTGGGTCGAATCATCTTGGCGTACTCGTGCGTGCCCTTGGGCAGCATCTGCAGCAGGTATTCGGCGCCCACGATGGCAAACAGGAACGACTTCGGGTTGCGGTTGATGGTGGAGAAAAACACCCATCCACCGGGTTTCACCAGCGCCGAGCAGGCTCGAACCACGGAAGCCGGGTCCGGCACGTGCTCCAGCATTTCCATGCAGGTCACCACATCAAAGGCACCGGGCTGCTCCTGCGCCAGCGCCTCAGCGCTGATTTCCCGGTAGCTCACGTGCTGCGTCCCCGCCTCCAACGCATGGAGCTGGGCCACCTTGAGCGCCTTGACGGCCAGATCGATGCCCGTGACCTCTGCGCCCTTGCGTGCCATTGAATCCGACAGGATGCCGCCCCCACACCCCACATCGAGCACGTTTTTGCCACTCAGGCTGGCCAGACCGTCGATCCAGCCCAGACGCAAGGGATTGATCTGGTGCAAGGGCCTGAATTCGCTCTCGGGATCCCACCAACGATGGGCAAGGTCAGAGAATTTGGCCAGTTCGGCGGGATCGGCATTGACAGTTGGATTCATGCGGTCAATTTTCACACGGCTTCAGGGTACCAGACCGTGCTGATCGGCAAAACGCCGCCGCTCCGCCACGACCTCCCGCCGAGTGATGCAGGCCTTGGGCGCAGTCGCGTTTCGGGCCTTCCAATGGTTCCGGTACGCAGGGTTCTGGTAGGGATCTGCCACGACGTAACCGGAGCGTCCCACACACGGTCCATCGGGCGGACAGTCTTTCCAGGTCGCCCCAAAGACGATGCGCCCATCGCGGGTCAGCCCGGGGAAGGCGCTGGCCAGCACCAATGTCCGCCAATCTTCCACTTGGAAAGCTCCGGCCTCGGGAGGCAGACGCCGATCGAGAAAGTACACACTGGAATTGGAGGTGTAGACCAACATCGCAGGGGCATGGGTCGCAAATCCAAACACGGCCTTTCCAGGGGTGGCGCGCAGGTCCCATTTCAGATCGCAGGGATGCTGTTCGTCCAGCGCCCCCGCAGCCAAACCATAAACGCGCATGCTCGGCCGGCCCTGTCGCGGATTGATCGGTATGGCGGAAAACTCCAGGCCATCCACCGAGATCATGGGCAATGTGTACACATTGCCATCGACGCTCTGCCTTTGAGCACAGATGAACTGCGCACCGGTATCGTGCACGATATCAACCTGCCCACCGCGGTCTCGCAACCCCAGGGTCCGGACCTGCAGCGGGCCCGTCCCCTGCCCCGAACGGTCCCCCTGCGGCCAACTCATGGACCGGATCCAGATCAACGACGGATCTGTACTCTTCTCCGCGGGAAGCTCCGAGGCTGCGGCATAGAACCCCCGCATCCCCCCCGAAAACAAGGGTTGCGCCTTTTGCTGCCGGCGCAGGACATCCGACAACCGGTAGTGGCTCCCGTTCACGTCCACCAGGAAGCGCCAGCTCCCCTGCACCGGAAACGCCTCATTGCTCAAGGGCGTGCGGTAGGCTTGCAACCCCCCCTGTGGTTCGGCCGGCAACTCGATCAGGGACACCTGTCCGAACAAGCTGCCTGAAAAAGACCTCAACACGAAACGTCCGTCCGGGCTGATGCGCTCGTAGGTCCCCAGGGCTGCGATGCCATTGCTGTCCTTCCCGACCACGTCCGGATCGAGCGCGAGATAGCTGACAGGATCAATGCACGCATCCTGACCAGGGGTGTCGGCTTGCCCGGTGGCGGTTCCCAGGCACAACGCACCGGCCAGTGCCATCAAGCGCCCCGCCCGGCACCTGGACAGGCAACGCAGCCGATCAGAGGCAGCTTCCTTGAGCGTCACTTGGGGACCCCCAGGGTGGGCCAATACCCTCACCTGGCACCTTTCGGCTCTGCATGCAGCAAGGCTTGGCGCCGGAGCTCGAGGGAATCCCGCCAAGCGGTATCGGGCATGACGCCCAGGATGGGCCACGCATGCACACTGGAGCCAAGAAATACCAGGCTGAAAGGCAGGTGATCCACTCGATTCCAGACCGAATGGCACAAAACCGGCTGGTCATGGAGCCGTTGGCGGTCGACGCTGTCGAGCCCGGACGCAGCCAAGGCGTCATCCCACTCGGACGCGGTCACCCGTGGGTCTTTCCACGCAAGCACTTGGAAGTGGGCCTCTTCTGCCGCGGCCTTCATGCGAGGCCATTCGAGAAGGCTGTACGCCATGCGAGGCGACAACAGCATCACCACGGTGGCCCTCGTTTGCGCCTCGACAGAGCCCATCAGCAGACAGTGACGTTCAAGCCCGGTCGCTTCACGCACCGGATACCGGTCATACAGACCTTCAGCAGGTCTTTCCGAAGGTGCGCCACAGGCAACCAGCGACAGACACCACAGGAAAAACAAAAACCGATTCATGGATCGACGACCAGAAAAAAGCCCCATGTGCTTTCACACATGGGGCCTTGCGTCAGAAACGCAGCAAAGGAGACTTATTTGCCAGCGCGCGTACCGACAACTTCCACTTCCACGCGACGGTTCTTGGCGCGACCTTCGCGGGTGCCGTTATCGGCCACCGGCTGGGACTCGCCCTTGCCTTCGGTGTAGATGCGATTGCTTTCGATGCCTTTGCTCACCAAGTAAGCTTTGACAGCCTCGGCGCGGCGATTGGACAGCGACTGGTTGTATTTGTCAGAGCCAACGGAGTCGGTATGACCCACGGCAATCACCACTTCCAGATTGATGCCGGAAACCTTGCCAGCCAAATCATCCAGCTTGGCTTTGCCTTCGGGCTTGAGCACAGCCTTGTCGAAGTCAAAGAATGCGTCTGCAGCGTAGGTCACCTTGGTGGCCACCGGAGCGGGAGCAGGTGCAGCTGGGGCCGGAGCGGGAGCAGGCGCGGCCACTGGAGCGGGTGCGGGTGCCGGGGCCGGCACAATGGCGCCATCACAATCCTTGGCCGCCGTGGCAGGCGTCCAGCTGGAATTGCGCCAGCACAGGGTGCCGTCGCCGTTCTTCCATTGAAGATTGCCATGGCCACTGCGCCAGTTGTCATTGGTTTCGGTGCCACTGGAGGGCGCAGCGAAAGCACTAGTTGCCAGAGCAGCGGATGCAATCAACATTGCCACTTTGTTCAGTTTATTCATGGTTTTTCCTCTTGGTATTGCCCCAAATGGGGCTGCTATCGACAGTGACGCTTGAAGTGACCACCACTCAAAACGTTGAATTTATTGTGCCACAAGCAAACTATAGCCATCTGTGCGCTGCCATACCGTGTTGTAACCACATTCTGCTTCTCCAAGTCATTCGTTGTTGAGGCACAACAGACCTACCGATCAGGGCCTGTGCCACGCCACCACTAAAATGAGCGGTTGCCTTTTGGCTCACATCCGTACACCAGCACCCGTTCATGACACAGTTCGCCAAAGAGACCCTGCCCATCAGTCTTGAAGAGGAGATGCGACGCAGCTACCTCGATTACGCCATGAGCGTGATCGTTGGTCGTGCCTTGCCAGACGCACGCGACGGGCTCAAGCCGGTGCACAGGCGCGTGCTGTTTGCCATGCACGAGCTGAACAACGATTGGAACCGTGCGTACAAAAAATCGGCGCGCATCGTTGGTGACGTCATCGGTAAATACCATCCGCATGGTGACAGCGCGGTTTACGACACCATCGTCCGCATGGCGCAGGACTTCTCGTTGCGCCACATGCTGGTCGATGGCCAGGGCAACTTCGGTTCGGTGGACGGTGACAACGCCGCGGCCATGCGCTACACCGAAATCCGGCTGTCGAAGATCGCCCACGAAATGCTGGCCGACATCGACAAGGAGACGGTCAACTTCGGCCCCAACTACGACGGCTCCGAAAAAGAGCCCTTGGTGCTGCCCTCGCGTTTGCCCAACCTGCTGGTCAACGGATCGTCCGGTATCGCTGTGGGCATGGCGACCAACATCCCGCCGCACAACCTCAACGAGGTGGTCGATGCCTGCCTGCATCTGCTGAAGCACCCGGAAGCCTCCATTGACGAACTGATGGAAATCGTGCCGGCGCCCGACTTCCCCACCGCGGGCATCATCTACGGCATGAATGGTGTTCGGGACGGTTACCGCACCGGACGCGGACGCGTGGTGATGCGTGCCAAGTGCCACTTCGAAGACATTGACAAAGGCCAGCGCCAGTCCATCATCGTGGACGAGCTGCCCTACCAGGTCAACAAGAAGACCCTCCAGGAGCGCATCGCCGAACTCGTGCACGAGAAGAAGATCGAAGGCATCAGCCACATTCAGGACGAGTCGGACAAGTCCGGCATGCGCCTGGTGATCGAGCTCAAGCGGGGTGAGGTGCCCGAGGTGGTGCTCAACAACCTGTACAAGCAGACCCAGCTGCAGGACACCTTTGGTATCAACATGGTGGCGCTGATCGATGGCCAGCCGCGCCTGTGCAACCTCAAGGACCTGATCCAGGTGTTCCTGGAGCACCGCCGTGAAGTGGTGACGCGCCGCACGGTGTTCAACCTGCGCAAGGCCCGCGAGCGTGGTCATGTGCTGGAAGGCCTGGCCGTTGCGCTGGCCAATATCGACGACTTCATCCGCATCATCCGCGAGTCGCCCACACCGCCGGTGGCCAAGGCCGAGTTGATGGCCCGTCCCTGGGACAGCCAGTTGGTCCGCGAAATGTTGACCCGCACGCGCGCCGATGGCGGTGTGATCAACGCCGACGACTACCGTCCGGATGGACTCGAAAAAGCCTTTGGCATGGGCAGTGATGGTCTGTACCGCCTGTCCGAAACCCAGGCGCAGGAAATCCTGCAGATGCGCCTGCAGCGCCTGACCGGCCTGGAGCAGGACAAGATCGTGGCCGAGTACAAGGAGGTCATGGGCGAGATCGACGATCTGCTCGACATCCTGGCGCGGCCCGAGCGCGTGTCCGCCATCATTGGCGAAGAGCTGACGGAAGTGAAGGTCGAGTTTGGCCAGACCAAGCTGGGCGCTCGCCGCAGCGAGATCGAACACAGCGCACAGGACCTCTCCACCGAGGACCTGATCACGCCCACCGACATGGTGGTCACGCTCAGTCACAGCGGCTACATCAAGAGCCAGCCTCTCTCCGAATACCGGGCGCAGAAGCGCGGCGGTCGCGGCAAGCAGGCCACGGCCACCAAGGAAGACGACTGGATCGACCAGCTCTTCATCGCCAACACGCACGACTACATCCTGTGCTTCTCCAACCGGGGCCGCCTGTACTGGCTCAAGGTTTGGGAAGTTCCGGCGGGTTCGCGTGGTTCGCGCGGCCGCCCCATCGTCAACATGTTCCCGCTGCAGGAAGGCGAGAAGATCAACGTGGTGCTGCCGCTGACCGGTGAGATGCGCAGCTTCCCGTCCGACCGTTTTGTGTTCATGGCCACGTCCATGGGCACGGTCAAGAAGACCGCGCTGGACGAATTCAGCAACCCGCGCAAGGCCGGCATCATCGCGGTGGACCTGGACGACGGCGACTTCCTGATCGGAGCGGCACTCACCGATGGCCAGCACGACGTGATGCTGTTCTCCGATGGCGGCAAAGCCGTGCGTTTCGACGAAAACGATGTGCGCCCGATGGGCCGCAACGCGCGTGGTGTTCGCGGCATGATGATCGAAGACAGCCAGAGCGTGATCGCCATGCTGGTGGCCGAGGACGAAGCACAGAGCGTGCTCACCGCCACCATCAATGGCTATGGAAAACGCACGCCGATTGGCGAGTACACGCGCCACGGTCGTGGCACCAAGGGCATGATCGCGATCCAGCAAAGTGAGCGCAACGGCAAGGTGGTGGCCGCCACGCTGGTGCACAGCGACGACGAGATCATGCTGATCACCGACAAGGGTGTGCTGGTGCGCACCCGCGTGAGCGAGATCCGCGAAATGGGCCGGGCCACGCAAGGGGTGACCCTGATCGCGCTGGATGAAGGCGCTGAGCTCTCCGGCCTGCAACGCATCGTGGAAAACGATGCGAACGTGCCGGAGCTCGCCGACCCGAGCGAGGCGGATGACGCCGGCGCCGAAGCGCCATGACGCGCCCCTACAATTTTTCCGCCGGTCCGGCCGCCATGCCGGCCGAGGTGCTGCAGCAAGCGGCCAGCGAGATGCTCGACTGGCACGGTAGCGGCATGAGCGTGATGGAGATGAGCCACCGCGGCAAGGAGTTCATGTCCATCATCGAGACGGCCGAATCGGATCTGCGCGAACTGCTGGCCGTTCCGGCCCATTTCCGCATCCTGTTCATGCAGGGCGGCGGTCTGGCTGAAAACGCTATCGTTCCGCTGAACCTCTCGCGTGGCGGGGTGGTGGACTTTGTGGTCACCGGCAGCTGGAGCCAGAAGTCGTTCAAGGAGGCCGGCAAATACTGCGAGGCCCGCCTGGCCGCCAGCAATGCGGCAGAAGCGCACACTGAGTTGCCCGACCCCGCTTCGTGGCAGCTCAGCCGCGATGCCCAGTACGTGCACCTCTGCAGCAACGAAACCATCAACGGGATCGAAGTCCATCAGTTGCCCGACCTCAAAGTGCTGGGCAGCGATGCGCCGCTGGTGATCGACTTTTCCTCGCACGTTGCATCGCGACCGGTTGACTGGTCGCGTGTCGGCCTGGCTTTTGGCGGCGCCCAGAAGAATCTGGGGCCAGCCGGTCTCACGCTGGTGGTGGTGCGCGAGGACCTGCTGGGGCACGCGCTGTCCATCTGCCCGAGTGCGTTCGACTACAAGACCGTGGCCGACAACGCATCCATGTACAACACGCCCCCTACCTACGCCATCTACATGGCCGGCCTGACCTTCCAGTGGCTCAAGCGCCAGAGCGAGGGTGAGTTCCGCGGCGTGGCGGCCATGGAGCAGCGCAATCTGGCCAAGGCCACCCTGCTCTACGACTTCATCGACCAGTCGCAGCTGTACATCAACAAGGTGGCCCGGAACTGCCGCTCGCGCATGAACGTGCCTTTTTTCCTGCGCGACGAGTCGCGCAACGAGGCCTTCCTGGCCGGCGCGAAGGCCGCGGGCCTGTTGCAGCTCAAGGGCCACAAATCGGTCGGTGGCATGCGCGCCAGCCTCTACAACGCCTTGCCGCTGGCGGGTGTACAAGCGCTGGTGACCTACATGCGCGATTTCGAGAAAACCCGGGCCTGACGCCATGACGCAACCCACACAATCCGAGGCCCTCGGAGCCCTGCGCGTCCAGATCGATTCGCTCGACCAGCAGTTGCTGTCGCTGCTCAACCAGCGTGCGCGGGTGGCCGAGCAGGTGGGCGAGATCAAGCGCGCCGAAGGCTCGCCCTTCTTCCGCCCGGATCGCGTCGCCCAGGTCATCGAGAAAATCCAGGCGGCCAACCAGGGGCCGTTGCTCAACCAGCACGTGGCGTCCATCTGGCGCGAAATCATGTCGGCCTGTCTGGCGCTGGAAGCGCCGCAGCGGGTCGCCGTGCTCGGGCCGCAGGGAACGTTCTGCGAGCAGGCGGCGATCGAGTTTTTCGGTGGCGCCGCCAACCTGATCTACTGCGCCAACTTCGACGAGGTGTTCCACGCCACGGCGGCGGGCACCGCCCAGTACGGCGTGGTGGGCATGGAAAACTCCACCGAAGGGGTGGTGGCCCGTTCGCTGGACCTGTTCCTGCGCTCGCCGGTGCATGTCGTGGGCGAGGTCAGCCTGCTGGTGCGGCACAACCTGCTGCGCCAGGTGAACGACCTCAAAGGCATCGAGGTCGTCATGGCGCACCCGCAGGCGCTCGCGCAATGCCAGAACTGGCTGAGCCAGCACCTGCCCCATGCCGAACGCCGCGCCGTGGACAGCAACGCCGAAGGCGCCCGCCTGGCCGCCACCAACCCGGCCTGGGCCGGGCTGGCCAGCGAACGGGCCGCCGCGCAGTTCGGTCTGCACATCGTGGCCCATGCGATCCAGGACGAGGCCTACAACCGCACGCGTTTCGCGGTGATCTGCCTGCCGCAGACACTGGCCATGCCGCCCGCCACCGGCAAGGATTGCACCAGCCTCGTGGTGTCGGTGCCCAACCGGCCGGGCGCGGTGCACGACCTGCTGGTGCCGCTGAAGAACAACGGCGTGTCCATGACGCGCTTCGAGTCGCGTCCGGCCAAATCCGGGCAGTGGGAGTATTACTTCTACATCGACATCGCGGGCCACCCCTCGCAGCCGCACGTGGCGGCCGCCCTCGAGGAGCTGAAGGGGCTGTGCGCGTTCTACAAGGTGCTGGGTGCGTACCCGGTCAGCGAATGAATGAGCGCACTCCTTCACATACCTTCTTTATCCCCTTTGGGGCTGCCCGGCGGGGTTCTTGATGTTTGAACAACTGGGACTGATCGGTTGCGGCCTGATGGGTGGCTCATTCGCACTCGCGCTCAAGAAGGCGGGGCTGGTCAAGCGCGTGGTGGGCTACAGCAAGTCGCCTTCCACCACCGAACGGGCACGTCAAATGGGCGTGATCGATGTGGAAGCGCCCTCGGCCCTGCTGGCGGTCAGCGGCGCGGACCTGGTGTTGCTGGCGGTGCCGGTGTCGGCCACCGAAACGACCTTCAAGGCCATTCGCCACCTGGTGGGCCCTGACACGCTCATCATGGACGTGGGTTCGACCAAGCGCGAGGTGATCGACGCCGCGCGCCGCGTGCTGCGTGACCAGGTCGGCGTGTTCGTGCCCGCCCACCCGATCACAGGCAAGGAACTCGCCGGCGTGGAGAACGCCGATGCGGATCTGTACACCGGACGCCAGGTGATTCTGACGCCCATTGAGCGCACACAGACCGCCCAGCTGAACAAGGCTCACGCGGTCTGGACGGCGCTGGGCTGCCATGTCAAACAGATGACGCCCGAGGCCCACGACGCCGCCTATGCGGCCGTGAGTCACCTGCCGCACATGATTGCGTTTGCCTTGATGAACGCCGTCACCGGGCAGCCGCAAGGCGAAGAGTTCCTTTCGCTGGCCGGCCCTGGCTTTCGCGACTTCACCCGCATCGCGGCGAGTGATCCGAGCATCTGGCGCGACATCCTCATGTCCAACCGCGAAGAGCTCATCGCCCAGTCCCGGCACTTCCAGCGTGCCCTGCATGCCTTTGAAACCGCGATCGCCGCGGACAACCCGGATGCACTGGAGTCGCTGATTGACCGCGCCAGCACTTCACGCGCCCACTGGCGCATGAGCGCCATCAAACCCCGCAGTTGAGCCCATCGTTTCCGCCGGCGCTCGCGCACCGCAAGCCCTCCGCATGTACTCCATCGACCATCTCGACATTCCGCCATTGAAGAGCGCGGGCGGCGCCGTCCGCCTGCCAGGTTCCAAGAGCATCTCCAACCGGGTTTTGCTGCTGGCGGCACTGAGCGTGGGCCACACCGACATCACCGATCTGCTCGATTCGGACGACACACGCGTGATGCTGGCGGCCCTCGCGCAGTTGGGCTGTCGCATCGAACCCCAGGACGACGGCGCGTTGCGGGTGCACGGTCTGGGTGGGGCGCTACCCGTGAAGACCGCGCAGCTGTTCCTGGGCAACGCCGGCACCGCCATGCGCCCGCTCACCGCGGCCCTGGCGCTGCTGGCCAGTCAGCACGGTGGCGCGTTCGAGCTCAGTGGCATCGCCCGCATGCACGAGCGGCCGATCGGCGACCTGGTGGACGCCCTGCGGCAGCTGGGTTGCCCGGTGGACTGCCTCGGTCAGGAAGGTTATCCGCCCCTGCGGCTGGGCAATGGTCAGCCGCAGGCGTTGAACCTCGATGCGCCCATCCGCGTGCGCGGCGATGTGTCCAGCCAGTTTCTCACCGCCCTGCTGCTGGCCCTGCCTCTGGTGGCCCGGAAGGATATCCACATCGACGTGGTCGGCGAACTGATTTCCCGGCCCTACATCGAAATCACGCTCAACCTGCTGGAAAGGTTCGGCGTCCAGGTCCAGCGAGATGGCTGGTCGCGCTTCACCATTCCGGCGGGCAGCCGCTACACCTCGCCCGGGCGCATTCCCGTCGAAGGCGACGCTTCATCGGCCAGCTATTTCATCGCGCTGGGTGCGCTGGCACCCGCGACACCTGGCAGGGACGGCATCACCATCGAAGGCGTGGGCCTGGCCTCCATCCAGGGCGACATCCGCTTCGTGGAGGCCGCCCGCCTGATGGGCGCGCAGATCACCGGCGAGGCCAACCGGCTGCACATCCGGCGTGGGTTGTGGCCACTCAAGGCCATCGAGCTGGACTGCAACCACATCCCGGACGCGGCGATGACGCTGGCCGTGATGGCGCTCTACGCCGACGGCACCACCACCCTGCGCAACATCGCCAGTTGGCGCGTGAAAGAAACCGATCGCATCGTCGCCATGGCCACCGAATGCCGCAAGCTCGGCGCCACTGTGGAAGAAGGCGCGGACTTCATCCGCATCACACCACCGGCCACCCCGGCGCACTGGCGGGCCGCCTCCATCCACACCTACGACGACCACCGTGTCGCCATGTGCTTTTCGCTCGCGGCGTTCAACCCGGCAAGCCTGCCGGTGCGCATCGAAGACCCGAAATGCGTGGCCAAGACCTTCCCGGACTACTTCGAGGCCCTGTTCGACGTGTGCCAGGCAGACGCCGCCCGCATCCCGGTGATCTGCATCGACGGCCCCACCGCCTCCGGCAAGGGCACCCTGGCGGCCGAGGTCGCGCAACGGCTGGGCTACCACCTGCTGGATTCCGGCGCCCTGTACCGGCTGGTGGGCCTTGCGGCCGGCAAGGCCGGCTTGTCCACCGCCGAAGACGATCTGCGCCAGCCCGAGCAGGCCCAGCGCCTGGGCACATTGGCGTCGGGGCTGCAGGTGCGCTTTGACGGCCCGCGCATCTGGCTCGATGGCGTGGACGTGAGCGATGCGCTGCGCAGCGAAGTGGCTGGCATGGCGGCCTCGCGCGTGTCGGCCGTGCCCGAGGTGCGCGCCGCCCTGCTGACCCTGCAGCACGGTTTTCGCCGCCTGCCCGGGCTGGTGGCCGATGGGCGTGACATGGGCACCGTGATCTTTCCGGACGCGCCGCTCAAGGTGTACCTCACCGCAAGCGCCGAGCAGCGCGCCCAACGGCGATATAAGCAGTTGATTTCAAAGGGAATTGCTGCTAACATCACCAGTCTTTTGGCAGACTTGGAAAAGCGCGACCACCGGGATTCGTCCCGGGCACACGCCCCACTCAAGCCGGCCGAAGATGCCTTGCAACTGGACAACTCCGGGCTGGACGTCGAGCAATCGGTGCAGCAGGTGTTGAACTGGTGGCAGGGCAAAACGGTGTTCTCGGGCAACTGAGTCCACCACCTTGATGGCCCAGACGGCACGGCCGGGTGTTCACAGCCCGCAGGCCCGATGGTTCTTTCACTTAACCCCGCGGTGCCACGCACCGCAACGTCAACGCCGCCCATCCGTCGATCTCCGTGCGAACCGCCTTGTGGTGGATCCGCGCCCGACTGTTTGAGCGGTTTTAGGAAATTCAATGTCTGAATCTTTTGCCGCCCTGTTCGAAGAGTCCCTGAAACGTGCCGAAATGCGCTCGGGCGAAGTCATCACCGCTGAAGTCGTTCGCATCGAACACAGCCACGTGGTGGTCAACGCCGGACTGAAATCGGAAGCCTACGTTCCGCTGGCCGAATTCAAGAACGATCAGGGCGAACTCGAAGTCCAGGTCGGCGACTTCGTGTCGGTCGCCATCGACTCCGTGGAAAACGGCTTCGGCGACACCCTGCTGTCGCGCGACAAGGCCAAGCGCCTGGCTTCGTGGATGTCGCTGGAAAAAGCGCTCGAGTCTGGTGAATTCGTCACCGGCACGACCTCCAGCAAGGTCAAGGGTGGCCTCAAGGTCATGGTCAACGGCATCAGCGCCTTCCTGCCGGGTTCGCTGGTCGACAGCCGTCCGACCAAGGACCTCACCCCCTACGAAAACAAGACCCTGGAATTCAAGGTCATCAAGCTGGACCGCAAGCGCAACAACGTGGTGCTGAGCCGCCGCGCCGTGGTGGAAGCCTCCATGGGCGAAGAGCGCGCCAAGCTGATGGACACCCTCAAGGAAGGCGCCATCGTGCACGGCGTGGTCAAGAACATCACCGAATACGGTGCGTTCGTGGACCTGGGCGGCATTGACGGCCTGCTGCACATCACCGACATGGCGTGGCGCCGTGTCCGTCACCCGAGCGAAGTGGTGACGGCTGGCCAGGAAATCACCGCCAAGATCCTGAAGTTCGACACCGAGAAGCACCGCGTTTCCCTGGGTCTGAAGCAGATGGGCGACGACCCGTGGATGGGCGTTTCGCGCCGCTACCCGCAAAGCACCCGCATGTTCGGCAAGATCACCAACATCGCCGACTACGGCGCGTTCGTTGAACTGGAACCCGGCATCGAAGGCCTGGTGCACGTCTCCGAGATGGACTGGACCAACAAGAACGTGGCCCCGTCCAAGCTGGTGTCGCTGGGTGATGAGGTCGAAGTCATGGTGCTCGACATCGACGAAGACAAGCGCCGCATCTCCCTGGGCATGAAGCAGTGCCGCGCCAACCCGTGGCACGAGTTCGCCGAGCAGACCAAGCGCGGCGACCGCGTCAAGGGCCCGATCAAGTCGATCACCGACTTCGGCGTGTTCGTGGGTCTGGCCGCCGGTATCGACGGCCTGGTGCACCTGTCCGACCTGTCCTGGAACGAAACCGGCGAAGCCGCCGTGCGCAACTTCAAGAAGGGCCAGGAAGTCGAAGCCATCGTGCTGGCCATCGACGTGGAGCGCGAGCGCATCTCCCTGGGCATCAAGCAGCTCGACGGCGACCCGTTCACCACCTTCGTGTCGGTCAACGACAAGGGCTCCATCGTGACCGGCAAGGTCAAGACCGTGGACGCCAAGGGTGCCGAGATCGATCTGGGCGAAGACGTGCTGGGTTACCTGCGCGCCAGCGAAATCAGCCGTGACCGCGTGGAAGATGCGCGCAACGTGCTGAAAGAAGGCGACGAAGTGACCGCCGTGGTGGTCAACATCGACCGCAAGACGCGCAACATCCAGCTGTCCATCAAGGCCAAGGATGCCGCCGACCAGCAGGAAGCCATGGCCTCCCTGAGCCAGCAGTCTTCCCGCGAGAACGCCGGTACCACCAGCCTGGGTGCCCTGCTGCGCGCCAAGCTCGACAACAACAACTGAGCCGACTGAACCTGGGCGGGTGCGCGAGCATCCGCCCAGTGCAGCCCAACAGCACGACCGAGTTTTTTCCCAGACATGACCCGCAGCGACCTCGTTGAAGCTCTGGCCGGCCGTTTTGGCCAGCTCACCCACCGCGATGCCGAATTCGCCGTCAAGGCCATCCTCGACGCGATGGGCGATGCGCTGGTCAAAGGGCACCGGATCGAGATCCGCGGCTTTGGCAGCTTCTCCGTCAACCGCCGTTCCCCCCGGGTCGGGCGCAACCCGCGCTCGGGCGAGAGCGTGATGATTCCGGAAAAACGCGTCCCCCATTTCAAGCCGGGCAAGGCCCTGCGCGAACAGGTGGACACCAGGACCGCCGAGATCCTGGCGCGTGCACCGAACAAGCCGGTCTGACCAGGGGCCCCGCTCGCTACAATCGTCCCACCACAGAGGGGATGATTTGAAATACCTGATGTGGCTGCTCAACGCAGCCATTTTTTTTGCTTTGTTCGCCTTCGCGCTGAACAACCAGGAGCCGGTCACCCTGCACCTGTTTTTCGGGGTGCAATGGCAGGCGCCGCTCGTGCTGGTGATCCTGGTCGCGCTGATTCTCGGGGTGTTCCTCGGGGTGGCCGTCATGCTGCCCTTGTGGCTGCGGGCCAGAAAGGCCCATCGCCCGCTTTCAGCCTCGTCGCCGCGGGCCGGCACGGCTTTTGACGCCGACTCAACCCTCATTCCCGACCCCCACGACCCCCGGCATGGACTTTGATCTCACCTGGCTGCTTTGGGGCCTGCCGCTGGCATTCGCGCTTGGATGGGGTGCATCCCGTCTCGACCTGCGCCAATGGCGCATGGAAAGCCGGCAGGCACCCAAGGCCTATTTCCGCGGCCTGAACTACCTGCTCAACGAACAGCAGGACCAGGCCATCGACGCCTTCATCGAGGCGGTGCAGGGCGACCCCGACACCGCCGAACTGCACTTCGCGCTGGGCAATCTGTTTCGCCGCCGGGGCGACTACGACCGCGCCGTGCGGGTGCATGAGCACCTGCTGGCCCGCGCCGACCTCAGCCGCAAGGACCGCGATCGCGCCCAGCACGCGCTGGCGCTGGATTTCCTCAAGGCGGGCCTGCTCGACCGCGCCGAAGCGGCCTTGCACAAGCTCGAAGGGTCGGCGTTTGAAGGCGAGGCCCTGCTGGCCCTGCTCGCCATCTACGAGCGCTCGCGCGACTGGCCACAGGCCAAACGCATCGCGCAGCGCCTGGATGACGCCGAACAGGGCAGCTTCACCACCCGGCTCGCCCACTACCTCTGCGAAGAAGCCGAGCAGGCACAACGCGATGGCAACACCACACAGGCCCTGCAGCTGCTGGGCGAAGCGGTGGCCCACGCACCCCAGCTTGCACGTGGCTGGATGGCGCTCTCCAGCCTGAAGGCCCAGGGCGGCCACGCTGCGGCCGCTTTCGACGCCTTGCGCATGCTGTGCCAGCACGCACCACAGACCCTGCCGCTGGCGGCCCACGCGCTGGCCGAGCTGGCGGTGCAGACGGGCCGACAGGCAGAGGCGCTGACCCTGCTGCAGTCGTTCAACAGCCGCGCGCCCTCCATCGATGTGACCGAAGCCATGGTCAGCCTGAGCGGCGGCCCTGAGGAGGCGCGTTCACGCTATCTCGACCACCTGGGCCGCGAAGCCTCGCTGGTGATGGCCACGCAATGGCTGGCCGGGGAGAAGCTGTCCGACGACGTGGCCCAGGCCCGCGTACAGGCGGCGCTGGAACAGGCGAGTGCGCCGCTCAAGCGCTACCGCTGTGCGGCCTGCGGCTTTGAAGCACGTCAGCACTTCTGGCAATGCCCGGGCTGCCAGGCCTGGGACAGCTACCCGGCCCGGCGCGTCGAAGAGCTTTGACGCCCCCCGCGCCGCGCCTGCGGCGCGTCACCCCCACTGGGGGGCAACGCTAGCGGCCCGGCGGAGCCGGTTCCGCGGCGCTCTGGGTTGAAGGCACGCTCGTCAAAGCGTCCCGAACCCGCCCCCGCCCGGCGTGTGGATCTCGAAGATGTCGCCGGGCTTCATCTCGGCCTGGCCGATGTGGGCCAGCGCCTCGATGCGGCCGTCGCTGCGCACCACACGGTTGATACCCAGGGCGCCCGGCATGCCGCCGGCCATGCCGAAGGCCGGGTGGATGCGCCCGTTGGACAGGATGCTGGCCGTCATGTCCTCCAGGAAGCGCACCCGGCGCACGCCGCCATCGCCCCCGCGCCAGCGCCCGGCGCCACCCGAGTCCTCGCGAATGGCGTAACTCTCCAGCCGCACGGGGAAACGGAACTCCAGCACCTCGGGATCGGTCAGGCGCGAGTTGGTCATGTGGGTCTGGACCACGCTGGTGCCATCGAACCCCTCCCCGGCTCCGCTGCCGCCCGAGATCGTCTCGTAGTACTGGTGCGCGGCGTTGCCGAAGGTGAAGTTGTTCATGGTGCACTGGCTCGCCGCCATCACGCCCAGGGCGCCATAGAGCGCGTTGGTGATACAGCTCGACGTCTCCACATTGCCCGCCACCACCGAGGCCGGCGGATTCGGGTTGAGCATGGAGCCGGCGGGGATGATGACCTTGAGTGGCTTGAGGCAACCCGCGTTGAGCGGGATGTCGTCGTCCACCAGCGTGCGGAACACGTAGAGCACGGCCGCCATGCACACCGCCGTGGGGGCGTTGAAGTTGTTGGGCTGCTGCGCCGAGGTGCCGCTGAAGTCGATCTCGGCGCTGCGCTGCGCGACGTTCACCCGCACCGCCACCTGGATCCGCGCGCCATTGTCCAGGGGCAACGTGAACTCACCATCTTTCAGGCGCGTGATCACGCGGCGCACCGACTCTTCGGCGTTGTCCTGCACATGGCCCATGTAGGCCTGCACCACGTCCAGGCCGAACTGCTCGACCATCTTGCGCAGTTCCTGCACCCCCTTCTCGTTGGCCGCGATCTGCGCCTTGAGGTCGGCCATGTTCTGCTGCGGGTTGCGCGACGGGAATTCCCCGCTCTGTAGCAGCGTCACCATCTCGACCTCGCGCAACACGCCCCGGTCGACCAGCTTGAAGTTGTTGATCTGCACGCCCTCTTCCTCGATGCGGGTGGAGAACGGCGGCATGGAGCCGGGCGTAGTGCCGCCGATGTCGGCGTGGTGCCCCCGGCTGCCCACGTAGAACAGCGGCCTGTCGTGGGCCGCGCCACCCAGGTACACCGGGGTGATCACGGTCACGTCGGGCAGATGGGTGCCGCCGTGGTAGGGATCGTTGAGCGCGTACACGTCGCCGGGCAGCATCTTCCCCGCGTTCTCGCGGATCACGGTCTTGATGCTCTCGCCCATGCTGCCCAGGTGCACCGGCATGTGCGGCGCGTTGGCGATCAGGTTGCCTTCGGCGTCGAACAGGGCGCAGGAGAAGTCCAGCCGCTCCTTGATGTTGACCGAATGGGCGGTGTTCTGCAGCTGCAGGCCCATCTGCTCGGCGATGTTCATGAAGAGGTTGTTGAACACCTCCAGCAGCACCGGGTCCACCGTGGTGCCCACCGCGAAGCGGGTCACGCGTGGGATGCGCCGGTCCAGCACCAGGTGGTCACGTGCCGTCAGCACGGCTTCCCAGCCCGGCTCCACCACCGTGGTGGCGTTCTGCTCGGCGATGATGGCGGGCCCGGGGATCACGTCGCCCGGACGCAGGTCTTCGCGCACCACCAGGGCCGCGTCGAACCACTGGCCACCCGAATACATGCGCACCGTGTCCCGCCGCGGCACTTCGCGCGGCTCGTGGGTCTGCAGGCGGGGCTCGTTCGGCGCGTCGCCCGCCACCACCGCCTCGACCGACACAGCCTCCACCACCAGGCATTTGCCCTGCATCAGGAAGGCAAAGCGCTGGCGGTAGGCGGTTTCGAAACCAGCCTGGATCGCCGCCATGTCGCCGTAGGGCACCACCAGGGCCGCGTCGCTGCCGGCGTAGCGCACATGCACCCGGTGGTGCACCGTGACCTCGCCCGTATTGACCTGCTGGCGCCGCAGCTCGGCCTGCGCCGCGTCACCGAGCGCGTCCAGCCGCTCGGCGATCAGGGGCAGCGAGCCCGGCTCCAGCGGCAGTTCCACCGCCTGCTCGCGGATCACGCTCTGGTCGGCCAGGCCCATGCCGTAGGCGCTGAGCACGCCCGCGAGCGGGTGCACGAACACGCGCGTCATGCCCAGCGCGTCGGCCACCAGGCACGCGTGTTGGCCGCCCGCGCCGCCAAAACACTGCAGCGTGTAGCGCGTGACGTCGTAGCCCCGCGCCACCGAAATCTTCTTGATGGCGTTGGCCATCTGCTGCACCGCGATGTTGATGAAGCCCTCGGCCACGTCCTCGGCGCTGCGTCCGGTCTGCGCGGCCAGTTCCCCGAACTTCGCGCGCACCGCTTCCACGCTCAAGGCCTCGTTGGCCGCCGGCCCGAACACGCGGGGAAAGTAGAGCGGCTGGATCTTGCCGGTCATCACGTTGGCATCGGTCACCGCCAGCGGGCCCCCGCGCCGGTAGCTGGCCGGGCCGGGGTTGGCCCCCGCGCTCTCGGGGCCCACGCGAAAGCGCGAACCGTCGAACGACAGCACGGAGCCGCCGCCGGCCGCCACGGTGTGGATGCTCATCATGGGCGCACGCATGCGCACGCCGGCCACCTGTGTCTCGAACTCGCGCTCGAACTCGCCCGCGTAGTGCGAGACATCGGTCGAGGTGCCGCCCATGTCGAAGCCGATCACCTTGACGGCACCACCCGCCGCCGGGCCGTCCGCGAACGCCAGCGCCGCGGTGCGCGCCATGCCCACGATGCCCCCGGCCGGGCCGGAGAGGATGGCGTCCTTGCCCTGGAAGGCGTGGGCATCGGTCAGGCCGCCCGACGACTGCATGAAGAACAGCTTCACGCCGGGCATCTCGCCGGCCACCTGCTCCACGTAGCGGCGCAGGATGGGCGAAAGGTAGGCGTCGACCACCGTGGTGTCGCCCCGGCTCACGAACTTCATCATCGGACTGGTCTCGTGGGACGTGCTCACCTGCGTGAAACCCACTTCGCGCGCGATGCGGCTGGCAGCGGCCTCGTGTTCGGTGTAGCGGTAGCCGTGCATGAACACGATGGCCACGCTGCGCAGACCCCGGCCGTAGGCCGCGAGCAGATCGCCGCGCAAAGGCGCCTCGTGCAGAGGCGTCACCACGCCGCCATGGGCGTCGATGCGCTCATGGGTCTCGATCACCTCGCTGTACAAGAGTTCGGGCAAGACGATGTGGCGGTCGAACAGGCGTGGGCGGTTCTGGTAGGCGATGCGCAGGGCGTCGCGAAAACCCGCGGTCGTCACCAGCAGCGTGGGTTCTCCCTTGCGTTCCAGCAGCGCGTTGGTGGCCACCGTGGTGCCCATCTTCACGCACTCGACCTGCTCGGGCGTGATCGGTTGGCCCGGCTTCAGGCCCAGCAGATGGCGGATGCCCGCCACCGCCGCGTCCTTGTACTGTTCGGGGTTTTCGCTCAGCAGCTTGTGGGTGGCCAATGTTCCATCGGGTCGTTTGGCCACGATGTCGGTGAAGGTGCCGCCACGGTCGATCCAGAACTGCCAGCGCGGGGGGGGAAGGGTGTCTTGCATGGTGTTTGAGCTGTGGTTGTAAACGAATACTGCCTTGTCCGCACGGGTCGGACAAAACGTCGGGATCGGAGTTGGGTGGGGTACAGCGGTGGTGGCGGTGGGCGTGATGCGGGCAGCTAACGCTGCATGTAGTACGGCACGAAGATGTGGTTGGCCTCGTTCCCGACCGAGCGCACCCACTCGCGCGAGAAGCGCTCGCCCAGGCGCTTGAGCTCGGCCTCAAAACCGGCCGAAATGCGCTCCACCTGCATGCCCTGGGCCTTGAGCGTCTGGGTGGAGGTGGCGGCCACCGCCTGGCTCATGGCCCAACCACGCTGCTCGGCCGCGCCAGCGGCCTTCAGCACGGCCTGCTGGACCGCGGGCGGCAGCGCATCCAGCGCCTGCCGATTGACGAACACGATGTTCTTCGGGAACCAGGCGTTGATCTCGTGATAGTGCCGGATCTGACCCCAGACCTGGTTCTCCACACCGGTCACGGCCGAGGTGATCATGCTGTCGAGCCGGCCGGCGGCCAGCGCCGTGTTGACCTCCACCATCGGCACGTCCACCGGCGTCGCGCCCAGCATCTCGGCAATGCGCACGGTGGCCTGGTTGTAGGTGCGCATGCGCGTGCCCCTGAAATCGGCCGCCGAGCGCACCGGCGTGACCGTGTACAGGCCCTGCGGCGGCCAGGGCACGGCGTACAGCGCCTTCAGACCCCGCGCGGCGAAATGTTTGTCGATCAAGGGGCGCTGCAGATCCCACAGGCGCTTCGCATCGGCGTAGCTGCCCACCACGAAGGGGATGGCGTCGGCGCCGGCGATCGGCATGTCCTCCACCAGGCTGCTCATGATGGTCTCGCCCGCCTGCACCTGACCGGTCTGCACCGCCCGGTGGATCTCGCCCAGCTTGACCAGTGTGTTGTTCGGGCGCACCTCGATGCGCAGCGCACCGGCCGTGGCCTGCTCCACTTCCTGTGCGAACTGCTCGATGTTCTGCGTGTGAAAGGACTCGGCGCGGTAGCCGGTGGCCAGTTGCCAGCGCGTCTGGGCGTGCGCCACCGTGGCCGCGCACAGGGCGGCGATCAAAAGCGGTTTCATGGCGGTCTCCTGGGTCGGGTCGGCGGTCGATCCGCGCCTCAACCCTGCATCTGGCGCGGCAGCCACAGCACCACGTCGGGCACGAAGTAGGTGAGCAGAACCGCCACCAGCATCAAGGCGAACAGGGGCAACGCGGTGCGGGCGATCCAGGTGACGTCGCGCTTGGTCAGGCCCTGCAGCACGAACAGATTGAAACCCACGGGCGGCGTGATCTGCGCCATCTCCACCACCAGCACGATGAAGATGCCGAACCAGATCAGGTCGAAGCCTGCGGCCTCGACCGTGGGCAGCAGCACCGCGATGGTCAGCACCACCATGGAAATGCCGTCGAGAAAGCAGCCCAGCACGATGAAGAACACGACCAGCAGCAGCATCAGCGCGAACGGCGACAGGTGCAGCGCGCCGATGAACTCGGCCAGGTGGCGCGGCAGGCCGATGAAGCCCATGGCCAGCGTGAGAAAGGCAGCTCCGGCGAGGATCAGGCCGATCATGCAGTAGACCCGGCAGGCCGCCATCAGCCCGTCCTTGAAGCGCCCCCAGTCCAGCGAGCCCTCCAGCCTGGCCAGCAGCAGCGCACCCCCCACGCCCAGCGCGGCCGCCTCGGTGGCGGTGGCGATGCCGCTGTAGATACCGCCCAGCACCAGCGCGATCAGCGACACCACCGGGATCAGGTGGCGCGAGGCGTGGATCTTCTGGCCAAAGCTCATGGCCGCGTCCGCCGCCGGCACCTTGTCCTTGTTGAGCAGCGCCCAGACGATGATGTAGCCCATGAACAGTGCGGCCAGCATCAACCCAGGGATCACACCGGCCAGGAACAGCTTGGCGATCGACACGTTGGCCGCCACACCATAGACGATCATGATGATGGACGGCGGGATCAGCAGGCCCAGCGTGCCGGCCCCCGCCAGCGTGCCGACGGCGATGTCGTCGGGGTAACCGCGCTTCTGCAGCTCGGGCAAGGTGATCTTGCCGATGGTGGCGCAGGTGGCGGCGCTGGAGCCGGAGATGGCGGCGAAGATGGTGCAGCCCACCACGTTGGTGTGCAACAGCCGGCCCGGCAGGCGGTCCAGCCAGGGCGCCAGGCCCTTGAACATGTCGTCCGAGAGCTTGCTGCGAAACAGGATCTCGCCCATCCACAGGAACAGCGGCAGCGCGGTCAGCGTCCAACTGGAGGTCGAGCCCCAGATGGTCAGCACCATGCTGTCGCCCACCGGGCGCGAGGTGAACAGCTCCATGCCGACCAGCGCCACCGCGAGCAGCGACAGACCGATCCACAGGCCCGAGCCCAGCACCGCGAACAGCATCACGATCAGGGCCAATGCAATAACGACGTCCATGGGGTTGTGTCTCTTGTTCTATTCAACGTGGGCGGCTTCGCTCGAAGCCGCGATGAAGTTGCCACCGCGCCAGCGCTCGACCAGCGCATGGGCAAACGACAGCGCAAACCCGATGCAGCCCAGCGCCATGCTGATCTGCGGGATCCACAGCGGGGAGGCGTCGGCGGCGGGCGATACGTCGTGCGAGACGTAGGACACCCACACCATCCACACGGCGTACCACGCGATGAAGGCGGACAGACCGGTGGCCGCGACCAGGCACCACCACTCGAGCGCAGAACGCAGCCGGGCCGGCACCCGGTCGAGCAACAGCGTCACGCGGATGTGGTCGCCGTGCTTGAGCGTGCCCGGCAGCGCCAGGAACAGGGCCGCAGCGATCGCGTAGCCGGCGTAAGCGTCGAGCCCGGGGATGTCCCAGTGCACCTCGCGGGCCACCACGCCCAGCAGCACGGCGCCAAAGGCCGCCACCATGGACAGACCCGACAGGGCCATCAGCAGCTTGTAAAAAAGGAAGACGAGTCTGGACACCGCACGCTCCTGGTTCGGCTGGACAACAACAAAGGGAAGGACGCGGTGGGGAGGAAGCCCGGATGCCCCGGGGCGCCCCACCGCGCGGAGAGAAACTCAGCGGCCGCGGTAGGCCTGGATCACAGTCTGGCCTTCGGCGCCAGCGGTCTTGAGCCATTCGGCGGTCATGGTCTCGCCGATGGCGGCCAGTTCCTTCTTCACGCTCTCGGAGGGTGCGGCGATGGTCATGCCCTTGGCACCGAGCTCCTTGATGAACTCGCCATCGAGCCGCTCGCTGGTGATCCAGCCGCGCTGCTCGGCCGCGGCCGCGGCCTTGAGCACGGCGTCCTGCGTGGGCTTGTCCAGCGCATCGAAGGCCTTCTGGCTCACCACGGTGGCGTTGCGCGGCAGCCAGGCACTGACCGGGTAGAAATACTTCACCTGCTCGTGCAGCTTGCTCTCGACCCCGCTGGCGCTGGAGGTCAGGAAGGTCTGCACGCCGCCGGTGGCCAGCGCCTGCGGCAACTCGGCCAGCTGGATCGTCACCGGCTGCGCCTTGAGCAACTGCGCAATGCGCGTGGTGGCCGGGTTGTAGGCACGCATCTTGGTGCCTGCCAGATCGGCCGGTGCGTTGACCGGCTTGATGGAATACAGCGACTGGCCCGGCCACGGCACCGAGAACAGCAGCTTCATGCCCTGCGAGGCCAGCAGCTTGTCCTGCACCGGCCTGGCGGCCTCGTACAGGCGTTTGGCCGCGGGGTAGCTGGTGGCGAGGAAGGGAATGGAGTCCGCGCCGAACAGCGGGTTCTCGTTGGCCGCGCCCGAGAGGATGAACTCGGCCACCGGCACCTGGCCGGTCTGCACCGCGCGCTTGATCTCGTTGGCCTTGTAGAGCGAGCCGCCCGGGTGCAGCGTGATCTTGAGCTTGCCACCGGTGAGCTGGTCCACCTCGTTGGCGAACTGCTGCACGTTCTGGGTCTGGAAGCTGTTGGCCCCATAACCGGTGGGCAGGTCCCACTGGGTCTGGGCCGAGGCGCCGACCGCGAAGGCGGTGGCGCAGAGGCAGAACGCGAATTTTTTCATGGAAGGCTCCTGGTTCAGAAACTGGCTAGCTGGCTGTTGAGAAGATCGGTGATCAGCATCGCGCCGGGGGCGTGGGTGATGCAGAACGCGGGGCGGGCCTGCTGGATCGCGGCCTGTGGCGTCACGCCGCAGGCCCAGAACACCGGCAGTTCATCGGGCATCACCTCCACCGCATCGCCGTAGTCCGGCTTTGACAGGTCGGTGATGCCGATCAGTGATGGATCGCCGATGTGAACCGGCGCGCCATGCACATTGGGGAAGCGCGAGGTGACCTGCACTGCGCGGATCACGGCCGAGGCACGCATCGGCCGCATCGTCACCACCAGCGGGCCACTGAACGGCCCCGCCGCTTCGGTGGGCACATTGGTGCGGAACATCGCCACGTTGCGACCCTGCTCCACGTGGCGCAGCGGCAGGCCGGCTTCCATCAGGGCCTGCTCGAAACTGAAGGAACAGCCGATGACGAAACTCACCAGGTCGTCGCGCCACAGCGGGGTGATGTCCACGGGCTCGTCCACCAGCTCGCCATCGCGCCAGACCCGGTAGCGCGGCACGTCGGTGCGGATGTCGATGTCGGCGCCCAGCCGGGGCAACAGGTGCTGGCCCGGCTCGGAGACCGCCAACAGCGGACAGGGCTTGGGGTTGCGCTGGCAGTAGCGCAGGAAATCGTCGGCCTGCGCCTGCGGCAGGATGACCAGGTTGCCCTGCACATGGTCGTCGGCCAGGCCGCTGGTGTGCCCGGCCCACAGGCCCTGCCGTATCAGGCGGCGCACGTGGCCGGCATCCTGCATGCCCTCGCGGCCGAACACACGCTGCATCTCATCCGAAGCTGATCCCACGTTGTCTCCTGTTTCCGGAACATGTCACTCGAGTGACGATGGGCGGATTGTGGAGCGCGATCGGCGGCGCTTCAAACGAGAAATTTTTCGCTTAGATCATCGTTTTTTTCGATGCTTTGGACTGGTGCGAAAACTGCGAAATGCCCACCACTGGTGCACTGGCGGCCCGTTTTCGGGAGCCGTTCTGCGCGTCGACAAAGGCCAGTGCGGACTTCACCACGGTCTCCACGGCCTGTGTGCTGGGGTCGGTGCGGTAGCTCGCGTGGATGGACAGCGGCTGCAGCGCGCTGTCACAGGCGAGCTGGCGCAGATTGGGGAAGGTCTGCATGCGCTGCACCGCGTGGCGCGGCAGCGTGGCCACGCCGAACCCACCCTGCACCAGTTGCGCCATGGCCGAGATGGACGAGATGGTGTGCACCCGCCGCGGCTCGATCCCTTCCTGGCGGAACAGGTCCAGCAGGGCCACGTGTGGCAGCGAACCCCGCTGAAAGGTGAGGATCTCCAGCTCGCCCAGCTCGGCCAGGGTGTAGCGGCGCTTGCGGTGCAATTGGGCGTTGCCCATGAACACCATGTCCATGGCGGGCAGCGCGCGGCTGCGCACGCCGTCGGCCGAGGCGGGCAAGGCGGCGAACACCAGGTCCTGGGTGCCGCGCTGCACCTGCTCGACCAGGATGGGCGTGGTCTCCACCGTGAGCTCCAGCGCCAGCCCCGGGTGGTCGGCACGCAGCTTCTCGATCCAGGGAATCAGCCAGGAATGCAGCACCGACTCGATGGCACCGATGCGCATGGACACCGCCAGCGCGGCGCCCGACCCCATCTCGGCCTTCGCTTCGCGCTGCAGCTCCAGCAGGCGCTGGGCGTAGGTGAAAAAGCGTGCTCCGGCCGCGGTCAGGCGGAACTGCTTGTCGCGCCGGTCCAGCAGCAACACGCCCAGTTCCTCTTCCAGCGCCGCGATGCGACTGGACATCGCCGACTGCGTGAGAAACAGTTTTTCGGCCGCGCGCGTCACGCTTTTGAGCGACGCCACCCAGTAGAAGGCCTCCACGAAACGGAGGTTCATCGCGGCCTCCGCTGCGCTCGCCGCTGGCGCTGGATGCGGGTCTTCCAGAGGACAAGCGCGTTGCCCCCTGGCCCGGCATTTGCATTTATGCTGTGACGCTTCTTCATCCAACCATTGTCCCGGAGAAAGCATGAAGCATTCACTCATCATGTTCGTGGCCTCCCTGGTCCTGGGCGCCTCCGCCCAGGCACAGACCCGGTGGGACCTGCCCGCCGCCTACCCGGCGACCAACTTCCACTCGGTCAACCTCGCCAGCTTCGCGGCCGACGTGGACAAGGCCACCGCGGGCAAGCTCAAGATCACGGTGCACCCGGGTGCGTCGCTGTTCAAGGCGCCCGAGATCAAGCGCGCCGTGCAGGGCGGGCAGGCCCAGATGGGCGAGATCCTGCTGGCGGCCTACCAGAACGAATGGCAGATGTTCGGTGCCGACGGCCTGCCCTTCCTGGCCACCAGCTACGACGCGTCGATGAAGCTCTACAAGGCGCAGAAGCCGATCCTGGAGAAGAAGCTCGGTGAGCAGGGCCTGATGCTGCTGTATGCCGTGCCATGGCCGCCGCAAGGCATCTACAGCAAGAAGCCGCTGGCCAGCGCTGCCGACCTCAAGGGCAGCAAGTGGCGCGCCTACAGCCCGGCCACCTCGCGCATCGCCGAGCTGGTGGGGGCCCAGCCGGTCACCGTGCAGGCCGCCGAACTCTCGCAGGCGCTGGCCACCGGTGTGGTGGAAACCAACATGACCTCGGGCGCCACCGGCGTGGACAGCAAGCTCTACGAGCACCTGAAGCACTACTACGACGTGCAGGCCTGGCTGCCCAAGAACGCGGTGATCGTGAACAAGCGCGCCTTCGACGCGCTGGACAAACCCGCCCAGCAGGCCGTGCTCCAGGCCGGCGCCGCGGCCGAAGCCCGCGGCTGGGCCGAGTCGAGCAAGGTCAACGCCGACACGCTGGCCGTGCTCAAAGCCAAGGGCATGGCGGTAGAACCGCCTTCGACCACGCTCAAGGCCGACATGCAGAAGGTGGGCGAAACCATGGTCAAGGAGTGGCTGGACAAGGCCGGCCCCGAGGGCCAGGCCATGCTGGACGCGTACAAGAAGTAATCACCCCTGCCGCGCTTCGCGCGACCCCCTCAAGGGGGCGGCACCTGCGGCCCGGCAAAGCCGGTTCCGCGGTGCCTCTGGGTTGCGTTGGCGGGTACTCCGCGAAAGTTTCGAATGCGCAAGACGCTTGATGCCCTCTACCTCGGCGCGGCCTGGCTGGCTGCGCTGTTCATGATCGGCGTGCTGGTCATGGTGTTGCTGTCCATGCTCGGCCGCATGTTCCAGTTCTACATTCCCGGCACCGACGCCTACGCCGGTTACGCCATGGCGGGCGCGGGTTTCCTGGCACTGGCGCACACACTCAAGTGCGGTGAACACATCCGCGTGACGCTGATCATCGGCAAACTCAGGGGCGGTGCACGGCGTGGGCTGGAGCTGTGGTCGCTCTCGGCGGCGGTGCTGCTGTCCGCCCTGCTGGCGGTCTACGCCTGGCGGCTGGCCTGGCAGTCGCACGCGTACCACGACATCTCCACCGCCAGCGATGCCACGCCGCTGTGGATTCCGCAGCTCCTCATGGGCCTGGGCACCACCGTGCTGCTGATCGCTTTCGTTGACGAATGGGTGCTCGAGTTCCAGCGCAAACGCGCGCACGGCGAGGTGGAGACGCGCCATGAATGACGTGCTCGTCACCAGCCTGTTGATCGTCTCGCTGTTTGTCCTGCTGGGCAGCGGTGTCTGGATCGGGCTCACGCTCGCGGGCGTGGCCTGGATCGGCATGGAGCTGTTTTCCTCCCGCCCGGCGGGCGACGCCATGGCCATCACCATCTGGGGTGCGGCCAGCAGCTGGACGCTGACCGCCCTGCCGCTGTTCGTCTGGATGGGCGAAATCCTGTTCCGCACCAAGCTGTCCGAGAGCATGTTCCGTGGCCTGGCGCCCTGGGTGAACGCCCTGCCCGGGCGCCTGCTGCACACCAACATCCTGGGCAGCACCATCTTCGCCGCGGTCTCGGGCTCGTCGGCCGCCACCTGCGCCACCATCGGCAAGATGACCATCCCCGAGCTGACCCAGCGCGGCTACCCGCCCGAGAAGGTGGTGGGCTCGCTGGGCGGCGCCAGCACGCTGGGCCTGCTGATCCCGCCGTCCATCATCATGATCGTCTACGGCGTGGCGGCCGAGGTCTCGATCGCCAAGCTGTTCGTGGCCGGCGTGGTCCCCGGGCTGATGCTGGCCGCGCTGTTCAGCGGCCACCTGATGATCTGGGCGCTGCTCCACCCCGACCAGGTGCCGCGCTCCGAGGGCCGTCTGAGCCTGCGCGAGAAGCTCGGCGAGTCGCGCCACCTGATCCCGGTGGTGCTGCTCATCGGGGGCGTCATCGGCACCATCTACACCGGCATCGCCACCGCCACCGAAGCGGCGGCGGTGGGCGTGGTCGGCGCGCTGCTGCTCTCCGCGGCCCAGGGCTCGTTGACCGCGAAGACCTTCCGCGACTCGCTGCTGGGCGCCACGCGGCTCTACTGCATGATCGCGCTCATCCTGGCCGGGGCGGCCTTCCTCACGCTGGCCATGGGCTACATCGGCCTGCCGCGCCACCTGGCCGAGTTCGTCACCGGGCTGCAGCTCTCGCCCGTGGTGCTGATCGTCGCGCTGGCCCTGTTCTACATGCTGCTGGGCTGCTTTCTGGACGGCATCTCCATGATCGTGTTGACCATGGGCGTGATCCTGCCCACCGTCAGCGCCGCCGGCATCGACCTGATCTGGTTCGGCATCTTCGTGGTGATCGTGGTGGAAATGGCGCAGATCACGCCGCCCGTGGGCTTCAACCTGTTTGTGCTGCAAGGCATGACACAACGCGAAATCACCTGGATCGCCAAGGTCTGCATGCCCTACTTCTTCCTGATGGTGCTGGCGCTGATCCTGCTGTGGTGGTTTCCCGGGCTGGTGACCTGGCTGCCTTCCAGGATGTAGAAGCCCCATCCTCTAAGATGCAGGCCCTGCCCGCGCAACGCGGCAGGGCTTTGTGTTTGTTGAAGGAATGACGTGTTCAAGAATGTGACGATCTACCGCATCGCGCCCGGCTGGGCGCCCGCGCTGGAGACCATGGAAGCCGCGCTGGATGCGGCGCGTTTCGTGCCCTGCGGAGCCACGCAGGACAAATCGGTGGGCTGGGTGGAACCCCGCGGCGAGGCCCACGGTCCGCTGGTGGAGTCGGTGGCCGGCCAGCGCATGCTCAAGCTGATGATCGAAACCAAGGCCGTGCCCGGCTCGGTCGTGCGCGAGAAAGCGGACGAAGAAGCCGAGCACATCGAAGCCACCACTGGCCGCAAGCCCGGCAAAAAGCAGATGAAGGAACTGCGCGAGGACGCGCTGCTGTCGCTGCTGCCGCAGGCCTTTCCGCGCCGCTCGGCCGCCTGGGTCTGGATCGACCAGGCCAACGGCTGGCTGGTGACCGACGCCAGCAGCCAGGGCAAGGCCGACGAACTGGTGACCGCGCTGGTCAACGCCTTCAACGACCTGAACGTGACCCTGTTGCAGACCCAGGTGACACCGCAGACCGCGATGACGCAATGGCTCTCGGCCCCCTCGTCCGACGAAGACGATGGCGGCGCGCCCGGCGGTTTCGCGGTCGAACGCGAATGCGAACTCAAATCGGGCGACGAAGAAAAGTCGGCCGTGAAGTTCACCCGCCACAACCTCGCCACCGACGAGGTGCGCAAACACATCACCGAAGGCAAGCTGCCCACCCGCCTGGCCATGAGCTGGGAGGGCCGCGTCGGCTTCGTGCTCACCGAATCGCTGCAGCTCAAGCGGCTGGCCTTTCTCGAAGGCGTGTTCGACGACCGCGCCGACGACGGTGAGAGCGGCTTCGACACCGACGTGGCGCTGACCACCGGAGAGCTGAGCAAGCTGATCCCCGAGCTGATCGAAGCGCTGGGCGGCGAAATGGCGTTCGGCGCGGCGGCATCCGATGCCACCGCGGTGCCGGGCAGCGAAGCCAAAGCCTCGCAAGGCCACGCCGCCGTCACCGCCGTCGGGGACGACGACGATCCTCCGTTCTGATCCGACACCCCTGAGACCACCCCATGCTCACCGTCGTCGCCATCTGTCTGGGCGCCTGCATCGGCGCGCTGTCGCGCTGGCAGCTCAGCCTCTGGCTCAACCAGAGCCACGCACTGCTGCCCTGGGGCACGCTCACGGCGAACTGGGCGGGCGCCTATCTGGTGGGCGTGGCGGTGGTGTTTTTCCAGACCCAGCCCCAGCTCGACCCGACCTGGCGCCTGGCCATCGTCACCGGTTTCCTGGGCGCGCTGACCACCTTCTCCACCTTCTCGGTGGAGGTGGTGAGCATGCTGCAGCACGGCCGCTGGCTGCTGGCCACGGGCAACGCAAGCCTGCACCTGCTGGGCTCGCTGCTGCTCACGGGGGTCGGCATGAAGATGGCGGGCTGGTGGTGGGCGCCGGCGTGAGAGGCTGAGCGTCTTCGCTGACGGCCCGCGCGACGCCCCACCGCCGCTGAGTGCGGCATCGCACAGACGCCCCCGGGGGCGGGCGACCAGACTGGGCTTTCCAGCCCTTCCCGCAGGGGATCGACCATGATTCAGATTCGCAAGGGGCAGGCGCCCGCCCCCATGGCACGGGCGCAATTCGCCGAGCGCTTCCGGGCCTCGTTCATGGACCCGGCCTTCCGTGCGGAGGAGCCGGCCATCGACCGGTTGGAGGCCATTGCCTGGGCTGCCTTCAGCGAAGGCCGCAAAGCGCCGTTCACCCACCCCGCGGGCAAAGGCTACGCGGACCCGAATTACCAGCTCTCCGACGAATGGGTGGCCACGAAACAGCGGCTGGATGCCGCGCAATCGCGCTGGGCGGACCCGGCCACGCCGTCGCGCGTGCTGCTGGTGTGCGGCTCGGCGCGCAACGACGGCACCTGCCCGGGAGAAATCTCCAAGAGCTTTCGGCTGATGGAGATCGCCCGCGAGGTGCTGGAGCCGCTGGGTCTGCAGACCGATGTGCTGGACCTGAGCCTGCTCACTTCCGACTATGGCCTGAAGATCCACCCCTGCAAGGGCTGCCTGTCCACCGCCATGCCGCTGTGCCATTGGCCCTGCAGCTGCTACCCCAACCACGCGCTGAACCAGACCAACGACTGGATGGCCGAGATCTACGAGCGCTGGACCGCCGCCCACGCCGTGCTCATCGTCACCCCGGTCTACTGGTACCAGAGCCCGAGCCCGCTCAAGCTGATGATGGACCGCATGGTGTGCGCCGACGGCGGCAATCCCGACCCCACCACCACGGGTGGCAAAGACCCCGCCAAGGCCAAGGCCCTGGAGATGGAGGGCTGGAGCTACCCGCAGCACCTGGCCGGCCGTGCCTACGGCGTGCTGGTGCACGGCGACGTGGCCGGCATCGAAGGCGCAAGGCGCTCGCTGTGCGACTGGCTGGACTGGATGGGCTTTCTCGACGCGGGCGCACAGGCCCGGCTGGACCGCTACGTCGGCTACTACGAACCCTACGCCAACAGCCACGAAGCCCTGGACCGGGACGAGAACCTGCAGGAAGAGGCCCGCAACGTGGCGCGCGCCGTGGCCCAGGCCGTGGTCGAACTGCGCGCCGGCCGGCTGCGGGCGGCGCGGCCCGCTCTGAAACGGCCCCGGCCCAAGTAGCGCAGCGGGGCCCAAGCGCCGACACCACCCGCCGACCCCGTGCCCACCGACGACAGCAACGTGGTGCTGAAGGACGTGGTCGTTCAAGGCGCCATCGGGACCGGCTACAAGGACGACGTCGGAGCCTGACCCGCGCCCCAGCGGCTGCCCGTTCTGCAACCTGCCGCCCGCGTGCGGCGTACCGACACGCGCGACCAGGCCGCCGGCGCCAGGCGCGGGCGTTCATCGGACCGAAGCCATTGATCCAGGTCAAACGTCGTTAAATATTCATTTCAATTGAATCATATCGGACTTATAGTCCGCGCATGCCCACATTTCCACAGCCCACACGAGCCCGGCAGCGCTGGATCCTGTGGTGTCTGCTGTTCTGCTGGGGCATCGTTTTCGCATCGCCCCTGCTGACCCACCACGGCATGACCGAGGTCTGTGGCAGCGATGGCGTCAAGTGGGTCAACGCCGACGACAGCCCTGACAGCCTGCCGGCCCCGACGCTGGACTGCGCCCTGTGCCTGCCCGCCGCCCTGCCCACGCCCGCCGTCGATCCTGCGTTCGCCGAACGGCCACGCCACCACACGCTGGTGGCCCGTGGCGAGAACAGTGTTCCCCCTGCCCCTGTGGCCATGCCACCGCCCGCGCGTGGCCCACCCCGTTTCCAAAACCAAACCCAAGAGGTTCACACATGAAAGACGACAGCACCTTGTCTGCCAGCGACACCACCGTATGGGGTCGTCGGCGTTTCCTCAACACCGCCGCGCTCGCGGGTCTGACGCTGGGCGCCGCGGCCTGCACCGAGAAGGAGTCGGGTGCCGCCAACGCCCCCGCCGCCGCACCGGCCGCGGCACCCGATGCCGCGCACGCCAGCGGCAACAGCACACACCTCAAGCCCGGTGAGCTCGACACCTACTACGGCCTGTGGAGCGGTGGCCACACCGGCGACATGCGCGTGCTCGGTCTGCCCTCGGGCCGCGAACTCATGCGCATCCCCTGCTTTGTGCCCGACGCACTGGTGGGCTGGGGCATCACCAACGAGTCCAAGAAGATCATGGGCACCAAGCCCGATGGCTCGCTGCGCTACACGGTGGGCGACTCGCACCACACCCACGCCTCGTACAAGGACGGCAACTACGACGGCCGCTACGCCTGGATCAACGACAAGATCAACGCCCGCATCGCGCGCATCCGTCTGGACTATTTCATCTGCGACAAGATCACGCAGTTGCCCAACGTCCAGGGCTTCCACGGCATCTTCCCCGACAAGGCCGACCCGGTGGACCCGGCGATCAACTACACCACGCGGGTGTTCTGCGGCGCCGAGTTCTCCATCCCCCAGCCCAACACCGGCCTGGACGATGGTTCCAAGTACCGCTCGATGTTCACCTGCGTGGACGCCGAGAGCATGGAAGTGCGCTGGCAGGTGCTGATCGACGGCAACTGCGACCTGGTCGCCACGTCCTACGACGGCAAGCTCGCCGCCACCAACCAGTACAACGTCGAGATGGGCGTCAAGTACGAGGACATGATGTCGGCCGAGCGCGATGCCTGCCTGTTCTTCAACATCGCCCGTATCGAAGCGGCGGTGAAGGCCGGCAAGTTCAAGACCGTGGGCAGCTCCAAGGTGCCGGTGGTCGACGGCACGCACGCGGCCAACCAGGACCCCACGACCGCGCTGACCGCCTACGTTTCCGTGCCCAAGAACCCGCACGGCGTCAACGCCAGCCCGGACGGCAAGTACTTCATCTGCGCCGGCAAGCTCTCGCCCACGGCCACCGTGATCGAGCTGAACAAGGTGCTCGAGTGGTTCGACGGCAAGCTGGAAAAGCTGGACGCGGCCATCGTGGCCGAGGTCGAGATCGGTCTGGGCCCGCTGCACACCGCCTTTGACGGCCGTGGCAACGCCTACACCACGCTGTTCCTCGACAGCCAGGTCGTGAAATGGAACGTGGACGCCGCGATCAAGTTCCACGCCGGCGACAAGGCCGCCAAATACGTGGTCGATCGCATCGACGTGCAGTACCAGCCGGGCCACCTGAACGCCAGCCAGTCCGAAACCAAGGCCGCCGACGGCAAGTACCTGGCCGTGGGTTGCAAGTTCTCCAAGGACCGCTTCCTGCCGGTGGGCCCGCTGCATGCCGAAAACGAGCAGCTGATCGACATCTCGGGCGACAAGATGGTGCTGCTGGCCGACCACCCGGTGCGTGGCGAGCCGCACGACTTCATCATCTTCAAGCGCGAGTTGCTCCAGCCCAAGCAGGTGTATTCGCTCGACGAATTCCCGCTGGCCATCAAGGACCCGAAAGAGTCCGGCGTGTTCCGCGACGGCAAGAAGGTCACGGTGAAGATGACCTCGCAGGCCCCGGCGTTCAGCCTGCGCGAGTTCAAGGTGAAGAAGGGCGACGAGGTGACGCTGATCCTCACCAACCTCGACAAGGTCGAAGACCTGACGCACGGCTTCGCGATCCCCAACCACAACGTGAACTTCATCGTCAACCCGCAGGAGACGGCATCGGTCACGTTCATCGCCGACCAGCCGGGCGTGTACTGGTGCTATTGCACGCACTTCTGCCACGCGCTGCACCTGGAGATGCGCACCCGCATGATCGTGGAGGCGTAAGCCTTCGCACCCCTCCCCACCTGGGGAGGTCTTGCCTTGCCGGGTCCGATGCCGGCGCCGCGTGGCGCTGACATCGGACCCTGCCCCCTGGACCCCAACGATGTCGATTGCACGCCTTTTCTCGGCCGCGCTGACCGCCGCCGCTCTGTGGCTGAGCCCGCTCGGCAACGATGCATGGGCACAGGCCTACGAGGCCCATCTGCCCGCCGACCTGGCCACCAACCCCGATCTGTGTGCCCTCGTGCCCTGCGGCGATGTGTTTCCGGGCGCCAAGAGCTTTTCTCAACGCATGGGCCAGCCACCGTATGTGGAAGCCTATGGCGACGCCGACCCGCAGCAACCGGGCAAGAAGACCCTGCTGGGCTACGTGATGCTCTCGACCGACATCACCGACACCCCGGCCTACTCCGGCAAGCCGGTGGTCACGCTCATCGGCATGGACGCGCAGGGCCGCTATGTGGGCATCAAGGTGCTCAAGCACTCCGAGCCCATCCTGCTGCTGGGCATTCCTGAACAGGCCCTGCTCGATTTCAACCACCAATACCTCGGCAAGTCGGTGGCCGACCAGATCGAAGTGGGGCCCTCGCGCCCCGAAGAAAACGTGCTCGGGGTGGACGCCATCTCGGGCGCCACCGTGACCGTGATCGCCCAGAACCAGGTGATGCAACTCTCGGGCGCGGCCGTGGCCCGCCAGGTCGGCATCATCGAGCCCACGCGGCGCGACCCCGCCCGCTTCGTCGCGCGCCAGCAGCGCTACAGCTGGTCCGAGCTGGTCGACATGGGTGCCGTGCAGACCCTGCGCGTCACGCCCGAACAGGTGGGCCTGCCACGCGGCGACGTGCCCTTCATCGAACTCTGGTTCGGCGACCTCAACCACCCCGACATCGGCAGCAGCCTGCTGGGCGAGCGCAGCTTCGCCAACCTGCGCGAGCGCCTGCAGCCGGGCGAACACGCGCTCTTCGTGGTGCGCACCGCGGGCGTGGAGTCGTTCAAGGGCTCCGGTTTCGTGCGCGGCGGCCTGTACGACCGCGTCCAGGTGAAACAGGGCGCCGACTCGTTCACCTTCCGCGACCTCGACTACCTCAACCTCTATGGCCTGCAGGCCGCGGGCGCGCCGGCCTTCAGCGAGTCGGCCATCTTCGTCATCCGGGCCGGTTCGTTTTCGGCGGCCTACCCCTGGAAGCTGGCCTTCCTGGGCAACCGGGTGGACCGCGCCACCGGCCACCGCAGCTTCGCCAATTTCGAGTCGAAATACTGGCTGGCGGCGGATCTGCTCGAAGGCGGGCGCCCGGTGGTCACCGAGCCCGACGCGCCCTGGGTGCGCATCTGGAAGTCGCGCGCCATCGAGATTGCCCTCTTCATCGCCCTGCTGCTGGCGGTGGCGGTGGTCTATGCCCTGCGCGACAAGCTCACGCGGCGTTCGACCCACAAGAACAAATGGCCGGTCAACGCCTTCAAGTACTCGGCCTGGGCGCTCAGCATCGGCTTCATCGGCTTCGGCCTCATGGCACAGCCCTCCATCACCCAGGTGCTGACCTGGTTCCACGCCCTGCTGTTCCAGTGGACCTGGTCTTTGTTCCTGTCGGACCCGTTCATCTTCGTCTTCTGGGTCTTCATCATCGTCACGGTGTTCGTGTTCGGGCGCGGGCTGTTCTGCGGCTGGATGTGCCCCTTCGGCTCGCTCTCCGAAGCCCTCTACAAGGTGGGGCGCGTGATCGGCCTCAAGCGCTTCCAGACGAAGCTGCCGCAGGTCTGGCACGACCGGCTCAAGTGGCTGAAGTACGCCATCTTCTTCGGTCTGCTGGTGGTGTCGATGTTCTCCATGGGCCTGGCCGAGGTGCTGGCCGAGGTGGAGCCCTTCAAGACCACCTTCCTGGTCGGCATCACCCACCGCAGCTGGCCGTATGGGCTGTTCGTGGTGGCGATCCTGGGCCTGTCGCTGTTCATCGAACGCCCCTACTGCAAGTACATCTGCCCGCTGGGCGCTTCACTGGCCATGCCCAGCACCTTCCGCTGGTTCGGCCTGCAGCGCAAGCAGGACTGCAACAGCTGCAAGGCCTGCGCCGTGGGCTGCGGCGCGCAGGCGATCGACGCCGACGGCCGCATCGACCACCGCGAGTGCCTGCACTGCCTGGACTGCATGGTGCTCTACACCGACCAGAAAGGCTGCCCGCCACTGGCCAAGGAGCGCAAGCGCCGCGAACGCGACGGCCTGCTCATCACGCCGATCGGGCGCGACGGTTACTTCATCCCCATCGAACCGGTCTCGCCCGTCAGCGCCCGGGCGGCGCAGGGCCCCGATCCACGCATGCCCACCGCGCCCGCCCAGCCCTGGCCCGGCGGCCGCGCGCCGGGCCTCAAAGGCCTGTGGCAGGAGGTGTTGCACCACCTGTGGCCCTGGAGCCGCGACGGCTGGAAGCACCAGCGCGCCCTGCAGTTCGCCGGGCTCTCGCTGGCCCTGGCCGCCAGCGTGGCCTGGCTGCTGGCGGCCGACGGGCGGCTGTCGGCCAGCGCCATCATCGGCTGGTGGTTCGGCTGGAGCGTCTACGAGGTGCTGATCCGCATGGCGGGCAAGCGCTACGTGAAGGACGGCCCGTGGTGGCAGGCGCGCTACCGCGTGGCGAACTGGATGGACATGCTCAGCTACGTCGGGTTCAAGAACCTGCTGATCGGCGCGACGCTGTTCCTCGTGCTCAAGACCCTGGGGCACCTGGCGTGAAGACCCAACCCACCTGGCTCCAACGGCTGGCCTGCGTGTGGCTGGCGGCGTTGGCCCTGCCCGCGTGGTCCGCCGTGTGGCGGGTCGAACCGGGCGGCGACATCCAGGCCACCGTGGCGCAGGCCGCCGTCGGCGACGTGGTGGAGGTGGCGCGCGGTTTCTACAGCGTGAACCTGCGCATCGACAAACCCCTGACCCTGCGCGGCATCAACCGCCCCACCCTCAGCGGCGGCCAGCGCGGCGACACCATCCGCGTCGCGTCGCCCGACGTGGTGATCGAAGGCCTGATCGTGCGCGACTCGGGCACCAGCCTGAAAAGCCAGCACGCGGGCATCTACGTGCAGCCCGGTTCGCACCGCGCCGTGGTGCGGCGTTGCGACCTGACCTACAACCTCTTCGGCCTGTGGATCGAAAAGGCCAACGAGGTGCGCATCGAACACAACCGCATCACCGGCCTGCGCGACCTCAACTCCTCGCAGCGCGGCAACGGCATCCAGCTCTACAACACGCAGGGCGCGCGCATCACCGGCAACGACATCAGCTTCGTGCGCGACGCGCTGTACGTCGACGTGTCGCACAACGCCGAATTCCGCGGCAACCGGCTGCACCACAGCCGCTACGGCTCGCACTACATGAACTCGTACCACAACCTGTGGGAAGACAACGACAGCTACTACAACCGCGGCGGCCTGGCCCTGATGGAGGTGCGCGACCAGGTGGTGCGCGGCAACCGCACCTGGGGCAACTCCGACCACGGCATCATGCTGCGCACCCTGCAGGACTCGGTGATCGAAAACAACGTGGTGGCCGGCAACGCCCGTGGCTTCTTCATCTACGACGTCGAGTACGTGACCCTGCGCAACAACCTGGTGGTGGACAACCACGTGGGCGTGCACCTGTCCGCGGGGTCCACGCGCAACCAGGTGGTGGGCAACGACTTCATCGCCAACCGGGAGCAGGTGCGCTACGTCGGCGCGCGCGACGAACCCTGGGGCCAGCCCCAGCCCGGCCAGGGCAATCACTGGAGCAACTACCTGGGCTGGGACCGCGACGGCAACGGCATCGGTGACCTGTCCTACGAAGCCAACGACCTGGTGGACCGCCTGCAGTGGCGCCACCCTTCGATTCAACTCTTGCTGGGCAGCCCCGCGGTGCAGGCCCTGCGCGTGCTGGGGCACCAGTTCCCGGTGCTGCGCGTGCCCAGCGTGATCGACCCCCATCCGGCCATGGCGCCGAAACACCCCGACTGGAGCACATGGCGTGACAAGCATTTCCGCTGAGGCCCTGCATCTCGAGGGCGTCACCAAACCCTACGGCAGCCGGCGTGCGCCGCTGCTGGCGCTGGACAACGTGAGCCTGCGGGTGCCGCGCGGCCAGCTCTTCGGCCTGATCGGCCACAACGGCGCGGGCAAGAGCACGCTGTTCAAGCTCGTGCTCGGCCTCATCACCCCCAGCCACGGCCACATCCGCGTCAACGGCTGCGCGGTGAACGGCCCCGACTTCCGCACCACCCGGCGCGCCCTGGGCTACCTGCCCGAGAACCTGGTGCTGTACGACAACCTCACCGGGCTGGAGACGCTGCGCTTCTTCGCGCGCCTCAAGGGCGCACCGCAGACGCAGTGCGCCGCCCTGCTGGACCGCGTCGGCCTGACCCGGGCCGGCGGGCGCGCGGTGCGCGAGTACTCCAAAGGCATGCGCCAGCGGCTGGGCTTTGCCCAGGCCCTGCTGGGCGACCCGCAACTGCTGCTGCTCGACGAGCCCACCACCGGCCTGGACCCTTCTGCGATCCGCGATTTCTACGACCAGCTCGACCTGCTGCGTTCACAGGGCGTGACCCTGGTCATCAGCTCGCACATCCTGGCCGAGCTGCAGCAGCGGGTCGATGCCCTGGCCATGCTCAGCAACGGTCGCGTGTGCGCGCAAGGCTCGGTGCAGGCGCTGCGCGAACGCTCGCGCATGCCCCTGGTGTTCCAGCTGCGCGCCGCGCCGACCTGGCTGCAGACCCTGTCCAACGATCTGCCCGGACAACTGGCCGGCGCCGACGTCGCACTGCAGCAGCGCGAACCCGATCTGCTGGAACTGCGCTGCCCGCGTGAGCACAAGATGCAGGTGCTGGCCTGGCTGGCCGGCGCGGGCCTGAGCGACCTGCAGATCCACGAGCCCTCGCTGGAGGACGTGTACTTCGGCCTGAGGGAGGCACCATGAACATGTCATTGCAATGGCGCCAGGTGCAGGCCGTGGCCGCCAAGGAATTCCGCGACCGGCTGCGCAACCGCTGGGTGCTGGCCGTGGCCGTGGTCTTCACGGTGTTCTCGCTGCTCATCACCTACTTCGGCTCGGCCGCGCAGGGCCAGATCGGCCCGCGCTCGATCGAGCTCACCATCGCCAGCCTGGTCAGTCTGGTGATCTACCTGATCCCGCTGATCGCGCTGCTGCTCGGCTTCGATGCCATCGTCGGCGAGCGCGAGCGCGGTTCGCTCGACCTGCTGCTCGCCCTGCCCATCACGCGGCTCGAACTGCTGCTGGGCAAGTACCTCGGGCTCGCGGGTGCGCTCACGCTGTCCACCGTGTCAGGCTTTGCGCTGGTGGCCCTGCTGCTGTACCAGCGCTTCAGCTGGGCCGGCCTGTACCACTACGCCGGCTTCGTGATCAGCTCGGTGCTGCTGGGGCTGGCGTTCCTGAGCCTGGCGGTGCTGCTGTCGGTGCTGGCCCGCGACCGCACCCGCGCCTCGGGCCTGGCCATCGCGCTGTGGTTCGCGCTGGTGCTGGTGTTCGACCTGCTGCTGCTGGGCCTGCTGGTGGCCACCGGCGGCCAGTTCGGCGGCGAGGTCTTCGCCTACCTGTTGCTGCTGAACCCGGCCGACATCTTCCGCATCCTCAACGTGTTTTCGCTCGACGACGTGCAGCGCCTGTACGGCCTGGCCAGCATCCTGCCCCCTGCCCTCAGCCAGGTGGGCTGGCTCGCCAGCGCCATGCTGGCCTGGATCGTCGCGCCCCTTGCCCTGGCCTCCTGGAGATTCCGACCATGAACACCCCTTTCAACGCCCCCCTGAGCCGCCGGCGCCTGCTGTGCGGCTGCGCCGGCCTGGCGGCCTTGAGCCTGGCGGGTTGCGGCCAAAGCGGCGCTGCCGCCAACGGCGCCCCGGCCGAGATCAGCCCCCAGGCCAGCTGCTCGCTCGACGGCATGCTGCTGGCCGACTACCCCGGCCCCAAGGGACAGATCCGCTACGACGGCGTGGCCGAGGTGCAATGGTTCTGCGATTCGGTGGAACTGCTGTCGGTGCTGCTCGCCCCCGAGCAGGTGCGCGCGGTGGTGAGCGCGCACGTGCAGGACATGGGCCAAGCCGACTGGGACCAGCCCCGGGGGCACTGGATCGACGCGCGCCAGGCGCTCTACGTGCTGGGCAGCAAGCGCCACGGCTCCATGGGCCCCACGGCCGCGAGCTTCGCCACCGAGTCCGCCGCGCAAACCTTCATGCAGCAACACGGCGGCCGCCTGCTGCGCTACGCCGAGATCCAGCCCGGCATGGTGGACCTGAGCGGCGGTGCGCTGCACGACACCCGCATGTGATGCCGCAACGCCGCCGGTTCATCGGTCTCTCGCTGCTGTGCGCCTCGGCCGTGCTCGCCGGTCTGGGCTACCGGGTGGTGCGGGGTGCCCCGGCGCCCGCCCGGCGGGACACTGTGCTGCCCGACGACGTGTGCCTGACGGCGCCCACCTTCTCCCACGACCCCGCCTCCGGCCTGCCCCTGCACGCGGCGCGCGAGGTGCCGCCCGAGGCACGCTGCCCGGTCTGCGGCATGTTTCCGGCGCGCCAGCGCCGCTGGGCGGCCCAGGTCATCTTCAACAACGGCGACGTGCAGTACCTGGACTCGCCCCTGAGCCTGTTCCTCTACCAGCAGCAGGTCCCGCGCTACACCGCCGGCCAGAGTGCCGCCAGCATCGTGGCCTCGTACGTCACCGACCTGGACACCGGCGCCTGGACACCCGCCGAGCAGGCCTGGTACGTGCACGGGTCGAGGCAGATGGGCCCGATGCGATCGGGCAACCTGCCCGCGTTCGCCACCCTGGACCAGGCGCGCGCCTTCGCGGCGCGGGAAGGTGGCGAGTGGTTCACGGCCGAGCGCTTGCGCCAGGGCCTGCCCGCGTCGCTGCAGCGGCTCGCGCCGCACACCCACGGCCGACCACTTTGATGCGTGTCAAAAAACGGATTTAATTGTTCATATAGAATGAATGTTAAAATCCACCCCGCCCCCTTCACCACTTCATTCAAGGATTCCCCATGAACGCCAAGAACCTTCTCCTGATCCTGAGCTGCAGCGCCGCCCTGCTGGCCTGCGGCGAAAAGCCCGCCGACACCGCGGCGGCGCCGGCCGCTCCCACCCCGGTGGCCGCAGCGCCCGCACCCGCCCCGGAACCCGCACCGACCCCCGTGGCCGAGAACGCCGTGGGCAAGAAGGTCTATGGCTCGGTGTGCTCCATGTGCCACGCCGCTGGCGTGGCCGGTGCACCCAAGCCCGGTGACAAAGCCGACTGGGGCCCGCGCATCGCGCAAGGCAAGGACACGCTCTACAAGCACGCCCTTGAAGGCTTCACCGGCGCCAAGGGCATGATGCCCGCGCGCGGTGGCAGCAGCACCCTCACCGACGACGAACTGAAGGCCGCCGTGGACCACATGGTCGCCCAGTCGCTCTGAACCCACCCGGCCCCACCATGACACACCTGCTCCAACGCCGCCAGTACCTGGCCGGGCTGGGCGGCCTGCTCGTCGCCGGCCTGGGGCTGCGCCCGGCGCTGGCCAGCCCCGACGTCCACCGCGCGTCCCGCGTGTTGATGGGCACGCGGGTGGACATCGTGGCGCAAGGCGAAAGCCCCGGCGCCACGGTGGCGGCCGTGCAGGCGGCCTTTGCGGAAATGCAGCGCCTGGAACGCATGATGAGCCGCTACCGCGCCGACAGCCTGGTGAGCGCGATGCACCGCTGCGCGGGCCGGGGCCTGGTGATGGCCCCGCCCGAGCTGCTCGCGGTGCTGCAGCGTGCCGCCGAGCTGTCACGGCTCAGCGACGGCGCCTTCGACATCACGGTGGGGGCGTACGACGGCTGGTCGTTCGACCCGCGGGACGCCCGCATACCCGCGCCGGAAGAGCTGCGCCGCGAACGCCGGCTGGTGGATTTCCGCGACGTGTTGATCGACCCCGCAACCGGTCAGGCCGGCCTGGGCCGCCCGGGCATGCGCATCGACCTGGGGGGCGTGGCCAAACTGCCCATCCTGCAGACGGGTCTGCGCGTGCTCGAACAACACGGCGTGCGCCATACCATGGTCAATGGCGGTGGCGACGTGCTCACGCGCGGCCAGCTTCAGGGCCAGGACTGGCGCGTGGGCATCCGCGACCCGCGCGCGCCCGAACGGCTGATCGGCACGGTGCAGGTGCGCGACGCCTGCGTGGCCTCCTCCGGCGACTACGAGCGCTGCTTCGTGCGCAACGGCCGGCGCTACCACCACGTGCTGGACCCGCGCACGGGCATGCCCAGCCGCGGCGTGCGGGGCGTGGTCACGGTGTCGCGCCAGCCCGATCCTCCGGTCAACGGCCTGGGCGCAGCGATCATGGTGGCGGGCGCCACGGCGGGGCGGCACCTGCTCGCGCCGCTGCGCGGGGTGGACAGCCTGATCGTGGATGCCGATGACCACGTCCACACCATGGGGCGGTGGGACTGACCCTCGTTGCTTCCGGCATCAGCCGGCTTTGGCCTTGGCCGGCTTGCGCGTGGCCGGTGGCCGCTTGGCGGTAGCGGCCGGAACGGTTGAGGCCGGCGCCTTTTTGGGCATCTTCAATGAGGCGAGCTGGATCGGGATCAGGTGGGGCAGCAGCCCCGCGTGCGCCTTGCTGGTGGCCACGGGCGCCAGCAGGTCGGCCAGCGTGACGCCGTCGAGCACATCAAAGAACCCCTTCATGGCCTTGTACAACGCGTCCTTGAGCCGGCAATAGCCGTCGAGCCGGCAGGTGTTGTTCTTCTTGTCAAAACACTCCACCAGGGTCAGATCGGTCTCGGTCTGGCGGACGATCTCGCCCAGGGTCAGCTCGTTGGCCGGTTTGAGCAGGCGCAGGCCGCCGCCCCGGCCGCGTGTGGTCGCGATCCAGCCACAAGCGGCCAGGATCATCACGATCTTGGTGAGGTGGCTGCGCGAAATGCCGTGTGCCTCGGCAATCTCGTTCACCGTGGGCGGGTGCTCGCGTCCATCACAGGCCGCGCAGTACATCAGCACGCGCAGGCTGTAGTCGGTCCATTGGGTGAGTCGCATCGGGTCTTCGCCCTGTGAAAAGACGAGGTTGGTTCAAGAGGTTTCACTGTACCGTCAAAACGGCGCGCGCCCGGGCGGGCGCGACCGCCGCTCAACCTCTTGGCCTCTCAGTCCTTGAGGATGGCGCCCGTGCCGTCCTGCACCTGCACATGGATGGGGATGCCCTGGCGCACGCTCATGGACACGGTGCAGAACTCCTCGAACTGCGCGAGCACGCGGTCCAGGTGCTCGATGCTGGCCGCGGCCTGGCCCAGCTCCAGCTTCACGTGGATGCCCACGATGCGCAGGCGCTTGTTCTCGTTGCGGCCCATCTCGGGCGTGGCGGTGGCCACCAGTGTGCCCGGGTCCTGCTTGAACTTCTGCAGCGAAAACAGCAGGCTCGCGCTCAGGCAGTTCGCCACCGCCGCCAACAGCAGGTGGTCGGGCGCCGGGCCGGCGCCCTGGCCCAGCGGCGCGGGCTCGTCGGCCAGCAGCGACGGTATCGCCGCGCCGAAATCGACGAGGAACTGGTAGCCCGACTGGCGGGTGATGGTCACGCTGGCGTTGTCGCTCATGCCGGGTCCTTCGGTGTGGGTTGCGGGGCAATGTTCCGCATCTTACCCATTCCCCCAGGGGTATGTAGCCACCCACAGGGCCATGACCTACCCCCCACCGCGCTGCATGTACAGGTCGAAGCGCTTCATGAAGGCGTGGCGCTGCGCCGCGTCCAGCCCGTCAAAGACGAAGCCCACGCGCAGCACGGGCATGCGCATGAGCGCGATCACGCGGGGCGGCCGGGTCTGCCAGCTCAGTTGCAGCGTACCCGGCGGTATCTCCACCCGCGCCGTGTGGCCCTCGCGCAGCCATGCGCAGGCACCGATGGCCGCGGGCAGCCAGCCCAGCCACTCGGCCTCGGTGCAGCCCATGTCGCGCTCGAAGCGCTCCGCATAGCTCGACTGCAAGTCAGCCCCCAGCGATGGGTGGCCAGATGGCCAGCACATCGCCCTCGGCCAGCGTGGTGCTCATGCGCTTGTCGGGCTCGACGTATTTGCCGTTGACCAGCACCAGGTGCACCAGCTTGGGCGGCAGGCCAAAGGGCTCGATGATCTGGCTGATGGGCGCGTCCGGGCTCACCTCCAGCGACAGCTGGTTGCTGCGTCGCGCGTCGGCAGGCAGGTAGTCGGTCAGCGTGGCGAAGAGCTTGAAGGTGATGCGCATGGAAGACATTGTGATAGATGGCAAACGATCCGCCGCCGGGCCGCCCCAAGGCGGATCGGCCCCCTCGGGGGGCAGCGACCCGCGCAGCGGCGGAGCGTGGGGGCCATGGGGCCAGCCGCCGGGCCGCCCCAAGGCAGGCCCAGCCCCCTCGGGGGGCAGCGACCCGCGCAGCGGCGGAGCGTGGGGGTCGTGGGGCCAGCCGCCGGGCCGCCCCAAGGCAGGCCCAGCCCCCTCGGGGGGCAGCGACCCGCGCAGCGGCGGAGCGTGGGGGTCGTGGGGCCAGCCGCCGGGCCGCCCCAAGGCAGGCCCAGCCCCCTCGGGGGGCAGCGACCCGCGCAGCGGCGGAGCGTGAGGGTCATGGCCTCACCGGCGGCGTTCGTCGGCGGCGCCGCTCCAATGCCCCTGCCCCTGCGCGCTGGACAGGTAGGCGTCCATCAGTTTTGTGGGGTCGTGCATGAGCCGGTCTTTCCATTCGCCCAGGCGCACCTGGCCTTCGACCAGGCCGCGCATCACGCCCACGTGATCGGTCCAGCCCACGGAGTTGCAGCCCACCATGACGTCGCCGTGGAACTGCAGGCTCAGGTGCCGGCCCGCGGTCTTGTCGGTCAGCTCCACGTGTTCCCCACCGGGCACGCCCTGCCAGTTGCCAAAGCTGGTGGAGATCAGGCCCAGGGTGTCGAGCACGTTGATCTGCGTCACGCCCGGCAGGCTGGTCGACTGGCCGATCATGTTGAGCGCGGCCATGCGGGCCTGCTCGGCGGCGTTGGGCTGGATGGCGCTGACGATGGTCTTGCCGCTGACCTTGTCGTAGGCCTCGGCGCAATCGCCCGCGGCGTAGATGCCGGGCACATTGGTCTGCAGGTGTTCGTCGGTCAGCACCCCCACCAGGCAGCGCACGCCGCTGGTCTCCAGGAAGCCGATGTTGGGCCGCACACCGGTGGCGCTGATCACGAGATCGGCCTCCACCCGTTCGCCGCTGGACAGGCGCACCTGCATCTTGCCGTTGGGGGCGGACGCCGAGCCGATGCCGACCACCTGCGCGATCTTGCCCAGCAGGCCGGGCTCGGCGCCGTTGCCGCGCTCGATGGCCTCGACCCGGGTGCCGGTGAACACCTTCACGCCGTGGTTCCCACACCAGTCCTTGATCATGCCGCCCGCCGTGGGACCCATCATGCGCGGCACCATGCGGTCGCCCATCTCCACCACGGAGAGTTCCACGCCGCGCTTTTGCAGCGCTTCCATGATGATGCAGCCGATGAAGCCGGCGCCCATCTGCAGCACCTTGGCGCCGGGCTTGGCCAGGTTGGCGATGGCGCGCGCGTCGGCCAGCGTCCAGCAGCTGTGCACCCCCGGGCCGTCGATGCCGGGAATGGGCGGTGTGGCGGGCGACGAACCGGTAGCGATCAGCAGGGTGTCAAAACCCAGGGTGTTGCCGTCGCTCAACTCGACCGTGCGCTTGGCCGTGTCCAGCCGTTTGGCGCGCACACCGCGCAGCAGCTGGATGTTGAGGCGGCTGTAGTGGTCTGCCGTGTGGCGCAGGTGCGTCCCCTCTTCGCCCACCTTGCCGATCAGCAGATAGGGGATGGCCATGCGCGAGTACGGGGCCTCGTTCTCGTCACCCACGAGGGTGATCGGATCGTGGGGCGCGTGCTTGCGGATGGTCTCGGCCGCGATGACACCGGCCGGGCCGGCGCCGAGGATGACGTGGTGGGTCATAGTGTTCTCCAAAAAAAAGATAGCGGTCCCAGGAGACCGCTACTTCGTTGCTTCCGGTCATTGTGGGTCAGAGCACGCGCCTTGCGCTTCGCTCCAGTCGGTGATCCGACCCCCAATGACCTGCGCGTCTTCCGGCGACTCAGAGGCTCAGACGCGCCTTGGTGGCTGCCGTGGGACGGCCTTCCGGGTCCCAGCCGCGCGCGGCGTAGTACTTGGGCAGCATCTCGGGCAGCTTGCTGACCATGCCCTTGGAGGCACCGGTCTTGGCCGCTTCGGTCAGCAGGCGCTTGGGCAGGTTGTCGTCCTTGGCGGTGAAGCCGGCGGCGTTGTTGAATTCGCGCTCCATGTTCCAGATGCGCTCACCGATCTTCTCCAGCTCTTCGGTGGTGAACTCTTCGTTGCACGCAGCCTGCAGCTGCGGCGCCAGATCGGCCACGCCCCAGGCGAAGGTGGTGAACACGCACAGGCCCGACGAGTCGAACGCGGCGGTGGCGTCCTGGAACGCCTTCACCAGCTCCGGCTTGCCTTCGCTCTCGACCGGATCGGTCTTGACCGGGATGCCCAGCACTTCCGACGCGATGGTGTAGCCGCGCAGGTGGCAGGCGCCGCGGTTGCTGGTGGCGTAGGCCAGGCCGATGCCCTGGATGGCGCGGCCGTCGTAGGCCGGGAACTCCTGGCCCTTGACGCTCATGGACAGATCGGGGTGGCCGTATTTTTCGGTCAGGCGTTTGGAGCCCTGGCCGATCTCCTTGCCGAAGCCCTCGCCCTTGGCGGTGATCTCGGCGAAGTGGGCCAGCGCCTGGGCCGAGCCGAACTTGGCGTCGATGCCGAGCTGCTCGGCGGTGAGCACGCCCAACTCGTACAGCTCCATCACCGCGCCCACGGTGGCACCGAAGCTGATCGGATCGAAGCCCTCTTCGTTGCACAGCATGTTGGCGTACTGCAGCGCTTCGAGGTCGTTCACACCGTTGGCCGCGCCCAGCGCCCAGGCCGCTTCGTATTCCAGACCGCCGTTGGCGCCCCAGTACTGCGGCTTGTTGGCCACGGTGAAGTGGCCCTCGTCCATCTTGCTGATGCGCCCGCAGGCGATGGTGCAGCCGAAGCAGGCCTGGTTGGTCACCAGGTGCTTCTTGCCGTCGCTCTCGCGCGGCGTGGCCATGGCTTCGGCCGAAATGTCTTTCGCGCCTTCGAACTGCACGTCGCGGTGGTTGCGCGTGGGCAGCGCGCCCATCTCGTTGATCACGTTCATCAGCACCTGGGTGCCGTAGGCCGGCAGGCCCTGGCCCGTCACGGCGTTCTCGGCCAGGATCTTCTTCTTCTCGAAGGTGACCTTCATGAAGGCCTTGGGGTCGCGGATGTTGCCCACGCCCTTGGTGCCGCGCACGGCGATGGCCTTGAGGTTCTTGCTGCCCATGACGGCGCCCACGCCCGAGCGGCCGGCCGCGCGGTGCAGGTCGTTGACCACGGCGGCGTACAGCACGCCGTTTTCACCGGCCTTGCCGATGCTGGAAACCCGCAGCAGCGGGTCCTGCAGGCTGGACTTGAGGACCTCTTCGGTCTTCCACACGCTCTGGCCCCAGAGGTGGCTGGCGTCGCGCAGTTCGGCGGTGTCGTCGTTGATGTAGAGGTAGACCGGCTTGGCCGATTTGCCTTCAAAGATCACCATGTCCCAGCCGGCCATCTTGAGCTCGGCGCCCCAGTAGCCGCCCGAGTTCGAGCAGGCGATGGCGCCGGTGAGCGGGCCCTTGGTGATGACGGTGTAGCGGCCACCGGTGGAGGCCATGGTGCCGGTCAGCGGGCCGGTGGCCCAGATGATCTTGTTGTCGGCCGACAGCGGATCGACCTTGGGGTCGACTTCGCTGATCAGGTACTTGCTGCCCAGGCCGCGCGAACCGAGGTAGGCGCGCGCCCACTCCATGTTCAGCGGTTCGGACTTGACGGTGCCCGCGCTCAGGTTGACGCGGAGGATTTTTCCAGCCCAAGACATGTTGATGCTCCTAATTGATCAGTTGGGGTCAGAGCACATCGCTTCGCGAGTGGTCTGACCCACAAGGTTTCAGGCTTGAGGTCAGGCGGCGGACGGCTGGTTGCCCAGCTTGTCGGCCCACTGTTTCATCTTGTCGATGCCGGTCCAGTTGGCGTCCACGAAGGTGATGGCGGCGGTCGGGCAGGCTTCGGCGCAGGCCGGTTCGCCGCCGCACAGGTCGCACTTCTGGACCTTGCCGGTTTCCTGCACGTAGTTGATGGTGCCGAAGGGGCAGGCGATGGTGCAGACCTTGCAACCCACGCAGGTCGCGTCGTTGACCACCTTGGCGCCGGTCATCTTGTCCACCGTGATCGCCTCCACCGGGCAAGCATGCAGACACCAGGCCTCGTCGCACTGGGTGCAGGTGTAGGGCACCTTCTTGCCGGTGTGGTGGAAGTCGAACACCTTGATGCGCGACTTGGAGGTGGCGTAGATGCCGTAGTTCTCGAACGAGCAGGCCATTTCGCACTGCAAGCAGCCGGTGCATTTGTCCGGGTTGATGTGCAGGACTTTCTGCATGTGGGTCTCCTGGTGGGTAGCGGCGCGTCTTATGAAGCGCCTTGCCTATGAAAGGAAATACCTATGCATTGTTGAAGCCCCCTTGCCGTTTTTGTTCAGGGTTATCCCGTAGACACTCCGAACCGGGGTGGAAATTCTCAAAATGAAACAGCACCCCGCTTGGCATACTTGCTGCTGTATGTTGTGCGATTGAGCTCCACTGCGCCATAACGAGACAGGCCCATCCATGAACAACAGCCCGCGCCCGCCGGTCACCACGGCGAACAACCACAGCGACCGCCTGGCCATGATCGAAAACGCGCGGCGGGCCGTGCTCGGTGGTGGTGCTCCCGGTGCGGGTCAGCGGATCGCCCCCTGGATCGAGCGCTCCTGGCGCCGCTGCCTGGCGCAGGGGTTCCTGCCCCGCCAGCCGCTGGTGTTCGACCCCGTGCCCGCCTCCGCCATGAAGCGCGTGATGGAAACCAACCAGCCCCTGCTGCGCGCGGCCGCACCGGTGATCCAGTCGCTCGCGCGCACCATGGCCGACACGCGCTACTTCGCCATCCTCACCGACGCCCAGGGCGTGGTGATCGACGTCAACGGCCCGATCGACCACCAGGACCGGCGCGCCAGCCTGATCGCGCGCGTGGGGGTGGATCTGTCCGAACACCGCGTGGGCACCACCGCCATCGGTGCCACGCTGGCCGAACTGCAGCCGCTCTGGCTGCACCGGGGCGAACACTTCTTCGACACCGCCAGTGTCTACAGTTGCGCGGGCGCGCCGCTGTTCGGCCCCGACGGCCGTTGCGTGGGCATGCTCGACCTCACCGGCGTCGACGTGCCCGAACGCCCGGCCCTCAAGCACCTGGTCAGCCAGTCGGCGCTGAGCATCGAAAACGCGCTCACCCTCGCGCAGCCACACCACCTGCTGCTGCGCCTGAACTGGGCCGGCCGCATGCCGGGGGAAGACAGCGACGGGCTGGTGTGCGTGGACCGCGACGGCGTCATCGTCGGCACCAACCGGGCCGCGGCGGACATGCTGGCCCTCGCACCCTGCGCGCCCTGGCCGCACTGCAGCGACGTGTTCGCCATCCCGACCGACAACCTGTTCGACGCCGCCCGCGCCCAGCGCGGCGCGGTCGAACTGCCGTTGTGGTCGGGCCTTCGCCTGCAGGTGCTGGCGCGTTTCAACGACGGGCGCGCCAGCACCACGCCGCAGCGTCCGGCCACCCACGCGGGCGTGCCGCTCAGGGAAGTGGAAACCGCACTGATCCGCCGCGCGGTGGAAGAGGCCCGCGGCAACGTGATGCAGGCCGCACGCGTGCTGGGCATCAGCCGCGCCACGGTCTACCGAAAAATCGGTAGGAGGTGATCCCCCCGCGCCGCCTGCGGCGTCACCCCCCAAGGGGCAACGCGAGTGGCCCGGCAAAGCCGGTTCCACCGCGTTCTCGGTCAAGACACCTCGCGCCGGTCGGGCCTTGTCATGGGGCGGTCAACGTCAACCCGTTCTGCTGGAAGATCTTCAGCAGCTCACCGCTGTCGCGCAGGGATTTCATCGCGGCTTCGAGGGCCTGGCCCAGTTCCTTGTTCGCCGACTTGATCGCCATGCCCACGGGCCAGCCGGTGTCGGCGATGCCGTTGTTGAAGTTGATCTTGCTGATGCGGAACTGTCCCGCGCTGTCCGGGTGGCGCGACAGCACCGATTCGGCCTGCGCCCGCGTCACGAAGGCCGCCGCCACTTTGCCGTCCACCGCGGCCTGGACCGCCTCGGTGCCGGTGTTGTGGATCGAGACCTGCGTGCGCAGCAGCCCCCCGCCATAACCCATGAGCACGCTGGCCGCGCCCGCGCCGCGCTCGGCCGCCAGCGGCAGGCCCTTGAGGTCTTCGGGGGCCGCCGCGCTGGGCAGGCGCCGCGTGTCGTGCACCAGCACCAGCGACTGCCGCATGTACGGCTCCAGGATCCGCACCTGGGGGTTCTTCTGCGCCAGGTATTTGTCGGCGGGCACCTGCAGCATCACGTCGGCCGGGCCGTAGCCCAGGTAGTGCCCCTTCCAGACCATGTTGCGCAGGTCGTCGCCCATGTTCTCGCCGGCATCGAAGGGCAGCAGCGAGAGCTTGAGGCCCAGTTGCCGGGCCAGCGCCTCGGCCAGGGCCACGTCCAGCCCTTTCATGTCGGTCACGGCACCGTCGGAAAACGGCGCGTTGTCCTTGTACACCGCGACCTTGAGCGCGCCGCTGGCGCGGATGCGGGCCAGGTCGCTGAGCTCGGTCTGTGCCTGCGCGGGCGACACCGCGGCCAGCAGGGGCAGCAGCGCGCCGCCCAGCACCTGCCGGCGGTTGAGCGCCGAGGCGGCGGGGGTTGAGGTGTTTCGCATGGTGTCTGTCTCCGGTGGGTGGAAGGCTCGGTCTGTGCCGGCTCGGCGTTCGACATGGAAAGGCGTGGGTCCGGGCGGTTGAGCCCGGACGAGACGGGCGGACTCAACCGACAGGCGCTCAGGGCTCGCGACGGGTTTCAATGTAGGTGCGGATCGACCAGATGGCTTCCTGTGACAGCGTACCTTCGAACGGGGGCATGTAGACGCGGCCGTCGCGCACGCGCCCGCGCCGCACGGTGGAGAGGAAGTAGTCGTCCATCTCCTTGAAGCAGGTGGCTTTCTTCTCGGCGTCGGCGAAGCCGGTGCAGTCGCTGTCGAGCTTGCGCAGGTCGGGCGAGATGCCGCCCGAGATGGCTTCGAGCCCGTGGCAGCGGGCGCAGTTCTGGTTGTAGGCCGAGGTGCCGATGCGCAGCGCTTCACCGCGGGCCGGGTTCTGTTCGTTGTAGGGGTTGGCGTCGAGCCACTTGGCGCCGAGCTGGGGCAGTGTGCTGGTGTCCACGGCCTGGGGCGTCACGTCGCCGTGGGCCATCACGGCGGCGGTCACGAGGGCGCTGGCGGCCAGGGCGACGACGCGCAGTGCGCCACGCGCGGCAGGGGGGAAGGAAAGGAATTTCATGGGGCTTGTCTCCGGTTGTCAGGGTGATTCAAGCTTGTGGGTAGCAAATAGCAGGCCACCAACGCCATCGCCCCCGAATGCCCCGCCGGGGCTTGTGTTCGCCCTACAAGGCCCTGCCTCGCAAAGTGTTCCAAATTGAATCAGTTGCGCCGTGAGGGACAGGCCGCGTGACACAACGGCGGAGCCGTTTCCCGGCTTTCCGGGCGAAGGCGCCCCCCGGGGGCGGTGGCGGGTTACTTGCTATGTCCCTGTTGGAGACAACAGGCACGCGCAGTATCACACCGGGAATACCAGTGTTGCTTCGCGGGACATAACTGATGAGAATCACATGAGCCAAGACCCACAGAAGACCGAAGAGAACGCACCCCGGGAGGCATCGCAAGATCCGCGATGGCCGATGGACTACTGGGGGGGACTTCCCTCGGACCCAGGAGACGACATGAGTGCCGCCATGTACACGCGCCCCATCGGGAGAGGCGCCGAGCCTGCGCCGCCCGCCGCCTCAGCCGAGGCGGGGCCGGACCCGATCGTGCAGTCGCACCAGCGGTCCCAGGCGTATGGCATCACCGCCAACACCGAGCCCGACTTCTCAAGCCCGGGCCGCGTGGCGCTGACCGAGGCCCTGGACGAAAACCGTTTTCTGTTCCAGCACGCCGCGCCCGTCATGGAGACGCTGTACGACCAGATCGTCAACACCCACAGCATGGTGCTGCTGACCTCGGCCAAGGGCATGGTGCTGCACTCGCTGGGCGACACCGACTTCCTGGAAAAAGCCTCGCGCGTGGCACTCACGCCGGGCATGGACTGGTCGGAGCAGACCAAGGGCACCAACGCCATCGGCACCGCGCTCACCGAGGAAGAAGCGCTCACGGTGCACGGCAACCAGCACTACCTGAACGCCAACAAGTTCCTCACCTGTTCGGCCGCGCCCATCTTCGACCCCTACGGCCAGGTGATCGGCGCGCTCGACGTCACGGGCGACCACCGCAGCTTTCACCAGCACACGCTGGCGCTGGTGCGCATGTCGGCGCAGATGATCGAGAACCACATGTTCGCCGACATCTTCCCCAAGGCGATCCGCATCCACTTCCACACGCGCTCCGAATTCCTCGGCACCCTGGTCGAGGGCATCGCGGTGTTTTCGCCCGAGGGGCGCTTCATCTCGGCCAACCGCAGCGCGCAGTTCCAGATCGGGCTGCCCTTCGCCGCGCTCAAGGCCCACACCTTTTCCTCGCTGTTCGGCCTGCCGATCTCGGCGCTGTTCGAGCTGTTCAGCGGCGCCATGCCCAACCCGAAACAGCTGTGTCTGCACAACGGGGTGTCGGTGTGGTGCCGCGCCAAGATCAAGCAGGCCAACCCCTGGTCCTCGGCCAAGCCCATGGGGCAGGACCAGGAGCCCGCTGCCGAGGCCCAGGCCGGCGCGCCCGCCGCACCGTTCAAAACCAGCGTGAAGAAAATGCAGTTCTCCACCCTGCACTACCTGGACACGGGCGACCCCCAGGTGTCCAACGTGATCCACAAGCTGCGCATGGTCTCGGGCAAGGACATCCCGGTCATGATCCTGGGCGAGACCGGCACCGGCAAGGACCTGCTGGCCCAGGCCATCCACGGCGACTCGCCGCGTTCGGCGCAGCCCTTCGTGTCGGTGAACTGCGCCTCCATCCCCGAAACGCTGATCGAGTCCGAGCTCTTCGGCTACGAAGAAGGCGCGTTCACCGGTGCGCGCAAGAAGGGCTCCATCGGCAAGATCCTGCAGGCGCATGGCGGCACGCTGTTCCTCGACGAGATCGGCGACATGCCCAAACACCTGCAGGCGCGGTTGCTGCGCGTGCTGCAGGAGCGCCGGGTCAGCCCGCTGGGCGCGGGCAAGGAAGTGGACGTGGACGTGGCCGTGGTCTGCGCCACCCACAAGAACATCAAGGACATGATCGCGCGCGGCGACTTCCGCGAAGACCTCTACTACCGCCTCAACGGTCTGGTGGTGCGGCTGCCGGCGCTGCGCGAACGCACGGACTTCGAACTCGTGGTGAAGAAGATCCTGCACACGCTGTGCGAAAACGCCGCCCAGATCGGCATCTCGACCCAGGTGATGGACCTGTTCAAGCGCTACCACTGGCCGGGCAATTTCCGCCAGTTGCACAACCTGCTGCGCACGGCGGTGGTCATGGTGGGCTGCCAGGGCTCGATCGAGATGGAGCACCTGCCCGACGATTTCCTGGAAGAGCTGGAGCACGGCCTGCCCAACCCGATCGCGGCGCGCTTTCTCGGCCACGCCACACCAGCGCCGCCCCTGCCCGACATGCCCAGTACCGCCCCGATGCCCGACCCCATCGCCGAGGGCGGCCGGCTGCAGGACGTGGCCCTGAGCGCCATGGCGCAGATGCTGCGGCTGCACAAGGGCAACGTGTCGGCCGCGGCCAAGGCGCTGGGCGTGTCGCGCAACACCATCTACCGCAAGAAGGACCAGCTCCCACCGGATGTCTTGTGACTCCCGGCGCTAGTGCGTTTCCGGCGCGGAGGGGTCACTCCTCTCCATCCACACCGGCTCCAGCTCGCGCCAGGCGCGCTGCACGTTGAAGTCGTGGCGCTCGGTGTGTCCGGCCCAGGTCCGGTAGGCTGGCAGCGCCACGGTGCCCGATTCGCTGGCCTGCAGGCCCCGGTCCATGGCCTGCAGCACACCGGCACGCAGGTCGGCGAGGTAGTGGCGGGTGTCCGTCAGCGCTGGCGGCAGAGCGCCCGGCGCCACGGCGCGCGACACCGTGCTGGACACCAGCACACGCGGGCGCAGCGCGGCCAGCCGCTCCAGCGCCGCGAGCCAGCCGTCCACGCTGCCCTGGGCCAGCTCGGGCACCCGTTCGCCGTACACCAGCCCGCCGGCCCACAGCAGGCGCTCGCGCGCGCTCCACAGCACCAGATCGCCTTCGGTGTGGCCCTGCTCAACGCGCATCACCAGCAGGCGGTGCCGCCCCACACGCAAGACCTCGCCTTCGGTGAGCGTGCGGCTGGGCAGCACGATCTGCGTGCCCGCCATCGCGTCGGCCCCGAGCTTCGCGCTCAGGCTGGCCAGGCAGTCCGGGCAGCGCCGCCGCATGGCCTCGCGCGTGGGCGCGCTGGCCAGGATCTCCAGCCGGCCCGCGGCCAGCAGGTCGGCAAAGGCCGAGTTGGCGAGCACGTTCTCCGCGTGCGCATGGGTGTTGACGATCCAGCGCACCCGGGCCTGGAAGCGGCAAGCCAGCGATGCGCGCACGCGCAGGCCGTGCTGGTGGCTGGGGCCGGGGTCGATCACGAGCGCCTCGCCGCCGTCGATCACCACACTGGTGGGCGCCACATGGCCGGCGTTAAGCGCTGAGATGTCACTCGGCAAGGCGGACGGCCAGACCCACACGCCCGGCGCCAGCCGCTGCCAGGGCACGGCCTCGGCCTGGCCGCAGTCGGGCGCTTCTGCAGGGCCGGCCTGCGCCGGGGCCGCAACACCCCACAGACCACCCACGCCGGCCAGCCACAGCAGCAGCGGCCCGCCGCCGCGCCCAAGCCACCGCACCAGGGCACGCAGCGCGGCGCTCACTGGACAACCCTCCGTGCTGCGCACTGCGGGGCTGAGCGCCTTCGGAACGGCCGTGCGGCGCTCATACCGGCCTCCCCCGCACGCAGGCGCGCAGCGCCGCGAGCATGGCGGGCTCGCTCCCCAGGTGTCCGCTCGGTGGCTGGTGCAGCGTGGCGCATGGCGGGGCGGTGCGCGCGCCCAGGGCGGCCCAGGCGCGGCTGTTCTGCGGCGGGCAGATGGCGTCGAAGCGGCCGTGCACCCAGTCCACGGGCACACCCCGCTGCGCCAGCAGCAACACCGCGCGGTCGAGTTCACCGGGCCGCACAAAACCCTGGCGCCGCAGGTAGTGCGCCTGCACGCGGTATTTGTCCAGCGCGGCGCGCTCGCTGCGGCCCGGCCCCCGCTGGTGTGCCCGCGCCTGGGCGCGCCGTTGCCGGCGCCGCAGCTGCGCCCAATCGCGCCGGATCGCGGCGGCCAGCGCGGCGCGCCCCGGCCCTGAGAACGGGTTGGCCGTCTCCCCGGGCCCTGGCCCGCCCCCTGGGAGATCGCCAACACCTTGCGAGGCGTGCCGCAGGCTGCGCCGCATGCCCCGGCCCGCCGCCACCGACTCCAGCAGGCTCCAGCGCCGAACCACGCGCAGTGTTGCAACACCGGGTGTTCCACTTTGAAGCAGTTGTCTCAGCCGGGCCAGCACCGCTGGCACAGACCGACCGGGCCTGGCGGGCCAGGCGGGCTCCGGGCCGAGCGCGCCCAGCGTGCGCACCGGGGGCTGCAGCAGCCCGCCCACCTCGCGCCGGCTCAGCGCGAAAGCGCCGCGCAACACCAGGCGCTGCACCCGCTGCGGGTGCGCCTTGGCATAAGCCAGTGCCACCACCGTGCCCCACGACCCCGCCAGCAGCGACCAGCGCTCGACGCCCAGATGCCGCCGCAGCGTCTCCAGATCGGCCACCAGCGCGTGGGTGGTGTTGGCGGTGGTTTTCCCTCTGGGGCGGCTGGCGCCGCAGCCGCGCTGGTCGGGCGCAATCGCCCACTGGCGCGACAGGTCCAGCGGCGCGAGCATGCCCGGCTGGCAGCCGCTGCCCGGCCCGCCGTGCAGCAGCAACCAGGGCTCACCCCGCGGGTCGCCCACGGTGCGAAACGCCATGCGGTGACCGCGCCCGAGCGGCAACACCGCAGGCCGCGGCCAGGCGCTGCGCGGGCTGGCGCCACGCACCGGCTCAGGGTTGTCCCTAGCCTGGTGGTTTGTGGCATCGATATTGCTGAACATGGTGGCGGCTTGAGGTGCAGTGGTGCTGACAAGTTCGCAGACATGTTTCATGCCAACCCACTTTACTGGAGACAAACCATGCAATGGACCACCCCCGCTTTCACCGACCTGCGTTTCGGCTTCGAAATCACGATGTACATCGCCAACCGCTGAGCGGCGCTGGCAGATGTGATCGGGGCGCACGGGTCAACCACACGTGCGCCTTTTTTGTTCCTTTCCACGGTGAACTGACATGCACATACGGGTTCTCGGCTCTTCGGCCGGCGGCGGTTTCCCGCAATGGAACTGCAACTGCCCCAACTGTGACGGCTTTCGCCGCGGCACGCTCAAGGCGCGTGCACGCACGCAGTCGTCCATCGCGGTCAGTGCCAACGGAACCGACTGGCTGCTGGTCAACGCCTCGCCCGACATCCTGACCCAGATCCGCGACAACCCCGAGTTGCAACCGGCCCGCGCCATCCGCGACAGCGGCATCGCCGCCGCGCTGCTGATCGACGCGCAGATCGACCACGTCACCGGCCTCCTGATGCTGCGCGAGCGCCAGACGCCGCTGCCCCTGCTGGCCACGCCCGAGGTGCTCTCGGACCTGTCCGACGGTTTTCCCATCACCCGAATCCTCTCCCACTTCTGCGGCGTGAGCACGCATGCGCTGGCCATCGACGGCCGCACGCTGCCCGTGCCCGGCCTGCCCGATGTGCAGCTGCAGTGCGTGTCGCTCTCGTCCAAGCCGCCGCCGTATTCCCCGTTTCGCGGCAACCCGCGCCCAGGCGACAACATCGGCCTGGTGATCACCAACCCGCTGAACGGCCAGCGCGTGTTCTACGCGCCCGGCCTGGGCGAGGTCACGCCAGCGCTGCTGGAGCTCATGGCCACTTGTTCGGTGGTACTGGTCGACGGCACCTTCTGGACCAACGACGAAATGCAGCGCATGGGCCTGCACAGCAAGACCGCCACCGACCTGGGCCACCTGCCACAAAGCGGGCCCGGCGGCATGGTCGAACAGCTCGACCGCCTGCCCGCCCACATCCGCAAGATCCTCATCCACATCAACAACACCAACCCCATGCTGGTGGAAGACTCCGACGAACGGGCCGAACTCACGGCTCACGGCATCGAGGTTGCCCACGACGGCATGGACATTGTTTTTTAGAGCCCGCACCATGGAAATCGCCCAAGCCATCCGCAACGACAACCACCTGCCCGCCTGGAGCCCCGAAGCCTTCGAGGCCCAGCTGCGCGACAAGGGCCGCTCGTACCACATCCACCACCCGTTCAACGTGCGCATGAACGCCGGTGGCTGCACGCCCGACGAGATCCGCTGCTGGGTGGCCAACCGCTTCTATTACCAGATCTGCATCCCGCGCAAGGACGCCGCCATCCTCGCCAACATGCCCGACCGCGCGCACCGCCGGCTGTGGCTGGAGCGCATCCTGGACCACGACGGCCATGGTGACTTTGAAGGATCGGCCGCGGGCGGCATCGAAGCCTGGACGCGACTGGGCGAGGCGGTCGGCATCTCGCGCGAAGACCTGTGGTCGCTGCAGGGCGTGGTGCCCGCGGTGCGTTTCGCCTGCGACGCCTACGTGAACTTCGCGGCCAAGGCGCCGTGGCAGGAAGCCGTGTGCTCCTCGCTCACCGAGATGTTCGCGCCGCAGATCCACAAAGACCGCCTGGCCACATGGCCCACGCACTACCCCTGGATCGAGTCCGACGGCCTGGCCTATTTCCGCAACCGCATTCCGCTGGCCACGCGCGACGTCAAACACGGTCTGCAGGTCACGCTGGCGCATTTCCAGACCCGGCAGGCTCAGCACCACGCGCTGGACATCCTGCAGTTCAAGCTGGACATTCTCTGGACCATGCTCGACGCGATCGAGAAAGCCTGTCAGTGATGAACTCCCCCCTGCGCCGCTTCGCGGCTTCCCCCCAGGGGGACCACGCCTTTGGACCGGCAAAGCCGGATCTTCGGCGTGTGCTGGGATTGACACGCACGCCGGACAGGTTTCTGCGCCGCATCGAACAACCCATATGGGCACTGCGATGAGTACGTTGCCGAATCAACCCAAGCTCTCGCGGCGCTTCCGCCTGCAGTACGAGGAAGCGCAAAGCCGCTGGGTGTTGCTGTACCCCGAGGGCATGGTGCAGCTCAACCCATCGGCCGCTGAAATCCTGCAGCGTTGCGACGGCGAGCGGACGTTTGAAGGCATCGTCGCCGAGCTGGAAGCCGCGTTCAACGCGCAAGGCATTGCGCCCGAAGTGCGCGCACTTCTTGAGGAAGGACAACGCCGTGGCTGGATCGACTGACCCCCCCACCGTCGGCCAGCCGCTCTGGCTGCTGGCCGAGCTCACCTACAAGTGCCCGCTGCACTGCGTGTTTTGCTACAACCCCACGCAGCACGCGCACATCCACGACGAGATGAGCACCGCGCAATGGGTGGACGTGATGCGGCAGGCTCGCAAGCTGGGCGCGGCGCAATTGGGCTTTTCGGGCGGCGAGCCGCTGCTGCGCGACGACCTGGAAGAACTGGTGCAGGAAGCCCATGCCATGGGCTACTACACCAACCTCATCACCTCCGGCGTGGGCCTCACACCCGCGCGTGCGCAGAAGCTCAAAGACGCCGGGCTCGACCACGTGCAGCTCTCGTTCCAGGACTCCACCCGGGAGCTGAACGATTTTCTGAGCCACACCAAGACCTTCGAACTCAAGCAGCGCGTGGCCAAGCTGATCAAGGCGCACGACTGGCCGATGGTGATGAACTGCGTGCTGCACCGGCACAACCTGCCGCACGTGGGCAAGATCATCGAGATGGCGGTGGCACTCGAAGCCGAGTACCTGGAGCTCGCCAACACGCAGTACTACGGCTGGGCCTGGGTCAACCGGGACCATTTGATGCCCACGCGCGAAGAACTCGTGGAAGCCGAGGCCGTGGTCAACCGCTTCCGCGCCGAACAGGAAGGCAAGACCGGCCCGAAATGCCGCGTGCTGTTCGTGGTGCCCGACTACTTTGAAGAGCGGCCCAAGGCCTGCATGAACGGCTGGGGCGCGGTGTTCCTCTCTATCGCCCCCGACGGCCTGGCCATGCCCTGCCACAACGCGCGCGACCTGCCCGGCCTGCAGCTGCCCAACGTGAAAGACACGTCCATCGCCGAGATCTGGCAGCGCAGCAACGCCTTCAACGCCTACCGCGGCGACAGCTGGATGAAGCCCACCTGCCGAACCTGCGACGAACGCCATAAAGACTTTGGCGGTTGCCGCTGCCAGGCCTTCCTGATCACCGGCGACGCCACCGAGACCGACCCGGTGTGCAGCAAGTCGGCCCACCACCACAAGGTGGTGCAGGTGGTGAAGAACGCACCCGCGCGGCGCAACATCCCCATCGTGTTCCGCAGCGACGCCGAGTCGCGTCTGTTGCATCCTGAACCCAACGCATGAACCCACCCACGCCCGCCAGCGCCCCACACCACCGCATGCTCGGTGCCTCGCTGGTGAGCCGCATACCCGGCGCCAGCCACGGCACGCTGGCGCTGGAGCGCATGGAGCACGGCCTGTTCCTGCTCTGGCTGGCCTACATGGGCCTGCTGGTGTTTGGCGCCCTGCTGCTGTGGCAGGCCGGTGCCTGGCACCGGCTGGTGGACGCCGACCCGACGGGCCTGACCGTCACCATCGTGCTGCTGTTCATCGGTTGCTCGGTCTGGGCCGGGCGCCGCGCCTGGGTGCTGGGCTGGCAACGCCAGCGGCTCGACGCGCAGCTCGCCGCAGCGCACCACCCCACGTCACCCACCGGCTGGAGCGCCGAATACCACCAGGGCTGCGCACTGCCCGGTGCCGATCATTCCATCTGGCTGCAGGTGCTGGGCGAGCGCGCCCACGGCCCGCACGAAATGGCCTGGTGGCTCAACGGCATCCAGCTCAAGCTCGGCCTGCTCGGCAAGGTGATCGGCTTTTCCATCCTCGCGCTGCAGCTCGGCCAGATGGACAGCTTCGACGCCAGCCAGTCGTCGCTGCTGCTCAAGAACCTCACCGGCGGCCTGGGCATCGCGCTGCTCACCACCGTGACCGGCCTCACCGGCAACATCCTGCTCGGCCTGCAGCTCATGCGGCTCGACCGCTTTGCCGACGCCCTGGTGGCCGACACCCTGGCCGCCGGCCTCACGCCGCCCGCCACCCCACCGCAGGAGCCGCCCCATGGCGATCGGCCGCGCGGTCCGTGACACCGAGACCGATCCGTTCTACGACATGTTGTTCAACATGTTGATCGCCTTCGTCTTCTGCTTCGTCATCGCCCTGCTCTCGTTCAACCCCAAGGCCCGCAAGGCCGGCGACATCCCGGCCAAGGCCGAGTTCATCGTCACCGTGTCCTGGCCCGACAACAACCCCAACGACGTGGACGCCTGGGTGCTGGAGCCCGGCGGCAAGACGCTGTGGTTCCGCCAGCGCGACGCCGGCATGCTGCACCTGGACCGCGACGACCGCGGCGCCAAGAACAACAGCGTGCTCGTCAACGGCCGCGAGATCAGCAGCCCGGTCCGCCAGGAGATCGTCACCCTGCGCGGCCTGGTGCCGGGCGAATACGTGGTGAACGCGCACTACTACGAAAGCAAAGACAAGCTGCCGGTGGACGTGTCGGTGGCCGTGGTGAAGGTCAACCCGCAGGCCGAGATCGTCTACACCGGCACGCAGCAGATCCCCGCCAAGGGCGACGAACGCACCCTGGTGCGCTTCAGCATCGACGAGGGCGGCAACGTCACCGACCTCAACACCCGGCCCCTGACGATCGTGCAGCGCTCCGGACTCTGACCCCCACCAGAACAATCATGATCCCTGCCGTCTCCTCCCAGTTGCTGCTGCTCGTGCTGGTGTACGCGCTGCTCGCGTTCCTGCTGCTCTGCCTGTGCCTGGCCACGCGCTGGCCCTGGGCCGTGAAGGGCGCGATGGTGCTGCTGGTCAGCGGCTTCTATCTGTTTGGCCACCACACGCTGCAAGGCATCGCCGGCTGGCCAAGCGACGATGCCCTGCCCAAGCGCTTCATGCTGCTCTCGGCCGTGTTCGACGAGCCCAGCCCCGGCCGCGGCCACAAGGGCGCCATCTACATCTGGGTCAACCCCATGAAAGACAACGCGCCGCTGGAAATGCCGCGCGTGTTTCGCCTGCCGTATGAAAAAGACCTGCACCGCATCCTCGGTGACGGCATCAAGAAGGCGCGCGAAGGCAACACCCAGATGGGCAGCACCGAGCCCAAACGCGGCCAGGGCGGCCTGGCCTGGCTGCTGCCCGCGAGCAACGACAAGGTGGAGATCAAGTTGACGGACCTGCCACGCGCCCAGTTACCCGAAAAATGAGCGCTCGCACCCCAACCAGCCGCAGTGTCTTGCCCCCTCTCCCGCCCGCGGGAGAGGGTCGGGGTGAGGGCCCGCGCACCCACACCTCACCCATCACCATCGCGGCCACAGCAGCCACCCTCTTCCTCACCGCCTGCAACCCCAGCAACCAAGGCAATGACTGGTTCCCCCTGCGCGAAGGCGACGAACAAACCCTGGCCGTGCGCTACACCAGCGAAGAGCCCCGCGAACCCGAACAATGGACCCTGCGCGTGGCCCAGCCCGAGACGTTTCAAGACCAGACCGTCGCCGTGCGCCACCACTCCGCCGGCGTGAGCTACTACCTCAAGGCGGACGAGCAAGGCATCCGCCGCATCGCCACCCGCACCGACATCGACAACCAGCCCACGGCCGACGCCGACCCGATCTGGGTGCTGAAAGCACCGTACCAGGTCGGCACCGAATGGACCACGCCCACCGTGCCCTACCTGATCCAGCGCCGGAACGAACACCCACGCGACCTGAAATACACCCACAAGGCGCAGATGACCTGGCGCATCGAAGCGGTGGACGACAGCGTGAAGCTCGCCGATGGCAGCACCCACCAACCCTGCCTGCGCGTGGTCGGCCTGGCCCGCCTGAACCTCTACACCGACCCGGTGAACGGCTTCACCGACGTGCCTCTGATCAGCCGCGAGTGGTATTGCCAGGGCGAGGGGTTGGTGAAGTTCGAGCGCGAGGAAAAAGTGCCCAGTGGGTTTCTCACCGGGGGCGTGCTCACAGCGGAGTGGGAGCGATGAGGCAGCAACATCGGTCTGCAACAAGGCCTGGCACTCTGGCCGCTTGGTGGCCATGCCCTTGAAGCTGCGCAGCAAGTGGGTGAACGTTGTGCCGACACCATAGTTTCACTTGGTGCCACGCTGCTCATCAGCTCCCGCCAGCCGCTCCGCTGTCTTCGCCGTGTTCGACACCACCCACAAGCGCAGTTTCTCCAGAAACACCCGCCCGCTGGGCGCGAGCAGCGGCGCCAGTTCGTCGCACGCCCCCTGCAGCGCAGCCGGTAGCTGACGCGCAAGTTCGGCGGCGGTCGCTCGCGCGCCAGCGCGGTCACCTGCTCGCGGCCCCCACCTGGCCGGGCAACACTTCACGCCCCAAGCTGAACGCGAATTCGCGCGAGAGGCCGGGGTAGATACGGGTACACATGAGGTCGTAGAACGGGGTGAGCCGCACACCAGCACCGGGCAGCTCGTAGATGGACAGGTTTTTGGCGTGGCTGTCGTTGTTGCAGGTGAACAGGTTGAAGAACACCCACTGCACCAGGTGGCGCAGGTCCAGCGCGGCCCATGTGGTGGCCTCGTAGCGGGACGGCTGCGGCACCTGACCGGCGGGCAGCAGCACGAAGCCACCGGCCGTGTCACCCGCCACCTCCAGCAACATCGCAAACAGGGTGGAGGCTTTGCGCTGCCCGGAGAGGTAGACGCGCAGCTCGCCTTCGGGCAGCAGATTTTCAAAGAAGGCCTGCACGGCATCGGACCGCTGTGGGCCGGGCAGCAAGGGAATGGCGGCCACGGGCCGGGGCTGGGCGCGCTGCAGCCAGTTGGCTGCGTATTCAAAGACGAGGGGCGATGCGTCGCGCACCGCGCCCACGCGCTCGGTGCCGAAGAACACGTCCAGCGTGTCGGGCCGGGCCATCAGATGGCCTGCCGCGATTTGGGCCGGACCACCACCTCCAGACCCAGCAGATCCAGCAGGTCGAGCACCTTCTGCAGTTGTACGGTGGGCTTGCCGTTTTCCAGCTCGACGATGAAGCGGTTGCCGGTGTTGCCCAGGCCCGCCACGTCAAGCTGACGCAGGGCGAGCCGGGCGCGTTGGTTTCGCACGAGGGCGCCCAACTCGGCCGAGGTCTTGACGACCGCTGCCAAATCAGATGAATTACCGATCGGGACTTTTTTTGGATGGGGCATGGTTGTGCACCTGCTTGATTACCTATCGGTAATTTTGTGTGCACAACCCCCTGCGGCCAAGGAAAAAATGACCGAGCGGTCATTGATGAACAGAGCCATGATGGACGGCGGGGCTGCCCCCGGCAGACCCCAGCCGCCTCGCTCCTTCCAAGCAGCAACGCACCACGTCGCGGGCATGCAACCCGCGTGGTGCGTTACCGAACCGGATCAGCGCTTGCCGCCGCCGTTGCCGCCGCCCTTTCCACCACCGTTGCCGCCCCCGCCATTGCCGGAGTTGCCGCCTTTGCCGCCGTTACCGGAGTTACCGCCGGCGTTGCCACCGCCGCCCGCATTGGAACCTCCGCCCTTGTTGCCGCTGTTGCCGGCGCCTTGGCCGCCACCGGCATTGCTGTTGCCGCTGTTACCGCCCTTTGCTTTGCTGCCCGCCGTTGCGGGGCGACCGGTGGTGGTCGCGACGGTCAGTCCGTCGGCTTTGTCGGCCCGGTTGGCCGCGCTGACCACGGCGCCCAGGCGCAGGCCCAGGCTGTTGGCGATCTGGCCCCAGCCCATGCCGCTGTCGCGCAGCGCCTGCACATCGCTGGTGGCCAGGGCGAGCTGTGCGGTGGTGGGTTCGGTGATGCCCTGCTGGCTGAGGTTGGCCCGGGCCAGTTGCAGGGCCATCTCTTGCTGTCGCGCAGACACGACGGGATCGACGACGGTCGGCACCGGTTCGACCACCACGGTGACCTGGGCCCAGGCGGCGCCAGCGGCCAGGCCGGCGATGGCCAGCACGAGCGGGCGCAGGGTGTTCAGAGTGTTGATTCGGTGTGGGTTGTTCATGAGGGTCTCCATGTGAAAAAAGCCGAAGTGGATGCTACCCAGGGTAGGCGAGCGGCCCGGTCTCCAGATGTGACAACACGTATCAGCACAACACCGCGCGACCCGCGGCACAGGCCAGGCAACAAAACGTAAACGCGGAAAGAAAGAACGCATTTCAGGCGGATTTAAGGGACGGATCGCATCGTTGCGTCGGCGGTGCGAGGGGCACCTCCGACGGCCGGCCCGGCTTCGGGTCGATGGCGTCATCACAAACACCAATGAGGACACACAGACATGAACCACCCAAACACCTCCTCCACCCGCTCGCCACTGGCCGGACTGCGGTTGCTATCGGCCTCATTGCTCATGGCAGGCCTGGTCGCCTGCGGTGGCGGCAGTGACGGCAGCACCACCGCCACAGCCAAGTCGTACAAGGGCACGGTGACCACCTTTGACAGCCCGCAGAGCTTCAGCGTGGACGGCATCCCGGTCGATGCCAGCGGCTCCAACGCCGTGCCCCAGAACATGGCCAAGGGAACCCGGGTCGAGATTCAGGGCGAGATGGTCAATGGCCGACTGCAGGCACGGCGCGTCGAACTCGACGATGACGACGCGGGCGATGACGCCAATGTCGATCCCAATGAGCTCGATGGCCGTGTGACAGCCTATTCAGGCCCCACCCATTTCAGCGTGGACGGCATCCCTGTCGATGCGAGCGCTGCCCCCACCACGCTGGCCGTCGGGGTGCGCGTCGAGGTGTATGGAACGATGACCAACGGCACCATGGTGGCCAGCCGTGTCAAGCTCGAAGATCAGGACTCTGCCGATGACACCCCGGACGACGGCGACGATGACAGTCCGGACGACGACACCGACGACGACTCCAGCGACGATGACTCGGCCGGTGGCGACGACGACAGTTGCGATGCCGTGGGCAAATCGGACTGTGAAGACGACGGCAAGGACTGATGGAGGCCCGGGCGCAGGGGTTCGGCGCACAACCGCCGAGTACCTGCGCCGCCGGTTCAGGGTTTGATGGTCATGACCCACTCGGCCAGGGTCTTGATGTCGGCCGGGCTCATGCTGGGGTGTGCGGGCATGGGAATGCGGCCCCATTTGCCCTTGGAGCCGTTCTGGATGGACTGCACCAGTGAGGCCACGGCGTCTTTGTCGTCCTTGTATTTTTCGTGCACGGCGCTGTAGGCCGGCCCGACGATCTTTTCCTTGGCCGAGTGGCAGGACAGGCAACCGTTGTTCTTGGCCAGTTCGATGGCGGCGGCCTCGTCCACCGCGTGTGCGGCGCCAGAGGCGAACAGGAGGCCGGAGGTGAGGAGGATGAGAGTGCGCATGTCGATCTCGAAAAACAACAGAAACAAAAAAGGGTGAGGGCTCAAACTCGGCAGAAACCGCCAAGAGCCCCCACCCAGCACACACCAAGGATCCGGCTCCGCCGGTCCAAGGTGTGGTCCCCCCTCAGGGGGGACGCCGCAAAGCGGCGCAGGGGGGAACCTACTTCATCAACTTGAAGGTCCAGACGGAACCGCCCTGTTCGAGGAAGTTGACCTTCTTGGCCACTTCACCACCCCACAGCGGCACCGCGCCACCCCAGCCGGAGACCACGCTCACGTACTGATCGCCGCCTTCGGTCCAGGTGATGGGAGGGGCCACCACGCCGGAGCCGGTCTGGAACTGCCAGACCACCTTGCCGGTCTTGGCATCGGCCGCCTTCAGGTAACCCTCGGGCGTGCCCCAGAACACCAGGTCGCCCACGGTCAGCACACCACCCCAGAGCGGCGCTTCGTTCTTCACTTCCCACTCGACCTTGCCGGTCTTGGGGTTGATGGCGCGCAGCGAACCGATGTGGTCGTCAAACAGCGGCTTGATGGTGAAACCCGCGCCCAGGTAGGCGGCGCCCTTCTTGTAGGTGATGGGTTCGTTCCAGATCTCCATGCCCCATTCGTTGGTGGGCACGTAGAACAGGCCGGTCTTGGGGCTGTAGGCCATGGGCATCTGGTTCTTGCCGCCCAGGAAGCCGGGCGCCGAGAACACCGGCTTGCCCTTGGCACCATCGCCACCGGCCGCGGTCGGGTCGCCCGGGCGGTTGGCGGGGTCGAAGTTGGGGCGGCCGGTCTTGAGGTCGATGCCGGTGGCCCAGGTCACCTTCTTCACGAAGGGGAAGGCGTTGAGCAGCTTGCCGTCGGCCGCATCCAGCACGTAGAAGAAGCCGTTGCGGTCGGCCTTGGCGCCAACGCGTTTGCCGTCCATGTCGAAGGTGATGAACTCGTTCACACCGTCGTAGTCCCAGCCGTCGTTGGGCGTGGTCTGGTAGTGCCACTTGATCTGGCCGGTCTTCACGTCGATGGCGACGGTGGAGGCCGAATACAGGTTGTCGCCCTTGCGCACGTGGCTGTTCCAGGGGCCGGGGTTGCCGGTGCCGAAATAGGCCAGGCCGGTCTTGGGGTCGTAGCTGCCGCCGAGCCAGGTGGCCGCGCCACCGGTCTTCCAGGTCTCGCCGGGCCACGATGCGTTGGTGGTGCCGGTGATGCCGTTTTCCTTGCCGTCCTTGTAGCCCATGTGGCCTTCGACCATGGGGCGCACCCAGACCATCTTGCCGGTCTTGGGGTCGCGCGCTTCCACGCGGCCGACCACGCCGAACTCACCACCGGAGACACCGGTCATGAGCAGGCCTTCGGCGATCAGCGGCGCAGCGGTGTAGCTGTAGCCGGCGGAGTAGTCGTCGATCTTCTCGCGCCACACCACCTTGCCGGTGTCCTGGTCGAGCGCCACCAGCTGGGCGTCCAGCGTGCCGAAGATGACGAGGTTGTCGTACAGCGCGGCGCCGCGGTTGATCACGTCGCAGCAGGGCATGATGCCCTCGGGCAGGCGGTGCTCGTACTTCCAGAGCTTCTTGCCGGTCTTGGTGTCGAGCGCGAAGATGCGCGAATAGGATGCGGTGACGAACATCTTGCCCTTGTTCACCAGCGGCTGAGCTTCCTGGCCGCGCTGCTTTTCACCACCGAAAGACATGGACCACGCGGGCACCAGCTTGGCGATGGTTTTTTCGTTGATGCCGGTCAGCGACGAGTAGCGCTGGCCCTGGGTGCCCAGGCCCCAGCTGAGCACGTTCTCGGGGGTCTTGGCGTCGTCCGCGATCATCGCGTCGGTCACGCCCTGGGCGCCGACATGGGCCGTGGCGGCCATGACCAAAAGGCTCAATAGAGTGCGTTTCACTGGTTTGTCTCCTGCTCGTTCGTGAGGTTGATGGGCTGGCGTGCCCGGCCGTTCGTGAACTCCCGACCCTCCGGTCTGTGGGTTGCACGTGCATCAAGGGGGCAACTTCTGTGCCACGCCGCTCCCAAGCCTTTTTCGCGTTTTTTGGGCGCCTTTTCCGCGTCTTTTTGCGACGGTTCCGAGGGTATTCCCTAGGCCTGAGTGGGGGTTGGCGCGCAGAACTGCGCCAGCCACTGTTCCCCCGCCTGCATCGGGGCCGTGACACTGTTCAGAAATGTGGCAGCCACATGGTCAGGCTGCAACAGCCCGCGGGCGTCCAGGCACCCGCGCCGCGCGTCAACGGCCGGGCGCCGGGCCGGCCAGGGCGCGCTGCTCGTAGCGCGGGTACCACTGGCTCAGGCTGCGGTGCAGCTCGGCCGGTTGCGCGGCCCAGCGCGCGAAGCGCTCGGGCACCGGCGTGCGCAGCACCTCGCCCAGGTCGAGCCCGCGCTCGGCGCTGGTCTGCATCAGCACGGTGAGCCACCGCAGCCAGTCGCGCGTCTGCCGCACACCGGCCAGCCCGCTGTGCACCGGGCCGTGGCTGGGCACCACGGTTTTCACCCGGCCGCTGGTGATGAGCTGTTCCAGCACATCCAGGCTGGCGAGCCAGCGTTCAAAGTCGGCGTGCGGCGTGGTGGGCACGCGTTCAGCGAACACCAGTCCGCCGACGAACAGCACACCGGTGTGGTGGTCGAGCAGCACGAGGTCGTCGGCCGTGTGGCCCTGCAGGCGCATCAGCTCCAGCCGGTGCTGGCCGAGCGGCAGGGTCTGCGGTGGCACCGACTCGCGCGCTGGGCTGGACTCGGTGCCGCGCATCCAGTCGCCACAGAGGCGGTAAAGGTTGTCGGCGTAGGCGCCGCCTTCGGCCTGCATGCCGGCGATGCTGCCGGGCAGCGCCTGCGTGGGCCGGTCGGCCCAGGCCTGGTTGCCAAAGAAGTAGTCGGGGTGCAGGTTCAGGCTCAGCACGCGCTGCACCGGCTCGCGCGTGAGGCGCTCGATGGCGCGGCGTTGCTGCTCGCCGTACAGGCGCGAGGGCCCGGTGTTGATCACCACCACGCCCGCGCCGGTGGTGATGAAGGCGGTGTTGATGATGTTGCAGCCGTTGGCGCGGCTGAAGTCGGCCACCGCGCCTTCGATCACCCAGGTGCCTTCGGCGATCTGGCGCGGCCGCAGGTCGTAATTGAAGGTGGCGGCGTCGGGCTTCGATACCGGCGGAGGCACCGGGATGGCTTGGGCCTGCACAGCGGCTGAAAGCACGCAGGCGGCGACACACAGCAGTCGCTTCACGCCCCCACCTCGGCATCAATCCGGTTGCCGTTGTTGTCGCGCCCCACCAGCCGCAGGCCGCTCACCGCCTGCGGCGGCAGCTCAAACGTGATGAGCGGGTTTTCCGACACCGGCTCGTGCAGGGCCAGCTTCCACCAGACCTGGCCCGCGCCATCCACCAGCCGCAGCTCTTCGATGTAGAAGGCCGGGATGCCCGCGACCAACCCCGTGTCCATCGGGTGCATCACGCGCACGCGCAGGCGGCGGCTGCCTTCGAGCACGTTGTTGAAAAAGCGCGCCTGCACCTGACCCAGGGTCTGGCTCCAGGAGCCATCGGCCCGCGTGGCGCCGGGCACCGTGCAGCCCCCGCCCGCCGCCTGCACCCAGGTGCTGCCCACGTGCCACTGGCCGTCCTGGGTCTGCACGAAGGCGCGCACCGGCGAGGCCTGCTCCATGCGGATGCGAAAGGCCAGCATGGGCAACGCGCGCAGCGGCTCGAAGTCCAGCACCTGGCGCACCGGGTTGCGGTCCACCGCCACGCGGATGCGCGCGACACCGCCACCCACTTTGTCGAGCCCACGCGCGTCCACCAGCAGCGGCACGTTCATCGCATCGTCGGCGAAAGCCGGGCCCTTGATCGTCACCGCGTCAGAGAACTTTGCGATGGCCTTGCCGATGGTCTGCTCGCGCAGGCTGGGGTACTGCATGGAACCCAGCGGGTCGCCGCCGGTGGGGTCGTCCTGCGCGCGCAGCCCAGGCCAGCAGGCCAGGCCCGCGCCGCCCACGAGAAGATCACGCCGGGTGGTCATCTCCTCGTCCAGCCGCGTTGCGGGTCGTAGCCCCACAAGGCCGCTACAAAAAACACGGCACTGCAGCCCAGCACCACCGCCCACGACAGCCCCGAGAACTGCCCCACCATGGCGTAGCGCATGACCTCCACCGCGTGGGTGAAAGGGTTCCACTCGGCCAGCTTGAGCAGCCACCACGCGCCCGACTCTTCCAGCTTCCACAGCGGGTACAGCGCCGGGCTGATGAAGAACATCGGAAAGATCACGAAGTTCATGGTGCCGGCGAAGTTCTCCAGCTGCTTCACGTACACCGAGAGCATCAGCCCCAGCGCGGCCAGCAGCGTGGCGCCGCTGGCCATGGCCAGCAGCAGGCCCGGCAGATTGACCAGCGGCACCTCCACGCCAAAGGCCCAGGCGATGGCCAGGAACACCCCCATCTGCAGCACCGAGAGGCAGGTGCCCGCCAGCAGCTTGAAGGCCAGCAGCCAGCCGCGCGCCAGCGGCGCGGTGAGCAGCAGGCGCATCACGCCCATCTCGCGGTCGTACACCATCGAGAGCGAACTCTGCATGCCGTTGAACAGGGCCACCATGCCCAAGAGGCCGGGCACCATGTAGGCCTTGTATTCGATGTAGGTCTCGTAGGGCGGCTGAATCGCCACGCCAAACACGTTGTTGAAACCGGCGGAGAACACCACGAACCACAGCAGCGGGCGCACCAGCGCCGAGCCCAGGCGCGTGGGCTGGCGCAGGAAGCGGTTGAGCTCGCGGCCCACCACCGCGCGCAGTGCGCGCAGCAGGTGCAGCGCCAGCGGTGGCGCCACGGGCAGACCCGGTGGGGGCATGGTCAGCGGTTCTTGCACGCGCTCTCCTGTTCGTCCACGCCGAGTGTGTCCAACACGTCCGTGCGGTGCAACACGCCGTCGAGCGGCGCCAGGCCGGCCACACCGTCCACATGGATCACGAACACCGGCTGGCGCAGCTGGCCGTCCCAAGCGCGAAACGAGAGCTTGCGGCCCTTGAAGCCGTCGAGCGTGACCGCGCCCCCACGCAGCGCCTTGAGCTGCTGCGCAACCGGGGCCTTGGGCGCGTCCACCAGCACGGTCGCCACCGCGCGCCCGGCCATCCAGGCGGCCCAGTCGTGGCCCTGCATGGGGCGCTGCGCGAGCTTGTGAAAGCGGCGACTGAGCTGCGGCCCGCCGTAACGCTCCCACTGCGGGTGCCAGGCCGCGGCCAACAGACCGCTGGCGCCCACCACCGGGCGCGGCCACTGGGTGGCGTAGGGCACGGTGCGGGCGAACTCGCCATCGCTGTCCATCACCGCCACGAACTCGTGCTCGCGCTCGCCGGTGAGCAGGCGCGTGTTGCCCAGGTCGCGTTCGCGCGGGTCACCGGTGAGCTTGAAGGGCTTTTGCTGCGTGATCTTGATCCCGTAGCGCTTGGCCGAGCGGTTGAAGGCATCGGCCTGCAGCGCGTCGCCCGGCAGTGGGCCCTGCAACACCAGCGCCTTGCGCCAGTTGCGCGCGGCCAGGTACTGCGCCAGCGCGTCCGACAACATGGCGCGGCTGGGCAGCGTGTGCAGCAGGTGGGCGGCGCACTGCTGCGCGCGCAGGCCGTCGTCGTCCAGCCCGGTGTTGAACACGATGGCGCCGCCCAGCGCGGCGGGCGCGGCCTGCACCAGTTGCCGCAGCTCGGCCAGCGGCAGGTCGGCCACCAGGTGCTGCACCTTCGCTGCTTTCAGCTCGGCCAGCGCCTGGGGCAGCGCGGCGGCGTTGGGCAGCACCACGTCCTTCACCACCAGCTCCAGCCCGGCCGCGTCCAGCTCAAACGCCGAGTCCTCGGCCGCGAGCTTCACCCCATCCATCGCCCGCCCCGTGGGGTGGCCCGGGTAAGCGCGTTCCATGCGGCGCGGCGCGTGGCGCGGGTCGCCGTCCAGCGACACCACGGCGATGGTGACTTTGGTCGCGGCGAAGGAAGGCAAGGCAAGCAAGCCCGAAACGCCCAGCAACGCCAACCCGGCGGCGCGCCACAGACCGGAACCGAGAATGCCGCGGAACTGGCTTCGCCAGACCGCAGGCATGACCCCTTGAGGGACAGAGCGGCCCAACGAAGTGGGCAAGCGATGGGGGTGGTTCATTGACCAACAAGGATGGTGTGGGGTACGCGGCCAGCCGGCACCGTCTTCAGTGCCTTGCCCGAAGCAGCGTCGATCAGCGTCATGTCGTCCGACAGGCCGTTGGCCACGTACAGGGTCCTGCCGTTCGGGTGCATGGTCAGGCCCCAGGCGCGTTTGCCCACCAGCACCTGGTGCTTCACCGCCTTGCTCGCCACGTCCACCTCGGCCACGTGGTTGGCCCGGCCCAGGCCGACCCACATGCTTTTGCCGTCCGGGCTGAGCGCCATGCCCACGGGGGTGATGTCGGTCTCGCGCATGCCCTTCACGGTGAACTGGATCTTCTGCTTTTCGGTGTGGGTCCGGGTGTCGACCACGCTCACCGAGGCGTCGAGTTCGTTGCTGACCCACAGCTCGGCGCCACCGGCGGCGAGCATGAAACGGCGTGGGCGTTTGCCCACCTGGATGTTCTTCGTGACCTTCTTCGTGCCCAGGTCGATCACGTGGACCAGGTTGGCCACCTCGGAAGTCACGTAGGCGGTCTTGCCGTCGGGCGTGACCAGCACACCCTCGGGTTCGCCGCCGGTCTTCACCTCGAACAGCGCCTTCTTGCCGGCGATGTCGTAGGCCGCCACCACGTTCTCGTCTTCGATCGACACGTAGACGGTCTTGCCGTCGGGGCTGAGGGCGAACATCTCGGGGCTGTCGCCCAGCGGCACCGTGCCGCTCAGCTTGCCGCTGGCCACGTCCACCACGCCCATGGCGTTGCTGTCGCCACAGATCACCAGGATCTGCTGGCCGCCGGCGCCAAACGCCATGTCACGCGGGCGCTTGCACACCTCGATGGCGCCGGTGCGCTCGCCCTGGGCGTCGAACACATACAGCTTGTTGTCCTTCTCGCTGGACACGTACACCCGGCCCTGGGCCAGGGCGGCCACCGATGCGGCACCGCACACGGCCCCCAGGGCCAGCAGGCGCAGCGCGCGGTGAACGGACGAGGCGGACGAAGGACGCAAGGGTCTTGGCACGGGGTGTCTCCGGAATTGTTGTGTGGCGATGCCCGGTGCTCGCGCGGCACCTGGGGCTCCGGTGTGCAAATTCGGTGCCAGCGCCGCATGGGAATGGAAATTGCCTGCTCGGTGCCCAAACACCCGCGCAAACCCCACGCGGCTACGGACAAACCCTGAGACAACCGGCCCATTGCCATGACCCCACTGCCCCACGCTGCGCCCGACTGTTCCAGTCTGGAACACCCCCCCGTGACACGCCGGCGCTGGCTCGGCTGGAGCCTGGCGCTGGCGGCATCGCCCGCCCTGCCCCTGCGGGCCCAGCCCGGCGCCCAACCCTGGCCCAGCCGGCCCCTGCAGCTCATCGTGCCCTGGCCCGCGGGCGGCCAGACCGACCTCACCCTGCGCGTGCTGTGCGAAGAGGCCGCGCCGCTGCTGGGCCAGCCCCTCGTGGTGATCAACAAGCCCGGCGCCGCCGGCACCCACGTGGCGCCGCTGCTCAAGGCCGCCGAGCCCGACGGCCACACCATCGGCCAGGTGCCGATCACGGTCTACCGCCACGCGCTCATGAACACCGTGCCCTGGGACCCGGTGGCCGACCTCGCGCCCATCGTGCAGGTGTCGAGCGTGAGCTTCGGTCTGCTGGTGCCCGCGAACAGCCCCTGGAAAAGCGTCCACGAGATGATCGACTGGGCCATCCAGCACCCGGGCGAGCTGATCCTGGGCTCCACCGGCGTCGGCACCACCGCCCACCTGGCGATGGAAGACATCCTGCTGCAGCACAACGTGCGCTACGTGCACGTGCCCTACAAAGGCACGGCCGACCAGATGCTCGCGATCGCCGGCGCGCAGATCATGGCCGGCGTCAACTCCACCGGCTTCGCGCCCTGGGTGGATCGCGGCCAGATGCGCCTGCTCGCCACCTTCAACGCCGCGCGCAACCCCCGCTGGCCCGACGCGCCCACCATGCGCGAACTGGGCTACCCGCAGGCGGTCTACACCTCGCCCTGGGGCCTGGCCGCGCCCGCGGGCACGCCGCCAGCGGTGGTCCAGAAGTTGCACGACGCCTTCCGCACCGCCATGTTCAGCGAACGCCACACCAGCGCGCTCGCCAAGTACGATCAGGCGCTGGACTACCTCAACACCCGCGACTACCGCCAGGCCGTGCTGGCCACGGTGGAGCACGAAAAGAAACTGCTCGCACGCATGAACCTGCTCGCCAAGCCGGCCTGACCGGCGCCCCAACCCGGCCCCGCGCATGACCGACCCCACACCGCTGCTCGCCGACAACCTGCACAAGCGCTACGGCAGCAAGCCCGCGCTCAAGGGCGTGAGCGTGAGCCTGAAGGCGGGCGAGATGGTCGCCCTGCTCGGCCCCAACGGCGCGGGCAAGTCCACCCTGCTGCAACTGCTCACCGGCCTCTTCAGCCCCGACCAGGGCCGCATCGTGGTGCTGGGCCACGACATGCAGCGCCACCCCAGCCGCGCGCTCGCGGCGCTGGGCGTGGTGTTCCAGCAGACCGCGCTCGACATGGACCTCTCGGTGCAGGCCAACCTGCTGTTCCACACCGACCTGCATGGCCTGCCCCGCGCGGTGGCCCGGCAGCGTATCGCCGCCGGGCTGGCGGCCATGGGCCTGGCCGACCAGGCCAAGGCCGTGGTGCGCAGCCTTTCGGGCGGCACGCGGCGCAAGGTGGAGCTGGTGCGCGCCCTGCTGCACGAACCGCGCGTGTTGCTGATGGACGAAGCCACCGTGGGCCTGGACCCGGGCTCGCGCCAGCACCTGCTCGACACCGTGCGCGGCCTGTGCCACACCCGCGGAATGGCCGTGCTCTGGGCCACCCACCTGATCGAAGAAGCCAAGGTGGCCGACCGCCTGGTGCTGCTGCACCAGGGCACGGTGCGCTTCGACGGCGCCATCGACGCCTTCATGCAGGCCTCGCAGGGCGCGGACTTCCAGACCGAAGTGCTGCGCGCGCTGGAGAAGCCGGGGCTTTGAACCCACGGATTCAGCGCAGAGAATCCCTCACCGTTCGGGCGGCCAATCCACCAAAGGCGTAACTCGCCGTCACGCCCCTGCGCCACCCAACCAGGCGCTGACCTTTGCGGGCTTCAGCCGGGAGACATCGCCCCCTGCGTGGCCCGATCTTCGGCGTCCAGCTCGGCCATCTCCTCCGCCGTGAACACCCGCGAGCGGGTGTGAAACGCCTTGCCCTCCGGCCCTTCGAGCGAGAAGGTGCCACCATGGCCTTCGATCACGTCGATGATCAGCTGCGTGTGGCGCCAGTACGCGTACTGCGCCTTGCCGATGTAGAACGGACAACCGCCGACATCGCCCAAGTACACATCGCCCGCGCCCATGGTGATCTCGCCCGGCAGGTAGCAGTTGGCCGCGCTGTTGTCGCAGCAGCCACCCGACTGGTGAAACATGAGCTCGGGGCCGTGTTTGGTCTTGAGGAATTCGATCAGCTCGACCGCGGCCGGTGTGGCGATGACTTTTTCAACCATGTCTGTCTCCTTGTTCTGAAAAGCCAAAAAGGGGAGCCGTTGCCAGCTCCCCTTCGATCTCACTTCAATCCGGACGGATCAGAAGAACCCGAGTTTGTTCTCGCTGTAGCTCACCAGCAGGTTCTTCGTCTGCTGGTAGTGGTCCAGCATCATCTTGTGGGTCTCGCGGCCGATGCCCGATTCCTTGTAGCCGCCGAACGCGGCGTGTGCCGGGTAGGCGTGGTAGCAGTTGGTCCACACACGGCCCGCCTTGATGGCGCGGCCCATGCGGTAGGCCACGTTGCCGTTGCGGCTCCACACGCCGGCGCCCAGGCCGTACAGCGTGTCGTTGGCAATGGCCAGGGCTTCGGCCTCGTCCTTGAACGTGGTCACGGCCAGCACCGGGCCGAAGATCTCTTCCTGGAAGATGCGCATCTTGTTGTGGCCCTTGAACAGCGTGGGCTGCACGTAGTAGCCGCCTTCCAGATCACCACCCAGGTGGGCCTGCCCGCCACCGATCAGCACCTCGGCGCCTTCGGCCTTGCCCAGCTCCAGGTACGACAGGATCTTGGTCAGCTGTTCCTTGGAAGCCTGTGCGCCCATCATGCTTTCGGAGTCGAGCGGGTTGGCCTGCTGGATGGCGGCCACGCGCTTGAGCACGCGTTCCATGAACTTGTCGTAGATGCTTTCCTGGATCAGCGCGCGGCTCGGGCAGGTGCAGACCTCGCCCTGGTTGAACGCGAACAGCACCAGGCCTTCAACGCACTTGTCGAGGAAGGCATCGTCCTTGTCCATGATGTCGGCGAAGAACACGTTGGGCGACTTGCCGCCCAGTTCCAGCGTGGCCGGGATCAGGTTGTTGGCGGCGGCCTGGGCGATCACGCGGCCCGTGGTGGTGGAGCCGGTGAAAGCGATCTTGGCAATGCGCTTGCTCTGTGCCAGCGGCATGCCGGCTTCGCGGCCGAAACCGTTCACGATGTTCAGCACGCCCGGGGGCAGCAGGTCGGCGATCAGCTCGGCCAGGATCAGGATGGAGATCGGGGTGGACTCGGCCGGCTTGAGCACCACGCAGTTGCCGGCGCCCAGAGCAGGCGCCAGTTTCCAGGCCGCCATCAGGATCGGGAAGTTCCAGGGAATGATCTGACCCACCACGCCCAGCGGTTCCTGGATGTGGTACGCCACCGTGTTCTCGTCGATGTTGGACAGGGCGCCTTCCTGGGCGCGCACGCAGCCAGCGAAGTAGCGGAAGTGATCCACGGTGAGCGGGATGTCGGCGTTCAGCGTCTCGCGGATCGCCTTGCCGTTGTCCACCGTCTCGGCGTAGGCCAGCAGCTCCAGGTTCTGCTCGATGCGGTCGGCGATCTTCAGCAGGATGTTGCTGCGCGTGGCGGCGTCCGTCTTGCCCCAGGCGTCGGCGGCGGCGTGCGCGGCGTCCAGCGCGAGTTCGATGTCTTCGGCGGTGGAGCGCGCGGCCTGCGTGTAGACCTGGCCACTCACGGGCGTGATCACGTCAAAGTACTGGCCCTTGCACGGCACGACCCATTTGCCGCCGATGAAGTTGTCGTAGCGCGGTTTGTAGGCGATTTTGGCGCCGGCGGCGCCGGGAGCTGCGTAAATCATGTGTGTCTTCCTCTGTGAAGGTGGTTGAAAGTGTTGTCAGCCGAAGGGGCTGCCTTCACTGCCACAACTTCCGTGCCACCCCCACAAAGCGGTTCAAACTGAGATTTGCGCCCGTTTTTTGCCCATGGGCACCTCACCGCTGTGCCATTGCTGCACACCCGCCCCCAACCTGTACCACCCTGGTACGGAAGCCCAGTACATATGTTGAAAGCCCGCCAGCAAAGGCCCCGCCCCGGTGCCCAGGCCCCCCACAGGCCACACTCAAACCAGCGGCCGGATCACCCCGACAGCCCCACCACCAGCGCCGCGGCCGCCATGTGCGCGCTGGCGGCCTCGCCCACGCGCGCCGCGAACGGGTGCGGCGCAAAGCCCACCCAATGGCCCCCGCCAGCCAGGGCCAACACCACCTCGTCGCGCTGCGTGCCCTCGGCCACACGCTCCACCGTGCCGTGCAAAACACACTCTTCCCCCGCTGCGCCGCCGCCCCGCTGCCCTGCCACCGGCGCCTGTACCCGCACCGCCGTGGCCTTGCACAACACCAGCACCTCCAGCCCCGGCGCCAGGCCCAGCAGATCGGCGCTTTCGCGGGTGATGCTCGACGTCAACCGCTCGCCGCCAGCGGTCTGCATGTGCACCCACACCGCCGGATCGCCAGGCGCCGCGGGCTCCACCGCCACCACGCGACACGGCAGCTGGTTGCGCATGCTGGTGCGCAGGCCCAGGCCGCTGGCCAGTTGCGCACCGCCGGCAAAACGCGCCAGCACCGCGTCGCGCGCACGGGCCAGCTCATCGGCCAGCTGCAGCAGCTGCAAGCCCTGCGCCGTGATGCGCGCGCCACCCCCACCCGCCCCGCCCACCGTGCGCTCCACCAGCGGCACACCGCCCAGGTTGGTCAGCGTGTCGATGGCCTGCCACGCCGCCTTGTAGCTGATGCCCGCGTCGCGCGCGGCCTGCGAGATGGAGCCCGACTCACCCACCCGGCGCAACACCTCCAGGCGCTTGTCGCTGATGGCGTGGCCGAGGGCTTCGGTCAGGGTGGCGTGGAGGGTTGGTGGGGTCATAGCGGGATTGTTCCATGGGACTTCAGGTGCCATGGAGTGGGCGCTGATTCCTGGCTGCGGGGCTGCGCAGTTTTCTGCCTCTAGTCGGCTATTTCCAATCATTCGGAACAGTGCGCTTTGCAGTTGTTCATTGCGTCTCTTGAAACCCGATTGAGACAGTCCCACGAAGCCGGAGCACTTTGCAAAGTCGCTATGCTTCCTGCGCAAAATGCCTCCCGCTTTGGACTGAGCTATCCTTCTCCCCACCTACGCCATGGCCTACTCGCACAACTACCAGATCTCCGCTCGACGGCACCTGAAAGCTGCCGAGGCGCTCTACGCTCTCAACACAGGGGGTGCCCAGCCCGGCGCGAAGGCCGTCGCAGGCTACTTGTACGGTCTGGCGGGCGAGTTGGCCGTAAAGGAGATGATGACCCAGAGTGGCATGCGGCCACTTGCGGACGACCAGCGACGCAACGACCCGTTCTACAAGCACTTTCCGGAGTTGAAGTCTTTGCTGCTGGACTCGGCTGCCGGTCGTCGCTCCGGTGAGCTGCTGAACGTCGCGCGAACGGCTCAGATATTCCAAGAATGGAGCACCGACATGCGGTATGCACCTACATGCGAAGTTCCAACTCACCGAGTGGATCGGTGGCAGGGCGACGCCAAGAGGTTAGTCGTTCAGATGGAGGAGCAGTGATGCCGGTACTTTTTGATGATGCATTGCCGATCCTGATCGAGGTTCTCAATGAATGGGGTGGCGAGTCGTTCGTCGAGATGGGCACGGTGCTGCGCGACGCGACGGGTCGCCTGAGCTTTTTCGCCCATGAGCGTCCGCCAGTCTCCGCACCGTCGGAAACCGGTGCGTCCGCCAGTATTGAGAGCCCACTCGCGCATGACGAGCTGGATTTGGATCCTCTGGGGCGGCGCATTGTCGATCGCCTGGGTGCCTACGCACGGAAGGATCGGCCGGTGGTATACCCCACTGATGATGGTGCGTCGCCCTTGTTGACTTCTCGCGAGCGCACGCCTGTGCGCGTAGGCGAACAATTCTGCTACTTGATCGACCGTCGCATCGTTGGCACGGGTTGGCTGGCCGAACCAGTCGCCGCAGCAACTTCAGGTCCGCGGCGATTGGTGTTCGCGTCGTTGAAGGGCGGCGTTGGCCGCTCCACTGCTCTTAGCGTGACGGCCGCTGATTTGGCGCGCCGCGGGCGCAATGTGCTAGTAATCGACCTGGACCTTGAGGCACCCGGTCTGGGCCACCTGCTGCTGGAGGGGGGCCGACTGCCGGATTACGGCGTTGTCGATTTCCTCGTAGAGGATGGCGTTGGCGGCGTCGGGAATGACCTGTTGCATCGGTTCGTTGGCACAAGCCAGTTGACATCGTCCAGCGGTGGTGTGGTCGACGTCATGCCTGCGATCGGACGTAAATCCGAAGACAGACCCGAAAACATCTTGGCCAAACTGTCGCGAGCAATGATCGAAGACATGACCGAAACAGGAACGGTGTCAGTCGGCCAGCAAGTCTCGTCCATGATCAACCGCATTGTTGCGCAGGGTTCATACGATGCGGTGCTCATAGACAGCCGGGCCGGCTTGGCCGAACTGGCAGCACCGGCGGTTATCGGGCTCGGCGCCACGGTTCTGCTGTTCGGCACCGCCCAGACACAGACGATCGAGGGATACAGGGCACTTTTCGCGGCACTTCAGCTCTTGGCGCAGCGCGACGCTGCGCAGGGACGAAGTGCCGAGTGGCGCCTTGCATTGCGGCCGGTCTACGCCAAGGCAAGTCTGAATACAGAGACTGCCGACTGGTTCCGTGACGAGATCTACGAGTTGTATTCCGAGTACCTTTATGACGCAGAGCTAGAAGATGTGACCGGTGCTCAGTTCGTTCCCCTGCGGTTCACCCAACAGGACGCGTCTGCCCCACACGCCCCACTGATAGTCCCATTCAATCCGGCGTTTGTGGATTTCGATCCTTCTCGCCAACCAACACAGCTGACGGAAGCTTTTTACGAGCAAAGCTTCCGCCCGTTCCTGGATGCTATTGATCGCTTCCTTGAGCCTGCTCCTCCTGAGCCCCAAAATTGAACTACGACTCCATTCCCTTCACCGACATCCGCAGAGCGATTGCCGAGTTTCAGCTGGCGTCGAGGGTGGAGCCGAACGCCACCATCCTGCCTGAAGAGGTCTTCTTGCCTGTCGGTCATCGAGGCGTGCTCGACCTGCGTCGGCAGCTTGTGGTCGGCAATCGGGGCATGGGAAAGAGCTTCTGGACTCACGCGCTCGGGAACAAAGACATTCGTGACAAGCTGGCTGGGCACTACCGGTTTCCCGAACTCAAGTCGACTGAAGTCAGAATTGGCTTCAACGGCTCTGAAAAGAAGCAGGTCTTCGCACCCACCGTGGACGAGTTGGCCGAAATCCGGCAGCTGTCGATCGGCAACCCCGACCTCATCTGGAAGGCCTTGCTGCTGCGCATCGCTGAGGACATGCTCGGCAAGAAGTTCGACACGCTGGCCGCCACCATCGGCACGCTTCTCCAACGGCCCAGCCTCTACTCGGAAATGCTCTCACAGTTAGACGATCAGCTGTCCCAAAAAAGGGAGCACCTACTGGTCGTTTTCGATGCGCTCGACAGGCTGGCGCAGGACTGGGGCACCATCAGAGAACTGACGCGCGCCCTTTTGCGCTTGGCGATCGGACTTCAGTCCTTCCAGTCCATCCGAACCAAAATATTCATGCGCGTTGACCTGTTTTCAGACCGAGAGATTTTCAGGTTTCAAGACAGCTCCAAGATCAAGAACGACCATGTCAGCTTGGTATGGCAACCGGAAGAGCTGTATGGCCTCGTACTATTCGAGATCCTGCGTAGTCCAGATGGAAATTCGGCATTGAAGATGCTCGCTGCTCAGACCGATGCAACGGCCGCACTGCCCATCAACGGAGAGGACAGCAGGTTACATATGAACGAGCAGCGTAGGCTGGTGCATGCCGTGGCGGGCGAGTTTATGGGAAGCAGCAAGAAGCGCGGCCTGGTGTACACATGGGTTCCCCTGCATCTGAGCGATGCAGCCGACACCTGTTCGCCTCGAACCTTTCTCACGGCCTGGAAAGAGGCGGCGAAGCGTGTGCCCGCTCCCACAGACCGAGCCATCGACCACCTGGGTCTCCTCGACGGGGTGCGGTCGGCGTCTCGGAGCCGCTTGAACGAGCTTTATGAGGACTACGAGTGGATCCGCCCCTCGCTGGAGGCACTCAAGCGACAGTTCGTTCCCATGACGCGCGACCAGCTCTTCCAACTTTGGGAGGACGGCCGCGTCATACTCGCCATTGAATCGTCGACGCATGGCGAGGTGTTTAAGACACCCGCAGGCCTGACGGATAACCCTGGGCCTGAAGCCCTGCTCGAAGCGATGAAAGCCGTTGCCGTAATAGACGAACGCAGCAATGGCAAGATCAATGTGCCAGACATTTACCGAGTTGAAGCTGGCATCCTGCGCAAGGGTGGTGTCGCAGTCCCCAAACGGCACTAGGCTGAATGGATATCAGCCTCGGCGCTCCCACGACATAGAAACGAACCAGAAGCCCGAGGGTGCGACAGCTTCAATCTTTGCCGAGGTTGAGCGTCTGACATGCAGCCTAGGCGCAGAGCCAAATGAGTAGCTCGCAGACGTCCGACATCGGGAAATTTGCTCAAATGCACTGACCGGCTCCTCTGGGACGAGGCCGCCCAGTCTCATCCACACCGCGAGCACACCCCAAAGGACCCAGTCGAAGCAGGCCCTCCACCCGGATCAAAAGAAAACACCCGCTACACTCGCTATTCCATTTTGGGATAGCGAGTTCCCGCCGCCGTGTCCCGCACCGATCCGAGGTCCCCATGCCCAAGCCCGTTCGCCCTCTCACCGCCCTGCTCTTCTCCGCGCTAGTGCACAGCGCGACCCAGGCCGCCGAAGCCCAGGTGGCGGTGGCGGCCAACTTTGCCGAGCCGATCAAGGCGATTGCCGCCGTGCTGGAAAAGACCACCGGCCACACGCTGAAGATCACGCTGGGCTCCACCGGCAAGCTCTACGCGCAGATCCGGAACGGCGCGCCGTTTGACGTGCTACTGGCGGCCGACACCAAGACGCCCGAGGCGCTGGAAAAAGATGGCCTGGCCCAGCCCGGCAGCCGCTTCACCTACGCCACCGGCAAGCTGGTGCTGTGGTCGGCCGACGCGAGCAAGGTGGACGCCCAGGGCGAGGTGCTCAAGAGCGCCGGCCTGCGCAAGCTGGCCTACGCCGCGCCCAAGGTGGCGCCCTACGGCGCCGCCGCGGTGCAGGCCATGGACAAGCTGGGCCTGGCCGCCGCGCTCGCGCCCAAGCTGGTGCAGGGCGAGAGCATTGGCCAGACCTTCAGCTTCGTCTACACCGGCAACGCCGACGTGGGCTTTGTCGCGCTGTCGCAGGTGCTCGAAGGCGGCAAGCTCAAGAGCGGTTCGATGTGGGTGGTTCCGCAGACGCTGTACAGCCCGATCCGGCAAGACGCCGTGGTGCTGAAGAAGGCGGCCGGCAACGAGGCGGCGCAGGCCTTGGTGAAGCTGCTGCAAAGCCCGAACATCCAGGACCTGATCCGTTCCTACGGCTATGGCATTTGAAGGCCCCGCCCGACCATGCCCCTGACCGCGTCCGACCTGCAGGCGATCTGGCTCACGCTCCAGGTGGCCACGCTCACCACGGTGATCCTCGCGCTCATCGGCACGCCCCTGGCGTGGTGGCTGGCGCGCACGCGCTCGTGGCTGAAGACGCCGCTGGGCACGCTGGTGGCGCTGCCCATCGTGTTGCCACCGTCGGTGCTGGGGTTTTACCTGCTGGTGGCCATGGGGCCGAACGGGCCGGTGGGGCACTGGACGGCGTCGTGGGGGCTGGGCTATCTGCCGTTCACCTTCCCGGGCCTGGTGGTGGCCTCGGTGTTCTATTCGCTGCCTTTCATGGTGCAGCCGGTGCACAACGCCATGGAGGCGATGGGCGCCCGCCCGCTGGAGGTGGCGGCCAGCCTGCGGGCTTCGCGGCTTGACACGTTTTTCAGCGTGGTGCTGCCGCTGTGCCGGCCCGGGCTGGTCACGGGCGCGATCATGAGCTTTGCCCACACGGTGGGCGAGTTCGGCGTGGTGCTCATGGTGGGCGGCAACATCCCGGGCGTGACGCGCGTGGTGTCGGTGCAGATCTACGACCACGTGGAGGCCATGGAGTACGGCGACGCGCACCGCCTGGCCGCGGTGATGTTGGGCTTTTCTTTCGTGTGCCTGCTGGCCCTGCAGCTGTACAACCACCGCCACAAGCGGCGCGCCGCATGACGCCCGCACCCGACACCGCCGCCGGGCTGCACATGACGGCCCGCCTGCAACGGGCCGACTTCGCGCTCGACGTGGACCTGCGCTTGCCGGGCAAGGGCCTGACCGCCCTGCTCGGCCCGTCGGGCTCGGGCAAGACCACCTGCCTGCGCGTGCTCGCGGGGCTGGAGCCGCAGGCGCAGGGCTCGGTGAGCGTGCTGGGCGAGGTGTGGCAAGACAGCGCGCGGCGCATCTTCCGGCCGGTGCACCAGCGGGCCATTGGCTATGTGTTCCAGGAAGCCAGCCTGTTTGAGCACCTGAACGTCAAAGACAACCTGCAGTTCGGCTTCAAGCGCACGCCGGTGAGCGAGCGCCAGCACGGCTGGGACCACGGCCTGGCGCTGCTCGGCATCGGCCACCTGCTGCGGCGCATGCCACACGAGCTCTCGGGCGGCGAGCGCCAGCGCGTGGCCATGGCCCGCGCGCTGGCCACCAGCCCGCGCGTGCTGCTGATGGACGAACCCCTGGCCGCGCTGGACGCGGCGCGCAAGGCCGAGATCCTGCCCTGGCTGGAACAGTTGCACGAGCGGCTGGACATTCCGGTGGTGTACGTGACGCACTCGGCCGACGAGGTGGCCCGCCTGGCCGACCACGTGGTGCTGCTGGAGCAAGGCCGGGTGCTGGCGCACGGCCCGGTGGCCGAACTCATGACCCGGCTCGACCTGCCGCTGGCCCACGGCGACAGCGCCGCCGCGCTGATCGACGCCGTCACCTGCGGCCTGCAGAGCGACAGCGGTCTGTGCGAGCTGCGCTTCGACGGCGGCACGCTGCTGCTGCCGCAAACGCGCAGCACGCCGCTGCCGGACCGCGCCCCCGTGCGCGTGCGCATCCAGGCGCGCGACGTGAGCCTGTCGCTGGTGATGCCCGAGCAGACCAGCGTGCTCAACATCCTGAGCGCCCAAGTGACCGACCTCGCCGACGACGGCCCGGGCCAGGTGCTGGTGGGGCTGCGGGTGGCCGGGGCCGGCGGCGGCACGCGCCTGCTGTCGCGCATCAGCCGGCTCTCGTGCGAGCGGCTGGGCATCGCGCCCGGCCTGCCGGTCTACGCCCAGATCAAGGGCGTGGCGATGGTGCGTTAGAAGCTAGAACCGACCGGGCCGGAAGGGTTCGAGCGGGATGGACGGCGCCTGCCCCGCCAGCAGTTGGGCCACCAGGTGCCCGGTGGCAGCGCTTTGCGTCAGGCCCAGGTGCCCGTGGCCGAAGGCGTACACCACCCGCCGGCTGGCCTTGGCGTGGCCGATGACGGGCAAAGAATCGGGCAACGAGGGGCGGTAGCCCATCCACTGCGTGCCGCCCTCGGTGCGCAGCCCCGGCAGCAGGCGCGAAGCCTTGCCCAGCATGTGGGCCGACCGCGCGAAGTTGGGCGGCAGCTTCAGGCCGCCCAGCTCCACCGCGCCACCGACGCGGATACCCGTGGACAGCGGCGTGACCACAAAACCGTGGGAGCCGAAGATGATCTGGCGTTTGAGGTCGAACGCGCCGGGCGGCAGCGTGGTGTTGTAGCCGCGCTCGGTTTCCAGCGGGACCGCGTCGCCCAGCTGGGCCGCGAGCTGGCGCGACCAGGCCCCGGTGGCGATCACCGCCTGCTTCGCATGGACGGCGCTGCCCTGCGCGAATTGCAGGTCCACACCGTCGTCGCGCGCGGCGATGGAGCGGACCTCCGCCTGGCGCCACGCGGCGCCCGCCTGCAGCACATGGCGCCCCAGGGCCGAGGCCACCTCGAAGGGGTCGCTCACGGTCTCCCAATGCGGCACAAAGGTGCCTGCGGTGATGGAGCTGGCCAAGCCCGGTTGCAGCTCCCGCAGCCGCTCGCCTTTCACGTGCTCGAAGGCGATGCCGGCTTCAGCACGCAGCTGCCATCCCGCGAGGCTGGCGCGGAATTCCGCGTCGCCTTCGTACACCTGCAGCGAGCCGTCCTGGCGGATCATGTGCGAGGCCTGCGCGCGCGCCAGCATGGCGTGAAACGCTGGCGCGGCGAGGCCCATCAGCTGCGTTTGCGCCCGCAGGCTCGCCCGGTAGGCCGACGGCCGGCTGGCCAGGCCGAAGCGCATGAGCCAGGGCAGCATCTGCAGCGCGTAGCCCGGGCGGATGGCCAGCGGGCCGAGCGGGTCGAGCAGCCAGCGCGGCGCCTGCCGCAGGATGCGCGGCGAGGCCAGGGGCAGGATGTCGGAAAACGCCAGCGCGCCGGCGTTCTGGGCGCTGGTTTCCTGGGCAATGCCCTTGCGGTCGATCAGCAGCACCGAGCGGCCCTGGGCCACCAGGTGCATCGCCACCGACAGGCCGATGATGCCGGCGCCCACCACCGCCACGTCGGCGCCGGCGGGCGCCGGGTTGTTGGCTGAGGTCATGCGCCTGGCGACCTCAAGCCCGTGCCGCGCGGAACGCCGCGGGCAGCAAGGGGTCGGCCGGGTCGGCGATCAGCCGCGCTTCGGCCGTGACGTAGGCGCGGCCCGTGATGCTGGGGATGACGCCGTGCTCCGTGGCCCGGTAGCTGGCCTCGAAGCGGCTGCCGATCACGCTTTCCTGTACCCAGGTGTCGCCCGGCTGGAGCTTGCCGGCCGCGGCCAGGCAGGCCAGCTTGGCGCTGGTGCCGGTGCCGCAAGGCGAGCGGTCGTAGGCACCGCCGGGGCACAGCACGAAGTTGCGGCTGTGGGCGTCGGCGGCGTGGGCCGGGCCGAAGAATTCGATGTGGTCGATCTCGGCACCGTCGCGCCCGGTGATGCCGTCACGCACCAGCGTTGCCTTCACGGCCTCGGCCTGGCGGCTGAGTTCGGCGATGTGCGCCACCGTCAGCTCACACGGGGTGCTGTGGCACAGAAAGAACCAGTTGCCGCCCCAGGCGACGTCGCCCACGACACGCCCCAGGCCGGGCACGTCGATGGCCACGTCGCGCCGGAACACATGGCTCTCCACGTTCTGGATCGTCACTTCGTGGGCGGACCGGAGGTCCACGCTCACCACGCCGACCGGCGTCTCGAAGCGGTGCACGCCCGGGCCGATGCGCCCCATGTGGGCGAGCGTGACGGCCGCGCCAATCGTGCCGTGGCCACACATGCCCAGGTAGCCGGTGTTGTTGAAGAAGATCAGCCCGGCGGCGCAACCGCTGTCCACCGGTTCGCAGAGCAAGGCGCCGACCACCGCGTCGTACCCGCGCGGTTCGTTGGCCGCCAGCACGCGGTAGTGGTCAAAGTCGCGGGCAAAGAGGGCTTTGCGCTCGCTCAAAGGGCCGTTGCCCAGCGGCGGCCCACCGGCCACCACCAGACGCGTGGGTTCCCCTTCGGTGTGGGAGTCGATGACCTGCATGTCGATGATGGCCATGGTCAGTTCTGCTCCTTCCAGCTGGCGTACCAGCGTTTGAAGATGTGCAACTGGAGGGTCGCGTAGTTCTTCTGGCTCTCCGAGAGGGCATCGCTGGGGTTGAAGTGCAAGGCGTATTGGCGATGCCCTTGAAGCACCATGAGGAATTTGAAATACAGCACCAGGTCGTGGCCCTCGTCAAACGAGGACAGCACCGCCAGCGCCGCCTCCAGCTCCTGCGCGCGCTGGCGCGCGAGCACGTCGCCGCGGGCCGCCTGCTCGCACAGGGCGACCAGGTGCAGCACCTCTTTGGGCAGCACGTTGCCGATCCCGGTGATGGCGCCCCTGGCACCGCAGTTGACGAAACCATGGAACACCTGGGTGTCCACGCCGACCATCAGCGTCAGCGACGGGTCGCGCGCGGTGATGTGTTCGGCCGCGTAGCGCAAGGAAGCCGCGCCGCCGAACTCCTTGAAACCGATCAGGTGGGGGAAACGCGATTGCACGTCAAAAAACAGCTCGGCCCGGGTTTCGTAGCCGTAGTAGGGGCTGTTGTAGATCACGCTGGGCAGGTCCACCGCGGCGGTCAGGACGTCGGCGAAGTGGGCGCGCTGCGCGGCGGCCGACCCGGTGCGCGACAGCACGCGGGGAATGATCATCAAGCCCTTGGCGCCGCAGGCCTTGGCGTGCGCGGCCAGGGCGCAGGCGCGGGCCGTGTTCTGCGCCCCGGTGCCCACGATCACGGGCAGGCCCGCGCGCACCAGCCGCTCCACGCCTTCCATGCGCTGCTCGTCGCTCAGCAGGGGCCAGTCGCCCATGGAGCCGCAGTACACCAGGGCCGACATGCCGGCTTCAACGAGGTCGCGGCCGGTCTTCACCAGCGCGTCGAAATCGGGTTGCCGGTCGGGCGTGCAAGGGGTCATCAAGGCGGGGATCGTGCCGCTGAAGATATTCCGTTTCATGGGTGGGAGGCTCCGTTCAAGGGACTGTTAAGCTGCCGGCAGTCTCGCAGTTCGGGCGCTCCACGTCTTGTCGGAAAGTGGGGTGCCGACTGGGGAAATTGCACAAACGGTCGTGAGCCGAACACCATGGATGTTTCTCTGCCAGCGCCCGGGTCGCCAGGGCTCCTGATCGCCAACGGCTTGTTCCAGGGCGACCTGCTGTTCGACCACGTGCCCGACACCGTGTTCTTCCTGAAAGACACGCAGGGCCGCTACACGGCGGTCAACCACACCCTGGTGAAGCGCTGTGGCTTCGAGCACAAGTCCGAGCTGATCGGCAAGACGGCGCAACAGGTGTTCCCGCTCCCGCTCGGGTCCGGGTTTTCGCAACAGGACCAGCGCATCCTGCAGGGCGGCCCCGTGATCAGCGGGCAACTGGAGCTGCACCTGTACGGCAACCGGAAACCGGGTTGGTGCCTCACTTGGAAAGTGGCAATCACCGACCCGAAAGGCCGCATCGTCGGGCTGGCCGGTCTGTCGCGCGACATCCAGCAGCCCATGGGCTCCACGAACGAAGCTGCGGCGGTGTCGCGCGTCATCGAACACGTCGCGCGGCACCTGGACTCACCGCTGCATCTGGAAGAACTCGCCGCCCTGGCCGGTCTTTCGGTGTTTCAGCTGGACCAGCGCATCCGCGGCCTGTTTGGTGTGACGGCGGGTCAATACGTGCTTCGGGCGCGCATCGAGCGGGCGTGTGATCTCTTGCGCCACGCCCGTGACCCGATCAGCGAAATCGCCCTGGCGTGTGGCTACGCGGACCAGGCCTCGTTCACCCGCCAGTTCCGCAAATCGGTGGGGCTCACGCCGTCAGCCTATAGAGCCATGAGGTGACGTCAGCGAGCGGCTGCGGCGGCGTTCGGGAAGAACAGCTGTTCGCCACCGATCTTGTAGTCGGCGATCACCTTCTGGCCAGCGGCACCGGTCACCCAGTCCACGAACTTCTGGCCTTCGGCGGTCTTCACCTGCGGGTGTTTGGCGGCGCTGACCAGCATCACGCCGTACTGGTTGAACAGGCGCTTGTCGCCTTCGACCAGCACCGTCAGGTCGGCCCGGTTCTTGAAGTTGAGCCAGGTGCCGCGGTCGGCGAGCACGTAGGCGCCGCTGCTGGAGCCGATGTTGAGCGCCGGGCCCATGCCGCAGCCGCATTCCTTGTAGCCCGAGCCCTTGTTCGCATCGGTGTCGGTCATCTTCCAGAAGCGCAGCTCGGCCGCGTGCGTGCCGCTCTTGTCGCCGCGCGAGATAAAGGGCGCGTTGGCCGCGGCCACTTTCTTGAGCGCGGCCACGATGTCGCTGCCCTTGGTGCCCGCCGGGTCGGCCTTGGGGCCGATCAGCACGAAGTCGTTGTACATGACCTCCTGGCGTTTGGCGGCAAAGCCCTCGGCCACGAATTTTTCCTCAGCCACCTGGTCGTGCACGAACAGCACGTCGGCATCGCCCCGGCGCGCCATGTCGATCGCCTGGCCGGTACCCAGCGCCACCACCTTCACGTCGATGCCGCTGGCCTTCTTGAACTCGGGCAGCAGATAACTGAACAGGCCCGACTGCTCGGTGGACGTGGTGGACGCCACGACGATGCTGCTTTGCGCCAGCGCGGCGGTACTGACCAGCAGGCCTGCAGACGCAAGACCGGCCACAGCAAGCAGGCGCACGACGGCGCGGCGGGGGTGTTTCATTTCAGTTTTCATGGGGTTTCTCCTTTGACGAACAGATGGGCCTGGGGGCAGTGGGCCTCCAGGAAGGCGTGGTTGAAAAAATCGTTCACCGGCAGGTCGGCCAGCAACCGGCCCTGCTCCAGGTAGATCACGCGGCCGGCCAGGCGTTTGACCTGGCCGAGGTTGTGGCTGGCGAACACCAGCGTGGGCGGCTGGCGGCCGGGCGCGGGCAGCTCGTCGCCGAAGTCGGCGATCAGCGCCTCCACGTCGCGCTTGGCGTGTGGGTCGAGGCTGGCGGTGGGTTCGTCGAGCAGCCACACGTCGGGCTGCAGCGCCCAGGCGCGCGCCAGCGCCACGCGCTGCTGCTGCCCGCCCGAGAGCGCGCGGCCGTTGCGCTCGGCCAGGTGGGCCAGCTCGACCCGGGCCAGCGCTTGGCGGGCGCGTTCGTCGGTCTGGCGCCAGGGCACGCCGCTGAGCCACAGGCCCAGCTGCAGGTTGCGCCGCACCGACATGCGCATCATGTGCGGCCGCTGGAACAGCATGGCGATGCGCGAGGCCTGGGGCACCTCGCGCTGCCCGGAGGCGATGGGCAGCAGGCCGTGCAGCGTGCGCAGCAGCGTGCTCTTGCCGCATCCGTTGGGCCCGACCAGCGCCACGCGCTCGCCGGCCTGGATGGACAGCGTGATGCAGCGCAGGGCTTCCACCTGGGCCGCCGGGCCCAGGCTCACATGCACGTCGGCCAGTTCGAGCACCGTGCCGTGGCGCACGCCAAGGCCGGCGGCGCTGCCTTCGGTGGGGCGTTCGATCCTCATGTGGTGGCCATCCGCAGGTCGCCGCCGTCCAGGTGCTCGCGCCAGCGGCGCAGCAGCGCCACCCCGCTGTTGAGCAGCAGCACCACGGCCAGCAGCACGATGCCCAGCCCGAGGGCCAGCGGCAGGTCGCCCTTGCTGGTTTCGAGCGCGATGGCGGTGGTCATGACGCGGGTGAAGCCTTCGATGTTGCCGCCCACGATCATCACCGCGCCCACTTCCGACACCGCCCGGCCAAAGGCGGTGATCAGCACGGTGAGCAAGGCGTAGCGCTCGTCCCAGGCCATGAGCAGGCTGCGCAGGCCCAGGCCCGCGCCCAGCGAGCTGAGCTGTTCACCGTGGTCGCGGTCGCTGTCTTCCACCACCTGGCGCGTGAGCGCGGTCACCAGTGGCAGCACCAGGATGGCCTGCGCCAGCACCATGGCCTGAAAGCTGAACAGCCAGCCCAGAAAACCCAGCGGACCGGTGCGCGAGAGCAGCAGGTAGATCACCAGGCCCACCACCACGGAGGGGATGGCCAGCGAGGTGTTGAGCAGCGTGAGCACGATGGGGCGGCCGGGGAAGCGCGCCACGGCCAGCCAGGCGCCCAGCAAGAGACCGACGCCACAAGCCAGCAGACAGGCCGTGGCGCTCACCGCGAGCGAGCGCGTGACGATGGCCCAGAGGCCGGCATCGCCCGAAACAACGAGCTGCAATGCGGTGGTCAAACTATCGGAAAACGCGTTCATATGTGGATCTCAGCTTACAAGTGTGCTTCAAGATCGGGAGTACGGGATGACGCGATATGAGGCCTTGTTCATACGTTGCGCTGGCGGTGGCGCGGTGAGTTTCAGGCACACTCACCCGCCATGCGAAAGATCGAGCTGTCCTATTCCCTGACCGCGCCACAAGACGGGCAGACGCCACCATCCGCGCTCTTGCGCAACCCCATGATGGACGTGCTGCATGCGGTGCGCAGCAGCGGTTCCATTTCGGGCGCCGCACGCGAACTCGACCTCTCATACCGCCACGTCTGGGGCCAGCTGAAAGAGTGGGAAACGGGCCTGGGCCAGCCGCTGATCTTCTGGGAACGCGGTCAACCGGCGCGACTCACGCCGTTTGGCGAACGGCTGCTGATGGCCGAGCGGCTCGCACAAGCCCGGCTCGGCCCCCAGATCGAGAGCCTGCGCGCCGAACTGGCGCGCGCTTTCTCGCTGGCCTTTGACGAAAAAGACCAGGCGCATGCCCACCGGGTCCTCACGCTCTACGCCAGCCACGACCACGCGCTGACCGAGCTGCAGACCGTCATGGCGCAGGAGACCGACGCCAAAAGCCGGGACCAGCGCCTGCACCTGGACATCCGCTTCTGCGGCAGCGTGGACGCGATCCGCGCGCTCAACGAGGGCCGCTGCGAGCTGGCGGGTTTCCACACCCAGCCGTTTGCGGCCAGCGGCAGCCAGAGTGCGCGCACCTACCGCCCGCTGCTCAAACCCGGCACCCACAAGATCATTGGTTTCGCGCGCCGCTCGCAAGGCCTGATGGTCGCGCCCGGCAACCCGCTGCGGCTGCACGACATGACCGACGTATCGCGCCTGCACGCCCGGTTCGTGAATCGCGAGCTCGGCACCGGGACCCGGCTGCTGCTCGAAGAACTGTTGAACCAGGCGGGTTTGCTGCCGCAGGACATCGACGGCTTCTCCCGGGTCGAAAGCTCCCACTCGGCGGTGGCACAGGCGGTCGTCAGCGGGCACGCCGACGTGGGCCTGGGCACGGAGTACGCGGCCCGGTCGCAGGGGCTGGGCTTCGTGCCGCTGACCGAAGAACGTTACCTGCTGGTGTGCCTGAAAAGCGCGCTCGAACAGCCGGCCATGCAGGTGCTGCTGCAGCGCCTGCGCAGCCGCGCCTGGCAGGACCGGCTCAACCGGCTCTCGGGCTACGCCACCGACCACTGTGGCGAGGTGGCGGCGATGAAGCGGCTGCTGCCCTGGTGGGATTGAGGGTCGCCGGCCTTTGGTGACCAGCGCCCGTCGGCCCCGGTGCCCACAGCGCGCGAACCGCGATCAGAACACCAGGGTGCGCCAGCGTTGGTCGGCCGCGCGGGCCATGAACTGCACCGCACCACCCGGCCCGCTGCACTCGGGAATGAGCCGCGCCGGGTCGATGCCCTGGGCATGCAGGGCGTCGGTGCAGGCCAGCAGGCGCGCGCCGTGCGACACGGCTTCGCGCATCGCATCGAGGATGGTCTTGTCAAAGCGCTCGCTCGCACGCAGGGTCTCGGCCACACCGGGCACCAGCAGGTGCACGCTGCGCGCGGTGAAATAGATCTCGACCGGCGTGTCCATCGCCGCGGCCGCCGCGGCAAAGAAAAACGGCGTGGCCAGGCGCTGCGGCGACTCGGGCTCGGCCGCCCAGAGCAGCATCGCCACGCCGTCCACCGGGTGTTCGACGAAGGCCATGCTCAGTCCTGCCGGAAGAGGCGCGCGTGCGCCTGCATGGCGGATGCCACCGCATCGCCCTGCACCAGCGCGGCCCGGTCGGCGGCCAGATCGGTCAGGCGCACGCGCGCCAGCCAGCCCGCGCCATAGGGATCGAGGTGCACCCGCTCGGGGGTCTGCGCCAGTTCGGGGTTGACGGCCACCACCTGGCCGCTCACCGGCGACTTCACCGAAACGATGGACTTGGCCAGCTCGACCACGGCGATGGAACGGCCCTGCTCGATGGCCGAGCCCACCCCCTTGGGGCGGCACATGTAGATCTCGCCCGCGAGGCGGATGCCCAGCGAGGTGATGCCCACGGTGGCGCAACCGTCGTCGCCCACGCGGGCCCAGACCTGATGCTCCACGTGGTAGAGCAGGTCGTCGGGGTAGATGGGTTCGGTGAGGCTCACTGGACGACCCTCCGTGCTGCGCACTGTGGGGCTGAGCGCCTTCGGAGCGGTCGGGCGGCGCTCATGGCAACCCGGGCCGCGACCGGCCAGCGAAGGGGCGGAGGGGAATGGGAGTCGAACCCACCCGGCGACGCATGGCGCCACCCACCGGGTTTGAAGCCCGGCCGATCCACCAGGATCGTTTCCCCTCCGCAAAAAACAGGCGGGCCTGATCAGCCCGCGCGAAAAGAGCGCCGATCATATCGGCGCTTGCATGAATAACTGGCAGTCCGCGCGCAGCCAGTGCACGTCGCCCACGCGGCGCAACAGGCCGACGCGGTCGAAGTGCTCCAGGATCTGGATCGCGCGCTTGCGGCCGAGGCCGGTGGCGTCGCGGAACGCAGCGGCCAGCACCGAGCCATCGCCCTGCCCCGCGACACCGCGCGCCAGCGCGGCCAGGCGCGCCATGGTGGCGGGTGGGTAGTAGAGGTCTTTGACGACCTGGTGCAGTTCACCGCGCTGCGCCAGGCGCGCCAGCGTCACGCGCACCATCGCCTCGGGCTCGCCCGCATCGCGCGCGAGATCGCGCACCCAGGCGCCGTCAAAGCCCGCCGTCTGCAGGGGCGCGGCCACCTTCTGCGCCAGCCGCTCTTCGGTGGCCGAGAGGTGCACGCCGTGTTCGGGCAGGTGCACGAAAGCCCCGCGCACGCTCACGCCCTGCGCGGCCTGCAGACGCGCCAGCAACGCGCGCCACAAAGCCTCGGGCAGGCGCGGCAGCGCCAGGCGGCGCAGGCGCGCGCTGTCGGGGCCCAGCTCTTCGCTGTGTGACGCGTGGTACGCGGCCAGCACCTCCCGCACGCGCTGCCCGGCCTGCCCGGTCTGCGCGTCGCCGAGCGCGAAGTCGCCCTGGGCATCGGTGTGGCGCAACATGCCGTCGGGCAGCGCCGGCAAAGGCGCGCCCTGCGCGGCGGCGAAGCGGCGCAGGTCCAGGCCTTGCGGCGCCACAGCCAGCAGAGCGAGCAGCCGGGCCTGCGCGGTGGCCAGGCCCAGCGCATCCAGCTCGGCCAGGCGCTGCGGCGTGCGGCGGTAGCGCACGGGTGCGCCAGGGTCGAGCACGCGCCCGCCGGCCAGCGTGCGCGAGGCCGAGGCGTCGCGCAGCACCACGCGGTCGCCGTGCCAGGCGCCCACGGGCTTGCGCAACACGAGCTGTACCCGCCCGCTCTGGCCGGGCTCCAGCACCGGCGGGTCGAGCACCGCCACCGTACCCAGCACCGAGGCCGACCCCAGGTGCACGTGCACCGGCGTGCCCGAGCGCAGCGGCTTGGTTTCGCTGTGCCACAGCGTGAGCGCCACGTCCACGCGCTCGGTCGCCAGCGCCACGGCCGGCGCCGCCAGCCACTGACCGCGTTCGATGGCGGCCTTGTCGATGCCCACCAGCGCGACCGCACAGCGCTCGCCCGCGTGGGCCTGCTGCACCGCGCGGTTCTGCGCGTGCAGGCTGCGCACGCGCGCCGTGGCGGCGCCGGGCACCAGCCGCAGCTCGTCGCCCACGCGCACGCTGCCCGCGTGCACCGTGCCCGTTACCACGGTGCCCACGCCATCGAGCGTGAACGCGCGGTCGATGGCCAGGCGAAAGGCCTCGTCGGCGTGTGGGTGCGCCCCGGTCTGCCGTGCGGCGTCAAAGAGGTGTTGTTTGAGGTCGGCCAGCCCTTCGCCGGTGTGCGCCGACACGGCCAGCACCGGCGCGCCGGCCAGCGGCGTGTCCGCCAGCAGCGCCGCGATGTCGGCGCCGACCGCCTGCACGCGGGCCGGATCGGCGCGGTCGCATTTGGTGATCACCACCAGGCCCCGGTTCAGCCCGAGCAGGGACAGCACCGCCAGGTGCTCCAGCGTCTGTGGCATCACGCCGTCGTCGGCGGCCACGAGCAGCAGCGCGAAGTCGATGCCGGTGGCGCCGGCCAGCATGGTGTGCACCAGGCGCTCGTGGCCGGGCACGTCGATGAAGCCGATGCGCGGGCCGGCGTCGGGCGGGTCCAGGAACGCGTAGCCCAGCTCAATGGACACACCACGCTGCTTCTCTTCGGGCAGGCGGTCGGTGTCCACGCCGGTGAGCGCGCGCACCAGCGTGGTCTTGCCGTGGTCGATGTGCCCGGCGGTGCCGACGATCACGCGAGCCGCTCCTGCAGCGCGGGCAACTGGTTCAGCAGCAGCGAAGCGTCTTCCAGGCAGCGCAGGTCGAGCAGCAGGCGGTCGTCGGCGATGCGGCCGATCACCGGCTGCGGCAACGAGCGCAGCGCCGTCGCGAGCGCATCGAGCGAACGGCCCGCGCCCTTCTTCTGCACCGGCGCGATGGCCAGGCCCGCCGAGGGCAGGCGCTCCACCGGCAGCGAGCCCGAGCCAATCTGGCCGAGCATGTCGAGCGCCGTCACCTCGAACCGTGGCGCCACCGCCGACCGCACGGCCGGCAACAGCGCCAGCGCCAGCGCGCGGATCGCCTCCACCGGGCGCGTGAGCAGGCGCAGCGTGGGCAGGTTCTGCGTGAGCCGCTCGGGCCGCAGGTAGAGCATCAGCGTGGCCTCCAGCGCGGCCAGCGGCAGCTTGCTCATGCGCAGCGCGCGCTTCATCGGGAACTTGCGGATGCGGCCGATGGCCGCCTGGCTGCCCACCAGCAGGCCGGCCTGCGGGCCTCCGAGCAGCTTGTCGCCGCTGAAGGTGACGACATCGCAACCGGCCGCGAGCTTTTCTTGCGGCAGCGGTTCGCGCGGCAGGCCCCAGGCCGCGAGATCCACCAGCGACCCCGAACCGAGGTCGGTCACCAGCGGCAGGCCCTTGGCGTGGGCGATGGGCGCGAGATCGACTTCGTCCACCGCCGCCGTGAAACCCTGCACCGCGTAGTTGCTGGTGTGCACCTTCATCAGCAGCGCGGTGCGCTCGGTGATGGCGCGTTCGTAGTCGGCCGGGTGGGTGCGGTTGGTGGTGCCCACCTCGACCAGCGTGGCGCCGGCCGAGGCCATCACGTCGGGCATGCGGAAGGCACCGCCGATTTCCACCAGCTCACCGCGCGAGACGATGACCTCTTTGCCCCGCGCCAGCGCCGCAATGCTCAGCAGCACCGCTGCGGCGTTGTTGTTCACCACGGTGGCGGCCTCGGCCCCGGTCAGTGTGCACAGCAGCTCTTCGACCACGGTGTCGCGGTCGCCACGGCCGCCGCTGGCGAGATCGAACTCCAGGTTGTTGGGGCTGGCCATCATGGCCAGCAGGTGCTGCAGCGCGCTGTCGGCCAGCAGAGAGCGGCCGAGGTTGGTGTGGATGACGGTGCCGGTGAGGTTGATCACCGTGCGCATGCGCGGCGCGAGGCGCTGGCCCACGCGCCGGGCCACGGCGGCGGCGAGCGCATCGGTTTCGATGTCGGCGAGCGTCAGCGCGCCGGCCAGGGCCTGCGTGCGCAGGCCTTCCAGCAGGGCACGCGCCTCAGTGGCCACGCGGGTATGGCCGTGCTCGGCCAGCAGCACGGCCACGGCGGGCAAGCGCAACAGGCGGTCAACGGCGGGCAGTTCCTTGGGGTGCACCGGGGGGCTGGCCTGGGAACCGTCAACGACGGATTCGGTGGGCCGCTCCATCAGCCGCCCCCTGGTTCGGGGGCGGTGTCCGGCGGTGGGCCGGGTTCGCCGAACAGCAGCATGAAGTTCACACCGTGGCGGGTCTTGCCGGTGTCGGACACCAGCAGGTCGAGCGTGAGGCTCGCCAGGTCGTCGGCCACCGGATCGACCGAGGCGTCGCGGTCGGTGTGCATGATCTTGAGGTAGTGGCCGCAGGCGTCGCAGGTCTCGGCCTGCACCGTGGCCAGCGCGGCGCGCGCGCCGCTGCCCGAGGCGGCTTCGTCGGCGGTGGTGGCCTCCCCACCGGCCGCGTCGAGCGCCTCGTAGGCCAGGCCCTTGGTGCTCAGGCAATGGGTGCACTTGATGCGCACCATGTGCCACTGCAGGTTGCACAGCGAACAGTGCAGGTAGCGCTGGCCCAGCGATTCGCCCGAGGTGCGGGTGATGCTGGCCGTGGGCTGGCTGCCGCAGCAGGGGCACACGGTCTCGTCGTCCAGGCGCCCGAAGGGCTGGCCCTGGCCGTGGTGGTGCTGTTGCACGGCCAGCAGCATGTGGGTCCAGTAGACCTGCAGCGCACCGGCCACGATGGGGGCAGCGGCCAGGTCCAGCCCGTCCGACACGCCGGTCAGCAAGGCGTCGGCCTGGCGCTCCAGAAACACCTCGTCGGCCCGGGCCAGATGGTTCAGCACGGCCTGTGCGCCGGCGGGTGCTGTCGCTTGCAAGCCGGTGGCCAGGGCCCGCGCCACGCCGTACCAGGCCGGGTCGCGCGGCCAGTCGGCGGCCGGCAGCGGCGGCACACCCTGGCGCGCCGCGAGGTCGATGGCTGATGCGTCGGGCAACGGCACGGGGCTCATGCGCTCCAGCTGGGCCTGCTGGCCCTGGGCGAGTTCGGCCATGAAGCCCAGGAAGTCGCCCATGGCGTGACCCCGGGAGAGCTGGCGCAGGCGCATCGCTCGCTCGGCGAACACGGTGGTGCGCTCGGGCATGTGCAGGAAAGGCGTTTCACCCGCCGCCTTGCTGGCGATCTCTTCGGGTGACATGACGCGCACCGTGGCGCTGGATACCATTCAACACTCCAAAAAAAAGACCTGGGCACCACCGGCCGCCCAGGAGGGTTGTCCCCAGGCTCAGCGGCCTTTGGTCATTTCTTCATGCCACAACGGGTGGTTGAGCTTGGCCCAGCTTTCGCTGACCGTGCCCCGCGTCATGGCCCGCACCGTGCCCTTGACCCAGATGGCCGCGTACACGTGCACGATGGTCGCGGCGATCAGCACCACGGCCGAGACCGAGTGCACCAGTACCGCGATGCGCAGCACCGGGATCGGGAAGAACGGCGCAAACCACGGACGCCAGAACATCAGCCCGGTCGCCAGCAGCAACACCAGGCTCAGCGCCATGGCCCAGAAGACCATCTTTTGCCCGTAGTTGTACTTGCCCACCGGAGGCATGCCCGCCTTGTCGCCCTTGAGCATGCGTCCGGCGTGTTTCTTCCACTCGCGGTCGGCGTCGTTGACGAGGTTGTCGCGCCAGAGTTTGAAGAACAGCCCGAGGAAGCTCAGTACCATGAGCACCCCCATGAAAGGGTGCAGGATGCGCGTCCACTGACCGCCACCAAACAGGTTGGTGAAGAAGAAAAATGCCGGGTGGAAGAAGGCCAGGCCCGAGAGCCCGGCGAGCACGAACATGAGCGCCATGAACCAGTGGTTCATGCGTTCACGGTCCTGGTAGCGCTGAAGCATTTTTTTGGCCATCACGCATCCTCCTTCTCATCGGACTTTTCTTCCACGGGGCCAACCTTCATGTAGTGGAAGAAGCCGGCGACCACGGCGCCGATCATTCCCGCCACCGCCAGCGGCTTGGCCACGCCCTTCCAGAGCGCCACCATCGGGCTGATGCTCGGGTCGCGCGGCAGGTCTTCCAGCTCGGGCCGGTCGGCGTGCTTGAGCACGTACATGACGTGCGTGCCGCCCACACCCTGCGGGTTGTAGAGCCCGGCGTTCTGGAAGCCCCGCTCCTTGAGTTCACCGGCGCGCTTCTCACCGTAGGCGACCATGTCGTCCTTGGTGCCGAAACCGATGGCGCCCGTCGGGCAGGTCTTCACACAGGCCGGCTCCAGGCCCACGCCCACGCGGTCCGAACACAAGGTGCACTTGTAGGCCTTGTTGTCCTTCTCGCTGATGCGCGGCACATCGAACGGGCAACCCTTGACGCAGTAGCCACAGCCGATGCAGTGCTCGGAATGGAAGTCCACGATGCCGTTGGCGTACTTGACGATGGCACCCGGCGAGGGACAGGCCTTGAGACAGCCCGGGTCCTCGCAGTGCATGCAGCCGTCCTTGCGGATCAGCCACTCCAGGCTGCCGTTTTCCGGCTCGACCTCGAAGAACTTCATCACCGTCCAGGAAGACGCCGTGAGGTCCCTCGGGTTGTCGTACACACCGGTGTTGTCACCGATGTCGTCGCGCAGGTCGTTCCAGTTCATGCAAGCCACCTGGCAGGCCTTGCAGCCGATGCACTTGGACTCGTCGATGAGCTTGGCGACCTGCGGCGCCGCGGTGCGCACCTGCGGCGTGGGGGTTGTGGTGGCGGAGCGCGCCACCACGTCGAGCGATTGCATGCCCATGATCAGCCCACCTTCTCAATGTTGACCAGGAACGCCTTGAACTCCGGTGTCTGCGAATTCGCATCGCCCACAAACGGTGTCAGTGCGTTGGCGAGGTAGCCGTTCTGGGCCACACCCTTGAAGCCCCAGTGGATGGGAATGCCCACGTGGTGGACCTTCTGGCCATTCACATCGAGCCCCTTGATGCGCTTGGTGACCACGCACTTGGCCACGACCTCGCCCCGGTTGCTGCGCACCTTGACCGTGTCGCCCTGTTGAATGCCCTTCTCCTTGGCCAGCTCTTCGCCGATTTCGACGAAGGGCGCGGGCTGGGTGATGGCGTTGCTGCGCGCGTGCTTGGTCCAGTAGTGGAAGTGCTCGGTCAGGCGGTAGGTGGTGGCCGCGTACGGAAACTCCTCCTTCTTGCCGAAAGCCTCCATGTCGCCCTTGTAGACCCGCGCCGCCGGGTTGCTCACGGCCTTGGGGTTGGTGGGACACATCAGGTTCACGCCCACCGGCGTCTCGAAGGGTTCGTAGTGCTCGGGGAAGGGGCCTTCGCTCATGCCCACCGCGTGCAGGCGCGCCACACCCTCGGGGTTCATGATGAAAGCGCCCACACCCTGCTCCGGCGCGGCGTCGGGCCGCATGTCGGGCACGTCCGCCCCTCCGGCCCACGAGGTCCCGTTCCAGGCCAGGTACTTGCGGCTCGGGTCCCAGGGCTTGCCGCTCGCATCGGCACTGGCGCGGTTGTAGAGGATGCGCCGGTTGGCCGGCCAGGCATAACCCCAGTTGGCGAACACGCCCAGGCCGGTCGGGTCGCTGTTGTCGCGGCGCGCGGTGAGGTTGCCCGCCTGGCTCCAGCAGCCGGCGTAGATCCAGTTGCCACAGCTGGTGGTCCCGTCGTCGCGCAGCACCGCAAAGCCCGGCACCTGCTCGCCGGCCTTGACCAGCACCGTCGGCGGGGCCGTCGGGTTCTTCGGGTCGGGTGGCGACATCAGGTCGGCCAGCGCCTTGCCGCTGATTTCACGCAGCACCTCGGCGGGCGACGGCGCGTTGGCGTTGAGGTACGGCCAGGCCAGCCCCGCCACCGGCTCGGGCAGCGTGCCACCGTCCTTGGCGTACATGGCGCGCAGTTTCATGAACAGGCGCGACATGATCTCCGAGTCGGTCTTGGCCTCGCCCGGCGGGTCCACCGCCTTCTCCTTCCAGGCGATCACCCGGCTGGAGTTGGTGAAGCTGCCGGTCTCTTCGGCGAAACAGCTGGTGGGGAAGCGGAACACCTCGGTCTGGATCTCTTCGGGCTTCACGTCGTTGAGCGGCCCGTAGTTTTTCCAGAACTCGCCGGTTTCCGTTTCCAGCGGGTCCATCACCACCAGGTACTTCAGCTTGGACAGCGCGGCCGAGAGCTTCTTCTTGTTCGGCACCGCCGCCAGGGGGTTGAAGCCCTGACAGATGAAGCCGTTCATCTTGCCCTGGTGCATGCGCTCGAAGATCGCGAGGATGTCGTAGCCCGTGTCGCGCTTCGGAACCCAGTCGTAGGCGAAGTCGTTCTCTGCCGTGGCCGCGTTGCCGTAGTAGGCCTTCATCAGGCTGGTGTTCCACTTGGCGAAGTTCTGCGTGAACGCCATCTGGTTCGGGCGCATCGGCTTGCCGGTGCGCGCGGCCAGGTAGGTCGCGCGGTCCACGTCGGCCTCGGTCGGCGCGCTCTGGTAGCCCGACAACACCTCGGAGTAGGCGCACATGTCGGTGATGCCTTGCACGTTGGCATGGCCCCGCAGCGCGTTGATGCCGCCACCCGGCCGGCCCATGTTGCCCAGCAGCAGCTGGATCAGGGCCATGGTGCGGATGTTCTGCGAACCCACCGTGTGCTGGGTCCAGCCCAGGGCGTAGCAGATCGTCATCACCTTGTCGGTCGCCGCCGTCGTCGCCAGCATCTCGGCCACCCGGATGAACTGGTCCTTGGGTGTGCCGGTGATCTGGCTGACCAGCTCGGGGGTGTAGCGCGCGTAGTGGGCTTTCATCTGCTGGAACACGCACAGCGGATCCTGCAACGTGTCGTCCACCTTGACGAAGCCGTCCTCGCCCATCTGGTAGCCCCAACTGGCCTTGTTGTACGAACGCTTGGCCTCGTCGTAGCCGCTGAAGAAACCGTTGTCAAACTTGAAATCGGGCTTGGTCAGGAACGTGGCGTCCGTGTTGAGCTTGACGTAGTCGAGGTGGATCTTGTTGTTGGACAACAGGTGGTTGATGACGCCGCCGAGGAAGGCGATGTCGGTGCCCACGCGGATGGGGGCGTAGTAATCCGCCACCGCAGCCGTTCGTGTGAAACGCGGGTCCACGACGATGAGCTTGGCCTTGCGTTGCTGCATGGCTTCGACCACCCACTTGAATCCGCACGGATGTGCTTCGGCGGCATTGCCACCCATGACGAGAACGAGATCGGCATTCTTGATATCGGTCCAAGAATTCGTCATCGATCCGCGACCGAAAGTCGGGCCCAGACTGGACACCGTCGGCGCATGTCAGATACGTGCTTGTGTGTCGAGTGCGACGATCCCCAAGCCCCGGGCGATCTTCACGCTCAGGTAACCCGATTCATTGGAAGAAGCCGACGAGATCAGGAAACCGGTGGTGTTCCAGCGGTTGACCGTGATCTGCTTGCCTTCTTTCTCGACCGTCTTCACCAGGTTGGCGTCGCGGTCGGCCTTCATGTGCGTGGCCACACGGTTCAGTGCGTCTTCCCACGACAGGCGCTTCCACTCGCTACTGCCGGCCTCGCGCACCTGCGGGTATTTGACGCGGTCGGGCGACTGGATCATGTCCATGACGCCGGCGCCCTTGGGGCACAAGGTGCCGCGGTTGACCGGGTTGTCCGGGTCGCCCTCGACGTGGATGATCGTGGCCTTGACGTTCTTGGCCTTGTCACCCAGGGTGTACATCACGATGCCGCAACTGACCGAGCAGTACGGGCAGGTGCTGCGGGTCTCGGTGGTTCGGGCCAGTTTGAAGCTGCGCGTTTCGGCCAGCGCAGCCGTGGGCGAAAAGCCCAACGCGACGAGGCTGGAACCAACCAACCCCGCTCCACTGACCCGGAAGAAGTGCCTCCGGCTCATGTCCATGGTTTTTCTCTCCTGAGGGCCTTCCAGCCCCTTCATCGTGGGCGCCTGCTACACGGCAGAGCTGGTGAGAGTTTCCACGAGGAACGCGACAACACGGTGAGCGCAATTACCTATGAACCGGGGTGCAAAAGATCGGCAACACCACCGCCTCGAACGGCCACCGACAAACTGTCGCTGGCGCCGACAGTTTGAACGGCCAGCGATCACCGGGCCCTGCTGTGGGCTCCGGTTTCGAACGCCTGTTTTCATGGCCTGATCTTTGCTTTTGTGCTGGCCAAGCGCCGCATTCACCGCACCACCAGACCCGCCAGGACCCGTCGTCCCCGCTGAAAACCAGGGTTTCCATGCCCGAATTGGGGTCATTCGCCCACCCGGGCAAACAAGGACTGTCGCCCATGCGACAGGTCAAAAACTCAAAAAGCCTCTTTCTCCGCTTCCAGATACGCCAGGCTGGTGTACTTGCCGATGTTGCTGTCGAAGCCGTCCATGGTTTTGGCGCGGCTGGCGACGCGGGGGTCTTTGAGCACCCGGTCTTTCGCGCCGTCCAGCGCAATGCCCTCTTTCACCGCCTGCACGCAGGGCTCCCAGATGCCTTTCATGAAGCTGCCGTAGGTGTCGAGCAGGTCCTTGCTGCCACGCCCGTGGCCGGGCACCCAGAGCTGCTCGCCGGCGGCCTTCTTGATCGCGTCGTAGTACCTGAAGGTGCCGGGGTAGGAGCCGTCGTCGATGTTGGCGATGCGGTTGGCCATCGCGATGTCGCCCACGTAGGTGAGCCGGTCCTGCACGATCTCGCAGCACAGGTCGGACGGGGTGTGGGCGCGGCCGTAATGGTGCAGCTTGATCTGCACATCGCCGTAGTCGAACACCTGGCCATGTTCGACCACCTGGTTGGGCGCCACCACCTTCGTGCCCAGGGTGGCCTGGTTGGTCCAGCGCTCCATCAGGCTGCGCCAGAGGTTGCCCTCGTGGCCGGCGATCTGGTCGCGGGTATGGGCCAGCGCATGGATCGGCAGGTCTTGGCCAAAGGCCTCGGCAAAGGCGTGGTTGCCCAGCCAGTGGTCGCCATGGTAGTGGCTGTTGAAGACCGCGATCACCGGCAGCGGCGTCACAGTCTTGATCATGCGGATCGCCATCTGGCCGATCTGCAGCGAGGCGCCGGTGTCGAGCACCACCACCCCTTTGCGCGTGACCACGAAGATGACGCTGGCCATCAGGCCCTGGTTCGCCTGGTTCGGAAAACCGTCCTTGGCGTACACCATCCACACATGGGGCGAAAGCTGCTCGGGCGCCACGTCGGGCACCGGCGGGCCTTCGATGAATTCCTGCAGTTGCTGGGCGAACAGCCGCGCTTCGGGCACCAGCGCCAGCCCGGCCGCCCCCAGCCCCAGCCCCAGGCCGGTGGCCATGCGCAGCCACTGGCGGCGGTTTCGCGGTGTCGCGGAAAAATCGGGGTTCATGGGGGCGTCTCCTGCGGGGTGTCATTCGAAAAATAAGCAATTGCTTATTTTTGAATCATAGAACCCGCGGCAGCCACCCGCAAGGGGGTGTGGCCCCTGCGCCCGTCAGGCGGCTTTGTGTTCGGGCAGGCGGCGGGCGATTTCCGCCACCAACTGGCGCGCCAGCACCAGTTTGTCGGCACGCGGCAGCTCGGTCACGCCGTGTTCGTCGACCAGCAGCAGGGCGTTGTCGTCCTGGCCAAAGGTGTCGGGGCCGATGTTGCCCACCAGCAGCGGCACGCCCTTGCGCACCCGCTTGCTCTGCGCCTGGGCCAGCAGATCCTGGCTTTCCGCCGCAAAGCCCACGCAGTACAGCGTGCCGTTCTGGGCGCGGGCACTGGCCGCGATGCCGGCCAGGATGTCGGGGTTTTCCACGAACGACAACGTGGGCACCTCGCCCGAGCCGTCCTTCTTGATCTTCTGTTCGGCCGCCTGCACCGGCCGCCAGTCCGCCACCGCGGCGGCCGAGACGAACACGCTGGCGCTCTGGCTCAGCACGTTGAGCGTCTTCTGCATGTTCAGCGCCGACTTCACGTTGATGCGCCCCACGCCGCGCGGCGTGGGCAGGCCCACCGGCCCGGCCACCAGCGTCACCTGGGCGCCCGCCTCGTGGGCGGCGCGCGCGATGGCGAAACCCATCTTGCCGCTGGAGAGGTTGGTCAGGCCACGCACCGGGTCGATGGCCTCGAACGTGGGCCCGGCGCTCACCAGCACCTGCTGGCCCGCCAGGGGCTTGGGGGAAAAAAACCGCACCAGCTCGTACAACAACTCGTCGGGCTCCAGCATGCGACCGTCGCCGGTCTCGCCGCAGGCCTGGTCGCCCACGCCCACGTCGAGCACGGTCGTGCCGTCGGCGCGCAACTGGGTCACGTTGCGCTGCGTGGCGGGGTGGGACCACATTTCGCGGTTCATGGCGGGCGCCAGGATCAGCGGCACCTGGTCGCGCGGACGGGCCAGACACATCAGGCTGAGCAGTTCGTCGGCGCGGCCGTGCAGCAGCTTGGCCATGAAATCGGCACTGGCCGGCGCCACCAGGATCGCGTCGGCTTCGCGGCTGAGGTTGATGTGCGGCATGTTGTTGTCCGCACCGCCCGAGGCGCGCGCATCCCACTGCGAGCTGAACACCGGCCGGCCCGACAGCGCCTGCATCGTCACCGGGGTGATGAACTGCGCGGCCGCCTCGGTCATCACGACCTGTACCGTGGCCCCCTCCTTGATGAGCGAGCGACAGAGCTCGGCCGCCTTGTAGCAGGCAATGCCGCCCGAGAGGCCGAGGACGATGTGTTTTCCGGCTAGGTCGTTCATGCGCGCAATGTAGCAGTTCAACCGCGGCGACGGCGTGAGGGGCGCGGCCCATGAGCGGCCCGCATGGTCAATGGCGCGCGCGGGGGGCTCCCAGCGGACATAATGCCGCCACAGCCCACTTCCCGCAGCCTCAAACACCCATGAACATCCCATTCAAACCACGCACCCTGGCCAAGGGCGTCATCGTGGGCGCCTTGCTGGGCGCGCTGGTCGCCTGTGGCGGCGGATCGGACACCCTCGACAACGACACCGTGCCCACCGGCGGCGCCTTGAACAACCTCTGGTTCGCCGACAGCGATGGCTTCTTCCCGCTCGACAAGCTCAAACCCAACGGCTCCTTCTACCAGGGCACCGAAGCCGATTTCGGCCTGAAGAATCCGGCCTACAACCCCAGCACCAAGACCCATTCGCTCTGGGCCATCGACACCTCGGCCAGCGTGCCCGCGGGCACGAGCCTGAACTATGCGATGAAGATCGACGCCATCAGTGCTTCGGCCGAAGCGGTGGCCGAGATGGCCAAGAACCTGCAACTGGACACCACCACGGGTCTGATCACCCAGACCTGCAAGGGCTATCCCGAGTGTTACGACAACACCGGGGCGACCGACGAGGACTTCCTGATCACGGTCACGGCCCAGGTGGTGGGCGGCAGCGGCAAGCTCGAGCGCAACTTCCTGCTGCGCGTGCGCGGCAACAACTGAACCCGCCCGCGACCGGTTCCAGGGCGTCGGGTCCGGACCGACCCGGTGCCAGGGGGTGGCCTTTATAATCCCCATTTCCACCTCCTGCGAGCGAACGGCTCGCCCGAGACATGACCAAATTTGTGTTCGTCACCGGCGGTGTGGTGTCCTCCTTAGGCAAGGGCATTGCTTCTGCGTCACTGGCTGCGATTCTTGAATCGCGCGGCCTCAAAGTCACCCTCATCAAGCTCGACCCGTACATCAACGTGGATCCGGGCACCATGTCGCCCTTCCAGCACGGCGAGGTCTTCGTCACCGACGACGGCGCCGAAACCGATCTGGACCTGGGTCACTACGAGCGTTTCATCGAAACGCGCATGAAGAAGACCAACAACTTCACCACCGGCAAGATCTACCAGTCGGTGCTGGAAAAAGAACGCCGCGGGGACTACCTCGGCAAGACCGTGCAGGTGATCCCGCACGTGACCAACGAAATCCAGGAATTCATCAAGCGCGGCGCCGGCCTTGTCGCCCCGCAGGGCGTTGATCCGAAATCGTTCACGCCCGACCCCGTGGACGTGGCCATCGTGGAAATCGGCGGCACGGTGGGCGACATCGAATCCCTGCCCTTCCTCGAAGCGGTGCGCCAGATGAGCCTGCGCATGGGCCCGAACAACTCGGCCTTCGTGCACCTGACCTACCTGCCCTGGATCGCCGCGGCCGGCGAGCTGAAAACCAAGCCCACACAGCACACGGTGCAGAAGCTGCGCGAGATCGGCATCCAGGCCGACGCCCTGCTCTGCCGCGCCGACCGCCGCATCCCCGAAGAAGAGCGCGCCAAGATTTCGCTGTTCACCAACGTGCCCGAATGGGGTGTGATCTCCATGTGGGACGTGGACACCATCTACAAGGTGCCGCGCATGCTGCACGAGCAGGGCCTGGACGGCCTGATCTGCGACAAGCTGCGCCTGAACACGCCACCCACCAGCCTCAAGCGCTGGGACGAACTGGTGCACGAAACCGAGCACCCGCAGGGTGAAGTCAAGATCGCCATGGTCGGCAAGTACGTCGACCTGTCGGACAGCTACAAGTCGGTCAACGAGGCCCTGCGCCACGCCGGCATGCGCAACCACGTGCGCGTGAAGATCGACCACGTGGATTCCGAGACCATGGAAGGCGCCGATGCCGCGGACAAGCTCGCGCAGTACGACGCGATTCTCGTGCCCGGCGGCTTTGGCCTGCGTGGTGTGGAGGGCAAGATCAACACCGCCCGCTTTGCCCGCGAGCACAAGGTGCCCTACCTGGGCATCTGCCTGGGCATGCAGGTCGCGACCATCGAATACGCGCGCCACGTGGCCGGCCTCGAAGGCGCCAACAGCACCGAGTTCGACCCGGCCACCCCGCACCCGGTGATCGCGCTGATCACCGAATGGAAAGACGCCGACGGCAGCATCCAGACGCGCAGCGCCAGCTCCGACCTGGGCGGCACCATGCGCCTGGGCGCGCAGAGCTCCGACGTGCAGGCCGGCACCCTCGCCCACAGCATCTATGGCGACGTGGTGACCGAGCGCCACCGCCACCGCTACGAAGCGAACGTCAACTACCTCGACCAGCTGCGCCAGGCCGGTCTGGTGATCTCGGCGCTGACCCAGCGCGAGCAGTTGACCGAAATCGTCGAGCTGCCCAAGGCCGTGCACCCCTGGTTCATCGGTGTGCAGTTCCACCCCGAGTTCAAGTCCACGCCCTGGGCCGGCCACCCGCTGTTCAACGCCTTCATCAAGGCGGCCGTGGAACAGCACGGTCGCCAGAAGCTCAAGGCCGTGGCCTGATCGGACGCTCCATGAAACTCTGCGGATTCGATGCCGGTCTGGACCAGCGCTTCTTTCTGATCGCCGGTACCTGCTCGATCGAGGGCTTGCAGATGTCCCTCGACGTGGCCGGCCAGCTCAAGGAGGCCTGCACCGCGCTCGGCATTCCCCTGATCTACAAGGGCTCGTTCGACAAGGCCAACCGGTCCTCCGGCACCACCCAGCGCGGGCTGGGCCTGGACGCGGGCCTGAAGATCCTGGACGAGGTGCGCCGCCAGCTCGGCCTGCCCGTGCTCACCGACGTGCACGAAGCGTCCCAGGTGGCCGAGGTCGCCAGCGTGGTGGACGTGCTGCAGACCCCCGCCTTCCTGTGCCGCCAGACCGATTTCATCCGCGCCGTGGCCCAGTCCGGCAAGCCGGTGAACATCAAGAAGGGCCAGTTCCTCGCGCCCTGGGACATGAAGAACGTGATCGACAAGGCACGCGCTGCCGCCAAGGAAGTGGGGCTGTCCGAAGACCGCTTTCTGGCCTGCGAACGCGGCGTGAGCTTTGGCTACAACAACCTCGTGGCCGACATGACCAGCCTGGCCGAGATGCGCAAGTCCGGCGCGCCGGTGGTGTTTGATGTGACCCACTCGGTGCAGAAGCCGGGCGGCCTGGGTGGCGCCAGCGGCGGTGCCCGCGAGATGGTGCCGGTGCTGGCGCGAGCGGGTGTGGCGGCGGGTGTCGCCGGCCTGTTCATGGAAACCCACCCCAAGCCCGCCGAAGCCTGGTCGGACGGCCCGAACGCCGTGCCGCTGAAACACATGAAGGCGTTGCTGGAGACGCTGGTGGCGCTCGATACCGTCACCAAAAAGACGCCTTTCCTGGAAGACCATTTCAACTGAGCTGCTTCGCGCTTCAACGGAAGCCCCTGCAACCGCGAGACCCCATGACCGCCGCCTACATCATCGTCAACATGCAGATCTCCAACATGGAGCAGTACCAGCAGTACATGGCGGCGGCGCCCGCCGCGGTGGCGGCTGCCGGTGGTGAATACCTGGTCCGGGGCGGCCGCTTCGAAGTTCTTGAAGGCGATTGGCAGCCGGCGCGCATCGCCATGCTGCGCTTTCCCAGCTACGAGCAGGCCAAAGCCTTCTACGACAGCGAGATGTACCGGCAAGCGCGCGCCAAGCGGGCCGGTGCCACCGAATTTTTCAACCTCGTCCTGGTGGAGGGCGTGAGCGCCCCCGTCATCTGAATATCCACATCGAAAGGAAACCATGAGCGCAATCGTTGACATCGTCGGCCGCGAAATTCTCGACAGCCGCGGCAACCCCACCGTCGAATGCGACGTGCTGCTGGAAAGCGGCGTGATGGGCCGCGCGGCCGTGCCCTCGGGCGCCTCCACGGGCAGCCGCGAAGCCATCGAGCTGCGCGACGGCGACAAGAGCCGTTACCTCGGCAAGGGCGTGCTCAAGGCCGTCGAACACATCAACACCGAGATCAGCGAAGCCGTGCTGGGCCTGGACGCCTCCGAGCAGGCCTTTCTGGACAAGACCCTGATCGACCTGGACGGCACCGAGAACAAGAGCCGCCTGGGCGCCAACGCCATGCTCGCCGTGTCCATGGCCGTGGCGCGTGCCGCCGCCGAAGAAGCCGGCCTGCCGCTCTACCGCTACTTCGGTGGCATGAGCGCGGTGCAGATGCCGGTGCCGATGATGAACGTGGTCAATGGTGGCGCGCACGCCAACAACAATCTGGACCTGCAGGAGCTGATGATCATCCCCGTGGGCGCGCCGAGCTTTCGCGAAGCCCTGCGCTGGGGTGCCGAGGTGTTCCACGCGCTCAAGAAGATCATCCACGACAAGGGCATGAGCATCGCCGTGGGCGACGAAGGCGGCTTCGCGCCCAACGTGGCCAACCACGAAGCGGCGATCCAGATGATTCTGGAAGCCATCGGCAACGCGGGCTACACCGCTGGCGAGCAGATCGCCCTGGGCCTGGACTGCGCCGCCAGCGAGTTCTACAAGGACGGCAAGTACCACCTGGGCGCCGAAGGCTTGGTGCTGTCCGCCGAGGAGTGGACCAACATGCTGGCCACCTGGGTGGACAAGTACCCCATCATCAGCATCGAAGACGCCATGGCCGAAGGCGACTGGGACGGCTGGAAGCACCTGACCGAGCGCCTGGGCAAACAAGTCCAGCTGGTGGGCGACGACCTGTACGTCACCAACACCAAGATCCTGAAGGAAGGCATCGACAAGGGCATCGCCAACTCGATCCTGATCAAGATCAACCAGATCGGGACCCTGACCGAAACCTTCGCCGCCATCGAGATGGCCAAGCGCGCAGGCTACACCGCCGTCATCAGCCACCGCTCGGGCGAGACCGAAGACAGCACCATCGCCGACATCGCCGTGGGCACCAACGCCGGCCAGATCAAGACCGGTTCGCTGTCTCGCTCGGACCGCATGGCCAAGTACAACCAGCTGCTGCGCATCGAGGAAGACCTGGGCGAAGTGGCCGTGTACCCGGGCCGCGCGGCTTTTTACAACTTGAAGTGAAGCCTCTGGCGCCTGCCGCCCTGGGCGCTCACTAAACTCGCGCCATGGCCAACCGCTTCATCCCTGCCCTGCTGATCGGACTGCTGCTGGTGCTGCACGCCCAGCTGTGGTTCGGGCGGGGCAGCGTGCCGAAGGTGGCGAGCATGAAGCTGCAGCTGACCGAGCAGGAATACCGCAACCACGAGGCCCAGCAGCGCAACGACCGGCTGGCCAGCGAGGTGAGCGATTTGCAGGAAGGTCTGGACATGGTCGAGGAACTCGCCCGGCAGGACCTGGGCATGGTCAAGCCCAACGAGATCTTCGTCCAGATCGCGCAGAGCAAGCGCTGAGCGCGTGCCAGCCGGCCTGCCCAGCATTTGACCGTCTCCCCCCGCCTTGCGCTGACACCGCCCGTGGCCCTCACGATCACGCTGCTGGGCGGCGAATCCTCCGGCAAGACCGCCCTGGCGCGGGCGCTGCACCAACACCTCAACCAACAGCTCCAGATCCGCACGGCGCTGGTGCCCGAGCAGCTGCGGCTCTGGTGCGAGGGCATGGGCCGCGCACCCCGCGCCGAAGAGCAGGCCGCGCGCGCCGCCGAGCAGAGCCGCTGCATCGAAGAGGCCGCGCGCCAGGGCGGCGTGGAACTGGTGATCGCCGACACCTCGGCGCTCGTGATCGCCGCCTACAGCGAACTCTATTTCCAGGACACCTCGCTGTACCCCGAGGCCCGGGCCGCGCAACAGCGCTACGACCTCACGCTGCTGATGGGGCTGGACCTGCCCTGGGTGCCCGACGGCCTGTTCCGCGACAGCCCGGCCGTGCGCGAAGCCACCGACACGCTGCTGCGCCGCGAGCTGCGCACCGCCAGCGTGGCATTCCAGACGGTGTATGGCCAGGGCGAGGCGCGCCTGCGGCAGGCGCTGCAGGCGATCGCAACCCGCCTGGGCCGCCCCCTGGTGGCCGACGACCCGGTGCTGCGCCAGGGCCGGGGGCGCTGGGTCTGCGACAGTTGCAGCGACCCGGACTGTGAACACCGATTGTTCAGCCAGCTTCTGACCCCCGACCACTCCAAGGACCCGCCACCATGATCCCGGCACAACCCCTGCCCGACTTCCGCTCACCCGATTTCCTGCGCGCCCACATCCGCGACAGCATGGCCTTCTACCACCCACGGGCCATCGACCCCAGCGGCGGTCTGTTCCATTTCTTCCGCGACGACGGTGAGGTCTACGACCGCCACAACCGCCACCTGGTCAGCAGCACCCGCTTCGTCTACACCTACGCCATGGCCGTGCGCTCGGGCGCCGATGCCTCGCACCGCCAGGCACTGTCCCACGCCTTCGACTTCCTGCGCCGCGTGCACCGCGACCCGGCCACCGGTGGCTACACCTGGCTGCTGGACTGGCGCGACGGGAAAAGGACCGTGCTCGACGGCACCCAGCACGCCTACGGTCTGGCCTTCGTCCTGCTGGCGCACGCCCACGCCTTCATGGCCGGGCTGCCCGAGGCACACGCCGGCATCGCCGAGACCTTCGAGCTGCTGGAGCGGCGCTTCTGGGAGCCCAACCACGGTCTCTACGCCGACGAGATCGGCCCCGACGGGGTGCTCAGCGGCTACCGCGGCCAGAACGCCAATATGCACCTGTGCGAGGCGCTGCTCGCCGCCTTCGACGCCACCGGCGAGACCCGCTACCTGGTCCGCGCCGAGCGGCTGGCCGACCACATCTGCATCCGCCAGGCGGCGTTGGCCGATGGCCTGGTGTGGGAGCACTACCGTGCCGACTGGTCGGTCGACTGGGACTACAACAAGGACGACAAGAGCAACATCTTCCGCCCCTGGGGCTTCCAGCCCGGCCACCTGACCGAATGGGCCAAGCTGTTGCTGCTGCTCGATCAGCGCCGCCCACGCGCCGACCACCTGCCGCGCGCCCGGTTGTTTTTCGACACCGCGATGGCGAAGTCGTGGGACGCGCAACACGGAGGCCTGTTCTACGGCTTTGCGCCCGACGGCAGCGTGTGCGACAGCGACAAGTATTTCTGGGTCCAGGCCGAGTCGCTGGCCACGGCGGCGCGCCTGGCCCAGGCCACCGGCGAGGCGCGCTACTGGGCCGACTACGACCGCCTATGGGCCTACGCCTGGCAGCATTTCGTGGACCACCAACACGGCGCCTGGTGGCGCATCCTGCGCGCCGACAACACCAAGATCAGCGACGAAAAGAGCCCCGCTGGCAAGGTGGACTACCACACCATGGGGGCTTGTTACGACGTGCTGGACACGCTGGGCCAGGGCGCGCGGCGGATGCTCGTGCCGGCCTGACCCTGCCCGCCGCTCACTGGAGATTGGGCGTGGCGGGCGGCTGCGTGTGCGGCTGCAGAAAGACCTGCGCAGCGTCCACCGGATCGAACCGGTACTGCGCGCCGCAGAAGTCGCAGCCCACCTCCACCTGGCCCTGCTCGGCGATGATGGATTCGATCTCGTCGCGCCCCAGGCTGCGCAGCATGTTGCCCACGCGCTCGCGCGAGCAGGTGCAGGCAAAGCGCGGCCCTTCGTCGCCCACCAGCGGGTCGAAGCGGCGCACGTCCTCTTCCCAGAACAGGCGCCGCAGGATGGTTTCGGCGTCCAGCTCCAGCAGTTCCTCGCGCTTGAGGCTGGCCGCCAGGATGGCGATGCGGTTGTAGTCCTCGTTCAAGCCGATCTGGTCTTCGTCCTTGGCCACCGCGCCCGCACCGGCCAGGTTGGCCTCGCCCTGCAGCGGCAGGCGCTGGATCAGGAGGCCCGCGGCCACCTTGTCGTTGGCGGCGAGCACCAGGCGCGTGTCGAGCTGCTCACTTTGCAGCATGTAGTGCTCGATCACTTCGCTGAGCTTCTCCAGCTTTTCGCGCCGGTCGCCAAACAGCGGCACCACGCCCTGGTAGGGCTGCTGGCCGGGCAGGCGGTCTTTCGGGTCCAGCGTGATCGCGCAGCGGCCCGCGTTGTTCACGTTGACCATGTGCGACAGCGGCGCATCGGCCGCCACCTCGCCCACCACGGTGGCGGTGGCGCGCAGGCTCAGGTCGGGCTGCACCTCGGTCACGGCGAGTTTCACCGGGCCGTCGCCCATGATCTGCATGATCAGCGCGCCGTTGAACTTGATGTTGGCCTGCATCAGCGTGGCCGCCGCCGTCATCTCGCCCAGCAGTTCCTGCACCGCCGCCGGATAGCCGCCGGCTTGCTCCCGCCGGTGCAGGATGTCGGTCCAGGCGTCGGTCAGGCGCACCAGCATGCCGCGCACCGGCAGGCCTTCAAACATGAATTTGTGGAGTTCGGACAAGGGGTTCTTTCGGTTCGGTCAACGCTGGCAGATCGGGATCAGGCGACTTTTTTCAAGCCGTTCCGGAAGCGCTGCGCGTTCGCCACGTAATGTTTCGCGCTCTGGCGCAGGCCTTCGATCTGCTCGGGCGTGAGCTGGCGCACCGCCTTGGCCGGGCTGCCGATGATCATGGAGCCGTCGGGAAACTCCTTGCCCTCGGTCACCAGCGCGCCCGCGCCCACCAGGCAGTTCTTGCCGATCTTCGCGCCGTTGAGCACGATGGCGCCAATGCCGATCAGCGACTCGTCGCCGATGGTGCAGCCGTGCAGCATGACCTGGTGGCCCACGGTCACGTGTTCGCCAACGGTCAGCGGCAGGCCCATGTCGGCGTGCAGCACGCTGCCGTCCTGGATGTTGCTGCCGCGCCCGATGCGGATCGTGTCGGTGTCGCCGCGCACAGTCACGCCGAACCACACGCTGCAGTCTTCGCCGAGCTCCACATCGCCCATGACCTGGGCGTTGTCGGCCACCCAGGCCGACGCGGCCAGGCGCGGCGCGGCACCATCGAGTTCGTAGATCGCCATCGGGGAAGTCTCCTGGGGTTCGGGGTCGGTGGCCGGCGGCTGGCGCCGACGCGAAACCTAGAATTGTAGGGATGCAAGCCCGCGCCGACCGTCCCACGCCACCCATGCCCCGCCCCAGCCTTCGGGCTCAGGCGCTGCAGGCGCTGGGCATCACCGACCCGGCCACCAAGGCGCAGGCGGCGCACCGCCTGCTGGACGCCCTGCGCGAGATGCCGCCCGGGGACGAAGGCTTGCACTGGCTGGAGCCGGCCGCCGAGCTGAGCGCGGCCCCCGACATCCCCCTGCCCGGCCGCCCGGCGCGGCCCCCGCTCATCGCCCCCGCCGACGTGCCGCAGCGCTCACCCTTCACCCCGGAGGGCATGGCCGCGCTGCTGCACGCCATCGCGCACATCGAGTTCAACGCCATCAATCTCGCGCTCGACGCGGTCTGGCGTTTTGCCGGCATGCCGATGGACTTCTACCGCGACTGGCTGCGGGTGGCGGCCGAAGAAGCCACCCACTTCGGCCTGCTGCGCAGCCACCTGCAAAGCCTGGGCCACGACTACGGCGACTTTCCCGCGCACGACGGCCTGTGGGAGATGTGCGTGAAGACGCAGCACGACATCACCGCGCGCATGGCGCTGGTGCCGCGCACGCTCGAAGCGCGCGGGCTCGACGCCACGCCGCTGATCCAGGCCCGGCTGCGCAAGGTCAACACCCCGGCCGCGCTGTGCACCATCGAGATCCTGGACGTGATTCTGCGCGACGAGATCGGCCACGTGGCCATCGGCAACCGCTGGTACGGCTGGTTGTGCGCGCAGCAGGGGCTGGACCCGCTGGCCCACTACCGGGTGCTCGCGCGCCGGCACGAAGCCCCGCGCCTGCGGCCCCCGTTCAACGACGCGGCCCGCCTCGCGGCGGGGTTCAGCCAGCAGGAGCTGGACTATCTGCTGGGCGCCTGACCCCGCCCGCGGTGCGCCAAAACCGCAATGGATCACATACATCTGGTGACAAACCGCTTAGTATTTGCCAATGCCTCACAAGCAAATACGACTCGACGAGTACCTGGGCCAGGCGTTTGACCGCATCCCGGTGGCGATGGTGGTGGTCAACCAGCAGGGTCTGATCACGCGCCTGAACCGCCTGGCCGAAACCACCTTTGGCTACGCGAGCGAGGAGCTGCTGGGCCAGGCGGTGGAGATCCTGGTGCCGGTGCGCTACCGCCATGCCCACCCGGGCTACCGCCAAGGTTTCGTGGCCGAGACGGTGGCGCGGCCCATGGGCGCCGGGCGCGACCTCGCGGGCCTGCGCAAGGACGGTAGCGAATTCCCGGTCGAGATCGGCATCAACCCGGTCGAGACCGGCGAGGGGCCGATGGTGCTGTCTGTGATCCTGGACCTGAGCGAGCGCAAGGAGAGCGAGAAACTCGTGCACGCCGCATTGCAGGAAAAAGAGCTGCTGCTCGAAGAGGTGCATCACCGCGTGAAGAACAACCTGCAGGTGATCCACAGCCTGCTCGACCTGCAGGCGCTGAAGATCGACGACCCCCAGGTGGTGGGCATGCTGCGCGACAGCCAGAACCGGATCCGCTCCATGTCGATGATCCACCAGACGCTGTACCAGTCGCACGACTTTGCGCAGGTCGATTTCCAGCAGTTCCTGGGCGAGCTGCTGCCCACGATGATGGAGTCCTACGGCACCTCGCCGGGCCAGGTCGACGTCCAGATCGACGCCAACCACGTCAAGCTGCCGATCAACGAAGCCATCCCCTGTGGCCTGATCGTCAACGAACTGGTCAGCAACGCCCTGAAACACGGCTTCCCGGACCGTCGCCGCGGCACCGTGCAGGTGGGGCTGCTCCAGGATGCAGAGGGCAACGTCGAGCTGTCCATCGGCGACGACGGCGTCGGCTTCGCATCCGAGCAAAGCCTCGAACGCCCGGGCTCTCTGGGCCTGCAGCTGGTGAATTTGCTGACCCGGCAGTTGCACGGCACCCTGCAGGTGCAACGCGAAGCCCCCACCCGTTTCACCCTGCGATTTCCACTGGCGCGAAAACCATGAACAAAGCAGCACGCATCCTCGTGGTCGAAGACGAAAGCATCGTCGCCTTCAACCTGCAGCAACGCCTGGAGCAGATGGGCTACGACGTGCCCGCCGTGGCGGTCTCGGGCCCCGAGAGCATGGAAATGGTGTCTCGGCTGATGCCCGACCTGGTGTTGATGGACATCCACATCCAGGGCGACATGGACGGCATCGAAGTGGCGGCCCGGCTGCAGGAAACGCATGCGATCCCCGTCATCTACCTGACCGCGTATTCGGAAGACTCGACCCTGGAGCGCGCGCGCAAGACCCGGCCGTACGGCTACCTGCTCAAACCATTTTCCGAGCGCGAGCTGCACGCCACCATCCAGATGGCTTTTGAACGCCACAAACTGGAAACCGAGCTCACGCACAACCAGCGGTTGCTGCAGCATGCCCTGGACGCCGCCAGCATGGGCGTGATCGAGCTCGACACCACCACCTGCACCATCACCGCCTCGGCCCGCACGGCCGACCTGCTGGGCTGGCCCGGGCAACAGACCCTGTCGGTCCAGGAACTGCTGTCGCGGGTGGACGCGAGCGACCGCGCCGCCATCGAAGCCCGGTTGACCGAAAACCTGAACGACCTGAAACAGTTCAGCGAAGAGTTCCGCGTGCTCACCCAGGGCAACGGGGCGCGCTGGCTCCGGGTCGAAGCCGCGCGCTGGCCCAGCCAGCGCTTCACCGGCGTGGTGCAGGACGTTTCGGACCGCAAACACAGCGAAATCCGGCTCAAGATGCTCAACGACGGTCTGGAAAAACTGGTCACCGAACGCACCGCCGAACTGAACCTGAGCATCAAGGAGCTGGAGGCCTTCAGCTACTCGGTGGCGCACGATCTGCGCGCGCCCATCCGGGCCATCGTGGGCTTCAGCAAGGAACTGATGCTGCAGCACCCCGCGGATCTGGGCGAGGACACCCTGGCGCTGGTCGAGCGCATCTCGGCCGCGGGCCAGCGCATGGGTGCGCTGATCGACGCCCTGCTGAACATGTCCCGCCTGACCCAGGCGCCCCTGCAGTTGGGCGTGGTCCCCATCAGCGAGATCGCCAGCGACATCGCCGACCAGCTCATGCGCGCGGAGCCCGACCGGGTGGCCCAGGTCCGCGTGGCCCCGGGCCTCACGGCCATGGCCGACCTCGCACTGGTGCGCAGCGTGGTCGACAACCTGCTGCGCAACGCCTGGAAATTCACCGCCCGGTGCGAAGTCACCCGGATCGACGTCGGCTCGGAAACCCGGAACGGCGAAACGGTCTTTTTCGTGCGGGACAACGGCTGCGGCTTCGACATGGTCCACGCCACCCGCCTGTTCGGCCCGTTCCAGCGCCTGCACCGGGAGCAGGAATACGCCGGCACCGGCATCGGCCTGACCATCGTGCAGCGCATCGTGATGCGCCACGGCGGCCGGGTCTGGGCGGTGGCCGCGCCCAACCAGGGCGCCACCTTCTACTTCACGCTCACGGCCTGAATCCGCTGGCGGCAACCCCGGTCGCCCGCTGAAACCGGGCGCGTGCCGATAATCGGGGATGACCCATTCCGCCCCGACCCCTTCCGCCGCCTCGCCCACCGGCGATTTCAGCACGCTGCCCCTCTCGCCCGCCACGCTGGCCAACCTGCAGCAGCTCGGCTACCTGGCCATGACGCCCATCCAGGCCGCCAGCCTGCCGCCCGCCCTGCTGGGCAAGGACATCATTGCCCAGGCCAAGACCGGCAGCGGCAAGACCGCCGCCTTTGCCCTCACCCTGCTGGCCAACCTGAACCCGCGCCGCTTCGCGGTGCAGACGCTGGTGCTCTGCCCCACGCGCGAGCTGGCCGATCAGGTGACCACCGAAATCCGCCGACTGGCGCGCGCCGAGGACAACATCAAGGTCGTCACGCTGTGTGGCGGCGTACCGCTGCGCGGCCAGCTCGCCACGCTGGAACACGGCGCCCACATCGTGGTCGGCACACCCGGCCGCCTCATGGACCACCTGGAGCGCCAGAGCCTGCAGCTCGATGCGCTCAACACCCTGGTGCTCGACGAAGCCGATCGCATGCTCGACATGGGCTTCTTCGACGACATCGTGAAGGTGGCGCGCCAGTGCCCGAAGGAGCGCCAGACCCTGCTGTTCTCGGCCACCTACCCCGAAGGCATTGCCAAGCTCGCCGCGCAGTTCATGCGCGAGCCGGTCACGGTGAAAGTCGAGGCGCAGCACGCCGGTGGCCAGATCGAACAGCGCTGGTACCAGGTGAAAGACAGCGAGCGCCTGCACGCGGTGAGCCAGCTTCTGCTGCACTTCCGCCCGGCCAGCACGCTGGCGTTCTGCAACACCAAGGCCCAGTGCCGCGACCTCGTGGGCGTGCTGCAGGCGCAGGGCTTCAGCGCACTGGCGCTGTTCGGTGAACTGGAGCAGCGCGAGCGCGACCAGGTGCTGGTGCGCTTCGCCAACAAGAGCTGCTCGGTGCTGGTGGCCACCGACGTGGCCGCGCGCGGGCTCGACATCGCCAGCCTGGCCGCCGTGATCAACGTGGACGTGACGCCCGACCCCGAGGTGCACATCCACCGCATCGGCCGCACCGGACGCGCCGGCGAAAGCGGCCTGGCGCTGAACCTGGCCAGCATGGACGAGATGGGTTATGTGGGCCGCATTGAGCAGCTGCAGGGCCGCGAATCCGAGTGGCACGAAATCGCCGAGCTCACCCCCACCGGCCAAGGCCCCCTGGTGCCACCCATGGTGACGCTGCACATCCAGGGCGGGCGCAAGGAAAAGATCCGCCCCGGCGACGTGCTGGGCGCACTCACCGCCGACCTCGGCTACACCCGCGAACAGGTCGGCAAGATCAACGTCAACGAATGGTCCACCTACGTCGCGGTGGACCGAGACATCGCCCAGCAGGCCGCCAGCCGGCTGAACGACGGCCGCATCAAAGGCAAGAGCGTGAAGGTGCGGGTGCTGGAGGACTGAAAAGCGGAGCGCCCGAAGCCGCGCTCAGGTTTCTTCCCGGACCTCGATGCACAGCTGCTGAACGCTGGCGCCGTGCACCCCGGCCACGGCGCGCACACGCAGTGCCCGGCCCGCCTCCAGCGGGATGCGGCGGTGGTAGTCCAGGCCGTCGGTGAAGCCGGGGCTGGCGCTGGGGATGCGGCGCGACCACTGGCGTTTGCCGTCGATCTCCACCGTGAGTTCGTGCCAGGGCCCGTCAAAGCCGGCGGGCACGCGCACGATCAGGGTGACGTCCACGTCGAACACGCGGCGCCGGTCCAGCGCGTCGGGAACGTCGATCACCGCGACCGAGCCGCTGCCCACGTCGCAACGCCAGTGTTCGGGTGCCGTATTGTTCGATGAAAAGCGTTGTTTCATGGGCCGATTCTGGCAAAACCTGGGCAGGCCCTGACCGCGCAGGGGCACAAGTGCGCTACCGCACAGACCGGCACCCGCCGCGCTTTCGATACTTGCCCCGGTACGCCAACAGGGCCGGGAGGGCGGCCTGCCCCACAGGGCCGGCAGCGGCCTGTCCGGGCGGCTTGGGCGCGCCTGTCCAGCATCACCCGGCCATCGGTGGGCAACAACACAACGATGACACACAAAAACGCTCGAATGCCCATACCATGGTGCACGGTCGCATCTGGATTTCTTCATGTCTGAAGAGCGCATCAGCGAGGCTTCTCCCACCGCGTCGATCGGCAACACGCCCGATCAGCGGCGCTGGGCGGTTTTGCGCCGCCACCCGCGCCGCGCGGCGGCCCTGACCCTGGTGCTGCTGTGCGGAGCGTCGGTCCTCTTCGTGTGGCATGAGGCGCAGACTTCCGACCTGCAGGCCAAAAAGCTGAGCCGCTACGCCGCCGCGCTGGGGTATGAAATGGCCCCCGGCCCGGCCGAGGCCATCCGCTTTCCCACCCACGGCCCGTTTGACCAGCGGATGGGCTACACCCGCATTCCGGCCTTCGTGGCCAGCCTCCAGTCGCATGGGTTCGAGGTCACCGAGCAGGCCCGCCAGAACGACGCCTTGCAGGCCCACCTGGAACGCGGCCTGTTCGCCCCCTATGTGGAGAAAACCCACACCGGCCTGACGGTGCTGGACTGCGGACGCACCGCGCTGCACCGCTTCCGCTACCCCTACCGGCGCTTCGAGCACTTTGAGAGCGTGCCGCCGCTGGTGGTCCAGGCGCTGCTGTTCATCGAAAACCGCGATCTGCTCGACCCCGAGCGCCCGCACCTGAACCCGGCGGTCGACTGGCCACGTTTTACCCGCGCGGTGCTCGGGCAACTGGGCAACAAGATCAACGACGACATCGACACCCAGGGCGGCAGCACGCTGGCCACGCAGATCGAGAAATACCGCCACTCGCCCGACGGCATCACGCACGACGCGCGCGAAAAACTGCGGCAGATGGCCTCGGCCGCGGTGCGCGCCTACCGGGCCGGCGAAGACACCCTGGCCGCGCGCCACCAGCTGGTGCTGGACTACCTGAACACGGTGCCGCTGTCGGCCGCGCCGCGCCACGGCGAGGTGCACGGTCTGGGCGACGGTCTGTGGGTGTGGTTCGGCACCGACCTGGAGCAGGTCCGCACCCTGCTGCAGCCCACTCCCGGCCCGGTGGAGCAGCCGACGGCACGGGCCCAGGTGTTGCGCCAGGTGGTGGCCCTGCTGATCGCGCACCGCCGGCCGTCGTGGTACCTGGCCCAGGGGCGCGAAGACCTGAACCAGGCGACCGACGCCCACCTGCGCCTGCTGGCCGCGCAGGGCATCATCGAGCCCGCCTGGCGCGACGCCGCCCTGCAGCAGAAGCTGCGGTTTCGCAACATGGCGAGCAGCCCGCCGCTGCCGCCGCCCCACCCGGACAAGGGCAGCGCCGTCCTGCGGGTCCGTCTGGCCAGCATGCTGGGCACCTCCCTGTACGAGCTGGACCGGCTGGACGCGCGCGTGGGCACCACGCTCAACGGCAAGCTGCAGGACACGGTCGACGACTACCTGGCCCGTTTGACCGACCCCGCGTTCGCCCGCTCGCAGGAGCTCATCGGCGAGCGCCTGCTGCAGCCCGCCACGTTGGGCGCGGTCCGCTACAGCTTCACGCTGCTGGAGAGCACCGACCAGGGCAACATGATCCGGGTACAGACCGACACCACCCGCCAGCCCCTGGACATCAACGAAGGCAGCAAGCTGGAGCTGGGCTCCACCGCCAAGCTGCGCGTGCTGGCGACCTACCTGGAGCTGGTGGCCCAGTTGCACGACAAGCTCGCGCCACTGGAGCCGGCGCAACTGAAGGCCACCCCGATCAGCCGCCAGGACAGCCTCTCGCGCTGGGCGGTCCAGTACCTGTCCGCCAGCAGCGACCGCAGCCTGAGCGCCATGCTCGACGCGTCCATGGAGCGCCGCTTCTCGGCCAACCCGGGTGAACAGTTCTTCACCGGCGGCGGCCTGCACAGCTTCCACAACTTCAACGACGACGACGACCCCCGCGAGTTTTCCGTGCGCGAGGCCATGCAGGCCTCCATCAACCTGCCCTTCGTGCGGCTGCTGCGCGAGGTGGTGCGCCACACCATGTACCAGGTGCCCGGCAGCACCGCCCGCCTGCTGGAGGACGACAGCGACCCCCGCCGGGAAGCCTACCTGGCGCTGTTCGCCGACCGCGAGGGCCAGACCTTCCTGCGCCGCTTCTGGCGCAAGACCGACCAGCGCACCCCCGACGAGCTGCAGGCCGTGCTGCTCGACGGACTGCGCCCCAGCGCCGACCGGCTGGCCGCCGTGTTCCGTTACCTGAATCCACAGGCACCGCCCGAGGCCCTGGGCGCCTACCTGGCGACGCGCCTGGGCGAGCGGGCGCCCGACGCGCGCCGGGTGGCAAAGCTGCACCAGCGCTACGCGCCCGAGGCCTTCGACCTGCCCGACCGCGGCTACGTGGCCCGCGTCCACCCGCTGGAACTCTGGCTGGTGGCCTACCGGGTGCAGCACCCCCAGGCCACCCTCAGCGACGCGATCGCCGCCAGCGCCGCCGAGCGCCAGGCGGTCTACCGCTGGCTGTTCCGAACGCGCGCCAAGGATGCGCAGGACTCCCGCATCTACACCATGCTGGAGGTGGAGGCCTTTCTGGACATCCACCGCCGCTGGACCCGCCTGGGCTACCCCTTCAGCCACCTGGTGCCCTCGCTGGCCACGGCCCTGGGCAGCTCGGGCGACCGGCCCGCCGCGCTGGCGGAGCTGATGGGCATCATCGTCAACAACGGCGTGCGCCTGCCCACGCACCGCCTGTCGGACCTGCGCCTGGCCGAAGGCACGCCCTGGGAAACCGCGCTGAAGCAGACGCAGGCCCAGGGCGAGCGGGTGATGGCGCCCGAGGTGGCCCAGGCGCTGCGGCGCGCGCTCTCCGAGGTGGTGGAACGGGGCACCGCCCGGCGCCTGGCGGGCAGCTTCCGCACGGACTCCGGGGAAGACCTGTCGCCCGGCGGCAAGACCGGCACCGGCGACAACCGCGTGGTGGTGCGCGGGCGCAGCACCACCGCCCTGAACCGCACCGCCACCTTCGTGTTCTACCTGGGGCCGCGGCACTTCGGCACCGTGACCGCCTACGTGGTGGGGCCCAACGCCGCCCAATACCGATTCACCTCGGGCCTGCCGGTGCAGATCCTGCGCTCCATGGGCCCGCTGCTGATGCCCCATCTGGACAGCACACCCGAGGGCGGCTGCCCTCAGGCCCCTTGAAGGACAACACCCCCGCCGCGCTGCGCGCGACCCCCTCAAAGGGGGCGGCACTGGCCGTCCGGCAAAGCCGGCCCGGCGGTGCCCTGGGCTGGACCGTTTCACGCGTTGCGGATCGCGCTCCGGTGCCATGAAAGACGGGAAACGTTCTGCCCATACGCTTGGTTGGGAAGTGGTCGAAAATAGCCCCATGAACGAACCCCAAGCCCTCACCCAACCACCCCTGCCCGACCACCTGTCCATCGACCCGCGCAGCCCGCACCACGTGGCGGCCGTGTTCCAGCACGACATCGGCATCCGCTTCAACGACCAGGAGCGCTTTGATGTCGCCGAGTACTGCATCAGCGAAGGCTGGGTCAAAGTGCCCGCCGGCAAGACGCTGGACCGCAAGGGCCAGCCGCTGATGATCCGGCTCAAGGGCAAGGTCGAGGTGTTCTACAAATAGTCGGACACACCGCCCCGGACCTCCCCCACATACAAAGACACGCCATGCAACTCATCGGAATGCTGGACTCCCCCTACGTGCGCCGCGTCGCCATTTCCCTGCACCTGCTGGAGCTGCCGTTCGAACACCAGCCCCTGTCCGTGTTCAGCACCTTTGAGCAGTTCCGGGCCATCAACCCGGTGGTGAAAGCGCCCACCCTGGTGTGCGACGACGGCTCGGTGCTGATGGACTCGTCGCTGATCCTGGAATACGTCGAATCGCTCGGTGGCCGCAGCCTGATGCCGAACGATCTGGCCGCGCGCCGCGAAGTCCTGCGCCTGACGGGGCTTGCGCTGGCCGCGTGCGAGAAGTCGGTGCAGATCGTCTACGAGCAGCGGCTGCGGCCGGCCGAAAAACAGCACCAGCCCTGGCTGGACCGGGTGCAGGGTCAGTTGCTGTCGGCCTATGGGTTGCTGGAGCAGGCCGTGGAAAGCGCCCCGCCGCCGCTGGCGCCACAGCAGATCAGCCAGGCGGGTGTGAGCGTGGCCGTGGCCTGGGCCTTCACCCAACACGTGTTGCCCGGTGTGGTGTCGCCCGAGCGCCATCCCGCGCTGCAGGCCTTCAGCGAACAGGCCGAGCAACTGGCGGCGTTCCGGGCCTGCCCGCAATGAGCGCTGCCCCGGCCCCGCGGGTGCGGCGGCAGAGCCACTGAAGGAGAGCACGGATGCGCCGCCGATTTTTTCTGCCCACCGTCCTTTGCGGGGCACTGAGCCCGCGGGCCTGGGCCGCGCCAGCCGACGCCGAACCGCAACCCCCGACCGCGCCCCGCTACACGGTGTCGCCCGATCAATTGCAGAGCGCAGTGGCGCAGCGTTTTCCCTTGCGTTACCCGATACCCGGTCTGCTGAACCTGGACCTGCGCACGCCGCGCCTGCGCCTGCTGTCCGCGCAGAATCGCCTGGGCGCCGAGATGACGGTGGACGCCGCCGGCCCGGCCCTGAACCGCAGCCACCGGGGCACCTTCGAGGTCGATTTCGCGCTGCGCTACGAGGCCAGCGACCGCACGATCCGCGCCCACCAGCTGCGCTTTTACCGCCTGCGTTTTCCCAGCCTGCAACCGGGCGTGGTGGACATGCTCAACACCTACGGCCCCACCCTGGCCGAGCAGTCGCTGCAGGAACTGGTGCTGCACCAGCTGCGCCCCCAAGACCTGGCCATGGCCGACGTGCTGGGCCTGCGCCCGGGCAGCATCACGGTCACGGACGAAGGCCTGGTGATCGGCTTCGTGGTGAAACCGCTGTAGGCGCCCGGCGCCAAGCCCCAGCGTCTGCGCGGGCGGCCGCCCTGCGGACGTGGTCCCGGGTGCGATACTTCGCCCCATTCAAGAACTCGACATGGAACAGGGACGACGGATGCGCACGACCACATGGACCTTGCGGCGGATTCTGAAATGGGCCGGGTTCGGGTTGCTGGGGCTGATCGTGGGTCTGCCCACCGTGCTCTACCTCGCCTTCCTGGGCATTCAGGAAGCCAGTGAACGGCAGTGGCTGGGCAAAGCCCCCACGCACGAAGCCATCGACGCGCGTTCGCGCGAGCCCCACCCGGTGGCCCTGCTCGACGTGGGGTTCGACTCGCTCGCCGCGCGCATGCGGATGATCGAGGAAGCCCGGGAATCCATCGAACTCGAGTTCTTCATCTACGAGATCGACACCGCCAGCCGACTGGTCACGCAGGCGCTGGCGCGCAAGGCGCAGCAGGGTGTGCGGGTGCGCATTCTGGTGGACTTCGCGCTGCCCATCTTCAAACTGGCGCCGCAGTACGCCGAGACCCTGAAGGCCGCGGGCGTGGAGGTGCGGTACTACAACACCGCGGGCATGGCCCGGTTCTTCGCGTCGAACCACCGCACCCACCGCAAGCTGCTGGTGGTGGACCGCCAGAAGGCGATCATTGGCGGGCGAAACATCGCCAACGACTACTTCGACCTCTCGGAGGCCTACAACTTCCTCGACAGCGACATGCTCATCCACGGCCCCATCGTGGGGGCGATCGCCGACAGCTTCGAGCTGTACTGGCGCTCGGACTGGGTGGCCCGGCCCGAGGACGTGACGCCGGACGCCACCCCGGGCACGGGGCAAGGCCTGCTGGGCGGCGCGTCGCCACAGGAAGAAGCCCTGGCCGCCGAGCTCCGGCAACACCAGCCCCAGCACCAGATGTCCACCTGCAACGACATCCACTTCGTCACCGACTACCCGGGCTCCGGCGTCGAGCGGCGCAAGGTCTATCTGGAAATTGCCCGGCTGGTCCAGGAGGCGCGCCAGCAGATCATGGTGGAGAGCCCCTACCTGGTGCTGCGCGACGACGGCATGGCGCTGCTGCGCGGCGTGGTGCAGCGGGGCGTCAAGCTGCAGTTCCTGACCAACAGCCTGCATTCCACCGACGCCTACTACACCGTCGCCAGCCTGGCCCATTCGCTGGACGCGCTGAAGATGCCCAACCTGGAGGTCTGGGCTTACCAGGGCAACCCGCTCGCCAGCGGGCTGCGACCCTCGGCCTCCCGACGCTGGGGCGTGCACGCCAAACGCGCGGTGTTCGACGACCACACCGTGGTGGTCGGCACCTACAACATGGACCCGCGCTCGGCCAACCTGAATTCCGAACTGATCGTGGTCTGCCGCAACAACGCGTTTCTCGCGAAGACCATGATCCAGGACATGCAGGCCCGCATGGCGCAGTCCCGCGCGATCGTGGGCACGGCCGATGCCGGCGGGCTCGACGCCCTGACCGACGGCGCCGACGACGAGGCCATCTCCCGCATGCGCCGCATCGCGCCGATCGCCAACTGGCTGGATTTCCTGATGTGACGCCCGGCGCCGCTCAGCCCCGCGGGTGGTGCTGGGCCACGATGCTCTTGAGGCGTTCGCGCGCCACGTGGGTGTAGATCGTGGTGGTGGAAATGTCGGCGTGGCCCAGCAGCATCTGCACCGCGCGCAGGTCGGCGCCGTGGTTGAGCAGGTGGGTGGCGAAGGCGTGGCGCAGGGTGTGGGGCGAGAGCGGCGTGGTGATGCCGGCCTGCTGGGCGTAGCGCTTCACCAGGTTCCAGAACATCACCCGGCTCATGGCCTCGCCCGCGCGGGTGCCGCGCGAGGTCACGAACAGGTCTTCGCTCTGTTGCCCGCCCAGGATCTCCTTGCGCCCCTGCGCCAGATAGCGCTGCAGCCACTGGCCGGCGATCTGGCCGAACGGCACCAGGCGCTCCTTGTTGCCCTTGCCGGTGATGCGCAGCACGTGTTCGTTGTGGCCCACGTGAAAGGTCTTGAGCTGCACCAGCTCGCTCACGCGCAGGCCGCTGGCGTACATCAGCTCCAGCATGGCACGGTCGCGCTGGCCCAGCGGGGTGCCGGTGTCGGGCGCGTTGAGCAGGGCCTCCACCTGGGCCTCCGACAGGGTCTTGGGCACCCGCATGGGCTGGCGCGCGGCCACCAGGCGCAGCGTGGGGTCGGCGCTGATGAGGCGCTCGCGCAACGCCCAACGGAAGTAGCGCTTGAACACGGTGAGCCGCCGGTTCGCGGTGGTGGCGCGGGTCTGGGCGTGGCGCGCGGCGAAATAGGCGTTGATGTCGGCCTCCGCGGTCTGCGGCAGGGCCTTGCCGTGTCCGGCCAGCCACTGGCCGTAGAGCGTGAGGTCGCGCCGGTAGGCGTCGAGCGTGTTGCGCGAGAGACCTTCTTCGAGCCAGAGGGCGTCGACAAAGGCCCCGACGCTCGCCTCGCTGCTGGCCACCAGGGCGAGGTCCATCAATCGAGCTTGAGCTTCTGTTTGGTCACCACGTCCTTGTAGACCTCGAACTCGGCCTTGATCTGAGCGGCAAACTGATCGGGCGTGTTGGCCACGATCAGCGAACCCGTGTCTTCAATGCGCTTTTTCACCGCTGGGTCGGTCAGCGCCTGCTTGGTGGCGTTGTAGATTTTGTCAACCACGTCCTTGGGCAGGCCCTTGGGAGCGATGATGCCGTAATAGGCCATGCGATTCACCGGCTCCAGGCCCACTTCCTTGAAGGTGGGGACGTCCGGCAGCGAGGCCACCCGTTGGGGCGCGGCCACCACCAGCGGGATCAGGCGGCCGGCCTTGATGTGAGGCAGTGCCGACGGCAGGTTGTCGAAAATGATCGCGACCTGCCCACCCACGGTGTCGTTGAGCGCTGGGCCCGCCCCCCGGTAGGGAATGTGCGTCATGAACACACCCGCCAGGTTCTTGAACAACTCGGTCTGCAGATGCCCGATGCCACCCGTGCCCGAGCTGGCGTAGCTGTATTTGCCCGGGTTCTTCTTGAGCTCGGCCAGAAAGGTCTTGTAGTCCTTGGCAGGAAAACTGGGGTGCACCGCGATCACGTTGGGCGTGGCCGCGATATTGATGATGGGCGTGAAGTCGGTGAGCGTGTTGTAGGGGATCTTGGGATTGATGGCGGGGTTGGCGGCGGTGGTCGACACCGTGGCCATGCCCAGGATGTGACCATCGGGCACCGCGCGCGCAAGCTCGCTGGCACCGATCACGCCACCGCCACCGGCCTTGTTCTCCACGATCACGCTCTGCCCCAGCGCCTTGCCCAGCGGCTCGGACATGACCCGGGCGATGATGTCGGTGGTCCCTCCGGCGGCAAATGGCACCTGCAGCCGGATCGGCTTGCCAGGAAATGCCTGGGCCCAGGCGCCCCCCGCCACCGTTACAGAAGCGGCAACCAAGCCCATGGACAACAGCTGACGACGACAAACCATAACGCGTACTCCTCAAGTGGATGGAACAGAACGGGGAACCGATTGGACGGCGCAGGTCATGCTTCCCACGCTTTTTTTGGGCTTCCGATACCCGAGCCAGTGACAACAAACGGCACCGCCCGGTTCAGGCCCTCACTGTAGACAACGAAAAGTCCCCTGACCATGGGGAGATTACATAAGTACAAACCCCCGGACTTCTTCCGCTCAAACGCTATGCTCCCCCGGTGAACTTCGCCCAACTCCTCTTCCCCGACTTCTCGCTCATCCTCTGTGGCTACCTGGTCTGCCGCTTCACCGCACTCAACCGCAAAGTGTGGGAACAGGTGGAAAGCCTGGTCTATTTCTTCCTGTTCCCGGTGCTGCTGTTTCACTCCATCGTGAAAAGCCCGCTCGATCTCTCGGCCGCGTCCAGCCTCATGGGTGCCGGTCTGGCGCTGGGGGTGGGCGGCATCGCGCTGGCCTATTCGCTGCCGCACTGGCCCTGGCTCGGCCAACGGATCGACGTGCGCCTGCACGCGGCCAGCGCCCAGGTCGGGTTCCGTTTCAACTCCTTCATCGCGCTGGCGCTGGCCGAGAAACTGGCCGGGCCGCCCGGCCTGCTCATGATCGCGGTGCTCATCGGCGTGTGCGTGCCCCTGTTCAACGTGGGCGCCGTCTGGCCCATGGCCCACCACGCGGGCAAAGGCTTTGCCCGCGAGCTGCTGCGCAACCCGCTGATCATCGGCACCGCCAGTGGCCTCGTCGCCAACCTGCTGGGCTTTTCCATGCCGGTCTGGCTGGAACCCACCGTCAACCGCATCGGCCAGGCCTCGCTCGCACTGGGCCTCATGGCCGCGGGCGCCGGCATGCAGTTCGGCAGCCTGGCGTCGGCCAAGACGCTGGGCGCCGGGGTACTGGCGGCGAAACACCTGGGCATGCCGCTGCTGGCCTTCGGCCTGGCCCGGCTGTTCCGGCTGGACCCCACGCAAACCACCGTGCTGCTCATGTTTTCGGCCGTGCCCACCGCATCGAGCTGCTACGTGCTGGCCGCGCGCATGGGCTACAACGGCCCCTACGTGGCCGGGCTGGTCACGCTCTCCACGCTGCTGGGCATGCTGAGTCTGCCGTTCGCGCTCGGTTTGTTGAACTGAGTTGCGGGCCGTCGCGGCAAGGGCGTCGGGGCGCCGACCCGGCCGGGCGACGGGTGGCGTTGTGGCAAAATTAGCCGGTTTGTAGCACTGGAGCGGCCCGCCCCAGCCCCGTGTCGTCATCGCAGCACGGGGTGTTTTTTTGCTCCGTCGGGCCGTCCTGGCGCATCCAACCTTCCCCATGTTCGGCACGTGGCGGTGATGGCACGGAGCGTCAGCGCTGCTCATGCCGATGCAACACACTTTCCTCACCGCCCATTGCGCTGCGGTGAATCAGGGATTCGTTTATGAAAATCGCGGTCGCAGGCACCGGGTACGTGGGACTTTCAAACGCGGTTCTGCTCGCGCAGAACCACGAGGTGGTGGCGCTGGACATCCTCCCGGAAAAAGTCCGGATGATCAACGCCCGGCAGAGTCCGATCGCCGACGCCGAAATCGAGGACTTCCTGGCGCACCAGCCACTGAACCTGCGGGCCACGCTGGACAAGCACGAGGCCTATGTCGGCGCCGACTTCGTCATCATCGCGACGCCGACCGACTACGACGCCGAGACCAATTACTTCAACACCGGTTCGGTCGAGGCGGTCATCCGTGACGTGATGCGCATCAACCCAGACGCCGTGATGGTGATCAAGTCCACGGTGCCGGTGGGCTACACGGCGCGCATCAGCGCCGAAATGGGTTGCCACAACCTGATGTTCTCGCCCGAGTTCCTGCGCGAAGGCAAGGCGCTGCACGACAACCTCTACCCCTCCCGCATCATCGTCGGTGAGCGTTCGGCGCGGGCCGAGGTGTTTGCCGGCCTGCTCCAACAAGGGGCGCGCAAGAAGGACGTCAAGGTCCTGTTCGTGGATTCCACCGAAGCCGAGGCCGTCAAGCTTTTCTCGAACACCTACCTGGCAATGCGGGTGGCCTATTTCAACGAGCTCGACACCTACGCGGCCACGCACAACCTGGACTCGCGCCAGATCATCGAAGGCGTCGGGCTCGATCCCCGCATCGGCGACCACTACAACAACCCGTCGTTCGGCTACGGAGGCTACTGCCTGCCCAAGGACACCAAGCAGATGCTGGCCAACTACCGGGAAGTGCCGCAGAACCTGATCCAGGCGATCGTGCAGTCGAACACCACGCGCAAGGACTTCATCGCCGAGAGCATCCTGCGCAAGCACCCCAAGACCGTGGGCGTGTACCGCCTGATCATGAAGGCCGGCTCCGACAATTTCCGCTCGTCGAGCATCCAGGGCATCATGAAACGCCTGAAAGCCAAGGGCGTGCACGTCATCATTTACGAGCCCGGACTGAGCGAGCCTGAGTTCTTCCGTTCGCCCATCGTCAACGACCTCGACACCTTCAAGCGCGAGGCGGATGTCATCATCAGCAACCGCATGACCGAGACCCTCGCCGACGTGCGGGACAAGGTCTACACGCGCGATCTGTTCGGCAGCGACTGACCCCGGCTCCCGCCCACTTTCGATTCTTTCACCCAGCATCAACCCGTTCCCGGCCACGCCATGAAACCTGCATCCACCCTGTCATTGACCGTGATCTGTGCCAGCCTGATTCTCGCTGGCTGCGCCAGCTCGGGCTCATCCGCCCCCGGCGTGGCCAACCCCTTCAGCACCGACAACAGCAGCAGCCTGGCCAGCATCAAGGTCAACACCATGCGGGTGTTCGGCGACAGCTACTCCGACCCGAACTTCACCAGCTCCATCGGCACCATCAACTGGGCCCAGCAGCTGCAGGCCCGTGGCACGGTCACCCAGTCCAGCATCTACGCCATCGGTGGCGCCCGGGCACAGTCGGGCGAACTGCGGGCCTTCGATCAACAGATCAACAAGGCGCTCAACAGTGGCAACCCCATCGTCGACCGCGACCTGACGGTGGTCTACCTGGGGCACAACGACATCGGGCGCACGGGCAGCCCCGACGGCCTGACCCGCTCCACCACGGGCTACAAGACCGGCGTGGACCGTCTGATCGAGGCAGGCGCCGCCAACGAAAACCGCCGCCTGTTCGTGACCCAGCTGCACGCCTGGGGTCGTGGCCCCGGCGTGTCGGACGGCGTCGATCACCAGGTCCGCGCCTGGAACACCATGCTCGCCGGCATCGCCAACAGCAACCCCAACATCATTGCGGTGGACATGTACACGGCGTTTGAACGGGTCTTCAAGGACCCGCAGGCGTACGGTTTCACCAACGTCACCACCGCCGACAGCTCGCGCTCGTCCGTCGATGCGCTCTACCACGACGCCACCCACTTCGGCAACCGCGGCCAGGAGATCATCACGCGGGTGTACCAGCACTACCTGAGCCGGGGCTGGGACTGGGCCAACAGCGTGAGCGCCGGCGCGGGCGCGGCGGAGCAGCTCAACAAGGACATCGACAATGGCACGCTCGTGCTGAGCATGGCGGGCCAGAAACGGCTGCAACCGGGCTTCAGGCTGGTGGCGCTGGGCATGGACCAGAGCAAGCCGTTCAGCTTCAAGCCACTCAACGGCAAGGTGTTCCAGCCCTTCGCCGCGACCCGGCAGCAGGACCAGCAGTCTCCGAGGGGCCTGGCCCTGGACATGAACCTGGGCTCCGAGGACAACCCGAGCAACAGCCGGCTGGGCGTGGCCGTGTTCCAGCACGAGCAGCCCGAACTGCTCGAAACGGCGGCCCAGCGCAATTCCCGCCGGTTCACCTCGGACGCCGTGTCGCTGTACTGGCACAAGCCGGTGTCGGGTTTTCTGCTGAGCAGCCAGCTCTCGCACATGGCCCTGAATTTCAACAGCTATGCCCAGGACAGCATGGTCAACCTGACGCTGGAGAACACCAGCAAGGGCGACACCTGGTCGCTGGAGAACAAGCTGCGTTACCCGCTGCGCAGTGGCGCCATGAACGTGACGCCCTGGGTATCGCTGACCAGCCAGTCCCACAGCATGGACCCCGCGCTGACCCGGACCCTCTACACCACCGACGTGTTGTTCAGCTCTTCCCGCATGAACGAGCTGCTCTCGGGCCTGGGCCTGGACTTTCAGGCCGACCCGATCCACCTCGCTGGCAACAAGCAGCTGCGCCTGGGTGGCAGCCTGTCCCACGTGCAAAGCCTGCACCGCGACTCGGTCATGGTGTCGATGCAGGAAGCGGGCACACCGGGTGTGGTGCAGCGCGAGCTGTTCCCCTCCGCCAAGATCAGCCGCACCCGGCTGGGCCTGCAGGCCGCGCTGGACGTGGCGAAGAACCTGCGTTTCAGCGCCACCTACGGCACCCAACTGCAGGACGTCAAGAACACCTCGAGCCTGCTGCTGCTGGCCAACATCCAGTACTGATCACGCCATTCATGAAAATTCTGTATGTCGCCGGGCGCGAAGAGGCCTATTCACGCACCCGCATCGTGCTCAACGCCCTGCGACACAACGGCTACGAGGTCGTGGCCTGCCTGCCTCCCGACAAATCGTTCAAACACTACCCCCGCCTGCTGCTGCAGACACTGCTGAAGGCCCCCGGCTGTGATCTGGTGCTGGTGGGTTTCTACGGCCAGCTGCTGACCCCGCTGATCCGCTTGCTGACCTGGAAGCCGATCGTGTTTGACATGTACATCACGACCTACGACACCATGGTGTTCGACCGCGAGAAGGCCGCACCGGGTTCGTTGAAGGCGCATATTTACGGTCTGAGCGACTGGCTGTCCTACAAGGCCGCCAGCCTTTCCATCCTGGACAGCCACCACGTGATCGGGCACTTCGGCCGTGTCATCCACACCGAAACCAGCAAGTTCCGACGCCTGTTCCTGGCGGTGGACGACGCGGTCATCCGCCCGGGCTCGGCGCGCGAGCCCGATGGCCGCTTCCTGGTCCACTTCCATGGCGAATACATCCCGTTCCACGGCGTGCGGCACATCCTGAAAGCCGCCAAGCTGCTGGAAGACCAGAACGTTTCGTTCCAGATCGTCGGCAAGGGCATCACCTACGACGAAGACATGCGGCTCGCGCGCGAGCTGGACCTGAAAAACGTCAGCTTTCACGCACCGGTGCCCTACGCCGAACTCGCGCGCTTCATGGCGCGCGCCGACGTCTGCCTCGGCATCTTTGGCGACAACGCGCGGGCCGATCTGGTGCTGACCAACAAGGTGATCGAAGCCATCGGCGTGGGCAAGCCGCTCATCACCCGGCGCAACGCGCCGGTGCAGGAGCTGCTCCAACACGAAGAGAGCGTCTATCTGGTGGACCCGGCCAATCCGCAGGCCCTGGCCGACGCGATCCTGCGGCTCAAGAACGACGATGTGCTGCGCGAAAAGATCGCGCGCAACGGGCACGCGATCTTCCAGCGGTTCTGCACCATCAAGAACTTCGGCGCCGAGCTCAAGGCGCTGCTGGACGGTGTGATGGGTCGCAAACCCGCGCCCTAGACACGGCAGGACGCGCCCGCGATCCCTCGCGGGTCCGCTCTTCCGGTCGATTCCTTTCCTTTTGCCGCACCGCACCCCATGACGCCTCGCAAGCTGCTCAAGCCCATGGCCTACGCCCTGGTCGCTCTGGCGTTCTATTACTTCTTGAGCGAGCTCTACAAGCGGCTCGGTGACATCCCGCCGATCCACTGGGATGCCTACGGCGTGCTGGCCGCGCTCGCCTCGGTGCTTGGCGTGGCCGCCACCATTGCCCTCAACGGCTACATGTGGCGCGCCCTGCTGCTCGACCAGGGCGTCGCCCCCTCCTTGCCCAAAGCCATGCAGATCATCGCGATTGCACAGTTCGGCAAGTACCTGCCTGGCAACGTGGGCCATTACGCCGGGCGCGCGGCGCTGGGCAGCGCCGTGGGCATCCCGGTGGCCGTGACCCTGAGCACCATCCTGGTCGAAACCGTCTGGAACCTCGCGGTGGGTGCGGGTTTCGCCGCACTCGCCCTGTTGCTTTTTTCGAGGGCGCTGCTGCCGATGCTGCCGTATTCGCTCGGTCCACTCGGGTTGGGCCTGCTCACGGCCGGCCTGCTGGTGGTGCCGGCCATCGCCATTCGCCTCTTCAACCACTTCTTCCCCGCGTTGAGCCAACGCCTGGGTGGGGGCAAACCGCTGGCCACCAGCTCGTTCAAGACCTCGCTCATGGTGGGCGCCGTGGTGCTGCTGGGCTTTCTCATCCTCGGCGGCGTGCTCAAGCTGCAGGCGATGTGGCTGTTTGGCATCGACGCGGGCCACTACCCGACCATGACCATCCTGTTCGCTGCCTCCTGGCTGGTCGGCTATGTGGTGCCGGGCGCACCCGGCGGCGTGGGGGTGCGCGAGGCCATGATGGTGCTGCTGTTCACCCCGGTGGTGGGCGCGGGCGCTGCCGTGGGCCTGGGGGTGAGCATGCGGCTGGCCACGATGCTGGGCGACAGCCTGGCTTTCGGGCTGGGTCTGATGAGCCGCAAAGTCTTGTGACGCCGCGCTAAACGCCATGCACGACCTGCCACCACCCCGTATCCACATCCTGCTGGCGAGCTACCAGGGCGCCGCCCACATCGGCGCGCAGCTCGACTCCATCGCGGCGCAGGAGCACCCGAACTGGACCCTGAGCATCAGCGACGACGGATCGAGCGACGACACGGTGGCGATCTGCCAGGCTTTTGCCGCTCGGCACAGCAGCCACACCGTGCGCCTGCTGCAAGGCCCCCGGCAACGCTCCACCGCCAACTTCTTCCATCTGCTGCAAGCGGTGCAACCCTTGAGCGAACACGACCTGATCGCCTTCAGCGACCAGGACGATGTCTGGCTGCCCCAAAAGCTCGGCCGGGCCGCGCAAGCCCTGGCGCAACTGCGGCCGGCGCCCGGCCAGCCCGCGCTGTATGCTGCGCGCACCCGGCTGGTCAACGAGCAGCTGCAACCCATCGGGCTGAGCCCCCTGCCCGAACGCCCCCTCGGTTTTGGCAACGCCTTGCTGCAAAACGTGTGCAGCGGCAACACCATGGTTTTCAACACCGAACTGCTGCGCTTGCTGCGCCTGATCCAGCCCTTGCACTCGGTCTGGCACGACTGGTCGGCCTACCAGGCGGTCACCGGCTGCGGCGGCACGATGCGCTTCGATCCCGAACCCTGCCTGCTGTACCGCCAGCACGCCGGCAACCTGATCGGCTCGCAGGGCCGTTCCTGGGACAAGCTGCAGCGCGTGCGCCTGCTGCTGCAGGGCCAGTACCGCGCCTGGGGCGACCAGACCGAAGCCGCGATGAACGACCTGTCGCCCCATCTGAGCGTCGAGGCGCTGCGCCAGTTCGACAACTACAAGGCCATGCGCCGATGCCCCGGCGCCCTGGCGCGACTGCGCGCCTACCGCTCCAGCGGCCTGTGGCGCCAGACGCGCGCAGGGCGCGCATCGCTCTGGCTCGGCCTCCTGCTCAACCAGATCTGAACCCGATGACCGACGCCACCTCCCCAACGCTCCCGCCTGGCACCGTGCTGGTGCTGCTGCCGGTCTACAACGGCGAACGCTTCCTGGCCAACCAGATCGACTCCATCCTGAGCCAGGAGCGGGTCCAGGTTCTCCTGCTGTGCCGCGACGACGCTTCTTCGGACCGGTCGCTGGACATCCTGCGTGACTATGTGGCGCGCTATCCCGGGCAGGTCCGGCTGCTGGAGGACCAGCGCGGCAATCTGGGCGCCAGCGCCAACTTCTCGGTGCTGATGCAGGCCGCCCTGGCCTTCGAGGCCCCCGCCGCCTTGCAGGGCCAGCCGGTGTATGTGGCCCTGGCCGACCAGGACGACCACTGGCACGGCGACAAGCTGGCCACCGGTGTGGCGCGCATCCGCGAGCTCGAAGCGCAACACCCCGGTCTGCCGGCGCTGGTGCACAGCGACCTGCGCGTGATCAACGAGGACGGCGGCGAGATCGCCCCCTCCATGGCCCGCTACCAGGGCCTGCAGGTCCAGCGCAGCGGATTTGCCGCCCAACTGCTCAGCAACACCCTCACCGGCTGCACCAGCTTGATGAACCGCGCGCTGCTGCACAAGAGCCTGCCGGTGCCACCGCAGGCCATCATGCACGACTGGTGGTTGTCCCTGGTGGCCAGCGCGCTGGGCAGCCGCGACTACCTGGACCAGGCCCTGATCGACTACCGGCAGCACGCCCACAACGCCATCGGCGCCAAAGCGCAAACCGAACCGGTGGTGTTCCGCAGCTACTTTCACCGCCTGTTCGATGACCGCCATGGCGAGATCTTCCAGCTCAACGCCCGGCAAGCCCGCGCCTTCCTGGAACGCTACCGCGCCGAGCTGACGCTGCGCCAGAAGTTCTGCCTGTGGCTGGCCAGCGGCCTGTCGCTGCGCCTTCCGCCCCTACAGCGCACGATCTACCGTGTGCTGAGGTTGTTATGAGCGCAACACCGGGCCGGTCCCAAGCCAGCTCGCACCACAACCCGCAGGGCGAAGGCACCCCAGCGGGCATCCGCCTGTCCGTGGTGAGCCATCAGCAGGTGGCGCTGGCCAACCGCTTTCTGGCCGATCTCCAGGGCCTGGGCAGCGTGACGGAGCTGGTGTTCACCCACAACCTGCCCGAATCCGGCCTGCGCCTGCCGGAAGGCATCCCCGCGCGCGAGCTCACCAATGCGCAGCCTTTGGGCTTCGCCGGCAACCACAACCAGGCCTTTGAAGGCAACGAGCAGACCTTCTATTGCGTCGCCAACCCGGACATCCGCCTGATCGGCGACCCCTTCCCCGGCCTGCTGGCCTGCATGCAGGACCCGCGCGTGGGCGTGGTCGCTCCGCTGGTGCTCAGCCCCGCGGGTCGGCCCGAAGACAACGCGCGGCACTTCCCCACCCCCTGGAACCTGGGACGAAAACTCCTGGGGCAGGACGACGGCCGCTACCACCTCCAGCCCACGGAGCGTTCCGACCCGCAAGACGTGGAGTGGGTGGCGGGCATGTTCCTGCTGTTTCGCGCGGCGGCATTTCGGGATGTGGGAGGCTTTGATGCTAAATTCCACCTGTATTACGAGGATGTCGACATCTGCGCCCGGCTGTGGAAATCGGGCTGGAAGGTGGTGTGCGATCCCGGGGTCACCGTGATTCACGAAGCCCAGCGCGCCAGCAGACGCAACCCCCGGTACATGCGCTGGCATGCCGCGAGCATGGCCCGCTACTTCTTCAAGCACCTGGGCCGCCTGCAACGCCCTGACCAGACCGGTGGCGCCCCACCTGGCCGATGATGCACAGACACCCTTGCCCCGATTGCCCGCCAAGCCCCACACGGGCCGGGCGAGCGGCTCACCCTCACGCTGAAACGACCCTCTAGGAGACTTGGATGATTCTCGTAACCGGTGCCGCCGGCTTCATCGGCTCGAACTTCGTGCTCGACTGGCTGGAGCAACACGATGAACCCGTGCTGAACCTGGACAAGCTCACCTACGCGGGCAACCCCGAAAACCTGGCCAGCCTGCGCGACGACCACCGACATGTCTTTGTGCAAGGCGACATCGGCGACCGCGCCTTGCTCGACCGGCTGCTGGCCGAGCACAGCCCCCGCGCGGTGATCAACTTCGCCGCCGAAAGCCATGTCGACCGATCCATCCACGGCCCGGAAGACTTCATCCAGACCAACGTGGTCGGCACCTTCCACCTGCTCGAAGCGGTGCGTGCCCACTGGGGCTCGCTCGACGGCGAGGCCAAGAGTGCCTTTCGCTTCCTGCACGTGTCGACCGACGAGGTCTATGGCACGCTCGGCCCGGGCGATGCGCCCTTCACCGAAACCACGCCCTACACCCCCAACAGCCCGTATTCGGCCAGCAAGGCGGCCAGCGACCACCTGGTGCGCGCCTACCACCACACCTACGGTCTGCCGGTGCTCACCACCAACTGCTCGAACAACTACGGGCCCTACCACTTCCCGGAAAAGCTCATCCCGCTGATGATCGTCAACGCGCTGGCCGGCAAGCCTCTGCCGGTCTATGGCGACGGCATGCAGGTGCGTGACTGGCTGTATGTGAAGGACCACTGCAGCGCCATCCGCCGCGTGCTCGAAGCCGGCGCCCCCGGCGAGACCTACAACGTGGGCGGCTGGAACGAAAAACCCAACATCGAGATCGTGCGCACGGTCTGCACCCTGCTCGACGAACTGCAACCGCGCGCCGACGGCCAGCCCTACAGCAGCCAAGTCAGCTACGTGAAAGACCGGCCAGGCCACGACCGCCGCTACGCCATCGACGCCAGCAAGATCCACCGCGAACTGGGCTGGAAGCCCGCCGAAACCTTCGACAGCGGCATCCGCAAGACGGTGATGTGGTACCTGGAGCACTCGGACTGGGTGGCGCACGTGCAGAGCGGCGACTACCGCCACTGGATCGGCCAGCAGTACGGGGCGCTTGCATGAACATCCTCCTGACCGGCAAGAACGGGCAGGTCGGGTTTGAATTGCAGCGCTCCCTGGCCCCTCTGGGCAGCGTGCATGCCGTGGACTCGGGTGACTGCGATCTGGCCGATGCCGATGCGTTGCGCGCGCTCATCCGCGATGTTCGCCCTGGGCTGATCGTCAACCCCGCGGCCTACACGGCCGTGGACCGCGCCGAGAGCGAGACCGCGACTGCCATGGCGGTCAATGCCCGGGCGCCGGGCATCATGGGTGAAGAGGCCGAACGCCTGGGCGCGAGTGTCGTTCACTTCTCCACCGACTACGTGTTTGACGGGCGCAAGCCCGCCCCCTACAACGAACAGGACCCCACCGGGCCGCTGGGCGTCTACGGGCAAAGCAAGCTCGAAGGCGAGCGGGCGCTGGCGCGCGCAACACGCCGCCACCTGATTTTCCGCACCAGCTGGGTGGTGGGCGCGCACGGCCACAACTTCGCCAAAACCATGCTGCGGCTCGCCACCGAACGGACACACCTGAACGTGGTGAACGATCAGCTGGGCGCACCCACCTCCGCCGCCCTGCTGGCCGACCTAACCGCCCACGTGGTGCGCCAGCTGCAAACCGATGGACCGCAAGAGTTCCCCTTCGGTGTCTACCACCTGGCCGCCAGTGGCGAAACCAGCTGGCACGACTACGCCTGCCACGTCGTCGCCGAGGCCCAGGCGGCCGGCCTGGCGCTGAAACTCACGCCCGACAACATCCAGGCCATTGCAACAGATGCTTACCCGACGGCCGCCCGGCGTCCCCTGAACTCCCGTCTCGATACTTCACAATTCCAGGCCACGTTCGGTCTGCGCCTGCCCTCCTGGCGGCAAGGCCTGGACCACATCCTGCAACAGATCCTGTGAGCACCATGCAAAGAAAAGGCATCATCCTGGCCGGCGGTTCCGGCACCCGGCTCTACCCCGTGACCCAGGCGGTGAGCAAACAGCTCATGCCGGTGTACGACAAGCCGATGATCTACTACCCGCTGAGCACCCTGATGCTCGCCGGCATCCGCGACATCCTGATCATCTCCACACCGCACGACACGCCGCGCTTCAGCGAACTGCTGGGCGACGGCAGCCAGTGGGGACTGAACCTGCAGTACGCCGTGCAGCCCAGCCCGGACGGCCTGGCGCAGGCCTTCATCATTGGTGAAGACTTCATCGGCAACGACCCTTCGGCCCTGGTGCTGGGCGACAACATCTTCTACGGCCACGACTTCGCGGCCCTGCTGCACAACGCCACCGAACGCGCCGACGGCGCCACCGTCTTCGCCTACCACGTCAACGACCCGCACCGCTATGGCGTGGCCGAGTTCGATCCGACGGGGCGGGTGTTGAGCCTGGAAGAAAAACCGGCCCAGCCCAAGAGCAACTACGCCGTGACCGGCCTCTATTTCTACGACCAGCAGGTGGCCGCACTGGCCAAGGACCTCAAGCCCTCGCCGCGTGGCGAGCTCGAGATCACCGACCTGAACCGCCTGTACCTCGAAGCCAACCAGCTGCACGTCGAAGTCATGGGCCGGGGCTACGCCTGGCTCGACACCGGCACACACGACAGCCTGCTCGAAGCCGGCCAGTTCATCGCCACACTGGAAAAGCGCCAGGGCCTGAAGGTGGCCTGCCCGGAAGAGATCGCCTTCCGCAGCGGCTGGATCAACGTCGAACAGGTGCAAGCCCTGATCCAGCCACTGGCCAAGAACGGCTACGGCCAGTACCTGCAACAGATCCTCAAAGAAGCGCTGCGCTGACCCATGAAAGCCACACCCCTCGCCATTCCCGAAGTCATCCTGTTCGAGCCCAAGGTCTTTGGCGACGACCGTGGTTTCTTCTACGAGAGCTTCAACCAGGCCCGCTTCGAGGAAGCCGTGGGCTACCAAGTCGATTTCGTGCAGGACAACCACTCCAAGTCCCGCCAGGGTGTGCTGCGTGGCCTGCACTACCAGATCCAGCAGGCCCAGGGCAAGCTGGTGCGCGTGGCGCAGGGCGAGGTGTTCGACGTGGCGGTAGACATCCGCCGCAGTTCGCCCACCTTCGGCCAATGGGTGGGCGCCATCCTGAGCGCAGAAAACAAGCACCAGCTCTGGGTACCCAAGGGCTTTGCCCACGGCTTCGTGGTGCTCAGTGAAACCGCCGAATTCCTCTACAAAACCAGCGACTACTACGCGCCGGCCCACGAGCGCTGCATCGTCTGGGACGACCCCGATCTGGCGATCGACTGGCACACCCCTGTCACCCCATTGCTATCGGCCAAGGACCAGGCTGGCGCCTCTTTCCAACAAGCCGAGGTCTTCGCCTGATACCCATGAAACTGATCTCAGTCGTCCTTTCAGGCGGCGCCGGCACCCGCCTGTGGCCGGCCTCACGCCAAGCCTACCCCAAGCCCTTCATGAAGCTCGGCGGCAGCGCCTTGCTGGAACAAGCCATCACCCGCGGCCAGGCTTGCGGCACCGACGATCTGCTCATCGTCACCAACCAGGACCACCTGTTCCTCACCCAGGGGCTGCTGTCGGACATGGCCGACCCGCCGCGGGTGCGCTACCTGCTGGAACCCAAAGGCCGCAACACCGCCCCCGCCATTGCACTGGCGGCACTGGACTGCCAGGCCACCCACGGCGACGACGCGGTCATGCTGGTGCTGCCCGCCGACCACCTGATTCCCGACACCGAAGCTTTCGTGGCCAATGCGCTCGAAGCCGTGCGCCAGGCCCAGAAAGGCCAGTTGGTGGTGTTCGGCATCCAGCCCACCAGCCCGGAAACCGGCTTCGGCTATATCGAAGTGGCCAAGCTGGGGCGGGACGTGCAGCCGGTGCTCAAGTTCGTGGAAAAGCCCGATCTGGCCACGGCGCAGGAGTATCTGGCCACCGGGCGCTTTTACTGGAACAGCGGCATGTTCTGCTTCACAGCCGGCGCCATGCTGGCGGCGCTGACCCAGCATGCGCCCGACGTGCTGCAGGCTGCGGGCAAGGCCCTGGCCCAGTCCACCACCCAGGCGATGTCGTTGCCCGACGAACCCAACCCGCCCCACGTCACCCGCTTTCAGGCGCACAGCTTCGGCCTGCAGCCCGACATCAGCATCGACTACGCCGTGATGGAGCGCGCCAACAACGTGACCCTTGTGCCGGCCCGCTTCGGCTGGAGCGATGTGGGGGCCTGGCCCGCCGTGGCGCAAGCCCACACGCCCGACGCCAGCGGCAACACCTTGGGTGCCGCCGACGGCGCCGACTGGGTCGCCGTCAACACCACCGGAACCCATGTGCACGTTGACAGCCACTGCCACAAGGTCGTGGCCACGGTGGGGGTGCAAGACCTGGTGGTGGTTGACACCCCCGACGCCCTTCTCGTCACCACCAAACGCGAGGCACAAAACGTCAAACGCGTGGTGGACGCACTCAAGGAACGCCACATCAACAGCCCGCACCACCAGAGCACCCTGCTGCCGCCCGCGGTGCACCGCCCCTGGGGCACCTACGCGACCCTGAAGGAAGAAGATGGCTACAAGGTCAAGCGCATCACCGTCAAGCCCGGCCAGAGCCTGAGCCTGCAGTACCACCACCAGCGCGCCGAACACTGGATGCTGGTGCACGGCCGCGGCATCGTGCAGATTGGCGATGTGGAGTACCCCACCGTGCCCGGTGAATACCGCTACATCCCGTTGAAAGAAAAGCACCGCTTGACCAACACCGGCCCCGATGAACTGGTGCTGATCGAAGTCCAGTGCGGCGACTACCTGGGCGAAGACGACATTGTTCGTCTGTCCGACACCTACGGGCGGTTGTGATGGACATGATCCGGGCCCTGTGGGCTTACCGGGGTTTCATTCTCGGCAGCGTCAAACGCGAGTTCCAGACCAAATACCGCAACTCCCTGCTGGGCGCGGCGTGGAACATCATCAACCCGCTGTCGATGATCGTGGTCTACACGCTCATCTTTTCGCAGCTGATGAAAGCCCGGCTGCCGGGCGTTGAGAGCACCTACGGATTCAGCATCTACCTCTGCACCGGCATCCTGACCTGGGGCCTGTTCGCCGAGATCACCACCCGCGCCACCGGCATGTTTCTCGAACATGCCAACCTGCTGAAGAAACTGAGCTTTCCCCGACTGTGCCTGCCAGTCACAGTGGTCAGCAACGCAGTGCTCAACTTCGGCATCGTCTTCGGCCTCTTCACCCTCTTCCTGCTGCTGTCCGGCAACTTCCCTGGTTGGGCCGTCCTGGCGCTGGTGCCTCTGCTGCTGCTGCTGGTGCTGTTTGCCATCGGCATCGGCATCACCCTGGGCGTGCTCAACGTCTTCTTCCGCGACGTGGGCCAGTTCTTCGGCATCTTCCTGTCCTTCTGGTTCTGGTTCACCCCAATCGTTTACCCCATCAGCATCCTGCCCGACTCGGTGAAGTTCCTCATGAACTTCAACCCGATGGCGCGGCTGATGGCCGCCTTTCAGACCGTGCTGATGACTGGCGAGTGGCCGAACTGGACCAGCCTGTGGCCCGTGGTCGTTCTGGCCACCGCTCTGTGCATCTTCGGTCTGCGCCTGTTCCGCAAGCGCTCGGGCGAGATGGTCGACGAACTCTGAACAAGCACCGAGCATGGGTACCATCACCGTCTCCAACCTGGGCAAGGCCTACAAACAGTACCCGACACGCTGGGCGCGTCTGGCCGAATGGCTCATTCCGTTCCACCCCCAACGGCACACCCTCAAGTGGGTGTTGCAAGGCATCAACTTCACCGTCACCCCGGGTGAAGCCGTCGGCATCATCGGCATCAACGGGGCGGGCAAGAGCACCCTGCTCAAGATGATCACCGGCACGACCCAGCCCACCACCGGCAGCGTGCGCATGACCGGCCGCGTGGCCGCCATGCTGGAACTCGGCATGGGCTTCCACCCGGACTTCACCGGGCGGCAAAACGCCTTCATGGCCGGCCAGCTGCTGGGCTACACGGTCGAGGAAATCGCGCGGCTGATGCCTGGGATCGAAGCCTTCGCCGAAATCGGTGACTACATCGACCAGCCCGTGCGGGTCTACAGCAGTGGCATGCAGATGCGGCTGGCCTTCAGCGTGGCAACCGCGCACCGGCCCGACATCCTCATTGTGGATGAAGCGCTTTCGGTCGGCGACGCGTATTTCGTGCACAAGAGCTTTGCGCGCATCAAGCAGTTTCGCGAAGAAGGTACGACCCTGCTCATCGTCAGCCATGACAAGCAGGCCATTCAGAGCATTTGCGACCGTGCCATCCTGTTAAATGCTGGGCAACTGGTCATGCAGGGTGAACCCGAGGCGGTGATGGACTACTACAACGCCTTGCTCGCCGACCATCAGAACCAGCAAGTCACGCAAGAGGTAAGAGAAGACGGCAAGGTGCAAACCATCTCGGGTACCGGTGAGGCCACAGTTACCGCCATTGCACTGGTTGATGAAGCAAACCGGCCTCTAGAGGTGGTTGACGTTGGGCAGGCCGTGCGTTTACGCATCGAAGTCACCTCGCACCGAGCCATTGACCGCTTGGTGCTGGGCTACGGCATCAAAGACCGCTTGGGTCAAGTTATTTACGGTACCAACACCCACCTGAAAAATCAGCCGCTGCTCAACGTTGCGGCTGGGGAGCGGTGCTTGTTTGACATTGCTTTCCCAGCCAACCTTGGGCCTGGTACTTACTCGGTGCAAACCGCCATTGTGAGTACCGACACCCATTTGTCCAACAACTACGAATGGCGGGACTTGGCCTTGGTCTTCAATGTGGTCAACATGAACAAGTCGCATTTTGCCGGCTGTGCTTGGATAGACCCAGTCATCGGAATCTCCCGTACATGAGCATTATTTCCTACGCCCAGAACTTCGAAGACGTCATGCTGTGGCGGGCACTCGGACATGTTTGTGACGGCTTCTACATAGATGTCGGCGCTCAGGATCCATACCTGCATTCGGTCAGTCTCGCCTTCTATCAACAGGGATGGCGAGGTGTGCATGTTGAACCGACGCAGCAGTACTCGGACAAGCTACGCTCGGCACGTCCCGATGAGTTGGTGCTGCAGGTAGCGCTGGGCAAGGCAGAAGGAATCCTGACATTCTTCGAGTTCGCGGACACCGGACTTTCCACTGCAAGCGCCGAAATTGCCGAGCAACACCGATCCAAAGGCTTCAACTCCAAGAAGACCTCTGTACCCGTCTTGACCCTGGACACGGTGCTGACGTCCCAGGGAGACCGAGACGTGCACTGGTTAAAGGTAGACGTGGAGGGGGCCGAGAAGGATGTGCTTGCGGGCTGGAAGTCTTCACTGGTCCGCCCATGGGTTGTGGTCATCGAAGCGACCCGGCCCTTGTCGGCCACCACAACCCATGAAGAGTGGGAACACCTGATCCTCCAAAAGGGATACACATTCGCATACTTTGACGGACTCAACAGGTTTTACGTATCCAGCGCGCACAGTGAGCTGATTGAAAAATTCAGATCTCCGCCCAACGTATTTGACCCGTTTGCCCTGGCTGCGGACCATCACCTGTGCCGGCTGGCAGTCCACGAGACCCACAAGGCGCGCGAAGAAACCCTTCGCAGCGCCAGCCTGGTTCGTCAGTACTCGGAAAGCACTCGGACGCTTGAATCCAAGCTAGCTGAACGCAATGGGTACATACGTCAGTTGGAGGCGGCCCACGCCAGATTGAGCAATGATTTGCTCGCGGCACAGAACACCTGGCGGGAGCTTGCCCAATCGATGATCGCCATGCGGACCAGCGCTTCCTGGCGCCTCACGGCCCCGATGCGCTGGCTGAGCATCCAGATGCGCTTGCTTCTGATCCACGGCTTTCGGCGGCGGTTGACGATGGCGATCATCAAGCTCCGGGGCGGGGAGCCGCCGCACACCGAACGGAGCCATGCCAGTGCACCGGCCGCTGAACATCAGACAGCCACAGGGAATGCGGGGAGCGACGCCGATCCAACCCCCCGGACCCGACAGATACACCAGATTCTGATCAACGCGAAGAACCAAGAATAGGCTCAACACACGATGCGAATCGTCATTGATCTCCAAGGTTATCAAAGCACGGGCTCCAGAAGCCGAGGCATTGGGCGATATTCCAGTTCCCTCACCACCTCCTTGCTGAAGCACTCGAACGGGCATGAGATCGTTTTGCTCCTGAGCGGGCTGTTTCCAGACACAATCAAACCTATTCGGGACCAGTTCAGCCAACTGGTGCCGCCGCAAAACATCAAAGTCTGGCACTTTGATGGCCCGGTATCGAGCGACGATTCGCAGAACGGGGACCGAAAGGAACTTGCCGAGCTCACGAGACTGGCCTTCCTTCATGCACTAAAGCCGGACATTGTCCTCGTAACGAGCCTGATTGAAGGACTGGGAGATGACGCCGTTACGAGCATTGCCAAGCCGTCCCCGTTCCCGACCGCCGTCGTGCTGTATGACCTCATTCCGCTCATTCATCATGAGGTCTACTTGGCCAATCCGGTTGTGGACAACTGGTACAGGGAGAAACTCGGACACCTGAAGCAAGCCGACCTGCTCCTATCAATATCCTCATCATCTGGAAGAGAGGCCATCGATTGGCTGGGGTTTTTAGCAAACCAAGTGGTCAATATTTCCACTGCGAGCGAAGTACAGTTCTCACCCCATCCACTTTTAATATCCGACCAAGAACGCCTGGTAGAACAGTATGGGTTGGTTCGTCCATACATCATGTATACCGGCGGGATAGACCATCGCAAGAACATTGAGGGCCTGATCAAAGCCTACGCAAGACTCCCGGCATCCTTGCGTGAATTTCATCAACTGGCCATCGTCTGTTCCGCAAAAAAAACAGACCGTGATCGACTCCATGAATTGGCGCGCAGCCAAGGGCTTTTGCCTGACGAAATGATCATGACTGGATTTGTGTCCGAAGATGATCTCGTCAGGTTGTACAACGGCTGCAAACTCTTCATATTTCCGAGCCTGCACGAAGGCTTTGGCCTGCCGGCGTTGGAGGCCATGCAATGCGGCAAGGCAGTCATCGCATCAAACACCTCCAGCATCCCTGAAGTAGTCGGGCTGGACGACGCATTGTTTGACCCCTACAGCATCGAATCCATCACGGACAAGCTGATTCAGGCCCTGACGGACCAGGGGTTTCATCAAAGGCTTGAGGCGCACAGCGCACAGCAATGCAAGAGGTTCAGCTGGGACACAACAGCACAGCGGGCCATCGTTGCCATGGAGAACTGTATCGCCCAGCATGAGGCGCCAGCGCCCCTGCCCGCCGAACGCCCCCGGCTGGCGTACATCTCCCCGCTCCCACCAGCCCGCAGCGGCATCAGCTATTACAGCGCGGAACTGCTCCGTGTGCTGACGCACTGGTACGCCGTGGACGTTGTGATAGACCAGGGTGAGCTGGACGACGCATGGATCAACACCCATTGCGGCGTGCACAACATCGAATGGTTTCAATCGAACCACAACAGCTACGACCGTGTGATCTACCACTTCGGCAACTCACACTTTCATGCCCACATGTTCGATCTGCTGGAGAAGTTCCCCGGCGTTGTGGTGTTGCACGACTTCTTCCTATCGGGGGCGCTAGCCCACCGGGACCTCACGGGATTGAAGCCTGGTGTGTTTGCCCAGGCTCTGCACGCAAGCCATGGTTATCGCGCGGTTCAACAACGTTTTCAGCAACCCGACATCGACGTCGTCATGTGGGATTACCCCTGTAATCTGACGGTTCTGCAGGCCTCACTGGGCGTCATTGTGCACAGCGAATGCTCCAGACGACTCGCTGACCAGCACTATGGCAAGGGAAGTGCAGCCGAATGGGCGGTCATCCCGCTGTTGAGAGCGCTACCTGCGGGTATCTCGCGAGAGCACGCCAGGAGCCGCTTGGGGATTTCAAACTCGGATTTTGTGGTTTGTTCGTTTGGACTGCTTGGACCGTCCAAACTGAACCACCGACTGCTGACCGCATTCATGGAATCTTCGTTGGCGAAGTCAGCGACCGCACATTTGATATTTGTAGGCGAAAACCACGATGGCGGGTATGGCAGCGCGCTGCTGGCAGGCCTCGAAAACAGTGGACTCGCCGATAGGATCCGAATCACGGGCTGGACCGATGCAGAGGAGTTCCAATGCTATCTCGCTGCTGCAGACGTGGCGGTTCAGTTGCGTGCACGTTCGCGCGGCGAGACATCTGCGGCCGTCCTGGACTGTATGAGTCACGGATTGCCGACAGTGATCAATGCCCACGGGAGCATGGCAGACATCGACCCCCAGGGGGTCTGGATGCTGCCCGATGAATTCGAGGATAGTGAACTCGTCAATGCACTTGAAACACTCTGGGCACACCCCGAAAAACGCACGACCTTGAGTAGAGATGCGCGACGAATCATTGAAAACCATCACGCACCCGAGAACTGCGCGAATCGGTATTTCACGGCAATCGAACATTTTTACTGTCAATCAAAGACCGGGCTGCAAGGCGTATTGAACCATTTCTCAAAATCGGCCAGGGGCGGGCAAGAGCTAATGGCATTTGCCAGCATCATGGCCAGGAATTTCCCGCCGGAACCAAGAAAGCGACAGCTGCTGCTGGACATATCGAGCCTGTATCAACCACATCTATCCCGAACAGCCAGACAGGCCATTCTGTCCTTGATCCAACATTGGTCAACCGAAGCACATTCGGAATGGCAAATCGAGCCGATTTATGCCCCCCCCGGTCAGCGAGTGTTCCGTTACGCACGACAACTTGTCTGTCAGACCTTGGGAATTGTCGATACCTGGACGCAGGATGAACCAGTCGATGCCTGGAGCGGCGACAGGGTCCTTCGCCTGTTTCCGCCAACGGAGAGCACGGTTGAGCAAGAGGCCGTCTTAAGCGCCTGGCGCAACAGCGGTGTATTCGTGCAATGTCTGGCCATGGCAGCCCCGACTCCGGCGGGAGATGCGCCCACCAGCTCAGAAAGAGACATTGGCCACGTCGATTGGCTGGTCTTCGATCCAGACGCCGACGACATTCATTCGCACGCTTGGAAACACAAGTCTGACCAAATACCCGACTTGTTTGGAATCACCATGACCAGCTCACCCGAGAAAGGACTGACAGCATGAAAACCGCAATCATCACCGGCATCACCGGTCAAGACGGTGCCTACCTCACCGAACTGCTGCTGAACAAAGGCTACGTTGTCTACGGCACCTACCGCCGCACCAGCTCGGTCAACTTCTGGCGCATTGAGGAACTGGGCGTCCAGAACCACCCCAACCTGCACCTGGTGGAATACGACTTGACCGACCTGGGCGCGAGCATCGCCATGGTGCAAAAGGTCCAGCCGGACGAGATCTACAACCTGGCGGCGCAGAGCTTTGTGGGCGTGAGCTTCGAGCAACCCAGCACCACGGCGCAGATCACCGGCATCGGAGCCCTGAACCTGCTGGAGGCCATTCGCCTGGTCAACCCCAAGATCCGCTTCTACCAAGCCAGCACGTCCGAGATGTTTGGCAAGGTACAGGCCATCCCGCAGGTGGAAGACACGCCCTTCTATCCCCGCAGCCCTTATGGCGTGGCCAAGCTGTATGCGCATTGGATGACGGTGAACTACCGCGAGAGCTACGGCATCTTCGGCAGCAGCGGGATCTTGTTTAACCACGAAAGCCCGCTGCGTGGGCGCGAGTTCGTCACCCGGAAAATCACCGACAGCGTGGCCAAGATCCAGCTGGGTCAGCTGGATTGCCTGGAGCTGGGCAACCTGGACGCCAAACGCGACTGGGGCTACGCCAAGGAGTACGTGGAAGGCATGTGGCGCATGCTGCAGGCCGACGAACCCGACACCTTTGTGCTGGCCACCAACCGCACGGAAACCGTGCGCGACTTTGTTCGCATGGCGTTCAAGGGCGCTGGCATCGCTGTGGACTTCCGTGGGCAGGCCGAAAACGAAACCGCAGTGAACAGCGCCACCGGCAAGACCGTGATGCGCATCAACCCGAAGTTTTACCGCCCCGCAGAGGTTGAATTGTTGATCGGCAACCCGGCCAAGGCCAAAGCCAAACTGGGTTGGGAACCCGCGACCACGCTGGAGCAACTGTGCCAGATGATGGTGGAGGCTGATCTGCGCCGCAATCGGGCAGGTTTTTCGTTTTGAGCGTCGCTATTTGCAGGAGGCTCCAGGTTTGAAAATTTCGCATGGCTTGCAGGAAAACGGGGTGATCGTCGGCAACGTGTTCGACAAATATGAATCCCGCAACCCTCTGGTGCGCGAGATCATGCGCGGGTTCAACAATGGTCTGGCATATCTGGTGTCCAGAGCGGCTCCGGCCAACGTCCATGAGTTGGGCTGCGGAGAGGGCCACTGGGTGCTGGAGTGGGCCCAACAAGGCATAGCCGCGCGAGGCAGTGATTTCTCTGAAAAGGTGATCGCCATGGCGCGTGACAATGCCGTCAGCGCCCAGTTGGACCCGGGCATGTTTTCTGTGCGCAGCATCTACGATATTGCGCCAGACACCGACAGCGCCGATCTGATCGTTTGCAGCGAGGTGCTGGAGCACCTGACCGATCCCGTGGCTGGTTTGGCCGCGATCCAGAAAGTGGCCAGTCGCCACGTCATCCTGACGGTGCCGCGCGAGCCCATATGGTGTGCCATGAACATGGCGCGCGGAGCCTACCTGCGACACTGGGGGAACACACCGGGCCATCTGCAGCACTGGTCCACCCGGCAGTTCATTGCGCTCGTCGAGCGCTATTTTGAGGTGGTTGCTGTCAAGACCCCACTGCCCTGGACCATGCTGCTGTGTCGGGTGAAAGACTAGGCGAGTGATCCAACGCCCTCACCTCAAACGCTGGTTTCACACCGCCAGTACCCTGCTGGCTCTGGCTGGGGCCGCCTTTGTGGTCTTGAAGATTGCAGAGCACTCGGCACAGATAGATGTATCGCATTTCGGGACCTCCGCTTGGGCGGCTCTGACCCTTTTGGTGGTGGCCTACGGTGCATCCAATGCCTTGTTGGCCAGGGCCTGGTGGCAACTGCTGAATTATTTCGAGCTCCAGGCGACATGGCCTTGGACGCTGAAGACCTACGGTGTGTCGCAGATCAACAAATACATCCCGGGCAACATCTTTCACTTGGCAGGGCGCCAGGCACTGGGTATGTCTGCTGGCATGGCGGCCCGCCCACTGGCACAGTCTGCCCTGTGGGAACTGGTCATGCTCGCCATGCTAGGCCTTCTGTATGGTGCGCTGGCTACCCCTCTGGGTTGGCCCCAGATGTCAGTCACCGCCGCCACCGTTTTGTGGGCATCGCTGCTGGCGTGTGGATACGCAACCCTCCACCGCCTTGGCGCCAGGCCGCTTGCCCTGGCCATGTTCTGGCAAGCCAGCTTTCTGATGGTGTCGGGAGTGGTGTTCATCGCGGTGCTTCTGGCAAGCAGTGGCACATCGGCTGTGGCCTACTCCGCGCTGCCTGCCGTGTGTGGTGCCTATGTGCTGGCCTGGCTGGCGGGCCTCGTGACTCCAGGGGCTCCGGCCGGAGTGGGTGTGCGCGAGGCCGTGTTGTTGCTCTTGCTGGGCGGACTGTTCGCGCCGGCAGACCTGCTCGTGGCGGTGGTCCTGGGGCGAGCGGTGACGGCCTCGGGTGACCTGTTGTTTTACCTGTACGCACTTTCCATCAGGACGAAAGCCCATGGCCAAGTTTGAGCACCCACTCACCTCCCGTCGGGCCTTCACACCACTGCTACTGCTCAGCGCCTGGTGCCTCATGCTGGTGATGCATGGAGCCGTGCCGTTTCTGCTGACCCCCACGCTGGGCCAGGCCATCTGGTCCACTGGTTTTTCCCAGTCGTTCGTCAACCAGTCGCTATGGACGGTGTACGCAACCAATTTCGGCGCCCCCGAGCCCGCAGCCATGGCATTCGGTTTGCCCGGCGCTTGGCTGACCGCCCTCTATATCCAACTGGGCTTGCAACCACCCGATGCCTACAGCGCCATGGTGGCCAGCTGGATGACGCTGGCCATGGGTTCGGCCTACGCAATGGCCCGGCACTTTTCGGCCAAACCCGCGCTGGCGGTTTTGGCAGCCCTGGGATGGATGAGCATGCCTGCCACTTGGGCACACGCTGGCTATTCCATGTTATCCATCGGCATAGCCTTGCTGCCGCTGTACTTCCTCTGCTCGTTGAAATTGCTGCAGCAATGCGCGCCAGCCGATGGTGATCCGGTTGGCAACCACTTTTGGTGGAAGCTTACCTATCCGCTGGTGTGCATCCTCGCCGTGTTCATGGACGGCTACAGCTTCATGTTTTTTGCGGTTGGAGCAGGTCTGCTCGGTGGTTGGTGGTGGCTGAAGACCGACTCCATTGGACGAAGGCGTCTCGCCTTGGTGGCATTGCCACTTCATGTACTCAGCCTGCTGGCAGGCTACCTGCTCTACAGCACTTTCGTGGGTAAATCGAGCTATTCGGCCGCATCTCTGGATTTCTTCCGAGGCTGGGGTGCCGATCTGACGTTTTTCGCCCGCCCCACACTGGGCATGCACTGGTTACCGGATGTATTGGGCTGGAGTGTGGCCCGTTCCGATCAACAGTATTTTGGTGACGCCTCGGTCTGGATCACGACCTTCTGCATCCCTGTGACCGTTGGAGGCATCTGGGCGGCGTGGCGCATGGCGCGCGTACAGAGAGCAGCGCTGGGGCTGCTGTTGGTAGCGGGCTTTGGCTTCTATATGGCCATGGGGCCATCCATCAAACTGAACTCGGTGAAGCCAGAAGGAGCGACCTTGGGGCCACTCATGCCCGCTGAAGCCGCTTTGGCGCCCACTGGCTCGGGCTTCCTGTCCGAGAAACTGCCGGGCTTCAATGGTATGCGCGCCAGCTACCGCTGGACAGCCCTGGGCGTGTTCGGTGCCTGGGGCGTGCTACTGCTTGCCCTGTCAACTCGGAATCAACGAGATACACAACTGTTCGCAGCTTCACTAATGGCGGGCGTGATTCTGCTCAATCTGCCCGATTTGCCGAAAAAATGGGCAGAAGACGTACAGAACCGTGCAATGTTCTTTCAGATTGAGACGGATCTGGTTGACGACATGCGCCTGGTGTTGAATGCAAAGGAGCGGGTGGCTTTTCTACCCTGGCGCAACGATTTCCTGGTGAACTATCTTGCCTCCCGCCTGAACGTCGTCAGCTTCAACATTGGCGGAGATAAAAACCTGGAAAGTGCCAGGGTCCGCTGGCCCACTTGGATGCGTGGGTTTCAATATGGGCAGATTGACGCGCAATTTGCCAACCGCATCGTGATGTTGCTCACCAGCAAACAAGCCGACGCCGTGGTACTCCCCTACAGCGACATGCTGTGGGCCGCACACAGGTGGCCATATCTACAAGAGTTCAGGGACCAGATGCTTTCCATAGCACAGACTCTTGAGCACCTGGACATGTTCGAAATCACCGCACGTGAACACTACATAGTCGTGCGCCTGAATCCCGAATATCGAAACGCACCAAGTTCAACCAATACATCGAAGCTGCAGAAACACGCCTGCCTATCTCCACTTTGCCTGAAGCAAGAAGGATTCAATCAAACCGTCCAGACACAATCCGGCACCCTCTCAGGCAAGCGTCTGGTCACCCGCGGTCAACAAGGCTTCCTGCTGTACGGCCCGAATGTGGAAATGAACCCCGGTGAATATATCCTTACGGTGTATGGCAGCAGCTCGGTGCATACGGGCACATGGATTGATGTCGCGTCAAACCAGGGGAAGACCCAACACGGACGGTATGCACTGATGCCCCACGGCGAGCACCTGCTATTGGAAGCCCGCGTAACGCTGCCCGCAGCAGTACAAGATCTGGAGGTTCGGGTTTTTGCTGGCCCGCAAGATCAAGTGCAGCTGGACGGCTACAAGTTGCAACCCGTCACGCCAACCTCATCAAGCGGTCCACCCTGAACCGTTTCACGGCCACACCGAGCCATCGGTGCAGCCAACCTCACGCGACCTCGAACCGGGAGGCGGCTGAGGCGAAAACCCCAATCATTCTTTTACGCTGAAATCGACACGATGCAATGCCGTCTTCGCTTCGGCAGACTGATTTGACAAAAACTGCGTATAAGCCGCTTCAAGAGCAACCAGGCGCTTTTCGACCTCGGCAGCATTTGCCATGGTGGTTTGACGCTTGATTTTTTCCAACTCAATCTTCTGCCGATGAATTTCTTCATCCTGCTGCTTCACCGCCTCCAGCAGCACCGCCACCATGGCAGAGTAATTCACAGCACCGGGGACTGCGCCGTCCATCTCCACCAACTCGGGATAGACCTTCACCACCTCCTCAGCGATAAGACCGATCGAAGGGGCTCCGGTTTCTTTCCAGTTGAATTTGACGCCACGCAATTGCTTCAAACTCTCAATGGGGTTTGCCAGAGTAAGAACATCACTCTTGAATCTAATGGAACTGGTTTGCGCAAAAGCGGGCGCACGCACCACGCCGGTAAAATGTGTTTCCCCACCTGAAGTAATGGTCATCCTTCTCGCCGAAGCACCACTTGTGGATGCACCGAGATCGCTGATCATGAATTCCCCGTTTCCCGGCGCCGAAGCATTCACACCCACCACGTAAACCTTCATGGGGTTGTAACTCGAATCGGTACGCGCAATGATGAAAGCCGCCGTATCCGCAGGACGGTCCATGCGAAAAACGGCGTTGGGGCCGCGAAGGTGCAGCAGCCGATCGGGTGTCGCGACACCGATGCCGACCCCGGTGGGCTCCACATAAAGCTCATTGGCATGAACGCTGGCCATCGCGGCACCAGCCAACGACAAAGCGACCAAACCTTTTTGGGTGATTCCAGCAATTTTCATAAGACCTCCTGAGTGTCCAGTTAGATGATGTTCAATGTGTATGAGTTAAATGGAGCGGGCGAGGATGCCCGTCATTGCATGTCTGGGTAAACGCGGGCCCAGAGGCGCCCGCCAGCGGAAAGGCGGAAACCGGTTCGAAGCTGGATGCCGGTACCAGCATTCAGCTGCAGCACCCCCGTGGACGACACGGCCGTGCTGGTGGCATTCGACAGGATGGTGCCGCAGGTTGAATGTTCAGCCGCCCCCCCCACGGAGCTGGGCAGCACGATGTTGGACGAACTGGCGCAACCCACATCGAAGTCTGCGCTCACGGTGACACCGGAGTAGGTGGACGGCGCGTGCAACATCACGTGGTAGGTACCCGCTGTGGGTGATGCAAAGGAGCAGGCTTCCGTGGTTCCGGCATTTGCGGAACTGCAGTCAAAAGACGCTTGGGTAGGGCGGCTGCCCCGTTTGACATACATGTTGGGGTTGCCGGTTCCGCCGGTGGTTTGAATGCTCAGATTGCTCGCCCCCGATGGCACAACCACCGTGTAATAGCTGAACTGACCGGTCGTACCGGATTGGCCTGCATGACTCCCTCCGTTGGAGATTCGCGTCAGGCTGTCCAAGCCCGACATGGCCTGATCCACACGGATGCGGGATCGAAGCAGTTGGTTGCGGCTGTCCACCACGCCAAGCCCTGTGTTTTTGAGCATCGCAAGCAGGGTATCCACGCTGGCCTGCGGGTGCTGCTCCTTCAGAGCGGCGATGGCGCCCGCGACCATGGGTGTTGCAAATGATGTGCCGTCGCCAGTCAGGTACGAACCGGAGAGGTACGTGGAGGTGATGTCATCTCCCGGTGCCAGCAGTTGCAGCATCGAAGCGCTGTTGGAGAAGGCCGAGACGGTATCCCCATCCGTGGTGCTGCCCACGCTGATCACATTCGACAAACATGCTGGAGCAGAAAGCCTGGAGCTTTGATACTCATTGCCGCTCGCCACCACCGTCGCAATGCCGGCCAGCCGCAAACTGGCGACGATCGGAAACTCAGGTTCAGAGTCACAGTGAGAGGAATAGGCCCCGCCCCCCAGGCTCATGTTCACTGCCGCGATGCGGTAGCTGGAACGCAAAGCGTAGACACGCTCAAGGCCCTGTATCTCATCAGACAGCCACGTAAGAATGCACGGCGGCGCCCCACCACACATCGTCGAATCGTCAATACGGCTGTAGATCTGGATCGAAATCAGCTCCGCAGACCGAGCCATGCCGCCGCCATAGCTGGGGTGGGTGTTCCCAGCCACAATTCCCCCCACCATGGTTCCATGGCCACAACCATTGATGGACGATGAGCAATCCAGACCCGAATTGACTGCAGTGGACGAAGACGCGCCACCCGGGCACAACGAAGTGCTTGCGTCGCCGGCATCGGTCGTCGAGTAACAAGCCTCCGAAACCACGCGACCAGACATGTAGGGGTGGGTCTTCTCGATACCCGAGTCCAGGACGGCAACCACTTGCCCAGCGCCGGTACGCCCTTGAAACGCACCAGACACCATGCCCACCCGTGCCGTGGCGTCGAGCATCACGGGCTTTCGAAGCACGTCCTCGTGCACACGGAGAACCTCGGGGTCGGCCAGCAGCGCCTGCACGTCTTGTGCCGAAGCGCGCAGCGACATACCCGGGAAATAGCTGAATCGCTTGAAACGGGCCACGTCCTGCGCCGATCTCAGGCCCGCATTGGAGCGCGCAGCCACCAGGCGCGACAGCACCCGATCCTGGGCCACACGAAGGTCTGCGACCTGCGCCGGTGTACCCTGCTGAACGCGTAGACTCTCGCCAGCAGCCCTTTGCGGGGCCAGTTCAACGATCACAGGCACCGAGCCTCGCGCCGAAGCGGTTTGAACCAGGGCGCTGTGACGCTGATGGTCTGCGGCACTGCGCGACACCGGACCAGACTGCGCCAGCGCCGCCCCCGCAACCAACACCGTGACCGGAAAAAGACGGCGAACCCAAACGAGCGGAGACACCCGTTTTCGCGCCGCGCTTTGCGTGCCAAGCACACGCTTCCTACCAACCAATAGATTGAACATGTTGACCTCTCCCAACTTGTTTGCGTTCAACACGCCGGATGCTGCATCCAGCGGGGGCCGTATCATCGCACAACCCCAGTGAGTCCCCCGGCGCCATATTGACCAATGGCATGAAAGCACCTCCTGGTGGTCGCCTGACCCCAGAGGTATCGCGTATCAAAAATCCAAAACTGCAACGGATTTTCATTCTTGCCGCGAATGCAACCGTTTGTCTTTTCCGCACAACAAACACCCCTTATGTCTTCCATTTTGCTAACGGGCGCCGCCGGCTTCACCGGCCAACACTTCACGAAAATGGCCGAATCGCGTGGTCACCGCGTTCTGGCGCTTCAATCCGACCTGAACGATGTGCATGCAATGGAAGACGAGTTGAATGGCCAACGCATAGATAAAGTTGTTCACTTGGCCGGCATCAGCTTTGTCGGTCACGCGGACGAAACTGCGTTCTACAAGGTCAACGTCATTGGCACGGTCAATTTGTTGAAGGCGCTGAAAAACCATCAAAAGCACTTGACCGGCATCCTGATCGCCAGCAGCGCCAACGTGTACGGCAATTGCGACGCATCACCCATTGCCGAAGATCAACCCCCGGCCCCCGTCAACCATTACGCCATGAGCAAACTGGCCATGGAACACATGGCGCGGACCTACTCGGACTGCCTGCCTCTGTTTCTGGCCCGGCCCTTCAACTACACCGGCCCGGGTCAATCGCCCAGCTTCCTGATCCCGAAGCTGGTGGACCACTTTGCCCGCCGGGTTCCCCAAATCGAATTGGGCAACCTGCACGTGGAGCGCGAGTTCAATGACGTGCGCTTGGTCTGCGATGCCTATCTGGCGCTGTTGCACAAAGGCGTGCCGGGTGAGGTGTACAACGTGTGCTCGGGTCAACCCTATACCTTGCAGGCGGTGATAACGGCTCTGGAAGAGCTGACGGGCCACCACATGCAGGTGAACGTGAACCCGGCCTTCGTGCGCGCCAACGAGGTACACCGCCTCTGCGGCAACCCGGACAAGCTCAGGGCCTGTACCGGGCCGCTGCCGGCCTACGCTCTGAAGGACACCTTGAGCAGCATGCTGGCGGCCGCGCGCGCCAGCTAAAGGCGCCACCCGGTGCGCAAGGGGTCGCGCTGGCGGCAAATCTTATAATGCGGGGTGGCAGGACATGCTGACCTGCCACCTGGACCGCCGGACGGTACACGCCCAGAACACTGGCAACGGGCCCGATCAGCAGACATCACCGCAGGACGCCCGTGATCCCCCACACCGACTGGCTGAAACAGGCCCCCGAGAATCCGGCCGACAGGGCCTTTGCCGTTCCGGCAGGCATTCGCCTGCTGCTGGGCATTCGCCCCGACATTGCCCACCTCAAGACCGACAGCTTGCTCGACCGGATCGCCGTCTACGCCTGGTGGGAATCGGACAGCCGCAAAGACTACGCCGAGATGGAGTGGACGCTCACCCCTGCGGACCTGGACACGCTCCGGGGTCTGGATGCCGATGAACTGTTCGCCCAAGGCGGCCGTGGCTTCACCCGCATGCTGCGCGGCAACTGGCCCAGCGTGTTGGACCTGGTGCCCCGCTTCACGGCCCGGACGCGCGAGGTGGTGGTGGACGAAGCCTCGATCACCCAGGCCCTGCCTCAGCCCTTGCGCCTGATCTGGGCCGACCGGCCCGATCTGCAGGCCAGCTACGACATTGCCCACGTGTCCGGCCGCATCGGTTTGCTGATGTGGTGGTTCGGCTTTGGCCACCAGGAATACGTGCGCGTGGCCTGGCGTGTGGACGCCTCGCTGCGCCAGCTGCGCGCCCATGGCCCGCAGGGTGCATTCCCTCTTCCACTGTTCCTCTCGCTCATCGTTCAGGGGCGCGACGATCTGCGGAACCTGTACCCGCTGGACAGCGAAACGGGCTGTCTGGCCGCCCTTATCTGGTGGGAACAGAACGGTTTTCACGAATTCGCCGTGCCGTCCTGGTCGCTGCGCAACCACATGGAGCTGCGCAGCCAACTGGCACAAAAAAGCGCTGCGTTCGATACCACGCGCCACATGGCGCCCACCTCCTGCGCCCGGCCACTGCCATATCTGCCCTGCCTGATCTGGAGCGCGCGCGCCGATCTGAAAGCGGCGTTCGACCTGGGCAGCGCTGCGGGCTGCAACGGGCTGGAGGCCTGGTGGAAGGCCAATGGGCCAACCGAATACGCGGCCGTGGCCGGCCTGTTTGAGGACCCGGCAGAACAACTGCCGGGGCTGAACATCGTCGGGTACGCCCAGTCCGTCATCGGCATTGCGGAGGATGTGCGCATGGCCGCACGCTCGGCCCAGATCGCCGGCCTGCCGTACTGCGTGATCGACGCCCCCATGCCAGGCCCGGCCCGGCTGGACCACACGCTGGACGCCCAGCTGGTGGCCGCGCCGGTGCATCCGGTCTCCCTGTATTGCCTGCCCCCCACGGAAATGATCCGCCTGGGGATGGAGGGCGGGCGCTCACTGCTGACGGCTGGCACCTACAACATCGGGGCCTGGCACTGGGAACTGCCCGCCTGGCCCGGTTACCTGGCGGGTGTGCACCAGATGGTCGACGAGATCTGGGTGTTCAGCGAATACGTGGGCACCGCCTTCGCCAGCCTGGGCGACAAGCCGGTGCGGCGCATGCCGCTGGCGGTGGAACTGCCCGCCATCACGGGCCCCGACCGGCGCGCGTTGGGTCTGCCGTCCGACAAGTTTTTGTTTCTGGTGATGTTCGACGGCAATTCCTGGCTGTCGCGCAAGAACCCGGTAGGCGCGGTGCGCGCCTTCAAGACCGCCTTCCCCACCGACCCCGGGGTCGGTCTGGTGATCAAGGCCATGGGCCAGGGAAGCAACTCCGCGGGCTGGCAAGCCATGCTTGCCGAAATCGAGGGCGATGACCGGGTGGTGGTGATCGACCAGACCCTCTCCCGCCCCGATGTGACCCGGCTGATGGCGTCGTGCGATGCCTATGTTTCGCTGCACCGCTCCGAAGGCTTCGGCCGCATCATCGCCGAGGCCATGCTGCTGGGGATTCCCACCGTGGTGACGGACTTTTCGGGCAACGTCGACTTCTGCACGGAGGACACCAGCTATCTGGTGAGCGGCGAGCGGATTCCGCTGGACAAGAACGAATACCTGTTCGCCGATGGGCAGTTCTGGTGCGACCCCGACATTTCGCTGGCGAGCCGGCAGATGGTCCGGCTGCGAGAAGACAAGACCGAACGGGCGCGGCTGGCTGCCAATGCCCGGAAGAACATCACCGAAAATTACTCGATTGAGGCCGTGGCCCGGGCCTACAAGACCCGCCTGCAGCAACTGCGCCAAGACAACCGGATTTGAGATCGAACTTTGAACATGCCCATCACCACAGACCCGGCCCATGCCGTTGCCGCGCCCGCGGACACCAGCGCCCAGCAACTCAACGAGCTGACCGAGGCCGTCAAGGACCGCGACCAACAGCTGGTCGAACTGCTGCAGGACTACACCGAGCGCAACTTCCAGTTGATCTCGGCCTACCAGGTCATCTCCTGCCAGAACCAGGAAATCCTGTCGCAGCAGGCGTCCGTGAAGGAGACCCAGGCCCAGATCGACCGCATGTACCGGTCGACCAGCTGGCGTGTGACGGCGCCGCTGCGCGCGGTCAGCGTCGCCATCCAGAACCTCAAGCACGCCCTGCGCGTGTTCAAGGACGGTCTGCGTTCGGGCCGTGGCGCGGGCCTGGCCACCCGGCAGGCGCTGCACGCGTACGCGCCCGGTGAAGGCGTGGACGCGCAGGCCGCCGACCACGCGCCCAAGGTGCTGGACCTGCGCGACTACCAGGAGTGGGTGCGCCGCTACGACACACCCGACGCGGCCGCCCTGGAGGTGATGCGTCAGCAGGTGGCGGCGCTGACAGCGTCGCCCAAGGTGTCGGTGGTCATGCCCACCTACAACGCCAACCTGGTCTGGCTGGGTGAGGCCATCCAGTCGGTGAAGGACCAGCTCTATCCCCACTGGGAACTGTGCATCGCCGACGACGCCTCCACCGACCCCGCCGTGCGGCCGTTCCTGGAAAAGCTCGCGGCCGAAGATGCCCGCATCAAGCTGGTCTTCAGGGCAACGAACGGCCACATTTCGGCCGCGACCAACAGCGCGCTGGAAGCCGCCACGGGTGACTGGATCACCTTCCTCGACCACGACGACCTGCTGCCCCCACACGCCCTCTTCTACATGGTGCGCGCGATCGCGGCGAACCCCGATGCCCGGATGCTCTACTCCGACGAGGACAAGCTCGACGAGCAGGGCCGGCGCTACGACCCCTACTTCAAGAGCGACTGGAACCTGGACCTGTTCTATTCGCACAACCTGGTCACGCACCTGGCCTTCTACCGCCGCGACCTGATCGCCCGCACCGGGGGCCTGCGCGACGCCTACGCGGGCGCCCAGGACTACGATCTGGTGCTGCGCGCCATCGAGCACATCGAGCCGGCCCAGATCGTGCACGTGCCGTTCATCCTGTACCACTGGCGCGCCCACGCGGGCAGCACCGCCACGGCCGATCTCAACATCAAGCCCTACGCCATGCTGGCGGGCGAGCGCGCCCTGAACGACCACTTCAAGCGCATCGGTGCCCGCGCACGGGCCCAGTTCGTGGGGCACGGCTACCGGGCGCGCTACAAGCTGCCCGACGTGCCACCCCTGGTCAGCATCATCATTCCCACGCGCAACATGGTGCACCTGGTGAAGGTGTGCATCGAGAGCATCAAGGCCAAGACGCGCTACAAGAACTACGAAATCATCCTGATGGACAACGGGTCGGACGATCCGGCGGCGCTGGCCTACTTCGCCGAACAGGCCCAGGCCGACAACTTCCGCGTGATCCGCGACGACTCGCCGTTCTGCTATTCCGCCATCAACAACCTGGGCGCCCGCGAAGCCCGGGGCGAGGTGCTGGTGTTCCTCAACAACGACATCGAGATCATCACGCACGAATGGCTGGACGAACTGGTCAGCCAGGCCTGCCGTCCCGGCGTGGGCGCCGTGGGCGCGCGGCTGCTCTACCCCAACGGCATGCTGCAGCACGCCGGCATCGTGCTCGGCATCGGTGGCTGGGCTGGCCACTCGCACAAAGGCTTCTCGTCGCTGGCCCACGGCTATGTCGGCCGCGCCTCGCTGATCAGCTCGTTCAGCGCCGTCACCGGGGCCTGTCTGGCGGTGCAGAAACAGCATTTCATGAAAGTGGGCGGCTTTGACGAGGTGAACCTGCGCGTGGCCTGCAACGACGTGGACCTGTGCCTGAAGTTCACCGAGATCGGCCTGCGCAACATCTACACGCCGTTTGCTTCCCTGTTCCACCACGAGTCGGCCACGCGCGGCTACGAGGACACGCCGGAGAAGATGGCGCGTTTCCAGAAGGAAGTGAGCTACATGCGTTCACGCTGGCCCACGCTCATGGCCAACGACCCGGCCTACAGCCCCAACCTCACGCTCGACCACGAGGACTTCGGCCTCGCCTGGCCGCCCCGTGTGGCCCATGCGTACGCCAACGCCAACACCAACGCATGAAACAGTTCGTGACAGTGCAACGGATTTTCATCGAGGCGGTATGGCCCCATTTCTGAACGGCATGGACCGCAAGAAGGACCTGCTGCCCGCCTTGCTGCTGATCGTCTTCTTGATGCTGCAGGCGGTGGTGTTCGCCCGCAACACGCCGCTGAGCTACCCGCCCGACGAAATGTCGCACCTGTCGTACGTGTGGGACAGCATGCATTCGGCGTTCCTGCTGCCCAACTACGGCAGTGGCACCATCCTCGGCTTTGGCAGTCCCAACTACCTGAGCCACCCACCGCTGTACTACTCGCTCCTGGGAGCCGCAGGCAAGCTGTTTTCGCTCGACCCCAAGCCGGACTACCTCACCTTCCGGCTGTTCAGCGTGGCGCTTTATGGCCTGGCGCTTTTGTTCTCGGTCCTGACGGCGGACCGGCTGGGCGTTGAACGCAGCGCCACCTGCATCAGCCTGTTGGCCTGCTCGGCCATCCCGATGATGGGGTACCTGGCGGGCAGCGTGAACAACGACACCCTGCTCTACCTGGGCTTTGCCATCACCTTCTACGGCATGGCCCGGATCGCGAACGACCCCCATCAGAAGCTGCCCCGCTCGCTCGCATGGGTGGTGCTGGGCCTGCTGATCGTCTTCCTGACCAAGGCGACTGGCATGGCCATGCTGGTGTTTTTCGGGCTGGTCTACGCAGCCCTCAACGGGCAGCACCTGCGCAGCGCGCTCGCCACCCGCCCAGCCTGGATCGCATTCGCCGTGTTTCTCGGGGTCACGGGCGCCTACTACGCGTTCACCTACCTGACCCATGGGGCGTTCTTCCCCAAGGCGGGAAACCTGTATCAGGTGACCGCTGTTGAAAACCCGATCAGTCTGTCGGCCTATGCCATGGATTTCTACCATTCCATGGCCCGCAGACTGCCGATCATCTTTTCGCACCTGAGCGTGGCCCCCATCCCCGAGGAACTGACCGCCGTCTTCTTCGCCATGCTGGGCCTGCCTTTGGCCGGCTGGATCGTGGTCCGGTTCTCACCCGACATCGCTGCCGCGAAAAAGCCCTTCGTCAAGCTCTTCGACGCGCTGGCGATTTCGATCGTGCTGATGCTGGCGATCCACATCTATCTGGGATACAGGGCTTACACCCAGACGGGTGTGCTCTCCGGTTTCCAGCCCCGGTACTACCTCTTCCTGATTCCGCTGGTGTGGTTTCCCTTCTTCTCCTTGTGCCGGCCGGGCTGGTTCAAGCAGCTCATGACCGGGGTGTTCGCGCTGTTGACCGTGGTGGTGTTCTGGTCCTCGGTGCCCTTCACGCAGCAGAAACAATACGAGGCGCTGCAGGAACTGGGGCCGACCTTCGAATACACCGAGCGCACCTATGAGAACTTTGGACCGCTGCGCATCGCCCGGCGCAACGAGGTGGTCGGCAGCATCGACGGGCTCACGCTCGAAGACGGCCTGCTGAAGGCCCGCGGCTGGGTGTTTGACACCGTGCACCGTGCCCGCGTCCAGCGGCTCTGGGTGCTGGCGCGCGAGGACTACATCACGTCGGTCAAACCCGGCGCCCAACGACCCGACGTGGCCAAGGCGCTGGGCATCGGCGCGGCGGCCAGCTCGGGCTTTGCCTTCGCCATCAGGAACCTGCCGAAGGACCTCCAGCCTTGCGACATCCGTTTGCTGGTGGAGTTTCACGACGAAACCCTGGGATACCTGAAGTCCGCTCAGTGCAATCACTGAAGCCCACCACAGCCCCCGTCCAGTCACCCATTTCCCGTCTTGTCTTTTTTTTGTCCGGAGCGCCAGATTGAAACTCATCATCCAGATCCCCTGCTTCAACGAAGCAGACACCTTGGGCATTGCCCTTGCGGCCCTGCCGCGCGAGGTTCCCGGTTTTGACAAGGTCGAATGGCTCATCATCGACGACGGCAGTTCGGACAAGACCGTTGAAGTGGCTCTGGCCCATGGGGTGGACCACGTGGTCCGGCACACCCGCAACCAGGGCCTGGCCCGCGGGTTCATGAACGGGCTTCGGGCCTGCCTGGAACAGGGCGCCGACGTCATCGTCAACACCGACGCCGACAACCAGTACAACGCCGACGACATCCCGCAGCTGACCCGCCCCATCCTGGACGGCAAGGCCGACATCGTGGTGGGCGCGCGCCCGATCGAGGCGATCGAGCACTTCAGCCCGGTCAAGAAGCTGCTGCAGAAGCTGGGCAGCTGGGTGGTCCGGGTGGCCAGCAAGACCGACATCCCCGACGCGCCCAGCGGCTTCAGGGCCATGAGCCGCTCGGCCGCACGGCGCCTGACGGTGTTCAGCGACTACACCTACACACTGGAAACCATCATCCAGGCGGGCCAGAAGAACATGGCCATCACCTCGGTGCCCATCCGCGTCAACGGCGATCTGCGGCCCTCTCGCCTGGTCAAGAGCATTTCCTCGTACATCCGCCGCAGCATCGTCACCATCGTCCGGGTTTTCGTCATCTACCGGCCGTTCCGCTTTTTCGGCTCGATTGGCCTCACCCTGTTCGCCATCGGGTTCGCCATCGGCCTGCGGTTTCTCTACAAGTGGTTCACCACGGAAGCCGGATACGACGGTCACATCCAGTCACTGATTCTGGCCAGTTCCCTGCTCATCATCGGGTTCCACACCATCCTGATCGCCTTCGTGACCGATCTGCTGTCGGCCAACCGGAAACTGCTGGAAGAGATTCGCACCATGACCCTGGAAAACCGGGACCTGGGCAAATAAGCCTTGACCATCGGCCCCGGCAACCCCATCGCAAGCATGACCCGCACCCCTGTGTCCGACCAGGCATCCGCGACCCGGATCCAATGGATCGACGCGGCCAAAGGGCTGGGCATCATCCTGATCGTGATCGGGCACCTCTATTCGGTGGCCGAGCCCTCGGCGTTTTACGTCTTCCTCTACGCCTTTCACGTCCCGCTGTTCTTCTTTCTCTCGGGCTGGACCTTCAAACCGGGTGCCGAACCTCTCCAGGGGTTTTTCCAGAAGAAAGTGCGGACCTTGCTGGTGCCGTACTTCTGTTACGCCATGTTGGGGTTCCTGTTCTACCTGGCCGGTTTTCTGGCGGCCAGGCAGATGCACCTGCAGATCGAACAGTTCAACTACGGCCTGCTGCCGCCGCTGATCGGCGTTTTCTATGGCTCGCTGGGCGACGGCCATCTGGTCAACACACCGGTCTGGTTCGTGATCGCCCTGTTCTGCACCGTCATGGTCGGGTACGGGGTCAACCGGCTGGTGGCATCGGACGCGGCGCGCATGGGGGTCGTGCTGTTGCTGGCCGCGGCGGGTTATGAAGCGGCACGCTTCGTCAAGCTGCCGTTCAGCCTGTCTTCCGCGTTGATCGGGCTGGTGTTTTTCCAGGCGGGTTACTGGTTGTCGCGCCACCGGCCGCAAACGACCATGTCTCCTCTGCGGCAGGTGGCCTTGTTCGCCCTGCTGCTGGCCGTGAGCCTGCTCAGCCAGGTCAACGGCTTCGTCACCGTGGCGGAAGCCCGCCTGGGCCATCCCGCGCTGTTTCTGGTGTTCGCTTTCAGCGGCACCTTCATGCTCATCCTCCTGGTTCAGCTGCTGGGGAAGAACGCGCGCTGGCTGGCCTGGATCGGCCAATACAGCCTGTCGATCATGCTGATCCACATGCTGGTCATCAAATCGGTCAAGGTCTTGCTGGTGGCGGCGCTGTCTCTGAGCCTGCAGGCCATCGACCACGACGTGGCGCTCGGCCTGCTGGTGCTGGCCGTGACCGCGGTCCTGCTGGTGCCCACCGTGTACGTGATGGAGCGCTTCCTGCCTCAGAGCCTGGGGAAGCCCGCTCGCACGCGTGCGCTGATGCCCGTTCGAGGGCTTCCATGATTGCGGTCACCGGCGCCAACGGCTTTGTCGGGCAGGCCCTGTGCAGCAGCCTGCTGGCCCAGGGCCGGGCGGTGCGGCCGCTGATGCGCACGGCAACGCCGGCCGCCCGAGCCATCGCCGTGGCCGACATCGGCCCGCAAACCGACTGGTCCGCCGCGCTGTCGGGGGTGTCGGCCGTGGTCCACTGCGCGGCGCGCGTGCACGTGATGCGGGACAGTTCCGGGGACCCGATGGCGGCGTTTCGGCATGTCAACGTGGCGGGCACACGCCGGCTGGCGCAGCAGGCAGCTGCCCTGGGCGTGCGCCGGCTGGTGTATCTGAGTTCGCTCAAGGTGCATGGGGAACACACCCCACCCGGCACCCGGTTCAGCGTGCAGGACGCGCCCCACCCGCTCGATGCCTACGGCCTTTCCAAATGGGAGGCGGAGCAGGCCCTGTGGGAGGTGGCCCGCGACACCGGCCTGGAGGTCGTCGTGGTGCGCCCCCCACTGGTGTACGGGCGGGGGGTGAAAGCCAACTTCCTGAGCCTGATGCAGCTGGTGGCGCGGGGCGTGCCACTGCCGCTGGGCCGGGTGGACAACCGCCGCTCGCTGCTGGCGCTGGACAACCTGACCGACCTGCTCACGCGCTGCCTGGATCAACCCGAGGCCGCCGGCCAGACGTTTCTCGCCTCCGACAACCACGATCTCTCCACCGCCGAGCTGATCCGCTTGCTCGCTTTGGCCATGGGCCGGCCGACGCGGCTGCTGCCGGTGCCTGTGGCGTGGCTGCACACCGCCGGCCGACTGACGGGGCGCCAGGGGCAGATCGAGCGCCTGACCGGCTCGCTTCAGGTGGACATAGGGCATACTACGAAGGTTTTGGACTGGACCCCGAGGCTGACGGTGGAGCAAGGCCTGAGGATGGCGGTGCAGGATGTCGTGAAATGAAGCGCTTGTTCGATATCTGCCTCGCCGTCGTTGCCAGCCTGGTTCTTCTGCTGCCCATCGGCTTGTTGGCGCTGCTCGTGCGATTGACGTCGAAGGGGCCCGCGCTGTACTGGAGTGATCGAGTGGGGCGTGACAACCATGTTTTCAGAATGCCAAAATTCCGCAGCATGCGACTGGACACCCCGGCGGTGGCCACGCACCTGCTGCAGGATCCCCAAGCGTATCTGACCCCCATGGGAGCCTTTCTGCGCAAGACCAGTCTCGACGAACTGCCGCAGCTGTGGTGCATCCTCAAGGGCGACATGAGTTTCGTCGGGCCACGACCCGCGCTGTTCAACCAGGACGACCTGATCGAACTGCGCACACAACACGGCGTGCACCGCGTGGTGCCCGGCCTGACGGGCTGGGCCCAGGTCAATGGCCGTGACGAGTTGCCCATCCCTGAAAAAGTCGAACTCGACCGGGAGTACCTGCGTCGGCGTTCGTTCTGGTTCGACCTGCAGATCGTGCTCATGACCGCGTGGCGAGTGCTGCGTCGGGACGGTGTTTCGCACTGAGCCCTGAAACAACGGAGAAGCGTTCAAATGTTGAATCGTTTTGCCCTGCCCATCCTGGCCATGCCCCGCCCCGCCAAGCGCGTGGTGGTGCTGGCGGTCGATGCCTCGCTGTGCGTGCTCACGGTCTGGCTGGCCTACTACCTGCGTCTGGGCGACTGGGTCAAGCTGTCGGGCGACGCCTACTGGCAACCCATGTGGGCGGTGCTGGTCTCGCTGGTCATTGCCTTGCCCATCTTCGTGGTCAACGGTTTCTACCGCGCCATCTTCCGTTACTCTGGCCTCTCGGCCCTGATGACGGTGATGAAGGCCATCGCCGTCTACGGCCTGCTGTTCGCGACCGTGTTCACCGCCATCGGCATCGACGGGGTCCCCCGCACCGTGGGCCTGATTCAGCCCATGCTGTTGCTGCTGACCGTGGGCGCCTCGCGCATGCTGGCGCGCTTCTGGCTCGGCGGCCTGTACCAGAACCAGCTCAAGATGGGCTCCCTGCCCCGGGTCTTGATCTATGGCGCGGGCAACGCGGGCCGGCAGCTGGCCGCGGCCATGTCGAACAGCCACGAGATGCGGGTGGTGGGTTTTCTTGACGACGACGACCGCCTGCATGGGCACGTGCTCAACGGCTTGTCGATCTACAGCCCGGCGGATCTGCCGGGTCTGGTGAACTCCCTGCAGATCTGCACCGTGCTGCTGGCGATCCCGTCGGCCAGCCGGCATCGCCGCAACGAGATGATCGAGCAGATGCTGAGCGCCCACGTCCAGGTGCGCACGCTGCCCAGCGTGAGCGAGCTGGCGCAAGGCACCGTCAGCACCTCGGACCTGCGCGAACTCGACATCGACGACCTGCTGGGCCGCGATGCGGTCAGCCCCAACCACATCCTGCTGGGCAAGAACATCAAGGACAAGGTGGTGATGGTGACCGGCGCTGGCGGCTCCATCGGGCGCGAGCTGTGCCGCCAGATCCTGGCCGTGGGCCCGGACACCCTGCTGCTGATCGAGCAGAGCGAATTTGCGCTGTACGAAATCCACCAGGAGCTGCAGGACAAGCTTGACGGATCCGAGACCATTCTGGTCCCGCTGCTCGCCTCGGTGCGCGACCCGCAGCGGCTGCGCGAGATCATGTCGACCTGGAAGCCGGACACCGTGTACCACGCGGCGGCCTACAAGCATGTGCCGCTGGTGGAACACAACCCGGTCGAAGGCATCAAGAACAACACCCTGGGCACCCTCACGGCGGCCCAGGTCGCCGCCGAAGAAGGCGTGTCGGACTTCGTGCTCATCAGCACCGACAAGGCGGTGCGCCCCACCAACATCATGGGCGCAAGCAAACGGTTGGCCGAAATGGCACTGCAGGCCCTGGCGGTCACCCGCCCGCACACCCGGTTTTCCATGGTGCGCTTTGGCAATGTGCTGGGCTCCTCGGGTTCGGTGGTGCCCAAGTTCCGGCGCCAGATCCGGGATGGCGGTCCGCTCACGGTGACCCACCCGGAGATGACACGGTATTTCATGACCATCCCCGAAGCGGCGCAACTGGTGATCCAGGCCGGCGCCATGGCCAAGGGGGGCGACGTGTTCGTGCTGGACATGGGCGATCCGGTCAAGATCCTGGATCTGGCCACGCGCATGATCGAACTCTCGGGCCTGTCGGTGCGCGACGAGGACAACCCGACCGGTGACATCGCGATCGAGATCACCGGCCTGCGCCCGGGCGAAAAACTGTACGAAGAACTGCTGATCGGCAACAACCCCCAGCCCACCTCCCATGCGCGCATCATGAAGGCCACCGAGGACTTCCTGCCCTGGGCGGTGCTGCGTGAGAAACTGGTGGTACTGGAGAAAATCCTCGACGACAACGACGCCGAAGGCATGAAGGTCCTGCTGACCGAGCTGGTGTCGGGTTATCAGGCCCACCACGAGTCGGTCGATCTGGTCAACATGGACAATCTGGGAGCCGCGCGCTACTGCAGCTGACCGCCCGGCCCACGGGCGCTCTGACCCACCAGGCCCGGTCGCAGGACCGCAGGCCCTTTTCGAGAACCGTCACACAAGAGCTCGACACCACATGAACACCGTCAAGAAACACCGCATCGGCCTGTCCGGCACCGGCTTCATCGCCAGTGGCTTCGCACGCCTGATCCACAACCACGCGCCCGACCTGAGCCTGACCTCGGTGCTGACACGCCGCCCGCTGGAGCAGGCCGGGAGCTTTCCCTTTCCCGAGCGACTGACCCACTCGGTGCAGCAACTGATCGACACCTGCGACATCATCGTCGAGTGCAGTGGCGACGTGCTGCACTCCACCGATGTCATCGACCAGGCGCTGCGCGCCGGCAAGCCCGTGGTCACGATGAACTCCGAGTTCCACATCACCACTGGTTCCTGGTTCGCCGACAAGGGCCTGCTCACCGAAGCCGAGGGCGACCAGCCGGGCTGCATCGCCGCGCTGCACGAAGAGGCGGTGATGATGGGCTTCAAACCCATCGTCTACGGCAACATGAAGGGCTTTCTCAACCACCTGCCCAAGCCCGAGGAAATGGCCTACTGGGCCGGCAAGCAGGGCATCAGCATCGAACAGACCACGTCGTTCACCGATGGCACCAAGATCCAGATCGAGCAGGCCTTCGTGGCCAACGGGTTTGGCGCGACCATCACCCGCCAGGGCATGGAAGGCCCGAGCGCGGTGGACGTCAACAAGACCGCCATCGAGCTGGCGCGCTTCGCGGCCGAGCTGGGCCAGCCGATCGCGGACTACATGCTCGCCCCGGGCAAGGCGGGCGTGTTCGTGGTGGGCACGCACGACGCCGATGAGTGGAAGGCGCTCAACTACCTCAAGCTGGGCGACGGGCCCTACTACGTCCTGGTCAAGAACTTCCACCTCTGCCAGTACGAGATCGTCAAGACCGTGCGCCGCGTCATCAACGGGGGTGGTGTGCTGCTCAACAACTCCACCCACCCCACGCTGTCCATCGTCGGCATCGCCAAGACCGCATTGCCGGTGGGGACCCGCATCGACCGCGCCATCGGCGGCTTCCAGGTGCGCGGCGAAGCCGCCCGCATCCAGGATGTGCCGGGCCACGTGCCCATGGGGCTGATCCAGAACGCGGTCATCACACGTCCGGTGGAAGCGGGCCAGATCCTGAGCTTCGACGACGTGGAGCTGCCCGATTCGCTGGCGCTGGACATCTCCCGCAAGCTCTACGCCTGAAACCCGGTGCCCCGCCCGTGGCGGCCGGCGCAAAGCCGCCGCCCGGCACCCGGTTGACCCGCCCTTGGCACGCCCGCGCATGTGGGCCCAGTGTTCCCCTGCATGACATCGAGCCCCCACACCGCCCACTACCGACCTGACATCGACGGTTTGCGAGCCATCGCCGTGGTCGCGGTGGTTTTGCACCACGCCTTCCCGGAGCACATCCAGGGCGGTTTTGTGGGTGTGGACATCTTTTTCGTCATCTCGGGCTACCTCATCAGCTCGATCATCCTGTCGGGGCTGCAAAAAGGCCGGTTTGGTTTCGCCGATTTCTACGCCAAACGGGTCAAGCGCATTTTCCCCGCCCTCTTCCTGGTGTTGGCCACCGTCATCACCCTGGGCTGGTTCAACCTGACGCCGGTGGACTACAAGCAGCTGGGCAAACACGTTTTCGCCGGCAGTGCCTTCATCTCCAACTTTGCCTTCTGGCGTGAAGCGGGCTACTTCGACGCCGCCTCGGCCAACAAACCCCTGCTGCACCTGTGGTCGCTGGCGATCGAAGAGCAGTTCTACATGTTGTGGCCGCTCACCCTGTACGCGCTGCACCGCTGGCGCGTCAATGCACTGCGCTGGATCCTCATCCTCTTGCTGCTGTCCTTCGCGCTGAACCTGTCGCTGGTCAAAGGCCAGCCCACCGCCGCGTTCTACAACCCGGCGGCACGTTTCTGGGAACTCATGGTGGGCGCCATGCTGGCGGCCATGCACGTTCACCGCGTGGGCTGGACAGCGGTGTTCCTGCGCGACCGCTGGCACAGCCCGCCCAACACCACGCCACACCACAGCGGCCGGCACGGCAATGTCTACGGCTGGGTCGGCTTGGCGCTGGTGCTGTTGGTCCTGGTGCGGATCGACCCGGAGCGCAGTTTTCCCGGCTGGTGGGCACTGGCGACCACGCTGGGCAGCGTGCTGATGATCGCCGCGGGGCCCCATGCCTGGGTCAACCGACACGTGCTGGCCAGCAAGCCCTTCGTCTGGATCGGCCTGATCAGCTACCCGCTCTACCTCTGGCACTGGCCGCTGCTCTCTTTCGCGCACATCCACGCTGGCGAACTGCCGCCCGTGGCCACCCAGCTCGGCTGGGTCGCACTGAGCGTGTTGCTCGCCTGGCTGACCTACCAAGCGGTGGAAAAGCCGATCCGTTTTGGTCGCTTGAACCGGGGCGGCATCACGGTGGCCCTGTGCAGTGGCATCGCGCTGGCGGCGGGTCTGGGCTTCACCACCTACCAGCGCGACGGATTCGATGCGCGCTTCCCGGAAATCGTGCGCAACATGATGAACAAGGGCGGCAAGGACGCCGTCATCGAAGGCTGGCGCGACAAGGACTGCATGCTGGACTACAAGTACCCGGCTTCCAGCTACAAGGACTTCTGCATCGAGAAGAAGCGCCCCCTGGTTTTCCTCTGGGGAGACTCCCACGCAAGTTCGCTCTACCCGGGATTCAAGGCGTTGCAGGACAGCGGCAAGTACCCGTTCGGTCTGGGTGAGCGCGGTGGCGCCATTTGCCCGCCCATTCTGGGCATCGAGCCCCGCCCGCTGTGCAAAAGCCTGAACGACGACACCATCCGCGCCATCCGCGCGGCCAAACCGGATGTGGTCATCCTCTACGCCTGGTGGCACCACCGCCGCTACGACCTGACGAACCTGGAAGCCACGGTCGCTGAACTCAAGAAGGCGGGCGTCCCCCGCATCATCATGCTGGGGGCCGTGCCGTACTGGCAGAAGCCGCTGCCTCAGTTGCTGATGGACGAGTGGAAGAAGGGCCCACCGCTCAAGCGCCCGCCCCTGCGCTTGAAAGAGGGTCTGGACCCGCAATTGCGCGACGTCACGGAGAAGATGCGTGCCCGCGCCAAGGCCATGAACATCGAGTTCATTTCAGGCATGGACTACTTCTGCAACCCGGACGGCTGCCTGACACGGCTGAACGAGAACGCCACGCAACCTCTGTCCTACGACTACGGCCATCTGTCCACCGGCGCGGCCGTCTACTACGTCGAGCAACTGGCACCGCTGATTTTCAAGCCACGCTGAACCGTCGCGGGCCTGCGCGTCAATGGAGGCAAGGGAGTTCCTAGGTCCCCCCGCCGCCGGATGCGGTGTCACCTGGAAAAGGGATAAGGGCCCCATCGGGCCCGGTGGTCACTGCAGCGTTTCCTTGAGCATGGGCAGGTACGGCAGCGCCATCACATCGATGCCCTCCTCGATCAGCTCCTGGGCCACCTCGGGGCTGGTGCTGCCCCGGATGTTGCGCTGATCCGCTTCGCCGCTGTGCATGGCCCTGGCCTCGTCGGCAAAACGCTCGCCCACGTCTTCGGTGTTGGCCATCAGCTCGCGCAAAGCCCGCAGCCACCGGGCTTGCGGTGGCAAGCCTGTCGCCGTGACGCCCGACTCCGGACCGGATTCGAGAGATGCGGTAGACACTCCCAGGTCGGTTGTGGCGGTGTCGTTCCGGCCCGTGCGCAGGTTCAGACGCGGCGCGGACAGCATCTTCTGGATCTGCGTGTCGCCACAGAGCGGGCAACTCACCAGCCCGCGCTCAAGCTGGCCGGTGAAATCTTCTTCCGAAGCAAACCAGCCTTCAAACCCGTGCTGGTGGGCGCATTGCAGGTTGAGGACCTTCATATCGCCAATTATCCCGCAGCGACCCCATCCGTGCTGGCGCCCGGCTCCCCCGACCAGTCAAGCGACCAGATGCCGTCCTGCACGTTTTGCAGCCACATCGTGCCCACCAGCGTCTTGCCGTCGATCACCTCACCCCCGCGGCACCAGGCCTGCAGCTCGGGCAGCGTCGCGGTGAACACGTCCAGGTGTTCGCCCTCGTCCAGCTCGCGCTCACCCAGCGTGAGACCGCGCGCAAACCAGATGTCGATGATCTCGGTGGAGTAGGAAATCGTCGGAGCGAGCCGACCCGCAAAAGCCCATTCGCGCGCGCTGTAGCCGGTCTCTTCGTGCAGTTCACGCCGCGCGCAGGCCAGACTGGCCTCGCCCGCGTCGAGCTTGCCGGCCGGGAACTCGATCATCACCTGCTGCAGGGGATGGCGGTACTGGCGCTCCAGCACCACCCGTGCGTCGTCGAGCAGCGCGATCACCATCACGGCGCCAGGGTGCAAGACATATTCACGCGTGGCTTGCGCGCTCGACGGCAAACGCACGGTATCGCGCACCACATGCAACAGCTGACCACGCAGCAACTCGGTGCGGGACACCGTGGTTTCACGCAAATGGCGGTCGTCGTCCATGTCCAGCTCCCTCGGGGGATGGATTGCTACCTGCGGCGCAGGAAAAGGTAGCGGTACACGAAGCCGGGAAACGCGAGCGTGAGGAACAGAGCCCCGGTGGCGGCATAGAACTCCCAGCCCTGGGGTGCGATCTGGCCGGCCGCCTGCTCCAGGCCCAGGCCCAACGCGCCCACCAGCAGGTAACACACCACCAGTTCACCCATACGCATCCACAAGGTCTTGGGTTCCTTGCGGGGAATCACGCCCAGCCAGCGATCGTTGACAAAGGGCAGGTTGGCGGCGATCAGTGCGGTCACCAGCACCAGCCAGACAGAAACGGTATGGGTCATGGGGGGAGGATGGGGCCCGGGTGACCGGCCAGTTGCAACCGACCGGTTGAATACCCGGGCTTCAGGCGAGCAAGGCCGCCACGGCCTGCGCGCACAGTGTCATCAGGCCACCGGGCACGATGCCCAGCACCAGCACCAGCGCACCGTTGAGGGAGAGCACCGAGCGCGCATCGGCGCCAGCGGCGATGTCGGCGGTTTGTGTGGGCGCATCAAAGTACATGACTTTGACCAGGCGCAGGTAATAGAACGCGCCGATGAGCGACATCATCACCGCGAACACCGCCAGCCCGATGTAGAAGGCACCGCTGGACGCCAGCAGCGCCTGCAGCACGGACAGCTTGGCGTAGAAACCCACCAGCGGGGGCACGCCCGCCAGCGAGAACATGCAGATCGCCATCACGCCCGCGTACAACGGACTGCGCTGGTTCAGACCAGCGAGGTCGCTGATGTTTTCCGACTCGAAGCCGCTGCGCGAGAGCAGCAGAATGACACCGAAGGTGCCCAGCGTGGTCAGCACATAGGTGATGACGTAGAACATGGACGAACCGTACGCATTCGCAGCGTTGCTGCTGTCGCCCGCCACCACACCCGCCAGCAGGCCCAGCAGCATGAAACCCATCTGCGAAATGGTGGAAAACGCCAGCATGCGCTTGAGATTGGTCTGCGCGATGGCGGCCAGGTTGCCCACCAGCAGCGACGCCACGGCCAGCACGGCCAGCATCTGTTGCCAGTCCACCGCCAGTGGCTGCAGACCTTCCACGAGCAGGCGGATCACGATGGCGAACGCCGCCAGCTTGGGCGCGCCACCGATCATGAGCGTGACGGCCGTGGGTGCACCGTGGTACACGTCGGGCACCCACATGTGGAACGGCACCACGCCCAGCTTGAACGCCAGACCGGCCACCACGAACACCAGACCCAGCGTGAGCACCTGCGGTGAGCCCTTGAGCGTGGCCTCACCGCCCGCGATGGCCTTGACCACCTCGGCCAAGTCCAGCGAGCCGGTGGCGCCGTACACCATGGACAGACCATAGAGCAGGAAACCGCTGGCCAGCGCCCCCAGCACGAAATACTTCATGGCGGCTTCGGTGGCCTGCACGTCGTCGCGGCGCAAGGCAACCAACGCGTAGCTGGACAAGGTGAGCAGCTCCAGGCCGAGGTAGATCATCAGGAAGTTGTGGCCCGAGATCATGACGAACATGCCCAGCAGCGCGAACAGCGCCAGCGTGAACAGCTCACCGCCCCGCAGCATGCCGCGATCTCCCGCGTACACGCGGCCATAGACCAGGGTGACCATCATGGCCAACGCGGCGAAACACTTGAGCCAGTTGCCCATGGGGTCGCTCACGACCATGCCGCCCCAGGCCAGGGTGGCCTGGCCGGTGCTCGCGTACATGCCCTGCAGCAGGGCCACCACGGCCAGCGTGAGCAGGGTGAGCAGGTAGGTGGCCCCACGCAGCGGGGTCTTGACGCCGAGGTCCACCAGCGCGATCACGCAGGCCATCACCAGCAACAGGATTTCAGGGTAAGCCGCGACCCAGCTGAGGTTGTCAATCATGTAAACGCTCTCTTGTGTTTTTGGCCGGTCACGGGATCAGTTCAGTTTGGAGATGGCAACGTGGCGCAGCAGTTCGGCCACGGAGGCGTCCATCACGTCGGTGAAGGGCTTGGGGTACACGCCCATGAACAGCACCGCGATGCCCAGCGACGCCATCACGAGGAATTCGCGGGGGTTGATGTCGATCAGCGCCTTGACATGGCCATTGCCCGGTGCGCCCAGGTACACCCGCTTGAACATCCAAAGCGAATAGGCTGCGCCGAAGATCAAGGCCGTGGCAGCGGCGGCGCCGATCCAGAAGTTGGCCTTGACGGCGGCCAGGATCACCATCCACTCACCGACGAAACCAGCGGTGCCCGGCAGACCGCAGTTGGCCATGACGAAGAGCAGCGCGAACGCGGTGAAATTGGGCATGGTGTTGACGACACCGCCGTAAGAGGCGATTTCCCGCGAATGCACGCGGTCGTACAACACACCGATGGCCAGGAACATCGCGGCAGACACGAAGCCGTGCGCGATCATCTGCACGATTGCCCCCGACACGCCAAGGTCGCTGAACACGAAGAAGCCCAGGGTGACAAAACCCATGTGCGCCACCGACGAATAGGCGACCAGTTTTTTCATGTCCTGCTGGACCATGGCCACCAGACCCACATAGACCACCGCCACCAGGGACAGCGCGATCATGAGCCAGGCCCACTCGTGGGAGGCATCGGGCAGGATGGGCAGGGAGAAGCGCAGGAAGCCGTAGGCGCCGAGCTTGAGCATGATGGCCGCCAGCACAGCCGAACCACCGGTAGGCGCCTCGACGTGCACGTCGGGCAGCCAGGTGTGCACCGGCCACATCGGCACCTTCACCGCGAACGCGAAGAAGAACGCGAAGAACAGCAGGGTCTGGGCGGTGCCACCCAGCGGCAGCTTGTACCAGTCGGACAACGAAAAGCTGCCGCCGGCCTGTGTGTACAGGTAGATCAGTGCCACCAGCATGAGCAGCGAGCCCAGCAGCGTGTAGAGGAAGAACTTGAAGGCGGCGTAGATCTTGTTCGGACCACCCCAGATACCGATGATGAGGTACATCGGAATCAGCGTGGCTTCGAAGAACACGTAGAACAGCATCGCGTCCTGCGCGGCGAACACGCCGATCATCAGACCCGACAGGATCATGAAGGCGCCCATGTACTGGTTGACGCGGCTGGTGATCGACTCCCAACTGGCCACCACCACCACCACGTTGATGAACGCGGTCAGCAGCACCAGCCAGAGCGAAATGCCATCCACGCCCAGGTGGTAGTTGACATGGAAGCGCTCGATCCAGGGCCTGATTTCCACGAATTGCATCGCGGCCGTGCCCAGTTCAAAACCGCTGTACAACGGCACCGTCACCGCCAGACTCAACACCGCACCCACCAGAGCGATCCAGCGCACCACGTGCGCCTGATCGTCGCGGCCCAGGGCCAGCAGCACGACGCCAAAGGCAATTGGCGTCCAGATCGCAAGGCTCAGCAAACCCATCTTGTTCTTCCTCTTAGTGGGCGAGCCACACGAAATACGTCATGAACATCAACACGCCCACGATCATCATCAGCGCGTAGTGGTACAGGTACCCGGTCTGTGCCTGACGCACCACCGCGGACACCACACCCACCAGCTTCCAGCTGGCGTTGACCACACCCGCCTCGATCACGCCGCGATCGCCGCCCTTCCACAGACCGATGCCCAGACCACGCGCGCCACGGGCGAGCACGTTTTCGTTGAACCAGTCCATGTAGTACTTGTTTTCCAGGATGGTCACAATGGGTTTGAAGGTGCGCGCAATGCCTGCCGGCAAGGCCGGGTTGACCATGTACATGTACCAGGCCACCACGGCGCCACCCAGCGCCAGGTAGAACGGCGCAGTGGAGAAGGCGTGCAGCGCCATCGCCAGCGGGCCATGGAACTCTTCGGCAAACTTCTCCATGGCCGGGTGCAGTTCGAGGTTGATGTGGATCGCGTCCTTGAGGAACTCGCCGAACAGCATCGGCTGAATCGTCATGAAGCCAATCACCACCGACGGAATCGCCAGCAGCAGCAGCGGCACGGTGACCACCCAGGGGGTTTCGTGCGGCTTGTGATCGCCATGCCCATGGCCGTGATCGTCGTGGTGGTCGTCATGCCCATGGTGCGCATCCGGGTTCTGGTCGTAGCGTTCCTTGCCGTGGAACACCAGGAAGTAGAGGCGGAACGAGTAGAACGAGGTCACGAACACACCGGCCAGCACCGCGAAGTAGGCGAAGCCGGAGGCCGGCAGGTGGCTGAAGTGCACCGCTTCGATGATGCTGTCCTTGGAGTAGAAGCCCGCGAACAGCGGCGTGCCGATCAGGGCCAGCGTGCCCAGCAGCGAGGTGATCCAGGTGATGGGCATGTACTTGCGCACGCCGCCCATCCAGCGGATGTCCTGGTTGTGGTGCATGCCGATGATCACCGAGCCGGCCGCGAGGAACAGCAAGGCCTTGAAGAAGGCGTGTGTCATCAGGTGGAACACCGCCACCGAGTAGGCCGAGGCACCGAGCGCCACCGTCATGTAGCCGAGCTGGGACAGCGTGGAATAGGCAACCACACGCTTGATGTCGTTCTGGATGATGCCCAGGAAGCCCATGAACAGGGCCGTGATGGCGCCGATCACCATGATGAAGTTGAGCGCGGTGTCCGACAGCTCGAACAGCGGCGACATGCGCGCGACCATGAAGATGCCGGCCGTCACCATGGTGGCGGCGTGGATCAGGGCGGAGATCGGGGTCGGGCCTTCCATCGAGTCGGGCAGCCAGACGTGCAGCGGGAACTGGGCCGACTTGCCCATGGCGCCGATGAACAGGCAGATGCAGATCACGGTGATCAACAGCCAGTCGGTGCCTGGGAAGCCCAGTTGGCCCAACTCGGGCGCCTTGGCGAACAACTCGGTGTAGCTCAGCGTGCCGGTGTAGGCCACGATCAGGCCAATGCCCAGGATGAAGCCAAAGTCGCCCACGCGGTTGACCAGGAAGGCCTTCATGTTGGCAAAGATCGCCGTCGGTTTGTTGAACCAGAACCCGATCAGCAGGTAGGACACCAGACCCACCGCCTCCCAGCCGAAGAACAGCTGCAGCAGGTTGTTGCTCATCACCAGCATGAGCATGGAGAAGGTGAAGAGCGAGATGTAGGCGAAGAAGCGGTTGTAACCGTCGTCCTCTTCCATGTAGCCGATGGTGTAGATGTGCACCATCAGCGAGACGAAGGTCACCACGCACATCATCATGGCGGTGAGGCCATCGACCAGGAAACCGATCTCCATCTTCAGGCCACCGACCACCATCCACTCGTAGACGGTCTGATTGAAGCGCGCCCCATCGACCGCCACGCTCTTGAGCGTCATGGCCGAGAGGATGAAGGCGATCAGCACGCCCAGGATCGTGAGGGAGTGCGAAGTGCGCCGACCAATGACGTTGCCGCCAAACGTGGTTCCAAGGATGCCGGCCAGCACGGCGCCCGCCAGCGGGGCCAGCGGAACAGCCAGGAGTGTGCTTGCAGAAAGGGTTGTGCTCATGGTGTGAAAGGCCTTAAACCGACCGCCGGGCCGCCCCAGGGGCGGTTTGTGCCCCCTCGGAGGGTTGCGAATGCATGAAATGACGAGCGTGCGGGCACATGGTCATCAACCCTTGAGGGTGTTGAGTTCTTCGACGCTGATGGATGCCTTGTTGCGGAACAACAGAACCAGGATGGCCAGACCAATCGCCGACTCGGCAGCCGCCACGGTCAGGATGAAGAACACGAAGACCTGGCCGTGCATGTCACCCAGGAAATGGGAGAACGCCACGAAATTCATGTTCACGGCCAGCAGCATCAGCTCGATGGCCATGAGCAGCACGATGAGGTTCTTGCGGTTCAGGAAGATGCCGATCACCGAGAGGGCGAACAGGACCGCGCCCACGGACAGAAAGTGACCCAGTGTGATGCTCATGCCTTGCCCTCCTCGATGGCGGCCGCGTCAACCAGGGGCGCGGATTGGGTGGCGGCCATGGGCAGCACCACCAGACGGTCGCTGGCGCGCACGTGCACCTGCAATCCGGGGTTGATGGCCTTGCTGTCCTTGCGCTGGCGCAGCGTCAGCGCGATCGCGGCGACCATCGCCACCAGCAGGATCACCGCCGCCACCTGGATCGGGTACAGGTAGTCGCTGTACAGCAGGCGACCGAGCTCCCCGGTGTTCGAATAACTCGCAGGCATCGGTGCAGAAGACGCCATAACGATGGACGGGAAACCGGCCCACAAAACGGCGATGATCTCGGCCGCCACCAGGGCGCCCAGCGCGGCGGCGAGCGGGAAGTGTTGCCAGAAACTCCAGCGACCGCCTTCGAGCTTGATGTCGAGCATCATCACCACGAACAGAAACAGCACCATGACGGCACCGAGGTACACCAGCACCAGCGTCAGGCCCAGGAACTCGGCCTTGAGCAGCAGCCACAGGGCCGCTGCCTGGGAAAACGACAGCATCAGATAAAGCACCGCATGCACGGGGTTGCGCGCGGTGATCACGCGGAAGGCCGCAAACAGCAGCACCGCCGCGAACAGGTAGAAAAAGCCGGTCTGGTAGTCCATGGAATGGTTCTTCGGTCGAGGGGCAACCCAGGGTCAGCGGTAGGGCGCATCGGCCGCCTTGGCCGCGGCGATCTCGGTTTCGTAGCGATCGCCCACGGCCAGCAGCATCTCTTTGGTGAAATAGAGATCGCCGCGCTTTTCACCGTGGTATTCGAGGATGTGGGTCTCGACGATCGCGTCCACCGGGCAGGCCTCTTCGCAGAAACCGCAGAAGATGCACTTGGTCAGGTCGATGTCGTAGCGGGTCGTGCGGCGGGTGCCGTCTTCGCGTTCACCGGCCTCGATGGTGATGGCCAGGGCCGGACACACCGCCTCGCACAGCTTGCAGGCGATGCAGCGCTCTTCGCCGTTCTCATACCGGCGCTGCGCATGCAGGCCGCGAAAACGCGGCGACAGCGGGGTCTTTTCTTCCGGAAACTGCACCGTCACCTTGCGGCGCAGCGCGTAGCGTCCGGTCAGGGCCAGGCCCTTGAACAGCTCGACCAGCAGGAAACTCTTGAAGAAATCGCGCAGGGAAAACGGCGCGACAACGGCCGTGGTGGCAGAGGTGGTAGACATGGTGGTTCGCCCTGCTTATTTCCAGATGTTCCACGGCGTCTGCATCAGACCGCCCACGAGGAGCAGCCAGATCAGCGTCACGGGAATGAAAATCTTCCAGCCCAGACGCATGATCTGGTCGTAGCGGAAGCGCGGGAAGGTGGCCCGGATCCAGATGAACATGGACACGACCAGGAAGGTCTTGAGGCCCAGCCAGATCCAGCCGGGAATCCAGTTGAAGAGCGCGCTGTCGATCGGGGGCAGCCAGCCCCCCAGGAACATCAGCACACCCAGGATGGACACCAGCCACATGCTGGCGTATTCGGCCAGGAAGAAGATGGCGAAACCCATGCCCGAGTACTCGACCATGTGGCCAGCCACGATCTCGGCTTCGCCTTCGACCACGTCGAAGGGGTGGCGGTTGGTTTCGGCCACACCCGAGATCAGGTAGACGAAGAAGATCGGCAGCAAAGGCAACCAGTTCCAGGACAGGAAGTTCAGCCCCATGCCGGCGGCCATGCCGCGGCTTTGCGAAGCCACGATCTCGCCCAGGTGCAAGCTGCCGGCGGTCATGATGACCACCAGGAAACAGAAACCGATGGCGATTTCGTAGCTCACCATCTGGGCCGAGGCGCGCAGCGCGCCCAGAAAGGCGTACTTGGAGTTCGACGCCCAGCCGGCAATGATCACGCCATAGACCTCGATCGAGGTGATGGCCAGAATCACCAGCAGGCCGGCGTTCACGTTGGCCAACACCGTATCCGGTCCGAAGGGCACCGCCACCCACGCGGCCAGCGCCGGCATGATGGCCATGATCGGACCCAGGCGGAACAGCCCGCTGGCGGCGGCGCTGGGGCTGATGATTTCCTTGGTCAGCAACTTGATCGCATCGGCGATCGGTTGCAGCAGACCGAACGGGCCGACCCGGTTGGGGCCCAGGCGCACCTGCATGAACCCCAGCAGCTTGCGCTCCCACAGCGTGAGGTAGGCGACCGCGCCCATCAAGGGCGCCAGCACCACCACGATCTTGATCAGGATCCAGAGCACCGGCCAGGCCGCCGTGGTCCACCACGGCGCGGCGATCAGGCCCATGCCACCGTTGTACATCGCGTCGATCATGCACTTGCTCCTTCGACCTGGGCGTTGCCCGTCCGTGCATCGTTCGTGAGTTGCAGCGAGGTGGCGCGACGCACCAGCGAATCGAGCTGGTAGATCGAGGCCACGCAGGGCCGGGACTGGGCAGGTCCGAGATCGGCAGCGGCCGGGCCAACGCCCGCGTCGGCATTCGACAAACGGGCAGTGGCCACCAACGCCCCGGAAGCCACACCGGGCAGCACCGAAGCCAGCACCGCCTGCGAGGAGTCGGCATCGAAACCCGACAGGCCCAGCAGATTGCCCAGCACGCGCAACACTTTCCAGGCCGGGCGCGTATCGCCCAGCGGACGCACGACGGCATGGAAACTCTGCAGCCGGCCTTCGGCGTTGACGAAGGAACCCGAGGTCTCGGTGAACGGCGCGATGGGCAGCAGCACATCGCTCAGGTCCAGGTTGGCCTTGAACGGACTGAGCGTGACGACCATGCCACCACACGAACGCAGCCCCTGGGCGCCGACCGCGCTGTCGAACGCCGGCTCGGTGTTGAGCAACAGCGTGGCCTTGAGCGCACCACCCAGCATCTGGCCCGCATGCAGACCACCCTGCCCCGGCACCGCACGCGCCAGCTGGGCACCCACGGTATTCGCGGCCTCGGTGAGGTAGCCGACCGTCGCACCGGTTTGCTGAGCGATCCAGTTGGCCAGGGAGAGCAGGCTGGAAGCCTTCTCGTGGTGGGCCGCGGCATTGCCCAGCAGGATGGCTTTCTGTTCACCACCCAACAAGGACCGGGCCACGGCGCGGGTCGTGTCATTGACTTCGCCCGCGATGGGCGTCTGCACACCGGTTTCGGCGGCCACGGCGGCGGCGATGCCCGCGAGCGCCATCACCCAATGATCGCTATCAACCGTCACGGCGTTCGCGATCGGCATCGCCCAGTCCTGCGCCTGGTCGTTGACCACGTTCACCTGGGCGCCTTTGCGGGCGGCCTGGCGAATGCGCTGCGCGAACAGCGGATGGTCTTTGCGCAGGTTGGAGCCGACGACCAGCACGCGCTGGAGCGAGGACAGCGCGGCGATGGGCATGCCCAACCAGCGAGCCGACCCGGCTGCGGCGGTATTGCCGAAGTCCGTCTGGCGCAAGCGGCTGTCGATGTTTTCACTGCCCAGGCCACGCACCAGGGCACCGGCCAGCGCCAGTTCTTCCAGCGTGCTGTGGGGGCTCGCGAGCAGGCCGATGGCGCCAGCGCCGTGTTCGGCCTTGAGCTGCTTGAGGCCGTTGGCCACGTATTCGAGCGCGGTCTGCCAGTCCACCGTCTTCCACTCGCCGCCCTGTTTGATCATGGGCGCGGTCAGACGGTCTTCGCTGTTGACGGCTTCGTAGGAGAAACGGTCACGGTCGGCGATCCAGCACTCGTTGACGGCATCGTTCTCGAACGGCACGACACGCATCACCTTGTGGTTCTTCACCTGGACGATCAGGTTGGCCCCGGTGCCATCGTGCGGACTCACGCTCTTGCGGCGCGAGAGTTCCCAAGTGCGGGCGCTGTAGCGGAAAGGCTTGCTGGTGATCGCACCCACGGGGCAGATGTCGATCATGTTGCCCGACAGCTCGGAATCCACCGTGCTGCCGACGAAGGTCTCGATTTCGGCATGCTCACCGCGGTGCGACATGCCCAGCTCCATCACACCTGCAATCTCCTGGCCGAAGCGCACACAGCGGGTGCAGTGGATGCAGCGGCTCATCTCCTCCATGGAAATCAGCGGCCCCACCTCCTTGTGGAACACCACGCGTTTTTCTTCTTCGTAGCGCGAACCCGAACCGCCATAGCCCACCGCCAGATCCTGCAACTGACACTCACCGCCCTGATCGCAGATCGGGCAGTCCAGCGGGTGGTTGATGAGCAGGAATTCCATCACCGACTGCTGGGCCTTGATGGCCTTGTCGCTCTTGGTGCGGACGATCATGCCCTGCGTGACCGGCGTGGCGCACGCGGGCATGGGCTTGGGCGCCTTCTCCACGTCCACCAGACACATGCGGCAGTTGGCCGCGATGGAGAGCTTCTTGTGGTAGCAGAAATGCGGAATGTAAGTGCCCGCCTTTTCGGCGGCATGCATGACCATGCTGCCCGGTGGCACTGCGACCTTCTGGCCGTCGAGTTCGATTTCAACCATGGTGTGTCCCGCTATCAGACCGTGGCCGGGGCCGACTGCGAAGCAGCGGCATCGGCTTTGATCATGGCCTCGAACTCGGGCCGGAAATGTTTGATCATGGCGCGCACCGGCATGGCGGCCGCGTCGCCCAGGGCGCAGATGGTGCGGCCCATGATGTTCTCGGCCACGTTGTCCAGCAACGCCATGTCGGCCGGCCGGCCTTCGCCGCGGTGGATGCGGTCCACCAGGCGCCAGAGCCAGCCCGTGCCTTCGCGGCAGGGTGTGCACTGACCGCAGCTCTCGTGCATGTAGAAGTAGGACAAGCGCTTGAGCGATTCGACCATGCAACGCGAGTCGTCCATCACGATCACGGCGCCCGAGCCGAGCATGGAGCCGGCCTTGGCAATGGAGTCGTAGTCCATCGTGCATTCCATGATGATGGATGCGGGCAGCACGGGCGACGACGAGCCACCGGGGATCACGGCCTTGAGCTGGCGACCGGTGCGCACACCGCCAGCGAGCTCCAGCAGCGTGGCAAACGGCGTGCCCATGGGAACTTCATAGTTGCCCGGGCGCTCCACGTCACCACTGACCGAATAGATCTTGGTACCGCCGTTGTTGGGTTTGCCGCATTCGAGGTAGGCCTGGCCGCCGTTGCGGATGATCCAGGGCACGGCCGCGAAGGTCTCGGTGTTGTTGATGGTGGTGGGCTTGCCGTACAGACCGAAGCTGGCCGGGAACGGCGGTTTGAAGCGCGGCTGGCCCTTCTTGCCTTCCAACGATTCGAGCAGCGCGGTCTCTTCACCGCAGATGTAGGCGCCGAACCCGTGGAACGCGTGCAACTGGAAACTGAAGTTGCTGCCCAGAATCTTGTCACCCAGGAAGCCCGCAGCGCGCGCTTCTTCCAGAGCGGCCTCGAAGCGGTCGTAGACCTCGAAGATCTCGCCGTGGATGTAGTTGTAGCCCACGCTGATGCCCATGGCATACGCCGCGATGGCCATGCCCTCGATGACGATGTGCGGGTTGAACATCAGGATGTCGCGGTCCTTGCAGGTCCCCGGCTCGCCTTCGTCCGAATTGCACACGAGGTACTTCTGACCCGGGAACTGACGCGGCATGAAGCTCCACTTCAGACCGGTCGGGAAACCCGCACCACCGCGTCCACGCAGCGCGGACTCTTTCACGGTGGCGATCACCTGATCCTGCGTGAGGCCCTCGGCGCCGTCCTGGCCCAGCACCTTGCGCAGGGCCTGGTAGCCGCCACGCGCCACGTAGTCCTGCAGCGACCAGTTGTTGCCGTTGAGCCCGGCATAGATCTGCGGATTGATGTGGCGGTCGTGGAAACAGGTCTGCACGCCGGTGGCGCGGAACTGCGAAATCACCTGTTCTGCATTCATGCCTTGGCCTCCGCGGCCTTCAGACCGTCGATCAGCTGGTCGAGTTTCTCGTTGCTCATGAAGCTGCACATGTGGCGGTCGTTGACCAGCATCACCGGCGAGTCGGCGCACGCGCCCAGGCATTCGCTCTGCTGCAGGGTGAACAGGCCGTCGACCGTGGTTTCGCCCATGGCAATGCCCAGCTTGTGCTCCAGATGGGCCAGCGCCTTGTTGCCGTCGCGCAGTTGGCACGGCAGGTTGGTGCAGACGTTGAGCTTGTACTTGCCCACCGGCCGCTGGTTGTACATGTTGTAGAAGGTCGTGACCTCGTGCACCGCCATAGGCGCCATGTCGAGGTAGGCGGCGATCGCCTTTTCAGCGGCCAGGCTCACGTGGCCCTGCTCCTGCTGCACGATGGCCAGACAGGCCATGACGGCCGACTGCTTCTGGTCCGCGGGGTACTTGGCCACTTCGCGCGCAAAGCGCTGCAGCGTGGCGTCGGCGAGCGTCGCGGCGCTCACGGCTTGGGTCTCAGAGATCATCGGTCAATCTCTCCAAAAACGATGTCCATGGTGCCGATGATGGCGACCGCGTCGGCCAGCATGTGACCTTTGGCCATCTCGTCCATGGTGGACAGGTGGGCAAAACCGGGGGCGCGGATCTTCAGGCGGTACGGCTTGTTGGCGCCGTCGCTCACGAGGTAGATACCGAACTCGCCCTTGGGATGTTCGACGGCCGCATAAGCCTCGCCTTCAGGCACGTGAAAACCTTCGGTGAAGAGCTTGAAGTGGTGGATCAGCTCTTCCATGCTCGACTTCATCGCTTCGCGAGAAGGCGGTGCCACCTTGTGGTTGTCGGTGATGACCGGACCCGGGTTCACGCGCAGCCAGTCCACACACTGCTTGATGATGCGGTTGGACTGCTTCATCTCTTCCATGCGGACGAGGTAGCGGTCGTAGGTATCACCGGTCTTGCCGACCGGGATGTCGAAGTCCATGCGGTCGTACACGTCGTACGGCTGCTTCTTGCGCAGGTCCCAGGCGATGCCGGAGCCGCGCAGCATGGGGCCGGTCATACCGAGGTTGAGCGCACGCTCTGGCGTCACCACACCGATGCCGACGGTGCGCTGTTTCCAGATGCGGTTGTCGGTCAGCAGCGTGTGGTATTCGGCCAGGTAGGTCGGGAAACGCTGCGTGAAGTCGTCGATGAAGTCGAGCAGCGAACCCTGGCGGTTCGTGTTGAGCTCGGCCATGGCCTTGGCATTGCGGATCTTGCTGTGCTTGTACTGCGGCATCGTGTCCGGCAGGTCGCGGTACACACCGCCCGGACGGAAGTAGGCCGCGTGCATGCGCGCGCCCGACACCGCTTCGTACATGTCGAACAGGTCTTCGCGCTCGCGGAACGCATAGATCAGGATGGTCGAGCTGCCGCAGTCGTTGCCGTGCGAGCCCAGCCACATCAGGTGGTTGAGCAGACGGGTGATCTCGCTGAACATCACGCGGATGTACTGCGCGCGGATCGGCACTTCGATGCCCAGCAGCTTCTCGATGGCCAGGCAGTAAGCGTGCTCGTTGCACATCATCGAGACGTAGTCCAACCGGTCCATGTAGGGCAGCGACTGGATGAAGGTCTTGTGTTCGGCCAGCTTTTCGGTGGCGCGGTGCAACAGGCCGATGTGCGGGTCGGCGCGCTGCACGACCTCACCATCGAGCTCCAGCACCAGGCGCAACACGCCGTGCGCGGCCGGGTGCTGCGGACCGAAGTTCAGTGTGTAGTTCTTGATTTCAGCCATGACAGGGCTCCCGCCGGGCCGCCCCAAGGGCGCCCTGCGCCCCCATGGGGGGCAGCGAATACATGAAGTGATGAGCGTGGGGGCGGTTCATGTCAGTGAAGTCCGCCGTAGTTGTCTTCGCGAATCACACGCGGTGTGACCTCACGCGGCTCGATCGTGACCGGCTCGTAGACCACCCGCGCGCGCTCGGCGTCGTAGCGCATCTCGACGTGGCCCGACAGCGGGAAGTCCTTGCGGAAGGGGTGGCCGATGAATCCGTAGTCGGTCAGGATGCGCCGCAGGTCGTTGTGACCTTCGAACACGATGCCATAAAGATCGAAAGCCTCGCGCTCGTACCAGTTGGCCGAAGCCCAAAGTTCCGACACCGATGCCACGACGGGGAAATCGTCTTCGGGACAGAACACGCGAACCCGCACCCGATGGTTGAGGCTGACGGACAGCAGATGCACCACGACAGCGAAACGCGGCCCCTCCCAGCGGCCGTCGCCATAGGTGGAGTAGTCCATGCCACACAGATCGATCAGTTGCTCGAACCGGGTTTGCGGCGCGTCACGCAGCGTCTGCATCACCGCCTGGTAGTCGGCAGCGGCCACCACCAGCGTGACCTCACCGCGTTCAACGTCGATCGACTGCGCCCGCTCGCCCAGCAAAGCGGTCAGTGAAGCCTGGATGGCCTCGGGGCTGGTTGTGTAGGTCGTGGCTGTCTCGCTCATGAACCGTCTTTCTGGACTTGAACCCGTGGACCGCAGCCGCTCAGGCACGCGCGATGGTGTTGGTGCGGCGGATCTTCTGCTGCAGCTGGATGATTCCGTACAACAGCGCTTCGGCCGTGGGCGGACAGCCCGGCACATAGACGTCAACCGGCACGATCCGGTCGCAACCGCGCACCACCGAGTAGCTGTAGTGGTAATAGCCACCGCCATTGGCGCACGACCCCATGGAGAGCACCCAGCGCGGCTCGGCCATCTGGTCGTAGACCTTGCGCAGCGCCGGCGCCATCTTGTTGCACAGGGTGCCGGCCACGATCATCAAGTCGGACTGGCGCGGACTGGCACGAAACACCTCGGCGCCGAAACGCCCCAGGTCGTAACGCGCGGTGGCCGCATGCATCATCTCCACCGCGCAACAGGCCAGACCGAAAGTCATGGGCCACAGCGATCCGGTCTTGGCCCAGTTCACCACCGAGTCATAACTCGTGGTGACAAAACCTTCCTTGAAAACGCCTTCAATCATGAGCTGCTCCGGTGATCCCGCACGTGTTGCTATTCATCATTCCCAATCCAGCGCACCTTTTTTCCACTCATAAGCAAAGCCTACGGTCAGAATGGCCAGGAAGACCACCCCCGCCAGAAAACCGGTGACGCCGATGTCGGAAAAGGCCACGGCCCAGGGGATGAGAAACGCGATTTCGAGATCGAACAGAATGAAGAGAATGGCCACCAGGTAGTAGCGCACATCGAACTTCATGCGGGCATCTTCGAAAGCCTCGAAGCCGCATTCGTAAGGAGAGTTCTTTTCCGCGTCCGGGCGGTTGGGGCCTAGGATGTAGCCCAGGACCTGGGGGATGATCCCGATAGCGATACCCACCAAAATGAACAAGAGCACGGGAAGGTATTGTTCGAGACTCATCTTGGGTAAGTTCCGCTGACATGGCTCACGGGCCATGTTGTCCAAAGATTGGTGCCGACGGCGAGACTCGAACTCGCACAGCTTTCGCCACTACCCCCTCAAGATAGCGTGTCTACCAATTTCACCACGTCGGCTGGGTCTGCATTGTCTGGCTCACGAGGGTCGGTGTGAGCCTTGCTGACAACCCATAGAGTTTACCCTGAATCCACCTTGATTTTCGGGGGCACACCATGGTTTTTCAAACCGTATCGGTAGAGTGGCGCGGCGGGAAAGCCGCCCTATACCACCGATCGATTTCGCAAGAATTACTTGCCTGGAATCTGCGCGGCGCCAGTGCCCGCGGGTTGCGCATCCGCAGCAGGAGCCGGGGCCGCTGGCTGACCCGGCTTGGAGTCGGGAATCTGGGCCGCGGCCGGCTGCTGCGCGGGCACGGCTGCCCCCTCCAGCACGCTGCCCGAACTCGGCGCCTCACGCAGGTTGCCGAAGTAGGCCAACCCCAGTGTGCAGGAAAGGAAGATGCCAGCCAGCACGGCCGTGCTGCGGGACAGGAAGTTCGCCCCTCCGGAGGCGCCGAACAGGCTGGCCGAACCGGCGCCACCACCAAAGGCCGCGCCCGCATCGGCACCTTTGCCGTGCTGCATCAGGATCAGGCCGATCATGCCGAGCGCGGAAAGAACCTGCACCGCGAGGAGGATGGTCAACAAAACATTCATTTATTTCTCCGGAATGGTGGGAAACGTGTCCAGGGCTCAACGCGCCGCGGCCACGATCTGCAAAAAGTCCGCGGCCTTGAGCGACGCACCGCCGATCAGACCGCCATCGATGTCGGGCTGCGCCAGCAGGCTCGCCGCATTGGCCGCATTCATGCTGCCGCCGTAGAGGATGTGCACGCGCTCGGGGTGTTGCGTGGCCGCCGAAAGCTGGGCCCGCAGCACGGCGTGCACTTGCTGGGCCATCTCGGGCGTGGCGGTCTTGCCGGTGCCGATGGCCCACACGGGTTCGTAGGCCACCACGATTTCGCTGATGCAGTGGGCCACCGTGTGGATCACCGCCGCCAGCTGCCGCTTGACCACGAGCTCGGTCTGGCCCGCTTCACGCTCGTCCAGGGTTTCACCCACGCACACGATGGGCGTGACGCCGGCCGCCAGCGCGCGCTGCGCCTTCGCCGCCACCAGGGCATCGGTCTCGCCGTGGTACTGGCGGCGCTCGGAGTGGCCGACGATGGCGTAGCGGCAACCGAAGTCCTTGAGCATGGCCACGCTCACCTCGCCGGTGTACGCACCTTGCTCATGGGCCGAAACGTCTTGTGCACCCCAGGCCACGGGGCTGCCCTGCAGCAACGACTGCAGCTGTGCCAGATAGGGAGCGGGGGCGCACAAGGCCATGTCGGCCGCGGGCTCAGAGCCCTGCAGACCGTCGAGCATGGCCTTGACCAAGGCTTCGTTGGCGGCCAGCGAGCCGTTCATCTTCCAGTTGCCAGCGATCAGTTTTTTCATGGGATTCACTCCAGCTTGACGACGCACACCGGTCACGCCCAGGTCAGGACGAGCTTGCCGATGTGGCGGTTGGATTCCATCAGTTCGTGCGCGGCCGCAGCGTCACCGGCGTCAAACACCCGGTAGATCACGGGCTTGATGCGACCACTGGCCAGCAACGGCCAGACGTGTTCACGCAAGGCACTCGCGATCGCCGCCTTGAAGACCACCGGACGCGGACGCAGGGTCGAGCCGGTGATGGTCAGCCGGCGCCGCAGCACCGTGCCAGCGTTGATCTCGGCTTTGACGCCACCCTGCACCGCGATGAAGACCAGCCGGCCATCCTCGGCCAGGCAGTCCAGCTCACGCGCCACGTAGCTGCCGGCCACCATGTCGAGCACCACGTTGACGCCGCGTCCTTCGGTGAAGTCAGCCACGGCGCGCACGAAGTCCTGCGTCTTGTAATTGATGGCGTGGTCGGCCCCCAGCGCCAGACAGGCCGCGCACTTGTCGTCGCTGCCCGCGGTGGCGATCACGCGTGCGCCCAGGGCCTTGGCCATCTGGATGGCGGTCACGCCGATGCCGCTGGTGCCGCCTTGGATCAACAGGGTTTCACCGGCCTGCAAACGGGCGCGATCAAACACATTGCTCCAGACGGTGAAGAAGGTCTCGGGCAAGGAGGCCGCAGCCACATCGTCCAGACCTTCAGGGACCGGCAGGCACTGCGCCACCGGTGCCACGCAGTACTGGGCATAACCGCCGCCCGCCACCAGCGCACAGACGCGGTCGCCGACCCGGAATCCGGCCGCCGCCATGGCCGCGGCGTCGCCCGACTCGATCACGCCCGCCACTTCGAGGCCGGGAATGTCGGACGCACCGGGTGGCACGGGGTAGTTGCCGGTGCGTTGCAGCACGTCGGGCCGGTTGACCCCCGATGCAGCGACGCGGATGAGCAGCTCGCCCTCGCCCGCTTCGGGCATGGGACGATCGCACAGGCGCAGCACCTCGGGCGCGCCAAAGGCGCTGATTTCAACGGCTTTCATGACCAGACGTGCGCGCGACTCACTGTTGCTGTTGCTGTTGCTGCTGGGCCTGCTCGCCGCTGTTGCGGTCGATCAGCGCCTTCATGGACAGCTTGACGCGCCCCTTTTCGTCGGTCTCGAGCACCTTGACCTTGACGATCTGGCCTTCGCTCAGGTAGTCGGTCACTTTTTCCACGCGCTCGTGGGCGATCTGGCTGATGTGCAGCAGGCCGTCCTTGCCGGGCAGCAGGTTGATCAGGGCACCGAAGTCCAGGATCTTGGTGACCGGGCCTTCGTAGACCTTGCCGATTTCGACTTCGGCGGTGATCTGCTCGATGCGGCGCTTGGCTTCGTCGGCCTTGGCGCTGTCGGTCGACGCGATGGTGATGGTGCCGTCTTCGTCGATGTTGATCTGGGTGCCGGTCTCTTCGGTCAGCGCGCGGATCACGGCGCCGCCCTTGCCGATCACGTCACGGATCTTCTCGGGGTTGATCTTCATGGTGAAGAGCTTGGGCGCGAAGTTCGACACTTCGGTCTTGGCTTCGCCCATGGCTTCCTGCATCTTGCCCAGGATGTGCATGCGGGCTTCCTTGGCCTGGGCCAGTGCGACCTGCATGATTTCCTTGGTGATGCCCTGGATCTTGATGTCCATCTGCAGCGCCGAGATGCCGTTGGTGGTGCCAGCGACCTTGAAGTCCATGTCGCCCAGATGATCTTCGTCACCCAGGATGTCGGTCAGCACCGCAAAGCGGTTGCCTTCCTTGATCAGGCCCATGGCGATGCCGGCCACGTGCGCCTTCATGGGCACGCCGGCGTCCATCAGCGCCAGGCAGCCGCCGCAGACCGAAGCCATCGACGAGGAGCCGTTGGACTCGGTGATTTCCGAGACCACACGCATGGTGTAGGGGAAGTCTTCCTTGCTCGGCAGCGCGGCAATCAGCGCGCGCTTGGCCAGGCGGCCGTGGCCAATTTCGCGGCGCTTGGGGGTGCCGAAACGCCCGGCTTCGCCGGTGGCGAAGGGAGGCATGTTGTAGTGCAGCATGAAGCGGTCTTCGAACTCGCCGGCCAGTGCGTCGATGCGCTGGGCGTCGCGGTCGGTGCCGAGCGTGGCCACCACCAGCGCCTGGGTTTCACCGCGGGTGAACAGGGCCGAGCCGTGGGTGCGGGGCAGCACGCCGTTGCGGATTTCGATGGCGCGCACGGTGCGCGTGTCGCGGCCGTCGATGCGGGGCTCGCCGGCCAGGATCTGGCCACGCACGATCTTGGCTTCGATCTCGAACAGCAGGGCTTCGATGGCCACGCTGTCGAAGGCCACGCCCTCTTCTTTCAGGGCCGCCATCACGTCGGCGTAGGCGGCGCGGCAGGCCTGGGTGCGGGCCTGCTTGTTGCGGATCTGGTAAGCGGTTTCGAGCTTGGCTTTGGCCAGGGCATCGATCTTGGCGATCAGCGCCTCGTCCTTGGCCGGCGGCTGCCAGTCCCAGGCCGGCTTGCCGGCGTCGCGCACCAGTTCGTTGATGGCGGCGATGGCGATGTTGCCCTGCTCGTGGCCGAACACCACGGCGCCGAGCATGATTTCTTCGCTCAGCTGCTGGGCTTCGGATTCCACCATCAGCACGGCGGCCTGCGTGCCGGCGACCACGAGGTCGAGCTGGCTGTCTTTCAACTGGGTCTGGCCCGGGTTGAGCACGTACTCGCCGTTGACGTAGCCCACGCGAGCGGCACCGATGGGGCCATTGAACGGAATGCCACTGACGGCCAGCGCGGCGCTGGTGGCGATCATGGCGGCGATGTCGGCCTGCACTTCGGGGTTCAGGCTGACCACGTGCACGATGACCTGGACTTCGTTGTAGAAGCCTTCGGGGAACAGCGGACGGATCGGGCGGTCGATCAGGCGGCAGGTCAGCGTTTCGAGTTCGCTGGGGCGGCCTTCGCGCTTGAAGAAGCTGCCGGGGATCTTGCCGGCCGCGTACGATTTTTCGGTGTAGTCCACCGTCAGGGGGAAGAAGTCCTGACCGGCCTTGGCTTCGGTCTTGGCGACCACGGTGGCGAGCACCACGGTGTCATCGATGTTGACCAGCACGGCGCCGGTGGCCTGGCGGGCGATTTCGCCGGTTTCCATGGTGACCGTGTGCGGGCCCCACTGGAAGGTCTTGGTGACTTTGTTGAAAAGGCTCATGGAGTTTCTCCTTTGCGTGGCCACCCGTTGAAAGTTGGGTGGCAAACCGTGCAGATGTACTGCACACAACCCGGAAAAACAACCCAGAACACGATGCCATTCCAGAGAGTCTGGTCACCCGCCTCACGGCGACCAATCCCTTTGGAATGACACAGCTTCGCTCTGTTGCGGCTTTTCCGGAATCAAAAAACGGCATGCACAAACAAAAATCGCCCGAGCCAGCGAACCAACTCAGGCGTTTTGCGTGTCATGCCGGGTCCAAAATTACTTGCGCAGACCCAGTTTCGCGATCAGGGCGACGTAACGGTCGGCGTCCTTGGACTTCAGGTAGTCGAGCAGCTTGCGGCGGCGGCTCACCATGCGCAGCAGGCCACGGCGACCGTGGTGGTCCTTGGCATGGGTCTTGAAGTGGGGGGTCAGCTCGTTGATGCGGGCGGTCAGAATGGCGACCTGCACTTCGGGGCTGCCGGTGTCGTTGGCAGCGCGGGCGTTGTCGGCAACAACAGCTGCCTTGATGGATTTTTCGATCATGTCGGATTCCTGGGGGTTACATGCGTCCCGCCGCAGCCTGCCGGCCTCTGAACGAAGGGTTCAGACCCGACCGCCGCAACGGGCGTGAATCGCCATCCAGAAGATGGCAACCGCGAATTATAGCCTACCGCACCTTCCCCGGCAGGGCCATGGCCATGGGCCCGTGTCTGCGGGAGCACCGCCCGGGAACCGTCGTCGAATGGCCGCCCTCAGGCGCGGGTGAGCCACTTCGCCAAGCGCTGCACGCCCTCTTCCAGGCGCCACGGGTCGCGGCTGGCGAAGCACCAGCGCAACCAGCCGGCCGCTTCGGGGCCGAAGGCGCTGCCGGGTGCCAGCCCCAGGCCGGCTTCGCGCACCAGGCGCTTGGCGGTGTCCAGGCAGTCGTCGTGCCCCGCCAGGTGGAAAAAGGCGTACATGCCGCCCCGAGGCTCGGCCAGGGTGACGCCGGGCACGGCCTGCAGCAGCGGCACCAGGGTGTCGCGGCAGTGCTTCAGGTGTGCCACCAGCGCGGGTGTCACGTCCTGGTGGCGTTCGATGGCCACCACGGCCGCGCGCTGGGTGAAGACCGGGGCGCACGAGGTGTTGAACTCGATCAGCTTGCCCACGGCGTGGGTCAGCGACTTGGGCAGCACCAGCCAGCCCAGACGCCAGCCGGTCATGAGGAAGCTCTTGGAAAAACTGTGGGCGACGATGAGCCGGTCTTTGGGTTCGGACACATCGAGAAAGCTCGGCGCCGAAACGGTTCCCCCCTGCGCGGCTGCGCCGCTTCCCCCAGAGGACACCTCCGGCCTGGGGCGGCCCGGCGCCAGAACGTTGCCCGAGTCGCCAGCGAAATACAGGCGCTCGTACACCTCGTCGGCCAGGATCCAGGTGCCGGTGCGGCGGCAGTGCGCGAGGATGGCGGACTGCTCGTCGCGGGTGAGCGTCCAGCCGGTGGGGTTGTTGGGGGCGTTGACGATCAGCAGCCGCGTGGCCGGGGTGATGGCGGCGAGCAGGGCGTCCATGTCCAGCGTCCAGGCACCGGCGCGTTCGCCCTGCGCGATCACCTTGAGCGGCACCGTCTTCACCGTGGCGCCCATGATCTGCGGCTGCGCCACGAGGTTGGGCCAGGCCGGCGTGACCACCACCACCTCGTCGCCCGCCTCCACCAGTGCCTGCGAAGCCAGCATCAGCCCATTGACGCCGCCCGAGGTGACGGCGACGCGGTCGAACCATTGGTCGGTGCTTTGCTGGGGATGCAGGCCATGGGTGTAACCGGCAATGGCGTGACGCAGCTCGGGCAGGCCGAGGTTGTGAGCGTAGAAGGTTTCGCCCGCCTGCAGCGAGGCGATGGCGGCCTCCCGGATGAAGGCCGGCGTGACCTCGTCGCTCTCGCCAAACCAGAACTTGAGCACACCCTCGCGACCCAGGCCTTCGTTGGCCACCTCGCGAATGCGCGATTCTTCAAGACTCTCCACCACGGCTCGCATCGGGTATTTCCTTTTTCATATCGGTTGATCCACCGCGCCGGAGCGTGACCCGCGCCGCATGAAACGGTCCAGCCCAGGGCACCGCCGGTCCGGCTTTGCCGGACGGCCAGTGCCGCCCCCTGGGGGTTCGCGCGAAGCGCGGCGGGGGGGGCCTCTACCGGACCATGTTACAGCTGTGGGGCTGCTCGGCTTGCTGGGGCATCAGGTTGCGCACCACACGGAAGCCGTAGCCCGAACCTTCGACGTCGAATTTCACGCCCGGGGCGCCCTGGCGGTCCATCACCGCCACCGCCAGCGGCTGCTGGAACTGGTGATCGGCGGCGCGCATGTGGGCGCTCTGGCCGGCGAGTTTGACCTCGGCCTTTTCCAGCTGCGCCGCCACGGCGGCCGCGTTGACCGAGCCCGCGCGTTCGATGGCCTGCGCCAGCGACTCGATCATGAGCTGCATGCGCATGTGCACATAGTCGTCGGCCGGGTTGGGAAAGCGCTGGCGGAACGACTGGTAGAACGCTTCGGATTCTTTCGTCGGAACGTTGGGGAACCAGTCCGCCACTGCGACCACCTTGCCGATGCCGGCGTCGCCGATGGCCGCGGGCGCGCCCATGGCGTTGCCGTAGAAGGTGTAGAACGAGCCATCGAAACCGGCCTCGCGGGCCGCCTTGACCAGCAGCGTCAGGTCGTTGCCCCAGTTGCCGGTCAGCACGGCCTGCGCGCCACTGGCCTTGATCTTGGCCGCATAGGGCGCGAAGTCCTTCACGCGCGCCATCGGGTGCAGCTCGTCGCCCACGATCTTCACGTCCGGGCGTTTGGCGGCCAGCTGGCTGCGGGCTTCGCGCAGCACCGCCTGGCCAAAGCTGTAGTCCTGGCCGATCAGGTAGATGTTCTTCAGGTCCTTGTCATCGCGCAGCACGCTCATGAGCGCGCTCATGCGCATGTCGGCGTGGGCGTCGAAGCGGAAGTGCCAGTAGCTGCACTTCTGATTGGTCAGCACCGGGTCCACCGCCGAGTAGTTCAGGAACAGCACCTGCTTTGTGGTGTCGCGTTCGTTGTGCTTGTTGATGGCGTCGATCAGGCCGGCGGCCGCGGCCGAAGAGTTGCCCTGGGTCACGATGGTGATGTCGCCGTCGATCGCCGAGCGCAGGGCCGACAGCGCCTCTTCGGTCTGGCCCTTGCTGTCGAAACGCTCGATGACGAGCGGGCGGTTGCCGCCGGGCAGTTTCACGCCGCCGCGGGCGTTGACGCGCTCGGTGGCCCACACCAGGTTGCGGTACACCGCTTCACCGGTGTTGGCGAACGGGCCCGAGAGGCCTTCGATCATGCCGATGCGCACGGGAGCGGCGCTGGCGGCGGGTGCGGCCGGGCTCTGGGCCCAGGCGCTCGTGACGCTGGCGGCGCCCAACAGCAGGGCCGCCAGGGCGCGGCGGCGCGGAAAATTCGGTCGGTTCATGGAATGCACTCCGTGGTTCAAAACCCGCCGGCAGGGCACCGGCGGCGTCAGGCCTGTCACCAAGGCGACAGGCCTGCGCAGTCTAATTCATAATTACAGAGACTACCCCACCCGGGTATTTCGGGCATTTTTCAGAGGGCGGTGATGGCGAGTTCCGACAGCGGCCAGCGGGGCCGGACGTCGAAGCGGTAGGCCGCAGCGCCGCCACCCGGCGCCAGCAGCCCGGCCTGCACACGCAGGCCGGCGGCCAGCGCGATCATGGCGCCGTTGTCGGTGCACAGGTGCAGCTCCGGGTAGTGCACGCGCACGTTCTGGCGCTGGCAGGTGGCGTTGAGCTGCTCGCGCAGCAGCGCGTTGGCGCCCACCCCACCGGCCACCACCAGACGGCGCAGGCCGGTGGATCCGATCGCCGAGAGCGACTTCTTCACCAGCACGTCCACGATGGCGGCCTGCACGCTGGCGGCCACGTCGGCCTTTTGCGCCACGTCGAGTGCCTGCGCCAGCTGCGGCGTGGCCGGCCCCTCGGGCCGCGCGTGGGCCAGCCGCTTCACCTGGGTCAGCACCGCCGTTTTCAGGCCCGCGAACGAAAAGTCCAGGTCGCCGCTGTGCAGCAGGGGGCGCGGGAACTTGTAGGCCAGCGGGTTGCCCTCCAGGGCCAGCCGGGCCAGCGCCGGCCCGCCCGGGTAACCCAGCCCCAGCAGCTTGGCCGATTTGTCAAAAGCCTCGCCCGCGGCGTCGTCAATGGTTTCGCCCAGCAGCTCGTAGCGGCCCACGCCGTCCACCCGCATCAGCTGGGTGTGGCCGCCAGACACCAGCAGGGCCACGAACGGGAACCGCGGTGGATCGGCGCTGAGAAACGGCGACAGCAGATGGCCTTCGAGGTGGTGCACGCCCATCACCGGCTTGCCCAGCGCCATGCCCATGGCACACGCCACGCCCGAGCCCACCAGCAAGGCGCCGGCCAGACCCGGCCCGCGGGTGTAGGCCACCGCGTCCACCGCCGACAGCGGCAGGCCGGCCTGCGCCAGCACCTCGTCGGTGAGCGGCAGCACGCGGCGGATGTGGTCGCGGCTGGCGAGTTCGGGCACCACGCCGCCATAGGCCTGGTGCATCTCGATCTGGCTGTGCAGCGCGTGGCCGAGCAGGCGCGGTGTGTCGTGGCCGCTGGCGTCGACCAGGGCCACGCCGGTTTCGTCGCAGGACGATTCGATTCCCAAAATCAGCATGGCGGAAGTGTACGGGGCGGGCTCCGAGGCGGGCCGTTCAGGGGCGCGGCAACAGGCTGGCCAGCAGCACCAGCGCGATCACCACCGCCAGCCAGCCCAGCACCGCGCGCCGCCACAGGGCGGGCGCGTGGCGCAGCTCCATGTAGTCGAGCGCGATCAGCGCACCCTTGAGCACGGCCAGCGCCAGCACCGCCAGCGTGGCGGCCTGCCCGAGATGGCCCTGCGTCAGGGCGGCGCCCTCCCCCAGCCACCAGCTCAGGCCGGTGGCCAGCACGAGCACGAGGGCGATGAAGTCGACGCGGGTGGGTTTCATCTTTGCGGCCATCAACGGATCACGTACACCAGCGGAAACAGCACCATCCACAGCAGGTCCACCATGTGCCAGAACACAGCGCCCGAGGCCGGCGCCACGTGGTTGGCCGGGCCGTACACGCCCGAGCGCGCGTTCCACCACAGCAGCGCGAAGATCACGGCGCCCACCACCACGTGCAGGAAATGAAAGCCGGTCAGCAGGGTGTACAGCACGGTGAAACTGTCCGTGGCCCAGTCGAACCCGGCGCCCAGCTTGCCGGCGAACTCGTGGCCCTTGACGACCAGAAACCCCAGCGCGCCGCCCAGGGCCACCAGCAGCCAGCGCGCACCGGCCACACGGTGGTCTCGCTGGAACGCACCCACGGCCCGCACCGCGGCCCAGCTCGCCGCCACCAGCAAGACCGTGTTGAGCGCCCCGGTGGACAGGTCCAAGCCCGCCTGCCCCTGCGCGAACACCACCGGCTCACGCCAGCGCGCCATGGCGAACGAGACGAACAGCAGGCCAAAGGCCAGCAACTCGGCCAGCACCAGCAGCCAGACCATGCCGTCACCGGCCAGGCGGGGTTCATCCAATCTCAGGGATGGCGCAGCCGACCCCGTCAGCGGACACGCTTCCGAAGCGCGTGCCCCGCCCAGGGCAGCCGTGGAACCGGCTTCGCCGGGCCACAGGCTGCTTCCCCCTCCCGCAGGAGAGGGGGAAGCCGCGCAGCGGCGCAGGGGGTGCTTCCTCCCGTTCAATGCGACGTGCCTTCCGAGCGCGTGATCTTGTTCCATACGTTGTACTTGCCCACCGGCTTGCTCATGGGCAGGCGCTTGATTTCCTTGAACGTCGCCGCGTCGTAGACGATGAGCGCGCCGTCCATCTCCCACACGCTGGCCAGCGCGTACTTGCCGTCTTTCGTGAACTCGATGTGGGCCAGTGTGTTGCCGGGCTCCTTCACGGTGGCCACGGGTTGCAGCGTGGTCTTGTCGATGATGGTCATGGTGTCCTTGGCGGTCGGGCTCATCATCGAATCGGTCCAGGCGAAGCGGCTGTTTTCGTGGCTGCGCATGAAGAAGCCGGGGCCGGGCGTGGGGATGGTGGCGACCGGTTTCCAGGTCTTCATGTCGATCACGTCGATGGCGCCACCCTTGAGGTTGGGACTCGCCAGCACCGTGCTGCCGTTCCAGGCGAAGGTGATGCCCGAGCCCAGGTGGGGCATGCCGGCGATGGGGAGGTCGGCGATCTTGCGGCGCGCGTCGAGGTTGACGATCTGCGCGGTGGCGGCGCCATCGCCGGCTTTCGGCCGCGTGGCGCCCAGCGCGTGGCGGTAGCTCTGGTCGAAGAAGAAGTCGTCCAGCGGTTCGTCCAGCGGGGTGCGGCGCACGCCCAGGAAGCCCGGCTTGGCAATGCCCTCGCCCATCTTGTAGTCGTGCACGTAGCCGTCGTAGATCGGCGCGGCCTTGGGGTCGTAGGAAATTTCCCAGAGTTCTGGGATGTCCTTCAACGCGACCACGAAGCTGTTGCGCGGCGTGGCGTCGTACACGGCCGAGACGCGCGAGGTCTGCTTGCCGTCCAGCGTGGCCGCCGCGTAGGTCTTCTGCAGGTTCAGGTCGGCGTCGAACAGCGCCACGCTGTGCGGCAGGTAGTTGGCGGCCATGACCCACTTCCCGTCGCCGCTCACCGCGACGTTGCGCATGTTGAGCCCCGCGCGCACCTCGGCCACCACGCGCAGGCGCCAGAGGTCGTATTTGGTGATCCAGCCGTCGCGCGAACCGAAGAACACGTAGCGGCCGTCGGGCGTGAATTTGGGGCCGCCGTGCAACGCGAAGCGGCTGGGGAAGCGGGTGATGACCTCGAACCTGTCGCCGTCGAGCAGGCTGATGTGGTGGTCACCGCCCTCCACCACCACGAACAGGTTCATGGGGTCGGCGCTCCACAGCGGCTTCGCTGGCTCGCCCGCAGGCGCGGGGTTGAAGCTGCGCGAGGCGCGGATGTCCGCCTCGGCCCACACGGGCGCGGGCGACACCGGGGTGCGAATGTGCGCGGCGAGCGCGGCGATGTCGGCGGCACTCAGTTGGTCGGCAAAGCCCGGCATCTGCGTGGCAGCGCGGCCCTGCGTGATGACTTTCAGCGCTTCGGCCGGGCGCAGGCGCTCCAGGCTTTCGGGCAACAGCGCCGGGCCCATGGCGCCGGTGCGCTGCTCGCCGTGGCAGGTGGCGCAGTGCTGGGTGTAAAGCGCGGCGGGGTTGGGCACCGTCTGCGCGCCGGCGATGTCCAGGCCCATCCAGAACAGGCCCAGCACCAGCGTGGCGCGGGCGAGGTTGGCCAAGGCCTCGCGCGATGAGCGCTTCGGGGTATCAGGCATGGTTGGCCCCCTGATGCAGGATGTGCACTTTGCGGAACGGCGTGAGCGCGAGGCGGCCCACGTCGCTGCCGGCCATGGCGCCGATCTCTTCGTCGGTGAGGTAACAGCCCGGGTCTTCGGCCCAGGGGTTGCCGGTGAGCTGCTGGGCGCGCGTGCGGGTGTTGCCGCCGCAGAGGGCGAAGTGCTGGCAGGTCGCGCAGCGGCCTTGCACCGGGCGGGGAAACGCCTTCAGGCCCGCCATCAGCGGTTCGCTGGTGTCGCTCCATATCTGCGAGAACGGGCGCTGGCGCACGTCGCCGATGGTGTGGTGCCACCACATGGTGTCGGGGTGCACATGGCCAAGGTTGTCGATGTTGGCCACGTTGACGCCGCTGCTGTTGCCACCCCAGGCCACCAGGCGTTCGCGCAGCGCGTCGGCCCAACGCGGGTAGCGGGCCTGCACCCACTGCAGCAGGTAGGGGCCGTCGGCGTCGTTGTTGCCGGTCACGTACTCCTCGTCCAGACACCGACAGGCGGCGTCCCAGGCGCGCTCGAAGAGCCGATCCAGCGCCTCGCGCGTGGCGAGGTGCTGCGCATCCTGGCCGCGGTGGATGTTGCCGCGGCCGGCGTAGTTGAGGTGTGAGAAGTAGAACTTGTCCACCCGCTCGCTGCGCATCAGGTCCAGCAAGGGCGCGAAGTCGTGCGCGTTGAGCGCGGTCATGGTGTAGCGCAGGCCCACCTTCACGCCGCGCGCGCGCAGCAGGCGCACGGCGGCGAGGCTGCGGTCGAAGGCGCCGTCGAGTCGGCGGAACTTGTCGTGCGTTTCGCGCAGGCCGTCCAGGCTGATGCCCACGTAGTCGAAGCCCGTCGCGGCGATGCGGTCGGCCATGGGGGCGTCGATCAGCGTGCCGTTGGTGGACAGGCCGGTGTAGAAGCCCATGGCGCGCGAGCGGTTGGCGATGTCGAAGATGTCGGGCCGCATCAGCGGCTCGCCACCGGAGAGGATGAGCACCGGCACGCGAAAGGCCTTGAGGTCGTCCATCACGGTCACGACTTCGTTCCAGCTCAGCTCACCGGCGTATTCGTGGTCGGCGGAGAGCGCGTAGCAGTGCTTGCAGGTGAGGTTGCAACGGCGGATGAGGTTCCAAATGACCACTGGCCCCACCCCCGCCGGGCTTCGCCCGACCCCCTCAAGGGGGCGGCGCTGGCCGTCTGGCGAAGCCAGCCCGGCGGCGCCCTGGGCAGTGCTGCCTTTCGCGTCGGATGTGTTTCTCCCGGGTTGCTGCCGCACGCGCGGCGCGGGCTTCGGGTAGCGGCCGGTGTGTTCGGCTTCGGCGATCTCGCGCATGTACTGGCTGATGCGAAACATGGTGAGGCTTTCGTTTCAGGAGTCGGTCAACCGCAGGCCTGTCTTTTTCAGGATCGCGGTCGAATAAAGGATGTCGCGCGCACGGCAGGCATCGCCCAGCAGGGCGGCGATCTCTTGCGCCTGCTGTTCCACCTCGTCGCGCGAGCGGCCGTGCAGCATGGCGAACAGGTTGTAGGGCCAGACCGGAAGACGGCGCGGGCGGCGGTAGCAGTGGCTCACGCCGGGCAGCAGACCGATGCGTTCGCCGAGGGCATCGACCACGTCGTCGGCCACGTCCCACACGCTCATGCCGTTGGCGGTGAAACCCAGGCGGTAGTGGTTGGGCACGGCGCCGATGCGGCGGATCAGGCCAGCTTCCAGCATGGCCTGCAGGCGCTCGCGCACCTGCTCGCCGCTGATGCCCAGCGTGGCACCAATCGCTTCGTAGGGCCGCGGCACCAGCGGCAGGCCGGACTGCGTGGCGCGGATCAGGCGGCGGTCGAGTTCATCGAGGGCCATGCGCGCCTCCCGCCAGCAAGGGCAGTTTGAGTTCCACAAAGAACTCGCGCTCCTTGGGGAAGGCATACACAGGCAGCGCGGTCGCTGTTTCGATCTCCGCGATCACCCGCTCGATGCCATCCGCCGCCTCGACCGCCAGCACGAACCACATGTTGAGCGGCGTGGCGCCGGGCTGGCCTGGGTGGGCCGATTCGCGGCGGTAGTTGTGCGCCAACTCGGCCATGCCGTCCAGTTGCTTCGTCACGGCATCGAAGCGCTCTTCGGGCACGGCCATGGCGGCCAGCACGAAGCGGCCACCGGCGCGTTCGATCTGGAACAGCGGGCCGAAGCGGGTCAGGTCGCCCTGCGACAGCAGGCGCTGCAGGCGCTGAATCACTTCGTCTTCGCTGCTGCCGAGCTCGGCGGCCACGTCGGCAAAGGGCCGGTCGCTGAGCGGGAAACCGCCGTGCAGGAAGCCGACCAGGCGGGCGTCATCCTGCGACAGCATGGGGCACCTCCTGTGGGGCCAACGGCAGGGCGCGAAAGCGGTGCGCGCCGGTCTGCTTGAAACGGCGCGTTGAAAACAGCACAGCGTGCCGGTGACCGGCCAGCCCCGCGGCGGGCACCACGCGGTCGATCACGCGCTGCACCACGGCGCGATCGGTGCCGTGCACCATGCCGTACAGGTTGTAGGGCCACTGCGGCGCGCGCTCGCGCCGGTAGGCCAGGGTCACGCCGGGCTGGCGCGCCAGCGCCTCGCCGCAGGCGTCCACCAGCGCGTCGGGCACGTCGAACACGGTCATGGCGTTGGCCGCGAAACCCAGCTCGTGGTGCCGCACCACGACGCCGAAGCGCTTGAGGGTGCCGGCGTCCAGCCAGTGCTGCAGCGTGTAGAGCACGTCCACCACGGAACGGCCGGTGGCTTCGGCCCAGGCGTCGAACGGGCGGTCGGTGATGGGCAGGCCCGCTTCCACCCGCGCGGCCAGCGCTTGGTCGGCCGCCGCGATGGGCTCGGCGTGGGCCACGCGCTGCACCCGCATGGGCATCAAGGCGGTGGTGTGGCGCAGATCGAAGCCAAGGTCGATGCGGTAGGCGCGCTGCATGCGCAGGCGCAGCGCGGGCAGGCCGGTGGCGCGCTCCAGCGACAACATGGCCGCTTCCACGGCGGCAGCGTCGCGCCCGGTCATGACGAACCAGAGGTTGAACGCATGCTCGCGCGCGTAGTTGTGGTTCACGCCCGGGTGGGCCGACACGGTGGCCGCGACCTCGTGCAACCGGTCGTGGGGCACCGCCATCGCCGCCAGCAGGGCCGCGCCGCCGGCTCCGGGCGCGAACACGCCGCCGATGCGGCTGATGGCGCCCGCGCACTGCAAGCGCTCGCAGGCCGCGAGCACGTCCGCCTCGCGCAGGTCCAGCGCCTGGGCCATGTGCGCAAACGGATCGCGCACCAGCGGGAAGCCGTGTTGCCAGGGGTTGAGCAGAGCGAGGTCACCCGCGTTCACTGGACTACCCTCCGTGCTGCGCACTGCGGGGCTGAGCGCCTTCGGAACGGCCGGGCGGCGCTCATGGATCTAGAACCCCACCCGCGCGGCGCGCGCGGTGAAGAAGATGCCGCTGGGCGCGGGCACGTCGAGCCGGGCGCGGGTGGCGAAGCTCTGTGTGTCGATGACGCTCACGCGGTTGTCGTCGCGGCTGCTGATCCACACCGCTTCACCGCGCGGTGTGAACTCCATGTGCAGCACCGCCTTGCCGGGCTCCAGCGTCCGCACGATCTGCTGGCTCTGGGTGTCGATGACCTGAACGCGGTGGTAGTCGGGCACGGCGAAATTCACCCACACCTGGCGCCCGTCGGGCCGCGCCATCACGAACACCGGTTGACCGGCCACGGGTATGCGGCCCACCTCGGCCCAGGTCTCGGTGTCCACCACCAGCACCTCGTGGCGACCGATGGCGGGCAGGTAGGCGCGGCGCCCGGCCACGGCCCAGCCGCGCAGGTGCGGCATCTTGTAGACCGGCAGCGGCTCCTGGCCCTTGCCGTAGCCGCCGAGGATGCGCCGGACCTTGGGCTGACAAGGAAACGCCGGGCCGCCCCAAGTTTCCTTGCCCCCCTCGGGGGGCGGGCTGGGCGCAGCCCTGACCTGGGGGCAATCTTCTGCCCACAGGTCCAACTGGGCCAGCCCGTCTTCGCCGAACAGGCCGGCGATGTAGTGGCGGCCGTTGGGCGTGACCAGCGCGTCGTAGGGCTGGCGGCCGATGTTGTCGAACTTCAGTGTCTTGGGATGGCGCGGGTCCGAACAGTCGGTGACCCAGATCGCGTGGGCGTCGAACAGGCTGTAGGCGAAACGGCGGCCGGGCAGATCGACCAGCCCCACGACCCGCGACAGCTTGCCCGGTTCGTACTCGGCCGGGATGTGTGCCAGCAGCTCCAGCGTGCGCGCGTCGAACACCTTCACGCCACCGGGCGTGTAGTTCTGTGCCGCCACCAGCGTGCCGTCGGCGCTGATCGCGCCCCCGATGGAATTGCCCGCCTGCATGACGCGGCGGGTGATGCGCCGCTCCAGCAGGTGGACCTGCGTGAGGCCGCCGTCACGCCCGAACACATAGGCGAACAGGCCGTCGCGCGAGAACACCACCGAGGCGTGCGACAGGTCGCCCAGGCCGGGCACCTCGCCGATCAGCGCCTGCGCCGTGGTGTCCACCAGGTAGAGCGTGCCGTTGGCGCGGCCGATGACCACGCCGAGGTCGCCGGTGCCACGCAAGACGGGCGTGGCGCAACCCGCCAGACCGCCGAGCGCTGCGAAAGAAGACAGGGTGGCCGCAGCGGCCAACCATTCACGGCGCTTCATGGTGTTGTCACCGCTTCTTCAGGAAAGCCCTGGAGCAGGCGTTGTGCGATCCAGCGCGCCTCGGGCTCGCTGAGCATCGCCCGCCAGGGCGGCATGGGGGTACCCGGCCGGCCGTGAAAGATCACGGCCGCCAGGCTGTCCAGAGGAACATCGGCCAAGGCCTCGCGCGTCAGCGCCGGTCCCAGACCACCGGTCAGGCGCATGCCGTGGCACGAGCCGCAGTCCTGCCGCACCATGCGCACCAGCTCGCGCGAACGCGATGCATCGGGTGTGGTCTGTGCCAGGGCCAGCACAGGCCCCAGCAGCAGTGCGGACAGGACAACGGCGAAGCGCACGGTCATGCCTTCCGCATCAGGACTTCAGGATCACCGCGATGGCGTCCTTCAGGTCGCCATCGCCGATCTTGTCCGCCCCGTTGGGCGACATGGGAATCGGACCAAACACCCCCGAGCCGCCCTTGCGGACCTTCTCGAACAGCTTGGCCGCCACGTCCTGCCCCTTGTACTTGGCCGCAATGTCCTTGAACGCAGGACCGACCAGCTTCTTGTCCTTGGCATGGCAGGCCATGCAGCCGGACTTGGTCAGAGCCGCCTCGCCGTCAGCAAAAGCAGCGCCGGACGTCAGCGCGAACGCCGCAATCACAGCAGCAGAAAGAAGAGATTTCATGGAATTCTCCAGATGAAAGAGGAAACAACCCAACAACGAAGTGACTTCACCCAGGGGCCCCGTGGAACCGGCTTTGCCGGGCCACCAGGGCCTTCCCCCCTCCGGGGGGAAGCCGCGTCAGCGGCGCAGGGGGGAGTCAATACACGTCGTGCTGGGTGTTATGCACGTTGAAGTGCCCCGTCGGCGTGATCAGGCGCGGGTCCTTGATCACGGCCTTGAGCTTGAGCGTCTTGTCGTCGACGATGACCAGCGCGCTCTCCTTGTTCTTGGCGCTCCACACCGAGAACCACACCTCGTCGCCCGCCTTGTTGAACTCGGGTTGCACGACGCGCTTGGCGCCGTCGTCCTTGATGCCCGCCCACTCGGCGATCGGCAGCACGACAAAACCCTTCTCCAGGTTGTTGATGTCGTACACCGCGACCGATTGCGAGAGCTTCGGATCGGGGTTCAGCGGCGTGTCCGAATACAGGTGCTGGCTCTTCGGGTGGCTCTTGATGAACAGCGCACCGCCGCCCTGGCCGGCGAGCGTCTGCACCACCTTCCAGGCGTTCTTCGGGTGCTTGACCGGGTCGGTGCCGATGAGCGAGATGGTCTCGTCGCCCAGGTGGCCGGTGGACCACACGGGGCCGAACTTCGGGTGCACGAAGTTCGCACCACGGCCGGGGTGCGGGATCTTGCCCACGTCGATCAGCTGGGTGAGCTTGCCTTCTTTCAGGTCGACCGCCGCGATCTTGTTGCTGTTGTTGGCCGCCACCATGAAGTAGCGCTTGGTGGAGTCCAGGCCGCCGTCGTGCAGGAAGCGCGCGGTGCCGATGGTGGTGACCTTGAGCGCGTCGATGTTCGAGTAATCCACCAGCAGGGTCTGCCCGGTTTCCTTCACGTTCACGACGAACTCGGGCTTGTAATGGCTGCCGACGATGGAGGCCACGCGCGGTTCGGGGTGGTATTCCTGTTTGTCGACCGTCATGCCACGGGTGGCCACGATCTTCAGCGGCTCCAGCGTGTCGCCGTTCATGATCACGAACTGGGGCGGCCAGTACGAACCGGCGATGGCGTACTTGTCTTCAAAGCCCTTGTACTTGCTGGTTTCCACCGAGCGCGCTTCCAGGCCGGTGCGGATCTCGGCCACGTTGTCGGGCAGCTCCATCCACAGGTCGATCATGTTGATCTTGGCGTCGCGCCCGATCACGAACAAATAGCGGCCCGAGGCCGACAGGCGCGAGATGTGCACCGCGTAGCCGGTCTTGACGATGTTGATGATCTTCTTGGTGTCGCCGTCGATCAGCGCCACTTCACCCGTGTCCCGCAGCGTGGTGCTGAAGATGTTGGTGATGTTGAAGTTGTTCATCTTCTTGGTCGGCCGCTTCTCCGGCGGCACGATCACCTTCCAGGTCGCCTTCATCTGCTCCATGCCGAACTCGGGCGGGGTTGGCGGCTCGTGCTGGATGTAGCGCGCCATCATGTCCACCTCTTTTTCGCTCATCTCGCCGCTGGTCTGCCAGTTCGGCATGCCGGCGGGCGAGCCGTAGGCGATGAAGACCTTGAGGTAGTCGGTGCCCTTGCCCACCGTGATGTCGGGCGTGAGCGGCTTGCCGGTGGCGCCCTTGCGCAGCACGCCGTGGCAGCCCGCGCAGCGCTCGAAATACACCTTGCGCGCCACATCGAACTCGGCCTGCGTCATCGGCGGCGCCTTGGGGTTCACGCTCTGCACCATGGGCTCGGCGCCCATGGGCGAGCTGCCCGCCTGGTAGTTGGCCTCGGGCTGGCTGACGCCCTTTTTGTCCTGCGCGTGCAGGGCGCCGGCAACCAGCATGGCCGCCATCGCGAGCGAGCTCAGGATGATCTTGGTGGGTTTCATGGGTTTTTTCTCTCCGTCTCGGATCAGCTGTGGATGTGGCCCTCTGCCCTCCAGGGGTGTCAGACCCGCTCGCCTGGCTGCTGTCCATCGCCGGTCAACGAGCTGCATGCATCGTCGGACGGTGTGCGCGCCTTGTCCTTGAACTGGTTCAAGGACTCAGGGTTTACCCCCAAGAACAATGGGTGGCACACACAGAACAAGGAGAGAACCCCATGAGCGTGATGGAACACGGCCACTGGCTGGCCCCGGGCTGGCCCGGGGACGGCGCCGCCGACAACGACCGCCCCCCCGGCCCGGTGACGCTGGTGGGCGCCGGCCCCGGCGACCCCGAGCTGCTCACCCTGAAAGCGGTGAAGGCCCTGCAGGCCGCGAAGCTGGTGCTGTACGACCACCTGGTCAGCCCGGCCGTGCTGGACTTCCTGCCGCCCGACGCCGACCGCGTGTACGTGGGCAAGGAGTCGTCGCACCACACCCTGCCCCAGGCCTCGATCATCGAACTCATGCTGCGGCTCGCGCGCAGCGGGCGCGCGGTGCTGCGCCTCAAGGGCGGCGACGGCTACATCTTCGGCCGCGGTGGCGAAGAGGCCCAGGCGCTGGCCGCGGCCGGCATCCCCTTCACCGTGGTGCCCGGCCTCACCGCCGCGCAGGGCGCCGCCGCCTCGGTGGGCATACCGCTCACCCACCGCGACCACGCCTGCGCGCTCGTGCTGGCCACCGGCCACACCCGCGACGCGCGCGGCCTCGACATGGACTGGCCCATGCTCGCCCGTCCCCGCCAGACCGTGGTGCTTTATATGGGCGTCCACAACCTGCCCGAGATCTGCCGCCAGCTGATCGCCCACGGGCTGCCGGCGCACACCCCGGCCGCGCTGGTGGAAAAAGCCACCCTGCCCGAGGAGCGCTGCATCACCGGCACCCTGGCCAACCTGCCCCAGCTCGCGCTGACCCATGGCGTGAAGCCGCCGGCCCTCATCGTGGTGGGTGGCGTGGTGGGCCTGCGCGCCCAGCTCGCGCCCCAACCCGCCCGCCAGCAGGCGCCCCTGGCCACGGCCTTGGGCTGACAAACCTGGCGCCCGCACCGGGGCGCGAACGGTCCGCACCGCGGTGGGGCACGAATATTGCTGCACCCCGCTTTGCATGACCCCCACCGCCCTGCCCCTGAAATCGGGCCTCAATTTCCTCATCGCCGCCAAGCGCTGCGAGATCGACGCCCTGCGCCAGCTCTCGCTCACCAGCGCGCTGGTGAACGTGACCGGCCGGCTGATCCACGGCCTGCAGCGCGAGCGTGGGCTGTCCAACCTGTTTCTGGGCTCGCAGGGCACCCGCTTCGCCGAGCCGCGCCAGCAGCAGATCGCCGACTGTGAGGCCACCGAAGCCGAGCTGCGCCGCTGCTTCGACAGCCTGGACACCCAGGCCGCGCACCTGGGCCACGGCGCGCGCCTGTTCAGCCGCATCGCCTACGCGCTGCAGGGGCTGGACGCCCTGCCCGCCCTGCGCGAGCGCATCGACACCCAGGCCTGGACGGCGCGCGAATCCACCGAAGCCCTGGTGCGCCTGATCGCCGCCCTGCTGGCGGTGGTGTTCGAAGCCGCCGACAGCGCCAGCGACCCCGCCATCTCGCGCCAGCTGGTGGCCCTGTTCAACTTCATGCAGGGCAAGGAATTCGCCGGCCAGGAGCGCGCCACGGGCTCGGCCCTGTTCGCCAGCGGCCTGGCCAGCGGTGCCGAGCAGCAGCGCCTGCTGCACCTGATCGACTCGCAGGAGCGCTGCCTGCAGGTGTTCAAGGAATTCGCCAGCGACGAGCTGGCCACGCTCTGGGCCAGCGCCGACCGCGACACCGTGTCCGCCCGCGCCGAACTCGAGCGCATGCGCCGCGTGCTGTGCACCGCCCCCCACGGCAGCGCGCTCGACGCCAATCAGAGCCAGCCCTGGTTCGACTGCTGCAGCCTGCGCATGGACCGCATGAAAACGGTGGAAGACCGGCTCGCCGACAGCCTGCAGCGCCTGTGCGAGCACAAGACCCAGGCCGCCCTGGCCGAGTTGCTGGCCTTCCAGAGCCTGCACCCCGCCGCCACCGAGCCGGCCGACGCGCTCTCGTTCTTTCACGACCCGGTGCCCGAGCACGTGAGCGGGCCCGGCCCGGCGCAGGGCTACGGCGCGCAGCTCGACCGCTCCATCCTCGACCTGGTGCAGGACCAGGCGCGCCGCCTGCAGGCCATCAGCGACGAGCTCGACACCGTGCGCGCCAGCCTCAACGAACGCAAGCTGGTGGAGCGCGCCAAGGGTCTGCTGATGGCGCACCGCAACCTGAGCGAGACCGAAGCCCACAAGACCCTGCGCCAGATGGCCATGAACCAGAACCGCCGCCTCATCGACGTGGCCGAAGCGGTGCTGTCCATGGCCGAGGTGCTGCCCGAACGGCGGCGCTGAAACCGGTGCGCACGGCGCTGCCATGCTGCGGCGCACAAAACCCGTGCCCCCGCAGGGCCGATGCACCAAGCTGAAGCCCCCCGCACCGGGTCCCCGCCCATTCCAGCCCCGTTTCGCCGACATCCGGTGACGCCGAGAATCTCTTTTTTCCTTCAATAACAAAGATCTTTCCCTCGAACCGGGGCAGAAACCGAGACCTGGCACGGTCTCTGCTTAGTACTCAGCAACGGGATCTGCGCCAACGGCGGCGCAAACCCCGAAGTCTTCCCAGACACAGGACAACGGCGTCCATTTCCAGCCAGCGCAGCGCAGGCCAGGAAATGGGCGCCGTTTTGTTTTTGGCCACCGATTTTTTTCATCAGCAAGGAGTTGGACATGACCGCAGACACCACCACCCCGATCGCGGCCGCCAGCCCGGCCGACGCCGGCACCCCGGCCCAGGCCTCGCGCCGCGACTTCATCAAGAAGGGTGCGGCCACCGCCACCTTCTTCTCCACCCTGGGCCACAGCGGCGTCTGGGCCGCCGGCTCCGACGCGCCGGAAAAGACCGAGGTCAAGATCGGCTTCATCCCCCTGACCGACTGCGCCAGCGTGGTGATGGCGGCCGAACTCGGCCTGGACAAGAAATACGGCGTGAAGATCATCCCCACCAAGGAAGCCAGCTGGGCCGGTGTGCGCGACAAGCTGGTCAACGGTGAGCTGGACTTCGCCCACGTGCTCTACGGCCTGATCTACGGCCTGCAGCTCGGCACCGCCGGGCCCAAGAAGGACATGGCCATCCTGATGAACCTGAACCACAACGGCCAGGCCATCACGCTGTCGAAGAAGCTGGCCGAAAAAGGCGCCGTGGACGGCCCCTCGCTGGCCAAGCTGATGGCCGCCGAAAAGCGCGAATACACCTTCGCCCAGACCTTCCCCACCGGCACCCACGCCATGTGGCTCTACTACTGGCTGGCCAGCGCCGGCATCGATCCCTTCAAGGACGCGCGTGCCATCGTGGTGCCCCCGCCCCAGATGGTGGCCAACATGCGCGTGGGCAACATGGACGGCTTCTGCGTGGGCGAACCCTGGAACCACCGCGCCATCGTGGACGGCATCGGCATCACCGCCAACACCACGCAGGACATCTGGAAAGACCACCCCGAAAAGGTGCTGGGCACCACGGCCGAGTTCGTCGCCAAGAACCCCAACACCGCGCGCGCCGTGACCGCCGCCATCCTCGAAGCCGGCAAGTGGATCGACGCCGGCCTGCAGAACAAAAACAAGATGGCCGAAACCATCGCCCAGCGCTCGTACGTGAACACCGGCGTGGACGCGATCAACCAGCGCATCCTGGGCCGCTACCAGAACGGCCTGGGCAAGACCTGGGACGACCCCAACCACATGAAGTTCTTCAACGACGGTGCGGTCAACTTCCCCTACCTGTCAGACGGCATGTGGTTCCTCACCCAACACAAGCGCTGGGGCCTGCTCAAGAGCCACCCCGACTACCTGGCCGTGGCCAAGCAGGTCAACCGCATCGACATCTACAAGCAGGCCGCCGCCGCCACCAAGACGCCGCTGCCCAAGTCCGAGATGCGCAGCGCCAAGTTCATCGACGGCGTGGTGTGGGACGGCAAGGACCCAGCGAAGTACGCCGACTCATTCAAGATCAAAGCTTGAGCTTTGATGCCCCCCGCGCCGGCCGTTGGCCGTCACCCCCCGGAGGGGGGCAACGCTGGCGGCCCGGCGAAGCCGGTTCCGCGGCGTTCTTGGATTGATGAAGGCACCTCTCTCGCCGCATTGCACTGAAAGGACATCCACCATGGTCAGCGCCGTATTTCATTCACCGCTGGAGGCCATCGCGCCGCCCGCCAACTCCCATGCCAGCCCCATTGGAAGAGCCATGAGCGCACCCCACGCCAATGCCCCCGTCGCCGACACCGTGACGCCCGCCGCGGTCAGCGCCCGCCCTTCGGCCGCAAGCCGTGATTTCCGCGGTTTCTGGATGGCGGTGTTGCCGCCCATCATGGGCCTGGCCTGCCTGGTGCTGATCTGGCAACTGATCGCCAGCACCAGCAACAGCGGCATCCCCAAACCCGCCGAAACCTGGGCGCAGGCGGTGCAGGTGTTTTCCGACCCGTTCTACAGCGAAGGTCCGAACGACCAGGGCATTGGCTGGAACGTGCTGGCCTCGCTGCAGCGCGTGGCCATCGGCTTCGGCATGGCGGCGCTGGTGGGCATTCCCGCCGGTTTCGCCATCGGCCGCTTCGAGTTTCTGAGCCGCATGTTCAACCCGCTCATCAGCCTGCTGCGCCCGGTGTCGCCGCTGGCCTGGCTGCCGATCGGCCTGCTGGTGTTCAAGGGCGCCAACCCGGCCGCCATCTGGACCATCTTCATCTGCTCCATCTGGCCCATGATCATCAACACCGCAGTGGGCGTGCAGCGCGTGCCGCAGGACTACATGAACGTGGCCCGCGTGCTCAACCTGAGCGAATGGAAGATCTTCACCAAGATCCTGTTCCCCGCCGTGCTGCCCTACCTGCTGACCGGCGTGCGCCTGGCGGTGGGCACGGCCTGGCTGGTGATCGTCGCTGCCGAGATGCTGACCGGCGGCGTGGGCATCGGCTTCTGGGTCTGGGACGAGTGGAACAATCTCAACGTCTCCAGCATCATCATCGCGATCTTCGTCATCGGTATCGTCGGCCTGATGCTCGAATTCGCCCTGATCAAACTCGCGACCCTGTTTACGTTTGAAGAGGTAAAGGCCTGACCCACCCCCGCGCCGCGCCCAAAGGCGCGTCACCCCCTCAAGGGGGCGCCACCAGCGGCCCGGCAAAGCCGGTTCCGCGGTGGCCCCCGAACAAGGAGCTTCCCATGAGCAACAACCTGACGACCAAGTACATCGACATCCAGCACGTCGAACAAACCTTCAAGACCAAGAAAGGTCTGTTCCCCGCGCTCAAGGACATCAACCTGACCGTGGCCAAGGGCGAGTTCGTCACGCTCATCGGCCACTCGGGTTGCGGCAAGTCCACCTTGCTCAACCTGATCGCCGGCCTGACCACGCCCACCCATGGCGTGCTGCTCTGCGCCGACCGCGAGATCGCCGGCCCCGGCCCCGAGCGTGCGGTGGTGTTCCAGAACCATTCGCTGCTGCCCTGGCTGACCTGCTTCGAAAACGTCTATCTCGCCGTGGAGCGCGTGTTCGCCGCCACCGAAAGCAAGGCCCAGCTCAAAGCCCGCACCGAGTCCGCGCTGGCCCTGGTGGGCCTGACCGCCGCGGCGCAGAAGCGCCCCGGTGAAATTTCCGGCGGCATGAAGCAGCGCGTGGGCATTGCCCGGGCGCTGTCGATGGAGCCCAAGGTGCTGCTGATGGACGAACCCTTCGGCGCGCTCGACGCGCTGACCCGCGCCAAGCTGCAGGACGAGCTGCTGGAGATCGTGGCCGCCACGCAGGCCACCGTGGTCATGGTGACGCACGACGTGGACGAGGCCGTGCTGCTATCGGACAAGATCGTGATGCTGACCAACGGCCCGGCCGCCACCATCGGCGAAGTGCTGGCGGTGGACCTGCCGCGCCCGCGCAACCGCGTGGCCCTGGCCGACGACCCGCAGTACCAGCAGTACCGCAAGGCCGTGATCGACTTCCTCTACACGCGCCAGGCCCACGTGGAGAAGGTAGCCTGAATTGCCCCACCCCCGCCGCGCTTCGCGCGACCCCCTCCAGGGGGCGATGCGTGTGGCCCGGCGAAGCCGGTTCCACCGCATCCTGGGCCAGGCATTTCACGCCGGAAGGGCGTCTTTCGCCAACCCAAAAAGGGGCATGCTTTCGGGCATGCCCCTTTTTTCACGCATGGCGGGACGGGTATCACCGCCATGGTGCAAAAACCCGCATCCACCGCCTGGCCAACGCCCACGAGACGGGCATGGAATTTGCTGAACAGTGCACAAGGCTAACGAAGGCCTTGCTCGATGCTCCGATTCGCCCGCCCTGGGCGATCTGCAGCGCCCCATCCATGGCACCTTGCCGCCTGGCACGGGGCCGCGGCATGGGTTTCAATTCCCCACCCCTCTCTCACAAAAGGTCCAAGCCATGGCGGGCTTCCGTACGTTCCTGAAAAGCGGGCACACACCCACCCTGTTTGCCGCGTTCTTCTACCTCACGTTCTCGTTCGTGATCTGGGTTATGAACGGCGCGATGGCGCCCTTCATCAGCGAAGAGTTCAACCTCACGCCGGCCCAGAAGGGTCTGCTGCTGTCCATCCCCATCGTGGCCGGCGCGATCATGCGGTTTCCGCTCGGCCTGCTCGCGCAGTACGTGGGCCGCAAGACGGCCACCCTGGTCGAGCTGGCGCTGATCTGCTTCACCATGTCGTACGGCTACTTCTTCGTGAGCAGCTACGACGACATGCTCAAGATGGCCCTGCTGCTGGGCGTGGCGGGCGCCAGTTTCGGCGTGGCCATGTCGCTGGGCTCGGGCTGGTACCCGCCCAAATACAAAGGGCTGGCCATGGGCCTGGTGGGTGCGGGCAACGGCGGCACCGCCATCGCCGCGCTGCTGGCCCCGCCGCTGGCGCAGGCCTACGGCTGGCAGACGGTGTACGGCTTCGCGGCCATCGCCTCGCTGGTGCCCATGCTGGTGGTGGCCTTCATGGCCAAGGAGCCGCCCGACCGCGACCAGCACGCCGGCCTGCGCCAGCACCTGGACTGCCTGCTGGAAAAAGACGGCTGGGTGTTCAGCATGATCTACATCGTCACCTTCGGCGGCTTCATCGGCATCACCACCTTTTTGCCCACCTACTATTACGACCAGTTCGGCGTGAGCAAGGTGCAAGCCGGCCAGCTCACCATGCTGGCCGCGCTGATGGGTTCGGTGGTGCGCGTCTTCGGCGGCTGGATTTCCGACCACTGGGGCGGCGTGAACACGCTCACCGTGGTGCTGGTGGTGGTGTCGGTGGCGCTGGTGGGCGTGGGCCTGTCGGCGCACTCCATCGTGCTGACCACGCTGCTGCTGATCGTCTGCTTCGCCGCGCTGGGCGCGGGCAATGGTGCGCTGTTCCAGCTGGTGCCGCTGCGCTGGCCCACCTCCACGGCCGTGGCCGGCTCCATGATCGGCGAAATCGGCGCCCTGGGTGGCGGCCTGGTGCCGGCCATGATGGGCCAGTCCAAACAGCACACCGACAGCTTCCTCACCGGCTTCATCGTGATGGCAGTGTTCTCGCTGCTGATGCTCGCCGTGATGCGCAAGATGCAAGTGCGCTGGACACGGACCTGGGCTGAGAAAGGTGGGCGCGCGCGCAGCGCGTGATTCGGCGGAGCAGACAAGGGGCGCCAGCACCTGGCCCCCCTTCAGCGCCATCCACGAACATAGGGAGTTCACATGAATCCAGCCACGCTCCAATTGCTCGCCAAGTTCCGCAAACTGTCCGGGCGGCAAGGCAAACCCTTCGACGTGATGCAATTCGTGACCGACGCGGCCTACGCCCGCCAGTGCTTGGCCCTCACGCTGGACACCGAAGACGAAGAGTTGCTGCTGGTGGGACTGCAGCTGCAACAAGCCATGGGCCTGAACACACCCACCGCCACGCCGCCGGCGCCCGCAAACGCCAGCCCCCCGCCCGCTGAAGAGCCGCCCGCCTCCTCACGGAACAACTACATCGGCCGGCTGCGCTGAACCGCAGCGCCATCGCCGAGCGACCCAAGCGGGAACCGCACACCGACAGCTTCCCCACAGGTGGGCGCGCGCAGCGCCTGACTCAGATCGGGTCGCCCAGCAGCTTGGACAACGCCGCGATGTTCGCCGCGCTGGGGACTTGCGGCTTCATCTCGTCTTCCAGGGCCGTGGCGTTTTCGTGCGCCTGGATGGTGTTGACCATCTCATACTGGCTTTCCCAGGTGATGGTCTTGCCCGGCGGGCAGAGGTCGCGCAGGGTGCCGAACCAGTAGTAGCCATCGGTGCCACCAAAGAGCTTGTCGATGCCGCCGGCATCACCGGGTTTGAGCCCGTGGGCCGACAGCACCAGGTTGAGCTTGTGGTGGGAGACCGAATAACGCATGGAATTTCCTGTGGTGGTGGCAAGAGACGGGCGCTGCACACGCAGACGGATCGTCGGGGCCGGCGATTTTACGGGCACCGCCCGCGAGGCATCGGGGCGCACGGCCCCGGGCCTGGCCGGCGCCCCGCGCGAAAGGCCGGCGAAAACCTCAAAGGACCCAGTGCTTTGGCCCGGCGCTTTAATCCGACTATATTTGTCAACCATGAACGACGCCACCACGACCCCCACCCCGCCCGGTCCCAAGACATCGACCGACAAGAACAAGATCCGCTTCCTGCTGCTGGAAGGGATTCACCCCTCGGCCGTGGCGGTGCTGCGCGCGGCGGGCTACAGCCAGATCGAAAGCCTGCCCGGCGCCCTGCCCGACGACCAGCTGCTGGCCAAGATCGCCGACGCGCATTTCGTCGGCATCCGCTCGCGCACCCAGCTCAGCGCCGAGGTACTGAGCCACGCCCAGCGCCTCACCGCCGTGGGCTGCTTCTGCATCGGCACCAACCAGGTGGACCTGGCCGCGGCACGCGAGCGTGGCGTGGCGGTGTTCAACGCGCCGTTTTCCAACACCCGCTCGGTGGCCGAGCTGGTGCTGGCCGAGGCCATTCTGCTGATGCGCGGCATCCCCGAGAAGAACGCCGTGGCGCACCGGGGCGGCTGGCTGAAGTCGGCCAGCAATTCGTTTGAAATCCGCGGCAAGACGCTGGGCATCGTGGGCTACGGCGCCATCGGCACGCAGCTCTCGGTGCTGGCCGAAGCGCTGGGCATGAAAGTGGTGTTTTTCGACACCGCCACCAAGCTGCCGCTGGGCAATGCCAGGCCGCTCACCAGCCTGGACGAACTCATGGCCACCGCCGACGTGGTGAGCCTGCACGTGCCCGAAACCCCCGCCACGCAGTGGATGATCGGCGCGGCGCAGATCGCGCGCATGAAACCCAGCGCCGTGCTCATCAACGCCTCGCGCGGCACCGTGGTGCAGGTGGACGCACTGGCCAGCGCGCTGAAGAGCCAGGCCCTGCTCGGCGCCGCCATCGACGTGTTCCCCGAAGAGCCGCACAGCAACAAAGACGTGTTCGAGTCGCCCCTGCGTGGCCTGGACAACGTGATCCTCACGCCCCACATCGGCGGCTCCACGCTGGAGGCGCAGGAAAACATCGGCATCGAGGTGGCGGAAAAACTGGTGAAGTACAGCGACAACGGCACCACCACATCGGCCGTCAACTTCCCCGAAGTGGCCCTGCCCGCGCACCCCGGCAAACACCGCCTGCTGCACATCCACCGCAACGTGCCCGGCGTGCTCTCCAGCATCAACCGCATCTTTTCCGACCACCAGATCAACATCGCCGCGCAGTACCTGCAGACGCGCGAAGACGTGGGCTACGTGGTGATGGACATCGACGCCGCGCACTCCGAGCTGGCGCTGGCCGAACTCGCGCGCGTGCCCGGCACCCTGCGCAGCCGCGTGCTGTTTTGAAAGCGGCCGGCACGGCGCCCACGCGCCCGCCGGCCAGCCAACAACAAAAAGCCCCAGGAGCGCCAGCGCACAGACCCGGGTTGCACCGCAACCGCACGATCCGACAATGACCCTGGCGCCACACCGCGCACCCACCAGCAGGAGCCACCCATGTCCGAGCCCATGCACCCCACCGCCGCCCCCGGCACCGCGCCGGGCGATGAACCCGACCTGACCAACACCGAGCTGGTGCAACTGCGCATGCGCGTGATTGCCCTGGAAAACATGGTTGTCGCCCTGCTGGCCGACGCGACACCCCGGCAGCAGGCCCTGGCCCGCGAAATGGCCAGCTACATCTCACCCCGGCCAGGCTACACGCCCCACACGCTCACCATCCACGCGGCCGACCAGATGCGCAGCCTGGTGGACCGCGCGGACCGGTTTCAGCCGATGCAGGGGAATTGAGCGGGGTTGTTGGCCGAGGCCGCAGGGCGGGGGGGGTCACGGCGGGTGAATGGAGAGGCCCCCCGCTTTCACGGCCGGCTACCGGGGCCGAAAGAGCCGGTACGGTGACTTGGCGCGGGGGCTGGCCGTGACGATGGCAACGGCCCGCTGGACGTGAGGGAGCATTCGGATGAAGGCCTCGATCTCGGCAGCTTGCGCCGCATGGGACACGCAACCTTCGACGTAGACCACGCGCCCCTGAACGGTGACCCAGAGCGACGTGTTCGGAAACGGCAAACGCTCTCGAACGGCAGCCTGAATGCTCTCGGCGATGTCGCGGTCATAGGCGTAGGCGTTCGGGCGCTCGCACTCCTTGGCCAGCCAGCAAGTGGTGCCCTTCTCGGCGCGGCGATGCGATTGCGCCTGGCGCTCAGCTTCCGTGACGCGAGGGCCAGCGGGTTCCGGGCAATCTGCGACGGCACTCGAAATCTTGAAGAACGGATCGCCGAACCAATTGCGCAAGTCGTGTTCGTGTGTGGACGCGCCCAAGGCGACCGGGAAGGCCAGCATCGCTGCTGCGGCGGTTGAGCGCAACGAGCGAGCCAATCGAGGTCTAACGAAGCTGCGCAAAAGCCCCATGGCCAGCCACGGGCTGGCACATGAGAGCGGTCTTCTGGGTGGCCATGGCGTTGAGCCCAACACAGTCTCCACTGCACGCCCACCTTGTGCTGACCGTTTTGGCCACCCACTGCGGGCCGAAAAACCGGGGCGGTTCTGTCCACGAAACGGAACAACTCCGGTCGCTCAAAAGTCGCATGCAAGTCGATCAATTCAGAGAAGTGACCTGAGAGGCGTCTTGGTACTCTTGCTCAAGGGCCAGCAACTTTTTGGGCAATTTGACTCCATCGCGGCGGGCGATGGCAAACATGGCTCTTTGGGTGAAGCCTCCGAGAATCTTTCCCTGATCGTCGAGCGCTTGCCAGTCTTCGACGTCGTCGACGCTGCAACGGTAGATGCGATCGAGATGCCCGGCATGTGTCACCGGCTTTGTGACCAGACGAACCCTGAGTTCCTCGTCGTCGAGGGCTTCCAGCACTTCCGCCCAAAGGTGTTCAACCTGGTTGGAGTTGCTGACGAACCGAAGCTTGACGACCAAACTCTCGTTGGCGGCGCGGGCGAGGCCGAGGAACTGTCCCCGGGTCTGCTTCGCCTTTTCAAGCGCGTCGATCATCAATGGGTCATCCGGGCTGGTGTGCATGGGCGGGAACTCTGACCGGGACGCGCGCCAACGCACAAACAGCCAGACGGCCACGACACAGCCGATGGCGATGAGGATGCCAGGATCAACGAGCATGAAGGAGCCCACCGTTTGACGTCCGGTTGGCGGCCGTTTTATACATTCGTACTTCCTCTTGGGCGCATCTCTCGACCCGTTGGGTCGGTTGCCAGTACGGACTCATAGAGACTTCCAATGCGGGGTGGAATCGGGTTGTCGTTTTCGTCAACTTCAAAAAGCCCCCATGCGAAGCCTTCAAGCTCCGGCTCTGAAAATCCAGGGTCGTCGAGGAGGCTGCAGAACTGAAACAACAATTCCGCCTGGGCACCGCGAGCAATATCGATCAGATCTTGTGTTGAGGTTCCGTTGGCAACTGCGCGTTTCAACGCGGCTCCAACACCTGCGTATGGCCCCGTTGGGTAGCGTTCCGACTCCTGGATTTGACTGCCTACCCAGACTCCGTCATTTTCCTGGAGAACATGTTTCCATGCTTGTCGCAGAAATAGATATCGCTGAAGCTGTGGAATGCCCTCTCTGATTTGTGATTTGGCCCACGACTCTGAATCTTGCGCCCCAAGTTTATGAAATAACTTCGTCAGTTCAGCGGTATCGTTTGGGATATCCATTTATGACTCCAAAGATGAATAGTGTGAAGATGACCGACCCGCGACAACTTTCGGCGAAGCCACTTCTTTCTATTGTGGGTCCGTGTCGATTGACACGTTAAACCTCACGGCGCCCCTACTTTGAAGCTGGCGCCCGAACATAAGAATTCTTGAAGAGCTTGCCATAGTCAAGGCTCCTGATACCCACCTGACCATTCGGACAACGTGAGTATCGAGTCGGTTCATTTTCAATCAGCCATTCCAGAACTTCCGCGCTGGGAACCGGCCGGCATTCAATCTTCACTTCAGGCTTGAAATCTTCAGGACGAACCCAAAAATCGAAGGGCGTCGACTTCACCAACTGAGACTTTAGGCTGGCGGGAATAGTCACAGGGGAGTTTTTGTCAAGAACGGCAATGGCCCATTGGCGAAGTTGCTCGTTCTCTTTCGTGGGCTGTTCCTTCAGAACTCCAAGCGCCATCTGCACGTAGTCCTTCTTGAGGCCAGCATCGGCCAAAGAGCTCTGAACAGAATAGCCAATCAGCGCCAGTATGACAGGAATGGCAACGGCCGATAGGATCTGAGCAATCTGCTTCAAAACCTCTAGGCGATCATTGATCGGCGACATGATGAATTAGGTCTAACATAATGTAGTTGGTCTAATCTGGAAAAACCAGGCCGGACGACTGGATAAACACGAGCCAGCGCAAGCCCACGGCAGGCCGAAGCGCATCTTTCACCTCTTGACGCGAGCAGTTCTTTGAAGGAACTGTATTTCCGCACATATCTTTGCCACCCCATAAAGCCAGTCGCCGATCCCGCCCCGTCGCCGCGCCAGTGGAATCGGCAGCGGGAATTGATTCGTTGCAAACACTATAGCCTCCAATTCGCTGCCCATCACGCAACGAGCAGCAGCCGCCCAGCCAACGCGCCACCCGCGCGCAGCACGGCCTTATCCATCTCTTCGCCCCCCGCCCAGCCCGGTGATCACCCTGGCCAGGGTGCGAACCCCTTGCTGGATCTGGTCGAGGCCAAGACTCGCGTAGCCCAGGGTCAGGCCCGCTGGCCGATCCGGTCCGTGCGCCGTTGGCCGGGCATACAGCGCAGACACCGGGTAGATCCCCACGCCTTCGGCGCGCGCGGCCGCCACCAGCGCGGGCTCGTCCTGCGGCCGCAGAAAGGGCAGCCACAGCACCACGTGCAGCCCGGCCGCGGCGCCTGACACGTGGGCCTCGGCGGGCAGGTGGCGCGCGATGGCGTCGAGCAGGGCGGTGCGGCGCCGCTCGTTCTCGCGCCGCACCCGCCGCACGTGGCGCTCGTAGGCCCCGCTCTCGATCAAGGCCGCGAGCACGCGTTGTTCCAGCAAGGGCGCGTGGCGGTCGGCCAGCCGCTTGGCTTGGCGGAACACGGGCACCAGCTCGGGTGGCAACACCAGGTAGCCGAGCCGCAGTTGCGGCGACAGGGCCTTGGAGAAGGTGCCGACGTAGATCACGCGGCCATCGGTGTCGATGGATTGCAGCGCGTCGATCGGGCGCTGGCCGTAGCGGAACTCGCCGTCGTAGTCGTCCTCGACGATCCAGGCCTGTTGCCGTTGCGCCCATTGCAGCAGCTCGACACGCCGGCCGATGGGCAACACGCCGCCCAGCGGAAACTGGTGCGAGGGCGTCACGTAGGCCAGGCGGGCGACGCCATCCCCGGGCAGGCTGGCGGTCTGCAGGCCGTGTTCGTCCACCGGGGTGGGCAGCGCTTTGGCGCCGGTGGCCTCGAAGCAATGCCGTGCCATCGGGTAACCGGGCTCCTCGAAGACGAAGGCGTCGCCCGGGTCGAGCAGCAGCCGGGCGCACAGGTCGATGGCCTGCTGCGAGCCGTGCACCACCAGAATCTGTTCGGGGTCGCAGGCGAGCCCTCGCGCCCGCCGCAGGTAGCCCTGCAGGGCGCGGCGCAGCGCCGGGTCGCCCTCGGGCGCGCCGTAGCACAGGCTGGGCTGTCGGCGCAGCAGCTCGGCCTGGTAGGCGCGCCGCCAGACCAGGGCGGGAAAGTCGCGCGAGGCCACGGCGCCGTACAGGAAGTCGATGCGGGCCGGCTCGGCGGGCGGCGGTGCCGGCTGGACCATGCCCGCCACGCGGCGGCCGAACCCGGACAGGTCGGGCGCACGCCGGGCGTGCCGGCCCGGCGCGGGCGCCGCCGGTGGCGCCAGCGGGCCGGTGATGCGGGCCGCCCGCCCAGTGGCGGTGAGCAGGAAACCTTCGGCCGCGAGCTGCTCGTAGGCGGCGGTGACGGTGGTGCGCGAGACGCCCAGATCGGCCGCCAGCGCCCGCGTGGACGGCGCCCGGGCGCCGGGTGGCAGCGTGCCGTCGGCGATCTGGGCGCGCAGCAGGTTGTAGATGCGGCGCCCGGCCCCGGTGGCGCCGCTGCGGTGGGTCGAAGGGCTGGCTGGCGGGTTGGAAATCTGGCCCATATAAATCGCAGAAAACTGGTTCTTCTCATTGTGCCGGTTGCGCGCCACAGTGGTGCCCGATCAACCACACACTGCCCCACCGATTCACCATGTACATCCCACCGCACTTTGCACAGACCCGGCCCGAGGAACTGCAACGCATCGTCCGAGAACACCCGCTGGGCGTGCTGGTCACGCAGAGCGACGCAGGCCTGGACGCCGACCACCTTCCGTTCGAGTTCGACCCGGCCGCGGGCACGCACGGTGCGCTGCTGGCGCATGTGGCCCGCGCCAACACGCTGTGGCAGCGCTGCCCCACCGGGTCTGCGGTGATGGTGGTCTTTCGCGGCGCCGAGGCCTACATCTCCCCCAACTGGTACCCGAGCAAACACGAGGCGCACCGCCAGGTGCCGACCTGGAACTACGAGGTGGTGCACGCCCACGGCATCCTCACCGTGCGCGACGACGAGCGCTTCGTGCGTGGCCTGGTGGCGCGCCTGACGCGCAAGCACGAGACGGCCGAACCCCGGCCCTGGAAGATGGGCGACTCCGAGCCTGGGTTCATCGACGGCCTGCTGCGCCACATCGTGGGCATCGAGATCGCCATCACCTCGCTGGTGGGCAAGTCCAAGCTCAGCCAGAACAAGGACACCCGCGACCGCCTCCAGGCCGCCGACACCCTGGCCGAACGCGGCCACGGCGAGCTGGCGCAGTTGATGCGTTCAAGCGGCTGAGACGCGCCGCAGCATGCCGTTCATCGCCTACCGGTTCACCGCAAGGAGACGAACGCTTTGCCCTACTTCGGCAAGAACAGCAGCCAGTACACCAGCAGCAGGTTGAACAGCACGCTGAAGCCCAGCAGCAGTTTCCACAGCATGGTCGGGTCGCGCTGCAGCAACGCCGAAGCCGGGGGCACGGTGAGCGGGCGTGAGGCGCCACGCTCCAGCGCGAGCAGGAATTCCTCCGCAGTCTCGAAGCGCAGCGACTTGTCGCGCGCCACGGCCTTCTGCAGCACGTGGTCGAGCCAGATGGGCACTTCGGGGTTGTGGCGGCTGGGGGCGGTGGGGTCGCGGTAGTAGCGGCCCACCTGGTAGGGCAGCACCTCGCCGTAGGGCAACTTCCCGGTGAGCAACTGGTAGAGCGTGACGCCGAGCGCGAACAGGTCGCTCTGGGCGTCGGGCAGTTCGGGCTCGCCTTCGGTGGCGCTGCCGCCCGCGGCCTTGCCGTGGTGGCCCCACTGCTCGGGGTTGACGAAGCTGGGGGTGCCGGCGTGCAGCCGGCGCATGCTCTCGGGCTCGCGCCCGGTGAGGGCCACGCCGAGGTCGAGCACGCGCAGCACGCCGTCGTCGCCCTGGTGCAGGTTAGCGGGTTTGATGTCGCGGTGGATCACGCCCTGGCGGTGCAGCAGGCCGAGCACGCGCAGGGTCTGCATGGCGACGCTGACGGCCTGCCCCGGCCCGAGCTTTTGCTGGCGGTCCAGCAGTTGCTGCAGGGTTTCGCCGCTGTGCCAGTCGTACAGCAGGTAGCAGGCGCTGCGCGGCAGGCGGTTGGGCAGGTGGTCGTGGATGGCCACCAGGTGGCCGGCCGCGCGCGAGGACATCATGCGTTTGGCGAGCCAGGCTTCGTGCGCGAGCATGGCGCGCTCGTCCTGGTCGTGGGCGCGCGCGGGGTGCAGTGTTTTCAGGGCGTAGAGCGTCTGGGTCTGCGGGTCGCGCACCTGGTAGAGCAGGTTGATGCCGTTGTCGGCCACGGTGGCGGTGACGGTCAGACCGTCGATGCTCTCGCCCACTTTGAGTTTGTGCGGCACGGGCAGACTCTGGGCGGCGCGGCCGGCGTCTTGCAGGTTGGGGCCTTGCAGACCCCGCACGCGCACCACCATGGCGGTGACGTTGTCGTCGCTGCCGGCGGCCAGGGCCTCGGCCACCAGGCGCTCGGCGGCGGGCTGGGCGCCTGCGGCCTGCCCGGCGGGGGCGGCGCACTCGGCGATCCGGCGCTCGGAGAGCTTGCCGTGCACGCCGTCGGTGAGCATGACGAAGGTGTCGCCCACCTGCAGGTCGCCCTGCAGGTAGTCCACCACGAGGTGGTCTTCCAGGCCCACGGCGCGCAGCAGCTGGTGGCGCATGTCGGGGTGGTTCACGACGTGGTCGTGCGTGAGCAGCAGGGTCTGGCCTTCGCGCAGCAGGTAGCAGCGCGAGTCGCCCACGTGGGCCACGGTGTACGACTGACCGCGCAGCACCAGCGCCGTGAGCGTGGTCAGGCCCATGGCGGGCTGGCGGCGGTGGTTGGTGCCGGTGAGCCAGGTGTTCTGCGCGCCGATGATGCGGTCGAGCGCGACGGTGGTGTCCCAGGTTTCGGGCGTGTCGTGGTAGCTGCGCACCAGACTGGTGACCGTCGTCTGCGCCGCCTCGCCGCCCATGCCACCGGTGCTCACGCCGTCGGCGATGGCGACGATGGAGCCCATGTCTTCCTGCCCTGCGGGCGGCAGCATGGCGGCGCAGAAGTCTTCGTTCTTCTCTTTGCGGCCGGTCTGGCAGACAAAGCCAATATCTATATGAAAGGCCATGCGTTCAGCCCATGAGCATTTGCATGCTGCGTTCGTACTGGGCCGACAGCTGCTCGAAATCGTCGAGCAGGCTTTCGCTGGCCGCCGCCAGGCCTTCCAGGCGCAGCAGGCGGTCGCGCCCGGCCGGGCGGCGCACGTGGTCGGCGCCGGTCACCACCTGTTGCCAGCCCTGGGCGGCGGACTCCAGCGTGCGGCGGATCTCGGGCGTGGACAGGGGCAGGCCGTTCAGGTAGGCCAGGCCCTGCTCGAAGGCCTGGCGCGCGGCTTCCATGTCGGCCTGGTGCTGCCGCTGGGGCGCGTCGGGCTCCAGCACCCCGAGCAGCGCCGCTTTGGCAAAACGCTGCGAGAGCATGCGCTGGCGCCCGGCCATGTTGAGCATGCGCAGCGGCGCCACGCTGCCGGCGCTCTCCAGGCTGGCGGTGAGGCGGTCGGCGTCTTGCAGCAGGCGCTCAGCCAGGGCGTTGATGGGCGCGAGCTGGTCCAGCGCGGGCTCGGCTTTCAGGGCTTTCTTGAGCGCCTTCCAGGTGGCCACCACCTGGGCCAGCAGGTCGCCGAAGGTGGGCTGCGAGAGGTTTTTTCCGAGCAGCGCGAGGTTGGCGTCGATGCGCTGGGCCGAGTCGGTCTGCAGCGCCAGGTGCTGCGCCACCTGCACGCCCGCCAGCCGCAGCAGCCAGTGTTTGACGAGGCGCTGCGAGAGCATGCGCAGCTGGCCAGAGCGGTTCACGCCTTCGGCGAAATGGGCCGACTGGATGATGTGCTGCGCCACCTGGCCCAGGCGCTGGTTGCTGTGCATGGACGCGGTGCGCAGGATCTCGAAGGCGCCGTCGTCTGACACTTGGCGCGCGCTCATGAGGATGCCCTTGGCGCGCTCCACGGCCTTGCGTTCTTCGAAGCGGGTGGACACGTCGCGCAGCTCTTCGAGCAGGGCCTGCTCGCGTTTGAAGCGCGCCTGCGCGAGCTGCATGAGCGGGCGCAGGCGTTGCGCGCCGTAGCCGCCGACCACGTAGGCGTGCACGCCCGATTCGGTGGCGCGCACGATGTGCGCGGCATCGCCGTCGTTGGTGAACACCAGCACCGGCAGCGGCGACACCTCGGCCAGGGTCTGCGTGGCCTTGAACAAGGCGTCGTCGGGCTGGGGGGCCTGCACCACCACCAAATTTGGTGCATGGCGCACCACGCTCTGCACCAGCTGGCTGCAGGCATCCACCACCGCCAGCACTTGGGCGCCCGCGGCCTCCAGGTCGTTCACCAGCGGCTGGCGGGCCAGCCCATCACACAACAAAACCACAGAAACATGCATATGAATCAAAGACTTGGGTAAACAGCGTGCGCCCCGAAAGGCGGCACAGACCAGGCGCCAAGAATGCCTGAAAAAGAGGGGCCTGGGCACGCTTCGTTGCGTGGCACAGGTATTGCTTAAATCACCTCGGACGTAACGACGCGTCCACCCCAGCCAATGCGCTGCGGGTTCCACGCACAACGACGTGCGTAGCTTGTCCAGGCGGCCACGAAGGCCTGTCTGGCGCCGACTGCTCGGTCGGCCCGATCGTATCCCTACCCCAATTCGTGTCCTGGCATGCGTGCGCGTTGTCGCCCGTCTCCTCGCCTGGACGCACCTCAGTTATTCACACATGAATGGAGTCCCCGCGATGAAAAAAGCAAAACTGGTGATGGTCGGCAACGGCATGGCCGGTGTGCGCACGCTTGAAGAGCTGCTCAAGATCGCCCCGGACCTCTACGACATCACGGTCTTCGGCGCCGAGCCGCACCCGAACTACAACCGCATCCTGCTCTCGCCGGTGCTGGCGGGCGAGCAGACGCTGGACGAGATCGTGCTCAACGACTGGTCCTGGTACAGCGACAACGGCATCACCCTGCACGCGGGCGTCAAGGTCACCGAGGTGGACCGCATCCGGCGCGTGGTGCACGGTGTGAACGCCGCGGGCGAGCCCGTGAGCGCGCCCTACGACCGCCTGATCATGGCGACCGGCTCCAACCCCTTCATCCTGCCGATCCCCGGCAAGGACCTCAAGGGCGTGCTGGCCTACCGCGACATCGCCGACACGCAGGCCATGATCGACGCGGCCGCCACCTACAAACACGCGGTGGTCATCGGCGGCGGCCTGCTGGGCCTGGAAGCGGCCAACGGCCTGATGAAGCGCGGCATGACGGTGAGCGTGGTGCACGTCGCGCCCTGGCTGATGGAGCGCCAGCTGGACGACGTGGCCGGCAAGATGCTGCAGGCCTCGCTGGAACAGCGCGGCATGAAGTTCCTGATCGGTGCGCAGACGCAGGAACTGGTGGGCGGTGAAGACGGACGCGTGAAGGCGATCCGCTTCAAGGACGGGACCGAGGTGCCGGCCGACCTGCTGGTGATGGCCGTGGGCATCCGCCCCAACACCGCGCTGGCCGAAACCATGCGCCTGTATGTGAACAAGGGCATCGTGGTGAGCGACACCATGCAGACCGTGACCGACCCGCGCATCTACGCGGTGGGCGAGTGCGCGGCGCACCGCGGCATCGCCTACGGCCTGGTGGCCCCGCTGTTCGAGCAGGGCAAGGTGCTGGCCACGCACCTGGCCGAGTTCGGCATTGGCCGCTACACCGGCTCGCTCACCTCCACCAAGCTCAAGGTGACGGGCATCGACCTGTTTTCCGCCGGCAACTTCATGGGCGACGACAGCACCGAAGAGATCGTGATGAGCGACCCCTCGGGCGGCGTCTACAAGAAACTGGTGATCCAGGGCGACAAGCTGGTCGGCGCCTGCCTGTACGGCGACACGGTGGACGGCAGCTGGTACTTCAAGCTGCTGCGCGAAGGCCGCACGGTCAACGACATCCGCGACAAGCTGATGTTTGGCGAGAGCCACCTGGGCGACGCCGGCCACCAGGGCCAGAGCAAGGCCGCGGCCATGGCCGACTCCGACGAGGTCTGCGGCTGCAACGGCGTGACCAAGGGCACCATCTGCAAGGCCATCAAGGACAAAGGCCTGTTCACGCTGGACGAGGTGCGCAAGCACACCAAGGCCAGCGCCAGCTGCGGCTCGTGCACCGGCCTGGTCGAGCAGATCCTGATGTTCACCGCCGGCGGCGACTACTCGGCCACGCCGAAGATGAAAGCCATGTGCGGCTGCACCGAACACGGCCACGCAGCGGTGCGCGAAGCCATCCGAACGCCGCTGCCCGACGGCAGCAAGCTGCTGACCACGGCCCAGGTGTTTGCCCACCTGAACTGGAAGACGCCCAACGGCTGCGCGAGCTGCCGCCCGGCCGTCAACTACTACCTGATCAGCACCTGGCCCAAGGAGGCGAAAGACGACCCGCAATCGCGCTTCATCAACGAGCGCTCGCACGCCAACATCCAGAAAGACGGCACCTACAGCGTGATCCCGCGCATGTGGGGCGGCGAGACCACCGCCGACGAACTGCGCCGCATCGCCGACGCGGTGGACAAGTACAAGATCCCCACCGTCAAGGTCACGGGCGGCCAGCGCATCGACCTGCTGGGCGTGAAGAAGGAAGACCTGGTCAACGTCTGGAAAGACATCGGCATGCCCTCGGGCCACGCCTACGCCAAGGCCCTGCGCACGGTCAAAACCTGCGTGGGCAGCGAGTGGTGCCGCATGGGCACGCAGGACTCGACCCAGATGGGCAAGGACCTGGAGCGCGCGATGTGGCGCATGTACGCGCCGCACAAGGTGAAGTTCGCCGTCTCGGGCTGCCCGCGCAACTGCGCCGAGGCCGGCATCAAGGACGTCGGCATCATCGGCGTGGACTCGGGCTGGGAGATGTACATCGCCGGCAACGGCGGCATCAAGACCGAGGTGGCGCACTTCCTCGTCAAGCTCAAGACCGCCGCCGAGGTGCTGGAGTACACCGGCGCTTTCTGCGAGCTGTACCGCCAGGAGGGCTGGTACCTGGAGCGCACGGTGCACTTCGTGAACCGCGTCGGCCTGGACTACGTGAAGAAACGCATTCTGGAAGACCACGAAGGCCGCAAGGCCCTGTGGGAACAGCTGCAGTTCGCGCTGGACGGCGAGCCCGACCCCTGGTTCGACTTCAAGGAAGCCGCGGTGGACACGCGCCAGTTCGAGGCCGTGAGCGCCCTTTCGTGAAATTCTTCAACTGCGCCATTTTTCTGAAAACCAGCGCGCCAGACACTGTGGTTTTTTTGGAAAGAAAATGCCATGAACGCCCATTTGTTTAATCGCAGAACCCTGATCGTCGCCGCCGCTGCCGGCCTCCCGCTGTTGAACGCACAGGCCCAGGTGCTGGACCTCAACGACGCCATCAACAAGGCCGGCCGCCAGCGCATGCTGTCGCAGCGCATGGGCAAGGCCTGGCTGGCGCTGGTGCACAAGACCGAAAGCGGCAGCGCGCAGGCGGTGCTCGACAAGTCGATGGCCCTGTTCGACCGCCAGCTCGTCGAGCTCAAGGCCTACGCGCCCTCGCCCGACATCCGCGACACCTACGTGAAACTCGAAGCGGCCTGGAGCGACTACAAGACCGCGCTCATCGGCACCGCGCCGGGCAAGCCGGGCGCGGGCGCCGTGCTGCAGGCCGATGCGCGGGTGCTGGCGCTGGCGCACCAGGGCACGGTGCAATACGAAGCGGCATCGGGACGCCCGGTGGGCAAGCTGGTCAACGTGGCCGGGCGCCAGCGCATGCTCTCGCAGCGCATGGCCAAGTTCTACTTCGCCGCCACGCTGCCCGTGGACGCGGCCACCGCCACGGCCGAAATCGGCAAGGCGCGCACCGAGTTCCTGAGCGCCATGGAACTGCTGCGCAACGCCCCCGAGGCCACCGACCGCATCCGCGCGGAACTGCAGCTGGCCGATGGCCAGTGGTTCTTTTTCGACCAGGCGCTGCAGCGCATGCAGACCGCGGGCGCCGCCGCCAAACCCCTGTCCGACGTGTTCGTGACGAGTGAAAACCTGCTCAGCGTGATGGACCGGGTGACCGGTCTGTACGCCGCCATCAAAACCTGAGGACTGGAAGCATCATGAGTGAATGGAAGCCCATCTGTCGCGTCGACGACATCCCCGTGCTGGGTTCGCGCCGCGTGGCGCGCGAGCAAGGCCTGGACGTGGCGGTGTTCCGCAACGACCAGAACGAGGTGTTCGCCCTGCTCGACCGCTGCCCGCACAAGGGCGGCCCGCTCTCGCAGGGCATCGTGTTCGGTACCAGCGTGGCCTGCCCGCTGCACAACTGGACCATCGGCCTGTGCACCGGCCAGGCCGCCGCGCCCGACGAGGGCTGCACACCGAAGTTCGCGGTGAAGGTGGAAGACGGCCAGGTGTTCCTGGACGCGAACGAGCTGGCCACCCAGGCCACCGATCTGACCCGCCCCATCGCCGGCCCGGCACGACGCACCACCTGCGCATGACCATGAGCACGTCCATCACCCGCTCCACCTGCCCGTATTGCGGCGTCGGCTGCGGCGTGCTCATCGAAAGCCAGGGTCACCAGATCACCGGTGTGCGCGGCGACCCGGACCACCCGGCCAATTTCGGCAAGCTCTGCACCAAGGGCACCACGCTGCACCTGACGGCCACGCCAACCATCGCCCGGCAAACCCGGTTGCTGCAGCCCATGCAGCGCCTGGCCCGCGGGACCGCACCCACGCCCGTCAGCTGGGACGCGGCGCTGGATCTGGCGACCGAGCGCTTCGCCCACACCATCGCGAAACACGGCCCCGACGCCGTGGGCTTCTACATCAGCGGCCAGCTGCTGACCGAGGACTACTACGTCTTCAACAAGCTGGCCAAGGGCCTGATCGGCACCAACAACGTGGACACCAACTCGCGCCTGTGCATGAGCAGCGCAGTGGCGGGCTACAAGCTCACGCTGGGCGCCGACGCGCCGCCCGCCTGCTACGACGACGTGAACCACGCCGACTGCCTGTTCATCGTGGGCAGCAACGCCGCCTTTGCCCACCCGGTGCTGTTCCGCCGCATCGAGGAAGCGAAGAAGAACCACCCCGGCATGCGGGTGATTGTGGCCGACCCACGCCGCACCGACACCGCCGATCTGGCCGACCTGTTCCTGCCGCTGCAACCGGGCAGCGACGTGATGCTGTTCCACGGCCTGCTGCACATCATGCTGTGGGAGGGCTGGATCGACCCCGCCTACATCGCCGCGCACACCACCGGCTTCGACGCGCTGCGGGCGCTGGTGCGCGAATGCACGCCCGAGCACGTGGCGCAGGTCTGCGGCCTGAACAAGGAAGACCTGTTCACCGCCGCCAAATGGTTCGCCACCTCGCCGGCCACGCTCAGCCTGTACTGCCAGGGCCTGAACCAGAGCAGCAGCGGCACCGCGAAAAACGCCACGCTCATCAACCTGCACCTGGCCACGGGCCAGATCGGCAAACCCGGCGCCGGCCCCTTCAGCCTGACCGGCCAGCCCAACGCCATGGGCGGGCGCGAAGTGGGCGGCCTGGCCAACCTGCTGAGCGCCCACCGCGACCTCGCCAACCCCGAGCACCGCGCCGAAGTGGCCGCGCTCTGGGGGGTGGCCGACGTGCCTTCGAAGCCGGGCAAGACCGCGGTGGAAATGTTCCAGGCCGCGGCCGACGGGGAGATCAAGGCGCTGTGGATTGCGTGCACCAACCCGGCGCAGTCCATGCCCGACCAGGCCACCGTGCGCCAGGCGCTCAAGCGCGCCGAGTTCGTCGTGGTGCAAGAGGCCTACGCCACCGCCACCACCTGCGACTGGGCCGACCTGCTGCTGCCCGCCACCACCTGGGGCGAAAAGGAAGGCACCGTCACCAACAGCGAGCGCCGCATCAGCCGCGTGCGCGCCGCCGTGCCCGCGCCCGGCGAGGCCCGGCACGACTGGCGCATCGTGGTGGACTTCGCGCAGCGGCTGGAAAAAGCCCTCCCCGTTCGGACCGAATCCAACACCGTTCGAGCAAACGGGGTCAGAGCAAATGGGGTCAGATCCGAATTCCGGACAGAAACCTCCGAGGCAGTCAACAACGCCGATCGAAATTCGGCTCTGACCCCGATTGCGGAGCAGCCGGAGAAAAATGCTGCACCAACCAACACGCTCTTCCCCTACCAAACCCCCGAACAGATCTGGCTCGAACACCGCGAGTCCACCCGCGGCCGCGACCTTGACATCACCGGTCTCTCCTACGAAACGCTGGAGAGCGAAGGCCCGCAGCAATGGCCGATGCGCGAAGGCGAGACCACGGGCCAGACCCGGTTGTACGAAGACGGCCACTTCCCCACCCCCGACGGCAAGGCCCGCTTCGCCGCCCTGCCCTGGCAGCCGCTGGCCGAGCCGCGCGAATCGCGCTACCCGTTCTCGCTCAGCACCGGGCGCCTGCGCGACCAGTGGCACGGCATGACGCGCACCGGCACGCTCGGCCGCCTGTTTGGCCACGTGCCCGAGCCGGTGGTGCAGCTGCACCCGCAGGACATCGAACGCCGCGGCCTGAAAGACGGCGATCTGGTGCACGTGACCAGCAAGCGCGGCTCCATCCTGGTGCCGCTGCAGGCCAGCCGCGACATCGGTCTGTCGCAGGCCTTCATCGCCATGCACTGGGGGCCGGAGTACCTGAGCGGGCGCAGCAGCACGGGCGAGCCGCTGGCCGGCGTCAACGCGCTCACAACCTCGGCCTATTGCCCCACCTCGAAACAGCCCGAGCTCAAGCACGCGGCGGTCAAGATCCTCAAGGCCGAACTGCCCTGGAACCTGCTGGCCATGGCCTGGCTGCCCGCCGACCGCGCGCTGGCGGTGCAGGCCGAGCTGCGCGCGCTCATGCCCTCGTTCCCCTTCGCCTCCTGCGTGCCCTTCGGCCGCGACCGCGCCGGCGTGCTGCTGCGTGCCAGCGCGCACGACGCGCCCGACACCGCCCTGATCGAGCGCATCGAAACCCTGCTGGGGCTGAACACCGCCGACACGCTGCGTTACGTGGACAAACGCCTGGGCCAGCGGCGCACCGCGCGGCTGCTGCGCGAGGGCGGGTCCACACAGCTCGAAGCCTTCGTGCTGGCGGGCGACACCCGCGCCGAGGTCTGGATCAAACCCCTGCTCGCGGACGAGCTGCCCGCCGAGGGCTATGGCCGGCTGCTGCTGATGCCCGGCGCCAAAGCCCCGGTCGCCATCGTGGCCAGAAGCCGCCAGGTCTGCACCTGCTTCAACGTCAGCGAAGATGACATCGGCACCCACCTGCGGGCCTGCGATGGCAACGACGACCAGCGCCTGGCCGCGCTGCAGGGTGGGCTGAAGTGCGGCACCAACTGCGGCTCGTGCATCCCCGAGCTGCGCCGCTTGGTGCGTGCGACGCCCCACGGGCTGCAGGCCGCCTGACCCGCGGCCGGCGGCCACTTTCCATATAACGCCAAGTCATCAAGATTCCCGGACAATCGCGCACCATGGGTATCAGCCATTACATCAAGGTCATCGGTCGCGGCAAGGACGGCGCCCGCGCGATCACGCGCGAGCAGGCCACCGACCTGCTGGGCCAGGTGCTCGACGGCAGCGTGACCGACCTGGAAATCGGCGGTTTCTGCCTGGCCATGCGCATCAAGGGTGAAACCCCCGAAGAAATGGCGGGCTTCCTCGACGCGGCCCACGCCCGCTTGCGGCGCGTGCCCGACAACGGCCTCACCACCGTGGTGCTGCCCAGCTACAACGGTGCGCGCAAGCTGCCGGTGCTCACGCCCTTGCTCGGCCTGCTGCTGGCGCGCCACGGCGTGCCGGTGCTGGTGCACGGAACGGCCACCGAAGACAAGCGCGTGTTCGCCTCCAGCGTGTTCGCCGAACTGGGCATCACGCCCTCGCCCGGCGTGTCCTCGCTCGCCGCGGGCGAAATCGCTTTTGCGCCCACCGAGGTGCTGAGCCCGGGCCTCAAGCGCCTGCTCGACGTGCGCCGCGCGGTGGGCCTGCGCAACCCGGCGCACAGCCTGGTCAAGCTCATGAACCCCTGCGCCGGCCGCGCCTTCATCGTCAGCAGCTACACGCACCCCGAATACGCGCTCTCCATGGCCGCCACTTTCGCCCTGACCGGCGCGCACGCCATGCTGCTGCGCGGCACCGAGGGCGAACCGGTGGCCGACGCGCGGCGCACCCCGAAGATGGCGGTGTTTCGCGATGGCGCCACCCACACCGTGCAGCCCGCGCAGGAAGGGCCGCTGGTCAGCCTGCCCGAGCTGCCGACCACGGTCGACATCGACGGCACCGCGCGCTACATCCGCGCCGTGCTCGACGGCGAACTGCCCGTGCCCACCCCCATCGCCCTGCAGGTGGAACACATCTTGCGAGAAATGCAGCGCCAGCCCGCGCTGGAGACCACGCTCGCTCAGGAGGTCACCACACCATGAATATGCCCGCCACCGTCAACGTTTCTTCCGCCACCCAGTTCAACCCGGGCACCGTCACCCTCGTCGGCGCCGGCCCGGGCGACCCGGAACTGCTCACCATCAAGGCCGCGCGCGCCATCGCCGCGGCCACCGTGCTGCTGGTGGACGACCTCGTGAGCGACGGTGTGCTGGCCCACGCCTCGCCCCGCGCGCGCATCGTGCACGTGGGCAAACGCGGCGGTTGCAAGAGCACGCCGCAGGCCTTCATCGAAAAACTCATGCTCATGGCCGCGCGCGAAGGCGAGGTGGTGGTGCGCCTGAAGGGCGGCGACCCCTTCATCTTCGGGCGCGGTGGTGAAGAGGTGGAACACCTGCGCGCCGCCGGCATCGAGGTGCAGATCATCAACGGCATCACCGCCGGCTTGGCCGGCCTGACCTCGCTCGGCGCCCCGCTCACGCACCGCGATCATGCGCACGGCGTGGTCTTCATCACCGGCCACGCCAAGCCCGGCGACAGCGGCACCGACTGGCAGGCCCTGGCCGCCACCGCGCGCGACGCCAAGCTCACGCTGGTGATCTACATGGGCGTGTCCAGCGCCGAGCAGATCCAGGCCGATCTGCTCACCGGCCTGCCGGCCGACACACCGCTGGCCATCATCCAGCACGCCAGCCTGCCCCAGCAGCGCCACGCGATCACCACGCTGGGCGATCTGCGCGCCACCATCGCCCGCGAACAGTTGGGCAGCCCGGCCGTGATCGTGGTCGGTGACGTGGTGCGCGGCGTGGCCGCGATGGATCTGCCACAGCCGCTGTCACTGTCGCGCGCCGCCTGAGCGCCAGTGCGGGCAGCACCCGCCGCTCGGGCTGGGCCTGCCACTCCGTTCGGCCTGAGCCTGTCGAAGCAAGCCCTTCGACGGGCTCAACCGTTGGGCGCACCCGCCGCGCGCCATGCTGGTGCGCCGCACACCGCCCGGGCAGATGTAACCATGGCCCGGCGATTGCTTGGTGTCGGCCATGACACCCCTCGCCACCCGAAGCACCACCCCATCGCGCCAGGACACGCCGGACCACATCGCGGGCCTGTCGCTGGTCAACCTCGCCGCGCGCCAGCGCATGCTCTCGCAGCGCATGATCCTGCAGACCGTGCTCGCCGCCAGCGGTGACGCCGGGTGGCACCACGCCGCCCAGCGCAGCCTGCGCATGTTCACCGAGAGCCAGCAACACCTGCAGGCCACCACCGCGCAGCTCGATCCCGCCAGCGCCCGCAAGATCACCGAAACCTACCAGGGCCCGCGCGGGGTCGGCCCCGTGGTGCAGGCCTTCATGCAGCTCATGCGCAGCGCGCTCGACCAGATCGAGGCGCGCAGCCCGCGCGCGTCCGCCACCACCGCTGAGCTGGTCGGGCACACCGATCGCATCCTCGAAGCCCTCAACACCGCGACCACCGCGTTCGACGAAGTCGCCAAGGCGCACTCGGACGCCATGATGAAAGAACTGGTGGGCATCGTGGACGACATCCAGAGCGTGGCCAAGGAGGCCAAGGTGGTGAGCTTCAACGCACAGGTCATGGCCGCGCGGGCCGGGCAACATGGCCGCGAGTTCGCCGTGGTGGCCAACGTGCTGTCGGACATCACCAGCGAGATCGACCGGCTCACGCGCAAGGCGGCGGTGCTGGCCGAGCGCAGCAGAGGACGGTGAAGCACCCCCGCCGTGCTTCGCACGTCCCCCCTCAAGGGGGCGGCACCTGCGGCCCGGCGAAGCCGGTTCCGCGGTACCCCTGGGCTTGGTCACCTCGTTCGAGTCGAATCGCCCACCGGTCCGTGCGCCTACACTGCCCGCCATGCAAGATTTCGACGCCATCGTCATCGGCGCGGGTGCGGCCGGTCTTTTCTGTGCTGGTGTCGCGGGCCAGCGCGGCCTGCGTGTGCTGCTGCTCGACCACAGCGAGAAGGTGGCGGAGAAGATCCGCATCTCGGGCGGCGGCCGGGCCAACTTCACCAACCGCGACATCGATCCGCGCGCGCCGCACAAACACTTCCTGAGCGAGAACCCGAACTTCTGCCGCTCGGCGCTCTCTCGCTACACGCCGGCCGACTTCATCGCGCTGCTGCAGAAATACGGCATCGCCTTCCACGAGAAGCACAAGGGTCAGCTGTTCTGCGACCGCTCGGCCGAGGACCTGATCGCCCTGCTGCTGGCCGAGTGCGAGGCCGGCGGCGTGATGCGCTGGCAACCCTGCGGCGTCAAAGCCATCCGCGTGACCGGCGACGGCCGCTACGAACTCGATACCGAGCGCGGCACCGTGGCCAGCCGCGCGGTGGTGGTCGCCACCGGCGGCCTGTCCATCCCGAAGATCGGGGCCACCGATTTCGGCTACCGCGTCGCGAAGCAGTTCGGCCTGCGCAGCGTCGAACCCCGCCCTGGCCTCGTCCCACTCACCTTTGACGGTGAGGCTTGGGCGCCGTATGCGGGCCTGTCTGGCCTTTCGCTGTCGGTACTGATCGAGACCGGCGACAAGAAAAACCGGATCAGCTTCGCCGAAGACCTGCTGTTCACCCACCGCGGTCTCTCGGGCCCGGCGGTGCTGCAGATCTCCAGCTACTGGCGCGAGGGCACGCCGATCCGCCTCAACCTGGCGCCCGAAGTGGACCTGCCCGCGGCCCTGGCGCGCGCCAAGGCCACGTCCCGCAAGCTGATCGCCAACGAACTGGCCACGCTCGTGCCCAGCCGTCTGGCGGATGCCTGGGTGGCGCAAGACACCGATTGGCAACGCCCCATCAGCGAAGCGTCGGACAAGGCCCTGGCCCGGCTGGCCGAGCGCCTCTCGCGCTGGGAGCTCACGCCCACCGGCAGCGAGGGCTACCGCAAGGCCGAGGTCACGCTCGGCGGCGTGGACACGCGCGAGCTCTCGTCCCAGACCATGGAATCGAAACAGCCCGGCTTGTATTTCATCGGCGAGGTGGTGGACGTGACCGGCTGGCTCGGCGGCTACAACTTCCAGTGGGCCTGGGCCAGCGCCCACGCCTGCGCGATGGCCCTGCCCGGCGCCTGACCCCGGTTCTCTCAGTCATCCACGACGTCGCGCCAGCGCGCGGTGCCCAGCCAGTCGCGCAGGGCCAACGCGCCCGGCGGCGTGATGGTGAGCGCGCGCGTTCCCGTCCCCCGCAGCAGCCAGCCCCGCTCCAGGCAGTGGCGGCAGATCAGTGCACCCAGGTGGCCGGCCAGATGCATGCGGCGTTCGCTCCAGTCCAGGCACGGGCGGCAATGCGGCCGCCGCCCCTGGCCGCCGGCCAGCAGCGCCCCACCGGCGCCCAGCCCCAAACCGCGCAAGGCATCCCCCGCACGATCGGTCACGTGGCCCGCCGTGTCGTCGCCGTCGAACACCACCGCCCCCGACGCCAGCAAATGGCCGGCGATGGCCACGCCCAGACGACCGGCCAGGTGGTCGTAGCAGGTGCGCGCCATGCGCAGCGCGGCATCGCGCGGGCCGACGGCCAGGCGACGGGGCACCGCATCCCGAGGCGGCGCGGCGAGCTGCATCAGGCCTTCGAGCACCCGCGCCACCTCGGGCGATGCCAGCCGGTGGTAACGGTGCCGCCCCTGGTGCGCCACGTGCAGCAGCTGCGCCTCCACCAGCAGGCCCAGATGGCGACTGGCCGTGGCCGGCGTGATGCCGGCCACGTCGGCCAGTTCGCGGGCGGTGAGCGCACGCCCGTCCATCAAGGCCATCAGCATGGCGGTGCGTGCGGGCTCGCCGACCAGGGCGGCGACGTGCGCGATGCGGTTCGTTTGCATGGCCCGAGTGTGCGGCAAACCCGCGCTGCGACGCTTCGCTCCACAGCGAAGCATCCTGGTCGAGCCCCGCGACACCATGAGGTCCCATGTCGGACCCATCGCTTCCGATCCCTCGTCCCCACTGTGAAGGAGAACCCTCCATGACCATCACCTGCTTCATCCGCTACGAAATCGACCCCTTTCAGCGCGAGGCCTTCCGGGCCTACGCCGAAAACTGGGGCCGCATCATCCCCCGCTGCGGGGGCCACCTGCTGGGCTACTTTCTGCCCCACGAGGGCAGCAACGTCGAAGCTTGGGGCCTGATCGCCTTTGACAGCCTGGCCGCCTACGAGGCCTACCGCGCCCGCCTGCGCGCCGACCCCGAAGGCCAGGCCAACTTCGCCCTGGCGCAGCAGCAGCGTTTCATCCTGCGCGAAGAGCGCCGTTTCACCGAGGTCGTTGCGGGCACGTTCGAGCGCGCCGCCGGGCCGGTCGATACCGCGGAGGTGCCCGCATGATCGCCGTGATCTTCGAGCTGCAGCCGAACGACGGGCAGCGCCAGGCCTACCTGGACACCGCCGCCGCCCTGAGCCAGGAACTGCAGGGCATGGACGGTTTCATGGGTGTGGAGCGGTTTGAAAGCCTGCTCCACCCCGGCAAGCTGCTGTCGCTGTCGTTTTGGCGCGACGAAGAGGCCGTGCGGCGGTGGCGGGGTCTGGAACACCACCGCCAGGCCCAGGCGGCAGGGCGCGCGCAGCTGTTCGCGGACTACCGCCTGAGGGTGGCCGAGGTGCTGCGCGACTACGGTTTGCACGACCGGGCGCAGGCGCCCGTCGATTCAAGGAGCTTTCACGCCCCCGGTCTCTCCTCCGGCCACCGCATGGACAAATCCCGCGCTGACGGGGAGTTGCCTGCACGCCGCGAAGGGCTATAATCCAAGGCTTTGCTGGCAGACCCCCGTCGGCCAATACTAGTTAACAGGCGGGGGAACTTTGCAGAAACGACGCTCGGGCCCGATCTTCCCGGTCATCCTCTTTCTGTGCATTCTGGAATTTCTTCTTCAATGACGACCATCCGTGTAAAAGACAACGAGCCCTTTGACGTCGCTCTGCGTCGCTTCAAGCGCACCATCGAAAAGCTCGGCCTGCTGACCGACCTGCGCGCCCGCGAGTTCTACGAAAAGCCCACCGCCGAACGCAAGCGCAAGAAGGCCGCCGCCGTCAAGCGCCACTACAAGCGCGTGCGCTCCATGCAGTTGCCCAAGAAGCTGTACTGAAGTCGAGCCGCCGGTCTGCCCGGCAGCCGAAAAAGCCCGCTGGAGGACGCTCAGGCGGGCTTTTTTCATTCCAGCAACCCTCTCACCCCCACCCCAGGAGCCCCACCATGAGCCTCAAAGAACGCATCACCGAAGACATGAAAGCCGCCATGCGCGCCAAGGACAGCGAGCGCCTGGGCACCATCCGCCTGCTGACCGCGGCCATGAAGCAAAAGGAAGTGGACGAGCGCGTGGAGCTGGACGACACCATGGTCATCGCCATCGTCGACAAACTGATCAAGCAGCGCAAGGACAGCATCGAGGCCTTCACCAAGGCCGACCGCATGGACCTGGCCGACAAGGAGTCCGCCGAGATGAAGGTGCTGCAGGCCTACCTGCCGGCGCGCCTGTCGGCCGAGGAAGTGGCCACCGAGGTCAGGGCCATCGTCGAAGAACTCGGCGCAAAAGGTCCGGGCGACATGGGCAAGGTCATGGGTGCGGTGAAGACCCGCCTGGCCGGCAAGGCCGACATGGGCCAAGTGTCGGCGGCTGTCAAGGCCGCACTGGCGGGATAACGCCACAGCGCCCGCCCTGGTGGCGCTGCAAGCTGACGGATTGCTGACCTCCACCGCTCGACTCAGGGAAAACCGCGTTCCGCCGGCCACGCCGGTCTTCATAGACTCTGGGCACTTTCAAGAGGTGTCCCATGCAGCGACTGCGTTTGTTTGTTCCCCGGGCCATCGGAATGCTGGCCACCGTGATCGCATTGTCGACCGCTGCCCAGACACCGCCCACCGTCAAAGTCGGCGTCATCGGCCCCTTCAGTGGCCCTTCCTCGGATTTCGGCAACCCGATGCTGCACGGCATACAGCTGGCGGTGGACGAGATCAACGCCGTCGGCGGCTACCTGGGGCGCCCGCTGGAACTGGTGATCAAGGACGACCAGGGCAATCCGGATGTGGGACTGAAGGGCTCACAGGAACTCGTCAGCGCGGGCGTTGTGGCCACCATTGGCTTTTGCAACACCGGCGTGGCGGCCCTGTCGCTGGACGTGTTCCAGAGCAACCAGTCGCCTCTGATCATTCCCTGCTCGACCGGCACGCCGCTGACCACCAAGTTTCCCGCGCCCCAAAGCTACATCTTCCGCACCTCGGCGCGGGACTCGATTCAGGCGCCATTCGTGGTGGACGATCTGGTCAAACGCGGCTGGACCCAGGTCGCGATCTTTGCCGACACCACAGGCTATGGCGAGGCGGGCCTGAAGGACGTGGAAGCCGCACTGGCCGCCAAGGGCCTCAAAGCCGTGCACGTCGCGCGCTTTCCGCTCGGCGTGAAAGACCTGAAGGAGCCGTTGAAAGCGGCACAGGCCGCGGGTGCCAACGTGGTGTTCAGCTACACCGTGGGCCCGGAGAACGCGGCCATTGCCAATGGCCGGCGTGAGCTCAAGTGGGATGTGCCCCAGGTGGGCGCGTGGCCCCTGTCCTTCCCCTTCTTCATCGATGGCGCCAAACAGGCCGCCGAAGGCGCGTTGATGGCGCAGACCTTCATCGCGGAGCCCAGCAACGAGCGGCGAGCAGCGTTCCTGAGCGCGTATGCACGCAAGTACAAACACAAGATCGCCGTGCCGATGGCCGCGGCCCAGGCCTACGACAGCACCTACCTGCTGACCTACGCGCTGTTCGGCATCCGCAACGGCAAGTTCGGCGGCCCGGCCGTCAAGGCCGCGCTGGAGAACATTCCGCGCGTCTATTACGGCGTGGTGGCCACCTACGAACGCCCCTTCACGCTCGAAGACAAGGACGCCATCAGCCAGAACATGCTGGTCATGGGCAAGGTGCGCAACGGCGCCGTGACCTTTGCCTACCCCGAGGACGCCAAACGCAACCTGTTCGTGCAACGCAAGCAATAACGCACACCCGACCAAGCGATGCAACGGGGCTTTCCCACTAGAATTTGCCCTCCTTCACTTGCACCACACAGGGCCATGGCGTTCGGAAACCAGAATCACAGCTCCTTGCGAGCCTCCATCGTCCTTTTTCTGGCTGCGTGCAGCGCGCCAGCGTGGGCGGAAACGACCTACGCCTGCAAGACCGAAGGCGGCACGGCTTACCGATCGCGGCAGCCCTGTCCGAGACTGCCCACACCGGGCATGGTCTATTACGGTCCGGCCCGTGAGGCACCGAAACCGTATGAGCGCCCCGTGCAACGGATCGAACGGGCAGGTGAAGAACAGGCCTACATGAGCGCCCGATGCGTCACGATGCAGGACGGCATCCGCACCGCGCCCAACCGCGGCCTGAGCCACGAGACGGTGCGCGAGATGCAGCAGAACTTCGAGCGGGAGTGTTCAGACGAACGCTCGAAGGCCTATCGCCAACTGCGTCAGGATCAGCGCAGCAAGGAAAAGCAGGCCGAGGAACAACAGGAACTGGCCCAGCAGCGCCGGTTCGAATCCCAGGAAGCGGAAACCCGCTTTCGCAACCAGTGTGCGGAAATGCGCATGTCGATCCACCGTCGCAAACAACGCCCCAACCCGAGCGAAGGCGATCTGCGGGATCTGGCGCTGTTCGAAGAGCGCTACAGCGAGCGCTGCCTCTGAACCGGGCCTTCGCGCTCAGCTGCCCGCGACCTTCATGCGGTTGACCAGGATCGAACCCACGGTCTTGGCGCCGTAGTTGTAGGCGTCGGCGCCCACGGCTTCGATGCCTTGGAACATGTCCTTCAGATTGCCGGCGATGGTGATCTCGTGCACCGGGTAGGCGATGTCGCCGTTTTCCACCCAGTAACCCGAGGCGCCGCGTGAGTAGTCGCCGGTCACGTAGTTCACGCCCTGGCCCATGAGTTCGGTGACGAACAGGCCACGCCCGAGCTTTTTGAGCATGGCCTTGAGATCGTCACCGGGCTGGGTCAGGCGGCTGGTGAGCGTGAGGTTGTGCGAACCACCAGCGTTACCGGTGGTGCGCATGCCGAGCTTGCGCGCCGAGTAGGTGGAGAGGAAATAGCCCTGCACACGGCCCGCGCTGAGCACTTTGCGCTTCTGCGTGCGCACACCTTCGTCGTCAAAGGGTGAACTGCCTTTGCCGTTGCGCACGTGCGGGTCTTCCACGATGTCGAGGTGTTTGGCCAGTACCCGTTTGCCCAGGCTGTCGTTCAGGAACGTGGTCTTGCGGTAGAGCGCGCCGCCGCTGGTGGCCTGCACATAGGCCCCCAGCAGGCCCGCGGCCAGCGGCGACTCGAACAGCACCGGGCACTCGGTGGTGGCGATCTTGCGGCCATTCAGGCGCGCCAGTGCGCGCTCGGCGGCATAACGGCCGATGGCCTGCGGGCTGGCCAGGTCTTCGGGCGAGCGCATTGAGCTGTACCAGTGGTCGCGCTGCATGTTGGCGCCCTTGCCGGCGATGGGTGCCACCGACAGGCTGTGGCGCGAGCTGGCGTAGCCGCCGCTGAAGATGCCGGGTTTGCCGCGTTCGCCGCCGCGCATGTGGGCCGAGAAAAAGTGCGACTGCTGGGCCGAGACACCGGCGCCTTCGCTATTTCGGATCTGTTTGCTGGTGGCAAAGGCCGCGGCTTCACAGGCCAGGGCGATGCGCAGCGCCTCTTCGGAAGTGATGGACCAGGGGTGAAACAGGTCCAGATCGGGGTAGCTGTCGGCCACGTCCTGCGGGTCGGGCAGGCCGGCCACCGGGTCCTCGGCGGTGAAGCGGGCGATGTCGTAGGCAGCCTGCACCGTCTGGCGGATCGCGTCGGGGGAGAAGTCGGAGGTGGAGGCGTTGCCGCGCTTCTGTCCCAGGTAGATGGTCACGCCGAGCGACTTGTCGCGGTTGCGCTCCACGTTCTCCAGCTCGCCCTTGCGCACCGACACGCTCAGGCCCGCGCCCTCGGACACCTCGGCCGCCGCGTCGACCGCGCCCAGTTGCCGAGCGTGGCCCAGCGCCAGGTCCACCAGGTCTTCGAACTGGCCCCGCGCGTACTGGAAACCCGTCAACGGGGTCCGCCCGTTGGCCGCGGTGGCGGCGGCGGGGTTGGTTGCGGGGACTGGGGCCGGGGTATTGGGAGCTTTTTTCATGTGGACGGCTATGATACTTGCCGGTCCCCTTTTTGTTCTCTCACCCATCCCCTTTCCCGCAACGCCAGAGGCACGGCCGTCCTGGCCAGCGCGGATCCACCCTTCGTCAAGCCCAGGGCGGACCGCAGCTGGCGCCCTTTGAGGGGTGAGGCCGCAGGCGGTGCAGGGGATTCATACCAACATGTCCCGCAAACCCACCAAAGGCTATTTCGTCCGTGGCCAGTTCGTCGCCGAAGGCAGTGAACTGGACCTGGAGCTCAAACGCGAGCTCAAGGGCTCGGCCGACATGAGCAAGACGGACCTGAAAAAAGAGAGCGACCGGCTGCAGGCACTGGGCGAAAGCATGCTCACGCTCAGCGCCACGGTCATGGCCCGACTCGCGGACGCGCACAGCCTGTCGGACAAGCTGACCGACGCGCTGGCCGAGGCCAAACGCATCACCAACTTCGAAGGCCGGCGCCGCCAGATGCAGTTCATCGGCAAGCTGATGCGCAAGCTCGACGAAGACGCCATCGCCGCCATCGAGGCCGCGCTGGAAGAACAGCGCAAGCCCTCGGCGCAGGCCACGCTGGCCTTGCACCAGGCCGAACAATGGCGCGACAAGCTGATCGCCGACGACGACGCGCTCACGCGCTGGCTGCAGTTCGACGCCGGCGCCGACGTGCAGCAGCTGCGCGCGCTCATCCGCCAGGCGCGCAAGGACGCGCAGGCCCTGAAAGAACGCCCGGGTGAGGCCGCGCGCCACGCCAAGGCCTACCGGGAAATTTTCCAGATCGTCAAAGCCGTGCTCACGCAGAGCAGCGATGAAGCCGGCGGCGGCGAACCTCCCGCCGAAGACAGCGAACAGCCATGAACCCAACCTCCCCCACCAGCCCCCCAGCCGCCGCGCCGGTGCGCATCGGCATCGTGTCCATCAGCGACCGCGCGAGCAGCGGCGTCTATGAAGACAAGGGCCTGCCCGCGCTGCAGGACTGGCTCACGCGCGCGCTGAAAAACCCCATCACTTTCGAGCCGCGCCTGATCCCCGACGAGCAGGCCACGATCAGCGCCACGCTGATCGAGCTGGTGGACGCGGGTTGCGCCCTGGTACTCACCACCGGCGGCACCGGACCGGCCAAACGCGACGTGACCCCCGAAGCCACGCTGGCCGTGGCGCACAAGGAAATGCCCGGTTTTGGCGAGCAGATGCGCCAGATCAGCCTGGCCTTCGTGCCCACGGCCATCCTCTCGCGCCAGGTGGCCGTGATCCGCGACCAGAGCCTCATCATCAACCTGCCGGGCCAGCCCAAGGCCATCGCCGAAACGCTGGAAGGCCTGAAAAACGCCGACGGCAGCCAAAAGGTCAACGGCATCTTCACCGCTGTGCCTTATTGCATCGACCTGATCGAAGGGCCCTACCTGGAAACCAACGACGCGGTCTGCAAGGCCTGGCGGCCGAAACGGTAACCCCCCCTGCGCCGCTTCGCGGCTTCCCCCCGGTGGGGGGACGCACCTGGTGGCCCGGCTAAGCCGGTTCCACGGGTGCCCTTGATAAGACACTTCACTCGAATATCCCCCCATGAAAATCACCAAAGACACCATCGTCACCATCACCTTCCGCGCCACCGATGCGCAGGGCAAATTGCTGGAGGACGGCAAGGAGCCGCGGGCCTACTTGCATGGCGGCTACAACAACACCCTGCCCGGCATCGAGAAGGCGCTGGACGGCCAGGAAAAGGGTTTTTCGGCCCAGTTGGTGCTGCAGCCCGAAGACGCCTTCGGCGCGCGCGACGAGAGCCTGGTGCACAGCATTCCCAAAAGCGAATTCCCGCCCGGCGTGAAGGTGGGTGGCCAGTTGCAGGGCACCGACGACCAGGGCCGTGAGCAGGTTTTCACCGTCAAGAAGATCAAGGGCGACACGGTGCACCTGGACGGCAACCACCCGCTGGCCGGGCAGGTGCTGCGCTTTGCGGTGAAGGTGGTGGACGTGCAGGCCGCGTCGGCCGAAGAGGTCGCCCACGGCCACGCGCACGGTGCGCACGGCCATCACCACTGAGAGACCGAGCGCCGCCAGACTGGCCCTTTCCATCTTGCGCGCTGTCATCGATTTTCCCGACACCGCCCCCCAGGCCGTGTCGGGAGGCCGTTTGCGGGCCTGCTTCGACCAGCCCACCGAGGTCATCGAGGCCTGGTCTCTGGCCGAGGTGTTCGGCGCGATTGAACGGGTGCAGGCCCATGCGGATGCGGGCCGCTGGTGCGTGGGCGGTCTGGCCTACGAGGCCGCGCCGGCCTTTGACGCCTCGCTGCCCGTGCAGGCGCCCGATCCCGAATGGCCGCTGGTCTGGTTCGGGGTGTACGAGGCCCCGCTGACCACCCCCATCCTTTCATCGGACCGGCCCCGGGCGGCGCACTGGACCCTGCCCGAGTCGCGCGCGCACTACCTGGCCCAGGTGGAGCGCGCGCAGCGGGCCATGGCCGCGGGCGACTGCTACCAGATCAACCTGACCACGGCCCTGGTGGGCACGCTCAACGGCGAACCCTCGGCCTGGATGCATGCCCTGCGCGCGCGGCAACCCGATGGCTACCTGTTGTGGCTGGACGGAGGGCGCCGCCACGTGTTGAGCGCCTCGCCCGAGCTGTTTTTCGACTGGCAACCCGACGGGCAAGGCGGCCGCTTGCAGTGCCGCCCCATGAAGGGCACCGCCGGTCGGGAGGGCGACCCGGCCCTGGACGCCGCCGCCCGCGAGCGACTGCTGGCCAGCCCCAAGGAGCGCGCCGAGAACGTGATGATCGTGGACCTGCTGCGCAACGACCTGAACCGGATCGCGCGGCCGGGCTCGGTGCGGGTGGACCGGCTGATGGAGGCCGAGGCATGGCCTTCGGTCTGGCAGATGACCTCCAGCCTCTCGGCCCGGGCCCGTGGGGGCACCACGCTCACCGACGTGTTCCGCGCCCTCTTTCCCTGCGGCAGCATCACCGGCGCCCCCAAGCGGCGGGCCATGCACTGGATCACCCGGCTGGAGTCCGGGCCCCGCGGCTTCTACTGCGGTGCGCTGGGCGTGGTCCGCCCCGGTGGGCATGCCACCTTCAACGTGCCGATCCGCACCCTGACACTGCACCACGACCCGGTCACGCCCCCGACGTGGCAGGCCCGCTACGGCGTGGGCAGCGGGCTGACCGTCTACGCCGACCCCGCCTCCGAATGGGATGAACTGATGACCAAGAGCCACCTCCTGCACCGGGTGAGCGAACCCTTCTCGCTGCTGGAAACCCTGCGCCTGGAAGGCGGCGTCTACTGGCTGCTGGAGCGCCACCTGCAGCGCCTGCAGGACAGCGCCCGCCACTTCGGCTACCCCTGCGATCTGCCGGCGCTGCGCGAGCAGTTGTCCCGACTGGCCGGCGCAGGACACGCGCAGGGGCTGTGGCGCGTGCGCCTGACCCTGGACGCCCAGGGCGCGATCGAGCTGCAGGCCTTTCCCATGGCCGACACCGCCCAGCCGGTGCGCGTGGCGCTGGCGCCCGCGCCCCTGACCACGGGCGGCGCGTTGCAGGAGTTCATCCGCTACAAGACCACGCGGCGTGCGCACTACGACGTGCTGGCCCCCACCGACCCGGCGGTGTTCGACCACCTGCTGGTCAACGAGCGCGGCGAACTCACCGAGTTCACCCGGGGCAACGTGGCACTTCGGCTCGACGGCGTGTGGCTCACGCCCGCGCTCTCCAGTGGACTGCTGGCGGGCACCTACCGGGCCGCGTTGCTGGCCGAAGGCCGACTGGGCCAGGCGGTGCTCACCACCGGGGATCTGGCCCGTGCGCAGGGCCTGGCGTTCTACAACAGCCTCAGGGGCTGGCTGGACGCGGAGCTGGTGGCGCGTGCGGACGCGCCACCGCAGGCCGCCGCCGCGCCGGGCAGCAGGTGATTCACTTGCCCACCAGCTGATTCAGCTTCTCGGCCTCGAAGCACTCGCTGCGGGCCGCATCCGAAGGCACGCAGTCGCCGCTGGCCTTGTTGGCCGAGAGCTTCTCGATCGCCTGCCACAGCAGCGCGATCTGGTGTTCCTGCCCGGCGGCGCTGTCGATCAGGCCGCGCATCGCCTGCGACAGCGGGTCGTCTTCCTGCGTGATGCCATAGGCCTGGAACTTCGGATGGGCCTCGGTCACGTCGGCGCTCTCGCCCTGCTTGCTCGGGATGATGCGCGCCGGGATGCCCACCGCGGTGGCGCCCGGCGGTACCGGCTTGATCACCACCGCGTTGCTGCCGATCTTGGCGCCATCACCCACCACGAAACCGCCCAGCACCTTCGCGCCCGCACTGACCACCACGTCCTTGCCCAGTGTCGGGTGGCGTTTCGCGCCCTTGTAGAGCGAGGTGCCGCCCAGCGTCACGCCTTGGTAGATCGTGCAGCCGTCGCCGATCTCGGCCGTCTCGCCCACCACCGTGCCCATGGCGTGGTCGAAGAAAACGCGCTCCCCCAGAACGGCGCCCGGGTGGATCTCGATGCCGGTCAGCCAGCGTGCGATGTGCGAGGTGAAACGCCCCAGCCACTTGAACCCGTGCGTCCAGCACCAGTGCGCCGGGCGGTGCAGCCAGACGGCATGCAGGCCGGGGTAACAGGTGATGACCTCCCAGGTGCTGCGCGCCGCAGGATCGCGATCGAGGATGCACTGGATGTCGGAGTGGAGTCGGGCAAACATGCGCTCAGTCTATCGCTTTGCCTTCGCAGCGGTCTGCAACATGGCCTTGGCCACACCACGCAGGATGTGGATTTCTTCTTCGGTCGGTGCAGCCCGGTTGAAAAGCTGGTTCAGGCGCGGCATGAGCTTCTTGGGCGCCTCCGGATCCAGGAAGTCCACCGCCACCAGCGCCTGCTCCAGGTGCTGCAGCATGCCGGCCAGGGCCTTGGCGTCGGCCAGCGGGCGTTCGGGCGTGCTGGCGGGTGGCAGGGCATAACCGCCCAGCGCCTGGCGCCAGTCGTAGGCGATCAGCTGCACCGCCGCGGCCAGGTTGAGCGAGCCGAACTGCGGGTCGGTCGGAATGCTTAAGCAGGTGTGGCAGCGGTACACGTCCTCGTTGCGCATGCCAAAGCGCTCCGAACCGAACAGGAAAGCCACGCCCTGCGGCGCGGCACGGTCTGGTTCGTCGCCGGCGTGGCCCGCCGGCGCGGGGGCACCGTGGCCCAGCAGCGCGGCGAAGTGTTCGCGTGGGTGCCGCGTGGGCGGACCGAAGTCGCGCGGGGTCATGGCGGTGGCGCACAGATGGTCCATGCCGTCCAGCGCTTCGTCCAGCGTGTCCACGACGCGGGCCTTGTCCAGCACGTCGTTGGCACCACTGGCGCGCTGGATGGTTTCCTCGCGCCGCAACACGTTGGCCCAGCGCGGCGCCACCAGCACCAGGTCGTCAAAGCCCATGACTTTCATGGCGCGGGCGGTGCCACCCACATTGCCGGCGTGGCTGGTCTGGATCAGGATGAAACGCGTGTGCATGAGGTCCCCCCGCGCCGCTGTGCGTCACCCCCAGGAGGCCCACACCAGCAGCCCGGCAAAGCCTGTTCTGCGGTGTGTGCTGGGCGGGGCTCGCGCTTCGGTGAGGTGTTTGGTGTGTTGAAACGGTAAAATCCCCGATTGTCGCCGCCCCGCATCGCCTGGGGCCCAGCCTTCCCGCTCTTCCACTGTCACGCGAGCAGCCCGCTGCCGCGCAAAGGTTCACAATTCATGTCGTCCACACTCCACCCCATGCTCAACGTGGCCATCAAGGCCGCTCGCCTTGCCGGCACCATCATCAACCGTGCCGCGCTGGACGTGGAGTCGGTCCGGGTCTCCGCCAAGCAGACCAACGATTTCGTGACCGAAGTCGATCACGCGGCCGAAGCCGCGATCATCGACACCCTGCTCACCGCCTACCCCGATCACGCCATCTGGGCCGAAGAATCGGGCAAGCGCCCGGGCAAACACGGCGGCGCAGACCACGTCTGGATCATCGACCCGCTGGACGGCACTACCAACTTCATCCACGGCTTCCCGGTCTACTGCGTGAGCATCGCGCTCATGGTGGGCAACAAGCTGGAACAGGCCGTGGTCTACGACCCGAGCCGCAACGACCTGTTCTGCGCCACGCGCGGACGCGGCGCCTACATGAACGACCGCCGCATCCGCGTGGCCAAACGCATCGCCATGCGTGAGTGCCTGCTCTCCACCGGTTTCCCATTCCGCCCGGGGGACGCCCTCCAGACCTACATGCAGATGCTGGGCGACGTGATGCCCAGGTGCGCCGGTGTGCGCCGCCCCGGCTCGGCCGCGCTGGACCTGGCCTATGTGGCCGCGGGCTTCACCGACGGCTTCTTTGAAACGGGCCTGTCGCCCTGGGACGTGGCCGCGGGCGCCCTGCTGGTGACCGAGGCCGGGGGCTTGGTGGGCAACTTCACCGGCGAAGCCAATTTCCTGGAACAGAAGGAATGCCTGGCGGCCAACCCGAAGATCTACGGCCAGATGGTGGGCGTGATCGGCAAATACAGCAAGTTCGCCAGCGCGGGCGACAAGGCCGCCCTGCGCCAGTCGCTGCCCAGCTCGGCGGCGCCCGCCGACGGTGCCACCCCGCCGGCCAGCGACGAACTCCCCCCGTCGGAACAACCCGCCGCACCGTTCTGACCACCTGACATCCGGGACGCCCGGACCTGCCGGCTTTTTTCAGGCCGGCGGCAGGGTCCACCAGAAGGTGGCGCCGGTGTCGGGCGTGGACTCGGCCCAGATGCGCCCGCCGTGGCGCTCGATGATGCGCGCCACGATCGCCAGCCCCACCCCGGTGCCGGGCACGTCGGAGGCCGCGTGCAGGCGCTGGAACAGGCCAAACAGCTTTTGCGCGCGGGCCATGTCAAAGCCCATGCCGTTGTCGCGCAGGAAAAACGCCTGCTGCACCTGGTCAAAACCGAGCACCAGTTCGGGCTGGGCGCGGTGGCGCGAGTACTTCAGGGCGTTGTCCATCAGGTTGACCAGCACCTGGCGCAGCAGGACGGCGTCGCCCATCACCTCGGGCAAGGACTGCCGTTCGATGCGGGCGTGCGGCACCCCCGGTCCCAGGTCGTCGGCCGCGCCCAGTGCCAGCAGGTTCATGTCCACCGGCACCGGCGCCAGCTCCACCCGCACCACCCGCAGCAGCTCCAGCATGTCGGTGATCATCTGGCCCATGCTGCGCGAAGCGCGGGCGATGCGACCGAACATGTCGCTGGCCAGCGGGCTCAGACGCCCGCCCTCTTCCTCCAGGATCAGCGCGGCGAAGCCGTTGACCGAGCGCAGCGGCGCGCGCAGGTCGTGGGCGATGGAATAGGAGATGGCCTCCATGTCTTTCATGGAACGCTCCAGCTCGGCGGTGCGCTCGGCCACGCGCCGCTCCAGGCTGGCGTTGAGGGCGCGCACCTCCTCCTGCGCGGCCACCCGCTCGTGGATGTCCAGGTGGGTGCCCGAGATGTACAGCGCCCGCCCGTGCTCATCGCGCCGGTGCACCCGTCCGCGGTCGTTGACCCAGATCCAGCGGCCGTCCTTGTGCCGCATGCGGATGTCGCATTCGTAGTAGGGGATCTCGCCACGCCAGTGCCGGTGCAGCACCTCCTGCGCGCGCTCCAGGTCCTGCGGCTGCACCAGCCGGCGCCAGGTGTCGAAAGTGACGGGTTGCAGCTCTTCGACGGTGTACCCCAGCATCTCGGCCCAGCGGTCGTTGATCTTCATGTCCCAGGTTTCGAGGCTGGTTTCCCAGATGCCCGGGCGCGTGCCCTCCAGCACCCACGCCAGGCGCTGGCGCTCCTCGCGCAGGGCTTCCTGGCCGCGGAAATAGGAGGTGACGTCGGTGTAGGTCCGCACCATGCCGCCGTCGGGCAGCAGGCGCGTGAACACCTCCAGCGCGCGTCCATCGCGGGTCTTGCGCACATAGGTCTCGGGTGGCTGCGCGTCGGGAAAGCGTGCGACCGAGCGGCGCGTGACCAGGTCCAGCAGTTCCAGGTTTTCACCAAAATCGCCTCGTTCGGTCTGGAACCGCACCACCTCCCGGTGGGTCGGCTGGCTCGCCAGCAGCGACTCCGGCAGCTCCAGCAGCTCCAGCATGCGCTGGTTGTAGAAGCGCACGCGCCCCGCACTGTCCACCATGGTCAGGCCCTGGCTCATGCTGTCGAATGTGAGCTGCAGCGCCGCGCTCTTTTCGGCCAACAAGGCGCTGGTGGCCTGGAACTGCTGCCGCGCGCGCTGGCGCTCGGCGTGGGCGCGCCAGGCCAGCACCAGCTGACGCACCGTGCCCAGCAGGGGCTGCAGGAACTCGACGTCGGCCTCGCTGTAGCCGCCGGGCTGGTTGGCCAGCCCCACCATGGCCACCAGCCGGCCCCCCACGGCGAGCGGAATGCCCAGAAAGGCCGACATGCCCGGATGGCCCGACGGACGACCACCCGCTCGTGGGTCGTTCAGGGGATCGTTGGCAATGACGATCTCGCCCGTGGTCAGGGCATGGCCAAACAGGGTGGCGGGATTGCGGAACTCCAGGCCGGCCTCGGACTGCTCGTCGTACTGGCGCCGGGTCTGCTCGTTCCAGGCGATGTTGGTGATCGCATGGGTCTTGAGGTAGGGCTGGTCGCGCAGGTCGTACAGCACCTCGCCCACGAAACCATATTCGCTGTCGGTGACGGCCAGCAGCGAGGCCAACAGACCCTCGAAGGCCTGTCGCTTGTCTTCGGTCTCGATGAACAACGCCTGCGCCTGGCGCACGGCGTCGAGCAGGCGGTGCTGCCGCTCCAGCGCCTGGGCGGCCAGCCGGGACTCGGTGACGTCGAAGGTGAAGCCGTGCCAGAGCACCGAGCCATCGGCCTCGCGCTGCGGCACCGCCTCCGCGCTGTACCAGCGCAGCCCCCGACGGGGCAACTGGATGCGGTAGACCTGCCGCCACAGCGTGAGATCGCGCGCGGACGCCGCCAGGGACGAGACCATCTGGGGAAGATCGTCCGGGTGCACCCGGGCATAGAAGAGCCTGGCGTCGCGCGCGAGATCGCTCGCGTCCAGTTCCACCATCTCGCGCACCGCGTCGTTCACGTAGGGAATCGTGCTGCTGCCGTCGGGATACAGACGTATCTGATACACCATGCCCGGCACCCGGGCCGCGATGTTCTGGATGAAACGCAGCTGGCCCGCCAGTGCCTGGGTGGCTTCGCGCTCGGCCGTGATGTCCTGCACCACACCGAAGTCGGTCTGCGGATTGCCCGCCACCGCGGTCTGGCCGATGCGGGTGCGCAACCAGCGCTGCTGACCGTCGGGCCGCCGCCAGCGGTACTCCAGCTCGCGACCGTCCTTGGCCTCGCGCGCGCTCTGCCAGGCCGGCATGTCCTCGGGGTGGATGCCGGAGCGGCCCTCGCGGCGGCTCAACACGGGGCTGGGCTCCAAGCCGGCGATGGCGAACAGCCCGGGTGACCAGAGCACGTCCTGGTCGTTGCGGGCGTTGGTCCAGTGGCCGACGCGCGCAAGCTTCTCGATCACGCCGTGCAGCTCCACCTGTTGCTGCAGCTCCCGGTGCGCCTGCTGCAAGGCCTGCTCGGCCTCGAACTCCTTGGTCACGTCGGACAGGAACACCAGCAACATGGGCTCGGGCCGCACCGCCAGCAACGAGGTGTGCAGCCGGACCCGCCGCTGCTGGCCATTGCTGTGCACCAGACACATCGAAGCGACCGAGGGCAGCGGCGCCTGCAGGTAATGCTCCCGCGCGGCCTCGTCGGGCCAGTGCCCCAGCTCCACCGTGGTGCGTCCGATGGCCTGCTCGCGCGACAGCCCGGTCAGGGCCACCCAGGCGTCGTTGATGGCGAGCAGGCGCCCGTCCGACACCCGGCTCAGGCTGCCCGCCAGCGGCGCGCTCAGGAACATCGCCTCGTACGGCAGCTCCGTCTCCATCGGCCATGGCCCCGGCTCCGAGGGCGTCTGACCGGTTTCGGATGGGGCTGCGGGCTCTGGGACGGCGTTGACCATGCGTGCGGACGGGAGCGGCGGGTGAAGGTGGGAAGATTGTGAGGCAAAGCCCATTGGGGGAAAACCCGAACTGCTACAGTCTTGGGCCGACCCGAAACCGCCCCCCACGAGCACGCTTTGAACGCCCCGCTGGACAAACACACCCCCATGATGCAACAGTACCTCGGCCTCAAGGCGGGGTACCCGAACACGCTGCTGTTCTACCGCATGGGCGACTTCTACGAGCTGTTCTTCGCCGACGCGGAAAAAGCCGCCCGCCTGCTCGACATCACGCTCACGCAGCGCGGCCAGTCGGCCGGCGAGCCGGTGGTGATGGCCGGCGTGCCCTTCCATTCGGTGGACAACTACCTCGCGCGCCTCATCAAGCTCGGTGAATCGGCCGCCATCTGCGAGCAGGTGGGCGACGTGGCCACCGCCAAGGGGCCGGTGGAGCGCAAGGTGGTGCGCGTGGTCACGCCCGGCACGCTGACCGACAGCGAGCTGCTGTCCGACAAGACCGAAGCCGTGCTCATGGCCGTGCACGCGGGCGCGCGCACCGGCGTCGGCCTGGCCTGGATGTCGGTCACGCAGGGCATCGTGTTCCTGGCCCAGTGCGCCAGCGACGAGCTGGCCGACTGGATCGCGCGCACCGCGCCGGGCGAGCTGCTGTACAGCGCCGAGGTCACGCCCGCGTTTGAAAAGAACGTGCAGGCGCTCGCGGCCCAGCCGCTGGCCAATGGCCAACGCACCGTGGCCGTGCTGCGCCCGGCCTGGGCGTTTGACGGCGCTCTGGGCGAACGCAAGCTGCTCGAACAACTGGGCGCCGCCAGCCTGGCCGCCTGGGACGCGCAGGGCCTGAGCGACGCCCACGCGGCCGCCGCCGCCCTGCTCGACTACGCCGAACACACCCAGGGCCGCGCGCTCAGCCACGTGAAGAGCCTGCGCGTGGCGCGCAGCGACGAACTGATCGACCTGCCGATCACCACCCGCCGCAACCTCGAACTCACCCACACCCTGCGCGGCGAGACCAGTCCCACGCTGCTCTCCCTGCTCGACGTCTGCCAGACCGGCATGGGCAGCCGCGCGCTGCGCAGCTGGCTGCTGGAACCGAAACGCGAGCGCACGGAAGCCCGCGCGCGGCTCGACGCCATCGGCCTGCTGCGCAACGGTCTGGGCCACACGCTGCGCAACGCACTCAAGGGCGCCAGCGACGTGGAGCGCATCACCGCGCGCACCGCGCTGCGCCAGGTGCGCCCGCGCGAACTGGTCGGCCTGGGGCAGACGCTGGGCCGCGCGCAGCAGCTCGCCCAGGCCCTGCAACAGGGCCTGCCCGAAGACGGACCGACCCTGCTGCAGCGGATCGCCGCCGACCTCACGCCCCCCGCCGGCTGCGCCGAATTGCTGCGGGCCGCGCTGCTGCCCGAGCCGGCCGCGCTGGTGCGCGACGGTGGTGTCATCAACGACGGCTTCGACGCCGATCTGGACGAACTGCGCGGCATCCAGACCAACTGCGACGGCTTCCTGATCGACCTCGAAACGCGCGAACGCGCTCGCACCGGCATCGCCAACCTGCGCGTGCAGTTCAACAAGGTGCACGGTTTCTACATCGAGGTCACGCAGGGCCAGATCGACAAGGTGCCCGACGACTACCGCCGCCGCCAGACGCTGAAGAACGCCGAGCGCTTCATCACGCCCGAACTCAAGGCCTTCGAAGACAAGGCGCTGAGCGCGCAGGAGCGCGCGCTGGCGCGCGAGAAACACCTGTTTGAACAGCTGCTCGATCAGTTGCAGGCGCACATCGACCCGCTCACCCGCCTGGCCCGCGCGCTCGCCGCGCTGGACGCGCTCTGCGCGCTGGCCGAACGTTCGCTCACGCTGAACTGGAGCGCACCCCAGTTCGTGGCCGAGCCCTGCATCGAGATCCGCGGCGGGCGCCACCCGGTGGTGGAAGCGCGGCTGAACGAAACCAGCGGCGGCAGCTTCATCGCCAACGACACGGTGATGGGCCCCAAGCAGCGCATGCAGGTCATCACCGGCCCCAACATGGGCGGCAAGAGCACCTACATGCGCCAGGTCGCGGTGATAGCTCTGCTCGCCAGCATGGGCAGCTACGTGCCGGCGCTGGCCTGCCGCCTCGGCCCGATCGACGCCATCCACACCCGCATCGGCGCGGCCGACGACCTGGCCAACGCGCAGTCCACCTTCATGGTCGAGATGACCGAGGCCGCGCAGATCCTGAACGCCGCCACACCACAGAGTCTGGTGCTGATGGACGAGATCGGTCGCGGCACCTCCACCTTCGACGGCTTGGCGCTGGCCGGCGGCATCGCGGCCCACCTGCACGACAAAGCCAAGGCTTTCACCCTGTTCGCGACGCACTATTTCGAACTCACCGAATTCCCGGCCGGCCACCACGCCGCGGTGAACGTGCATGTGAGCGCGGTCGAAGGCGGTGGAAAATCGGGCATCGTGTTCCTGCACCAGATCGAACCCGGCCCGGCCAGCCGCAGCTACGGCATACAAGTTGCAAGGCTCGCCGGCGTGCCGGCCGCGGTGGTGCAGCACGCGCGCCACGCCCTGGCCGCGCTGGAGAACCACAGCGAGCAAAGCCGCAGCCAGGTCGATCTGTTCGCCCCGCCGCCACCGAGCGCCGAGCCCGAAGCCCACCCTTTGCAGACCGCCCTGCAAGGCATCGACCCCGATGCGCTGTCCCCGCGCGAAGCCCTGGAACAGCTCTACGTCCTCAAGAAACTGGCTGAAAAATCATGACCTACTGTGTCGCCGTCAAACTCAACGCCGGGCTGGTGTTTCTCTCCGACTCGCGCACCAACGCGGGCCTGGACCAGATCAGCACCTTCCGCAAGATGATCGTCTACGAGAAGCCGGGCGAGCGCTTCATGTGCCTGCTCTCGGCGGGCAACCTGAGCATTTCGCAATCGGTGCGCGAGATCCTGCAGGTGGAGCAAGTGAAGGACATTGATGGCGGCGAGCCCATCACCATCTGGAACGCCAAGAGCATGTTCGACGCCGCGCGCGTGCTGGGCTCGGCGGTGCGCCACGTGTACGAGCGCGACGGCGAATCGCTCAAACGCGCCGGGGTGGAGTTCAACGTCTCCATGATCTTCGGCGGCCAGATCCAGGGCGAGGGCATGCGCCTGTTCCAGGTCTATTCGGCCGGCAACTTCATCGAGGCCACGGCCGAGACCCCGTTCTTCCAGATCGGCGAGTCCAAATACGGCAAACCGGTGCTCGACCGCGTGATCACGCCCGAGACCCCGCTGGACGAGGCCGCCAAATGCGTGCTCGTGTCCATGGACTCCACGCTCAAGTCCAACCTCTCGGTGGGCCTGCCGCTGGACCTGGCGGTGTACGAGGTCGACCAGATGCAGAGCGACAAGATCACCTGCATCGACGACAACAACCCCTACTTCCGCATGGTGCACAACACCTGGGGCCAGAAGCTGCGCGAGGTGTTCGACAGCATCGAACACCCGACCTGGGACGGCGCCCACACCGAGGTGCCGCTGCTGTGCAGCGGCCCGCGCAACCAGCCGCTGAAGAAAATCTCGAACGCCAAAGAGAAGTTGATCTGATGGCAACCATGGCTCCTGCCGTGCGGGCGTGCGCCATCCTCCGGCGCGAAGTGTTCCAACACAGGGGTGCGGTGGAACCGGCTTTGCCGGGCCACTCGCATCGCCCCCTTGAGGGGGTGACGCGCCAACGGCGCGGCGCAGGGGTGGGCTGATGTCCCTCATCATTTTTTCCCACGCCAACGGCTTCCCCGCCGGCACCTATGGCGTTTTGTTCCGGTCGCTGCGGGCGCGGGGCTTTTCGGTGCGGGCGCTGGAGAAATACGGTCACGAACCGCAGTACCCCGTCACCAGCAACTGGCCGCATCTGGTGCAGCAGCTGGCCGATTTCGCGGCGCCGGAGATGGAGCGCCATGGCCAGGGCGCCTGGCTGGTCGGTCACTCCATGGGGGGATTCATCAGCCTGATGTGCGCGGCGCGCCACCCCGAGCTGGGAGGGCACCAGGTCAAGGGCGTGCTGCTGATCGATTCGCCCGTGCTCGGCGGCTGGCGCGCGCGCACGCTGGAGCTGGTCAAACGCACCCAGCTCGTGGGCTCGGTCTCGCCCGGCAAGGTCAGCCGCAAGCGCCGCGACAGCTGGCCCGACGCCGACAGCGCCTGGGAACACTTCGCCCACAAGAAGGCCTTTGCGCGCTGGGAGCCGCAGGTGCTGCGCGACTACATCGACCACGGCACCCACGAGACGGGCCATGGCCCCGGCGCCCAGCGGGTGCTGAGCTTTCGGCGCGAGGTCGAGACCGCGGTCTACAACACCCTGCCCCACAACCTGGACCGCCTGCTGCGCCGCCACCCCCTGCAATGCCCGATCGGGTTCATCGGTGGCACGGAGTCGCTGGAGATGAAACAGGTGGGCATGGCCATGACGCACAGGCTGGTGGGCCGGGACCACCCCGAGCGCCTGCTCATGGTGGAAGGCAGCCACCTGTTTCCGATGGAAAAACCCCAGGAAACGGCCGCGGCCATCGAGCGCGCGCTGCACGCCCTGTCGCGCTGAGCGGCCACGGCGCCCGGCTGCGGGCACCGAAGGGCAAGACATGCAGGGAATCCGGTATTTGTTCGCACGGCCGGCCCAAGGCGTCCTCCGGTATAACGGAGAGCACTGGCACACTGTTCCCCTACCGGACCCGCCCAGCACCCATGCCCTACTCCGACCCGCCGTCGAGCCCGATCCATCGCCTCTGGCGGGAGATCGCGGGTTGGCAGCCCGAGCGCCACAGCGCCTGGAGCCGTTATGCCGTCGCCGTGGCCATCACGCTGGCGGCGGTCGGGCTGCGCCTGGCCGTGGCACCGCCCGAATCGGGCGGGCGCTTCATCACCCTGTCCCTGGCCGTAGCCCTTTCGGCGCTGTACGGCGGTTTTCGGGCCGGCATGCTCAGCACCGTTCTGGGCATGGTGGTGGTCAATTTTTTCATGGTCAAACCCTATGGCTCGCTGGCGTTTCACGATCTGCGCGAAGCGTTCTGGCTCAACCTGTGGCACTTCATCACCGAGCTGGTGGTGGTGGGCGCCATCGCGCTCATGCAGCGGCAAAACCGCCTCTGGCGCGAAGCCGGCGAAGCGGTGCGGCGCAGCACCCGGCAACTGGAAGACACCTTTGAACACAGCGCCACCGGCATGACCCACAGCCGGCTGGACGGGGGCTGGATCCGCGTCAACCAGACCTATTGCGATCTGCTCGGCTACACCCGGCAGGAAATCGAGACCATGAGCTTCCGGGATTTCACCCATCCCGACGACCTGGAGCTGGACCTGAGCCTGCAGGCGCGCACCCTGGCGGGCGAGATCGACCACTACAGCATCGAAAAACGCTACATCCACAAACAGGGCCACACCGTCTGGGTGCACCTGACGCTGTCCCTGGTGCGCACGCCCGCGGGAGATCCCGACTACCTGATCGCGGTGGTGCAGGACGTGAGCGACCGCAAGGCGACGGAGGTGGCCTTGCGCGTCAGCGAACAGCTGTTGCGCCAGGCGCAGCACATGGCGCGGCTGGCCCCCTGGCAAGCCAACCTGACCACGGGGCGATTCACCACCCTGTCCGAAGCGCCCGAGTTTCTCGACATGCCCTTCACCGACTACAGCGCCGAAGACCTGCTGGCCATCATCCACCCCGAAGACCGCCCGCTGGTGCAGCGGCAATGGCCGCTGGCACTGCGGGGCAAGGTGGCCTACAACGTCGAATACCGTGTATTGATCGGCGGTCAGGAACGTTGGCATTCGGTACAGGCGGAATTCGAACGCGACGCACAGGGCCGCGCGGTGCGCGCGCTGGGCGTCACGCAGGACGTGACCGAGCGCAAACGGACCGAGCTCGAAATCCAGCGCCTCAACGCCTCGCTGGAGCAGCGCATCCAGCAACGCACCCAGGCCCTGCGGGGCGCCTACGACGAGCTGGAGAGCTATTCCTACGCGGTGGCGCACGACCTGCGCTCACCGCTGCGCATCATCAACGGATTCGCCCAGGCCCTGCAGGAAGACAACCCGGCGCTGGACGCCGCCAGCCACACCCACCTGCAGCGCATCATGGGCGCCAGCAAGAAGATGGGCGAGCTGATCGACGGCCTGCTCAAGCTCTCGCAGTTCGCGCGCGGCGAGGTGCGGCGCGAGCCGGTCAACCTCAGCGCCATGGCCACGCGTCTGTTCGAAGAGCTGGCCGGCGAGCATCCGCAGCGCGAGGTGGCCTGGTCGGTCGAACCCGGGCTGCAGGCCCTGGCCGACCCGTCCCTGGTGGAAGCCCTGATGCAGAACCTGCTGCACAACGCCTGGAAGTACACCGCCACCACGGCCCAGCCCTGCATCCGGGTGTACGCCCGCACACTGGACGGCCAGACGCACTACTGCATCAGCGACAACGGCGCGGGTTTCGACATGGCCCGCTCCGACAAGCTGTTCCAGCCGTTTCAGCGGCTGCACATGCCCAACGAGTTCGCCGGCCTCGGCATCGGCCTGGCGACCTCGCGGCGCATCGTGCAGCGCCACGGCGGCACGCTGCAGGCCTGGGGCGCCCCGGGCGAAGGCGCCACCTTCTGCTTCACCCTGCCCGCCGCCACCGACGCCCCGGGCGGGTGAAGGGTCCTGCCCCTCAGGCGGCCCAGTTCACCCAGCCGAAATGGGCGGTCAGCAGGATCAGCGCACCGAAGGCGATGCGGTACCAGGCAAACGGCACGAAGCTGTGGCTGGCCACGTAGCGCAGCAGCCAGCGAATGCAGACCCAGGCGCTGAGAAACGCGAACACCAGACCCACGGCAAACAGCGGCAGATCGGCCATCGAGAGCATGTCGCGCGCCTTGTAGAGGCTGTAGGCGCCGGCGCCGATCAGGATCGGGATGCCCAGAAAGAAGCTGAAGTCGGTGGCCACCTTGCGCGACAGGCCGAACAGCATGCCGCCGATGATGGTGGAGCCCGAGCGGCTGGTGCCGGGAATCAGCCCGAAACACTGCGCCAGACCCACCTTCAGCGCGTCCAGCGGGGTCAGATCGTCCAGATCGTGCACGCGCACACTGGCCTGCTGGCGCCGCTCCGCCCAGAGGATGACGAAGGCCCCCACGATGAACGCCGTGGCCACCACCGTCGGGGTGAACAGGTGGGCCTTGATGACCTTGCCAAGCAACAGGCCCAGAACGACCGCGGGCAGGCAACCGATGACCACGTTCAGGGTGAAGCGCTGCGCCGTGGGCTGCGAGGCCAGACCCAGCAGCGTGGCGCGCAGGCGCTGCGCGTACACGATGATCACCGCGAAGATCGCGCCGGTCTGGATCGCGATCTCGAACACCTTGGCCCGCTCGTCGTGAAAACCCAGCAGGCTGCCGGCCAGGATCAGGTGACCGGTGGAAGAAATCGGCAAAAACTCGGTCAGGCCCTCCACCACGCCCATGATGGCGGCCTTGATCAGCAACACAAGATCCATACAACAGTGTCCGGCACGCGGCGCGGTTCGCAAAAAAGACAACAGGCCAACCGCTGGCCTGTTTGAGCACCGCCTATCCTAAGGCAACGCTGAACAAGTCCCTCGCGGCGCGCTATTCCTGTTGAACCGGATCCAGTCGCAGTTGCAGCCCCCCGGGCACCACCTGCAGCCCGCCGGGCTGGTAGCCCCAGCCTTGCGCCGTCTCCAGGTCTTTGGGCTTGAGGCGGTAGACCACCAGATCGGGCAACAGGTTTTCCACCAGATCGGTGCCCAGCCGCCGGAAACGCGCCGCATGGGCCGGCGACATGCCGGGCAGGTCCAGCCCTTCCATGCGCACCCCGGTGAGCCGCACCGTGTTGTCCACGGGCTCCAGGCGCAGGCCGTAGCTCAGGGTCAGCGTGCCGCGCTGCGTGCGCGTCTCCACCAGCGGGGTACCCACCGTGAAATCGAGCTGGGTGCCGATGCGGTTCTCCGCCGGGATCAGGCGCACCCGGGGCGAGGTGAGGGACACGTCGAACAGGTCGAGAAGGCGGCTGTTGTGCGGAAACTGCCGCGTCACGGCTTCGACCAGTTTCGCCTCCGGGATGTCCACCGTGCGGGGCCCGGGCCGCAGCGAGGCGCAGCCCGGCAGCGCCAGCACCAGCAGCGCGCCGGCCCCCAGGGCACAGGCGGTGAACAGTTGTCGTCGGGTGGTGGGGTGGGTCATGCGGTGTTCCTCTGAGGGGACGACGGCACCGCGCACGCCGCCCAAGCGCTGGCGGTCTGGCGCGGTGGGGCCAGTGTTCCATTGTAGGAACCGCCGTTCACGCGACCCGGTGGCGTTTCACACCCCCGCCACGGCATTTCATCGCAACCCGCTCGCGCCGGCTCTGCGCCCGCGGCACAGTCGCGCCACGTCCCCGCACTGCTCCACCTGGCAGTCCCCTCCCGCCCCACCACAAGGAGTCCCCATGCCCACATTTCAAACCCCGTTGTCCCCCGAACTGGAGCGCCAGGCGCGCCGCCGGGCGGGCCAGCAGACCGGCTGGCTGGTCCACGCCACCGTGTTCGCCCTGGTCAACGCCGCGCTGTGGCTGGCCGGCCACCGCGGCGGATGGCTGGGCCTGCCCACCGGTGGCTGGCTCATCGGCCTGCTGATCCATGGCGCCGTGGTGTGGCTGCGCCCGCAGGGTCAGCACCTGCACCAGCACCTGCTGACCCGCGAACGCCGTCGGTTGGCCGGGCAAGAGGCCAGGCGCCTCCCATGAAGGCGCCGCCGGTTTCAGGGCGGCGCCAGCCCACCGCCTGGCTCGCGGCGCTGGCCCTGGCGGGCCTGGGCCTGCTGCTGGCCACCCCGGCCCGGGCCGCGACCGGTCTCACCGAGTTGCCGGGGCAGGCGGGCGACGGCCCGGTGACGGTGTTCTACCCCTCCAGTGCCAGCGAGCAACCGCTCCAGCGCGGGCCCTTCACGCTGAAACTGGCCTGGCAGGGTGAACCGGTGCGCGGCAATGCGCGGCTGGTGGTGATCTCGCACGGTTCCGGTGGCAACCCGTGGGTGCACGCCGACCTGGCGGGCGCTCTGGTGAAGGCGGGCTTCGTGGTGGCCGTGCCCCAGCACCGGGGCGACCACACCGGCGGGTTCACCGACCCCGGCCCCACCAGCTGGAAACGGCGCCCGGGCGAAGTCTCGCGCGCCATCGACGCGCTGGCCCAAAGCCCCCGCTTCGCCCCCTTGCTGGCACTGGACTGGGTGGGCGTGTACGGTGGCTCGGCCGGTGGCCACACGGCGCTGACCCTGGCGGGTGGGCGCTGGTCGGCGACCCGTTTTCGCGACCACTGTGAAGCCCACATCGCGGAGGACTTCCCATCCTGCGTGGGCTTCACCACCCGGCTGCGCGGCGATGTGCTCGACCCCCTCAAACTGTCGCTGGCGCGTGCCGTGATCCGCTGGCGCTTTGACGACGTCAGCTGGCACAGCCACCACGACCCGCGCATCCAGGCCGCCGTGGCCAGCGTGCCGTTCGCGGCCGATTTCGACCTGGACTCGCTGCGTGCGCCCCGCATTGCGCTCGGTCTGGTGGTGGCGGGCCGCGACGTCAACCAGCTGCCCCGCTTCCACGTGGGCGCGGTGCGCGCGGCCTGCGGCCCCTGCGTGGTGATCGCCGACCTGCCCGAGGCCGGCCACGGCGCGATGCTGTCGCCGCTGCCACCGTTCCCACCCGGCAGCCTGGAACACGACCTGCTGGGCGACCCGCCCGGCTTCGATCGCGCCGTGCTGCCCGAGGTCGACCGCCAGATCGCCGGTTTCTTCCGGCAGCACCTGCTGGCACCCCCGTGAACCGCACGCCCCGGCTCGCCCTAGAATGCCCCGCACACCCATGAACACCCCCTTGTCCCCCGACGAAATCGAACACCTGGCGCGCCGGCGTGCCGGCGCCAAACTGGGCTGGTACATCCACGCCACGGTGTACCTGCTGGTCAACCTGTGCTGGTTCATGCTCTGGCAGTTCGGCCCCGAGTTCGGCCTCGGCGCGCGCCGCTGGTCGATCTTTCCGGTGCTGGGCTGGGGTCTGGGCCTTGCTCTGCACGGCATCTCGGTCTTCGTGCTGGGCAACGGCAGCGGGCTGCGCGAACGGCTGGTGCAGAAAGAACGCGAACGGCTGCAGCGTGGGCGCGGCCCAGGCGGCAGCTGAGCGCCAGAGACCATGAAGCCCGACGGCATCACCCTGCTGCGGCACCTCCTGCAGGTGTGGGCCTTTGCGCTGGTGATCGCCACGCTCCAGTACGCCTTCATGCCCGAGCGCCCCTATGGCCCACCGGTGGCGTACTCGCTGATCATCAGCACGCTTGCCTGGGCCATCATCGATCTGGGGCGCCGACTCATGCCGTCGGCCGCCGAAACCGGCTGGCCACCGGGCTGGGCCGGCGTGCTGCTGGTGCTCACGGGCATCACCGTCGGCTACCTGCTGGGCACCTTTCTGGCCGACCAGCTGTGCCGCCACTACGGCTGGTACCTGGCCGGGGGCGGCGCCAACACGGCCACGCCACTGCGCACCTCGATCCTGATCACGGCCCTGGCCGGCGTGGTGGTTTCCTACTATTTCTACAGCGCCAACAAAGGCGCCTACCTCGAACGCAAGATGCGCGAGGCGCGCCAGCACGCCAACGAAGCGCGGCTGAAACTGCTGGAGGCCCAGCTCGAACCCCACATGCTGTTCAACACCCTGGCCAACCTGCGCGCGCTGATCGGCACCGACGCGGCCCGCGCGCAAACCATGCTGGACCACATGATCGCCTACCTGCGCGCCACGCTGGCCGCCTCGCGCAACAGCGACAGCACGCACACGCTGCAGGCCGAATTCGACCGGCTGCGCGACTACCTCGCGCTGATGAGCATCCGCATGGGCCCGCGCCTGAGCTGCACCCTGGACCTGCCGGCCCCGCTCGCCGCCCAGCCCGTGCCCGCGCTGCTGCTGCAGCCGCTGGTGGAAAACAGCATCCAGCACGGACTGGAGCCCAAGGTGGAGGGCGGCAGCATCCGCGTGAGCGCCCGCCAGGAGGGCCCCGACCTGGTGCTCGAAGTGGCCGACACCGGCGTCGGTCTGGCGCCCCCGGCCGGCGCCACCGGCACCACCACCGGACCGGGCTTTGGCGTGGCCCAGGTGCGCGAGCGCCTGGCCACCGTGTACGGCAGCCGCTCCACCGTGGCACTGTGCGCCGGGGCCGACGGCGGCACGCGCGCCACCCTGCGTCTGCCCCTGCGGCCATGAACGCCAGCGCCCTGATCGCCGAAGACGAACCGCTGCTGGCCGCCGCCCTGCGGGCCGAGCTGGCGCGCGCCTGGCCGGCGCTGCGCATCGCGGCCGTGGTCGGCGACGGCCGGTCGGCCGTGGCCGAGGCCCTGCGGCTGAAACCCGACCTGCTGTTCCTCGACATCCGCATGCCCGGCCAGAGCGGCCTGGACGCCGCCGCCGAACTCGCCGACGAGTGGCCCGCCGACACCCCGTTTCCCGCCATCGTGTTCGTCACCGCCTACGACCAGTACGCCGTGCAGGCCTTCGAGGCGCAGGCGGTGGACTACCTGCTCAAGCCGGTGCAGCCCGAGCGCCTGGCGCGCACGGTGCAGCGCGTGCAGCAGGTGCTGGCGCAGCGCAGCCCCGCCAACGTGGCCGCACCGCTGGAACACACGCTGAACCAGCTGCGCGCCCTGCTCGCGCCCGCGCTGGCGGCCACGCCAAGCGAGCCGCTGCGCGTGATCCAGGCCAGCGTGGGCCAGCAGATCCGGCTGGTGCCGATCGACGAGGTGCTGGTGTTCGAGGCCGCCGACAAATACGTGCGCGTGCTCACCGCAGACACCGAGCTGCTGATCCGCACCCCCCTCAAGGAGCTCATTCCCCAGCTGGACGCCAGCCTGTTCTGGCAGGTGCATCGGAGCACCGTGGTGCGCGCCACCGCCATCCACAGCGTGCACCGCGACGAAGCCGGCAAGCTCAGCCTTGACCTGCGCGGCCTGAAGGAACGCCTGCCCGTCAGCCGCCTCTACGCCGGGCGCTTCAAGGCGATGTAGGCACAGCGACGCACGCAGCGGCGGAGCGTGGAGGCATGGTCCGAAGCGCGTGCCTTCACCCAGGGCAGCCGTGGAACCGGCTCCGCCGGGCCACAGGGCTGCGTCTCCCCTCCCGCCGAAGGCGACAGAGAGGTGGGGGAAGCCGCGCAGCGGCGCAGGGGGGCGTTCCTAGAAACTGCCGGTGAACCGGTAACGCGCCGCCGGGTGCCACATCGCCGCCACCGACGCCACCTGGCCCTGCGAATGGGTCTGCCGGCGCAACACCAGGCAGGGTTCTTCGGGCGCCATGTGCAGCATCTCGGCCACGTCGCGCGGCGGCAGGCAGGCCTCGATCACGAAGCGCACGCCCTGCAGCGGCGCCACCCGCATCAGGTAGGCGTTAGGCGTCTGGCTGTTGAAGTCCATCTGCAGGTAGTCCGGCGCCACCGTCGGGTTGACGTAGCGGTCTTCCACCTGGATCGGCTCGCCGTTCTCGAAGTGCACCACCACCGAATGGAACAGCGGCTGCTCGGCCTTCAGCCCGAACTGCCGCCCCAGCGCCTCGCCGGCCTTGGTGCGTTCGAGCTTGTGCAACTCGCTGCGGTGCACGTGGCCGCGCGCGGCGATCTCTTCGGCGATGTTGCGGATCTCGACCAGCGTGGCCTGGTACTTCTGCTGCGCCACGTAGGTGCCCGAGCCCTGCACCCGTTCCACGATCTGCTCGTCGCTCAGCTCGCGGATCGCGCGGTTCACCGTCATGCGCGACACGCCGAAGGTGCGCGCCAGCGCCTCTTCGCCCGGGATCGCCTCGCCCTCCTGCCAGATGCCACTCTGGATCTGCGCCAGCACATGCTGCTTCACCCGCAGGTAGGCGGGCGTGCGGTCGTCGGCGGTCGGGGCTGGCAATGGGGTGGAACCGTTGTTCACAGGGTTTCTACCGGGGTGCAAACCGATGAAGTGGTATTGACAGGAGGGATTATGGCCAGATAAAGTTGTATATACATATTGAAGATGTGTGTTTCTATATGTATAGCCATACCATCGTGACCGACCCGAGGAAACCGCCCATGAACACCCACACCGACCCCCGCCTCGACCCCACCCGCGTCATCCGCGCCCCGCGCGGCACCACGCTGAACTGCAAGAACTGGATCGCCGAGGCCGCCTACCGCATGATCCAGAACAACCTCGACCCCGAGGTGGCCGAGAACCCGCAGCACCTGGTCGTCTACGGCGGCATCGGCCGCGCCGCGCGCGACTGGGCCTGCTTCGACCAGATCCTCGCCTCGCTCAAAGACCTGAACGACGACGAGACCCTGCTGGTGCAATCCGGCAAGCCGGTCGGCGTGTTCAAGACCCACGCCAACGCGCCGCGCGTGCTGATCGCCAACAGCAACCTGGTGCCCAAGTGGGCCAACTGGGAACACTTCAACGAGCTCGACCGCAAGGGCCTGTTCATGTATGGCCAGATGACCGCCGGCAGCTGGATTTACATCGGCAGCCAGGGCATCGTGCAGGGCACGTTCGAGACCTTCGTGGAAGCCGGCAAGCAGCACTACAAGAACGATTTGTCCGGCCGCTGGATCCTCACCGCCGGTCTCGGCGGCATGGGCGGCGCGCAGCCCCTGGCCGCCACGCTGGCCGGCGCCTGCTCGCTCAACATCGAATGCCAGCAGAGCAGCATCGACTTCCGCCTGCGCACGCGCTACGTGGACAAACAGGCGCGCGACATTGACCACGCGCTGGAACTCATCCAGGAACACACGGCGAAGAAAGAAGCCGTGTCCATCGCTCTGCTGGGCAACGCGGCCGAGGTGCTGCCCGAGCTGGTCAAGCGCGCGAAGGCCGGCGCCATCAAGCCCGATCTGGTGACCGATCAGACCTCGGCGCACGACCTCATCAACGGCTACCTGCCCATCGGTTGGAGCGTGGCGCAGTGGAAGGCCGCGCAGAAAGACCCGGCGCAGCACAAGCGGCTGACAGATGAAGCCGCACATGGCTGCGCGGTGCACGTGCAGGCCATGCTGGACTTCCAGGCCATGGGCATCCCCACGGTGGACTACGGCAACAACATCCGCCAGGTCGCGTTCGACCAGGGCGTGAAGAACGCGTTTGATTTCCCCGGCTTCGTGCCGGCCTACATCCGCCCCATGTTCTGCGAGGGCAAGGGCCCGTTCCGCTGGGTCGCGCTCTCCGGCGACCCGGAAGACATCTACAAGACCGACGCGAAGATCAAGGAACTGTTCCCGAACAACCACCACACCCACCGCTGGCTCGACATGGCGCGCGAGCGCATCGCCTTCCAGGGCCTGCCCGCGCGCATCTGCTGGCTGGGCCTGGGCGAGCGCCACATCGCCGGTCTGGCCTTCAACGAGATGGTGAAGAACGGCGAGTTGAAAGCCCCGATCGTGATCGGCCGCGACCACCTGGACACCGGCTCGGTCGCCAGCCCCAACCGCGAAACCGAGGCCATGAAAGACGGCACCGATGCCGTCTCCGACTGGCCGCTGCTCAACGCCCTGCTCAACACCGCCGGCGGCGCCAGCTGGGTCAGCCTGCACCACGGTGGCGGGGTCGGCATGGGTTACTCGCAGCACGCGGGCATGGTGATCGTGGCCGACGGCACGGATGCCGCCGCCGAACGCCTGGCGCGCGTGCTGGTGAACGACTGCGGTTCGGGCGTGATGCGCCATGCGGATGCGGGTTATGAACTGGCGATTGCCACCGCAAAGAAGCAAGGCTTGAAACTCCCGATGGTGGCTTGAACACAAATGCGAGACATTCACCATATGACCCCCACCCTCACCCTCCACCCCGGCCAGATGAGCCTGGCCGACCTGCGCACCGTCTGGCAGCAACCGGTCGCGGTGCAGCTGGACGCCAGCGCCCACGCCGGCATCGCGGCCTCGGCCGCGGCGATCCACGCCATCGTGCACAAAGGCGACGCGGCCTACGGCATCAACACCGGCTTTGGCAAGCTCGCCAAGACGCGCATCCCCGACGACCAGCTGGAGCTGCTGCAGCGCAACCTGATCCTGTCGCACTCGGTGGGTACCGGCGAGCCCATGAGCGACGCCACGGTGCGCCTCGTGGTGCTGATGAAGGCGGCGAGCCTCGCGCGCGGTTATTCGGGCGTGCGCCCGGTGGTCATCGACACCCTGCTCGCGCTGCTCAACGCCGGCATCACGCCGCGCATCCCGGTCAAGGGCTCGGTCGGCGCTTCGGGCGACCTCGCGCCGCTCTCGCACATGACGCTGGCCCTGATGGGCGAAGGCGAGGTACGCGTGAACGGCGAATGGCTGCCCGCCGCCGCCGCGCTCAAGGCCGCCGGCATTGCGCCGCTCACGCTCGCGGCCAAGGAAGGCTTGGCGCTGATCAACGGCACCCAGGTGTCCACCGCGCTCGCGCTGCACGGCCTCTTCATGGCCGAGCGCCTGCTCGAAGCCGGCACCGTGACCGGCGCGCTCAGCGTGGACGCGGCCAAGGGCAGCGACGCGCCGTTCGACCCGCGCATCCACGCCGTGCGTGGCCAGCCCGGCCAGATCGCCGTGGCCGCCGCCACGCGCGCCCTGCTCGCGGGCAGCCAGATCCGCCTCTCGCACGTGGTGGACGACGAGCGCGTGCAGGACCCCTACAGCCTGCGCTGCCAGCCGCAGGTCATGGGCGCCTGCCGCGACCTCATCGCCAACGCCGCGCGCACCCTGCTCACCGAAGCCAACGCCGTCACCGACAACCCGCTGGTGTTCACCGACACCAACGAGGTGCTCTCGGGCGGCAACTTCCACGCCGAGCCGGTGGCCTTCGCCGCCGACACGCTGGCCCTGGCCATCGCCGAGATCGGCGCGATCTCCGAGCGCCGCATCGCGCTGCTGATCGACAGCACGCTCTCGGGCCTGCCGCCCTTCCTGGTGGACAACCCCGGCCTCAACAGCGGCTTCATGATCGCGCACGTCACGGCCGCCGCGCTGGCCTCGGAAAACAAGTCGCACGCCCACCCCGCCAGTGTCGACAGCCTGCCCACCAGCGCCAACCAGGAAGACCACGTGAGCATGGCCACCTACGCCGGGCGCCGCCTGGCCGAGATGGCCGACAACGCCGCCACCATCCTCGGCATCGAGTGGCTGGCCGCCGCGCAGGGCGTGGACTTCCACCGCCCGCTCGCCACCTCGCCGCGCCTGGCCCAGGCCCACGCCACGCTGCGCGCCCAGGTGCCGTTCTACGACAAGGACCGCCTGTTCGCGCCGGACATCGAAGCCGCGCGCCGGCTGGTGCTGGAGGGTGCGGCCGGTGCCGCGCACCAGGACCTGTTTGCCTCCGTGTGGGCGGGCTGAGCGCGCCGTGAACACCGCCTCCATCGTCACCGTCGACAGCACCCCGGCCACGCCGTGGCGCAACGGTGGTGGTGTCACGCTCGAGCTGTTGGCCTGGCCCGGCCCGGCGGACTGGCGGCTGCGCATCAGCGTGGCCGACATCGCCGTTGACGGCCCTTTCTCGGCCTTCCCCGGCGTGCGGCGCTGGTTCACGCTGTTGTCGGGCGAGGGCGTGGCGCTGGACTTCGCCGACCACCCGCTGACGCTGCGCCCCGGCGATGCGCCGCTGGCCTTCGACGGTGCCGCCACGCCCGGCTGCCGCCTGACCGGCGGCCCGGTGCGCGACCTCAACCTCATGGTTCGCGGCGGCACGGGCGGCATGGCCGCCGTATCGCCCGGCGCTGCATGGTCAGCCCCCGCCAGCGCCCAGGCCGGCCTGTTCGCGCGGGTGCCCGGCCGCTGGCGCAACGGCGACCAGCAGCGCCCCCTGCCCGCCCTCAGCCTGCTCTGGTTCGATGCACCGCCGCCGGGCGGCTGGCGCTTCGAACCGGACGTCCCCGCACCAGCCGTCGGCTGGTGGCTGCACCACATCCCCGAAGGCACAAGACCATGACCACCACCCTCTGGCACAACGCCCGCATCGCCACGCTGGACCTCAGCCACGGCGCCGACGGCTGGGGCCTGGTCGAAGACGGCGCTCTGCTCACCGAAGGCGAGCGCATCACCTGGGTCGGCCCGAACCGCGGCCTGCCGGCCCACGCCCGACCGGCGCACGAGGTGGACCTCGGCGGCGCACTGCTCACCCCCGGCCTGGTGGACTGCCACACCCACCTGGTCTACGGCGGCCAGCGCGCGGCCGAGTTCGAGCAGCGCCTGCAGGGCGCGAGCTACGAAGCCATCGCGCGAGCCGGTGGCGGCATCCGCTCCAGCGTCGCGGCCACCCGCGCCGCCAGCGAAGACGCGCTGCTGGCCAGCGCCACGCAGCGCGCCCGCTGCCTCATGGCCGAAGGCGTGACCACGCTGGAAATCAAATCGGGCTACGGGCTCTCGCTGGAGGCCGAAGCGCGCTGCCTGCGCGTGGCGCGCCGGCTCGGCACCGAGCAACGCCTGGATGTGCGAACCACCTTCCTCGGCGCCCACGCCCTGCCGCCCGAATTCGACGGCCGACCCGACGACTACATCGCCGCCGTCTGCGCCTGGCTGCCCGAACTGCACGCGCAGGGCCTGGTGGACGCGGTCGATGCCTTCTGTGAAAACATCGGCTTCAGCCCCGCACAAACGCGCCGCGTCTTTGAAGCGGCCAAAGCCCTGGGCCTGCCCGTCAAGCTGCACGCCGAGCAACTCTCCGACCAGGGCGGCGCGGCGCTCGCGGCCTCGTTCGGCGCGCTCTCGTGCGACCACCTCGAACACCTGAGCGACGACGGCATCGCCGCCATGCAAGCCGCCGGCACCGTGGCCGTGCTGCTGCCCGGCGCGTATTACTTCCTGCGCGAAACCAAGCTGCCGCCGATCGCGGCGCTGCGCGCGGCCGGCGTGCCCATGGCCGTGTCCACCGACCACAACCCCGGCACCTCGCCAGGCCTCTCGCTGCTGCTCATGGCCAGCATGGCCTGCACGCTGTTCCGCCTCACGCCGCTGGAAGCGGTGCAGGGCATCACGCTGCACGCCGCGCGGGCGCTGGGCCTGCACGACCGCGGCCAGCTCACCGCCGGCCAGCGCGCCGACTTCGTGGCCTGGGAGCTGGAGCACCCGAACGAACTGGCCTACTGGTTTGGCCGCAACCCCTGCCGCCGCGTGATCGCGGCGGGTCTGGAGCACCCATGAACCCGACAGAAACCTTTGAATGGCGCGGCCGTGAAGACGCCGAAGAAACCGGCGTCAGCACCCGCTGGCACCATCGCGTTCGGCCCGCCGCCGCCGACAGCACCGGCGGTGTCACGCTAATCGGCTTTGGCGTGGACGAAGGCGTGCGCCGCAACGCCGGGCGCACCGGCGCCGCCCTCGGGCCGCTGGCACTGCGTGGTGCGCTGGCCAACCTGCCGGTGCTGGGCGAGCCGGCGCTGTGGGACGCGGGCGATGTGAGCTGCGCCGACGGCGCGCTCGAAACCGCGCAGGCGCAACTGGGCGAGCGCGTGGCCGGGGCCCTGGCGCGCGGCAGCCTGCCGCTCGTGCTCGGTGGTGGCCACGAAATGGCCTGGGGCACTTTTCAGGGCATCGTGCAGGCCCGGCCCGACGCCAGCCGCCTGCTGGTGGTCAACCTCGACGCCCACTTCGACCTGCGCGTGGCCGCCCAGGGCAATTCGGGCACGCCGTTTCGCCAGATGCACGACTGGTGCGCCGAACGCGGCCAGCCCTTCAACTACCGCGTTTTTGGCATCAGCCGATTCGCCAACACCCAGGCCCTGTTCGACCGCGCCCATGCCATGGACGTGCGCTACTGGCTCGACGACGGCCTGCAGGACGCCGCAGGCCTGCGCGACGCGCAGCAGGCGCTGGCCACCGACCTCGCGCGCTGCGATGCGGTGTATCTCACGGTGTGTCTGGATGTGCTGCCCGGGGCGCAGGCCCCGGGGGTGTCGGCACCCGCCCCGCTGGGCATGCCGCTGGCGCAGGTGGAGCGGCTGATTGATCAGGTGCTGGCGTCGGGCCGCCTGGTGGCGGCCGACATTGCCGAACTCAACCCGGCGCTGGACCGCGATGGCCTGACAGCCCGGGTGGCGGCACGGGTGGCGGCGCGCATTGCGCGCAGCCGCGCCTGAGGCTTCACTCAGCGGCGGTAGTAATCGCGGCGGTCGTCATCGTCCCAGCGGTTGTCGCGGCGGTCATCGTCCCAATCGCGGCCGTGGCCGTGGCGGTGCCCCCAACGGTGGCCGTGGCCCCGGCCGGGGTGGTAATACACCGGCGCCGGCGCCACCACCACGGGGCGCACGTAGCGGTACGGGCGGTGCACCACCACCGGTTCTTCATAGACCACCACCGGGCGGCCGTAGGAATACACCGGCGGCGGGTAATACACCACCGGCGGCGCGTTCGACACGCCCACGGACACGCCGGGTGAATTCACGCCAACGGACCAGTAGACGTCTCCCCTGGCGTGAGCCTGGGTGGCCACGCCAGACATGGCCCAGCCCCCAGCGGCCAGTGCGGCGATCGCGAGACCGCGGGCCCAGGCGGAGCTGCGGCTCCAGTGGGTGCTCAAAGACATCGTGTTCATGGTTATCTCCTGGTTGCAGAGCTATTGTGGCCCCGTACGCGTATTACAAACAAATCCCCTGTAACCTGTACCGCATGCTCGGTCAAAGACGTTGCCAGACGTAACCAGCCGCCGAGCCCCCAGAAAAAGACCGCCATGAACGCCAACACCCCACCGACCACCCCGACTCCCGTGTCCATGGCGCTGGAGGTGCTGGACTTCTGGTTCGGCGACGCCCTGCAAAGCGACTGGCCCGCCGACGACCGCAACGCCCTGTGGTTTGGCGGCGACAGCGCGCTGGACCAGCAGATCACCGAGCGCTTCGGCCCGCTGGTGAACGCCGCGCTGGACGGCGGCTGCCAGGCCTGGGAAGCCAGCCCGGAAACGCGGCTGGCGCTCATCGTGTTGCTGGACCAGTTCCCCCGCAACGTGTTTCGCGGCCAGCCGCGCGCGTTCGCGGGCGACGCCCGGGCGCAGCAGCTGGTGTTGCGGACCCTGGCGCTGGGGCAGGACGCCGCCTTGCCCCGCGTGGGCCGGGTGTTTCTCTACATGCCGCTCATGCACGCCGAACACCTGGACCTGCAAGACGAATGCGTCTCGCGCTTCAGCGCACTGCTCGAAGGCGCCACGCCCGAGCTGCGCGACACCCTGGCGGGCAACCTGCGCTTTGCCCACCTGCACCGCGACATCATCGCCACCTACGGGCGCTTCCCCCACCGCAACGCGGCGCTGGGCCGCGCCAACACCTCGGCCGAAGAAGCCTTCCTGACGAACGGCCCGCGCTTCGGGCAGTGACGGCGCCGGGCCTCAGGACCAGGTGCGCAGCGCCAGCGCCGACAGCACAGCGCCCACGGCGACCAGGCCCAGGGCCGTGACCAGCCGGCGCGCCAGGCCCGGCCCATCCTGGCCGGCGGCCTGGAAAGAAGGCTCGACCGGCGGCGCCGCCTCGACCATGCGCGGCATGGGGCTGATCAAGGTGGACTCCAGCGGCAGCTCGGCCGGCTCCGAGCGGGGTTTTGGCACCGGGGCGGTGCTCGGCGCGACCACGCGCGTGGGGCTGCCGGGCATGGCCCAGCTCGCCCACAGCGCATGCGCCTCCGACGGCACGATGGCACCCCGCTCCACAGCGGCTTCCACATCGCGCCACGCCAGTTGCACCCGCACCGAGGGCAGGAACACGTCGTCGGCGTGGGTCTCGAGCCAGCGCGTGTCCTCGGCGTCGGGCATGGTGTCGGGGTCGTCGGTGATCATGGCGTAGGGTCGGATGGCAGGGAACGGTTCATCCCACCATATACGAAAGCGCGAACCGCTGAGCCCCCTGGCCCCGCCCCTTGTCGCCCGGCCCGCGGCGGCCGGTACAAACGCACACCCTGCGGTGCACCCGGCTCGGGCCGGAGCCAGCCCGGCCCGATGTTCATCTTGCATACCCACCCTCGCAGCCCGGCATACGGGCCTTTGCGGGCCGCACACCGCCCCTAGAATGCGCGCCATGCCCCGCCGCCACCTGCCCGCCCTCCTGGACCAGATCCACACCGAAGCCCAGGCCCTGTTTGGCCAGGGCCGCGTGGCCGACTACATCCCCGCCCTGGGCGAGGTGCCGCCGCGCCAGTTCGGCATGGCGGTGGCGCTGTGCAATGGCGAAACCCACGCCGTCGGCGACGCCCACACGCCCTTTTCCCTGCAGAGCATCACCAAGCTCTTCACCTTCGTGCTGGCGCTCAAGCTCGTGGGCGACGAACTCTGGCAACGCGTGGGCCGCGAGCCCTCGGGCGCCGCGTTCAACTCCATCGTGCAGCTGGAAACGGAAAACGGCATCCCGCGCAACCCCTTCATCAACGCGGGCGCGCTCGTCATCACCGACATCCTCACCACCCGCTACGCCCACCTCGACTACGCCCTGCTCGGCGCCCTGCGCCGCCTGGCCGACGACCCCGGGCTGCACTGGAACGCCCGCATCGCCAAAAGCGAGCGCGACACCGCCCACCGCAACATGGCCATGGCCTACTTCATGAAGAGCCACGGCAATTTCCACAACCCGCCCGAGCTGGTGCTGGACAACTACTGCCGCCAGTGCGCCACCGAAATGAGCTGCGCCCAGCTCGCGCAGGCCACCATGTTCCTCGCCAACGGCGGCCGCGATCTTGGCCACCAGGGCCAGCCCGACGAGCAGTTTCTGAGCGCCGACGACACCCGCCGCGTCAACGCCCTGCTGCTCACCTGCGGCGCCTACGACGCCGCGGGCGACTTCGCCTACCGCATCGGCCTGCCGGTGAAGACCGGCGTGGGCGGCGGCATCGTGGCCATCGTGCCCGGCGTGGGCACCGTGGCGGTGTGGGCGCCCGAGCTGGACGCCAAAGGCAATTCGGTGCTCGGCGCCTTCGCGCTGGAGCGGCTGGTGCAGCTCACGGGCTGGGGGCACAACACGCTCTGAATGCATTCGGTTGAATGGGCTTGAGATGGCATGTTTTCTTGAAAACCATTGATAAACAATGGGTTTTCATTGAAAATTCAATTCAAGTATTCATTCATAAATTCATTCATGAGCCCCCAAAACCCCACCGATAGCGGGCTGCTGCAGGCCCTGCGCAGCCTGGGCGGCCAAGCCGGCGGCGCCCAGTTGCGGCAAGGCCTGGGCATCAGCCAGCCCACCCTGTCGCGCCTGCTGGCGCCGTTGGTGGCCGGCGGCCAGGTGGTGGCGGTGGGCGCGGCGCGGGCGCGGCGCTACCTGCTGCCGCGCGAGGTGGAGGGCGTGGGCCGCCAGGTGCCCATCCATGAAGTCACACCGCAAGGCGAGCTGCGCCCGTTCGGCACGCTCTACCCGCTGGCCGGCGGCGGCTTCTGGATGGACGAAGCCGACAAGGCGCACGGCAGCAGCGCCTACCACCCCAGCCTGCCCTGGTTTCTCTACGACATGCGGCCCCAGGGCTTTCTCGGTCGGGGCTTTGTCGACACGCACCCGGCCCTTCAACTGCCCGCCAACCTGCAGCACTGGAGCGACGACCACATCTTGAAAGCGCTGGTCAACGCTGGCGAAGACCTGCCCGGCAACCTCGTCGTCGGCACCGCCGCGTTCGACCGCTTCCTGAGCCTGCCCGCGCCGCAGCGCAGCCGCGCGCCCGTGGTGAACGCGCCCGCCGTGCAATACCCTGCCCTGGCCGCACAGGCGCTGGGCCAGACCCTGGCCGGTTCCAGCGCCGGCGGCGAGCAGCCCAAGTTCAGCGCGCTGCGCGAAGGGCACCCGGTGCTGGTGAAGTTCTCCCCGGCCAGCGAGAGCGCCACCGACCAGCGCTGGCGCGACCTGCTGGTCTGCGAAGCCCTGGCCCTGCACACCCTGGCGGACGCCGGCATCAGCGCCGCCCACACCGAACTCATCGAGGCCGAGGGCCGCGTCTTCCTCGAAAGCCGCCGTTTCGACCGCACGCCGCAAGGCCGTGTGGGCATGGTCTCGCTCGAGGTCTACGACCGCCAGTACATCGGCCAGGGCACCAACTGGGTCGACACCGCCCGCCGCTCCGACCAGGCCGGCTCCGAGCGCCTGAGCGCGGCCGATGTGACCACCCTCTGCCTGCTCGACGCCTTTGGCGCGCTGATCGCCAACACCGACCGCCACCACGGCAACATCTCGCTGCTGCTGCGCGACCACCGCTGGCAGCTCGCCCCCGCCTACGACATGCTGCCCATGCTCTACGCCCCCGTGGCCGGTGAACTGGTGCCGCGCGACTTCGCCGCCCAGCCGCCGCGCCCCAGCGTGCACACCCTGGCCGTGTGGCCCCAGGCGCGCGCGCTGGCCACCGGGTTCTGGCTGCTCGTGGCAGACGATGCGCGCATCAGCGCCGGGTTCCGGGCGATGGCCCAGGCCAACGCCGCGCTCGTGGCCGGGCTCTGACCACACCTTTCGCTGCCGCGTTTGAGGGATTGCAGCGCACACCGCAGACGGCACAATCGGCCACCTGTCACACATACGCACCGCCGGGACACATCGGCGGTCTGAATACCAACATGAACAAACAACAGCCACGCATTGGCGGCCTGGCCGCAGCCCCCTTGGTTCTTGGAGCGCTCGCTGCTCTGTCGCTGAGCGCCTGCGCCGCCGGCCCCGCGGTCCCCACAGGCCCCATCTCCCATCTGTGCAAGCCCCAGGAAGTCGTCGGCTTCTCCTGCGAGCTGGCTGACAAGCGCGTGCTGTCGCTGTGCGGCTCGCCGAAGTTCAACGAATTCAAAGGCGCGCCCCAGGACAACCCGGGGTATGCGTATGTCGTGGTCGGCACCCTGCGGGGCCAGGTGCAGTTCCAGTACCCGGCGCAACCGGCGGACTACAAGCAGCACATGACCTTTTCGATGTCAACGGCGGGCGCCAGTCCGCACATGTGGGTGAACACCGACAAAGGCAGCTTTCTTCACTTCAGCCTGGATATTCAGGAACCGGTCGACGCCACTCCGGAGAACGCGCCGCAGGACTGGCCTCTGGGCAACCTCAAGGACCGCACACTGTGTGCACGCAAAATCAACCGTGACCACATCGACTCGTTCATGTCGCGAATGATCGAGGATCCTGAATGGGTCAAGACCCGAGGGTGGAGCCGGTGAACAGGCCGTCTTTCGAAAGATGAGGTCGAGCGATGCCAAACCCGGACATCCCCCATCTGGACTCGGATAAACAACGCCAGCGCGCCGAATCCCTATTGGTGACGGCTTATCGCAGCGGTATCACCGAGCCCAAGGAGCTTGCCAACTTCATGGGGCAAGTCCAGCACGAGAGCCAGAATTTCTCGCGTCTTGAAGAGAACCTGAACTACAGCGGCAACCGCCTCTACGACGTGTTCAGAGACCGCAACGGGCTGACCGCCGCCAAGGCGCAGGAGCTTGCCCAGATTCCCGACCGCACCGAGCGCCAGCAAGCCATCGCAGAGCAGGTATACGGCGGGCAAGAGGGCAAAACCAAACTGGGCAACACCGAGCCCGGTGACGGGTACACCTTCCGCGGACGCGGCTACATGCAGCTGACCGGGCGATACAACTACACCGCACACGGCAAAGCGGCCGGGATCGACCTGGTCAACCACCCCGAGCTGGCCGCAGACCCAGGCAATGCCGAGAAGCTGGCGGTCCAGTACTGGAAAACCACGGTGCACGGCAACGTCCAGGCCCGTACAGACGTGGCCATGGCGGGCTCCATCATCAACACGGGAACCGCTCGCCACAAAAATCCCAAAGGCCTCCCCGACCGCCAGGCCAACGCCGCCGCCTGGGAAACCGCACTCAACAAGGGCTACTTGCAAGAAGCCCTGGCGCGCCATCCCCTGGCGCCCGACGAGCCGGCGGCCCAACGCCCCGCCGCCCCGGAGGCCCTCAACCAACCCCTGCAACTCAAGCCCGACCACCAGCTCTCGCCCCAAAGCCTGCGCCTGATCCAGGACAGCGGGCAACACGTCCGGGCGCTCGCCGACAAACACCAATTGCCCTGGGACCCCGGCATGGACAACACCGTGTACGCGCTGGCCCGGCAGGCGCGCGAACAGGGGCTGACCGGCATCACCCACCTGAAGGTCGCCGACGGGCAGATCCGCTTTGCCCAGTACGACGGCCTGACCCTCAAAGACGGCGCGCTCAACGCCCGCGCCGCCGCCAACACCGAAACCCAACAGTCCATCGCCCGGATGGCGCAGGCCGACCAGTCTCCGGCGCAGAACCAAGTCCAGGCCCACGACGCAGCGCCCGCCCAGGCCCCCACCCGCTCCATGGCATCGCCCGCGATGTCCATGTGAGACTTCGTCAGCCCCACAGCGGCGGCTTGAGCACCATCAGCGCGAACACCGCCATCATCGCCACGAAGGCCGGGTAGCCCAGCCCTTCCCACCAGCGCGCCATGCGCCAGTAGACCTCGGGCAACGCGGTGTCGCCACGCGCCTGTGCAGCCGAAGCCAGGCGCGCCATGCGAACCTGCAGCGCCACCACCGGCAGCCAGCAGGCGCCGGCCAGCGCATAGAGCGCGAGCGCCAGCGCGATCCACGGGGTGCTCAGCGGCCAGCCGGCCATCGCCGCCATCGCGAAGCCGCTGAGCGGCTGGATGATCACCGTCGGCGTGGTCATCCACAGGTCGGCCTTGACCACCAGGCGCGACACCACCGCCTGCGCCGGCACCGAGCCGCTGCGGTTGGCCATGAACAGGTAAAAAGCGGTGCCAAAGCCGGTGCCCACCAGCACCACGCTGGAGAGCACGTGCAGGGTCTTGATCCACAAGTACAGGTTCATCACGATCCAACCTCCAGAAGGTTCCACCGGCTGCCGCGCCACAGCAAGGCCAGGATCGGCAGGTTCTTGAGCAAAGGCCCCAGGGGGTGCAGCCACAGCTGCGGCACCATGGCCGTGGCCAGCGCGCTGAACACCAGCACCACGGCCACGCCAGCGCGGCAAGCCCACGCCCCGGGCCGCAGCGCCAGCCACAGGCCCATGGCCAGGTCCAGCGCGATGCCGCCGGCCACCAGGGCCGACACCCAGGCCTCGGGCACCCAGCCGGGCTGGCGCACCAGCCCGTGGCTGATGCCGCCCCAGCCCAGCCACGACACCCCCGCCGTGCCCCACCACAGGGCCACCAGGCTCCAGCGCTCGACCGCGCTCAGGCTTGCATTGGCTTCGTGTTCGTGCATCACAGCGCCTCCTGCGGCCACTGCCGCACCGACACCGGTGGTCGCCCCAGCAGCCGCTCCAGCGGTGCCGCGTCGGCCGTGTTGGGCTGGGCCAGCAGAGCCAGCGTTTCGCTGCACCAGGGCGTCAGCGGCACGGCGTCCCCCAGCCGCGCGCTCCAGCGGCTCGGCGCATCGGGCAGCAGCGCGACGCGGGCCGGCCCGTGCCCCATGGCCTCGCGCCAGTGCGCGATCAGCGCCTGCAGCGTGAACACCTCGGGGCCCGCCAGTTCGAGCCTGCCCTGCGCGTCGGACCGCAGGCTGGCCACCACCGCCGCCGCCAGGTCGTCGACGTGCAGCGGCTGCGCCAGCCCGCGCGCGACCGGCGCTGGCAGCAGCAGCAACGGCAGCCGTGCCAGCGCGCGGAACAGCCCACTCGACGCGCCGCCCTCGCCCACCACGATGCTCGGCCTCAACACCACCGCCTCCAGCGCGCCGCGAGCGGCCAACGCCAGCAGGTGCTCGTCGGCCGCTCGCTTGCTGCGGGCGTAGGCGGTGGGGTTGCCCTCGATGCCCAGGGCCGAGACCTGCACCACCCGCCGCACGCCGACCCCACCGTGTTCACCACCGCGTCCACGCCCGAGAGGTAGGGCACCCAGTCGTCGGCCGCCGTGGCCCGCGCCATGTCCACCCGCGGGCGGCTCACCAGCGTGTGCCCCGCCGCCTGCAGCGCCTGCGCCACATGCCGCCCCACAAACCCCGAAGCACCCAGCAACCAGACGTTCATGATCCGTCCCTCCGGCAGACACCATCGGCACAGGCCGGCACCGATTGGCGCGCCGCGCGCCGCAGGGCCGTCTCGAAGACCGCGTGCGCCAGCCAGCGCGGAAACAGATGCCGGTGGCCCGCCACCCAGGGGTACAGCCGGTCGGCCAGCGGCCGCAGCCGGGGCGCGCTCAGCGAGCGTGCCACCCAAGAAATGCCCACCGCCCCGTACATGGCCACAAAGGTGTCCACCCCGCGCAGCCAGGAGCCGTCGGGCGCCTGCGCGTGCAGCAGCCGCGCCAGGTCGTCCCGCGTCACGCCGGTCGGCGCCACAAAGCCCGGCGCCGCGATGTCCACGAAGCGCAGGCGCTGCGCACGCTCATTGCGCAGCATCAGGTTGCTCATCTCGGCCATGCACAGTGGGCAGGCGCCGTCGTAATACAGGGTCAAGGGGTAGAGGTTCTGGTTCATCGCATCGCTCCTTCCTTTGTGGATTCCTTGGATTCCGTTGATTCGATCGATTCCGTTTATTCTGTTATTTCTGTCAAAACAGAAATTCATAGTCAAAAAAAAGCCCGGGCGGCGGTTCAGCCGTCCGAGCGCACGAACTTCTGCACCGAAGCGCCCAGGCGCATCACCTTTTCCAGCGTGGCGGGCGACAGGCGCAGCATCTCGTCCGTCCACACGCCCAGGGTCTGCATGAAGCGCAGCGTTTCGCGCACACGGTCTTGCGCGTCGGCCGACTCGGCCTCGAATTCCGGCGTGTTCACCAGCGCCTGCAGCATCTGCACCGTGGGCTGAAACTCGCGCTCCTTGCGCTGGCGCACGATGGTGCGAAACAGCTCCCATACGTCGGACGAGGTTTCAAAATAATCGCGCCGGTCGCCCAGCACCTGCGTCGGCCGGATCAGCCCCCAACCCTGCAGCTCCTTGAGGCTGTTGCTCACGTTGGAGCGGGCCACCACCAGGGTGTTGGCGATCTCTTCGGCATGCAGCGGGCGGCCGTGGAAAAACAGCAGGGCATGGATCTGCGCCACGGTGCGGTTCACGCCCCAGGCGGTGCCCATTTCGCCCCAGTGCAGCACAAAACGGCGGGAGGTTTCGGTGAGTTCCATGGGGTGGATGTTAGGCGCCATCAGAAATTTCTGTCAAGACAGAAATTAGCTACCGCCCACCATCGCTCAGGACGGCACAGCTGTCCGCGCCAGCGCCAAAGGCCGGGCCTTGTACAGCTCCCAGGCCCACAGCCCCAGCAACACCGCCGCCACCCAGTAGCCCACCGCCAGCAACATGGCGAAAAGAACCGCCAGCGCTTTTGCGCCAAGCAGCAGGAAGAGCCACCACCACCCGCCAACCGATGAGCCGAGAAAGCCCTGCCGGCCGCGGAAACGGTAGAACACCAGCCAACCAGCCCACATCCAGATCACCAATGCCACACTGGGCAGGTCCAGCCCTTCCCTGACCAGCCCGCCGATCAGCACGATCAAGGGCACGCACAAGGCGTGCAGCCAAGCCAGACGATCCACCTCCGCCTCCGGCCGCGCCTGCCAATGCACCAGCGGCATCCACAGTCCCCGGTACATCGCAACGGCAAGACCCAAGGCCACAGCGCTCAGCTCGAAGTCCCATTCCGCGCCGGACCAGCCATCGCGATCCAGCCGGGCGACCGCCAGCGGCAAGATTCCCAGCAACAATGCCACTGTGCACTGGGCAAACACCACAGCCAGCCGCTCCTTGCTGAAGCGGGTGTGGTCGTGCGCACGGAGCCAGAAACGCACCTGGTCACCGCTCAACGGCGGTGCCAACGCGTCGCGCCATTCGTTGCTGAGCCATGCCAGCAGTTGGACCATCTGATCCATCTGTCCCCAACGCAAGGCCCGCAGCACGTTCAGCCACAGCCCGGCCGGACGGCTGACCCAGCCCAGATGCCGGCCGAGTCGGGCCAAGGCGTAGCTCACACCCACGAAACCCGGAGCCCAGGCCGCCTGCAGGCGCTGCAGATTCACCGGCAAGTTCAACCACGCCCGGTTTTCGCCGACCATCAGCCAGCGCATGCTCAGTTCGTGCCGCTTGTGCTGGTAGGCATAGGTTTGACCGACATGTGCGCCATCGCTTACCTGGTCCAGATCGAAAAAGGCCCACAAGACATCCAGGCTGTCTGCCAGCAGCGGCCCCTCGAAATCCTCCAGCACCCAAGGCAGCACGTCGGCCACCGCGTGCTTGAGGTCAAGCCGCCACAAAATCTCCTGTTCGGCCAGCCATTGCTGCACCGCCTCCGGTGTGGGTTGCTCGGCAACCCGATCCAGCAGCATACGGGCGATATCGACCGGCGTCAGGGTCACCTGCTTGCCTTCCGGCGCGGGGGCCGGCGCAGCTGCGGGCGCGGCAATTGGCCCGGAAGGCTCAACAGCCTCGACCTCAGCCGGAGGGGCCACAGCAGCGCCCGGTTCGATGGTGGTGATGGGCGGATCGACGGCAACCGGCTCCTGGAAAGCCACCTGTGCGAGCGCTGCCTCATACGACTCACGCAGACGCTGGAAACCCTCCGGGTCTTCCGCCGGCCGGGTGTCTTTCAACAGCCGCGCATAGGCGCGCTTGACGTCGCGCTCCTGCGCATCTGGCCGCAGGCCAAGGTGTTCAAAGGCCCAGCTCATCGCGCACCCTCTACGCCGTCCAGCCGTTCCCGCAAGGCCTCCCGGTGCTCCTTGACCACACGCAGGTCCTGGGTGTCCAGCGCCTGGCGGAACAGCACGATCCATTGCTGCACATCGGGCCGGTCGTGGATGTATTCCTCATACACGCGCCCGGCACGTGCCAGAAGGGCCACGTTCTCCTGCTGCTCGCGAGGGTGGACCTTCAAAGCATCCAGCGCCGCAATGCGCGCCCTCAGCTCATCGGCCGACAAGGTTGTCTCACCCTGTTGCAGCACCAGCTCGTGGCGCTCGCCGCCGGCCAGGGGCCACGCCTCAACCTGAAGAATGCCGTTCACGTCGTAGGTAAACCGCACACGGACACCTCGCTCACCGCTGTGCCCGGCGGCCCCCAGCGGCATGCTCAATTCGCCCAGTTGTATGTTGTTGCGCACCCACGGGCTCTCGCCCTGGTAGACCCCGATCTGCACCTGGGTCTGCCGGTCTGTCAGCGGGTAAAAGGTCTCTTCCCGGCTCACCGGCACCGTGCAGTTGCGCGGGATGATCGGGTGAAAGTAGCCGGTGTCGATCTTCCCGCCCTCCAGCTGGCGGCCCACGTCGGTACCCAGCGAGTAGGGACACACGTCGGTCAGCACCACCTCGCGCAGGCGCTGGTCGTTGGCCTTCATACCGGCGGCCACGGCAGCACCCAGCGCAATGGCGTGGTCCGGGTTGACGTGGCGCAAGGGCAGGCGCCCCATCATGCGTGCCACCAGCTGTGCCGCCATGGGCATGCGGCACGCCCCACCCACCAGGATCACTTCGTCGATATCGGCCGGCCGCAGTTTCGCGTCGCGGATCGCGCGCTCCAGCGGTGCGCGCATGCGCTGCAACAACGGCTCGGACAGTTGGGCAAACCTGTCCTGGGACATCTGCCACGGCGCCGTCTGCTCGCCGCACAGGCCATCCAGACTCACCTGTTCCTGAGACGACAGCGCCTTCTTGGCTTGCTCCAGCCGCCGCCGAATCTGCGCCCGCACGCCCGGAACCAGCCCCTCCATGCCTGCCGACGGCAGACAGCGCGCTGCAAAGTCCTTGACCAGCACGTCCAGAAAATCCTCGCCGCCCAGCCAGTTGTCGCCCGCGCTGGCGCTCACCTCCACCACGCCTTCGAACATCTCCAGGATTGACACGTCCAACGTACCGCCCCCGAGGTCAAAGACCAGAAAGCGGCTCTCGCGGTCCAGCTGCTGCAGGCCGTAGGCCAGGGCCGCAGCGGTGGGCTCGTTCACCAGCAGCTCCACCTTCACCCCGGCCATTTCACCGGCCTGGCGCGTGGCCTTGCGCTGCGCGTCCGAGAAATACGCCGGAACGCTGATGACCGCCTCGGTCACTTCCGTGCCCAAGTGGGCACGGGCGTCGTCCAGCAGCGAACGCAGCACCAAGGCCGACAACTGCTCGGGCCGGTAATGCCCGCTTCCCAGCGATGTCTGGCGTTCACTCCCCATCCAGCGCTTGAAGGTCGCCACCGAGGCCTGGGGATGCGTGATCAGCCGGTCCTTGGCGGCCTGCCCCACCAACACCCTGCCCTGTTCGTCCACCGCCACCACCGACGGCGTCAGTGTTTCGCCCAAGGCATTCGGTATCAACGCCGGCCCCTGCGGTCCGTAATGCGCAATCAGCGAATGGGTCGTTCCCAGGTCAATCCCTACCAACATGCAATTTCCCTCCGGGCTCAGTTCCAGCAAACGAGCGATCTTACGGTGTGCCTTTTGCCTCACACGCCGCCCTAGAATGGTCGAATGAGCTCCAACACCCCTTCCAACCCGGCCAACAAGGCCCCCAAAAACAACGCTGCCGCGGCCCCCGAGGCCGCCGGCGAGCACAAGGTCAGCAACTTCCTGCGACAGATCATTGAAAACGATCTGGACAAAGGCACCTACGCCAGCCGCCACTGGGCCGGCACCCCGGGCGACGCCGCGCACCACGCCGCCGGCCCGCTGGACCCGGCCAAGATCCGCACCCGCTTCCCCCCCGAGCCCAACGGCTACCTGCACGTGGGCCACGCCAAGAGCATCTGCCTGAACTTTGGCCTGGCGCGCGACTACGGCGGCGTCTGCCACATGCGCTTTGACGACACCAACCCCGAGAAGGAAGACACCGAGTACGTCAACTCCATCTTGGACGCGGTGCAGTGGCTCGGCTTCAACTGGGAGGCCAACGGCCAGAGCCACCTCTTCCAGGCCAGCGACTACTTCGACTTCATGTACCGCGCGGCGGAATATTTGATCGAAGCCGGCCACGCCTATGTGGACGAACAGACCGCCGAGCAGATGCGCGCCGCCCGCGGCGACTTCGGCAAACCCGGCGTGGACAGCCCCTTCCGCAGCCGCACGCCCGAGCAGAACCTGGCCCGCTTCCGCGAAATGCGCGACGGCGCGCACGAAGACGGCTCCATGGTGCTGCGCGCCAAGATCGACATGGCCTCGCCCAACATCAACCTGCGCGACCCGGCCATCTACCGCATCCGCCGCGCCACGCACCACAACACCGGCGACAAGTGGTGCATCTACCCCATGTACACCTTCGCGCACCCCATCGAAGACGCGCTGGAGCAGATCACCCACAGCATCTGCACGCTGGAGTTTGAAGACCAGCGCCCGTTTTACGACTGGCTGATGGACCGCCTGTGCGAAGGCGGCCTGCTCGCCCACCCCGCGCCACACCAGTACGAATTCGCCCGCCTCAACCTCACCTACGTCATCACCAGCAAGCGCAAGCTCGCCCAGCTCGTGTACGACCACAAAGTCAGCGGCTGGGACGACCCGCGCATGCCCACCATCGTCGGCCTGCGCCGCCGCGGCTACACGCCCGAAAGCATCCAGCTCTTTGCCGAACGCATCGGCGTCACCAAGAGCGATTCCTGGATCGACTACAGCACGCTCGAAGGCTGCCTGCGCGAAGACCTGGAAAACAAGGCCCACCGCGGCATGGCCGTGCTCGACCCCGTCAAGTTGGTGCTCACCAACTGGGCCGAGGCCTTTGGCGCTGACGACACCACCGAAGACTGCACCCAGCCTGCCCTGCCCCACAGCGCGATCGCCGAAGGCCAGACCCCGCCGCCCGACCGCGTGTTCAAGATCGGCAAAGAGGTCTGGATCGAGCGCGAAGACTTTGAAGAAGTGCCGCCCAAGGGCTACAAGCGCCTGTTCCCTGGCAACGTCGTGCGCCTCAAAGGCGGCTACGTCATCGAATGCACCGGCTGCGCCAGAGACGCAGACGGCACCGTGACCGAAGTGCACGCCAAAGTGATCCCCGGCACCAAGAGCGGCACCCCCGGCGCCGACAGCGTGAAAGCCAAAGCCGCCATCACCTGGGTGAGCGTGGCCAGCGGCGTGAGCGCCGAAGTGCGCCTGTACGACCGCCTGTTCAGCGACCCCAACCCCGACGCCGGCGGCAAAGACTTCATCGAAGCGCTGAACCCCAACAGCCTGAAGGTGGTGACCGCCTACGTTGAGCCCTCACTGGCCGCCGCGCAACCGGATCAGAAATTCCAGTTCGAGCGGTTTGGGTACTTTGTGGCGGATCGGGTGGATCACGTGGCTGGGAGCAAGCCGGTGTTCAACCGGGTTACGGGATTGAAGGATTCGTGGGCAAAGTGACGCCATGTTCACCTCGACATCTCTGCCGCCTCGAACCGCCGCCAAGCCTCTCCACCGAGCTGCAAGCCGACTCGGACTGCCCTGCAGTTAACCGGAAATGACTGTCACCTCCACGTGCGCCTCGTTAACCGCCTCGCGCGGCGCGTTGGCGCGCATCTGGATGTCGACGTTGATGAAGCAGCAGTCGGTCAAGGCAGCTACAGGCAGTAAGGGAAATGCAGAATAATGTCTCGCTGTTGCGGTACATACAGTAGTCGCACATAGCTTTCGGCAGGGAAGAAAAAGTCAAAATGGGCATGCAACTCACCCCACAACTCGTCAACCTCTCGCGCGACACGATTGCCAGTCAAAGTGGAATTGCCGCAAGATGCGAAGCCGCCAACTTCCGCTGGGAGCCCGCCATCTCCGATGAACGTGCAGCCGAGTACAGCGCCTACGTTGAGGGCGTTGCCACGCACAAGGACTGGAAGGCCGAGCACAAAGGCTATGTGAGCAGCTTTGTTCAGGTCGCAAAAGACCTGCCCCGCAGTGCCGAATGCTTCATGGCAGTCAACGCTCAGGCACACCTGAACGAGCAGTTGGACAATACCTACTTGCTTCGCCTCGAGTCCTTCGACTATTTGTTCAGCCACCCCCTGGTTGCCAATCTGGCAGAGGCTTTTTGGCAACGTTTTTTCAAGTCGCAAAAGGATCTGCGCAAAGCCAATCTCAACGATACCGATGAAGCATTGCGAAGTGACTTCATCAACCAATGGAATGCCCAGCGCATCCAAGCCCGGCCATTGTTTTCCGCCTTTTTAAACGACTTTGGTGGCAACTTGGACGCGCTGTGCAAGGAAGACTGGCCGCACCTGTTGCGCGACCGTTTGGGACTAACTCACTGGCCCAGCACTGCCGGCAAGCCTTTGCCGGTGGCGCTGATGTGCTACACGGTGGACGAGGTACGACAAGCACGGCTGCTGGCCCGAAAAAAGGGCGCTGTAGCCAGCTTGAGCCGGCCGACGGTGCTGGACGCAGAGATGTACGCGGCCTTCATCCCAGCCCCCTTCACTCCAGGTGGTGCCAGCTATGGCCACACGCTTGATTTGACCGACCCCGTACCCTCGGTCATTCCTACCGACTTCACCCCCGAACTGCTGAACTTCCCGCTGGACTACCTACCCAGGCACATCAAGGCGCTGGGCTTCATCACGCGGGCGCATGCGCTGCAAGACGATGCCGCCACCCTGACTGCCCGCAACCGCCATGTGCAGGGGCTGCAAACCCTGCCCGGCTGCGCTGGCTTTGGGGAGGTACTGGTATGAGCTGGCAGCTTTGGGCGGATGAGCTGCGCCGCGCGCCGCAGCAAGCGGTCGCCGATTTGCTGCGCGGGTTCGCCCAAGTCAGCCCTTTTGAGCGTGCCGCTCCGCATGAATTCTTGCTGGCGGTTCTGCCGCGCAGCGGCCGGCGAGTAAACCGGCAGCTGCTGGGTGAGTCTCCTTCCACCTCGCACGAAGCAGATACGGACCTTCCCGCGCTATTGGATCAAGGCTTGGTCGCTTGGCTGCAGGCCCAACGCCAAGCCCCACAGCCACCGGCCCGCAAGCTCAGCGCCTATGCTGCCCAGGTGTGTGAAGCCCTGCAATGGCCGCTGTACTTTGATTTGCCGCGCACCCTGGCTGCCCTTCGTGCCGAGCGCGCGCGTTGGCTGCCATGGCTGGGCTCACTCAGCCTTAGCGCTTACCGAGACCCGGAGTTTGACTACTGGCAGGCCCTGGCTGCCCAACAGCCGGATGACGGTTTGCAGTTCTTCTGGCAACAGTTTGTGCACGAGGCTGGCCGCACCCGCTCGGCGCGCTACCTCAATCTGGGCCTGCTGGCCTTGGCCGCCATGCCGCTGATTGAAGACGACAGCCTGCGCAACCTGCGCCTGCAAATGCAAGCCCTCGTTAGCCGTTACCAGCGCCGCAGTGCCTGGGGTGCCCCGGCCCAGCAAGAACTGGCCAATGGCTTGCGCAGCGTGATGGCGCGCAATCTCAGCATGGGCAGTGCCAACTACCGCACCTTCTTGCAAGCGCTGCTGGCCCCGCTGGGTGATGGAAAAACTCAATCGGTGTTGGCCTTGCTGGGCTTGGCGCACCCCCCACGCGGCACAGCACCGCGACCCAGTGCGATTTACAAGTTGCAGCCGCCGGGGCAAACCGAAGAAACCAACCAAGCTGTTGATGCCGTGCGCCGATCGAACAGTTTGGCACAAGCTTGGAACGCGATTCGCCCCCTACTCAGCGCCCACGAGGAGTACTTGCACAAAAGCGGCGATGCGTACTACTTCGTTCGCAATCTAGATCGTTGCGCCCGCATCTTGTTGGGAAAATACTCCCTGCGCGACCCCGAAGTTCAACCCCGCCTGTTCCAGTGGATCCACCTGGCCCTGCGCCTGGATGCCGACGATCCCCATCTATGGATGCTGTGGGAACTGGCCCTGCGCAAGGCCGAGCAGCCCCAGCGCGCCCAGTGGGTGCTGTGGGAGATGACACGTCGCTTCCCCGAGCATTTACCCTGCCGAGTAGAACTGGCGCAGCTGCTGGCCAAGTCTGCCTCGACCGAAGACCAAACCCAAGCCCATCGGCTCTTGCAACAGGTGCTGCAACTGGATCCTGACCACCTACATGCCCACTCGACTCTGGCAAAACTGGCTCGGGACCGCGGCGATTGGCCCAACGCCCTGCTCCATGCCCAAGACGGATTGAGAATAGATCCTAGCAATCCAGTATGTGCTGTGCTGCTAGCTTCAACTTGGGAGCGCCGCCAAGAGAATGGCGACTTGCCCATGGCGATTGAGTTCTTGCAGAACTTTGTGACCCGCTACCATGGAAACGTCATTGCGGAAAACTACTTGCGCACTCTGAATCAGCGCCAGCAGTCAGCCAAGCAAGGCAAGGACACTTCTTGGAAAGACGACGCTGAAGCAGCGGCGACTGAGCCACTGCCCCCTGAAACGGATTCCGGTTGGCTGGCATTTGCCAAATCGCTACGCGCTGGCACTGCGCCTGCAACCGTAGCAGATGCAGAACGCGTGCTGCCGCTGCCGCAAGCGCTCCACCGCGCTCTGACCCAGCAGCAGTGGGATGCTGAGCTGCTGGACGCCTATGACACTGCCGCGCAGCAAGAATTTCCGCTAGAAACCCGGCTGTGGCGCTACTTGCTGGCTCTGCATGCTGAGGCAAGCGGCAGCGGCAACTTGCCGGAAATCAATCGCACACGGCAAGCCGTGCGAGATTGGATAGAGACCGAACAAGCCAGCACGGCCCAGCCCGACGAGTTCTGGCTGCACTACATCAGTAAGCACTGGAATGAACTTGAGCAGGCAACCGCCGAGGTATTGCCCGCTGGCTCGGACTGGTTGGATGCACTGCTGGCTCGCCACCGGCCACTTCCGGCGCCACTGATGGCTTGACCTTTTCGGCCAACCCCGTCGACGACGGGATCCGACGACGAGGTTTTGCCTTCTGCCTATAAACGGGCAGCAAATTTCCCACTACCACTCGCCCCAATCACCAACCGCTGCGTCGCCCGCGTAGCCCCCACGTAAAACAGCTTGGCTTCTTCGCGCTCGTCTTCGCCCGGGGCGGGCATGTGGCCCGCGCCCACCAGTGCCACCACCGGGAATTCCAGCCCTTTGCTGGCGTGCATGGTGAGCACCTTGATGGTGTCGGCCGCCGGGTCGAAGCTGCCCGCGCCTTTGCGCACCTGGTGCGGCAGGCCGCGCTGGCGCAACACGCCGGCGCATTCGTCCATCTCGCTGTAGTGCCGGCAGATGATGGCCATGTCGCCCCAGGCGTGGCCTTCCTGGTGGGCGGAGCCCAGGAGCTCGGCCACGCGCGTGGCTTCGGCCCGCAGGCTGGGCAGGCGGATGATGAGCGGCGCTTCGCCGTCGCGCCCGCAGCTCACGGGCTTGAGCATGGGGATGCCGTCTTCGTCTTTGTCTTCGGCGGTCAACAGGCGATCCGGCGCCGGGCCGCCCCAAGCCGGATCAGCCCCCTCGGGGGGCAGCGACCCGCGCAGCGGCGGAGCGTGGGGGTACAAAAGTTCTGCCGCCACGAGGCTGGCGGTTTGCAGAATCTGCCGCGTGTTGCGGTAGTTGATCTTGAGGATGGTGGTGCGCCCCTGCGCCTGGATGCCCACGCTCTTGAAGCTGAACTGCTTGCTGCGGCTGCGCTCGTAGATGCTCTGCGCGTCGTCGTACAGCACGAGCAGGCTGTTGGTGGCGGGGTCCACCATCTGCGTCACGAGCTTGATCCGTAACGTTGGCCGTGTAGCACAGCATGCGGCTCGTCTCGCGCGCGCAATGCATATGCCCTTGGTTGATAACGGATGGCTCATTTGACTTGTATCTGTTTGTTCCCTGAACGACATGATGCCCGCTTTTCGCGCGAACCTGCTCGTTTTGCCGTGAACGTCTGCCTCCTACACTACGCCCATGCGCCCTTCCCAAGCCCTCAGCCTGCACCGCTCGCAGATCCGCGAGATCGCGATGCGCCACCGCGTGGCGGGTGTGAGCGTGTTTGGCTCGGCGATCCATGGTGATGACGTCGAGGGCAGCGATCTGGATGTGCTGGTGGACCCGACGCCCGCGACCACGCTGCTGGACATTGGTGCCATCCGCTACGAGCTGAAAGCGCTGCTGGGCATGGAGGTGGACGTGTTGACCCCCAATGGCCTGCCCGACAGCTTTCGCGAGCAGGTGCTGCGCGAGGCGGTGCGTCTGTGAGCCGCCAGCATCCGCTGCGCACAGCGGACTACCTGCAGCACATGGCGCAGGCGATTGACAACATCCAGAGCTACACGGCGGGCATGGACGCCGCCAGCTTCAAGGTGGACCTGGATATCGTGTGGGCGACCGTGACGGGTGACTTGCCTGGAATGAAGACCCAGTTGGCGTCACTGACTCCGTGAGGCGTTGATCACTGCACAGGCTCCCGGCGGGCTGAGCAGTGGAGATTCAGGCAGCCAAGCGCTGCCCAAACCGCCCTTCCCCACCCATGCCAATGATCAACCGCTGCGTGGCCCGCGTAGCACCCACGTAAAACAGCTTGGCTTCCCTTATGCCTCCAAGCAAACCATCAGCAACTCGCTGCTGATGCGGGAGGGAGGCGCACGACCTCAGCGTGAGTTACCCACCAAAAGGCCCAGTACACAACTGCTGCTCGCACGGAATGCCATCGTTGTCCCCGTCCATTTCCATGCCGGGGCAGTTCTGCAGAAACAGCTTCGCCTCGCTGCACGAACTCATCTGCGAGCAGTGTTTGCGGCCGTCGCACTGAAAGGCTGGTGACGGGATCTCGGGGGCCGCGGTTTGCGCCGGACTCATCACGCTTTGGGGTGCGATTTGCATTGTCTCAGCGCGCTCCGTGTAGCGGGTGTAGCCAAACCACCCAATGCCAGCGGCCAGCAGCAACGCGACAAGGACCGAACCGAACGAACCCGATCCGGTTCGCTCGGGCGCCCGGCGCGACGGACTATGGGTTGGGGTCTGCGTATGGTGGCGCGAGGTCCTCGGCTGCGGATCGCCCGGCCGCCGCACCCTCACCGCCCGTTTGCGGCCTTCCTTGTCCAGCTCCATCTCAAACGACAGCGGCTCGCCGATGGCGGGTGGCCGCCCATCGCGTGGGAAAGCGGACACATGCACAAAGAGTTCCTGTTCGCCATGGTCAGCCACCACGAAGCCAAAGCCCCGCTCAGTGTTCCATTTCTTGAGCGTGCCGTTGAATCGGGTTGCGACGGTGTTCATGGGTGATGTGGGTTGTGCGGGGCGTGTGTGGCCAGCGAATCGTTGGTGCTGGCATTCAGGATTTGGATTTGCACTGGCTGCGCCGCTCGGGCATGGAGGCAGACCTCCGCTGCACAAGCTGGGCGCCATCGGCGGGGATGCTCATGCGAAGCACTTCGGCCGGATCAACGGCCAAGTCGCCCACCTGCTGGACTTCGATCCACCACCTGGCGCCCAGGTTAGAGAGCACCTGGGCACGCACAGTGACCCATGGCGTGCCAGTTCCGCAAGGTGTCGCGGTTTGGTCCGCTGGGCCAAAACGGGCAGTGGCGGCAATCAGTTCGCAGGTGGCTTGGGGCACCTTCAGTTCAACAGCCTTGGTCGTTCGGATGCCCGCCATCTCCATGACGCGCTGCGGGAACAGATCGCCATGCCCCCGCAAGGCCGGTGCCAGCCAAAGCGCTATCGGCAACAGAAAAGGAACAACCAACGCGATCGCCCAAAGCGGCACCTCTTTGGGCAAGGCTCCCAGAAGGAAGATGAATGCCAGCCAAACCAGCAGCCAGAGCGAGTAGTCCCATTCAGACGTGGTGCCCGTAGGCATCAACAAGTCGCTAAGAACCAGCAGCGGCAGCGACGAAAACACCACCAACAGCACCAAGCTCCATGGTGTAGCCCCACGCCAGATAGCACGACTCCAACCCGCGTGCGCAACGATGGCGCCGCCTGCAACGACCAAGACGACGGCTGGGATCAATAGATAGGCAAGCCCGGGCGCGCAGTCGCGCCACAGCCCCCAAGCAACATAAGAGAACAGAAGCCCGACGCTGAGCCATTGGGCGCCGATGAGCAAGTTGTTGGCGTCCTTCAGCGGTCCTGACCATGGACGCCAGGGCGCCGATTTAAGGGACTCCACTTGCGTGAAGACGGCATGAGGAACGATTAAGGCCAACACCACCGCCAACAGGTAGGCAAACGTCACCCCGGCAATGCCCACCCCTGCACCGAGCACAGTCGCAAAGTCGGTGGGCACATGGCCTATGCCGCGGAAGTAGGCATACAGGATCAGCACACCAAGGCAGGTGCTGAGCACGCCCAACCCCACCCAGGGGAACTCGCGCACGAAAGCCAGAGCCCGGCTGCCCGTGCGCGCCACGTGGTGGATGGTCAGTTTGTCTGCTGGTTGGTCTGGCGAAATGGTTTCGCCGGTTGCCCCACTGGTGGCGGCGGTTTCGTTCATATGGCTCCCTGGTCCCGTCAGTTGCTGACCATCCCATTCTAGGAACCACCAGTTGATCCACGGCTAGGCGACCGGGGAGCCGCCCGACGCGGCCGAAATGTTGCTGAGGGCTGGTAACCCAGCCCCACCGCATTGAAACAGCGGCCCCGTTCCAATCAGTGCTTCAGCACCTGCCGGATGGTGGCGGCCAGTTCGGAGGCCACGAATTTGGCCACGTAGGCGTCGGCCCCCACGGAGCTCACGTGCGCTTCGTTGGCCGATCCCGTCAGGGACGAATGGATCACCACCGGGATCGATTTGAAGCGCTGGTCCTGCTTGATGTTGCGCGTGAGCGTGAAGCCGTCCATCACCGGCATTTCCAGATCGGTCAGCACCAGCGCCACTTTGTCGTGTGCCGTTTTGCCTTCGGCATGGGCTTCGTCTTCAAAGGCTTGCAGGCGGTCCCATGCTTCCTGGCCGGTCTTGGCCATGACGTAGGGCGTGCCCATGGCTTTGAGCCCTTGTTCGATCATCATGCGCGCCACCGCTGAGTCGTCCGCGGCGAGGATGATGGAGCCCTTGGGCAGATTCACCGCGGCGCCCACCGTCTGCGGGGTGATGTCGTCCTGCGCAGTGGGCATGACGTTGCGCAGGATCTGCTCCACGTCCAGCACCTGGGCCAGTCGGCCTTTTTCGCCGTCGCCATCAAGCTTGGCGATGCTGGTCACCAGGCCGCCGCCGTTGCCTTCTGCGGCCAGCACGTTGTTCCACTCCAGCCGCACGATTTCGTCCACTTCTTCCACGGCAAAGGCCTGGGTGGTGCGGGCGAATTCGGTCACCATCAGGATGGTGAGGCCGCGTTTGGGCACACAGCCCACCACAGCGGGCAGGTCGATCACGGGGATGATCTGCCCGCGGATGTTGGCCACGCCGATCACGTTGGCCGGTGCGTTGGCGATGGCGGTGATGATGGGCATGACCAGTATTTCGCGCACCTTGAAGACGTTGATGCCAAACAGTTCGCGGCGGTCCGTCCCCGGCGCTTCGCCCAGGCGAAACAACAGCAGTTCAAACTTGTTGTTGCCCGTGAGGTTGGTGCGCTCTTCGATGTCGTGCAACGCGGTGGTCATGTGGGAATCCTCCTGTTTTGGATTCCCACAGGATATGTGCCGAAGCCATCCGGCTAAGCGCACAAGTGCCCTGCAAAGGCTGCGCAGTTCGGGTTTTAGCCAAGGTACATCAGCAGGGCGACAATCCGTTTATCCACTGTGTGATGCATCCATGTCCCGCCCACACCACCACGTCTACGTGATCGAGCTGCACCCCGACGTGCTGCTGGAGCCCAAGTTCCGCCGGTGCAACCCCGGCTATGTGGACGGCAAACCCTGCGTCTATGTGGGCATGACCGGGCTGGACCCGGACGTTCGCTTTGACAAGCACAAGGCCGGCATTCAATCCAACGCCTATGTGCAGAAGTACGGCTTGCGGCTGCTGCCCGACCTGTACGAAGGCTTCAACCCGATGGCGTACAAGGCCGCGCAGGCGCGCGAGGTGGAGATCGGTATCGACCTGCGCTCGGCGGGGTTTGGGGTGTGGCAGGCCTGAGATGGGTGGTTGTTCCACAACCGCCCAACCCGGCTTGTCCCCGCTGGCACCCTGTGGCTACACTCGCCCACATGCACCCCGCCATCGCTCAACACCGCTCCGGCATCTCTGCCATTTGCCAGCGCTACCGCATCAGCCGGCTGGAGGTGTTTGGCTCGGCGGCGCGAGGCGATGACTTTGACCCCGCCCGCAGCGACGCGGACTTTCTGGTCGAGTTTGAGTCGGACGCACGGCCCGACCTGAACAGCTTTTACGGCGCCAAGGCCGAGCTCGAAAAGTTGCTGGGCCGCGGTGTGGACTTGGTGGAACCGGGCGCGGTGCGCAATCCCTTTGTGCTGGCCAGCATCAACCGCCACCGCGAGCCTGTGTATGCAGCGTGACCCGCGTGCTTTTCTGTGGGATGTGCGCGAGGCTGCGCAGGCGATCCAATCTTTCACGACAGGTCTGGACGCCACAGCCTATGTGGGCAACGAGCTGGTGCAGGCTGCGGTGGAGCGCAAGTTCGAAGTGATTGGTGAAGCGCTCAACCAACTCACCAAGCTTGATGCCCCCTTGGCAGCTCGCATCCCGGACGTGCCACAGGTCGTCGCCTTCAGGAACCAGCTGATCCACGGCTGCGCGACCATCAATCCGGACACGGTCTGGAACATCGCCTAGAACGCTCTGCCAGGTTTGCTGTCGGCCGTTCAGGCTTTGCTGGACGAACTCGGCAACTGATGGGAGGGGGCAGTACATGCCCGGCCCTCACCACCACGTCTACGTGATCGAGCTGCACCTCGACCTGTACGAAGGCTTCCGTACAAACGCCGCGCAGGCGCGCGAGGTGGAGATCGGCATCGACCTGCGATCGGCGGGGTTTGGGGTGTGGCAGGTCTGAGCTCCACACATGCCCCATCTCTGTACCAAGGGCATGGCTGCCGTTCTCTCGCTTGACGGTTCGCAAGGTGCATGGAACGCCAGAGGGCCATCCTGCAGGTTCCCAACCTTCAGGAGCACACCATGAAACTGTTTTGCATGGCCAGCCTGGCCGCCTTGTTCATTGCCCTGCCCGCCGCTGCCCAGCCACCGGCGCGCGCCATGGGGCCGGGCAGCATGCCCACCTTCGCCGATTTCGATGGCAACGGTGACGGCCGCATCACCGAGCCGGAGTTCACCGACGCCCGCAGCAAGCGCATCGCCGAGCGCGCCACCGAGGGCCGCGCCATGCGCGGTTTGAGTCAGGCGCTGGATTTCAAGGACATCGACACCGACGGCGACGCAGGCCTCAGCCGCGAAGAGTTTGACGCCAGCCAGAGCCGGCACGTCCAGAACCGCCCCATACCGCCAGTACGCTGAGTCACTGAGGGTTCGAAGCGCTGAATGTCACTGCCCGTGACAAGCTGAGCGCTTCAGTGCGTGGCGCCAGCCGCCAGTGGTGTGTCTTGCGGGGTCACCAGCGCAGCGCGCAGCGCCACGCGCAGGCCACGCACCACGTCGTCGAGCGCCATGCTCGGTGTGCCCTGCTCGGGCAGCCAGGGCACGTGCACGAAGCCGCCGCGCGTGTCGCGCAGCTCGGGCTGGGTGGCCAGGGTGTGCATGAGGCCGTAGAACACGTGGTTGCAGACGAAGGTGCCGGCGGTCTGCGAGACCTCGGCGGGCAGGCCTTCGCGCCGCAGCGCGGCGCGCATGGCCTTGATGGGCAGGGTGCTGAAGTAGGCGGCGGGTGCGCCGGGCGCCACGGGGGTGTCGATGGGCTGGGCGCCGGCGTTGTCGGCGATGGGGGCGTCGTCCACGTTGATGGCGATGCGCTCCAGCGAGAGGGCACTGCGGCCACCGGCCTGCCCCACGCACACCACCAGGGCCGGCCGGTGCTGCGCCAGCAACGCCAGCAGGGTGCGCAGCGAGTCGCCAAACACGGTGGGCAGCCGGGCCGCCACGAGGGTGTGGCCCAGCAACCGCCGCCCGTGCAGTGCCTGCACCGCGAGCCAGCTGGGGTTGAGCGTGGCGCCGCCGAAGGGGTCAAAGCCCGTGAGCAGCACGCGGGGCCTGGGCTGCAGCGCGCGGGCGTCGGGCGGGTGGTGGTTCGTGGACATGCGCGGTATTCTGACGCGACGCGGGCGATTCGCCCGCGACAACCGTCGGCGCAGGCCCTTGGGCCGGACGCCGACCCGACGCGAGAAGGAGCCCCCATGCCACCTCGAAAGCAGAAGACCGTCGAGTCCGATCAACCCGCGGCCGCAGGCTCGCACCTCGTCGGGCAGGCGATCCTGTCCGTGGTGGGCAGGGTGCCCGCCTCGAAAGAGCGCAAGAGCAAAACGCCGGCGGACGATGCGCGCAAGAAGGCCAACGCAGCGGCGGCCAAGGCGGCGCTGACGGCGGGTGCGCTGGCGCTGCCGCCGGGTTTCGTGGGCTGGCTGACCATCCTCCCCGAGATGGTGGGCGTGTGGAAGATCCAGAGGCAGTTGGTGGCCGACATGGCCGCCCTGTACGGCAAGCAGTCCACGCTGACGCCCGAACAGGTGGTGTATTGCCTGTTTCAGCACACGGCCGCGCAGGGCGTGCGCGACCTGGTGGTGCGCGTGGGCCAGCGCACGCTGGTGCGGCGCGCTTCGCCGCTGCTGATCCGCACCCTCACCCGGCGCATTGGCGCGAAGCTGGCGCAACGGGTGGCGGGCAAGAGCGCGGCGCGCTGGCTGCCGATCGTGGGCGCGGTGGGCGTGGGCGCTTATGCGTATGTCGACACGGCGCAGGTGGCTGCCACGGCGATCGACCTGTTCGAGGGCGTGATCGAGGTGGAGGCGCAGGTGCTGGAGACCAGCCTGTAGCGACCGGGCTCAGGGCCTGGCCAGGCGCTGACGGATGTCCTTGAGCTTGGCCTGCAGGCGCCGCTGGTGGTCCGGGCCGGTGCGCAGCAGCATCTTTCGCCCGGCCGACTGCGACTCCAGTGCCGGGTCTGCCAGCTCGTAACGCACCCAGGGGCGCGTGGACGGTACCGAGCCCTTGACCTCCACCAGGGTGACGGTCAGCGGCCCGGTGGGCACCGGTGTGGCGATCAGGTGGTCCAGCACCTCGACCAGCCGGTCGTTGAAGTAGCGGCCCGGAAAACCCAGCTCTTCGTAGGCCTGCTGAAACAGCGGGTAAAGGCCGCGGTACAGGTTCACGGCCCGGGCGGTGTCCACCGATTCGATCATCTGCACCAGCGGCGCATAGCGCTGGCTGTTGTCGGGGTGGATGGTTTCCACACCGTTTTCCCCGCGCAGCGTGGTGAAGCGCTGGGGCGTGGGGTTCACGGGCCACACCATCACGGGCGCCTGCGAGCGCGCGAGGTTGTCCACCGTGGCCACCGCGCGCCGCACGAAGCCGTCGAGCTGCAGGAAGGTGAGCACGTTCTTGCGGCCGAGCAAACCCGAGAGCAAGGTACTGACGTGTTCGTCGGACTCGGCCAGCGCGGGCAGTGGCGCGGGCTCGCCGGCGGTGTCGGCCACCGGGGCTTCGACGGGGTGTTGAATGGCAGGCGATGTGGGCTCGGGGGCCGCTGGCGCGGGCGGTGCCTCTGGCGCGGCGGCCGAGGGTGCTGCGGCCGGGGCCACCGGGGCGGGCGCGGGCTGGAAATACCGCCAGCCGAAGTAGCCTGCCACGGCGAGCGCGACCAGGGCAGCGATGAGGATGGGTCGCCGGGAAGTCTGTCGGTTCATGGCCTCGTCACCTGGAACACCTCGAAAGGGGGTTGGGAGGCTGCCCATCCTACACTGCGGTTTTTTCTCGCCCAAGCCCTGCCCGCAGCGCCAGGCGCTGCGCAACACCTCGAACCCCCATGAACTTCACCGACCGACTCAAGACCCTGCCAACCACCCACCACCTCGCCGCGCTGCAACTGTTGGACGCGCACGGCGCGGTGCTGGCCACCATCGAAAACCGACCGGGCCAGACCGGTTCGCTGGCGGTGTACGCGGCGCTGGCCGCGCAACACGGCGGCCGCATCACCCCCGAAGCCGCGGCGCTGGGGCTGGACTGGTACGCAGAACACACGGCCGACGCGCGCGCCCACCCGGGAAAGCACCCGAACATCGACCGCCTGCTGGCCTGGGCACAGGGCTCGGCGAGCTATGCGGTGCGGGCGGTGCCAGCGGTGGTCGGTTGAACAAAAAAAGCGTGCGCGGTCAGTCCGCCCAGCAGACCACGGGGCCGAGCCTGCGTTCGGCCAGGAACACGGCCTCGCGCAGCGAGAGGGCGGCGCCGCCGTCTTGCCAGGGCACGGGTGTGTGGGGTTTGTCGAAGCGGATGTAGTAACACTCCACCTCGCGGTCGCGGGCGAGTTCGGGCGGATCGTCGGCGTCGCCCGTGCCATAGAGGGTGTGGTGGCGCACGATGTGCACGTGGCAGGTGGTCACGCCCGCGAAGAACCACAGACCGTGTTTGACGGCTGGAAGTTGGTCAACGTCTTTCATGTCGCCGCCCCCGCAGAACACGCACGACGGCGGCGGCACCGCCGCGCGGCACCACCCGGATGCGCGGCCCATGATAGGAGCGGGCAGGCCCATCACGCAACGCATGCCCCGCCGCACGACACGACTTTCACGCACTGCAACATGGCGCCCGGGGGAAGAGCGCGTAGAAAGTCCGACGTCCGGTACAGGTCCTGTCGAAATCGGGGCCACTGCTTCGTCGTACCCAGGTGGACGCGTCAGAACCGTCCGCGTCACGATCACCGACCCACCGTTCAAGTTTGAAAGGACACCCACCATGAGCACCGGCACCGTCAATCTGCACCGCGTCTTCGCCGCACCGCCCGAGCGCGTCTACCGCGCCTTCCTCGACCCCGACGCCATGGCCAAGTGGCTGCCGCCGCATGGCTTCACCGGCCGGGTGCTGGAGATGGACGCGAAGGTGGGCGGCCTCTACCGCATGCAGTTCACCAACCTCGGCAACGGCCAGGTGCACGCCTTTGGCGGCAAGTACCTGGAGCTGGTGCCCAACGAGCGCATCGTGAACACCGATGTGTTCGACGACCCGAACCTGCCCGGTCAGATGATCACCACCATCACACTCAAGGCGGTGTCGGTGGGCACGGAGCTGACGGCGGTGCAGGAAGGCATCCCGGCCGCGATTCCCGTGGAAGGCTGTTATCTGGGCTGGCAGCAGTCGCTGCAGCTGCTGGCGCTGCTGGTGGAGGCGGAGATTCCGCAAGAGTAAGCCCCAGCGCCCGCAGCCGCTGGTGGGCCTCGCTCTCGCGGTCCAGCGGCTGGTGCCGTTTGACGCTGAGGTAGTGGGCGCTGAACACGTCGAGCCAGGCCGCGAGCGTGTCGGCCGCGTGGGTTTCACCGGCCAGCGCCAGGCACAGCGCCGCCACCTCGGAGGTGCAGAAATGGTGCTGGTGCGCCGAGCGGCGCAGGCGGTAGCCGGAGACCTGCTCGGGGTGCAGGCTGAGCACGGGCAGGCCATCGAGGTAGGGGCTCTTGCGAAACATCTTGCGTGCCTCGGCCCAGGTGCCGTCGAGCAGCACAAACAGCGGGCGTTTGCCGCCGGCCTCGGCTTCGTTGCCCGCGGTCATTTGCAGATCCGAGACCACGCGCTGCGGCGCCGCGTATTCGGCCGGAAACACCACGTAGGGTTGCCACTGCGGGTCGGCCAGCAGCGCGACCAGGGCCGGGTCCACCGCCGTGCGGGACCAGCCGAAGGCCCAGGTGTCGGCCACCACGTCGGCGATGAGCCAGCCGGTGTTGCTGGGCTTGAGCGCTTCGATGTCGCCCATGATCAGGCAAACGCCCGCGCGCGTGGGCACCGCCGGGCGCAGGGCGCAGATGCAGTGGCTGGCAATCAGGCGGCAGCCGGCGCAGCGCCCGCCGCCCGAGCCGCGGGCCACATAGGGTTTGCTGCTGGCGGCCAGGCGCGCGCTGCGCAGACGGGAGACGGCGTGGTCCGCGTTGGAACTGGCCGACGTGATGGAAGTGGGAGGCATGCGGGAAATGTATGCGCTGCCGCGAGACGCGGGCGGGTTGCCGGCCGGCGCTGAAATCTGCCATCATCTTTTGCATGACCCAGCCCCCCGCCCTCACCCCGTCCACCCCCGCCATCCACGGCTGGCATGCCCATGTGTATTTCAACGCCGACACGCTGGCGCAGGCGCGCGCGCTGTGCGAAGCCGCTGCGGCCAGGTTTCCGCTGAAGATGGGCCGGGTGCACGAGCAGCCCGTGGGACCGCACCCGGACTGGAGCTGCCAGCTGGCGTTCAAGGCCGCGCTGTTTGCCGAGGTGGTCCCGTGGCTCACGCTGAACCGTGGCGGCCTGGTGATCTTCATCCACCCGATCACCGGCAACGACCTGGTGGACCACCGCGACCGCGCCCTGTGGATGGGCGCGGTGCGGCCGCTGGACCTGAGCGTGTTGCCCGAGCGTTCGGTGACCTACGACCTGTGAGCGAGTCGCCCATGCACATCACCACCCTCGAATCCCTGCGCGCCCTCTACGACCCGGTGCGCGAACGCTCGGCCAAGAAGGAACTGCCGCAGCTGGACGCGCACGCCACGCGCTTCATCGGCCTGTCGCCGCTGGTGGTGCTCTCCAGCGCGGGCGCCAGCGGCGCGCAGGACGCGTCGCCGCGCGGCGGTGAGCCGGGGTTCGTGAAGGTGCTGGACGCGCACACGCTGCTGATCCCCGACGCGCCGGGCAACAACCGGCTCGACACGCTGGAAAACATCGTGCAGACCGGCCAGCTCGGCCTGCTGTTTCTGCTGCCGGGCGTGGACGAAACGCTGCGCGTGAACGGCAGCGCGCTGCTGAGCACCGACGAAGCCGACCGCGCGCTCTGCACCGACGCGCGCCGCGTGCCCAAGCTCGTGATCCGCGTGACGGTGCAGGCGTCTTACCTGCACTGCGCCAAGGCGCTGATGCGTTCGTCCCTCTGGGACGCCAACCGCCACGTGGCGCGCTCGGTGCTGCCGAGCATGGGCGAGATGCTGCGCGACCAGATCGGCGAGCGCCTGAGCGCGGGCGCGCCGGTGGAGACGCAGGAACAGATGCTGGAGCGGTACCGGCAGACCTTGTAGGCGCCAGCGCGCCGCAGCGGGCCACATGGCGCCGTTCGGCAGTCGTTTTTCCTTCCCAGCGCCGGCTTGCGGCAAGATGCTGCGGGTTCAAAAAGGGAGGAAAAACGCATGGCAAGACCATCGAACCGCAGGCGTGGCCGCAAGGGCGCATCGCCGTTTCTGGACAAAGGCCTGACGGCCACCGTGCTGGGCCTGGGCCTGTTGACGATGTCCGTGGTGCTGGGTGGCAGCCCGGTGCTCAATGCGGTGGCCACGGCGGCGCGAACGCCCGCGTGGTGGGCCATCGGGATCGGCGCGCTGCTGCTGTGTGTGCATGCGCTGCTGAGCCGCCGAAAAGACGGGCGTGGCAGTGCCTCCCCCAACGCCACCCAGCCCACAGCTCAGCCACAGAATCCACGCGGTGCAAAGCCGCCCGAACCAGCCGCGGCGCCGGTGTTATGGGAAGCCCAAGGGGTCCGCGACACGGCCACGGCCTGGAGCCCGGCGGTGTTCGCGGCCATCGAATGGCGGCGCTTTGAGGCCGTGTGCGAAGCGCTGTTCGCGCAGGCGGGCTTCGAGACGCGCTCGCAATCGCACGGCGCGGATGGCGGCGTCGACATCTGGCTGCATTCGAAGAACGCCACCGGGCCGGTGTCGGTGGTGCAGTGCAAACACTGGCAGGGCAAACCGGTGGGCGTGAAGGAACTGCGCGAGTTCTTCGGCGTGATGGCCTCGCACGGGCTCAAGCGCGGCACCTACGCCACCACGTCCACCTACACCGCGGATGCGCGGGCGTTTGCCCAGGCCAATGGCATCAACGCGCTGGACGGCGCGGGTCTGCTGGACCTGATCGCCCGGCGCACACCCGAGCAACAACACGCCCTGCTGGCTGTGGCCCACGAAGGTGAATACTGGCGCCCCACCTGCGCCAGTTGCGGGGTGAAGATGAAAGCGCGCCAGTCCGTCGGCGGCGGTGCCCCGTTCTGGGGCTGCGCCAGTTTTCCGCGCTGCCGCCGCACGCTGCCCATGACGAAGGCGGCCGCGGCCCTGATGCCCGGGACCGCAGCGTGAAATACCCCACGCGCCCGTGGACACAAGGCGCTGATAATCGCCCGCATGCCTGTGTCTGAAATCGCTGTCTGGTCCGCCATGCTCGGGGGCTTGTTGACGCTCGCCGGGCTGGCGCTGGCCGATGTGCTGGGCAACCGCAGCATCGGCTCGGCGCGCAATCTGATGTTCGTCGTGGTCACGGGCTCTGCCTGCGTGGTGATGACGGGCCTGCCCGAGGTGTTTTTCCCCGCGCTGCCCGAGCTGCTGCTGCGCGTGCTCAAGGCCGGTCTGGGGCCGCTGGCGGGGGCCATGGGCCTGTATTTCGTGGGCACCTGGCTGGGCGGTGTGCGCGAAGACGGCCTGGTGCACCGCCTCACCACCTTCTGGGGGGTGGTGCTCGCCGTGGTCGCGCTGGCGCTGGCCCTGCTGGCGAGCCAAACCGACCGCGAACACTTCCGCCCCCTGCTGATCGCCGCGGCGGCCGTCAACATGGTGCCGGTGCTGATGGCCATGGTGGCGGTGATACGGGCGGCCCAGCTGGGCGACCCGATGGCACGGTGGATGGCGCTGGCCATCGTCTGCCTGGGCGCCATGGTCAGCAGCCACTACCTGCACGGCCTCAAGGTACCGGGCCTGGGTCTGGGCACCCAGCTGTTCACGGCCACCGTCACCGTGGCCTTCTTCCTGATCGCCTCGGTGCTGGGCCTGCTGCGCAACCGGCAGAACCGGCTGCTGGCCCGGCTCTCGCGCCTGCAGGCCGGCGCCGACCCGGCCACCGCCCTGCCCACCGGCTCGGCCCTGCTCTCCCATGTGGAGCACGCCTTCTGGCGCACGGCGCGCCAGCAGAACGAATGCTCCGTGGTCTGCCTGTACCTGAGCAATCTGTACGAACTGGCCGAGTCCGCCGGGGCCGGCGTGGAGCACCAGATCCTGGTGACGGTGGCCGCGCGCATCCACCGCGCGGCCGGCTTCCGCTGCGTGGTGGGGCTGTACCACCCGCGCTGCTTCGTGGTGGTGATCTCGGCCGACCGGCACCAGCCGCCCGTGGGTGAGGTGGTGGCGCGGCTGCGCTCGATGGTGGCCCAGCCGCTCACGGTGCAGAGCGAGAAGCTGTCCCACCACGCGTTCCTGCCCCACCTCGGTATCGGCGTCGTCACCCTCGACCCCAGCAACGCCAAGCCGATGGATGTGCTCAACGAGGCCGAACGCCAGGCCCTGGCCAGGGTGCGCGGGCCCGAGCGGGCCCGCGAACACGACATCGCCACCGCGCCCGCACCGCTGGGCTGAGCCGGCACTGGGCCTGGGGCCCGGGTGCCAAAGTGGCACTGGCTTGTGTTCCGTTCACGGACAGCGGAGATGCCCTGGCACACCTTCGGCAGCGGTCGGCCCCCGCGGCCCCAGGCGGAAAAGTCCAATCAAATCAGGCGCGTTCTCACATTGAGACGCTCCGGCCCCGTGCCGGCATGGAAATTGACACGAAACTGACACCCAACCCTTGCGGGCTGGGTGTTTTTTTGTTCATTCCAACCATGAGGAGACATACATGACTTTGTTGTTTGCACTGGCCGTTGCCATCGGGCTGCTCGCCGTCGTCGCGACCTGGCTGTTTTTCGGGCCGTTGGCCGCCTTCCAGATGCAGGTGTGGCAGGCCTTCGTGGCCTGGGCCAGCTTCTTCCACAACGGCGGCAAGACCGACGGCCTGGTCAAGACCGTGGTGTGCATGTCGTTTGGCGCGCTGGTGGGCATGGCGTCGGTGCTGCTGATCGGCCCGCTGGGCGCGCTGGGCGGCCTGGCCGCGCCGGTGGCCGTGGGTCTGGGCGCGGCAGTGATCGTGCTCGCGGCTCACGTGCCGTTCCTGTCCACCATCCCGTCCAGCGTGTACGGCTTCGCCAGCGTGGCCGGCCTGATCCTGCTGGGCAAGGACATGACGCCGACCGCGGCCATCCTGCCCACCATCCTGTCCATCGCCGTGGGCGCGGCCTTCGGCTGGGCCTCTGAACAGCTGGCGGGCAAGCTGACCAAGTCGGCCTGAGCCGGTTATTTCTGGACCGGGTTGGCGGTGAGCCAGTTGGCCGGGTAGGCCCGCATGAACTCGCGGGCCTTTTCCGGGTGGGCCGTCAACCAGGCGTCGTAGGCGCCCTCGTTCAGCACCGCCGGCATGCGCTTTTCGGCGCCGGGCTGTTGGTAGCGGTGCATCAGGGCGTGGCTGTTGGCGTTCACCGTGAGCAAGGTGAAGCTGATGATGAGCTCGCCATCGGCACCGCTCCAGCGCTCCCACAGCCCCGCCACCCCCATGGGTTTGCCGTCCACGCGCGCGATGCGCGTGGGCACGGCCTTGCCGCTGCGAAAGTCGTCTTCGAAAAACGCCATCATCGGCACGATGCAGCGCTGCGCACCCAGCCAGGCGCCGCGCAGGTTGTTGGACGTGGTCACGGTTTCCGAGCGCGCGTTGACCAGCTTGGGTGAACGCAGCTTGGCGTCGGACGCGGACTTCACCCACGGCGGCACCAGACCAAACTGGCCCGCCACCAGCTCTCGCGCGTGTTCGGGTTTGGCCCCTTCTTCGGCGACCGGGTCCGCCGCTGGCTCCGCTGGCGTGGCGTCCGCGGCCACCGCCCCCCGCTTGCGGATGAACACGGCCGGTTTGCGCGGCCACACGTCGCGCCCCACGCTGCCCGCCGCAGGGGCCGCCACGTCAAAGGCATCGGGGTACAGCGCGTCGAGCTGCACGCTCTCGTAATGAACAGTCATGCGGCCATGCTATCGCACCGGCTGCGCGGGCTCGCTTCGGCAGTCGCCACGATGGGCAGCACAGTACCTCGCGTGCTGCGGCAGGCACTGTCCTGTGGGGGCTCATACTGGGACGGTCGGCGCCTTGCGCCGACTTCGCTGTGCCCACCAGCCTGGGGCCGGCGCGGCCAAACTCGCTGCGTTCGCTGCGCTCTCTCCGCTCAAACAATGGCCGCGAGTCAGAAACGATGCGCGCACTGGCGCGCCCGGCCCCAGGCTGGCGGTCACAGCCGCCCCAGAAATCGCCCCCACCGGACAGCACCTGCCGCAGCAAAGAAGCGTCTGGGTATTCCACCGGTAGTGCGCCAACACCTCTTCTGCCAAGGCGTGCGTGGGCAGGCCGCAGCGCGCCTCGTGAGGCGCCGAGAAGCACAGTGGCCGTGGCCGCGCGCGCAGCGCGCTTCGTTGTCTGACTCGTCGCACTTGTTTGAGCGGAGAGAGCGCAGCGAACGCAGCGAGTTGTGCAACGGGCCACGGCCGCGAGCATCGCAGGGAAGTCGGCGCATCGCGCCGACCGCCTCACTGAAGCGCTGCGGCCTGCCCGCGCACGCCTTGGCACGCGAGGTGCAACGAACGCCATGGCAACGCCTCACAAAACTCAGGCCATAGCCATGGCCGCCTGGCCGCGCCGCAAACCCGACCACCATTGCAGGTCGGCCAGCAGCAGCACGGTCACGGCCTGCACCGCCAGCCAGGCCTGGCCCAGCGGGGTGGGATGGATCGGGCCGGCCACCAGCAGCCACACGCAGCCGGCAACCCAAGCCAGGTTGCCCGCCACCAGCAGCATGAGCCCCGCGCGCGATGGCGTGCGCTGCAGCGCCAGGGCTCCCGCGAGCAGCACGAAGAGCACCACCACCAGCCCCGATTCGATCAGCAGGGCCGCGGGCAGGCCCAGCCACAGCACCAAGGCATCGGTGAACGCCAGGTGCAGCGCCGCGCAACCCAGGCCGGTGATGGCATCGGCCCACAGCACGCGGCGCAGGAACGAGGGAGAAGAGAGCAGAGACAGCATGGACATGGTTCACTCCTGTGAGGAAAAAACGTCGGGATCGACAGGTCGGCATGCTGGCCCTGCCGGGGCCGTGCGTCGATGACCTGCGAGGTAATGGCCACTGCGCGCGGGCCGCTCTAACATCGCCGCCATGAACCCCGCCGCCCCACTCCCGCCCCCGCCGCGCCGCGCGGCGCCGCCCTCGTTCGGCGACCACCTGCGCCAGTGGCGCCAGCGCCGCCACCTGAGCCAGCTCGACCTCGCGCAGGTGGCCGACATTTCCACGCGGCACCTGAGCTTCGTGGAAACCGGGCGCGCCAGCCCGAGCCGCGAGATGGTGTTGCGCCTGGGCGAGCGGCTGGACGTGCCGCTGCGCGAGCGCAACGCGCTGCTGGTGGCGGCCGGCTTCGCGCCGATGTACCGCGAGCGGGCGCTGAACGACCCCGAGATGGCCGAGGCCCGCGCGGCGGTGGAGCGCATCCTGCATTGCCACGAACCCTGGCCCGCGCTGGCGATGGACCGGCACTGGAACCTGGTGCTGGGCAACCGCATGGTGCCGCCACTGCTCGCGGGCGTGGCGCCGGCTTTGCTGGCAGGGCCGGTGAACGTGTTGCGCCTGAGCCTGCACCCCGAGGGCCTGGCGCCGCGCATCGCCAACCTGAACCAGTGGCGCCACCACCTGTTCGAGCGGCTGCGCCACCAGATCGCGGCCAGCGGCGACGCCGCCCTGGCCACCCTACTGGCGGAGCTGCAGGCTTACCCGGCACAGGCCGCCAGCGCGGCGCTGCGGCTCGACGGCGAGCACCCGGGCGTGCTCATGCCCTTCCTGTTCCACACGCCCCAGGGCGTGCTCAACCTCGTGAGCACCACCACGGTGTTCGGCTCGCCGGTGGACATCACGCTGCAAGAACTGGCGCTGGAAACCTTCCTGCCGGCCGACGAGGCCACGGCCCGCATCCTGCGCGAGCTTGCGGCCTCTGTGCCCTGAACGCTCAGCCGCTGCTGCGCGCCCGCTCCAGCCCCACCACCATCAACGCGGCCAGCATCACCACCACGCCCACCATCTGGCTGGCGCTGAGCACGCGGCCGTACACCATCGCGTCCACCGCGATCGCACTGGCCGGGTAGACGAACTGCAGCACCGCCATGCGCGCCGCCGGCAGGCGGGCCACGCCGGCGTACAGCAGCACGTAGGCCAGGCCGGTGTGCACCACGCCCATGCCCGCCAGCCAGCCCCAGGCCGGCCCCGGCGCCGGCCAGCCCTGGATCAACGGCCACCACAGCAACACCACGCTGCCCGCCGCGCACTGCCACCAGGCCAGGGCCAGCGGCGTGGCGCCGCGCGCGCTGCGCACCATGAGCGGCGCCGCGGCGTAGGCCAGCGCCGCGCCCAGCGCCAACGCGATGCCAGCGAAGTACTGCGGGCTGTGCGAGACCGCACCCAGGGCGCCGTCCAGCCAGCCGGTGGCCAGGCCCAGGCCAAGCAGCGCCGCCACGGCGGCCCAGCCCTGGCGGCGGCTGACGCGCTCGCGCAGCCACCAGGCGCCGAACGCCATCACCAGAAAAGGCTGCACGTGCACCACCAGCGTGGCCACCGCCATCGAGGTGCGGGTGATCGCCTCGAAGAACAGCACCCAGCTCGTCACCATCGACAAACCCGCGGCCACGGCGAGCAGCCCGTCGCGGCGCGCCAGGCGCACCTCGCCCCAGCGGCGCGACGCGCTGAACCAGACACTCAGGGCCAGGCCACCGAAGGCGCAGCGGAACCACACCGCCGTCAGCGGCGACTGGCCCGCCTCTTCCAGAAACACGCCCAGCGTGCCGAGCAGCAGGCCGCCACCCACCATGAGCCACTGGCCGCCGCGCTCGCGCGCCGAGCGGCTGGCATCGGGGGTTCCGGGGGTTGGGTGGAGGGTGGTGGAAGTGTTCATGCGCCGATGTTCGGTGGCATCAAACATCCCGTAAAGCGCATAATTTGAATGGCATTCATTCGATAAACGAATTCAAAGACAAGCATGGCCAGAACCGACCTGCAGATCGACTGGCTGCGTGCCTTCGTGGCGGTGGTGGACGCCGGCTCGCTCTCGGCCGCCGCGCCGCTGGTGCACCGCTCGCAGTCCGCCATCAGCATGCAGCTGCGCAAGCTGGAAGACGCGGTGGGCGGCGCCGTGCTGCTGCGCGGCCCGCGCCACCTGGAGCTCACCCCGCTGGGCGCCGAACTGCTGGGCTACGCGCGGCGCCTGCTGGCCCTGCACGGCGAGGCGCTGACGGCGCTGAACGGGCCGGTGCTGTCCGGGCGCGTGCGTCTGGGGGTGCCCGACGACTACGCGGTGAGCTACCTCACGCCGGTGCTGCGCAGCTACGCCGCGCGCCATGCCGGGGTGGAGATCGAACTCGACTGCGAGCAGTCCACCGCCCTGATCCCCAAGGTGCAGCGCGGCGAGCTCGACCTGGCCCTGGTCTCGCAGGACCGCCCCACGCGGGGCAGCCTGCTGTTCCACGAGCCGCTGGTGTGGGTGGGCGCGGCGCAGTTCGAGGTGTGGCGGCGCTCACCCCTGCCGATCGCCGTCTACGAGCAGACCAGCCAGGCGCGCCGCTCCACCATCGCGGCCCTCAGTGCCCAGCGCCGCGCCTACCGCGTGGTCTACAACAGCTCCAGCCTGGCGGGGCAGCTCGCCGCGGTGGAGAGCGGGCTGGCCGTGGCCGTTCTCACGCGCTGCAGCGCGCCGCCGCACCTGACGGTGCTGGGCGAGCGGCAGGGCCTGCCCGCACTCGGCTCGATGGCCGTGGCGGCCTACCGCAGCCAGGCGTCCAGGCACCTGCCCGCGGTGGACGCCCTGTTCGCGCAGATGGTGCAGACGCTCGGCAAACCGGGCTGAGCCCTCGGGTCCCGCACCCGGGGGAAGGGTCCCTCGCCCTGGGGAAAGCTGCGACACTTGCCGCGTGACACCGAACACCCCGAACCCCACCCCGCCCCGCGTGCCCCCGGCCACCGTGGACCCGCTGTTCCTGGCCGCGCCCCACGTGTCCACCTTTCTCGGCACCCAGGGGCTGACGAACGCCAGCGGTTTCTTCTTCGAGCGCGACGGGCGCCTGTACCTGGTGACCAGCCGCCATGTGGTGATCGACGAGGCCACGCAGCACCTGCCCGACCGGCTGGAGATCGAACTGCACCTGGACGCCACCGACCTCACCCGCTCCACCGGCTTGTCCGTGCTGCTGTACCACGAGGGCGTGGCGACGTGGCGCCAGGGGCGCGACAGCGGCGGCGAGATCGATGTGGCGGTGCTGGAGCTCGACCGCAGCCAGTTGCCCGCCACGGCCATCATCCGCGCCTTCTCCCCGGCGCACCTGCAGACCTCGTTCACCTCGGTGCCGGTGGACGCGCCGCTGATGGTGGTGGGCTTCCCGCTGGGCTTTCACGACGCCCTGCACCACCTGCCGGTGGTGCGCCACGCCGCGATCGCATCGCCCTACGGCATCCGCTTCCAGGGCCAGGGCTATTTCCTGACCGACGCGCGCACCCACCGCGGCACCAGCGGCGCGGCCGTGGTGATGCGCGACACGGCACCCACCGTGGAGACCGCCCTGCTGCCCTGGCGGCTGCTGGGCGTGCATTCCTCACGCATGGACATGGGCAACCGCGACCTGGTGCTCGACGAATCGCTGGGCCTGAACTGCGCCTGGTACGCCGACATCCTGCTCACCCTGACCGAGCCTGCCGAAGCGGCCAGCCCGGGCTGAGCCCATAAACTGCAGGGCATGAACCAGCCCCTGCCCCCACCGGTCCGCGCTGCGGTGCTCACCAGCCCGGACTACCCCTTCTCCCCCATCGACGCCCCGGTCAAGCTCGACCAGAACGAGTCTTTCGCCGACTTTCCGGCCCATCTGAAGGCCCTGGCGCTGGAGCGCATGCAGCAGTTGCCCTGGCACCGCTACACCGACCTGCACGCCGAGGAACTGACCGCGGCGATCGCCCGCCACGACGGCTGGAGCGCCTCGGGCACCGTGGCCACCACCGGCAGCAATGTGCTGATCGCCTTGCTGGTCCAGCTCGTCGCGCTGGGCGGGCGCGTGCTCACGGTCAAACCCAACTTCGCGCTCTATGCGCTGGACGCCAGCCTGCTCGGCGCCGCGCTTACCGAGGTGCCGCTGCGGCCGGACCACTCGCTGGACATGGACGCGCTCATCGCGGCGCTCGAAACGGACGCGGACGCAGGCACACCGGCGCAGCCGCGCGGCGTGATCTACCTCCCGCGCCCGCATGCGCCCACCGGCTCGCTCTGCGATCTGGACGAACTCGACCGCCTGGCCCGGGCCTGCCCGGGCTGGCTGCTGGTGATCGACGAGGCCTACCACCACTTCACCGACGCCGACGCGCGTGCCCTGGCGCGCCAGCACCCGCATGTGGTGCTGCTGCGCACCTTCTCCAAGGCCTGGGGGCTCGCCGGCCTGCGCCTGGGCTATGCGCTGGCCTCGGACGAGGTGGCGCGCCAGCTGCGCAAGCTGGTGCCGCCGTTTGGCGTGTCGGTGCTGCAGACGGTGAGCGCCCTGGTGGCGCTGGAACACCCGGACTACCTGCGCGAGCGCGTGGCCCACACCCGCAGCGAGCGCGAGCGCCTGTTCAACGCGCTGCGGCAGCACCCGACCTGGCAGGTCGCGCCCTCACACGCCAACTTCCTGCTGGTGCGCACCCCGGACGCGGCACGCGCGCACGCCGACCTGCTGGCGCAGGGCGTGCTGGTGCGCCGGCAGGACAGCCTGCACGGCCTGCAGGGCTGCCTGCGCGTCACCGTGGGCAGCGTGCAGGAAAACGACGCCTTCCTGCGCGCTGCGGGCCTTCATTTGGGCAGCGGCGGCGGCTCCATCGGTGTCGGGGCGGCAGGGGATGGCGGGGCCATCATCGGCGGCGGAGCGGCCATGGGTGCGGGCGCTGGCACCTGAATCTCCAGCTCCTTGATCAGACCGCCCGCGGCCACCGAGCCCGACGCGGTGCCTTCACCACGCGCCATGCGTTCGCACAGCATCTTGTTCTCGGGCGGCAGGCGCTGGCAGCGCTGCAAGGCGTTGCGCGTCAGCTCTTCCGGCGACGCCCCGGTCAGCGGGCGACCGCGCAGCGCCTCGGCCCGCGCCGCACCGGCCTCGCGCAGGCAGGCGCTGCGTTCGTGCTGCGAAGCGCTGTCCAGACAGGCCGCGCGGTCCTGCCGGTAGGTCTCGTCGATGGAGGCCCGGGAAGGTTTCCCCTGGGCCAGCACGGCGGGCGCCAGCGCGATCAGCGCGGCGGCGGCGAGCAGGCCGCGGGCAAAGGGAAGGGACAGGATGGGCATGAGAACTCCTTCGAAAGGGAACAACAACGCGGCGGCAGGCCACCACGGCTCCCCCAAAGTAGCGGTCGCACCACACCGCGTCTGTGCATCAACGCACATTGGACCGGGCTCTGAAAAAGGCGGTGAAAAAAGCGCCTAGGGCGGCACCTCAAACGGTCAACCGAGCCCGGCGCTGACATCGCCCATGTCGGGGCGGGCCGCGGGGTTCGTGTCCAGACACGCTGCGGCGAGACCGGCCAGGCTGTCCAGCTCGGGCAATACCATGGTGCCGGCGCCCTGCGCGTGGGCCACCAGCTCCTCCAACAGACAGCCAAAGGCGCGCACGTCCAGCGCCAGCAGGGCGCAGCGCAGCGCGGGCTGGTCGTCGGGCAGCAGGGTGGCGCCGCCCAGGTCGCTGAGCATGGCGTCGCCGCTGGCCGGGTTCCAGAGGATGTTGTGGGCGTAGAAGTCGCCGTGCATCACGCCGCGCTGGTGCAGGTGGGCCAGCGCGCCGGCCATGGTGCGGGCCACGCGCAGCGCGGCGCTGGCGGACAGGGCGAAGCCGGGCGCGTAGACGTCGCGCGTGCAGCTGTCGAAACTGGGCGGGCCGGCGAGGTTCACCAGCTCGGGCGGCAGCAGCGGCAGCAGCATGCCGCGCGCGCCTTCGGGGTGCCCGCCCAGCTCGGCGCTGGGGGTGCACAGCGCCGGGTGTTGCCCGGCGGCCTGGCAGGCGGCCAACTCGTGTTCGGGCAGGCCGTCGCTGGTGACCGCGCCTTTGAAGAGTTTGAGCGCCAGCGCGTCGCCCGCCGCGTCTTCGAGATGCACGCGGTGGATGTGGCCGGAAGCGCCCTCGCCCAGTCGCTCGGCCAGGCGCAGCCGGTCCCAGGCCACGCGGGGCAGCGGCGCGGGCGCGGCACGGTGCCAGCCCAGCGGGTTGCCCGCCAGCGCCAGCCAGGCCAGGCGCGGCAGTTCGGTGAGCCAGCCGGGCAGCGTGGTGAAGCGGTTGGCCGACAGGCGCAGCAGCTCCAGCCGCTGCGCGTTCGCCAGACCGGGCGGCAGCGCATCCAGCCGGTTGCCCGCGAGCATGAGTTTTTGCAGCGCCGGGCGCTGGCCCAGTTCGGCGGGCAGCTGTTCGATGGCGTTGTCGGTCAGGATGAGCCAGCGCAGCTTCGGCGGCAGCGCCGCTGCGGGCACGTGCTGAATGCGGTTGGCCTTGAAGCCCACCATCTCCAGCGCCGGGCAGTCGCCCAGCACTTCGGGCAGGTGGGTGAAGTCATTGCTGGAACAGAAAACGATTTTCAGCCGGTGCAGCCGGCCCAGGTCGGGCGGCAGCTCGCGCAGGCGGTTGCCGGTGAGGTTGAGCACCTCCAGCGTGTCGACGAGGTCGAACACCTCGGGCGGCAGTTCGGTCAGGCCGCAGCTCAGGTCGAGCCGGCGCGTGCCGGCGAGCGCGCCGCTGCGCAGTTGTTCCAGGGTGTGCATGCAGTTGGAAGGTGATGGGCCGCCCGGATGGGCCGGGCCAAGCGCTGAATTATCGGAGCCGGGCGGGCTCACGGCGCATCGCCGTCGGGCTGGTAGACCAGCAGCTCGCCGGGCTGGCACTGCAGGTACTCGCAGATCTTCTCCAGCGTCTCGAAGCGCACGCCCTTGACCTTGCCCTGCTTGAGCAGGGACATGTTGGCTTCGGTGATGCCGACGAATTCGGCCAGGTCTTTGGACTTGACCTTGCGCCGCGCGAGCATGACGTCGAGTTGAACGACGATGGCCATCAGACGAAGCGCTCGTTTTCTTCCGCCAGCGCCTGCCCCTGGCCGATGACCGCCGCCATGAGCCACACCAGGCCGGCGAAGAAGAAGGTGAACAGGTGATTGGAGCCGATGCCCAGCGCCAGGTGGCGCATGCCCGGCGGGTTGTGCAAAGTGAGCAGCACCGAGGTGGCGGCGGACGCGACGATGGCGGCCAGCGCGGCCGCGGCCACCCAGCCCGCGAAGCGGCGCAGCAGATCGGTGGCCTGCTCGGTGAACACCCGGCCCTGCGCAAACTGCTCAAAGCAGCGCTTGGCCTGCCACAGGCCCACCAGCAGCAGGGCCAGCGGCAGCCCCATGACCAGCGCACCCGCCAGCCGCTGCCAAGGCAACAGCGGCGCACCGATGGCGGAAGCCGGCAGGTTGGCGTGGCCGGCCAGTTGCTCGCCGCCCGCCACGGCCCAGTACGCCACCAGCGCCGCCGGCAGCAACACGATCAGACCCCAGCAGGCCCAGACCATGAGGCGGCTGGTGCGGCGGACGTGCCGCAACGGATCGGTCGGGCGATGGTTGGTGATGGGTCTGGTCATGGTGGGTCCTCGCGGCTGTGCAGGTGGATCAATGGGCGCTCAGAACACGGTCGATTGTGCAGATGGCTGACCGTGCCATGGAGCGTGTGTTTGACATTTAATTATTGTTTTAAGATAATTTATTCTCGTTTAACAAACTCCGTCAAGCCCCATGAAGCGATTTTTCACCTGCCTGGTCTTGTCTGCGGCGCTGGTCGGCTGCGGCGGCATTCCCCTGCGCTCCCTGCCCCGCCTGGTGCAGCTGTCGGGGCAACTGCTGGAGGCCGATCCCGCACAGTTCACGGTCGCGCTGCAGGTGGACGCGCGCGTGGTGCCACCGCCGGGCGCGGTGCCGCTGTTGCACATCCAGCTCAAGCCCAAGGTGGAAGGGGCCTTCGCGCCGGTCGACCGCAAACTGCCACTGGCGATGACCACCGCCACCAGCGCCACGCTGGGGCTGGACGCCCCCGGGCCGGGCCGCCGCTGGCTGGTCTACAGCCTGCCACCGGCCACGCAGGCCGAACTGCGGAAGGTGCAGGCGATGGTGAAACAGGCCCAGGCGCAACCGGGCTACCAGCGCGGCGGCACGCTGGCACTGGGCGTGGAACAGAAAGACCTGGCCGTCACCGACCCCGCGCTGTCCCGCACGCGCTGGGACACCTGGCTGCAGGTGCGCCAGAGCGAGGGCTTTTTCGAGGTCTGGTCCGGCACGCCGGAGCAACTGCGTCAGGCGGCGCAACAGCGCTGAGCCCCAGCGAGCATCCCGCAACACGCACCGCGACGGCCTGAACCGGGCCACGCGCAACGCCGCCAGGGTCTTGCCGCCAGCGTCCGACACGCCGCAGGGCGCCACGGATAATCGGCGCCCATGGATGCCACACTTTCCCTCTTCCCGCTGGGCTGGCAGCACTACCTGCTGGGCGGCCTTTTCATTGGCGCCGGCGTGGCGCTGCTGTACCTGTTCACCGGCCTGGTGGGTGGCATGAGCACGGTGTTCTCCAGCACCTGGTCGTTCGTGGTGCAGCGGCCGTTTTTCCAGCAGGCGCGCTTCACCGATTCGCGCGGCTGGCGCCTGGTCTACGCAGCCGGGCTGGTGCTGGGAGCACTGGTCTGGTGGCTCGCCTTCTCGGACGGCGCACCGCTGACCACCGGCGTGCCGGTGTGGATGCTGCTGCTGGGCGGCTTCTTCGTGGGCTACGGCGCGCGGCTGGGCAACGGCTGCACCTCGGGCCACGGCATCTGCGGCCTGGGTTCGCTGCAGTGGCCCTCGCTGCTGGCGGTGCTGACCTTCATGGCCACGGCCTTCATCACCGCCAACCTCGTTGCCTGGGGGCTGACATGAGCCCCATGAAATTCCTCGCCGTGCTCGCGGGCGGTGCGCTGTTCGGCTTTGGCCTGGCGCTGTCCACCATGGTGCGGCCCGAGGTGGTGCTGAGTTTTCTGCGCTTCCAGGACTTTGGGCTGATGCTGGTGATGGGTGGCGCGGTGGCGGTGACGCTGCTGGCCTACCTGCTGCTGCCCCGCCTGCTGGGCCAGCCCTTGCTGGGGGGTTATTTCCACCAGCACGTGGCCCACTGGAACCGCGACACCCTGCAGGGCTCAGCGCTGTTCGGCGTGGGCTGGGGCCTGTGCGGCGTGTGCCCGGGGCCGGCCATCGCCGGCCTGGGTACGGGCAACTGGGCCCTGCTGTGGGCGCTGGCCGGCATCGCGCTGGGCGCGCTGGTGCAAGGGTGGCGGGCCAAGGCCTGACGGCCACCGGACCCGCCACGCCATGAACACCCTGCCCTTCAGCCCCGCCGCCGAGCGCAACCAGCAGCCCATCCTGGAGGTGTTGCGCCAGGTGTTGCCAGCGCGGGGCGCCGCGCTGGAGATCGCCTCGGGCACCGGGCAACACGCGGTCTGGTTCACCGCCGGGCTGCCGGGCTGGACCTGGCAACCCACCGACTTCGATGCCAGCGCCCTGCCGGCCATTGCGGCGCGGGCCGCCGCGGCGGGCCTCGCCCGGGTACAGCCGCCCTTGCGGCTGGACGTGCTGGCGCCGCGCTGGCCCGCCGACGGCCCGGCGTTTGACGACGCACCGGCCCGGGTCTTCGACGCGGTGTACTGCGCGAACATGCTGCACATCGCGCCCTGGGCCACCTGCGCGGCCCTCATGCGGGGCGCCGCGCGGCACCTGGCGCCGGGCGGTGTGCTGATCACCTACGGCCCCTATCTGGAAGACGGCGTGCCCACCTCGCCGGGCAACCTCGATTTCGATGCCAGCCTGCGCGCCCGCGACCCCGGCTGGGGCCTGCGCCGGCTGGCCGACGTGGCGCAAGAGGCGCAAGCCGCCGGCCTGGTGCTGCGCGCACGGCACGGCATGCCGGCCAACAACCTGCTGCTGGTGTGGGCACGGGAACCCCTGGCAGCGGCGCGGCTCCATCCCGCAACGCCACCCTCCCGCTCAACGGACACACCACATGCTCAGAACCCTCAAAGACCTGTTTGACAACCTCAGCGCCAGCCTCGCCACCCCGGCCGGTGGACAGACGCGCCCCGAGCAGGAACACACGCTGCAACTGGCCACGGCGGTGCTGCTGGTGGAGGTGATGCGCGCCGAGCCCACGATGGCCGACAGCGAGCGCGACGCGGTGCTGCGCGCGCTGCGCGTCAAATTCGCATTGGCCGAGGACGAGCTGCAGCGGCTGCTGGAGCTGGCCCACGACACCGCACGCACCGCCTACGACTACCAGCGTTTCACCGGCCAGATGAACGAACACTTCACGCAGGAACAGAAGGTGCGCGTGGTGGAAGCGATGTGGCAGGTGGCCTACGCCGATGCCCACCTGGACGTGCACGAGAACCACGTCATCAGCAAGGTGGCCGGGCTGCTGCACGTGACCCACGGCGAATACATCGCGGCCAAGATGCGCGCCAAGGAAGCCGCCCTGCCAAGCTGAGAGCGCAAAAAAGGCGCGTACACCTGGCTACGTGGCTTTGCGCCCGCAGACACACAGGTTTACCGCCACGACACAAGCGGCGCGCACCATGCAGACACCCCACAACCACAGGAGTGTTTCCATGAAGACCCGTTCCGTCATCGCGGCCGCCCTGGCCGCCACGCTGGCCCTCAGCGCCCTCCCGTCTTTCGCGCAGCACAACGACCGCCGTGACAACTACCGCGAAGAACTCATCCAGAAACACGAGCGCCAGGCCGATCGGCGCGAAGACCGCCGCGATGATCGCTGGGACCGACGGGACGACCGCCGGGATGACCGCTTCGATCGGCGCGACGACCGCTTCGACCGCCGTGACGACCGCCGCGATGCGCGCAACCACTACTACCACTACCGCGACGGCCACCGCTACTACTACAGCGCGCGTGGGCCCGAGTTCCGCCGCGGCCACTACATTCCGCGCGAATACCGCCACCGCCAATACGTGGTGGTCAACCACCGCGTGCACCACCTGTACGCGCCCCCGCGCGGCCACCAGTGGGTGCAGGTGGGCACGGACTACGTGCTGATCGCCGTCGCCACCGGGCTGATCGCGCACATCATCCTGAACCATTGACGCCCCTCTCCGTGGGGGGCCTCCCGGACTCCCACGGGGCGTGACGCGGCGCAGTCTGCGATGATCCGGTGCTTTCAAACACCTCCGGCCTTCTGCCCGCCACACCCATGAACATCCGGCATCTGACCCTCCCGCTGATCGCATCGATGGCCCTGCTGCTGTCGGCCTGCTCCAAAGAAGACGCCGCCACCCAGACGGCCACCCCGGCCACCGCGATCGCCCCGGCGCAGGCCTACGAGGCCGTTGCCGCACAAGGCAAGGGGTTCACCGTGGGCGCGCTCATGAGCGCGAACCCGGTGTATGTGCTGTTCGACCCGCAGTGCCCGCACTGCGGCCACCTGTGGAACGCCTCCCTGCCCCTGCAGGGCAAGGTGAAATTCGTCTGGCTGCCGGTGGCCATCCTGGGGCCCAAGAGCGCGCCGCAGGGTGCCGCGCTGATGCAGGCGGCCAACCCGCTGGAAGCCATGACGGCGCACGAGGCCTCGGTGCTCGCGGGCCAGGGGGGCATGTCGGCCTCGGCCAGCGTGCCCGACGAGGTGCTCGCCAGCATCAAGGCCAACACCCAGTTGCTCGACAACCTGGGCGCGGACTCCGTGCCCTTCATCGTGGCCAAACACGCGCGCAGCGGCCAGTCGGTGACCAAAGCCGGTGCCCTTGACACCCGGGCCCTGGCCGAACTCCTGGGCCTTGCCGCGCCCTGAACCGCGCCACTTGTGGCTTACCATTGACGCACCAATGGCCGCACCCCGCGGCCGCCATCGGAGAGCAACATGGGCAAAGAACAGCGCAACGAAAAGATGTCGAAGAAACCGAAAAAGGACAGCTCGGCCCCCAAGGGCCCGGCCACGTCCGACCGCCCCACCCCGCCGGTCACGGCGGTGCTGCCGCGCGGCAAAGACAAGAACAAGTGAACCCGGCGGACCGCGCATGAAAGCCACCTGGAACGGCGCCGTGATCGCCGAAAGCGACGACACGGTGCTGGTGGAAGGCAACCACTACTTCCCCGAAAGCGCGCTCAACCGCGATTACATCACCTTCAGCAACCACCGCACCAGCTGCCCCTGGAAGGGCCAGGCGCACTACTACTCGCTGCTGGTCAACGGTGAGCTCAACACCGATGCGGCCTGGTACTACCCGGACCCCAAGCCCGAGGCCGAACACATCCGCGGGCGCGTGGCCTTCTGGAAGGGCGTGAAGGTCGGTTGAACCGCCTCACGCAACGCCGCGCGTCCGGTCGCGGCGCCCGATTGGCTACCATGCGGGGCATGAACACCCAGCCCCTGCCCACCGCCCTTCATCCCGTTCACTTTGGCCACCAGGGCCGCGTCGCCATCGTCACCGGTGGCGCGCAGGGCATTGGCGAGGCCTGCGCCCGGCGCTTCGCCAGCGAGGGCGCCAACGTGGTCATTGCCGACGTGGACGGCCCGCGCGGCCAGGCCCTGGCGGACCAGCTCGGCGCGCTTTATGTGCACTGCGACGTGGGCAGCGCCGCCGACGTGAAGGCCTGCGTGGCGCAGACCCTGGCCCGGCACGGCCGCATCGATGTGCTGGTCAACAACGCCGGCATCTTCAAGGCGGCCGACTTCCTGGACGTGACCGAGGAGGACTTCGACGCCGTGCTGCGCGTCAACCTCAAGGGCGCCTTCCTCATGGGTCAGGCGGTGGCGCGCGAGATGGTGGCCACCGGCGGCGGCTGCATCGTCAACATGAGCTCGGTCAACGGCGTGCTCGCCATCCCCAACATCGCCAGCTACAACGTCAGCAAGGGCGGCATCAACCAGCTCACCCGCGTGATGGCGCTGGCGCTGGCCGAGCGGGGAATCCGCGTGAACGCCGTGGCCCCGGGCACCATCGCCACCGAACTGGCGGCGCGCGCCGTGCTCACCAGCGACGAGGCCAAGCACAAGATCATGAGCCGCACGCCCATGAAACGCCTGGGCGAACCGTCGGAGATCGCCGACGTGGTGGCCTGGCTCGCCAGCGACGCGGCCAGCTACGTCACCGGTGAAATCGTGACGGTGGACGGCGGGCGCATGACGCTGAACTACACAGTTCCGGTGTGACCGGGCGAAAGGCCGCGGCCCACCCGCCACGGCCGTGACCGGGGTCGCGAGCTATTGGCGCCGCAGGTGGCGGCGAACCGTGTCCGCGGCCGGCTCCAGCCACCGCGCCTGCTGGCGCAGGGCATCCGCGTCGTTCTCGCGACCGGCGATCTCCATGGCCTCGAAGACCCGCCCCAGTCCGACGGCGCCCAGGGCGAGCGTGGAGGTCCTGAGCCGGTGGGCCACCAGACCGGCGGCGCGCCAGTCTTCGGAGGCGATGGCGCGGCCGATGTCCTCCAGGGCCTGGTCCAGGCTGTCGAGGTAGCGCTGGCACAGGTCCAGCTGGAAGGCATCGTCCGGCCCCACCAGACGCGTCAACGCGCTGTCGTCGAACCCGTGCGGCGCCGCATCGCCCCGGGGGGCCGGCACCGCAGCCGCTTCGGGCGGAGGCGGTGTGGTCATGGCGACCGGCCCGGCCCCGGTTTTCCCACGCCCCAGCCAATGCCGCAGGGTGTCGTTCAAGACGTCCAGCGCAACCGGCTTGCTCATGCAGGCGTCCATGCCCACCTCGCGGCAGCGCGCCGCGTCCATCCCCAGCACGTTGGCCGTGGAGGCGATGATCGGCAGGCGCTGGCCGGTGGGCTCTTCGCGCCGGATCGCCGCAGCGAGCGCAAACCCGTCGAGGCCCGGCATGTGCAGGTCGGTCAGCAGCAGCCCGTAGCGCCCGGGAGCGGCGCGCCAGCAGTCCAGCGCGTCCTGGCCACTGGCCACCAGCTCCGAAGCGAGCCCGAGCAATTCGAGCTGGTGCCGGATCACTTTGCGGTTGATCGCATTGTCTTCGGCCACCAGAATCAGGCACCCCTGCGCGGCCGCCTGCGCCGGGTCGGGCACCGCGGGCGCCTGGGCGTTCTGTGGGGGTTCGGCGTCCATGGGCAGGGCGCTGGCCCGTCCGGCGGCCATGGCCACGGCCAGCAGCAGTTCGTCGCGGTGCACGCCGCCGACTTCGAGTTCCACCACGGTGGGCTGCACGAAACGCGGCGCGCCCCGCTCGGCGTGGCGCACGAGCACCGTGCGCAGTCCCGGCGGCAGACTCTGCCCCTGGCTCTGCAGCAGGCGCTGGCGCTCCACCGACAGGATCAGCACCGTGGTGCCAGCGCTGGGCTCCACCGGTGCGTTCGTCACCGGCAGCGCCTCGCCCCGACTGACCACCGCACCGGCCGCGCTCAGGTAGGTGGCCCAGTCCTGCACCAGCGCCTCGTCGTCGAGCACCAGCACGCATTCCAGCCCGTCCAGATCGTGCGGCACGGGCGCCGGGCGTTCGACCCCGTGGGCAGGCAGGGGCAGCTCCACACTGAAGCTGCTGCCCACACCGGGGGTGCTCGCCACCCGGATGCGTCCGCCCATGGCATCCACCAGCCGCTGGCAGATCACCAGCCCCAGGCCGGTGCCACCGTAGGTGCGCGAGGTGGAGCTTTCCCCTTGCTCGAAGGGCTGGAAGATGCGCGCCTGCACCTCGGGCGACATGCCGATGCCGTTGTCCGACACGTCCAGCCGCAGGCCGCCACCGGCCAGCGGCAGCAGGCGCAGCGCCACCCGGCCCGGGCGGTCCTGTCCGGCGGAGAACTTGATGGCGTTGCCCACCAGGTTGATGATGACCTGGCGCACCCGGGCCGCGTCCCCGATCAGTGCCGCGGGCAGGGCCGGGTCGGCGAACACATGCAGCCGCACACCCTGCACCAGGGCCATCGGGTGCACCACGTCGCAGGCCCCCTCGGCCAGGCGCAGCAGGTTCATCGGGGCCTGCTCCAGCACCATGCGGCCCGCTTCGATCTTGGAGTAGTTGAGGATGTCGTCGATGATGGACAGCAGCGCGAAGGCCGACTCGCGGATCGTGCCGGTGAGCTCCATCTGGTGCGGGTTCAGGCTGGAGCGCATCAACACGTCGGCCACGCCGATCACCCCGTTCATGGGGGTGCGGATTTCGTGGCTCATGGTGGCCAGGAAATCGCTCTTGGCGGTGCTCGCCGCTTCCGCCGCGCGCCGGGCCCGCTCCAGCTCGTCGGTGCGCTGCGCCACCAGATCCTCCAGGTGGTGTCGGTAGCGGTTGAGGTCTTCGCCCATGCGCCGCTTCTCGGTGATGTCTTCCTTCACCGCCAGGTAGTGGGTGACCCGGCCGTCGGGCGCGCGCACCGGCGAGATGGTGGCGAACTCGATGTAGAGGCTGCCGTCCTTGCGCCGGTTGTTCAGAAACCCCCGCCAGGAGCGGCCGGCGATGAGGTGGGCCCACAGCTTGCGGTGGCGCGTCATGGGCGTGAGGCCCGACTGCAACATGCGTGAGTTGCGCCCGATCAGCTCCTCGCGCGAGTAGCCCGAGGACGTGATCGCGGCCTGGTTGACGTATTCGATGTTGGCCGCCAGATCGGTGATGACGATGGCCTCGGACGCCTGTTCGGCGGCCAGCGAGAGGCGCCGCAGCCGGGCCGATTCTTCGCGCCGGCGGCCCACGTCACGCAACACGCGGATCTGCCGGCCATCGGCCAGCGTGCGGGCGGTGTCTTCCAAATAGCGCAGGCTCCCGTCCGGGTGCAGGTAATCCCATTCAAGGCCCTGAGCGTCGCCGGCCAGCAGGTGGCGCGCGGTCTCTTCCGACACGGCGAGGTTGAACAGCTCGGCCATGGGCCGGTGGACCAAGGCGCTGCGCGGCAGGCCCAGCAGCTGTTCGGCCCGCGGGTTGGCCTCCAGCACCCGGTGCCCGGCATCGACCAGCAGCACACCGTCGGGCAGGTGCCGGAACAGCAGATCGTCCAGGCCCTGTGTCTGCGCACGGTCGGTGACGTCGAGCATCACGCCCTGGATCAGCGGAACGCTTGCGTCGCCCGAGAGCCGCACGATGCGGATCGCGTCTTCGATATGCCGCCAGCGGCCCGCGGCGTCGCGCAGGCGGTACCGCAGTTCAAACGGCTGGCCCCGCGCCACACCTCGGGCGTGTTCGCCGAGCACACGCTCGCGGTCGTCCGGGTGCAGGGCCTGCAGCCAGGCGTCGGGCCGGGCGATCCACTCTTCGGCGGTGTAGCCCAGCTCCCGGATGCGCGAGCTGACGTACAACGTGGAACTGGCTTCGTCGAGCGCGGCGCGGTAGACGATGCCGGGCATCTGCTCGGCCAGTTCGCGGAAGTCGTTCTCGCGCTCGCGCGCGTACATGCGCTGACGCAGGGTGGCCAGACGGTGCTCGACCGCCAGCGCCAGATCCACCAGCAGCGTGCGCTCGTCCGCGTTCAGGGTGCGGGGCTGGCGATCAACCACGAACAGGGTACCCACCACGTGCGCGTCGACCCGGATCGGCACGCCGGCGTAGAAACGCACCCGGTGGTGCCCGGTCACCAGGGGGTGTTCGGCGCAGTCCGGGTCCAGGGCCGCATCGGACACCACGAACACGCCGTTGTGCCGGAGGGTCTGGCCGCAAAAGACCAGGAAGTCGGTGGTCTGGCGCAGTTCCAGACCAAACGCGGCCTTGAGCCACTGGCGGTCTTCGCTCACCAGGCTGATGGCCGAGATCGGACAACGGAAGGCACGCGCGGCCATGCGCACGAGGTCGTCGAGTGTGGTGTCCGACGCGGTGTCCAGTTCGGCCAGCGAGCGCAGGGCCTGCAGGCGGGACCATTCATCGGCAGGGGCGTTGACGGTGATGACGGGGTGCTTGGGCATCGAAGGGAAGAATATCCGTCCAGGGGCTTCGATAACCGGAAAGGCTTCATCGCACCGGGGCCATGGCCCGCACTGTGCATCAAGCGCGGTGCTGTTTTTGGTGAGATATTCACGAAAAAAACGAGCCCTTGGCGCGAACCGTGCGGTTTCGCACCAAAGTGCCATTTCAGAGCGGCCGGCGCCGTCAGTCCTCTTCGCCCGGCTCGGCGTGGAACGCGGCCAGCCCCTGGTCCAGCAAGGCGTGCAGCGCGATCACGGTGGCCAGGCCGAGTTTTTGATTCAGCGCCAGCTGCGCGGCCTTCCACTGGCGCTGCGCCAGACGGCGGACCTCGCGCCCGGCGTCGGTGATGTGGATGAGGCGGCCGCGCGCGTCGGCGCCCTCGCCCATTTCCATCCAGCCCGCGGCCACCAGAGGCCGCAGGTTGCGCGTGAGCGTGGAGGCGCCCATCTCCATGCGGCGCGCCAGTTCGCCCGGTGCCAGCGGCCCGAGCTTGTCCACATGGGCCAGCAGCGAATACTGTGTGATCTTGAGGCCGGCCCGCGCCAGGTGCTGGTCGTAGTGCTGCGTGACACGGCGCGTGAGCTGGCGCAGCTTGAGGTTGGTGCAACCCAGGGGCTTGACCTCGGAAGCAACAGGGTATGACGCGGTGGCGACAGGTGACATGGTTCTGATTGTATCTACAATCGTTGCATATACAACTTTCTTGAGGAAATCCCCATGAACAAGCCCGACATGCTGGAAACCTGGCTGGCCGAAGAACAGGAGGTGCTGCGGCGCCTGGACGCCGGGCCCGGCCCTGGCGTGGCACGCCCGGACCAGGTGGCCGGCATGAGCGGCATGGACCTGATGCACGCCATGCTGCGCGGCGACCTCCCCTATGCCGCCATCGCGAAAACGCTGGACTTCCTGGTGATCGACGTCGGCGACGGCAGCGCCATCTTTCAGGGGACGCCCGGCCCGCAGCATCTCAACCCCATGGGCACGGTGCACGGTGGCTGGTTCGCCACCCTGCTCGACTCGGCGCTGGGCTGCTCGGTGCACACCCGCATGCCCGCCGGGCGCGGCTACACCACGGCCGAGCTCAGCGTGAACATCGTGCGCGCGCTCACGCCCAAAGTGCCCCGTGTGCGCGCCATCGGCCGCGTGATCCACTGTGGGCGCCAGCTCGCCACCGCCGACGCGCAACTGATCGGCCCGGACGGCACGCTCTACGCCCATGCCACGACGACCTGCCTGGTCTTCGACATGCCGTCAAAATAGCCCTCATGCGACTACTCCACACCATGCTGCGCGTGGGCAACCTCCAGCGCTCGATCGACTTCTACACCCAGGTGCTCGGCATGCAGCTGCTGCGCACGTCGGAAAACCCCGAGTACCAATACTCGCTGGCCTTCGTGGGCTACGAGGGCAACCCGGCGCAGGCCGAGATCGAACTCACCTACAACTGGGGCACCGAGAGTTACGAACTCGGCACGGCGTACGGCCACATCGCTCTGGGTGTGCCCGATGCCTACGCGGCCTGCGAAAAGATCAAGGCCGCGGGCGGCAACGTGACGCGCGAGGCCGGCCCGGTCAAGGGCGGCAGCACCGTCATTGCCTTCGTGACGGACCCCGATGGCTACAAGATCGAACTGATCCAGCGGGCGGAGCACGCCAGCGGCCAGGGCTTGCGCTGAACTGAAAAACCCAGAAAGTCAAAAGCCCGGCAATGCCGGGCCTTTGATGGGGGCCGAGCGCCCGACGTTCAGTCGGCGATCGTCACGTCCACCCGGCGCGCTTCCGCGTCGTTGCCCGAACCGGTGCTTTCTTCAGGCTTCCTGAGTTCCAGCGCCATCGAGGACACGCCCGCGCCGACCAGCGCGTCGCGCACCGCCAGCGCGCGGCGCTTGGCCAGGGCGGCGTTCGTGACGGGGTTGCCGGTGGCATCGTGGAAGCCCGACAGCACCAGGCGCTTGCCGGACTTGGCCGCGGCGATCGCGTCTTCCAGCGCGTCCAGTGCGCCCGGGGCCAGATCGGCCTGACCGGAGGCAAAGTAGAAACTGACCACGCCGTTTTCCACCACCACGCTGGCGTCATCGTTGCGGCTCATGACGGGCGCGGGGGCGGTAGCCGCGACGGGCGCAGTGGCCACGGGGGCGGCCGCCACTGCGGTGGTACCGGCCCCGGGGGATGCCACCGGCACAGCGGCGGCCACGGTCGCCGCGCTGGCACCGCGCACCTGGTGGATGGCCACGCCAACCGCCACACCCAGCGCCATCACCATGGCGACAATCAGCACCGCGGCCACCACGAGGGCGTCCTGATCGTTATCCTGGGAAGACATGGGCAACACTCCGTGAAGAATAATGGGCGACGAACAACGGACAACCCGCAGGCGACCGGTCCGAAAAGTGACTGAAAACGACCGACGCAAACAACCCCGGATTGTAGATGGCTGCCCTCGAAACCCACCCCGCCACCTTTCGTCCCCGCCACGCCCGCCCACCCACCTGGGACCCTGCCCAGCGCGATGGCGCGCAGATGATGCGCGACACGCTGGCGCAGTGGCGCGCCCAGGGACCGCGGCCCGATCTGTGGGTGTTTGGGTACGCCTCGCTGGTGTGGCGGCCCGAGTTCGACGCCGCCGAACAGCGCCTGGCCCGGGTGCACGGCTACCACCGCAGCCTGCAGATGTGGAGCCGCGTGAACCGCGGCACACCCGAGCGCCCGGGGCTGGTGTTCGCGCTGATGGCCGGCGGCAGTTGCAGCGGGCTGGCGCTGCGCGTGCCCCACGAGCGGGTGGAGGCGCTCATGCCCACGCTCTGGGCCCGTGAAATGCCCAACCCGGTGTACGACCCGAAGTGGCTGCTGTGCCAGACCGCACAGGGCCCGGTGCACGCGCTGGCGTTCACCCTCTCGCGCCACAGCCCCAACTACACCGGCGCGCTCGGCGCCGAGCGCTACCGCGAGATCTTCACCCACTCGGTGGGTCGCTACGGCAGCACGCTGGACTATGCGCGCCAGACATGGCACGGCCTGCGCGCGCACGGCATCGAAGACCGCGCACTGGAAAAACTGCTGCGGCTGGTGGACGATGATTCTTCACCCCCGCGCTCCGCCGCTGCGCGGGTCGCTGTACCCTGACCCAACTCCTATACTGGCCGCATGAACATCGCCGATCTCCGCAAAAGCTATGAAAAGGCCGAACTCAGCGAGTCGGCCTCGCACGCCGACCCGCTCAAGCAGTTCGACCAATGGCTCACCGAGGCCATCCACAGCGAAGTGCCCGAACCCAACGCCATGACGCTGGCCACCGTGGGTTCGGACCTGCGGCCGAGCACGCGCGTGGTGCTGATCAAGGGCTACGACGCACAGGGCATCGTCTGGTACACCAACTACGCCAGCCGCAAAGGCCAGGAGCTGGCGGGCAACCCGTTCGCCGCGCTGCAGTTCCACTGGGTCGAGCTGGAGCGGGTGGTGCGCATCGAGGGCGTGGTGGAAAAGGTCAGTGCCGAAGAGAGCGACGAATACTTCCGCAGCCGCCCGCTGGACAGCCGCATTGGCGCCTGGGCCAGTCCACAAAGCGAGGTGATCGAAAGCCGCACGGTGCTGGTGGCGAATGCGGCGAAATACGGCGCGCAGTTCCTGCTGAATCCACCGCGCCCGCCGCACTGGGGCGGCTACCGGCTCAAGCCCGACAACTGGCAGTTCTGGCAAGGCCGCAAAAGCCGGCTGCACGACCGGCTGCGCTACACGGCGCAGTCCGATGGAAGCTGGCTGAGGGAGCGGCTGGCGCCTTGAGGCCAGCGTGTCGGCGTGGCGCCCTCAGAAGCGCTGGATCGCCTGCCCCGACACGCCCGCCAGCGCCTTTGGCGTCACCCGGCCCGGCGCGATCTCGTGCAGCGGCACCAGCACAAACGCGCGCTGCATCATGCGCGGGTGTGGCACGGTCAGCGCCGGCGAGTCGATGCGTGCGCTGCCGTACAGCAGCAGGTCCAGGTCCAGCGTGCGCGGCGCGTTGCGGTAGGGGCGTTCGCGGCCCGCAGCGTCTTCGATGGCTTGCAGTGCCGCCAGCAGCGCGGGTGCGGTAAGCGGGGTGCTCACTTCGGCCACCGCGTTGATGTAATCGGGCCCGCTCGATTCGATGGGCGCGGTGCGGTAGAGGCTGGAGGCCTGGACGAGACGCACGGCCGGGGTGTGCGCCAGCGCGTTCAGCGCGTCGCGCACCGTCCGCGCGGCGTCCCCCAGATTGGCACCCAGGGCCACGTAGGCCGTGACGGGTTCACGGAGCGGGGTGTCGCGCGGCATGGCTGTGGGCGGGCCGGTGCGGCCCGGCTTCAGTCGATGATGGCGCCGCCACCGTCCGGGCCTTCGCCGCCTTGCCCACCATCGGCACGGCCTGCGCCACCGGGCTTGCGACGCCGCCGGCGCCGCTTCTTGGCCGGGGCCGTGCCATCGGCAGGCGCCGCGCCGTCGGTAGCATCGGAGGCCGAGCCGTCTTCTTCAACGCCGTCCCCGTCCTCGCCACCATCGGCGGCGCGAAAACGGGGGTCGGGTGCCGGGGCGTTGGCCGGATGGTCCCCGTCGCTGCGCTTCACGCGCCGGGCCTTGCCCGGACCGGGTTTGGCCAGGTTCTCGCGGCGCTGTGCGTCCACCATGTCTTCGCGCACCTCGTCGCTGGCCATGCTGAAAGTTTCCCACCAGTGGGCCAGCTCTTCCTCCACCTCGCCCACCTGCGCGCGCAGGCGCAGAAAATCGAAACCGGCGCGAAAACGCGGCTGGTCCACCAGGCTGAACGGCGAGGTGCCCACGCGCTTGTCAAAACGCGGCTGCATCATCCAGATCTCGCGCATGTCCGCGCCGAGCTTGCCGCGGCCGGAGACGTCGCCGATGCGCGCCTCGAAGGCGTCGTCCACCGCGTCCTGCAAGGCCGCCACCGGCGCCATGGGGCGCTGGCCCGGGCGGGTCTGCAGGCGCTGGCTCCAGCCTTTGCGCACGTCGGCCCACAACACGCAGGCCAGCAGGAAACTGGGCGCCACCGGTTTGCCCTCGCCCACGCGGCGGTCGGTGTCCTGCAGCGCCAGCTTGACGAACGGTTCGTCGGCGCGCTGCACCACCACGTCAAGCAGCGGGTAGATGCCGGTGCCCAGGCCAGTGGCCTTGAGCTGCTCCACGCTGGCCAGCGAGTGGCCGGTCTGCAGCAGCTTGAGCATTTCGTCGAACAAGCGGCTTTGCGGCACATCGGCCAGCAGATTGCGCGACGAGGCCAGCGGCTCCAGGGTCTTGGCGTCGAACTTGAAACCCAGACCGCTGAGCTTGGCCGCGAAACGCACGGCGCGGATGATGCGCACCGGGTCTTCGCGGTAGCGCGTGGCGGCGTCGCCGATCATGCGCAGGGTCTTCTTCTTCGCATCGCGGATGCCATGGTGAAAATCGACCACGGTCTGCGTTTCCGGATCGTAGTACATGGCGTTGATGCTGAAGTCGCGCCGGGCCGCGTCGTGCTCGATCGGGCCCCAGACGTTGTCGCGCAGCACGCGCCCGCTGGCGTCCACCGCGTGCTTCATGCCGGCGAGTTCGCCCTTGCTGGTGCGCTCGTTGCCCTTGACCTGCTCGGCATCCGCGCTGTCGAGGTAGGCGCGAAAGGTCGAGACCTCGATCATTTCGTGTTCACGACCGCGGCCGTAGATCACGTGCACGATGCGAAAGCGCCGGCCGATGATGAAGGCGCGGCGGAACAGGCCCTTGACCTGCTCGGGCGTGGCGCTGGTGGCCACGTCGAAGTCTTTCGGGCGCAGGCCCAGCAGCAGGTCGCGCACGGCGCCCCCCACGAGGTAGGCCTCGAAACCGGCCTGCTTGAGGGTGTGCACCACGTCCAGCGCGCGCTGGTCGACCAGGCTTCGGTCGATGCCGTGCACCGCCACCGGCACGTCTTCGCGTTTGCCAAAGGGGTTGGCGCGGCGCGCGGAGGTGCTGTCGGTCTTGCCCAGCAGCCTGTTGATGAATTTCTTGATCATTCGAATAGGTTCAATATGCGCCAGCCCCGTTCAAGGGCGATGGCCTGGAGCCGGGCGTCCGGGTTGGTGGCCACGGGCTCGTGCACTTTTTCCAGCAGCGGCAGGTCGTTGATGGAGTCGCTGTAGAAAGTACTGTGCGCCACGCTGGCCCAGGAAAAGCCTCGCGCGGACAGCCATTGTTCCACACGCGCCACCTTGCCCTCGCGAAACGAGGGCACACCCCGGATCTCACCGGTGGGCTCGCCCTGGGGGTCGCACTCCAGGTCGATCGCGATCAGTTCGTCCACGCCAAAGGCCTGGGCGATGGGGCGGGTGACGAATTCGTTGGTCGCGGTGACGATCACCACCGCGTCGCCCGCCGCCTGGTGCGCGCGCAGCAGGGCCAGCGCCGGCTCGCTCATCGCGGGCCGGATCACCTCCTGCATGAAACGCTGGTGCGCGGCATGGGCACGCGCCATGCCGTGCTCACGCAGGGCCCCGGTGGCAAAGCGGATGTATTCGGCGATGTCCAGCGTGCCGGCCTTGTACTGCTCGTAGAAAGCGTCGTTGGCGCGGGTGTGGCTTTCGGCGTCGCGCCAGCCCAGCGAGACCGTGAACTGGCCCCAGGCGTGGTCGGAGTCGAGCGGAATCAGCGTGTGGTCCAGGTCAAACAGCGCGAGCCGCAGCCCTGCGGAGGATGGCTCGCCGGGCGTCCGCCCGGCGGTCGTCGTGTCGGTCATTCGTTTTCCAGCATGGACTTGATCAGCGGAATGGTGATGGCGCGCTGGGTGCGCAAGGCATAAGCGTCGAGCTGGTCGAGCAGCATCATCAGGCTGGAGAGATCGCGCGAGAAGCGGGTGAGCATGAAATCCATCACCTCGTCGCCCAGGAACACGCCGCGTTCGTCGGCGGCGCGGCGCAACACGGCGCGGCGCTCGGTTTCGCCCAGCGCGTGCAACTGGAACACGTGGCCCCAGCCCAGGCGGGTGCGCAGGTCCTCGCGCAACTGCAGATCGGCCGGGGGCCGGTCCGCCGCCGCCAGCACCCAGCGCGCGGGGCCATGGGCCGGGCTCTGCGCATTGACGAACCAGTTGAACGCCGCGGCCTGCTGCTCGGCGGTGTAGATCTGGCAATCGTCGAACAGCACGGCGTCCCAGTGTTCGTCGTATTCGACGGGGTGCAGCGTGGTCGCGTCGATCCAGCCCACCCGGCTGCCGTGGTCGCGCAAGGCCTCGCGCACCGCGCGCAGCAGGTGCGACTTGCCGCTGCCGCCCTCGCCCCACAGGAAGGTGGGCACGGGCGAGCGCATGGGGTTGCCGGCCCACAGCCGCAAATGCTCCAGCGCAGCCTCGTTGCCCGCGGCCACGAAATTGCTCAGCGTGGACACCGGCGCCAGGCCGATGTCCAGCGCCATCTGTTTCATGGGCGGCTGCTTGCCTGTGCTCATGCCAGGTCGTCCTGCGCGGGGGCGGCTTGCGCGGGCGACGCCGGGCGCGAGCCTTCCAGATACAGACCACTGCTCATGTAGCCGCCTTTGGCGCGCCGCATGGCCACCAGCAGCACCGCGCTGACCGGCAGCGCCACCAGAATGCCCACGAAGCCGAACAGGTGGCCAAAGGCCATCAGCGCGAAGATCACGGCGATGGGGTGCAGGCCGATGCGCTCGCCCAGCAGTCGGGGCGTGACGTACATGCTCTCGACCACCTGCCCCACCGTGTAGACCAGAGCCACCAGGGCCACGCCCGTGAGCGCCTGGAACTGCAGCACCGCGGCCAGCAGCCCCAGCACCAGGCCCAGACCAAAGCCCAGGTAGGGCACGAACACCGCCAGCCCGGTGAACACACCGATCGGCAGCGCGAGTTTCAGGCCCACCAGCGCCAGCCCCACGGTGTAGAACACCGCGAGCACGCCCATGACCAGCAACTGGCCACGCAGGTACTGACCCAGCACGCCGTCGGTCTCGTCCAGAAAGCTCTGCACGCTGGCGCGCCAGCGCGGCGGGATCAGCCCTTTGCTGCGCTCCACCAGATTCGTCCAGTCCAGCAGCAGGTAGTAGGCCACGATGGGCGCCAGGATCAGGTTGCCGAACACCGCCGCCAGCGCGCTGCCGCCGATGCGCAGCGACGACAGCAAGCCGTCGATGAGTTCGCCCTCGTGGCCGCTGATGAGCTTTTGCATCCACCCGCGCACCAGCGTCACGTCCACCTGCAGCTCGATGCCGAAGCGCGCCAGCAGCGGCACCAGCCGGGTGTTGACGCTATCGAACAAGGCGGGCACCTGCTCGCGCAGCAGCGGCACCTGCTTGGTGATCACCGGCACGATCAGCAGCAGCACCGCCACCAGCACCAGCGAGAGCAGCGAGATCGCCAGGCCCGCACCCAGCCAGCGCGGAATGCGCCGCGCTTTCAGCCGCTCCACCAGCGGGTGCAGCGCATAGGCCAGCACGGCGGCCAGCAGAAATGGCATGAGCACCGGCGCCAGCAGCGACAGCAGCAGCCAGATCACGAGCGCAATAAGGCCCCAAGTGGCGGCGCGGATCTGGTTCGGTGTGAAGGTCATGGACAGCAACGTCGGGGTGAACGACCGGGCCGCGGAGGCAAACCCTTAAAATCTGGGGCAAATTCTAGTCCGCCGCCTCTTGCGGCACCGCAACCGCCCGCCAGACACCGCCGCCCATTCCATCTGGCGGGGCGCCCACCGCCCGATCCGACCGCTCACACGACACCCCCGGCCTCACCGCCGGCACCCGCACCCCATGACCTCCAGCACCACCCCCCTCTCCTACAAAGACGCCGGCGTTGACATCGACGCGGGCGACGCGCTCGTTGAACGCATCAAACCCCTGGCGAAGAAGACCATGCGCGAAGGCGTGCTCGCCGGCATCGGCGGCTTCGGCGCGCTGTTCGAAGTGCCCAAGCGCTACCAGGAGCCGGTGCTGGTCTCCGGCACCGATGGCGTGGGCACCAAGCTCAAGCTGGCCTTCGAATGGAACATGCACGACACGGTGGGCATCGACCTGGTGGGCATGAGCGTGAACGACGTGCTGGTGCAGGGCGCCGAGCCGCTGTTCTTCCTGGACTACTTCGCCTGCGGCAAGCTCGACGTGGACACCGCCGCGGCCGTGGTCGGCGGCATCGCCAAGGGCTGCGAACTCTCGGGCTGCGCGCTGATCGGCGGCGAAACCGCGGAAATGCCCGGCATGTACCCGGCCGGCGAATACGACCTGGCCGGCTTCTGCGTCGGCGCGGTCGAGAAAAGCAAGATCCTCACCGGCCAGAACGTGAAGCCCGGCGACGTGGTGCTGGGCCTGGCCTCGCACGGCGTGCATTCCAACGGTTTCTCGCTGGTGCGCAAGTGCATCGAACGCGCCGGCAGCGAGCTGCCCGCCACGCTGGACGGCCAGCCCTTCAAACAGGCCATCATGGCCCCCACCCGTCTGTACGTGAAAAACGTGCTGGCCACGCTGGCCAAACACCCGGTGAAGGCGCTGGCCCACATCACTGGCGGCGGCCTGCTGGAGAACATCCCCCGCGTGCTGCCCGAGGGCACGGCCGCCCACCTGAAGAAGGGCAGCTGGCCGCAGACCGAGCTGTTCGCCTGGCTGCAAAAAACCGCCGGCATCGACGACATCGAGATGAACCGCACCTTCAACAACGGCATCGGCATGGTGGTGGTGATCGCCGCCGAGGAAGCCGCCGCCTGCGCGGCCACGCTGCGCGAGCTGGGTGAGACGGTGTATCAGATCGGCGTGATCGCCGCCAAGGGCGAGGGCGCGGCCGTCACGGTCAACTGAAGCCCCTCCGCTTTGCATTCAGGAAGGCCCGGCAACGGGCCTTCGCCGTTTCCGGGCCCCAATCCCCGCCTCTGTTTCCAGCGCTGTCAGGTCTGACAGGGGCCGGCTCGGCCGCATGCACGCTTTCGATCTACATTCGGCGCGCGCACCCCACGGTTGACAGCGTGCGAGGGCATGTCAACAGAACAAGAAAAATACATCTAAAGATTTATTATTAGAATCAGAATTGGGACTTAATTGGCCTTGGTTTAAAACAAAAATGCCAACCAAGGCGATTCGGTCAATCCAACAAAAACGCTCAGGGAAACATACATGCCATCGTCCGATCTGGGGTTCCTGTCATCGCCCCCGACCTGCAGCCCATTCAATCTGGGCGACGACTACTTCACCAACTTCGCCATCAATTCGGTGGTGTCGGACGCTCTCACGGCCATCCTGCCCGAGCGCTATGTGAACGCCCTGCAGGACGCCACCTTCTTCTGCAATCTGAAGAAGTTCATCCTCTACGACGCCATCCTGGACAAGTGGATGTTCTTCGTGGTGAACAACCTGGCCAAGGTGATCATGGCCGCGTCCGTCGCCTTCGTCACCGTCTGGGTGCTGCTGGCCGGCCTGCGGATCATGACCGGAAGCCAGCGCGAACCCATCGTCCAGCTGCTGTTGCGCGGGGCCAAGATCGTCCTGGTGATGTCGCTCATTTCGGCCCTGACCAAAAACACCGACACCGTGATCCACACGGTTCTGGGGCTGGAACGGTCGATCACCCAGATCGTCACGGGTTCGAGCCTCACGGTGGACCGCCTCATCGACATGAACCTGGCCATCGGGCAGTTCATGAACATGGTGGTGGAAGACGTGACCAATTCGGTGGCCGACCAGAGCAGCCGGCGCGGTTCGTTCACGGTGTTCGCCGGCGCGCTGGGGCAGACGGGTCCGGCCATCCTGACGTCCATGCTGGTGATGCTCTCGCAGATCGCGATCTGTTTTGCCCTGATGCTCGCGCCCCTGTTCCTGTTTTTCCTGCTGTTCAAAGGCACCACATCGCTGTTCTGGGGTTGGCTCAAGTTTCTGTTCTCGACGTTTCTCGCGCTGGCTTTCCTGTCCATCGTGTCCACGATCGCCATGTCATCGACCGTCAGCTACGGGCTCATGATCGCCTTGTCCTCCGTGCTCAACAGCGCGGCCGATGCGGGGGGAACGCTGGGGACCATCGCGGAAGTCGCCATCCGCTTCCTCACGGGCAACCTCACACTGGGCACCGCCGCCCGGGTGGACCTGGGCGGCGCGGCCACCAACCTCGCGGGCATGGGTGCCCTCTTCGCCCTGCTCATCGTGGCCACCCCCCCGCTGATCATGCAGCTCTTCAATGCGTCCATGGGCTACGCCTCCAACCTCACCGGGGCCATGGGCATGCCACGCGCGGGCCTGGGCGGCGGCTACGCGGGAGCGGGAGCGGGCCAACAACCCGGCTACAGCCCCGCCGCACTGGGCCACCAGGGGGCGGCAGCGACCTCCGGCAACCAGAACCACGCCAGCGAGTCCGACCACAGTTTCTCGGGCACCATGACCCGCCAACTCCTCAACCACGCGAACGGGTCGAACCGAAACGGTGGCACCGAGGCGGCCACATTGCCCGCTATCTCGACCAGTGGCACACGAGGCCAGCTGTCCCCTGAATATGCCAACGGTCACAGCAGCCCGGGAACCGCCAGGCTTCCCGCTGGCGCCATGGGCAGCCATGCGAACCCTTCGGCGACCGGAGTCGGCAACACAGGCCAGGCCACGGCGGCCAACCCGGATACCCCCAGGCTTTCCGGCAGCCACGCAGAGAACGCATCGAACAGCCCCCCCGGCGCGGGAGAAACCGCCGATGCCCGGCACACGGTTTCCGACGCCAAGATCATCAAAGAGTATGGCCAGCGCAGCGGGCAGATGGCCACACAGGACCTGTTGAATCACTCACGTGCCAACAACCCGCCCCGCACGCAAGGATTGCGAGAGCACGTTGCATTCCCCTTCGGCAACAGGCCCTCCGGCCGCGGAACGGCCCACGGTCCACAGAACCCGCCCAACGATTGAAAGGATGGTTTCAATGCACCCCAAGATGCCCGGTTTCAAAAAGCCCTTTTTTCGGCCCTGGCTTGTCGCCTGTTTTCTGGGAGTGCTCATGAGCACACAAAACGCCTGCAGCGAAGACCGCATTGTTTTTCATGGCTTCTCATACAACCCGGCGGTCGACAGCCCGGACATCGAATTGCTCGATTGCCTGTATGGAGAAACCCTGGGGACGCACACGGCCCACGAAGTGCAGACGGGGCAAGCCCGCCGGGGCGAGTGTTTCAACGGCGCCGGAAAAATCCTCCTGGGGGATTCCCTGTACGTCAAATGGCGCGACAAAAACACGCAGAAGGTTTACGAAGACCGGGTGGACCTCCGAAGCCGGTTGCCATCGCCCAAGGAGATGCACAAGCAGGATATCTACTTCCTGATCGACAACAACCAGCTGTATGTGTATCTGATCCCGGACCGGGATTGGGATACCAAACGCAATCACCGACCGGCCGACAAGCCCGCCAATGGGCCGGATGGGCTGGAGTACCTGGACGTCAAGACCCTCTACCCGGACAACGCCCCACCCAAAGTCCGGGGAGGCTGGCCCAGCGCGAGAGCGGCGCGCGAAGCCGCTGAGCGGGGCAAACCATGACCGAGGTCGTCAAGCAGCTCAACGAGGCCGAGCTCGCCCGGATGTCTGCCCAGGCGCAGGGCATCGCTCAGAGTGCGGCGCCCAAACTGGCGCTTGGCAACGGCGAACAATTCGTGTTCGTGGCGCACTTTGACGGCACCAACAACGACAAGGACAACCTGGCGCTCTCGGGCAACCCGCAGCCCACCAACGTGGCGGAGTTGTATGAGCAGATGAAGCCAAACGAAAAGGGGAATCCGAACTTCCGCACGGTGTATTACCCTGGCGTCGGCACCGATCCGGGTGCCAAGGGCTACCACGACGTCCTGAGACCTACCGCAGACATGCAGGACACTGCGCAAAAGGCTTACGACAAGTTTCAAGATCAAGCCACCATATGGCTGCGCGGCCACCCCCAAGCCAATCCTACCGAATCCCTGCAAGTCATGGCCACCGGCTTCAGCCGGGGCGGAGGCACAGCGGCGGTGTTCAGCCAGTTGCTCTATGAACGTGGCCTGAGCGATCCAAATACCGGCAAGATGCTGGTACCGCCGGGGCAACTGGGTCTGGCCGGGGCCATGGTCCTCGACCCGGTGACCACAGGTTACGAGGGCAACACGGCGTTCTCGCCGGCCTCGAAAAACGTCACCGTCGTGCGCGCCCAGAACGAATACCGCACCTGGTTCAAGGGCGTGGACCACGGCGGCCACCCCGGCGTGAACACGGTTGACATCACCGGCAACCACTGCAACATCGGCGGTGGCTACGACCGGGGCATCGGCGCCCACGTGCTCGAAGCCTCCACCGAGTGGTTCAGGAAAACCGGGGTGCCCATCAGCGACGTGCCCGCCGCCAAACGCCACGACGGCAGCGCCACCGTCTACCACGAGCGCGACATCCCCAAAACCGACGAAGCCATCCAGATCAGCCACCACCCGGCCATGCGCACGCTGCTCCCCAAAGCCAGCGTGATCGCCGAGGCGGCGGCGCGAAACGCCGACTACCCCGTCACCCACGACCCGCGCAAAGGGCTCGATGCCCCGCGCCAGCTGGACCCTTCGGCCCATCCGGAGCGCCAGAGGGCCGACGGCTGGAGCCGCTTCAACGGCGCGCAGGGCGCGGTCTGGCGCAAGGACTACACATCAGACAAGGGCGTACCGCTGCGCGCCGTGGTGATCGAGCGCGACCCACCCGGCACGCAGAACGACCGGGTGGACATGGTGCTGATGCGCCGCGACGGCCCAGGCCAGCTGCTGATGGACAAACGCCTGCCAGCGGGCAGCGGCACGGCACTGCGCGACTCACTGGACCAGCGCCTGGACCCCATCAAAGTGCAGGCGGCACCAGCGCGCCAGGGCCCCAGCGCCGAACAACACAGCCAGGCCCAGCACTTCAAAGACCAGCTTGGCCCCCGGCTGGCGCAACTGGGCATGAATGAACAACAGATCGACACCCTGTCGGCTGCGGCGGCCAAGGAGCAAACCCGGTACGCCGCTCAGGGTGAGGCGCAGGACTTCTACCTCAGCAAGGACGGCAACACCATCGCCATGCGCCAGGACTTGGCACCGCTGCGCGAGTTCAGCGTCGCGCAGGCCCTGGGCCAAAGCGAACAAGCGCACTGGCGCGAGGCAAACGCATTGTCCCGGAATGAGGTCGATCCGCCCACCCGAATGGCCGATTCTTCCATGCAGCAAGAACCCTCCGCACTGGTTCGTGCGTGAGGGGAGCGAATTCGGGCCCGGGGTGCGAAACCCGCCACTCTGTTATCCATCACTTTTTCACGCAAGGGAGTTTTCCATGACATTCAAAACCATCAACCTCAACCGTCGACACTTTGCATTGACCGCCCTGGGTGGATTCACCGCCCTTTCTCTGGCTGCCTGCGGTGGAGGCGGTGGTGACGGCAACGAAACATCCACCATCAATCTGCGGGCGGCTTTTGACAAGATTCAGTACCGAATGACCAAGGATGAGGTTAGGGCTATTGTTGGAAGACATGAAGACGATGAAAACGGAGTTAGTTGGACCGAAGGCAACCAACAACTTATTGTGACCTTTGCAACCAACGATCAGATGGTGGCTGGCGCCAATAGAGTCAGGTGGTTTTCAGGCTCAACTCAGCTGGACCGATCGTTAGATCTAGGAGAATAAATAATGAAAATATCAGCCTTTACAGCACTTCTAATATGCTGCACAAATGCATCAGCCCAATGGGCTGTCTATGACGAAAAGGTCTTCACCGAAGTTGAAAAAGCCACAAAGGAGCTCATCAAGATCAATAACATTAAAAAACTAGATACCGATCACACCACACTCGACAAAACCTACAAAAGCGAATTAAGCACCGCCACCGACAAGCCTCAGGACCTGACCTTGGGCGAAGGAGCCAACAAGGCGGTGATCAAGGGCCTGGACACCAAGTTTGAAGACCTGACTGACCTGACGCCCGAAGAGAAAGCCAAATACATTGGCAGCGCGGAAGACTGCGGAGAAGAGCAGACCAACCCCAACATGTACAAAGCCTGCGTGGGCCTGCGCAATTTGCGGATTCAAACCCTCAAATCAACCCAGCAAGCACTGCGCAACCTCTACGACAAGCGCAAACAAATCGGGAACTTGGTCGAGAAATCACGCACCGTCACGGGCGACGAAATCGCCTCCGGCGTCATGCAGCGCTACCACTTCGAGCTGCAGAGCCTGCAGGCGCTGATGCAGGCCGACACCGACCAGATTCGCCTGGTGATGGAAGGCTACCGCTACCGCGAGAAGCTGTACGAGGTGCAGCAGGCCGAGGCCCAGCGCGGCATGCTCAGCCGGGGCGCCAGGTTCGACAAGTCGGGCAAGGCGATCGTGAGCAAACCGCTGCCGTTCTTCCCGCCGCCCTCGGTGCTCTACAAGCCCAGTTGAACGGCGATGCTGGCTGAAACATTGCAGCGGTGGCTGGGGACGGCATGGCGGCGCTGGCCTTCCTGGAAAACGGTGCGAACGTGGTGGATTCGCCTTTGCCTGGGGGTCGCGGCACTGGCCTGCGCTTTCATCACCTTTCGGCTGTGGCACTGGTGGCCAGACAGCCTGATGCCGCTTCAATGGGCCTACATGATCAAGAAGGGGAATGGCTCTGCCACCCTGGGCAACAAGCATCAGGTGTTCTGCCTGCTCCCGGCGGGGACCAGCCCCGACGCGATCACCGCCTATCTGACGCCGGAAATGAAGAGCGATCTGGATTTCTGGGTGGGGCTGACCGCCCGCCCCGCCTCGGGCGAATGGTGGTTGGCCGTCCAGCGCGAGCACGGCGAAAGGAGCTTGCACCGCATGTCGGGGCAGTTCCGTCCTGGCATCACCGAGCCCCTCTGTGCCAACGGCCAGCGACTGACCGTGTATGGGCTGGCGTCCACCCCCAGCGCGCAGCATCCGACGGGGCAGACGTTTCAGGTACGGGTTTTGGCGCCTTGAGCGCTGGTTTTTTTACGCGATGGACAGCGCATCGCATGCCCAGGATGAGATGGACGATGAACGATATGCACCGAAAGAACGGCCAGGGCCTGGCCACACCGCGAAAGCGCGCATCCCGGCCGCGCGCAACCGCGGTGGCCTTGTCGCTCTGCGCCAGCCTGCTGCTCGGCGGCTGCATGGCGCCGGCCCATATCGCCACGGAACTGGAGAAGTCCGGCAACGACAAGGCCCTCAAGGGCGGCATGGCGGTCCTGAGGCAACACATTCAGACGCTGCAGGACAAGGGCGACCCGTTGGGCGACTATTTCTACGCGCTGGGCAACTCGGACGGCTGGATCAAGGACGTGAGCGATCCCCAGGCGATCACGGAACTGTTCGAGAAGGCCGCGGCCAGGGGTTCGATGGACGCGAAGATTCTGCTGGCGCTGCAGAAGGCCGGCGGCGATCCCAAACCCGGAGCGTTGGATACCTCCCATGGGCCAAGCGGGAACCTGCTCGCCTGGGAAGCCGGTTTGGCAGAGTTGCTGCCCCTGTTGCAGAAACAGTGTTACGCCCGCCGACTGGTGATCGGCGGGCCAGTGCTCGGCGAGGCACGTCCCCGGGTTCGTTATTACTCCATCGCCTACTATGTTTGGCCTGAGTTTCGGGACGGCTATTACCGCTACAACCCCGACGGAACGCGAACGCTGCTCAAGGACGCCGAACGCCAGAAGCGCTGGGAAGACATCGACGACAAATGCGACCGACCACAAAACGAGTGGCTGGACACCCTCTACCAAAGAGGGTGAGCGATGGACACCAGCGCACAACCCACCGGTCCAAGCCACAAGCCTCTCAACCGCCTGGACGCGCGAGTGGCCATGGCCTTGTCGTTCTGGGCGTACCCGCACCAGAACGTGGAAGAGGCCAGAAAAATCGTTGAATACCCGGAACCCTGGTCCTATGCGACTCCCGGCAGAGATCTGCCTCCTGACTGGCCCACCGCCCAATACGACGCCAGCGGCCAACTGACCCAGGAAGGCTGGAACACCCAGCACAACGCCGAGGGCGAACTGGAGAACCAGTTCAAGGTCTCCATTAACCGCAAGACCCACGAAATCACCTTCGATTTCAAAGGCTCGGACGCCTGGAGCAACTGGAAATCCGACCTGGGCAACGCCGGTGCCAGCGAGTTCGCCAAGATTGAGGCCAAGGCACAGGCTGCCTATGAAGCCCTCAAAAACGACGAACGGTTCAAAGACTACCGTTTCGCCGCCACCGGCCACAGCTTGGGCGGTGGCATGGCGCAGAGCTTTGCGCTGAAGAACAAGCTCGACGCCTACGCCTACAACAGCCTGCCCATCGCGCGCGACACCGTGCACGGCGACTACTTCAAGGATGTGGGCGGCTTCGATGCGGCGCTGGAGCGCTACAAGGCCGCCGGCCGGCAGGTGCACGACGTGCGCACCCCCAACGACATCGCGACCTACACCTTCGACGGCGTGATGAACAACCGGTACCTCAGCGGCCACGTCGGCCCGGGCCCGACCCAACTGCCGGGCTCGTCTCTGCCGACCGTGCTCAAAACCGCGCTCATGCTCAGTGGCTCGGGCACGCTGGTGGCGGGCGCGGTCATGGGCCAGGACCACGCCAACCAGGCGCTGTTTGATGCCCAACAAGGCCTGTCGGTCGATGCCCAGGGCCGCTACCGCATTCCCGAAGGCCATGCCGACTTCGCCCGTGTGCCGCCCGAAGCGCGCAAGCTGTTTGCCAGGCTCGGCGAATCCCCGGTGATCAAAGCCAGTTGCGTGGCCGTCAGCGACGACGTGTCGCCGTTCGACCGGTTTCACGTCCGGCACGAAGATGGCAGTCAGGAGCACATCGCGGTGAATCCGCGTTCGGGTGACATCGAGATCCACCACCACGACAGGAACGGCCAACGTTCGCTGATCGAGATGAACGGTCGCCGTGCCCAGCCGGCCCGGGTCACCGAGTTCGACGCCGAGGGCAAGCCCATCAAGACCGAAACGGTGGCCATGCGCGAACAGGCTCCCGAGCCAGAAACCACCGGCACGACGCGCGTCGCCCGGGCCGACGAGGCGCAAGGCACCGGTGCGGCGCAAAGCCTGCGACCCGAGCAGCAAGCGCAATTCCTGATGGCGTATCGCCAGACCGGGGACGCCCTGCAGCGCTTGGGCCTGAGCACCACGCAGGTGGGCCAGGTCTGTGCCGCGGCGGTGACGCACTGCACCCGCCACGGCCATATGGGGGCGCCCGAGCAGTTTTACCTGAGCCGGGACGGCCAGCGTCTGGCGGTGATGCACCAGAGCCAGCAGCTCAGCGAGATGGCGGTTGCGCCGGCCCTGCACCAGAGCGCCTGGGCGCATTTCAGCGAGGCAGCACAGATCCGTGCGCAGGTCCATGCAGGGGATGTGGCGCCGTCCTCGCTGCAGCTCGCAGCGCATCCGGCCACCTCCCCCAGCGCTTCCAGGGCCATGGCCTGAAGTGTCCGGAAAATTCCGCCGTATGGCGATCATCATGGCCAACTGATGGACAATGCCCATGTCCTGAAATGATCGGTTCTTGTCTGGCCGCGAGCAGACGCCAGCGCCGGCCATCGGCATGATCAAGGCTTCAACAACCCCGACGGAGCCCCCCATGAAAACCGCCCTGCTGGTCATCGACGTGCAAGAGTCCTTCCGCCACCGCCCCTCCTTCACCGAACGGGATCTGCCCGCCTACCTGGCCGCGCAGAACGCGCTGATCACCGGCGCACAAGCCGCGGGCATGCCCATCGTGCGCATCTTCCACGTGGAAGGCCCGCAAGTTCCGCAGAACCCCTTTTCGCTGGAATCCGGCGCCGTGCGCCCGCTGGATGGCTTGGCCCCGTTCGAGGCCGCGGCGACCTTCCACAAGTCGCGCCACAGCGCGCTGGTGGGCACCGGGCTGGAGGTGTGGCTGAACCGCAATGCCATCCAGCGCCTGATCGTCAGCGGCATCCGCACCGAACAGTGCTGCGAAACCACCACCCGGCACGCCTCCGATCTGGGTTACACGGTGGACTTCGTGACCGATGCCACGCTGACCTTTGACATGGTGCAACCCGACGGCACGCCACTGAATGCAGCCGACATCACGGCCCGCACGGCCACGGTGCTGAAAGACCGCTTTGCGCGCCTGTGCACGCCCGCGCAAGCGCTGGAACCGGCATGAACGCCCCCGCCCTCGACAGGTTCGCAGCGCCAGACCTGGCCAGCATGGCGCTCGCCGGGCGCACGGCCCGGCAGATGGCGCCCCGGTGGACCCGCGCATGACCCAAGGCCCAGAGCCCATCCAGGTGGCGTTCGTGCTCATGCCGGACAGCCTCATCCTCGACTGGGCCGGCCCCGCCGAGGCGCTGCGCATCGCCAACCAGTGCCTGCGCGCGGCCGGCAAGCCCGATGCGTTCGAGCTGCGGTTCATCGGGCCCGAGAGCCAGACGAGCAGCTCGGTGGGCGCCACGATCAGCCAGATCGGACCCTTGCCGCCCGGCCTGCCCGAGCCGGCCTGGGTGGTGCTGGTGGGACAACCGGGGCGAACCGTCGATGTGGACAGCGACAGCGCACGCCAGCTCATCCGCTGGCTGCGCGACCTCGAGCTGGCGCCGGACCGGCTGGAGCTGCTCACCGTGTGCGCGGGCGCCCTGCTGGCCGCGCACGCCGGGCTGCTGGACGGGCATCGGGCCACCACCCACCACGAGCACCTGGACGAATTGCACGCCGTGGCGCCCCGCTGCGAGACGGTGTCGAACCGGGTGTTCGTGGTCGATGGAGCGGTGTGCAGCAGCGCGGGCGTGACCACCGGCATCGACCTGTTCCTGCACCGCATCGCCGACCTGTGCGGGCCGGCCCTGGCGGCCCAGGTCGCGCAGACCATGGTGGTGGCGCTGCGGCGCGGGCCCAACGACCCCGAACTCTCGCCCTTCCTGCGATTTCGCGCCCACCTGCATCCGGCCATCCACCGGGTGCAGGACGCCATCGGCCAGCGGCCGCAGGCCGACTGGTCGCTGCAGCACATGGCGGACGTGGCCTGCACCTCGCCGCGCCACCTCGCGCGCCTGTTCATCACCCACGCGGGCATTGCCCCGCTGGCCTACCTGCGCAGCATCCGGCTTGATCTGGCCGACGCCGCGCTGCGATCGGGCCACAGCGTCACGCTGGCGGCCGAACTCGCCGGCTTCAGCTCCGACACCCAGCTGCGCCGCACCTGGCACCAGCTCGGCAAGGCGGGCTCACCGGCGCACCGCGGGCACTGACGACTACAGCAGCACCTCCGACGGCAGCACATGCACCCCCGGCGTGGCGGCCAGCGCGGCCTGCAGCAGGTGGTGCGCGATGCGCTGCGCGGGGACCACGCGGTAACGCCGCGGCAGCAAGGGCTGCACCCACTGCGAGAGGCGCACCGCGAGCTGTTCGGCCGGCCGGCTCTCCAGCCGCACACCCCCGATCAGGCCCGGGCGCACCAGCGTGAGCGAGGGGTAGCCCACGGCCTGCAGATCGCGCTCGGTCTCGCCCTTGGTGCGGGCATAGAACACGCGCGAGGCCGCGTCCGCGCCCAGGGCCGAGTTGAAGGCAAAGGCCCGCGCGCCGTGGCGCCGCGCGAGGTAGGCCACCTCCAGCGGGTGGTCGTGGTCCACCTTGTAGAACGCGGCCTGCGAACCGGCCTTGGCGATGGTGGTGCCCAGGGTGCAGACCACGGCGTCGACCGCCCACCATGCGGCGTCTTCGGGCAGGCGCTCGAAGTCCACCAGCGGATTGAGCAGCTTGGGGTGCGGCACCAGCGACTTGCGGGTCGGTGCGACCACCCGGGCCACGGCAGGGTCGGCCAGGGCCTGCTGCAACACGGCCTGCCCCACCAGGCCGGTGGCCCCGACCAGCATCACGGTTGTCATGGGTGTTCCTGCGATCTCGAAACGCCCATTGTCGAGCCGATTCGGAGCTGCAATGCCCCGCACAAAATACTTCACTTCAATCTCTGTTCGATGGTGTGTTGCAGGGCCAGGTAGTCGGCCCGACGCGGGCCACCCAGCGCCACCGCGCGGGAAACCGCCTCGTGCGCGGCCTGCGGCCGGCCCAGCTCCAGCCGGACCTGGGCCAGGTTGTTCCAGGCGTCGGCGAAGTCCGGGTGCGTGCGCGTGGCAGCGTCGTAGGCCTGTTCGGCGCGTTCGCGCTGGCCGGTGGCGTAGGCCGCATTGCCCAGGCCGAGCATGCTGATGCGATGCTCGGGCCACTGCTGCAGCGCGGTGTGCCACCCGGTGTAGGCGGCCGCGGCGTCGACGCGTTCGAGCGCTGCGACGGCCGTGGCCCAGGCGTCGGCCCGCGCGGTGGCTGGGAGTTGTGCCGGCGGCGTCACGCGCACGGCCCAGTGGTCCGAGCGGGCCCAGGTGCGCTCGAACGTGGCCAGGGGCACGACCGTGTTCGCCGTGGTGCCCGAGTGCAGGATCAGCGTCTGCTGTTGCAGGTCGAAACCCACCACCACGGCGTAATGCCACAGCGGGGCCATCGGCAACGAGAGGTTCTGCAGCACCAGCACGGGATGGCCTGCGGCCACCTCCTCGATCAGCGCCGACAGCTCGGGCGCCAGCACATAGGCCACCAGGCCCTGGCGACGCGCCGCCGCCAGCATTTCCACCTGCAGCGCGCCCTGGCGCCCGGGCAGGTAGACCTGCGGGGTCAGCTCGTCGGGCGTCACCGGGCGACCGGCCGCCTGCGCCACCATGGCGAGCGAGGCGGGCCCACACAGGTGATCGTCCTGCGCGAAAAAAGGCACCGTGGTCAGCCGCACCCGATCGGGCCAGGCTGTGGGCCACCCGCCCTGCAGGGCCGCGAGCTGGGGTGGCGCGGCGCAGCCGGTGAACAGCAACACCGCGCAAAGCAGAACCCCCGCCAGGGCGGGGGTTCTGCGGCGACTCGACGGACCGCTCACTGGATCGGGCGGGTGAACGGGAACACCTGGGTGAAGCCCAGGATGTCGGTCACCAGCAGAATCACGAAGACGGCGAACAGCACGCCCAGCACGTCGCCGCCGGCCGGCGCCTGGTCCACCCGGTCGGCCAGCTGGGCCACTTCGGCATCCGACATGGCCTTCACGCGGGCGATGGCGTCGTCGGCGCTGGCCCCCTGGGCCTGCAGCGCGGCGCGCACTTCGTCGCGCGCGAGAAAGGCGGTGACGCGTTCGCGGCTGGCATCACCGGCGGGCGTCACCATGGCCTGCTCGGTGGTGACGATGGCGGCCTGGGCCGACAGGGGCATGCCGCCCAGGGCGATGCAGGGCATCAGGACGGCGACCAGCATGCGGTGAAAGATTTTTTTGAACATGTGAACACCTCCGTGAACGGCACCCGGCCAGAAAACGGCTCAGGTATTGCGGGAATCCGCATGGTGTTCAACGCATCGGCTGTAGTCAACATGACTTACACCGCGAAACACGCCAGGGCATCTGCTCACACTCGCTCACGCGCGGGCAGGGCTGACCCGCGACAGCGCAAGGAGGCTCAGTTCAACGCGCGTTTGAGTTCCTGCAGCCGCTGGTCCATGGCGTCGCGGTCGAGCGCGTCTTCGGTGTGCAGGATGTAGATTTCCAGATCGCTCACCGCGAGCCGCGCGTCGCCCATTTCGGCCCAGGCCAGCCCGCGGTCGCGGTACTCGACCCAGGCCTCGGGCAGCAGCACCAGCAGGCGGTCCTGCACCGCGATCAGGCGCAGCCAGTCTTCCTGCGTGCGGTGGATTTCCTTGAGGTTGCGCAGCATGCGCGCCAGGATCTCGCGCGACGGCGACGCCTGCAGGTACAGGCCCACCGGCACGTCGAAATCGTCCACCAAGCCATTGCGGCGCTTGTACGGTTCGAGCCGTTCGGAGAGGTCCTCGCGGCTGAGCGATTGGCCGGTGAACGGGTCGATCACCACCTGCCCGTTGGGCAGGTTGACCTTGACCATGAAGTGCCCGGGGAAGTTGACGCCACGCGCCTTGAGCCCCAGGCCCTGGGCCAGTTCGAGCCACAGCACCGCCAGCGAGATGGGGATGCCGCGGCGCGTGCGCAGCACCGCGTTGAGGTAGCTGTTGTCGGGGTCGTAGTAGTTGTTCACGTTGCCGCCAAACCCCATGTCGCGAAAGAAGAACTGGTTGAGCGCGCGCAGCCGCTGCAGGGGATCGGTGTCGTTGCCGCAGCGCCGGCGCAGGCGGGCGAGCAGCTGGTCAACATCGCCCAGCACCTCCTGCACGTCCAGGTCGGGGTATTCGTCCTGGGCCAGGGAGGTGGCGGCCTCCAGCAGCGGCAGGTTGTCGTCGTCCCCCACCAGAGCGGCGAAATAACCCAGCGGAGTGGGTGTGGAGAAGTCGAAGACGAAGGGCATGAAAGTCACCGCCTGAAAGCGCCAAGGTGCCGCAATGAAAGCTATTTTCTGACGAATTGGCGCAACTGCAAACCGGCCAGCATCAGGGTCAGAAAATACACCACCACCGCCCCCCCGATGCACAGCGCCAGCAGGCCCACCCTTTGCAGGGCATGGCCATCAAACGCCAGCCATTTGACCTGTTCGGCGCTCCACATCAGGAACACCGCCAGCAGGGCGCTGGCCGCCACCACCTGCAGCCCGAAACGCGCCCAGCCGGGCGTGGGCGTGTAGGCACCGCGGCGCATCAGCCCGATCAGCAGCCACAGGGCATTGACCATGGCGCCCAGGCCGATCGCCAACGCCAGCCCGGCATGCTTCAGATAAGGCACGAACAGCAGGTTCATGCCCTGCGTGAGCAGCAGCACGACGATGGCGATCTTCACCGGCGTGCGGATGTCCTGGCGGGCATAAAACCCGGGCGCCAGCACCTTGATGGCGATCAACCCGAGCAGGCCGGCGCCGTAGCCCATCAGGGCCAGCGAGGTCTGCCGCACGTCCGCGTCGGTAAAGGCGCCGTAGTGGTAGAGCACCGCCACCAGCGGCCGGGAAAAGGTGAGCAGCGCAACCGCGCAGGGCACGGCCAGCAGCACCACCAGGCGCAGGCCCCAGTCGAGCAGGTTGCTGTAGCGCTGGGTGTCGTTGGCGGCCCGGGCCGCGGCCAGCTGCGGCAGCAACACCACCCCCAGCGCCACACCCAGCATGGCGGTGGGGAACTCCATCAGACGGTCGGCGTAGGTGAGCCAGCTCACGCTGCCGGTGACCAGGTGCGAGGCGATCTGGGTGTTGATCAGCAGCGAGATCTGCGCCACGCTGACCCCCAGCAGGGCCGGCAGCATCAGCGTGGTGACGCGCCGCGTGCCGGGGTGGTTCCAGGCGACGCGCAGGGACGACCAGCGCAGGCGAACGTGCGGCAGCATGCCCAGGCGGCGCAGCGCGGGGATCTGGACCCCGAGTTGCAAGGCCCCGCCCAACAGCACCCCGCCGGCCATCGCGTAGATCGGCGGCAGGCCGAGGCGGCCGAACCAGGGCGCCCCCCAGTAGGCGGCGGCGATCATGGCCACGTTGAGCAGCACCGGCGTGGCCGCGGGCACGGCAAACCGCCTCCAGGTGTTCAGGATGCCGGCCGAGAGCGCCACGAACGACATGAAGGCGATGTAGGGGAACATCCAGCGCGTCATGAAGACGGCGGCCTCGAAACCGTCGGGGCTCTGCTTGAGGCCACTGGCCATGGCCCAGACCAGCACCGGCGCACCGGCCACGCCCAGCACACAGGTGAGCGTGAGCGCCCAGGCCAGCACGGTGGCGATCTGGTTCACCAGTTGGCGGGTGGCGTCTTCGCCCTCCGCTTCGCGCGCGCCGGCGAGCACCGGCACAAACGCCTGGCTGAATGCGCCTTCGGCAAACAGGCGGCGCAGCAGATTGGGGATACGAAAGGCGACGTTGAACGCGTCGGTGAGCGCGCTGGCGCCGAAGGTGGCCGCCATGAGCAGTTCGCGCACCAAGCCGGTGATGCGGGACAGCAGGGTCAGCAGCGAAACGAGGGAGGCGGACTTGAAGAGGGACACGGCGCTCAGTGTAACCACGCCCCGGGGTCGGCCATCCCGGGAGGCTTCACAGCGCGGGCCGGCGTGCTAAAATCGCGGGCTTTGCTGGCATCATCCCCAAACATCTGAAGGAAATTCACCATGGCAACCAAGCCGAAGAAAAAGAACCCCCGTCTGGCCTCTGGCCGCAAACGCGTCCGCCAGGACGTCAAGATCAACGCCGCGAACACCTCGCTGCGCTCCAAATACCGCACCGCCGTCAAGAACGTTGAAAAAGCCGTTCTGGCCGGCGACAAGACCAAGGCGACCGAACTGTTCGCCAAGATGCAACAAGTGGTGGACATCGTTGCTGACAAGGGCATCTTCCACAAGAACAAGGCCGCTCGCGACAAGAGCCGCCTGTCCAGCAAAGTCAAGGCCCTGGCTCTCGCCGCCGCCTGACACCCACCCGGCCTGACCCGTCAGGCCACCAGCCCGGACCCCTCGGGGTCTGCCGTTTGAAACCGGTGCGCTGCCAGCAAAAATGCAAAGAACCGCCGTGTCGCAAGATCCGGCGGTTTTTTCATGGGCGAAGCGGCACCGGCAGGTCAAAGTGCAGCACGTCCTCGCGCCGCCCCAGCTTTGCGTAGAGCGCCACGGCCGGTTCGTCGGGCGGGTCGGCCTGCACAAAGATCACCCAGGCCCCACAGGCCGCCGCGATGCCCTGGAGGTGTTCGATCAGCCGCGTGGCGATGCCCTGGCGCCGGTGCACGGCGTCCACCGCCAGGTCGTAGATGTAGATCTCGCTGCGGGCCTGCTCGAACTTTTCCAGCTCGTAGGCCACCAGCCCACCCACCACCTGGCCTTCGTCGTCCTCGGCCACCAGGGCCACGAAGGTGGTCTTGCCCAGCAGCCGCTCCAGATAGTCCCGCTCGGGGCGTGCGGCGCTGTAGCTGTCGGGGTCGTCAAAGGCCTGGCTGAACAGGTCCAGCAGCGCGTGCAGGGTGCCGACGTCGTCGCGCCCCAGGCGGAACACGGACAGATCGCGCCGGATGCCTCGGTCAGTCATCGCCGCCGGTGAGACTGCCCAGCAGACCGCCGGTGAAAAAGCCCCCCTGCTCGCCGCCGGAACCGCCACCGCCCTTGGTCATGGGCGCGGCGGCAAAGATGCGCGAGGCCAGGCGGGCGAACGGCAGCGACTGTATCCACACCGTGCCCGGGCCGCGCAAGGTGGCGAAGAACAGGCCCTCGCCACCAAACAGCGCCGTCTTCACGCCGCCCACGAACTGGATGTCGAAGTCCACCCCCGGCGTGTAGGCCACCACGCAGCCGGTGTCCACGCGCAGCACCTCGCCCGGCTGCAACCGCCGCTCCAGCACCGTGCCCCCGGAGTGGACAAAGGCCAGGCCGTCGCCTTCAAGCTTCTGCATGATGAAGCCCTCGCCGCCGAAAAAGCCGGTGCCCAGCTTGCGCTGGAACGCAATGCCCAGCGACACGCCCTTGGCCGCGCACAGGAAGGCGTCGCGCTGGCAGATCATGGTGCCGCCATGCTGGCTCAGGTCAAACGGAATGATCTTGCCGGTGTAGGGCGCGGCAAACGCCACCTTCTTCTTGCCCTGGCCGTCGTTGGTGTAGACCGTGGTGAACAGCGATTCGCCCGTGATCAGGCGTTTGCCGGCACCCAGCAGCTTGCCGAACAGGCCCCCGGCACCCGAGCCGGCCGAGCCGTCGCCGAAGACGGTGTCCATCCGGATGCCGTCCTCCATGTACATCATGCTGCCCGCCTCGCCGATGGCCGCCTCGCCGGGGTCCAGCTCGATTTCGACGAACTGCATGTCGTCGCCGTGCAGGAAATAGTCAACTTGGTCCATGGCCATGGGGTTCAGCTCCAGATTCAAATGGGGTTGGGGAAAGCGGTTGTTACAAAAACGCCGCGTCACTATATCCAAAGCCCCCAGGCGCCGCCCCACGATGCAGGGTTTCTACCAAGCTCTCGCACGCCCAAACGCCGGCCATGCCACGATCGCCGGTTCGCAGCCCGAATCCCGTCCAGCGGGCCGCACCCATTCACTCCTCCGCTCACGTGTCCCACGCCCCCACCCCAGGTTTCGCGCCAACGTCCCTCACAACCCCCACCGCGGCCCACCCGGGCCGGGCCATGCTGGCCCTGGGCATCGGCAGTTTTGCCATCGGCACGGGGGAGTTCGTCATCATGGGCCTGCTGCCCGAGGTGGCCCGGGACATCGGCGTCACCATTCCGCAGGCGGGCCACGTCATCAGCGCCTACGCGCTGGGCGTGGTGATCGGCGCGCCGGTGCTGGCCGTGCTGGCCGCCAGCTGGGGGCGCCGGGCCCTGCTGGTGGCGCTGATGGCGGTGTTCGCCCTGGGCAACTTCGCCAGCGCACTGGCGCCGGGCTACCTCTCGCTCAACTTGCTGCGTTTCCTGGCGGGCATGCCGCACGGCACCTATTTCGGCGTGGCGGCGCTGGTGGCGGCCGCGCTGGCGCCGGCGGGCCAGCGGGCGCGCGCGGTGGGCCTGGTGATGACCGGGCTCACGCTGGCCACCCTGCTGGGCGTGCCGCTGGCGGCCTGGCTGGGGCAGCACTTCGGCTGGCGTGCGGCATTCGTGCTGGTGGGCGCCATCGCGCTGCTGGCCGCCGGCATGATCCACCGTGAGGTGCCCGCCATGGCCGCGCCGCCGGGGTCCAGCCCGCTGGGCGAGCTGGGCGCGCTGCGCAACAAACAGGTCTGGCTGACGCTGGGCATTGGCGCCATCGGCTTTGGTGGCCTGTTCGCGGTGTTCAGCTACGTCAAGCCCACCATGATCGAAATGGCCGGCCTGCCGCTGTCCGGTGTGCCGGTGGTGCTGGCGCTCTTTGGCCTGGGCATGGTGGTGGGCAACGTGCTGGGTTCGCGCCTGGCCGACCGCGCGCTCATGCCCACGGTGGGGGGCATGCTGGCCTGGTCCGTCGTGGTGCTGGTGGCGTTCACCTTCACCGCCCAGCACGTGGTGGCGGGTTCGATCAACATCTTCCTGATCGGCACCGTGGTGGCCGTCGGCCCGGCCCTGCAGATCCGGCTGATGGACGTGGCGGGCGAGGCCCAGGTGCTGGCCGCCGCGCTCAACCACTCGGCCTTCAACGTCGCCAACGCGCTGGGCGCCTGGCTGGGCGGGGTGGCCATCAGTGCGGGCCTGGGTTGGACCTCGACCGGCTGGGTGGGTGCGCTGCTGGCGCTGGCCGGGCTGGGCGTGTTTGCCTGGGCACGGGCCGATGCGCGAGCGCATCCGGTGGCGGGTCACAAGGGGCCGGAGCGGGTGGCCACGTCGGCCAGCGGTCAGGCCTGAGCGGCTGAGATCGGCCGTTTTTCCAGGGTTTCAGGGCTTGGCGGGCCGGTCTGGCAGCAGACAGCCTTCCACCACCTGCAGGTCGTTGTCGCGCGCGAAGTGCATGACGAAGTCCCAGGCCATGGGCTCGGCTTCGCGCAGGTCGGTGTGGACGATGACGACTTTCACCCCGTTCATCACCGTGGGCACGCACCAGGGCGAATAGGCGATGTGGCTGCCCTGCCGGACCACGCCGCCACCCGGGCGGAACTGGCTCATCACGCCGGCCAGACGTTCGGCCCAGTCGCTGGGGCGAAAGGTGCGGCCACTCTGGGTGACGCCCTGGATGAACACTTGTTTGGCAGTCGGAGAAACCATCGGGGAAGCCTTCGGATGGAGGGCCCTGGAAGGGAGGCATGGCCACCGCCAGGCCGAGGATCGCTGGCCGGGATGGCTGGCAGGTATTCTATCTTATATAAGACTTGAAGTCAGGGATTACCCGGCCCCGGGCCAGTGGGTGGGGCACCGGCCCGGCGGCATGACAGCGATGCCCAACAAGCAATGATGATGCCCGCTGCTGCCCCTAAAATCGCTTTTCAACGGCTCAACCTTCGTTGAGCCGCTTTCTTTTGGTCTGTCCCCCAACCGGAGTCCCCCGCATGAATGCCGCTGCGCCCGCCGCCACCTCGCCCCATGTGATGAACACCTACGGCCGCCTGCCGATCGCCATGTCACACGGACGAGGCTGCCGCGTCTGGGACGTGAACGGCAAGGAGTACCTGGACGCGCTGGCCGGCATCGCCGTCAACACCCTGGGCCACGCCCACCCCAAACTGGTGCCCGCGCTGCAGGACCAGGTGGCCAAGCTGATCCACTCCAGCAACTACTACCACGTGCCCAACCAGGAGGTCCTGGCCCAGATGCTGGTGGAACGTTCGGGCATGACCAACGTGTTCTTCTGCAGCACCGGCCTGGAGGCCAACGAGGCCGCGCTGAAGCTGGCACGCAAGTACGGCCACGACAAGGGCATCGAACGCCCGGAGATCGTGGTCTATGAAAAAGCCTTCCACGGCCGCAGCATCGCCACGCTGAGCGCCACCGGCAACCCCAAGGTGCAGGCCGGCTTCGGCCCGCTGGTCGAAGGCTTCATCCGCGTGCCGCTCAACGACATCGACGCCCTGAAAAAGGCCACCGTGGGCAACCCCAACGTGGTGGCGGTGTTTTTTGAAACCATCCAGGGCGAAGGCGGCGTGAACCCGATGCGCGCGCAGTACCTCCAGGAGGTGCGCGCGCTGTGCGACGCGCAGGACTGGCTGCTGATGATCGACGAGGTGCAGTGCGGCATGGGCCGCACCGGCAAGTGGTTCGCCCACCAGTGGGCCGGCATCAAACCCGACGTGATGCCGCTGGCCAAGGGCCTGGGCTCGGGCGTGCCGATCGGCGCGGTGGTGGCCGGCCCCAAGGCCGCGAACATTTTCCAACCGGGCAACCACGGCACCACCTTCGGCGGCAACCCGCTGGCCATGCGCGCCGGGGTCGAGACCATCCGCATCATGGAAGAAGACGGCCTGCTGGAGAACGCGGCCACCGTGGGCGCGCACCTGCGCAGCGCGCTGGAAAAAGGCCTGGCCGGCAACCCGGGGCTGAAAGAGATCCGGGGCCAGGGCCTGATGATCGGCGTGGAGCTGAACAAGCCCTGCGGCGTGATCACCCAGCGCGCGGCCGACGCCGGCCTGCTGCTCTCGGTCACGGCCGACAGCGTGATCCGCCTGGTGCCGCCGCTGATCATGACCACCGCCGAGGCCGACGAAGTCGCCGCCATCCTGTTGCCGATCATCACCACCTTCCTGACGGAAAACCCATGAACCTCCGCCACTACCTCCAGTTCAAGGACCTGAGCGCCGACGAGTACGCCTACCTGCTCACGCGCGCCGCGTTCATCAAGGCCAAGTTCAAGGCCGTCGAAAAGCACCAGCCGTTCGCCGACCCGGACCGCACCCTGGCCATGATCTTCGAGAAGGCCAGCACCCGCACGCGTGTGAGCTTCGAGGCCGGCATGTACCAGCTCGGCGGCTCGGTGGTGCACCTGACCACGGGCGACAGCCAGCTCGGCCGCGCCGAGCCGATCGAGGACAGCGCCAAGGTGATCAGCCGCATGGTGGACCTGGTGATGATCCGCACCTTTGAGCAGAGCAAGCTGGAGCGCTTCGCGGCGCACTCGCGCGTGCCGGTCATCAACGGCCTGACCAACGAGTTCCACCCCTGCCAGATCCTGGCCGACCTGTTCACGATGGTCGAGTACCGCCCGGCCGCCAGCGGCAACCCGCTGGATGCCATCAAGGGCAAGGTCGTGGCCTGGGTGGGCGACGGCAACAACATGGCCAACACCTGGCTGCAGGCGGCCGAGCTGCTGGGCTTTACCGTGCACGTGAGCACACCCAGCGGCTACGAAGTCGACCCGAAGCTCGCCGGCGTCTCCAACCCCGCCTGCTACAAGGTGTTCAAGGACCCGAAGGAAGCCTGCACCGGCGCCGATCTGGTGACCACCGATGTCTGGACCAGCATGGGCTACGAGGCCGAAAACGAGGTGCGCCGCGCCGCGTTCGCGCAGTGGTGTGTGGACGAGGCCATGATGGCCGTGGCCAAACCCGACGCGCTCTTCATGCACTGCCTGCCGGCGCACCGCGGTGAAGAGGTGAGCGCCGAGGTGATCGACGGCCCGCAATCGGTGGTGTGGGACGAGGCCGAGAACCGCATGCATGTGCAGAAGGCGCTGATGGAGTACCTGCTGCTGGGCCGCCTGGGCTGAATCGGCCTGTGAGCGCCTGCACCGCTTGCGGCGCCTGCTGCGCCAGCTTCCGCGTGGACTTCTCGGTGCATGAAACCCAGTCCGAAGGGGGCAGCGTGCCCGACGGGCTGTGGGTGCCGGTGACCGACAGCATCGCCCGCCTGCGCGGCACCGACCATGGCCGCCCGCGCTGTGCGGCGCTCTCCGGCAAGGTCGGCGAAAGAGCCACTTGCGGCATCTACGAGTGGCGGCCCAACCCCTGCCGCGAATTTGAAGAGGGCAGCGATGCCTGCGGCCAGGCGCGCCGCCGCCACGGCCTGCCCCCCTTGCCCGCGCGCTGAACCCATGTCCCAGTGCCAGACCTGCGGCGCGTGTTGCGCCGCCTATCGCGTCCAGTTTTCGGTGTACGAGCTGGACGACATGGGCGGCGCGGTGCCTGTGACCCTGACCGAAACCGTCAACGGCAGCACCTGCCGCATGCGGGGTACCGGCGAGGTGCCGATCCGCTGCGTGGCGCTGTCGGGCAGCGTGGGCACCGCGGTGGGCTGCACCATCTACGCACTGCGCCCCCGACCCTGCACCGAACTGCAGGAAGGTTCCTACGCCTGCAACAAGGCACGCCAGCGCCATGGCCTGCCGCCGCTGGATGAACGGCCGGAACACTGAATATGCAAGCCCTGCTCGACACCATCGCCACGATGGCCATGCCCACCGATGCCCAACGCCTCTTCCACGGCCGGGGTGGTCTGCACCCGGGCTGTGAAGCCTGGACGCTGGACGCCTACCCGCCGGTGTGGGTGTTGACCCGATTTGGCGAAGCCAGCGACGACGAACTGGCCACGGTGTCGGCCGCACTCGCCGCGCGCCACGAGCAGCTCGCACCCGACCAGCCACTGAACTGGGTGTTCCAGAGCCGGCACGAGGGTCGCAGCGACACCCGGCTGATGACCGGCAGCGTGCCCGAGCCGCACGTGGTGACCGAGCGCGGTACGCGCTACCTGGTGCACGTGCTCAAAGGGCAGAACCACGGCCTGTTCCTCGACATGGCCGATGGCCGCCAGTGGGTGCGCGAACACGCGGCGGGCGCCAAGGTGCTCAACCTCTTTGCCTACACCTGCGCCTTCTCGGTGGCAGCGCTGCAGGGTGGCGCGAAGCAGGTGGTGAACGTGGACATGAGCGCGGGCGCCATCGCGCTCGGACAACAGAACCACGCGCTCAACGGGCTGCAGGCCGGTGCCAGCTTCCTGGCCCACGACATCTTCAAGACCTGGGGCAAGCTCACACGCTCAGGGCCCTACCACCTGGTCATCGTCGATCCGCCCAGCTATCAGAAAGGCAGCTTCGTCGCGACCAAAGACTACCTGCGCCTCATGCGCCGCCTGCCGGACCTGCTGCGCCCGGGCGGCCGGGTGTTGCTGTGCCTCAACGCGCCCGAGCTGGACACCGGTTTTTTGCAGGACCAGATGCGCGAGGCCGCACCCGAACTCGTGTTCGAGCAACGCCTGCCCAACCCGACGAGCTTCGCCGACGCGTCGCCCGAACGCGCGCTCAAGGTGCTGGTATACCGCGCGCCGGACCTCCCCTGAAAAGGAACACCCCTGCCGCGCTCCGGGCCATATGGTTTAGACCTAAAATAATTTCGGTAGCGTTGGAAATTACCGACACCATGGCTTTTTCTCCGGTGCTACCTTCATCGCACCATGAAAAAGCTCTGGGACATTTCCCCTCCGATCCATGCGGGTGCACCGGTTTTTCCGGGCGACACGGCCTACACGCAGCAGTGGGTGGCGAGCATCGAGCCGGGTTGCCCGGTCAACGTGAGCGCCATCACGCTCTCGCCCCACGTGGGCGCGCACGCCGACGCGCCGCTGCACTACGACGCAGCGGGCGCGGCCATTGGCGCGGTGGACCTCGACGCCTTTCTCGGCCCCTGCCGCGTGGTACACGCCATCGGCTGCGGCCCGCTGGTGCGGCCCGAACACATCGCGCATGCGCTGGGCAAGCCGCCCAGCGGCGGGGCATGGAGCCTGGACGCCCTGCCCCCTCGCGTGCTGGTGCGCGTCTACCAGCACCAGCCCCAGGACCGGTTTGACGACGCCCTGCCCGCCTTTGCGCCGGACACCGTGGAACAACTCGCCGACCTCGGCGTGAAGCTCATCGGCATCGACAGCGCCAGCATCGACCCCGCCGACAGCAAGACGCTCGACAGCCACCAGGTGATCCGCCGGCGCGGCCTGCGTGTGCTGGAAAACCTGCTGCTCGACGACGTGCCCGAGGGCGACTACGAGCTGATCGCCCTGCCCCTGAAGCTCACCACGGCCGACGCCAGCCCGGTGCGCGCCATCCTCCGAAGTCTCGAATAACCCCCCGCGCCGCCTGCGGCGTCACCCCCCAGGGGCGACACCAGCGGCCCGTCCTGAGCTTGACGAAGGGCTGTGCCGCGGTGGACCTGGAATGAAAAGCCCCGCACCGCATACCCACACTGTTTGATGGAGACAAACCCCATGACGATCCAACAAGACTGCCTCGCCCTCGACGTGCAAGACCCGCTGCGCCAGCTGCACGACCTCTTCAACATCCCCGCCGGCACCATCTACCTCGACGGCAATTCGCTCGGTGTGATGCCCGCCGCGGCCCCGGCCCGCGTGGCCGACGTCGTGACCCGTGAGTGGGGCACCGACCTGATCCAGAGCTGGAACAAGAACGGCTGGTTCGCCATGCCGCAGAAAGTGGGCGACAAGATCGCGCGCCTGATCGGCGCCGGCCCAGGCGAGGTGGTCGCCACCGACAGCACCTCGGTCAACCTGTTCAAGGTGCTGAGCGCGGCCATGAACATCGCCGCCGCCGACGCGCCGCAGCGCAAGCGCATCGTGAGCGAACGCAGCAACTTCCCGACCGACCTCTACATCGCCGAAGCGCTGTGCCGGCAGCACGGCATGGAGCTGGCGCTGGTCGAGCCCGAAGAGATCGCCGCGTCGCTCAGCGCCGAGGTCGCCATCCTCATGCTCACGCACGTGAACTACCGCACCGGCGCGATGCACGACATGGCGGCCGTGACCGCGGCGGCGCACGCCGAGGGCATCCTGGCCGTGTGGGACCTGGCGCACAGCGCAGGCGCGGTACCGGTGGACCTGAAACAGGCCCGGGCCGACTTCGCCGTGGGCTGCGGCTACAAGTACCTCAATGGCGGCCCGGGTGCGCCCGCCTTCGTCTGGGTCAACCCGCTGCACGCCAACCGTTTCTGGCAACCGCTGGCCGGCTGGTGGGGCCACGCCACGCCGTTCGAATTCACGCCGGACTACAAGCCCGCACTGGGCATCACGCGCTACCAGTGCGGCACCCAGCCCATGATCAGCCTGGCCGCGCTCGAATGCGGGGTGGACACCGTGCTGGCGGCCGAGGCGCTGGGCGGCATGGCGGCGCTGCGCGCCAAGTCGCTGGCGCTGACCGACCTGTTCATCGCACTGGTGGAAGAACGCTGCGCGGGCCACGGCCTTGGATTGGCCACTCCACGCGGCCACTCGCAGCGCGGTTCGCAAGTGTGTTTGACAAGAGACGAGGGTGCCTACGCCATCGTGCAGGCCCTGATCGCGCGCGGCGTGATCGGCGACTACCGCGCCGGCGACGGTGGACGGCACAAGGACATCTTGCGCTTCGGCTTCACCCCGCTCTACATCGGCTTCGCCGATGTGTGGAACGCCGTCGAACAATTGAAACAGGTGCTCGAAACGGCGGAATGGAAGCGCCCCGAGTTCAACCGCAAACACGCCGTGACCTGAAGGAGACGCGCCATGACCTGCCCCCACCACGACAGCGCCCCCGCCTCGGCCACCGAAACCATCGTCGCCGAAGAAAAGGCCCAGCTCGATTTCAGCAACGACATGAGCTACGGGGACTACCTGCAGCTCGACGCCATCCTGGGCGCGCAGAAACCGCTCTCGCCCGCGCACGACGAGCTGCTGTTCATCGTGCAGCACCAGACCAGCGAACTCTGGATGAAGCTCATGCTGCACGAACTCAACGCCGCCATCCGCCACATCGCGGCCGACGACCTGAACCCTGCGTTCAAGCAGATGGCCCGTGTCTCCAGGATCATGGAACAGCTGGTGCACGCCTGGGATGTTCTGGCCACCATGACACCGCCCGAATACAGCGCGATCCGGCCCTACCTCGGCCATTCCAGCGGTTTCCAGAGCTTCCAGTACCGCTGCATCGAGTTCGCGATGGGCAACAAGAACGCCGCCATGCTCAAGCCCCATGCGCACAGCCCCGAGCGGCTGGCGATGGTGCAGACCGCGTACGAGGCCCCATCGCTCTACGACGAATCGCTGCGCCTGCTGGCGCGCCGCGGCATCGCCGTGCCGGCGAGCCGCACCGAGCGCGACTGGACCAAACCCTACGAAGCCAGCGACGCGGTGGAACAGGCCTGGCTGCAGGTCTACCGCAACCCCAAGGAACACTGGGACCTGTACCAGCTCGGCGAAGAACTCACCGACCTGGAAGACGCCTTCCGCCTCTGGCGCTTCCGCCACGTGACCACGGTGGAACGCGTGATCGGTTTCAAGCGCGGCACCGGCGGCACCGGCGGCGTGAGCTACCTGCGCAAGATGCTGGACGTGGTGCTGTTTCCCGAGATCTGGCGCTTGCGCACGGATCTTTGAGGCGCCTGACCACCTGCGGTCTGGCCCCGACCGAGGACCGCTGCTCGATCCCCTGAAAACCGTGTCCACCGCTGCCGTCGGCGGCGGGTGGGCGGGCCTGATTCAGCAGTTGCCCTTCTTGGCTTGGCCCGGGGGACAGAACTTGCCGGGATGGCCGGCGGGGTCGACGACCACCGAACCAGACGGGGTGTAGACGGCACAGCCAGCGACCGCGGCGGCGACAACACACAGGGCAATGAGCGCTTTCATTTCGTTTCCTTGAAGGGAGTGATGCGATCGAGTTTATGCGTTGGAGACCCAGCGCACGCATGGCCCGTGCACATCGCCACAAAGACAAAAGTTGTCCTGAGCCAAGTGCGATTCCAGCGGGATCGGCGCCGACATGCTGCGGCCTCGCGACGTGCCCACCTGGACCCTGCCGGCCCATGGGTGCAGACGCAAGTCGACTGCGGCATGATGAGCGCATGGCCACCATCACCCTGCCCGATCTGCGCCGCTACGCCATCGCCCGCAGCCTGTTCACGCCCACCACCCTGCCCAAGGCCATCGAACGGCTGGGCTTTGTGCAGGCCGACCCGATCCGTTCGCCCGCCCGCGCGCAGGACCTGACGCTGCGCCAGCGCGTGAAGGGTTACCGGGCCGGCGATCTGGAGCGGCGCTACCCGCAGCTGGCGGTGGAAGAGGACTTCTTCGTCAACTACGGTTTCGTCACGCCCGAGCTGCACGCGCGCATGCACCCGCGCACCGCGCGCAGCGAGTGGCCGGCCGAGCGCTGGGCGCAGGCCCAGGCGGTCTGGCACTACGTGCAGGCGCGGGGCGAAGCCCACCCGCGCGAGGTCGATGCGCACTTCGCCCACGGCCACACCACCAACGGCTTTGGCGGCCGGTCCAAGGCCAGCACCCAGCTGCTGGACGCCATGCACTACCGCGGACTGCTGCGCGTGGCGCGGCGGGACAACGGCATCCGCCTCTACGCGGCGCACACACCGCGGGAAGCGCCCGAGAGCGTGACGGAGGTGCTGGACCAGCTGGTGGATGTGCTGGTGAACAAATACGCGCCCTTGCCGCTACCCGGCCTGCGGCAGCTGGTGGCCATGCTCAAACACGCCGTGCCGCAGTGGCAGGACCAGTTACGCGCCGCGCTGCAGCGCGCCGTCCAGCGCCTGCCCCACGCCGAGGTGGACGGGGTCGCGTGGTACTGGCCGCAGGGCGAAGACCCCCACTCACGCCGCTGGAGGGCGCCCGAGGGTGTGCGCCTGCTCGCGCCGTTCGATCCGGTGGTCTGGGACCGCGACCGCTTCGAGCGCCTGTGGGCCTGGGCCTACCGCTTCGAGGCCTACACACCACCCGCGAAACGCGTGCGCGGCTACTACGCCATGCCGCTACTGTGGCACGACCAGGTCATCGGCTGGGGCAACCTGTCGGTGGTGGGCGGGCAGCTGCAGGCGGACATCGGCTACGTCGGTGGCCAAGCCCCGAGCGATACAAGCTATCGCTCAGCGCTGGCAGCAGAACTTGCGGATATGGCCGTTTGTTTGAACGCTGAGCGGGGGTGATCCTTCTCCGGCGTGAAATGTCCGAACCGGGAACGCGGCGGAACTGGCTTTGCCAGGCCGCTCGCGTTGCCCCCTTGAGGGGGTCGCGCGCAGCGCGGCAGGGGCGGTCAGGGCCTGATGTTGTTCTTCTGAATCACGTCCGCCATGGCGGCGGTGTCGGAAGCAATGCGCCGGGCCAGGCCCTCGGGCGAGGTGCCCGCCACCTGCCAGCCCTGGGCCAGGATCTTCTGCCGTACCTCGGGGCGGCGCACGATCTCGGCCAGCAGCACGGCCAGCCGGTTCACATGGGCCTTGGGCAGGCTGTTGGGCGCGGCCACGGCGTTCCAGATTTCCAGCTGCAATCCCTTCACACCGGCCGCGGCCAGGCTCGGCACCTCGGGCACCACGCTGCTGCGCCCGCTCGACGTGACCCCGATGGCCTTGAGCTTGCCCGCGCGCACCTGGGCCATGGCCAGGCCCGGCGGCAGCAGCGACATCTGGATCTGCCCACCCAGCAGCGCGGTGATGACCTGCGGGTTGCCCGGGTAAGGCACGTGCACCGGCGCGATGCCCGCGCGCGATTTGATGAGCTCCATGCCCAGGTGCGCCACCGTGCCCACGCCCGGCGTGCCGTAGTTCCAGCGGTCGCCCGACGCGCGCGCCGCAGCGAAAAAATCGGCGCCGCTGGTGGCGGTGTCGCCCGGCACGCTGAGCACCAGGGGCGCCACGGCGAGCAGCGAGACCGGCGCCAGGTCTTTCAGTGGGTCGTAGAGGGTGGCCGGGTTGAGGATCTTGGCGATCGTCAGATTGCCGTTGATCATGAGACCGATGGTGTGGTCGTCGGTGGCGCGCGCCACCTGGTTGGCCGCGATGTTGCCCCCGGCGCCGACCTTGTTTTCCACCACCACCGGCTGGCCCAGCGCCTGCGACAGCGGCTCGGCGATCAGGCGCGCCATCAGGTCGGGCGAGGAGCCGGCGGGAAACCCGACCAGCATCTTCAACGGTTTGCTCGGCCAGGGGGTCTGGGCGAACACGGTGGACCCACCGCAGGCCATGGCGATGGCGGCAGCGATGACATGACGGCGTTGGGCGTGGCGCATGCGGCGATTCCTAGAAGTTGCAAACAGGCCCGCAGGTTAGCAGCCCGCACGCCGGCATTCCACCAAGACACACCGTGGAACGGGCTTCGCCCGGCCACTGGTGTGGTCCCCCTGGGGGGAAGACGCGAAGCGGCGCAGGGGGCTGGCTATGCAGGCACCGGTGGCCCGCTGTAGAGCCAGGGATTGTCCAGCAGATTTTCACCCAGCAGGCCCATGGCGGTGTTGCGCCCCCAGCGCAGCAGACCGTCGGCATGGAAGATGGTGCCGTTGCGCTGCGAGCGGCTCTGCACGCGGGCGTTGCGCTGCCAGCGGGTCTGCGCAAAGCGCTGCAGCAGCGCGGGCCAGTCGGGTGTGGAGCCGCCGGGTTGGGACTGCAGCAGCCGGCCCAGCGTCCAGGCGTCTTCGATCGCCATGGCGGCGCCTTGCGCGAGGTAGGGGCGCAAGGGGTGGGCCGCGTCTCCCAGCAAGGCCACCCGGCCCTGGGCGTGTTCGTTCGGGCCGGCCATGGGTGCGCGGTCGTTCAGGGCCCAGAGTTTCCAGGCCGACACGGCGTCGATCATGCGCATGAGCTCGCCGCAGGCCGGGCCCAGGGCCCACTTGAGATCGGCGGTCTGGGCCTCGTGGCTCCAGCTCTGGGGGTCGCAGCCGGGCGGCCCCCCATGCCCCAGCCCCAGCATGCCTTCCACCACCGCCACCACGTTGAACCAGTTGCCGCAGCGCACCGGGTAGTGCACCACGTGCAGCCGCGGGCCGAGCCAGGCCGTCACCAGGTTCTGGCGCAGGCGCTCGGGCAGATCGGTGGCGCGCACCATGCCGCGGTAGGCCAGATGGCCGCTCACCCGCGCCGGCTGCGCGCCCAGCATCTGCGCCCGCACACGGCTCCACAGGCCGTCGCAGCCGATGAGCGCGTCGCCCTCGACCACGGTGTCGTCTTCGCAGGTCACGCGCACCCGCTCCCCCGCCTGCTCGTAGGCCACCAGGCGGGTGTCCAGCCGCAGACTCACACCGCTCTCGCGCCGGGCGGCGCGCAGCAGCAGCTCGTGCAGGTCGGCTCGGTGCACCGTGGCGTAGGGCTCGCCGTAGCGCGCGCGCGCCAGTGGCCCGAGCCGCAACCGCCCCAGCGTGCGGGCGCTGTGGGCGTCGCGCACCTGCAGCGCGTCGGGAAACGCCGCGCAGGCGTTGAGCTCGTCCAGCAAGTCCCACTCGTGCAGCACGCGCACCGCGTTGGGCCCCAGCTGCAGCCCGGCCCCCACCTCGGAAAACGCCCCGGCCTGCTCCAGTAGATGCACCGAAACCCCGGCACGCGAAAGGGCCAGCGCACAGGCCAACCCACCGATGCCACCACCGGCTATCACCACTTGTTGTTTCATGGCCCGGGATTGTGCTCCGGCCGGTGGCCCGTGCTTTGACCCATATCAGCACCGTGGCGAGCCGCCCGGGCTTTCAGAGCACGCGCTGGAACCAGAGCAGGGACAGCCCGGCCGAGAGCAGCACCAGCAGCGAAGCCGCCAGCGCGAGCAACGCGGAGATCTCGGTTTCCTTCTTCTCCACCGTCAGGCGGGTGCTGAGGGTTTCGTACACCTTCTTCAGGTTGTCCGCGGTGCCGGCGTAGTAGTACTCGGCCTGGGTCATGCGCGCCACGTCCTTGAGCGTGTCCTCGTCCAGCCGCACCCGCATCGACCAGCCTTCGAAGCCGATCACCTCGCCGTCCACCGTGCCCACGCCGACGGTGTAGACGCGCACGCCGCGGTCGGCGGCCAGCTTGGCGGCCTCGGCGGTGTCCACGCCGGTGGTGCGCTGGCCATCGGTGAGCAGGATGATGGCGGCCGAGGTGTAGGAGCCCGGCGCCACCGGTTCAAAAGCTTTCTGCTCCGTCTGCGGCTGGTCGATGGCCCGGCCCTGGGGGGCGAACGGGTCGCTCTGGCGCCCGTAGGTCATGTTCGCCAGGTCGATCCCCTGCCCCGGAAACAGCTCGGACAGCGCCACCACGATCGCGCTGCCGATGGCCGTGGCCCGTTGCAGCTGGAACTTGTCGATGGCGGCCACCAGGTCTTCACGGCTGAGCGTGATGGGCTGCACCACCTGGGCCGAGCCAGCGAACGCCACGATGCCCACGCGCACATGGCGCGGCAGCTCGGCCAGGAAGGCCTTGGCCGCGTTCTGCGAGGCCACCAGCCGGTTGGGCTCCACGTCGGTGGCGCGCATGCTGCCCGAGACGTCCATCGCCAGGATGATGGTCTGCTGCTGCGAGGGCAGCAGCACGACGGCCATGGGACGCGCGGACGCCAGCAGCATGGCCGCGAAGGCCAGCAGCAGCAGCAGCGGCGGCACGTGGCGGCGCCAGCCCGGCCCCCGGTCCATGGCCTCGCGCACGATGGACAGGCTGGCAAACCGCAGGGCGGCGCGCTTGCGCCGGCGCAGCAGCCACACATAGGTGATCACCAGCAGCGGCAGCACCAGCAACAACCACAGCAGTTCGGGCCAGAGGAAGGTGACGGGTGGGTGGGTCATAAAGCGCCCTCCGTGCTGCGCACTGCGGCGGCCGGGCGGGGGCTCGTGGCCCGCGCGCCCAGGTGTCCGCCCAGGCCGGCGCGCAGGCTGCTGCGGCGCCGGCGCAGCTCCACGAAGCGCAGCACCGCGTCGGCCAGGTCGTCGTCGGTGGCGAGCTCCAGCGTGTCCACGCCGGCGCGCGCCAGGCTCTCGCGCAGCTGCGCCTCGCGCTGGGCCGCGATGCGCGCGAAGCGCTGGCGAAAGCCCTTGTCGTGGGTGTCCACCAGCAACTGCTCGCCGGTCTCGGCGTCGCGGATGGGGATCAGCCCGAGGTCGGGCAGCTCCAGCTCCAGTGGGTCGAGCAGGCGCACCGCCACCACATCGTGCCGGCGCGCCAGCTCACCCAGCGGCTGCTCCCAGCCGGGCTCGCTGATGAAGTCGGACACCACGAACACCGTGGAGCGCTGGCGCACGGTGTGCACCGCCGCGCTCAGCAGATCGGCCAGCCGCGTGGGGCCACCAAATGCCGATGCGCTGGATCCCGACTTTGCCAGGGACACCGCCGGGCCGGCTTTGCCGGACGGCTGGTGTCGCCCCCTTGAGGGGGGCGTGCGCAGCGCGGCCGGGGTGTTCAGCAAATGCATCAGGCGCAGCAAGTGCACGCGCCCGCCGCGCGCGGGCAAGACCTCGTCCACACCGGGCTGGCCGCGCGATCCGTACAGCAGCGCCCCGACCCGGTTGCCGTGGCGCGTGATGAGCCGGGCCAGCACCGCCACCACGTCGCGCAGCACCTCGCTCTTGCGCTGATCGCCCGAACCGAAATCGACCGAGGGGCTGAGGTCCAGCAGAAACCAGGCGGCCATCTCGCGGTCTTCGGTGAACACGCGCACATGCGGTGTCTGCAGCCGGGCGGTGACGTTCCAGTCGATGTGGCGCACGTCGTCGTGGTGCTGGTATTCGCGCAGGTCGGCCAGATCCAGCCCGCTGCCCCGCATGAGGGTGCGGTAGTCGCCCTGCAGCAGGCCGTCGAGCCGGCGGATCACGGTCCACTCCAGGCGGCGCAGCAGGGCGTCTGCCTTTTCGACCGGCGCCACGACCGAAGGCGGCGGCTGCGCCGGGCGGGATTTGAAGAGGCCGAACAGCATGCGACGCTCCCGTTCAAGCCGCGCGCTTTTCGTGTTCCAGCGGCTTCGCTGGTGGCGTCACGGCGTCCATGATGCGCGCCACCAGGTCGTCGGCATCAAGCCCCTCCGACAGGCCCTCGTAGGACAACACCAGCCGGTGCCGCAGCACGTCGGGCACGAGGTCGCTCATGTCTTCGGGCAGCGCGTAGTTGCGTCCGCGCAGCATGGCCAGCGCGCGCGCGCCCTCCACCAGGCCGATGGTGGCGCGCGGGCTGGCGCCGTAGGTGAGGAGGCGCGCGAAGTCTTTCAGACCGTGTTTCTCGGGCGTGCGCGTGGCCGACACCAGGCGCACCGCGTACTGCACCAGCGACGGGTCCACATAGACCTCGCGGCACAAGGCCTGCAGCGCGGCGAGCTGATCGGTGGTGGCCACGGCCTGCACCTGCACCGCCGGGCCGGTGACGCGTTCGACGATGACGAACTCCTCTTCGTCGCTCGGGTAGTCCACCAGCACCTTCATCATGAAGCGGTCCACCTGCGCCTCGGGCAGCGGGTAGGTGCCTTCGGTCTCGATCGGGTTCTGCGTCGCCATCACCAGGAAGGGGCTGGGCACCGGGTGCGACACACCGGCGATGGTGACCTGCCGCTCCTGCATCACCTCCAGCAGCGCGCTCTGCACCTTGGCCGGCGCGCGGTTGATCTCGTCGGCCAGCAGCAGGTTGGCGAACACGGGCCCGAGCGAGGTGCTGAACTCGCCGGTCTTCTGGTTGTAGATGCGCGTGCCCATGAGGTCGGCGGGCACCAGGTCGGGCGTGAACTGGATGCGCTTGAACTGCCCCTGCACCACGTTGGCCAGCGTCTTCACGGTGAGCGTCTTGGCCAGCCCGGGCACGCCCTCGACCAGCAGGTGGCCCTGGGCCAGCAGGGCCACCATGACCCGCTCCAGGAACCGGTCCTGCCCGACCACCACGCGCTTCACTTCGTAAAGGATCTGCTCCATGAGCAGGGCGGTGTCGGGGCTGCTGTTCTCGCTCATGAAACGCTCCTGGGATTCAGAAAGGGGGAAGGCCGGCCGCAGACGCCGCGCTTTCGATCGGCACGGCAAAACCGATGCCGACGAAGGTGCGGTGGTTGCTGGGGTTGAGGATGCCGGTGACGATACCGATCACCTCGCCTTCCATGGTGACCAGCGGCCCGCCCGAATTGCCGGGGTTGGCCGCCGCGTCGAACTGGATCAGGTCGCTGATTTCCTGCTCGCCCTCGGGCGCCTTGAAGGACCGCCCGAAGCCGGAGATCACCCCGGCCGAGGTGGACGGGCCGATGCCGAACGGGAAGCCCACGGCCACCACCTGGTCCCCCGGCAACAGGTCGCCGGTGCTGCGCATGGTGGCCGCGTGCAGGTCGTCGGGGATGGTGTGGGCCTGCAGCACGGCCAGGTCGTTTTCGGCCTGCACACCGGTGACGCTGGCGCCGGACTCCGAGCCGTCGGCGAACACCAGCGCCACCTTGTCCGCGCCCTGCACCACGTGCAGATTGGTCAGGATGATGCCCTTGTCCACGATCACCACCCCGGTGCCCACGCCGTGCTCGACGGCTTCGCCCTGCTTGTTCTTCATGTAGGACACCACCCGCACCACGGCGGGCCGGATCTTCTCGGCCGCGCGCGCCGCGGGCGAGGGCAGGTTCTGCGTGCTCAGGGTGCGCAACACCGCCGCGTCGACGTCCTTCTGGGTGAGCGCCTTGGCGCCCATCGGCCCAGGCGCCCAGAGGCTGGCCAGCAGCAGCGCGCCCAGCAGCGCCAGCGCGGCCCACATCAGGCGGGGGCTCACCGCCGCGCGAGCCAGCCCGGCGCGCCAGCGGCCCGGCGCACGGGGCGCTGGCGCCGCCGCTTCGCTCGCCAGGGCCGGGTCGGGGCGCACGCCGGGCGCGCGCGGCGCCGCAGGGGCGGCGCGAACCGATCGGCTGTACAGGGCGGGCTTTCGCATAGCGACTCCTGAAACGCCTGGCGGGGCGGTGTGTCACATCATGCCGCGTTGCGGCGCCGGGCTCAAGCGTCGAGCAGTTGGCGCAGCACGTAGGGGAGGATTCCGCCAGCCCGGTAATAGTTCACCTCCACCGGCGTGTCGATGCGCAGCGTGAGCGCGACCTCGCGGCGCTGGCCATCGGGGCGGGTGATGACCATCGTGGCCTCGCTCTGCGGCAGCAGTTGCGGGTGGGGCAACACGTCGATCTGTTCTTCACCCGTGAGCCCCAGGCGCTCCCAGTTGTCGCCGGCCTTGAACTGCAGCGGCAGCACGCCCATGCCCACCAGATTGCTGCGGTGGATGCGCTCGAAGCTGCGCGCCACCACGGCCCGGATGCCCAGCAGCTGGGTGCCCTTGGCCGCCCAGTCGCGGCTGGAGCCGGTGCCGTATTCCTCGCCCGCGAACACCACGGTGGGCACGCCCGCGGCCTGGTAGCGCATGGCGGCGTCGAAGATGCTCATCTTCTGGCCCTGGCCCACGCCATCGCTCTGGTAGATCGTCCAGCCGCCCTCCTCGCGCGAGCCGTCCGCGCCGGGCGCGAGCATCAGGTTCTTGATGCGCACGTTGGCGAAGGTGCCGCGCATCATCACCTCGTGGTGGCCGCGGCGCGCGCCGTAGCTGTTGAAGTCGGCCTTCAACACGCCGCGCGCCAGCAGCCACTGGCCGGCGGGCGAACGCTCCTGGATCGAGCCCGCGGGCGAGATGTGGTCGGTGGTGATGGAGTCGCCGAACAGGGCCATGACGCGCGCGCCGCGCACGGCCGGGGCCTGCTCGGCCGGTGGGGCCAGTTCGAAGTGTTCGAAGAACGGCGGCTCGGCGATGTAGGAGCTGGCCGGCCAGGTGTAGGTGTTGCCGCTCACGCCGTGGATGCGCTCCCAGAGCTTGCCGGGCTCGCTGGCGACCCGCGCGTAGTTCTCGCGGTAGGCCTTGCCGTTCATCGCGAACCGCATCAGCTTGTGGATCTCGTCGCTGCTCGGCCAGACGTCGCCCAGGTACATCGGCTTGCCACCCTTTCCCAGCCCCAGCGGCTCGGTCATGAGGTCTTTCATGACGTTGCCCGCGATGGCGTAGGCCACCACCAGCGGCGGACTGGCCAGGAAGTTGGCCTTGAGGTTGGGGTGGATGCGCGCCTCGAAGTTGCGGTTGCCCGAGAGCACGGCCGCGCACACCAGGTCGTTCTGCGTGATCACGGCGTTGAGCTCGGGCGTGAGGTCGCCCGCGTTGCCGATGCAGGTGGTGCAGCCATAACCCGCGAGCGAAAAACCCAGCTTCTCCAGGTAGGGCAGCAGACCGGTGGCCGTGAGGTATTCGGTGACGATGCGCGAGCCCGGGGCCAGCGAGGTCTTGATGTGCGGCTGCACCTTCAGGCCCGCCTCCACCGCCTTCTTCGCCAGCAGGCCGGCGGCCAGCAGCACGCCGGGGTTGCTGGTGTTGGTGCAACTGGTGATGGCGGCGATCAGCACGTCGCCGTTGCCGATGGACAGCGTTTTCTGCACGGCGTGCGACAGCGGACCGGCCTCGGCATGGGCCGTGGCGCGCGCCGGCTTGTTGCCCTCCATCTCGGCCTCGAAACGCGGCGCGCCAGCCGGGGTGGGCGTGGCCTTTTCGGGTGCCGGGGGGTCGGCCGGCTGGCCCAGCTCGGGCTGGTAGCGGGTGTGCAGCAGCTCGGCCGGGCGGTTGAAGCCGTTCTGCGCGTTGGGCTTGCTGAACAGATCGGCGAACTGCTGCGCCACCTGGCCCAGCTCGATGCGGTCCTGCGGGCGCTTGGGGCCGGCCAGGCTGGGGGTGACCTGGCCCAGGTCGAGCCGGACCACCTGCGAGTAGTCGATGTCGCCCGAGGCCTGCGAGGCCCCCGCGGCGCCGGGCACGCCGAACAGGCCCTGGGCGCGGAAGTAGGCCTCGAAGGCCTCGATCTCGGCCTTGCTGCGGCCAGTGCCGCGGAAGTAGTCGAGCGTCTTGTCGTCCACCGGGAAGAAGCCCATGGTGGCGCCGTATTCGGGCGCCATGTTGGCAATCGTCGCGCGGTCGGGCAGCGAGAGCGAGGCCGTGCCTTCGCCGAAGAACTCGACGAACTTGCCCACCACCTTGTGCTGGCGCAGGATTTCCGTCACGGTGAGCACCAGGTCGGTGGCGGTGCAGCCTTCGCGCAGGCGCCCGGTGAGCTCGAAGCCCACCACGTCGGGCGTGAGGAAGTACACCGGCTGGCCCAGCATGGCGGCCTCGGCCTCGATGCCGCCCACGCCCCAGCCCACCACGCCGATGCCGTTGATCATGGTGGTGTGGCTGTCGGTGCCCACCAGTGTGTCGGGGTAGTACAGGCCGCCCTTCAGATGCACGCCGCGCGCCAGGTACTCCAGATTCACCTGGTGCACGATGCCGAAGCCCGGGGGCACCACGCCAAAGGTGTCGAAGGCCTGCATGCCCCATTTCATGAACTCGTAGCGCTCGCGGTTGCGCTGGAATTCGAGCTTCATGTTGAGGTCGAGCGCGTTCTTCGTGCCGTAGTAATCGACCATCACCGAGTGGTCCACCACCAGGTCCACCGGCACCAGCGGCTCAATGCGTTTGGGGTCCTTGCCCAGGCGCTGGGCCACGCTGCGCATGGCCGCCAGATCGGCCAACAGCGGCACGCCGGTGAAGTCCTGCAGCACCACGCGCGCCACGGTGAACGGAATCTCCTGCGTGCGCGCCGCGCTCGGCTGCCACTGCGCAAGCTGGGCCACGTGTTCCGGCGTCACGCGCTCGCCGTCGCAGTGCCGCAGCACGCTTTCCAGCACGATGCGCAGCGACACCGGCAGGCGCTGCACGCCGGGAAACTGGCGGGCCAGCGCGGGCAAGGAGTAGAAGCGACCGGTTTTCCCCGATGCCGTCTTGAAGGTTTTGACCGTGGACGCAAAAGGGTGGGAAAAGGCGGCGCCTTGTGCCATGGAAAACTCCTGTCGGTATCGGTGGGTTGCGAGCCATTCTGTCAGCAGCGCGCTTTACCGTGCTGGCAGTAATGGTTTGCGGCACATCCCAAAAAGCCCCGCGGAAACGGGTTCCGAGGGGCCGGCGTGGCGTGGTCGGGTGCCCTGGGCACCCCTGGCTTCTACCCCTGGCTGCTTTCAGCGGCGGGGGCCGTTGTTCTTCTCTTCGTCGGGCTGTTGGCGCGAGGGCGCGACCCGGGCCGGTTTTCCGGGCCGACAACCCGGTTCGCCCGGCTCGCAGGCGGGCCCCACCTGCGGCTTGGGCTGCACCGGCTTTTGCGGCCTTGGGCCGGCCTGTGCCGGCGGCGTGGGCCGTTGCGGGGCGGGTGCGATCCTGTCATCACGTGCCGGGCCGCGCTGCGGCGCCACCGGTTCGACCCGGCGCGGCGCCTCCGGGACCCCCGCCCTGAAGTGCTCGCGCGTCACCGCTTCTCGCGGCGCATGGCGGTAGTTTTGCCGGAGGATCTCGCGTTGCTGCTCCACCGCGTTGGGGTAGCGATCGCCGGGGTACTTCTGCTGGTAGCGCGGCAACGGGGCGGCCGCGGGTGTCTTGCTGCGGTCCCAGCGGTCCCATCCGGGGCGGCGCTGCGCCCAGTCAGGGCCCCAGTGGTCGTCCCACCGGGGTGGTGCGTCCACGCGCCAGCCGCTGAAATAGGGTGGCGGGTGCCGGTAGTAGCGCACGGGGATGCGCAGCACGAACAGGGGCACGTAGTCCCGGCTGGTCAGCGCCCATGGGCCGTTGTACCAGCTGCTGGCGTACCAGTTGTCGTCGACATAGACCCAGTACAGGCCGTCATAGAAAAAGTAGTTGGCGCTGGCCTGGGGGGCGTAATAGACCGGGTACCCGGGCACGGCGACCAGCGTCGGGTACGCAGGCAGGTTCACCCCGATGTGGATGCCCACGCTGACCTGGGCCTGCACCGCCGCGGCCGGGGCCAGCGCCAGCAACAGGGCCAGGCCCAGCGAGCGCACCCGGGGGTGGTTGACGATGGCCATCACATGCGCCCCGTCAGCACCATCACGAGCAGGATGACGACGATCAACCCCAGCACGCCGCTGGGACCGTAGCCCCAGCTCCTGCTGTGCGACCAGGTCGGGATGACGCCGACCAGCATCAGGATCAACACGATCAACAAAATGGTTCCGAGTCCCATGGTGTTCTCCTTTGGATGGGTGCGTGCGAAGGGGTGATCAGTTCGTGGGCGCGGGGGGCGGGGGCACCACGATCACGCGGGTGGTGCCGCCGGTCTTGCCCGTTTCGCCGGTGTCGCCGGTACTGCCCGTGGCTCCGGTGTTGCCCGTGTTGCCGGTGGCCCCGGTATCGCCTGTGTTGCCGGTAGCACCCGTGTCGCCGGTGCTGCCGGTGGCGCCGCTGGAGCCGGTGGCGCCGGTTTCGCCGGCAGGACCGGCGGGGCCGGGCACCACCACAGTGGCTGGCGGCGTGTTCACGACCACCGGTTCGCGATCGCAGGCCACAAGGCCGAAGGTGGAAATCAGTGCCAGCAGCACGAGTGAGCGGTTCATGGGGAGTCCTTCAGGGGTGAACGGGTGTGGTTTCGGCGGTTGCACGGGTCACACCGACCAGCCGGCTCGACAGAGGTGTCCAACCGGCATGGCCCAGCGTAGCCCGATGCGCGCAAAGCCTCTGTGCGCTGGCGAACACGCTGCGCGACCGGTGTATCCAGGGCGCCAGGACCTTTCCGTGGTGTTGCAGTGGTAACCAGGTGTTGCCCTCGTGGCCCTCAGATACCAATCCCTGTCTTTGAACACATTGGCGCTGGAACCGCCGGTCAGGATCGGCATTCAACCCAGGCCCGGGCCGTGGCGGCGAGCCTGCTCCGTGCAGGCCACCCACTTTTCGCAACGCCCGGGTCACAAACCACAGGAGGGCCCATCCATGACCGCAGTCACGTCGATTCGCGACAAAAACCAACTCCTCGCCGCACTGCCATCGGCCGAGTGGCAACAGCTGCAACCCGACCTGGAGTGGGTTGAGCTGGCGCAGGGGACCGTGCTGCACCAGACCGGCGCGGCCCTGCGCCACGTGCTTTTCCCGACCACCGCGACGGTCTCGCTCGTCTCCTCGATGGAGGACGGCGCCTCGGCCGAGGTGGCCGTGGTCGGCAGCGAGGGCATGGTCGGTGTGTGCGCCTTCATGGGGCACCCGCACGCGCTGAGCGACGCCGTGGTGCAACACCCCGGCCACGGCTACCGCATGAGCACCCAGGCCATCGTGCGGCACACCCAGCGCTCGCAGGCCGTCATGCACCAGTTGCTGGGCTACACGCAGGCGCTCTTCACCCACATGGCGCAGTCCTCGGCCTGCAACCGCCACCATTCGCTGGACCAGCAGCTGTGCCGCTGGCTGCTGCACCACCTGGACCGCCAGAGCAGCCCGGACATGCTGGTGACGCAGGAGCGCATTGCCGGCCTGCTGGGCGTGCGCCGCGAGGGCGTGACCCACTGCGCTCTGAAACTGCAGAAGGCGGGGCTGATCCACTACAGCCGCGGCCACATCGCCATCCTGGACCGCGATGGCCTGGAGGCCCGCAGCTGCGAGTGTTATGCCGTGGTCCGGCACGCCTACGACCACCTGTCGAGCGCGCCCGCCGCGCCGCACCTGCACCTGTGCCGCGACAACCGCCAGTCCGCGCCGGTGGTGACGCGCCAGTTGCGGGCCGCGTGACCGCGGCCACCGGGCGGACCGCTCAGAACATCCGGTCGATGAAGGACTTGAGCCGGTCCTCCAGGCTGTCGGGCGGCGGTGCGTTGGGGTCGGGCGGGGCCGGGATCAGGCCGCGGTCGATCGGGTCATCGTCCATGCCCAGTTCCTCGATGTAGCCCCCGTCGGCCCACTCGGTGTAGCGCCAGCCGCCGTCCGCCACCTGCACCACCCCTTCGGGAGCCAGCAGCGCTTTTTCGGGCTTGCCGCGCAGCGCGGTGGCCATGAACTGGATCCACGCCGGCAGGGCCAGCGAGGCGCCGGAGGCGTGGCTGCCCAGGCTGCGCGGGGTGTCGTAACCCAGCCAGACCACGGCCACCAGGTCGGGCTGGAAGCCCGCGAACCAGGCGTCGACCACGTTGTCGGTGGTGCCGGTCTTGCCGTACAGGTCGCTGCGGCGCAGCTGCGCCTGCGCCCGGGCCGCGGTGCCGCTGCGCGTCACGCCGTTGAGCAGTGTGGCGGTGAGGAAGGCGTTGCGCGCGGGCAGCGTGCGCTGGGCCTCGTTGACCACCGGTGCCGGGGCCTCGAACACCACCTCGTCGGCGCCGTTGGTGATGCGCTGGATCAGCAACGGCTCGACCTTCAGCCCCCCATTGGCGATCACCGCGTAGGCGCTGGCGAGCTGCAGCGGCGTGGTGGCGCCCGAGCCCAGGGCCAGGGTGAGGTTGTCGGGCTGGCGGTTCACGTCGAAGCCGAAGCGGCCGGTCCATTCGCGCGCGGCCTGGGGGCCGAGCAACTGCACCAGGCGGATGCTGACCAGGTTCTTGGAACGGGCCAGCGCCACGTCCAGCGGGATCGGGCCGTCGGCGCTGCCATCGGAATTGGCCGGCACCCAGGTGCCGGTGTCGGTCAGCGGCGCGTCGTTGACCAGGGTCTGCGGCATCACGCCGTTTTCCAGCGCGGCCGAATACAGAAAGGGCTTGTAGGCGGAGCCCGGCTGGCGCCAGCCCTGCGTCACGTGGTTGAACTGGTTGCGCTGGAAATCAAAGCCCCCCACCAGGGCGCGCACCCGGCCGTCGTGCGGGTCCAGCGCCACCAGCGCGCCCTCGGCCTGCGGCCACTGGGTGATGACCCAGTCGTCGCTCTTGAGAACCAGGCGTACCACCGAACCGCGCTCGATGCGCAGCGCCTTGGCCGCACCCTGGGCCAACCCGGGGCGCGCCTGGCGCAACCCCTTGCCACGGATGCTCACGACCTCGCCCGACGACAGCACGGCGGTGACTTCCTTGGGGCTGGCGCTGCCCACCAGGGCCACGCGCAGCGTCTCGTCGTCGCTGTGCTCGGCCAGCTTCTGGCTCACGGCCGGGTCGTCCAGCGGGGTGTCGGCGTCCAGCGCTTCGTGTGCTTCAGGGCCGCGCCAGGCCAGGCCGAGCTCGCGGTCGATCAGGGTCTTTCGCACCGCCTTCCAGGCCGCTTTCTGCTCGCGCGAGTCCAGAGTGGTCACGACTTTCATGCCCGAGGTGTAGGCGGCTTCCCCGTACTGGGCAAACACCTGTTGGCGCGCCGCCTCGGCCACGTGCTCGGCGTGCAGCTCGGTGTCGTCCGGGTTGCGCACCACCAGTTCTTCACTTTTGGCGGCCTCGTAGGTGGCCTGGTCGATCACGCCCACGGTGTGCATGCGCGAGAGCGCCACCAGCTGGCGCGCCCGTGCCCGCGCGGGGCTCTTGATCGGGTTCACGGTGGCCGGGCTTTGCGGCAGGCCGGCCAGCATGGCGCACTCGGCGGCGGACAGCGCGTCCAGCGGTTTGCCGAAGTAGGTCTGGGCCGCCTCGGCAAAACCGTAGGCGCGCGAGCCCAGGTAGATCTGGTTCATGTAGAGCTCCAGGATCTGGTCCTTGCTCAGCTCGCCTTCGATCTTCAGCGAGAGCATGGCCTCCTTGAGCTTGCGCGAGAGGGTGCGTTCGTTGGTGAGGAAGAAGGTGCGCGCGACCTGCTGGGTGATGGTGGAAGCGCCCTGGGAACGGCCACCGCTGAGGTTGGCCACCACCGCGCGCGCCACGCCCTTGGGGTCGATGCCGCCGTGTTCGTAGAAGCGTGTGTCTTCCACCGCCAGCAGGCTCTCGCGCATGAGCTGGGGGATCTGCCCGATGCGCAGGTACTGCCGCCGCTCGCTGCCGAAGCCGCCGATCTCCACGCCGTCGGCGGTGTACACGCGCAGGGGTTGTTTGGGCTGGTAGTTGGCCAGGCCGCTGGTGTCTGGCAACTGCGGGTACAGCACCGCGACGCTCACCACCAGGGTCAGCAGGCCAGCGGCCAGCGCGCCCAGCGGGGCCAGCAGCAGCCAGCGGCGGTGCCGGCGCAGCGCCAGCAGCACCGGTGCAAAAGAAAATGCCATGGGGTTCTTGCGCGGGTGGTGGCCGGTGGCGGGCACCGCGGGCGCACGGTTGTATCGGGCCGGCAATTATCCCAGCCAGGCCCGCCGGACACGTAACAAGCTGTCTTGGGCCCCGGTACGGCGTCCGGGCGGCCCGCGTGCGCCTGGCCCACCCCCGATTGCCGGACAATCCGGGGGGTGAACCTCAAAGCCCCCGAACTCCTGCTCCCCGCCGGCACGCTGCAACGCATGCGCGCCGCCTACGACTTTGGCGCCGACGCCGTCTACGCTGGCCAGCCGCGCTACAGCCTGCGCGCGCGCAACAACGAGTTCCGCATGGAACAGATCGCGCAGGGCATCGAAGAAGCGCACGCGCGCGGCAAGAAGTTCTTCGTCACCAGCAACCTGATCGCCCACAACGACAAGCTGCGCACCTACATCCGCGATCTGGCGCCGGTGGTGGCTCTCAAGCCCGACGCCCTCATCATGGCCGACGCCGGGCTCATCATGCTGGTGCGCGAAGAGATGGAGCGAGGCCGCTGGCCCGAGGTGCCGATCCACCTCTCGGTGCAGGCCAACACCACCAACAGCGCGGCGGTGAAGTTCTGGCACCGGCAGGGCGTGGCCCGCGTGATCCTCTCGCGCGAACTCAGCCTGGACGAGGTGGCCGCCATCCGCGACACCTGCCCCGATGTCGAGATCGAGGTGTTCGTGCACGGCGCGCTGTGCATCGCCTACTCGGGCCGCTGCCTGCTCAGCGGCTACTTCAACCGCCGCGACCCCAACCAGGGCACCTGCACCAACGCCTGCCGCTGGGAATACAAGACCCACGGCGCCCACACCGACAGCGACACCGGCGAAGCCGTGCCCGCCGAGCGTCTGGGCAGCGACTTCAATTTCGCCCAGGAAGACGAACACGCCGCCCGCCAATTCGCCGCCACCTGCGGCGGCGGTGCACGCCACCCGCTGGCCGACCGCGTGTGGCTGCTCGAAGAGAAAGAGCGCTCCGGCGAGCTCATGCCCATCATGGAAGACGAGCACGGCACCTACATCATGAACAGCAAGGACCTGCGCGCGGTGGAACACGTGGCCCGGCTGGTGCGGATCGGCGTGGACTCGCTCAAGATCGAAGGCCGCACCAAGAGCCACTACTACGTGGCGCGCACCGCCCAGGTGTACCGCCGCGCCATCGACGACGCGGTGGCCGGACGGCCGTTCAACCCCGATCTGCTGCGCGAGCTCGAAGGCCTGTCCAACCGCGGCTACACCGGCGGCCTGCTGGAGCGCCGGCCCAGCCAGGACTACCAGAATTACCAGAGCGGCAGCTCCGAGAGCCAGCGCAGCCAGTTCGTGGGCGAGGTGCTGCGCGTGCGCGAAGACGGCTGGGCCGAGGTGGAGACCAAGAACCGCTTCGCCGTGGGCGACCGGCTGGAGGTGATCCACCCCGGCGGCAACCGCCTGGTGCAGCTGAGCGCCATGCGCAACCAGGAGGGCCACGCCATCGAGGTCGCGCAGGGCAGCCCGATCCGCGTCTGGGTGCCGCTGGGCGCACCGGCCGAAGGCGCGCTGCTGGCCCGGTTGCTGTAGACCCCGGAGCGCCCTCCGGCCGCCCTGCCCTCTGAGCGGCGCTCAGCTTTTCCCCGACCCGGTCGATACAAAGGTTCAAGACCACCCCGCACAGCGCGGCGGTGGCCAAGGAATCATGGGAAGGGTTGGATCATGCTTTCGTGGCAATGGATGGCTTCGTTCTGGTCGGCGCCCATCGTCGAGGCGAACCTGGTCGTGTTCCTGAACCTGTCGGGGGCGCTGCTGCTGGGACTGGTGGTGGGCTACGAGCGCTCCTACCATGGCCGCGCCGCCGGCATGCGCACCTACGGCATCGTGTGCATGGCCTCGGCCGCGCTCACGGTGTTCGTCGGCTACCCGGGCTTCTGGTACGGCGGCCATGGCGGCATGACCGGCGTGGCGCTGGACCCCACGCGGGTGGTGCAGGGCATCGTCACCGGCGTCGGTTTTCTCGGCGCCGGCGTCATCATGAAAGAGGGCCTGAGCATCAGCGGCCTGACCACGGCGGCCTCCATCTGGGCCTCGTCGGCCATCGGCGTGCTGGTCGGTGTCGGTCTGTACGGCGCGGCCATCCTGCTGACCGCTCTGTCCACCGTGCTGATGGTGTGGGGCTCGCGCCTGGAATCGCACCTGCCCTCGCGCCACGCCATCGGCATCACCCTGCGCTTTGGCGCCACGCGCGCGCCGACCGAGGCGGAGCTTGCCGGCTGGCTGAAAGACTGCGGCTACGAGCTTGCGCCCGGGTCCATCGCCATCCATGTGGAAAACGCGCTGGCTCAGTGGCACTTTGTGGCCGTGGCCGTGGACCGGCGCCGCTGCTGGTCCTTGCCCCGGCTGGCCCAGCAGTTGGGCGAACGGTCCGAAGTCGAGCTGCTGGGTGTGGCCCACGCCCGCAACTGAACCCACCCCCAACCGAACCACATTCGGTGATCACATGAAAACCCACACACCCTGCACCATCCGCCGTCTGCTCCTGGGGGCTCTGTGTGTCGTGTGGCCCGCAGCCTTCGCCGGCACCAGCGACGAGGTGGCACCGCCCGACTGGGACTTCTCGAAGGACGGCAGCCTGATCATCCACCGCAGCGCCCGCGTGGCCTGGCCCCGCTGTGTGGAAGGCATGCAATGGAATGGCCAGCGCTGCACCGGCAAGGCCTTGTTGCTCGACCACGCCGAAGCGCTGGCGCGGGTCAAGGACCACCAGAAGGCCGACGGCGTGGCCTGGCGCCTGCCCCATATGAAAGAACTGCAGCAACTGGCCTACCAGAACGCCCGGCCGACCGCGACGGGACAGCCGCTGTTGCCGCCGGCCACTCATGGCTGGTGCTGGACCGCCACAACCACCATCAACATCCAGCCCCTCAACAACTACAACTACAACAACATCCAGCGCGGCCTGAACGGGCAGAACATCAACCAGATGAAGTTCCTGCACGGCTGGGCCGTGAACACCGCCACGGCCGAGGCGCAAGGCGACGTGCTCAAGCGCAGCAAACTGCTGGTGCGGCTGGCGCGGCCGTGGAAGGAATAACCCCACCACTTCATTCACCACGGATCACGCTCCGGCGCCCGCCCCAGTGCCAGAATCGGACCACCGGTGCCTCCCCGCAGAGCCCGCACCACCGTCCTGCCATCCTCCAGCCGCCATGAACCCGACACCTTCCATCGCCTCGGCCATCCTCTTGCAGCTCGCGGCCATCGCGCAGCGGCATCCCGCGCCCCGGGTGCGCCGTCTGCACGTGCCGCGCCGGTCCGGCGCCGCCGGTGAGCACGATGCCGAGTTCTGTGCCATCGAGCTGGAAGACGGCGGATTTGGCCTGTCCTATGTGCTGCTCGGTGACACGCTGGCCGCGCTGCTGCGCACGCACGGCGGCGGCAACGTGCCCTTGCAGGGCGCGGACCCGCTGGCCCTCGCGCAGCGCCTGGCCGGTGGCAGCGCGGTGGAGCGCGCCATCGCGCTGGCCGCCGTCAACGCCCTGACCGACTCGGTCTGGCGCCGGGTGGGCTACGAGCCGCCGCCCGCGGGCAATTCGCTGGGCGACGTGCAACTGGGTGCGCAGGACCACCTGGGCATGATCGGCTTCTTCCCGCCGCTGGTGAAGCGCGTGGCCGAGGCCGGCGGGCGGCTCTCGGTGGTGGAGATGAACGCCGAGATGGTGGCGCGTCAGCGCGAGCGTTTCCCGAACGTGCACATCACGCTGGACCGCGCCGACCTCGCCCCCTGCAACGTGGTCGTGGGCACCTCGACCATGCTGCTCAACGACACGCTGGACGCGATGCTCGCCGCAGCGCCAAACGCGAAGCGCTTCGCGGTGATCGGCCCCTCGGCCGGGCTGTGGCCGGACGCCCTGTTCGAGCGCGGCGTGACGCTGCTGGGCGGCACGCGGGTGACCGACCCCCGGGCCTTCAGCGATGCCATGGCCGAGGGTGCCTCGTGGAGCGAAGCCACGCGCAAGTTCGCCATCGCGCGCGAGGGCTGGCCGGGCTGGCGCACGCTGACCGGCCTGGCCTGACCCCACGGACTCGCCGCCCCAGGCGTCTCGGACGGCTTGGGCAGAGCCCGCCGCCAGACGGCTGCCCTGCCCCCGACACCGGCCCTTTACAGCCAGCGAGGCCCTGCGGCCAGCAACAGCAACCACAGAGCCCAGACCAGCCAGCCCGCGGCAGGCCGCCACGATGCACCGGACCGCGCGCGCAGGGCGCCGGGGGTGAAGCGCCCGACCCGGTGCTCCCGGGCCACCTGCAGCGCCCGAGCCACCGCGATGACCGATGCCGCCCCGGGCAGGCCCGGCGTCAGCCGGACCGAGGGCCCGGTGGCCGCCTCGCGGGCGTGCAGCGCGTGAAACGCCGTCATGGCCTGTCCGCTGCTCTGCGTGTAGAGCAGCTTGTGGAACAGGTGATCGAGCGAGGCCAGCGAAACCACCCGCGTGCGGCGCCACATCCAGGAGACCACCTCCCGCTCCACACCGTCGTCGCGCACCCGCAGGCGCCATTGCCGCGTGCCCGCGTGCAAGGCCAACAGCAGCAGGAGCGCCACGCCCCACCAGGGGCCGGAGCCCAGCGCATCGAGCCAGGAAGCGCGCGGCGCCGACCGCCACCACAGCACCGAGAGAATCCCCGCCGGCACCATCGCCAGCGCGGCCACCCAGCGCCACCCGACCTGACGGAACCGCATTTCCCAGACGTCGGGGCGCTCGACCACCTGGACCGAGTCCGGCAGCGGCAAGGAAGCGTCGCCGACCGACCACCCCTCGTGGCGCGGCGGAATCGCTTCCTCGCGCCCCCAGGCCGCCCGGTGGTCAAAACGGTCGGGCGCGGCCCTCGGGTGGCCCGCAGACCGGGCTGGCGTCTCTTGAACCGGTACGTCGTACGACACCTCGACGGCCCCCTCCGCGGCCAGGATCTCCAGCCGCCAGTCGACCCGCTCGCCCGAGCGTCGGCCGCCATGGGTGGGCGCATCGGCGGGCAGCTCAAAACGCGCATGCCACCGCTCACCGCCGGCCATGTCCGGCATCACCGTCGCGGCCCGCTCAAAGGCTTCCACCCGCCGCTCCTGGGTACCGGAGCCGGCGTCGTCCACCCGGTACTGTGCAAGCCGCAACCGCCGGCCCGCAGGCGTTGCGTTCCGCAGCGCGCGGGACGACAGCGCCAGTTCCACCTCGAAGGCCTCCCCGGCCCGTGGCCCGGCCGGCTCGAACCGGACCGAGGTCCCGGCAAAGCGCCAGGCCCGCACCGACTGGCGCCAGGCCAGCGTGAGCACGCCGATACCGATCACCACGAAGACCGACACGAAAGCCTTGCCCCACCACGGGGACCCACTCATCCAGAACAGCGCCGCCATCGGAAACGAGATGCCACACCAGAACAGCGCAAAAAACCAGAGAAACCCCTGGCCTCGGCTGGCCGAGCTCCGGGGGGGCGCGCCGCCGGCCAGTTGCGCCGCCGCATCGGCGGTGGTCCTGGAGCGGCGCAGACGGGCGGCATCGAACGCGCCGGCATCACGCCCCGTCAATGCACGCCAGAACATCCACAGTGCCCCCAGGCCAACGCCCGTGAACACCAACGCAAACGGCAGGTGGAAGATGGCCTTGGCCCAGCGGATGTGCGGGTCCAGCACCGACCGCGTCGGGTCCTCGGGGTCCACCCAGACCGTGACCGTCTGACCCCGGTCCCGGGCCGAACTCAGCCGCGTGTGCCATCGCTGGTGCCAGTCCCCGATGTTGTCCGAACCGGCCTCTGGGTCCAGCCCGATGCGGGTGGACTCGTGGGTGCGGCCACCGGCGGTGTACCGGTAGCGGGCCCGGACCGCATAGGTGGTGCCATCACCGTCGTGGTTCGACGTGAGCTGGCTCGACAGCACCTCGGCCGCCACCGCCTGCCAGGACCGGACCTCCCAGGCCGCGCTCATCGTCCGGGCCAGCGGCAGTACGCCGAAATACAGCCCGCCACCGCCAAACGCCAAGGCAAACACCGCGCTGAACAGCAGGGTGCCCAGCCGTACGGCGATGCCCAAAGCAGCCTGTGGTGTGCGCATGCGCCCAGCATAACAAGGCGCCTGCGTCCACCGGAATGGCGATGCGTCAGCGAATACAAAAAGGCCCGGGGATCACTCCCCGGGCCTTTGTCATTCAGCCAGCAAGCGGCTCGGTGCTCAGGCAACCGCCTTGGCGGCCTCCGCGTACTCTTCGATCTGGTCGAAGTTCATGTACTTGTAGATCTGGCTGCCGTCCTTGTTGATCACGCCCATGTCGGCCTGGTATTCGGCCACGGTCGGGATGCGGCCCAGCTTGGACGCGATGGCGGCGAGTTCGGCCGAGGCCAGGTACACAAAGGTGTTCTTGCCCAGGCGGTTCGGGAAGTTGCGGGTCGAGGTGGACACCACGGTCGCGCCTTCACGCACCTGCGCCTGGTTGCCCATGCACAGCGAGCAGCCGGGCATTTCGGTGCGGGCACCGGCCGCGCCGAACACGCCGTAATGGCCTTCCTTGGTCAGCTCCGAAGCGTCCATCTTGGTCGGCGGGGCGATCCACAGCTTGACCGGAATGTCGCGCTTGCCTTCGAGCAGCTTGGAGGCGGCGCGGAAGTGGCCGATGTTGGTCATGCAAGAGCCGATGAACACTTCGTCGATCTTGGCGCCGGCCACTTCGGAGAGCAGCTTGGCGTCGTCCGGGTCGTTCGGGCAGCACAGCACGGGCTCGGTCAGTTCGTTCAGGTCGATCTCGATCACGGCCGCGTATTCGGCGTCCTTGTCGGCTTCGAGCAGGTTCGGGTTGGCCAGCCAGGCTTCGACCTTTTCAATGCGGCGCGCCAGCGTGCGGGCGTCGGCGTAACCGTCGGCGATCATGTTCTTCATCAGCACGACGTTGCTGGTGAGGTATTCCTTGATCGGCTCGGGGTTGAGCTTCACGGTGCAACCGGCGGCGCTGCGTTCGGCCGAGGCGTCGGACAGTTCAAACGCCTGTTCGACCTTCAGATCGGGCAGGCCTTCGATTTCCAGGATGCGGCCGGAGAACACGTTCTTCTTGCCGGCCTTGGCCACGGTCAGCAAACCGGCCTTGATGGCGTACAACGGGATCGCGTGCACCAGATCGCGCAGCGTGATGCCGGGCTGCATCTGGCCTTTGAAGCGCACCAGCACCGACTCGGGCATGTCCAGCGGCATCACGCCAGTGGCGGCACCGAAGGCCACCAGGCCGGAGCCCGCGGGGAAGGAAATGCCGATCGGGAAGCGGGTGTGCGAGTCACCGCCGGTGCCCACGGTGTCGGGCAGCAGCAGGCGGTTGAGCCAGCTGTGGATCACGCCGTCGCCCGGGCGCAGGGCCACGCCGCCGCGGCTGCTGATGAACTTGGGCAGTTCGCGGTGCGTCTTCACGTCCACCGGCTTGGGGTAAGCAGCGGTGTGGCAGAAGGACTGCATCACCAGGTCGGCGGAAAAGCCCAGGCAGGCCAGGTCTTTCAGCTCGTCGCGGGTCATCGGGCCGGTGGTGTCTTGCGAACCCACGGTGGTCATCTTCGGCTCGCAGTAGGTGCCGGGGCGCACGCCCTGGCCTTCGGGCAGGCCGACCGCACGGCCGACCATCTTCTGCGCCAGCGTGAAGCCGGCCTTGGTCGCGGTGGGGGTGCTGGGCAGGCGGAACAGGGTGCTCGCTGACAGGCCCAGGAACTCACGCGCCTTGGCGGTGAGCGAACGGCCAATGATCAGGTTGATGCGGCCGCCGGCGCGCACTTCGTCGAACAGCACGTCGCTCTTGAGCTTGAACTCGACCACGATTTCACCGTTGCGCACGATCTTGCCGTCGTAGGGCATCACGTCAACCACGTCGCCCATTTCCAGCTTGGACACGTCCACTTCAATCGGCAACGAGCCCGAGTCTTCCTGCGTATTGAAGAAGATGGGAGCGATCTTGCCGCCCAGCGTGACACCACCGAAACGCTTGTTCGGCACGAAGGGGATGTCCTGGCCCGTGGCCCAGATCACGCTGTTGGTGGCCGACTTGCGCGAAGAACCGGTGCCCACCACGTCGCCCACGTAGGCCACGAGGTTGCCCTTTTTCTTCAGGTCTTCGATGAACTGCATCGGGCCGCGCTTGCCGTCTTCTTCGGGCTTGAAGGCCGCGCCTTCGCGCGTGTTCTTCAGCATGGCCAGGTAGTGCAGCGGGATGTCCGGGCGGCTCCAGGCATCGGGTGCGGGAGAGAGATCGTCGGTGTTGGTTTCGCCCGGCACCTTGAACACGGTCACGGTGATGGACTTGGGCACTTCGGGGCGGCTGGTGAACCACTCGGCGTCGGCCCAGGATTGCACGACCTCCTTGGCCTTGGCGTTGCCGGCCTTGGCCTTTTCGGCCACGTCGTTGAAGAAGTCGAACATCAGCAGCGTCTTCTTCAGGCCCTCGGCGGCCACGCCGGCGACTTCGGCGTCGTCCAGCAGTTCGATCAGCGGGTGCACGTTGTAGCCACCCACCATGGTGCCGAGCAGCTCGGTGGCCTTGGCCTTGGAGATCAGGCCGACCTTCACGTCGCCGTGGGCCACGGCGGCCAGGAACGAGGCCTTGACCTTGGCGGCATCGTCCACACCCGGGGGCACGCGGTGCGTGAGCAGGTCGAGCAGGAAGGCGTCTTCGCCAGCCGGCGGCGCCTTGATGAGCTCGATCAGGTCAGCGACCTGCTGCGCGGTCAGCGGCAAGGGCGGAATGCCCAGCGCTGCGCGCTCGGCCACGTGTTCTCGGTAGGCTTTCAACATGTTTCAACTCCAGAGGTCAAAGGTTGGGATTCGGGGTTGCGGTTGCAGCCGGTGGTGGTGGCTGCCGCGGCGGGAGGGGTTGGCAAGGGCTCGAACAAGCTCGGTGCCGGGTTGGTTTTCAGGGCCTCGGCCACCTGGCGCTGCTGCTCGCCCATGCATTCGTCGGCCAGGCGGCGGCCGAGTTTCTGGCTCATCAACATGGACTTGTTGCCCAGCTGAATCCACACCACGCCCTGCAACGGGTCTTCCAGCCGTATCGCGCCGGTGCGGCTCTCGACCGGGTGCAGGCGGTAGCGGTCTTTGTTCAGGTGCAGGTGGAAAAAGCCGTTGGCCTGCGTGTCGGACTCCAGCCGGACCGTGCTGCCCAGATCGCAGGGGAAGGTACCGACATGCACCCGGGCGGCCACATCCAGATCGCGCTCGGTCAGCACCGGGTCGACCGGCGCGGGCATGGCCATGGGCGCGGGCTTGCGCAGAAGCGCTTTCGGCTTCGACTGGGCCATGCCCGGCCCGCTCGACAAAGCCAGGACGGCACCCAGAACCAGTGCGGTCCAAGCGGTGGTGGAGGTTTGCGTCTGTGCCATTGCCAGTGTCCCCTTCATGGTCGATCAGCCAAAACATTCATTGTGGCAAAAAAGGGGGTCACCTCTTCGGGCATCGGACGCCCGGTCGCGTGCGCGCGCACCAGCACCTGCCAGAAGAATCGGTAGCTCGCGCGGTCGTGCAGACGGCCGCCGTGCTGCACCGGCGCCCAGTCGGCGCGCTGCGCCGCCAGCAGGATGGCAGCGGCCTCCCCGATCTCGTCGGCCCGGGGCGCGAAGGCTTCGAGCACCGGTCGTATCTGGTCGGGGTGGATGCTCCACATGCGGGTGTAGCCGAGCTCACGCGCGACCGTGCGCGCGGCCTGGCCCAGTGCCTGGGTGTCCTTGAACTCGGTGACCACGCAATGCGACGGCACCTTGCCGTGGGCATGGCAGGCGCTGGCGATCTCGAGCTTGGCGCGCAGCACCAACGGGTGGCTGAACTGCCCGGCCATGCTCATGCCCGCGGCCGGAATCGCGCCGCCGTGCGCCGACACGAAGTCCATCAGCCCAAAACTCAGGCTCTGCACGCGCGGGTGAGCCGCGATGTCAAAGGCCCGGTGCACCGCGGCGGGCGACTCGATCAGCACGTGCAGCGGCAGCGCGGTCGCGCCGGCGGCGTCCATGGCGGCCACGGCGCGCTGCACATCGGCCACCGACTCGACCTTGGGCACCATCAGGTGCACCAGCTTCGAAGCGGCCTGACCCGCGATGGTGGCCACGTCGGCGTCGAAAGCCGGGTGGTCCACCGGGTGGACGCGAACGGCCACCCGGGCTTCGGGCGCCGCGCCCAGCGCGAGCGCGGTGACCAGCGCCGCGTGATCCGCTTCGCCGCCCACGGGGGCGCCGTCTTCGCAGTCGAGCGTGACGTCAAACACGCAGGTTCCGAACTCCTCGGTCATCTCGGCCTGCAGCTGCAGGCTCTTCTTCATCCGCGCTTCCACCCCGCTGTAGTGGTCGCAGACCGGCAGCGCGAACGCGCCGGCCTGGGCACCCAGAAGAATGTCGCGCGGATGGATCACGCCGTGGTTACCAACGGGTTACAGCAGGTGCTTGACGCCGTCCTGCTCGCCCTGCAGTTCGGCCAGGGTCTTGTTGATGCATTCCTGCGAGAAGGCGTCGATCTCCAGGCCTTCAACCACCTTGTATTCGCCGTTGGCGCAGGTGACGGGGAAGCCGAACATCACGTCCTTGGGAATGCCGTACCAGCCTTGCGACGGGATGCCCATCGTGACCCATTCGCCGTTGGTGCCCAGGGCCCAGTCGCGCATGTGGTCGATGGCGGCATTGGCGGCCGAAGCGGCGGAAGACAGGCCACGCGCTTCAATGATGGCGGCGCCGCGCTTGCCCACGGTGGGCAGGAACACGTCCTTGTTCCAGGCCTGGTCGTTGATCATGTCCTTGACCGAAGCGCCGTCGATGGTGGCGAAGCGGTAGTCGGCGTACATGGTGGGCGAGTGGTTGCCCCACACGGCCAGCTTCTTGATGCTGGACACAGCCTTGCCGGTCTTGGCGGCCAGCTGGCTGGCGGCGCGGTTGTGGTCCAGGCGCAGCATGGCGGTGAAGTTGCCCGGCTTCAGATCGGGGGCTGCCTTCATCGCGATGTAGGCATTGGTGTTGGCCGGGTTGCCGACCACCAGCACCTTGACGTCGCGGCTGGCCACGGCGTTCAGGGCCTTGCCCTGGGCGGTGAAGATGGCGCCGTTGATGCTCAGCAGCTCGGCGCGCTCCATGCCGGGGCCGCGCGGACGCGAGCCCACCAGCAGCGCGTAGTCGGTGTCCTTGAAGGCGGTCATCGGGTCGCTGTGGGCTTCCATGCCGGCCAGCAGCGGGAAGGCGCAGTCTTCCAGTTCCATCATCACGCCCTTGAGCGCCTTCTGGGCCTTCTCGTCGGGGATTTCCAGCAGTTGCAGGATCACGGGCTGGTCCTTGCCCAGCATTTCGCCCGAAGCGATGCGGAACAGCAGGGCGTAACCGATTTGACCAGCGGCGCCGGTGACGGCAACACGAACGGGCTTCTTGCTCATGGTGAAAACTCCAGAAAAGGACGGTGGATAGGTGAAAGAAATCGGCGGGGAGAACCCCGGGGCACAAGCCACAGAGACGCGGGCAAACCCGTGAGAGATGGTTCAGACGCAGCCCGTGAGTGTACCCGTGCAAACCCTGTGAAGTCAATTTGTCTTATGTCTTATATAAGATATGATTGGACCAACCGGGCGGCACCGCCGGGTCCCGAGAAACCATGGCCATCAATCCCGCATTCCCGCCCGAACCGTCGCCCGCCGACGGGCCGGACACCGCTGCCCAGGGCTCTGGCGACGCGAGTGGGAGTGGCTTGGCGCCAACCGCCCCCGCGTTCAGCCCGCTCTACCAGCAGATCAAGACACTGATCCTGCGCAGCCTGCAGGCGGGCGAATGGAAACCGGGCGACATGATCCCCAGCGAGTTCGATCTGGCCGCGCGCTTTCGCGTGAGCCAGGGAACGGTGCGCAAGGCCATTGACGAGCTCGCCACCGACAACCTGCTGGTGCGCCGCCAGGGCAAGGGCACTTTCGTCGCCACCCATGCCGAGCAGCACATCCAGTACCGCTTCCTGCGGCTGCTGCCCGACACCGGTGATCTGGCGCAACAGGGTCCGGCCGAGCGCCGCATCATCGAATGCCGCCGCCTGCGGGCCAGCGCCGATGTCGCGCGCCAGCTCGCACTGCGCACCGGCGACCCCATCCTGCAGGTCAAGCGCGTGCTGGCCTTCGCGGGCAGCCCCGCCATCCTGGAAGACCTGTGGCTGCCCGGCGGCCCGTTCAAAGGCCTGACGGTGGAAACCCTGTCCGACGACAAGGGACCGATGTACGCCCTGTTTGAAACCCAGTTCGGGGTGCGCATGGTGCGGGCGGTGGAGAAGATCAAGGCGGTCGCGGCCGATGCCGACGCGGCCCGGCTGCTCGGCGTGCCCGAAGGCCACCCGCTGCTCAGCGTGGAGCGTCTGGCCTACACGTACAACGACGTGCCCATGGAGTTGCGCCGCGGCCTGTACCGCACCGAGTCGCGCCACTACCGCAACGAACTGAGTTGAAAGCGGGACCCCATGCCGCCATGAAAGTCCGAGCGATCCGTGCCGCGTCAGCGACCCGTATGCTGCGTTGCAATAGAATTTACGGGCCCGTGGTCCGAGTTACCAACGAGTTACATCCCCCTTCCAATCCCCTGTCCGCCCCCCGGAAGAAAGCCCCACCATGACCGAGTTGACCAAGAAGCGGCCCGAGTTCCGCAACATCAACGCCTTCAAGGATCTGACCACCTACCGCCTGCCCCTGGCCGGCTGGGTCTCGATCCTGCACCGCGCCAGCGGTGGCCTGATGTTTGTGCTGCTGCCGCTGATCGTCTGGCTGTTCGACACCTCGGTGTCGTCCGAAATTTCCTTCGATCGTTTCAGCTCGGCCTTCTCGGCCGGCCTGGGCTTTGTGCCGGGCTGGTTCTTCAAGCTGGTGGTGCTGGCCCTCATCTGGGCCTACCTGCACCACCTGATCGCGGGTGTGCGCCACCTGTACATGGACGTGGCCCATGCGGTCAGCAAAGAGTTCGGCAAATCGTCGGCCATCGTCACCCTGGCCCTGAGCATCGGCCTGACGCTGGTGCTCGGCGCCAAACTGTTCGGCCTGTACTGAGCGCCATCGAGAGGAATACAACATGTCTGTCAACTACGGTTCCAAGCGCGTCGTCACCGGCGCCCACTATGGCCTGCGCGACTGGCTCGCCCAGCGCGTCTCCGCCGCCCTCATGGCGCTGTTCACCCTGATCGTGTTGCTGCAGGTGCTGTTCACCAGCGGCCCCATCGGCTACGAGTCCTGGGCCGGCATCTTCGCTGCCCAGTGGATGAAGGCGCTGACCTTCGTCGTGTTCGTGGCCCTGGCCTACCACGCATGGATCGGCATGCGCGACATCTGGATGGACTACGTCAAGCCCGCCGGCATCCGCCTCGTGCTGCACATCGTCACCATCGTCTGGCTCGTGGCCTGCCTGGGCTGGGCTGTTCAAGTTCTCTGGAGTCTCTGAAGCCATGACCGCAACTGCAAATCTCCCCAAGCGCCAATTTGACGTCGTGATCGTCGGCGCTGGCGGCTCCGGCATGCGTGCCTCGCTGCAACTCGCCCGCGCCGGCCTGAAGGTGGCCGTGCTCTCCAAGGTGTTCCCGACCCGCTCGCACACCGTGGCCGCTCAAGGCGGCGTGTCCGCCTCGCTCGGCAACATGAGCGAAGACAACTGGCACTACCACTTCTACGACACCATCAAGGGCTCCGACTGGCTGGGTGACCAGGACGCCATTGAGTTCATGTGCCGTGAAGCACCCAAGGTCGTCTACGAGCTCGAACACTTCGGCATGCCGTTCGACCGCAACCCCGACGGCACGATCTACCAGCGCCCGTTTGGCGGCCACACCGCCAACTACGGCGAGAAGCCGGTGCAGCGCGCCTGCGCCGCGGCCGACCGCACCGGCCACGCCATGCTGCACACGCTGTACCAGCAGAACGTGCAGGCCCGCACCACGTTCTTCGTCGAATGGATGGCGCTGGACCTGATCCGCGACGCCGACGGCGACGTGGTGGGTGTGACCGCGCTGGAAATGGAAACCGGCGAAACCTACATCCTCGAAGCCAAGCAGACCCTGCTGGCCACGGGTGGCGCGGGCCGCATCTTTGCCGCCTCCACCAACGCCTTCATCAACACCGGCGACGGCCTGGGCATGGCGGCGCGCGCTGGCATCCCGCTGCAGGACATGGAGTTCTGGCAGTTCCACCCCACCGGCGTGGCCGGCGCGGGCGTGCTGCTGACCGAAGGCTGCCGCGGTGAAGGCGCGATCCTGCTCAACAGCAACGGCGAGCGCTTCATGGAGCGCTACGCGCCCACGCTGAAGGACCTGGCGCCGCGCGACTTCGTCTCCCGCTGCATGGACCAGGAGATCAAGGAAGGCCGAGGATGCGGTCCCAACAAGGACTACGTGCTGCTCAAGCTCGACCACCTGGGCGCCGAGACCATCCACAAGCGCCTGCCCTCGGTGTACGAGATCGGCGTGAACTTCGCCAACGTGGACATTACGCGCGAGCCGATTCCGGTGGTGCCCACCATCCACTACCAGATGGGCGGCATCCCGACCAACATCAACGGCCAGGTCGTCACGCCCGACGGCAACGGCGCGCAGAAGGTCGTCAATGGCCTGTACGCGGTGGGCGAATGCGCCTGCGTCAGTGTGCACGGCGCCAACCGCCTGGGCACCAACTCGCTGCTCGACCTGCTGGTATTCGGCCGCGCGGCCGGCAACCACATCGTCGAGACCAACGACAAGAACCAGAACCACAAACCCCTGCCGGCCGACGCCGCCGACAAGACCCTGGCCCGCCTGGCCCGCCTGGACAACTCCACCAGCGGCGAATACGCGCAGGACGTGGCCGGCGACATGCGCGCCATCATGCAGCAGCACGCTGGCGTGTTCCGCACCCAGGCCAGCATGGACGAAGGCGTCACCAAGATCAACGCACTGCGCGAGCGCGTGGCCAACATCACGCTGAAAGACAAGTCCAAGGTGTTCAACACCGCGCGCATCGAAGCGCTGGAGGTCGACAACCTGATGGAAGTCGCCCAGGCCACCATGACCTCGGCCGCCGCGCGCCACGAATGCCGCGGCGCCCATACGGTCAACGACTACGAGCGCCCGGCCGACGACGCCCAGTTCCCGCTGGGCCGCAACGACGCCGAGTGGATGAAGCACACGCTGTGGGACAGCGCCACCAACACCCTGTCGTACAAGCCCGTCAACTTGAAGCCGCTGACCGTGGAATCCGTTCCGCCCAAAGTCAGAACGTTCTGAGTACCCACGTCGCACGGAGAAAAACACCATGGCACTTCGCACATTCAAGATCTACCGCTACGACCCGGAAAAGGACGCCAAGCCTTACATGCAGACCATCGAGGTCGAACTCGACGGCCACGAGCGCATGCTGCTCGACGCCCTGATGAAGCTCAAGGCGGTGGACCCCTCGATTTCCTTCCGCCGCTCCTGCCGCGAAGGCGTCTGCGGTTCGGACGCGATGAACATCAACGGGAAGAACGGTCTGGCCTGCCTGACCAACATGAACACCCTGCCCGGCGTGATCACCTTGAAGCCCCTGCCCGGCCTTCCGGTGGTGCGCGACCTGATCGTGGACATGACGCTGTTCTTCAAGCAGTACAACAGCATCAAGCCCTACCTGATCAACGACACGCCGCCGCCCCAGACCGAGCGCCTGCAAAGCCCGGAAGAGCGCGAAGAGCTCAACGGCCTGTACGAATGCATCCTGTGCGCGAGCTGTTCGACCAGCTGCCCCAGCTTCTGGTGGAACCCGGACAAGTTCGTCGGCCCAGCCGGCCTGCTGCAGGCCTACCGCTTCATCGCCGACAGCCGCGACGAAGCCACCAGCGAGCGCTTGGACAACCTGGAAGACCCGTACCGCCTGTTCCGCTGCCACACCATCATGAACTGCGTGGACGTGTGCCCGAAGAACCTGAACCCGACCAAAGCGATCGGCAAGATCAAGGAAATGATGGTGATGCGCTCGATCTGAGCACGCCATCCGACCCATCATGGAAGCCAGCACCACCGACGCCCTGCTCGATCCACGCGCCTTGAGCAAGCTGCGCTGGCGCTGCCGCCGTGGACTGCTCGAGAACGACCTGTTCATCGACAGTTTTTTTGCCAGACACGCGTCTGGCCTGACCGTCAGCCAGGCTCAAGCCCTGGGGGTTCTAATGGAACTGTCTGACAACGATCTGCTCGATCTGTTGCTTGGAAGAAAACCTCCCCAGGGCGAGCTGGCCCGTGATGACGTCGCGCACGTACTGGGCCTGCTGCGTGCAGCCCGGCAACCCATTTAAGCCCCCTTAAAAGGAACCCGCATGAAACTCGTAGACAACAAAGCCACCCTGTCGTTCTCCAACGGCAGCCCCAGCGTCGACCTGCCGGTGTACGCCGGCAGCATCGGCCCGGACGTGATCGACATCCGCAAGCTGTACGCGCAGACCGGTATGTTCACCTACGACCCCGGCTTCCTGTCCACCGCCTCCTGCCAGTCGGCCATCACCTACATCGATGGCGACAAGGGTGAGTTGCTGTACCGCGGCTACCCCATCGAGCAGCTCGCCACCAACTGCGACTACCTCGACACCTGTTACCTGCTTCTCAATGGCGAGCTGCCCGATGAGAAAGAGCGCGGCGACTTCCACAAGCTCGTGATCAACCACACCATGGTCAACGAGCAGATGCAGTTCTTCCTGCGTGGCTTCCGTCGTGACGCCCACCCCATGGCCGTGCTGACCGGTCTGGTGGGCGCGCTGTCGGCCTTCTATCACGACAGCACCGACATCAACAATCCGGAGCACCGCAAGGTCGCGGCCATCCGCCTGATCGCCAAGATGCCCACACTGGTCGCCATGGCCTACAAGTACGGCATCGGCCAGCCCTACATGTATCCGCGCAACGACCTGAGCTATTCGGGCAACTTCCTGCGCATGATGTTCGGCACCCCTTGCGAAGAGTACAAAGTCAACCCCGTGCTGGAGAAGGCGCTCGATCGCATCTTCATCCTGCACGCCGACCACGAGCAGAACGCCTCCACCTCCACCGTGCGCCTGTGCGGTTCGTCGGGCACCAACCCGTTCGCCGCCATCGCGGCCGGCGTGGCCTGCCTCTGGGGTCCGGCCCACGGCGGCGCCAACGAGGCCTGCCTGAACATGCTGGAAGACATCCAGCGCCAGGGCGGCGTGTCCAAGGTCGGCGAGTTCATGGAGAAGGTCAAGGACAAGAACTCCGGCGTCAAACTCATGGGCTTCGGCCACCGGGTCTACAAGAACTACGACCCGCGCGCCAAGCTGATGCAGGAAACCTGCAACGAAGTCCTGCAGGAACTTGGCCTGGAAAACGATCCGCTGTTCAAGCTCGCCAAGGAACTGGAAAAGATCGCCCTGGAAGACGAGTACTTCGTGTCGCGCAAGCTGTACCCGAACGTGGACTTCTACTCCGGCATCGTGCAGCGCGCCATCGGCATTCCGGTCAACCTGTTCACCGGCATCTTCGCGCTGGCCCGCACGGTCGGCTGGATCGCTCAGCTGAACGAAATGATCAGCGATCCCGAGTACAAGATCGGCCGCCCGCGCCAGTTGTTCACCGGTGCCGACCGCCGCGACGTCAAGCCCCTGGCATCGAGGTAAAAGGATCACCCCCCGCGCCGCCTGCGGCGTCACCCCTCAAGGGGGCGGCACTGGCGGCCCGGCGGAGCCGGTTCCGCGGTGCCCTGCGTGGACTGCCCCCTCAAAAGACCCGAGCCGGCTTCCCCACGCCCACAAAACCCGCCCTCGGCGGGTTTTGTTTTGGCGGGGACACCCATCGTCAAATGCGACGACAAAATACCACCCAAGGTGAGAAAATAAATGACTCATCGTCATTCACGACGAGTCACCCATGAACACCCCGGACCGCAGCTTCACCCGCCGCCTCGACCTCACCTCGCTCCAGCTCTTTGTGGCGGTGTGTGAGCGCGGCAGCATCGGCAAGGCGGCCGAGCAGGAATTCATGGCCCCCTCGGCCGTGAGCAAGCGCCTCTCCGATCTTGAAAGCGCCGTGGGCACCACGCTGCTCTACCGCCATGCCCGAGGTGCCAGCCCCACGCCCGCCGGCCAGAGCCTGCTCCACCATGCGCGCTCGGTGCTGTTCAGTCTGGACAAGATGCAGGGCGAGTTGTCCGAATACGCCGACGGTGTGCGTGGCCACGTGCGGGTGCATGCCAACATCTCGGCCATCGTTCAATTCCTGCCCGAGGACCTGGGCAGCTTCATCCGCCTGCACGATCAGGTCAAGATCGATCTGGAAGAGCACCTGTCCACCGAGGTGGTGCGGGCCGTGCAGGAAGGTGCGGCCGATCTGGGCATCTGCCACACGGGGGTGAGCGGCCCCCCGCCCGACCTGCAGACCCGCCCCTACCGGCAAGACCAGCTGGTGCTGATCGTTCCGCGTGACCACCCCTTGGCGGACCGCGAACAGCTGGCTTTTGCCGACAGCCTCGACTGGGACCACGTGGGGCTGCACGCCAACAGCTCCATCTATCTCGCCATGCACCAGGCCGCCACCAGCGCCGGCCGCGGCATCCGGCTGCGCATCCGTGTGACCGGGCTGGACGCCATGTGCCGCATGATCCACAACGGCCTGGGCGTCGGCCTGATGCCCAGGCGAGCCTTCGAGCTGATGCACGGCGTGGGCGAGCTCACCTGTGTGGCGCTCACCGATGACTGGGCCACCCGGCAGATCGACCTGGTGGCCCGCGATTTTTCGACCCTGCCGGTCACGGCCCGGCTGCTGGTCGCGCACCTGGGCGAGCAGTCCGGACAACACACCGTTACAGACCCCGAAGCATAAAATTCCAACAGCAAAGGAACCCCACCCCATGGCACGCACGCTCTACGACAAGATCTGGGACGAACACGTCGTCCATACCGAGGAGGATGGCACCTCCGTCCTCTACATCGACCGCCACCTCGTGCACGAAGTGACCAGCCCACAGGCGTTTGAAGGGCTGCGTCAGGCGGGCCGCAAGGTCTGGCGTGTGAGCTCGATCGTGGCCACCGCCGACCACAACACCCCCACCACCGGCTGGGAACAGGGTTACGACGGCATCACCGACCCGATCAGCAAGGAACAGATCACCACGCTGAACGACAACATCGCCGAATTCGGCGCGGCGGCCTTCTTCCCCTTCATGTCCCAGCGCCAGGGCATCGTGCACGTGATCGGTCCGGAAAACGGCGCCACCCTGCCCGGCATGACGGTGGTCTGTGGCGACAGCCACACCAGCACCCACGGCGCGTTTGGCGCACTCGCGCACGGCATCGGCACCAGCGAGGTCGAGCACGTCATGGCCACGCAGACCCTGCTGGCCAAGAAGGCCAAGAACATGCTGGTGCGCGTGGACGGGCAGTGCCCCAAGGGCGTGACCGCCAAGGACATCGTGCTGGCCATCATCGGCAAGATCGGCACGGCCGGCGGCACCGGCTACACCATCGAGTTCGGTGGCAGTGCGATCCGCGCGCTGTCCATGGAAGGCCGCATGACGGTCTGCAACATGGCCATCGAAGGCGGCGCGCGCGCCGGCCTGGTGGCGGTGGATGAAAAAACCATCGAATACATCAAGGGTCGTCCGCTCTCCCCCACCGGCGTGGAATGGGACCAGGCCGTGGCCTACTGGAAGACCCTGCACTCGGACGCCGACGCGGTGTTCGACACCGTGGTGACGCTGGACGCCAGCACCATCGTGCCGCAGGTCACCTGGGGCACCTCGCCCGAGATGGTACTGGGCGTGGACGCCCGCGTGCCCGACCCCGAGAAGGAAAAGGACCCGAACAAGCGCGGCGCCATTGAGCGTGCGCTCACCTACATGGCGCTGGAGCCGGGCAAGGCCCTGAACGACATCTTCGTGGACAAGGTGTTCATCGGCTCCTGCACCAACAGCCGCATCGAAGACATGCGAGAAGCCGCTGCGGTGGTGAAGAAGCTGGGCCAGAAGGTGGCCAGAAACATCAAGCTGGCGATGGTCGTTCCCGGCTCGGGCCTGGTCAAGGAACAGGCCGAGCGCGAAGGCCTGCACGAGATCTTCAAGGCCGCTGGCTTCGAGTGGCGCGAACCGGGCTGCTCGATGTGTCTGGCCATGAACGCCGACCGCCTGGAACCCGGCGAACGCTGCGCCTCCACCAGCAACCGCAACTTCGAAGGCCGCCAGGGCGCCGGTGGCCGTACCCACCTGGTGTCCCCCGCCATGGCCGCCGCCGCCGCGATCCACGGCCATTTCATTGACGTGCGCACCATCGCCTGACCTGCCGTCCCGAACCCTCTTCAAGGAGTCCCATCATGTCCTCTATCAAACCCCTGTTCATCCTGCTGGCCGCCGCAGCCCTGATGCCTCTGGCCGCCTGCAACACCGTGCAAGGCGTCAAACAGGACGCGTCCGTGGTCAAAGACAAGGCCATCGAAGTCAAGGACGCGGTCGTGGACAAGGCCATCGAAGTCAAGGACAAGACCGTCGAAGGCGGCAAGGCCGTCGGCCAGTCGGTCGGTTCCGGGCTGGAGAAGGCTGGCGACGCCGTCAAGGACGCGGCCCACTGAGGCCAGCTCCGCAATACCCCTCACACCATCATGCAGAAATTCACCATTCACCAGGGCCTCGTGGCCCCCATGGACCGTGAGAACGTCGACACCGACGCCATCATCCCCAAGCAGTTCCTCAAGTCAATTCGCAAGACCGGCTTTGGCCCCAACCTGTTCGACGAGTGGCGCTACCTGGACAAGGGCGAGCCCGGCCAGGACCCCGCCACGCGCAAACCCAACCCGGACTTCGTTCTCAACCAGGCGCGCTACGCGGGCGCCTCGGTGCTGCTGACACGCAAGAATTTCGGCTGCGGCTCCAGCCGTGAACACGCGCCCTGGGCCATCGACCAGTACGGCTTTCGCGCCATCATCGCGCCCAGCTACGCCGACATCTTCTTCAACAACTGCTTCAAGAACGGTCTGCTGCCCATCGTGCTGCCCGAGGCCACGGTGGCCCAGCTGTTCGACGAGGTATACGCCTTCCCGGGCTACCCGCTGACGATCGACCTGGAACGCCAGGTGATCGTGAAACCGCAAGGTGAAGAAATACCGTTCGAGGTGCAGGCTTTCCGCAAGTACTGCCTGCTCAATGGCCTCGATGACATCGGCCTGACCCTGCGCCACAAGGACAAGATCGAGGCGTTTGAGAAAGAGCGTCTGGCCACCAAACCGTGGCTCGCGCACACGATGTAAGTGACCACCCCCGCGCCGCCTGCGGCGTCACCCCCTTCCAGGGGGCGTTGCCAGTGGCCCGGCAGAGCCGGTTCCACGGCAACCTGACCACAGACACTTCGCGCCGAAACCTTATCCTTTAACTTCTCCCAAATCATGAAAATCGCAGTTCTCCCGGGTGACGGCATCGGCACCGAAATCGTGGCCGAGGCGGTCAAGGTCCTCAACGCCCTCGACCTCAGCTTCGAAATGGAATCCGCCCTGGTGGGCGGCGCCGCCTACGAGGCGCACGGCCACCCGTTGCCCGAGTCCACGCTCAACCTGGCCAAGTCGGCCGACGCCGTGCTGTTCGGTGCCGTCGGTGATTGGAAATACGACAAGCTGGACCGTCCGCTGCGCCCCGAGCAGGCCATCCTGGGCCTGCGCAAGAACCTGGGCCTGTTCGCCAACTTCCGCCCGGCCATCTGCTACGAACAGCTGGTGGGGGCATCCAGCCTCAAACCCGAGCTGATCGCGGGTCTGGACATTCTCATCATCCGCGAGCTCACCGGCGACATCTACTTCGGCCAGCCGCGCGGCCGCCGCGTGGCCACCGACGGCCACTTCCCCGGCGCCGAAGAAGCGTTCGACACCATGCGCTACAGCAAGCCCGAGATCGAGCGCATCGCCCACGTCGCCTTCCAGGCCGCGCGCAAGCGCAACAAGAAGGTCACCAGCGTGGACAAGGCCAACGTGCTGGAAACCTTCCAGTTCTGGAAAGACGTGGTCACCGAAGTGCACGCCCAGTACCCCGACGTGGAACTGCAGCACATGTACGTGGACAACGCCGCGATGCAGCTGGTCAAGGCGCCCAAGGCGTTTGACGTGGTCGTCACCGGCAACATGTTCGGCGACATCCTGTCCGACGAGGCGTCCATGCTGACGGGCTCCATCGGCATGCTGCCCTCGGCCTCGCTGAACGCGAAGAACCAGGGCCTGTACGAACCCAGCCACGGCAGCGCACCCGACATCGCTGGCAAGGGCGTGGCCAACCCGCTGGCCACCATCCTGAGCGCGGCCATGATGCTGCGCTTCAGCCTGAACCAGGAAGCCGCCGCGCAACGCATTGAGGCCGCCGTGCAGAAGGTGCTGGCGCAGGGGCTGCGCACCCCCGACATCTGGAGCGAGGGCACGACCAAGGTGGGCACTTCGCAGATGGGCGACGCGGTGGTCAAGGCCCTGGTCTGAGCGGCGCGGCGTCGGCACAAAAAAAGCAGCCTGCGGGCTGCTTTTTTTGTGTCGACGGCCTGGATCCGGATCAGAAGAAATCCGCCCCGGCCGTGGTGATCAGCAAGGTGCCTTCGGGGTCGACCTGAGGCAAAGAGGTGTTCACCGCGACCGGCCGGAACGTGAAGGCGATCGACAGGCCAAACGCGAGCTCGTGGGGCGTGGGCAAGGTGAAGGTGTTTTGCGCGTCGATGGAGCGGGAGTGGTCCCCGCTGCGGCGCGCGGACATGTTGCTGCCCGGAACGATATCCCAGCCGTGGACCTTGTTGGGTCCGTCAAAGACATGCAGGTTGTCGATCGCGGCGTGCTGCCCGGTCTTGAACAGCAGAAACAGCGTCTGCACTTTCAGCCGGCTGTCGTTGAGGATGACGGGTGTCGGAATCGGTAGGTGGCACCAGGTGCCTACGGGTGACTCGCCCGGGCCAAAAATAAATTGAAGCTCGGTGCCCCAGGCCCAATGCCGCTTGAGGATGCCCTGGGGCAATTCTTCCACCAGTGCATTGCCGTGCACCCACGACGCGTACTTGAGCATGTTCAATGCCTCCTGAAAAATGACCACCATTGCAAAGCTGCGCCCCATTCTCCACCGGGCTCGGGCCTTGCAACAAGCCCGCGGTGAAGCCTTGATCCGAGCAGCAAGCGGCCGTAAGCAGCGCCCAAGCTCGCATCCGCTACAATCTCGCCCATGTTTGCCCACCGCCCGTTCAAGCTGAACAACGCCTCCGCCGCCATGGCCGGGGTCGCAGTGCGCGCAAACACCACCAAAACCACGACCATTAAGGGCTGAACAGCTCTGGTTCGTCGTGCGCCCTCCCCGGCCAGACGAGCCGGGGCAAACAGTCTGGTCTGGACCTGTTTCTTTAATCTGAAAGGGCGTTTGAAATGAGCAAGTTGGTTGGTTTGGTCGGCTGGCGCGGCATGGTCGGCTCGGTGTTGATGGATCGCATGGTCGAGGAAAAAGACTTCGACCTGATCGAGCCCCTGTTCTTCTCCACCTCCAACGCTGGCGGCAAGGCCCCGGCCATGGCGAAGAACGAGACCACCTTGCAGGATGCGCACGACATCGCCGCCCTCAAGCGCTGCGACATCGTCATCACCGCCCAGGGTGGCGACTACACCAGCGAAGTGTTCCCCAAACTGCGTGCCGCGGGCTGGAACGGCCACTGGATCGACGCCGCCTCCACGCTGCGCATGGAAAAAGACGCCGTCATCATCCTGGACCCGGTGAACATGCCGGTGATCAAGGACGCACTGGCCAATGGCGGCAAGAACTGGATCGGCGGCAACTGCACCGTGAGCTGCATGCTCATGGGCGTGGGCGCGCTGTACAAGGCCGGACTGGTGGAGTGGATGAGCACCCAGACCTACCAGGCGGCGTCGGGCGGCGGCGCCCAGCACATGCGCGAACTGCTGACGCAGTACGGCACGCTCAACGCCGAAGTGAAGTCCCTGCTGGACGACCCCAAAAGCGCCATCCTGGAAATCGACCGCAAGGTGATCGCCAAGCAGCGCGCGCTGAGCGGCGCCGAAACGGCCAACTTCGGTGTGCCGCTGGGCGGCTCGCTGATCCCCTGGATCGACAAGGACCTGGGCAACGGCATGTCCAAGGAAGAGTGGAAGGGCATGGCCGAGACCAACAAGATCCTGGGGCTGGGTGAAGGCTTCGGCTCCGCCGCCATTCCTGTGGACGGCTTCTGCGTGCGCGTGGGCGCCATGCGCTGCCACAGCCAGGCATTGACCTTCAAACTGCGCAAGGACGTCCCAGTCGCCGATCTGGAAGCCATGATTGCCGCCGACAACGACTGGGTCAAAGTCGTACCCAACAACCGTGAAGCGACCGTCAGGGATCTGACGCCGGTGGCCGTGACCGGCACCATGACCATCCCCGTCGGCCGCATCCGCAAGCTGGCCATGGGACCGGAATACGTGGGCGCGTTCACCATTGGTGACCAGTTGCTGTGGGGCGCAGCCGAACCGCTGCGCCGTATGCTGCGCATCCTGTTGAGTGCATGAAACTGTGACAAGAGACAACCCCGACGGGACCGCGGATCGGCGCGATCCCGTTGTGTGGTTGCAACGCGTGTACGATCTCACGGTTCGTCGAACGGTGCCTCAGAAACTCAAGCGAATTCTCAGCTTGTCACCGTAATGCGTTGATGTTATGGTCAATTCTCGGTTTTTTACGTCGAGGTTCATGTGCCTATTCACACCCGCCACACTCCCCTACAACCCACGCCCGCCCACCCCCGACACACCAGCGAGCGCGGCCTTGCGCGGTTACATGCGGTTGCAGCGGCGGCGGTGTTGTGCATCGGCCTGACGCAACATGGCGACGCCCAGGCCTTGGCTCTGGGTCGCATCGTGGTGCAGTCGGCCCTCGGGGAACCTCTGCGGGCCGAAATCGACGTCCCTGAAATCTCCGCCGAAGAGGCGTCCAGCCTGCGTGTCGGCCTGGCCCCGGGCGATGCTTTTCGTGCCGCGGGCATGGAGTTCAATCCCGCCTTGAGCGATCTGCGGGTCAGCCTGGAACGGCGGCCAGACGGTCGCGCCTTCTTGCGGCTGTCCAGCGGCCGGCCGGTGAACGAACCGTTCATGGACATGATTCTGGAGGCCAACTGGGCTTCCGGTCGCGTCGTTCGCGACTACACCCTGCTGTTTGACCCGCCCAACCTGCGCCCGGCTGCTGCGGCGCCGCTCGCTCCGGGCGTTTCTGCCCAACCGCGGCCATCGCCGGTGCCTCCCCCATCCGCACGGCCCGTGGTGCCGCCCGCAGCCGTCGGCGCTTCACCGGCGGTGCAGCCCCCGGCCGCCCCGACCCCACCCGTTCAGGCCGCGCGCCCGGCGCCTGCGGCCGCCACCCCAAGCCCGGAACCGGGTTCGACACCGGCACCTGAAGCCAGTGGCGAAGCTCAGGTTCGCGTCCAGGCGGGCGACACGGCCGGGCGGCTGGCCGCCGACCATCGCCCAGCCAATGTGTCGCTGGATCAGATGCTGGTGGCCATGCTGCGCGCCAACCCCAAGGCCTTCATCGGGAACAACATCAACCGGATCAAGGCCGGCGCCGTGCTGGACATGCCCGCCGAAACGGCCGCCAGTGCAGTGCCTGCCAACGAAGCGCGCCAGATCATCGCGGCTCAAAGTCGCGACTTCAACGAGTTCCGCCGTCGCCTGGCGGGTGCCGCGCCCGAGGCCGATGTGGGCACCGCGGATCGACAGGACACCGGTCGCGTACAGGCCGAGGTGGAAGACAAGAAGCCCGTTGCACCGGCCCAGGACAAGTTGACCCTGTCCAAAGGTGCCACGCCTGCGCAAACCGCCAAAGAAGATGCGATCGCGCAGGATCGTCAAGCCAAGGAGGCCTCGACCCGCGTGGCCGAGCTCTCCCGCAACATCGAAGAGTTGGGGAAACTGAACCCCGCTGCACCCACTGTCCCAGCGACACCTGCCGCTGCGGCCAGCCCGCCCGCAGCGCCCGCCCAGGCGACGCCGGATGCCGCCGCCATCAAGGCCCCCAGCCCCGTGGCGGCCGAACCTTCGCCGCCGCCGGCACCGGAAGCCACGACCGAACCGGCTCCTCCGGCCCCGGCGCCTGCACCCGCGCCCGCCGTGAGCAAGCCGCCTCCTCCGCCCGCTCCCGCGGTTGAAGAACCCTCGTTCGTCGATCAGTTGCTTGACAACCCCTTCGTTCTGCCGGGTGCTGGTGCGCTGCTGGCCCTGCTGGCCGGTCTGGGCTTCTACCGCATTCGGCAACGCAAAAAAAGTGTTGGCGTCGACAGCTCGTTTCTAGAAAGCCGCCTTCAGCCCGACTCGTTCTTCGGCTCCAGCGGCGGCCAGCGCATTGACACCGCCGAAGCCACGGCATCGGGTTCTTCCATGGTGTATTCGCCCAGCCAGCTCGATGCGGCCGGGGACGTGGATCCGGTCGCGGAAGCCGATGTCTATCTGGCCTATGGCCGCGACCTGCAGGCCGAGGAAATCCTCAAAGAAGCCATGCGCAGCGCGCCCACCCGCGTGGCGATCCACAACAAGTTGCTCGAGATCTATGCCAAACGGCGCGACGCCAAGGCTTTTGAAGTGGTCGCCACGGAAGCCTATGGCCTCACCCAGGGCCTGGGTTCCGAATGGGAGCATGCCTGCGAACTGGGCAAGGAACTGGACCCCAACAACCCGCTGTACCAACCCGGCGGAAGCCCGGCGGTGAAGGGTGGTGGCTCTGCTGGTGGTGCGTCCAACAACACCATTCCATTCGCCAGCAGTACGCTGACACAACAAGACGGCCCCGGAGCCGACTTGAATGCCGACCTCGATCTGGACCTCGATCTCGATCTCGACGCTTCTCAAGGCGTCCCTTCGGCGCTGGCCATGCTGCAAGCCGAATCACCGGCACCCCGGGCCGGCGCTGCCATGTCCGCCCTGGACGACCTCAACGAAACCGATGCACTCACCCGATCGGTGGAGGAAAAGGCCGGTCCCTCGTCCATGTCCATGGACTTTGACCTGGACTTTCCATCGGAACCTGCCACGCTCACCCGTGCGCCAACACCCTCTGCCAACAACAGTGCGCTGATGCCGTCGAAGAACGAGGTATCCGCCTTCGGCGACAACGAAATCCTGCCCGATTTCGCTTCGGACAAGCCCGTTGCACCGGCACCGAGCACCGTGGGCGCGACCGCCTCGGCGGCGCCCGAGATGCTGTCGTTCGATCTCAACGAAATCACCCTCGATCTGGACGATTCGCCCAACACGGCGCCTTCCGAACTGGGCGCCCTGACCGAAGAAAGCCCCCTGGTGACCAAACTCTCGCTGGCCGAAGAGTTTCGTGCCATCGGTGATCTGGAGGGAGCCCGGTCGTTGGCCGAAGAAGTGCTGGCCGAAGCATCGGGGACCCTCAAGAACAAGGCCAGCACCTTCCTCGCCGATCTCACCTGACGCGCGCAGCCCTCCATCGATTGACAACCGGTTTGCCCAGCGTTCATCCGCCGTCGGACCCACCGTCTGGAACGGTGCCTGGTACTGCGCGGATCGCGTTGGGCGTCAGTTACCACGGAGAGGCCTACGATGGCTGGCAGAGCCAGCCCAGCGGTCGCACCGTTCAGGACCGTCTGGAGTTGGCGCTGACCCAGTTCACCGCCCTGGACGGCATCTCCACTTTGTGCGCCGGTCGCACCGACGCCGGTGTGCACGGCCTGATGCAGGTGGTGCATTTCGACTGTGCGCTGGATCGGCCGGAAACCGCATGGGTCCGCGGCACCAACCGTTTTCTGCCACCCGACATTGCGGTGCAGTGGGCGCGGCAGGTACCACACAGCTTCCATGCCCGCGCGAGTGCGCGCTCGCGCCGGTACGCGTATGTGCTGCTGGAGTCTCCGGTGCGCCCCAGCGTGGATGCCGGCCGGGTGGGGTGGGTGTTCCGCCCCCTGCAACTCGAGGCGATGCAACAGGCCGCCCAGGCGCTGCTCGGTGAGCACGACTTCACCTCGTTTCGGGCCTCGGCCTGCCAGGCCCACAGCCCCGTCAAGCAGATGCTGCGCGTGGACATCAGCCGGCGTGGTGCCTATTGGCGCTTCGAATTCGAGGCCTCGGCCTTCCTGCACCACATGATTCGCAACATCATGGGTTGCCTGATCATGATCGGCAGCGGCCGACGCCCCCCGGGCTGGATGGCCGAGGTGCTGGCGGCGAAGAGCCGGGAGGCCGCAGCGCCCACTTTTTCCCCTGATGGCCTGTATTTCCTCGGGCCGGTGTACGATGAATCGCTGAACCTGCCGACCCGCACACCCGCTTTCGACTGGCTACCCTAGCGAGGGCGAAAGCCACGCGCCATGCCCCTGCACCGCACCCGCATCAAAATCTGTGGATTGACCCGCGAGGCCGACGTGGACGCCGCCGTGCGGGCCGGTGCCGATGCAATCGGGTTCGTGCTGTACCCCCAGAGTCCGCGATTCGTCCCGCCCGAGCGTGCGGCTGAACTCGCAAGCCACCTGCCCCCCTTCGTCACCCCGGTGCTGCTGTTCGTCAACGCCAGCCCCGAATACATCGCTCAGGGACTTTCGGCCGTGCCCAACGCCCTGCTGCAGTTCCATGGCGACGAGACACCCGCCGACTGTGGCGCCGCCGCCAGGCCTTTTCTGCGCGCGGCGCGCATTCCCGCCGGTCCTGACGGCGCGGGCTTTGATCTTCTAAAATACACGCAGGACTTCGCCGCCGCCCAGGCCATCCTGCTCGACGCCCACGTCGAGGGTTTTGGCGGCGGAGGTCTTTCCTTCGACTGGACAGCATTCAATTGGTCACATCCGCTTCTAAACGCCAGCTCTCGCCTCGTTTTGTCTGGTGGACTCACGCCTGCAAACGTGACCGATGGCATTCGCCGCGTACGGCCTTGGGCCGTTGACGTGAGCTCCGGGGTCGAAGTCGCCAAAGGCATCAAAGACCCCGACAAGATGCTCGCCTTCGTGGCCGCCGTGCGCGCGGCCGACCTGCTGTCATCCCGCCCCAGCTGAGCCCCACCCGACGGGGCTGCTCGGGCCATCGAACCGAGAACACCCCATGGACACCTACCAGCAACCCGACGCCCGCGGCCACTTCGGCATCTACGGCGGCAGTTTCGTGAGCGAAACCCTCACGCACGCCATCAACGAACTGAAGGCCGCCTACGCGCAGTACCAACACGACCCCGAGTTCCTCGCCGAATTCAGGAGCGAGCTCGCCCACTTCGTGGGCCGCCCTTCTCCGGTCTACCACGCCGCGCGCATGAGCCGTGAGCAGGGCGGCGCCCAGATCTTCCTGAAGCGCGAAGACCTCAACCACACCGGCGCGCACAAGATCAACAACGTCATCGGTCAGGCCATGCTCGCCAGGCGCATGGGCAAGCCGCGCATCATCGCCGAGACCGGCGCCGGACAACACGGCGTGGCCACGGCCACCATCTGCGCGCGCTACGGCCTGGAGTGTGTGGTCTACATGGGCAGCGAAGACGTGAAACGCCAGAGCCCCAACGTCTACCGCATGAAGCTGCTGGGCGCCACCGTGGTGCCGGTGGAAAGCGGCAGCAAGACGCTCAAGGACGCGCTCAACGAGGCCATGCGCGACTGGGTCGCCAACGTGGACAACACCTTCTACATCATCGGCACCGTGGCCGGACCACACCCCTACCCCATGATGGTGCGCGACTTCCAGAGTGTGATCGGTGAGGAGTGCCTGGTGCAGATGCCCGAGATGCTCAAAGCCGCGGGCTGCACCAGCGAACAACCCGACGCGGTGGTGGCCTGTGTGGGCGGTGGCAGCAACGCCATGGGCATCTTCTACCCCTACATCAACCACGAGCAAACGCGCCTGATCGGCGTGGAGGCCGCCGGCGAAGGCCTGGAGAGTGGCAAGCACTCGGCCTCGCTGCAGAAAGGCAGCCCCGGCGTGCTGCACGGCAACCGCACCTATGTATTGCAGGACGACAACGGCCAGGTCACCGAGACCCACAGCGTGAGCGCCGGGCTGGACTATCCCGGCGTCGGCCCGGAGCATGCGTTCCTGAAGGACATCGGCCGCGCCGAATACGTCGGCATCACCGACGCCGAGGCACTGGAGGCCTTTCACTACCTCTGCCGCACCGAGGGCATCATTCCGGCGCTGGAGTCGAGCCACGCCGTGGCCCATGCCATGAAGCTCGCCAGGACCATGCGCCCGGACCAGTCCATCCTGGTCAACCTCTCGGGGCGTGGCGACAAAGACATCGGCACCGTGGCCGATCTGTCCAGTGCCGACTTCTATTGCCGCCCCAGCTGCCGGGGCCAGTCCGTCAAAGGCGGTGCTGAAACCGCCGTCGTGAAGGTGTCCAAATGAGCCGCATCGAAAAAACCTTCGCCGATCTCAAGGCCCAAGGCCGCAAAGCCTTGATCCCCTTCGTCACCGCCGGTTTCCCCTATGCCGACATCACGCCCGATCTGATGCACGGCATGGTCGAGGCCGGCGCCGACGTCATCGAACTCGGCGTGCCGTTTTCCGACCCTTCCGCCGACGGCCCGGTGATCCAGCGGGCTGGCGACCGCGCGCTGGCGCTGGGCATTGGCCTGACCCAGGTCATCGCGATGGTGAAAACCTTCCGCGAGCGCAACACCGCCACCCCGGTGGTGCTGATGGGATACGCCAACCCGATCGAACGCTACGACCAGAAACACGGTGCCGGCAGCTTCGTGCGCGACGCCGGGTCGGCTGGGGTGGACGGCGTGCTGGTGGTCGACTACCCGCCCGAGGAGTGCGAGGACTTCGCCGCCGCGCTGCGCGCCGCCGACATGGACCTGATCTTCCTGCTGGCTCCGACCTCCACCGACGAGCGCATGGCGCAGGTGGCGCGTGTGGCCAGCGGGTATGTGTACTACGTCTCGCTCAAGGGCGTGACCGGTGCCGGCACGCTGGACGTGGGCCAGGTCGAAGCCATGCTGCCACGCATCCGGGCGCACGTCAGCATCCCGGTGGGGGTCGGTTTTGGCATCCGCGATGCCGAAACCGCCAAGGCCATCGGAAAGAGCGCCGACGCGGTGGTGATCGGCAGCAAGATCATCCAGTTGATCGAGGACGAACCGCACGAAAAAGTGGTGGCGGTGGCGGCCCATTTCCTGCGCACCATACGAAAAGCGCTGGACGCATAATCCGCTGACCTTGCCGGGCCCGAGCGGCCCGGCCCCCTGCGTAGGAGAACCCGATGTCCTGGCTCGAAAAACTGCTGCCCCCCAAGATCACCCACACCGACCCGACCGAGCGCCGCAGCGTGCCCGAAGGCTTGTGGATCAAGTGCCCGAGCTGCGAAGCCGTGCTCTACAAAAACGATCTGGAGAAAAACCAGAACGTCTGCCCGCATTGCAGCCACCACCACCGCATCGGGGCCCGGGCACGGCTCAATGCCTTCCTGGACGCCGAAGGCCGTTACGAGATCGGGCAGGAGGTGCTGCCGGTCGATGCGCTGAAATTCAAGGACAGCCGCAAGTACCCCGAACGCCTGAAAGAGGCGCTCGAATCCACCGGCGAAACCGATGCGCTGATCGTGGTGGGCGGTGCGGTGCAGGGTGTCAGCCTGGTGGTGGCCTGTTTTGAGTTCGATTTCATGGGCGGTTCCATGGGCTCCGTGGTGGGCGAGCGCTTCGTGCGCGGCGTGGAAGAAGCCATCGCGCAGAAGGTGCCCTTCGTCTGCTTCACCGCGACCGGTGGCGCGCGCATGCAGGAGGGCCTGCTCTCGCTCATGCAGATGGCCAAAACCAACGCCTCGCTCACCCGCCTGGCGAAAAAGGGGCTGCCCTACATCAGCGTGCTCACCGATCCCACCATGGGGGGCGTGTCCGCCGGCTTCGCCTTCCTGGGCGACGTGGTGATCGCAGAACCCAAGGCCCTGATCGGCTTTGCCGGCCCGCGGGTGATTGAAAACACCGTGCGCGTGAAGTTGCCCGAGGGCTTCCAGCGCGCCGAATTCCTGCAGACCAAGGGCGCCGTGGACTTCATCTGCGACCGCCGGGAATTGCGCACCACCGTCGCCAACACGCTGGCCATGCTGCAGCGTCAGAGCGCGGACGCGGTGGTCAGCGATTGAATGCCGAACCCGCAGCGCTCACGCTCTCGCTGCTGCCCCTGTTTCCCCTGCAGACCGTCCTGTTTCCGGGCGGCTGGATGCCACTGCGCATTTTCGAGGTGCGCTATCTCGACATGATCAGCCGCTGTCACAAGGCGGGGGCACCGTTTGGTGTGGTGTGTCTGTCCGAAGGTGACGAGGTGCGCCGCATCGACCCGAATGCGGCACCCGGTGGCGCGGCGTTCGCCCGGGAAGTGTTTTACCCGGTGGGCACGCTGGCCCAGATCGAACAGCTGGAGCGGCCCCAGCCCGGCCTGCTGATGATCCACTGCCGCGGCCTGCAACGCTTCCATGTGACCCACAGCCACCAGTTGCCGCATGGCCTGTGGGTGGCCGACGTGCGGCTCGACCCGGCCGAACCGGTGATTCCGGTGCCGGAACACTTGGTGCCCACGCGCGACGCCTTGCAGCGTTTGCTGCACAACCTGCAGGAGCGCGACCCCCAGGGCATGAACGAAGTGCCCCTGCAGCCGCCCTACCATTGGAACGACTGCGGCTGGGTGGCCAACCGCTGGGCCGAACTGCTGCCGGCACCGGCCGAACTCAAGCACCGCCTGATGTCGCTGGACAACCCGCTGCTGCGCCTGGAACTGATCTCCGACCTGCTGGACAAGATCGGCGTGGAGCGGTGAGCCCCCACGCTCCGACTTACGGCAACAACGAAAGCGCCTGCATGTAGCGCTCGCTCACCATCAAGGCGTCCCACTCCAGTGCGGCCGCGCGCGGCAGCAAGGCCAGGCGCCGCTCCTCGCTCGCTGGGTTGGGTTGCCAGCGGCCTTCGATCACGGCCCGGGACAAGGCGTCGATGGCGGCGTCGATCGGCGCACCGGCCTCCACCACGCTCTGGTTGCACAACACCACCATATCGCCACCCGCGGACAAAGCGGCCAGCGCGGCCTCGGCGAAGCTGACCTCGCGGCCATCGATCTGGCGCGCTGCGGCCATGCTCAGGTCATCGCTGAAGATCGCACCGGTGAAATGGAGCTGACGGCGCAGCACCTCCTGCAGCCAGCGCGGCGAGAAACCGGCAGGCCGGCTGTCCACCTTGGGGTAGATCACATGCGCCGGCATCACCGCCTGCAGACCGCTGGAGAGCCAGCCGTAGGGCGCGGCGTCTTCCGCCAGAATGGCTTTGAGGCTGCGCCGGTCCACCGGGATCGCCAGGTGCGAATCCGCCTTCACGAAACCGTGACCGGGAAAGTGCTTGCCGCAGTTGCCCATGCCACTTTGCTGCAGGCCCAGCATCAGGGCCTGGGCCAACAGGGTCACCACGCGCGGATCGCGCGCAAAGGCGCGGTCGCCGATGACCGAGCTCTCGCCGTAGTCCAGATCCAGCACCGGTGTGAAGCTCAGGTCCACGCCGCAGGCGCGCAACTCGGCCCCCAGCACATAGCCCGTCGCTGTGGCGGCGTTGCAGGCCCGCAGTGCCGAAGAACCCTCCATGTCGCCCAGGCGCCCGGGTTGCCCCCACAGCGCGCCAAAGGCCGCCATCGGCGGCAAGTGGGTGAAGCCGTCGCTGCGAAAACGCTGCACGCGACCGCCCTCGTGGTCCACGGCGATCAGCAGATCGGGCCGCACGGTCTTGATCTGGCGGCACAGTTTCGTCAGCTGGGCGCGGTCTTGCCAGTTGCGGGAGAACAGGATCACGCCGCCCACCAGGGGATGCGCCAGGCGCCGGCGCTCGGCGGTGGTCAGGCTGTGGCCGGCGACGTCGATGATCAGGGGGGCGTGCTGGTGCATGGTGGGTTCTCGGTTGGCGCGGTATCGGGTGCATCGGTTTCGACCACCACAAAGCTGGCCGCATAGTCGCTCTCGTCGGTGACGGTCACGTGGGCACGCAGCCCCCGGGCTTCAAACCAAGTTCTGAGTTCACCATGCAACACGATCACGGGCTGTCCGCTCGCCAGGTTGGTGATCTCGCAGTGCCGCCAGGTCATGGGCATGCGCATGCCCAGGCCGATGGCCTTGGAAAACGCTTCCTTGGCGGAAAAACGCGTGGCCAGGTAGCGCAGGCCCCGCTGTGGCCAGCGCGCGCTGCGCTTTTGCCACACCAGGAACTCCGCGTCGCTCAGCACCTTGCGCGCGAAGCGCTCTCCCTGGCGCTGCCAGGTGGCTTCCACGCGCCGGATGTCGCAGATGTCGGTGCCGATGCCGAAGATCATGTGCCAGCACGTTGGTCATGGCCCTGGGGCTGGCGGTTGCCCAGTCCCGCGGATGAATCCGCGCCGCCGAACGCCTCGTCGATGCAGCGCTGGTAGTCGGCCACGGTGGCGCTGTAGCCCAGCTCCAGCGCGTCGGCGATCAGGGCATGACCGATCGAGACTTCGCTCACACCCGGCACACCGCGCAGGAAAGCCGTGAGGTTGTCGCGGTTGAGGTCGTGGCCCGCGTTGACCCCCAGGCCAGCGTCCAGCGCCGCCTGCGCGGCTGCGCGGTAGCGCTCCAGCTGGCTGGCCCGCTGCGGCGTGTGCCAGGCTGCGGCATAGGGCTCGGTGTACAGCTCCACCCGGTCGGCGCCCACGGCCCTGGCCGCGGCCATCGCGGCGGGCTCCGGGTCCATGAACAGGCTCACGCGCGCGCCCAGTGCCTGCGCTTCGGCAATGAGCGGCCGCAGGCGTTCGGCATCTTGCGGAAAGCTCCAGCCGTGGTCGCTTGTGAACTGGCCCTCGCTGTCCGGCACGAAGGTCAACTGGTGCAGCGGCAGTCCGCGAGCACACACTTCGCGTGCCACGTCCATCAGGTTGTGAAACGGATTGCCCTCAATGTTGTACTCGCGCCCGGGCCACGCTTGCAGCACCTGCGCCAGATCGAACACATCGTGCAGCCGGATGTGTCGTTCGTCGGGTCGCGGATGCACGGTGATCCCACCCGCTCCGGCCTGCAGGCACAGCGTAGCCGCCCGCGTGACGGACGGGATGCCCAGGTGCCGGGTGTTGCGCACCAGGGCCACCTTGTTGAGGTTGACCGAAAGCGCTGTGCGGCTGGAATGGAGGTGCGGGTCCATGGACATGGCGAATGGGGCGGCAATGTGGAATGAAGTGAAGGGAACTCAAGCCAGCGGGTCGGCCGCCAGCCCCGCCGCGTTCGGAGAACCGCGTGGCCGGCTCATGGCCTGCACATCCAGCATCAGTTGGCGCGTCTTGAACACCCGCACGCCGCTATGGTAGTGCAGCAGACTCCGCAGTTGCGGCTGCAAGGCTTGCTGGCAGCCGGCGCAGGCACGCAAGGTGGCCACGAAAGGCCCCGCCTCGTCCATGGCCGTCTGCAGCGCCAGCCATTGTTCACCCGAGAGCGCATGGGCATCGTCGTCGTGCGCTGCACGCAAGCCACTTTCCGGCACCAGCACATAGGGGTCTGTCGCGTTCAACCCGGCCAGGGTATTGCCCTCATGGGCCAGACCGGGCAACAGACCGATGTCGCGCAGCAGCAGCAACTCGAACGCGCGCAGGATGAGCTGCTGGGCGTCGGCGCGTTCGGCCAGCAACTGCACCGCAAAGGCGTAGTGGTCAAACAGCCCCGGATGCGGGTCATCGCGCGCCAGCAGGCGCATGAGCAATTCGTTGAGATAACACCCCGAGAGCAGCGCCTCGCCCGTGGGCATGACGTGACCACCCTGCCATTGCGCGGCCTTGAGCGTGCGCACCTCGGCCTCGCCGCCCCAACTCAGGTGCAGCGGCTGCAGTGGCAGCAGCACCGGACGGAACTGGGAGGTGGGGCGTTTGACGCCCTTGGCCACCAGCGCGATGCGGCCATGGTGGCGGGTGAAGGCTTCCAGCACCAGGCTGGATTCGCTCCAGTCGTAGCGGTGCAGGATGAAAGCGGGTTCTTCGGAAAACCGGCGCGTCGCCATCACACGTCGAACACAGGACCGGCGGCCCGGCACGCCCGCAACGGTCCACCCCGCAACACGGCCAGCCTCCTTGGGAGACAGCGACCAGCGCAGCGATGCCGCGGTGGGAGCCGCATCATTCGTAGCCGAAAGATCGGACCCGCGCGTCGTCGTCCGCCCAGCCCGAGCGCACCTTGACCCACAGCTCCAGATACACCTTGCAGTCCCAGAGCTTTTCCAGCTCCTGGCGCGCTTCGGTGCCAATGCGTTTGAGCTTCTCGCCCTTGTCGCCAATGACCATGCCCTTGTGGCCCTCGCGCTCGACCACGATGGTCGCGGCGATGCGCTTGAGTGCGCCCTCTTCCTCGAACTTGTCGATCACCACGGTGGAGGTGTAGGGCAACTCGTCCCCGGTGAGGCGGAAGAGCTTCTCGCGCACCATCTCGCTGGCCATGAAACGCTCGCTGCGGTCGGTCAGATCGTCCGGATCGTGCATCCAGGGCTGCAGGGGCAGGTATTTTTCGCAGATCGCGAACAGGCGCTGGATGTCCTTCGGATGCTTGGCCGACATCGGCACAAACTCGGCAAACGGGTGGCGTTCCTGCATGGAACGCAGCCAGGGCGCGAGATCACCGCGGCGATGCACCAGGTCGAACTTGTTGGCCACCAGCATCACGGGCACATTGGCCGGCAACAGGTCCAGCACCTTGGCGTCGGCCAGGTTGAAGTGGCCCGCTTCGACCACGAACAGAATCAGATCCACATCGCTGACCGCGCCCAGCACCGTCTTGTTCAGCGCCCGATTGAGCGCATTGCCGTGCCGGGTCTGGAACCCCGGCGTGTCCACGAACACGAACTGGGTGGGCCCCAGGGTCCGCATACCGGTGATGCGGTGGCGCGTGGTCTGCGCCTTGCGAGAGGTGATGCTGACTTTCTGGCCCACCAGTGCGTTGAGCAGGGTCGATTTGCCCACATTGGGCTTGCCCACGATGGCGACAAAGCCACAGCGCTGGGTGGCGGGATCGATGGGCTCGGGTTCGCTGGCCTCGGGGGCCGCAGACGCGTCGGGATCGGTTTGCGCCAACCCAGGTGCATCGGCCCCCGACTTGCCCAGAGCCCGCGCCAGCATGGCGTCGAGCTCGGGATTGGCAGCGGGCGCGACGGGCTGGGAAGGGACGGGCGAGGGGGCGGGTTTTCGGGACATGGATTCGTGCGGACGGATCAACGCAAAGGTGAGGGAAAGAAACGGACGCGCAACGGCATCAGGAACGGTTGCTCTGCGGACCGGCCATGAGGTACTGCAACATGGCCGCAGCGGCGGCCTGCTCACCGGCACGGCGCGAAGCGCCAATGCCACGCTCGCTGCGACCGGTTTCGGTCACGGTGCACTCCACATCAAAAGTCTGTTTGTGCGCCTCGCCCAGCGTGGCCACCACACGATAAAGCGGCAGCTTCATTTTGCGCGCCTGCAGCCACTCCTGCAATTCGGTTTTCGGGTCCTTGCCCATGGCGCTCATCTGGGCATTGAGCTCAATGCCGCTGTAGAGCCGGTGCACCAGCGCGGCGGCCACTTCAAAGCCAGCGTCGAGGTACACCGCGCCAATGATGGCTTCGAGCGCGTCGGCCAGGATCGACGGGCGCTTGTGCCCCCCCGAACGCTTTTCGCCATCCCCCAGCCGCAAACCGGTCGCCAATCCCAAACCGACGGCGATCTGGAACAGGGTGTCTTGTTTGACCAGATTCGCCCGCACGCGGGAAAGATCGCCTTCGGGCAGCTGGCTGAGCTTCTCGAACAGCAGGCCCGAGATGGCCAGATTGAGCACCGAGTCCCCCAGAAACTCCAACCGTTCGTTGTGGTCGGACGTGAAGCTGCGGTGGGTCAGCGCGCGCTCCAGCAGGCGCGGGTTGGAAAAATGGTGGTTCAGGCGTTGCTGCAGCGCCTGAAGCTCCGGATTCAAGGCCACTGGCAGCCTGTTGGTCGCCCCGCTTGCTGCACGACAATCACTTCGAACGGCCTTCGTACTTCATGACCAAATAGGCCGGCCCTGTCAGATGAATGTCGCGGTTGTAGGCGAAAGAAACCACGACCTGGCTACCCTCTTTGCTCACCACAAGGTCCTTGCCGGTGATCGACGTGATGTCGTCGATCTGGGCCGCCTTGTCGAAAATGGTACGCACTTCGGCCACGGTCTCGCCCTCAACAGACTTCTGCACCGCCTTCTGCACGGCGAGGAATTCGATGTAGGTCGGCACCACCTGGGCCAGGACCACGCCGGCGAAGGCCAGCAAAATACCGACCACAATCAGACCGAAAAAGGTCAAACCGCGTTGTTGTTGTTTCAGTTTCACGTGTGTCATCCTCCAGCAGAGCTTGATAAACGGGTCACTCGAACGAACCGATGCGTCCCAGATCACCGAAGTTCATCCAGACAAAAAAGGCTTTGCCCACGATGTTCGCTTCCGGCACGAACCCCCAGTACCGAGAGTCCTGCGAATTGTCCCGATTGTCACCCATCATGAAATAGTGGCCCTTGGGCACCTTGCACACCACACCTTCCACGGTGTAGTTGCAGTTTTCCCTGAAGGGGAAGTCCGTGGTGCCCTGCACAAAGGCCGGACGATCATCGTCGTTGAGGGTGTTGTACTGGCGCTCCCCCAGGGTTTCACGAAACTGGTGCGCGTAGCGCATGGCGTCGGAATCGAAGAACTCGGGTTCAACACTGCGCGGAACCGGCTTGCCGTTGACGGTCAGCTGCTTGTTGACATAGGCCACCTCGTCACCGGGCACCCCGATCACACGCTTGATGTAGTCCAGACTCGGCTGGGGCGGATAGCGGAACACCATCACGTCGCCGCGCTGCGGATCGTTGTTGGAAAACAGCTTGGTGTTGAAGACCGGCAGGCGCACACCGTAGTGAAACTTGTTGACCAGGATCAGGTCACCCACCCGCAGCGTGGGGATCATGGAACCGGATGGAATCTTGAACGGTTCGAACAGAAACGATCGCAACACGAACACGGCCAGGATCACGGGAAACAGACCCGCCGTCCAGTCCAGCCACCAGGGCTGCATCAGCAGTTTCTGGCGTGTCGGTTCGATGTCGGCGGCCTCGCCCTGATGGAAGCCCTGCTGATGCAAAGCCGCCGTGCGTGCATTGTGTTCGTCGAGCACCCGCTGCGCGGTGCGCTTGCGCTGGGGCAGAAACACCAGCTTCTCGGCAACCCAGTAGACGCCGGTGACCAGCGTGGCCAGCATCAACAACAGTGCGAAATTGCCTTCGACCATGCCCGTGTACCAGGCCCCCGTGTAGGCCGCGAAAGCCGTCAGGATCACCGCGGTGATCGCACTCATGGCGGCCTGCATCAGTCCTGCACCTGCAAAATAGCGAGAAAAGCCTCCTGGGGCACCTCGACCGAGCCGATCTGTTTCATGCGCTTCTTGCCTGCTTTCTGTTTTTCGAGGAGTTTGCGTTTGCGGGTGATGTCACCACCGTAGCATTTTGCCAGCACGTTCTTGCGCAGCGCCTTGATGGTCTCGCGCGCGATCACGTTGCCACCGATGGCCGCCTGGATCGCCACATCAAACATCTGCCGGCTGATGATCTCGCGCATCTTGGCGGCCACCGCGCGACCCCGGTACTGCGACTGACTCCGGTGCACGATGATGGACAAGGCGTCCACCTTCTCGCCGTTGAGCAGGATGTCGACTTTCACCACGTCCGAAGCCCGGTATTCCTTGAACTCGTAGTCCATGGACGCGTACCCACGGCTCACCGATTTGAGCTTGTCGAAGAAGTCCAGCACGATCTCGCCCAGCGGCATGTCGTAGGTCAGCATGACCTGCTTACCGTGGTAAGCCATGTTGAGCTGCATCCCGCGTTTCTGGTTGGCCAAGGTCATCACCGCGCCCACGTATTCCTGCGGCATGTAGAGGTGCACCGTCACGATGGGTTCGCGGATTTCCTCGATGCGCCCCTGGTCGGGCATCTTCGACGGGTTCTCGACCATGATGACCTCGCCATCGGGCTTGACCACCTGGTAGACCACGCTGGGCGCGGTGGTGATCAGGTCCTGATCAAACTCCCGCTCCAGCCGCTCCTGCACGATCTCCATGTGCAGCAGACCCAGAAAGCCGCAACGAAACCCAAAACCCAGTGCCTGCGAGACCTCGGGTTCGTACTGGAGCGAGGCATCGTTGAGCTTGAGCTTTTCGAGCGCGTCGCGCAGCGCGTCGTACTGATTGGCCTCGGTCGGGTACAAACCCGCAAACACCTGGGGCTGCACTTCCTTGAAGCCTGGCAGGGCCTCGGTGGCAGGCCCCGCGTTGTTGGGCAGCTTTTTCTCCAGCGTGATGGTGTCGCCCACCTTGGCCGCCTGCAGTTCCTTGATGCCCGCGATGATGTAGCCCACCTCGCCCGCTTCCAGCGATTCGCGCGGCTCGTTGGCCGGCGTGAACACACCCAGGCTGTCGGCGTTGTAGACCGTGTTGGTCGCCATCATCTTGAAGCGCTCGCCCTTGAGCAGGTGGCCATCGACCACGCGCACCAGCATCACCACGCCCACATAGGCGTCGTACCAGCTGTCCACGATCATGGCGCGCAACGGGGCATCCGGCTTGCCCTTGGGCGGGGGGATGCGCGCCACCACCGCTTCCAGGATGTCTTCCACGCCCACGCCGGTCTTGGCCGAGCACGGAATGGCATCGGTGGCATCGATGCCGATCACGTCCTCGATCTCCGCTTTCGCATTGTCCGGGTCCGCGTTGGGCAGGTCCATTTTGTTGAGCACCGGCACCACTTCCACACCAAGGTCGAGCGCGGTGTAGCAGTTGGCCACGGTCTGCGCTTCCACGCCCTGGCTGGCATCCACCACCAGGAGCGCACCTTCGCAGGCCGAGAGCGAGCGGCTCACTTCATACGAGAAGTCCACGTGCCCGGGCGTGTCGATCAGGTTCAGGTTGTAAACCTGTCCGTCGCGCGCCTTGTACTTGAGCGCCGCGGTCTGCGCCTTGATGGTGATGCCCCGCTCCTTCTCGATGTCCATGGAGTCCAGCACCTGCTCGCTCATCTCGCGGTCGGACAGGCCACCGCAGAGGGAAATGATGCGGTCGGCCAGCGTGGACTTGCCATGATCGATGTGCGCGATGATCGAAAAATTGCGGATGTGATTCATCAAGAAGACAGCTCAAACACGGAGAAAGACGCCCGTGCACACGGCAGCGGGCGACCATAAAAAAGGGCGCGTCAGCTGTTGACGCGCCCGTAACCAACAATCAATGGCAACTGCGATAGTTGGGGTTTCATTGTAGGCAAAAAGCCTGGAAAGCAAACCGCCAAACGCCGCGAAACCGATTGTTGCAACGCAGCAACGTCAAACTTATCCACAGCTTTGTCACAGGAAAATTGCACAACGTGTGAGGCAGCTGTGGACGACCTAGGAACATCCTGTGCGGTTCCCACATCGTGAAGCGATGGGGTTCGACGGCACGGGAATCCATCCCGAACAGGTCCGATTTTATCGAATTCGGTCAACAGAAACACGATATTTGTCAGTAATCACTAACATTTCAACACGTTCCACCGTTTGGCGGGCCGAAAGATCGTGTGTGGCGAATCGACCACCGGAGCCTCAAGCCCCCAAATCCCAGTAGGGACAGGGGGTTATTTGACACTGCTGGGGTGGTTTCGAGGATGTGCGGGGTTCAGCGCTGCGGGCGGATCACAGCGTACTGCGCCCACTCACCGCGCCGGAACAGCACATTGACCGGACGGGATTTGTCGAGCCGGGCCACCGCCGCTTCAAGCTCTTTTGCACTGGCGACTTCGGTGTTGGCGATGGCCACAATCACGTCCCCCTCACGCAGGCCCGCCTTCGCAGCGGGCCCCTCCGCAGCCTCGACGCGCACCCCGCCCTTGACGTTCAACTCCTTCTTTTGCGCAGGGGTGAGTTCGGCCAAGGTCAGGCCCAGCGATTGCGCGGCCCCCAGAACAGGAGGCTTGGGTGCGTCGGGCGCAGCGGCACGGCGCTGTGGCTGGTCGGGTTCAAGCTCGGCCACCGTGATGGCGAGTTCGCGCTGGGCGCCCCGGCGGAACACGGTCATGCTGCTCTTGTTGCCGGGCTTGGTGTTGCCCACCAGGCGCGGCAGGTCGACCGACTTGTCGATCTCCTTGCCGTCGAATTTCAGCACGATGTCACCCGGCTCAACGCCGGCCTTGGCCGCGGGCGAATTGGGCTCCACGCCGCGCACCAGCGCGCCACGGGGCTGTCCCAGCCCGATGGACTCGGCCACCTCTTTGCTCACTTGGTCGATCTGCACGCCAATGCGCCCTCGCGTCACCCGGCCGCTGGTGCGAAGCTGGTCAGACACCCGCACCGCCTCGTCGATGGGAATGGCAAACGAAATGCCCTGAAAACCACCCGAGCGTGAATAGATCTGGCTGTTGATGCCGACCACCTCGCCACGCATGTTGATCAATGGCCCCCCGGAATTGCCGGGGTTGATTGCCACGTCGGTCTGAATGAAAGGAAGGAAATCACCGGTGTCGCGCTTCTTCGCACTGACGATGCCCGCGGTGACTGTGTTTTCAAGACCAAACGGCGATCCAATGGCCATCACCCACTCACCCACGCGCAGGCGGTTGATGTCGCCGATCTTCACCGCGTTCAGCCCCGTGGCTTCGATCTTGACCACCGCCACGTCGGTGCGTTTGTCGGCTCCGACCAGCTTGGCCTTGAACTCACGCTTGTCTGTCAAGGTGACGATCAGCTCGTCGGCACCATCGACCACATGCGCATTGGTCATGATCAGCCCGTCCGAACTCAGGATGAAGCCCGAGCCCACGCCGCGCGGCTGCACCTCGTCGGACGGCCCCCGCTCCTGACGGGGTCCGCGTGGCGTCATGCCTGGGGGGATGGGAATGCCAAAACGCTTGAAAAACTCCAGCATCTGCTCGTCGGCGCTCGAACCCGTGTCCGCGCTGGCGCGCTCCAGCGTGCGGATGTTGACCACCGACGGCCCCACCAGGTCCACCAGATCGGTGAAGTCGGGCAAGCCCCGCACGCTGGGTGCGACCGACGGGAGCGTCTGCGCCGAGACGGACTGGGGCGACAACAGGGTTGCCGAACCTCCAGCAACGAATGCGGCGGTGGCCAGGAAGGCCAACACAGGCGTGCGGGCCAACATCGGAAGCGTCATGGTGATCCTCTACACAAAGGCGGATAGACAACAAAGTCTGTCGAAGTGAATCGCGGCAGAACCCGGTTAGGGCGAGTCCGGCTTTACCGCGTTCGCTCCAGAGACCGGGCGAAAAGACGAAGTGTCGCGGGCGGAACCTCTCCCAGCGCCGTGAGCCAGTGGTCGCCGATGCGGCGTGTGACCGAATGCGTGGCCCCGGAAACGGACGATTTCTCCTGGCCATGACGCTGCGCGTCGAAAGCCTCGACAAACAACGAGACCGAAGCCAAGCCGTCGGAGAACACCCACTGCATCGGTGCAGCATTTTCACCCTGCGCTTCGCCCCCGTCCCGGATGTAGCAACTCATGGAAAGGAAACCGGGCACCGGTTCCTTGAGGCGCCACCCCTCGGCTTCGGGAGTCGTCTTCTTGAGCACCGGCGCGTGCACATCGTAGCCCCGGGTGTCGTTCATCAGGCGGTTGAGTTTGTCCATGCGCACGGGCGCATCCAACTGGAGTTCGGAAAACGCCACCTGTTCCAGCACGGCACCCTGCTCGCCCAGCGTCTGCAGCCTCACCACCAGGCCCGTCTTTTTCTCGGACCAGATGCGGTAGCCAAACCGCAGATGGTCCTTGGGCACGATTTCCACCACATCCGCCAAATGCCCCGCCACACGCTCGACACCGGTCTCACGCACACCATAGTGCTCAGGGATCGCGTTGCTCGGCGTGCGCAACAGTTCTGGAAACAAGCCCAGCGATTCGCGTTTTTCCACCCAGGCGGTCCTGGATTCGGGCACAAAGGTGATGACGTCGTTGTTGCGGCGAATGGTGGTACGGGGAGCGCCGGTCAGCGTCTCAACGCGTTCCATCTGCTGAGCACCGTCGCACACATGCCAGATGCGGGACACCGACATGACCGATCCCGCCGACACCACGAGCGTGCCCATGTAGGCACGCTGGCGCGACGCTTCATGCATGCGGGTGAGCCATTCGTTGATATTGCGTGTCGCCGTGGCCGCCTGGGGCGTGGTCTGCGCCTGCAAGGGCGTCAAGAACCCCGAAGCCAATGCGACGAGGGCCGCGGCACTCCAGCGCCGCCAATCCATGGGTGAGCACGAGCTCGAGGCAAAGATCATGGTGATTCAGCGTCCCGGCTCGTCGTAAGTGGCATTGCGCAGGAATCCTGCGGGCATTTGCAGGGCCGACATGCCGCCGTTCTGCCGGTGCTCGGCCATCAGTGCCTCCAATTGGGCATCGCGGATCACCGGACCCTGTGTCGTGTTCACGACCACGGCCGCACCGCTCGCAGGCGTGGTTGCTGCCACGGCTTGGGTGGACGGTGCGATCTCGCGGGAAGACTCGGGTGCTGTCAACGCCAGCTGGGCCCCGTCACTGCCGCCACCTCCCGCACCCGCGGCTGCGTTTCCCAGGACCGTCCAGCTCACGGCCATGACCGCCGCCAACGAAGCAAACCCTGCCACCAGCTTCCAGCGAAAGACGGCATCGTTGGCCGCCGACACCTGCGGATGGCCCGTGGGCGAAATCCGGGCGAGGTGTTTGGACACCGTGGATAACTCCGTTCTCTGCGCTCCGGTTTCGGTCTGCAGCTTCGCGTGGATGCCCGCCAGAAAAGCTTGCGGGGCCTGACTGGAGACGGCCATCCCGGAAGATCGCAGCACGTCGCCAATCACCTGGTAGGCGTGCCAGCTCGCGCGAACATCGCTCTGCTCAGCGAATCCCGCCAGCACCCGGTCGAGCTCGGCCTCGCCGATCTCGCCGTCAACCAGTGCCGACAGGCCACACTCGTCGACATCCAGCGCCTGCGGCTGGCTCGGCGCCTCCACAGCCCGTACCGACGATGCGGGCGACTTCGGGACTTCTCTTGCGGCATTCATTGTTGACTTCCTGACTTCTGGAACTGCGGGTCGTGACATCCATGCAATCGGCCAAGGCGCTACCAGCGTTTGCCCGTCTGGCGCTCCAGCATCGGCTTGATGCGATTCGAAATCGCTTCTCGCGCCCGGAAAATCCGCGAGCGCACCGTGCCAATGGGGCAATCAAGCGCCTGGGCAATCTCTTCATAGCTCAGACCCTCGATTTCCCGCAGAGTGATCGCCATGCGCAATTCCTCGGGCAACGCATCCATGGCGGCATTGACCGCCTGCGCGATCTCCTTGCTGGCCAGCACCGCTTCGGGCGTCTCGGTATCGGCCACACTGGAATTTAGTTCGCGTTCCGACGAGGAAGTTTCATCGTCTTCGGCCGATTTCATCTGCGACTGGAAAACCAGCGGGTCGCGCTTGAGCTCCATGAGCTGCTTCTTGGCCGTGTTGACCGCGATCCGGTAAAGCCAGGTGTAGAACTGAGCATCCCCCCGGAACTGGGCCAGGGCACGATACGCCCGGATGAAGGTCTCCTGAGCGATGTCCTGCACCAGATCGGTGTCGCGCACCATGCGACCGATCAGCCGCTCTACCCGGCGCTGGTACTTGATGACCAGCATGTCGAACGCTCGCTGCTCGCCGGCCAAGGTGCGCTGCACAAGCATGACATCGCTGTCGGGCGGCGGCGGAGCGGTGTGGTCTTCGAGAGTCATGCGCGCGGAAATATAACCCAATCGTCTGCAGAGCCCCACCCTGCGACACGCCGCATCACGACTGAGCCGCCATCAGCGCCCGACGAAAATCCCCCCAGCGAGGCGGATCGCTCGCACGCTCCACCCACACCCAGCTGCCGGCTGCATCGGGATTGCGAAGCCGCAGCAGCACACGGTCCTGCAAGTCCAGCGCCAGCTCCAGCCGCCGCAGAGGCGCTCCTTCGCGATAGGCGTCGCTGCGCCAGCGCCAGAGCCCCTTGCATGGAGGCTCCTCGTCCAGGCTGGCCTGCGCGTCCCAATGCAGATGCCCGACTGGTGAGCGCTGCCAGCTGCGCCAGGCGAGTCCCACCCAACCCACCCACAACCCCAGCCCCGTCAGCGCCGTCCACTGGCGACCGCTCATCCCTGACGCAGGTGGCGCCTCGACCCCGTACCACCACGCGACCAATACCAACAGACCCAGAATGCCCAGCAGCACAAGCAACAGGCCATGAAAAAGACAACGCCCCACCGGATAGACCACCGATGGGGCGTTGCGCATGGCTTGGAGAAAGATGTGCCAGAACGGATCAGACGCGGCGGAAAACCAGGGTCCCGTTGGTGCCACCAAATCCGAAGTTGTTCTTCACGGCCACATCAATCTTCATGTCACGCGCCGTATTGGCGCAGTAATCCAGGTCGCACTCGGGATCCTGGTTGAAGATGTTGATGGTCGGAGGACTCTTTTGGTGGTGCACGGCGAGCACGCTGAACACACTCTCGATCCCCCCCGCCCCACCCAACAGGTGACCGGTCATGGACTTGGTCGAGTTGATCACCGTCTTTTTGGCATGCTCGCCAAGCGCGGCCTTGATCGCCTTCGTCTCGTTCACGTCGCCCAGCGGAGTGGAGGTACCGTGCGCATTCAGATAATCCACCTGATCGGCGTTGATCCCGGCGTTGCGCAATGCATTGACCATGGCGCGGCGCGGACCGTCCATGCTCGGCGCCGTCATGTGACCCGCGTCAGCACTCATGCCGTAACCAATCACTTCGGCATAGATCTTTGCGCCCCGGGCTTTGGCGTGCTCATATTCTTCAAGCACCATCACACCAGCGCCTTCACCCAGCACAAACCCATCACGGTCCTTGTCCCAGGGACGAGACGCCGTTTTCGGATCGTCGTTGCGGGTGGACAAAGCACGCATGGCAGCGAAACCACCCACCCCAAGCGGTGAAACCGTCGCCTCAGATCCACCAGCCACGATCACGTCGGCGTCGCCGTACTCGATCTTGCGAGCCGCCTCGCCAATGCAATGCAGACCGGTGGTGCAAGCCGTCACCACAGCGAGATTCGGCCCCTTGAAACCGAACCGCATCGACACATGTCCAGCGATCATGTTGATGATGGACGCCGGCACGAAAAACGGGGAAATCCGGCGCGCACCGCGATTCGCATACTCGGCATGGGTCGCCTCGATCATTGGCAAACCACCAATGCCCGAGCCGATGATGCAACCGATGCGGTTGGCAAATTCCTCGTCCAGTGCATCGCCCACGGGCAAACCCGCATCTTCCACCGCCTGCTGGGCCGCGGCGATGCCGAAATGGATGAAGGTGTCCATCGCGCGCGCATCCTTGGCGCTGATGTAGGACTCCAGATCGAAGTTCTTGACCTCGCCCGCGATCTTGCAGGCGAAGCTTGATGCATCAAACTTTGTGATGAGGTCGATGCCGGATTTTCCGGCGAGAAGATTGGCCCAGGCGTCAGCCACTGTGTTACCCACAGGACTGATGCAACCCAGACCGGTCACGACAACGCGACGTCGGATCATTGACTACCCCCACGCCTTTCACGGCGTGCAATGCATTGCCCCCCCAGGGAGCTGAAACCCCTTGGGGCGACCTTGCGGTGGCTCATGGATGGCTCAGGCCTTCTGGTGGGCCATCGCGTAATCGATGGCGTTCTGCACGGTGGTGATCTTTTCCGCGTCTTCGTCCGGAATCTCGATACCGAATTCGTCCTCAAGTGCCATCACCAACTCCACCGTGTCCAGCGAGTCGGCACCGAGATCCGCAACGAAAGCTTTTTCGTTGGTGACCTGACCTTCTTCGACACCGAGTTGTTCGGCAATGATTTTCTTCACACGTGCTTCGATATCGCTCATAAGTCCCTCTGAGGGTGGTTGAAATACAGACCGTCATTTTAGCCGGGCTAGGGAGGCATCCCTAGGTGGCCCGCCGGACGGCTTTCGCGGCGTTTCAGATCTATGGGGCTGCGGCCAGACCGGAATCAGGACATGAACATGCCGCCATTGACGTGCAATTCCTGCCCGGTCACATACGCGGCCTGCGGGCTGGCCAGATACGCCACCGCGTGCGCGATGTCGGCGGGCTTGCCCAGATGACCCAGCGGTATCTGGCCCAGCAGCGCCTTTTGCTGCTCCTCGGGCAGCGCAGCGGTCATGTCGGTTTCGATGAAACCAGGCGCCACACAGTTGACCGTGATGTTGCGACTGCCAAGCTCGCGCGCCAGAGCACGCGTCATGCCCGCAACGCCGGCCTTGGCCGCGGCGTAGTTGGCCTGCCCTGGATTGCCCGACGCACCAACGACACTGGTGATGCTGATGATGCGGCCGTAACGCTGCTTCATCATCGGGCGGATCACGGTACGGCTCATGCGAAACACGGCCTTGAGGTTGGTGTCGAGCACCGCATCCCAGTCGTCGTCCTTCAGACGCATGGCCAGCATGTCACGGGTGATGCCAGCATTGTTCACCAGCACCTGAACGCCGCCATGGGCCTTGACGATCTCATCGACCAGCGCCTCGCCAGCAGCGGCATTGTTCACATCCAGTGTCGCACCCCGGCACCCCGCCGCCGAGCCGGCCACGCCGGACAGCGCCGCGGTGATCTTGGCCGCCCCCTGGTCGCTGGTGGCGGTCCCGATCACGATCAGACCACGCGCAGCGAGCTCATGGGCAATCGCCGCACCGATACCGCGCGAAGCACCTGTCACCAGGGCCACCTGGCCCGCAAAGTTCACTTCAGACATGGTTTCGCTCCGTGGTTCAGGCCAAAAGGGTTCGCACATCGGCCAGCGTGGCCGGATCGTAGAGAGAGACACCGCTCAACTCGGCGTCGATGCGCTTGACCATACCGGCCAACACCTTGCCCGGCCCGCACTCCACCAGAGTCGTGATGCCTTGATCCTTGATGGCGCGCACGCACTCCACCCAACGCACCGGGCCAAAGGCCTGGCGATACAAGGCGTCGCGAATCGCTTCGACGTGGGTCACCACCGACACATCGATGTTGTTGATCACCGGTATCTGCGGTGCAGCCATCGACGTGGCGGCGAGCTTTTCTCGCAACTTCTCTGCCGCCGGCTTCATCAGACTGGAATGGAACGGAGCCGAAACCGGCAACAGCAAGGCACGCTTGGCACCGTGGGCCTTGAGCACCTCGCAGGCTTTGTCGACCGCTGCCTTACTGCCTGCGATCACGGTTTGCGCCGGATCGTTGAAGTTGACCGCCTCGACCACTTCGACACTGCCCGCACCGAACGTCGCCTGAGCCTCGGCACAACCGGTGATGACTTTTGCGGAATCCAACCCCAGGATGGCGGCCATGGCTCCCGTGCCGACCGGCACGGCTTCCTGCATGGCTGCGGCGCGAAACCGCACCAGCGGCGCAGCCTGCGCCAGCGTCAGCACACCGGAGGCCACCAGCGCCGAGTACTCACCCAGCGAATGCCCCGCCATCACAGAAGGCAATGCCCCGCCCTCGGCACGCCAGACGCGCCATGCCGCCACACCCGCCACCAGCATCACCGGCTGGGTATTGGTGGTCAGGGCCAGCGCGTCCTTCGGCCCTTCCTTGATCAAACGGGCGACATCTTCACCCAAGGCATCGGACGCCTCCCGCAACGTCTCCAGCATCGCCGGATGTTCGCCCCAAGCGTCCATCATGCCAACGGACTGCGAACCCTGACCCGGAAAAACAAAAGCAAACTTCTTCATGGAATATGGAATCACTCGTTGGCAAAAATGGTCGTGGCTCAAAGGTCCAGCAAGACCGCACCCCAGGTGAACCCGCCGCCCACGCCCTCGAGCAGGAGGGTGTCGCCCTTTTTCACCTGTCCGCCGCGCACCGCGTGGTCCAACGCCAGCGGAATGGAGGCCGCCGAGGTGTTGCCATGCTCGTCAACCGTGACCACCACCTTGTCCATCGACAACTTCAGTTTTCTCGCCGTGCTCTGCATGATGCGGATGTTGGCTTGGTGGGGAACCAGCCAGTCGATATCGGCAGCGGTCTTGCCGGCTTTGTCTAGAACCGCGCGAGCGGTGTCTTCAAGCACGCCAACAGCCAGCTTGAAAACCGCCTGACCATCCATCTTGAGCAAAGGGTCGCCGAGCACACTGCCACCCGACACATGACCCGGGACGCACAGAATGCCGGTGTGTTTGCCATCGGCATGGATGTCGGTGGACAGGATGCCCGGCGTCTCGCTGGCTTCCAGCACCACCGCCCCGGCACCATCACCAAACAGCACGCATGTGGTGCGGTCGTTGAAATCCAGAATGCGGCTGAACACCTCGGCGCCCACAACCAGCGCTTTGTGGGCGCTCCCGGTCCGGATCAAGGCATCCGCAACCGTCAGGGCATAGATGAAACCGCTGCACACCGCCTGCACGTCAAACACCGGGCAACCGGCAATGCCCAGCTTGTGCTGCAAGATGGCCGCCGTGGACGGGAACACCATGTCAGGCGTGGACGTCGCCACGATGATCAGGTCAATATCCCCGGAGGCAACACCAGCCGCTGACATGGCCCGACGGCACGCGTCGGCTGCGAGATCGCTGGCAAAGACACCTTCGGCAGCAAAATGGCGCGCCCGGATGCCGGTGCGCTCCACGATCCATTGGTCGCTGGTCTCGACCCCGCGCCGTGCCAACAACTCAACCATATCGGCATTGCTCAGGCGCTGTGGTGGCAGGCTGCTGCCGGTGCCGGTGATGCGGGCGAAGCGTGTCATGCAGAAGTGAGGACTGTATTAGAGGGTGGAAATGCTTTTGAACTCGCCGGACGCCGACCCCGCCGCGATCAGAGGGGCAGCATGGGCGATGCGCTCGCGCACGTTGTCGAGCAAATTGTTGTGGGCCGCATCATAAGCCCGGCACAGAGCCTGCTCAAACGCGAAGGCGTCGGCCGAGCCATGGCTCTTGAACACCAACCCCCGCAACCCCAACAGGGCAGCCCCGTTGTAGCGGCGATAGTCAGCACGTTTTTTAAAGGCTGATAACACCGGATAAGCACAGATAGCCGCCAATTTCGTCAACCAACTGCGAGAGAACTCGTCTTTGATGAAGCCTGCGAGCATGGTGGCCACGCCTTCGCTGGCCTTGAGAGCCACGTTGCCAACAAAACCGTCGCACACCACGATATCGGTCGTGCCCTTGAAGATATCGTTTCCCTCGACATTTCCAAAGAAGTTCAAATCACCCATGCTGGCCGCATTACGCAGCAGAACGCCGGTCTTTTTGATGATTTCACTGCCTTTGATGATTTCTCCGCCCACATTGAGCAGCCCCACGGTGGGCTCCGGCCGCCCGGTGATCGCCACCACCAGGGCCGAGCCCATCACCGCGAACTGCAACAGGTGCTCAGGGGTGCAGTCAACGTTGGCGCCGAGATCGAGCACGGTGGTGGCCCCGCCACGGGCATTGGGCAACTGGGAGGCAATGGCCGGGCGATCAATGCCATCCAATGTCTTGAGCACATAACGGGCGATCGCCATGAGCGCCCCCGTATTGCCGGCCGACACGACCGCCTGAGCCGCACCATCCTTCACCTGCTGGATCGCCACCCGCATGGAAGAGTCTTTTTTGCGGCGCAGCGCCACCTCCACCGGATCGTCCATGGCCACCACCTCGCTGGCGGCAATCACGCGACAGCGCGCATCACCCAACACCTGCGGCCACGGTGCAAAGTCGTCGGGCTTTCCCACCAACAGCAACCGTGCCTGCGGATGACTCGCCAAAAAAGCTGCACAGGCTGGCAGGGTGGCCGCCGGACCAACATCCCCACCCATGCAATCCACAGCAACGGTGATCATGACAACATCCTGGTGGTGGCACTCACGGCACCACAACAATGAAAAAAGCCCGCATGGAGCATGCGGGCCTGCGCCTGGATAGGCTTCCAACCCCCGATCGCGACACCGCGGCGAGGGCTGGAGCAGCCCGTCACATCAGGCTTCGGACTTGTTCTTCAGCACCTGGCGGCCACGGTAAAACCCGTTGGGGCTGATGTGGTGGCGCAGATGAACTTCACCGGTGGTGGGTTCCACGGCAATGCCGGGCACGTTCAGCGCATTGTGCGAACGGTGCATGCCACGCTTGGAAGGGGATTTTTTGTTTTGCTGAACGGCCATGGTGGGCTCCTGAAATCGGTTGGGGTCAAACGGGGTGGCAAATGGGGTGGCCAACATGCCAAAACACCCAATCAACCAGCTGAGACAGCTATCGTGCGCCTGACCCGAGTACACAAACGTACAAATGGATGTGAGCGCAAAGCCAAGCATTATAGCCCGAAGGCGGCCAGGGGTCAAAGGCCCTTGATCTTGGCGCGGCTTCCGGTCGAGGCGGCGACACCCCGGGTGCACATCACTTTTTCAGCCGAGCCAGCTCGGCAAAGGGATTTTTCCGCTCCGGCTCCTCATCGGTCGCAGCAACCGCCGGGTCCGCCACTTGCATGACCACAGGCACCGGACAGGTTTCGTGCATGGGCACCAAGGGCAGCTCCATCAGCAATTCGTCTTCCAGCAGCTCGTACAGACTCGGGCGAGGCTCCAGGGCAAGCACGTCTTCATCGCAATCGTCGTCTTCGGCACTGGCGGTGGCTTCATCCACCACAAAACGAAACCAGCGGTCAACGGTCAATGGCACATCCACGGGTCCCAGGCAACGTTGACAGGTTAGCGACACCGCTGCATCGGCTTGCAGATGCAGCCAGACAGCCGGCGCACCACCCGTGGCATGGGGGCGAAGCTCACCTTGCGCCCGCCACCGAACCCGCTGGGCCGGCACCTGATCTGCCATTCCATGTTGCTCGTCACTCAGGCGCTCGAACCGGGTCAGCGGATCATCGATCTGGAGATGGGCGCCCGCCTGGGCAAAGGCACGCACGTCCAGCCGATCGGCATTCCATGCCATTTTGGGATTCGCTTTCATCCCGGCAGTGTAAAAGAATGCAGGGAGAATACCGGCATGTCCTCGCATCGCCCCATCCCTCCTGCCCAAGCCTCCCGCCCCCTCGTCCTCGGCTCCACATCCCGCTACCGGCGCGAGTTGCTCGCGCGCCTCGGGTTGCCTTTCGATGTCGCCAGTCCCCTGGTCGACGAAACGCCCCTGCCCGGCGAAAAGCCCGCCGATCTGGCGATGCGACTGGCGCTGGCCAAGGCCCGCGAGGTGGCGCGGCGTCATCCCCACGCGGTGGTCATTGGCTGCGATCAGGTGGCCGACCTGCACGGCGAGCCGCTGGGCAAACCCGGCACCCACGAGCGCGCCGTGACCCAATTGCAGCGCATGCGCGGCGAAACGGTCATTTTTCAGACCGCGTTGGCCGTGGTCTGCCAGGACTCCGGTTTTGAGCAGAGCGACATCGCGGCCGTGCGCGTGGTGTTCCGCCAGCTCGATGACGACGAGATCGAACACTACCTGCGTGTGGAGCAGCCCTACGACTGCGCCGGTAGCGCCAAGAGCGAAGGACTGGGCATAGCCTTGCTGGAACGCATCGACAACGACGACCCCACCGCACTGGTGGGTCTGCCGCTCATCCGCACCTGTCGCATGATCCGCGCTGCCGGGGTGCAGGTCCTGTGAAAACCGGCACCACCCCACCGGGCACGCTGTACCTCGTGCCCACGCCGCTGGACTTTGGAACGACGCCCCCCGACCCCGGACCAGCAACCACGACCTCGCCCAGCCAGTGGTTGCCAACACAGACCCTGGCCGTCGCCAGCCGACTCACCCACTGGATCACCGAAAACGCCAAAAGCACTCGAGCCTTTCTCAAACGCGTGGATACCGTCGTTGGGCTCGGGGCACCGTTACAGGCACAGCAGATCACCGAACTGCCACGCGTGGCGCATAAAAAGGGGGACCATGCGCCACAGGCCGACGGCGAGGCCCAGGCCCGTGCGCTGCTGGCCCCGGCCCTGAGCGGCCACGACATCGGTCTGGTCAGCGAAGCCGGCATGCCAGCCATCGCCGACCCGGGCAGTTCCATCGTGCGCGCGGCGCATGCCATGGGCATGAGGGTGGTGCCGCTGACTGGCCCGGTCTCTCTCGTGCTTGCGCTGGCCAGCAGCGGCCTGAACGGGCAGAGTTTCGCGTTTGTGGGTTACGTTCCGCAGGAAGCGAGCGAGCGCGCCAGGCGCTTGCGCGAACTGGAGGCCTTGGCGCTCAAGACCGGACAAACGCAGATCTTCATCGAGACCCCCTACCGCAACACCGCTCTGCTCCAAACCGTCTTGCAAACTTTGCACCCGCACACCCGATTGGCCGTGTGCTGCGGGCTCACGCTGCCGCAGGAGGTGACCCGCAGCGCACTGGTGGGTGACTGGAAAAAACGGGCCCTTGGCGACGGACTGCCGCTGGAGACCCCTGCGGTATTTCTGATCGGTCGCTGAATCAGCGGCGGTGAGGAATGCCGGCTGCGAACCGGTTCAGGCCAGGGCCTTCTGCATGTGCGCGCGCACCGCCGTGCTCAACTCACTGTTGGCCAGCGCCAGGTCGATCGTGGCCTCCAGGAAACCTTCCTTGCTACCGCAGTCGTAACGCGTACCGTCATAGCGGAACGCAAAGACCTTTTCGGTTCCGATCAGGGCGGCAATGCCATCGGTCAACTGGATTTCGCCACCCGCACCCCGTGGCTGGCGGCGAATGCTGTCAAACACCGCCGGCGTGAGGATGTAGCGTCCGGCCACCGCCAGTGTCGACGGTGCGACTTCTGGCAATGGCTTTTCAACCATGCCAAAAACTTCCGCCACATTTCCGCTGGCGCCCCTCACATCCACCACGCCGTAGCGGCGGGTCTCCGAGCGAGGTACGTCCTGCACCGCCAGCACCGTGCCCGGGTCGCGGTCGTAGGCCTGCACCATCTGCTGCAACACGGTCGGCCCGCCCCTGGCCTGGTCCCTGCCCATCATCAAATCGTCCGCCAGCAACACGGCAAACGGCTCGTCGCCAACCAGCCGCTCCGCGCACAACACCGCATGGCCCAGACCCAAAGCGCGCGGTTGACGCACGTACACGCAGTCCATGTCGTCGGGTTTGATGGCATGCACCAGTTCCAGCAGCGCACGCTTGTTACCCGCCTCGAGCTCGGCCTCCAGCTCGTAGGCGGTGTCAAAGTGGTCTTCGATCGCTCGCTTGTGGCGCCCCGTCACGAAGATCATTTCCCGGATACCCGCCGCATACGCTTCTTCCACCGCGTACTGGATCAGCGGTTTGTCGACCACGGGCAGCATCTCTTTGGGAATGGCTTTGGTGGCGGGCAAAAAACGGGTACCCATGCCCCCAACGGGAAAAACAGCTTTTTGAATCTTCATTGACGTTTCCAGACTTTGTTGTGTTCAACCATGCCCACCGTAGCGGACGCGAAACCGGCTCAGTCCCTTGAAAAATGGAGCAACCCATCCAGGCAAAGAGCCTTCCTGTCGGCATCCGATCTTGCGAAGCCCTGACCAGCGCAATGGACTCCACGAACCGTGCGCAGTTCCGCGCGAGAGATTTGGTTACTTGAGTTGCACCCCGGCGGAACGCGCCGCCATGAAGATGCCCTGGCCCATGCTGGCGCCGAGCTGCCTGGCCAGACGCAGACCGACATTTTCGCGCTGCGTGTAGTCCACGATGTCTTCCGCCTTGACAATCTCGCGCGCCACGGAATCCAGACTGCCCAGCCCATCGGCCAGGCCCAGGGCCACCGCCTGCTGACCACTCCAGACCAGACCACTGAAGGTGTCGGGCGACTCCTTGAGGCGATCCCCCCGGCCGCTTTTCACCACGGCAATGAACTGTGCGTGAATCTCGGCCAGCATGCCCTGGATATAGGCACGCTGTGCTTCGTCCTGTGGGCTGAACGGGTCCAGCATGGCCTTGTTGGTGCCAGCCGTCATCAGGCGGCGCTCGATGCCGAGCTTCTCCATCAAGCCAGTGAAGCCAAAGCCGTCCATGAGAACGCCAATGCTGCCAACCAGACTGGCCTTGTCCACATAGATGCCGTCGGCGGCGGCCGCGATGTAGTACGCGGCCGAGGCACAAGTCTCTTCCACAACGGCATAGACCTTTTTCTGGTGCAAGGCCTTGAGACGTGTGATTTCGTCGTTGACGATGCCGGCCTGCACCGGACTGCCACCGGGGGAATCGATCAGCAAGACCACCGCCTGTGCGCCCTGGTCTTCGAAGGCGGAGCGCAAGGACGCGATCACGTTTTCCGCACTGGCTTCGGCGTCCGATGCAATCTCGCCCCGGATCTCGATCACCGCCGTGTGGGGCGTGCTCACGGACGCACCAACGCTGTTCGCGCTGTAAACCATCCAGGCGATGAAGCCAAAGAACGCCAGCCACAGCAGGCGCGAGAACAGCCTCCAGCGCCGCGCGGCCTGCTGCTCCCGGATGGTGGCGAAAACCAGCTTTTCGAGGGTCGCACGCTCCCAGGCCACACCCTTGCCCTGGTCCACACTGGAGCCCGTGGGCAGACCCATGTCGTCGTCGTTCATGTTCAAGAGGCTCTCAGAATTCAACAGGTTTGAGGTTGTATTGTGACCGCCAATGCACGACGCCATCGCGCTCGACCAGCGCGATCTTGATCAGGCCACCCCGACACGGCCCACCTTGACACTCACCGGTATCGGGCTGGTAGATGGCACCATGCGTCGCGCAAAGCAGCCAGCGACCACTGTCATCGAAGAAGCGCTCTGGCTGCCAGTCCATTTCCATGGCCACGTGGGCACAGCGGTTGAGGTAGGCATGGACCTGCCCCTTGAAGCGGATGGCAAACGCGCGACAGGTCTGCCCCGCATACACGACGTCAAAGGAAACCGCCCGGCCTCCGTCGACGAGATCGCCGCTGCCACAGAGCGGGAAAACCGGATCGCTGTCCAAAGATGGCATGCCGTCGCCAGACTCAGGCGTTGGCACTGAGCCAGTCGTGCAGCTCGCGCACCGAATGCGCGACATGCAACGGGGCCAGCGCGCCAAACGCTTCGGACCCGTGAGCCCCATAGCTCACACCAATGCTCGCACACCCCGCATTGAGCGCCATCTGCAGATCGTGAGTGGTGTCGCCAATCATCAAAGTGCGTTCGGGTGCGACGTCAAACTCGCGCATGAGTTCGTGCAACATGACCGGACTGGGCTTGCCTGCGGTTTCATCGGCCGTGCGCGAACCATCAAACAGCCCCTGCAGCTCCACGGCTCGCAAGGCCTCGTTGAGTCCGCTTCGGCTCTTTCCCGTGGCCACCGTCAACCAGTGGTGCCGGCTCTTGAGTTCGGACAGCAGAGGCAACACACCTTCAAAGAGACTGATGTCGTGTTGACGCGCCAGGTAGTGGTGGCGGTAACGCTCCCCAAGCTGCGCGTATTTCTCGCGTGGCACATCGGGCGCCGCATGGGCCAGCGCCTGCATGAGCCCCATGCCGATAACGTAGCTGGCGGCCTGATCACTGGGCACGGTTCCACCGACGTCGCGCACAGCCGCCTGAATGCAGCGCGTGATGATGGCGGTGGAGTCAAAAAGGGTGCCATCCCAGTCAAAGGCAATGAGATCAAATTGGCGCGGGCGCATGGTTTCGGGGTGAACGGTGGATGCCCTGCATTATCAGCGCCACCCCCCAAACCCCTCGGGCGACAACGGCTCAGCCACAAGACAAAGGGCACCCGAAGGTGCCCTTGGCGGGGACGGCGGTGGTTCCGTCAGATACGAAAATCTTCGATGCTCTTGCCCGAAGCCAGCACGGCGCGCACCCATTCGGGTTTGCGCCCCGGGCCACCGGCCCACAGTTCGCCATTGGGACCGCGGTACTTGGCCGGGGCACTGGACTTGGACTTGCCTGCCTTCTTGCCACCCGTGGCGCCGCCCAGGTCGGCCACCGTGATGCCAAATTGTTTCATTTTGGCCTTGATGTCGGCAATGACAGCGGACAGTTCATCCTTGCGTGCCTGTTCGGCTTGCGCCATCAGGGATTGAGCCTGCGCCATGAGTTCGGAATAGCTTGCCATTGAGTTTCCTTGTTTGTGTTAACCGTTATTTGCAGTTCAGCATCCCAACGATGCTATGCACCATTGTAATGCCTATTTTTCAACCTGCATCCATTTTTCAAGCTCCGGGGGCAATTCAATTTGTAACTCCAATGGCGCCCCGGAGACCGGATGCGACAGCCGGAGCCGCCAGGCGTGGAGAAACATGCGCTTGAGCCCCGATCTGCTCAATAGTCGATTGAGTTCGAAATCACCGTACTTGTCATCGCCTGCAATCGGATATCCCGCCGTGGCCAGGTGCACCCGGATCTGGTGCGTGCGTCCCGTCTTGATGGTGACTTCCAGGAGACTGAACCCATCGGGCGATGCGGCTTCAAGACCCGCAGGTGCTGGGATATGCCGAGCCACCTTGACCAAGGTGAGCGATCGCATGCCATCCGGATCGTCCTTGCCCACCACTTTGACGCGCCGCTCGCCATCGGCCAGCAGGTATTTGTGCAGGGGCTGGTCCAGCACCTTGAGGTTGGCGGGCCAGTTGCCTTTGACGAGCGCCAGATAGGTTTTGCCGGTTTCGCGTTCACGAAACTGATCCTGCAATGCCTTGAGCGCGCTTTTCTTTTTGGCGATCAACAGGATGCCACTGGTTTCCCGGTCCAACCGGTGCACCAATTCGAGCAGACGGGCCTGCGGTCGTGCCTGCCGCATTTGTTCGATCACACCAAAGCTGACACCACTGCCACCATGCACCGCCACGCCGGCGGGTTTGTCGATGGCCATGAATGCATCGTCTTCGTACACCACGGGGAATTCGCGCGCCGGAGCGGGATTGGCGGCCTTTTCTTCAGCGCGTTCGGACAACCGAATGGGGGGAATGCGCAACACGTCGCCCGCAACCACTCTGTCGTCCGCGCCCACCCGTCCCTTGTTGCGCCGCACTTCGCCCGATCGGATGATGCGGTAGATGTGGGTCTTGGGCACCCCTTTGAGAACCCGGATGAGGAAATTGTCGAGCCGCTGACCTGCCGACTCTTCGTCGACGGTGAGGTATTGGACGGCCACGGGGGCCACAGTGGAAGACTTGAAACTCAAGGAAGTGTCGCCAGAAATTCGGGCCCCACGAACCGAAGGAGCGCACTATAATGTGCTGCGCCAGTCGTGTGCTGTAAGTGATTGATTTGCTTGAGTTTAAGGCAGTCACCGCCAGCAGGCCTCCCCGCTTTGAATACCTGGGAGCCGATTGGACAATCGTTGCCACCCGCCGCACCCGGACTTGGCTGCCGCCCCCGAAGCACTTTTTGAAGAGGCCGGGTGCCGCGCCGGTCAGGTGGAAGCTGCGGGCGAACCCGTCAGAAAACTGCGAACCCGAATACGGAATACCCCAATTGCCCAGCCCCGCTTCAGAGACGCCAAAAGGCGCTTCAAAAACCGGCTGGGTGAGGATGAAGTGAAGCCAGAGACATCACCGGCAAGATTCATGTCCCAGACAGCCATCAAGCCCTCCCTGTTCACCCAAGTCCACGCGCCTACGCCCTGACCCGGCGTTCGACGTGGTGCGCCACCGGCGTGCCCGACCTTTCGAACGCTCTGCCTGCATCCCTGGTGAAGCCAGGTGGCAGCGGGTCATTGGCTCTCCGGCAATTCCTCCCCGTTTGCGCTTTTCCGCTGGTTCACGGCAGGTCGGTGCCTGGGTCTGTCCCGGTGCCATGTCAGTGTCAGTGAAAAGGAAAACGCATCATGAAACGGATGTTGATCAACGCCACGCAGGCCGAAGAGCGCCGCCTGGCGATCGTGGACGGGCAAAAACTGCTCGACTACGAAATCGAAATCGAAGGGCGCGAACAGCGCAAGGGCAACATCTACAAGGCGGTGGTGACGCGCGTCGAACCCTCGCTGGAAGCCTGCTTCGTCGACTACGGCGAAGAGCGCCACGGTTTCCTGCCATTCAAGGAAATTTCGCGCCAGTATTTCGCCGCCGGTGTGCCCGTCAACCAGGCGCGCATCAACGACGTGATCAAGGAAGGCCAGGAACTGCTGGTCCAGGTGGAAAAGGAAGAGCGCGGCAACAAGGGCGCGGCACTGACCACCTTCGTCAGCCTGGCCGGCCGCTATGTGGTGCTGATGCCCAACAACCCGCGCGGGGGCGGTGTGAGCCGTCGCATCGAAGGCGAAGACCGCCAGGATCTCAAGGCCGCGCTCGACCAGCTGGAATACCCCAACGGCATGAGCATCATCGCGCGCACCGCCGGTATCGGCCGTGAAGCGCCCGAGCTGCAGTGGGACCTGAACTACCTGCTCAAGCTGTGGAACGCCATCGACGGCGCCGCCAAGGGCGGCAAGGGCGCCTACCTGATCTACCAGGAATCGAGCCTGGTGATCCGTGCCATCCGCGACTACTTCAACAGCGACATCGGCGAGATCCTGATCGACACCGACGACATCTTCGAGCAGGCGCACCAGTTCATGAGCCACGTGATGCCCGAGCATGGGCACCGTGTGAAGCGTTACCGCGACGACGCACCGCTGTTCTCGCGCTTCCAGATCGAACACCAGATCGAGACCGCCTACAGCCGCACGGTGAATCTGCCTTCGGGTGGCGCCATCGTGATCGACCAGACCGAAGCGCTGGTGGCGGTGGACGTGAACTCGGCGCGCGCCATCAAGGGCGGCGACATCGAAGAGACCGCCACCCGCACCAACCTCGAAGCCGCCGACGAAGTGGCGCGCCAGGCCCGCCTGCGCGACCTTGGCGGCCTGATCGTGATCGACTTCATCGACATGGAAGAGTCGAAGAACCGCCGCGAAGTGGAAAACCGCCTGCGCGACGCGCTGCGCCAGGACCGTGCCCGTGTGCAGTTCGGTGCCATCAGCAAGTTCGGCCTGCTTGAAATGAGCCGCCAGCGTCTGAAGCCCATGCTCAGCGAAGGCTCGTCCATCCCCTGCCCGCGCTGCGGTGGCTCGGGCCACATCCGCGACACCGAGAGCTCGGCGCTGCAGATCCTGCGCATCATCCAGGAAGAATCGCTCAAGGACAGCACGGCCGCCGTGCTGGTGCAGGTGCCGGTTGAAGTGGCCAGCTTCCTGCTCAACGAGAAGCGCACCGAGATCACCAAGATCGAACTCAAGCAGCGCATCAACGTGCTGCTGGTGCCCAACAAGTCGCTGGACACCCCCAACTACAAGCTCGAACGCCTCAAGCACGACGACCCGCGTCTGGACAACCTGGATGCCAGTTACAAGCTGGCCGACGAGGTGGACGACGTGGCCAGCTTCACGCGCCGCAGCCAGGAACGCACCAACAAGCAGGAGCCGGTGATCAAGGGCGTGCTGCCCGACGGTCCCGCTCCCGTAGCAGCCCCCAAGCCGGAAGTGCCTGTGGCTGCAGCCCCCGTGGCCCCAGCGCCTGTAGCACCCGCGGCCAAGGCCCCGGCACCGGCCGAAAAGGGTTTCTTTGGCTGGCTCAAGAGCCTGTTTGGTGGCGCCTCGGAACCGACTCCAGCGGTTACCGAGAAGCCCGCCGTGGCACCGGCCGCCAAGGCCGGAGACCGCGAACAGCGCCCCGATGGTCGCCGTGATGGCGGCCGCGACGGCCGCGGCCGTGGAGGTCGCAACGGTGCCGAGGGCCGCACCCCGCGCGAAGGCCGCGAAGGTGGCCGTGGTGGACGCGGTGGCGAAGGCCGCGGCGTGGAAGGCCGCCCGGAAAGCCGTGAGGGCCGCGAAGGTGGCCGCAACGGCGAACGCCGTGGCGAGGGCCGGGTAGAGGGTCGCGGCGAAGGCCGTGGTGAAGCACGCGGTGAATCCCGTGGCGAGGGCCGCAACGGTGGCCGCCGGGACAACCGCCGCGAGGCCGCGCCGGTCGACGCCGTGCAAGGCGCTGAACAGCTGCTGAACGCCGCACCGACCGCGGGCACCGAAACGCCTGAAGCAGCCGAAGCCCAGCGGCGCGAACGCCGCCCACGCAACGACAACCGCCGCCGCCCACAGGAGGGCACCGATGCGGCGCCGCAAGGTCTGAACGAAGCCGCCGCCCAGCGCGTGGAACAGGACGCTCAGGCCAATGCCGAAGCTTCGGCACCCACTGCCGAAGGCGGTGATGCCGACAACGGTGGCCAGCGCGTGCCCCGTGAACGCCGCAGCCGCGACCGCTATGGCCGTGACCGCCGCGAACGTGCTCCGCGCGATGCCGCCGCGCCGGAAGGCGACGACGGCACCACTTCGAGCGCCCCGGTGAACCCGAGCGAGGACGCCGTGTCCGAGGCTCCGGTGCGCAGCAGCTACTTCAGCCTGCCGGTGGAGCCCAACCCCGCCCAGGCCGTCGTGGCACCGGTGGTGGAGGTGGTTGAACCCGTGGTCGAACCGGTTCCCGTGCTGGCCGCCGCGCCGGCGCCCCGCCCGGTGCCCGCCCCCGTGGCACGCAGCAGCGCTGCTCCCGCTCCTGCGGCGGCTCCCGTGGCCCGTGGCCTGCCCAAGGTGCAGCCGTTCACGGTGTCGATCGACGAGCTGAACCAGGTGGCTCATGCCAGCGGTCTGGAGTGGATCAACTCCAACGCCGACAAGGTGGCCCAGGTGCAGGCGGCCATTGCCGCCGAACCCAAGCCGATCCATGTGCCGCGCGAGATCAAGCCGGTGGTACTGCCCGACGACGGTCCGCTGGTGTTGGTGGAGACGCGCAAGGACCTGCGCAACATGCCACTGCCGTTCGAAACCCAGTGAGTCCCCGCCCTGCTGCGGCAGGGCGCCCCGCTCTCAACAAAAAAACGCCGGTCGAATCGACCGGCGTTTTTTTGTGCCCCATGAAAACCCGGCGCGGATGCCCGGACCGTGCTCAGCACCGGGCGTGCGCCCAGTGCGATCGATCAGTTCAGCAAAGCGGCCTTTTTCCAGGCCCCCTGCGCGGTGGCCTCGTCGCCCCGTTCTTCGGCCAGCAGGGCCAAGGCACACCAGGTGCGGCGCAGCAGGGTGGGCTCAAGCAGGCTGTGGCTCGCCTGACCCAGCAACTGGGCGGCCTTGCCCCAGAGCTGGCGCTGCATGCAGGCCTGCCCGGCGAGGTATTGCAGGTAGGCGTTGTTGGGCAACTGGCGCTGGGCCTGCTCCAGGCGTGCCAACCAGGTGGCGTCGAGCTGGGGGAGGCCCGGTTCCAGTGCCAGCACCAGCTGGCGCTGCTGTCCTGCATCCAGGGCCTCGAACCCCTGCCACACCGGATCCAGCCAGGTCCGGGCCAGGTCCGCGGCCTGCACACGGTCGGACTCGCCGACCAACGGATCGGTCACCAGTTGGTTGGCGCGTTGCGCAGCCGCCAGCGCCAGTTCGGGCACAGCGTGCTCGCTGGCGTCCAGCCCGTTCCAGACCTCCTGCAACTGCGGCAGGTCGTGCGCCTCGTGCAAGGCATCGAGCACCAGCCCTCGCACGATGCTGCGCGAAGCCTCGGGCGAAAACGCACGGTGCTTGGCCAACAGGCGCGCTGTTTCCAGCGCTTCGGCGGTGGCCCCACCGAGCCGCGCGACACGCAGCTTCAGGCGCAGCGCCTGGGTACGACGCGCCGCGCCCTGCGGCAGTTCGGCCAGGCGGCTGCGCGCGGCATCGTAGTCGCGGTCTTCCACCGCCCAGCGCACGGCGCGCAACAGCGCGCCTTCGACGGCCTCGGGCGCACTGCGAGTCAGTCTGGGGTGCAGTGCGGCCTGCAGGTTGGTATCGCGCCGTTCGCGGTTCTGCAGCGACTGCGCACTCTCGGCCAACAGCAGATGCGCCAGCAATTGCAACTGATCACGCCGGGGCCAGGAGGTCGATGGGGAGGATTTCAGCTGGTCCAGCGCCTGCTGGGCCGACGCCTGGGCTCGCACGAACCGGCCCGACAGCTGGAGCGACAAGGCGTCCATCACGGCGCCCACCACCGCCCGCTCGATCTGCTGGCTGCGCCAGCGCTGCGCCTTCGCGGGCAAGTCGCGCAGGGCTCCGAAGGCCCGCAGGGCCAGGTGCAACAGCACAAAGCCCGCGACCAGGGCAAACAACACGAAGTTGAAGGAAACGTCAAAGCGGTAGGGCGGCCAGAAGAGCGTGAGCGTGGCCGCGTTGTGTCCGACCAGCAGGGCCAGCGCCACGGCCAGCGTGGCCAGCCCGAGCAGCCAGAACACACTGCGCATGGCCCCGCCCTGTCGTCTGCCGGTCATCAGCGTCCTCCAGCGGCGGCGGCCAGCGCGGCCAAGGTTTCGTCGGGACGCGGCAGCTCGTTGTCCACCAGATCCTTGCGCAGTTGCGCGAGCGCGCTCCGCGCGCCCCCCACCAGCGGCGAGGTGGTTTCGAAATAGCGCGCCAGGGCCGCCTCCACCGCCTTGACATCGGCCTGACTCGACGTGAGGTGCCGGGCCAGCAAGCCCAGGCGGGCGTTGAGCAATTTGAGCTTGAGGTTTTCGCGCAGGAAAAACGCCTGTTCGGGCGCCATCAGGGCGGCTTCCGGGCGGTCGATGCGACTGACGCGCACCAGTTCGCGCCCACTGCGCGTGACGTCGGCCCAGATGCGGGCCCAGAGGGACTGCCAGGCCAGCGACACCCGGTCCCAGCCCTGGCTCGGCGCATCGCCATCGGAGGACGGCAAGGCCTCGGTCGATGCGGTCGCGGTGGCATCGCTGCCCGCCATGCTTGCCGCGGGAGCCGCTGGCTTCTCTGGCGCCGCTTTGCCCGCCTTGGGCGCGGCGCTTTTGGCTGCCCCCGCCACACGGGCGCGAGGCCCCACCTCGTTGAGGACGGGCCATTCATCCACCTGGCGCGCCAGTTCGTCCAGCCGCAGAACCAAGCCAGGAATGTCGGCCAGCGGGGCCTTCTGGATGCGGTCGATGTCCCGCGCAATGGCGCGCTGCACCGGGTTCAGACGGGGTTGGGCTGCGCGAGCGATGCGCTGGTCGGCCGCCTGCAGCGCGGAGATCAGCGGCTGGGCCGTGCCGGTGAGCTGGGCCTGCTGCTGCGCCAAGCGCAGCGCCGACTCCAGGTCCTGGACCAGGTTGTCGTCGCGCGAACGCGAGAGCGTGAGCATCAGCTCTTCGAGCTGGCTGCGCTGTAGGCTCACCTCGGACAGCCGCACCTCGGCCACCGCCAGCCGGGCCTGCAGCTCCTGCGTCAGGGCCTCGGCCTGCGCGGCCAATCGGCGCGCGTCCGCGGCCTGCGTTGCGCTGTCCTGGCTGCGCCGCGCAAGTTCCTGCTGGGTGGACCCGAGCTTTTCCCACAACAGGCCACTCATGATCAATGCCAGGGTCGCCAGCACCATGGCCAGCACCGCCGCCCAGCGACCGGAGCGCGGTGCCGCGGTGGGCATCACCGAGGCCGCGCCGCCTGCGGCGGAAGGCGCGGAAAGAGGGGTATCGGGTTGGGTCTGGCTCATGGGCGGCTCCAGTTCGATTCTAGAGTGCGCAGCACGTCGAGCAGGGCCGGGCGGGTTTCCATCACCCGGCCAAAGCCGATCGCGCGCGCGGTGGCCGCGATGCGGGGGTGCGTGGCCAGCGCTGCCGCGCTTGACCAGTCCTGTTCGGGTGCGGCGGCGTGCAGGTGCTCCAGCGCCTCCGAACTGCTGAACAGCCAGACGCTGCCGGCGGCGCTGGCGGCGTCGACCTGTGCACGTTGGACACTGTCCCACAGCGGCGCATGGCGCTCGTAAGCCACGCAGGCGTCCACCCGGGCGCCCGCAGCTTCACAGCGGCGGATCAGCCAGTCACGGCCGTTGCCGGCCAGCGCACCAGCGCCCGGCTCGGCTGGCGCATCCGGGGACGCGCCACGCACGATCAACACCAGGGCGCCGCCACGCAGCTGCGGCGCGACCACCGGCCACAGGGCCTCGGAATCGAACTGCGCCGCATCGGCCGGCGGGGCGTCGATCTGCGTAACCCCCAGGCCCAGCGGCGCCAGCGCCTGGGCGAGCACGCGCGCGGTACCGGGCCCCGGGGCCCAGAACCGGGTGTGCATTGCGTCGGGCGCTCGCGCGGGCATGGCCGGCGACCAGAAGTGGCCGACCGCGGCGGCGCTGACGAACATGATGGCGTCGGCCTCAAACCAATGGGCCCGCCAGTGCGCCAGCGTGGCCAGCTGCGCCGGGTCGTGGGGATCGGTGATCTCGATCAGCGGCAGGGCCTGCGCCGGCCAGCCCTGGGCCCCCAGGGCCTCCACCCAGACAGCGGCCTCCGACGCAGGCCGCGTGACGATGAGCCGCTCCAGCGGGCTCGCCTCGGGCCGCTGGACGGGTGCCGCGGTCAAGGCTTCAAACCTCCACGGCGGGAGGCTGGGCACCGGCCGCGCGCAGGGCCTCGGCCACACGCTGGCCCAGAGCCTCGGCCTGCGCCAGATCGCGCACCGGAGCCTGCTCGCTCACCCGCACCACACCTTGCAGGCCGTCGGGGTCGCCCCAGGCGGCGTCGAGCCGCAGCTGGCCCGACCCGGCCGCTTCCCACTGGGCATAGGCCGCCAGCGGCATGGAGCAACTGCCGCCCATGGCACGCGACACCGTGCGCTCGGCCGCCACGCGGTACCAGGTGGGCAGGTGCACCAGCGGCGCCAGTGCCTCGATGAGATCGGGCCGGTCGGCCCGCACCTCGATGCCCAGCGCGCCCTGCCCGGCGGCGGGCAAGGAATCGGCGGGTTCAAAAACGTGGCGGATGCGCCCGGACAAGCCCAGGCGCTTGAGGCCGGCGGCGGCCAGCACGATGGCGTGGTACTGGCCTTCGTCGAGCTTGCGCAGGCGGGTGTCCAGATTGCCGCGCAGCGGCTCGATGCGCACGTCGGCACGGCCAAGCGCGTCGAGCGCTTCACGCAACAGCACCAGACGGCGCAGGCTGGAGGTGCCCACCACCGCGCCCTGGGGCAGCTCGGCCAGCGAAGCGCACGCCGAAGACACCCAGGCGTCGCGCGGGTCCTCGCGCTCCATCACGCAGGCCAGCACGAAACCCTCGGGCAGGTCCATCGGGACGTCCTTGAGCGAATGCACGGCCATGTCGGCACGCCCCTCTTCAAGAGCCACCTCCAGCTCTTTCACGAAGAGCCCCTTGCCACCCACCTTGGACAGGCTGCGGTCCAGGATCTGGTCGCCCTTGGTGGTCATGCCCAGCAGGTTCACCCGGTGCCCCCGTTGCTCCAGCAGCGCCTTGACGTGCTCGGCCTGCCACAAGGCGAGACGGCTTTCCCGGGTGGCGATGGTGATGGACAGCGCGGGGGGGGTGTTTGAAATCGACACGGCGAAGGATCACAAAAGATCATGCCCGTAGGGGGCGTTTCCGTACCCGCTTGGTAACGGGAAGGGCAACTTTGGATGCTAGCATGGCCGCTGCCAAAAATATCAGCAACCCCCACCCGACACGCCCGCCATGAGCCGATCGCCTGCCCGTCCCGTCGCCGCACTCCCCGTCACCCGTCCCACCGCCACACGGAGTGCATCGCGCGCCGACAAGGACCAGCCGCTGATCGACGACATCCGCCTGCTCGGGCGCATTCTGGGCGACGTGATCCGCGAACAGGAAGGACAGGCCGCCTTCGATCTGATTGAACAGATCCGCCAGCTCTCGGTGGCGTTCCGGCGCCACGCCGACCAGTCGGCCGACAAGTCGCTCAAGAAGCTGCTCAAAGGCCTCAGCGGCGACCAGACCGTGAGCGTAATCCGCGCCTTCACCTACTTCAGCCACCTGGCCAACCTGGCCGAGGACCGGCACCACATCCGGCGCCGCGCCGTGCACGAGCGGGCCGGCGATCTGCAAGAAGGCAGCCTGGCCATGACGCTGCAGCGGTTGAAAAAGGCCGGCATCGCGCCGGACCAGATCGTCCAGACGCTCGCGCAGGCCCACATTTCGCCGGTGCTCACCGCCCACCCCACCGAAGTGCAGCGCAAGAGCATCCTGGATGCCGAGCGCGCCATCGCCCATCTGCTGGCCGAACGCGAACACCTGCTGCCGCGCGACCAGGCCGACTTCGACGCCCAGCTGCGCGCCCACGTGACCCAGCTCTGGCAAACCCGTCTGCTGCGCTTCACCAAGCTGACCGTGGCCGACGAGATCGAAAACGCGCTGAGCTATTACCAGGCCACCTTTCTGACGCAGATCCCCCGCATCTACCGCGACCTGGAAGAGGGCCTGGGCGACAGCGTGGCACCGTTTCTTCGCATGGGCCAGTGGATCGGCGGCGACCGCGACGGCAACCCCAACGTCACGGCCCAGACGCTGGAGCTCGCCCTGCACAGCCAGGCCGACCTGGTGCTGCGCCACCACCTGACCCAGGTGCACCTCCTGGGCGCCGAGCTGTCCGTGTCGGCCATGCTGGCGCGGGTCAGCCCCGAGATGCAGGCGCTGGCCGAACGATCGCCCGACACCAACGCGCACCGCCAGGACGAACCCTACCGCCGCGCCCTCACCGGCATGTACGCCCGCCTGGCCGCCACGCTGCAACAGCTGACCGGCGGCGAGGCCGCACGCCACGCCGTGGCACCGCAGCAGCCCTACGGCAACGCCGGTGAGTTCCTGGCCGACCTGCGCACCATCGAAGCCTCGCTGGAGGCGAACCACGGCGCGGCCCTGGCACGCGCGCGCCTGCACCCCCTGATCCGCACCGTCGAGGTGTTCGGCTTTCATCTGGCCACCATCGACCTGCGCCAGAGCTCGGACCAGCACGAGGCGGTGGTGGCCGAGCTGCTGGCCACGGCGCGCATCGAGCCGCACTATGGGCAGCTGGACGAAGTCGGCAAACGCGCCCTGCTGCTGCGCCAGCTCAACGACGCGCGACCGCTGCGCGTGCCGGGCGCGGCCTACTCGGCCCACACCCTGGGCGAGCTGGCGATCTTCGAGAACGCCCGCAGCGGGCGCGAGCGCTTTGGCGCGCAGGCCATCCGCCACTGCATCATCAGCCACACCGAAACCGTGAGCGATCTGCTGGAGGTGCTGGTGCTGCAGAAAGAAGCCGGCCTGATGCGCGGCCTGCTGCAGGAAGACGCGCGCTGCGACCTGATCGTGGTGCCGCTGTTCGAGACCATCGAAGACCTGCGCAACGCCGCGCCCATCATGCGCGACTACTACGCCCTGCCGGGCGTGCGCGCCATGGTGCAGCGGGGCGCGACCGACGGATACAGCGAGCAAGACATCATGCTTGGCTACTCCGACAGCAACAAGGACGGCGGCATCTTCACCAGCAACTGGGAGCTCTACCGCGCCGAGACCGATCTGGTCGAACTGTTCGATGCGCTGAACCTGGACGCACCACAGAAAATCGGCCTGCGCATGTTCCACGGACGTGGCGGCACCGTGGGGCGCGGCGGTGGCCCGAGCTACCAGGCCATCCTGGCCCAGCCCCCCGGCACGGTGCGTGGCCAGATCCGGCTGACCGAACAGGGCGAGGTGATCGGCTCCAAATACGCCAACCCGGAGATCGGCCGGCGCAACCTGGAAACCCTGGTGGCCGCCACCCTCGAAGCCACGCTGCTGCAACCCACGCGCAACGCCCCCAAGGCCTTTCTGGACGCCGCGGCCGAACTCTCGACCGCCAGCATGTCGGCCTACCGCGCGCTGGTGTACGACACCCCGCGTTTCGCCGAGTATTTCTTCGCCGCCACGCCGATCCGAGAGATCGCCGAGCTCAACATTGGCTCGCGCCCGGCCTCGCGCAAAGCCACACAGAAGATCGAAGACCTGCGCGCCATTCCCTGGGGGTTCAGCTGGGGCCAGTGTCGCCTGACGCTGCCCGGCTGGTACGGCTTTGGTTCGGCCGTGCAGACCTTTCTGCACCGCGACGGCCCCCAGGGCGTGGCGAAACAGAAGGCCCTGCTGCAGAAGATGGTGAAACAGTGGCCTTTCTTCAGCACCCTGCTCTCCAACATGGACATGGTGCTGGCCAAGAGCGACCTGGCCCTGGCCTCGCGCTACGCCGAACTGGTGCCCGACAAACGCCTGCGCACCAAGGTCTTCACCGCCATCGAAGCCGAATGGCACCGCACCGCCGACGCGCTTTCGCTGATCACGGGCGAGAAACACCGGCTGGTGAACAACGCGGCGCTGCAGCGCTCCATGCGCCACCGCTTCCCCTACATCGACCCGCTGCACCACCTGCAGGTGGAGCTGGTGCGGCGCTACCGCGCGGGGGAAAACCAGGCCGATCGCGACGAAAAGGTGCGCCGCGGCATCCACATCTCCATCAACGGCATTGCCGCGGGGCTGCGGAACACGGGGTAACCCCCCCACGCCAGCCCCCCAAAAAGGGCAACCCCCCGCGGCCGGGCGAAACCCGTTCCGCGGTGTTCCGGGTGGCAGTCACCTCATTCGTTTCAGGTTTTGCTTCTCGGGCCAGCACGGTGATCTGGTCAACCCTAAAATGGATCGGTGACCCACATGCTCAACGCCGACCTCCACTGCCATTCCATCGTCTCTGACGGCACCCTCACGCCCGAGGCGCTCGCGCAGCGCGCCCAGGCCAACGGGGTCGAGCTCTGGTCGCTGACCGACCACGACGAAATCGGCGGCCAGGCCCGCGCCCTGGCGGCCGCCCAGGCGCTGGGGCTGCGCTACATCACGGGTGCCGAAGTGTCGGTCACCTTCGCCGGCACCACGGTTCACATCGTCGGGCTGGGCATGGACCCGGACCACCCCGGTCTGGTGAACGGTCTGCGCGCCACGCGCGGTGGACGCGAGCAGCGCGCCCGCGCCATGAGCGACGACCTGGCCCGCGTGGGCATAGCCGGCGCCTACGAAGGCGCCCTGAAATACGTGGACAACCCCGAGCTCATCTCACGCACCCACTTCGCGCGCTACCTGGTGGAAGCGGGTGTGTGCCGCGACACCAACGAGGTGTTCCGCAAGTTCATCACCGAAGGCAAACCCGGCTTTGTGCCACACCGCTGGGCCTCGCTGGGTGATGCGGTGGGCTGGATCACGCAGGCCGGCGGCATGGCGGTGATTGCCCACCCGGGGCGCTACAAGCTCACCGCCAACGAAGAGTTCGCCCTCTTCACCGAATTCAAGTCGCACGGCGGCCAGGGCGTGGAGGTGGTGACCGGGGCCCACGGCCAGGCCGACTACGTGAAGTATGCCGGCTATTGCCACGAGTTCGGTCTGGCGGCCTCCCGCGGCAGCGATTTCCACAGCCCCGAAGAGAGCCACACCGATCTGGGCAAGCTGCCCGACCTGCCCGGCAGCGTCACGCCGGTGTGGGAGCTGTTGCAGTCGCGCATCCACTGATGGGCGCGCCATCGTCCCCGCGCGGGAACGCGCACGCGATGCTGGGCATCGTGTTTCTGGTCAGCGCCACCGCCTGCTTCGCCGTGCTCGACACGGCCGTCAAGTACGTCGGGGCCTTCGTCTCGGTGCTGATCGCGGTCTGGTTCCGCTACACCTTCCAGGCGGTCGCGGTCACGGCCGTCATGCTGCCGATGCGTGGGCGCTCGCTGCTGCGCACGGCACACCCGCGCTTTCAGCTGCTGCGAGGGGCCTTGTTGCTGCTGGTCAGCGTGCTGTCGTTCATCAGCGTGCAATACATGCCGGTGGGCGAGTTCACGGCCATCGTCATGATCACCCCCCTGGTGGTCACGCTGCTGGCGGCGCTGCTGCTGAAGGAGCGCGTGAGCGCCCTGCGCTGGGTGCTGGTCACCGGTGGATTCGTCGGCGCCCTGCTGGTGGTGCAGCCCGGCGGCGACGTGATCGGCTGGGCCAGCCTGCTGCCGCTGCTGATGGTGTTCACCTACGCCTGGTTCCAGATCCTCACCAGCCAGATGGCGCGCACCGAAGACCCCATGACCATGCACTTCTACACCGGCTGGGTCGGCGCGCTGTTGGCCAGCGTGGCGCTGCCCCTGGCCTGGCAGGCCCTGCCCGACGCGCGGACCTTCGCCCTGCTGTGCCTGGTCGGCCTGATGGGCACGGTGGGCCATTTCCTGCTGATCCTGGCCTTTGCGCGCACCCGTGCCTCCACACTCACGCCCTACCTGTATGCGCAGATCGGTTTCGCCATGTTCTGCGGCTGGCTGGTGTTTGACCACATCCCCGGCCGGCTCGAACTCGCCGGCATCGCCATGATCGTTTTGTGCGGCGCCAGCGCGAGCTGGCTGACTGCGCGCGACCAGCGCCTGCCGGTGGACCAGCCGGAGGCCTGAGCGCGCCTCGCCAGCCCGGCGACACCGAAGCACGACGCGGTGAGCCTCGTCACAATACGGGCATGTCCCAGTATTTCGAAGTCCATCCCGACAACCCGCAGCCGCGTCTGCTCAAGCAGGCGGTGCAGCTGCTGGAGCGCGGCGGCGTGCTCGCCGTGCCCACCGATTCGAGCTACGCCCTGGTCTGCCACCTCGATGACAAGGCCGCGGCCGACCGGCTGCGCCGCATCCGCCAGGTGGACGACAAGCACCACCTGACCCTGCTGTGCCGCGACCTGAGCGAACTCGCCAGCTATGCCAAGGTGGACAACCGCCAATACCGCCTGCTCAAGCTCGCCACGCCCGGTCCCTACACCTTCATCCTGGAGGCCAGCAAGGAAGTGCCCCGACGCCTGAGCCATCCGTCGCGCAAGACGATCGGCCTGCGCGTGCCGCGGCACCACAGCCTGCTGGCGCTGCTGGAACTGCACAACGGCGCGCTGCTCGCCACGACCCTGATCCCTCCGGGCGAAACCGCGCCGCTGAACGATGCACAAGAGATCCGCGAACGCTTCGAACACGACATCGCGGGGGTGATCGACGCAGGCGCCTGCGCGCTTGAACCGACCACCGTGATCGACCTCACCCCCATGGGCACCGGCGGCGAGCCCGAGGTGGTGCGCATCGGCCAGGGCGCCCTCGACCCCCTGGGTCTCTGAAAGCCGCCAGCCGGTCGCGCCAGCGACCCCGGCCCCAGGCCGGCCACGCCCATCTGGGACAATAGCGCTTTGCCCGCCGCCCGCCATGGATTTCGCCCAGATCGTCCAAGCCATCGCCATCAACGCGCTGCCCCTGCTGTTTGCCATCACCCTGCATGAAGCAGCGCACGGCTACGCGGCACGCCATTTCGGCGACAACACGGCCTACGTTCAGGGCCGCATCTCCCTCAATCCGCTCAAGCACATCGATCCGGTGGGCACCATCCTCATGCCGGTGCTCCTGTACTTCGCCACCTCCGGCGCCTTCATGTTCGGTTATGCCAAACCGGTCCCCGTCAACTTCGGCCAACTGCACAACCCGAAACGGGACATGGTCTGGGTTGCACTGGCAGGTCCGGGCGCCAACCTGATCCAGGCCATCGCCTGGTTTGTCCTGGGTCTGGTGCTTGCTTCCCTGGGTGTCGTCGAACCCTATTTCCACCTCGTTTGCCAGGCTGGCGTGATGTGGAACCTGGTGATGTACGCCTTCAACCTTTTTCCACTGCCACCGCTTGATGGGGGTCGCATTCTGGTGGGTCTGTTGCCCTGGAAGCAGGCCGTCGCCGTCTCGCGCATTGAGCCCTGGGGCTTCTTCATCGTGATGGCCCTGGTGATCACGGGGCTGGTGGCGACCTATTGGCTCTACCCGCTGATCAACCTCACTTATGGCGCCATCCGCCTGCTGCTCACCCCGCTGAGCCTTTTGCTGTCCTGATTGAGCTTCTCCCACCATGAGCATCCAACGCGTCCTCACCGGCATCACCACCTCGGGCACGCCCCACCTGGGCAACTACGTGGGCTCCGTGCGTCCCTCCGTGCGCATGAGCCTGCAACCCGATGTGCACAGCTACTATTTCCTGGCCGACTACCACGCCCTCATCAAGGTCGGCGACCCGGCGCGCGTGCAGCGCTCCACGCTGGAAATCGCCGCCACCTGGCTGGCCTGCGGCCTGGACCCGGAGAAGGTCACTTTCTACCGCCAGTCCGACATTCCCGAAATCCCCGAGCTCACGTGGCTGCTGACCTGCGTGACCGGCAAAGGTGTGCTCAACCGCGCCCACGCCTACAAGGCCTCGGTGGACAAGAACACCGCCGCCGGCGTCGACCCCGATGCGGGTGTGACCGCCGGCCTCTTCATGTACCCGGTGCTGATGGCGGCCGACATCCTGATGTTCAATGCCCACCAGGTGCCGGTGGGCCGCGACCAGATCCAACACATCGAGATGGCGCGCGACATGGCGGCCAGCTTCAACCACCTGTACGGCGAACACTTCACGCTGCCCGAAGCCGCCATCGAGGACCATGTGGCCACCCTGCCCGGGCTGGACGGCCGCAAGATGAGCAAGAGCTACGACAACACCATCCCGCTGTTCGTGCCGCGCGACCAGCTGCGCAAACTCATCATGGGCATCGTGACCGACTCGCGCGCGCCCGGCGAACCCAAGGACATCGAAGGCTCGGCGCTGTTCCAGCTCTACCAGGCTTTTGCCTCGACGGAAGAAACCGCCGCGCTGGCCCAGGCCTACGCCAACGGCATTGCCTGGGGCGATGCCAAACAGATGCTGTTCGAACGGCTGGACCAGGAGATCGCCCCCTTGCGCGCGGTGTACGACGAACTGATCCAGAACCCGGCACAGATTGAAAAGACCCTCAAAGCGGGTGCCGAGAAGGCCCGCACCGTGGCCACCCCATTCACGGCCCGGCTGCGCCACGCCGTGGGCCTGCGCCGGCTGGACGCCGTGCCAGCCACCGGCAAGGCATCCAAGGCCGGCAAGGTCGCTGCCCCCAGCTTCAAGCAATACCGCGAAGCGGACGGACAGTTCTACTTCAAGCTGCTGGACGCCAAAGGGCTGTTGCTGCTGCAGAGCACCGGATTTGCCTCGCCCAAAGACGCCGCGCAGACCATCGCCCGGCTGCAGCAGGGTGGCAGCGTGGTGCTGCCCGAGCTGCAGGCGTGCCTGAGCCTGCACGCCGATACCCAAGCCGTGAGCGAGGCGCTTGACCATTTCGCCCACCCCGCGGACTGAGGCTGGCGAGGTGTGGGTGGCGAATGCGCCCCCCTGCGGCGGTTGCGCCTCGGCCTAGCGCCGCCTCGGGCTCAAAAAGCCAAAAACAAGGGCAGCATCCGGACACTATTCGCTATCGCCAAACCCCTGCAATGCCGATATGCTGTCACACTGAAACCAATTATCTACAGCACACCCCGCCATGAGTATTTTTGTCATTGACGATCACCCGCTGATGCGCGAAGCCGTCGTCATGCTATTGCGCCGCCTGCGTGCATCCACCCAGGTGATCGAATTGGAACGCCTCGCCTCGGTGAGCAAGGCCATCACCGAACACGGCGAGCCCGAACTGGTGTGCCTGGACCTCAAGCTGCCCGACACCAACGGGGTTTCGGGCGTGCGTGAAATACGGCAGATGCTGCCCGACACCTCGCTCATCGTGCTGTCGGCGTCCCCCGCCTCCGATTACGAAGACCTGGCCCGTGAAGCCGGTGCCGACGCCTATGTGGAAAAATCCGCCGGCGCGGCCCAGATTGGCAAGGTGCTGCGCGAGTTCCTGGCCGACGAGGTCGAAGACGAGAACGCGCCCACCATTCCCGAAAAACTGTCCAAGCGGCAGAAACAGCTGCTGGTTATGCTCGACCGGGGCCTGAGCAACCGCGACATCGCCGAACAGCTGCAGATCAGCGAACACACCGTCAAGGTGCACCTGTGGCGCCTGTTCAGGCGCCTCAACGTCAAGAGCCGCTCGCAAGCCAGCCATCTGGCGCGTACCGCAGGCCTGCTGGACCTCTGAGACGGCGGCGGCCTGAAGAGGGCCGTGCGCCTGACCCCTGCCGGTTCAGCGCAGGTCCATGAACTCCGAGTTCAACACCACCGTCGGCACCAGTTCGTCCGGCTGACTCTTCTGGGTATAGGCCGGCAGCATCAGGCGAAACACGCTGCCCTTGTGCTCCACCGAGGTCAGCGCCAGCTGGTAGCCCATGAGGGTGGTCAGCTTGGAGACGATGGTCAATCCCAGGCCCAGGCTGTCCTCGGTGCCCTGGTGTTGCGACACCCGGAAGAACTCCTGAAAGATCGCCTGCTGGTGCTCGCGGGCGATGCCCACCCCGGTGTCCCACACCTCGAACACCAGCATGTCCTCTCGGTGGCGCAGGTCCAGCAGGACACCTCCCCGGTGGGTGTGGCGCAACGCGTTGGAGAGCAGATTGCCCAGGATGCGGCGCAACACCACCGGGTCGGCCCAGATCGTCGTGGGACGCGTGTGGGTCTTGAGCTTGAGCGACTTGCCCGCCGCGACGGGCTCGAACTGCAGGGCCAGATCGGCAAACAGCTGGCGCACGTCCACGTGCTGCAAGCGCACCTTGTAGTTCCCCGCGTCGATGCGGGTCAGGTCGAACAACGAGTCGAACAGCTCGTTGATGGCCCGGGTGGACTGCAGGATGCGCGGCGAAATCTCGCGCGCCATCTCGGGCTCGGTGGCCAGCCAGTCGGCATACAGGCTCAGCGCATGCACGGGTTGGCGCAGGTCGTGCGCGGCGGAAGCCAGAAACCGGTTCTTGGTGGCCACGGCGCGCAACGAGGCTCGGGTCTGCAGCGTCAGCGAATCAATGAGTTCCTGATTCGAGAACTGCAGCTCGAAGCTGGAGCGGTACACCTGATGCAACCGCCGGCCCGCAATCAACAGCAGCCACCAGAACACCATCAGCAGCGCCATCAACGCCAGGCCGGTCTCCAGCGCGCCAGTCTCCCCCAGCACGCGGATGGTATTGACCATCAGTCCCAACATCACGGACAGCAGCAGGGCATGCACGTAGGCCCGAAAAATGGGCAGGTACGCGCTGTAGGAGGTCAGCGCCAATAGCCCCTGACCGAGCACCATGAGCCCGTAGACAAACTGCGTCGTCGAACTGACCTGCTGGTAGGTCAGCAAAACGCCACCGCCCCACAAGAACCCCACAACGGCCCAGGACCACTGGTAGCGCCGAACGAAGTCCAGTCGCTGAGGGCCTTCGCTGCTGTCATGGCGCAGGTGGTAGATACCGATCAGACGGTAGCGGTAGACCAACATCGCCACCAGCAGACCGATCCATGCGAGCAGGACCCACAGGTCCACCTCGCCCGCCATCAGGAACACCAGCACGGGCAACGCCATGCCGGCCGCCAGCAGCGAGGGCACCATGTTGTCCATCAGGACCGAGATCAGCTGGGAATTGACCCATTGGTCGCGCACCTCGACGGTGGCGGGCACGTGCTGGTAGGTGGCAGGCTGGGTGTCGACGAGCATGGGCGGTGAGGGTGCGTGTGGCGACATTGTCGCACCCGGTGTCCTTCTGTGAACCACCGGAAAGGCGCCGTCCGAGGTCCTGCTAGAATCATGGGCTTCGACACAGGAGAGATGGCAGAGTGGTCGAATGCACCGGATTCGAAATCCGGCGTACAGGTATTCCTGTACCGAGGGTTCGAATCCCTCTCTCTCCGCCAAATGCAAAAAGCCCCGCACTGCGGGGCTTTTTCTTGGGGGCGCCGCAGGGGCCGGCGCGTCACGCCGCGGCCAGGCGCTCCATGCCGCCCATGTAGGGCCGCAGCGCCTCGGGCACGGTCACGCTGCCGTCGGCGTTCTGGTTGTTCTCCAGCACCGCCACCAGCGCACGGCCCACCGCCAGACCGGAGCCGTTGAGCGTGTGCACCAGTTCGTTTTTGCCCTGGGCGTTCTTGAAGCGGGCCTGCAGACGGCGCGCCTGGAAGGCTTCGCAATTGGAGACCGAGCTGATCTCGCGGTAGGTGCCCTGCGCCGGCACCCAGACTTCGAGGTCGTAGGTCTTGCTGGCGCCAAAGCCCATGTCGCCGGTGCACAGGCTCATCACGCGGTACGGCAGGCCCAGCTTCTGCAGGATGGCCTCGGCGTGGCCGGTCATGGCCTCCAGCGCCTCGTAGCTCTTCTCGGGGTGCACGATCTGCACCATCTCGACCTTGTCGAACTGGTGTTGGCGGATCATGCCGCGCGTGTCGCGCCCGGCGCTGCCGGCTTCGGAGCGGAAGCACGGCGTGTGCGCGGTCATCTTGATCGGCAGCTCGGCCTCGGCCAGCACGGTGTCGCGCACCACGTTGGTCAGCGTCACTTCGCTGGTGGGGATCAGGTACAGCGCCTGCGTGTCGGGCATCTCTTCGCCCTCTTGCCCGCCCTTTTTCACGGCGAACAGATCGCCTTCGAACTTGGGCAACTGACCCGTGCCGCGCAGGGTTTCGCCGTTGACGATGTAGGGCGTGTAGCACTCGGTATAACCGTGCTCCTGGGTCTGCACGTCGAGCATGAACTGGGCGAGCGCGCGGTGCAGGCGGGCGATGGGGCCGCGCATGAAGGTGAAACGCGAACCCGCCAGCTTGACGCCGGTGTCGAAGTCCAGGCCCAGCTTTTCGCCGATGTCCACATGGTCGCGGACTTCGAAGTCGAAGGCCCTGGGGGTTCCCCATCGGCGCACTTCCACGTTGCCCTCTTCGCCCGTGCCCACCGGCACGCTCTCGTGCGGCAGATTGGGCACAGCCAGCAGCAGGTTCTGCAGCTCGGCTTGAATGACCTCCAGCCGCGCGGCGGAGCTTTCCAGCTCGGCCTTCATCGCGCCCACCTGCGCCATCACCGCGTCGGCCTCGGCGTGCTGGCCCTTGCCCTTGAGCATGCCGATCTGCTTGGACAGGCTGTTGCGCTGGCTCTGCAGCTCTTCGGTGCGCGTCTGCAGCGTCTTGCGCTCCGCCTCCAGTGCGCGGAAAGCGTCCACGTTCAGGAAGGCCTGGGGTTGTTTGCGGGTCTCGAGCCGGGCGATCACGGCGTCGAGGTCTTTTCTCAGTAGGACGATGTCAAGCATGTGGAAATTGTAGTTTTGGGGTTCAGTGCAGGTGTCCGATCAGCGAGGGGCCATCGCCCTCGATCCTCAGGCCCTTGGGCAGCGGGAACTTGACCGTCTCGGTCAGGCCGTCCATGGTGCGCACGGAGATCGCGCCCAGCGCCTTGATGCGGTCGATCACCTGGCGCACCAGGATCTCGGGCGCCGAGGCGCCGGCGGTCAGCCCCACGCGGGAGCGGCCCTCGAACCACTCGGCCTGCAGTTCCTCGGCGCTGTCCACCATGTGGGCCGGCGTGCCGAGCTTGAGCGCGACCTCGCGCAGGCGGTTGCTGTTGGAACTGGTCGGGCTGCCGACCACGATCACCACGTCCACCTGCGGGCTGAGCAGCTTGACGGCGTCCTGCCGGTTTTGCGTGGCGTAGCAGATGTCCTGCTGCTTGGGTTCGCGCACACTGGGGAAGCGGGCTTTCACAGCGGCCAGGATGCCGGCGGCGTCGTCCACGCTCAGCGTGGTCTGCGTCACCACCGCGAGTTTCTCGGTCTGGGCCGGCATCACGCGGGCCACGTCGTCCGCGTCTTCGACCAGGTGGATGCCACTGTCGAGCTGGCCCATGGTTCCCTCGACCTCGGGATGGCCCTTGTGGCCGATCATGATGAATTCGAAGCCTTCCTTGTGCAGCTTGGCCACCTCCACGTGCACCTTGGTCACCAGCGGGCAGGTGGCATCAAAGATGTTGAACCCACGCGCCTGCGCTTCCTCTTGCACCGCCTTGCTCACGCCGTGGGCGGAAAACACCAGCGTGGCGCCGGGTGGCACGTCGGACAGCTCTTCGATGAAGATCGCGCCCTTGGCCTTGAGGTCGTTGACGACGTAGGTGTTGTGCACGATCTCGTGGCGCACATAGATGGGCCGACCGAACTTGGCCAGCGCGCGCTCGACGATCTCGATGGCGCGGTCCACGCCCGCGCAGAAGCCGCGCGGTTCGGCCAGGATGACTTCTTTCGGCTCGTCCATCACAGCACCCCGATCAGCTGTACTTCAAAGCGCACCGGCTGGCCCGCCAGCGGGTGGTTGAAGTCGAACAGCACCGCACCGTCTTTGCGCACCTCCACCGCCGAACCGGCGTAGCTGCCCAGGCCGTCGGGCGTGGGGAACTGCACCACGTCGCCGGCCGCGTACTGCTCGTGCGGGTCGCCCAGCTCGCTCAGCAGCTTGCGCGCCACCCATTGCACCATGTCCGGCTGGCGCTCGCCAAAAGCTTCGCCGGCTTCGAGCTCAATCACGGTACGGATACCCTCCTCCAGGCCGATCAGGCGCTGCTCGATCGCGGGCGAGAGCTGCCCGGAGCCGAGGCTCAGCGTGGCGGGCTGGCCTTCGAAGGTGTCGATGATCACCTGGCCCTGCGGCCCGGACATGCGGTAGTGCAGAGTGAGGAAGGAGCCTTCTTGAACGTGAGCCATGGGTCTTGGGGGAGGTTGGAATACGGTGAATCGCGACGGCGCGCCACGCACGGGTGGGAGCGGGTTTGTGAGCGACAACTCTGCCTATTGTAAAAAGCAGGCTGATCCAGGGAGGAAAAACATGAATGGCCTTGCCAGTACCGGGCTGAAAAGCCTGCCCAACGACGCGCGCCCGCGCGAAAAACTGCTCGCGCGCGGACCATCGGCGCTCAGCGACGCCGAACTGCTGGCCCTGCTGCTGCGCACCGGCATTCCCGGCAAACACGTGGTGCAGCTCGCACAGGAGCTGCTCGACACCTTCGGCGGCGTCGGCGGCCTGCTGCACACCGGGGCCGACGCGCTCAAGGTCATCAAGGGCCTGGGGCCGGCCAAACGGGCCGAGGTGGTGGCCGTGCTCGAACTCGCGCGCCGGGCGCTGGCGCAGGAGCTGCAGCAGAAAGCCCTGTTCGACAGCCCGAAGGCGGTGCGCGAATACCTGCAGCTGCAACTGGGCGCGCGCAACCACGAGGTGTTCGCCGTGCTGTTCCTGGACAGCCAGAACCGGCTGATCGCGCTCGAAGAGCTGTTCCGCGGCACGCTGACGCAGACCAGCGTGTACCCGCGCGAAGTGGTGCTGCGCGCCCTGCACCACCACGCCGCCGCCGTGGTGCTGGCGCACAACCACCCCAGCGGCACCGCCCAGCCCTCACGCGCCGACGAAGCGCTGACGCAATCGCTCAAGGCCGCGCTGTCTTTGGTGGATGTGCGTGTGCTGGACCATTTCATCGTGACGCGCGAGCAGGCGGCGTCGATGGCAGAGCTGGGTCTGGTTTAAGAAGCCCCCCTGCGCCGCTGCGCGTCTTCCCCCCAGAGGGGGACCACACCAGTGGCCCGGCACAGCCGGTTCCACGGTGTGTGCTGCCTCGGTCACGCGCTCCGGCTTACCCTGGGCCGCGTGCGGGACGATGGCGACCGCACGGCACTGCTTGCCTCGCGTGCGCGAAAATCGCGCCACCATGAAACTGCGCTCGCTCGCCGAACTCAAGACGCTGCAGAAGCTGATCGCCCAGCGGGCGGCTGCCGAGGCAGCGGCGCGCGAGGCCGAGCGCCTGCGGCTGCAGCGGGTGGACCGGGAAACGCGTTTGTTTGAACTGGCGGTGGGCCCGGTGCGGCCCCTGGTTTCCGCCCGGCGCGTGCACCACCCGCCGAGGCCCGTGGAACCGGCGCCCCGCCAGCGCCAGCTGGACGAAGCCTCCGTGATGCGCGAGGCGCTGTCGGACGACTTCGACGTCGAAACCCTGCTGCACACCGACGACCAGTTGAGCTTTCGCCGCCCCGGCCTGGGGCCGGATGTGACGCGCAAATTGCGCGAAGGCCGCTGGAGCATCCAGCGCCAGATCGATCTGCACGGCCTGCGCGTCGACGAGGCCCGCGAAGCGCTGGGCCGCTTCATCCGCGAAGCGCAACAGCAGGGTCTGCGCTGCGTGCGCGTGGTGCACGGCAAGGGCCTGGGCTCGCCGGGCCGCACGCCGGTGCTCAAGGGCCGGGTGCAACGCTGGCTGGTGCAGAAGAACGAGGTGCTGGCCTTCGTGCAGGCGCGGCCGGCCGAGGGTGGCGCCGGGGCGCTGGTGGTGTTGCTGCGGCCCGCCTGAACGGCGCCCTCAACCGACACCCCCCGATCAAACACTCCCGGGGCGGTTGCGCATCCAGTCGGCGGTCTTGAAGAAGCTGTCCTTCAATCGGGTGCGCAGGTCTTCGGGCACGCCCGTCTCGGCCATGGCCTGGTCCATGCAAGCCAGCCACTGGTCGCGTTCGACGACGCCGATGGAAAACGGCATGTGGCGCTGGCGCAGGCGCGGGTGGCCGAAGCGGTCTTCGTAGTGCGAGGGGCCGCCCAGCCAGCCGCAGAGAAACCAGAACAGCTTCTGGCGCGCATCGTCCAGCGTGCTGCCATGGCTCGCGCGCAGTTCGCGGTAGCCGGGCTCGATGTCCATCAGGTCGTAGAAGCGGTCCACCAGTGCGCGCACGCGGGTTTCGCCGCCGATCCATTCGAACGGGGTGGAGGGTGGTACAGCGGTCTCGGATGACGTCATGGGAAGCGAACGGAAGTGGTTTGATCAAGTGCCAGCGTGGGGCTGGTCAAACGGATGCAGCACGGCGAAGGGTCTCCACCACCGGCGTCTTGAGCACGCTGCGCAGCCCCCACCAGCCAGCCAGCAGGGCCAGCACGGCGCCGGCCAGGCTGCCGGCCAGCGGCACCCAGAGCGAGGCGGTCCAGGTGAACTCGAACACGAACCGGGCCAGCGCCCAGCCCACCACCACCGCCACCACCGAGGCCAGGAAGCCCGCGAGCAGGCCCACGCCGAGCAACTCGATGCGCTGCACCTGGCGCAGCAAGGCCGAACCGGCGCCCACCGCGCGCAGGATGGCGAACTCGCGCTCGCGCTCGCCGCGCGTAGCGGTGATGGCGGCGAGCAGCACCACCAGACCGGCCGCGAGCGTGAATGCAAACAGGAACTCCACCGCACCGATCACCTGGCCCAGCACACGCTGCACCTGGGCAATGGTCTGGCTCATGTCGACGTTGGTGATGTTGGGAAACTGGCGCACCAGCGCGTTGTCGAACTGGAGATCGGCATCGGGTGCGCGGAAGGCGCTGATGAAGCTCACCGGCGCATCGGGCACCTGGGCCACCGGAAACACCACGAAGAAGTTGACCCGCATCGAACCCCAGTCCACCTTGCGCAGACTGGTGATGCGGCCCTCGCTGACCTGCCCGGCGATGTCGAAGCCCAGCCGATCACCCAGCTTGAGCCCCAGTTCCTCGGCCAGACCTTCTTCCACGCTCAGCGCGTCGGCTTCGTTCTCCTGCCAGCGGCCCGCCACCACCGGGTTGTGTTCGGGCAAGGTAGCGGAGTGGGACAGGTTGAACTCGCGGTCCACCAGGCGCTGCGCGCGGTCGCTGGTGAAGTCGTCGGGGCTGATCGCCTTGCCGTTGATGCTGACCAGCCGGCCCCGGATCATGGGGTACCAATCGAAGCGCCGCACACCCGCTTGGCGCAGCGCCTGCTGAAAGGCCTCGCCCTGGTCGGGCTGCACGTTGATGACAAAGCGGTTCGGCGCGTCGGGCGGCGTGGCGTTGCGCCAGCTGGCGATGAGGTCGGTGCGCAGCAGCACCAGCAGCACCAGCGCCAGCAGGCCCACGGCCAGCGCGCTGATCTGCACCACCGCGTAGGCCGGGCGCGCCGAGAGCTGGCGCGTGGCCATGACCAGGGCGCGCGGCGCGGTGGCCTCGTTGACGCTGGCGCGCAGCAGGCGCACCGCCGCGTAGCTGGCCAGGGCGAACAGCAGCACGGCCCCGGCAAAGCCACCCACCGCGATCGCGCCGAGCAGCAGGTCGCGGCTGGCGGCCAGCAGCAAGGCGGCAAACCCCGCCACACCCAGACCCAGCACCGCCAGCGAAGCCGGCTTGAGCTGGCCCACATCGCGGCGGATCACGCGCAGCGGTGGCACCTTGGCCAGTTGCAGCACCGGCGGCAGGCCAAAGGCCATCATGAGCGTGAGGCCCATGCCCAGGCCCAGCAGCACCGGGGCGGGACCTGGCGCGGGCAAGGAGGCATCCACCAGCCCCGCCAAGAGCAACACGAAGCCGTGGTGCACGACATAGCCCAAGAACACCCCCAGCGCGCTGGCGAACAGGCCGACCAGCGCGAACTCTAAGGTGTAGGCGCGGGCCATGCTGCCCTGCGACAACCCCAGCACGCGCAACATGGCGCAGTCGTCCAGGTGGCGCTGGGCGAAGCCACGCGCGGCGATGGCCACCGCCACCGCGCACAGCAGCGCGGCCAGCAAGGCCACCAGGTTGAGGAATTTTTCGGCCCGCTCCAGCGTGCGCTGCATCTCGGGCCGCCCGCCTTCGAGCGACTCCAGGCGCAGACCCCGCACCCCGGGTTGCTCGATCTGGGCCTGCGCCCAATCGACAAACCGCTTCACGGCGGGGTCGCTGCCGGCCACGGCCAGGCGGTAGGTGAGCCGGCTCGCCGGCTGCACCAGGCCGGTGGCCGGCAGGTCGGCGGTGTTGATCATGACGCGCGGCGCAAAGCTCATGAAGCCCGCGCCCCGATCGGGCTCCACCACGATCACGCGGGTGACGCGCAGCTGGGCATCGCCCAGTAGCAGCGGCTGGCCCACGGAAAGATCCAGCGCCACCAGCAGCGCCGCGTCCACCCAGGCGGTGCCGGGCGCGGGGATCTCGCGGGTGGCGGCATCGGGGCCCAGCGGAGCCTCGGCCACCCGCAGGCTGCCGCGCAGCGGATAGCCCTCACCCACCGCCTTGAGCGCCACCAGGCGCGCCGCGCCACCCTCTTCGTCGCGGGCCCGGCCCATGGTGGGGAAACCCAGGGTCTGCGTGGTCTGCAGCCCAAGCGCTTTCGCCTGCTGCTGAAACGCCGGCGGCGTGGCGTTGTCGCTGCTGAGCACCGCGTCGCCACCGATCAACGCCCGCGCATCGCGCGCCAGGCCACCCTGCAGCCGGTCGGCAAAAAAACCCACCGCCGTGAGCGCGGCCACCGCCAGCGTCACGGCCAGCAGCAAGAGCCGCAACTCACCCGCGCGCCAGTCGCGCCAGAGCGAGCGCCAGCCGAGGGACCAGAAGGAGACAGAAAGGGAAGCAGGAGCGACGGCCATGCCGCGACCTTAACGCAAGCCGATCAACCGCGCAGCGTCGTGCGGTTTGGGATGGAACGCAACGAATGGCCGACCGAAGAGCTTCGCACTCCCGGCCCTCACCCCAGCCCTCTCCCAGGGGGCGGGGGAGAGGGAGTAGAGCCACGGCGCGCCGAGTGAGGCCACCGGAGCGCGATGCGCAAAACCCGGAACGAGGCAGAGCAAGTCATGTCCGGCGCGCGGGCCTGAGCCCAGAACGCGGCGGATCTGGCTTTGCCAGGCCGCTCGCGTTGCCCCTTGAGGGGCGGAGCGGCTACACGCAGTGAGCCGCGATGGGGGTGGGCGTCACTTCGTGCCGAAAATCCGGTCGCCCGCGTCGCCCAGGCCCGGCACGATGTAGCCATGCTCGTTCAGGCCGCGGTCCACCGCCGGGGTGTAGATCGGCACGTCCGGGTGGTGGTCGTGGAAGGTCTTGATGCCCTGGGGGCAGGTCACGAGGCAGACAAAACGGATGGAACGCGGGTGGGTCTGCTTGAGCCGATCCACCGCCGCCACCGCCGAGTTGCCGGTGGCCAGCATGGGGTCGAGCACGATCACGTCGCGCTCTTCCATGCCCTGCGGCATCTTGAAGTAGTACTCCACCGCCTGCAGCGTGGCCGGGTCGCGGTACAGGCCGATGTGACCCACGCGGGCGCCGGGGATGACCTGCAGCATGCCGTCGAGGAAACCGTTGCCCGCGCGCAGGATGGAGGCCAACACGACCTTCTTGCCATCGATGACGCGCGAGGTCATTTTCTCCAGCGGGGTCTCGATCTCGATCTCCTGCATGGGCATCTCGCGCGTGATCTCGTACGCCAGCAGGGCCGACAGCTCGTGCACCAGTTCGCGAAAACTCTTGGTACTGGTGTCCTTGCGGCGCATCAGCGTGAGCTTGTGCTGGACCAGGGGGTGGTCAATGACGTGGACTTCTCGGCTCATCTGCAGGCTTTCAGAAAACAGGGGGACATGGCGGGAGGCCGCCGGCCAAGGCGCGCGCGGACCCGTGAACCGGCCAAGTTTATGCCCGTTCGCGGGCACCCCGGGGGCGGGACGGCGGAGGTCAGGCCGCTGACGAGGGGCTCGCCACAGGGGCGGGCGGCGGCACGGCGTCGAGCAGCAGGCGCTGGGGGTTGGCGTAGCAGAGGAAACGCTTGTTGGTGGCGCGCCCGATGGCACACAGGCCCACGCGCTGCGCCACTTCCAGCCCCATCTGCGTGATGCCGCTGCGCGAAACCACCACCGCGACGCCCATCTGCGCCGACTTGATGACCATCTCGCTGGTGAGACGACCGGTGGTGTAGAACACCTTGTCGGCGCTGCGGGCCAGGGACGGGTCTTCGAGGGACATCCAGCCCGCGATGGTGTCCACCGCGTTGTGGCGCCCCACGTCTTCCACGAACAGCTGCAGTTCTTCACCGCGGAACAGCGCACAGGCGTGCACCGAGCCGGCCGACTTGTAGGTGCTCTCCTTGAGGCGGATCGCATTCACGATGCCGTAGAGCTGCGACTGGCGCAGCACCGCGGCCTCGGGCAGGCGGATGCTGTCGATCTCGTCCATCAGGTGGCCGAACACGCTGCCCTGGCCGCAGCCCGTGGTGACGACGCGCCGGGCGGTGCGCTCTTCGATGCGGTCGATGCCGTGCCGGGTCTTGACCGCGGCGCTGCCCACGTCCCAGTCCACCGTGATGGATTCGACTTCGTCCACCGAACGGACCAGCCGCTGGTTCAACAGATAACCGAGCACCAGCCATTCCGGCTGGGCGCCCAGCGTCATGAGCGTGACCAGTTCGCGCTTGTCAACGTAGACCGTGAGATCGCGTTCGGCCGGGATCGACACCTGGCTGCTCTGCCCGTACTCGTTGAGCACGGTCACCTCCTGCGTCAACGGCGCCCGGGCGTGGGTGAGCTGCGGCAGGCGCGCGGGACGCGGCTTCGCATCGGTGGACGCGGCGCGCAGGACTTCAGGCGGGGACATGGGGTCGAGCAGGCTCGTTGGCATGGTGGGCGGGGTTCAAAGTATGACGCCACGGGCAAAGGCCCTGGCGCAGCCGGGGCCGCCCGGGCGCACAGCACCAACAAAAAAGGCCCAACGGGCCTCTTCTGTACCGGTGGCCCCAGCGGCGTGAGGCATCAGGATTTCTGGGGCGCGGCCGCCACCGGGGCAGGCGCTGGCGCCGCACCCGCGGCCGGTACGAACGGCCCCGGATCGGTACAGGCCGGTGCCGCCTGGGCCGGTTTGACGGTCTTGCCCGCGGTGGACGCGGTCTTGAAATAGTTGGCCGCGGCGCGGTCCATGGACAGGCAGAGCTTGTAGGCGTCGACCTTGCCCGCGTGCGCGGTCTTGGCCTTGGCTTCCTCGGCCTTGGCCTTGGCCGCGTCGTCCAGCACCGGTGCGGGCAATTTGGCCATCACACTGGCCGAACCGGCGAGCAGCAGGGAGATCAGCAGGATTCGTTTCATCGCAAATGTCCTCGGATGGGGTTCAGGCCTTGGCCACCGCGTCGGCCGCGGGCGCCGGCGGCGTTGGTTGGCTGCGCTGGGCCGGGATCTTGCCGGCCTTGACGTCGTCGTACCAGAGTTCGTGGTGTTCCTTGGCCCAGGCCTCGTCCACGTAGCCGGTGCGCATGGCGCCGTACGCGCCCTTCACGCCGACCGTGCCCATGTAGATGTGGCCCATGATCAGCGCCATCATGATCAGCGCACCCACGATGTGCAGCATGTGCGCGATCTGCATGTCGCCGCGCAGGTACAGCATGCCCGGCAGCAGCTTGTCGAGGAACAGACCGGAGCCCACCACCACGATGCCCGGGATGGTCACGCCCCACCAGAACAGGCCTTTTTCACCCGCGTTGAAGCGGTGCGACGGCACTTCCTTGTCGCCCAGCATGCCGCCGGCCTTGCTCAGCCAGACGAAGTCGGCCGCGTTGGCGATGTTGTCCTTGATGAAGGTCACGACCACGATCAGCAACGACACGGCGAACAGCGGGCCCATGAAGTTGTGCGCGTTCTTCAGCGCGAACGTGAGCCAGCCAAACAGCGTGCTGCCGATCACCGGCAGGATGAAGAACTTGCCGAAGGCCATCACGATGCCGGAGATGGCCAGCACCACGAAGGCGATCGCGTTCGACCAGTGGGCGGCGCGCTCGAAGGGCGTGAAGCGCTCGATCTTGCGCCCGGTGTCCTTCAGGTGGCCGCCCAGCGGCCCCTTGGTCAGGTAGAAGATGGCCAGGGCCAGCAACACGATGAACAGCAGCGAGCCGCCATAGGGGATCAGCCAGTCGTTGCGCACCTGACGCCAGGCTTCACCGGCGGTGGTCAGGCGCGAACCCGGGTACTGCACGAAGGGCTGGATCAGGTTGCCGGCCTCGGGCGCCTGGCTCAGCGGCAGGCTGCTGTAGCCGGTGACGCCCTTGCCCACATCGCGCCACATCGGCGCGTTGTTGCCCGGCTGCACCTGGCGGCGCTGCGCGTTGGTCTGGTTCGCGTAGTCCGGGTCCTTGCTCGCGTCGGGCGCGATCTCGAAGATGTTGGCGCTCTTGATGCCGCCCACGGTCGCGGGCGCGGACTGCGCAGCGGGTGGTGCCGGATCGTCGGGCACGGGTGGGGTCTGGGCGGTTTGGGCCGCGGCCCAGCTGGTGCCGAGCGCCAGCAGAGCGGCGACGCCCCAGCCACGCCAGGTCGCGGGGTTCAGGATCGGGTGCCGGTTCATGGCTGTCCCTTCAAGGCTTGGCGCCCATGCGGGTGTAGTCGTTCTGGCCGTATTGGGCACGGGCCTTGAGCTGCTGCTCCCAGCTGTCCTTGTCGCCGGCCTTCCAGCCGGCCTGGGCGTACTGGCTGTCGCCCACGCCCTGGTAGGGCGCGTCGTCCTGCTTGACGCCGCTTGCGGTCATGTCCTGCGGTTTTTCGCCGCAGGCACCCAGTGCCAAGACACCCGACAGGGCCAGCAGACGGATCATCGTGGTGGTGTTCATCATGACTTGGTCTCCTGAGCCGTACCGTAGGCGGTGCCCCAGCCCCAGACTTCGGCGCCCTTGCCACGGCGCAGCACCCGGGTGCGGAAGATGTCGGCCACCACGTCGCCGTCGCCGGCGATCAGGGCCTTGGTCGAGCACATCTCGGCGCAGGCCGGCAGCTTGCCTTCGGCCAGGCGGTTGCGGCCGTACTTCTCGAACTCGTCCTGGCTGCCGTGCTCTTCCGGGCCACCGGCGCAGAAGGTGCATTTGTCCATCTTGCCGCGCACGCCAAACGTGCCCTGCGAGGGGAACTGCGGTGCGCCGAACGGACAGGCGTAGGAGCAGTAGCCGCAGCCGATGCAGACGTCCTTGTCGTGCAGCACCACGCCCTCGTCGGTGCGGTAGAAGCAGTTGACCGGGCAGACCGCCATGCAGGGCGCGTCGCTGCAGTGCATGCAGGCCACCGAGATCGACTTTTCGCCCGGCACGCCGTCGTTGAGGGTGACCACGCGGCGGCGGTTCACACCCCAGGGCACCTCGTGCTCGTTCTTGCAGGCCGTGACGCAGCCGTTGCACTCGATGCAACGCTCGGCGTCACAGATGAATTTCATTCTTGCCATGGTGTCTCCTTAACGGTGGTTTTCCCGCCGGGCCGCCCCAAGGGAAAACGCGCCCCCTCGGGGGGCAGCGCATTACACGAAGTGAAAAGCGTGGGGGTCATGCTTTCTCGATGTTGCAGACCGTCGTCTTGGTCTCTTGCATCATGGTGACGATGTCGTAACCGTAGGTGGTGGCGGTGTTGACCGCCTCACCACGCACCACGGGGAATGCGCCATCCGGGTAGTAGGGCTTCATGTCCTCGCCCTGCCAGCGACCGGAGAAGTGGAACGGCAGGAACACCGTGTCCGGCCCCACCCGTTCGGTCACCAGGGCCTGCACGTTGATGCGTGCGCCGGTGGGGGTGTTCACCCACACGCGCTCACCATTGCGGATACCGCGCGACGCCGCAGCCGCCGGGTTGAGTTCCACGAACATCTCCTGCTGCAGCTCGGCCAGCCAGGGATTGGAGCGGGTTTCCTCGCCACCGCCCTCGTACTCGACCAAGCGCCCGCTGGTCATGATCAGCGGGAATTTCTCGTAGACCTTGTCGTCCACGTTCTTCTGCTGCAGCGACTTGTAGAGCACCGGCAGGCGCCAGCGGTTCTTCTGGTCGTCGTGGCTGGGGTACTTGGCCACCAGATCGGGGCGCGTGCCGTAGATGGGCTCGCGGTGCTGGGGAATCCCGTCGGGGAAGTTCCACACCACGGCGCGGGCCTTGGCGTTGCCGAACGGGTGGCAGCCGTGCGCCATGGTCACGCGCTGGATGCCGCCGGACAGGTCGGTCTTCCAGTTCTTGCCCTCGGCGGCGGTCTTCTCGGCGTCGGTGAGGTCGTCCCACCAGCCCAGCTTCTTGAGCAGCACGTGGTCGAACTCAGGGTAGCCGGTGGTGATCTCGGCGCCCAGCGAGTGGGAACCGTCTTCGGCCAGCAGGCTCACGCCCTCGCGTTCCACACCGAAGTTGGCGCGGAAGTTGCCGCCGCCTTCCATCACGTGTTTGGAGGTGTCGTACAGGTTGGGCGAGCCCGGGTGCTTGATGGCGGCGCTGCCATAACACGGCCAGGGCAGACCGAAGTAGTCCCCGCTCATGTCGTAGCCGGTTTCCTTGTCCACCACCTTGCCCTTGCACTTGAGCGACTTCACATCGAAGGCGCCCATGTTGCGCATGTGCGCCTTCAGGCGCTCCGGGCTCTGGCCGGTGTAGCCGATGGTCCAGACCGAAGCGTTGATCTCACGCAGGATGTCTTCGGGCACGGGCTCGTCCAGCCCCTTGATCTTCTGCATCTTGTAGTTCTTGGACAGCTCGGCGCCAAAGCCCAGCTTTTCGGCGAACTGGTGCATGATCATGTGATCGCTGCGGCTCTCCCACAGCGGGTCGATGACCTTCTCGCGCCACTGCAGCGAGCGGTTCGACGCGGTGCACGAGCCGCTGGTTTCGAACTGCGTGGCCGCCGGCAGCAGGTACACCGCGCGGTTGGGGTTGAGGTCTTCGGGCTTGCCGGGCATGGCCGCCATCGACGCGGTGGCCGAAGGGTATGGGTCCACCACCACCAGCAGGTCGAGCTTGTCCATCGCGCGCTTCATCTCCAGGCCCCGCGTCTGCGAGTTGGGCGCATGGCCCCAGAAGAAGATGCCGCGCAGGTTCGGGCCCTGGTCGATCAGCTCGTTGTTTTCCATCACGCCGTCGATCCAGCGCGAGACCGTGATGCCGGGCTTTTCCATCATGCCTTCGGCGTACTTGGCCTTGATCCAGTCGTACTCCACGCCCCAGACCTTGGCGAAGTGTTTCCACGAGCCGGCAGCGAGACCGTAGTAGCCCGGCAGCGAATCGGGGTTGGGGCCGACGTCGGTCGCGCCCTGCACGTTGTCGTGGCCGCGGAAGATGTTGGTGCCGCCACCGCTCTTGCCCACGTTGCCCAGCGCCAGCTGCAGGATGCACGAGGCGCGCACCATGGCGTTGCCGATGGTGTGCTGGGTCTGGCCCATGCACCAGACGATGGTGGCGGGCTTGGCCTCGGCCAGCATCTTCGCCACCTTGGCCATCTGCGCTTCCGGCACGCCGCAGGCCTCTTCGACCTTGTCCGGCGTCCACTTGGCCAGCACGTCTTCACGCACCTTATCCATGCCGTAGACACGGTCGTTGATGTACTTTTTATCTTCCCAGCCGTTCTTGAAGATGTGGTGCAGCAGACCGAACAGGAAGGGAATGTCGGTGCCCGAGCGGATGCGCACGTACTCGTCGGCCTTGGCCGCCGTGCGGGTGAAGCGCGGGTCCACCACGATCATCTTGCAGCCGTTTTCCTTGGCGTGCAGCATGTGCAACATGGACACCGGGTGCGCCTCGGCGGCGTTTGAGCCGATGTACAACGCGCACTTGCTGTTCTGCATGTCGTTGTACGAGTTGGTCATCGCACCGTAACCCCAGGTGTTCGCGACGCCGGCCACCGTGGTGGAGTGGCAGATGCGCGCCTGGTGGTCGCAGTTGTTGGTGCCCCAGAAGCTCACGAACTTGCGCAGCAGGTAAGCCTGCTCGTTGTTGTGCTTGGAGGAACCGACGAAGTACACCGAGTCGGGGCCGCTGGCCTCGCGCAGTTCCTTCATCTTGGCGGTGATTTCCTCCAGCGCGGTGTCCCAGCTGATGCGCTGGTACTTGCCGTTGACCAGCTTCATCGGGTAGCGCAGGCGGTACTCGCCGTGGCCGTGTTCGCGCAGGGCGGCCCCCTTGGCGCAGTGAGCGCCGAGGTTGATGGGGGAGTCGAACACCGGCTCCTGGCGCACCCAGACGCCGTTTTCCACGATGGCGTCGGTCGCGCAGCCCACCGAGCAGTGGGTGCAGACGGTGCGCTTGACCTCGATCTTGCCCGAGCCGTCGGTGGAGCCACCTTCGGCGGCCTTGGCCTTCTTCACCAGCGTGAGCTGCGTGGCGGCCAGGCCCACACCGACCCCAAGGCCGGAGCGGCGCAGGAAACCGCGGCGGTCCATGGTGGGCAGCGCGGCCGACAGGCCCCGCTGCAGGCTGTGGACGAAGGCGCTGTGCGCACGGCCGCCCTGGGCGCCGGTGGTGGGTGTTTTTTTGGTCAGCAACATGGGGTTCTCCTGCTGGCTCAGATCTGGGTGGTCTTGTAGTACTGCTTGACGTGGTCCGACAAGCTGTAGCCGCCACCCTTTTCGGGCGCCGGGCGGGGCTCGGCGGGGGTCACAGCGGTGGGCTGGGCACGCGGGATCAGGGTGGCCGCAGCGGCCAGGGCCCCGGCGGTGGAGGCACCCGCAAACAAGGTGCGGCGGTTCAGGCCGGGGCGGCCCTCGCGAGGGTCGGAAAGGGGCTTGCTCATGCATGTCTCCTGGTTGAACAAAAGCCCCTCAAACGCCACACGGCATCACTTGCGGACTTTTTGCATACGTGGAATTTACCCCCCGTTACAGGGGTGTGCAAGAAAGACTTTCCATTGGCGACATGGATTTGCAACGGACCGGGGCTCTCGCCCTCTTGCCACGTTGCAGCACGAGGTGCCGCTTCCGTTTTGATAGCCAAAAGCGTGCCATAAGTACTCACTTATTTTCCAACACAGGGACAGCGGGTCGCATCCTTCTGCGTGCCCGGGCTTCGGCACCACAGCCGCACGGGATAACCCTGATGCCCCCGAACGCCACCGCATCGCCGCCTGCGTCAGGCTGTCATGCACAGGCGCGACAACTTGTCGCAACCTGGGTTGAGCGGAGCTTCTGCGGTCACCCCGCGGGAGCGTCGGAATCGCGTGAATACCCAACTGATCTTGTAGGCTTCATCCGTAGAATGCCGCCGGGTGGAACCCAACTTCTTTCCGTCAACGCCCGAGAAAAGCCTCGAGGGCTGGCCCGACTGGTCGATCCTGATCGTCGACGACGAACAGGGCATGCTCAACTTCCTGGTCAAGACGCTGGCGCCACGCTGCCACTTCGTGATGAGCGCCGGCAGCGCCGAAGAAGGCGCCGAGTGGCTGCGCGGCCACCACGTGGACCTGATCATTCTCGACATCTCCCTGCCCGGCAAAAGCGGTGTGGCCTGGCTCAAGGAACTGCGCGAATCGGGCTTCAACGGCGAGGTGATCCTGATCACCGCTTTCGCCGATCTGGACACCGCCATCGAGGCGCTGCGCGCCGGTGCGTCCGACTTCATCCTCAAGCCGTTTCGTGTGCCGCAGATCCTCAACGCGGTGAAACACTGCGTCGAGCGCTCGCGCCTGCGCCGCGAGAACTTCGTGCTGCGCCGCGCCGTCGCCAGCGCACCGGGGCTGGGCCACGCCCTGATCGGCCAGTCGCCCGCCATGCAGGGGTTGCGCGCATCCATCGGCCGGGTCGCGCCGTTCAACAGCACCGTGCTGCTGCAGGGCGAGTCGGGCACCGGCAAGGAGCTGGTGGCGCGCGAGTTGCACGCCCGCAGCCCACGCGCCAGCGGCCCCTTCGTGCCGCTGAACTGCGCCGCCGTCTCGCCCGAGCTGATCGAGAGCGAGCTGTTCGGCCACGCGCGCGGCGCCTTCAGCGGCGCCACCCGCGCGCGCGACGGTCTGTTCCACTACGCGCAGGGCGGCACCCTGTTTCTGGACGAGATCGCCGACCTGCCGCTGCCCATCCAGGCCACGCTGCTGCGCGCCATCGAAGACCTGAAGATCCGCCCGGTGGGCAGCGAGCAGTTGATGCCGGTGAACCTGCGCATCATGGCCGCCACCAACCGCCGCCTGGCCGACGAAGTGGCCGCCGGCCGCTTCCGCAAAGACCTGTATTTCCGCCTGCAGGTGGTGGACCTCACCCTGCCCCCGCTGCGCGAACACAAGGAAGACATCGCCGCGCTGATCGCCCACTTCATGGACCAGCTCGCACCCTCGCTGGGCGTGGCGCCGCTGCGCATCAGCGACGCGGAAATGGACTTCCTGCGGCAGTACGACTGGCCCGGCAACGTGCGCGAGCTGCGCAACCTGATCGAGCGCTCCCTGATCCTGGGCACGCTCAACGTGTCGGCGCTCTACCCGGGCGAGGCCCCGCGGCAGAACGCGTCCACCGACCCCAGGCCCACCGACCTGCACACGCTGGAGAAGCAGCACATTCTCTCGGTGCTCGACTCGGTGCAAGGCGACAAGACGCGCGCGGCCCGGCTGCTGGGCGTGTCGCGCCGCACGCTGGAACGCCGCGTGGCCGAATGGAATCACTTGTGAAGGCACCCCCGCCGCGCTTCGCACGACCCCCTCAAGGGGGCAACGCGGTGCGGCCCGGCAAAGCCGGTTCCGCCGCGTTCCCGGTTAGGGCACTTCGCGCCGGAGATGGCCCTGCCCCGCCGCGCTGTGCGCGCCCAGCAGCATGACGCTCTGGCGCACGCCCCGCTGGCTCGCCACCTCGGTGCGCAACAAGCTGCTGGCCATGGCGTTGCTGCCGCTGCTGGTGGCGTTCCCGCTGCTGGTGCTGGCACTCGCGCTCTGGGGCAACGTGGCCTACGACCGCCTGCTCATCACCAAGGTGCGCAGCGATCTGGCGGTGGCGCGCGGTTATTTCGACCAGGTGCTGATCGAGGTCGGATCGGGCACGCAGGGCGTGGCCAGCTCGCAGGCCCTCTTCGCCGCCCTGCAGGCGCCCGCGCCCGACGGGCCGAGCGCCCTCCCCGCCCAACTGAACCAGGCCCGCGAACGCCTGGGCCTGGACTTTCTGGTGCTCTACCAGCCACAGGGCCAGCCGCTCGCGCGCGCCCTGCCCGCCGGCCTGAGCGCGAGCGACGCCGCCGCGCCCTTGGCGTCCATGCCCGCCGCCCTGCGCGACTCGCTGCAGGACAACCAGCAACGCGCCCAGGCCCGGCTGCTGCTGCTCGACCCGCAAGCGCTGGAAGCATTGGCGCCCCACCTGCTGGCGCGCGTGCGGCTGCCGGTGGTGCCCACACGCAACGCCGCACCGAGCACGCGCACGGTCGAAGACCGCGCCATGGTGGTGCTGTCCACCCTGCCGGTGCGCGACGCCGCAGGCCGCACCATCGCACTGCTGACCGGGGGACTGCTGCTCAACCAGAACCTCGGCTTCATCGACCACATCAACCGCATCGTCTACCCCGAAGGCTCGCTGCCCTTCGACAGCCAGGGCACGGCCACGCTGTTTCTCGACGACGTGCGCATCACCACCAACGTGCGCCTGTTCCAGGACCAGCGCGCCATCGGCACACGGGTCTCGCAGACCGTGCGCGAGGCCGTGCTGGGCCAGGGCACGACCTGGCTGGACCGCGCCTTCGTGGTCAACGACTGGTACGTCTCGGCCTACGAGCCGTTGCAGGACGTGCGCGGGCAGCGCATCGGCATGCTCTACGTGGGCTACCTCGAGGCCCCGTTCCGGCTGGTGCGCTATGCCATGCTCGGTGCCATCGGCCTGATCTTCCTGCTGGTGATGGCGCTCTCGGCGCTGTTCTCCGTGCGCTGGGCGCGCAGCATTTTTCGGCCCGTCCAGCGCATGAACCGCACCATGCAGCGGGTGCAAGCCGGCCAGGCCAGCGCGCGCGTGGGCCCGCTGCGCGCGCGCGACGAGCTCGGCGCGCTCGCCGGCCACCTGGACCAGTTGCTCGACGTGATCGACGACAAGACGCGCGCGCTGCAGCGCTGGGGCGAAGAGCTCGACGGCAAGGTGGCCGAGCGCACGCGCGAGCTCGAAGCGAGCAACGCCTCGCTGCAACTGGCGCAGCAGCAACTCGTCAAGAGCGAAAAGCTGGCGGCCATCGGCCAGCTCACGGCCAGCATCGCGCACGAGATCAACAACCCCATCGCCGTGATGCAGGGCAACCTGGACCTGATGCGCGAGACCCTGGGCGAGGCCAGCCTGCCGGTGCGCGGCGAACTCAGGCTGCTCGACGAGCAGGTCGAGCGCATGCGCATCATCGTCACGCAGCTGCTGCAGTACGCGCGCCCCACCGAATACGCGGGCTACGTGGAAAACCTGGACCTCAACCGCACGGTGGACGACTGCCTGGTGCTGGTGGCGCACCTGCTGGCGCAGACCCGCATCGAGGTGGTGCGCGAACCACAGGCCACGCAGCGCGTGGGCTTCAACCGCCAGGAGCTGCAGCAGGTCATCATCAACCTGCTGATCAACGCCATCCAGGCCATGCCCGAGGGCGGTGTGCTGCGGCTGCGCACACAAGACTGGACCGACGAACACGGCGCTGGCGGCGCCGTGCTGCGCGTGGAAGACTCGGGAACGGGCCTGGCGCCAGGCGTGGCCGAGCGCCTGTTCCGCCCCTTCTTCACCACCCGGAACGACGGCAACGGCCTGGGCCTGTGGATCAGCCTGGGGCTGGTGGAGCGCTACGGCGGCAGCATCACCGCCGCCAACCGCGAAGACGGCCAGCGCGGCGCGGTGTTCAGCGTGCGCCTGCTGACGGAGCCGCAAGCGCCGGAGGCGGTGAACACGCGGGATGGGCGGCCTGGGGGGTGAAGGGTTTGGTGCCGGGTGGTGAGTTTCGCCCCCTGAGCGGTACATCGCACTTGCGATCAACGCGGCACAAAGCGGACACTCACGCGTGGTATCCACCGCCCGCCGCACAGCCCACTCTTCACGATCTCGGGATGGCCTTCGCCGCGGGGGTGCTTTCTGCGGAGCGCCGCACAAGCAGGCGCCGCGGGCCGGAACCCTCGGCCACGAGCCGATCTGCGGGATTGCGCAATCGGCAGCGGTCAATCGACAAACAACCGCAGCCGATGCAGTCGTCCAGCGTATCGCGGAGGCGAGTCAGCTGTTCAATGCGTTCGTTCAACTGATCGCGCCAGACAGCCGACAGGCGCGACCAGTCGGCCCGTGAGGGTGCTGCGTCCTCGGGCAGCGACGCCAGCGCGGCCGCCACATCGGCCAACGAGATGCCCACGGCCTGCGCGACACGGATCAGCGCCACGCGGCGTAACACGTCGCGCGCGTAGCGGCGCTGATTGCCATCGGTGCGCCAGCCCGAGATCAATCCCTGTGCCTCATAGAAATGGAGCGTCGACACCGGCACGCCACTGCGGCGCGCGACCTCGCCGACGCTCAGCTCGGCTGGCAGTCCGGATGGATGGAGTGGTTTGGTTTTCATGGTCGCCACACAAGGCACTTGACCTCAAGTTTAGTTGAGGTTTCAGACTATGCCCTTTGGTGCAGATTCCGCGCACTTTCACCTGGAGCCAACCCATGACGACGACCCCAACCACCGCCCACACCGCCTTTCGCGTCGACCGCTTCGACGTGCCGCCCACCGCCCTTGAGCCCTTCATGGCGCGGCTGCGCACCACTCAGCGCCTGCTCGGCGAACTCGAAGGCTGCCGACAGAATCTGGTGCTGCAAGGCACGGAGCGGGGCGACTCGATAGCCATCGTCACCATTGTCGAGTGGTCCAGCGAACACGCGATGGCTGCCGCCAAAACCGCAATGCAGGCGCATTACGCCCACGAGGGCTTCGAGCCCGCCGCCTTCATGCGTGAGCTGCGCGTCCGCCCTGACATGGATGTCTACCGCCCAGTCTGAATACCAGCCTGCAACCGCTTCACACCCCTTCACCCCATCAAATCAAACCCCTGCGTCTCCACACTGACGAACGCCGCCGTGAACCCCGCCAGCGCGCCGTAAAAGCGCGCCTTGGGGTGCGCAGCGATGGCGTCGCACAGGGCCGGGGCCCAGCTCTGCACGTGGGCGCTGAAGAACTTCTGCTGCTGGGTGAGGTTGGCCACTTCCACGTCATCACCGGCGATCAGGTAGCGCATGACTTCGCAGACGCAGGCGAAGTGGTCTTCGGTTTCGTTCATGGTCTCGTCGCGCGTCAGGCCCAGGGCGGCCAGATCGCCGCGCAGCGCGGCCAGGGGCTTTTCGTTGAGGAAGCCGCTGAGGTAGTACGAGCCGAACAGGTAGACCTCGGGCTTGCCGACGCCGCCGAACAGCGCGTCGTACTCGTCGGCCACCTGCTGGTCGCTCAGTTCGCGCGCGCTGCCCACGAACTGGCGCCAGGGTTCTTCCAGAAAGCCGCCGGGCGCGGGCGCTTCGGTCACGGCCACGCGCAGCTGGGCCAGCAGCTCGGGCGTGGGCGGCGCGTAGAACAGCGCGGCCAGCAGGCCGTACACCTCGGCGCGGGCGGTTTCTTCGTCGAGGGCGGAGGAGACGGGAATGGAATCGTTCATGGCAGCTTCGGGCAATCGCTAAAGGGCTTCAAAGATCGGTGATCTTGGTCTCGCCCGGGTTCGAATAGATGTCCACCACGCGGCAGTCGCCGCACATTTTCAGGCGCTCCAGCGCCTGGCCCTGGAACATGGCGTGGCCCGAGAGCTTGGTGAGCATGACTTCGATGCCCTTCAGGGTGCCGAAGGGTTTGCCGCAGCGGATGCACTGGTAGGGCTGCGCCTCGTTGAGCACGCGCAGCTGTTTGCGCTGCTCGGTGAGCAGCAGGCGCGGCTGCAGGGTGATGGCGTTTTCCGGGCAGGTCTTTTCGCACAGGCCGCACTGCACGCAGTTCTTTTCGATGAAGCGCAGCTGCGGGCGCTCGGCGTTGTCTTGCAGCGCGCTGGCCGGGCAAGCGCTCACGCAGCTCAGGCACAGCGTGCAGCTGTCCTTGTTGACGGTGATGCTGCCCAGCAGCGAGGCCGCTGGCAGTTCGATGACGTCGGCGGTGCGCGCACGCGTGCTGCTGTCCTGCACCAGGTGGTCGAGCGCCAGTTCCACCGTGGCGCGCTTCTCGGCCTGCACCGCGAAGCTGGCGCGACGCGTCACGCCCTGGGCCGGTGCCACGCCGAGTTCGGCGTCCAGCGCCATCAGGTCGCGCGCGTCGCGGGCCTCGATCAGCTTGAAGTGTTGTCCCGTGTAGCCCAAGCCGCTGACGATGGCCTGCGCCACCGCCATCTGCTCGCGCACGGCGTCGCGGTACTGCGGCGCTTCTTCGCCCGTCATCAGCACCCAGACCTGGGAGGCGCCGTAGGCCAAGGCGGTGAGCCAGACGTCCAGCCCCATGGACGCGGTGTGCCACAGCGGCAGCGGGATCACGCGCGCGGGCACGCCGCGCACGGTCTTGTCCAGCGCGGCGGCGCGGCCCAGGTCGCCGATCAGCGCCGCGCCGGCTTCCTGGCTGTGCAGCAGCAGGGCGGCGTCCTTTCCGCCGGCTTTGGCGTAGGTGGCCAGCAGGGTGCGCAGTTTCACGCCCTGCTCGCTGGCGCGCGGGTAGGCGTAGCTCAGCGCGCCGGTGGGGCAAACGGTGGTGCAGGTGCCGCAGCCCACGCAGAGGTTGGGGTTGACAACGATCTGGTTTCTTTTCAGGTCGCTGCTGATGGCCGAGGCCGAGCAGATGTCGACGCAGGCGTTGCAGCCCACTTGCTCGTTGCGGCCGTGCGCGCAGAGCTTCTGTTTGTAGGTGAAGAACTTCGGTTTCTCGAACTCGCCCACCAGGTCGCGCAGGCGAATCAGCGCCTGCAGGGCCGCGGCATCGTTCAGACCACCGGGCAGGTGCGTGTAGCCCTGCGGCAGGGCGTGCTGCGTGAAGGCCGGCGCTTTGCGCAGGTCCAGCACCAGGTCGAAGTTTTCGCTGCGGCTCTGCGGTTCGCGCTGGAAGTTGATGGCGCCCGCGGCCTCACAGGCCTTCACGCAGGCGCGGTGCGAGCGGCAGCGGTCCATGTCGATCTGGTAGTCCAGGCCGATCGCGTCTTCCGGGCAGGCCGCGATGCAGGCGTTGCAGCGCGTGCACAGGTCCAGGTCGATCGGGTTGCTGGTGCGCCACTGCACTTCAAAGGCGCCGAGCCAGCCGCGCACCTGCGGCAGCTCGCCCGCGATCACCGGGTAGCGGCGTGCCTGCATGCCGGCGCCGCCGGTGGCCATGATGGTCACGTCCAGCGCGTCGGCCACCAGGTCCGCGGCGCGTTCGGCGTCTTCCAGCGCGCCGATCACCAGCAGCCGCCCTTCGCTGCGGTAGGTCACCGTGGGCACGGGCTCGGCGTCGGGCAGGCGAGCCGCGGTGAGCAGCGCCGCCATCTTCGGCGTGGACTGCGCGGCCTCGCGGCCCCAGCCGCCGGTTTCGCGGATGTTCACGAACCGGATCGGCCGCACGTCGAGCGACACGGCGCCTTCGGTCTGCTCCGAGAGTTCGGTGAACAGCCGGCTTTCCTGCGTGCAGGCCACCACCAGATCTTCGCCGCTGCGGCAGGCCTTCTGGAAGGCGGGCGCGTCGCGGCGGCAGAGCGTGGTGTGCAGTGTCAGGTCTTCATCCAGCGCCTCGCCCAGGGCCTTGGGGTTCAGCGGCATGGTCTGGTTGCAGTTGCAGATCAGCGTGGTCATCGTGGGGTTCTGGTTGGTCCGGCCGAGCGACCTGTTCGGGCGCATCGGCCTGGGGAGCCTGGGCCTCTTCGGGCGCTGCGGCGTGTTCTTCGGCGGCGGCAACGGGAGCAGACGCCGCCGGGGTTTTCACTTCGTTGGGGTCGTCGACCAGTTTCAGGAATTGCGCGCCGACCATCTTGGCCATTTCGGCGGCGGACAGCGGGCTGGGTTTCGAATAGTCGTCGATGTAGATGTCGAGCCCGTCCATCACGTTGTAACGCGGATCGGTGAAGAGCTTTTTCACCGCGGCGTTGCGCACCTCGGCCGGTACGCCGCGCGCCACGAAGGGCTTGAAGTCACCGTCCAGCGACAGGCGGGCCACGTCTTCCAGCGTGGGTGCGGGCGGGGGTTCGGCGGGCGCATCTTCGGGTGCCGGCGCGGCCGGAACCACGGGCGCCGCAGCCACCACAGCCACCGGGGCCACGGGCTGCGCCGGTGGCTCGGGCGGCAAGGGAATGCCGCTGCGCACCTGCACCTTGCGGCGCGACCAGCGCGAGAAGAAGTTGCTGTCGTCTTCGGCGGCCATGCTCACTGCCCGGAGTGCCCGCCGCCACGGAGCTTCTCGGTGCTGATGCGCACCGGCTGGCCGAAGCGGTCCGTCAGGGGCTGGAAACTTTGCGGCCGCTGGCGGCGCTTGGGCTCGGGCTGGTAGGTCGCGTCCACGAAGCCGCGCAGCCAGTCGGTCACGTCGTCCGAGGCCGCCACCTGCTCCACCCGCTCCTGTGCGTCGAGCCAGCGCCCGGCGTCGTGGTAGCTCAGCGTGACGGTCTGCGGCACGGCCATGGGTTCGCCGTCCAGCAGGCGTTCGTCGTCGGGGCGCCAGACCACCCAGAAACAGGGACTGGGGCTGTTCAGGTTCAGGAAATAGCCTTCGGCATCGTCACGGAACAGCTCCACACGAAAGCGCGGGAACAGCCAGTGCGTGCCGGGGTGCTCCGCCGCGCCCTCGACCGGCTCCACCGCCTGCGGCTCGTGCGACGCGGCGGGCGTGCTCGCGGCGGCTTCTTCGGGGCTGCTGCGCAGCAGCACGTCGGCCAGCACCCAGCGCCAGGCTTGCCAGCGGCGCATGGGACCACTGACCGGTTCGCGGCGCATGACCACGTCCACCTCGATGGCGGGGCGCTGCGCAGCGGCGGACAAGGTATGTTCAATTGTCATACGTAGTCCGCAATGTAAGCCATCCCCCGCCGCTCCAGAGGGCCAACAGGGTTCACCCCACCCCCGGGCGTGTTTTGCAAGGGAAAACCCGAGGCCCGGTGCCGCGTCGCTCAGTCTTTCAATAGGTTTCCAGGTGCAGCCGCCCCTCGCGCCTGAGCGCCGCGCCGATCTGCTCCCAGCTCAACCCGGCCTGGGTCGCCACATCGCGCAGCGCCAGCACCACACCCTCTTCCATGCTCTTCAAGCCACACACGTAGAAATACGTGTTCGGGTCCTGCAGCAGCACGGCCAGGTCGGCCGCGCGCTCGCGCATCGCGTCCTGCACGTAGCGTTTGGGTTTGTTCTTCTCGCGCGAGAAGGCGAAGTGGGTGTCGATGAAGTCCTTGGGCAGGTTCTGCAAGGGGCCGAAGTACGGCAGTTCTTCTTTCGTGCGCGCACCGAAGAACAGCATCAATTTCCCGCCCTCGAACTTGCCGCTTTGCCGCAGGCGCCGGCGCCACTCCGTCATCGCCCGCATGGGCGCGCTGCCCGTGCCGGTGCAGATCATCACGATGTTGGATTTGGGGTGATTGGGCATCAGGAAGCTGGTGCCGAAGGGCCCGATCACCTCGACCGTGTCCCCCACCTGCAGGTCGCACATGAAGTTGCTGGCCACACCGCGCACGGGCTGGCCCTGGTGGTCTTCGAGCACGCGCTTGATGGTGAGCGACAGGTTGTTGTAGCCCGGGCGCTCGCCGTTGCGCGGGCTGGCGATGGAGTATTGGCGCGGGTGGTGCGGCCTGCCCTGGGCGTCGGTGCCGGGCGGCACGATGCCGATGGATTGGCCTTCGAGCACGGGGAAGGGCATGGCGCCGAAGTCGAGCACGATGTGGTGGGTGTCGTAGTCGTGGCCGGCCTGTTTGCCCACTTCGGTCACGCGCACATTGCCGGTGACGGTGGCGGTGACGGTCTTCTGCGCGGCCTTGGGGCCGTAGAGGTTGGTGTAGGCGTGAGCGGCGCTCCAGGGCGGGATGATCGATCCGTAGGCGGCGGACTTGAAGCTTTCCTGGCCGCTGGGGTCGGTGGCGGGTGTTTCGGCGGCGGTTTCGGTCTCGGCTTCGGTCTCGGTGGTTGCGGGTTCGGCCACATCGGCCACTGCATCCCCCACGAGTGCGGCGCGCTCGGCCGCCGTGAGTTCGGCCGGCAGGTTGTCCCAGCTCAGCTGTTCGGCCAGTGAGTAGGCCTTGATGCGCGGCATGGTGCGGTAGTTGTCGATGGAGCCGGTGGGGCACGGCGAGATGCAGTCGTTGCACCAGTTGCATTTGTCGGCATCGACCACGTAGTTGCGCGAGTCGTGCGTGATGGCCTGCACCGGGCAGATGGATTCGCAGGTGTTGCAGCGGATGCAGATCTCGGGGTCGATCAGGTGCTGCTTGATCACAGCCGATGCGGCGGGCGCGTTCATGGGGGGTCTCCGTGGGGGTGTTTTGGGCAGTGTATTTCTGGGTGCTTGGCTTGTTTCGGGGTGCTACTTTTGCCTGGTTGCTGCGCTGGTCTTTTTCGGGCTTCTGGGTTGGCTTTGGGTCTTTCTCTGGCCTCTGCTTTTGCGTTGGCCTGGCGCCGCGCGACGCGGTGCGGCCGACTCCGTTCGTGTCCCCCGCCGGCCTGCGGCCAGCTCCTCCTTGACCTCACTGCGCCAGCCACACCGCGTCGCGCTGGTGGGCGCTCGCGCAGAGAGAAGAGACAGCTCCCCCTTCTGCGCCAAGGCCGCCCCTCCGGAGCGCATGCCCTAACCGGGAATGCCGCAGAACCGGCTTTGCCAAGCTGCGTCTCCGGAGCGCGGGCCTTAACCCAGGATGCCGCGGAACTGGCTTTGCCAGGCCGCAGGCATCGTCCCCCCTTCAAGCGCCGAAGGCGCGCCAGAAAGGGGGGAAGCCGCGAAGCGGCGCAGGGGGGTTATCCGAATCTCACATACTCGAAGTCCACCGGCTGCCGGTTGATGCCCATCACCGGCGGCGCAATCCAGTTGGCGAACTTGCCCGGGTCGACCACGCGGCCCATCAGGCTGGCGACAAAGGCGCGGTCGCCCTCGCTGGGCAGCCAGTGGTCGCGGTTGGCGGCCCATTCCGACTCGGACACCACGCGGCCGTCGGGTGCGACCTTCACGCCCTTCAAGAGGCCGATGTTGCGGTGGAAGGCCTTGTGCGGCACGGTCAGGCGGAACGGGATGCCGGCCTTCTCGATCACCTTGTTCCAGCGCTCCACGCCGCCGATGCTGTCCTTGATGTAGTCGTCGCGCAGCACCTCGTTGAGCGCGTTGAGCATGGGCACTTCTTTTTCGACGAGTTGGCCGTTCTGCACGTTGAGCACTTTGTAGAACTGGCCTTTGAGCACGTGGTCGTCGGTGCGTTTGCCTTCTTCGTAGCGGCCTTTCAAGCCGGTGGAGTAGAAGGTGGCGGCGTTGCTGGATTCGTCGGCGCCGAAGAGGTCGATGGTGACGCTGAAGTGGAAGTTCAGGTAGCGCTGGATGGTGGGCAGGTCGATCACGCCGGCGGCGCGCAGCTTGGCCGGGTCGTCGGTCTTGAGCTCGTTCATCACCTGGCAGGTGCGGTTGATGACGCGGCTCACACCGCTCTCGCCCACGAACATGTGGTGGGCTTCTTCGGTCAGCATGAACTTGGTGGTGCGCGCCAGCGGGTCGAAACTGCTCTCGGCCAGGGCGCAGAGCTGGAACTTGCCGTCGCGGTCGGTGAAGTAGGTGAACATGAAGAAGCTCAGCCAGTCGGGCGTCTCTTCGTTGAAGGCTTCGAGGATGCGTGGGTTGTCGGCGTTGCCGCTGTTGCGCTCCAGCAGGGCCTCGCCTTCTTCGCGGCCGTCCTTGCCAAAGTACTTGTGCAGCAGGTAGACCATGGCCCAGAGGTGGCGGCCTTCTTCGACGTTGACCTGGAACAGGTTGCGCAGGTCGTACTGGCTGGGGCAGGTCAGGCCCAGGTGGCGCTGCTGCTCGACCGAGGCCGGCTCGGTGTCGCCTTGCGTCACGATGATGCGGCGCAGGTTGGCGCGGTATTCGCCGGGGATGTCCTGCCAGGCGGCTTCGCCCTTGTGGTCGCCGAAGTGGATCTTGCGGTCGGCCTCGGCGGGGTTGAGGAAGATGCCCCAGCGGTAGTCGGGCATCTTGACGTGGCCGAACTGGGCCCAGCCCTGCGGGTCCACGCTGATGGCCGTGCGCAGGTAGACGTCGAAGTTCTGCGAGCCGTCCGGGCCCATATCGTCCCACCATTTGAGGTAGTTGGGCTGCCACTGTTCCAGCGCGCGCTGCAGCGTGCGGTCTTCGCTCAGGTTGACGTTGTTGGGGATCTTGTCGCTGTAGTCGATGGTGGACATGGGGGTCTCCTGCGGGTGGGTGAGCTGTAGCGGATGGCGGTCGAGAGAGGTGGCGCAAATGCGGGGATGCGGTGGAACCGGCTTCGCCGGGCCACTCGCATCGCCCCCTGGGGGGTGACGCGCGCAGCGCGGCGCGGGGGGTACTTAAACCCTGTTGAAATCGAAGGCCGCTTTGTCGCCCTTGCCGTAGACCTTCAGGGCGCCTTTTTCTCCCACGGCGTTGGGGCGCTGGAAGATCCAGTTCTGCCAGGCGGTCAGGCGCCCGAAGACGCGGGTGGCCATGTTTTCTTTCTGGGCGAAGCGCAGGTTGGCCTCCAGGCCGGTCAGGGCGTCGGGCGACATGGCGGCGCGCTCTTCCAGCGCCAGGCGCACCTCGTCGGCCCAGTCGATGTCGTCGGGCGCGGCGGTCACCAGCCCCAGGGCGAAGGCGGCGTCGGCGTCCAGGGCCTGGCCGATGGCGCCGCGCGCGGCTTGCATGGGGCCGGCTTCTTCGTAGAAGCGGCGCTGCAGGCGCGACTGGTCGTTCACCATGGGCAACGAACCAAAATTTTCATCGGACAAGGTCAGTCGCGGCGCTTTTTCAGGCTGATCTGGCAATGCCAGCATGTAGGTACGGTCGGCGCAAAAGGCCAGCTCAGCCAGCGTCCCGGCAAAACACGAACCCTCATCGATCAAAGCGAACAGGCTGCGAGAAGACACGTCCAGACGCGCGAAGGTGCGGCGCAGAAGCCCTTGGACCTCGCGAACCAACCAGTGATCGGCAAAGCGCTCGCGAAGCTGGTCGCACGCCAGCACAGCGGCGGCATCGCCCTCGGTTTTCAGGATCCAGGTGCCGATGTCGAGTTCGTTGGTGCGCAGGTTGAGGATGGCGTCGTCCAGTTCGCGGGCCATCTGCAGCGGGTACCAGGCGGCACCGGCGGCTTCGATGCCTGCGATGTCGGTGGGCTGGGCGCCGCTCGGGGCTTTGATGGTGAGGGTGGCGTTGCGTTTGGCGCGGTCGATGGCCACATTCACATAGGTGTAGGCCATGCCATCTTCGCTGTCGCTGCGTTCGATGCGAGGCAGGTTCACGCCTTTGGCGCCGGCCGGGCGGTCGCTCTGGGTGGCCAGTTTGGCGGCGCGTTCGCTCACGGCGGCGGCGAACTGCTGGGGCTTGGCCACGGCGTCGACCAGGCGCCAGTCCACGGCCTTTTGGCCGCGCACGCCTTCGCTGGTGGTACAGAAGATGTCGGCCAGGTCGTGGCGCACGTGGCGTTTGTCGGTCACGCGGGTCAGGCCCCCGGTGCCGGGCAAGACGCCGAGCAACGGCACTTCGGGCAGGCTGACCGCGCTGGAGCGGTCGTCGACCAAGAGGATTTCATCGCAGGCCAGGGCCAGTTCGTAGCCGCCGCCGGCGCAGGCGCCGTTCAAGGCGGCGAGGAATTTGAGGCCGGAGTGTTTGCTGCTGTCTTCGATGCCGTTGCGGGTTTCGTTGGTGAACTTGCAGAAGTTCACTTTCCAGGCGTGGCTGGAGACGCCGAGCATGAAGATGTTGGCGCCGGAGCAGAACACGCGGTCTTTGCCGCTGGTGACGACCACGGTGCGCACTTCGGGGTGTTCGAAGCGGATGCGGTTCAGGGCGTCGTGCAGTTCGATGTCCACGCCCAGGTCGTAGCTGTTGAGCTTGAGTTTGTAGCCCGGGCGGATGCCGCCGTCTTCGTCGATGTCGATCGCCAGGGTGGCAACCGCGCCATCGAAGGCGAGTTTCCAATGGCGGTATTCGCTGGGGGCGGTTCGGTAATCGACGGCATTCGGGTTCATGGCGGTCTCCTGTTGGTATGGCTGCGGGCTGCAGCGTGAAGGGCGCCGACCGTCGTTCACATCACCGGCGGGCACCGCATGACATGAATAATATTGCACATACCCGGGAACGTCAATGCATTTTTATGCACTTTACGTCACACCCAGCACCTCCCGCACCTGGGTGCGCAGCGCGTCAAAGGCATCGTCCACGCTGCGGCCACTGGTATTGAAATGCAGATCGGCCTTGGAATAGAAGGCCGAGCGCCCGGCCAGGATGCGCTTCAAGTCTTCCATGGCTTCGCGGCTCGCGGCCATGGGCCGCATGTCGCCCTGGGCCGCCACGCGGCCCATGTGGTCGGCCGCATCGGCCTGCAGCCAGACGGTGGTGCAGTGCGTGAGCAGCAGGTTGAAGTTGGCGGCGTCCGACACCAGGCCGCCGGGGGTGGCGATCACCACCTCGGGGTAGATCTGGATCGCTTCTTCCAGCGCGCGGCGCTCGTAGCGGCGGTAGGCCGGCGTGCCGTAGAGCGCGTGGATTTCGTTGATGCTGCAGCCGGCGAACTTTTCGATCTCGCGGCTGAGCTCGATGAAGGCGTAGCCCAGGTCGTCGGCCAGGCGCTGGCCCAGGGTGGATTTGCCCGCGCCGCGCAGGCCGATGAGCGCGATGCGGGCCTGGCGCCCGGCGTCGTTCACCGGTGCGGCATGCCCGTCCAGCAGGCCACCGATGGCCATGCGCACGCGCTTCAGGTCGGCCTCGTTGCGCTTCTCCAGCAGCTCGCGGATCAGCAGCCATTCGGGCGACGAGGTGGTCACGTCGCCCAGCAGCTCGGTGAGCGAACACTGCAGCGCCTGCGCCACCTGCAGCAGCACCAGGATGGAGGCGTTGCCGGTGCCGTATTCGAGGTTGGCCAGGTGGCGCTCGGACACATCCGCCGCCACCGCCACGGCCTTGCGCGTCATGCCGCGGCGCGAGCGCAGGGTGCGCACCCGCTCGCCCAGCGACACCAGGAACGGGTGGCGTGGACTGTCGTCGGGGGCCGTTTCGCCCGTGGCGGGCGTGCCGGGGGCCGCTTCCAAGGTTGCCAGGTCTTTCATGGGATATCGGTGCTTAAGGGTTAACCCTGATGGGACTTGCTTTCCAAAGAAACATGCACTTTAATGCATGAACCCAGAGACGCAAGATAGTGCATTTATAGCGGCAATCCTGCCCGGCGAACAGCCCTGTTGATCAACCTTCCTCCCGACATGAACGCCACACCCCTGCTCCCCAACTTCCTCGCCGGCCGCTGGCAAGACGGCACCGGCCACGGCGCCACCCTGCTCGACCCGGTACTGGGCACGCCGCTGGTGCGCGTGAGCAGCGCCGGGCTGGATCTGGCCGAAGGTTTTGCCTTTGCCCGCGAACAGGGTGGCACCGCCCTGCGGGCACTCACTTACCGACAACGCGCCGCGCTGCTGGGCGAGATCGTGAAGGTCTTGCAGGCCAACCGCGACGCCTACTACGAGATCGCCACCGCCAACTGCGGCACCACCACCAAGGATTCGGCGGTGGACATTGACGGCGGCATCTTCACCCTGGGCTACTACGCCAAGCAGGGTGAGGCCCTGGGCGACGCCAAGCTGCTGCTCGACGGCGAGCGCATCCGCATGGCCAAGGACCCGGTGTTCCAGACCCAGCACATCATGAGCCCCACGCGCGGCGTGGCGCTGTTCATCAACGCCTTCAACTTCCCGAGCTGGGGCCTGTGGGAAAAGGCCGCGCCGGCCCTGCTCTCGGGCGTGCCGGTGATCGTCAAACCCGCCACCGCTACCGCCTGGCTGACCCAGCGCATGGTGAAGGACGTGGTGGACGCCGGCATCCTGCCCGCGGGCGCGCTCTCGGTGGTCTGCGGCTCGTCCGCCGGTCTCATGGACCAGCTCGGCCCCTTCGACGTGGTGAGCTTCACCGGCTCGGCCGAAACGGCGCGCATCATCCGCAGCCACCCGGCCGTGGCCCAGCGCTCGGTGCGCTGCAACATCGAGGCCGACAGCCTGAACAGCGCCCTGCTCGACCCGGCCGCTGCCGCGGGCGACGAAGCCTTCAACCTGCTGGTGAACGAGGTGGTGCGCGAGATGACGGTCAAGAGCGGCCAGAAGTGCACCGCCATCCGGCGCATCTTCGTGCCGCGCGCGCTGTTCGACGCCACCGCCCAGGCCATCGCCGCCAAGCTCGCCAAGACCACCGTGGGCAACCCGCGCAACGAAGCCACGCGCATGGGTGCGCTGGTGAGCCGCGAGCAGTACGACAGCGTACTGGCCGGCATCGCCCACCTGAAGACCGAAGCCGAAGTCTTGTTCGACGGCAGCGCCGCCGCGTTGGTGGATGCCGACCCGGCGGTGGCCGCCTGCGTGGCACCGGTGCTGCTCGGCCACCGCCAGCCGGCGCAAGCCAAGGTGTTGCACGAGGTCGAGGTGTTCGGCCCGGTCGCCACCCTCATGGCCTACGACAGCCTGGAACAGGCGCTGGAGCTGATCCGCCGCGGCGAAGGTTCGCTGGTGGCTTCGGTCTACAGCGCCGACCCGGCCTTCATCGCCCACGCCGCCGGCGAGCTGGGCTCCAGCCACGGCCGCGTGCACGCCATTTCGCCCGACGTGGCCGCCGTGCAGAGCGGCCACGGCAACGTGATGCCCATGAGCCTGCACGGCGGCCCGGGCCGCGCCGGTGGCGGCGAAGAGCTGGGCGGCCTGCGCGCGCTGGGCTTTTACCACCGCAGATCTGCCGTGCAGGGCAGCACGGCGGCATTGGACATACTGTGCTCCCCCCGCGCCGCCTTCGGCGTCACCCCCTAGGGGGCGATGCGAGTGGCCCGGCGAAGCCGGTTCCACCGCATCCTGGGCTCGGACCCTTCTCGCCGGAAAGTCCCCGAGCCCGCCAATGATCCATCGACAAGACAGGAGACAAACCATGAGCCACACCGAAACCCCCACCCCACCCGAGCGCTTCAATTTCGCGCGCCACCTCATCGCGCTCAACGCCGGCCGCGCCGGCAAGATCGCGCTGATCGACGACGCGGGCGCGCTCAGTTACGGCCAGCTCGCCGAGCAGGTGCAGCGCTTCTCGGCCGCGCTGCAGGCGCTGGGCCTCAAGCGCGAGGAGCGCGCGCTGCTGCTGATGCACGACAGCAGCGACTGGGTGGTGGCCTTCCTCGGCGCGCTGCACGCGGGCGTGGTGCCGGTCTGCGTGAACACGTTGCTGACCGCCAAGGACTACGCCTACATGCTGGCCGACAGCCGTGCGCAGGCGGCCCTGGTCTCGGCCGCGCTGCTGCCCACGCTGCAGACCGCGCTGGACGCCGGGGGCAACGAGGTGAAGCAGCTGATAGTCTCGCGCGCCAAAGACCCGCTGCCCGCGGGCGCGCACGACTTCGCGGCGCTGGTCGCGGCCCATGCCCCGGGCAGCGCCGCCGACACGCACGGCGACGAACCGGCGTTCTGGCTCTATTCCTCGGGCTCCACCGGCGCGCCCAAGGGCACGGTGCACAGCCAGGCCAACCTCTACTGGACGGCCGAGCTCTACGGCAAGGCGGTGCTGGGTCTGCGGGAAAACGACACGGTGTTCTCCGCCGCCAAGCTGTTCTTCGCCTATGGCCTGGGCAACGGCCTGTCGTTTCCCTTGAGCGTGGGCGCCAGCGTGGTGCTGATGGCCGAGCGGCCGACACCGCAGGCGGTGTTCAAGCGCATGACCGAGCACCGACCCACCGTGTTCTACGGCGCGCCCACCGGCTACAGCGGCATGCTCGCCAGCCCCGAGTTGCCCACGCGCGAGCAGGTGGCGCTGCGCCTGTGTTCGTCGGCCGGTGAGGCCTTGCCGCGCGACATCGGCGAGCGCTGGAGCGCCCGCTTCGGTTGCGAAATCATCGACGGCATCGGCTCCACCGAGATGCTGCACATCTTCCTCTCCAACCGCCCGGGCGACGTGCGCTACGGCACCACCGGCAAGCCCGTGCCGGGCTACGAAGTGCAGCTGCGCGACGAGGACGGCAGCGTCATCACCGGCCACAACATGATCGGCGACCTCTACATCCAGGGGCCGAGCAGCGCCCTGCTGTACTGGAACAACCGCGCCAAGTCGCGCGACACCTTCCAGGGCACGTGGACCAAGAGCGGCGACAAGTACACCCGCGACCCCGACGGCTACTACACCTACGCCGGCCGCAACGACGACATGCTGAAAGTCAGCGGCATCTACGTGAGCCCGTTCGAGGTAGAGGCCACGCTGGTGCAGCACCCGGCCGTGCTCGAAGCCGCGGTGATCGGCAAGACCGACGACGACGGCCTGGTCAAGACCAAGGCCTATGTGGTGCTCAAGGCCGGCGCCCAGGCCACCGAAGCGGAGCTGCAGGCCTTCGTGAAGGAAAAGCTCGCGCCCTACAAGTATCCGCGCTTCATCGAATTCATGGACGAACTGCCCAAGACCGCGACCGGCAAGATCCAGCGCTTCAAGCTGCGCGAACTGGAGAACCAGCGCCTGTTCGTGCACCGCTGAGCCCGGCAGACCACCCGCCTGTCAGGGCAAGCCGAAAGGCCCGGGAATACCCCGACCCGGGCCGCCTTGTTTTGATTACCAAACATAACCATACTGACCGACCGGAGACAACAAGCAAGAGGAAGACACCATGGTTCGATCGGCATGGCTGGCCTGTGGCTGGCTGTTGGCAGCGTGTGCCCACGCGAATGACGCGGGCATCACCCCCACCGAAATCCGGCTCGGCGCCTCGGCCGTGCTCTCGGGCCCGCTGGGCCCGCAGACCGTGCAGTATGGCGAGGGCTCGCGCCTGCTGTTCGATGCGGTCAACGCCAGTGGCGGCATCCACGGCCGCAAGATCAGCTACGTCACGATGGACGACGGGTTCGACCCCAAACGGGCGGTCGACAACACGCAGAAGCTGCTCAAGGACCACAAGGTCTTCATGATCTTCAACAACACGGGCACCGCCCAGACGGCGGCTGTGTTGCCGCTGCTCAAGGAGTCACGGACCATCCTGTTCGGCCCGGTCACGGGCGCTTCGGCCTTCCGCGACAACTTCAACCCCCTGGTCTTCCACGTGCGGGCCAGCTACGGCCAGGAGGCCCGGCGCATCCTGTCCCAGCTCAAGCAGAGCGGCATCGGCCGCGTGGCCGTGTTCTACCAGGACGACGGGTTCGGCAAGGCCCTGCTGGCGGAGCTGAAGAAGGCCTCCGAGGCCGAACAGCTCCCCTTCGTGGCCGAAATCCAGGTGGACCCCAAGCAACCCGACTTCACCGCGGCCGCCGCCGCCACGGCCCAGGCGCAACCCCAGGCGGTGGTCATGGGCACCGCCGGCAGCACCTTCACGAGCTATATCAAGGCGGTGCAGCTGACCCCGGTCAAGCCCGGCTTCTACGGTTTCTCGGTCGCCAGCCTGGACGTGATCAACCGCGAGCTCAAGGAGAAGGCGCGCGGCACCATCCTTGCGCAGATCATGCCGTCGTTGCGCAACACCACCGTTCCGGTGGTGGCGGAATACCTCAAGCTGCTGCGCGAAAAATCGCCCGACGCCACACCCTCGGCGTCGCAGTTCGAGGGCTTCGTGCACGCGCGCCTGCTGGTCGAGGGCCTCAAGCGCACCGGCCGGGAGCTCAGCACGGACGCCTTCATCAGGACCATGGAGGGCGCCGGCGAGATCGCTTTCGGCCGCTTCACCGCGCGCTACGCGCCCAACTCCCACAACGGATCGAGCTACGTGGAGCTGGCCATCGTCGACGCCGACGGGCAACTGCGCTACTGACCCGCTGACCCGGCGCCGCCGGCCGGCGCGGGCGCCAGCAGCAGTTTCAGTTCCCGGATCAACTGGGCCTCGGTGAAGGGTTTGTCCAGGCGCCTCATCACCCCCAGGCGCCGGAACTCGTCCGCCATCGCCTCGTCCATGCGACCGCTGGCCACCACCACCGCGATCTCGGGCAGCATGCGCCGCAGCGCGCGCACGAAGGCCAGGCCGTCCATGCCGGGCATGTGCAGATCCGTCACGATGGCCCGCAGATCGGCCCCGTGCTGCGCCACCTGCAGCAGGCCGTCGGCGCCATCGGTGGCGGTGACCACCTGGAAGTTCAAACGCTGCAGAACCGCCCGCCCCACCTCGCGCACGGCGGCTTCGTCATCGACGAACAGCACCGTTTCACCCTGCCCGCGGAATTCGCTGGTCGCCACCGGAACGGCGGCCTCACCCGAACGAACGTCTTCGGCCGGCAGATAGACCGCGAACGTCGCGCCCTGGCCGGGCTGGGAATAGACCTGCACGAAGCCCGCATGGCTCTTGACGATGCCGAGCACGGTGGACAGTCCCAGTCCGGTGCCCTTGTCCGGGCTCTTGGTGGTGAAGAAGGGGTCGAAGATCCGGTCGAGCAATTCGGGGGGGATGCCCTCGCCCGTGTCGCGCACGCGCAGGGCCACATAGCGGCCAGGCCGCGCGTCGACGATGGAGCGGGCATAGGCGGCGTCGAGCTCCACGGGCGAGGCCGTGAGGGTGAGGGTGCCGCCCTCGGGCATGGCATCGCGGGCGTTGACGCACAGGTTCAACAGCACCTGGTGCAGTTGCGTGGCGTCGGCCGACACCGTCGGCAACTCGGGCGCGCACTCGACCACCAGATGAATGTTCTTGGGGAAGCTGCCGTTCATCAGGCTCTCCAGCTCCCGGAGCATGCGCTCGGGCGGCAGCGGGGCCCGGTCCCCCTCCGCGCCCTTGGCGAAGGTGAGCAACTGGCGCACCATGTTGGCGCCGCGCTGGGCGCTGCCCTGGATCATCTCGAACAGCCGGGCCTCCTCGGGGTACTGTTCCTTCAGCATGCCCATGCCCATGAGCACGGGCGCGAGGGCGTTGTTCAGGTCGTGCGCCACACCGCCGGCCAGCGTGCCCAGGCTTTCGAGCCGCTGCGAGCGCAGGTGCTGGCGCTCGATGAGCTTCATCTGCGTGATGTTCTCGTGCGAGACCACCACGCGCACCTCGCCCTCGCCGGGAAAGCGTTCCACGCGGCACAGGAACCAGTGCGGGTCGGCCTCGTGCCGCACGCTGTATTCATGCAGGAACTCCTTCTGCTCGCCCCGGATGACCGCGCGAATGCCGGTGGCGACGGGGCGGCTGTCACCGTTCAGCGTGCCGCAGGCGTGGTCGCACGAGGCGAGGTAGTCCGCCCCCTCGCGGACCAGCGCGGGGTCGCCGAACTCGGTCCATGCGCGGTTGGCGGCCAGGACCACGCCCCGCCCGTCGAGGATCACCACGCGCGCGCTCAGGGCGTCGAGCGTGGCGCGGGCAAAACGCTCGCTCTCGATCACGGTCTGGGTCTGCCGGGCCACGCGCTGCTCCAGCTCCTGGTTCAGGAGCGACAGCTCATGCTCGATGTTCTTGCGCTCGGTGATGTCAAGCCAGTAACCGATGATCTCGATCGGCCTGCCCGTGGCGTCGCGCACCAGCCGGCGCTGGTCGTGCACCCAGCGGTAGCTGCCGTCGCCACGGCGCAGGCGGTATTCGCTGAGATGCGAGCCCTGCTCGACCACCCAGGGCAGTTCGGCGGCGACCCGCGCCCGGTCATCGGGGTGCACCTGGCTCGCGCCCAGTTGGCCGTCGCCGATCAGGTCCTCGGGCTGCAGGCCCATCAATTGCGTCACGTTCGGACTCACGTACACGGCCGCGTAGGGCGCCGTGGCCTCGCGGGTGTAGATCGCCACCGGGCTGGACGACACCAGGAAGTTCAGGCGCGACTCGCTGGCGCGCAGCACCGCCTCGGCCGCCTTCATGTGGCTGATGTCGGTCTGGATCACGATGTACTGGTACGGAACACCCTCGGCGTTCAGGAACGGGGTGATCGTGGTCTTCACCCAGTAGGGGCTTCCGCCCTTGCGCCGGCAGCAGATCTCGCCGTGCCACACCCGCCCCGAGGTGACCTGGCGCCAGATGCCGCGCGCAAAGCCGCCGGGCTGCTGGTGCGAGCGCAGGATGCGGCAATGTTGCCCCAGCAGTTCCTCGCGGTTGTAGCCGCTGACCTGGCAGAACAGGTCGTTGGCGTAGATCAGCGTTCCCCTGCGGTCGGCGATGCTGACGATGGCGTGCTGGTCCAGCGCCAGGTGTTCGCGCTCGCGTTCGTAGAGCGTGGTCTGCAGCCGTTCGCGCAGGGCGCTGTTCTGCCGCGCGCGCCGCGCGCGCGCGCTCACCGCGGCCACCAGGTGGTCGGGCCGCACCGGCTTGACGAGGAAGTCGTCGCCCCCCAGATTGAGCGCCAGCAGCTGCTGGGTCGGGTCGGTCTCGGCCGAGAGAAACAGCACCGGCAGGTGCAGATAGGCGTCGCGTTCGCGCAGCGCCGCGGCCAGCTCGGGCCCGCTGGCCTCGGGCATGTACACGTCGAGCAGCAACACGTCGGGCTGGAACCGGTCGAGCTCGTGCAGGGTCTGCAAGGGCTGCGACAGGGAATGCACCTCCATGCCGGCCGCGCGCAACACACTGGCTTGCGCCTGCAGCAGCAGGGGATCGTCGTCCACCAGCAGCACACGGTAGGGCTGCATCGGCTGGCGCCCGGTGAGCGCGTCCAGCAGGTTCACCAGCCGGCCGGCCTCCAGGGGCTGGGTCAGCGTGCGGCTGATGCCGGCGCGCGAGGCCGCCAGGCGCACCGGCAGCTCGTCGTCCTCGAGCGCGAGCACCACGGGAATGCGGCCGTGCAGGCCCAGGCCCAACTCCTTGACCAGCGCGGCGCCCACCGGATCGGCTTCCGGGAACGCCGTGTCCAGCACCACCGCCGCCGGAGGCACCGCGCCGGCGGCCGCCAAGGCCTCGCGAAGGCCGGCCACGTCGGTCAACACGCGGACCCGGTAGCCCGCATCCGACAGGCCCTGGCGCAATCGGCCCGCCTGTGCCGTGTCGGTTTCGACCAGAAAGATCCAGGGCCGGGCATCGGGGCGCAGGGGCTCCACCACCGGCGGGGCGCTTGGCGCCACCTGCTCCAGCAGCGTGCGGGCCAGGGCAACCAGCCGCCGCAGCCCTTCGCCCACGTTCCGCCAAGCGCTCTCGCTGGGCGCGCCACCCGCACCCGGGCCACGGACCAGCGCGGTCAGCGGTTGTTCCGCCTGACGCGCCGCGTCGGACAACGCCGGCATGCCAAAAACGCCCGCCGTCCCGGTCAGGCTGTGCACCACGCGGTGCAGTGCCTCGGCCTCGGCCAGGTCCCAGCGCTGGGGTGAGAGCCGCCTGAACAGGGTTTCGATGCTGCCCAGTCGGGTGGGCAGCTGCTCGGCGAATCGCCGGTTCAATTCGTCCAGCGCCGCGGCGGCCGCGTCGTGCCGGTCCTGGGTGCCTGCATCACTCATGGTGGTCCCCCCACACGCTGCGCACCTGCGCCGCCAGCGTCATCGGGTCAAACGGTTTGGGAATCACGGCCAGCGCGCCCAGCGCCGTGTAGTGCTGCACTTCCTGCGGTTGCACCTTGGCGGTCATGAAGATCACCGGCACGCGGGCCAGCGCAGGCAGCGCGCGCAGGGCCTTGAAGGTGCCCGGGCCGTCCATGCCCGGCATCATCACGTCGAGCAGCACCAGGTCGGGGGCAAAGGCCTGGGCCTCGCGCACGGCCTGCTCGCCGGACGAGCACACCAGCACCTGGAAGCCACCCACCATCTCCAGAGCAATGCGGGCCACGGCCTGGATGTCGGGTTCGTCTTCGACGTACAGAATGCGTTGCAGTGTGCTCATGGCGTGTGTCCTTCCCGCGCGCCGCGGGTGTCGGGGGGCGTGATGGCATCGAGCAGCTGGCGCGGCGAGACGCTGGATTTGCGCAGCACCGCGTCCACCCACTGCCCGTCGCCCGGCACTTCGTCGCCCCCGGTCAGCACCACCACGCGCGCGCCGGGCTGCTGCTCATGGATCGCGGGCAACAGGCTCCAGCCCGATTCGTTCGGCAGGGTGAGGTCGAGAATCACCGCATCGAAGCGCTCCAGCGCCACCCGGGCGCGGGCCTCGCGCAGGTTGGTGGCGTGTTCGAGGTCGAAGCGGTCGCCCGCCATGGCGCGCACCATCTGGTGCGTGTCGGCGTCGTCTTCCACGTGCAGCACCCGGGGTGTCGATGGCCTGGCCACCGATACCCGCTGTTCGAGCAGGCCCAGCAGGCGGGACTGGTCCAGGGGTTTGGCGAGCCATTCGACCTCCGGGAATTCGGCGCCGATGGCCTGCTGGCCCTCCTGCATCCGGGCCGAGATCACGATGATGGGCAGCCGCGCCGTGGCCGGCCGCGCGCGCAGCTCGCGAATGATCTGCTGGCCATCGGTATCGGGCAACAGCAGGTCCAGGGTCACGGCCGCATAACGGTTTTGCAGGGCCAGCCCCATCGCCTGGGCACCGCTGGCGGCCGAATCCACCGCGTACCCGGCACGCCGGAGCATCTGGCTCAGCAGGCGGCCCACATCGGGATCGTCTTCCACGACCAGGATGCGCGGCGCGCCGGGCCGTGCGGCCGTCGGGGCCACCGGCCCGGCCTCTGGCGGCTGCGCGCGCCACACCGGGAGCTCGAAGAAGAAACAGGTGCCCTGGCCCTCCTGCGACTCAAACCCGATGCTGCCGCCCATGCGTTCAATCAATTCGCGGGAAATCGCCAGGCCCAGCCCGGTGCCGCCCTTTTTCCGTGTGTCCGACGCGTCGGCTTGCGAAAACTTCTGGAAGATGCGGCCCTGGAAACTGGCGGGGATGCCGGGGCCGTGGTCCCGCACCTCCACCCGCACCACCTCACCGCGGCGCCGCACGGCCACCTCCACCGGTGAGCCCTCGGGCGAGAATTTCGCGGCATTGGACAGCAGGTTGGCCAACACCTGCTGCAGCCGCTGGGCGTCCGCCCAGACCCGCAGGCCATCGACCCGTTGGCTGAGCGCGTAGCGCACCTTGTACTGTTCTCCGTAGGCCAGGTTCTCCGCCAGGGATTGCTCCAGCAAGGGCATCAGCTCCAGCGCGCGCATGTCGAAGTGCAGCTTGCCCGCCATGAGCCCTTCCATGTCCAGCAGGTCGTTGATCAGGTAGGACAGCCGCTGGCTGTTCTTCTTGGCGATGCCCACCATCTCCTGGGCATGCGGCGGCAGCGGGCCCACGGCCCCGCCAGCGATCAGACCCAGTGCCCCGCTGATGGCCGTCAAGGGCGTGCGCAGCTCGTGGCTCACGGTGCTGATGAACTCCGACTTCACCCGGCTGGCGCGCTCGGCTTCGTCTCTGGCCAGTTGCATGTCCATCGTGCGCTGCTCCAGGAACAGGCGCTCGCGCCGCAAGGCGTTGTCGCGCGCCTGGATTTCGGCGAGCATGTGGTTGAAATGGTCCACCAGGGTGCCAATTTCGTCGTTGTGGGCCTTGGTCGCGCGGATCGAATAGTCCTGCTCGCGGGACACCCGGTGGGTGACCTGGGCCAGCGCGAGGATCGGGGCGGTGACGATGCGGCGCAGGCGCATGCCGAAATACACCGCCAGCGCCGCGAGCAAGGCCCCCAGCAGCACCATCGCCGCCTGCCCCGCCAGGATGTCGAGCCAGATGGGCAGCAGATGCGCGGAAAGCTCGATCTGCCCCACGGTCTGCCCGCCATCGGTCATCACCTGATGGACCGCCAGCGTGGCGGGCAGCACGGCCAGCACCAGGCGTTCAAGCAGGCCCCCGCCGTGGTCCGGCCGGGGGAACTGGACCTGCGCGAACAGCGCGCCTTGCGCGTCGAGCAGGCGCACGGTGTCGATTTCTTTCTTGGCCGACAGCGCCGACAAGGTCAGCCGCGCGCTCTCGGGATCGTCGAAAGCGAGCGCGGCCCGGCTGTTTTCACCCACCACCGCGGCCAGCGCGAGCAGTTGCGCCTGGGTGTCGTGGTAGCGCGAGTAGGCGCTGCCGATGGTGAACACCAGGGCAATCGCCAGCACGGCGACCAGGGTGTTGAACGCCAGCAGCAAGCCCAGCTTGCGCACGATGGAGAGGTCGCGCCACGTCATCATTGCAACACCTTGCCCGCGAGTTTGAGCATCTGGCTGTTGAGCACCAGGCCGGAGCGCTGGGCCGCCGCCAGATTGACATCGAAGCGCACCCGGTTGGCCTCGATCCGCAGGCCGATCATGCCCCCGGCCTGCACGAACCCGGGCAGGTCGCCCACGGTGAGCACCGGCGCATTGCCCAGGCCGCGCAGCAGCGCGTCCAGGCGGTCCGCGTCGCCCTCGCCGATGAACAGCACGTCGCACTGCCGGACCTTGGCCGCAACGGCGCCGGGCACGACCTCCAGCGCCCGGCCACCCATCGCCCGCCCCTGCAGCTGCGCGAGCTGGCCCTGCAGCGCCTCGGCCCCCGTGCTGCACAGCCTGAGCGGCGCGCTGACGGCCTCGTCACCCGCAGGCCACTGCGTGAACTTGATGAAGTTGAAGACGAAGCCCGCCTTGACCGCGTGCTCGCTGGCCGGCTGCGCCAGGCCCCCGGCGGCAGCCCCCAGGAGCAGCAGCGCGCACAGCATCCGCCGGGCGCCGCGCGTGCATGCGGCCACCACGGGACGCGTCCATGGGGCACTGTCCATCAAAAGCGCAGCTCCATCTTGAGACGGACGCTACGGCCATCCTGTGGCAACTCCGTGATCCAGCCGCTGGCCGAGATCGGTTGCCGGTAGGCCTTGTCGAACAGGTTGTAGATGCCCAGGGAAACCGACAATCCCGGCGCCCAACGGTCGGCCGTGAGGTGCAGGTTGGACAGGCCCTGTCCCGGCAGGCGCGCACCGCTGGCGGCACGCCGGGCGCTTTCCAGCTGCCACTCGTAGCCCAGGCGCAGCCCGGCTGCGGGCAATGGGGCTGAAAAATGCAGCTTGCCGAGCCAGTGCGGGGAATTGGCCAGGCCTTCGCCACGGGCGAACCGCGCCTGCTGGCGCGAGAGGCTGGCCCGCAACCGCCCGCCCCAGCCCCAGGTCCTGTCGGCCGAGAGTTCCAGCCCGGTGGCCTTCACGCGCAGCCCGGAAGCGAACCGCCACGCCTCATCGTCCCAGACGATCAGATCCTTCAACGACCACTGGTACAGCGCCCCACGAACGCTCAGATCGGGCGCCACGCGGTGGTCCACCACGAGCTCCCGGGTATCGATGACTTCGCTGTCGACGGCGGGCAGCAGCGTCGGGGACTCGCCTGCACGGAAGTCCCAGTCGCGTTCCGACGTGTTGGGCGCCCGGTGAGCCCGACCGGCCATCAGCTTGAGCGCGGAAGCCGGCGCGGCCTGCCAGATCAGCGCCGCCCGTGGGCTCGACCGGGTTCCGTTGACGCTGTTGCGATCGGTGCGCAGTCCCAGGGTCGCCACCAGCGTCTCCGACAGGCGCCATTCGTCCTGGGCGTACACCCCCGCACGCCAACCCGAGTTCGGGTATTCCTTGTCCAGCTCCTGGCGCGGGTTGTCCTGCAGCTCCAGCCCCACCATCAGCTTGTGCGCCGGCCGTGCGGTGGACAACAGGCGCAACTCACCACCGCGGGAGGAACTCGCGCCTGCGTAGGAATACCACCAGTCGTCGTACTTGGCATCGCTGTCGAACCGGTACTCTTCCAGGAACAACCGCGCGAGCAGCTGCAGTGAGGCATCCGCCAGCGGGCCCTGGTACTGCACTTGTGTGAGCAGGTAGCGGTCCCGGATGAACTGGTTCGGCTCCAGCGGCCGGCTGCCACCCGCGGCCGTGGGGTCGTCTTTGCGGCGGTCGCTGTGGATCAGCTCGAACGACCAGGGACCCTTGGCCATGCGCGTGAAGAACGCCTCGTCGCGTTCACCGTCCATGTCGGTGGCCACGCCCGCAATGCCTTCGCCATAGTCGTAGAAGCGGTTTTCTCCCCGGGCGCGCAGGCCGGAAGCGGACACCAGAAAATCCAGTCCACTGTCGAGCCGCCGCCCCACACTGACCCGGCCCTGCCGCAGGCGCTGCGGGTCTTGCACCGCCGCCGCCAGCTCCGCCCCGTCGATGCCCGCGCCGTCGCGCGTGACCACATTGACCACGCCAAAGAGGGCGTTCTGGCCATACACCGCGCCGCCCGGGCCCGGGACGTACTCAATGCGTTCGATCAGGTCCAGATCCAGCGGAAACTCGTGCCCCAGGGTGGCGCTGTCGTACGTGGCCTCGTTGACGCGGTTGCCGTTGATGGTGACGAGCACCCGCACGTTGAGGTCACCCGGCTGGCTCAGCCCCCGGGTGCCCAGATAGGTGTACTGCCGGTCGTAGGTGCTGTGCACGCCGGGCAGGCTGGTCAGGGCCTCGGCCAGGGTGCGCCAGCCAAAGGTCCGGATGTCCTCGCGGGTGATGACGCTGACCGCGGCCGCCACCTCGCTCTGTTTTTGCTGGTACTTGGAGGCACCGACCACGGTGATCTCCATCAGTTGCTCCAGGCTCAGTGCCGCCATGTCGGTGGCGGCCCGGGCCGGAAAGGTCGCCGCCAGGACCAGGGCCAAGGCCAGCAGCCGGGAGGGCATGGCGCTGGGCGCCCATCCGCCGGATCGCCGGGTCATCAACAGGCCGCCGGTGGGTGGTGCAGAAACGGGGTGCATGGCTGGGAAGCGGACAACCGCAGTGTTGGAAGTGCTGGTGCAATCGATTTCTCAGATTATCGGACGCCATCCGATTTTCTTGAGTTGACGGCCCAGGCGTGTGACATTGCTCACACGCGGCGCCAAATACCCGCCGTTCAACCGCCCATGTGCTGCGGCTTTGCAACGCTGCGAGCCCCCCCGGGGCGGCGGCCCTTGCCCGCGCTCTGCCGCTCAGGTGTCCTTGGAAATCTTGATGCTCGGGAACTTCGAGGAAAAGTCCTTGGCCTTGGCCGCGATCTTGATCGCCACCTGGCGCGCCACCGTCTTGTAGAGCGTGGCGATCTCGCCATCGGGCTCCGCCACCACCGTGGGTTTTCCGCTGTCGGCCTGCACGCGGATCGACATGTTCAGCGGCAGGGCGCCCAGGTAGTCCATGCCGTACTCGGCGGCCATGTTCTTGCCACCGTCGGCGCCAAAGATGTGCTCGACGTGACCGCAGGCGGGGCAGCAGTACACCGCCATGTTTTCCACGATACCCAGGATGGGCACCCCCACCTTCTCGAACATCTTGATGCCCTTGCGCGCGTCCAGCAGAGCGATGTCCTGCGGGGTGGTGACGATCACCGCGCCGGTGAGCGGCACGCGCTGGGAGAGGGTGAGCTGGATGTCGCCGGTGCCGGGTGGCATGTCGACGATGAGGTAGTCCAGTTCTTTCCAGTTGGTCTGGCGCAGCAGCTGCTCCAGCGCCTGGGTGGCCATGGGGCCGCGCCAGATCATGGCCTCGTCACGGTCGATCAGGAAGCCGATCGAGATCACCTGCACGCCGTAGTTCTCCAGCGGCTCCATGGTCTGGCCATCAACGCTCTCGGGCCGGCCTTCCAGCCCCATCATCATGGGCTGGCTCGGACCGTAGATGTCGGCGTCCAGGATGCCGACCTGCGCGCCTTCGGCGGCCAGCGCCAGCGCCAGGTTCACCGCGGTGGTGCTCTTGCCCACGCCGCCTTTGCCCGAGGCCACGGCGATGATGTTCTTCACATTGGGCAGCAGCTGCACCCCGCGCTGCACGGCGTGCGCGGTGATCTTCATGCCCATGTTGACCGAAACGTTCTCCACGCCGGGCACTTCCTTGGCCGCGACGATCAGCGCACGGCGCAGCGCCGGCATCTGGCTCCTGGCCGGGTAGGCCAGCTCGACGTCGAACGAAACGTCGCCGTACTGCTCATTCAGATTCTTCAGCGCCTTGGTGGACACGAAGTCCTTGCCGGTGTTCGGGTCGGTCACGGCCTGCAGGGCCGCCAGCAGCGCTTGTTGGTCAACAGCCATTCGAAAAATCTCCTGTGAGGAACGGTTTTGTGGGGTGCGGATGCGTGCCGGCAAGTCTACCCGCCCACCCGACCGGGGCCGATACACCCAGGGGCCATGAGGGCTTGCGCCAGCGCCCTTCGCGCCGCGTGTGGCGCCCAGCAACCCGGGGCGGCGGGCAGGCGGCCTAAAATCACGGGTTCCCCGACAGAAAGTACCTCCCATGAGCCAGCGACGCCTGTTCGTCACCACCGCCCTGCCCTACGCCAACGGCCATTTCCACATCGGCCATATCATGGAATACATCCAGGCGGACATCTGGGTGCGGTACCAGCGCATGCAGGGCCACGAGGTGCATTTCGTCTGCGCCGACGACGCGCACGGCGCGCCCATCATGATCGCGGCCGACAAGGCGGGCAAGACGCCGCAGCAGTTCGTGGCCGACATCGCCGCCGGCCGCAAACCCTACCTGGACGGTTTCCACATCGGTTTCGACAACTGGCACAGCACCGACGCGCCCGAGAACCACGCACTGGCCCAGGACATCTACCGCGCCCTCAAGGCCAACGGCCTGATCGACACCCGCACCATCGAACAGTTTTTCGACCCCGAGAAAAACATGTTCCTGCCCGACCGCTTCATCAAGGGCGAGTGCCCGAAATGCGGCACCAAGGACCAGTACGGCGACAACTGCGAAAACTGCGGTGCCGTCTACGCGCCCACCGAACTCAAGAACCCGTATTCGGCCCTGTCCGGCGCCACACCGGTGCTGAAGAACTCGGAACACTTCTTCTTCAAGCTGTCCGACCCGCGTTGCCTGGCCTTCCTGGACCAGTGGACGCAGAGCGGTGCGGTGCAACCCGAGGTGTTGAACAAGATCGCCGAGTGGATCGAGCCCGGCGAAGACGGCAAGCCCAAGATGGGCGACTGGGACATCAGCCGCGACGCGCCCTACTTCGGCATCGAAATCCCGGACGCGCCGGGCAAATACTTCTACGTCTGGCTGGACGCGCCGATCGGCTACCTGGCCTCGCTGAAGAACTACTTCGGCAAGACCGGCCGCGATTACGACGCCTTCATGGCCGACCCGTCCACCGAGCAGTACCACTTCATCGGCAAGGACATCATCACCTTCCACACCCTGTTCTGGCCGGCGATGCTCAAGTTCAGCGGCCGCAAGGTGCCCAACGCGGTGTTCGTGCACGGCTTCCTCACCATCAACAACGGCGAAAAGATGAGCAAGAGCCGGGGCACTGGCCTGAACCCGCTCAAATACCTGGAACTCGGCATGAACCCCGAGTGGCTGCGCTACTACCTCGCGGCCAAGCTCAGCGGCAAGAACGAAGACGTGGACTTCAATCCCGAAGACTTCATGGCCCGGGTCAACAGCGACCTGATCGGCAAATACATCAACATCGCCTCGCGGGCGGCCGGCTTCATCGCCAAACGCTTCGGCGGCCAGCTCGGCGTGGTCTCGGCCGACGGCGACAGCCTGCTCGACCACCTGCAGACCGCGGCTCCGTCCATCACCGAGCTCTACGCCGAGCGCGAATACGGCAAGGCGCTGCGCGAGATCATGCTGCTGGCCGACCGGGTCAACGCCTACGTGGACCAGAACAAGCCCTGGGAACTGGCCAAGAAGGAAGGCATGGAAGGCCGGTTGCACGATGTCTGCACCACCTGCATCGAAGCCTTCCGCCTGCTCACGCTCTACCTCAAGCCGGTGCTGCCGGCGCTGGCCGCCAACGTGGAGGCCTTCCTGAACACCACGCCCCTGGGCTTCGGCGACGCACGGCGCCTGCTGGGCGCGGGCCATGCCATCGGTATCTACCAGCACCTGATGCAGCGCGTGGACGTGAAGCAGCTCGACGCACTCTTTGAACCGCCGCCCGCACCGGCCGCCCCGGCCGTGGTGCCCGGCGGTGAACCGATCGCCGACACCATCTCCATCGACGACTTCGCCAAAATCGACCTGCGCATCGCGCAGATCGTGAACTGCGAAGCGGTGGAAGGCTCCACCAAACTGCTGCGCCTCACGCTCGACGTGGGCGAGGGCAAGACGCGCAACGTCTTCAGCGGCATCGCCAGCGCCTACCGCCCCGAAGACCTGGTGGGCAAGCTCACCGTGATGGTGGCCAACCTGGCGCCGCGCAAGATGAAGTTCGGCGTCAGCGAAGGCATGGTGCTGGCCGCCAGCCACGCCGACGAAAACGCCGAACCCGGTATCCATATCCTCAACCCCTGGCCGGGCGCCACGCCGGGCATGCGGGTGCGCTGAGCCCTCCGCGCCAGAACACACCCATCCCACCCAGCTCGCGCATGCACAGACCGCACAGCATCAAGCCCACCCACGGCGCGCCTTCGCGCCGCAAGCGGTTCGGCATGCGCCTGCACCACTGCGGCCCACCCACGGGTCGCTGAAGGACGCCGTCGCCCCTCCACGGCCCGCGGCCCGAACTCCCCCTGCCTCCTACGGTGCTGCGCTCGACGCAGCGCGACAACACCGGGTTGCTGTCCGCAGCGAACACGGGTGGACGGCTCCTCGGCCCGGCAGTTGCCGGCAACCAAGGGTCCGACATCCTGCCGTTTGCCGGCCCCAACCCCTGGTACGCTGCCCGGGCATGTGGCGTATCTGAACCGTTCGGCCCCCTCTCCTTTCCTGTTCAACGACCAAAGGTCCCGTCATGAACCACCTGATCGCAGCGGTACTGACACTGATGCTGGGGGGTGCGCTGTGTCTGCTGCCCGCGAGCAATCGGCTGCGCGCGGGCCTGGGCCTGGGGTCGCAGCTGATCGCCACCGTGCTGGTGCTGATGACGGTGGTACCGATTCTGCTGGGCGGCCCCCCGATCACCACGGAGATGCCCTGGAGCTACCCGCTGGGCTCCCTGCACTTCCGGCTCAACGCGCTGGGCGCCTTCTTTCTCAGCTGGTCCCTGCCCATGACGCTGCTGGGCAGCGTCTACGCCGTCGGCTACCTGCGCCAGTATGTCGACAGCCCGCGCCACATGGGGGTGCACTTCGGCCTGCTGAACATGATTTCGCTCTCGTTCATCCTGGTCTACACGGGCGAACACGCGGTCACGTTCCTGATGGGCTGGGAGATCGCCGCGCTGTCGGCCTGGTTGCTGGTGATCTGGGACCACGGCAACCAGAAGGTGCGCTTCGCCGGCTTCAATTACCTGGTCTCCACCCACATCGGGCTGATCTTCCTGGTGGCCGCGGTGATGATCCTCTACACCCACACCCACTCCTGGTTTCTCGACGACTACGGTCGCTGGATGAGCGAGAACCCTGGCGCCGTGCGCAACCTGGTGTTCGTCCTGCTCGTCATCAGCTTCGGCCTGAAGTCGGCCTTTTTCCCGTTCCACTCCTGGCTGCCGCGCGCACACGCGGCGGCGCCCGCCCATGTGTCCGCGCTGATGTCCGGTGTGATCCACAAAGCCGGCCTGTACGCGCTGGTGCACTTTCTGATGATCTCGGGCAAACCCGATGAGTGGATGGGCTGGTTCCTGATCGCCTTCTCCGCCACCTCGGCCGTCATCGGCGGGCTGTACACCGTGGGGCAACGGGACCTCAAGCGCCTGCTGGGCTATTCGTCCACCGAAAACGTGGGCATTGCCGGCATTGGCTTCGGCCTGGGTTGCCTCGGGCTGAGCTGGGACCAGCCGATGCTGGTGGCGCTGGGTTTTGGCGGCGGCCTGCTGCATGTGCTCAACCATGCGTTCTTCAAGTGCCAGCTGTTCTACGCCGCGGGCTGCGTCTACCAGATCAAGCACGTGGTGGACATCGAGCGGCTCGGGGGTCTGTTTCGCCTGATGCCGATCACCGCGCTGTGTTTCCTGGTGGGCGGCATCGCCATCTCGGCGTTGCCCCCGTTCAACGGATTCGTCAGCGAGTTCGCCATCTACTCGGGCCTGTTCACCCACACCGACGTGTCGCTGTGGGCCAAGCTGGCCCTGGCGCTGGTGGCCGCCGCGCTGGCCTTCGTGGGCGCCGTCTCCGCGCTGAGCATCACGCGTGCGTTCGGCGTCACCTTCCTGGGCCAGGCGCGCGACGACAGCCTGCCCCCGGCGCACGAGCCCAGCGCCTGGATGCTCGCGCCCATGGGCCTGCACGCGGTCGGCACGGTGTTGCTCGGGCTGGTGCCGGCCTGGGGTTTTGCCATGGTGGCCGCGCCCACGGCCCTGTTCCTGAACGCCCTGCCCACAGCCGAGGCCGAACAGGCGCTGCGGGATGTGGCGCACACGCTTGACCGGGTAGGCCTGGTCTCCGTGGCCCTGCTCGGCGCGATCCTGCTGGTGCTGGCCCTGCGCTGGCTGCTGCTGCGCCCTGGCCCGCGCCTGGGCAGCACCTGGGGCTGCGGCTACAGGGCGCCCAACACCCGCATGCAATACACCGGCAGCGCTTTTTCGACCGACTTTGCCCAGCCGTTCCACAGCGTCATGCTGCTGCTCAAGCGGCAGAAGCCCCCCGATACCTACTTTCCCACCGACAGCTATGTCATCACCAACTGCGTGGACGCGGTGGAGCACCGCCTCTACAACGTGATCGGCCACGGCGACGAGTCGGCGTCCGAGATGTCCCGCCTGATGCACGAAGACGACCCGCGGCTGGCGTTCGCGGCCGCGCTGGTCGCGCTGCTGGTCATCGCCTCGCTGGTGGTGCTGGCCGATGGAGCCTTGCCATGAATCCAACCCACCTGACACTGGTCCACGCCGTGCTGGCGCTGACACTGCCGATAGCGCTGGTGGGCGTGGTCAACCGCACCAAGTCGTGGTGGGCGGGCCGCAAGGGACCGCGCCTGCTGCAGTCCGCCCACGACCTGCGGCGGTTGCTGGGCAAGCGCCCGGTGGTCAGTACCGTGGCCAGCCCGCTGTTCCGGGTCGGGCCCTATGTGGTGCTGGTGTGCAGCCTGCTGGCCATGAGCATGGTGCCCTTGCTCGGATCGTTCGCGCCGCTGCAGTTTTCCCACGACTTCGTGGCGCTGGCCTATACGCTGGGGCTGGCGCGCATCGCCCTGATGGTGTCGGCCATGGACGTGGGCAGTTCCTTCGAAGGCATGGGGGCGGCGCGCGAGGCCTCGTTCTCGACGCTGGCCGAGCCCGCGCTGTTCCTGCTGATCGGCAGCGTCGGCGCGGCCACCGGCATGAGCAGCTTCGCCGACCTGATGGGCCACCTGCATACCACCCCACACTACCTGTGGATGGTCCTGCCCCTGGTGGTGGCGTTGCTGATCCTGCTGCAGCTGGAGGCGGCCCGGGTGCCGGTGGACGACCCACTGACCCACCTGGAGCTGACCATGATCCACGAGGTGATGGTGCTGGACCACAGCGGCCCCGACCTGGCCGCCATGCAGTACGCCGCGGCGCTCAAGATGACGCTGTACGCCGGCCTGATCGCCGCCCTGCTCAACCCCTTCAACCCGCTGACGGAGCCCGCGCTGGCGATCGCGGTGGCCGTGCTGCTGATGCTGGCGGTGGCGGTGGTGGTGGGGTGTTTTGAATCGCTGATGGCCCGCCTGCCGATGCGCGCGGTGCCGCGCTACGCCCTGCTGGCCTCGGGCGCGGCGCTGCTGAGCATGCTGGCCGTGGGCCTGGGAGGGCTTCAGCCATGAACCTGCCGCTGATGCTGTGTCTGGTGGCGACCGTGGTTCCGGTCTTCTTTGGCAAAGTGGGCGCGGCCCCCCTGTGGCTGAGCCTGCAGGCCCTGGCGCTGGGCTGGATCACCCTGACCCAGCACCACGAGCTGTCGGCCCACACGCTGGCCGTGGGCCTGGAGATCCTGCTGGTGCGCGCCTGGCTGGTACCGACCCTGCTGCGCCGCGCCTTGACGGACCCGCGGGCCGCACAAAGCGACGTCATGCCATCCAACCTCTTCACCTGGGGCGTGGGCATCACCCTGGTCATCCTGGCGTTCAAGTTCGGCGACGGCGCGCGGGTCGATCTGCGCGCCATGACGCTGGGCACAGCGGCCGCCACCGCCATGATGGCCTTTCTGGTACTGGGCACCAACCGCGAACCGGCCGCGCAGCTGGTGGCCCTGCTGTTCATGGAAAACGCCATGGCGCTGTTCGAGTCGCTGATGGCCGAACCCTGGCCCCTGACGGTGCACCTGGCCGTCAGCGGCCTGTATGTGCTCACGGTGGCGGTGGGCAGCTGGCTGGTGCGCGGCCAGGCCAGCACCACGGCGCCGCCCGCGACGGACAAGGAGATTGCATGAACACTGCACCAAGCCGTTCCCAAGCCAGCTCGCCAGGCGAAGGAACGCCGATGACTACCCCCACGCTGCCCCAGAGCCCCGACCACGCCGCCCCCGACGCGCGCGCCCGCACACGCTGGGTGGCCCCGGCCCTGGTGCTGGTGGCCGCGCTGATGTGGCTCGCCAGCGTGGGCGTGTTCATCGCCGTTCCGCTGGCCGAGCTGCCGCTGTACCTGGTCGAGCGCCATTTCGTGCTCGACCCGACCTCGATGCTGTTCGTGCTGGTGATCAACACCGTGTTCCTGGGCATCGGCGTCTACCTGTACTCGCGCGAGCGCACCACCCCCGCCCTGCAGCGCGACATCCGCTCCCGTGCGGGGCTGATGCTGCTGTTCGTGGTGGTGGTCAACCTGGGGGTGTTGTCCAACCACCTGGTGCTGATGTGGACCCTGATCGAGGTCAGCACCCTGTGCGCGGCACCGCTGGTGGCCCGGGGCGATGCGCCGTCGCCCAAAGGCGTGGCGTGGCGCTACCTGCTGTACTCGGCCATGACGCTGTCCATCACCTTCGTCGGCTTCATGTGCCTGGCGCAGTCGGCGCACCTGCGCGGCGTGGACATCAGCTTTGCCGTGGACCAACTCAGCCTGTCGCTCACGCACCAGCCCGACGGCTGGCAGCGCCTCGGCCTGGCCCTGATGCTGTTTGGTCTGGGTGGCAAGCTCGGGCTGGCGCCTTTGTACAGCTGGCTGCCGGAAACCTACGAGGGCGCCCCCACCAGCACCAGCGCCCTGCTCGCGGCGGTGCAGTTCAACGTGAGCGTGGTGGCCGTGTTCCGGATCCTGCAGATCTTTCAGGGCTTCGAGTCCGGCTTCGTTTCGCAGGAGCTGCTGGTGATGGGTTATCTGTCGCTGATCGTGGCGGCCATCCAGGTCATGGCTGCGCGCAACTACAAACGCCTGATCGCCTACGCCTGCGTGAGCTCCTCGGGCGTGATCGCGCTCGGGCTGTCGGTGGGCAAGGCGGCTGCCTACGGCGTGGTGCTGTACGTGGTCAGCAATGCGTTCGTGAAGTGCCTGCTGTTCCTGACCGCCGGGCGCCTGCGCTCGGTGTACGGCACCAACGACGTGGCCCCCCTGAGCGGCGTGATCCGTGTCATGCCGTTCTCCGGCGCGCTGTTCGGCGTGGGCATTTTCGTGCTGCTGGGCTTCCCGCCTTTCGCCAGCTTCCTGGCCGAGATGCTGATCCTCTCGGGCATCGTGCAGGCCGGCAACCTGATGGCGTTTTCCCTGATGTGCGTGATGTTGACCATCATCTTCGTGGCCACCGGCCGCGCCGTGTTTCCCATGCTGTGGGGTGCCTCCCACGGCGAGCGGCCGAGCGTTCAGGAGTCGTGGATCACCGCCTTGCCCAAGATCGGCTTCGTGACCGTGCTGATCATGCTGGGCACCTACACCCCCGACGTGTTCACGGAGCTGCTCCAGGCGGTGGCTCAATCGATTGAAGGCTGAGACCGTGTCCCTCACCATTCCCAAACCCTCGCCCTGCGCGCTGTTCTCCGGCCAGGCGCTGCAGCCCCTGCCGCTGAACGATTTCGCTGCCCTCTGCCTGCAGCGCCTGCAACAAGGCGAGCGCCTGCTGAGCCTGTTCGGCCGTGCGGCGACCCCGGCCGATGCGGGCGACTGGGTGCTCACCGCCGTGTTCCTGCCCCCCGAAGGCGCGCTGTACGTGGTGCGCGGCCAGGCCCGCCGGGGCGAGCACTACCCCAGCCTGAGCGCCAGCCACCCGGCCGCGCAGATCCACGAGCGCGAGCTGTGGGAACAGACCGGCGTGGTGCCCGAGGGCCACCCCTGGCTCAAGCCGGTGCGCTTCGAGGGCGAACGCCAGCAGCACATGGCCGACTACCCCTTCTTCACCGTGCGCGGCAACGAGGTCCATGAGGTGGGCGTCGGCCCCATCCACGCCAGCGTGATCGAACCCGGGCACTTTCGCTTCATGTGCCATGGCGAACGTGTGATCCACCTCGAAATCCAGCTCGGCTACCAGCACCGCGGCGCCCAGGCCCTGCTGCTGCGCCGCCCGGCCTGGAGCCTGACCCCCATCATCGAGTCGATCGCCGGCGACTCCGCGGTGGCCTACGCCTGGGCCCACTGCCAGGCCATGGAAGCCCTGTCGGGCCGGCCGGTGAGCGCCGACACCGCGCAGTCGCGCGCGGTCGGGCTCGAAATGGAACGCATCGCCATGCACGTCGCTACACTCAACGGGCTGGCGACCGACATCGCCTACCTGCAGGCCGCGGCCACCTACGGCCGCCTGCGCACCGCCATCATCAACGCCAGCCAGCGCGTCTGCGGCAACCGCTTCGGGCGCGGCTGGCTGCGCCCCGGCTGGGCCCGCTCGCTGCCCACCGAACTGCGCGACGACCTGCGCAAGACCTTGCAAGGCTTCGCCCGCGACATCCACGAAGTCAATGGGCTGATGCGCAGCGCACGCAGCGTCAAAGCCCGCTTTGTCGGAACCGGCGTGCTCAGCCCGCAGGCAGCGCTGGACATGGGCCTCGCCGGCGTGGTGGCGCGCGCCAGCGGCGTGGCGCTGGACCTGCGCAAGCGGCTGCCGGGCGCCTACGAACACGCCCCCATCGCGACCGTGACCGCCCCCACGGGCGACTGCTGGGCGCGCATGGACCTGCGCATGCGGGAAATCGATGCGTCGGTGACCTGGCTGCTGGAGGCACTGGCCCGCGCTCCGGGCGAACAAGCCGCCGCGCGCGCGCCCGCAGCGCCCGAAGGGGAGAACGCCGCGCTGGCCGCCCGGACCCTGTGCGTGAGCCTGGTCGAAGGCACCCGCGGCCCGGTACTGCAGGCCATTGAAACCTCGGACTCCGGCGGTCTGCTGCACCACCAGGTGCAAGACCCGTCCCTGGCCAACTGGTTTGGCCTGGCGCTGGCCGTGCGCGACAACGGCATCTCGGACTTCCCCATCTGCAACAAGAGCTTTGACCTCTCGTACTGCGGCAACGATCTGTGAGCCCCACCATGCTGAAAACCATCGCCGTGCGCCGCTCCCAGGGCACGCAGTACATCGCCGACCTGCGCGGCGCCGTGCCGGCCGGATTCCGCGGCAAACCCCTGATTGCCGACACCGCCTGCGCCGACAGCTGCCAGGCCTGCCTGAGCATCTGCCCCAGCCACGCCATCGAGCTCGCGCCCCTGCGCATCGACCTGGGCCGCTGCGTGCTGTGCGGCGACTGCGAACCCGCCTGCCCCAGCGGCAAGCTGAGCTTCAGCAACGACGTGAAACTCGCCAGCACCCGGCGCGAGGGCCTGGTGGTCACGGCGGCGCGCGCCCACATCGACCCGGTGCAGGTGTCGGCAGCGCTGCACCAGCGTTTCGGCCGCTCGCTCAAGCTGCGCTCGGTGTCCGCCGGCGGCTGCAATGGCTGCGAGATGGAGCTCAATGCCACCGGCAACGTGAACTTTGACCTGGGCCGCTACGGCATCGACATCGTGGCCTCGCCGCGCCATGCCGACGGCCTCGTGCTCACAGGCCCCATCACCCGCAACATGGCGCAGGCGCTGGATATCTGCTGGGACGCGATCCCCGAGCCGAAACTGGTGATCGCCATGGGTGCCTGCGCGATCTCGGGCGGCGTGTTCGCCGACAGCGACGCACTGGACCGCAGCTTCCTGGAAAAAGTGACCCCCTCGCTCTACCTGCCAGGCTGCCCGACGCATCCACTGACCTTTATCTCTGGCATTCTGGATTTGCTGGGGATTGCGGGATAGCGTTTATTCGGGTCGGGGGGACTTCAGGCGACGGGGTCAAGTTCGGTTTAGAGGTATTGCAGTCGGTCACGCGGTGCGTGCACAAGTCAAGTAGGCAGCGCGAGGAGTCAGTCCCTTGCAACGGGTAGCCTCACTGTATGAGCCGTCAAGCAGACGTCCGAATCGGCGGTTCGGTATCGACCTGGGCGGCAGCCATTCGAGGAACTGCTGACCTTGGGGTCGCGCCTGCTGTTCGCCACCTCAGCAGCCGGTTTCGCTACCAGCGTTGGATTCAAGTCCACCCCGCTGCGGAAATCACATCATCGCTCCATTGATCTTCAAGAAAGCTAGCTTTGCGCCGTTAGCGTAGCTTCAGGAATGGAGCACACCCATGCGATTCCAAAATTGGAGGCGTTAGAGCTCTATCTGAGATTGAGCGAACGAGTCGGCCCACTCGCCAGCATTCTCAATACTGCGGAAGACCTTCTGCAGCGGCATTTCGATCATCGGATTGTTTCCTGCCGGCAGCAGACGTCGCGGATCAGTTTGGAGTCCGAAGCACAGCTTCGAATGGGCATAGGCGTACCCAAGCTCGAAGGCTGCCCCCTCGTCGATCGCACGTCCATCTAGCACGATGATCAGAGCGCAGGCGGCCTCGAGTGCTCGCAAATCGCGGTCAAAAATCGATTTGTAGGCTGCATGTTGCTCCACCCCGCACGCGAGCAGATCAACGAGCTTGCCGCCATCCCTTTGGGGCAAGTAGACATCCAAGCTTGCCTCAATGCGTTTCGTCAATGCGCGATTGAAGTCGAGTTCGGCTTCTGAAAAGAGGGGGGCCGCTAGGTACACGAGCGGCCGATTGTGATCAAACCGGTCCACTGCTTGCTCCAATGTAACTCTTCAGTTTCGCCGTCAAATCCGCTGGCACATATTTCTGACGGTGGATGACTTCGGCGACTCGCTTCGTTAGCTCCGCTATCCCCATGAATTGGGTATCGATCGTAATCGTACCAGGCATGGATCCATACAGCGCCATCATGTCGGTTTGCATTTTATCCAACTTCTTCGCCGTATATTTTTGTCTGCCCGTGGCGCGCACTCGGGCAGACAGCTCTTTAGGGTCACCCAACAATAAGATGACGACCCCCTTTTCGACGCCATAGTCGCCGTGCCCATCATCAGGACAGAGGTGTTCCGCCAGAAACTTCGCCTTGGCGGACCTCTTATTTTTAGGCGTAAAAACCAGTGGATCAAGCGGTGGACGGTCAACGACACTGATCATGGCATTTCCTCCGTGCCTAAGCGTATAGTTTTTTTCCGCAAATTGATCCGCGATCCATTCGTCTACGAACTCTCTTTCGTCGTCTGTCAATTTGTCCCAGGGGATACTTAACACCTCGGGTCGAGGTACAAGCCACTCATCCAAGACGTTCAAATTCCGGAGATGGCTAGTGGTCGTACTCTTACCAACCCCTATGGAGCCAGTCATATAAAAAGTGTACTTCAGCGGAATGGCGCTGCGTTTTGCAAAATCCTCAAGCTTGCCGTCTGGAATCGCGCTTTCGTTAATTAACTTCAGCAGCAACCTAATTTCTTCAGATGTAAGAAAAAGGGTTATCAAGTTGTAGACTCTGAAATTCGTCTCCGAAATTAGCCTCTGTTCGACTTCGGAAAGTGCGCCCTTATCCTTAACCCAGTGGCAATAGTAGTGGAAGTTGCCTGGATTTGTCTCGGCGCCACGCATTAAAACATTTCTAAGCTCAGCTTCTAGCGAGCAGCCGACTAGCAAACAGGTGTTTCTGGCAAAGTGGGCCAGAAGAAAAGACGAGTCATGGCCGCGCGCGCCGACATATTGCTTTGAATATGCAGCCTCTGAAAAAACGAATCTATCAACCGCCTTCTCCATAAGACCTGCCGGAACATATCCGTGCAGATGATAAATCACACAATCTTCCCGACGAAATTGGGGCCATGGATCAGTGACCACCTCGAAGCCGCGGTTACCTCTGTCTTTTTCGCGCTTCCTTGCGGCGAGCGCCTGCTCAAGATAGTTATCGAAGTTGAAATTGACTGTCAGTGCGCTGTTTTGAATAAGTGGAATTAGCGCATCCATATACGGATGTTTCAGCAGCTCATCAGCTATATCGATCGGCGGGGATTTGTATAAATATTTTTGACAAATTGTGAGCCATGCTGCCGTCATAGAGCTCTGCAGCTCCGCAGGAGATAAACAAGAGAATCTAGTCGAATATTTTGCTCGAAACTTTTGATAGAGCATCTCGGTTTGGTAGGGAGCGGCCATGGCTTTGAATGCGGCTCCGTCTGCTACATTCTTTGCACTCACGTCCGGATCAGAAGCAATGTTATTGATTAACTTATCCCATAACGGAGCACCAAAATCATAGCTGATACCTGCTCCAAGTATCGTGCCGAAGCGCCGCTTGCGGACCTGAGAGCGTAAATGCACGATGGCACGAGAGTATCGTCTCAGCAGATCGCAAAAAGCCCTATCTTTATCCTTGGTCATGCTTTCCCCTAAAGCAACTCAATTTGACCGCTGGCGTTTTCGCGGTCCTTGATACGCAGGCGCCATCCGCTCGGGGCCAATGACTGCTCTGTTCTCGTTCGTCGCCCCTCAGCGCCTTCAATGTGTTGTTCGAATATATCTAGGGACGTTGCATCAAATGTCTCGTAGACGTGATTGACGTTCCAAAGCCCTGAGCTTGTAACAGCTTCGCGGGTGCTCCAACGACCGAGCCAATTCCCACTTGGCAGATCCAGCGGCCCTGTTGGGCCTGCCAGGAGGGCGATGAAGTTCCTCTCCAGGTAGCTGCGATCACTATCTGCCGACGATGCGTCAGGCACCTCCAGCCACGCTGCTTGCATGTTCCCAATGTGCTCGGAGACTGCGAGTTCAATCTCTTCCTCTGCTGAGCGAATCTCGGTAGATGCAGACTGCCCCTTGCCCCACGTCGGAAAAATTGGCTCGAGCTCTGCACGCCGTATGAGGGATTCGCCAACGTGAAGACGAAAGATCGATCCACGGTGATTGCCGAGTCCGTCGCCTCCCCCACGGTGCGTGCGGAGCCGGTTCCAAAGGGTGGCCTTTGAGCCCTCACTGACCGCATGGGTGCCGATTCGAACAACTCGGTGCTGGAATGGTGCAGTCATGCGCATCTCGCCGTCTTCAAAGAAGAAGTAGATGCCGCGCTTGTGTCTAACAGACGCGGCAGTCTGCTGAGAAAGCTTTCGGCTCAAACCAGTGTTCAAGGCGGCAACACGTGCCAGAAGCGCGTAGAAGCGATCGATGTGCGATAAGCGTGCGTGTTCTCTTTCGACCTTCTGCAGCCAAGCTACCTGACTACCAATCCCCAGCGCTGACATCGGCGCTGCAGTTTCACGCCCTTCTGACTCAAGTGCAGGGGCAAGATATGAACGATACGCAGATCCGGCTAGAAAGATGACGCGACCGCCGGCGGGCACGCACGCATTGAAGGCGCTATGGACACCTGCGGCCCACGCCTGTCGTTGCGCCTCGCTTTGATTCAGGAGCGACTCGTTGTATGGGGCGATTACGTCTTTGGGTGACAGCAGCCCGTGCTTTGCGGAAAGGATGAACCATTGATCGGCGCGCCGTTCGGCGTAGCTGCGCGCAGCCGAGAAGAGCGGCGATCGATAGATAAATTCGGCTGTTGCCGGCTGGTCGCCCTTTCTGCTGGTACAGGCGACTAGACAAACCGTATTCACGCGGGCTTTCTCCACGGACTCCGTCACTTCAGGCCCTGCCACGCGAACTCGTGGAGCTTGCACGCGTCGCACGCGCCGCACGGAACGAACCCAGCCTCCGCAATCTTTGGCCTGTAGCAGCTCCAAGTGTCATGGCGCTGCAAACCCAGACGCTGGGCGAGCTTGGCAATCTGAGGTTTCGACTTCTTTTGCAGCGGCGCGAAGAGCTTTGGCCCCTTGGGAATAGCGTACGAGAGCATGTCTCTGAAACTTGCGATGAACTCGGGGCGGCAGTCGGGATAGCCGGAGAAATCAACCGAGTTGATTCCCGTCCACACCTCGTCGGCGCCAATTCCAGCAGCTTCGGCCGAAGCCAACATGAGGAAAATCCCGTTGCGGCCAGGAAGGAAGGCACTCGAAACGCCCCTTTTGATTTCGGCCACCGAGCGATCTTTCGGTATCTCGCGTGCGGGCTTGCTCCAAGCAACCGACACAATCTTCCGCTCTACACCGAAGCGAGCGCACTGTGCCGCTGCGTAGTCCAGTTCGACGTGGTGATGCTGGTTGTAGCTGACGCCGAGGCTAACGACTTCGTGACCGCGCGACTGTGCAAGTAGCAAACAGACGGTGGAGTCCAGCCCTCCGCTATGCAGCACGACAACCTTTCGCTTTTCCTTTTTCATTTCGCGCTCCGTTTCTGCCGATTTCCACAGTGCTACTTTCTCGCCCCAAAGGCTCGCAGTGCACGCTACAAGCCCAGCTCCAGGCTGGCCTGGCCCGCTGCTATCGTACAGCGCCCAGCGACCAAAGCGTCACCTAGCAGTACCGCTGCCGAACTGGTCGCGGCTGGTGGCTTTTTGAGTACAGCTGGCGCAAGGGTGTTGCGACCACCAACGTCAGGTTTCTGAGTCAGCAGCCTTTCGGCCGTCATGCATGGCTGACCGCTCCCAGCCTATTGTGTTGAAAAACTCCCCTGAGTAAGTGTTCATCACATTTTCGGGGGTGCTTTACCCCTTGCCTTAAGTGAGATCGTTGATCCTGGGCCCTTCTATGGGGTCGATTTTCCAGTTACGACGACCCCGAGGGCGGCGCTCGAGTTTTTCAACACAATAAGCCAGCAAGAGTCATCCGCAGCGTCAAATCCGATGACTGCTACCTCCCCAAATTCGTTGCTGGAACAACCCACTGAATGAATATCTGTTGCTTTGCTCGGATCCAGATTGCGCATGCCAGCAGGGGATGGGTTGGCGCGACAACTATGCCACCCGCCGCCGCACGGCTGTGAGGATGCCGCGCAGGATGTCCACCGGCGGCGGTGGACAACCGGGCACCACCACATCCACCGGGATCACGTTGGCCACCCGTCCGCAGCTGGCGTAGCTTTCGCCGAAGATGCCGCCGTCGCAGGCGCAGTCCCCCACCGCCACCACCAGCTTGGGCTCGGGCGTGGCGTCGTAGGTGCGCCGCAGCGCGGTTTCCATGTTGCGCGACACCGGGCCGGTGACCAGCAGCAGGTCGGCATGGCGCGGGCTGGCGACGAAGCGGATGCCCAGCCCCTCCAGGTTGTAGTAGGGGTTGGTCAAGGCGTTGATCTCCAGCTCGCAGCCGTTGCACGAGCCGGCATCCACCTCCCGGATCGCCAACGCCTGCCCCAAGATGCCCAACAGCTCGGCCTGGATCCGGGACGCCTCGGCCTGCGCCGCCTCGCCAATGTCGGGCGCGGGCTCGCTGCGGATGCCCGTCTTCACGATCTGCCACGCGACTTTCCAGATCATAGGTCGTGCCCCGAATAGCTGAGGTTGAACGACTTGTTGATCAGGGGGAAGTCGGCCACGATGTCGCCCATGATGGCGTGCTCCAGCACCGGCCAGTTCTGCCACGACGGGTCGTGCAAGTGGCAGCGCGCGATGCGCGCACCCGCCCCGCCCCCCACGAGCTCCAGCGCCACGAACACCTCGCCGCGCCAGCCCTCCACCCAGCCCGCGCCCCGGCAGGGCAGATCGGGCAGCGCCAGCTCGCAACGCACCGGCCCTTGCGGGAGTCCGCGCAACAGGTCGCGCACCAGGCGGATGGACTCGAACACCTCGTCAAAGCGCAGCGCCACGCGCGCGGCCACATCGCCCCCCCGGTGGGTCGCCATCGCCACCTCCAGCTGGTCGTAGGGCGCCCATGGGTGGTCGCAGCGCAGGTCCCGGGCCTGGCCGCTGGCGCGGCCGGCCAGCCCGGTCAAGCCCAACTGGGCGGCCAGCGCTGGCGGCACCGAACCGCAGTTCATCAGCCGGTCCTGCAGCCCCGCATGCGACTCAAAAATCGCGAACAAGCGGCGCACGTCGTTCTCCAGCAGCTCGCAGGTCTGCAGCATCCGGTCGATCTGCTCGTCTGCCACGTCGCCCTGGACGCCGCCGGGCTGGACGCAGTCCATCATCAGCCGGTGGCCAAACGCCGCGTGGGAGTCGCGCAGCCAGTCTTCGCGCAGGCGCGAGAACTGGGCCAGTGCGAACGCGAACGCGGCATCGTTGCCCAGCGCGCCGAGGTCGCCCAGGTGGTTGGCGATGCGCTCCCTCTCCAGCAGCAGCGCGCGCAGCCAGGCGGCACGCGGGGGCACCACAGTCCGCGTGGCCGACTCCAGCGCCATGCAGTACGCCCACGCAAAGGCCACGGTGCTGTCGCCCGACACCCGGCCCGCCAGCCGGTGCGCCTGCAGCGGCGCGAGCTGGGTCATGCGCTGCTCCACGCCCTTGTGGGTGTAGCCCAGGCGTTGCTCCAGCCGCAGCACTTTTTCGCCCACCACGGAAAACCGGAAATGGCCGGGCTCGATGATGCCGGCGTGCACCGGACCCACCGCGATCTCGTGCACGCCGTCGCCGGCCACCTGCACGAACGGGTAGTCGGTCAAGGGCCCCGGTGCGGGTTCGGGCAAGGCCAGCGGGTTCTGCAACAGGGGCGGGTGCTCCCTGGCCCAGGCGCCATGGTTCAGCCACGCGCGCTGGTCCTGCGCGCCTTCGGCGTGCACGCCCGAGAGATCGGCGGCCGCGCGCTGCATCCGGCCCGCGGCCGGGAACACCGTGGCGAGGTCCGGGTACGGCGTGAAGCCGTTCCCCGCCACCAAGGGCAGGGTGAGCCAGAAAAGGCCTTCGGGCGTGGCGTAGGCGGCGCACACCGCTTCGGCGCGCAGCGGCCCTTCTGCCACCGGCACCGCCTGGCCCGCCCAGAGCGCCAGCAACCGCCCGCCGGCCTCGCGCACCGCTGCGGCGGCGGCCAGCCATTGCATGTCGGTGACCTGCCCGTGCGCCATCGGCACCGGGGCCGGCAGCGGCATGAACGCCAGGTCGAGGCCGGGTATCTTCATCGGTTCAGCCTCCCAGCAAACGCGCCGCCTGCACGTACCAGTCGTTCAGGTAGGGCGGGATGTACAGGCCCAGCACCAGGCCCAACGTCAGGTGCAGAAACACGGGGATCAGGGCCGGCGGGTGCGCCAGGGCCTTGAGCGTCGTGTCGCCAAACACCATGGGCAAAACGCGGACCAGCATGGAAGCGAACGCGACCCCGAGCGCCAGGAACAGGAACGGCGTGGCCCATGGCTGGTCGCGCATGGCGGTGGTCAGGATCAGGAACTCGCTGGCGAACACGCCAAAGGGGGGCATGCCCAGAATCGCCATCACGCCCAGGATCAGGCCCCAGCCCACCGTGGGGTTGACCTTGATGAGGCCGCGGATCTCGCTCATGACCTGGGTGCCCGCCTTCTGCGTGGCGTGGCCCACGGTGAAGAAGATGGCGGACTTGACCAGCGAATGCACCGTCATGTGCAGCAGGCCGGCAAAGTTGGCCACCGGCCCGCCCATGCCGAAGGCGAAGGTGATCAGGCCCATGTGTTCGATGGACGAGTAGGAAAACATGCGCTTCACGTCTTTCTGGCGCGACAGGAAGAACGCGGCCACCACCACCGAGACCAGGCCGAAGCCCATCATGAGTTGCCCGGCCATGTTGGAGTCCAGTGCGCCGTCGGTCAGCACCTTGAAGCGCAGCACGGCGTACATCGCCACGTTGAGCAGCAGCCCCGAGAGCACCGCGGACACCGGCGTGGGGCCTTCGGCGTGGGCGTCGGGCAGCCAGCTGTGCAGCGGCACCAGACCGATCTTGGTGCCGTACCCCACCAGCAGGAAGACGAAGGCCAGCGTCATGATGGCCGGGTCGAGCTGGTGCTTGATGCCGTTGAGATCGCTCCACAGCAGCGAGGCGTGGTCCAGCCCCATCGCCTTGTCGGCCGCCATGTAGACCAGGATGGTGCCGAACAGGGCCTGCGCAATCCCCACGCCACACAGGATGAAGTACTTCCAGGCCGCTTCCAGGCTGGCCGAGGTGCGGTACACGCTGACCAGCAGCACGGTGGTGAGCGTGGCGGCTTCCATGGCCACCCAGATGATGCCCAGGTTGTTGGTGGTGAAACCCAGCAGCATGGTGAAGCTGAACAACTGGTACATGCTGTGGTAGAGCTGCATGCGCCGTGGCGTCATCTTGCCGTGGTCCTGCTCGATGCGCATGTAGGGCCTGGAAAAGATGGCCGTGGTCATCCCCACGAACGCCGTGAGCGTGACCAGGAAAACGTTCAGCGGGTCGATGAAGAACTGCCGGTCCCAGACATACTGCGGCCCGTCGTTGATGACCTGTGCCGTCAGAAAACACGCCGCCACGAAGGTCCCCAGGCTGAAGACCACGTTCACGTCGCGCGCACGCGACCAGTGCCCGATGAAGGCCAGCGCCAGGCCCCCCATCAGCGGCAAACCCAACACCAAGTAGAGGGCGCTCATTTGGCAACCTCCGTGCTGCGCACTGCGGTGCGAGCTGGCTTGGAGCGGTCCGGCGCTGCACTCATGGCTCAGTCTTCCTTGAGTGACTCAAGGTTGTGGATGTCCAGGCTGTCGAACTTTTCCCGGATCTGGAACATGAACACGCCCAGGATCAACACCCCCACCAGCACGTCCAGCGCAATGCCGAACTCCACGATCATCGGCATGCCGTTGGTCACGGTCGTGGCCGCGAAAATCAGTCCGTTCTCCATCGACAGGAATCCGATCACCTGGGGAATGGCCTTGGAGCGGATGATCATCATCATGAACGACAGCAGCACGCAGGCCAGCGCGATGCCCAGCGCATCGCTCGCGATGGAGTTCGACAGGCGCGACACCGGCAGCGCCAGGCTGAAGGAGAAGATCACCAGCGCGATGCCCACGAGCATGGTCGTCGGGATGTTCAGCAGCGTCTCTACGTCCCAGCGCACATTGAGGCGCCGGATCAGCCGGTGCAACATCCAGGGAATGAACAGCACCTTCAGCACGAAGGTGATCGCGCCAGACACGTACAGGTCCGGCTGCCGCGTGACATAGCCCAGCAGGAACGACGCCGCCACCAGCGCGGCGCCCTGGATCATGAACAGATGGATCAGCGACCCGACACGCCGCTGGGAGATCATGGCGAACGAGAGCAGCAGGATCAGGGTGGCAAACAGATTGATCAGTTGCGGCGCGAATTGGATCATCCCACCCCCAGCAGCACGTTCACCAACAGGCCGATCACCGCAAGCAAAAAGGCGGTGCCCAGGAATTCCGGCACGCGGAAGATCCGCATCTTGGCGCTCGCCGTCTCGACCACCGCCAGTGCGATGCCGCCCAGCGCCAGCTTGAACACCAGCATGGGCAGGGCCAGCAACAAGGCCATGGGTGCATGGGCCTGCGCCACGCCCCAGGGGAAAAACAGCGCCAGGCCGGCACAGGAGTAAGCAAACAGTTTCAGGCTGGCGGCCCACTCCATCAGCGCGAGGTGGCGGGCGGAGTATTCGAGCACCAGCGCCTCGTGGATCATGGTGAGCTCCAGGTGGGTGTCGGGGTTGTCCACCGGCACGCGCGCGTTCTCCGCGAGCGACACCATGGTGAAGGCCACGCCCGCGAGCAACAGGCTGGGATAGATCGTCAGTTCGCGGTGGGCGAGCGTCTCCACGATGGCGGTCAACGAGGTCGAGCCGGTGATCATCGAGGCGCAGAACAGCACCATCAGCAAGGCGGGCTCGGCCAGAAAGCCCACCAGCATTTCGCGCCGGGCACCGAGCGTGCCGAAGGCCGTTCCCACGTCCATCGCCGCCAGCGAAATGAACACGCGGGCCAGGGCGAACAGCCCCACCAGCGCAATCGCGTCGGCCGCGGGCGAGAGCGGCAGGTCGGTCGACAGGGTGGGAATGATGGCGCTGGCCAGCAGCATGCAGCCGAACACCACGTAGGGCGCGATCCGGTACAGGCGCGAGGCGTGTTCGGCCATGACGGACTCTTTGTGAAACAGCTTGTGCAGCATGCGGTAGGGCTGCAGCAAACCCGGCGCCGATTTGTTCTGCAACCAGTGACGCCACTGATTGACCCAGCCCGTGAGCAGGGGCGCCAGCAGCAAGGCCGTCACCAGCGCCAGCAATTGTGAAAAGACGCCCAGGGCACTCATCGCTTCACCAGCAGCAGCAACACGATCAGCGTCGCGAAGCTGTACATCAGGTACACCGCGATCCGACCCTTCTGGAGCATCCCGACAACCCTGGACGCTTTGTCGACCAGCCGCGCCACCGGCAGGTACAGCCAGTGCCACAGCGGGTCTTCCACCTTGACCGCGTAGACCGGCCGTTCGTCAAACGCCGTGGGCAGTTGCCGTTGCAGGCGGAAAAAAGGCTCAAAGATCTGGCGGATCGGTTGCCCGAAGCCTTCGGCCGTGTCCTGCATGCGGGCGGTCTGCCAGGGGTGGCCGCAATCCCACGGAGGCGCCCGGCGCAGGCGGCCGTGGTAGAGCTTGCGCACCATCACGAACGCCAGGCCCATGCTGACCAGCACGCCCAACAGGAAGATCACGGGGGCATAGCTGGCCCGTTCCACGCCCACCGGAACCAGCAGCCAGCCGCTGGCCGCGGCGCTCTGGGACAGCCCCGCCTGCACCAGCCGCTGCGTGACGGGGCTGATCAGCGCAATCACCTGGTTCGGCAGCAGCCCCAGCCCCACGCAACCGCCCACCAACCACAACATCCCCCCCCGCTCCCAGGGCCCGGCATCGTGGGCGCCGCTCAGCTTTTCCTCGCGCGGCTGGCCCAGAAAGATCACCCCGAAGTACTTGACCATGGTGTAGGCCGAGAGCGCGGCGATCAGCGCGACCAGCGCCGCCATGACCGGCAACAACATGTCGAGCGACGGACTGGGCAGCCCCGTGGTGAACAAAAAGCTCTGGAGCAACAACCACTCGGCCACGAAACCCCCGAAGGGCGGCAGACCGGCACAGGCCAGCACCCCGACCAGCGTGGGCCAGGCCACCCAGGGCATGGTGCGCATCAGGCCGCCGAGCTTGCCCAGGTTGCGCTCACCGGTGGCGTGCATCACCGCGCCGGTGCTGCAGAACAGCAGGCTCTTGAAAAAAGCGTGACCGATCATGTGGTACATCGCCGCCGTCAGGGCCAGGGCCGACAAGGCCTGCATGCCGTAGGCGGAGAACAGCAGCGACAAGCCAAAACCCGTGCAGATCAGCCCGATGTTCTCGATCGACGAATAGGCCAGCAAACGCTTCATCTCCACCTGCACGGTGGAAAACACCACCCCGAACAACGCACTGGCCAGGCCCACAGCCATCAGCAGCACACCCCACCACCAGATGCGGGTCTGGAGCAGATCGAAGGACACCCGCAGGATGCCGTACAGCGCAATCTTCAGCATCACCCCGCTCATCAGCGCTGAAAACGGTGACGGGGCGGCGGGGTGTGCCTCGGGCAGCCAGGCGTGCAAGGGAAGCACGCCAGCCTTCGCGCCGAATCCGAACAGCGCCAGCACGAAGGCGGCCGACCCCCAGAACGGCGACAGCTGCTGGGCGCGCATGTTGGCAAAGGTGTAGTCCCCGGTACCGGCCTGCAGCACCCCGAAACACAGCAGGATGCCCAGCGCACCGATGTGCGCCACCAGCACATAGAGGTAAGCGGCCTGGCGAATCTCCGGCATGCGGTGGTTGGCCAGCACGAGAAAGAACGACGAGAACGCCATGGTTTCCCACATCACCATGAACACATAGGCGTCGTCGGCCATCACCAGCATGGCGATACTGGCCAGAAAGACGTGGTATTCGAGACAGATGAGCCCCGGAGGCGTGCCTTCGCCACGGCGGAAGTAGCCCGCCGCAAACATGGACACACCCGCCGATACGCCACCGATCAGGATCAGGAAGAAAGCGGACAGGCTGTCGAGCCGCAAATGGAACGGCAACTGAGGCAGGCCCAGCGGCAGCACCGCCACCTCCGGCGTGGCGAACGCGGCGCTGATGCCCACCGCCATCAGGACCACCGAAAAAAGAGCGCCCACCGGGAACAGCACCACCGCCACGAACCGGAACCGGCGCAGCGCCGCAACGCCTGCAACGCCAACCAGCAACCACGCCACGACGACCACCAGAACCCAGTCCAGATGGAGCCATGAGGCAGGTTGAGGAAAACTGTTCATGGACCTTTCGCGCGTGTTGCGGACGCCCAAATGGTACGCCCGAAGCGGACGGGCTCCCGTCGGCAAGCCGCTGGCTGGCCCAGGCCTGATGCCGAAAGGACACAGACCGGCGCCGCCGCGCAGCCCCGGATCGGGCCGGCAGGCCCGCCCGGTAAAATCGGCGTTTTCCCCATCTTGCGCCGCCCGCGCCACCGACCATGTCTTTCTTCGCCCGCCCGCACTACACGTCTGACGCGACGCAGTTCATCGACAAGCTCAAGGCCGACAAGCCCACGCTGGAGCAGGAACAGCGCCAGGGACGCGCCCTGCTGTGGGACAAGCAGATCGACCGCGACTTCCAGGCCAAGGCCGCAGCGACCACCGTGCCCCAGCAGCCCTACGTGTACCAGACCCAGGCCGACCCGCACTGATTCCGCCCCCGCCCGGGCGCATGCCATGAGCCACGAATCGCCGGCACTCGACGAAGCCCCGCAGGGGCTGGACGATGTGCTGCCCACCGTGGTCGACCACGTCGCCCTGGCGCGGCTGTATGGCGAGCCGCTGTTCACCATGCCGCGGGATCTGTACATCCCGCCCGATGCGCTGCAGATCTTCCTGGAGGCCTTTGAAGGGCCGCTGGACCTGCTGCTCTACCTGATCCGCAAGCAGAACTTCAACATCCTCGACATCCCGATGGCGGCGGTGACGCGCCAGTACCTGAGCTACGTGGACGAGATCCGCGCCAGCAACCTGGAACTGGCGGCCGAGTACCTGCTGATGGCGGCGATGCTGATCGAGATCAAGTCGCGCATGCTGCTGCCGCCCAAGAAGGTGGCCGAAGGCGAAGAAGCCGAAGACCCGCGCGCCGAGCTGGTGCGCCGCCTGCTCGAATACGAGCAGATGAAGCTGGCTGGCCAGCGTCTGGCCGAGATGCCGCAGTACGGCCGCGATTTCCTGCGCGCGCAGGTCTACGTGGAACAGGCCCTGGTGCCGCGCTTTCCCGACGTGCACGTGCTCGACCTGCAGGGCGCCTGGCGCGACATCCTCAAGCGCGCCAAGCTGGTCCAGCACCACAAGATCAGCCGCGAGGAACTCTCGGTGCGCGAACACATGAGCATCGTGCTGCGCAAGCTGCAGGGCCAGCGCTTCGTGGAATTCGGCGACCTGTTCGACCCCACCCGGGGTTCGCAGGTGCTGGTGGTGACCTTCATCGCCATGCTGGAGCTGGCCAAGGAAACGCTGATCGAACTCACGCAGGCCGAGGCCTTTGCCCCCATCTACGTGCGGCTGGCCTACTCACCCAACTGAACCGAACTGGCCACCGCGCCCCGCTGTACGGGCGCGCACCCAGCACCACACCCCTTCACATCAGAGAGCCATGAGCGCCCACCATTCCTTTGACGTTCTCATCATCGGCAGCGGCCTGGCCGGTCTCACGGCCGCGTTGAAACTCGCGCCCACCCACCGTGTGGCGGTGGTGACCAAACGCGGCATCTCCGACGGCTCCAGCAACTGGGCCCAGGGCGGCATTGCCGCCGTGCTGGCCGAGGGCGACAGCTACGCCTCGCACGTGGACGACACGCTGGTCGCCGGCGCCGGGCTGTGCGATCTGGAGGCCACGCAGTTCACGGTGGAGAACGCGCCCGCGGCCATCGCCTGGTTGCAGGAACTGGGCGTTCCCTTCTCCACCGAAAACGGCGAACTGCACCTCACGCGCGAAGGCGGCCATTCCCACCGGCGCATCGTGCACGCCACCGACGCCACCGGGGCGGCCGTGCAGGCGACCCTGAGCCAGCTGGCCCGTGTCACGCCCGGCATCACCTTCTTCGAGAACCACATGCTGGTCGATCTGGTCACCGAGCGCCAGTTGCCCGACCACAAGCCCGGCGTGGGGTCCACCCGTTGTTATGGCGCCTATGTGCTGGATGTGGACCGCGACGAGGTCGAGACCTTCAGCGCGCAGCACACCATCCTGGCCACCGGCGGGGCCGGCAAGGTCTACCTCTACACCACCAACCCCGACACCGCCACCGGCGACGGCATCGCCGCCGGCTGGCGCGCGGGTTGCCGCGTCGGCAACATGGAATTCATCCAGTTCCACCCGACCTGCCTGTACCACCCCAACGTCAAGAACTTCCTCATCACCGAGGCCGTGCGGGGCGAAGGCGGGCAATTGAAGCTGCCACCGCACCTGGGCAGCCACCGCTTCATGCCCGACCACGATCCACGCGCCGAACTCGCACCGCGTGACATCGTGGCCCGCGCCATCGACTATGAGATGAAGCGCCACGGACTGGATTGCGTGCACCTGGACATCTCGCACCAGAGCCCCGAGTTCCTGAACGAGCATTTCCCCAACATCCTCGCGCGCTGCGCCGAGTTGGGCATCGACATCACCAAAGAGCCCATCCCCGTGGTGCCCGCCGCGCACTACACCTGCGGGGGGCTGGTGACCGACCTGGAAGGCCACACCGACATCGACGGTCTGTACGCCGTGGGCGAAACCACCTGCACCGGCCTGCACGGCGCCAACCGCCTGGCCAGCAACTCGCTGGTCGAATGCATGGTGTTCGCCCAGGCCGCGGTGAAGGCCATCGGCACCGCGGCATTGACCCCGCGCCCGGACATCCCGCTGTGGGACGACAGCCGCGTGACCGACGCCGACGAGCAGGTGGTGATCTCGCACAACTGGGACGAACTGCGCCGCTTCATGTGGGATTACGTGGGCATCGTGCGCACCAACAAGCGCCTGGAGCGCGCCGCCCACCGCATCACCCTGCTGCAGCGCGAAATCCAGGAGTTCTATTCGCAGTTCCACGTCACACGCGATCTGCTGGAACTGCGCAACCTGGTGCAGGTGGCCGACTTGATCGTGATGTCGGCCATGATGCGGCATGAGAGCCGGGGTCTGCACTACAGCCGCGACTACCCCGACCTGCTGCCCGAGGCCAAGCCGACGATTCTGGTGCCGCCCTTGCGCTGACCAGACCAGCGCCAAGCACGCTCCGGGGCCCGCCGCCGGGGGCTGCCCCTGCATGCCCACCCGTCTCAGGCTAAAGTACAGGGATGACCACCGTGGCTGAAACCGGCAAAAAGAGATCCTCCGCTGCCCAGGCGCACCCGGCGGCGAGTGCCGCCGCGGCCAGCTTTGCGGCACTGGTGGGCAAGCTGGACTATCTGAGCCCGGCCGAGATCGAAAGCGTGCGCCAGGCCTACCGCTTTGCCGACGAAGCCCACCTGGGTCAGTTGCGCAAGAACGGCGACCCCTACATCACCCACCCCATCGCGGTGGCGGCCCAATGCGCCGAATGGAAACTCGACGCCCAGGCCCTGATGGCGGCGCTCATGCACGACGCCATCGAAGACTGCGGCGTCACCAAGGAAGAGCTGGTCCAGCGCTTTGGCGCGCCGGTGGCCGACCTCGTGGACGGGCTCACCAAGCTGGAACGGCTGGAGTTCGACACCCGGGAACAGAACCAGGCAGAGTCGTTCCGCAAGATGCTGCTGGCCATGGCCAAGGATGTGCGGGTCATCCTGATCAAGCTGGCCGACCGCACCCACAACATGCGCACCATGGGCGACATGCCGCGCAGCAAGTGGCAGCGCATCAGCAGCGAGACCCTGGAGATCTACGCCCCCATCGCGCACCGCCTGGGGCTGAACTTCACCTACCGCGAACTGCAGGATCTCGCCTTCCGCTTTCTCCACCCCTGGCGTTACGAGGTGCTGTCCAAGGCCTTGAACAAGTCGCGCACCCGGCGCCACGACCTCATTGCCCGGGTCCAGCGGGAGGTCGAGGCCGCGTTTGCGCGCCAGGGCATGGGGGTGCGCATCCTGGGCCGCGAAAAGACGCTGAATTCGGTCTACCGCAAGATGGACAGCAAGCACCTGTCGTTCTCCCAGGTGACCGACATCTACGGTTTTCGCATCGTCGTGCCCGAACTGACCGACTGCTACACCGCCATGGGCATCCTGCACCAGCTCTACAAGCCGGTGCCGGGCAAGTTCCGCGACTACGTGGCCATTCCCAAGGTCAATGGCTACCAGTCGCTGCACACCACCCTGATCGGCCCGTTTGGCACCAACATCGAGTTCCAGCTGCGCACCCACGCCATGGACGTGGTGGCCGAGTCGGGCGTGGCCGCGCACTGGCTCTACAAAGCCAGCGAACCGGGCAGCGACACCTCGCAGCGCCTGGGCACGCAGTGGCTGCAGTCCCTGCTGGACATTCAGCAGGAAACCCACGACGCCGGCGAGTTCTGGGACCACGTCAAGATCGACCTGTTCCCCGATGCGGTCTATGTGTTCACGCCCAAGAGCAAGATCCTCGCGCTGCCACGCGGCGCCACCGTGATGGATTTCGCCTACGCCATCCACAGCGGCGTGGGCAACCGGGCGGTGGCCGCCAGGATCAATGGCGAGCAAAGGCCGCTGCGCACCGAGCTGGCCAATGGCGACGTGGTGGAAATCGTCACCGGCGACACCGCCGAACCCAATCCGGCCTGGCTGTCGTTCGTGAAGACCGGGCGTGCCCGCTCCAAGATCCGCCACCACCTCAAGACCCTGGCGCAGGAAAAAGCCAACGAACTGGGCGAGCGCATGCTCACCCAGGCCCTGCGCTCCGAGGGCATCGCGACCCTGCCAGACGAGGAAGGCGACCACAAGAGCACCTGGGAAAAGCTGCTGCGCTTCACCGGCAACAAGTCTCGACACGAACTGATGACCGACATCGGGATGGGCAAGCGCATCGCCAGCATGGTGGGCAAAAAACTCGCTGTGCTGCTGTCGGAAACCGGTCTCAAGCCCGACGCGCTGCTCATCAGCACCGAGCGCTACGCCAGCGGCCAGGACGAGACGGTTTCGCAAGGCGTGGTCAGCCTGGACGGCAGTGAGGGCCTGTCGGTGCAGTACGCCCCGTGCTGCCAACCGATCCCGGGCGACCGCATCGTAGGCTATCTGGGTCGCGGGGAGGGCCTGGTGGTGCACGCCGAAGACTGCCCCACGGGCAAACGCCTGTTGCTGCGCGACAGCGAGCGCTTCCTGCAGGTGGAGTGGGCCGACGAGCCCGTGCGTCCGTTCGACACCACGGTGGTGGTCACGGTGGCCAACGGCAAGGGGGTGCTGGCCCGCGTGGCCTCGGCCATCGCCTCGGCCGAGGCCGACATCACCCACGTGGACATGGGCGACGAACCGGCACAGACGGCCACCGACATCCGCTTCTCGGTTTCGGTGCGCGACCGCCAGCACCTGGCCGACGTTTTGCGCAGCCTCAAGCGCACGACCTCGGTCATCAAGGCCCAGCGCTTCAAGCCCTGATCAGGTCTTCGCGGCGGGCGCCGGATACGTCACCGACACGATGTCCAGTTCCTGCACACCACCGGGCACCACCAGCCGCACCACCTCGCCCACACGGGCCTTGAGCAGCGCGCGCGCCACGGGTGACACCCAGCTGATCTGTCCCTGCGCGCTGTCGGCCTCGTCCACGCCGAGGATGGTCACCGTGGTTTCCAGCCCCGACTCGTCGGCGTAGGTCACGGTGGCGCCGAAAAACACCTGGTCGCCTCCGTGGTGCATGGAAGCATCCACCACCTCGGCGATCTCCAGCCGCTGGGTCAGGAAGCGGATGCGGCGGTCGATCTCGCGCAACCGCTTTTTGCCGTACAGGTAGTCCCCGTTCTCCGAGCGGTCGCCGTTGCTGGCCGCCCAGTGGACGATTTCCACCATCTTCGGACGCTCCTCGTCCATCAGCGTGAACAACTCGGCGCGCAGCCGGTCGTAGCCAGCGCGCGTGATGTAGTTCTTGCCGCTGGGCACGGGCGCGGCGACGGGCAGTTCGTCGTCGGCGTCCTGATCGGACTCGCGGGTGAAGGCCTTGCTCATGGGTACGGTGTACAGCAGAAATGAAAAAGCCTGCAGCTTTTGGCTGCAGGCTTTCATTTTGGTGCGGCTGGCAGGAATCGAACCCACGACCCCTTGGTTCGTAGCCAAGTACTCTATCCAGCTGAGCTACAGCCGCGTAAGCCACGCATTGTAGCACGACTTTTTTGGTAGGCCGTGTTGGACTTGAACCAACGACCAAAGGATTATGAGTCCTCTGCTCTAACCAACTGAGCTAACGGCCCGCGAAGGGGTGGATTGTAGAGGCCGCCGACGAGCGCCAGCCGGGGCCGGCTATTTGCTGTGGCTCAGCGCGTTGCTCACCAGCTTGGCCGTGACGTCAACGATCTGGATCATGCGTTCGTAGGACATGCGCTGGGGCCCGATGACGCCCAGCGTGCCCACCACCTGCCCGTCGACTTCGTACGGGGCCGTCACGACCGACAGGTCTTCGAAGGGCACCACCTGGCTTTCGCCACCGATGTAGATGCGCACGCCATCGGCCTGGGCCGACACGTCGAGCAGGCGAATCAGCTGCGTCTTCTGCTCGAACAGATCGAACAGGCGACGCAGGTTGCCCATGTCGCTGGAGAACTCGCTGACCGAGAGCAGGTTGCGCTCGCCAGAGACCACCACCGCCTCCTGCCCCGCGTTGTCGTCGGCGCCGATCTCCACCGCGGCCTGCATCAGGGTCGCGATCTCGCCACGCAGCACATCGACCTCGGTCTTCAGCCGTGAGCGCACCTCTTCCATGGTCAGCCCCGAGTAATGGGCGTTGAGGAAATTGGCCGCCTCCAGCAACTGCGACTGGGTGAAATGCACCTGGGTGTGGATGATGCGGTTCTGCACATCGCCATCGGGCGACACCAGGATCACCAGCACCCGCCGCTCGGACAGGCTGAGAAATTCAATGTGGCGAAACACCGAAGCTCGGCGCGGCGCCATCACCACGCCCACGAAGTGCGAGAGGCTGGAGAGCATTTGCGCGGCGTGGCTGATGACGCGCTGGGGCTGGCCCGCCTCGATGCCCGGTGCGCCCATCTCGCCCACCCCCGGCAGTCCGTCGCGCCGCACCGTGAGCATGGTGTCGACGAACAGGCGGTAGCCACGCGCGGTGGGAATCCGACCGGCCGAGGTGTGGGGGCTCGCGATCAGACCCAGCTCTTCAAGGTCGCTCATCACGTTGCGGATGGTCGCGGGCGAGAGATCCAGACCGGCGGCTTTGGCCAGCGTGCGGGAACCCACGGGCTGCCCGTCGGCGATATATCGCTCGACGAGGGCCTTGAGCAGCAACTTGGCGCGGTCATCCAACATGGTTTCATTTTACGGAGGTATGCGCCCCGCGGGAGCCCGCGGGCGACAAGGGTTTTCCGGGTCGGGCGGGCCGCGCGGGCTATGTTGTAATTTGTGCATGAGCCTGCCTCCCGAACCCTCGCCGACAGCCCGAAAAATGGGCAAGCCGCTGCGCTTCGCGCACGTCGCCATCATCGGCAAATACCAGGCGCCGGGCTCGCGCGACGCGGTGGAGGAAGTGGCCCATTTCCTGCACGATGTGGGCTGTGAGGTGTCGCTGGAGCAGGACACCGCGCTCAACACCGGCCTGCTGCAGTACCCCGCGCTGGACGTGCCCGCCATGGGCAGTGCCTGCGACCTGGCGCTGGTGGTGGGGGGTGACGGCACCATGCTGGGCATCGGTCGCCAGCTCGCGCGCTACGGTGTGCCACTGGCCGGCATCAACCAGGGCCGGCTGGGCTTCATCACCGACATTCCCTTCGACAGCTACCGTGAAAAGCTGCGACCCATGCTGTACGGCGAGTTCGAGGAAGACCCGCGTGCACTCATGGCCGCCAGTGTGTGGCGCGACGGCCGATGTGTGTTCGAGGCCACCGCGCTCAACGATGTGGTGGTCAACCGGGGTGGCGTGGCCAGCATGATCGAGCTGCGTGTGGAGGTGGACGGCCATTTCGTGGCCAACCAGCGCGCCGACGGTCTGATCATCGCCTCGTCCACCGGCTCCACCGCGTATTCGCTCTCGGCCGGCGGCCCGCTGCTGCACCCGGCCATTGATGGCTGGGTGATGGTGCCGATCGCGCCCCACACCCTGTCCAACCGCCCCATCGTATTGCCCGCTCACTGCGAGATCGCGGTTGAGATCGTCTCGGGCCGCGACGCCAGCGCCAACTTCGACATGCAGTCCCTCACCAGCCTGCTGCACGGCGACCGGATCGTGGTGCGGCGCTCCGAGCACACCCTGCGTCTGCTGCACCCGGTCGGCTGGAGCTATTTCGACACCCTGCGCAAAAAGCTGCACTGGAACGAAGGCGGTTGAAAACCCGGTCAAAATACGACCGGTCTGCCCTTCACACGTTCCACTTCACCCCACGTTCATGAGCCTCCGACGCATTGTTTTGCGCGACTTTGTCATCGTGCAGTCGCTGGACCTGGAGCTGGACCAGGGCTTTTGCGTGCTCACCGGCGAAACCGGCGCCGGCAAGTCCATCCTGATCGACGCGCTGCAACTCGCCCTGGGCGCACGCTCCGACAGCGGCGTGGTGCGCGAGGGTGCGTCGCGCTGCGAAATCGCCGCCGAGTTCGATGCCCCGCCCCACCTGGCCAACTGGCTGGAAGAGCAGGGTTTCCCGCTGGATGACAGCCTGCTGCTGCGCCGCACGGTCGACACCGAAGGCCGCAGCCGGGCCTGGATCAACGGCAGCGCGGCCACCGTGGCCCAACTCAAGGTGCTGGCCAACGAGCTGGTGGACATTCACGGCCAACACGCCTGGCAAAGCCTCACCCGTGCCGACGCCGTGCGTGCCCTGCTGGACGGTTATGCCGGCATCGACACCTCCGCCGCGGCGCAGGGCTGGGCGCAGTGGCGCCAGTGCCGCAAGGCGCTGGAGACAGCGACCGAGCGCCAGAACAGCCTGCAACAGGAAAGCGAACGGCTGGCCTGGCAGATCGGCGAGCTGGACAAGCTCGCGCCGCAACCCGGCGAGTGGGACGAGCTCAACGGCCAGCACGGCCGCCTGGCCAACGCCCAGGGGCTGCAGGACGCGGCCCAGGCCGCCGTGGCGGCGCTGGACGCCACCGAACCGAGCGCGGGCGACCTGATCCACCGCGCGCTGGCGGCCCTGCAGGCCCAGGCCCACATCGAGCCCGCCTTCGCCGACCCCGTGGAAGCGCTGGAAGCGGCACTGGCCCAGGTGCAGGACAGCGTGCACAGCCTGCACCAGTACGCCCGCCACGCCGAACAGGACCCGTCCCGCCTTGAGGCGCTCGACCAGCGGCTTTCGCTGTGGCTGTCGCTCGCGCGGCGCTACCGCCGCCCGCCCGAAGAGCTGGCCGAACTGCATGCGCAGTGGAAGGCCGAACTGGCCCAGGTGGACCAGGCGCTGGATCTGGCCGCCCTGCAGCAGGCCGAGCGCCAGGCCTGGAAAACCGTTGACAGCGCCTTGCTGGCCTTGACGAAAAAGCGCCAGCAGGCCGCCCCCCGTCTGTCCCAGGCGGTCACCGAAACCATGCAGACCCTGGGACTGCAGGGGGGGCGATTCGAAGTGGCGCTGCAGCGCCTCGAAGAGCCCCAGGCCCATGGCCGCGAGCAGGTCGAGTTCCTGGTGGCCGGCCACGCCGGCGTCACGCCACGCCCGGTCGGCAAGGTCGCCTCCGGCGGTGAACTCTCGCGCATCGCGCTGGCGATCTCGGTCGTCACCAGCCGGCTCGGCCAGGCCCCCACGCTGATTTTTGACGAGGTGGATTCGGGCATCGGCGGTGCCGTGGCCCACACGGTGGGGCGCCTGCTGCGCCAGCTGGGCCAGGACCGGCAAGTGCTGTCGGTGACCCACTTGGCGCAGGTGGCCGCCTGTGCCGACCACCACCTGCTGGTGAGCAAACAGCAATCCGGCCAGCAGACTGTGAGCACGGTCGAGGCGATCGCACACGAGCAGCGCATCCGCGAACTCGCCCGCATGCTGGGCGGCAACGAACAGTCCGAGGTGTCGCTGGCCCATGCCCGCGAGTTGCTCGCCGCCTGACACGCAGCCCCCATGTCAGACACCCTGCCCCGCCCCATCGAACTGGTGCTGATCACCGGCATGTCCGGCTCGGGCAAGTCGGTGGCCCTGACCGCGCTGGAAGACCTCGGTTTCTACTGCGTGGACAACCTGCCACCCGAACTGCTTGAGTCCTTCATCGCACTCGAACAAAGCCACCAGGCCCATCGGGTCGCCATCGCCATGGATGTGCGCAGCGCCGCTTCGCTGCCGGGCCTGCCCCGCCGGCTGGAACGGCTGCAGGCCCAGGCCGACCGGCCGGTGCACCTCACCACCGTGTTCCTGGACGCCACCACCGACACCCTGGTGCGCCGGTTTTCCGAAACGCGCCGGCTGCACCCGCTCTCGCTCAAACAGGCCAACGATCAGCACAGGGCGCTGACCGACGCCATCGAACACGAACGCGAATTGCTGGCCGAATTGCGCGAGCAGGCGCTGGTGCTCGACACCAGCCTGATCCGCCCGGCGCAATTGCGCAGCCACATCAAAGAGCTGCTGGGCACGGTCCAGGCACCGCTGACGCTGGTGTTTGAGTCGTTTGCCTTCAAGCGCGGCATCCCGATGGACGCGGATTTCGTGTTCGACGTGCGCATGCTGCCCAACCCGCACTACGAACCCGAACTCAAGCCCCTGACCGGACGCGATGCGCCGGTGGCGGCCTACCTCGCCGCCCAGCCCGAGGTGGACCAGATGCGGCAGCAGATCGATGATTTCCTGCGGCACTGGCTGCCGCAGATGCTGCGCGACCATCGCAGCTACGTGACCGTGGCCATTGGCTGCACCGGGGGGCAGCACCGCTCGGTGTACCTGGCCGAACAGCTGGCGCAGGCCTTCGCCACCGAGTGGGCGACCCAGGTGCGGCACCGCGAGGTCGATGGTTGGCCCGCCTCCGCGGCCCGTCCAGCCACCTCGGGTTCCTGACGACGTGCTCCTGACGACGTGCCTGCGGTCTCCCTGAGGTTGAATCAGGGCGGGTCGTTGGAGAGCAGCAGGCGCACCGGGGCCGGCAGCCCGTATTGCACCAGCGCCGCTTCCTCCACCCATTGGCCGCTCAGACCGGTCGCGAATTCCACGGGCTGCGAGGTTTCGAGCAGCCATGGGTGCAGACGCAGCTCGCGGTGCGTCAGACTGTGGGACACCGGCTCCAGCGCACGCGCGGCACCGCGCAAGCCCGGTGGCAAAGCCGCCAACAGGGAGGCCTCGCTGTCGAACACCGGCAGGCAATACAAGTCGGCCCAGATGCCCCGGGCCGGCCGGCGCTCGAGCCACACCCGACCCGGCGCACCCACGTCCTGGCCGCGCAGCCACAGCAGCCACCAGGACTCGTGCCGCCGCTTGAGCGACCGGGTCTTGACCGGGTAATTCTGCGGAACCCCCTTGGCATGGGCCACGCAGAGGTCCTGCACCGGGCAGCGCCCACACAGCGGCCGGCTTCGCAGGCACACCGTGGCACCCAGATCCATCAGGCCCTGCGTATAGGCCGTCATGTCCCCGTTCGAAGGGGTTTCTGGCAGCAGCGCCTGCGCCCGCTGCCAGAGTTCGCGCTGGGCCGGTAGCTGGGCCATGTCCGCGTCAAAGGCCAGCAGGCGCGTGAGCACGCGCCGGACATTGCCGTCCAGAATCGAGATGCGTTCGCCGTGGCAAAACGCGGCGATCGCCGCAGCGGTGGAAGCACCAATGCCAGGCAGTGCCTCCAGGCCCAGCGCCGAATCCGGAAACACCCCCCCATGCTGCGCCACCACCACCTGGGCGCAACGGTGGAGGTTGCGCGCCCGGCTGTAGTAGCCCAGGCCACTCCACATCGCCATCACGTCGTCGGCCGGCGCCTCGGCCAGGGCGAACACGTCGGGAAACTGGGCCAGAAAGCGCGGGTAATAGCCCAGCACGGTGCTCACCTGGGTCTGCTGCAGCATGACCTCGGACAACCAGACCCGGTACGGGTCGCGGGTGCCCTGCCAGGGCAGGCCGCTGCGCCCCGACTGGCGCTGCCAGTCGATGAGGCGCCGGGCAAAAGTGAGTGGCAGGTCCGGCGCCCGGGCCGCCTCGGCCGCAGCCGTGCGGGGGCCTATGGGAGTACCTTCCCCCTGTGGGCTGCGGTGCGAGTTGGCTTGGGAACGGCCCAGCGCTGCGCTCATGGAACATCCCTCCGTGCTGCGCACTGCGGGGCTGAGCGCCTTCGGAACGGCCGGGCGGCGCTCATGCCGCGACAGCTTCGGCGGCGTCTTCTTCGGGAACGGACAGCAGGTGGTCGGTCAGCTCCGCCAGCTTGGCGTCCAGCAGATTGAGCTCGGCCTGCTGCGATTGCAGCTCGCGAATGCGTCCGTCCAGGCCACCCGCGGCCTGCTGGATGCGCGAGACCGCTTCAATGCGGCGGATGAAATTGCGCCGACGTTCGCGCAGTTGGGTGTCGAGCTGGGCCGAAGCCGATTTGTTCCACAGCTCCACTTCGTTCACGGCCGTGTCGTACACCACGCGCAGGCGACTCATGAGTGCCCGTGTCAGCCGTTCGGCAAACTCCGGCTGGGCCAACCGCAGCGCATTGCCCAGGCTCAGGTACTGCAGGTGGCTCTTTTCAATCGCCGACAGGTCCCGGGCGTAGTGGCCCAACTGGGGCGGGGAAGGCGGCTGGAGCGAAAAACCGTATTCGGCATTCAGCCCCTTGAAACTGCCTTCCAGCATCGACTGGATTTCGGCGGCCAAGGTATCGGCGCGCGCCAGATCGGCGCGCAGACGGTCAAAGGTATGGCCATAGGCGCGCCGCACGCCGAGCTTGATCCCGGGCTGTTTCAGCGCGCGCGACAGCTCAGACACCTCGGCCTTCAGGTGGGTACGCCCGAGCAGCGCGAAGAGGTTCTTGAGCAGGCGCAGGTGCACCGACCGCACGGCGTGGATCTTGGCGCCACTGGCGTCAAAATCGGCCTGCTCCTGTTCGATGCGCAGGCGCATCTGCTTGATGACCCCGGCGTTCTTGCCGCGCAGCCCATCGAGCTCCTGGACCTGCTCCACCAGATCACGTGCCCGGATGTGGACAAGGCGCCCGGTTTCCTGCCGCAGCGCCTGAATACCCGCCGCCACGGCCCCGCTCAGAATCTTGCGGCGCTGACCGAGCAGGTCCACACCCAGCGCCGACTCCAGCTCCATCAGGTTGCTGGCTTCGAGCAGCTTGTCGTCGCCACTGACTTTGGCCAGCAAGCCCTTCTGGGCCGACACCGCCAGCACCTGCTTGGACGACAGCCCCAGGATATCGGCCGAATCGGTGCGTTGCGCCGCGATCTGCAGCTGCACCTGTTCGGGCGAACTGAGGGCATCCCACATGGTGTCGATCTTATTGAGCACCACCAGGCGCGACTCCCGGCCTTCACCCCGCACCGCCAGGTGCTGGCGCCAGATCGTCAGGTCGGATTTGGTCACACCGGTGTCGGCCGCCAGGATGAACACCACCGCATGGGCCTGCGGCAGCAAACTGACCGTGAGTTCGGGCTCGGCGCCGATGGCGTTGAGCCCCGGGGTGTCCAGGATCACGAGACCCTGCTTGAGCAGCGGGTGCGCCATGTTGATCAGCGCATGGCGCCATTTCGGCACCTCGATCAAGCCGTCCGGCCCGACCAGCGGGTTGTCGTCCGGCAACTCTTCATTCCAGAAACCCAGCGCAGCCGCTTCGGACTTGCTGACGCGGCGCACCTCGGCCACTTTCTGGATCGCACGCGCGAGCTGCTGGGGATCGTTGACGTCCAGGTCAACGCGCTCCCACTTGTTCGGGGCATTGCGCCAGTCCAGCAAGGACTTGGGCTGCAGCCGCGTCTCGATGGGCAGCAGCCGCAGGCAGGGGGGCACTTCCGCGTCGTACCCCAGCTCGGTCGGGCACATCGTGGTGCGCCCGGCGCTCGCGGGCATGATGCGCCGGCCATAACCGGCAAAAAACACCGCATTGATCAGCTCGGACTTGCCGCGCGAGAACTCGGCCACGAAGGCCACCATGATCTTGTCGTTCTTGACCTGGGCATGCAACTGGTCGAGCCGTTCGCTCACGCCGGCTTCCATCAAATCGTGGTCGGTCAGCCATTCAGACAACAACTTGAGCCGCAAAGCAAACTGCCTGCGCCATGCGCCGTGGTCGTCAAATTCCTGATTGAAGCTCATGTGCCGTGTTCTCTGGAGTGAGGGCAATATAGCATCGGAGCGGTCTTCAGGGCTTCTGGCAGAACGGGCAGTAATACGTGGACCGCTGCCCCTGCCGGATCGCCCGGATGGGGGTGGCGCAGACCCGGCACGGCAGCCCCTCGCGGCCGTACACCATGGCATCGAGCTGAAAGTAACCGTTCTGGCCTTGCGCACTGGAGAAGTCGCGCAAGGTGCTCCCACCCAGGGCCACGGCGCGTTGCAGCACCGCCACAATGGCCCCGTGCAGGCGCGCCGCCCGGGGTTTGCTCAGTCGATCGGCCCGCAGCGTGGGGCGGATGCCCGCCATGAACAGCGCCTCGGACGCATAGATGTTCCCCACACCCACCACGATATCCCCCGCCAGCAGCACCTGTTTGATGCTGGAGCGGCGCTGGCCCAAGGCCTGGTGAAAAGCCAGAGGCTCAAAACCCACCTCCAGCGGCTCCTGCCCCAGTCCCGCCAGCAACTTGTGCGCACGCGGATCGTCCAGCGACGCCACGTACACCACAGCACCAAACCGGCGGGGGTCGTGCAGGCGCAAACACCCCCGGCTGGTGTCCAGTTCGAAATGGTCGTGCACCCCGGGCGGCGGCAGGCGGGGTGCAAACAGCAGGCTGCCCGACATGCCCAGATGCAACAGCAGCACACCACGGTCCAGGTGCACCAACAGGTATTTGCCGCGCCGCGCCACATGCAGCACCGTGCGCCCCTGCAACTCGGACGGCTCGCAACCCAACGGCCAGCGCAGGGGTTTGCCCAGATGCAGGCCGCGCACCTGCGCCCCCGCGATGCGGTCGGCAAAACTGCGGCGTGTCACTTCAACTTCGGGAAGTTCGGGCATGGGCAGGCGCTTTTTCAGTGGGGACCGGAACACCGGCGGGTTACAGGAATCACACGCAATGCGCCCTGAACCCTTCCATTATCATGACCCAATGAATACCCTGCACCACAGCGCCAACAAGGCTCCCGGGCACATGGAACCAGCACACCCGCTGCGCCCCCAGGCCAGACCCATGCGGTTGTTGTTGGTGGCCGCCCTCCTCGGTTCAAGCCTGGGCACATGGGCACAGACCCCCCCGCCACCTCTCGCGCCAGTGACCGGCGCTGGCGAGCCGGCCGAGCCGGTGGTCAATTCCACGTTGAACGCGCCGCAGTTCTACCAATTGCTGCTGGGAGAACTCAATATTCTCTCGGGGGAGCCCGGCGCGGGCTATTCCTTGATACTGGATGCGGCGCGCCAGCAGCGCAACGCCCAGCTCTATCGCCGTGCGGTGGAAGTGGCCCTGCAGGCCCGCTCCGGCGAGGCCGCCTTGACGGCAGCCCGCGCTTGGGCCAAAGACCTGCCAAAGGACGTCGAAGCCAACCGGTTTGTATGGCAGATCCTGCTCGCGCTCAATCAGGTCAATGAAACCGGACCGGTGTTGCGCGACATCCTGGAACAGAGCAGTCCGACCGAGCGCAACGACGCCATCAACGCGATTCCCCAGGCCTATGCGAGGGTCGCCGACAAGTCCCAGGCGCTGGCCGTGGTGCGTGAAGCGCTGGGCCCGTCGCTCAAACAGCGGGCACACGCCGCCGCCGCGTGGACCACATTGGGGCGCATGGAGCTTGCGCTGGACCAGCAATCCCAGGCCCTTGCGTCGGCCCGGAAAGGACACGCGGCCGACCCGGCATCACCCTTTCCCGCCCTGCTGGCGCTGGAACTGCTCGAACAGGGACAACCGGAGGCTGAGGCCCTGATACAGGACCACCTGCGGGTGGCGGCACCGGCCGACCCCAACGGACCCGTGGTTTCGCTGACCTACGCGCGCCTCCTGCTGGACCTCCAGCGCAACGCCGAGGCGCGTGACCAGCTGAACCTGCTCACCAGTCGCCAGCCCGAACTGCCAGAACCCTGGCTGCTGCTGGCCACCCTGCAAATACAGGACGACGCGCTGCCGCAGGCCACCGCCTCGCTGCAAAAGTACATGGGACTGGCACGCCAGGTGAACGATGAGCGTTCGGCCCGCGGCCTCACCCAGGCCTATCTGCTGATGGCCCAGATCGCCGAAAAACAGAACGACATCGCCGCCGCCAACGCCTGGCTGGACCGCATCGAAAACGCGGACGACATCATGGCCGCCCAGATGCGCCGGGCCTCGCTGCTGGCCCGCCAGGGACAACTCGCCCAGGCCCGGGCGCTGCTGCGCAATCAGCCCGAGCGACGACCGGAAGACGCCCGCCTCAAGCTGGTGGCCGAAGGCCAACTGCTGCGCGACTTCAAGGCCTGGGAGCAGGCCTACGAGGTGTACGGAGAAGCGGTGAAGCGTTTTCCCCAGGACGTGGAACTGCTGTACGACCAGGCCATGGTGGCCGAAAAGGCGGGCAAACCCGAGACCATGGAGCAATTGCTGCGTGAGTTGATTGCGGCCAAACCGGACTACCACCACGCCTACAACGCCCTGGGGTATTCGCTGGCCGACCGCAAGCTGCGCCTGCCCGAAGCCAAGCAACTGATCGAAAAAGCGGTCGAACTCGCGCCCACCGACGCCTATATCCAGGACAGCCTGGGTTGGGTCGAATTCCGGCTGGGCAATTTCCAGCGCTCGCTGCAGATCCTGCAGGCCGCGTACGGCAAACGCCCCGACGCGGAAATCGCGGCCCATCTGGGCGAGGTGCTCTGGGCCCAGGGCCAGCGCGAACAGGCGCTGAAAATCTGGCGCGAGGGCCTGCTGCTGGCCAGAGACAACGAAACCCTGCGGGAAACCCTCAAACGGCTGCGCGTCAACCCATGAGGCGCGCAGCGCATCCGGCGATGGCGCTCGCAGGGCGGTGGATGGTCCTGCTGTGCGCCGCATGGCTGACCGCCTGCGCCACACCCCGACCAGTGGCGCCCGGCGAGGCGGCCTGGAATGGCCGGCTGGCCCTGCGGGTTGACAACGATCCGCCACAGTCCTTCTCGGCAGGGTTCGACTTGCGGGGTTCGGCGCAAACCGGAGAGCTCCAGCTCACGTCGCCCCTGGGCACCACACTGGCCACGGTGATCTGGTCCCCCCAGGGGGCCGAGTTGCGCCAGGGTGGACAGATCACCCAGCGCAGCAGCCTGGACGAACTCACCACCGAACTCGGCGGCACCGCACTGCCGGTGGGCGCCCTGTTCGAGTGGCTGCAAGGCCAGGCCGGCAGCGCCAGTGGCTGGCAGGTCGATCTGGCTCGCCATGCCGAAGGCCGCGTCACCGCGTGGCGCACCAGCCCGCCGCCCACCGCCGAACTGCGCATCGTTTTCGAACCATGAGCGCCTCCTTGTCCCGAACGCCGCTGCTGCGGCTGTACGACGTTCCCGCCCCCGCCAAACTCAACCTGTTCCTGCACGTCACCGGACGGCGGCCCGACGGCTACCACCTGCTGCAGTCGGTCTTCATGCTGATCGACTGGTGCGATCGCCTGCACTTCGAGTGGCGGCACGACGCAGGCATCAGCCGCGAAGACCTGACGCCTGGCCCATCATTGCCCGCCGAAGACCTCTGCGTGCGCGCCGCTCGCGCTCTGCAGCAGGCCACCGGCTGCACGCAGGGTGTGCACATTGCACTGGAGAAACACCTGCCGGCCGAGGCCGGCCTGGGTGGCGGCTCCTCCGATGCCGCCACCTGCCTGCTGGCCCTCAACAGGCTTTGGGGGCTGGGCCTGAACCGCGCCCAGCTCGCCGCCATTGGCGTGCAGCTTGGTGCCGACGTGCCCTTTTTCCTGGGCGGACGCAACGCCTGGGTCGAAGGCGTGGGTGAACAGTTGACCCCGCTGGCTTTGCCCGCCGCCCGGTTTGTGGTGGTCAAACCACCGGGAGGCGCATCCACGCAGCGCATTTTCAGTTCGCCAGATTTGAAACGGGACACAAAGACTGCTACAATCCAAGGCTTTGCTGCAAACGATTCGTGTGAGCGGTTGACGTGTGAAATCCAGAGCCTTCTGGATTTTGGTCACAACGACCTGCAACCCGTGGCGCAGGCGTTGTGTTCCGATGTGGGGCACGGCATTCAATGGCTTCAAAGCCATGGACTGCAAGGACGCATGACCGGCTCGGGCACCGCTGTCTTTGCGCAAATGCTGCAGTCGCAAGATCTGTCGGACGCCCCCAGCGGCTGGACGGTTAGAGAATGCAGCAACATGGATGCACATCCATTGCTCGACTGGTGCACCGATTAGAATCGGCCGGCACACAGCCCAGGCAGTTGATGCGCAGCCTGCGACATATCGGTCGCCTGTCCGGCCCCAAGGTCAAACAGGTGTCCTGCGTAGGGGAGTCGCCAAGTTGGTTAAGGCACTGGATTTTGATTCCAGCATGCGAAGGTTCGAATCCTTCCTCCCCTGCCACCGTTTTTCTGCAACACACCACACAGCGGCTTGATGCCGCATGGCCAAGCACCCGGCCATGTGCCGCCCGACCCCGATGACCGCCGATCCAGCTGGGAACACCATGCAAGTTCAACCCCCGGATTTCATGATTTTCACCGGCAACGCCAATCCGGTATTGGCGTCCGAGATCGCCCAGCATCTGGGCACGCAGCTCGGCGCGGCCAACGTGGGCCGCTTCTCGGACGGTGAAGTCACGGTGGAAATCACCCAGAACGTGCGCGCCCGCCACGTGTTCGTGATCCAGTCCACCTGTGCCCCGACCAACGAAAACCTGATGGAACTCATCATCATGGTTGACGCGCTCAAGCGCGCGTCGGCCGTGAGCATTTCGGCCGTCATTCCCTACTTCGGCTATGCCCGCCAGGACCGCCGTCCGCGTTCGAGCCGCGTGCCCATCAGTGCCAAGGTGGTGGCCAACATGCTGCAGGCCGTGGGCGTGAACCGCGTGCTGACCATGGACCTGCACGCCGACCAGATCCAGGGCTTTTTCGATATCCCGGTGGACAACATCTACGCCTCGCCGGTGCTGCTGGGCGATCTGCGTCAGAAGAATTATTCCGACCTGCTGGTGGTTTCGCCCGACGTGGGTGGCGTGGTGCGGGCCCGTGCCCTGGCCAAGCAGCTCAACTGCGACATGGCCATCATCGACAAGCGCCGGCCCAAGGCCAACGTGTCGGAAGTCATGCACGTGATCGGTGACATCGACGGGCGCAACTGCGTGATCATGGACGACATGATCGATACCGCCGGCACGCTGGTCAAAGCCGCCGAAGTGCTCAAGGAGCGCGGCGCCAAGCACGTCTATTCGTACTGCACCCACCCGATCTTCTCGGGCCCGGCCATCGAGCGCATCGCCAAGGGTACCGCCCTGGACGAGGTGGTGGTGACCAACACCATTCCGCTGTCGCAGGCCGCCCAGGCCTGCTCCAAGATCCGCCAGCTCTCCGTGGCGCCGCTGATGGCCGAAACCATCGCGCGCATCGCCTCGGGTGAGTCGGTCATGAGTTTGTTTGCCGATCAGGACAACCTCTTCTAAGAGGCACTGAAGGCAACAAAAAGTGGGCGACCTCCATGGTGGGGGTGGCTCTTTTGAAACAGAGGCGTTCTGGTCGCGGAACCCCTCCATTGGAGAACGTTATGCAATTTGTCGCTTTTGAGCGCGCCAAGCAGGGTACGGGTGCGAGCCGCCGTCTGCGCAACACCGGTCGCGCGCCCGGTATCGTTTTTGGCGGTGAAGCCCCTGCCGCCACGATCGAACTCGATCACAACGCCCTGTGGCATGCCTTGAAGAAGGAAGCGTTCCACGCCTCCATTCTCGACATGGAACTCGGTGGCCAGGTGCAAAAAGTGCTGCTGCGCGATGTGCAGTACCACCCCTACAAGCCCCAGGTGCTGCACGTGGACTTCCAGCGCGTGGACGACAAGACCCGCCTGCGCAAGAAGGTGCCGCTGCACTTCATCAACGAAGAGAACAGCCCCGCGGTCAAGACCGACAAGTGCGTGGTCAACCACGTGCTGACCGAGATCGAAATCGAATGCCTGGCCACGCAACTGCCGGAGCACATCACCGTTGATCTGGGCGAATGCACCAAGGGCGCTACCGTGCACACCGGCGACATCAAGCTGGGCAAGGGCGTGAAGCTCGTGATGCACGGCCGCAAAGACCTGACCTTGGCCACCATGGTTGAACCCGTCGAAGAAGTGGTGGCCGCTCCCGTGGTCGCCGCCGCCGACGACAAGAAGGGCAAGAAGAAGAAATAAGTCCCCACAGGACCTTTCTCTTCTGCCTGAAACGGCCCGCTCTGGCGGGCCGTTTCGCTTTCCGTGCTTTCACCAAACTGCCGATAATCCTGCGCATGATCCGACTCATTGCCGGGCTGGGCAATCCCGGCCCCGAATACGAACACACGCGCCACAACGCCGGTTTCTGGTGGGTGGACGAAGCGGCGCGGCTGCTCAAGGTCCCGCTGCAGATGGAGCGTGGGCATTTTGGCCTGGTGGCGCGCGCCAGCGTGGCGGGTCAGAGCGTCTGGCTGGTGGAACCCCAGACCTTCATGAACCTCTCGGGCAAGTCCGTGGGTTCACTGGCGCGTTTTTTCAAGATCGCGCCTGAAGAAGTGCTGGTGGTGCACGACGAACTCGACCTGCCGCCGGGCGAGATCAAGCTGAAAAAAGGGGGCGGTCACGCGGGCCACAACGGACTGCGCGACATCCATGCCCAGCTCGGGAGCGCCGACTACTGGCGCCTGCGCGTGGGCATCGGCCACCCGGGCAACAAGAACGAGGTGGCGAACTGGGTGTTGAAGAAGCCGTCGCCGGACGACCGCATCGCGATTGCCCAGGCGCTGGACCGCAGCCTCAAGGCCCTGCCCCAATTGATCGCCGGCGACATGGACAAGGCCACGGCGCTGATCCACACCAGCAAACCGCCACGCCCCAAGCCGCCGCGTCCGCCGGCGGCCGACGCACCCAAGGCTCAGGTGCCCGAAGCGGGCGGGTTGCCGGCCGCCGACAAGGGCTGACCCGCCTTCTGCAGGCGCTGGTATTTCTGCCACAGCGTCTCGCGGCTTTCCACGTGCTGCGGATTCACCGGGATACAGCTCACCGGACAGACCTGCACACACTGCGGCTCGTCGAAATGGCCCACGCACTCGGTGCACCGGGACGGATCGATCTCGTAGATCTCCGGGCCAAGATAAATGGCCTCGTTCGGGCACTCCGGCTCGCAGACATCGCAGTTGATGCACTCGTCGGTGATCATCAAAGCCATGGCTGGTCTCCGGTATGGAGGTTCATGCCTGCAATGGCTGCGGCTTCAGACGCTGCGCCACCGGCCCACTCACCATCTGCGACACGTCGCCACCCAGATAGGAAATCTCGCGCACCAGGGTGCTGGAAATGCACTGCAGCTCGGCCTGGGGCAGCAGGAACACGGTTTCCACGGCGGGGTTGAGCTTGCGGTTCATGGCCGCCATCTGCGCTTCGTAGTCGAAGTCCGTCAGGTTGCGGACGCCACGCACCACGGCGCAGGCTCCCTGTTGGCGGCAGAAGTCCATCATCAACCCGTCGAACGGCAGCACCCGCACCCGCCCGGGCATGCGCGACGCCGCCTCGCTGGCCATGTCCAGCCGCTCGCGCAGGCTGAAACGGGTTTTTTTGTGGTGCGCCATGGCAACCGCAACGATCACTTCGTCGAACAGCTGCGCGGCACGGCGCGTCACGTCTTCGTGGCCCAGCGTCAGCGGATCGAAAGTGCCGCTGTAGACCGCGATGCGGGGTGCGCTCGCGGGCGTGGAAAGGGAAACGTTCATGGCCGGGATTATGCGCGAGCGCCCCGGGCGGCATCACTGCGCCGGCAATAGCCGCAACAGGTGAAAGGCGACCGCGCCGGCCTTGCCCTGGCGATGCAGCTGCAGCCCCAGCCTGGCCAGTTCGTCGTCGCTCCAGGCGCGGGGGGCTTCGAGGTAGATCAGGCCATCGTCGCGCAGCGTCTGGCGCGCCGCCTGCAAGGCAGCGAGGTACAGCGGCTCGTTGCCGTCGTCCCCGAAGGGGGGGTCCAGAAACACCACATCCAGCCCCTGGCCGCTGCGCTGGCGCAGCGCGGCCACACCGTCACCACGCTCCACCCGCACCGCATCGGCCTTCAGGCGGGTCCTGGTGGCGTTGAGCTGGTGGACCAGGCCCGGGTCCTGCTCGACCAGCACCACCTCGAGCGCGCCGCGCGATGCCGCTTCCAGTCCCAGCGCGCCGGTGCCGGCGAAGGCGTCCAGACAACGCAGCCCGGAGAGGTCCTGCCCCAGCCAGTTGAACAGGGTTTCACGCACCCGGGCGGGGGTGGGACGCAGGCCGGGCCGGTCGCTCACGGGCAGTTTGCTGCGCTTCCACTGACCGCCGATGATGCGGACTTCCTGGGGTGCGTTCACCGTCGGGCGACGGGTGGATCCGGGTTGCTTTTTCATGACGCTAGCTTAAAGGCTGCCGGGCTGCCCCGCCCTGCATCGGACCCAGGCACTCAAGGTTTGGCGCCCACCGTCACCGTCACCATGCGGTCGGGCTGCAGCACGCGGGCGAAGGCGCGGCGGATGTCGGCCACGCCGACCCGCTGCACCTGTTCGGTCCAGGTGTCCAGGTAGTCCAGCGGCAGGCCGTGCCAGGCGATGTTGGACACGTTGTCGAGCAGCTTGCGGTTGTTGTCGATGCGCAGGGCGAAGCCGTTGACGAGGTAATCCTTGGCGGCCTGCAGTTCGGCCTCGGTCGGGCCTTGCTCCACGAAGGCGCGCACCACCTCGCGCGCCACGCCGATGGCCTGATCGGCCTGGTCCGGGCGGGTGGTCAGGCCCAGCTGGAACGCCCCGGCGTGCAGGCCGGGCGCGAAATAGCTGTAGACGCTGTAGCTCAGGCCGCGCTTTTCGCGCACTTCGGTGGTCAGGCGCGAGACGAAGCCGCCGCCCCCCAGGATGTAATTGCCCACGAACAGCGGGAAGAAGTCGGGGTCGTTGCGCGCCACGCCGGGCTGGCCGATCAAGACCTGCGCCTGCGCGGCGTCGAACGGCAGGCGCTGCTCGACCGCGGCGGTCAGCGGCGCCACCTCGGCCACCGTCGGCAGCGCCTCGCAGCCGTGCGGCGCCACCGCGGCCATGAACTGGCCCACGATGCGGTCGGCGCGCGCGCGGTCGATGGCCCCCACCAGACTCACCTGGGCGCGGCAGGCCACCACATGGCGGCGGTAGAAACGGCGCATGTCGGCCACCTCGATGGCGTTCAGGGTCTCGGCCTTTGCCTCCTGTCCGTAGGGGTGACTCCCATACACCGCGCGCGAAAACGCACGACCCGCATGGGTGCCGGGCCGGGTCTCGGCCTCGCGCAGGGCGGCAAGCGAGCGCTCGCGATCGCGCCGCCACACGCTGGACGTCCACGCCGGCGCGGCGAGCTGGCGCGCGGCCAGCGCCACAGCGCGCTCCAGCAACTCGGGCTCGGTGAGGCTGCGCAACGACACGCTGAAGCGGTCGCCGCCGGCCTGGGCACCGAACTGTGCCCCGAGATCGACCCAGGCTTCGCTGAGCTGGTTCTCGTCGAGCGCGGGCTGGCCGGCGTGGGCCAGCACTCCTGCGGACAACATCCCGGCGGTGGCACTGGCCAGACCGGCCTGCCCGGCGGGGTCGCGGCGGCTGCCGCCGTCGAAATTGAGCTGCACGTCCAGCATGGGGATGGATGGGCTGGGCACCAGGTAGACCCGCGCGCCGCTGGCGTGCGTCCAGTGCTCGATGGGGATGGCCGCGTGCGCTGGCAGCAGCGCGTTGAGCACCAGCAGGCCAGTGGCGATCAGGCCCGGGCGGATGAAGGGGGAGCGCAAATGGGGCATCGGTGGTTTCCGGTGGCGGCTCAATGGCGCGTCAGCGCCGGGCGCGGACCGGCCGGCCTGGGCGCCGCAGGCTCGCGACGGCCCGGGTCGGGCACCAGCACGGCGGTGGTGAGTTGTTCGTCACTGAAATAACGCTGGGCGACCGAGCGCACCTGCTGCGCCGTGACGCCGCGCAACTGGTTCATGAGGCGTGCGCTGGCGTTCACGTCCATGCCGTTGATCCAGTAGCTGCCCAGCTCCTGCGCCTGGTTGAACACCGAGTCGAGCTTGTAGATTTCGCCCGCGGTCCATTGCGTCTTGACGCGCTGCAGCTCGGCCTGGGTGACGCCCTCGCGGGCGATGCGCGTCACCTCGTTCCGTAGCGCGGCGGCGGCCCGTTCGGCGGACACGCCCTTGGCGGGCACGGCGCTGAGTGTGAACAGCTGCGGGCCGCGGCCCATGAGGCCGTAGGAAGCGCCGGCGCTGTCGGCGATGCGCCGGCCGCCAGTGCCCAAGCCCTGCACCAGGGCGCGTTCCAGCCGGGCGCCGCTGTAGCCGTCGAGCACGGCGGCCAACACGGTCAGCGCCAGCGCGTCCTGGTTGGCCGCATCGTCGCCCCCGGTCCAGCGTGGCGTCTTCCAGGCCTGCACCACCATGGCCTGCTCGGTGCCGGCGCGGTATTCGAGCCGGCGCGGCCCGGCCTGGGGCGGCTCCTCGCGTGGTTTGCGCGGTGGCACGGCGCTCGCGGGCAGGCTGCCGTAGAGGGTTTCGGCCAGTGCCCGCACCTGCGCCACGTCCACGTCGCCCGCGATCACCACCGCCGCGTTGGCCGGGCTGTACCAGCGCTGGTAGAAGTCGCGCGCGTCCTGCGGTGTCATGGCCTCGATGTCGCTCATCCAGCCGATGATGGGCCGCCGGTAGGGGCTGGCCTGAAAAACCATGGCGCTGAGGGCTTCGAACATGCGCGCACGCGGCGCTTCCTCAATGCGCTGGCGACGCTCTTCCTTGATGACTTCGATCTCGCGCTGGAACTCCTCGTCGCTCCAGCGTGCGTGCGCGAAGCGGTCGGCCTCCAGCCGCATCACGGCCTCCAGCTGGCTCGCGGGCACTTGCTGGTGGTAGGCCGTCGCATCGCGGCTGGTGAACGCGTTTTCGCGCCCGCCCAAGGCGGCCACGCGGCGCGAGAACTCCCCGGCCTGCAGGTCGGGCGTGCCCTTGAACATCAGGTGTTCGAGCGCATGCGCCACGCCCGAGGTGCCATCCACCTCGTCCATGGCGCCCACGCGCACCCACAGCATGTGGGCCACGGTGGGGGCGCGGCGGTCGGGTCGCACGATCAGGGTCATGCCATTGGACAGCGTGAAGGTCTGCGCCTGGGTGGGCGCGGCCGGTGTGGCGGTGGCCGGCGATGGCGGCGCTTCGGCGGGCGTCTGGGCCAGTGACGGCCCGGCCATCAGCGCGCCGATCAGGGCCGGGAAAAGCGCACCGCGGACGGTGTCAAACAAGGGCGGGGTGCGTTTCATAGAATGCAATGGATTCTAGAGATTGAAAAATGTTCTCGTTCTTCCGCAAAAAAGCCCCCACCCCACCCTCGCCACCGGCAGCGCCGGACCGTGCAGCCGCGCCAGCGATGCCCCCCGCCGCCGCGCCCGCGGCTCAGATCGCCACACCCGTCCCGGCGGCGCGCGAAGCGGCGCCACGCCAAGGCTGGCTCGACAAGCTCAAGGCCGGGCTGCGCAAGACCGGCTCCAGCATCGCCACGGTGTTCACCGGCACGCAGATCGACGACGCGCTCTACGAAGAGCTGGAAACCGCGCTGCTGATGGCCGACACCGGCGTCAAGGCCACCGAGCACCTGTTGGCCGATCTGAAAAAACGCGTCAAGGACAGCAAGACCACCGACCCGGCCGCCGTCAAGGGCCTGCTGGCCGACGCCATCGCCGACCTGCTGGCGCCGCTGCAGAAGCCGCTGGTGATTGGTGAGCACAAACCCACGGTGATCATGGTCGCGGGTGTCAACGGCGCGGGCAAGACCACCTCCATCGGCAAGCTCACACGGCACCTGGCCAACGAAGGCGCCACCGTGCTGCTGGCCGCGGCCGACACCTTCCGCGCCGCCGCGCGCGAGCAGCTCGCCATCTGGGCCGACCGCAACACTGTGGAGATCATCACCCAGCAGGGCGGCGACCCGGCGGCCGTGAGCTTCGACGCCGTCACCGCCGGCAAAGCGCGCGGTCGCGACGTGGTGCTGGTGGACACCGCCGGGCGCCTGCCCACGCAGCTGCACCTGATGGAAGAGCTGCGCAAGATCAAGCGCGTGGTGCAGAAGGCCGATGCCACGGCGCCGCACGAGGTGCTGCTCGTCATCGACGGCAACACCGGCCAGAACGCGCTCACGCAGGTGAAGGCGTTTGACGACGCGCTGCAGCTCACCGGCCTGATCATCACCAAGCTCGACGGCACGGCCAAGGGGGGCGTGATCTGCGCCATCGCGCGGGAAAAGCCGGTGCCGATCTATTTCATCGGCGTGGGCGAAAAGCTCGAAGACCTGGAAACCTTCGACGCCCGCGAATTCGCGCAAGCGCTGCTGGCCTGAACGGCTGGGGGCGCCATCACCCCTGGCCGGCGTCGCCTTCGTGGGGCCCGCTGGCCTCGTCGGCCGCGTAATGGCACCACGGCTGCATGGCGTTGCGCATGGTGAGCAGCTGCCTTTCGAACCGCGGACAGACCGGCTGCGCGGTCTGCCGCGACAAGGTGCACGAGCTGCGCACCAACCTCAGCGGCTGGCAGACCCAGCGGCGCCTGCTGGACGGCGGTGATCTGCCGCAAGCACCCGACGCGGCCTGCGCCTGCGCCGCCACTGGCGAAGCCTTCGATGTCTCCACCGGGTTGACCGCCGCCGTGACGGACGGCCTGGTCACCGGCATGCACCGCCTCACGGCCGCCGACCCCAACGACCCCACCCAGGCGGCGCGTGCATGAGAATTAAGCGCCCCGCCCACACGCCCGCCAGGAGCCGCCCTTGCCAACCGCCCCTCTTCGCCCGCATCGCCGCAACCACCCGTCGAGGTGCGTCGCCGGCCCGGCCGCCGCGCGGTGGGCCTCCCTGGGCGTGACGCCGGAGCCGATGAAGACCCGCGACGCGGCCGACCGGGCCTATCCGTCGCGGTGGGTGGAGCCGGCCCATGCTGGATAAAGCCGTCCAGCGCGCCCTGCGCCCGACCATGACGCGGGCCGCGCGTGCCCTGGTGCGGCTGGGCGTGGGCGCCGACGCCCTCACCCTCGCCGGCTTCGCCATCGGAATGGCGGCGGCCGCCGCCATTGCTTTCGAGGAGTTCCTGCCGGGCCTGGCGCTGCTGCTGCTCTCGCGCCTGATGGACGGTCTGGACGGCGCGGTCGCCCGTGCCACCCACCCGACCGACCGCGGTGGCTTTCTGGACATCACGCTCGACTTCCTGTTCTACGCCGCCATTCCACTGGCCTTCGCCCTCGCCGACCCGGTGGCCAATGCCCTGCCCGCCGCCGTGCTGCTCGCCGCGTTCATCGGCACCGGCAGCAGCTTCCTGGCCTTTGCCGCCGTGGCCGAAAAGCGCCGGCTGCAGTCGCTGGCGTTTCCGGAGAAGAGCTTCTACTTTCTGGGTGGCCTGACCGAAGCCACCGAAACCATCACCGCTTTTGCCGCCATGTGCCTGTGGCCGCAGTGGTTCGCGCCCATCGCCTACGGCTTCGCCGCGCTGTGCGGCATCACGATCGCGCTGCGCATCGGCTGGGGGTGGCAGCGGTTCCGTTGAAGGGGTGTGTTGGCGCTGGCCCGCGCCACGCTTGGCATTAAACTCCCGCGAGGGTGCTTCCCCGTTCCGTTCGCCCTGGACAGCGATCGGTCCGGCCACAGGTCATCCGGTGCGGGAGTACCGTGTATCAACACCATGCTGGAGAACAAGACATGAAGGGAATGCTGGGCTTCCTGGAAAAGGCCGGGCTGGTCAAGATGGACACGCCCGTGGAGCCGCCGCCCATGGAACCGCTGGCCGAGGCGGTCCCCAGCCAGGCCAACGCGGCGCCCGCGCAGGAAGCCGCCGAACCGGCGGCCCCGCCCAGCGCCGCAGCGGCCCCGCTCGACCTCGATGCCGTCTACGCCCAGGCGGGCGTGGCACCGGCTCTCTACCCCGCGGAGCGGCTGCTCCGGCTGCTGGACGGGCTCAGCGCCATGGACGAGGCCACGCGGCGCATGGCCATCAAGGCGATGGACGCCGCCGACGAATCCTGGACGATCGAAGACCCGCTCGCCGACGCCGCCGCCAAGGTCCAGGCCCTGGCGATGCACGCCGAACTGCTGCAGCTGAATCTGCAGGCGCTGGAACGCGACACGCGGGCCCGCATGGAAGCGGTGGCGGCGCGCCGCGAAAAAGTGGTGGGCGACATCCGCCAGCAGATGTCCGAGCTCGACGCGCTGGCGACCCGCGAGACCACCCGGGCCGCCCAGGAGCTGGCCACCCAGGAAGCCCAGCTCAAAGCGGCGCAGGACCGCACCGCCGCCGAGCTGGCCAGCCTGTCCCAGCTCAGTCGGCAGTTCCAGGGCCTGTCCACCCAATTCGGCGCCCCCGCCGCCCCCACCCAAGAATGACACCATGGCCAGCTTGACCCCCCTCTCCAAAGGACTGATCGGCCTGGCCGTGGTCGGCGCCATGGCGTCGGCCGTGTGGCATCTGGCGCTGAAGGAACGCTTCGGCTCCGCCCCACAGACCACCCCGGAAGCGACAACGCCCGCCACCGTGGCCACCCCACCCGCGCAAGACCCCTATTCGCCGCCCGCCGTCGCGGCCGAGCCCCCCGTCCCGGCCCCGCCGCCGAACGAGGCCAGCAGCGCGGCCGCCACCGCCGACGGCGCCCTGTCGCCGGCCGAACACGCCGAGCGCGGACGCCAGTTGATGGAGCGCGGCGAATTTGCCCAGGCGCGCGGCCATCTGGAGCAGGCGGTGCAGGGCGGCAACGGCGGGGCGGCCTGCCACCTGGGCGAGATGACCCTGAAAGGCCAGGGCGGCATTCCCGCGAACCAGGACGCCGCCGCGCGCCTGTTCCAGTTGGCCCAGTCGCGCAATACCATCTGTTTCGCCGCGGGCCAGTGAAGGCTCGGTGCTTCCTGTTGAAAAGGTTTCCCATGAAATTTCACACCCTTGCCCTGACCGCGACCCTGGTGGGCAGCGTCTGGATCGCCGGTGCCGCGCAAGCCCAGGGCTTCGTGTTCGGCACGGCCGAGCCCAAGGCCGCACCCAACGCCGCGGCCGGCGCGCGCAATCCGAAGGTGGAGTCCGCGCAGCGCCTGCTGGCCCGCATGGGCCTGCTGCGCGAGGCCCCCACCGGCACGCTCACGCCCGCCACGCAGGAAGCCATCCGCAGCTTTGCCGCCCGCGCCGGCCTGGCGCCCACCAGCGAAGTCAACGACGCGCTGCTCAACGCCATCCGCCGCCACATCTGGCAAAGCCAGAACTGGTCCGCCGGCAACTACAAGGGCAAGGAAAAGCTCGTGGACGCCCAGGGCCTGCGTGAAGCGCAGATCCTGCTCGGCAAACTCGGCTTCAACGCCGGCCCGCTGGACGGCACCTTCGGCCCGCAGACCCAGGTCGCCACCGAAGCCTTCCAGGAGTCCCAGGCCGTGAGCGTGGACGGCCTGATCACGTCCACCGTGCTGATGAACCTGCGCCGCGCCGTCAACGGCGCGGGCGCCAGCGCCAAGGAAACGGTGCGGGTGCTCAACTGGCCCGACTACATCGAACCCAGCGTGCTGCAGGACTTCGAGAAGGAATACAACATCCGCGTGGTCTACGACATCTTTGCCGGCAACGACGACCTGCAGGCCAAGCTGAGCGCGGGCGGTGTGCCCTACGACGTGGTGTTCCCCACCGCCAACGCGGTGCCGGGCATGGCCAGCCAAGGCCTGCTGAGCAAGCTCGACAAGACCAGCCTGAAGAACCTGAACAACATCGACCCGCGCGTGGATGCGACGCTGCGGGCCTGGGACAAGGACGGCAGCTTCAGCCTGCCCTACATGTGGTACACGGTGGGCATCGCCTGGAACCCCAAGCTCACCGCCAAGGCCTACCCCGGTTACGCCATGGACGCGCTGGGCTCGGTGTTCGACCCAGCCATCGCGCGCCGCTTCCAGTCCTGCGGTGTCGGCGTGGTCGACTCGGCCTCCGACGTGGTGCCCCTGGCCGCCATGGCCGGCGGGCAGGGCAAGTGGGACAGCAAGAACTCCATCGCCGCGGCCGACAAAGTGCTGCAGCGCCTGGCGGGCACCGTCAAGGTGATCCCCACCGACCAGTTCATCGACGCCCTGGCCACCGGCAAGATCTGCGTGGCCATCGGCTTCTCGGGCGACGCCGTGCAGGCGCAGGGCAAGTCGCGCAACGCGGTGGAATACCGCGTGCCGGCCGACGGCGGCCTGCTCGCCATCGACGCCATGGCCGTGCCCGCGAACGCCAAGAACAAACGCGCCGCCCACCTGTTCATCGACTACCTGATGCGGCCGCAGGTGATCGCGAAGATCTCCAACACCGTGGGCTACGCCAACGCCAACCTCAAGGCCGGCGAGTTCATGAGCGACAGCGTCAAGTCCAACCCGGCCGTGGTGCCCAGCACCACCGCGCTCAGCCGCTCCTCGCCCATCCCCATCCTCACCGAGCGGGACCAGCAGGAGATCGCGCGCGTCTGGGCCCGATTCGCCAAGTGACACGGACCCCTCGCCATTGAGCCCACAACCTTCCTATCTGGGCGCTTTCCTGAAGCACCCGCACAACCGGGTCGCCCTGCTGGCGGCCGGTGTGGTGGCCATTTTTGCGTCCATTCCCATGGGCTGGGCCGGCCTGGCCCTGGTGGGCACGGTGGCGCTGGGGACCGAGATCCTCGCCGCCCTGACCATCCCGAGCCTGCCCGTGTTCCGCGCCTGGGTGGACCGGGAGCAGCAGCACCAGGCGCTGACCCAGCGGCGCCAGCAGCTGATCGCCGAACTGCGCGACCGCGGTGAAACCAGCGCCCTGTCCACCTACCAGCACATGTGGGAACGCGTGCAGGCGCTCTACCAGACCGCCAGCGACCGGCGCACCTCGCTCACCCGGCAGGACGTGGAAAAGCTCGACGCCCTCACGGTGGACTACCTCGGCCTGTGCACGGTCAACGCCTCGCTGCGCCAGCGCAAGGACCGCGCCAGCGAAGACCAGGTGGTCAAACGCATCGCCAGCGTCGAGGCCCAGCTGAAAAACCCCGCCCTGTCGGACGAAGAGGCGCGGCAGTTGCGCGCCACCCTGGGCGAATACAACGAGGTCATGAACCGCTCGCGCCGCCTCGCGGTGCGCCGCAGCGCGCTGGAGGCCGCCCTGATCGCCATGCCCGACAAGATGGAAGAGGTGTACCAGCTGGTGATCACCTCGCCCTACGCCACCGACATGGGCGGCAAGCTCGAAGAATCGCTCTCGCGCCTGCGCATCGCCGAAGAGGTGGCGGCCGAATTCGGCCCGGCCGACCTGTTCGATGTGGACAAACCCCAGGCCGCCCGCGCGGCATCCACCGCGGCGAACCCCGCGGCGCGGCAGGCGGCGCAACGCCTCAAAACCTAAGGCCCCACAGGCCCCAAAACCCCCAACGCATTCAACCAGGAGAACCCATGGCCAACAACGCAATCTTCGCCCGCCTCGCCAACCTCTGGAGCGGTTTCATCTCCCTGTGGGTCTCGGACATCGAGAAAGAGCACCCCGAGATCGCCTACCAGAACGCGATCGCCTCGATGATCCAGAAATACACCCAGCTCAAGGCCGCCACCGGCGCCATCATCGCGCGGCGGCTGGAAATCACCTCGCGGCTGGAGACGCATGAGCGCGAACTCGCCAGCGTCAGCACCGATCTGGAAGCGGCGCTCGCCACCAACCAGGACGATCTGGCCGTGGTGCTGATCCAGAAGAAGAACTCGCTGGATGCCGCCATTGCCGAGCTGCGCGCCGACGCCACCCAGGCCACCGCCGACGCCGACAACGCCAAGGATTCGCTGATCCAGGTGAAGACCGAGATCGACAAGCTCAAGGCCGAGAAGGAACGCATGCTGGCGCAGATGCACAGCGCCCAGGCGCGGCTCAAGATCCAGGGCCAGCTTGACGGTCTGTCGGTGGACGCCGAGGTGCAGGCACTGGGCGCGGTGCGCGACCACATCAAGAGCCAGGTGGCGCAGGCCAGCCTGGGCGCCGAACTGCAGAACTCCGATCTGGACGTGCGGCTGAACAAACTGCGCCAGAGCAGCGGCAGCGTGACCGCCAAGGCCCAGCTCGAAGCCATGAAGCAGGCCCGCGCCGCCGCGCAGGCCGCCCCGACCAAGACCCTCTGAACGGCCCCACGCATGAACGCACCCGCACCCCCCCGCCACGAGCTGCCCCGCTGGGCGGAGGTCCTGCGGCAGAAGTACCTGGCGGGCGAAGCGTCCACCTTCGTGCTGTACCGCAACGTGTTCGACAACTACCTGGTCGGCGACACGCTGCACAACCTGGACTCGTTCCTGGTGCAGGCGCTGTTCAAGGACACCAAGAAGCACGTCTGCGAGATCAGCCTGGAGCGCGGTATCCGGGTGCTGTCCGGGGCCACCACCGAAGACAAGCGCAAGGCGCTGGAACAGGAGCTCGAAGCGGGGAGCGAGCCCGACCTGCTGGCCTCGCTGCACGCCCTGGAAAAGCGCATGCGCGCGCAGCAGTCCACCGCCGTGATCGTGCCGTATGCCGACGCCCTGCTGCCCGCGGGCGACCCGAGTTTCATGGCGCAGCCCGACCGCCAGACCTACCTGGTGTTCCACCGCTGGTCGCTGGACCAGAGCCTGACCAACGGCGACAACATCATCGTCCTGATCACCGAGTCGCTCAACGCGATCAACCCGGGCCTGTTGTCCAACCCCAAGGTCGCGGCCATCGAGATCCCCATGCCCGACCTGCCGCTGCGCAAGCGGGTGATCGGCTTTTTCGCGCCCAAGCTCAGCGAACACCAGCAGACCCTGTTCTCCGAACGCACCAGCGGGCTGCGCACCGTGCAGCTGGCCAACATCCTGGCCAGCTCCCAGGGCCACGGCCTGAGCGAACCCGAGCGACGCCAGCTGATCCAGACCCTGCTGCAGGGCACGCCCGATGCCGAGGCGCGGGCCAACACGCTGGCCACCATCACCGCCGGCATGACCCCGGCCGAGATCACGCGCCTCATCGAACCCGGCAAGACCCTGCCCACCGGCGACGCCGACCAGGAAGTGCTCCAGGTCATCCACGCGCGCAAGCGCGAGATGATCGAAAAAGAATGCGCGGGCCTGATCGAGTTCATCGAGCCCAAACACGGCCTCTCGTCGGTCGGTGGGCACGAACACATCAAGCACGAGCTGATGGCGATCGCGCAGAACCTCAAGGCCGGCGAAACCACCCTGACCCCGATGGGCCTGCTCGCGGTGGGCCCCATGGGCTCGGGCAAGACCTTCGTCATCAAGGCCTTCCTGAAAGAGGCGGGCCTGTCGGCTGTGGCGCTGAAGAACTTCCGCTCCAAGTGGGTGGGTTCCACCGAGGCCAACCTGGAGCGCGTGCTGGCGACGGTCAAGGCCATGGGGCCGATCGCCGTGATCATCGACGAGGGCGACCGCAGCTTTGGCAACGGCGGCGGCGAAGACAGCGACGGCGGCACCAGCTCGCGCGTGATCGCGCGGCTCAAAGAGTTCATGGCCGAGCCGGAAAACCGGGGCCAGGTGCTGTTCGTGATGATGACCAACCGCCCCGACAAGCTCGACACCGACATCAAGCGCCCCGGCCGGCTGGACCGCAAGATCCCGTTCTTCTACTGCGACACGGCCGCCGAGCGCGTCCAGGTGCTGCAGGCGGTGCTCTCGCGCTACGAAGAGCCCTGCGTGGCGAGCATGGAAGAGCTGCTGACCCTGTGCGACACGCTGACCGGCTACTCCAATGCCGACCTCGAAGCGCTGGCCCTGCTGTCGGTGGAGCTGGCCCGCAACCGGGCCACGCCGCTGAACGCCGATGCGCTCACCGCCGCCGCGGCCGATTTCATGCCCCCGCAGGAGCGCGACATGATCGAGTTCATGGAGCTGCTCGCGGTATCCGAAACCTCGCGCCGCTCCATGCTGCCCCAGCGTTTCCGCGACATGGCCATCGCCGACATCCAGAGCAACCTGGTCGCCGCCAAACGGCGCGCCCTGACCCGCTGACCCACCACCCGATGAGGAGCCTTTCCATGAACCCCATGCAAGACCAGAACCTGAGCACCACCCAGGTCATCCAGCTGACGCAAGCCATGCTCGCAGTGGCCCAGGTGGACGGCATCCACCCCGCCGAAGCGGCCCTGATCGGCCAGTTCTACGAAAGCTCGCGCACGCCGGAAATGCCGACCACCGCCTCGGTGCTGTCGGGCAGCCACGCCTTTGACGCCCAGGCCATGGCCGGTTGCCCGGCCGACGTGGCCGACACCGTGGTGCTGATGTGCCTCATGACCGGCCATGCCGACGGCCACCTGAGCGCCGAAGAGCGCGCCATGGTCAAGTCGTTCGCGACCGCCCTGGGCGTGGACGCCGCCCGCTTTGAAACCCTGCTGGGCCAGGTGCGCGACGAACTCATCGGCGCCATCTCGCACCTGCCAGACGCCGGATCGGTCGCGAACGTGGTGCACGAACTCACGACCGGCGGCTGAGGCGACCCCGCCTCACATGCGCCGCACGCCCAGCCGGCGCAGCACCGCCTTCTCGATTTCCACCACCACGAACTTCGCGCTCGCCAGCGCGGTGATCAGCAGCCACGACCAGGCGTCCAGTGGAGCGGTGCCGAACAGCGCCTGCATCGGTGGCGCGTAGGTGAACAGTGCCTGCAGCCCCAGCGTGATGGCGCAGGCCCAGAGCGCGATGCGATTGCCCGCCAGGGTCTCCCAGCGGAAGGCGCTGGCGGTGAAGTGGCGCACGTTGAAGAGGTAGAAAATCTCGCTCATCACCAGCATGTTGACCACCGCGGTGCGCGCCACTTCGATGGAGCTGCCGCGCGAGAGCTCCCAGCCGTAGACCACGAAGGTGGCCGCCACCATCAGCACCGTGATGTAGGCGATGCGCAGGAACAGCAGCCGCGTGATCAGCGGTTCGCTGGCCGGGCGCGGCGGGCGGCGCATCACGCCGTCTTCGGCGGGCTCGAAGGCCAGCGCCATGTCCAGCGTGATGCTGGTGACCATGTTGACCCAGAGGATCTGCCCGGCCGTGACCGGCAGCGCCAGCCCCGCGAACACCGCGATCAGGATCAGGCCGGCCTCGCCGCCGTTGGTGGGCAGGATGAACAGCAACGACTTCTTGATGTTGTCGAACACGCGGCGGCCTTCGCGCACCGCGTGGGCGATGGTGGCGAAGTTGTCGTCGGTGAGCACCAGGTCGGCCGCCTCGCGCGCCGCGTCCGTCCCGCGCTGGCCCATGGCCACGCCGATGTCGGCGGCCTTGAGCGCGGGCGCGTCGTTCACGCCGTCGCCCGTCATCGCCACCAGCTGGCCCTGGCCCTGGCTCTGCAGCGCGGCCACCAGGCGCAGCTTGTGTTCGGGGCTGGCGCGCGCGACCACGTCGGTCTGGCCCAGGCGGGTGCTCAGGGCCGCGTCGTCCAGGGTGTCGATTTCGCTGCCGGTGATCGGGTCGCCGTCGCGCAGGCCCAGGCTGGCGCCGATGGCGGCGGCCGTGGTGGCGTGGTCGCCGGTGATCATGAGCACGCGCACGCCGGCGCGCAGGCACTCGGCCACCGCGTCCACCGCCTCGGGGCGCGGCGGGTCCATCAGCCCCACCAGGCCGAGCAGGGTGAAGCGCGGCGTGATGTGCTCCAGCGTCAGCCCGGTCGTGCCAGCGGGCAGCTCGCATTCGGCCAGCGCCAGCACGCGTTGGCCCTGGCGCGCGGCCCCGTCCATGCGCGCCTGCCAGGCCGCTGTGTCCAGCGGCTGGCCCGCCGCGTCGCGCACGCACAGGCCCAACACGCGCTCGGGCGCGCCCTTGAGCAGGGCCAGCACGCGGCCGCGGTGGTCGTGGTGCAGCGTGGCCATGTAGCGGTTTTCCGACTCGAAGGGCAGGCAGTCGATGCGCGGCATGCGCGCGGCCTCCTCGGCCAGGTCCAGCCCGGCCTTGAGCGCCAGCGTGAGCAGCGCGCCTTCGGTCGGGTCGCCGGCCAGCGTCCAGCCGCCTTGTGCGTCGCGGTGCAACCGCGCGTCGTTGCACAGCAGGGCGCAGCGCGCCAGGCGCATCACACCATCGTGGCGCTCGGGCGCGATGGTCTGGCCATCCACATGAAAACCGCCCTCGGGCGCGTAGCCGGCACCGCTCACGTCCACGCCGTCGGCCACCACCAGCACGCGCACCGCGGTCATTTCGTTCTTGGTCAGCGTGCCGGTCTTGTCGGTGCAGATCACGCCCACCGAGCCCAGCGTCTCCACCGCCGGCAGGCGCCGCACGATGGCGCGCTGCCCGGCCATGGCGGCGGTGCCGATGGCCAGCGTGATGGTGACGATGGCGGGCAGGCCCTCGGGGATCGCGGCCACGGCCAGGCCCACCACGGCCAGGAAGATGTCCAGCGGCGGCAGGCCACCCACCCGGCTGCCCCACAGGAAGGTGGCCACGCTCACCAGCAGGATGAAGAAGGTGATCTGGCGCGCGAACTGGTCGAGCCGGCGCGTGAGCGGTGTGGCCAGGGTCTGAACCTCCGAGACCATGCGGCCGATGCGGCCGATCTCGGTCTGCGCCGCGGTGGCGACCACCAGGCCGGTGCCCTGCCCCACCGCCACCACGGTGCCGGCGTAGGCCATGCCCGAACGCTCGGCCAGCGGCGCCAGCGCGGCCACCGGCGCGCTGTCCTTGTCCACCGGCAGCGACTCGCCGGTGAGCGCGGCCTCGTCGATGCGCAGGTTCCTGGCGGTCAGCAGGCGCAGGTCGGCCGGCACACGCGTGCCCGACTCGACCAGCACCACGTCGCCCGGCACCAGTTGCGCGGCGTCGACCTCGTGGCGCTCACCGTCGCGCAGCACCATGGCGTGGCTGGCCAGCATGGCGTGCACGGCTTCGAGCGCGCGTTCGGCCTTGCCTTCCTGGACGAAGCCGATCACGGCGTTGATGAGCACCACGCCGAAGATCACAGCGGCGTCGATGAGGTCGTCCAACCAGAGCGTGGTCAAGCCCGCGGCCAGCAACACATAGATCAGCAGGTTGTGGAACTGCGCCGCGAAGCGCCGCAACCATCCCGGGCGCTCGGCGGCGGCGAGCCGGTTGGGGCCGTACCGCGCCAGGCGCTCACGCGCTTCGCGGCTGGACAGGCCGGTCTCGCTGGCGGCCAGGTGCTGCAGCACCTCGGCGGCCGCCTGCGCGTGCCAGGTTTCGGGGGGGATGGCGTCGCGGTTCATGGAAGGACCATAACCGAGACCCGAGACGCGAGCCACCGACCGGATCAAGCAGCGCGCGCAGCGCGGCGGGGGGCCCTCATGCCCAGACCAGCCGGTGGTGGTCGAAGCCCGCCTCCAGCGTCGGTTTGACCACCTGGAAATACGGCGAAACGTCGAAATCGCGCGGCGTGTACAGGCTGTGGTGGCGCACGTGCAGGATCTGGCGCACACAGTCCTGGCAGTGCGGATCGTTCAGTTGGGCCACCTCGATGATGGGCAGGATGGGGTAGTTGACCGACGCGAAGGCCTGCGCGATCAACGTCGAACAGATGGCACGCGTGGGGTCGCCACTGCCCAGCGCGAGCAGGTGGCGGCGCCAGCGTGTGGGCACGGGTGGCGTGGGAAACAGGTAACGCGCCAGATCGACGATGTTCTTCAGGTCGTAGTGGTGGCCCAGGCGCTGCAGGGTGAACCGGCACACGGCCTGCGCTTCGTCGGCGCGCAGGCTGGCCGGCCGGCAAATGCGGCAGTGCCGCCCGGCGAACGCCGTGAGTGGCACCGCACGCACACCGGCGTTGATGTCGGCCTCGACCACGTTGAGCGCGTCGCTCCCGCCACCGGCGATCGGCCCCACGTAGAGCGCCGCGTGCGACCAGGTGGACTGGGTCAGGTACTTGATGGCCGTGCTCACGCGCGAGTTGCCCTCCACCAGGATCACGTCGCCCGGGCGCACACAGGCGGCCAGCAACACCATGTCGGTGGGAAAACCGATGCTCGCGGTGTGCCCCGGCGCGCCCAGGTAGCGCGCCAGCGCACTGCCTATCCATTGCCTCATGCCTTGTCCCTTCCGGTGTAAGAATGGCGAACCCTGCGCGACTCACCAGGAAACCCACCCGAGAACCGTGCCGTGAACTTCCGCAAACTCCTGCTGCTGGTGGCCGTGCTGATGGCCATCGTCGCTTTTTTCACCTTCGATCTCAACCGGTATTTCAGCCTCGACTTCCTGCAGCAGAGCCAGGCCCGTTTCGCCGAGCTGCGGGCGCAGCAGCCCCTGGCGCTCGCGCTGGGGTATTTCGCGGTCTACGTCGCCGTCACCGCGCTCTCGCTGCCCGGCGCCACCATCGTCACGCTCGCGGGTGGCGCCATCTTCGGCCTGGGTTGGGGTCTGCTCATCGTGTCGTTCGCCTCCAGCATCGGCGCCACGCTGGCGTTTCTGACCTCGCGTTTCCTGTTGCGCGACAGCGTGCAGACGCGCTTTGGCCAGCGCCTGGCCGAGGTGGACAAAGGCATCCAGAAGGAAGGTGCGTTCTACCTGTTCACGCTGCGGCTGATTCCGGTGGTGCCGTTTTTCCTGATCAACCTGCTGATGGGCCTGACGAAGATGAAGGCCTGGACGTTTTACTGGGTCAGCCAGCTCGGCATGCTGGCCGGCACGGCGGTGTACGTGAACGCGGGCACGCAACTGGGCCAGCTGACGTCGCTGCAAGGCATCCTGAGCCCGGCGCTGCTGGGCTCCTTTGTGCTACTCGGCCTGTTCCCACTGATCGCGCGGCGCGTCGTGGAGGTGGTGCAAAAGCGCAAGGTGTACGCACGCTGGGCCAGCGTTCGGCCGGCGAAGTTTGACCGCAACCTGATCGTGATCGGCGCGGGCGCGGGCGGCCTGGTGTCGGCCTACATCGCCGCCGCCGTGAAGGCCAAGGTGACGCTGATCGAGGCCCACAAGATGGGCGGCGACTGCCTGAACTACGGCTGCGTGCCGAGCAAGGCGCTGATCAAAAGCGCCACACTGGCGCACCAGATGCGCCACGCATCGAACTACGGCCTGAGCGATGCAAGCCCGGCTTTCAGCTTCAGGGCCGTGATGCAGCGCATCCACGACGTGATCAAAGCCATCGAGCCGCACGACAGCGTGGAGCGCTACACCGGTCTGGGCGTGGAGGTGCTGCAGGGTTACGCCAGGTTGCTGAACCCGTGGACGGTGGAGATCGCGCAGAGCAGCGGTGGCACACAGACCCTCTCCGCGCGCAGCATCGTGATCGCGGCCGGTGCCCGCCCCTTTGTGCCGCCGCTGCCCGGTCTGGACGAGGTGGGCTATGTCACCAGCGACACGCTGTGGGACGCCTTCGCGAAGCTCGACGAGGTTCCGCAACGCCTGGTGGTGCTGGGTGGTGGCCCCATCGGCTGCGAACTCGCCCAAGCCTTCGGCCGGCTGGGCGCGCAGGTGACGCAGGTGGAGATGGCGCCGCGCATCATGATCCGCGAAGACGAGGAGGTGAGCGCGCTCGCGAAAGCCGCGCTGGAAGCGGACGGCGTGGCGGTGCTCACCGGACACAAGGCGCTGCGCTGCGAGGCCGTGGGCGGCGAGAAGATGCTGATCGTCGAGCACGAAGGCACGGAAAAACGCATCCCCTTCGACCAGCTCATCTGTGCCGTGGGCCGCGTGGCGCGGCTGCAGGGCTACGGGCTGGAAGAGCTGGGCATCCCGACGAACAAGACCATCGAGACCAACGAGTACCTGCAGACCCTCTACCCCAACATCTACGCCGCCGGCGACGTGGCCGGTCCCTACCAGTTCACCCACGTGGCCGCACACCAGGCCTGGTACGCGGCGGTCAACGCCCTCTTTGGCGACTTCAAGAAGTTCAAGGCCGACTATTCGGTGATCCCCTGGGCCACCTTCATCGCCCCCGAGGTGGCGCGCGTGGGCCTGAACGAACAGGAAGCGAAGGAAAAGAACATCCCCTACGAGGTCACGAAGTACGGCATTGACGACCTGGACCGCGCGATCGCCGACAGCGAGGCCCACGGCTTCGTGAAGGTGCTCACCGTGCCGGGCAAGGACACCATCCTCGGCGTCACCCTCGTCGGCACGCACGCCGGCGATCTGCTGGCCGAATACGTGCTGGCCATGAAACACGGCCTGGGTCTGAACAAGATCCTGGGCACCATCCACACCTACCCCACACTGGCCGAGGCCAACAAGTACGCCGCGGGCGAATGGAAGCGCGCGCACGCGCCGCAGCGGCTGCTGGCCTGGGTGGCGAAGTACCACGCCTGGAAGCGCGGATGACGATGCCGGTGGAACCCACCGGCCGTGAAAGAATCGACACACCATGATCCACCGCCGCCAGACCCTGGCCCTGCTCGCCGCCAGCGCGTTTTTTCCGCTCGCCGCGCGGGCCCAGCCCACGTTCGACCACGGCTACGCCGCCTGGGACGCGCTGCTGAAAAAACACGTGCGCTGGCTGGCCGACGGCAAGCAGTCGCGCGTCGGCTACGCCGGGTTTCTGGCCGACCGCGCCGCGCTGGCAACCGTGCTCGAGGCCTTGAGCGCCGTGCCCCAGGCCACGTTCGACGGCTGGAGCCGGCCGCAGCAGATGGCCTTTCTGATCAACGCCTACAACGCCTTCACGGTGGAACTCATCCTCACGAAATACCCGGATCTGAAGTCCATCAAGGACCTGGGCTCGTTCATCCAGGCGCCCTGGAAAAAGAAGTTCTTCCGGCTGCTCGGCCAGGAGCGCCACCTCGACTGGATCGAACACGAGCAGCTGCGTCCGCGCTACCAGGAGCCGCGCGTGCACGCCGCGGTGAACTGCGCCAGCATCGGCTGCCCGGCGCTGCGCGACGAGGCCTTCACCGCCGCGAAGCTCGAGGCCCAGCTCGAAGACGGCATGCGCCGCTTCCTGGGCGACCGCACGCGCAACCGCGTGGTCGGGGGCCGGCTGGAAGTCAGCAGCATCTTCAAGTGGTTCCGCGAAGACTTCGAGGCCGGCCACCAGGGGTTCACGCGGGTGGAAGACGTGTTTGCCCGCTACGCCGAACAGCTGAGCGATCAACCCGCCGAGCAGGCCCGCCTGCGCGCGCGCAGCCTGCCCGTGAGCCACCTGGACTACGACTGGTCGCTCAACGACGCCGGCCGCTGACCATGCGCGCCACCCACTGCCGCCGCACCACCCTGGCCGGCACCCTGCTCGCGCTGGCGCTGGTGGGCAGCGCCCCGGCTCAGACCCAGACCGGCGCCGCCTTGCCCCCGCTGCTGCAGGACGACGGCGCGCTGCACCCGGCTTGGCGCTTTGTCGGCTTTCCCCAGCAACACACCGAACTGCCGCCGACCCGCTTCGAGGCCGGCACGGTGGACGGCGAACGCGCGCTCAAGGTGTCCACCGCGTCGTCCTACGGTACGCTGGTGCACGGCTGGAGCGGCCCTGTACCTGCCGCGCGGCTGCAATGGCGCTGGCGGCTGGACCAGCCGCTCGTGGGCGCCCGGGTGCCGGTCGACATCCTCAGCAAGGCCGGCGACGACGCCGCGCTCAAGGTCTGCGTGATGTTCGACCACCCGATGGAACGCGTGCCATTCTGGGAACGCACCGTGCTGCGCCTGGCGCGCGGCGTGAGCGGCGAGGCGCTGCCTGCGGCCACGCTGTGCTATCTGTGGGACAGCTCGCACCCGGCGCTCACCGAAGGCGCCAACCCCTACAGCCGCCGCGTGCGCTTCATCAGCCTGCAAGGCCGCGGTGCGCCGTTGGCGCGCTGGGTGAACGAATCTCGCGACGTGGCGCAAGATTTCGCCCGGCTCTTCGCCGACGAGCTGCCGCAGGGCGCCCAGACACCGCGCGAAGCCCTGCCCCGCATCTCCACCGTGCTGATCGGCGCCGACAGCGACAACACCGCGAGCCACAGCACCGGCTGGGTGGCCGGGCTGCGCTGGGCAGACCAAGCACCCTGAAGCACCCCGCTGGCCGCGCACAAAGGCGGGCCACCGGGCGCCGTGCGGACCGGTCAGCCCTTCTTGCCGCCCACAGCCAGCAGCACCGCGCCCACGACGATGGCGCCAATGCCCGCCCACACGGGCACATTGACCGTTTCCTTCTCCTCCACCTTGAGCTCGATCGGCCCGAGCTTGAGCGCGGTGGTGTCCTTGGTGTAGCTGAAGCTGCCGTAAACCAGGCCCAGCGCGCCCCCGACGATGAAAAGAATGGCCACGATTCGGGTGATGTTCAAGGGTGTATCTCCAGTATGCGACACCCGCCCCCGGTGCTGACGGCACCGAGACGGGTGACAAAAAAACATTGAAACACACTTCGGTCGGCGCGCCCGACCTTCCTCGGGCACCGGCCGCGCGCAACGGGAAACCGCTCCCGCTGATGGCCGCGGGATGCACGCCCCAGCGGTCACCGCCGGGGCGGGCCGATGGCCCTGGCCTTATTTGCTGGCCGCCACCGGAGCGGCCTGCGCCGCCGCCGTCGGCTGCATGCCACCCTCCCACCAGCGCTGCACCGCCGCACGGTCGAACGGCGGGAGCGGCGCATTTTCGATGGTGGCCGTTGTGAGCACGGGGAAGTTGGAGCGGAACAGCGCAAGGTCCTTCTCCGACAGGTCTTCCGTGGTCACATCCCAGGTGCCGCCGGACAAGCCCGTCACCGACTGGTCAATCAAGGGAATCACCGGTCCGGCACGGAACTCTTCCCCCTGCCGGGGTCGAAGCTTGGCCGTGAGCCGACCCACATAGGTGATCGAGTTCGGCTTCACATTCAGGTCCATCAACAGGGGAACCACGAAGCTCCCGACAAACGGGAACCCAATGGCCGAGCCCGTCACTTCGCCCATCTTGTACTGGCCTGGTTTCAGGGCCATGCGCGTCAGGTAGACGGTGCGGTCCCCTTCCTTGACGACGTCTGAGAGCGCACTGAGCGCGAAGTTCTGCCGCTCTTCCTTGCTTTGGGCGTTCGGCTGCTCGAGCTTCACCAGCACCGGCATCGGGACGTAGCGGCTGTCGTCGGATCGAGACACCTCGAGGGCCATCAGCACGACGGACTTCTCGCTGGTGTCGATGGTCTTGGCTTCTTTGTCAAAGGCCATTCGATTGACGGTTGCGCACCCGGCGAGGGCAACACAGATGGACATGGCGCCCAGAAATCGTTTCACTTTTTTCCTCCGATGATGGGGTGGGGTTGTGACAGAAAACGCCGGAGTTGTTCGACAAACCCCGGGAATTACCGCTTCACAGCGGTCCCCGCAGTCGCGGGAGCCGACACGCTATCACGGAAAAAGCGCCGCTTCGCCGAAGCACCTCGGGTTGTCCAAGCGCAGTGGATCAAAAGTCGTTGTTTCCACCGAAAGGGCGCCAACCTTTGGCGCGCATGCAACACACCAAGGCGTCACCCCATCGCGACCCAGACCACCTCACCAGAGCGCCCCCCGGAAGCCCGCCACCAAGCGACCCCTCTCGCGCTCCCTGCTCACAACGCGGCGCGCAGTGCCTCCAGGTACTGCGGGCTGTTCGAGATCGTATTGTGGTCGGTGCCCGGTACCACGGAGAACGAGGCCACGCCTGAGGCAAAGCGTGTGCGCAGGCGGTCGGTGCTCCAGCGCGGGATCACGTTGTCGAACTCGGCCGCCAGCAGCAGCGTGGGCACCCGGATCGAGGGCGCGTAGCGCCACGACTCGAACTTGTCGGTCAGCAGCCACCGCACCGGAAACGCCGGGAACTGCCGCGCCGCGAGCTCCACGATGCTGTCGTACGGCGTCACGAGCACGAGGCGCGACACCGGCCGCTGGCTCGCGAGGTGCACGGCCACACCGCTGCCCAGGCTGCGCCCCACCACGGCCACGTCCGGGTGGTCGGCATGCACCGAGTCAAACAGGGCCTGTGCATCGCTCTTGAGCAGCGCTTCGGTGGGTGCCCCGGTGCTGGCGCCGTAGCCGCGGTACTGCAGCAGGTAGATGGCGTGGTCCGGAAACACGCGGGCAAACCAGGGCAGTTGCTGCGACACGTCCTCGGCGTTGCCGCCGAAATAGATCAGGGCCTTCGGGCCGCTGTGCGGCCGGACCGACACCGCCAGTTCGGCCCCTGGCACCACCAGCTTGCGCGTGGTGTCCGGCCCCGCCAGGGCGCTGGGTTGGGGAAAGTACAGGAACGAGCGTTGAAACGCGTACAGGGCCACGCAGGCACCGCCGTACACGAGGGCAACGAACGCAAGAAGCCAGAGGGTGATGCGCATGGGTCTGCCTTCGTTGAGCGAACGGTCCACCGTACGCCCGGGTGTTACGCCGCGGTGGCGATTTCGTCGTAGCCTCGGCCCACGAACTGGAGCAGGCAGAAACCGTGGCCAAACGGATCGGCCATAGGCGCGATCTTGCCCCAGTTGCTGGACCGGACCTCGGCTTCGAGCGTCGCGCCCGCACTCAGCGCCCGCTGCACCGAGGCATCGATGTCCGTCACCACCAGGTCCAGGTGCACCGGCGTCCAGTGCCGCCCGTAGTCGCGCACCTGGCTGGAGGCCTGGGTCGCCGGGCTGCCGGCGGGCTTCACCAGGAGATAGATCGCGGAGGAAGCGCCCAGCAGTTCAACCCCATCCGCGCCAAAGCGCCGCCCTACCTGCAGATCGAACGCGCTCGTGTAGAAACGCAGCGCCTTGTCCAGGTCATCCACATCGATGTTCACGAGCAGTTCCATGGCAGCACTCCTTGACCGACTACGCGCCCGTGGTGCCCAGCGCGACGAATTCGCCTTCGAAATGGCCCGCTTCAGCGCCGTCGTACCAGAGCGTTGACGAGACGGTGATTCTGGCCCGGCCCTTGCGCTCCAGCATGCGGGTGAACGCCTGCCATGCCTCGGGTGTCGGGCTTGGCGCGCGGGCCGTGAAGTGGCCCACGATCGCCTGCTCGTAGCTCATGGTGTTGCGCTGGATGACCAGCCGGGTCTTGTAGCCCGCCGCTGTCAGCTTGGTGTGCAACAGCGACCAGGCCGACAGGATGGCCAGCGCGGAAGCGCTGCCACCGAACACGGTGTCGCGGTGGTTGATGTTGGGACGCAGCGGGGCGCCCAGCACCACCTGCGCGGGCGACGCCTCTTCCACGGAAACCTGCATTGCCAGCGACAGGGGAATGTGCTCGTGCAGGTACTGTTCCAGTTCAGCGGGTGTCATGGCTTTTTCTCCTCGGATGTCTGGTGTTTGAGCGGCAAGGGCAGGTCTTCATGATGCAACGGCCGCGCGGCGTCGGACACGCTGCGAACGAAACCGGCTTTGGCATCGGTGTACGCCTCCCGGTCGCTCGCGTGTTGCTCGGCGGCGCTGGCTTTGAGCCCGGCGTAGCGGGCGGCGAGCGCAGGGTCGGCGCGCAGCGCATCGCGAAAGCGCAGCCGCTCGTGCCAGGCCTGGCCCTGGTGAACCACCACGTGCAGGTGGTGGGTGCGGTGGCCATCGGCCCAGCGCATGAACCATTTGCGGTCGCGCAGGGTGGCGTTGAATTCGGCCGAGGTGGTGTAGCCGCACGCGCACAGTGGCGCCGCCAAGGACTCGGCCACCGCCATGGACGCGACACCGGCCATGATGTCAATGATGGGCTTGGCCGCCAGGCCTGGCACCGCCGTGCTGCCGATGTGCTGCAGATCGAGAAACACGCCGGGAATCACCCGCAGCAGGCGTTCCCGCTCGGTGGCGTACGCCGCAGGCCACGAGGAGTCGTAGGCCTGCAGCCTCACCGCTTCGTGGATGGCCGCCGCCAGCGACTGCTGCTCGTTCATGGCGCTATGCCACCGGAAACGAGGGGCCCTGCTCGGTCTGCCCCTGAAGCACGGCCGCGTGCAGCGCGGCCAGGGAGCGCCGGACGGTGGCACTGACCAGCGGGTCTTCGACCATGCCGTCTTCGCCCAGATGGGCCCCGAGCAGCGGGACACTGAGCGAAGCCGGTTCGACGATCTCGGCCGACATGGTCTTGAGCGTTTCGCGCAGCGCCGCGTCGGCATGGTGCGCACGCGGCGAAGCGTTCAGGACCGCGACACGCTTGCCCACGAAGGGCTCAAAGCTGACCAGCCAGTCCAGCGTGTTCTTGATCGCGCCGGTAACGCCATGGGCATATTCGGGGCTCGCAATCAACAGCGCGTCCGACGCGGCAACCGCGGCGTGCAACGCGCGGACCGGCGAAGGCAGCTGCACCTCCAGATCGGGGTTGAAGAGCGGCAGATCGCCCACGCCAGCAAACACCGTGAGTTGGACCTCTGGCGGCGCCAGCCGCACCGCCGCACGCAGGAGCGCGGCATTGATGGATGCGGCCCGCAGGCTGCCCGACAGGCACAGGATTTTCATGGTGTCCACGTGTGAGGAAAGAAGAGAGCAGCGCGGCGCGGCCTGGCGGCCCTGGTCAAACGCGATCCAGCATGCGGTGGGGCCCTGCCGGCAGCCGCACGGAAATGGCATCACCCGGTCGCACGACCCCGCCGGCCACCACGACCCCCATGACACCGGCTTTGCGAACCAGCGCCCCCTCGGGCGTGCGGCCGAGCACCGCGGCCATCAGACCCGACTGAAATCGGTTCAGTTGTTCGCAGGGGTTGCGCAGACCGGTGAGTCTGACGATGGCCGAAGGGCCGATGTGCAACTCGGAATCCACCGGCAGCGCCAGCAGCTTGAGATGGCGTGTGGTGATGTTCTCGCCGATCTGGCCGGGTGCCACCTCGAACCCCTGCGCGGCCAGTTCCTCGAACAGCTCGGCATGGATGAGGTGAACCTGGCGCAGGTTCGGCTGCGTTGGGTCTTGCGCCACCCGCGAGCGGTGCTGCACGGTGACCCCGCAATGCGCGTCCCCCTCCACACCCAGGCCCGCCAGCAAGCGGATCTGCGAGGCAACGCCCTTGGTGAAAGCGTGGGCCGGGCTGGAACTGACGGCAACGACCTGAGGGCTCATGTGCGTGGCGAGCGTTCTGCGCTTCGGTGGCCTACTTCGCTCGCCTGGGCTTTGCTTTTGCGGCGGTATTGAGGGCGATGGCGGCACGGATGAGCGCTTTGAACTCAGCCGCGTCAACCACCTCGCCCTCACGAATGTCCATCGCGCGCCTGGTGTTGCCGTCAAGGCTCGAATTGAACAGTCTGGCCGGGTCGTCCAGCGAAGCCCCCTTGGCGAAGGTCAGTTTCACGACCGACTTGTAGGACTCGCCGGTGCAGAGGATCCCGTCGTGCGACCACACAGGCGTGCCCATCCACTTCCACTCCTCGACGACCTCCGGGTCGGCCTCCTGGATGAGCTTGCGCATCCGGCCCAAGGTCTGCCCGCGCCAGTCCGCGAGATCGGCGATGCGTTGGTCAATCAGCGCAGAGGCCAACAGGCCCTCGGTCGAATCGGGTTTTTTCATGGGTGCCTCCTGAAGCTTCTGGACTCTAAAGCACTATGAAAATCTGTTGTTGCATGGTGTTTTAGAAGGCCGAAGGCGCGCCCGGCACCATCATCCAGGAAGCGGCGGTTAACAGCACTCAGGACCCCCTTCAAACCCGAATGACCTCGACTTCGTGTGGCCTCTCGGTGGAAAAGCTTCGGGCGAACTCGATGACCTCGGCCTCTGATTCGCCAGGATGCGAGGTGGTGGTGATGAATGTGGCCTCCGAGCCGTCGGCTCCCATGCACATCCAGTCCAGCGCATCCTCCCATTTTTCGGCGTCGACACCCAGGGCGCAGAACAGCTCAATCTGGCTCTCGATCAGTTCCCGCAACAACGGATCATCCCGGCTCGCGACGTAGCCGGAGGTAGAAACCAGAACGATCTTCCCGCTGTGCATGGCAACCGCCTGAGCCCTAGCCCCGTCTCAAACCACCTGCAGCCGCACCCCGCCAGCCACAGGCGCCACGATCTCGCCCACTTCGGCGGCGGCGGCGAAACCGTGGCGCTCGAAGATGGCCAGCACCTCGGCCACCGCGTCGGGCGCGCAGGCCACGAGCAGGCCGCCGCTGGTCTGGGGGTCGCTCAGCAGGGCCTGGTCCACCGGTTGCAGGTGGTCGCCCAGGCGCACTTCGTGGCCATAGGCGGCCCAGTTGCGGCCGGAGGCGCCGGTCACCATGCCCTGGGCGGCCAGGGCGCGCACGCCTTCGATCAGCGGCACGCGGTCCATGCTGAGGCGCACGGTGGTGTGGGCACCGCGCGCCATCTCCAGGGTGTGGCCGGCCAGGCCAAAGCCGGTGATGTCGGTGAGCGCGTGCACACCGTCGAGCGCCGCCAGGTCGGGGCCGGGGGTGTTGAGCTGGGTGGTGGTGGCGATCATGCGGGCGTAGCCCTCGGCGCTGAGCGCGTCCTTCTTGAGCGCGGCCGAGAGCACGCCCACGCCGATGGGTTTGCCCAGGATCAGGCGGTCGCCCACTTGTGCGTCGGCGTTGCGCTTGACGCGCCGGGGGTGCACCAGCCCCAGGGCCACCAGGCCGTAGATGGGCTCAACGGAGTCGATGGTGTGGCCGCCCGCGATGGGGATGCCGGCGGCGCGGCAGACGCTCTGGCCACCTTCGAGGATTCGGCCGATGGTCCCGGTGCTGAGCACGCCGATGGGCATGCCCACCAGGGCCAGCGCCATGATGGGCGTGCCGCCCATGGCGTAGACGTCGCTGATGGCGTTGGTGGCGGCGATGCGGCCGAAGTCGAACGGGTCGTCGACGATGGGCATGAAGAAGTCGGTGGTGGCGATCAGGGCCTGTTCGTCGTTGAGCCGGTACACAGCGGCGTCGTCGGCGGTTTCGATGCCCACCAGCAACTCGGGCGGCATGGGCATGGCAGCCGTGCCTTTGAGGATGTCGCTGAGCACGCCGGGGGCGATCTTGCAGCCGCAGCCACCACCGTGCGAGAGGCTGGTGAGGCGGGGTTCTTTGGTGGCGGCGGGTTGGGGCATGGGTGCGTTCATCGGCGGGTTCGGGTTCGGTGCGGCGGAAGGTTGGGATGCGGCGGCGCGGCTCAGGGAGGTTGCCGCCCGGTGGGGTGTCGCAGTTCGCCCAGCAGGCTCAGCAAGGCGGCCCGCTCGGCGGCCGGTTCAAACCGGGTGGCTCTGATCGCGCATTGTGCTTGCAGCGCGGCGAGCCAGGCGCCGCCGCTGGCGAGGTCCTGGCGGCCCTGGCGCAGCAGCGCGGCCAACGCGGCGGCGTCGCCCGCGGAGAAGTAGCCGCCGTAGTCGGCACCGAGCATGCCCACGTTGCCCGCGATGCGCGAGGCCAGCACGGGCGTGCCACTGAGCGCGGCTTCCATGATGACGTGGGCGCCCCCTTCCATGTGGCTGGGGTGCACCAGCAGGTGCGCGCGCTGGATGCGCTCTCGCGTGCGGGCGTGTGGCTGGCCGCCGAGCCAGCGGTAGTGCGGGCAGTCGCGCATGCACTGGCGCGCGGCCTCGCCCAGCGCGGTGTCGAGCGCATCGCCGATGTGGTCGATCTGGATGCCTTCGTCGGGCCGCAACAGGCGCGCCGCGGCCCACAGCGTCTGGGGCGACTTCTCCTCGCGCAGGTGCCCCACCATGAGCACGCGCAGCCACGCCGTGGTCTTGGCCAGGGTCCGACGCGGGGTGCTGGACTGGAAGACCACCCGGGCCTTGCCGCGCAGGGCCTCGGGCAAGGCCAGCGGGCCCTGGTCCTGCAGCACGATCAGCCGCTGCGCCAGGGCCAGCGAGCGCTGCGCGCTGGCGTCGGTGGCGATGTCGCGGTACAGGTCGGTGCCGGTGAGCGCGAGCACCAGCGGCCGCCCGGGGTGCGCCTGCTGCGCCCACGCGGCCACGGAGGCGGCCGAACGCCGCGCGTGCAGGGCGAGCAGGATGTCGGTGCCGTCGGCGGCGGCGTCGCCATCGGGCCACCGCTGGGCCAGGCGAACCCGATAATGGCCCGACAGCATCTGCGCCCAGCGGCGCGCGGTCTGCCAGTTGCCGTTGTTGGCATCGGCCAGCGCGGGAGTGACGATGCAGAGAGCGGGTTTTTTCATGGGGGTGCGTCGATGGCGGTGATTGTGTCCGAAGCCGAACAGGCCCGTTGCGCCGGCAAGGCCGCGCTGGCGCAGGCGCTGGTGGGTGCGCGCGAGCGCACGCTGCGCCTGTTCGCCGCCTACCAGGCCGCGCTGGGGCCGGCCCTGCGCGTGCCCTGCACGCCCGAGCTGAACCCGCCGCTGTGGGAGCTGGGCCACATCGGCTGGTTTGCCGACTGGTGGATCGCGCGCAACCCGCAGCGCGGGCAAGGCACGCAGGCCGACCCGCTGGCGCCGCGCGCGCCAGCGCGGCAGGCCACGCACGGCGTGAACGCAGACGCGCTGTACAACTCCAGCACCGTGCCACACGACCGGCGCTGGCAGCTGGACCTGCCGGACGCCGAGGCGGTGCGCACCGACCTGGCCCACGGCCTGGCCGACACGCTGGCGCTGCTGGCGCAGACGCCCGACGACGACGCTGGCCTGTATTTCTTTCGCCTCGCGCTGTTCCACGAAGACATGCACGCCGAGGCGGCGGTCTACATGGCGCAGACGCTGGGGTTGGACGCTCTGGACGCCACTGTGTCCACCGCCGCGCCGCCCCCAGAGCAAACCCTGCCACAAACCCTGTCCGTCGCCGCCACTCCCTGGACCCTGGGCCGCAGCGGCCCGGGCTTCGCTTTTGATAATGAGCTGGGCCCGCACGCCGTATCGGTGGCGGCTTTCGAGATCGACGCGCGCGCCGTCAGCTGGGCGCGGTTTCTGCCGTTCGTGGCGGCGGGCGGTTATGCGCAGCGGCGTTTCTGGAGCGAGGCGGGCTGGGCCTGGCTGCAGGCCGGCGCAACGGTGGAGCCCGGGCGCAGCGCTTCGGGCGCAGAGCCTTGGCGCTACCCGCGCCATCTGCGCCCGTCAACCGATGGCGGCTGGGAGCGGCAACGGGGCGGGCATTGGCAGCCGCTGGACATGGCCGCGCCGGCCTGCCACCTCACGGCGTTCGAGGCCCAGGCCTGGTGTGCCTGGGCCGGGCGGCGCCTGCCCAGCGAAGCCGAATGGGAAGTGGCCGCGGGCCACCCGGGTTTCCAGTGGGGCGAGGTGTGGGAATGGACCGCCAGCGCCTTCGCGCCCTTCCCCGGTTTTCAGCCGCACCCCTATGTGGACTACTCCCGGCCCTGGTTCGACGGCCGCCCGGTGCTCAAAGGCGCGAGCCACGCCACCGCACCGCGCATGCGCCACCCCCAGTACCGCAACTTCTTCACGCCCGAGCGCAACGACATCTTTGCCGGTTTTCGCAGCGTGGTCGGTCAGCGTTGACGGGTTCCCACCAGCACACACCGCGGAACCGGCTCCGCCGGGCCGCTGGTGTGGCCCCCTTGAGGGGGTCGCGGGCGCAGCCCGCGGCAGGGGTGGTCAAGCAGCTCCCCAGAACACACTGAACCAGTCGTGCGGGTCGCTCCAGTGGCGCACGGCGCCAAAGCCCGCGTCGTGCAGCAGGGCTTCGAAATCGGTGGGTTCCCACTTGTAGGAGTTTTCGGTGTGCAGGCGCTCGCCGGCCGCGAAATGGCGTTCACCACCGGGCCAGCGCACGGTCTGCGCGCGGGTGGGCTCCAGGTGCATCTCGATGCGCGAGGCCTCGGCGTTGAAGAACGCCACGTGCCGCCAGGCCTGGGGGGCGAAGTCGGCGCCCAGCAGGCGGTTCACGTTGAGCAGCAGGTTGCGGTTGAAGGCGGCGGTCACGCCCAGAGCATCGTCGTAGGCGGGTTCGAGCACGGCGCGTGGCTTCACGCGGTCCACGCCGATGAGCAGGCCCCCGCCCGCGCCACCGGCGGCGCACACCGCGTGCGCCTGGCACAGCAGGGCCAGGGCCTCGGTGGGCGAGAAGTTGCCGATGCTGGAGCCGGGGTAGAACACGGCGCGCGGCAGCCGCGCGGCGCCGCTCGTGGCCAGCCAGTCCGCCGCCTGCGGGCCGAGCGCGAGCCGGGCCGAGAAGTCCATGCCCAGGCCCAGCATGGGCAGCGCCGGGTGGCGCTGCTGCAGGGCGTCGAGCGCGGCGCGCAGGTAGTCCACCGAGATGTCCACCGCCACGTAGGCGGCGGGCCGCAGCGCGGGAAACAGGCGCGCGGCCTTGGCGCAGCTGCCCGCGCCCAGGTCGATCAGCACCGCGCCGGCGGGCAGGGCCTGGGCCATGTCGGGCGCGTGCTGCGCGAAGATGGCGGCCTCGGTGCGCGTGGGGTAGTACTCGGCCAGTTCGGTGATGGCGTCGAACAGGCGCGAGCCCAGCGCGTCGTACAAAAACTTGGGGGCGATGCGCGGCGGCGTGAGCGCCAGCCCGCCCGCCAGTTCGGCGCGCACGGCGTCGTCGTCGGGGCGGTGCAGCTGGACAAAGCTGGGCAGACAGGGTGTGGACGGCATGGCAGGCCCTGGGGGTTGCAGGCCCGTGGGCCCGGTGTTGAACACATCCCGGGCCGCGCTGGGGCGGGCCGGGGCGACGGGGTCAAAGACTGCGCGCCAGGCGCAGGCCGCTGAACTGCCAGCGGGCGCTGGCGGGAAAGAAGTTGCGGTAGCTCGCGCGCAGGTGCGACAGCGGCGTGGCGCAGGAGCCGCCACGCAGCACCAGCTGGTTCACCATGAACTTGCCGTTGTACTCGCCCACCGCGCCTCCGGCCGGCTGGTAGCCCGGGTAGGCGCTGTAGCTGCTGTTGGTCCATTCCCACACGTCGCCATATATCTGCAGCAGCGCGCCGGGCGCGGCGGCCGCGCGCGCGGGCATGGGGTGCAGAGCGCCGCTGTCCTGGCAGTTGCCCTGCACCGGCAGGGCCGCGGCGCTGGCTTCCCACTCGGCCTCGCTGGGCAGGCGCGCGCCGGCCCATTCGGCACGGCTGGCCGAGGCCCAGCGCGCGAAGGCGTCGGCCTCGTAGTAGCTGATGTGCGTCACCGGGGTGTGCGGGTCCAGCGGCATGTCGCCGTGCAGGGTGAACACCGTGGGCAGCGCGGCGCTGTCGGCCGGCAGTGTCCAGTAGAGCGGCGCGGCCAGGCCTTCGGCGCGCAGCCAGTCCCAGCCGGCGGCGAGCCACCAGCGCGGGTCGGTGTAGCCGCCGTCCCGCACGAAGGCCAGCCACTCGCCGTGGGTCACCGGCCGGTTCATCAGCGCATGGGGTTGCAGCCACTGGGGGTGGCGCGGGCTTTCGTTGTCGAACGCAAAGCCCGGCCCGGCGTGGCCGATCTCGACCAGCCCCCCGGGGCGCTCCACCCACTGCGCCGGCACGCTGGCCACGCTGCTGAGCGGCCAGGCGCGCCGGTACACCGGGTGCAGCGGGTTGATGGAGAGCAGGTGCTTGATGTCGGTGAGCAGCAGTTCCTGGTGCTGCTGCTCGTGCTGCACACCCAGCTCGATCAGGGCCAGGGCCTCCGGTTGGCTGGTGTGGCGCAGCAGCCGGGCCACCCGCTGGTCCACCTCGGCGCGCCAGCGCAGCACCTCGGCAAAGTCGGGGCGGGTCAGCGGGCCGCGCTGGGGCCGCGAAAAGGGTTCGCCCACGCCGTTGTAGTAGCTGTTGTAGAGCGCGCGAAAGGCCGGGTGGAAGGGCTGGAAGCAGGGCTCGAAGCGCTCCAGCACGAAGGTCTCGAAAAACCAGGTCACGTGCGCCAGGTGCCATTTGGCGGGGCTGGCGTCGGGCATGGACTGGGCCTGGCAGTCTTCGGGCGAGAGTGGCGCCACCAGCGCCAGGCTGCGCTCGCGCACCGCCTGGTAACGCCGGGCCAGGGCGGCGCGCTCCAGGTCGAGGCCGGGCGCGGGGCGCGCTGCGTGTGCGGCGGGTGCCTTGGCGGCGGCCGGTGGGGTGGGCATGGCGGTCCTTTCAGCGCGCGGGCAGCAGGCGCAGCAACTGGCCGTTGCGTTCGTCGGTCAGCAGGTAGATGAAGCCGTCCGGGCCCTGGCGCACGTCGCGCACGCGCTGGCCCAGCGTGGGCAGCAGTTTTTCCTCGCGGCGCACGCGGGTGCCGTCGAGCTCCAGCCGGGCCAGGTAGCGGAACTTGAGCGAACCCACCAGCAGGTTGCCGCGCCAGGCCTTGCCGTAACGATCGCTGTGCACGAAGGCCATGCCGGCCGGAGCGATGGACGGCACCCAGTAGTGCAGCGGCTGCTCCAGCCCGGGTTTGGCGGTGAGGCCTTCGCCGATGGGGCCGCCGCCGTAGTTTTCGCCGTAGGTGATGAGGGGCCAGCCGTAGTTCTTGCCGGCCTCGGGGCGGTTGATCTCGTCGCCGCCCTGCGGGCCGTGTTCACCGGTCCACAGGCGCCCGTCGGCCGCGAGCGCGGCGCCCTGCAGATTGCGGTGGCCCAGGCTCCAGATCTCGGGCAGCGCGCCCGCGCGGCCCACGAAGGGGTTGTCGGGCGGCACGCTGCCGTCGGGCCGGATGCGCACCACCTTGCCGAGGTGGTTGTCCAGGGTCTGTGCGTCGGCCATGCGGCTGAAGCGGTCGCCCAGCGTGAGGAACAGGTTACCGTCGCGGGCCTGCACGATGCGGCAGCCGAAATGCGCGCGGCTGCTGACCTTGGGTTTCTGGCTGAACAGGACCTTCACGTCTTCCAGCCGCGTGGCGTCCTTGGACAGGCGGGCCGAGGCCAGCGCGGTGGAGTTGCCGCCGCCGCTGGCGGCGGGCTCGGCGTAACAGAAATAGAGGGTGCGGTTACGCGCGAAGTCGCGGTCGGTGGTCACGTCGAGCAGACCGCCCTGCCCGATCACGTCCACCTGGGGCACACCGGCCAAGGGCTCGCCGAGCGTGCCATCGGGCGCCACCACGCGCATGCGCCCGGGCCGCTCGGTCACCAGCATGCGGCCCTCGCCGATGAAGGCCAGGCCCCAGGGGTTCTGCAGACCGCGCGCCACCACCTCGGTGGTGACGCCACCCGCCTGGGCCTGGGCCTGGGCCTGGGCGGCTGGCGCGGCGGCGGCGAGCGCGGCAAGGGCTGTGGTGAGCGAAAGGCTGAACAGACGGGGGATTGTCATGGTCGGCTCCCTGGCCATGGATGGAGGGTCAGACGGGGTTGGTTCGGGGTCGGGCCACAGGGTTCCCGGGCTCAGCCAAACGGCCGCACCCCGAACAGCCAGGCGTGCAGCCAGAGCACGAACACCCCATAAACCACGAGCCCGCCCACCAGCGCGATCACGTCGTTGCGCGCCCGCGCCGGCCCCAGCGGCAGGCTGCGCAGCAGACCGGCGGCGGCGCGGCGTTTGAGCGAGACGCGGTCGGCCGCGGCCCAGACCAGAAAGCCGCCGAACAGCAGCACGTCGGCCAGCGTGCCACCGGTGGCCGACTGTGCCAGCAGGTGGGCCAGGGCCCACAGCTTCACGGCCAGCAGCATGGGGTGTTTCGTCGCGCTCTTGATGCGCCCGGGCAGGTAGGCCGCGAACAGCAGCACGAACACCGGCAGCATCAGCAGCGCGGCCAGGTGCCGAAAACCGCTGGGCAGGGCGTAGAGCAGCACCGGCGCTTCGCGCGCCAGCCCGTAGCCCCAGACGATGAGCCCCAGGCCCACGAACGCGACCAGCGCGTACAGGCCCTTGAAGGTGTGCTCGCCCATGCGCTGCGCGAGCTGGTTGCGCCCGGTGGGCGAGACGATGGACACGGTGTGCACACCCAGAAACAGAACCAGCCCCAGAACCAGCCACGCCATGCGAAACGCCTCCTGTGCCCACGCGGGGCTGCGGGACACCATGCCCCGCTTGGGCGAACTGTAGCGGCTTGGGCTCAAGTCCGCAGCGTGCCGGGTCTTGCTGCACGATTCGCTCATGGCGTCATATGTATGGCGCCGGAGCGTCGCGCTGGTGGGCATGAGGTGGCTCAGCCCAGGGCACGCCGGGCCGGCTTTGCCGGACGGCCAGTGCCGCCCCCCTGGGGGGGGTAGCGCGAAGCGCTGCGGGGGTTGCTTCAGCCGTTCATGCCTTCGAGCAGGTCGGCCAGCTCGTCGGCGTGTTCTTCTTCCACCGCCAGGATCTGCTTGAGCAGCACGCTGGTGGTGGGGTCCTGGTCGCCCAGGTACTGGACCATGTCGCGGTAGCTGTCGATGGCGATGCGCTCGGCCACCAGGTTCTCCTGGATCATCTGCGTCAGCGTATCGCCGGCCACGTATTCGGCGTGGCTGCGTTCGCTCAGGCTGTCGGGCGAGAAGTCGGGCTCGCCGCCGAGCTGCACGATGCGCGCGGCCAGCAGATCGGCATGGCCTTGCTCTTCCACCGAATGCGCGAGGAACTCAGCCCCCACGCTCTGGCCGTGGATGCCCCGCGCCATGAAGTGGTGGCGCCGGTAGCGCAGCACGCACACGATCTCGGTGGCCAGCGCTTCGTTGAGCAGCTTGAGCACCTGGTTGCGGTCGGCGCTGTAGCCGGCCGTCACGGCGCCGCGCTCCAGGTGTTTGCGCGCCTGGCTGCGCAGGGTGGCAACGGAGGTGAGTGGGTGGGGAGTGGTCATGGTGGGGTTCCTGGTGGGGTGGCGGGTCGTTGTGTTCACAGGTTCACTGCTTGATCAGCAACCCGTTCTTGACGCTGCTGGCGCCTTCGGTGGCAGCGGCGATCTGGACGGCCCGGTCGATCTGGGCCTGGCTGTTCACGAAGCCGGTGAGCTGCACCTCGCCCTTGTGGGTGAGCACGCTGATGTCAAAGCTCCTGATGTCGGGGTCGGCGAGCAAGGCGGTCTTGACGCGGCCGGTCACGGTGGCGTCTTCGATCTTGGTGCCCGCGGTGCTGGGCACGCCCTTCAGGCTCACGCTGTTCTCGATCTCGGTCACACCGGTCACGGTGCGCGCAAGCGCCACGGCCTGGTCGATCTGGGCCTGGCTGTCCACGAAGCCGCTGAGCTGTACCACGCCCTTGCGGGTTTCGACCTGCAGGTCAAAGCCCTTGACCCGCGGATCGGCCACCAGCGCCGACTTGACGCCCGAGGTGATGACGGCATCGTCCACCTGGGCGCCCAGCGTGATCTCCGGGGCCGGTGGTGCCACCGCTTCGGGCGGCCTGTCGCAGCCCGCCAGGGTCAAGGCGGCCAAAGTGGCCAGGGCAGTGGCGAGCTGGAAGGTGTGGGGGCGTGAGGCCATGGTGTGCGGGTCCGCAACGGTGAAGGAAAAGAGGGGCTCAGCGCGCGAGGTAACCGCCGTCCACCGGGTAGTACGCACCGGTGACGAAGGACGCGCGCTCGGACGCGAGCCAGAGCACCAGCTCGGCCACCTCGTCGGCCCGGCCCAGGCGCCCGATGGGGTGGGCCGCGACCAGCATGGCGTTGACGGCGGGGTCTTCTTCGAGACCGCTGATCATGGGCGTGTGGATGAAGCCGGGGCCGACGGCATTGATGCGCACGCCCTGGGCGCCGTATTCGAGCGCGGCCGCCTGGGTGAGCCCGACCACGCCGTGTTTGGCCGCGGTGTAGGCCGACGCGGTGGCAAAGCCGACCGCGCCCAGGATGGACGCCACGTTGACGATGGCGCCGCCCCCGTGCAACAGCATGGCGGCGATCTGCGCGCGCATGCCGTAGAACACGCCGTTGAGGTTGGTGTTGATCACCTGCGCCCAGGCGTCCAGCGGGTAGTCGGCCAGCGGCGCGGCCACGCCGCCGATGCCGGCGTTGTTGACGGCCACGTCAAGGCGACCGTAGTGCGCCATGGCCTGAGACACCAGGGCCTGGCACTCTTCGGCATGGCCCACGTCGGTCGCCACGAATATGGCCTCACCGCCCTGGGCCTGCGCCAAGGCGGTGGTTTCCAGACCGGCCTCGGCGGCAATGTCCGACAGCACCAGGCACGCGCCTTCGCGCACCGCCAAGAGCGCAACCGCCCTGCCGATGCCCGAGGCCGCACCGGTGACGAGCACCACCTTCTTTTTCAGCATGGGTTCACTCCAGTTCGTGCAGCACCGTGCCGCCGCCCGGGTGACAAAAAACCACCGCCGGGTCATCCCCCCGGCCGCATGGGCCAAAGGAATGAGGTGAACTTACCGGCCCTTCTAACGTGCGTCTGTGCGCTGACAAACAGACGCGCGCCGCGCGGTGAACCACCCTATGGCGCGGGGTGCGTGAGAACGGAAGAAAAGCCCGAATTCGACGGCGCTTTCCAGCGTTTGGCTTCGTTGGAGGATGCCGAAAATTCAGCTGTGCCTTGGCTGAGCGACTGAAGGCAAACGGGGCCCGCGGCAGTGGGTACGGACCCCGGTGAACACGGGTAGCCGCTCAGTACAGGAGACCGATATGACCTCTCCCTCGAACCCATGCGAACACCGGTTGCTCTTCGCATCGCTGTTCCATCCCGGCCGCGGCGTTTCCGTGCCGTGCGACGCCCGCGGCGAAGTGCACCTGGATGAACTTTCCGAGCGCTTGAAGAACGCTTACCTGGGCGCCCGCGCCCTCGTCGGGCGGGAGTACGCGTTGCCGATCGTGGAACCGATGCATTCCTTGCATTGAACCCTGCGGGCGCGCACGGACCGGGTTCGTGCGCCGCCCCACCAGGCTGCGCAAAAACCCCATGCCGGCCCCCTTGAACGCCTCGCCGCTCAGCAGGGAACGCCCTGCCGCGCCAGCAGCCAGGCAGGTGCGTCCTGCAGGCTGATCGGGCGCAGGAAGCGGTCGAGCGCGGCGTCGCCCACTGAGGTGGTCATGGGGGCGCTGGACGCGGGCCAGGGGCCGCCGTGCTGCTGGGCGGCGGTCACGGCCACGCCGGTGGGCACGCCGGCAAACAGCACGCGCCCGGCGATGGCGGTGGCCGCGCGCACCAGGGCGCGGTTCTCGGGGGTGTCGTCGTCCACGCCCCACAGCGTCACCGTGAGGCTGCCGCCCACCGCGGCCAGCACCTCCAGCAGCTCGGCCTGGCTGGTCGCGCGCACGATCAGGCTGGCCGGGCCGAACACCTCTTCACGCAGGGCGGTGCGTTCGAGGAAGCGCGCCGCGCTCACCTGCAGCAGGTGCGGGCCGGGCGCTGGCGCGGCGCCCTGGGCCGCCAGCAGCGCCTGCGCGCCCTGGTCCATCATCTGGCGCACACCGGCGTCGAACGCGCGCTTCATGCCCGCGGTGAGCATGGGGTGGGGTTTCTGGGTCGAAAGGGCCTGGGTCAGTTGTTCGACGAAGGCGTCCGACTCGGGACCGTCCAGCAGCACGATCAGGCCCGGGTTGGTGCAGAACTGGCCGCAACCCAGCGCGATGGAACCGGCCAGCGCGGTGGCCAGTTCGGCGCCCCGGGCGGCGAGCGCCTTGGGCAGGGCCAGCACCGGGTTGATGGAGCCGAGTTCGCCGTAGAACGGGATCGGGCGCGGGCGGGCGTTGGCCTCGGCCTGCAGCGCCGCGCCGCCGCGCGTGGAGCCGGTGAAGGCACCGGCGGCGATCAGCGGGTGGCGGATCAGTTCCACGCCCACCTCAACGCCGGCCCCCTGCACCATGCCCACCAGCCCGGCCGGCAGGCCCTGGGCCTGGAGCACCTGCTGGATCAGGCCGAACACGCGCCGCGACAGCAGCGGATGGCCCGGGTGGGCCTTCACCACCACCGGGCAGCCCGCGGCCAGCGCTGAAGCGGTGTCGCCACCAAGCACGGAGAACGCGAACGGGAAGTTGCTGGCGGCGAACATGGCCACCGGCCCCAGCGGCACGCGCTGGCGCACCATGGCCGGGTGGCCCACGGGCGGCCCGCCGGCGACGGCGGGATCGTCCAGGGTTTCGAAGGGCACGCCGCGCTCGGCCAGGTCGGCGAAACGGCGCAGCTGGAAGGTGGTGCGGTCGAGCTCGCCGCTCAGGCGCACCGGCCCCAGCGCGGTTTCCAGGTCGGCCCAGGCCACCAGGGCCTCACGATCGGCTTCGAGCGCTTCGGCCAGCGCCCGCAGCAGGGCCGCGCGTTGCGCCCCGCTGCTGCTGCCCCAGACCTCAAACGCCTGGTGCGCGGCGCCCACGCTGTCGTCGATGTCCTGGCTGGACGAGGCGGACAGGGCTTCTTGATGGGGCGCGCCGGTGCGCGCGTTGAAGGATTGCAGCAGGGTGGTCATGGGTTTGAAAGAAAAGAGAAACGCGGGATGGTAACGAAGGTTCAAGGTACAACTCAAGGCACCGCCGGGCCGCCCCCCTTGAGGGGGTCGCGCGCAGCGCGGCGGGGGTGCTTCACGCCCCTTCGGGCTGTGCGCGGCGCAGGCGCTCGCGGCTGTTGGAAAGGTGGGTGCGCATGGCCGCGCGTGCGGCGTCGGCGTCGCGCGCGCGGATCGCGTGGTAGATGGCCTCGTGTTCGTGGTGCACCCGCTGCAGGTAGGCCAGCCGGCCTTCGGGTGCGCTGTTGGCGGTGTTGACGCGGGTGCGCGGAATGATCATGGTGCCCAGGTAGGTCATGAGGTCGGCGAAGTGGCGGTTGCCGGTGGCGCGCGCCACTTCCATGTGGAACTGGAAGTCGGAGGGCACGGCGTCGGAGTCGCCGTGGATCGACAGCTCGAACGCCGCCAGCGCGGCGGCCATGTTCTGCAGGTGGGTGTCGTCGCGGCGCTGGGCGGCCAGGCTGGCGGCTTCGCTCTCCAGGCTGATGCGCAGCTCCAGCAGCGAGATCACGTCGGCCACGGTGGCGAAGTCTTCGGGCGCGATGCGGAAGTTGGCCTGCGCCTCGCTCGGCGCCATCACGAAGGTGCCGATGCCGTGGCGCGTTTCCACCAGGCCCGAAGCCTGCAGCCGCGAAATCGCCTCTCGCACCACGGTGCGGCTCACGTCGAAACGGCCCATCAGCTCGGACTCCGTGGGCAGCTTGTCGCCCGGCCGCAGGCGGCTTTCGCGGATGTCGCCGCCCAGCGCCTCGACGATCTCGGGCACCAGCCCGCGCTGGCGGCGCGGGCGCTGGACCACCGGCTCCGGGGCGGCGGGCATCAGGGCATCACCTAGGGTTTTCACGGAGAGCATTCTTTTTTCCTTGACAGGACCCACCCGGGTTCACACAATTCGCTCAGTTGTCAGACAACGTATGACAGACAACAAAACATCAGTGAACTGTAGCAAACACCCGGTCGCGTGTCCAAGCCCTTCTCGAAAAAAGCCAGATATCCATGGAAACCCCTATGAAAACCCACCACAGACTGCTGCTCACCGGGGCTGCGGGCGGCCTGGGAACGGCCCTGCGCGAGCGGCTCAAGGCGAACTGCGATGTGCTGAGGTTGTCTGACAAGTCGGCCTTTGGCGAAGCCCAGCCGGGCGAAGAGATCGTGCTGGCCGATCTGGCCAACGCCGCCGAAGTGGACGCCATGGTGGCCGGCTGCGACACCATCGTGCACCTGGGCGGCATCTCGGTGGAGGCCCCGTTTGGCGCCATTCTGCAGGCCAACATCCTGGGCGCCTACCACCTCTACGAGGCGGCGCGCCAGCACGGCGTCAAGCGCATCGTGTTCGCCAGCTCCAACCACGTGACCGGTTTCTACAAGCAGAGCGAGACCATCACCGCCGACCACCCGGCCCGCCCCGACAGCTTCTACGGCCTGAGCAAGGCCTTTGGCGAAGACCTCTCGCGCTTCTACTTCGACCGCCACGGCATCGAGACCGCCTGCGTGCGCATCGGCTCCTCGTTCCCCGAACCGCGCGACCGCCGCATGCTCGCCACCTGGCTGAGCTTTGACGACCTGCACCGCCTCATCAGCGCCTGCCTGTCCACCCCGGTGCTGGGGCACAGCATCGTGTTCGGCATGTCGGACAACGCCGTGACCTGGTGGGACAACAGCCGCGCGCGCCACATCGGCTACGTGCCGCAGGACAGCTCGGACGTGTTCCGCGAAGCGGTGTACGCCCGCACCAGCGCGCCGGATCTGAACGACCCCGCCGCCATTTATCAGGGTGGTGGTTTCGTGAAAGCATGAAACACCCCCGCGCCGCCTTCGGCGTCACCCCCTCCAGGGGGCGACACCAGCCGTCCGGCAAAGCCGGCCCGGCGGTGTCCTGGCCGAAGCCACCGCTCACGCAACCCGCACCGATCAACCCATGACCACCCACACACAAGCCGAACTGGTGCTCGACGCGCGCAACGGCGTGGGCGAAAGCCCCGTCTGGGACGGCGTGCGTGGCTGCCTGTGGTGGGTGGACATTCCGGGCCGGGCCCTGTGGTGCTGGAACGCCACCACCGGCGCGGCGCGCTCCTGGCCCACACCCGAGCAGACCGGCTGCATCGCCCTGGCCGAAGGCAGTGACGCCCTGCCCCACGGCCAATGGATCGCGGCCATGGAAAGCGGCGTGGCGCGCCTCACCCCGCAGGACGACGGTTCGGTGGACAGCGCATGGATCGCCCGCGTCACGCACCCGCAAGCCGGCATGCGCTTCAACGACGGCCGCTGCGACCGCCAGGGCCGCTTTCGCGCCGGCACCATGGTGGCCGACATGGCGCTCGCGGCTCCGGCCGGCAGCCTGTATGCGCTGGACGGCACGCCACCACGTCCGTTGGACACCGGCTTCATCACGCCCAACGGCCTGGCCTTCAGCCCCGACGGCCGCACGATGTACCTCTCGGACTCGCACCCGAACGTGCAGACCGTCTGGGCCTTCGACTACGACACGGACACCGGCACACCCCACAACCGGCGCGTCTTCATCGACTTCAAGCCCCTGCCCGGCCGGCCCGATGGCGCCGCGGTGGACGCCGAGGGCGGCTACTGGATCTGCGGCAACGACGCCGGCCTGGTGCACCGCTTCACGCCCGACGGCCGGCTCGACCGCTCGCTGGCCGTTCCGGTGAAAAAACCGGCCATGTGCGCCTTTGGCGGCACCGGCCAGGGCACCTTGTTCGTCACCTCCATCCGGCCCGGCGGCGATCTCGCCGACCAGCCGCTGGCCGGTGGCGTGTTTGCACTGCGTCCAGGCTTGAGGGGCCTGGACGAACCGCGCTGCGCCATCTGACGCAAGCGCGGCAGCTTTCACCTCGTTCATTCAAACCCAACGGAGACATCATGAAAACGCATCGCCGACTGATCCTGAGCATGGCCATGGCCGCCCTGCTGCCCCTGAGCGCCCAGGCACAGACCGTGCTGAAGTCGCACGACACCCACCCGGCCGGCTACCCCACCGTGGCCGCTGTCGAGAGCATGGGCAAGAAGCTCGACGCCGCCACCCAGGGCCGCATCAAGATCCAGACCTTCCCGGGCGCCGTGCTGGGCCAGGAGAAGGAAGCCGTGGAGCAGGTGCAGCTGGGCGCGATCCAGATGGCCCGCATCTCGCTGGGCGTGATCGGCCCGGTGGTGCCCGAGGTGGACGTGTTCAACATGCCCTTCGTGTTCCGCGACGTGGCCCACATGCGTGCGGTGATCGACGGCGCCGTGGGTGACGAGTTGCTGGCCAAGGTGACGGCCAGCCCGGCCCGCCTGGTGGCTCTGGGCTGGATGGACGGTGGCGCCCGCAGCCTCTACACCAAAAAGCCGGTGCGCACGCCCGCCGACCTCAAGGGCCAGAAGGTCCGCATGATGGGCAACCCGCTGTTCGTGGACACCATGAACGCCATGGGCGGCAACGGCATCGCCATGGCCTACGGCGAAGTCTTCACCTCGCTGCAGACCGGTGTGATCGACGGCGCGGAGAACAACCCGCCGAGCTACTTCACCGCCAACCACTACAACACCCCGGCCAAGTACTACAGCCAGACCAACCACCTGATCATTCCCGAGATCCTGGTGATGTCCAAGGTGGCCTGGGACAAGCTCACGCCCGCCGACCAGACCCTGGTGAAGAAGCTGGCGCGTGAAGCCCAGCTGGAACAGCGCCAGCTGTGGGACAAGAGCGTGGCCGAGTACACCGCCAAGCTCAAGGCCGCCGGCGTCGAATTCATCAACATCGACAACAAGCCCTTCTACGACGCCACCGCGCCGGTGCGCGCCAAGTACGGCGCCAAGCACGTGGATCTGATGAACCGCATCGCTGCTGTGAAGTAAATCCCCCCTGCGCCGCTCCGCGGCTTCCCCCCGAAGGGGGGACCACACCAGAGGCCCGGCGAAGCCGGTTCCTCGGTGTGTGCTGGACGCACGCGCTGCCTCACCTCCAGCTGGCCGCCCCCCTGTTTCACTCAAGAGCTTGTTCATGAGCCACTCATCTCACAGCGGACACCCTGTTTCGCGCCTTCTCGACTCGGTCTACCTGGCCTGCATCTGGGTCGCGGGGGCCTGCATCTTTTGCATGTCGATCTTCATTCCCTGGGGCATTTTTTCGCGCTACGTGCTGGGCACGGGTTCGCAGTGGCCCGAACCGATTTCCATTCTGCTGATGGTGGTGTTCACCTTCCTCGGCGCCTCGTGCAGCTACCGCGCCGGGGGCCACATCGCCGTCGAAATGATCACGCAGCGCCTGCCGTCGTCGGTTCAACCCCCGCTGCGTGCGGTGGTGCATGTGCTGATGCTGCTGGTCAGCCTGTTCATGCTCTGGTACGGCATCCAGCTGTGCATCGGCACCTGGGGGCAGTCCATTCCCGAACTGCCCTGGATGCCCGTGGGTTTCACCTACCTGCCCGTGCCCATCGGCGGCGCCGTGACCGCGCTGTTCGTGCTCGAGCACATCCTCCTGGGTGACCAGCGCCAGCGCGCGGTCGTCACCTTCGACCACGAAAGCGTCGCGGCCGACGCAGAAGGAGCTGCGTGATGGAAGCCTGGGTCCTGCTTGGAAGCTTTCTCGTGCTGATCCTGATCGGCACCCCCGTGGCCTACGCCATGGGCATGGCCGCACTGATCGGCGCCTGGTGGATCGAGATCCCGCTGGACGCGGTGATGATCGCGGTCGCCAACGGCGTCAACAAGTTCTCGCTGCTCGCGATTCCCTTCTTCGTGCTGGCCGGCGCCATCATGGCCGAAGGCGGCATGGCGCGGCGCCTGGTGGCCTTCGCCAACGTGCTGGTGGGCTTCATCCAAGGGGGGCTGTCGCTGGTGAACATCCTGGCCTCCACCTTCTTCGGCGCCATCTCCGGTTCGTCCATGGCCGACACCGCCTCGGTCGGCACCGTGCTGATCCCCGAAATGGAGAAGAAGGGCTACCCGCGCGATTTCGCCACCGCCGTCACCGTCAGCGGTTCGGTGCAGGCCATCCTGATCCCGCCCAGCCACAACGCGGTCATCTACTCGCTGGCCGCAGGCGGCACGGTCTCCATCGCGGCGCTGTTCATCGCCGGTGTGCTGCCGGGCCTGCTGCTGGGACTGACACTGGCCATCATGTGCCTCTACATGGCGCGCAAGCGCAACTACCCCAAGGGTGACGTGATCCCGCTGCGCCAGGCGCTGAAGATCTGCGCCGACGCGCTCTGGGGCCTGGCCACCATGATCATCATCCTGGGCGGCATCCTCAGCGGCGTGTTCACCGCCACCGAGTCGGCGTCGATCGCGGTGCTCTGGGCCTTCTTCGTGACCATGTTCATCTACCGCGACTACAAATGGAACGAGCTGCCCAAGCTGGTCCACCGCACGGTCAAGACCCTGTCCATCGTCATGATCCTGATCGCGTTCGCCGCGAGCTTCGGCTACATCATGACCCTGATGCAGATCCCGATGAAGATCACCGCGGCGCTGACATCGCTGTCGGACAACCGCTACGTGATCCTGGCGCTGATCAACGGTCTGCTGCTGGTGCTGGGCACGCTGATGGACATGGCGCCGCTGATCCTGATCCTTACGCCCATCCTTCTGCCGGTGATCACCAGCATCGGCGTCGACCCGGTGCACTTCGGCATGATCATGATGGTCAACCTGGGCATCGGCCTGCTGACCCCGCCGGTCGGTGGTGTGCTGTTCGTGGGGGCCGCCGTGGCCAAGCTGCCGATGGAGCAGGTGGTCAAGGCGCTCATGCCCTTCTTCGGCGCCCTGTTGCTGGTGCTGATCGCGGTGACCTACATCCCCGCGCTGTCGCTGTGGCTGCCGGCCGTGCTGGACGTGAAGTGATGACCTCGCACGCCATCCGCCACGTCCGGATCACGCCCATCGCGTTCCGCGACCCGCCGCTGCTCAACGCGGCGGGCATCCACGAGCCCTGGGCCCTGCGCTCGATCATCGAGATCGAGACCGACTCGGGCCTGGTCGGCATCAACGAGAGCTACGGCGACCTGCCCATGTTGCAGGCGCTGGCCAAGGCCGCGCCCGCGCTGGTCGGGCTCTCGCCCTGGGCGCTGAACGAGATGGACACCCGAGTGACCGCGCTGGTGGCGCCCAAGCAGATGTCCGAGTCGGAGTTCCTGGGCCAGCAGGTCTCGCTGGCGCCGGGCACCCACGTGTCCAAGACCGTGGCCAAGGTGATCAGCGCCTTCGAGGTCGCGATGATGGACCTGCAGGGCCAGTTGGCCAACGCGCCGGTGGTGGACCTGCTGGGCGGCGCCGCGCGCCCGGCCGTGCCCTTTTCCGCCTACCTGTTCTTCAAGTACGCCGAGCACATCGAGAAGCCCTACGCGCCCGACCCGTTTGGCGAAGGCATCGCGCCCGAACAGATGGTGGCGCAGGCGCGCCGCATGATCGACCAGTACGGCTTCAAGAGCATCAAGCTCAAGGCCGGCGCGCTGCCGCCCGAACAGGAGGTGGCCGCGATGCTGGCGCTGGCCCAGGCCTTCCCCGGCGCGCCGCTGCGCATCGACCCCAACGCCAACTGGACCGTAGCCACCAGCCTGAAGGTGGTGGAGCAGCTGCGCGGCGTGCTGGAGTACTACGAAGACCCGGCCCCAGGCCTGGACGGCATGGCCGCCGTCGCCGCGGCGTGCGACGTGCCGCTGGCCACCAACATGGTGGTGACCGATCTGAAGGAATTCCGCCGCAACGCCGAGATGGGTTGCCCGGTGAAGATCGTATTGAGCGACCACCACTACTGGGGCGGGCTGCGCGCCACGCAGCGCCTGGCGCTGATGTGCGAGACCTTCGGCCTGGGCCTGTCCATGCACTCGAACTCGCACCTGGGCATCAGCCTGATGGCCATGACCCACTTGGCGGCCTCGGTGCCGCAGCTGTCCTACGCCTGCGACACGCACTACCCCTGGCAGGACGACGAGGTGGTACAGGGCGGGCGCCTGAAATTTGAAGACGGCAGCCTGCGCGTGACCACCACCCCCGGCCTGGGCGTGGCCATCGACCGCGAGGCCCTGGCCCGCCTGCACGACAACTACCTGCGCACCCCCATCCGCAACCGCGACGACCTGGCGCAGATGCGCAAGTACGACCCCTCATTCACCGGTCATCAACCGCGCTTCTGACCTCTTCTTTGTTCACACAAGAAAGCCCACCATGCAATACACACCCCAGGACCTCAAGCAGGTCATGTCCTCCGGTCTGCTGTCGTTCCCGCTGACCGACTTCGACGCCAACGGCGACTTCAACGCCCGGGCCTACGCCGAGCGCCTGGAGTGGCTGGCGCCCTACGGCGCCACCGCGCTGTTCGCCGCCGGCGGCACGGGCGAGTTCTTCTCGCTCACCGGCGAGGAGTACCTCGGCATCATCCAGACCGCGGTGGACACCTGCCGCGGCAAGGTGCCGATCATCGCCGGCGCCGGTGGCCCCACGCGCTTCGCCATCCAGTGCGCGCAGGCGGCCGAAAAGGCCGGCGCCCACGGCATCCTGCTGCTGCCGCACTACCTGACAGAAGCCTGCCAGGAAGGTCTGATCGCGCACGTGGAAGCGGTGTGCAAGAGCGTGAAGTTCGGCGTCATCGTCTACAACCGCAACGTCTGCAAGCTCACGCCCGAGTCGCTGGCCATCCTGGCCGATCGCTGCCCCAACCTGATCGGCTTCAAGGACGGTGTGGGCGACATCGAGCTCATGTCCAGCATCCACATGAAGATGGGCGAGCGCTTCGCCTACCTGGGCGGTCTGCCCACGGCCGAGGTCTACGCCGCGGCCTACAAGGCACTGGGCACACCGGTGTATTCGTCCGCCGTCTTCAACTTCATCCCCAGGACGGCGATGGACTTCTACGAGGCCGTGCGCACCGACGACATGGCCACGCAACACAAGCTGCTCAAGCAGTTCTTCATGCCCTACCTGCAGATCCGCAACCGGGCACAGGGCTACGCCGTGAGCATCGTCAAGGCCGGCGCCACCCTGGTGGGCCACACGGCCGGGCCGGTGCGCGCACCGCTGACCGAACTCAAGCCCGCCGAGATGGAACAGCTCAAAGCGCTGATCGACGCGCTGGGGCCGCAATAAAACCCGGCGGCCCGCGGGGCCGGCGGGTTTTTCAACCGTCTCTTTTCACCAGCCCCGGCAGGGGTTGACGGAAGCGGACTTCTTTTTTTCGACAGGAGCCCGACATGCACAAACGCAGATTCGCCCTCGCCATCGCCGCCTCGCTGCTGGCGCTCACCGGCAGCCAGACCCTGGCACAGGGGGCCGGCTACCCCAGCAAACCCATCCGGATCGTGGTGCCCTTCCCGGCCGGTGGCACGTCCGACGTGCTGGCCCGTCTGCTGGGCATCAAGCTCACGGAGTCCCTGGGTCAATCGGTGCTGGTGGAAAACCGGGCCGGTGCCAGCGGCAACCTGGGCGCCGACCTGGTGGCCAAGTCGGCACCCGACGGCCACACGCTGCTGCTGATGGACGTTGGCAACCTGGTGATCAGCCCCTCGCTGTACAAGCTGCCGTTCAATGTGATGAGCGATTTCGCCCCGGTCGCGATGGTGGGTTATTCGCCGCACCTGCTCGTGGTCAGCAGCGCGCTGCCGGTGAACTCCACGCAGGAACTGGTGGCCCTGGCCAAGTCGCAGCCGGGCAAGCTGAACTTCGCCGCCGCCGCGGGCATGGGCAGCGCGACGCACCTGGCGGGCGTGCAGTTCGCGCAGCGCAACGGCATCCGCTGGAACTATGTGCCCTACAAGGGCGGCTCGCAGGCCATGAGCGACCTGATCGCCGGCCACATCGACGTCACCTTCAACGGCATGGTGGCCACCTACCCGCACGTGAAGGCGGGCAAGATCAAGCTGCTGGCGGTCTCCAGCGCCCAGCGCTTTGCCGAACTGCCGAACACGCCCGCCGTGGGTGAAACGGCGCCCGGCTTCCACACCGGCAGCTGGCAGGGCCTGCTGGCCCCCACCGGAACGCCCAAGGCGATCGTCGACAAGCTCAATGCCGAGGTGCAGCGCATCACCGCCCTGCCCGAGGTGCGCGAGAAGCTGCAGACCCTGGGCGCCGAGCCCTCCAACATGAGCCCGGCCGAGTTCGGCGCCTGGATGAAGGCCGAAATCCCGGCCATGGCCAAGATCGTGAAAGACGAAAAGATCACCCTCGAGTGATCGACCCCGCGGCGGCCCGCCCGGGCCGCTCCTTTTCTGAATCTCCGGAGACATCGACATGAAAAAGCTCTTGTGCGCGCTCACCGCGGCACTCTCCCTTTCCAGCGCCTTCGCCTGGCCCGACAAACCGGTCACGCTCGTCGTGCCCTTCCCGCCCGGCGGCTCCACCGACCTGATCGCGCGCACGCTCTCGGGCAAGCTGCCCGAGAAGCTGGGTGGCGGCGCGACGGTGGTGGTGGAAAACAAGGCCGGTGCCACCGGCACCATCGGCGCGGCGCACGTGGCGCGCGCGCCGGCCGACGGCCACACCCTGTTCGTCTCCTCGCTCGGCCCCTTCGTGATCGCGCCGCACCTGTTCAAGGTGAGCTACGACGCGCTCAAGGACTTCGACACCATCACCGTGGTGGTGCAGGCGCCCAACGTGTTGGTGGTGCCCGCGGTCTCGGCGCACAAGTCGATGGCCGACGTGATCGCCTACGTGAAGGCCAACCCAGGCAAGATGACGTTTGCGTCTTCGGGCAACGGCAGCAGCGACCATCTGACGGCCGAACTCTTCTGGCAGCAGACCGGCACCAGCGGCGTGCACGTGCCCTACAAGGGCGGCGGCCCGGTGATGAGCGACCTGCTGGGCAACCAGGTGGACTCGTCGTTCATGAACATCAACACCGCCATGCCGCAGATCAAGGCCGGCAAGCTGCGCGCCCTGGCCATCACCAGCGCCAAGCGCTCGCCGCTGCTGCCCGACGTGCCCACGCTGGAGGAAAGCGGCGTGAAGGATGCCAACGTGCAGTCCTGGCAAGCCGTGGCCGCACCCAAGGGTCTGCCGGCCGACGTGAAGAAGCGCGTGCACGAGGCCATCGTCAGCACCTTCAAGGACCCGCAGGTCAACGGCAAGCTGCTGGAGCTGGGCTTTGAACTGGTGCTCAACACCCCCGAGCAGTTCGCGGCCTTCCAGGCCAGCGAATTCGCGCGCTGGCAGAAGCTGATCACATCGCGTGGCATCAAGGCAGATTGAGTTCACCATGACCGCACCGATCGTCCAGTCGATGCGTGTGGTCCCGGTCGCCGGCCGGGACGGCATGCTGCTCAACCTCTCGGGCGCGCACGCGCCCTTCTTCACGCGCAACATCGTCATCGTCACCGACAACGCGGGCCACACCGGCCTGGGCGAGGTGCCGGGCGGCGAGAAGATCCGCCAGACGCTGGAGGACGCACGGCCGCTCGTGGAAGGCCAGACCGTCGGCAACCTGCAGGCGATCCTCAACGCCATGCGCGCAAAGTTCGCCGACCGCGACAGCGGCGGGCGCGGCCTGCAGACCTTCGACCTGCGCACCACCATCCACGCCGTCACTGCCGTGGAGTCGGCCCTGCTGGACCTGATGGGACAACACCTGGGCGTGCCCGTCGCGGCCCTGCTGGGCGAAGGCCAGCAGCGCGATGCGGTGCAGATGCTGGGCTATTTGTTCTTCGTCGGCGACCGCAACAAGACCGACCTTCCCTACGCGAGCGAACCCGACAACGCCGATGACTGGTGCCGCCTGCGCCACGAGGCGGCCATGACGCCCGAGGCCGTGGTGCGCCTGGCCGAGGCGGCGCAGAAGCGCTACGGCTTCCAGGACTTCAAGCTCAAGGGCGGCGTGCTCGCGGGCGACGCCGAGGTGGAGGCCGTGACCGCGCTGCACGAGCGCTTCCCCGAGGCCCGCGTGACGCTGGACCCGAACGGCGGCTGGCTGCTGAAAGACGCGATCCGCCTGGGCCACAAGATGCGCGGCGTGGTGGCCTACGCCGAAGACCCGTGCGGCGCCGAAGAGGGCTTCAGCGGCCGCGAGGTGATGGCCGAGTTCCGCCGCGCCACCGGCCTGCCCACCGCCACCAACATGGTCGCCACCGACTGGCGCCAGATGGCGCATTCGCTGGCGCTGCAAAGCGTGGACATCCCGCTGGCCGACCCGCATTTCTGGACCATGGCCGGCAGCGTGCGCGTGGCGCAGACCTGCCGCGACTGGGGCCTGACCTGGGGCAGCCATTCCAACAACCACTTCGACATCTCGCTCGCCATGTTCACCCACGTGGGCGCGGCGGCCCCGGGCAAGGTCACGGCCATCGACACCCACTGGATCTGGCAGGACGGCCAGCGCCTGACCAAGGACCCGCTCAAGATCGAAGGCGGCTACGTGCAGGTACCGAAGAAGCCCGGCCTGGGCATTGAGATCGACATGCCCGAGGTCGAGAAGGCCCACCAGCTCTACCTGCAGCACGGCCTGGGCGCGCGCGACGACGCGATGGCCATGCAGTACCTGATCCCGGGCTGGAAGTTCGACAACAAGAAGCCCTGCATGGTCCGATGACGCTCCCCCCGCGCCGCCTTCGGCGTCACCCCCCAGGGGGCGATGCCTGCCGACTGGCGGAGCCAGATCGGCGGCATCCCCGGTTCGGTGACTTCTCGCGAGGCAGGTGCGGCGTCGTTGAAGCAGATGGCTGAAGTGATGAACAGAACCGCCCGATGAACACGAGGAGACAGACATGAACACCCCCGCTCCCGACACCCGCCGCCAGTTCCTGAAAGCCGCCAGCGCCGCCGGCCTGGCCGCCACCGGCGCGCCCGCCTTCGCGCAGGCCTTCGCCTTCGTCCCCAACCAGCGCTACCCCGATCCGTCGGTGCAGATCCTCGACCCATCGTTCGCGAAGTACCGCATCTACAGCAGCACCGTCGAGCAGGTCGCCACCGGCATGCGCTGGGCCGAAGGTCCGGCCTACTTCCCGGGCGCGGACGGTGCGCCGGGCTATCTGCTGGTCAGCGACATCCCGAACAACCGCATCATGAAGTTCGACGAGAAGACGGGTGCCTTCAGCGTCTTCCGCGGCAAGGCCAACTGGGCCAACGGCAATACCCGCGACCGCCAGGGCCGCCTGATCACCTGCGAACACTCGGTCACGCGCCGCGTCACCCGCACCGAGACCAACGGCAAGCTCACCGTGCTGGCCGACAGCTTCGATGGCAAGCGCCTGAACGCGCCCAACGACATCGTGGTCAAGAGCGACGACTCCATCTGGTTCACCGACCCGCTGTTCGGCATCAACGGCGAGTGGGAAGGCTTCAAGGCCAAACCCGAGCAGGCCACCACCAACGTCTACCGCATCGCCGCCGACGGCAAACTGACCGCCGTCATCACCGACCTCGTCAACCCCAACGGCCTGGCCTTCAGCCCCGACGAGAAGAAGCTCTACGTGGTGGAGTGGAAGGGCACGCCCAATCGCAGCATCTGGGCTTACGACGTCAACGCCGACGGCACGGTGACCAACAAGAGCAAGCTGATCGACGCGGCCGACTTCGGCGCCCTCGACGGCTTCAAGGTGGACCGCGACGGCAACCTCTGGTGCGGCTGGGGCAGCAACGGCGCCCTGCAGGCCGAGCCCAGCGACGTGGATGGCCGCAAGGTCTACCAGCTCAAGGGCAAGCCCGAAGACCTGGACGGCGTGATGGTGTTCAGCCCCGCCGGCAAGCCGCTGGCCCACATCCGCCTGCCCGAGCGCTGCGCCAACCTCTGCTTCGGCGGCCCCAAGGGCAACCGCCTCTACATGGCCAGCTGCCATTCGCTGTACGCGCTGTACGTCGAGGCACACGGCGCCGTCTGACCCTTACCCCCTGCCTCCGCCACCCCCCGCATGACCGCGTCCACCGCCCCCGGTTCCACCGTCCTGCAGATCGGCCCGCTGATGCCGGCGCTGGAGGCCGTCCTGCGCGAACAGCACGAGGTGCTGGGTGCGCAAGCGCTGACCGCCGCCACGCCGCTGGCCGACATGGGCGATGCGGCGTGCATCACGGCGGTGGTGACCTCGGCGCCGGTGGGTGTGCCGGCGGTCTGGCTGGCGCAACTGCCCTCGCTGAAGGTGGTCTCTTCTTTCGGCGTCGGTCTCGACCAACTGCCGCTGGACGCCGCCCGTGCCCAGGGCCTGCCCGTGGGCTACACGCCCGATGTGCTCAACGACTGCGTGGCCGACCTGGCCATGGGCCTGCTGATCGACGGCGCGCGCCGCATCGCCGCGGCCGACCGCTTCGTGCGGCGCGGCGACTGGCTGCAGGGTCGCTACCCGCTGACCACCCGCGTGAGCGGCAAGCGGCTGGGCATCGTGGGCCTGGGCCGCATCGGCCAGGCGGTGGCCCGCCGCGCGGCCGGTTTCGACATGGACATCGCCTACAACAACCGCCGCCCGGTGGATGGCGTGGCCTGGCGCCATGAGCCCTCGCTGCCTGCGCTCGCACAGTGGGCCGACTTCCTCGTGCTCACCGTGGCCGGTGGCGCCGGCACGCGGCACCTGATCAACGCCGAGGTGCTGCGCGCGCTCGGCCCCAAAGGCCTGCTGGTCAACGTGGCTCGCGGCAGCGTAGTGGACCAGGCCGCGCTGATCGCCTGCCTGCACAGTGGCGAACTCGGCGGCGCAGCGCTGGACGTGTTCGACGACGAACCTCACGTGCCCGCCGCGCTGCTGGCAATGGAGAACGTGGTGCTGGCGCCGCACATGGCCAGCGGCACCCACGATACCCGCCAGGCCATGGCCGACCTGGTGCTGGCCAACCTGCACGCCGGCCTGGCGGGTGAACCCTTGCCCGCCCGCGCGGTCTGAACCCCATCGCATTCGACAAGGCCCTTTCCCGATGAACGCCCCCGACACACCCCGCACCATCCGCATCCACCCCGACGACAACGTGGCCGTGGTGGTCAACGACGGCGGCCTGCCCGCCGGCACCGCCCTGCCCGGTGGCCCCACGCTGGTGCAAACCGTGCCGCAAGGCCACAAGGTCGCGCTGAGCGACCTGCCCGCCGGCACCGCCGTGCGGCGCTACAACGTGGTGATCGGCCACACGGCGGTGGACATTCCCGCTGGCGGCTGGGTCAACGAACAACGGCTGGTGATGCCCGAGGCCCGCTCGCTGCAGGGCCTGCCGGCGCCGCAGCCGCCGGCCGATCTGCCACCGCTGGAAGGCCACACCTTCCAGGGTTATCGCAACGCCGACGGCAGCGTGGGCACGCGCAACCTGCTGGCCGTGACCACCACGGTGCAGTGCGTGGCCGGCGTGCTGGAGTTCGCTGTCGAGCGCATCAAGAAAGAGCTGCTGCCGCACTACCCCAACGTGGACGGCGTGGTGGGCCTGACGCACAGTTACGGCTGCGGCGTGGCCATCGACGCGCCCGATGCCATCATCCCAATCCGCACGGTGCGCAACCTCGCGAGCAACCCCAACTTCGGCGGCGAGGTGATGGTGCTCAGCCTGGGCTGCGAGAAGCTGCAGCCCGAGCGGCTGCTGCCGCCCGGCAGCATCCCGATTTCGGACGAGCGCCAGGGTCCGGACGTGGTCGTGCTGCAGGACGAGAAGCACGTCGGCTTCATGTCGATGATCGATTCGATCCTCACGCAGGCGAAAACCCATCTGGAACGCCTGAATCGCCGCCAGCGCGAAACCTGCCCGGTGAGCGAACTGGTGGTGGGTGTGCAGTGCGGCGGCAGCGACGCCTTCTCCGGCGTGACCGCCAACCCGGCCGTGGGCTTTGCCACCGACCTGCTGGTGCGCGCGGGCGCCACGGTGATGTTCAGCGAGAACACCGAGGTGCGCGACGCGGTGGACCAGCTCACCCGCCGCGCCGCGACGCAGGCCGTGGCCGACGCCATCGTGCGCGAACTTGGCTGGTACGACGCCTACCTCGCGCGCGGCCAGGCCGACCGCAGCGCCAACACCACGCCCGGCAACAAGAAGGGCGGCCTGTCCAACATCGCCGAAAAAGCCATGGGCTCCATCGTCAAGAGCGGCAACGGCCCCATCCACGGCGTGATCGGGCCCGGCGAGAAGGTGAACCGCAAGGGCCTGATCTTCGCCGCCACGCCCGCCAGCGACTTCATCTGCGGCACGCTGCAGCTGGCCGCCGGCATGAACCTGCACGTGTTCACCACCGGCCGCGGCACGCCCTACGGCCTGGCCGAATGCCCGGTGATCAAGGTGGCCACGCGCAACGACCTGGCGCGCCGCTGGCACGACCTGATGGACGTCAACGCTGGCCGCATCGCCAGCGGCGAGGCCAGCATCGACGAGCTGGGCTGGGAGCTGTTCCACCGCATGCTGGCCGTGGCCAGCGGCGAGAAGACCTGGGCCGAAAAGTGGGGCCTGCACAACGACCTCGTCCTCTTCAACCCCGCGCCGATTACATGAAACACCCCCTGCGCCGCTTCGCGTCACCCCCCTCAAGGGGGGCGGCACTGGCCGTCCGGCAAAGCCGGCCCGGCGGTGCCCTGGAGTCCTTCACCTCATAGCCGGCTGTTCGACCGGTCTTTCTTCCATCCACCCCGGAGACACCACCATGATCCACCGCCGACACCTGATCGCCGCGTCCGCACTCGCTGCCCTGCCCCTGGGCGCCTTCGCGCAAAGCGACTACCCCAGCAAACCGATCAAGATCATCGTCGCCTTTCCGCCCGGCGGCACCAGCGACGTGATGGCCCGCATGGTGGCCGACCCGCTGTCCAAGATCCTCGGCCAGCCGGTGGTGATCGAGAACGTGGGTGGCGCCGGTGGCGTGATCGGCACCGAGCGCGGCGCCAAGGCCCCCGCCGACGGCTACACCATCGTCCAGACCGGTGTGGGCCAGAACGCCGTGGCGCACGGCCTGGACCCCAACCTCAAGTACGACTCGGTCAAGGACTTCATCCACATCAGCCATGTGCACAGCGGTCCCAACGTGCTGGTGGTCAACGCCAGCCAGCCCTACAAGACCCTGGCCGACCTGGTGAAGGCCGCCAAGGCCAACCCCGGCAAGCTGGACTACGGCTACACCCACGCCGCTTCGGGCCACATGGCGATGGAGCTGTTCAAGCAGACCGCTGGCATCTTCATGACCGGCATCCCCTACCGCGGCGGCGGCCCCATGATGACCGCGCTGCTGGGCAACGAGATCCCGATGATGTTCATCAACCAGGACGTGGCCCTGCCCCACATCGAGGCCGGCAAGCTGCGCCCGCTGGCGGTCTCCAGCCTGCAGCGCAATAGCCTGTACCCGGACGTGCCCACGGTGGCCGAGTCCGGCTACCCGGGCTTCGAGGCGCTGAGCTGGTCGGGCATGTCGGTGCCCAAGGGCACGCCCGCGCCCATCGTGGCCAAGCTCGAAGCCGCGTTCAAGGAAGTCATGTCCATGCCCGCCATCAAACAGAAGATGGAAGGCAACGGCTTCGTGGTGCCGGTGCAGGGCTCCAAGCCCTACTCGGACTTCGTCGCCAGCGAACTGCAGCGCTGGGTCAAGGTGATCAAGACCGCGGGCATCAAGCCGCAATGACGACGGGAGCCGCCCGCCCATGAGCCAGCTTGCCGACCGCATCGCCTGGATGCGCATCTCCTCCTGTGTCCTGCCGCTGGCCACCCCGATCAGCGACGCCAAGGTGCTGACCGGGCGCCAGAAGCCCATGACCGAGATCGCGATGCTGTTCGTCGAACTGCAGACCGAGCAAGGCCACGAAGGCCTGGGCCTGAGCTACAGCAAGCGGGCGGGCGGGCCGGGGCAGTTCGCGCACGCGCAGGAGATCGCACCGAACCTCATCGGCGAAGACCCGAACGACATCGCCCGCCTGTGGGACAAGCTGTGCTGGGCGGGTGCGTCGGTGGGGCGCAGCGGCCTGTCCACCCAGGCCATCGGCGCGTTTGACGTGGCGCTGTGGGATGTGAAGGCGCGGCGCGCGAACCTGTCGCTGGCCAAGCTGCTGGGCGCGCACCGTGAGTCGGTGCGCTGCTACAACACCTCGGGCGGCTTCCTGCACACGCCCATCGACCAGCTCAAGGTGAACGCCGCCGCCTCGGTGGCGCGCGGCATCGGCGGCATCAAGCTCAAGGTGGGCCAGCCCGACGGGCGCATCGACATGCAGCGGGTGCAGGCCGTGCGCGAACACCTGGGCGACGGTGTGCCGCTGATGGTGGACGCCAACCAGCAATGGGACCGACCCACCGCGCAGCGCATGTGCCGCGCGCTCGAGGGCTTCAACCTGGTCTGGATCGAGGAGCCGCTGGACGCCTACGACCACGAGGGCCACGCCGCGCTGGCGCAGCAGTTCGACACGCCGATTGCCACCGGCGAGATGCTGACCAGCGCCGGTGAGCACTGGGACCTGATCCGCCACCGCGCGGCCGACTGGCTGATGCCCGACGGCCCGCGCGTGGGCGGCATCACACCCTTCCTGAAGATCGCTGGCCTGGCGCAGCACGCCGGCCTGATGCTGGCGCCGCACTTCGCGATGGAGCTGCACGTGCACCTGGCCGCGGCCTACCCGACCGAGCCCTGGGTCGAACACTTCGAGTGGCTGGAGCCGCTGTTCAACGAGCGCATCGAAATCGCCAACGGCCGCATGCAGGTGCCGACGCGCCCCGGCCTGGGCCTGTCGCTGAGCGAGCAGGCGCGGGCATGGACGCGCGAGCGCGCCGAGATCGGCCAGCGCTGACCCCATGCACCCCACCCCCGCCCTGGACCCGCGCCGATTCGAAGCCAGTGTGGCCGGACGGCCGGTGCGCCTGTACCGGCTGAGCAACCGCCACGGCATGGAGGTGGCCATCACCAACCTCGGTGCCAAGATCCTGCAGCTGCTGGCGCCCGACCGCCACGGCGTGCTGGGCGACGTGGTGCTGGGCTACGACAGCCTGACCGCGCTGCAAGCCGGCGCGCCGTCCATGGGCGCTTTCATTGGCCGCTACGCGGGGCGCATTTCGCAAGCGCGTTTTGACTGGGACGGTGTGCCCCATGCGCTGCAAGCCAACGCCGGGCCGCACAGCATCCACGGCGGGCCGGCCGGCCTGCGCTTTCAGGTGCTGAACGCCGAGCAGCCCGGCGCACAGACGCTGGCGCTGACGCACCGTTTTGAGCAGGCGGTGGACGGCTTCCCGGGCAACATGGACCTGCGCCTGGTCTATCGCCTTACCGACGACAACGAACTGGTCGTCGAACACGAGGCCAGCATGACCGAAGGCAGCAGCCCGGCCAGCTTCGCCTGCCACGCGTTTTTCAATCTGGACGGGCCGGGCAGCGACATCAACGGCCAGCGCCTGCAGCTGAATTCACGCGAGCTGCTGGCCACCGATGGCGACAACGTGCCGACCGGCGCGCTGCACTCCCTGCACGGCCACGCGCTGGACCTGCGCAGCCCGCAGCAGCTGGGCGCCCTGCCCGACATCGACCACGCCTATGTGCTGGCCGCGGGCGACGGCCCCGCAGCGCGGCTGGTGGCCCCGCAGAGTGGCCGCACGCTTGAGGTCTGGACCGGCGAGCCGGTGCTGCAGGTCTACGGCGCGGGCCAGCTGGGCAACGGTGAGGTGCCCGACACCGGCAAGGGCGGTGCGGTGCACCGCCCGCGCGCCGCGATCTGCCTGGAGGCCCAGCAGTACCCGAATGCGGTCAACTGCCCGGGCTTTCCACAGAACCGGGTGAGCCCGGAGCGGCCGTACCGGGCGGTCACGCGGTACCGGTTTGGTGTGGTGGCTTGATGGGTGGGTGTTGGGGTCTCACCCCAACCTACGGCGTGGGACTCAGGCTCAACAAGGCGGCCAAGCCGCCATCGGCTTCGAATCTCTGGTTGCGGTAGGCCAGGCGGGTCGGCCCAGGCCAGGCGCGCTGCGCCACGCTGTGGCGCGGGTCGCCGGGGTAGCAAATCACACGCACGCCGTCTTCGTCATCAAACGGCTCGGGCTCGATCAGCGCGGGCGGACGGCTGCGCGCGGTGGCCAGGACCTGGGCCACGTCCGCGTGGCGGCCGAGCTGGCTCAGGCTCATGATCTGCGGCGGCGCCAGGTCGATCTCGCCGGCCCAGAAGCGTTCCAGCGCGCCGCGCGGCGTCAGCCACACGGCTTCGGTGGCTTCGAAGGCGCAGTGTTGCGCGGTCTGCTCCGGCGGGGCCACGGCGACGAAGAAGCGGGTGTCGAAACGCTTGTTGGTCACCGAGGGCACACGCGGCGTGACCCAGCGCGACCACGGCAGCAGGCTCGATACCGCCAGCGGCAGGCCCAGGCGCCGCAGCGCGGTGGCGAAGCCGAGGCCGCCCGCCGTGTGTTCGCGCAGGCGGTGCAGCGCCCCGGGCTGCACCGCCAGGCCCAGCAGCAGGCCACATTCTTCAAAGGTCTCGCGCAGCGCCGCCGCGTGCAGGCCCACCGCGGTGTCCGGGTCCAGCCCGGGCTCGCCCAGCCCGCGCAGGCAGTGCGCCGCCGGCCGGTCCAGCGCGGCCGGGTCCACCTGCCGGTCCGCGGCGTCGAGCTTGCCGCCGGGGAACACGTGCACGCCGCCCAGCACGCCCGAGTTGCCGTGGCGCCGCACCATCAGCACCTGCGGCCCGGTGGGCCCGTCGCGCAGCACCATCACGGTGGCGGCGGGCACGGGCGGGGTGTGGACGGTCTCGGCGTTGATGGGGATGGCCATGGCGCGATTGTCCCCGAGGCCCGCCGGGCCACGCGTCGCTCACGTGTGGCTGCTGCGGCTCCGCGGCGTTTCCATCTGCTCGGCGCCGCCCTCCACCGGCTCGGCGGGCGCGGGCGCCTCACCCACGGGCCGCGGCGCAACCCGTGGTTCTTCGAGCACCACGTCCGAGCGCTGCCGCGGCAGGCACTGCGGGTATTCGCGCTGGATGAAGTGGATCAGCTGTTCGCGCACATGGCAGCGCAGGTCCCACGCGGCCGGGGCCGAGGCCGCGGTCACCAGACAGCGCAGCTGCATGGCGCGCTCGCCCGCTTCGGTCACCTGCAGCAGCGCGAGCCGCCGGTCCCAGTGCGGGGACGACTCGCAGGCCTGCTGCAGCGCCTCGCGCAACGGCTCCAGCGGCATGCGGTAGTCGACCCACAGGAACACGGTGCCGATGAGTTCGGAAGTGCTGCGGGTCCAGTTCTGGAACGGTTTTTCGATCCAGTGCTGCAGCGGCACGATCAGGCGGCGCTGGTCCCAGATGCGCACCACCACGTAGGTGCCTGTGATTTCCTCGATCACGCCCCATTCGTTTTCGACGATCACCACGTCGTCGATGCGGATCGGCTGACTCAGCCCGATCTGCAGGCCGGCGATGAGGTTGCCCAGCACCGGGCGCGCCGCGAAGCCCGCGATGATGCCGACCACGCCGGCCGAGGCCAGCAGGCTGGTGCCGACCTGGCGCACGGCCGGGAAGGTCATCAGCATCAGGGACACCCCGATCAGCACCACCAGGCCCTGCGACACGCGCGACAGCACCAGGGTCTGGGTCTGGATGCGGCGCGCCGCGAGGTTGTCCGCGCCGGCCAGCGGGTTGGCCTCGATCACACCCCGGGCCACACCATGGACGGCGCGGGCCAGCAGCCAGGTCACGGCGCCGATCAGCAGCAGCGCCGTCCAGCGCTCCGCGCCCGGCAGCCAGGCCACACCGGCGGGCACCCGCTGCCACACCGGGTTGAGCGCCAGCAGGTAGAGCAGCACGTGGGCGGGCGCCTGCACGGCCCGGCCCATGCTGGCGGTCACCGGTGCGGCGCGCGTGGCCCGCAGGAAGATGCGTTTACCGGCCTGGTAGACGGTCTCGGCGATCAGCGCCACCAACAGGGCCACGCCCAGGGTGGGCAACCATTCGATCAGGGAGGGGGGCAACCAGCTGAAAAATTCCATGCCGGTTTATAGCCCGGACCGAGAAGGGTCAACCAACGCCACCGCCTTCGACGGGCTCGCGGTCACGCTCGTCCGCCTTGCGGAACACGACCTCGCCCGTGGGCACGTGCACCACGCGGATTTCCCGGCCGCCCGGCACGGTGTGGCTCTTGGCGGCCACCACCACCGCCAGCTCGCCATCGTCCAGCCAGATTTCCGCCTGACCCGACTCGGGCAGCAACGGACTCACGATGGGAGATTCGCTCTCGATGCGGTAGGTCTGGCCTGACATGGTGAACTCCGTTGGGGGTAAGCGCCGAATCGTGAACCGACAAGTTTCCGATCAAACCCTGGCCGCTTCTGTGTGGCAACGCACACCAGCGCCATCCTCGCTCGCCACGGTTGCCTGGGATTCTTCGGGTCGGTCGCCACCGGGCGGGCTGTGGAGCGCGTAGTGTGGGTGTTGTGGAGGCGGTATGCAATGGCTGCCCGCGTACCCACACACGCGGTCCGGTCTGTCGCAGACGCCCAGGCCGGAAAATGGGAACCTCTGACTGCAAGGGCGCGGGCAACGGAAAACACGCCGTTACACAAGAAACAAGAAGGACAGCATGAACATTCGCATCGTGATCGTGGGCGGTGGCGCAGGCGGCCTGGAACTGGCCTGCAAGCTGGGCCGAAAGCTCGGCGTGGAGCAGGTCACCCTGGTGGACCAGCAGCTGTTCCACATCTGGAAGCCCTCGCTGCACGAGGTGGCCGCGGGCACGCTGGACATCCACCAGGAAGGCCTGTCCTACGAAATGCTGGCGCACGACAACCGCTTCAACTTCTGCCTGGGCGCCCTGACCGGGCTGGACCTGGCGCGCAAGGAGATCCAGGTGGCACCGGTGCTGGACGAACACGGCGAGGAGCTGGTGCCCGCGCGCAGCCTGCCCTTTGACCAACTGGTGCTGGCGGTGGGCAGCACGGCCAACCATTTCAACGTGCCCGGGGCGGCCGAACACACGCTGTCGCTGAACCGGCCGGCCGACGCCGAACACTTTCGCCTGCGCATGCTCAAGCTGCTCACGGCCGCCGAGCTGCGCAAGAGCGCGGGCGTGCCGGGCCAGGTTCGCGTGGTCATCATCGGCGGCGGCGCCACCGGCGTGGAGCTGGCCGCCGAGTTGCGCGAGGCCAGCGTGGTGCACTCGCGCTACGGCTTTCGCCGGCTCGACCCGCAGCGCGACGTGCAGATCACCCTGATCGAAGGCGCCGATCGCATCCTCGCGCCCCTGCCCGAGAAGGTGTCGCAGGCGGCCACGAAGCTGCTGAAGGAACGCCATGTGGCGGTCGAGACCGGTTGCCGCGTGGCACGCATCACGCCGGCCCAGGTGGAAGACGCCGGGGGACGCGTGTTCCCCGCCGACCTCGTGGTGTGGGCCGCCGGCATCAAGGCGCCCGAGATGCTGGCCACGCTGGGCCTGCCCACGAACCGCAGCGGGCAGCTGGAGGTGGAGCCGACGCTGCGGGTGAAGGGCCAGAGCGACATCTTCGCCCTGGGCGACTGCGCGGCCTGCCCCACGGCCAGTGGCGGCTGGGTGCCCCCGCGCGCGCAGGCCGCGCACCAGCAGGCCAGCCACCTCTACCAGACGCTGATGGCGCGCGCCATGGGCCGGCCCGAGCGGACCGGCGCCTACGTCTACCGCGACCACGGCTCCCTGGTGTCGGTGGGCACGCAGACCTCGGTGGGCAACCTCATGGGCAACCTGTTCCGTTCCACCTGGTATGTGCAGGGCGCGCTGGCGCGCACCATGTACGTGAGCCTGCACCTGATGCACCACCAGGCGGTGCTGGGCAGCCTGCGCACCGCCGTGCTGGCGGTGGCGCGCTTCCTCGTCAAGCGCGCCACGCCGCTGGTCAAGCTGCACTGAGAGGCTGGGCACGGCACGGGCGGGCACCAACAACGGGCGGTCGGCAGCACCACGCACCGCTCCAGCCGCACCAGCTTGGGGTTTCCGAACCGGTCGCCACGGCGCGCCAGGGGCTGTGCCCCTGCGGTGCGGGCTGGCATGGTTTCTGCTGATAGCCAACCCGCAAGAAGAGCGGTTTGGGGTCTGACCTGCAAATCCTCAGCACACAGGTGCACTAGGGTTCCGATCACGCGTGGCGTGGTGTCTGGTCCGAGAGTGTGCCGGCCTCATCGCAGGCTCCACGGAGGGACAAAAGCCCGGGAGAACGATCACCGATCGGTTCTTCTGCACGTCCCACCAACCCTTGGAGTCCCTCTGATGAAAAACACCGCCTTCACCGCCAGCAGCCTGCGTTCTTCTTCGCGACGCCACCATTTCCTCAAGCCCGCCCTGGGCCTGGCACTCACGCTGGCCACCGCTTCGGCCTTCGCGCAGACCTCGATGAAGCTGGCCACCGTGGTCTGGGTGGGTTACGGTCCGTTCTATGTGGCCGACGCGCTGGACCTCTACAAGAAGTACAAGCTCAAGGTCTCGCTGCAGGTCTTCAACGACCCGGCGCTGATTCCAGCGGCCATCGCCTCGGGCGCGGTCGACGGCGGCATGCTGACCTACGACCAGGTGGTGGGCCAGGTGGCGGCGGGCCGCGCCATGAAGGTGGTGATGCCCATCGACTACTCCAACGGCGGCGACGCCATCGTGGCCGACGGCAGCATCGGCAAAGTGGCCGACTTCAAAGGCAAGAAGATCGGCTACAACCCGCTTTCGCCGAGCGACTTCCTGCTCTCCTACGCGCTCAAGACGGTGAACCTGAGCGAGAAGGACATCAGCCCCGTGAGCATGACGCCCGAAGCGGTGCCGGCCGCGATGGCCTCGGGTGCACTGCCCATCGGCGTGACCTACGAACCCAGCCTGTCGCAGGTGCTCGGCCAAGGCGGTGGCAAGAAGTTCAAGGTGGTGTTTTCGTCGAAGGACGCGCCAGGCCTGATCGCCGACGTGCTGGTGTTCGACGACAAGGTCATCAAGGCCAAGCCCACCGAGATCACCGGCATCATGAAGGCCTACCTTGACGGCCTGGCCTACATGAAGGCCAAGCCCGATGAGGCCAACAAGATCATCGGCAAGTTCATGGGCGTGTCGGCCGCCGAGGTGAAGGAACAGCTCGGTGGGGTCTACAACATCCCCGCCGCCGAGATGCCCAAGGCCTTCATGAAGGCGAAGGAAACCACCTCGTACTACGCCAGCGGCGACATCATCGGCCAGCTGCTCCTGGCCAAGGGCCAGATCAAGACCGTCCCGGCCACCGAAGCCACCTTCGACGCCGCGCTCGTCAAGGCGCTGGCCAAGTAAACCCCGCTCAGAGATTTCCGCCGCCCGTGCCGCTGGCACGGGTGCGCGGAGCGCTGGCCACCCCGCGTTCCCCGCATGGAGTTCCCGCCATGACACAAGCCCTTTTCCGCCACGCCGACGGCGTGTGGCCCAACACCGCTGCGCTGGCGTTCACCGTGCTCGGCTGGCCACTGGGCATCGCCTTGCTGGGCCAGAGCCACTGGACGCTCAACGCGCTGGGCGTGCTGCTGGTCGCACTCACGCTCACCTGGTCGGCCTACTTCATCCACGAGTTCGCACACCACGCCATCTTCCGCACACCGCAGGCCAACGAGCGCTGGGGCCGGTTCATGAGCTGGATCAACGGCAGCGCCTACGCCAGCTTCGCCGACCTGCGCCGCAAACACATGCGCCACCACATCGAACGCGCCGACGTCATCACCTTCGACCTGCAGGGTTTCCTGCGCGCCCACCCGCTGGTGCGGCGGGTGGTGCTGGCGCTCGAATGGCTGCACGTCCCCGCGGTGGAGTTCGTCATGCGCGGCTTCGTGATCGCGCTGCCCTTCCTGGGCGAACGCAAGAAGGCGGCGCGCGGCCGCGTGATCGGTGTCGCCGTGGTGCGGCTCACGGCCTGGGCGCTGCTGGCCTGGTGGTCGCTCAAGGCCCTGGCCCTCTACGCGCTGGCCTACCTGCTGTTCGTGCACCTGCTGCGTTTTGCCGACTGCTTCCAGCACACCTACGACGCCTACCCCATCCTCGACGACAAGCCGATCCCGCAGGACAAGCTGCGCGACCGCGCCTACGAGCAGGCCAACACCTACAGCGACGTGGTGGGCCTGGACGCCAAATGGCTCAACCTGGTCTGGCTCAACTTCGGCTTCCACAACGCGCACCACGAGCGCCCGGTCGCACCCTGGTACCAGCTGCCGCGGCTGCACCGCGAGCTCTACCCCGAGGGCAATGCCCAGGTGGTCACGGTGGGAGAGCTGCTGCGCGCCTACCACCGCCACCGCGTGACCCGCGTGCTGGCGAGCGACTACGGTGCGGTGCTGCCGCCCGGCGCACCGCACCGGGCCGATGGCTTCATCGGTGCCGTGGGTGTTTCTTTTCTGACGGCGGTTTGATGACGTCGCCGCACTACGGACTGCAGGGCAAGACGGTGCTGATCACCGGGGCCGCCACCGGCATCGGCCGCGCCACTGCGCTGCTGTTCGCGCAGGCCGGCGCACGTGTGGTGGTCAACCACCTTCGGCAAGACGCCGAAGCCGCTTCGCTGGTGCAGGCCATCGCAGCCGCAGGTGGCCAGGCCACCGCGATCAGCGCCGACGTGAGCCAGGCGGCCGAGGTGCAACGCCTGGTGGACGGTGCCCTCGCGGCCTTCGGTGCGGTCGACGTGCTCGTGAACAACGCCGGCATCATCCAGGAAAAGGCCTTCCTCGACACCACCGAAGCCGAGTGGGACCAGATGCTCGGCACCGATCTCAAGTCCGTCTTCCTGGTGTGCCGCGCGGTGCTGCCCGGCATGGTGGCGCGCGGTGGCGGCGCCATCGTCAACATCGCGTCCGACCTCGGCATCCTCGGGCGCGAGCGCTACGCCCCTTACTGCGCGGCCAAGGCTGGTGTGATCGGGCTCACACGCTCACTGGCGCGCGAGTTCGCGCCGCAGCAGATCCGCGTCAACGCCATCGCGCCCGGCCCCGTGGCCACCGCCATGGTCTCGCTCGACCACATGAGCGCCGAGTGGGTGGAGAAGGAACTCGCGATCCCGCAGCACCGGCTGGGTGACCCGGCCGAGATCGCGGCCAGCGCGCTGTTCCTCGCGTCCGACCTCTCGCGCTTCTATTGCGGCCAGGTGCTCGGCCCCAACGGCGGCTCCGTCATGACATGAGGATGGAACACCCCCCGCGCCGCTTCGCGTCACCCCCCTCAAGGGGGGCGGCACCAGAGGCCCGGCGAAGCCGGTTCCTCGGTGCCCTTGGGTGTCGCTGCTCCGGCGCCATGGAGAACCGATGACATTCCTGCCCGCCCGCCCGTCCGACCGCCTCGCCACCGGCGTGCTGCTGTTCTCGGCCTCGCTCTGGGGCCTGTCGTGGATACCCCTCAAAGGGTTCATTGCGCAGGGCCTCTCGGGCCCGCTGGTGGCGTTGATCACCTACGGTTCGGTGGGCCTGCTCGCCGTGGCGCTGCTCTGGTGCGACCGCGCCGCCTGGCGCGCGCAGTGGGGGCTGGTTCTCGCGCTGCTGCTCGTGGGTGGCTGGGCCAACACCTCGTTCGTCAACGCGCTGATGGTGGGCGACGTGGTGCGGGTGATGTTCCTGTTTTACCTCTCGCCCGTGTGGTCGGTTCTGGGCGGCTGGCTGTTCCTCAAAGAGCGCATTCCGCTCACGCGCTGGCTGGCCGTGGTCGCGGCCATCGTGGGGCTCTGGATGGTGCTCGGCGGGCCGGGTCTGGGGGATTCCGCGGCGCTGGCCCTCACCTGGGTGGACGCGCTCTCGCTCTCGGCCGGCTTCGCCTTCGCCGCCAACAACGTGATCGCGCGCGCCGCGCACCGCGTGCCCCTGCGCACCAAGACCTTCTCGGTGTTCATCGGCTGCGGTCTGCTCTCGGCGCTGGCCACCGGGCTCAGCGGCCCAGGCCTGTCCGCGGTGCTGTCGGTGATGGGGCCGCTGGTGTGGCTGGCGCTGCTGGCCTACGGCTTTGGCTGGATGCTGCTGGCCACCGTGACCTGGCAATACGGCGTGAGCCACCTGGAGAGCAGCCGCGCGGGGGTGATCCTGCTGGCCGAGCTGCTGGTCTCGGTCGGCACCGCCATCGCCTTCGGCGGCGAAAGCCTCACGCCCCTGGGCTGGGCCGGTGGCGCGCTCATCGCTGCGGCGGCCCTGGTGGAGGCGCTGGGCGGAACGCCCGCCGAAGCCCCCGTCGCACCCACCACCAAAACCACCGCCTGAACCCGGAGACCCCGATGAACAACAACACCGTGTGGATGAACCAGCTGTCCTGGCTGGACTACCAGCAGCGCATCCGCGCCGACCAGCCTCCCGTGCTGCTGCCCGTGGGCGCGCTCGAACAACACGGCCCGCACCTGCCGCTGGGCACCGACGGCCTGCTCGCCAGCGCCGTGGCCGCCGACACCGCGACGCGCGTGGGCGGGCTGGTCGCGCCCACGCTGAGCTACGGCTACAAATCGCAGCCCAAGTGCGGCGGCGGCCAACACTTCTGCGGCACCACCAGCGTGGACGCCGCCACGCTGATCGGCCAGGTGCGCGACGCGGTGCGCGAGTTCGCGCGCCACGGCCTGACCAAGCTCGTGATCGTGAACGGCCGCTACGAGAACCAGTGGTTCCTGATCGAGGGCATCGACCTCGGCCTGCGCGATGCGAAGGCCACCGACCCGGCCAACGCGCTGCAGGTGATGCGGCTGGAGTACTGGGATTTCATGACGCCACAGACCCTGGGTGACGTGTTCCCCGGCGGCTTCCCAGGCTTCGCGCTGGAGCATGCCGCCGTGCTGGAGACGTCCATGATGCTGCACCACCACCCCAGCCTGGTGCGTTTGGACCTGCTGCCCGACGACGGCCCGGCCGACTTCCCGCCCTACGACATGTACCCCAGCCGCACCGACTGGGTGCCGCCCTCGGGCGTGCTCTCGTCAGCCAAAGGCTCCGACGCCGCCAAAGGCAAACTGCTCGCCGACGAGGTGGCGCGCCGCATGGCCGAAGCCATCACCACCGGATTCACCCGCCCCGCGCCATGAACGCCCTGCCCGCCTTCGACCCCGTCAGCACCGCGCTGATCGTCATCGACATGCAGCGCGACTTCTGCAGCCCCGGCGGCTATGCGCACCAGGCCGGCATCGACATCTCGCGCATGCAGGCGGTGGTGCCGCAGGTGCAGCGCCTGCTGGCCGCAGCGCGCGCCGCCGGCCTGCGGGTGGTGCACACGCGCGAAGGGCATCTGCCCGACCTCTCGGATTGCCCGCCCGCGAAGATGGCGCGCAGCGTGGCAGCCGGCGCGCCCATCGGCAGCCCCGGCCCGCTGGGGCGCCTGCTGGTGCGCGGCGAACAGGGTCACGACTTGGTGGACGCGCTGCGCCCGCTGCCCGGCGAAGCGGTGATCGACAAGCCTGGCTACGGTGCCTTCTACCTCACCGGTCTCGACAGCCTGCTGACGCGGCAGGGTGTGCGCCAGCTCATCCTCTGCGGCGTGACCACCGAAGTCTGCGTGCACTCCACCCTGCGCGAAGCGGTGGACCGTGGCTACGTCTGCACCACCGTGGGCGACGCGACCGCCGCCAGCCAGCCCGAACTGCAGGCACCCGCGCTGGCCATGATCGGCGTCGAAGGCGGCCTCTTCGGTTCGGTGCTGGGCACCGACGAATGTGTGCAGGCGCTGCAAGCGCTGCACGTGCAAGCCTCCGCATGAACACGCCCACCCGCCCCGACGTGCCCGCCGCGTACCACGGCGTGTGGGCGCGCACCCTGCTGGAATCGCCCGAGGGCCGCGACACGACCACCTGGGTGCGCTGGCTGCAGACCGGCCTGTGGCACGGCGACCTGCGTGTGCCTGCGGAGGCTGCACGCGACACGCCCGACGGCCTGGCGCTGCAGCAAGGCTTTGGCGGCACCACCGCCATCACCCGGCCCGACCCGGCCTTGCCCGAGATCTGCACCTGGCAGCGAACGATCGACTTCCAGCCCCCGCGCAGCACACCCGACGCCGGCCACATGGTGTTCGAGACGCCGGACCGCGTGATCGAGACCGGCGTCCACGGCCGCTACCTCGAAGTGTGGGAGCGCCTGCCCGCTTCGCTCGGCCGACGCATCGCGCTCGCGCGGCTCGATGCGGGCGGCCAGCCCACCGCCGAGCGCCTGCTGGTGGCCGGCGTGTACGGCTTGCACCTGCGCCCGCGCGCTGCCGCCTGGCCGGCCGATCTGGTGCCCGACGAAACCCTGGGCGATGTGCTGCAGCGCCGCCCGGCTCAGGCCGCTGCGTTGCTGGATTTCACCATCGGCTTTGGCACGCTGGCGCACGGCGTGTGGACGGTGGAGCGCGCCACCCGGCCCGCACTGGAAGGCCAGGCCCTGCCTTGCGCGCTGCACCGGGTGGACACCGAGCACGCCCGCGTGGAACGGGGTCCGCTCGCGGGCGACTGGCAGGTGTTGGAGTGGGTGGACGACGAACGGCCAGCCCACGGGTAGGTTCACCAGATGTGCCTGGAGGTGGGCGGACCCACCCGGTCAACGGCCTCGCTTGGCGGGCTTGCTCGGGGGTGGCGTGTCCTGGTCGGGATCGAAGGTGGTGAACGCCGCGCTCGCTTCGCCCTTGCTGCGGCCGTCGGTGACGACCACCCTGGCTTCGTGCCGCCCGGGCTTCGGTGCGCGGATCCACAGCTCGCGCCCGCGCCCCACCGTTTTGCCGTCCAGCTGCCACTCGAAGGCCTCGCCCTCGATGCGCTCGCCCGAGCTGCTCATCGCGTTGGCCCACAGGCGCATCGGCGTGGCGGTTTCGATGAGCGCGCCGGCACTGGGGTACATCACGGCCACGTTGGGCGCGCGCACAGCGATCTCCACCGCGTCCGAGGTGCGCACCGCCGTGTCAAAGCCGTCGTGCGCGAGCACCCGGAACTGCAGCTTGCCGCTCGGCAGCGCGTCGGCCGGGATCAGCGCCTTGCCATCGGTGATGCCGACCGCACAGCCGTTCCACGAACGCCCGCCGTCTTTGCTGAACTGCACCGAGCAGCTCACCGCACCCTCGGCGCCCGCGCCGTCGAGCTTCCAGGCCAGGGCCACACCGCGTGCGCCGGGTTTCACAGCGATCTCACCGAGCTTGACCGCCCGCCCGGCCGCCTTGCGTTCCCAGGCCACGGTGAGCGGGCGCTTCAACCGGCCCTCGGCATCGTCCAGCGCGCCGACGTGCACGATGCGCAGCACCGCGCCACGGCCCACGTTGGGGATCATGGCCTGGAAGCCGAACACCGGCGGCTCCCCGTCGCCGCAGCCGCCGCCGCACCCACAGCCACCGCTGCCATGGGCGTCGGCGGGGATGCGCATCACCGGCGCGCTCGCCAGCACATCGCCGTTGGCGCCGACCAGCTCGGCCACCATCTTCGTGGGCACGCCGGTGGCGACGGTGGACTGGGCGTCCACACGCATCACGTGCTGCATGGTGATCGAGGCGTCGCGCTCGAAGGTGCCGATCAGGGTGATGACGGGTCGCATGCGCAGGTCCTCGATGCGGTTTTTCCAGTGTTCCCAGGGCTCCGGGGCCGGGTCGGGGATGTACTCCCAGGGCCACAACCACGGATCGTAGAGCTCCGGAATGCGAAAGCGGGGGTTGGTCGTGGTCGGGGCGAAGATCGCATTGTCGATCAGCACCTGGTGCGTGAAGATCGACGTCCACCGCGGGCCGCAGTAGGACATGAAGTCTTTCTGGCTGGGCTGGTGGAGCGTGCCGTCGTTGATGTCCAGCCCGTATTCACCGATGGACGCCGTGGGGGTGCCGGCCGGGTCGTAGGGTTCGTAGGCCGGGTAGGCGGCGTTGCCCGGCGTGCCGCAGGGCGCGTGGGGCAGGCCCGCGAAATGCCCGAGTTCGTGCGCCATCGTCACGCCATTGCCGACCCCGCCCGAGGTCACACCGTTGCTCGCGCATCCGATCACCGGCCCCATGGGCACGCCGTTGGGCAGCAGGCCGTAGTACACGACGTCGGTGCGGTTGCCGTCGTTGGCCTTGGCCGCCGCGAGCTGGCCGTTGAGCGTGATCCAGCCCGCCGAGCAGCCACCCGGATTCGGCGGGGCGCCGGTGAGCGGCACCGTCAGGGTCACGGTGCCGGCGCTGGAAAACACGCCCTCGGCCTGCACGGGGAACACGGTGTGCGACCAGGCCGCGGTGGTCTGCAGCTCGCCCACCGTGGGCGCGGCGATGTTGAGCGTGCCGTTGCCGGCCGCGTTGGGGCCGTTGTAGGCCACCATCAGGCCACGCACGCGCAAGGTCTGCAGCAGGGTGACATCGGCCTCCACCGTTTCACTGTCCACGATGGCCGCGGTGGCGTCGTCGGCGCGCCAGATGTTGGCCTTGAAGGCCATCCGGCCCACCATGTCGTCCGCGGGCACGATGAAGTTGAGCGTGGCGGTCATGGTGCCGCGTTCGGTGGCGTAGTCGGGCAGCGTTTGCGCCGCCACCGTGCCGGGTGTCTGGGGTGTCAGCGTGCCCACGTCCACCCACAGGGGCAACCACCGGTTGCGCCGCGCGCTGATCTGCAGATTGCCGGTCAGGTTCACCGCCCCGCCCCAGCCCGCGCGCACATACACCCGCACCCAGGCGGTCTTGTAGGCCACCAGCCGCAGGGAATTGTTGGGGCCCCTGTCGGCGGGGTCGGTCAGGTGGCGCGATGCACGGAAGTACTGGATACATTGCGTCACTTCAATGCCCAGAATGTGCGGGCCGATGAAGTAATGCTCACGCAGCTTCAAGGCCCATGCGTCGGACAATGCGGCCTTGTCGATGGCGCTGGAAATGTCGATGCCCATGGTGAACTCCTGAAAGTGGCGACATGCCGTGGAGCAGCCATGCTAGGCAGGCGGGTGCGAGCGCACATCAACAAAGGGAGGGAACGTTTCCTCCATGCGATGGAGGTATGACCCACCGTGACGTCGCGCGCGACGCCACCCAGATGCGCCGGGCATGGCGCACAACTTGCATCGGAGAACGCATGAATTTCGACCACGCCCACCCAGGTGCACGAGACGAGAGCCCGCGCTGCGGGCTGCCGCTGTGATGCCAGCCACCACCCCACTGCCCACAGCCCCGGGCGACTGGTTCACCTTTCGCAGCCTCGGCGAAGGCATCACCCTCATCACCGAACCGCACGTCATCCCCTTGCTCCGCTGCAACATCTGGCACATCCGCGGACGCGGGCTCGACCTCATGGTCGACACCGGTCTGGGCGTCAGCAGCCTGCACGCCGCCTCGCGCCACCTGTTCGGCCAGCGCGTGGCCGCGCTCGCCACGCACGTGCACCTGGACCACGTGGGCGGCCACCACGAGTTCGAAGAATGCTGGTGCCACCGCCTCGAAGCCGACGCACTTGCCCACGCCGACCCCGACGGCACGCTGGCCGACCTTGACCTCAACGAAGTCAACATCGAAGTGCCCGGCTACACCACCGGCGGCCCCGCGCTCACCGCCCTGCCCACGCCCGACTACGACCTCTCGGCCTGGGAAGTCCGGCAAGCCACCGTCACGCGCCGGCTCGACGAAGGCGACGTCATCGACCTCGGCAACCGCCACTTCGAGGTGCTGCACCTGCCCGGCCACTCGCCCGGCAGCATCGGACTCTGGGAAGCGAAAACCGCCACGCTGTTTTCCGGCGACGCCATCTACGACGGCCCGCTCATCGACGACCTGCACCACTCTGACCGCGTGGCCTACGCGCGCACCATGGAGCGCCTGCTGGCACTGCCCGTGAGCGTGGTGCACGCGGGACACGACCCGAGCTTCGGGCGGGCGCGGCTGCGCGAGCTGGTGCGGGCATATCTGGACCGGAACGACGCGGGCTTAGGCCTGCGAAAGGCTTCTGTCTGGCGCTGAAGTCGTTCAGCAATACGCCTTGCGCTGCAGGTCGGCATCCATCAAAAAGCCGGCATAGATGATTAGTCAATCGTCAAAAAATGACATCTATGCATGTTTTCCTAAACTGCCGAACGCATCTCGGGCGGCGGTGTGACCACCACCTGGCCGTCCTTCACCGGCAGCGTGGCGCCCGGTTGGAAGGAGGTGCGCACCTGGGCGTCCTGGCCGTTGAGCCGGTAGGTCACGTCGTACCCGACCAGCTTCTGCGACTTGAGCTTCACCGTCCTGCAGCGGCGCTCCGTCGTCGTGACCACGTCGTTCTGCTGCATGTTCTTTTGCACTTGGTTACCCGCATAACCGCCGGCCACCGCCCCGGCCACGGTTGCCAGCTTCTTGCCGTTGCCGCCGCCGATGTTGCTGCCCAGCAGCCCACCCGCCACGCCACCGATCAACGTGCCCGCGACGCGGTGCTCGTCCTTCACCGGCGCCTGCCGCCGCGCCTGCACGTTCTCGCAGCGCTCCCGTGGCGTCACCACGGTCTCCGTCACTTCCTTCACCGCGACCACGTCGGCAAACTTCGGCTGGTTCAAGGTCTTGTACCCGGTCACAGCGCTGGCCCCCAGCACCACCATGGCCAACCCGCCCACGGCGATGCCCTTCATCATTGACTTGTCCATATCAACACTCCTTCTTGTGTGGAGGGGAATGTAGGTTGGCTGTGTCAACGCATGATGACCAATGGTTTCCAAATGCTGCAAGGGCCTGTCGGGTGGTTGCGTGGAAGGCGCTTACTTCGCGGGCTTCGCTGGCTGCACCAGCCCCAGCGTGGGCGTCTCGTTGAAGAAGTTCCAGGGCTTGAGCAGCACGTTCACCCACTCCGTCGGCATGATCGGCCATTCCTCGGCCCGCGCCACGTGGGTGGTGCCGGTGGTGAGCCAGACCACGTTGTCGGTGTTCACGATGGGCTGGTCGTCGGCGCTGAACTGGCCCAGGCCGGTGTCCTTGTTCGAACGGTTCGGGAACCTCCCTTCGGGGAAGCGCTCGTCCGTGTGGTAACGCGTGACCCAGATCTGCTTGTCCATGAAGTTCAGGCGGTTGTAGATCCACTCGTCCTTGCCGAAGTTGGCGCCCTTGGCCACCGGGTGCGTGCCACCGGCGTAGGGGATCAGCTGGTACGACACCGGGTTGCCCACCTTGTTGGTCTTGCCGCCGTTGCTCAGCAGGCGGATGGTGGCGGGGTCGAACTTCTGCGCCGCCTGCTTCTCGGTCGCCACCGTGCGCATCGTCGTCTGCATGGTGCTGGTGCGCGGGCCGCCGGCCGTGTTGGGCAGCACCACCGGGTCCATCTCGGTCAGCGAGTTGGCCTCGCCGTCCACGTCCATGTCGAGGCGGAAGTTGTAGATGTGCTGGTGCGTGGTGCCGACGATGTGGTGGTCCAGCAGCGTGCCGTACTTCGTGTCGTCGGCGGCGCTCGCGTCCTGCATGGTGCGCGCCTTCACGCCCTTGACCGCCTCGATGCCGGTGGCGCCCGCGTTGATGCCGATGGTGCCGTTCTCGGCGAACACCCAGTCGAACATGTAGTCGTAGTTGCCCACCGTGCTGATCCAGCGCACCACGAGTTCGCGGCGCTCGGTGCTCACGTTGGGCTTGCCCATTTCCTGGTGCTTGTACTCGGGGCCGGCGTAGCGCTCGAACACCGCGATCGCGTTGGGGATCGTCATCGGCGCGCCGGTGAAGTCGGCGATGGTGGCGTCCAGATACACCGCGTTCTGCGGCGCGTCCTTGCCCGGCTCGATGCTCGAGGTCAGCGTGCCCATGCCGTACTCGCCCGAGTCCAGGTAGGCCTTGAAGTACCAGCCCACGTCCGGGTCGCCGTAGGGCACGATCATGCCGCCCAGCGTGCCCTCGTACATCACCTTGCGTTTGCTGCCCTTGTCGTTGTAGGTCACGGTCGAGAGCGTGAGGCCGGTGCGCGAGTTCAGGCCGATGTGGAAATCCCAGCTGCGCCAGCTCAGCGTGTTGCCGCTGATGGTGTAGTTCTTGCCCTCGGGCTCGGTGATGTGCAGCGGCTTGCGCGGCGCGCTGGTCTGCCCGGCGCTGCCGTCGTAAGGCGTGGGCTTCATGGGCACCGGGACCACACCCGCGTCTTCGATCTGGATGACCTGCTTTTTCTCCAGGTCCACCACCGCCACCAGGTTCTCGATCGGGTGCGCCCAGTAGTTGTTGTCGCCCACGTCCAGGTAGCTCACCACCTTGAGCAAGCGCGCTTCCTGTTTCAGCCCGTCCTTGCCGTCGAAGTAACCCACGGTCAGCGGCGTGGCCACCACCTTTTTCACGTCGTTGATGCCGCGCAGCGCCAGCGCCTTCGCGTACTCCGGGCTGCCCTCGATGGCGGCCTGCACCGCGCCGAAATCGTCGATCAGCACCATGCCGTGCGCGCCGGGCACCGGCTGCCACTGCGTGAGCCGCTTCGTGGCCAGGTCCACCGTGCCCTCGATCAGCTTGCGGCCGTCGAGGATGACGAACGCCGCCTGGCGGGGCGCCTGCACCGGTGTGCCCTCCAGCGCGTGCGCCCACACCTGGTCTTTCGGCGGCGCCTTGAGCACGATCTCGGTGAAGCGGTGGCCGGGCTTGAACTGGCCCGAGGCCTTCAGAACCTCCAGTGTGGCCTGGATCTCGTCCGCGGTCAGCGGGTTCAGCGGGTTGGGCTTGCGCTCGACCACGAAGGTCTTGTCCAGGCCCGACTGGAACACCTGCTGGAAAAAGTCGGCCGCCACATACGCCCTGCCCTTGCGCAGCACCACCGGCACGGCCAGCCGCAGCGGCGCGCCGTTCACCTGCGCCGTCTTCGCGCCCGGCTTCACACGCACCAGCGTGCTGTTGCGCGCGAGCGTGAACACCCGGGCATAGCTGTCCCACTGTACGGTGGCTTTGAAGTCTTTGGCGGCCTTTTTCAGCGGCACCATCTTGGCGGCAGCGCCGTGCGCCAGCGCCAGGGGCGACCACAGCGCGGCGACGGCCAGGGCGACGGCACTCAGTGCCAGGGGGAGGGAGCGGGTGGGCATGGTGGGGTTCCTCGTGAAGCGGGTTCGGACAAGGCCCGCACCTTAGGGTTCGCCGACACCGAGGGGTTATCCGTATTTGGCAAATCTGCGCCGGCCCCAACAATGGCGCACAACTTGCATCGCGGCCGGCATGAACTTCGATCATTCCCACAAACGTGCACGCGACGCCGGCGAGCAGGCCGCCAGCCTGCCCGACTGGGACCAGCGCTACGAGCAGCTGTCGGCCGGACGCTTCGAAGGCGAGGTGGACGAACTGCGCGTGGGCCCGGTGCAGGTGTTTGCCGAGCGCGCCAACCAGACCGTCATGCAGGCGGGCCGCGTCTGCGCCGATCGCGTCTCCGTCGCCCTCGTGCGCGCCGGGCGATCGCCCGGCTGGTTCGGTGGCCACCGCCTGCAGGGCGAACAACTCATCGGCGTGTCGTCCCAAGGCGAGTTCGATCTCGTGGCCAGCGCCGACACGCAGATCCTCGCGCTCTCGGTCGACCAGGCGGCCCTGCGCGAGCTGGTGGCGCAGGTGGACGGCCACGGGGCGGAGCTGCCCCCGGTGCCCCTGTTGCTCAAGCCCACGAGCGCGGCCTGCGTCGAATACGGCCGGCTGCTCAACGCCGCCCTGCGGCTCGCGCAAACCCCGAGCGACCTCAGCGCCCACCCCGCCGCGCGCCGCATGCTCGCACTCTCGCTCTGCGACGCCCTGCTCGCCAACCTGCGCTCGGGCGAGCCGGCGGGCGCGCTGCCCGCTTCGGCCACCAGCCGCCGCCGCATCGTCGCCCGCGCCCGGCAGTACATGCAGGCCCACGCCCACGAAGTGATCGCCGTGCCCGACCTCTGCCAGGCCATCGGCACCTCGCGCCGCGCGCTGCAGTACGCGTTTGAAGAAGTGATGCAGATCAGCCCCGTGACCTACCTGCGCGCCATGCGCCTCAACCAGGTGCGCAGCGAACTGCGCCAGAACCGGGCAGCGCCCGTGGGCGACATCGCGGCGCGCTGGGGCTTCTGGCACCCCTCGCGCTTCGCGAGCGACTACAAGGCCCTGTTCGGCGAACTGCCGTCGGCCACGCGGGGGACGGTGGCGGCCTGAGGCTCAGCGACGGGTGTCCGATCACGCGATGGAGTTCGCACCGGAGATTTGGAAATCGATGCCTGGTGCCGACCCAAGCGGACCTTGCAACCCGTGCCTGCAAGGCGCGGGGCACCGCCTCTCCATGCCGACATCCGGCAAGGGGTTCTTTGCAAGCGGCGATGGAGTCGCGATACTCGCCGCCTCAACATCTGGAGTCCGTATGCTTCCCGACCCTCCTTTGCTCCTGGCTTTTGTTGGTGCCAGCCTTGTGTTGGCCATCACCCCCGGACCCGCCGTCGTCTATATCGTGGCCCGCACTTTGGCGCAGGGCCGCGCATGGGGGCTTGCGTCCGTGCTGGGCGTCGCGCTGGGCAATTTCTCCAATGCCTTGGGTGCGGCGCTCGGACTGGCCGCCTTGTTCGCGGTGTCATCGGCCGCTTTCACCGCGGTGAAATGGGCCGGCGCCGCCTACCTCGTGTACCTCGGCATCCGGATGTGGCGGGCGGCGTCGCCTGTCGCCGATGCCAAGCCGCAGGCGCCGGCGCAGCCCTTGCGGCACGTCTTTCGCGATGGCTTTGTGGTGGCGCTGCTGAACCCCAAAACCACCATGTTCTTCGCCGCCTTTCTGCCGCAGTTCATGGACGCTCACGGCAACCCGCTGATGCAGACCCTGGCGCTCGGCGGAGTTTTCGTGGGTATCGCTTGCTGCACCGACATCATCTACGTGCTCACGGCAAGTCTCGTCGCACCGCGCCTGCGTCGGGCTGCGTCGCACGGCCTCTGGGGCAACCGGCTCGCGGGAACATCATTCATCGGCTTGGGTGTGCTCACGGCCATGGGCACGCGCCCCGAGCGCTGACGCTCACGCTCATCCGCGCCGGACAGCGGCTGCTGGCACCTGAACCGAAGCGCATGCTCGGGCAGCCGCTGTATCCCTTTGGGGCACGAGCCTTCAACCAAGCCACCGCACACACCAACCTGGTGCATCCACACCACCCCGCACCCCATGCCCATCTGGCACCCTACTTGCTAACACCCTGAACCAGAGAGGCGCCGTGCCACCGCACGCCGCTTGCCTTGAAGACCGCTAGGGTTCCGGGCTCAGACCACTTCGCCGATGAAGTCTGAGCCGTCTGGTCCGAGAGCGGTCGGCCACGATCGTGTGGCTCCACGGAGGGACAAAAGCCCGGGAGACGCTTCGCTGCTTGCGCACGAGCCTCTCTCGCCGTTTGTCCCTTTCGCCAGGAGCCCCGCATGTCCCAGCTTCCTCCCTTTGCGCCGTCCCTTGCCGGGTCGGCCGCCGCATTGCCAAAGGCCCCAGCCTCGGCAGCGACAGCGGTGCCGGCGCCCGCGCCCGCCTCTGCACCAGCGCCCAGGCCGCGGCGCAACGGCTTCTGGACGGTGCGCACCGGCATTTCGCGCCGTGCCTACTGGGGGTTGGCGCTCACCGGCCTGATCACCCCGCTGCTGATGTGGGCCGCGCTGGCCGCCTGGGGCGGCATGGACCCGACCTTCATGCCCTCGCCGCTGGCCGTGTTGTCCAAGACCTGGGACTGGGCGCTGGAGAACAACCTGCTCGAAGACATGGGCATCAGCGTCTACCGTGTGGTGGCGGGCTTCGTGCTCTCGGCGGTGATCGCGCTGCCGCTGGGCCTGCTGATCGGCTCGTTCCGCTCGGTGCAGGCGCTGCTGGAGCCGCTGACCGATTTGATCCGCTACATGCCGGCGGTGGCCTTCATTCCGCTGGTGATGCTGTGGGTGGGCATCGACGAGGGCTCGAAGATTTCCATCATCTTCATCGGCACCTTTTTCCAGATGGTGCTGATGGTGGCGGAAGACGTGCGCCGCGTGCCGGCCGCGCAGGTGGAGGCGGCGCAGACCATGGGTGCGAGCCGTTGGGAGCTGGTGGAAAAGGTGATCCTGCCGAGCGCCAAGCCGGCGCTGCTCGACACGCTGCGCATCACCATGGGCTGGGCCTGGACGTATCTGGTTGTCGCCGAACTGGTGGCCGCGAACTCGGGCCTGGGCTACGCCATCCTGCGCGCGCAGCGCTTCCTGCAGACCGACACCATCTTCGCCGGGATCATCGTCATCGGCCTCATCGGGCTGGTGACGGACCAGCTGTTCCGCTGGGCGCACCGCCGCGCCTTCCCCTGGCTGTATCTGAAAGGCTGATGCGATGAACACCCTTCCCAAAGTTTCCATCCGCGGCCTCACCAAACACTTCGACGGCGCGCCCACCCACGCGCTGGAGAACGTGGACCTGGACATCGGCGCCAACGAGTTCGTCACCTTCGTGGGCGCCTCAGGCTGCGGCAAGAGCACGCTGCTGCGCACCATCGGCGGGCTCGAAACACAGACCAGCGGCGAGCTGCTGGTGGACAACCGGCCGGTCACCGGCCCGGGCATCGACCGCGCCATGGTGTTCCAACACTACAGCCTGTACCCGTGGATGACGGTGTGCCAGAACATCAAGTTCTGCCGCCAGCTGCACGCCCACACCAAAGACCGCACCTCGGCCGACGTGGAGGCGGCCGACGGCCGGGCCGACGCGCTGCTGCGCCTGATGGGCCTGGAAGCCTCGGCGGGCGCCTGGCCCAACCAGCTGTCGGGCGGCATGCAGCAGCGAGTGGCGATCGCGCGCGCGCTCATGGGCCGGCCCGACATCGTGCTGATGGACGAGCCCTTCGGCGCGCTGGACGCGCAGACGCGCGAGGTGATGCACGACCTGATCCGCTACGTGCACCGGCTGGAGAAAGCCACCATCGTCTTCGTGACACACGATGTGGAGGAAGCGCTCTACCTCGGCAGCCGCGTGGTGCTGATGGCGCCGCGCCCGGGCCGCATCGACACCATCTACGAGGTGCCCTTTGGCGACCAGCGCACGCAGGACCTCAAGTTCGCGCCGGAGTTCGTGCGCCTCAAACGCGACATCCTGGAACGCATCCGCGAGACCTCGGGCATGAAGACCGATCTGGAACAGCTGCAGCGCCTGAGCGGCGCGGTGACTGAAGCCGCCTGAACCCTGGAGACACCCATGAACCTCAATGACATCCCCGATCCGCTGACCACCGTCTTGCCCAACCCGCCGCAGGCCGCGCCGGTGGACGCACCCGCCTTCTGGCAACGTTTCCCCGCGCCCGCGCTGGCCGGCGTGGACACCAACCAAGTGATGTGGAGCGAGGTGCTGCCCGGCGGCAGCCACTGGAGCTGGCGCATGCCACGCGGCAGCGGAATCCGCTTCGTGGCGCTGGACGCGGGCGCCAACCTGAGCCTGGTGCTGTATTCCGCGCTGGAAAAGCTGGAGCGCTACAACATGCCCGACAGCCTGAAGGCGCAGCACACCGCGCACTACACCCGCGGCCATGTGCTCATGAGCGACATGGGCCGCAGCATGGCCAGCATCACGGCCGACAGCCTGGGCTGGCACGACCCGATGGGCGCCCTGCTCGACAACGAACTGATGGCCACCAAGTACGGCGAGCAGCGCTACGAACAGGCGCGCGACGCGATGTACCGATCGGGCAAGGACGGCCTGCTGATCGAGATCGGCAAACACGGTCTGACGCGGCGCGACCTGATCGCGCCGGTGAACCTGTTCAGCAAGGTGAGCGTGGATGCGCAGGGCCGCTTCGGGTTTGCAGAAAACCACGCGAAGGCGGGCGATTTTGTGGAGCTGCGCTTTGACATGGACGTGATCCTGGCCGTGTCCAGCGCGCCGCACGCGCTGGACCCAGCGCCCGTGTACGCGCCCAAGAAAGTGGGCCTGCTGGCCTGGCGCTGTGGCGCGGCGTCGGCCGACGACTTCTGCCGCGCATTCCGCCCGGAAAACGCGCGTGCCCTGCACAACAGCGACATGTTGTACCTGTGAGGAGAGATCAGATGACCACCACCGCCACCGACATCCGCATCCTCGAAAGCCAGCTGGACCCAGCCCACGCCGTGCTGAACCAGCGCCACCCGGCCGGCGAGCCCATCCTGTTCGCCGTCAACAAAGGCCAGACCCTGCGCATCGTGGACCTCGAAGGCAACCAGGCCGCCGACGTGATCTTCTACAACCGCGACGACCTGGCCGAGCACTACAGCGCGACCGACACCATGGTCCACCAGGGCGGCATCTACCTCACCACCGGCTCCGTGATCCGCAGCAACGACGGCCGGCCCATGCTCACCATCGTGGCCGACACCTGCGGCCGCCACGACACGCTCGGCGGCGCCTGCGCGGCCGAGAGCAACACCGTGCGCTACGCGTTGCAGAAGAAATACATGCACAGCTGCCGCGACAACTATTTGATCGCCCTGCAGCGCGCCGACATGGGCCTCACCAAACGCGACCTGGTGCCCAACATCAACTTATTCATGAACGTGCCGGTAACGGAAGGCGGCGACCTGAAGTTCGACGACGGCGTGTCCGGCCCGGGCAAGTACGTGGAGATGCGCGCCGAGATGGACGTGTGGGTGTTGATCAGCAACTGCCCGCAGCTGAACAACCCCTGCAACGCATACAACCCGACGCCGATTCAGCTCCTTGTATGGAATCCGGCTTGACCCTGATCTGAACCGTTGCTGCGGGACGGCCCGCAGCAACACAACCCCTCCGCAGGACGGCCTGCCCTCTCGAATCCAAGGTTGACCCCATGTTCAGCAAGGTCCTGATTGCCAACCGCGGCGCCATCGCCTGCCGCATCATCCGCACGCTCAAAGCACTGGGTCTGCAGAGCGTGGCCGTGTATTCCGAAGCCGACGCGCAGGCGCGCCATGTGCGCGAGGCACACGAGGCCTACCTGCTCGGCCCGGCGCCCGCGGCCGAGAGCTATCTGCGCGCCGACCGCATCCTGCAGATTGCGAAGGACTGCGGCGCGCAGGCCATCCACCCCGGCTACGGTTTCCTGTCTGAAAACCCGGGCTTCGCCGAAGCCTGCGAGGCCGCGGGCATCGCCTTCATCGGCCCCACGCCAGCGCAGATGCGCGCCTTTGGCCTGAAGCACACGGCGCGTGATCTGGCGCAGCTTCGCGGCGTGCCGCTGCTGCCGGGCTCGGGTCTGCTCAGCGATCTGGCGCAGGCGCAGACCGAGGCACAGCGCATCGGCTTCCCGGTGATGCTCAAGAGCACGGCGGGCGGCGGCGGCATCGGCATGCGGCTGGTGTGGAACGCTGCCGAACTCGCCGACGCGTTCGAGAGCGTGGGCCGCCTCGCGCAGGCCAACTTCAAGGACGCCGGCCTGTTCCTGGAAAAGTACGTGGAGCAGGCGCGCCACATCGAGGTGCAGGTGTTCGGCGACGGCGCGGGCGGCGTGATCGCGCTGGGCGAGCGCGACTGTTCGGTGCAGCGGCGCAACCAGAAGGTGATCGAAGAAACCCCGGCGCCGGGCCTGAGCGACGCGCAGCGCAGCGAGCTGCACGCCACCGCCGTGCGGCTGGCGCAGGCGGTGGACTACCGCTCGGCCGGCACGGTGGAGTTCGTCTACGACGCGGCCACCGGCGCCTTCTATTTTCTGGAGGTGAACACGCGCCTGCAGGTGGAGCACGGCGTGACCGAGCAGGTGAGCGGCGTGGACCTCGTGGCCTGGATGCTGCAGCTCGCCGCGGGCGACCTGCCGCCGCTGGACACGCTGCAACCCGTGCTACGCGGTGCGTCCATCCAGGTGCGGCTCTACGCCGAAGACCCGGCGCGCAACTTCCAGCCCTGCGCGGGGCTGCTCACCGAAGTGGTGTTCCCTTCCGACGCCCGCGTGGACGGCTGGGTCGAACGCGGCACCGAAGTGCCCGCCTGGTACGACCCCATGCTGGCCAAGCTCATCGTCACCGCCGACACCCGCGAGCAGGCGCTCTTGAAGATGGAGGCCGCGCTGGACGCGACGCGCCTGGCCGGCATCGAAACCAACCTGGGCTACCTACGCCAGGTGGTGCGCAGCGCGGTGTTCCGTGAAGGCCGGCAGGTCACGCGCTTCCTCAACAGCTTCGAGTACCGGCCCGCGACCATCGAGGTGCTGGAGCCGGGCGTGCAGACCAGCGTGCAGGACTGGCCGGGCCGAACCGGCTACTGGGACGTGGGCGTGCCGCCCAGCGGCCCGATGGACGCCTACGCGCACCGCCTGGCCAACCAGCTGGTGGGCAATCCGCCCGACGCCGCCGCGCTGGAGATCACGCTCGCCGGCCCCACGCTGCGCTTCAACACCGACGCCGTGGTGGCCGTGACCGGCGCGCCGGTGAAGCTCACGCTCGACGGTCAGCCAGTGGCCATGTGGCAGGCGCTTCAAGTGAAAGCGGGCAGCACGCTGGCCGTGGGCCGCACTGAAGCGGGCGTGCGCCTCGCGCTCGCCGTGGCTGGCGGGCTGGACGTGCCGGCCTACCTGGGCAGCCGCAGCACCTTCACGCTCGGCCAGTTCGGCGGGCATGCGGGGCGGCATCTGCGCGCGGGCGATGTGCTGCACCTCGCGGGCACGGCCACGCCAGTGGCGGCGGCCACACCCGCAGCGCTGATCCCCACCTACAGCCACCACTGGGACGTGGGCGTGCTCTACGGACCGCACGGCGCACCCGACTTCTTCCAGCCCGACGACATCGCCACCTTCTTCGCCACGGACTGGAAGGTGCACCACAACAGCAGCCGCACGGGCGTGCGCCTGATCGGCCCCCGGCCCCAGTGGGCGCGGGCCGACGGCGGCGAGGCCGGGCTGCACCCGTCGAACATCCACGACAACGCCTACGCCATCGGCGCGATCGACTTCACCGGCGACATGCCCGTGATCCTTGGGCCCGATGGCCCCAGCCTCGGCGGCTTCGTCTGCCCCGCCGTGGTGGTGAACGCCGAGCTGTGGAAACTGGGCCAACTGCGCCCGGGCGACACGGTGCGCTTCCACCGGCTCTCGCTGGCGCAGGCGGGTGAACGCGAAGCGGCGGTGGAAGCGGCGTTGTCTTCCCTGGCCGGCGCGCTGCCTGCGACGCCGAGCGACGACGCGATGGCCCACACCACACCGGTGATCTACGAAGACCCGGCGCGCGAAGACGTGCCGGCCATGGTGGTGCGCCAGGCCGGCGACCGCTACGTGCTGCTGGAATTCGGCCCGCTGGTGCTGGACATCGAGCTGCGCCTGCGCGTGCACGTGCTGATGACCGCGCTGAAAGATCGGCAGGCGCAGGGCCAGCTGCCCGGCATCATCGACATGACCCCCGGCATCCGCTCGCTGCAGGTGCACTTTGACCCCGCGCTGATCGCGCGCGACGCGCTGCTCAAGGTGCTGATCGCCACGGAGGCGGCGCTGCCGCCGGTGGACGACATGGTGGTGCCCAGCCGCACGGTGCACCTGCCGCTGTCGTGGGACGACCCGCAGACCAAGCTGGCGATTGAAAAGTACATGCAGTCGGTGCGGCCCGACGCGCCCTGGTGCCCGAGCAACATCGAGTTCATCCGCCGCATCAACGGGCTGGACAGCATTCACGAGGTGTTCAAGATCGTGTTCGAGGCGCCCTACCTCGTGCTCGGCCTGGGCGATGTGTACCTCGGCGCGCCGGTGGCCACGCCGCTGGACCCGCGCCAGCGCCTCGTGACCACCAAGTACAACCCGGCACGCACCTGGACGCCGGAGAACGCGGTGGGCATCGGCGGCGCCTACCTCTGCGTCTACGGCATGGAAGGCCCCGGCGGCTACCAGTTCGTGGGCCGCACGCTGCAGATGTGGAACCGCTGGCGCCACGGCGAGGCCGGCTCCGTGTTCGAGCAGCCCTGGCTGCTGCGCTTCTTCGACCAGATCCGCTTTTATCCCGTGAGCCAGGAAGAACTGCTGCGCATCCGCGCCGACTTCCCGCACGGCGGCTATCCGCTGCGCACCGAAGCCGGCAGCTTCAGCCTGAAAGACCACCGCCATTTCCTCGCCGACAACGCGGCCAGCATCGCCGCCTTCAGGGCCACGCAGCAGGTGGCGTTCGAAGCCGAGCGCGAGCGCTGGGCCGCCGCCGGTCTGGCCGAGGTGGCGAGCGAGGCCGACGTGGAAGCGGCCGGGCCGGACAGCGAGATCGACCTGCCCGAAGGTGGCCGCCTGATCGCCACCAGCGTGCCCGGCAACGTGTGGAAGGTTGCGGTGAGCGAGGGCCAGCAGGTGCAGGCCGGCGACGTGCTGATGGTGATCGAGTCCATGAAGATGGAGTTCAACCTGCTCGCGCCCGCCAGCGCCACCGTGCACAAGCTCATGTGCGCCCAGGGCGGCTCGGTGGCCGCCGGGCAAAACGTGCTGGTGCTGATCGACGAAACGGCCTGACCTTCATTCAAAAAAACATTCAAGGAGCCCTTCATGGACCTGAGCACCCTCTCATTCGACATCGCCAGCCTGCAGGCCGCCTACGCCGGTGGCACCCCCGTGCGCGCCGTGGTCGCCGAGGCCATGCGCCGCTGCGCCAGCGATACCAACAACGCCTTCATCCACCGCCTCACCGACGCCGAGATAGAGCCCTTCGTCGCAAGGCTCGACGGCGTGGACCCAGCGAGCCTGCCGCTCTACGGCGTGCCCTTCGCGCTGAAGGACAACATCGACCTCGCGCACATCCCCACCACCGCGGGCTGCCCACAGTTCGCCTACACCCCCGGCGAGAGCGCCTTCCTGATCCAGCAACTGGTGGCGGCCGGGGCGGTGCCGCTGGGCAAGACCAACCTCGACCAGTTCGCTACCGGCCTGAACGGCACACGTTCGCCCTACGGCGCCTGCCAGAACGCCTTCAACCCCGCGTTCATTTCGGGTGGCTCCAGCTCGGGCTCGGCGGTGAGCGTGGCCAAGGGCTGGGTGAGTTTTTCGCTGGGTACTGACACGGCCGGCTCGGGCCGCGTGCCCGCGAGCTTCAACAACCTCATCGGCCTCAAGCCCAGCATCGGCCTGCTCTCCGGCTCCGGCGTGGTGCCGGCCTGCCGGTCGGTGGACACGGTGTCGATCTTCGCGCTCACCGCCGCCGACGCGCAGGCCGTGCTCGCTGTGGCCGCCGCCTACGACGAAGCCGACGCCTTCAGCCGCGCCGCCAAGCCCTTCGGCGTGGACTTCTCGGCCGGCCCCTTCCGCTTCGGCGTGCCGCGCGCGCAAGACCTCGCCTTCTTCGGCAACGACGCGGCCTTTGCCCTCTTTGCGCAAAGCATCGAACGCCTGCATGCCCTCGGCGGCACCGCCGTCGAGATCGACCTCACCCCCTTCCTCGAAGCCGCGCGCCTGCTCTACGAAGGCCCCTGGGTGGCTGAGCGCTACGTCGCCATCCAGGACTTCATCGACGCCCAGCCCGAAGCCGTGTTCCCGCCCGTGCGCACCATCATCGAAGGCGGGCGCGGCAAGACCGCCGCCGATGCGTTCGCGGCCAGCTACAAGCTCAAAGCGCTCAAGCGCGTGTGCGATGCCGTGTGGAAAGACATTGACTGCCTGCTCACCCCCACCGCCGGCACCATCTACCGCATCGCCGACATGCAGGCCGACCCGATCCGCCTGAATTCGAACCTGGGCTACTACACCAACTTCATGAACCTGCTGGACTACGCCGCCGTCGCGGTGCCCGCAGGCTTCCAGGCCAGCGGTGACGCGCAAGGCCTGCCCTGGGGCGTGACCCTGGCCGCGCCCGCGTTCAAGGACGTGCCGCTGCTGCGCCTGGCGGATCGCTTCCACCGCGCGCAGGCGCTGTCACTCGGCGCCACCCCTGCAACGCTGACCGACACCCCCGCCATCAGCACCACCGAGCTGCCCAAAGGCAGCAACACCGCCGGCACCGTCAAGGTCGCGGTCTGCGGCGCGCACCTCAGCGGCCTGCCGCTCAACTGGCAGCTCACCCAGCGCGGCGCGCGCCTGCTCGGCGCGGTCCAGTCCGCGCCCGAGTACAAGTTCTACGCCCTCGCCGGCGGCCCGGTCCAGCGGCCCGGCATGGTGCGCGTCAACGAAGACGGTGCGGCCATAGCCATGGAAATCTGGGAGATGCCAGCCCAGCACTTTGGCAGCTTCGTGGACGGCATCCCCGCCCCGCTGGGCATTGGCAAGGTGAAGCTGGCGGACGGCAGTTGGGTCAGCGGCTTCGTGTGCGAAGCGCTGGGGGCCGAGGGAGGCTCAGACATCACGGCGCTGGGCAGCTGGCGTGCTTGGTTGGCACGCTGAAACTGACCGAACAACGGCACCGATCTGCTGCGTTCTGGGCGGGTTGACGATCGCCATGTTGATATCCTGTGCTCCACTGTGCCAATGCGATTGGCGTCATAGGAGCAAGGATCAATGTCGATTCCCACACAAGTTCAGGAGTTGATCGACGGAAGTGGCAACAACTTCCATGCCAAGGTGGCTCGTTGGTTCATGACGGAAGGCTGGAAAGTCAGTGTCAGCCCCTACTACATGGATCAGACGCAGCAAAAGGCCAGAGAACTTGATCTCGTTGTAGAGAAGTCGATGCCAGTGCGGGGAGGTTTTGGCGACCCGGTTGGCGACGTTGTCGTCCGTCTGTTCGTTGAATGCAAGTTTGTCCCCGGATATTCGGTCTTCTGGTTCACCAGCAAGAACAGGAAGGCCGTTGAAGGCGTCGTATGCAACAGTGGCCACTTTCGCGAAAACAACCTGTACACCAACCAACACCACTATCTTGTTGGAGACCGGGTCGCAAAGCTGTTCACGTCATCGAACAACCGTGGTCAAGAGGGCGAGCCCTTCTACAAGGCTTTGAATCAAGCTCTGAATGGGCTCGTCTCTCTTCGCACGCAGCCCGCGAAAGGGAGTCGCCCAGAAGGATCTTCATCTCGAGTCTTGGCCGTTTTGGATTTCCCGATTGTTGTTTGCAGCTCGTTTGCCAACCTGTACTCCGCCGACTTTGATGGTCAACGCGATCCAAGCGAGATTAGAGACAACTTTCAGCTTGAAGTCGAGTACGCATACGTCTCACCTTCTGGCCACGCTGCCGAAGAATTGTTTCTGCTGGATTTTGTAGAGTACGACCAGTTGCCCGTCTTTGCTGCAGCATTGCAAGAGGATGCACAGGTCGCTGGTTTCCTCGCCGCGTGAACGGCACTGCTCACAGGACCGGTCACGGTCCATGAACCCATCTTGGATAGCCGTGACACCTTTGCCGTACGGGAGTCTTCTTTTATGCTGAATCTTGAAAGTTCTCGTTGGTCAGAACTTGAGCACGCCTACGGCCAAGCTTCCGACATTCCGCCTTTGCTCCGCCAACTTCATGGCTTGCCACCGTCTGCCGGGGAGTCGGAGCCGTGGTTCACCCTTTGGAGTGCCCTGGCCCATCAGGGTGATGTCTACTCAGCTTCGTTCGCCGCAGTTCCGCATGTCATTGCCACGTTGGCATCTGCGCCAGCAAAGGCCGATGCGTCGTTCTTTCATTTCCCCGCTTGGGTGGAAGTCTGCCGATCCAAGCACGGGACAGCGATTCCGGTCGACCTGGCGGGCGACTACTTCGCCTCCCTGAAGCGCCTTCCAGCGTTGGTGGCAGAGGCCGCATCCGAGCGAAACGACCCGGGCTTTGCTGCTTGTGCATTGGCTGCCGTCGCTGCAACGCTGGGCCAGCATGCAATGGCCGAGGTCATTCTCGAAATGTCGTCTCCCGGACTCGCGCTTGATGTCCTTGGGTGGTTCGACGGCCATTGATGCCCAAGCCACTCTTTCTTCGTTCCCTTCAAGAACCCGCCGAACAACCTTCAGCGCCATACGGGAGAACCCCATGGGTGTCGACCTCAACAAAGACCCAACCTTCTTTGATCGCGCGGATGCTCACATCCGGCTCGCCAACGAACACTGCTCCGACACCGGGCGAGGCAAAGTCAGCGCTTCGCTGATGTACGGTTGCGCAAGGTTTCAGGCATGGAACGCCGCAACCTGGGCCGAAGATGTCGAAGCCTTGAAGGCCAAGCGCAACGAGACCGTCAAGTACTTTGTCGAGCAATACCAGGCCATGCTCGAGGAGAACCTCGATGACTACATCGGCAACTTCGAGCAGTACATGCACCCAGAGGAGCAGCAGAAGCCGCCGAGCACCATCCTTGAACGGTATGTCGCAGGCGAGCGCTCGTTTGCTTCGGAGAGCTTTGGCGACGAGGTCCATGACCTGGCAGGCGCGACGTTGGACGGCGCAGACTTTTCCAGTTGCTTCATCGTTGCAGACTTCCGGGGCGCCAGCTTGCAGCGGGTCAGTTTCAGGAACGCAAACGTCAAGACATGCGATTTCACCGGAGCCAATCTTCTGGATGCGTCATTTGAAGGCGCTGCCATTGATGGTGCGAGGTTTGACGGTGCGTCGCTTTCGGGCACCTCATTCGCAGGTGCATCCGAACAAGGTCACATCTATGGTCCGAACGAACTTCCTCAGCTGAGTGATCCTGAGCACACGCCTGATACCTAAATGCAAAACCTCGACACCCCATCTCGAACCGATCAGCTCGTAGCGCCGGACAAGAAGCTGCCTGGACGTCGAATTCGTATCGTCTTCTACGTTTTCCTCTGCTTGGCAGCCTCGCTGGTTCCGCACGTCTTGGCCCTCGCGCAGTACCCGACTTTGGAGGGTGATGGAGCCGACGTCATCAGAGCACTGGGAGGCTTGCTCGCGCTTGCAGTTCTCACGTTCCCGGTCGGCGTTGTAGCTGTACTGCTTTGGATCCCGCTGGTCACGTCAGGCGTTGCATCCCCTTTTGAAGCGGTCTCTGGACTTTTGCCCTTGTTTGTATTTCTCGGCTACAAGCAATGGTTCGTGTGGATTCCGAAGTTTGTGCTTCGCAACTCGAAAGCGGCCAAACTTGAAAAGCCGGGTTCGGAAGTCTCCTGAGCCAGCTCCTTCCGGTCGTCCCAGGCAGTCGCCCACCGCGAATGCTGTAGCCACTCATCCGTCAACAGGGAGCAGCGGCACCCACCCCTTTGCCACCAAGTGCAGATACAGCCGGTCAGCCAGCCCGCGCCAGGCTGCGCGCCACGCGCTCGCTGGCCCGGCGCAGCCGCTCCTTGAGCACGGGTGGCTCCAGCACATCAAAGTCCACGTCCAGCGCCATGAGCCAGTAGACCAGCGAGTCCAGCTGGCCCGCGCCACAAAGCATGAGGCAATGTGCGTCGTCGATGGCCTCCAGCGTGGCGGCGGATGGGGGGATGGTGCGCAGCATCACCTCGCGCGATTGGTGCAGCACCACGCGCGCTTGGTCGCCCTGCTGGTGCACGCCGGCCATGGCCCCGGTGACGTAGGTGCGCAGGTCGCCCGCGGGCGGCGGGCGTGGCGCGAAGTGCGCGCCGGTGCGGGGCGTGCCCTGCACGCGGTCGATGCGGAAGGTGCGCCAGTCGTCGCGCGCCGGGTCCCAGGCCACGAGGTACCAGTGGTTGCCGGTGTGCACCAGCCCGTGCGGCTGCACCTGGCGCACGCTGGCCTGGCCGCGCAGGTCGCGGTAGCTGAAGCCCACCTGCAGCTGGTCTCGGCAGGCAGTGGCGAGCGTGGCCAGCACGCCGGCATCGATGGTGGGCCCCATGCGCTGCACGGGCACGATGGCCGAGCGCAGCGCGTGCGTGCGGCGGCGCAGGCGGGTGGGCATCACCTGCTCCAGTTTCACCAGCGCACGCAGCGAGCTTTCTTCCACGCCGCTCACGGTGCCGGCCGCGGCGATCTGCAGGGCAATGGCCACCGCCAGCGCCTCTTCGTCGTCCAGCAGCAGCGGCGGCAGCGACTGCCCCGCGCGAAACGCATAGCCGCCCGCCACGCCACTGCTGGCGTGAATGGGGTAGCCGAGCTGACGCAGCCGGTCGATGTCGCGCCGCAGCGTGCGCGGGTGCACCTCCAGCCGCTCGGCCAGCTCAGGGCCAGCCCAGTGGCTGCGGGTCTGCAGCAGCGACAGCACCCGCAGCAGGCGCGAAGACGATGAAAGCATGTTCGCACTCTAACTTTTATTGCGGGCCGAAGCTGTCCGCAGTGGGCGCGACATTGTGGCCACGGGTTCGGCACGGTGTCGAGCCCGCCACTCACACCTCAAAGGAGCCCTTCATGTCCCAAATCGTTCTCTACTGGCACCCCATGTCCAGCGCCACCCCCGTCGCCTGCGCCCTCGCCGAACTCGGCGTGCCGCACGAGCGCGTCAAGGTCGACATCACCACCGGTGAGCAGCGCCAGCCCGACTTCCTGGCCCTGAACCCCAATGGCAAGGTGCCCACCTTGACGGTGGACGGCGCGCCGATGTTCGAGGCGCTGGCGATCGAGATGTGGCTGGGACAGACCTACGGTGTCCAGCGCGGTCTGTGGCCCGCCGAAGGCACGCCCGAACGCCTGCAGGCCATGGCCTGGAGCACCTGGTCCTACGTGACCTACGGTGCGCAGGTGTTTCGACTGCAGGCCTCGAAAAACATGGGCACGCCCGACGACGCCCACGGCACCGCGGCGCGCAAAGGCCTTGACGAACTGCTCACCGTGCTCGATGGGCGCCTGAACCAGAAGCCCTGGTTGCTCGGCGATGCCTACACGCTGGCCGACCTGATCGTGGCGTCGGTGATCGGCTACAGCGTCTACCTCGGCGCACCGGTGGACCAGCACCCGACCACGCTGGCCTGGCTGCAGAAGGTGCAGGCGCGTCCGTCGATGCAGATAGACGCCTGACCAGACGATGTGATTCCCGCCTTGTTCGCGGATGAATCGGCCCACCAGCGCCGGCTCAGGCCACCGGCTTGGCTTTCACCGGCGGCTGCCAGCGGAAGAACATGGGGTAGACCTTTTCCACCACCGGGCCGTTGAAGTCCCAAGCCAGGCACTGGCCCAGGTGCATCGGCGGGCGGCCGTCGGCGGTGGGCGCGAACGACGCCGAGCGGGTCTGGAACGCGGCGGTGGCCAGGTTGAACAGCAGCTCGCGCAGGTGGGTGCAGCCCTGGATGCCGCCCAGGTGGCGCTCGATGGTCTTGCGCCAGCCGCGCCCCAGCGTCTCGCCGATCAGGCGGCGCATCGGCTCCATAGCCTGCGGGCAGGGATCGTGCGGGTGCGCGTCCATGGCCACCGCGATGTCGCGGATCACCATCGCGTCGTCCAGCGTCACGCGGATGTGCATGTGGTGGATCGGCTCGTGGGGCGCCCACTTGCCCTCGCCTTCGATCTCGAAGGCATGGGGTTTGGTGTCGAGCATTTCGCCTTCGATATCCCACAGACCATCGTCGCGCTGGAACCCGCGGTACTCGACCTTGCGGGTGTGCATGGGTTGGCGGGGCTGGGGTGCGGGCAATGGCAAAACGGGACCTCTGGAGAAAGCGGGGCAGGCCGCGATTTTCGCCGATGGCCTTCCCGCGTGCTGGCCGCTGGCATATGCCCCGTCTCCGGGGCCCCACCGTAGTTCCACCGGCACCGCGTCCTAGTTCCATCGGGGTATTCAGATCGCGCAAGGCCTGCCGATACAGGCTCCACAAAGCCGTGGAGTTCACGGCAGGGAGGAATTCATGGGAGTGATTTCAAGCTTGCGCATTGGCGCGCGTCTGGCGCTGGGCTTCGGCCTGATGCTGTTGCTCATTGCCGGACTGATCGTTTCGGCTTACTTTTCGCTGCAGCGCATCGGAGAAGAAAACAGCCAGTTGATCGACCAGGAGCTGGTCAAGGTGTCGGCGGTTTCCGTGATCGACACCACCACGAGGGCCAACGGACTCAACACCACCGAGCTGCTGCTGGTGGAGCCCGCGCAGTTGCCCGTGATCCAGGCCCGCATGCAGAAAAACCGCACGGCGATCGACGAAGCGCTGAAGACACTGGACCGGTTGGTGGTGCTGCCACAGGGCCGGGCCGCGCTGACGGAACTGCAAACAGCGCGTGCAGCCTACGTGGCCTCGTTCGTGAAGATCGCGCCGCTGGTGCAGGCGGGCCAGATCGACGAAGCGCGGCAACTGGTGCGCAACGAAACCCTGCCAGCGCTGGGCCGGCTGCAGCAGCCGATCGACACCCTGCGCCAGCTGCAGGACACGCTGGCGCAGCAGCGCGGCGCCACCGTGACGCATGACATCGTCAGCACCCGCAAGCTCATGCTGGTGCTGGGCGGGATCGCGATGGTGCTGGGCCTGGGCGCTGCGGTCGTGCTGACGCGCAGCATCGTGCGGCCCCTGAGGGAGGGCGTGGCGGTGGCCAACCGCATCGCCGCGGGCGACCTCACGCAGCCGGTGCAGGCCAGCGGCCGCGACGAGGTGGCCGACCTGCTGCGCGCGCTTGGCACCATGCAGGCGGGCCTGTGCCGGCTGGTCTCGCAGGTGCACCGGGGGGTGGAGCATGTGGGCTCGGCGTCTTCGCAGATCGCCAGCGCCAACAAGGACCTGAGCGGCCGCACCGAGGCACAGGCCAGCGCGCTGGAGCAGTCGGCCGCGGCCATGGAACAGCTCACCAGCACCATCGCCCTCAACGCGGACAACGCGCAGGAGGCCCGCACGCTGGCGGTGAACGCCTCGACCGTGGCCGAGGCCGGCGGTGAAACGGTGGGCGCGGTGGTGCGCACCATGCGCAGCATCGACGAGTCGTCGCGGCGCATCGGCGAAATCATCGGCGTGATCGACGGCATCGCGTTCCAGACCAATATCCTCGCGCTCAACGCGGCGGTGGAAGCCGCGCGCGCCGGCGAACAGGGCCGGGGCTTCGCCGTGGTGGCCGCCGAGGTGCGCGCGCTGGCCGGCCGCTCGGCCGAGGCGGCGCGGCAGATCAAGCAACTGATCACGGCGAGCCTGGACCAGGTGAGTTCGGGCACCACGCTGGCCGATCAGGCCGGGCACGCCATGACCGACGTTGTGGGCGCCATCAAGCGCGTGAGCCAGTTGGTGGTGGACATCTCCACGGCCATGCGGGAGCAGAGCACCGGCGTCAGCCAGGTGGGCGAGGCCATCACGCAGCTGGACCAGACCACGCAGCAGAACGCGGCGCTGGTGGAAGAAACGGCGGCGGCCTCGCAAAGCCTGGACGATCAGGCGCGCCACCTGGTGACGTCGGTCGGGGTGTTCCGCATCGGTGCCGTGGCACAACCGGCCTGATGGTGGGGCGATGCCCCGGGGGGCTGCGCCAGCGCGGCCAGGCTGGCACACTGGGACTCCCCCGCCAGGAGACCCGCCATGACACACCCACACGACCCCGACCCCCTGCATTCGCACGGCCATGACCGCGAACCGGCCTGGAAACACGACGGCGTGCGCGTGGTGCCGGGCAACCAGCTCGATGGCAACGTGCCGAGCACACCGGGCATGGACCGCAAGGCCGCGATCAACTTCGCGCGCGTGGGCGCGCAGAAGCTCTGGGCCGGCACCGTGACGATCCACGCCAACGCCAAGACCGGCGCCCACCACCACGGCCCGCTGGAGAGCGTGATCTACGTCGTGAAGGGCCGCGCGCGCATGCGCTGGGGCGAGCATCTGGAGTTCACCGCCGAGGCCGACCCGGGCGATTTCATCTACGTGCCGCCCTACGTGCCGCACCAGGAGATCAACGCCAGCGCCACCGAAACCCTGGAATGCGTGCTCTGCCGCAGCGACGGCCAGGCCGTGGCGGTGAACCTGGACATCGAGCCGGTGGAGAAGCCCGAGCAGGTGCTGTGGGTGGATCCGACGCACCCGCACGGCGGGGTTTGAGCGCGGGTGCTCAGTGCGCGCGCGCCTGGTGCCGGTGCAGCAGCCACTGCGCGAAGGCCCCGCACAGCGCCAGGCCCAGCATCAGCCAGCCGAGGTTGAGCGCGCCCTCGTGCCGGAACAGGCCGACGGCAAAACCGCCGACGGCGCCCATCATCTGCTGCATCAGGCCGGCCACCGCCGCGGCCGAGCCCGCCAGCGCGGGCACCAGGCCCACCGTGCCCGCGAGCGCCGGCGGCACCAGCAAACCGTGGCCGATGCCCACCAGCATCAGTGGCAATGAAAACGCCAGCGGCGTGTTCAGCTCGGCCAGGGCCAGCACCACCACCAGGCCGATGCCCGCCAGCGTGCAGCCCTGACCGAGCCGCATCATCACGCGCTCGCCGGTGCGGTGCGCCATGTGCGACGCGAGGTAATTGCCCACGATGTAGGCGCCCGGCACACACATGATGTAGTAGCCGATGCCGTCGGGCCGCACGCCGTAGCTGCCCAGCACGATGGGGGCGCCGCCCAGGAAGGCGTAGAAGGTGGCCGTGGTCATGGAGAGCAGGGCCACGGACAGGATGAACGCCCGCTCACGGCCCAGCCGCGCGTATGAGGACAGCATGGCGCGCAGCCAGTGCGGCTGCGCGGCGGTGGTCTTCTGGTGGTCGGGCAAGCCGCGCCACGCAGCCACGAACAGCACCATCGCCAGCACCGCCATCACCACGAAGTTGGCCTGCCAGCCCAGGCGCACGTGCAGTTGCCCGCCGATGATGGTGGCCAGCGGCGGGCACAGGCCCATGGCCATGCCCACGAAGGCCATCACGCGCGTGCGCTCGGGGCCCTGAAACAGGTCTTGCACCATGGCGCGGCCCACCACCATGCCCGCCGCGGCGCCCGCGCCCTGCAGCACGCGCGCGGCCACCAGCAGCGGCAGGTTGGGCGCCAGCGCCGCCAGCACCGACCCCACGAACGCGACCGCCAGACCGAACAGCAGAATCTTCTTGCGCCCGATGCGGTCCGACAGCGGGCCGTAGAGCAGTTGCAGCGAACCGTAGGCCACCACAAAGCCGCTGAACGTGAGCTGCACCGCCGCCTGGCCGGTGCCGAAGATGGCGCCCCACTCCTGCATCGAAGGCAGGCAGATCGTCATGGCCAGCAGGCCAAACGCGAGCTGGGCCAGCAGGTTGGCGATCAGCAGGCCGTGGGGGGCGGTGCGCGCTGGAGAGGGTGGCATGTGGTGGCGTTTCGGTCGGGGCGGCGAACCGCGTAGGCTAACCGCAATGCGCGCAGGGTGCTGTCACCGGGTATCGCGTCGGCCGTCCGGTCCCGATAAGATGCCGCGATGACCCAGTACTGGCTGATGAAGTCCGAGCCCGAAGAGTGCTCGATCGACGACGCGCTGGCCGCCCCGCAGGCTACCGTGCCCTGGACCGGCGTGCGCAACTACCAGGCCCGCAACTTCATGCGCGACGCCATGCAGGTGGGCGACGGCGTGCTGTTCTACCACTCCAGCTGCGCCGAGCCGGGCATCGTTGGCCTGGCGCGCGTGGCCTCGGGCACCCGCCCCGATCCGACCCAGTTCGACCCCGATTCGCCCTACTTCGACGCCAAGTCCAAACCGGAAGCGCCACGCTGGCTGCTGCTGGAGGTGCAGGCGCTGAAGAAGACCCGCCCGATCGGCCTGCCCGAGATGCGCGCCACGCCCGCGCTGGCCGACATGGTGGTTCTGCAGCGCGGCAGCCGGCTGTCGATCACCCCGGTGAGCGCCGAGCACTGGCGCTGGATCACGGAGCGCATGCTGGGCGGTTGAGGCACCAGAACGCCTGCCCCTGCCACTTGGCGATGGGGAGTGGCTTGATGCGATACGCGCAGACAAAGTCGCAAATATATCCGCACGGCTTTGAAAAAACCAAGTTAAGTCATAGACTTAACCATGGTTTCAAAGTCGCAAACATTTCCGCTGTATGACCATCCATCCCAGATGGAGCCGCTGCTGCCCGGCGAACACCGCCTGGGGCCGTTGCTGGAGCAAGCCAACGACCTGATCCGCCAGGCCGACCGCCTGTCAGGCCAATGCCAACCCGGTGCACTGGGTGGTCTGCGGCGCCTGCTGCGGGCCATGAACTCGTACTACTCCAACAAGATCGAGGGCCAGCACACCCTGCCGCTGGAGATCGAGCAGGCCCTGCACGACGACTACGCGCAAGACGCCGACAAGGCCCGCCGGCAGCGGCTGGCCCTGGCCCACATCGCCACCGAGCAACAGCTCGAAACCCTCTGGCCGCAGTGGGATACGGCCCGCGTGTGGTCGGCCCAGACGGTGCAAGACATTCACCAGGACCTGTTTGCCCGCCTGCCGCAGGCGGACCTGGCCATCCCCACCGCCGATCTACCGCCCGGTGCGGTGCCCGAACGGCTGCAGCCCGGCGCACTGCGCACACAACAGGTGAGCGTGGGCCGCCACGCCGCGCCCGCCGCCGAACACCTGCCCGCCTTCCTGAACCGCTGGGCGCAGGTGTACGGGCAGGTGCGGCGCGGCGAAATGCAGGTGGTGGCCATGGCCGCAGCCCACCAGCGCCTGGCGTGGATTCACCCGTTTCGCGATGGCAACGGCCGCGTGGCACGGCTGCACAGCCATCTGGTGCTGGGCCATCTGGGTCTGAGCAACGGCCTGTGGTCGCCGCTGCGCGGTTTTGCACGCAGCCAGGAAACCTACTACGCACGGCTCGCCGCCGCCGACGAGCCGCGCGCGGGCGATCTGGATGGGCGCGGCAACCTCAGCGAACGTGGCCTGGAGCAGTGGATCGCCTACGTGCTGGGCGTGTGTCTGGACCAGGTGGGCTTCATGGCCGACACGCTCGCCCTGTCCACCATGAAAGACCGCATGGCCGCCTGCCTCGCGTTTGAAGAACAGGTGGTGAAACAAGGCGTGCGCAGCGAGGCGCTGCGCGCCCTTCACTACCTCTTTGCCACCCAGGGCGAATTGGAGCGCGCCGACTTCAAGGCCCTGCTTGGCCTGGGCGAGCGCCTGGCCACGGCGCAGGTGAGCGCCTTGCTCAAACGCGGCCTGCTGGAAACCGATTCGCCCCACGGCAAGCTGCGCCTGGGCGTGCCGCAGCATGCGCTGCGCTTTTACTTTCCGCGTTTGTGGCCGGAGGCGGAAGCGCAAGGCTGACGCCGCTACCGACGGGCGCCTTCTTCAAACCGGCGCGCCGAGCGCTCGCGCGCCTTGATCGCCTCCACCTCGCGGTTTTTCGGTTCGGCGTTCGTCACCATCGACCGGATGAGCCGCCGCGCCGAGTCCGCCACCTCGGCCACCGCGCGCTCGAACGCGGCTTCGTTCGCCTTCGACGGCACGTTGAAGCCACTGAGCTTGCGCACGAACTGCAGCGAAGCATCGCGAATCTCCAGCTCGCTGGCGGGCGGTTCGAAGTTGAACAGCGTCTTGATGTTGCGGCACATGGGGCGCTCCTGCGTTGGGGGACGACGCCATGGTACGAAGCCGGCGGCGGGGTTTCAAGCCGACGGGAGACGGTGAGCTGAGGCGAAGCTTGAGGCCTGCCTGTCGATCAAGGCTGTCTGGGCGAAGGCGCCGTTTTCGCGAGGCGCTCCCAGTCCCGCAGCGTCTGCTGCAGGCGGTTTCTGGCGTCGGGGTGGCCCGTGCTGAACGCGGCGTTCAGGCGCTTTTTCAGCGCCTCGTCGGGCGGGGGCGCGGCCGTGGCCTTGAGCCGGTCGATCAGCAGCATGACCGTCTGGAAACTCCGCGACTGGAGTGCCAGCTGCAGCATGCCCCGGCCATCGTCGGTGCGGTCGTGCACGTTCGCGCCGTGTTCGATCATGTACTTGAGCAGGCCGGCCTTGCCTTCCCGGCAAGCCCAATGCAGGGGCACCAGCCCACCATCGAGCCGGGCCGTGAAGTCGGCATCGGGGGCCAGCAGCTCGGCGGCCAGCGGCCAGGCCGAGGCCTTGATCATTTGCTGGTGTTTCCAGTCGGACATCGGGTGGGCGGGTTCGGGTGGATGCACTGTGGATTCGGGGGCCAGTGCAGTCTCTCACACCCCGGTGACTATTTCCAAAAATCCAAAACGAACGCCTCACCCACACCGATAAACTGCCCCGTCTACCGGATCGGCATCCGGCTCTTTGGAACAAGGTACGCACCTGAATGAGCGAAATCAAGTCAGCCCACTTTCCTGAAGATCACGAACGCGTCGTCAGCATTTTTCGGGAATACGTCACCAGCCCCACTGCAGACCTGGGTTTCCAGAACTACGAAACGGAATTCGCCAGCTTGCCTGGCAAGTACGCCGAGCCCGACGGGTGCGTGCTTCTGGCCTGGAACGGTGATGCGGTCGTCGGTTGCGCGGCACTGCGCCGCATCGACGAGCACACTGGCGAAATGAAGCGCGTTTATGTGCGCCCAGTGGCAAGAGGCGAAAACCTGGGGCGCCGCCTGGTCGTACAAATCCTGGAGACAGCGCACCAGATGGGCTACGCACGCATTTGCCTGGATGTGCTGCCGGAGTTCACTGCGGCGCAGAGGCTCTATATGTCGCTGGGCTTTCGACCTTCTACCCCCGTGAGCTTCAACCCGGTACCAGGGACCCTGTTTCTTGCACTGGAGCTCTGAGTCCATTGGCACGCAACATTCCTGGCATGGAAACCCCGGCTCTCCGTCGCCAGCCAGCCTAGGAAGTGTTGCAGCCGATGCCTTCTGCCGCGCAGGCTCCTGATGTCCTGTCCCGCAAATAGCTTGCATATGAAACCGCGCCTTTACCCCCATGGCGGCGTGGAAAATCCTCGCGATAGCCAAGCTATCGCCGCGGTTTGCGCCTTGCCCTGGGCGCGAATCCATCGGCTTCATTATCAGTTTGCCGGCTCAACATGTTCCAATAGTTCGTCAACAAAATATAATCGACGCATAAATGGAACATGCATGAGACCCCATGCCACTCGACGCTGAAAATCCTTCCCACACCCAACGCGTCCACGACCTGGTGGCGCACAAGGGATTGCTGCGACCGAGAGACCTCGATGCCATGGGCGTTCCCCGGGTGACCCTGACGCGCATGACCGCCGCCGGTTTGCTGGAAAAGGTGGGGCGTGGCCTCTACCGGCTGCCCGATCATTCGCCGACAGAAAACGAAAGCCTGCTGACCGTGGCCCGGCGTGTACCGCAGGCGGTGTTTTGCCTGCTGACCGCGCTGCAGTTCCACGAGCTCACCACCCAACTGCCGCGCCAGGTGTGGATTGCCATGCCGCGAGGCAGCCATGTGCCCCGGCTCGATTACCCGCCCATCAAGATGGTGCAGTTCACGGGCGAGGCCTATTCGGCCGGCATCGAGGTGGTTGAGCGCGACGGTGTGGCGCTGCGGGTGTACAGCGTCGCCAAGACCGTGGCCGATTGCTTCAAGCACCGCAACAAGATCGGCCTGGATGTGGCGCTGGAGGCCCTGAAGGAAGCGAGGGCTCAGCGCAAAGCCACTGCGGACGATCTGTGGCACTGCGCCAAGGTGTGCCGCGTGGCCCAGGTGATGCGCCCTTATCTGGAGGCCATTGAATGACCCAGGATGTGGCGCAGTCGGTGCGGGCGCGTCTGCTGAATCTGGCCAAGGCCGAGGGCGTGGACTTCAACCAGGTGCTGGTGCGTTTTGCGCTGGAGCGCATGCTCTACCGGTTGAGCCAGTCGGCGCACGCCGACCGTTTTGTGCTCAAGGGCGCACTGCTGTTCACCCTCTAGTACGACATGCCACACCGCGCCACGCGCGACGCGGACTTGCTGGGCTTCGGGGCCAGCGATCTGGCCTCGGTGGGGCAGACCTTCCGCGACGTTTCCAGCATCGTGGTGGGCGATGGCATCCGCTTCGATCCGGCGTCGGTGAGCGCCGAAGACATCCGCAAGGGGGCCGGCTATGCCGGAGCGCGGGTCCTGATCAGCGCGGACATCGCCAAGGCGCGTTGCAAGACGCAGATCGACATCGGCTTTGGCGATGCGGTCACGCCCGCGCCGGTGGAGGCGGTCTACCCGGTGTTGATCGCCGACCTGCCCGCCCCTCGCTTGCGCACCTACCCGGTGTACACGGTGATCGCGGAGAAGCTGCATGCGGTGGCCCTGCTCGGCATGACCAACAGCCGCTTGAAGGACTATCTGGATGTGTCGGTCTTGCTGGAGCGCGAAACGCTGGATGCCGGCACGCTGGCGCAGGCCATTGCCGCCACGTTTGAACGGCGTGGCATGGCGGTGCCCGTGGCACTGCCGGTGGGGTTGACCGACGAGTTCGCGAACGACCCCACCCGCCAGGCGCTCTGGCAGGCGTTTCTGAAAAAGAACGAGCTGAGCTTGCAGCCGCTGCCCGCCACGGTGGCGGCGCTGCGCGCGGTGTTGGGCCCGGCGCTGCTGGCCGCCCACGCCCGCACCGCTCAATGAAAATCCCGACTCTCCGTCGCCAGCCTTCCCAGCAGCGGCGTGAGGTCTTCCAGGTGGCCGGCGATGAGGTTGCAGACTTCGCCTTCGCGCTGCCACACGCCGTGCACGGCCATCAGGCGTGAGCGGACGAGTGCGTTGCGCTGGCGCTCGCGCAGGGCTTTCCAGACGATGACCTGCACCACGCCGGTTTCGTCTTCCAGCGTCACGAACACCACACCTTTGGAGGTTTCGGGTTGCTGGCGGCCGGTGACGATGCCACAGGCGCGCACGAGGCGTCCGTCGGGCACGTCTTTCAGCGCTGCGGCGGTCATGAAGCGGCGCGCCTGCAGGCGCTCGCGCAGCAGGGCCAGCGGGTGGCGGCGCAGGGTGAGGCCGAGTGACGCATAGTCCCAGACGATGGCCTCGCCTTCGGGGGCTTCGGGCAGGGCCAGTGTGTCTTCGTCCACCGGCGCTTCTTTCAGCAGCTCAGGCGGGGTTTTGAGAGCGGCGGCGTCCCAGACCTGCTGTCTTCTGTGGCCACTGAGGGACTGCAGCGCGTCGGCAGCGGCGAGTTGTTGCATGGTTGGTTGATCGAGCGCGGCGCGGCGGGCGAGGTCTTCGGAGTCCGTGAATGCCGCTTCTTTGCGCGCCGACATGAGGCGCTTCGCTTCGTCGTGCGACAGGCCACTGACCAGCCGCAGGCCCAGGCGCACGGACGGCATGGTGGGCTCGGGGGCGGCCCTCACCCCTGCCCTCTCCCAGGGGGAGAGGGGGTCGAAGCCCTGCTCTTCCAGCGTGCAGTCCCAGTCGCTCACCATCACGTCCACCGGCCGCACGTCCACGCCGTGGCGTTTCGCGTCCTGCACGAGCTGGCTCGGGGTGTAGAAGCCCAGCGGCTGGCTGTTGAGCAGGCCGGCCAGGAATTCGGCCGGGTGGTGGCGTTTGATCCAGCTGCTGTCGTAGACCAGCAGGGCGAAGCTGACCGCGTGGCTTTCGGGGAAGCCGTAGCTGGAAAAACCTTTCACCTGCTCGACCACGCGCTGCGCAAACGCCAGCTCGTAACCGCGTTCGGTCATGCCGTCGACCAGGCGGCGCTCGTACTGGCCCAGGCCGCCCGTGCGCCGCCACGCGCCCATGGCGCGGCGCAGGCCGTCGGCTTCGCCAGGGGTGAAGCCGGCCGCGATGATGGCGATCTGCATGCACTGTTCCTGGAACACGGGCACGCCCAGCGTGCGCTCCAGCGCGGCCTCCAGGCCCTTGGGGTAATCCACCGGCTCCTTGCCTTGGCGGCGGTTCAGATAGGGGTGGACCGCGCCGCCCTGGATGGGGCCGGGCCGCACCAGCGCCACTTCAACCACCAGGTCGTAGAACGCGCGCGGCCGCAGGCGCGGCAGCATGCTCATCTGCGCGCGGCTCTCGATCTGGAACACGCCCACGGTGTCGGCGGCGCAGATCATGTCGTAGGTGGCTTCGTCCTTGTCGGGGATGTCCTGCAGGCGGAATGCAAAGCCCTTGCGCTGGCTGATGAAGTCGAGCGACTTGCGGATGGCGGTGAGCATGCCCAGCGCGAGCACGTCCACCTTGAGCAGACCCATGGCGTCGAGGTCGTCCTTGTCCCACTCGATCACGGTGCGGTCGGCCATGGTGGCGTTTTCGATCGGCACCAGGCGCGAGAGCGGGCCGCGCGTGAGCACGAAGCCGCCGGTGTGCTGTGAGAGGTGGCGTGGGAACCCCATGAGCTGGCCGGTGAGTGCGACCAGCTGGCGCACCTTCAGGCTGTCCGGGTCCAGCCCGGCTTCGCGGATGCACTCGGGCGCGAGGCCGTCCACGTCCCACCAGCGGTGGCCGCTGCCCAGCGCGTCGAGCGCGGCTTCGTCGAACCCCAGGGCCTTGCCCACGTCGCGCAGGGCGCTGCGCGGGCGGTAGCTGATGACGGTGGCGGTGAGCGCGGCGCGCTCGCGCCCGTATTTGCGGTACAGGTACTGGATGACTTCTTCGCGCCGCTCGTGTTCGAAGTCCACGTCGATGTCGGGCGGCTCGTTGCGTTCGCGCGAGATGAAGCGCTCGAACAGCACCGAGGCGCGCGCCGGGTCCACCTCGGTGATGCCCAGGCAGTAACAGACCGCGCTGTTGGCCGCCGAGCCGCGGCCCTGGCAGAGGATGTGCTGCGAGCGCGCGAAGGCGACGATGTCGTACACGGTGAGGAAATAGTGTTCGTAGCGCAGCTCGGTGATGAGCGCGAGTTCGTGCTCCACCTGCTGCCGCACTTTGTCGGAGGTGCCTGCGGGCCAGCGCTTGCCCATGCCCTCGTCAGTCAGGCGGCGCAGGTAGCTGGCCGGCGTTTCGCCGGGCGGCACCACTTCGCTGGGGTACTGGTAACACAGCTCGTCGAGTGAAAAAGCGCAGCGCTCGGCGATCTTCAGCGTCTCGGCCAGCAGTGCTTCGGGGTAACACTGCGCCAGCTCCAGGCGCGAGCGCAGGCGCTGCTCGGCGTTGGGCGCGAGGGCATGACCGCATTCGGTCAAGGGCTTGCCGATGCGCGTGGCGGTGAGCACGTCCTGCAGGGCCTTGCGCGAGCGCAGGTGCATGTGCACGTCGCCCACGGCCACCAGCGGCACGGCGGTGAGCTCGCTGCTCTGGCGCAGCCGGTGCAGGCGCATCTCGTCGTCCATCAGGCGCAACTGCTCCACGCCCAGCCAGCAGCGGCCTAGGAAGTGCAGCAGCAACCAGCGCGCCACGCTGTCCGTCTGCGCCTGCGCGCTGCCGCGCTGCGGCACGGCGATCACGAGGCAGTCGGCCAGCGCGTCGGCGCTGATGTGCTTCAGCGTGAGGCGGTACGTGCCCTTGGGCGCCGTGCGGCGCAGCCGGGTGATGAACTCACAGAGGTTGCCGTAGCCGTTGAGGTTGGTGGCGAGCACGACGAGGGTGAAGGGCGCGTCGCTCTGCACCTGGAACTGGCTGCCCACCAGCAGCTTCAGGCCCTGCTTTTTCGCGGCCACATGGGCGCGCACGATGCCGGCGAGCGAACATTCGTCGGTGAGGGCGAGCGCGCTGTAGCCCAGCGCCTGGGCGCGTTCCACCAGTTCCTCGGGCTTGCTGGCGCCGCGCAGGAAGCTGAAGTTGGAGAGGCATCGCAGCTCGGCGTAGTGCGGGATGCCCGGGGGTTGTGGCGTCATGGTGACCCCTCCGAAGCGAAATGCCCGAATCCAGGATGCGGTGGAACCGGCTTTGCCGGGCCACTCGCATCGCCCCCTGGAAGGGGGTCGCGCGCAGCGCGGCGGGGGTCAGGCATAAACACCATGTAAGTACCACGCAGGCGCCTCGTCCAGACGCGTCTGGAACACCCACAACACGCCCGCCTGCTGCGACTGCGCGACCCAGTAGTCGCGCACCACGTGGCGAATCTGCCCGGTGGCCTCATCGCGGTCCCACCAGCCGCCGTCCACCCGCTGCGGGCCGGCGAGCAGTTGCAGCTCGCCCTGGTAATACGGCCGGTTGCCGCGCACCAGCAGCTTGAGCGGCGCGCTCAGGATGAAGCCGGGCTGCGGCAGCTCGCTGGCCATGGCGGGCTTTCGGGGCAAGGGTTCGGCGGCCGACTGCCAGCGGCACATCCACTCGGGCCGGTGGTCTTCGCACAGCACCGGGCGCAGCACACGCTGCGGCCCCAGGCGCGCGGCCAGGCGCTCCAGCACCAGGTGCAGCGTCTCGCCCTGGCGCACGGTGTCGGGCAGCAACGAGGCGCTGGTTTCTTCCAGCGGCATCACGGTGTCGGCCGTCAGCACCAGATCGCCCACCGGGGCCAGCAGCTCCACCCGGGCCAGGTGCTCACCGAGCAGGCGGCACAGGTGCTCGATGTCGCGCGTGGGCTCGGCCGTGCGGATGGTGATCTCGCCGCCCTCGCCCGCGGCCTTCGAGCGCATCGCGTCGTGCGCCCAGCGCAGGGTGAACGCCGTGGTGCCGCTGTGGCGCGCGGCGAGCCAGCCACACAGCGAGAGCAGCAGGCGGCGCGCGCCGAACAGCAGGGCCGGGGCATCGTCCACGCGGAACATCAGCTCCAGCCGCTGCGCGAAGCGCTCGGGCAGCGCGATCCAGCGGTGCGCCTCGGGTGCGCGGCCGTAGGCCTGGTCGATCGCGGCGAGCAGCTGCTTGTCAAAGCGCCGGCCGATGCCGCCACGCGGCAGGCGCCGCACGTCGCCCAGGCTGCGACAGCCGATGTGCGCCAGCGTGAGGCGGTGCGGGCGCACGGCGCTGAGCGTTTCCATCGGCAGGGCGTCGAGCAACACGTCCAGGGGTTGGTGAAAACCGTCTTCCACGCCGGCACGCGCCAGCGCCAGCGCGGCCAGGCTGTTGGGCGCCCAGGCGACCTGGCGCACCCCCAGCTCGGTGCCCTCCGAGACCACGCGATCACACAGCGCGCGCCAGCCGCCAAACAGGCGCACGCTGGCCGCCAGCTCCATGACCACAGCTTCGTCGGCGACAGCAACCCGGGGCGTGAATTGAAGGGCCCAGATCGCCAGCGCCTGCAGCGCCGCGTCAGTGGGCGAGGCGGTGTCGTCGGGCGCCGGCAGCAGGAGCGCTGACCAGAGCATGGCCGGCCTCACGGGAAAAAGGCGACGGGGCGGTCTGCGGCGCCGGGTCGCGCGGCAGCAGGGTGCTGGGCTTCTGCAGCCGCGGCGTCAGGATGGCCTGCAGGCCGCCGGGCACCGAGGGCAGGCGCAGCGTGGTCTCCAGCGGCGGGCCTTTGCGTTTGAACACGTCGACCAGCAACTCCCAGTCCACCCCCACGCGGGCGAGCAGGCGCAGCGGCGCGGCCGACGATTCGTGGGCCGCGGTGGCGGGCCGGCACAGAAACACCGGCCCCTCGCAGCTGGACGCGAGCACCTGCAGGCGGCGCACCTGCTCGGGGCGCGCCTGGGGCAGCCAGGCGATCAGGGCCCCGCAGGCGTTGGCCTTGACCAGTTGTTCGGCCGACCACAGGCGCTCGGACGCGGTGTCGGCCTGCACCCAGACCAGGTGGCGCTCGGTGATGCCCTCGAACCGCAGGCCCGGCAGATGCGGCTGCCGGGGCGGGCCGACCGCCACCACGCTGCGCCCGGCGGCGCAGACCTGGCGCAGCAGCGGGCCGAGCAGGCGCCATTCCAGGGTGCCGCTCTGGGCGCTCAGGATCTCGGTCACCGCGTGGCCGGGCCAGCCGCCGCCGGGCAGTTGGGCGTCCAGCGCGGCAAAGCCGCTGGGCGACACGGCCGACACCGGGCTGCCCAGCTGGTCGCCGCGCCAGAGCGCCGCCGCCACGGCCGCCGGCAGCTCGCCGGGCTGGCGCGCCGGGCGAGAGGGGCTGGGGGTGGCGGCCAACGGGTCGTCGGCCTGCCAGGCGGGGGCGGCTTGCATGGGGTGGGGGCGCTGGGGCGGCTAAAATACTGGTTATGTGTACAGTATATGAAAGCCCGGAGGCTGTCCAGCGGCGGCGCCCCATGCCCGGGCCAGCACCACGGGCGCCGGGCCCGCCCGTCGGAGCGTCTGGGCGACGGCCCCAGCCGCTACTGGATCTCGGGCACCGTGGCCGAATGGGAGAGCGCGTAGAGCGCGTTGATCTGGCCCGGGCGGGCGCCGAGCTTGGTCAGGTTGTCTTCGGAAAACAGCGTCTGCGCCAGCTCGCCCAGCATCGTGGCGTCGTACCCGCAGGCCACCAGCACCCAGTCCGCCGTCTGGTCGGCTCCGCGGATCTTCTGCTCCGTGGTCGTGGCGATGGGCGGTGCCTCGTGCCGCAGCAGATGCACGCCAGCCAGGCCCGGCAGCCCCATCCATTGGGCCATGCGCGGTTTCAGCGCCGCCAGCAGCTCGGCCCCGCGCCCGCTCGCGGGCGACAGCCGCACCGTGAGCGCCTGGCGGGCCACGCCCGCGCCCCGGCTCGCCAGCACGCGGCACTGGCTGCGCACCATGTTGCGGTGGTGCGGCATCATCTTGGCCGACCAGGGCGACGGCGCGTTCAGCGAGGTCAGGTAGGGCGGCGACGACAGGATCTCGTGCGACGCCAGTTCGTACATCACAAAAATGCCCTCGCCCCCGTCCGCGCTGGTCCAGCGGGAGGCGCGGTGAAAGCCGGGAAGGCCCAGGCGCTCGGGAAAGTGTTCGTGCGAGTGCCAGTGCTCGAATTCCGCCCGCATGTCGGCGGCCATGTCCCACCACATCGCGAGGCAGGCTTTTCCGAGAAGAGACATACCGGTCCTCCGGTTGTGAAGTGGCGGTGAAGGAAGCCCTTCGCACACGGCATCCGTCGCGTCCCGCACAAGGTTGAAAGGGGGTTGGATGCCCATCATGCCATCGCCCACCGCGGCGGGCGATCCCGCGCTGGGACCACCGGACCTCCCGATGGGCGGTCGCCCCACCCTCGCGGGCTTGATCTGGCGCAGCACATTGGATAGGCAAAGGTCTATGCTGCATGCACAGACCCCCTTCCCAGGTCTGAGGCGCCCGTTTTAGTGTCGGCTGCGCTCAGGCACAGCCCCCTTTGGTTTTTCAACAGGAGATGTCCATGAACTCGCTCAAGACCCTGCTCGCCGTTTCAACCCTGGTGCTGCTCACCGCCTGCGCGGGCCCCGGCAGGCCCGGCTACGGCCCGAGACACGCCGCCATGGCCACGCCGGGAGCCCCGGCCGCCCCGATGGCGGCGATGCAGGACCGCATGAAAACCATGCAGGCCATGCGCGACAAGATGATGAACGCCAAGACCCCGGAAGAGCGGCAGGCGCTGATGGCCGAACACATGAAGACCATGCACGAAGGCATGGAGACGATGAAGGGCATGCAAGGGATGAAGGGCATGGGGGGCATGGGCATGGGCGGCATGGGCCAGGGCATGCCCGCCGATCCGGCGCAGCGCCAGCAGATGATGGAAATGCGCATGGACATGATGCAGACCATGATGGAAATGATGATGCAGCGCATGCCCGCTGCACCGGCTCCGGCCAAATGAAGCCGTCATGAAGCCGTCATGAAGCCGTGATGGCCTTGGTCATGGGCAAGGCCCTGCGGCGGCGCGGCGCCACCCGCTGCGCCGACTGAGGGGCGGGGCACCCCGCCCCACAAGCTGGCAGAATCCCCCGTCCTCACGGGCTCGCCACCGCGGCGGCCCGTTGGCCCGGCCGCGCGCCGCGCCCGCCCTTCTGCCCCCTTCCCCGCTTCCCATGACCTCTTCGCCCCAAGGCACCCTCGGCATCGATTTCGGCACCTCCAACTCCGCCATGGCCTGGGCCGACGCCCGGGGCACGGCGCGCCTGATACCGCTGGAGGGCGAGGCGGTGTCCATGCCCACGGCGGTGTTCTACAACGCCGAAGACCACCAGACGCACTTCGGGCGCGACGCGGTGGCGCAGTACCTGGCCGGCACCGACGGGCGGCTGATGCGCTCGCTCAAGAGCCTGCTGGGCAGCCCGCTGCTGATGGAGAAAACCGAAGTCAACCACCAGCAGATCAGCTTCCAGGAGATCGTGGCCACCTTCCTCGCGGCGCTGCGCGAGCGCGCCGCGCAGGCGCTGGGCGGCGTGGCACCCACCCGGGTGGTGATGGGGCGGCCGGTGCACTTCGTGGACGACGACCCCGAGCGCGACGCGCTGGCCCAGCGCTCGCTGCTGGAGGCGGCGCAGTCGGTGGGGTTCGAGCAGGTGTCGTTCCAACTGGAGCCGATCGCCGCCGCGCTGGACTACGAACGCCGCCTGGTGCGCGAGAGCCTGGTGCTGGTGGTGGACCTGGGCGGCGGCACCTCGGACTTCACCGTGGTGCGCCTGGGGCCGCAGCGCATGGCGCTGGCCGAGCGCGGTGCCGACGTGCTGGCCACCACGGGCGTGCACATCGGTGGCACCGACTTTGACCACCGGCTCAGCCTGGAGCAGGTGATGCCGCTGCTGGGCTACCGGCACCTGGGGCCGCAGCGGCGCGAGGTGCCCAGCCGCGTGTTCTTCGACCTCTCCACCTGGCACCTGATCCAGTGGCTGTACCTGCCGCGCGCTCTCAGCCAGGCGCAGGCGCTGCGTGTGAACTACAGCGACACGCGCCTGCACGAGCGGCTGATGAAGGTGCTGCGCCACCGCGAGGGCCACCGCATCGCCCACGAGGTGGAGCAGGCCAAGATCCGCTGCTCGCAGCAGGGCGAGCGCACGGTGGTGGACCTGTCGGAGGTGGAGCCGGCCTTGAGCGCCCCCATGGGCCCGGCCGACATGCAGGAACACCTGGCGGCCCTGCTGGCGCGCACCGTGGCCTGCGCGCGCGAATGCGTGCAGCGCGCCGGCCTGAACGACGGCGCGCTCGATGCGATCTACCTCACCGGCGGCTCCTCGGCCCTGCGGCCGTTCCAGCAGGCGCTGCAGGCCGAGTTTCCCGGTGTGGCCCTGGTCGAAGGCGACCTGTTCGGCGGTGTGGCCTCGGGCCTGGCGTACAGCCCGTGATCAGCGCGCGCCTGCCGGCGCCTCGGCCGGCAGGGCGCCCCAGCGCCATTGCACGTTGAGCGCAAACGCCTCGCCCTGCGCCAGCACGCGCAGGCCCGGCTGGCCGGGCAGGTGGAAGGCGTCGATGGGCTGGGTGATGGGCTCGAAGCAGAACGCCGGGCCCTGCGGCGGCCGGTAGATCAGGCAGTAGTGCTGCGCGGCACCGCCGTCGCGCTCGAAGTCGGGCATGGCGGCGGTGAGCTGCAGGCCGCGCTCGGGCCACTCAATGCGGGCGCTGCCGCCCCAGCCGGTGTAGCCGTTGTCGATCAGGCTGCCGTGGGCCGACACGCCCTCGTTCAGGTTCCAGCCGGGCGGGAACTGCGTGGTGTGCGCCACGGGCATCGGGTCGTCGCCACACAGCCAGACGCCTTGCACCGGCGCGCTGATGCGTGTGGCGGGTGTGCGCGGAAACCAGGGGTGCACGCCGATGCCGTAGGGCAGCGGCTGCGCGCCCAGGTGGCGCACCTCCACGTGCTGGTCCAGCCCGCCGTCCAGCAGCCGGAAGGTCTGCACGGCTTCGTAGTCGTAGGGGTTGCCCTGGAAACCCTGCGAGCGCAGCGTCATCACCAGGGTGTCGTCGGCCGGCTGCGTGAGCGCCCAGGGCTGGAGCCAGCCGTCACCGTGGATCGGGTAGGGCTCGCCCGCGCGGTTGTTCCGCATGGGGTGGAACTGCCCGTCGTGCGTGAAGCCACCGCCGCCGATGCGGTTGGACCAGGGCACCATGGGGAACGAAGCCAGCTGGTACAGGTCCGGAGTCACGCCGTCCCAGGGCCGCCAGAGGTCCAGCGGGCCTTCCGGGCGATCCAGCTGCCAGGCGGCCACGCTGCCGCCCAGCGAAGGCACCAGCCCCAGGCGCTGCCCCGCATGGTGCAGCCAGACGATGGGGTGATGGGTCTCGGTCATCGGTGCGCTTTCTTTCAAAGGTTTCAAAGGTGAAGGTCAACAGGTATCGACGTTCCATGGTGCCGGAGCGCTACACCCCAACGCATGAAGCGGTGCCATCCAAGGACACCGAGGAACCGCCCTTCGACAAGCTCAGGACGTGCCTCTGGTGTCGCCCCCTTGAGGGGGTCGCGCGAAGCGCGGCGGGGGGGAGCCATCTACCCACCAAAGAGGTTGGCGGGCAGGCCCGGGGCGTCCACGGAGACGGCGAACAGGCCTCCGGCCAAGGGCTCGGCGGCGAGTTGTTCGGGCGTGAGGCCGGTGCGCGCGGTGGAGATGAACAGCGTGCGCAGGTCCGGCCCGCCAAACGCGCAGTTGGTGACGTGGCTGGTGGGCAGCATCACGCGGCCGAGCTCCTGGGCGGTCACCGGGTCGTGGCAGCTCACACAGGCGCTGCCCCAGTGCGCGATCCAGACCCGGCCCAGCGCGTCGGTGGCCATGCCGTCGGGAAAGCCGTCGTCGGGCTCGAAGCGGTTCCAGAGCTGTTTGTTGGTCAGGGTGCCGGTGGTGGGATCGCAGTCGTAGCGGTAGGTGCTGCCATTGAGCGTGTCGTTGAAATACAGACACAGGCGGCCCTCGTCCAGCGCCCAGGTGGGGCCGTTGGTCACCACGAAGCCCTCGTCGTGGCGCGTGCATTGGCCGTCGGGGTCGTAGCGGTAGAGCGAGCCGGTGGGGGCTTCGCAGGCGAAGTCCATGCTGCCGGCCCAGAAACGGCCTTGTGCGTCGCATTTGCCGTCGTTGAAGCGGTTGCCGGGCAGCTCGGGCTCGGGCTGGCACAGGTAGCGGGGCTCGTGGTCGGTGGCGGGGTCGAACAGGGCAAAGCCCCGGCGCAGGGTCACGATCAGGCCCGGCGCGTTGGCGCGCTCGGCCAGCGCCGAAATCTCCTCGGCAAAGGTCCAGCCGGTGTGGTCGCCGCTGACCGGGTCCAGCCGGTGCAGCTGGCAGGCCAGGATGTCCACCCAGTACAGCGCCTGTTCGCGCACCGACCAGAGCAGGCCTTCACCCAGCTCGGCGCCCGCTGCCTGCAGGCAGCGCAAGGGCCCGACCACGGGCGCAACAAAGGCGCTCGCCGGGTTGTCCACGCCACCACTCACGGAAATACCTTCGCCCTGCTGGCTGGCTTGGGAAAGGTCGGGTGCTGCGCTCATCGTTGTCTCCGGTTGTTGTTTCTGCACATGTCCGATGAATGCCTCTTGACGGGCCGCATCTTATCAACGCAAAGTGATGCTTGGAACCGACATTTTTCTCATTGACTGATACACATATTGCTATGACAGATTTTTCAAGCACGCCCACCCCAAGCCCTGAAGCGGGTGGACTCTCCCGGTTTCCCAGCCTGCAGAACCGCTCGGTCTTCGTCACCGGTGGTGGCAGCGGCATCGGAGCTGCCATTGTGGCGGCGTTTGCCGAACAAGGTGCACGCGTCGCTTTCGTGGACGTGGCGCGCGAAGCCAGCGAAAGCCTGGCGCAGCAACTCGTTGACGCCGGCCACCCGCGCCCCTGGTGGCGCGTGTGCGACGTGCGCGACGTGGCGGCCCTGCAGGCGGCCATCAGCGACGCGGCGGGCGAGCTGGGCGACTTCTCGGTGCTGGTCAACAACGTGGCCAGCGACGACCGCCACACGCTGGAGTCGGTGACGCCAGACTATTACGACCAGCGCATGGCGATCAACGAACGCCCCGCCTTCTTCGCGATCCAGGCCGTGGTGCCGGGCATGCGCCGGCTCGGCGCGGGCTCGGTGATCAACCTGGGCTCCACCGGCTGGCAGACCAAGGGCGCGGCCTACCCCTGCTACGCGATCGCCAAGTCGTCGGTGAACGGCCTCACGCGCGGCCTGGCCAAGACCCTGGGCCGCGACCGCATCCGCATCAACACGGTGTCACCCGGCTGGGTCATGACCGAGCGTCAGATCAAGCTCTGGCTGGACGCCGAAGGCGAGCAGGACATCCAGCGCAATCAGTGCCTGCCCGACAAGCTGCGCCCGCAGGACATCGCGCGCATGGTGCTGTTCCTGGGCTCGGACGACGCGGCCATGTGCACGGCGCAGGAATTCAAGGTGGATGCTGGCTGGGCATAACAGGAAGCCCCCGCCGCGCGCCGCGCACGGACGGCCGCCCTGAGCTTGTCAAAGGGCGTCCCGACGGTGCCCTGGGCTGCTCCGTTTCGTACCACCTCGGGGTGGTGTCCTGCACCATGGAGAGCAGAAATGAAAAAGGGCCTCGCAACATCTGCGAGGCCCGTGCGGGCCGGGAGAGTCGGGTTTACCGACTCACCGCCTCTCAGCGTGCGCAAACCCCGGTTGTGGCGGCCGCACCTGTCACAACGACGTTGTTGGTGACCACGCTGTTCGGTGAATTCACGTTGACCGCGGGCCCGGTAGCACCACCACTCTGGCAAACCGTGTTGTTGCGTACCGTGGCGTTGCCGTCAGGCACGTCGCCGTTCTGGAACTCGTTGTGGCCCACGGCAATGCCGGTTTGGTACCTGTCCTGCGTATTGATGACCACGTTGCCCTCAATCATGATGCCCGGCGCCGACTGGACCGCCATCCCTGTGTTGCCCGCATTGATGAGCTTGTTGTTGCGCACCACGAAGTTGCGGAACCACTCGGCGGTGTCGTAGCCCTGCGTGATCGACATCTCCCAACAGCCATCCGCTGCGGCGTCCTGTTCGACGCGGTTCCCCTCGATCAGAACCCCGTCCATCTGGCCGTGGAAGGTCATGTTGCCCCCGGTACACACCCCATTCACATTGGAATTTCTGTTGTAGTGGTTGTTGCGAATCACAATGTTGTATCCGCTGTACCCCGTCTTGCCTGACAGGTAGGTACCATGATCAAAACCCGATCCTCTGAAATTGTTCGCTTCGAATACGTTGTTTTCGATGACGGAATTCGAGAATTGCCCCAGAATGCCCATGGCCGTGTTTCTGCTGATACTGCTGTTGACAATGCGAAGGTTGTGTACCCCCGGGCTGCGATCTGCCTGCGATTGAATGGCAATTCCATAATTGGACATCTCTACGCCATCCAGCGTCACATGGTGCACGCTTTGCAGGAACATGCCTGTACCTGAGCCAGGCCCAATGAATCGAACGTTCCGGAATGTGTATCCACCATCGAATGACGTATTTTGATAATTTCCGAAAAAGATTGCATCGCCGGCCGTATTGAAAACAGGCTTCTCTCCCGCGCCGTAGTCCCCCACCAAAATAGGCAGCGCTTCAGTGGCATTCAGATTTTCCAGAATTACAAATGGCCACGAATAGCTGCCACCTCTTTCGAATAGAAGCTGCGTACCTGCCGGCAAGGTATTGATGTCAACACCCGCGCGATCTCTCTTGGGCAGCGCTGCTGTTCCTGGGTTTGTATTGACCCCTCCAGGGCTGAAATAAAGAACATTCCCGGCGGGTGCGGGTGCGGGTGCGGGTGCGGGTGCGGGTGCGGGTGCGGGTGCGGGGGCAGGGGCAGGGGCAGGGGCAGGGGCAGGGGCAGGGGCACTGGCATAACACGCCTTTAGCGCCCCCATCAATAAATCACCAAACGTGGCGCTATTGCAACTCACGCCATTGGAGAAGCCACGGGGGAAGCTCCATTCACTGCCCGAACCATAGACCACGTTCGCGGTGCCATTGAAGCTGCATTGCTGTCCTTCAACGGCACACAAGGTGTAGCCCGCTGGAGGCGCTTTCAGCACAACCCTGGGCACCGGTGCTCGCATCCGTGCTGATGCTGATGCTGATGCTGATGCTGATGCTGATGCTGATGCCGATGCCGATGCCGATGCCGATGCCGATGCCGATGCCGATGCTGGGGCTGAGGCTGGGGTTGGAGCTGGAGCTGGAGCTGGAGCTGGAGCTGGGGCTGGGGCTGGGGCTGGGGCTGGGGCTGGGGCTGGGGCTGGGGCTGGGGCTGGGGCTGGGGCTGGGGTTGGGGCTGGGGTTGGAACTTGGGCTCGAGCTGAAGCTGATGTCGGCGCGACGTAACAGGCCTTCAAAACCCCCATCAATGGATCACCAAAAATGGCATTGCTGCAATTCACGCCATTGGTGAAGCGGCGGGGACGGGTCCAGGTACTGTTTGCACCATAGATCACATTCGCAGTGCCATTGAAACTGCATTGCTGCCCCTCTATGGCACAGGACATATAGCCAACCGGGGGCGTATTGACGCTCTGCCCTTGCGCATGACTTGCTACACCGACAAAACAACATCCCAGCGCAACCACCAAAGGCCTGGAACGAAAAGGCCTCGAAGTCGCTTGAACACGTGTTTGTTTCAGCATGGGTCCCCCTGGATGCGTTGATGGTTGGCTCTTGAACCCGGACCAACGAGCAACATCAGACACGGATTGGGGCGCGAGCATATCGACGACGCGCCGTCGCATCCACACCTCGGGCATGGGGACTGGATGGACGGTCGATTCCGTCTGATGGAAAGACCTACTGCTTTACGAAAGTGAGTGCGCAAAGCAACCAGCTCCCGGTTGCACTCGCTTCGAGAGGGTCGACCGGCGCTAATCCTGTTCCAACCGCCGCCCGTACTGCGCCATGCTGGTCTGCTTGAGCGCTTTCATCATCACCTTGGCCGCGGGCGAGAGCAGGCGGTCGGTGCGGGTGATGATGCCGAAGGCGTCCATGTGGCAGGGCATGTCCAGCGGCAGCACGGTGACGAGGCCGTGTGAGGCGTAGTAATGCGCCACGTCGGCCGCCAGCACGGCCACCATGTCGCTCTGCTGCAGCATGCGTGTGATGAACAGCAGGGCCGAGCTCTCGATGGTGTTGATCGGCGGGGCCAGGCCGTCCTGTTGGAACATCAGGTCGAAGCGGTGGCGCAGCACGCTGCCCGCGGGCGGCACGATCCAGCCGGCCGCGAGCACGTCGCGCAGGGTCAGCCCGCTCATGCCCGAGAGCGGGTGGCCGGGGCGGGCGATGGCACAGATCAGTTCCTCGGTCAGTGGTTCGTAGCGCAGGTGGGTCTTGTCGTGCTCGGCGAACAGCCGGCCCACCACGATGTCGAGCGCGCCCTGCTCCAGCCGGTCCAGCAGCACCGGGCTGGTCTCGATGTCCAGCGAGATGCGCAGGCTGGGGTGCTCCTGTTTGACCAGGGCCACCGCCGCCGGCAGCAGGCTCAGGCCCGGCGAGGTGATGGCGCCGATGCCGACCTGCCCGTAGTGGCCGGTCTTGAGCGCGTTGAGCTCGTCGTGCGCCTGGTTCAGGCTGGCCAGCGCCATGCGCGCGTGGCGGATCATGGTCTCGCCGTACCAGGTGGGCCGCATGCCCCGGGGCAGGCGATCGAACAGCGACACCTCCAGCACGTCCTCCAGGTCTTTCAGCAGCTTGGACGCCGCCGGCTGCGTCATGCTGAGCACCTGGGCCGCGCGGTGGATGTTGCCTTCTTCGGCCAGCGCCACCAGCAGCAGCAGCTGGCGGGTCTTGAGGCGGGCGCGGATGAACCAGTGGTTGTAGGTGCTCATGGCGTAAGGGATCGGGGTTTTCCAGAATGTTCGGATAGATATGTATTTTGTCCAAAAAACGATTGGATTGATATACAAACCCAACATAGACTGCAGCCCGAGACAAAAACGGCAAGGGCACCCATGAAACTCGGCGACATGCAGCAGAACCCCCGGCACTTCATCAACGGGCGCTGGGAGATCGGCACCACCACCGGGGTGAGCACCAACCCGTCCGACACCCGGGAAGTGGTGGCCGAATACGCCCGCGCCGACCGCAACCAGACCGAGCTGGCGATCCGCGCCGCGGCCGACGCCCTGCCCCACTGGAGCCACAGCAGCCCCCAGCGCCGCGCCGACGTGCTCGACCAGATCGGCAGCGAGCTGCTGGCGCGCAAGGACGAGCTGGGCGCGCTGCTGGCGCGCGAGGAAGGCAAGACCCTGCCCGAGAGCGTGGGCGAGGTGGCGCGCGCCGGCCAGATCTTCAAGTTTTTCGCCGGCGAGGCGCTGCGGGTGCCGGGCGAGGTCATGGCCTCGGTGCGCCCGGGCGTGCGGGTGGACGTGACGCGCGAACCCGTGGGTGTGGTGGGCATCATCGCGCCCTGGAACTTCCCCTTCGCCATCCCCGCCTGGAAGATCGCGCCGGCCCTGGCCTACGGCAACACCGTGGTGTTCAAGCCGGCCGAGCTGGTGCCGGCCTGCGGCTGGGCGCTGGCCGAGATCATCAGCCGCTGCGGCCTGCCCGCGGGCGTGTTCAACCTGGTCATGGGCAGCGGCCGCGAGGTCGGGCAGACGCTGGTGGACCACCCGCTGGTCAACGCGCTGAGCTTCACCGGCTCGGTCTCCACCGGTGAGCGCATCCTCAAGGCCGCCACGGCGCGGCGCGCCAAGGTGCAGCTGGAGATGGGCGGCAAGAACCCGCTGGTGGTGCTGGCCGACGCCGACCTCGACCAGGCGGTGGACTGCGCGCTGCAGGGCTCCTATTTCTCCACCGGCCAGCGCTGCACGGCGTCGAGCCGCCTGATCGTGCAGGCCCCGGTGCACGACGCCTTCGTGGCCAAGCTGCGCCAGCGCCTGAGCACGCTCAAGGTGGGCCACGCGCTGGAGCGTGGCATTGAAATGGGGCCGGTGGTGGACCGCGCCCAGCTGGAACAGAACCTGGCCTACATCGAGATCGCGCGCAACGAAGGGGCCGAACACGTCTGGGGCGGCGACCTGCTGCAGCGGCCCACGCCGGGGCACTACATGAGCCCGGCGCTGTTCCTGGCCAGGCCCGAACACCGCGTCGCGCGCGAAGAAATCTTTGGCCCGGTGGCCTGCGTGCTGCGCGCCGACGACTACGAACACGCGCTGGCGCTGGCCAACGACACGCCCTTCGGCCTGTGCGCGGGCATCTGCACCACTTCGCTCAAGCACGCGATGCACTTCAAACGCCACGCCGAGGTCGGGATGACCATGGTCAACCTGCCCACGGCGGGCGTCGACTTCCATGTGCCTTTCGGTGGGCGCAAGGAATCGAGCCACGGCTCGCGCGAACAAGGCCGCTACGCGGTCGAGTTCTACACCACCGTCAAGACCGGCTACATGCTGGCCTGAACCCGTTCCCCGCAAGCGCCTTTCCCAATCAACCAGGAGACAACATGATGAAACTGAACCGCAGAACCCTCGCCGTCGCTATCGCCTGCGCCCCGCTCGCCGGGCTGCTCCCCGCCGCCGCCTGGGCCCAGAAGCCCATCGTGCTGGGCTTCAGCCAGGTCGGCGCCGAAAGCGAATGGCGCACCGCCAACACCGAGTCGATCAAGTCGGCCGCCAAGGAAGCCGGCATCGAGCTGAAGTTCTCCGACGCCCAGCAGAAGCAGGAAAACCAGATCAAGGCGATCCGCTCCTTCATCGCACAGAAGGTCGACGTGATCGCGTTCTCACCCGTGGTCGAGTCGGGCTGGGAAACCGTGCTGCGCGAAGCCAAGGCCGCCAAGATCCCGGTGGTGCTGACCGACCGCGCGGTGAACGTGAAAGACACCTCGCTCTATGTCTCGTTCATGGGTTCGGACTTCGTTGAAGAAGGCCGCAAGGCCGGCCGCTGGCTGGTGGAGAAGATGAAAGACCAGAAGGGCGAGGTCAACATCGTCGAGCTGCAGGGCACCGTGGGCTCGGCCCCGGCCATCGACCGCAAGAAGGGCTTCGAGGAAATCATCAAGGCCGACGCCAAGTTCAAGATCATCCGCTCGCAGACCGGTGACTTCACCCGCGCCAAAGGCAAGGAAGTGATGGAAGCCTTCCTGAAGGCCGAGGGCAAGAAGATCAACGTGCTCTACGCGCACAACGACGACATGGCCATCGGCGCGATCCAGGCCATCGAAGAGGCCGGCATGAAGCCCGCCAAGGACATCACCATCATCTCGGTGGACGCCGTCAAGGGCGCCTTCGAGGCCATGATCGCCGGCAAGCTCAACGTGTCGGTGGAATGCAGCCCGCTGCTGGGCCCGCAGCTGATGGCCGCCGTGAAAGACATCAAGGCCGGCAAGGCGGTGCAAAAACGCATCGTGACCGAAGAAGGCATCTTCCCGATGGAAGTCGCCGCCCAGGAGTTCCCCAAGCGCAAGTACTGATCCGGCCCCCGGATCGCCCCCAACCCCGCACGCCGCGCAAGGCGTGCGGTTCCTCGAAAGACTGGAGACACATACATGAAACGTGCAACCCTCAAGGCCGCGCTGGCCGCTCTGGCACTGGGCGCCGTCGGCGTCTCGCCACTGGCGATGGCGCAGGACAAAGGCAGCATCGGCATTTCGATGCCCACCAAGTCCTCGGCGCGCTGGATCGCCGACGGCGACAACATGGTCAAGGTGCTCAAGGAGCGCGGCTACAAGACCGACCTGCAATACGCCGACGACGACATCCCGAACCAACTGGCCCAGATCGAGAACATGATCACCAAGGGCGCCAAGGTGCTGGTGATCGCCTCCATCGACGGCACCACGCTCTCGCGCGTGCTGCAGAGCGCGGCCGACAAGGGCGTCAAGGTCATCGCCTACGACCGCCTGATCAAGGGTTCGAAGAACGTGGACTACTACGCCACCTTCGACAACTTCCAGGTCGGCGTGCTGCAGGCCGGCTCCATCGTGGACAAGCTCGGCCTCAAGCAGGGCAAGGGCCCGTTCAACATCGAACTCTTCGGCGGCTCGCCCGACGACAACAACGCCTTCTTCTTCTACGACGGCGCCATGAGCGTTCTGCAGCCGTACATCGACAGCGGCAAGCTGGTGGTGCGCAGCAAGCAGCTGGGCATGAACAAGGTGGGCACGCTGCGCTGGGACGGCGCGGTGGCACAAGCCCGCATGGACAACCTGCTCTCGGCCTTCTACGGCAAGGACAAGGTGCACGCCGTGCTGTCGCCATACGACGGCCTGTCGATCGGCATCCTGTCCTCGCTCAAAGGCGTGGGCTACTGCACGGCGCAACAGCCCTGCCCGGTGGTCAGCGGCCAGGACGCGGAAATCCCCTCGGTCAAGTCGATCCTGAAAGGCGAGCAGTACTCCACCGTGTTCAAGGACACGCGTGAGCTGGCCAAGGTCGCGGCCAACATGGTGGACGCCACGCTCTCGGGCAAGCAGCCCGAGATCAACGACACCAAGACCTACAACAACGGCGTGAAGGTCGTGCCCTCCTACCTGCTCAAGCCGGTGGCCGTGGACGGCTCCAACTGGAACAAGGTGCTGGTTGGCAGCGGTTACTACAAGGAATCGCAGATCAAGTAAGCCGCCCCGCCGGCCAAGAACCCCCGCCGCTCGCGTGCCCACCCGGCCACGCGGGCGGCGGGCCTTGCCGGGTGTGAATCCCAGGCCTCTACAGACAAGTCCAGACCATGTTGCTCGAAATGCGGGACATCCGCAAAACCTTCCCCGGGGTGGTGGCGCTCAACCAGGTGAACCTGCGCGTGCGTGCGGGCGAGATCCACGCCATCGTGGGTGAAAACGGCGCCGGCAAATCGACCCTGATGAAGGTGCTCTCCGGGGTCTACCCCCACGGCAGCTACAACGGCGAGATCGTCTTCGAAGGGCAGGAACGCCGCTTCGACGACATCCGCGACAGCGAACACCTGGGGGTGATCATCATCCACCAGGAGCTCGCGCTGGTGCCGCTGTTGTCGATCGCGGAGAACATCTTCCTGGGCAACGAAACGGCGCGCCACGGCGTGATCGACTGGATGGCCGCGCACAGCAAGACCCAGGCCCTGCTCAGGAAGGTCGGCCTCAAGGAGTCGCCCGAAACCCTGATCACCCACCTGGGCGTGGGCAAGCAGCAGCTGGTGGAGATCGCCAAGGCGCTGTCGCGCCAGGTCAAGCTGCTGATCCTGGACGAGCCCACCGCCAGCCTGAACGAAAACGACAGCCAGGCGCTGCTCGACCTGTTGCTCGAACTCAAGGGACAGGGCATCACCTGCATCCTGATCTCGCACAAGCTCAACGAGATTTCCCGCGTGGCCGACTCCATCACCATCCTGCGCGACGGCAGCACGGTGGAGACGCTGGACTGCCGCGCCGGGGCCGTCAGCGAAGACCGCGTGATCCAGGCCATGGTGGGCCGCGAGATGGCCGACCGCTACCCCCGGCGCCAACCGAACATCGGCGAGACCGTGTTCGAGGTGCGCAACTGGCGCGCCTACCACCCCCACCACAGCGATCGCGAGTTCATCAAGGGCATCGACCTGCAGGTGCGCCGCGGCGAGATCGTGGGCATCGCCGGCCTCATGGGCGCGGGCCGCACCGAGCTGGCCATGAGCATCTTTGGCCGCTCCTGGGGGCACCGCATCAGCGGCCAGGTGCTGCTGCACGGCCAGCCGATCGACGTGAGCACGGTGGAAAAAGCCGTGCGCCACGGCCTGGCCTACGTCACCGAAGACCGCAAGGGCAACGGCCTGGTGCTGAGCGAAGACATCCAGTTCAACGTGTCGCTGGCCAACCTCGACGGCGTGTCCTCGGCGACCGTGATCGACAACGGCCGCGAGCACCGCGTCGCCGAGGGCTACCGCGAAAAGCTGCGCATCCGCTGCTCGGGCGTGGACCAGAAGACCGTGAACCTTTCGGGCGGCAACCAGCAGAAGGTGGTGCTGAGCAAGTGGCTCTTCACCAACCCCGAGGTGCTCATCCTCGACGAGCCCACGCGCGGCATCGACGTGGGCGCCAAGTACGAGATCTACACCTTGATCGCCCAGATGGCGGCCGAGGGCAAGTGCGTGATCGTGATCTCGTCGGAGATGCCCGAGCTGCTCGGCATCTCGGACCGCATCTACGTGATGAACGAAGGCCGTTTCGTGGCCGAAATGCCCACCGCCGAAGCCTCTCAAGAACGAATCATGCGAGCGATCGTGAAAGCCAGTTGATATGAGCCAGATGACACCCACCCCCACCGCACCCGCCACCGCCGTGACCCCCGCCGACGCCGTTCCCCACCACGGCAAATCGCCGCTGGACCACCTGAAGCACAACTTCCGCGAGTACGGCATGTTGATCACGCTGGTGGCCATCATGGGCTTCTTCCAGTACATGACCGACGGCACGCTGATGCAGCCGCTGAACCTGACCAACCTGGTGCTGCAGAACAGCTACATCGTCATCATGGCGCTGGGCATGCTGCTGGTGATCGTGGCCGGCCACATCGACCTCTCGGTGGGCTCGGTCTGCGGTTTCATCGGCGCGCTGGCCGCGGTGCTGATGGTGGAATACGAATGGCATTTCGTGCCGGCCTCGATCGTGTGCCTGCTGTGTGGCGGCCTGATCGGCGCGGCGCAGGGCTGGTTCGTCGCCTTCTCGCGCATCCCCTCCTTCATCGTCACGCTCGCGGGCATGCTGGTGTTCAAGGGCCTGGCGCTGGCGCTGCTGGCCGGTCAGTCGGTGGGCCCCTTCCCCGACGCCTTCCAGATGCTCAGCTCGGGCTTCATCCCCGACCTGTTCGACGCCGAAGGCCTGCGCGTGACCTCGCTGCTGCTGGGCGTGGCGGTGGCCGCGGCGCTGACCGTGGCCGGCGTGCGCTCGCGCGCCAACCGGCTCAAGCACGGTGTGCACGCCGAACCCACCGCCTTCTTCCTGATCAAGACCGCCGCCTTCGCCGCGCTGCTCATCTACTTCGCCTACCTCATGGCGTCGTACAAGGGCCTGCCCAACGTGTTGATCGTGATGGCGCTGCTGATCGTGCTGTTCGACTTCGTCACCAGCCGCACCACCATCGGCCGGCGCATCTACGCCATGGGCGGCAACGAGAAAGCGGCCAAGCTCTCGGGCATCAAGACCGAGCGCCTGTCGTTCTACGCCTTCGTCAACATGGGCGTGCTCGCCGCGCTGGCCGGCCTGGTGTTCGCCGCGCGGCTGAACACCGCCACGCCGAAAGCCGGCCTGGGCTTCGAGCTCGACGTGATCGCCGCCTGCTTCATCGGCGGGGCCTCGGCCTCGGGTGGTGTCGGCAAGGTGATGGGCGCGGTCATCGGCGCTTTCATCATGGGCGTGATGAACAACGGCATGTCCATCCTGGGCATCGGCATCGACTACCAGCAGGTCATCAAGGGCGTGGTGCTGCTCGCGGCCGTTCTGGTCGATGTCTACAACAAGAACAAGGCATGAATATGGAACACCCCCGCCGCGCTCCGCGCGACCCCCTCAAGGGGGCCGCACTGGCCGTCCGGCAAAGCCGGCCCGGCGGTGCCCTGGCCTGGGCTGCTTCATGCGTTGCGGTTCGCGCTCCGGCACCACATGACGACCTGAGATGAGCACGTCCACCCCCACCCCCGTGCTGGAGCTCACGGGCGTTCACAAGCAGTTCTCGGGCATTCCCGTGCTGCGCGACGTGCAGCTGCGTCTGTACCCGGGCGAAATCCACGCGCTGATGGGGCAGAACGGCGCGGGCAAGTCCACGCTGATCAAGGTGCTCACCGGCGTGCTCGAAGCCAGCGGCGGGCAGATGCGGCTGGGCGGCGGAGCGCAGGGGCAGACCACGGCCTGGCCCGATTCGCCACGGGCCGCGCAGCGCCTGGGCATCAGCACGGTGTACCAGGAGGTCAACCTCTGCCCCAACCTCTCGGTGGCCGAGAACATCTTCGCCGGGCGCTACCCGCGCCTGGGCCTCGCGCAAGGTTTCCGCATCGACTGGGCCACGCTGAACCGGCGCGCACGCGAGCTGGTGGCGCGCATCGGGCTGGACATCGACGTGACGCGGCTGCTGTCGGACTACCCCGTGGCCGTGCAGCAACTGGTGGCGATAGCGCGCGCGCTCAGCATCGAGTCGCGCGTGCTGATCCTGGACGAACCCACCTCCAGCCTGGACGACGACGAGGTGCAGAAGCTGTTCGAGGTGCTGCGCCGCCTGCGCAGCGAGGGCCTGGCCATCGTGTTCGTGACCCACTTCCTGAACCAGGTCTACGCCATCTCCGACCGCATCACCGTGCTGCGCAACGGCAGCTGGGTGGGCGAGTGGCCGGTGGGCGAGCTGCCGGCGCAGGCGCTGATCGCGGCCATGCTGGGGCGCGAGCTGGCCGCGCAGTCCACCGAGGCGCCCGTGTCGCCCGTGTTCGACGACGTGACGCCGGCCCTGCTGCAGGCCGAGGGCCTGGGCCAGAGCGGCCAATTGCAGGCGGTGGACCTGCGGGTGCGCGCGGGCGAGGTGGTGGGCCTGGCCGGCCTGCTGGGCGCGGGCCGCACCGAGCTGGCGCGGCTGCTGTTCGGCCTGGAGTCGCCCGACCGCGGCGTGCTGCGCATCGACGGGAAGACGGTGGCGTTTTCCAACCCCATGGACGCGATCCGCCACGGCCTGGCGCTGTGCCCCGAAGAGCGCAAGACCGACGGCATCGTGGCCGAACTCTCGGTGCGCGAGAACATCGCGCTGGCGCTGCAGGCACGCATGGGCGTGGGCAAATTCCTCTCGCGCACCGAACAGACCGCACTGGCCGAGCGCTACGTGAAGCTGCTGGGCATCAAGACCGAGAGCGTGGACAAGCCTATCGGCCTGCTCTCGGGCGGCAACCAGCAGAAAGCCATCCTGGCGCGCTGGCTCGCCATCGAGCCGCGTCTGCTGATCCTGGACGAGCCCACGCGCGGCATCGACGTGGCCGCCAAGCAGGAAATCATGGAACAGATCCTGCGCCTGGCGCAGGCCGGCATGGCCGTGCTGTTCATCTCCTCCGAAATGAGCGAGGTGGTGCGCGTGGCGCACCGCATCGTGGTGTTGCGCGACCGCCGCAAGGTCGGTGAACTCCCGGCCGGGAGCAGCGAAGACGCCGTCTACGAACTCATCGCCGCCGAACATGTCTGAAACCCATCCCTTGAGCGCCGCGCTGCGCCACCGCCTTGCCTGGCCGCTGATCACACTGGCGCTGCTGCTGATCGTGAACACGGTGTTCAACGACAGCTTCCTGCACATCGAGTGGCGCGACGGCCACCTGTATGGCAGCCTGATCGACATCCTCAACCGCGCCGCGCCGCTGGTGCTGGTGTCGCTGGGCATGACGATGGTGATCGCCACGCGCGGCATCGACATCTCGGTGGGCGCGGTGGTGGCCATCGCAGCGGCGGTGGCGGCCTGGATGATCGGCGGCTCGGTGGCGGGCACCGAGACCCGTTTCCCCATGCCGCTCGCCATCGGGGGCGCCATCGGCGTGGCCGCGCTGTGCGGCCTGTGGAACGGCGTGCTGGTGGCCAAGGTGGGCATGCAGCCCATCATCGCCACGCTGATCCTGATGGTGGCGGGCCGGGGCATCGCCCAGCTCATCACCGACGGGCAGATCATCACCATCTACTACAAGCCCTTCTTCTTCCTCGGTGGGGGCTACCTGGCAGGCCTGCCGTTCTCGCTGTTCATCGTGGCGGCCGTGTTCGCCGCGCTGTACCTGGCCGTCACGCGCACGGCGCTGGGCCTGTTCGTGCAGGCCGTGGGCATCAACCCGACGGCGGCGCGTGTGGCCGGCGTGCAGTCGCGCCGCCTGATCGTGGCCGCTTACACCTTCTGTGGCGTGTGCGCGGGCATCGCCGGCCTGCTCATCAGCTCCAACGTGAAAAGCGCCGATGGCAACAACGCCGGCCAGTTGCTGGAGCTCGACGCCATCCTGGCCGTGACCCTGGGCGGCACGGCGCTGACCGGCGGGCGCTTCAGCCTGGTGGGCAGCGTGATCGGCGCGCTGATCATCCAGACCCTGACCTACGCCATCTACTCGCTGGGCGTGCCACCCGAGATCAACCTGGTGGTCAAGGCGGTGGTGGTGTTCATCGTGATGCTGCTGCAGTCGCCCGAGTTCCGCGCCCAGGTGGGTGTGCTGGTGCGCCGGCCCGGCGTGCAGGGAGCGTCGTCATGAGTGCGGTCCCCACCCCCTCGTTCGACGCCGCAGCGAATCCCGTGGCGCCTATGCCGCAAAAGACCGTGCGCTCGCGCCTGAACCCCAAGTTCCTGCCGCTGATCGCCACCATCTCGCTGTTCGTGGCCATGGCCACCATGGGCTCGGTGCTCTACACCGGCTTCTTCTCGGCCCAGGTGTTCCTCAACCTGCTGATCGACAACGCCTTCCTGATCATCGTCGCGGTGGGCATGACCTTCGTGATCCTCTCAGGCGGCATCGACCTCTCGGTGGGTTCGGTGGTGGCGCTGAGCACCATGGTGCTGGCCGCGCTGGTGGAGCACCGGGGCTGGAGCCCGCTGGTGGCGATTCCGCTGGTGCTGCTCATGGGCACGGCCTTCGGCGCCTTCATGGGTTTCCTGATCGAGCGCTTCCGGCTGCAGCCCTTCATCGTCACGCTGGCGGGCATGTTCCTCGCACGCGGCCTGTGTTACCTCATCAGCATCGACTCGATCAGCATCACCAGCGAGCCCTACTCGGAGCTGGCGCAGTGGCGCCTGCCGCTGTGGGAAGACGCCTCGCTCTCGCTGGGCGCGGTGATCGCCGTCGCCGTGCTGCTGGCCGCGGTGTTCATCGCCCACAACACGCCGTTTGGCCGCGCGGTCTACGCCGTGGGCGGCAACGAGCAGTCGGCCGTGCTGATGGGCCTGCCGGTGCGCCGCACGCTGGTGGGTGTGTACACGCTCTCGGGCTTTTGCTCGGCACTGGCCGGCGTGGTGTTCACCTTCTACATGCTCTCGGGCTACGGCCTGCACGCCGTTGGCATGGAACTCGACGCCATCGCGGCCGTGGTGATCGGCGGCACCCTGCTCACCGGCGGCGTGGGCTACGTGGCCGGCACGTTGTTCGGCGTGCTGATGCTCGGAATCATCCAGACCCTGATCTCGTTTGACGGCACGCTGAGCTCCTGGTGGACCCGCATCGTCGTCGGCATCCTGCTGTTCGTTTTCTGCCTGCTGCAACGCCTGCTGACGCACCGCGCGTCCAAGCGGTCCTGATCCCCTGCTTCCCCCCATTCCCCACACACCATGACCACCCCCAAGCGCAAACTCCGCTCCGCCGAATGGTTCGGCACCGCCGACAAGAACGGCTTCATGTACCGCAGCTGGATGAAGAACCAGGGCATCCCCGACCACGAGTTCGACGGCCGCCCCATCATCGGCATCTGCAACACCTGGAGCGAGCTCACGCCCTGCAACGCGCACTTCCGCAAGATCGCCGAGCACGTCAAACGCGGCATCTACGAGGCGGGTGGTTTCCCGGTCGAGTTCCCGGTGTTCTCCAACGGCGAGTCCAATCTGCGCCCCACCGCCATGCTCACGCGCAACCTGGCCAGCATGGACGTGGAAGAAGCGATTCGCGGCAACCCCATCGACGCCGTGGTGCTGCTGGTTGGCTGCGACAAGACCACGCCCGCGCTGCTGATGGGCGCGGCCAGTTGCGACGTGCCGGCCATCGTCGTCACCGGCGGGCCCATGCTCAACGGCAAGCTGGAGGGCAAGGACATTGGATCGGGCACGGCCGTTTGGCGGCTGCACGAATCGCTGAAGGCGGGCGAGATCAACGAACACCAGTTCTTCGCGGCCGAAGCCGGCATGTCGCGCTCGGCCGGCACCTGCAACACCATGGGCACGGCCAGCACCATGGCCTGCATGGCCGAGGCGCTGGGCACCTCGCTGCCGCACAACGCGGCCATTCCGGCCGTGGACGCGCGCCGCTACGTGCTGGCCCACATGTCGGGCCGGCGCATCGTGGAGATGGCGCACGAAGGGCTCACGCTGTCCAAGATCCTCACGCGCGAAGCGTTCGAGAACGCCATCCGCACCAACGCCGCCATCGGCGGCTCGACCAACGCGGTGATCCACCTGAAAGCGATCGCGGGCCGCATCGGCGTGCAGCTCGACCTGGAAGACTGGACGCGCATTGGCCAGGGCACGCCCACCCTGGTGGACCTGCAGCCCTCGGGCCGCTTCCTGATGGAAGAGTTCTATTACGCCGGCGGCCTGCCCGCCGTGCTGCGCCGCCTGGGCGAAAACAATCTGCTGCCGCACCCCGATGCGCTCACCGTCAACGGCAAGAGCATGTGGGACAACGTGCGCGAGGCCCCGCAGTACAACGACGAGGTGATCCGCACGCTGGACAACCCGCTGATCGCCGACGGCGGCATCTGCATCCTGCGCGGCAACCTGGCGCCGCGCGGCGCGGTGCTCAAGCCCTCGGCGGCCTCGCCTGAGCTGCTCAAGCACCGGGGCCGCGCCGTGGTGTTCGAAAACCTGGAGCACTACAAGGAACGCATCGTCGATGAGTCCCTGGACATCGACGCCAGCTGCGTGATGGTGATGAAGAACTGCGGGCCACGCGGCTACCCCGGCATGGCCGAGGTGGGCAACATGGGCCTGCCGCCCAAGCTGCTGCGCCAGGGCGTGAAGGACATGGTGCGCATCTCCGACGCACGCATGAGCGGCACCGCCTACGGCACCGTGGTGCTGCACGTGGCGCCCGAGGCCGCCGCCGGTGGCCCGCTGGCCGCCGTGCGCGACGGCGACTTCATCGAACTCGACTGCGCAGAAGGCCGCCTGCACCTGGACATCAGCGACGCCGAACTGGCCGAACGCCTGGCCGCACTGGACAACACCGACATGGGCGGGCGCGGCGGCTACCAGCGCCTGTACGTGGACCACGTGCTGCAGGCCGACGAAGGCTGCGACTTTGATTTCCTCGTCGGCTGCCGCGGCTCAGCCGTGCCCCGTCATTCACACTGATCCGATCATGACTTCTTCCGCCAGTTCGCCGCGCTACCGCGGCATCTTCCCCGTCGTGCCCACCACCTTCCACGAGGACGGCACGCTCGACCTGGAAAGCCAGAAGCGCTGCCTCGATTTCATGATCGACGCCGGCGTGGACGGCCTGTGCATCCTGGCCAATTTCTCCGAGCAGTTTTCCCTGTCCGACGACGAGCGCGAGACCCTGACCCGTTTGTCGCTCGAGCATGTGGCCGGGCGCGTACCGGTCATCGTTACCACCACGCACTACGGCACCTCGGTCTGCGCGGCACGCAGCCGCCGCGCGCAGGACATGGGCGCGGCCATGGTGATGGTGATGCCGCCCTACCACGGCGCCACCTTCCGCGTGCCCGAGCCGCAGATCTTCGAGTTCTATGCCCGCGTGTCCGACGCCATCTCCATCCCGATCATGGTGCAGGACGCGCCGGCCAGCGGCACCGTGCTCTCGGCACCGTTCCTCGCGCGCATGGCGCAGGAGATCGAACAGCTGGCCTACTTCAAGATCGAGACGCCGGGCGCCGCGAGCAAGCTGCGCGAGCTGATCCGCCTGGGCGGCGACGCCATCGAAGGCCCGTGGGACGGTGAAGAGGCCATCACCCTGCTGGCCGACCTCGACGCCGGCGCCACTGGCGCCATGACCGGCGGCGCCTTCCCCGACGGCATCCGCCCCATCATCGAAGCGCACCGCCTGGGCAACCACGATCTGGCCTTCGCCCTCTACCAGCGCTGGCTGCCGCTGATCAACCACGAAAACCGCCAGGGCGGCATCCTCACCGCCAAGGCCCTGATGAAGGCCGGAGGCGTGATCGCCTGCGAAGCCGGCCGCCACCCTTTCCCAGCGATGCACCCCGAAGTGCGCCGCGGGTTGTTGGACATCGCGCGGCGACTTGACCCGCTCGTGCTCCGCTGGGGACGCTGAGAGGTATGAGCCCCCCCTGCGCCGCTTCGCGTCTTCCCCCAAAAAAAGGGGGGGGACGCACCTGGTGGCCCGGCGAAGCCGGTTCCACGGGTGCACTGGGCGGAGTCGCTGTGCTCCGGCCAGTTCTTTGAGAAAGTGATATGAACCCATCCGAACTGCTCGAAACACCCGTGCTGATCGCTCTCGACTGGGGCACCAGTTCGCTGCGTGCCTATGCCATGGGGGCGCACGGCGCGGTGCTGGCCGCGCGGCGCAGCGAGCACGGCGTGATGCACCTGCCCGCCGGCCCCGGTGTCGACTCACCGGCCGCCGCCTTCGAGCAGGCGCTGCAGGCGCTGTGCGGCGACTGGCTGGCCGACCACCCGTCCGCCCCGCTGATCGCCTGCGGCATGGTCGGCAGCGCACAGGGCTGGCGCGAAGCACCCTACCAGCCGCTGCCCAGCCGCGAGGCCGATCTGGCGGAAGCGGTGACCCGGATCGAACGCCCCGGTGGCCAGCCGCTGCACGTGGTGCCGGGCCTGCTGCAGGCCGGCGAGCTGCCCAATGTGATGCGCGGCGAAGAGACCCAGATCATGGGCGTGCTGCAAAGCCGGGCGAACGGGCGCCACACGCCGTCGCGGCTGCTGATCGGCCTGCCGGGCACGCACACCAAATGGGCCTGGGTCGAGGACGGCGCCGTCACCCGCTTCGAGACCTTCATGACCGGCGAGGTGTACGCCGCGCTCTCCCAACACACCATCCTGGGCCGCACCATGGAGCTGGGCGGGCCGCAGGACGAACCGGCCTTCGGGCGCGGCCTGCGCGTGGCGTGCTCCAAGCTGGGCGCTTTGGGCGTGCTCTCCACCGTCTTCAGCGTGCGCACCCTGGGGCTCACCCGCCAGCTCCCCGGCAGCGCCCAGCCCGACTACCTGTCCGGGCTGCTGATCGGGCACGAGGTGGCGGCGCTGGCGTCCACCCTGCGGGACGGTCCGGCGGTGGTGCTGTGCGGCGAGCCGGAGCTGTGCCTGCGCTACGCGACCGCGCTGGAAGCGCAGGGCCTGCCGACACCCGAGATCCGTTCCGGCGTGACGCCCCTGGGCCTGTGGCGCATCGCCCAGGCCGCTGAACTGGTATGAAGCGCCCCTCGCGCCGCCGCTCTGGAACACCGACATGAACATCCCCCGCTCCTTTCACCAGGCCCTGTCCGAGTGCGGCCTGATCGCCATCCTGCGTGGCCTGCGGCCCGAAGAGGCCGTCGCCATCGGCCGCGCCTTGTACGACGCGGGCTTTCGCATCATCGAAGTCCCGCTGAACTCACCCGATCCGCTGGCCAGCATCCGCGCCCTGCGCGACGCCTTGCCGGCCGATGCCCTGGTGGGCGCCGGCACGGTCATCTCGGCGCAGGCCTGTGCCGACGTGGCCGCCGCGGGCGGGCAGATCGTGGTCATGCCGCACAGCGACCCGGCGGTGATCCGCGCGGCCAAGGCCGCCGGCATGGCCTGCGCGCCCGGTGTGGCCACCCTGACCGAGGCCTACGCCGCGCTGGCCGCGGGCGCGGACATCCTCAAACTGTTTCCCGCCGAAGCCCTGAGCCCCGCCGTGCTGAAAGCGTGGCGCGCCGTGCTCAGGCCCCCGGTAGCCCTGGTGCCCGTGGGCGGCATCACGCCCGAGAGCATCGCGCCCTATGCCGCCGCCGGCGCCAGCGGTTTCGGCCTGGGCTCGGCCCTGTACCGCCCCGGCGACAGCGCCGCCGACGTGGCCCGCCACGCCGCCGCCTTCATGCAGGCCTGGCGCCTGGCCTGCCCCGCTGCCTGACGCCCCAACACCCCTCACCCCATTCCCGACGAGCACGTTTCCATGAAGATCACCCGACTGACCACGTTCCTGGTGCCACCGCGCTGGTGTTTCCTGAAAATCGAGACCGACGAAGGCATCACCGGCTGGGGTGAGCCCGTGCTGGAAGGCCGCGCCCACACCGTGGCCGCGATGGTCGAAGAACTCGCCGACTACCTGGTCGGCAAGGACCCGCGCCACATCGAAGACCACTGGACCGTGATGTACCGCGCCGGCTTCTACCGCGGCGGCGGTATCCACATGAGCGCGCTCGCCGGCATCGACCAGGCGCTGTGGGACATCAAGGGCAAGGCGCTGGGCGTGCCGGTGTCCGAGCTGCTGGGCGGCAGCGTGCGCGACCGCATCCGCGTCTACAGCTGGATCGGCGGCGACCGCCCCAGCGACACCGCCGCCGCCGCGAAAGCGGCCGTGGCCCGGGGTTTCACCGCCGTCAAGATGAACGGCACCGAGGAGCTGCAGTTCATCGACACCCACGACAAGATCGAGCGCTGCCTGGCCAACGTGGCCGCCGTGCGCGAGGCCGTGGGGCCCAACGTCGGCATCGGCGTGGACTTCCACGGCCGGGTGCACAAGCCCATGGCCAAGGTGCTGGTGCGCGAGCTGGAGCCCTACAAGCTGATGTTCGTGGAAGAGCCGGTGCTGAGCGAGCACCACGAGGCGCTCAAGGAGCTGGCCCACGTGGCGACCATGCCGATCGCGCTGGGCGAGCGGCTGTACTCGCGCTGGGACTTCAAGCGCATCCTGTCCGAAGGCTACGTGGACATCATCCAGCCCGACCCGTCGCACGCCGGCGGCATCACCGAAACCCGCAAGATCGCGGCCATGGCCGAGGCCTACGACGTGGCGCTGGCGCTGCACTGCCCGCTCGGCCCCATCGCGCTGGCGGCCAACCTGCAGATCGACGCCGGCTGCTACAACGCCTTCATCCAGGAGCAGAGCCTGGGCATCCACTACAACGCCGCCAACGACCTGCTGGACTACGTGAGCAACCCCGAGGTGTTCGCCTACCAGGACGGCATGGTCACCATCCCCACCGGCCCGGGCCTGGGCATCGAGGTCAACGAAGCCTACGTGCAGGAACGCGCCACCGAAGGCCACCGCTGGCGCAACCCGGTGTGGCGCCACAAGGACGGCAGCTTCGCCGAGTGGTGAGAGGCCGCCGGGGCATCGCCCCGGCCCTCGCTCAACGCTCCCAGACCGCCCGAATGCCGGAGCCCGACAGGGTCTGGCTGTTCGAGGCGCCCACGGAGATCAAGGACCAGTGTCCCGGTGAAGCCTTCATGTGGTTCAGCGCATAGGACAGCTCCGCCACACGCGTCCAACCGTCCAATTGGTATTCGACCCGAACCTTGTCAGGGTAGGTGCCGGCCTGCACCGACAGCAGTCGTATGCCAGGCATGTCAATGCCTTCGAGCCCCCCCATCAATTTGTTCCAGTCGTGGCGCAGCGTGGCATCGGCCTCTTTGACCCAGGGTGGCTCTGCCTGCGGAGAACCCTCGGGCTTCCGCACCTCCAAGGCCCCCCGGATGTTCGCATGGAGCTCTGCCATCTTCTTCTGCACGTCGGCTCGCGCCGCCCTGGCCTGCCACTCCAGCCACACACCCGCAGACAGCGCCAGCAGCAAGACGACCACCATGGCCGCCGCCAGAAAACGCGGCCGCCGGGTCACAAAGTGAATGTGCAGCGGCTTCATGTCGCCTCCACCTCAAAACAGGACTTCCAGCCACCCATGCTGTTCGCCGGATCACCGCTGCGGGATGTCCAGGCCAGCCGAACGCGCGCGCCATCGACACCCGCCGCCAGCACCACCGGCCCGCCATCCGGCTCCAGCAACTCAAGACCGGAGGCATGGCGCAACAGCTTTCGATGGGCGAGGGTCAAGTGCGACCACATGGGTTCAACGGCGACACATCGCCACCCTTGGCTCCCAACCCACTGACGAATCAGCTCCAGCATGGCGCCAGGCATCGCAGCCGCCAAGCCATGAACCGTGGGCGAAAGCACACAAGCCATCTTGTCGGCCTGCTCGGCAGCCAACCCCCAATGCAATGCCGCCTTGCGCTGTGCGATCCAGGCCCGTTCTTTCCAGTGGATGCCTTTGGGCACCTCGAAGATCACCGGCGGGCACAGCTGCGCGCTCAAGCTGATATGGACGCGACAGCGCGACCCGGGTGCATCCGCCCGAAGCGCCTCGTCCACCTTGCGCAGCAACGCCTGCAAGGGCAGCGTCGTGGGTGCGGTCACCGAGGCCATGGGCCGGCCGGGACGCCGGATCCAGACCTGGCCCCTGCACACGTACAAATCGAGTCGCTCAGCCCAGACCGACCACACGGTGGACCTCCTCGATCGTGGTGCGTCCGTCACCGACCAGCTCCAGTGCCTGGTAAGCCAGCCGATGTCGGCCATCGCCGTAGAGCAGATCCTTGAACGCCGACATGCTCTCCTGGGCCAGCATCATGTCGCGAACCCGATCGTTGAGCACATGCACTTCCGCAAGCACGAAGCGCCCTCGGTAACCCGTCCCACGGCAGGCGGGGCATCCCGCCGCCACAGGCACCCTGGCCGGAACGGGCAGAGCCTCCTGCTTCAACTGCGCTTGCTCCAGCGGCGACAGATCACGCCATTGGATGCAATCCGGGCAACACTGGCGCAGCAAACGCTGCACGACCACCCCATTGAGCGCCGAGGCGAGGGCAAACGCCTCGATCCCGAAATGCCGGAAACGGCCCAGCACATCCGGCAGGCTGTTGGCGTGGACGGTGGTGAACACCAGGTGCCCGGTCAGGGCCGACTGCACCGCAATCTGTGCCGTCTCCGGATCGCGGATTTCCCCGACCAGAATCTTGTCCGGGTCGTGCCGAAGAATCGAGCGCAGCCCCGTCGCAAAGGTCAGGCCCTTTTGCTCGTTCACGGGAATCTGCAAGACGCCCGGCAGCTCGTACTCCACCGGGTCCTCGATGGTGATGATCTTCTCCAACCCATCGTTGACCTCGGACAGGGCGGCGTACACCGTCGTGGTCTTGCCGCTGCCGGTCGGGCCAGTCACCAGCAGCATGCCGTGCGGCTTGGAGGCCAACGCCCGGACCCTGCGGGCCAGCTCCGCTGAAAACCCCAGCAGGTCCAGCGAAATCGTGGCGGTCTCGTGCCGCAGCTGCGCTTTGTCCAGCAACCGCAGCACCGCATCTTCGCCAAAGATGCTGGGCATGATGGACACCCGCAGGTCCACGCCGTCCCCTGCATCGCTTTGCCAGCGGATGCGTCCGTCCTGCGGGCGCCGTCGTTCGGTGATGTCCAACTGCCCCATGACCTTGATGCGGGAAATGACTTCCTCCGCCTTGGCCGGGTCCTCCAAGGCCGGCCCTGCCGACATGACGCCGTCCAGGCGGTACTTGACATGAATGCCTTTGCGGTTCGTCTCAAAGTGGATGTCGCTCGCGCCACCCGCATAGGCACCCGCAATGGCCTCATTCACGAACGACACCACCGAACCCTGAGGCACCGCGGGTGAGGCTTCGGGTTTGGAGGTATCCGCAGCCACACGCGAACGCCCCGCTCCTGATTGCGCTCGCTGCCCGGGCAAGGCGATGGCCAGGCGCAGGTCCTCTCGGCCCGCGCCGTCCAGCCGGCGCATCGACTCGGCCGACCACGGGTCGTCAACCAGCAGATAGCTGGCCTGGTCGATCACAAGCAGCGCCGCAGCCTCATCGGCCGACAAGACCGTCGCCGCGCGCCAGAACGTCGGCGCCATGGGCAGCACCTCCACCCCTTGCCAGTCGGCCAAACTCCGCGCCAACTGCTCGGCCGGCACGCCGCCGGCCGCGAGCAGGCGCTCCCAGAGCCAGCCCTCCAGCTCAGAGGGTTGCCGCCTGGCCTCTTGGATCAAAGATTGAAGTCGTTCTGGTGTCATACAAGGTCAACGCAAACGGGTGGCCATGTCGAAGACAGGCAGATACATCATCACCACGATACCGCCCACCATCAGCGCCACGGCCATCAGCAGCACGGGCTCGACAATGCGCGTCAGTCGCTCGACAAACAGCTCGAAGCGCTCACCATGCATGCGCGAAACCACATCGGCCGCGAGATGAAAGCTGCCGTTGCGCTCGGCCGCCGCCATCAGGCGTCGCCCCACCTCATCACACAAATGCGCGTCGCTCAAGGACTGGGCCACCGGCGCGCCCTGCTCGATCCGGGCCAGCGCATCCCGCAACGACCGGGCCAGGTTTTCGTCCAGCGCGGAGCGGCTGGCCACCGCCAGGGCTTCGGTCATGGGGTAACCGCCCTTGAGCATGAGCGCCAACGCCTGGAACATCATCGCCAGCTGAAAATCTTCCACCCTGCGCCGAACGTACGCTGGTTTCTGAATCCAGACCATGACTTGGCGCCTGGCCATCCCGCTCCAGCCCCAGGCCAATGCGGCCAGGATCAACACAGCCACCGTCGTCAATGCCAGGGCGTGGTGGGCACTGACCCACAGACTCAACTCAATCATCCAGCTCGCGGCACCTTGCGCATCGCCGCGCACCTGCGCGTACATCCGTGCGAAATTCGGCATCACCACCAACAGCAGGAACAAGGAAATACCCACGCCCAAGGTCGTGACCAACGCGGGGTAAATGGCCGCGCTGACAACCTTGCGTTTGAGCGCGGTGATCATCGTGTCAAAACGCAGGTAGTCGTCCAGGGCCTGGGCCAGATCGCTGGTCCGTTCCCCGGCCTTGACCGCCGCTACCAGAACGGACGGCGCACCCGGCGTCTCCACCAATGCGGTGGACAAGGACTTGCCTTGCTCCAGGTGGCGCAACAGCTGGGCCGCCAGGGATCCATCGTTTCCCATGGCCCGTTCCCGCGCCGAAAGGGTGTCCACCGCTTCCACCACCGTCATCCCCGCCTGAATCAAGGTGCGCAGCTCCCGGCAGAACAGCGCGAACGACGGCGCCGCCTTTCGTTTCCATGGCGGGAGAAACTGGCGAACAGGGCGGATACCCAGGGGCACCAGGCCATCGGCCAGCAAGCGGGCCCGCAGCGCGGCCTCGGACGGCGCTTCGCGCACCTCCTCGGTCACGCGCCCCGAAGCCTCCTGCAGCAGACGCACACGGAAGGTCTGGCTCATAGCGGCGCCTCCAAGGCCTTCGAGGGCGGCACATAGACGAAACGCCAGTCGACGTAGCGTGCCGCCGGCACCACCCCATACACGGCCAGATCGACCCCGCTTGTACGGATCGAAGGCGCATGGCTCAAGGAATACACCCCCGCCACCCCGCCATCAGGGGCGCGCACCAGGCCCCATTCGCCGGAGCGTTGGATCGGGTCGGCATACAGGCGGCGCAAATGCCGACGCACCACCACCGAACGGCGATCGTCCAACAGGGCCTCCAGACTGGGCGGCCACTGTTTCACCACCCCCGGTGACGACTCCACATACCGACCAATCGCATCCCGAATCGCCGCGCCCACACGCAACAACTCCAACTCGCGTTCACGCTGTGCCTGGGTGGACACCACCCACATCACGCCCTGCAAAGACAAGGCCAGCAGCACAAGCGCCGCCAGTACCGCCAGCATCGTGAAGCCCCGTTGTCGCGCACGCATGGGCCCGCTCCTCACCACTGGGAAAACGGGGTGCCGTCGCGGGCGCGTTCAGGCGAGCCGCTTCTGACATCGAACACACCATCGCGCTGGCCAGCCACCGGTGGCACGATCACCCAGCTGTCCGTCCCCCCCGTCATCGGGTCTTCGGGAACGGCCCGTATGTAGCGCGCGTCCACCAGTTCCTTGAGGTTTTTAGGATAGCGACCCTTGTCCCGGTAGAACAGATCGACCGCCTCGCGCAGACCCACCAGGTTCTTGCGCAGCACCGTCTCGCGCGCATCGTCGATGCGGTCGAGGTACTGCGGCGCGATCAGGCTGGCCAGGATCGCGACGACCGCCAGCACCACCAGCAGCTCAATCAACGTGAACCCAGCGAACGCTCCACGTCCGCGTGACGGGCGCAGCCCATTGACGGACTTACCACGACGCATGGGGTGTTCCATCCATTCCCAGCGCATCCGACCAGGAGCGCAGATCAAACACATCGGCCCCGGGCTTGGGGTCGTCTGGTGGCGAAGCGTAGCTGCGCAGCCGCCATGTCGCTTCCGGCGGCAACGACGCGGGCGCAAACGGGTCGCGCGGCACCCGGCGCAGAAAGTACAGCTTGCGCCCCGTGCCGCCGGGGCGCATGTCGTCCACCCCCGCCACCAACACACCCAAGCTGGCCGGGTAGCCCGAGCCCGCCGGGCCAGCGGCAATGAAACCCTTGTCCGCCAGGCGTTTGTGCTCGTCGATGGCCGAGCGGATCTCCCACAGAGCCGCCCTCAAATCGCGCTCCTTCTGCGCCTGGACCATGGCTTCACCCAAGGGCATCACCGCCGCCGCCAGAATGCCCAGCACCGCCATCACCACCAACAGCTCGATCAGCGTGAACCCACGGGCCAGTGGCCTGCCCGCACCGCCCCAGCCCAGGAGCCTGGTGTTCATGGCACCTGCACGGACCACTGCGGTTTGACCGGCATGGGCACCACCACATTGACGCCGAGCACATCACCGCTGTGCACGGCAATGCTGGCCGGGCCCGCTGCCAGGGCTTTCACGCGCAGGCTCACCACATCGCCCTCACCGGTCACGCCCTGCGAAACATTGCTCAACAAGCCCAGGCTCAAGCGCCCCTCCTTGGCCCGCACGGCGTGCGTGAAGCTACTCACCGCGTTGCCTTGCTGGAAGTAGTCCCCCTCGTTCACGCCCACGATCTGCAGGGTGTCGGGCGTAAACCGCAGGTTCAATGGCAGGGCGGTCAAAGGCACGTCGGACTTTGCCTGCAACACCACGGTCGCTTCTTCGCCCACCTTGAGCTGGGCCGGCCCCTGAAAGCTCAAGGCAAAACCGGCTGCCTGCGCCTGCGTTTCCGCGGACGTGTTGGGTGTGGCTCCCGCCGTGGCCGGCTCCGCCGCCATGCCTTGGGGCGAGTTGCCCAGGGCGCCCACCAAGGGTTTGACGCCCGAAACGGGGGGCGGGCGCAGTCGCGTGAAGCTCTCCGTGCCCACCCACATCTCGGCCTGCGCCAGGTCTGGGTTGGGCGCACTGCGCAGGATGCGCGGCGTGATGGCCAACACCAGCTCGGTGCGCTGGGTATCGTCCTTCTGGCTGGAGAACAGGCGCCCGGCCAACGGCAGGTCGCCCAGGCCCGGCACGCGGTTGGACGTCATGCGGTCTTCGTTGGTGATCAGGCCGCCCAGCAACTGGGTCTCGCCGTCGCGCAAGCGCAGGGTGGTGTTGGCGTTGCGCGTACCAATCTGGTAAGCCACCGAGCCGGTGGAACTGCGCACCTCGCGTGCCAGCGAGCTGACCTCCAGGGCCAGTTTGATGGCCACCTCGTCGTCGGGTGAGACGGTGGGCTCCACCTCCAGCTTCAGGCCGACATCGAGGTAGTTCACGCTCTCTGAAACGAAGCCACCACTGGAGGCCGCCGTGGTGGTGATCACCGGCACCTTGTCACCCACCATGATGGTGGCTTTTTCCTTGTTGCGCGCCCGGATGCGCGGGTTGGCCAAGGTATTGAAATCCCCCACCTCGCGCTTGAGGTTGACCAGCAGATTGCCCACCGACAACCCCACCTGGGCATAGTTGATGCCATTGAAGCCACCGCGCAGATTCAGGTTGTTGAAGGTGTCGACCGTGATGCCGGTCTGGTTGGGCATCGGCAGCAGCGAGAGCGAGAAATTGTTGGGGAAATTCACCCCCAACTCGGTCAACCGAGAAGACTTGACCTCCAGCACCTCCACTTCGAGCATCACCTCGGCCTCGCCCATGTCGTGCAGGGCCACCAGGCGTTCGGCCACCGCCATGAGCTCGGGCGACTCACGCAACGCCAGCATATTGGCCCGTTCGTCCACATACGGTGGCTGTATCCGCAACATGTACTGCAGCAGTGTGGAGGTGGCTTTGGCGTCGGCGTGTGAGAGGTGAAACACGCGGATCACCTGCTCCCGGTGCTCTTTGTGCTTTTCCGGCGTGTTGGGGTAGACCAGCACCGTCTTGCCGTCCACGATGCGGCGCGAGAGCTGAAACGCGCCGAGCACCAGATCGATGGCGTCTTCGACCCGCGCTTCCCGGATGTACACGCTCGCACTCTGCTCGGTCTGCACTTCCCGGTCAAGCACGAAATCGATGCCCGTGCCGAGACGGATCGCCTCCAGCAGAGACGACAGCGGCGCCTGCCTGAAGCTCAAGCTGATGGGCCGGGTCTCGGCCAGGCTGTGCTGGCGGGCAAACGCACTGTGTTGGCGCAGGTCGGCTTCCAGTTGCCGCTTGTAGGCCAGCAGGTCGGGCTGCCGGGGCGTGCGCACCAGGCCCTGGTCCACCATCTGCAGGGCCTGCACCAACTGCGCTGGCTGCCCGCCCTGCGCGGTTTTTCGGGCCAGCGCCAGCGCCTGCAGGGCCGCCTCTTCGGCGCGCAACTGCGCTTGCAGGTCGCGCACGCGCGGGTGTTCGGGGTGCAGGGTGGCCGCGCGCTGGAGCGTGTCTTGCGCGGCCTGCCACTGCCCGGCTGCGCGCTCGGCCGTCACTTGCGCCAACAGACGCGAGACCACGTCCGTCTGCGCCGTGGCCAAACCCGCCCGCAGGAGCGCGCTTTCGGGGTATTCGGCCACGCCTTCCTTCAGGGTCTGGATGGCCTGCTCGTAGCGCCCATCGCGCATCAGTTTGTGGGATTCGTCGCGAATGCGTTGCTGGGCGCAGCCGGCCAGGCCCACCCCGAGCGACAGCACCATCGCCCATGTCCAACCTCTTGTCCAAGGGCTGCGGCCACCCTCTTCCATTGTTTTGCGTGTGTGCATGCTGGATTATCGACGTTCGAACCGGGGGGCCTGCGGCAGGCTGAACCGCAAACGCTCCTGGGTATCGGGGTGCAGCAGCTCCAGCGTTTGGGCGGTGATGCGGGCCACCCGATGGCCGCGCGGGCTCTCGTCGCCTTCGGCCAGGGTGACCACGGCCGCCGGGTCGCCCCAGTGGCCCGTGATGCGATACCGCCCGTCTGGCCCCCGCAGGCGCCCCAGCGTTTCCCACACCAGGGGCGGTCGCGCCGGCGGCAACTGAACCGCTGGAGCGGGCGGGGCCACGTAGGCCACCACCGGCGCAGGCGGCGGGGGCGCCGTCATGCCAAAAGGGTCACGCCTCGCTTCGGCCAGCAAGGGCCGCAAGGGCGCGGGCGCTCCCGCCAAGGGCAGTGCGGCCAATGCACCACCACCCCCTGGCTTGAGCCACAACCGCCACGTCCAGTCGGCGCTGAGGTGCCCCGAGCCGTCATTCGGTGGAGACTGCCAACGCAGGCGCTCCACCCCCAGGCTGGGCAGCTGCTGCATGCGGGCCTGCCAGGTTTTCAGGGCCGCGTAGCTGCCGCGGGCCGAGACCTGCAGCACTGCATAAGAGACCGGAGCCGGTTCGCCGCCACCCGCCGGTGGCTCGGGGTAAGTGACACTCAGTTGCTGCAGCGACACCCCGGCGGCGTCGGCCGCCGCGTGGGCGGCCACCCGCACCCAACCATCCACCCCCTGCGCGCGGCTGGGCCAGAACGCCGGCTCCATGGGGACCTGTGTGCCGGAAGCCACCCCGGCACCGGATGGGCGCTTTTCAGCCGCATCCCTGGCGGCCCGCGTTTCGGCCCATTGGCTTTGCAACATGCGGAGCTGCGCATGGCTCGCGCCCAGCGCGCGCTGCTGCCACTGCCTCTGCCCCAGCAGCCCCAACCCTGCAACGCAGAGCACCCCGGCCAGCATCGCCCATTGCGCGGCGGGTGGCCAGGCAGACCACGGTCGGAGCGGCAGATCAATCGTCAGCATGCGGGGCCTGCGTATCCCCGCCACTCAGAACGACTGCGACTGGTTGCCGCGGTAGCCAGTAACGATCTTGCGGGTCACCCCGTCTTCGTCATGCAGCGTCACCAGCAGGGTGGTGTGGCGGTAGGTGTTGGCGTCGGTTTCCCAGGTGAGGATGTGGGCTTTATCGCCATCGGCCTGGCGGCGCTGCGGCTCGGCGCCGATCACGGCCTTGACCTGGACTTCGCTCATGCCGCCTTCGATCACGTCGTAAGCGCCGTAGAGATCGGTGGCGCCGGTTTGTTCGTTGCCGCCGCCGCAGGCGGAGAGGAACAACGCCCCCAGCAGAGTGAGGACTGCCGAGCGTTTGGTACTTTTAAGCACTGAGAGCCTCATTCAATCGATCAATTTAATAGATTTCACCCGAAGAAAACGCCATCTTTCTTCGAACAAGGCAAAGGCAAGACTTGACCCCTACATCTTCAAGAGAACTGGCCACTGGCCCTCGCGAATATTGCGTGAGCAGTTATAAACTTAATAACATCAAAGCCACTCAATCCGGCCTACTTTTCAGCCGTATCCTAGAAAAATCCGAACGACAGGCTAGCCCTGAGCCGCAAAACATCTGCAATAACAGTAGTCGACAAATATCCATCTTGCAGTTCATCAGACTCCCTAACTGGCAAATCGAAATTAATCTCGGAAAATTCTGGCTGCACCTGGTCTCTTACCCGGCAAAGATGGTCGACGCCCCCAAGATGTGTAAGAAGTGTGGGGAGCATATCGCACAGTTCAGCGTCGTTTGAGAACTCCATTGCGAACCCGACATGCGACCGGATTAACCGTGTTTTGACACCCGGCTTCACCGGCTCCCCACGATTCCCCAGTCGCGATGTCTCCACGCCAACAAGGATCGCCACTTCCTGCGCAGTGAGATCAAACCCTCTTAACACCAAGGCAACAGACTTCTTCCTAGTGGTCATGGAATTCACAACTGCTCCTTGTCAGAACCCTTTTTACCATTCCATATCCACTTTTGCCCCCGTCGTTTTGTCATTATAAATGTTGACCGTGCTCTCGCCACGATCTTTCTTGGCGTCATGTACACCGTCATAACCGGCCTCTCAAGCGGCAGCGTCAGCATCTTTGTCGCGTTTTATCTTGTCTAGATTGTTTTCATCTGGCTGTGCAGGCGCCTCCGAGGACACAGTTGGTGTGGCTCCACTGCCTGCCCCAGCATCCTCCGCCTCATTGGCACTCAATGCATTTTGCGGCGTCTGAGGAGTATCTCCACGCAAAAAAGGCACATAAAGCACAGGCATCACAAACGCTCGAATTTCCGCAAACACGACAGGAATTGCTGCCACCAAATTGGGCAAAGATGGTAACTGAAGTGTAGGCACGACCGCTACCGTTGCAGAAACTACAGGTTTTCGAGCCGGCAGCTTCTTTATATTTTCCGGCGTCGTCGCCGGGGTATTCCAATTGCATTGATAAGCTGCTGAAGAAGCGAACTTATTCCAGATTGTGTCGACGTCGACGGATCTGACGGTTTCGGCGGCTTTGAGTAGACCCCGCTATTGCCTGCAGTGGGATCTCCACCACCGCTGTTACTCGGTTCGGGCACCTCAAGGGTTGCCACGCCAAGATCTGTATACGTGGTTGTTTCACCTGTATCCAAATTCGTTGCTGTTATCGTTGTCGTTTCAGTTGAAACAAATCCAGAGAGATCAACACCTCCCAACGGTTTTATTCCAGACATAGGCATACCGATTGAAACTCTGCAGATAGAACGGCGCCTGAATGTAAGGCTCGGCCGTCAAGAACCGCCCGATGGCCGGATCATCCACCCGCCCGTTCATGTTGATCACGCCCATCTCGTCCATGTGCTCGTGCATGGTATAGCCACGCTTGGTCACGGTCCAGGTCAAGGTGTCGTTGCTGTCCTTGTTGCCGTCGCTGAAGCGCCGCTTGCCCCAAGGGTCGTAGGCCAGGCGTTCGACCACGGCCCCGGCCTCGTTGGTGATGGCCGCCAGGCTGCCCAGGTGGTCGTGGTGGAAGTAGCTCACCGACTTGGCCGGCTTGCCGTTCAGGGCTCCCTCGCGCTGGGTGTGCAGCGCGAAGCTTTCGCCGCCCGCCGTGAGGTAGTGCTTGTGCTCGATCAGGCCGTTGGCCTTGACTTCCTTCTCATAGCTCAGGCCCAGGCTGTCGGGGCCGTTCATGTACCAGGTGGTGCCCGCTTCCATGTGGCTGGGCGCGTTGCTGGTGAGCGTGATGGTCTGACGCAGCCGCTGGTGTTCGGGGCCATAGACGAAGGCCACCGTGCGGTCGGCCACCGCATCGGTGGGGTTGGCCGGGTTGCTCAGGTTGCCAAAGCGCATCTCCCTGATCTTGTTGAAGCTGGTGTATTCCTCCCAACGCACGGTGTGTGCGCCGCCGGCCTGGTCCTGGCTGACGGTGTACATGAGGTTGCCGTTGCCCATGGCGACGTCGCCCTGGCCCAGGTTGATGTTGCGCACGCTGGGCAGGTAGTCGTCAGTTGAGGTAGGCCATCAAGCATCAAAACCCCTCCCCACCCCGGCCATGGAACTTCTGCCTTAGCACTCGCTCACAGAGAGTGCTAACATGAACAGCAAGTCAACCTGAGGAGGGTTTTCACGATGTCTGCATCCCTTGTCCCCGCCGCCCTGCCGTCCGCCACACTGGCCACGGTCAGCCCCTGGGCGAGCCGTTCGCTGACCCTGCCCGCGCTGGGCAACCTGGACGCGTACATTTCGGCCGTCAACCGCATGCCGCTGCTGACGCTGGAAGAAGAACAAAGCGCCGCGCGCCGCCTGCGCGATGGCAACGATATTGACGCCGCCGGGCAGCTGGTGCTCTCGCACCTGCGGCTGGTGGTGTCCATCGCGCGCCAGTACCTGGGCTACGGTCTGCCACACGGCGACCTGATCCAGGAGGGCAATGTGGGCCTGATGAAGGCCGTCAAGCGCTTCGACCCGGATCAGGGCGTGCGCCTGGTGAGCTACGCCATGCACTGGATCAAGGCCGAGATCCACGAATACATCCTGAAGAACTGGCGCATGGTCAAGGTGGCGACCACCAAGGCCCAGCGCAAGCTGTTTTTCAACCTGCGCTCGATGAAGCAGGGCTTCCGCTCGGAGGCGCTGGACGGCGACACCCACCGCGAGGCGTTTTCCGACGGCGAGGTGGACGTGGTGGCGCGCGACCTGAACGTCAAACCCGCCGAAGTGCGCGAAATGGAAACCCGGCTCTCGGGGGGCGACGTGGTGCTGGACCCGACCCCGGGTGACGATGGCGAAGACAGCTTCGGCCCCATCGCCTACCTGGCCGACGCCACCCACGAGCCGACCGCCGTGCTCGAATCGGCCGAACGCGACGCGCTGGCCACCGAAGGCGTGGCGCGCGCCATGGGCGAGCTCGACGAGCGCTCGCGCCGCATCGTGACGGAGCGCTGGCTCAAGGTGAACGACGACGGCTCGGGCGGCATGACGCTGCACGAGCTGGCGGCCGAGTACGGCGTGAGCGCCGAGCGGGTGCGCCAGATCGAGGTGGCGGCCATGAAGAAGATGCGCAAGGCACTCTCTGCTTTCGCCTGACCCGGCCCGGCTCACCCCTCAGGCCCCAGACGGCAACTTGCCGGCTGGGGCTTTTTCACGTTGGCGGGTGTCGCAAACAGGCCGCAACCCGCAGGCCATGGCACCGGGCGCCAGCGATGACCACGCGGCCCTCGGCCGGTGGCGACACAATCGGGAGATGCTTCACACGAACCTGGCGGCCCGGGCTTCCGCCCCGCCCGCCCGCCCCCTTTTGCAGGCCTCCCTCCGCCGATTCATGGCGCGGCTGCTCGGGTTGGCGCTGTCGCTGTGCGCCAGCGCATTCGCCGCACCGGCCACCACCCCCTCCAGCCTGCCCCCGGTGCTGCTCGACGGTTCCCTGAAAAGCGTGCATCTGGCCCAACGCAGCGCCTGGTGGGTGGACCCCGACGGCCAGCTCACGGTGCAGGACGTGGAGCAACGCCAGGCCGATCTGCCGTTCGGCTTGCGCGCGGGGCAACACCGCCTGCGGCTGGAAGGCAAGGCCGCGCTCTGGATCGGCTTCACCGCCTGGGCCCAGGACAACAACGCGCACTGGGAGCTGGAGCTGGCGCGCTCGGGCACCGACAGCGTGAGCCTGTACCACCGCGGCGCCAACGGCAGCTGGATTGAGCAGCACGCGGGCGACCGCCTGCCCGTGAACGCCTGGGCATCGCCCGACCGCTACCCCGTGTTCAAGCTGGCCCCGCGCAGCGATGCGCCGGTGGCCTACTGGGTGCGCATCCAACACGCGCGCGTCCCGTTCTCGGGCGAGCTGTTCATCCACAGCCACGACCAGTTGCGCGAGCAGCGCATCCACCAGCAGTTCGTGCTGGGCGCCTATTTCGGCATGACCTTGTTGCTCGTGGTGGTGGCGGTGGCCAACGCGCTGGTGTTCCGCGACAGCAGCTTTGCCGCCTACGCGATCTACATCACGCTGCTGGGGCTGTCGCTGGCGGCTTCGCTGGGTGTGGGAGGGCAGTTCCTGTGGCCCGATTCCGCGCGCTGGAACGGCGCCGCCGAGTTCGTGCTGATGCCACTGGCGGCGGTGGCCGGGCTGCTGTTCGTGCGCCACCTGGTGCAACCGCGGCGCACCGGGCGCTGGCTGGACCGCCTCTCGCTCAGCCTGGCCGCGGTGATGCTGGGCCTGGTGGTCTTGGATCAGGTGGCCCCGTCCCAATGGAGTTTCGAGGCCATCACCGCCACAGGCGCGCTGGCCATGCTGCTGGTCTACGCCCTGCTCTGGACCGCCTGGCGCAGCCGGGAGGGCTGGGCGCGCTGGATCGCCCTGGGCATCCTGCCGGTGCTGCTGGCTGGCGCGCTGCCGGTGATGCGCAATTTCGGGCTCATCTCCTCGGGCTTTCTCTCGCAGTACGGCATGGTGATCGCGGCGGCCATCGAAGCGCCCCTGCTGATCTATGGCCTGCTGCAGCGCTCGTCCATGCAGCACGAGTCGCAGACCCGCGCCAAGGCACTGGCGGTCACCGAGCCGCTCACCGGCCTGACCAACCGGCACAATTTCATGCTGCGGCTGCACGACAGCCTGATCCGCGCCCAGCGCTACAACCACCACAACGCCCTGCTCCTGATCGACCTGGACAACCACGAGACGTTCGAGCGCGAGCACGGCCGCGAAACCGCCGACCGGGCCCTGGTGCTCACCGGCTCGCGCCTGCGCTCGGTGGCGCGCGACGTGGACACCGCAGCGCGGGTGGGCGACAACAGTTTTGCACTGCTGATGGAGGGCCCGGTGCGCACGCCCCAGGCCGTGGCCGCGGCCACCAGCATCGTGGCCAGTGGCCTGCGCCCCTCGGATCTGCTGCCGGTGGGCACCTCGCTGCGCTTCAAGGTGGTGGTGGCGCTGCTGCCCGACGGTGGACACGAACTTCAGGCCGACGCCCAGGCCCACCTCGCCTGGCTGCGCATCGCGCTGGACGAGTTGCTCGCCGACAAGCGCAAACACATCCTCACACTGAACTGCTGACGCAGACACCTGAACTGGCTTCGCCAGGCCGCATCGCGTTGCCCCTGGAGGGGGTCGCGCGCTGCGCGGCGGGGGGGTGTTTCGGTCTAGCGCCGCAGCTCCACCACATCGATCGTCGGCACCACCGCCAGACGCGCCGGCGGGCCGATGGTGCCAATGCCGGGCGTGACCAGCAAGGGCCCCGCCGGGGTGGTGTACAGACCGTTCCACCACGGTTGCTCGGTGTTGGTGTGGCGCAGGAACCAGGGCGTGAGCCCCGGAATCCAGATCTGCCCCCCATGGGTGTGCCCGGCCACCGAGAGAAACGCGGCCGAAGGCGGCAACAGCGCCACGGTGTCGGGCTGGTGCGTGACCACCAGGCGGGCGGGCACCGGGGTGGCCGGGGTGGTCCCCGATGGCCACAGCGCGCGGATCTGCGCCTGGGGTTGGCCGCCCCAGAGATCGTCCAGCCCCACCAGTTCCCAGCCGCGCCAGGCCAGGGTCCGGCCGTCGAGCAGGCGCACACCGTGGGCCTGGAGCGCCGCGCGAAGCGGCTCGGTGAGGTCCGGCCCCGGGGCCTGCACATCGTGGTTGCCCATCACCCCGAACAGCGGCGCCCGGACCTGGGCCAGGGGCGCCAGGCCGGCATGCAGGTCGCGCGGCGGCTCATGCACCCAGTCGCCCGCCACCAGCACGGCGTCCACCTCCAGCGCGTTGAGGCGATCGACCAGCCGCTGCAACTGGTGGTCCCGCAGAAACAGGCCCCAGTGGATGTCGGCGATCACCGCCAGGCGCACCGGCTGGGCGCTCGCCGGGATGCCGGTGAGCGTGGTGGTGCGCACCCGGATGAGCTCGGGCTCCACCAGCGAGGCCCACAGACCAACGGAAACAAACAGCGCCCCCAGCAGCGGGCGCCAGCGCCGCGACCAGGGCAACGCAACGGCCTGCGCGATCAGCCCCCACAGCAGGAACGGCCCGGCCAGGCGGGCGCCCCAGAAGAGGCCGAGCATGATGAAGTTGCGCAGCTCCAGCCGCGGGGTGTACCAGCGCCCGGCGTAATCCCACAGACTGATGCCCACGGACAGCAGCGCCGCCAGCGCGAACAGCCGCCACGCCCACCGGCCACTTCGCTGGATCGACGCCCCGATCATGGACCGAGGGTCAAGCCTCGCGGCGCAGGGCCGGGAACAGGATCACATCGCGGATGCTGGGGCTGTCGGTCAGCAGCATCATCAGGCGGTCGATGCCGATGCCGCAGCCGCCCGCCGGGGGCATGCCGTATTCCAGCGCGCGGATGAAATCGGCGTCGTAGTACATGGCCTCTTCGTCGCCACCGTCCTTGGCCGAGACCTGGGCGTGGAAACGCGCGGCCTGGTCTTCGGCGTCGTTCAGCTCGGAGAAGGCGTTGCCGAATTCGCGACCGGTGATGTAGAGCTCGAAGCGCTCGGTCACTTCCGGGCGGTCGTCGTTGGCGCGGGCCAGCGGCGAAATCTCGGTCGGGTGGTCCATGATGAAGGTCGGGTTCCAGAGCTTCTCTTCCACCGTCTCTTCAAAGTACAGCACCTGCAGGCTGGCCAGGCTGCGCGTGCTGAGCTGGTGCTTGGCTTCGGACAGGCCGAGCTTCTTCAGCGCCTCCAGCAGCCAGGCCGCGTCGTCCACGCCGGCACCGGCCTCGGTGTACTTCAGGATCGCTTCGCGGATGGTCAGGCGCTCAAAGGGCGAGACCACGTCCACCGGTTTGCCGTTGTAGGTCAGCGGCGCATCACCGTGCACCTGGCGCACCACGTGGCGGATCAGCTGTTCGTTGAAGTCCATCAGGTCGCGGTAGTTCCAGTACGCCGCGTAGAACTCCATCATGGTGAACTCGGGGTTGTGGCGAACGCTGATGCCTTCGTTGCGGAAGTTGCGGTTGATCTCGAACACGCGGTCGAAACCACCCACCAGCAGGCGCTTGAGGTACAGCTCGGGCGCGATGCGCAGGAACATCTCCTGGTCCAGCGCGTTGTGGTGCGTCTTGAACGGCTTGGCGTTGGCGCCACCGGGAATGGGGTGCAGCATCGGCGTTTCCACTTCGAGGAAGCCGTGGCTCACCATGAAGTCGCGGATGCTGGAGAGCGCCTGGCTGCGGGTGACGAAGCGCTTGCGTGCGCTCTCGTCGGTCATCAGGTCCACATAGCGCTGGCGGTACTTGATCTCCTGGTCGTGGATGCCGTGGAACTTGTCGGGCAGCGGACGCAGGCTCTTGGTGAGCAGGCGCACGCGGTCGGCGTGGATGGTGAGCTCGCCGGTGCGCGTGCGCATCAACACGCCTTCGGCGGCCACGATGTCGCCCAGATCCCAGTGCTTGAAAGCCGCCAGCGCCGCCTCGCCCACGCTGTCGGTGTTCAGGTAGATCTGGATGCGGCCACCCGAGGGACCCAACGACGCGTCCTGCAGCGTGGCAAAACTGGCCTTGCCCATGACGCGCTTGAGCATCATGCGGCCCGACACGCTGGCGCGCACCGGCGTGGCCTCCAGCGCCTCCTTGCTCACCTCGCCATGCGCCGCGAACAAGGCCGCGGCCTTGTCGGCCGGCTTGAAGTCGTTCGGGAAGGCCACACCCTTGCCCTCTTGCTGGGCCACACGCAAGGCCTTGAGCTTCTCGCGGCGCTCCGCAATCAGCTGGTTGTCGTCGGAAGCGGGGGCGGCTTGGGCGTGGTCGGTGGTCATGGTGTTGGGCAATGAAAAACGGGTTGCGCCTCAAGAGGCGCAACCCGTCATTGTAAGTTCCGGTGAAATCTGGAATCCGGTGCTTTGCCCATCGGGCCTTGCACAGACCATATCCGGCGCGCAATGCCTTGAACCCAGAATGCGGCGGAACCGGCTCCGCCGGGCCGCTCGCGTTGCCCCCTGGGGGGGGGCGCGGGGGAGGAGGGGCGGGCTCAATGCCCGAGGTAAGCCTCGCGAACCTTCGGGTCGGTCAACAGGTCCTTGCCGCTGCCCGTCATGGTGATTTCACCTGAGTCCATCACGTAGCCGCGATCGGCGATCTGCAGGGCGCGCTGGGCGTTCTGCTCCACCAGCAGGATGGTCACGCCCTGGGCCGACACGTCGCGCACCACCTCGAAGATCTTGTCGACCATGATGGGCGACAGGCCCATGGACGGCTCGTCGAGCAGCAGCACCTTGGGCCGGCTCATCAGCGCACGCGCCATGGCCAGCATCTGCTGTTCGCCACCCGACATGGTGCCGGCGAGCTGGTCCTTGCGCTCTTTCAGGCGCGGGAAGATGCCGAACATGCGCTCGATGTCGTTGGCGATGCCCGCCTTGTCGGAGCGGATGTAGGCGCCCATCTGCAGGTTTTCGGTGATGGTCATGCGGGTGAACACGCCCCGGCCCTCCGGCACCATGGCCAGGCCCTGCTTGACCAGGTCCCAGGCGCCTTTGCCGGCGATGCTCTGCCCCAGGTATTCGATGTCGCCGCCTTCGAAGGCCAACGAACCGGTGACGGCCTTCATGGTCGTGGTCTTGCCTGCGCCGTTGGAGCCAATCAACGAAATCAGCTCGCCCTCGCGCACTTCCAGATTGATGCCCTTGACGGCCTTGATGCCGCCGTACGCGACCTTCAGGCCGCTGACTTTGAGTAGTGTGTTTGCCATGTTCTTGTGTCCTCAGGCGCCGCCGGTGCCCAGATAGGCTTCGATCACTTTCGGGTCGCTCTGCACTTCGGCCGGCGTACCGGACGAGAGCTGCTTGCCGTAGTCCAGCACCGTGACACGGTCGCACAGACCCATGACCAGCTTCACATCGTGTTCGATCAGCAAGATGGTGCGGTTGTCCTTGCGGATGCGGTCGATCAGCTCGCGCAACAACACCTTTTCCGTGGCGTTCATGCCCGCGGCGGGTTCGTCCAGCGCGATCAGTTGCGGATCGGTGGCCAGCGCACGCGCGATCTCCAGCCGGCGCTGATCGCCGTAGCTCAGGGTGCGCGACTTGAAATCGGCGAATTTGGCAATGCCCACGTACTCCAGGAGCTCGTGCGCCCGTTCCGTGATTTCGGCCTCTTCGCGCTTGAAGCCCGGGGTGCGCAGCACCGCGCCGACCAGGCCGGAGTGGGTGCGCACGTGGCGCCCGACCATCACATTCTCCAGTGCCGTCATTTCGGCGAACAGGCGGATGTTCTGGAAGGTACGGGCAATGCCCGCCTTGGCCACTTCGTGCACCGCGGTGGGCGTGTAGGGTTTGCCCGCCAGCTCAAACGAACCGCTGTCGGGCGTGTACAGGCCCGTCAGCACGTTGAAGAAGGTGGTCTTGCCCGCGCCGTTGGGACCGATCAGGCCATAGACCTGACCGCGCTTGATTTCGATGCCCACATCGCTCAGGGCCTGCAGGCCACCGAAACGCTTGGAGACATTGGCGACTTTGAGAATCGTATCGGTCATCTGGTTGCTCCGCTCACTTGCTCAGGGATTTGCCGTGCTCGGGCGCGGGCCACAAGCCTTTGGGGCGGATCAGCATGACCACCACCATGGCAAGCGCGATCAACAACTGGCGCAGGATTTCCGGAGCGAGACGACCGTCGGTCATGGCGGTCAGCGGGTGCGCCACATGGCGCAGCAGTTCAGGCAAGCCGGCGAGCAACAGGGCCCCCAGGATCACACCCGGGATGTGCCCGATGCCACCCAGCACCACCATGGCCACCACCATCACCGACTCCATCAACGAGAAGGACTCGGGCGACACGAAGCGCTGGAACGAGGCGAACAACACACCCGACACGCCGCCGAAGGTGGCGCCCATGCCGAAGGCCAGCAGCTTGAGGTTGCGTGTGTTCAGGCCCATGGCCTTGGCGGCGATTTCGTCTTCACGGATGGCCATCCAGGCGCGACCGATGCGCGAGTCCTGCAGCCGGTAGGACAGGATCACCGCCCCGACCACGAAGAACAGGAACAGGTAGTAGTACAGCGTGACCGGCTGGAAGGTGTAGTCGCCAATGGTCAGGCGCTGGCCCAGGTCGAGGCCGAACACCGAAATGGTGTCGATCTGGCTGATGCCCTTGGGACCGTTGGTGATGTTCACCGGGCGATCCATGTTGAGCAGGAAGATGCGGATGATCTCACCAAAGCCGAGGGTGATGATGGCCAGGTAGTCGCCACGCAGTTTGAGCGTGGGCGCGCCCAGGATCATGCCGACGACGCCCGCGATCACCGCGGCCACGATCATCACGATCCAGATGCTGTAGTGAAGGCCATTGGGGAACATCGCCTTGATGGCCGGAAAGGTATCGGCCAGGTGCGGCGACCCCAACAGCGCAAAGACATAGGCGCCCACCGCGAAGAACGCGATGTAGCCCAGGTCCAGCAGGCCGGCGTAGCCGACCACGATGTTCAGGCCCAGGGCCAGCAACACGTAGAGCAGGGCGATGTCAAGAATGCGCACCCAGGAGTTGCTGCCGGTGGACTGCAACAGGACGGGCAGGAGCAGCAGGGCTGCGCCTGCGAGCAAGAAAACGATCAGTTTGCCGGATTTGGTGTTCATCATGATGGTCGCTCCTCAGGCACGGTCCGCCACGCGTTCGCCCAGCAGGCCCGAGGGGCGCAGCGTCAGCACGATGGCCAGCACGATGAAGGCAAAGATGTCGGTGTACTGGCTGCCCAGTATTCCCCCCGTGAGCTTGCCGAGATAACCGGCGCCCAGCGATTCGATCAGGCCCAGCGCAATGCCGCCGACCACCGCACCGGCCAGGTTGCCGATGCCGCCCATGACGGCCGCCACGAAGGCCTTCAGGCCGGGCATGAAGCCCATGGCGTGCTGCACCGTGCCGTAGTTGGACGCCCACATGATGCCGGCGATGGCGGCCAGCATGGCGCCGATGATGAAGGTGGCGGAAATCACCACATCGGGCTTGATGCCCATGAGCGCAGCCACGCGCGGGTTTTCGGCCGTGGCCCGCATCGCCCGCCCCAGGTTGGTGCGGTTGACCAGCCACATCAGGAACGCCAGCGTGAGGGCCGTGGTCGCCAGAATGGTGATCTGCGTGACCGAGATCACCGCGCCCCCGAGGTGCACCGGATCGGTGGAGAGCATGTTCGGGTACGACTTGGGGTTGGGCTTCCAGATGATCATGGCAAAGGTCTGCAAGAGCAGCGACATGCCGATGGCCGTGATCAAAGGGGCCAGACGCGAGGAATTGCGCAATGGCCGGTAGGCCAGTTTTTCGATCGTGTAGTTGAGCGCGGCGCAGACCACCATCGCGATCAACGTGGCGAGCAGCAGGATCAGCCACAGCGGCATGCCGGGCGATGCCTCCCGCATGACGCCGATGATGGTCCAGCTGGTGAGCGCGCCCACCATGAGCACGTCACCGTGCGCGAAATTGATCAGTCCGATGATGCCGTACACCATGGTGTAACCCAAGGCGACCAGCGCATACATGCTGCCCAGAACCAGACCGTTGATGATCTGCTGTAGCAAGGTTTCCATGAAAAAGTTCTCCGTGTTTTTATCGGGCCCAGGCGGATTGCCCAATCTGGCCCGATTCAACTTAGCAAAAAACCCGCCAGGCTCGACCTTGAACAGGACAGACTGCGGGTTGGTGGCGGCATTGTATCGAGGCGGTTTGGGTGTTCTTATGCGTGTAAGCCCTTAGATATCGCGGGTTTACCCTGATTTCTGGACATACCCGGTCGCTGCATCAGCGCGTTTGGTGTTGCATTAGTTTTTTTGATTGTTCAGTTTCTTGAGCTCCCGCAGCTTATCGGCGATGCGGATCTCCAGACCCCGCTCGACCGGGCGGTAGAAACCCGGTTCGGCCATGCCCTCGGGCAGGTAGCGCTCCCCCGCGGCGAAGCCATCGGCCTCGTCGTGCGCGTAGCGGTAGCCCTTGCCGTAGTCGAGCTCCTTCATGAGCTTGGTCGGGGCGTTGCGCAGGTGCATGGGCACCGGACGGGTGCCATCCTTCTTCACGAAGGCCTTTGCCTCGTTGAAGGCCTTGTAAACCGCATTCGACTTGGGTGCCACCGCCAGGTACACCACACACTCGGCCAGGGCCAGCTCGCCCTCGGGCGTGCCCAGGCGCTCATAGACCTCGGCCGCGTCCAGCGCCAGGCGCAGCGCGCGGGGGTCGGCCAGCCCGATGTCCTCGCTGGCCATGCGGATGAAACGCCGCGCCATGTAGCGCGGATCCGCACCACCGTCGAGCATGCGCACGAACCAGTACAGGGCCGCGTCCGGGTCGGAGCCGCGCACGCTTTTGTGCAGCGCACTGATGGTGTCGTAGAACTGCTCGCCCCCCTTGTCGTAGCGGCGCATACGCTCGCCCAGCACACGCATCAACCAGTCGTCGCTGACTTCCGGCAGCTTTTCGCGTGCGGCCGCCACCGCCAGGGTCTCCAGGGTGTTGAGCAGGCGGCGCGCATCGCCATCGGCGTAGGCGATGAGGCGGTCGGCCGCGGCAGCCTGCACCGGTGGCACGGCGTCGATGGCCTGTGCCTTGCCGATGATGCTGCGCAGATCGTCTTCGGCCAGCGGCTGCAGCACATAGACGGCCGCGCGCGAGAGCAGTGCCGAGTTGACCTCGAACGAGGGGTTCTCGGTGGTCGCCCCGATGAAGGTGAACAGGCCCGACTCCACATGCGGCAAAAAGGCGTCCTGCTGGCTCTTGTTGAAGCGGTGCACCTCGTCCACGAACACGATGGTGCGCTGCTGGTGCAGGCCATCGCGCGCCGCCTGGGCCTGGTCCACCGCTTCGCGGATGTCTTTCACGCCCCCCAGCACGGCGCTGATGGTGATGAACTGGGCATCGAAGGCGTCGGCCATGAGCCGGGCGATGGTGGTCTTGCCCACGCCCGGAGGCCCCCAGAGGATGCAGCTGTGCGGCTGGCCCGACTCGAAGGCCAGGCGCAGCGCCATGCCTTCGCCCAGCAGGTGCTGCTGGCCGATCACCTCAGCCAGCGTGCGCGGCCGCAGGCGCTCGGCCAGCGGCGTGTGCGGCGATGCGCGGGAAGCGGCGGGCGAACTCACGGCGCGAAAGTGTTCGCTCAGGGGCGGATCACGTCGGCCCCGGCGGGCGGCGTGAAACGGAAACGCTCGGCCTTCAGCGCCACGTTGTCCTGCCACTGGCCAAACGTCAGCACCGATCGCTGGCCCAGGCTGTCCGCGATCTCCAGCGTGGCGAGCTGTCCTTGGCGAAACCCGACGCGCACGCTCTGCAACTGGCCGTCCTTGTTGCGCGGGCGCGCTTCCAGCCATTCCAGCCCGTCCTGCGCGGGCGCCGCCTGCAGCTCGAACACCTCGGACAACGCGCGCATGTCGGTGCCCGCCGCGATCAGGGCGGCCGGCGTGCTGCCCAGCACCTCTTGCTGCTTGCGCGCGGTCACCTGGTTGAGATCGACGTCGTAGAGCCAGAGCGTCTGGCCATCGGCCACGATGGTCTGCTCAAACGGTTTGGTGTATTCGAAACGGAAGCGGTTGGGCCGCAGGAACTCGAAGCGTCCGCTGGAGGTCTTGCTGCGCGCCACGGTTTCGCCCGTGCGTTTGGGCGAGGTCACGACCTGGGTGAAGCTGGCCTGCGCATTGTTGACGTCGCGCAGGAACTGCTCCAAGTCTTTCAGGCCATCGGCGTGGACAGCGAAGGTGGTCAGCGCAAACGCTGCGGTGGTGAGGAGTTTTTTGATCATGTCGGGTCGGACCCGTTTGCGGTCACAAGGTTGCACCGTGGGTTCATTCGCCACGCGATGGCACCAGAATGTCGCGCTGCCCACTCGATGTGAGCGCACTGACCAGGCCCGCGTTCTCCATGTCCTCCAGCAGGCGGGCCGCGCGGTTGTAGCCAATCTTGAGTTTGCGCTGCACGTAGGAAATGCTGGCCTTGCGGTCCTTGAGCACGATTTCCACCGCCTGGTCGTACAGCGCGTCCTTTTCGCCGTTGCCGCCACCGCCGTCCCCGAACATGTCGGCGCCATCGCCATCGCCCGCGGCGCTTTCCAGCACGCCGTCGATGTAGTTGGGTTCACCGCCCTGCTCTTTCAGATAGGCCACCACACGGTGCACCTCGTCGTCGCTGACGAAAGCGCCATGCACGCGGATCGGGAAACCGGTGCCGGACGGCATGTACAGCATGTCGCCCATGCCGAGCAGGCTCTCGGCCCCCATCTGGTCGAGGATGGTGCGGCTGTCGATCTTACTGCTCACCTGGAACGACAGCCGGGTCGGAATGTTGGCCTTGATCAGGCCGGTGATCACGTCCACGCTGGGTCGCTGGGTCGCCAATATCAGGTGGATGCCGGCCGCGCGCGCCTTCTGCGCCAGGCGCGCGATCAGTTCCTCGATCTTCTTGCCCACCACCATCATCAGGTCGGCCAGCTCGTCGATCACCACCACGATGTACGGCAGGCGTTCCAGCGGCTCGGGTTGCTCGGGCGTCAGACTGAAGGGGTTGCCGATGATGTCGCCACGCGCCCTGGCCTCGTCGATCTTCTGGTTGAAACCCGCGAGGTTGCGCACACCCATCTTGCTCATGAGCTTGTAGCGCTTCTCCATCTCGCCCACGCACCAGTTCAGGCCGTTGGCCGCGTGCTTCATGTCGGTCACCACCGGCGCGAGCAGGTGCGGAATGCCCTCGTAGACGCTCATCTCCAGCATCTTCGGGTCGATCAGCAGCAGGCGCACGTCCTTCGCATCGGCCTTGTACAGCAGCGATAGGATCATGGCGTTGATGCCGACCGACTTGCCCGAACCGGTGGTGCCAGCCACCAGGCAGTGCGGCATCTTGGCCAGATCGGCCACGACGGGCTGGCCGCCGATGTCCTTGCCCAGACCCATGGTCAACAGCGACTTGGCGTCGTTGTAGACCTGCGAGCCCAGGATCTCGCTGAGCTTGATCATCTGCCGCTTGGCATTGGGCAGCTCCAGCGCCATCAGGTTCTTGCCGGGAATGGTCTCGATCACCCGGATCGACACCAGCGAGAGCGAGCGCGCCAGATCGCGGCCCAGGTTGACGATCTGCGAACCCTTCACGCCGGTGGCGGGTTCGATCTCATAGCGTGTGATCACCGGGCCTGGCGCGGCCGCCACCACCCGCACTTCCACACCAAAGTCCTTGAGCTTCTTCTCGATCAGGCGGCTGGTCATCTCCAGCGTCTGGCTGTCCACGCCCGCCTGGTGCAGCGGCGCGCCGTCCAGCAGGTCCACCTGCGGCAGCTTGCTGTCGGGCATCTCGGTGAACAGCGGCTTCTGCCGCTCCTTGGCCACACGCTCGCTCTTGGGCACATCGATCAGGGTGGGCTCGATCACCACCGGCATGGGATGGTGCTCTTCAATCTCCACCCGCTCGACCTTGACCACTTCCTCACGCTCACGAGCCGCCTGCTCACCGATGCGCTGGTCTTCCACCGCTTCGCGCTTCTCGCGCCGGGCTTCAAACCAGCCGTCCAGCGTAAAACCCAGACTTTCGGCCCAGTGCCCCCAGGAAAAGCGGAACACGCGCGGCAAGCACAACACCAGCAGAGCGAGCATGGCCAGCGCCGACCCCGTGAACCCCAGCCAGCGCATGGCCAGTGTTCCCACGGCATGGCCCAGCACGCCCCCCGCATGCCCTGGCAACAGCCCCTCCAGGCGGTACAGCCGGCTCCACTCCAACGTGGTGCTGGCCACCAGCAACAAGCCCAGCGCGAGCCAGAAAACGGCGCGCTGACCCCGGATGCGTTGCCACACGGTGACTTTGTCCAGCGAATGCGCCTCGTCGTCCGCATCCAGCCCCTGGTACCCCCGTATCCAGCGTGCCAGCGCCGACAGCCAAGCCCGCACACCGGCGAAAAAGCACCACCAGACCGAAAAACCCAGCAGGAAATAGCTCCAGTCGGCCAGCAGGGCGCCGAACCGGCCACCCCAGTTGCCCGCCTCCGGCCGGGTACCCGTGGTGCTCCAGGCCGGGTCGGCCAGCGAGTGGCTCAGCAAGGCCAGCAACCAGAACGCCAGCGCCGCGGCGCCCAGCACGAGCCCGATCTCCTGGGCAAAACGGGTCACCCCCGCCGGCGCCGGGTTGGCACGGTCGGCGTTGAGCGTGTTGAGTGAATAGGTCATAGTCTTCGCAATATTCCGAGGGCAAGCTTACCCCATGGAGATGCGTGTTCACGCCCGGCGCAAGGGCATCCAAGCGCAGGCGGCTGAGCCGCACGAAGGCAACCCCCGCGAGACGGCCAACGTCGGTCAGCCCAATGAATTGAGGCGTTCCTTGATGACGGTGCTGCCGTCCTCCCCCAGCTCGATGAAACCCCGGTCTTCCAGGTCCTTCATCACCCGGCTGACCATTTCGCGCGAGGCGCCGATCATTTTCGCGACGTCCTGGCGCGAGACCCGGTCGCGGATGACGAGCTGGCCATCCTTGCCGGGTTGCGCGAACTCCAGCAGCGCGCGGGCCACCCGCCCATAGACATCCATCAGGGCGAGCGATTCGATCTTGCGGTCGGCATGGCGCAGGCGCTGCACCAAGCCCTTCATCACGGCATAGGCCATGGAGGTGTTTTCCGGCAGGCAGCGCGCGAACTCCACCCGCCCCAGAATCAACACGTCGGTCTGCACCTCGGCACGCACCGTGGCCGAATGCGGCTGGTTGTCGATCAGACTCATCTCCCCCACGTAGTCACCCGGGTTCATGGTGGCCAGGATCACCTCACGACCACGGGCGTCGGCGGTCACCACGCGGGCCCGCCCCGTCAGCACGATGGCCAGGCAGTTGGACTTCTTCCCCTGCTCGACGATGCATTCGCCGCGCTTGAAGCGCCGCTTGACGACCGCATCGGCCACCGATTCGGCCTGCGCCTGCGTCAGCGTGGAAAACAGCGGTACCCGGCGAATCAAATCCAGATTGGACAGGATGGACATGTGTTTATTCCTATGCTTGGACTGCGGACGCAGCGCTCTTTCATACAATGACTTCGATCACCTGCCCACCCTCCCAGGTTGAGCACAAGGCCGCGGAAGCCGCGAATCAACGTCAACTCTAAACCACTTGCCCCAAAGTTCGATGGGGCCTTGCAACATGAAGCACTCCAAAGTTCTCATTCTGGGATCGGGCCCCGCCGGCTACACGGCCGCGGTCTATGCCGCCCGCGCCAACCTCAACCCCGTGCTCGTCACCGGCATCGCCCAGGGTGGTCAACTCATGACCACCACCGACGTGGACAACTGGCCTGCCGATGTGGACGGTGTGCAGGGCCCCGAACTCATGCAGCGCTTCCTGGCCCATGCCGAGCGCTTCAAGACCGAGATCGTGTTCGATCACATCAATGCGGTGGATTTCTCCAAGCGCCCGTTTGTGCTCAAGGGCGACAGCGGTGAATACAGCTGCGACGCCCTGATCATCGCCACTGGCGCCTCGGCCAAATACCTGGGCCTGCCGTCGGAGGAAGCTTTCATGGGCAAGGGCGTGTCGGGCTGCGCCACCTGCGATGGCTTTTTCTACCGCGAGCAGGACGTGGCCGTGGTGGGCGGCGGCAACACCGCCGTCGAAGAAGCCCTGTATCTGTCCAATATTGCCCGCAAGGTCACCCTGGTGCACCGTCGCGACACCTTCAAAGCCGAACCCATCCTGGTCGACAAGCTGATGGAAAAGGTCGCTGCGGGCAAGATCGAACTCAAGACCCATTTCACGCTCGACGAGGTGCTGGGCGACCAGAGCGGCGTGACCGGCGTGCGACTGAAAAGTGTGAAGACCGGCGAGACCGAAGACCTCACGCTCAAGGGCTGCTTCATCGCCATCGGCCACAGCCCCAACACCGACATCTTCAAAGGCCAGCTCGAGATGAAGGACGGCTACATCGTCACCCAGTCCGGGCTGAAGGGCATGGCCACCATGACCAGCGTGCCGGGCGTGTTTGCGGCCGGCGATGTGCAGGACCACGTGTACCGTCAGGCCATCACCAGCGCCGGCACCGGCTGCATGGCCGCGCTCGACGCCCAACGCTTCCTGGAACAAAACGAGTCCTGACGAGCGGCTGCCGAGTGGCACTGGAGCGCGATTTCCCTTCGCGCTATAATTCAAGGCTTTGCTGCGTTTGACCGACTCCGGTTGTGCGTGACGAATTCGGGTTACCGCCACCCTTTCCTGGCGAGGTGAGGCTGGAACGCCAGATGCAGAACGGGCATATGTCCCACGGCATCCTGGGCCAACAGCTGTATATAAGTATCGGAGTGTCCTCATGGCACGCGTCTGCGACGTCACGGGCAAGAAGCCCATGGTCGGGAACAACGTTTCCCACGCCAACAACAAAACCAAGCGCCGGTTCCTGCCGAACCTGCAATACCGCCGTTTCTGGGTCGAGAGCGAAAACCGCTGGGTTCGCCTTCGCGTGTCGGGCGCTGCCCTGCGCCTGATCGACAAGAACGGCATCGACGCCGTGCTCGCTGACCTGCGCGCACGCGGCCAGGCATAAGGAGCACACACCATGGCAACCAAAGGCGGACGCGAAAAGATCAAGCTGGAATCCACTGCGGGTACCGGCCACTTCTACACCACGACCAAAAACAAGAAGACCACGCCCGAGAAGATGCTGATCAAGAAATTTGATCCCAAGGCTCGCAAGCACGTGGACTACAAGGAAATCAAGCTGAAGTAATTCAGCGGGATACCACCCAACAAAAAAGCCGCTGTGAAAACAGCGGCTTTTTTGTTGCCCGGGAAACAAGTGGATCGGCAGTGTCCGGCGTGAAGTGCCCTACCCCAGAACGCCGCGGAACCGGCTCCGCCGGGCCGCTGGCGTTGCCCCCTCAGAGGGGGTCGCGCGGCAGCGCGGCGGGGGTGGGCCAAGTCCTATGCGTGCGCGGAGCGCAGGCGAATCGAGAAATCCCGCAACGCGGCGATGCCACTTTCTTCGGCCCGACGACACCAGGCCTGCAGGTCGCTGGCGAGCTGTTCGCGCGTGGCGTTCGTGCTGGACCACAGGGCACGCAGCTCTTCGCGCATGGTCACCATCTTGTCGAGCACCGGATGCTCGGCTCGGGCCAGTGCCAACTGGGGTTTGACATCAGCCGGCACCTTGTCGTCATCGCGGTGCAGCCAGCGGCGGGCCGCGTCCAGAACCGATGCATCGGCGCTGCGGGACCTCAAACCTTCGATCTCGCGCTTGCAGGCGGTGCGCAGTTCACGCGCAAATCCGGCCATGACTTCATACCGGTTGGCAATGATGGCCTCCAGCGTCTTTTCATCCGCCACCGGTTTGACATCCCCAAAGGCCATCTTCGGTGGCAGCTTTTTCACGTGGGCCAGGCCCAGCGACTTGAGCACACGGATATAGAGCCAGCCGATATCAAACTCGTAGGGTTTGACCGACAGTTTGGCGGATGTGGGGTAGGTATGGTGGTTGTTGTGCAGCTCCTCGCCGCCAATCAGAATGCCCCATGGCGAGACGTTGGTGCTGGCATCGGTGGCTTCAAAGTTGCGGTATCCCCACCAGTGACCAATGCCGTTGATGATGCCGGCGGCGGTGATCGGAATCCAGATCATCTGGATCGCCCACACCGTCAGGCCCAACACGCCAAACAGGGCGACATTGATGATCAGCATCAGGCTCACACCCAGGCGCGAACGCCCGGTGTACACGTGACGCTCGACCCAGTCGTCCGGGGTGTTGTGCCCGTAGCGTGCCAGAGTCTCCTGGTTCTTGGCCTCGGCCCGGTACAACTCGCTGCCTTCCCAGAACACCTTCTTGATGCCAAACACCACAGGGCTGTGGGGATCACCTTCATGTTCACACTTGGCGTGGTGCTTGCGGTGAATCGCCGTCCATTCCTTGGTAACCATACCGGTGGTCATCCAAAGCCAGAACCGGAAAAAGTGCGAGGCCACCGGGTGCAGATCCAGTGCACGGTGCGCCGAGTGGCGGTGGAGGTAGATGGTGACGCTGGCAATGGTCACATGGGTCAACACCAGTGCCACAACCATGGCTTGCCACCAGGCAGCGCCGGTCAGCCCATGGGCCAGGAACTGGATCAGGCCATCCCACAGAAGGGGAAAAGCCCCCGAATCGGAAGAGAACATTGATTTCCTAAAAGAACGCCTGAAAGCGTTCGGATCAAACAAACCTGGCCCACGAACGAATCGGGCCGAAGGGACGGCTCAATTTTAAAGGCGGGGGTGCAAATCACCTAGCCACAGCAGCCAAACGGAGAAAGTCCAGCCGAAAATCGGGGTTTTTACCGGATTTTCAAGGCTTTTTCCGCCAGACGGCGGCAAAGAAGCCGTCTGTTGCATGCCGATGCGGCCACAGGCGCATCCAGCGACCCTGCTCACCCGAGCACAGAGACGCGGCCTGTGGCACGTGCAGGCTCTCCAGCAAGGAGGACACGGGCACCGCTTCAAACTCGGGATGGGCCAGGGCGAAGGCCTCGCAAACCGCCTCGTTTTCCGCCCGCAGCAGACTGCAGGTGGCGTACACCAGCCGCCCACCGGGTTTGAGCAGGCGCGCAGCGCTGTGCAGGATGGCCAGTTGCAGTTCCGACTGCGCTGCCACGGTCTGCGGTGTCTGCCGCCATTTCAAGTCAGGGCTGCGGCGCAGCGTGCCCAAGCCAGAGCACGGCGCATCCACCAGCACACGGTCGATCTTGCCCGCCAGGCGCTTGATGCGGTCGTCGCGCTCGTGGGCGATGGCCACGGGGTGCACATTGGACAGTCCGCTGCGTGCCAGTCGGGGCTTGAGGGCATCGAGCCTATGACCAGAGGTGTCAAACGCATACAGGCGACCGCTGTTGCGCATGGCCGCACCAATGGCCAGCGTTTTTCCACCAGCGCCCGCGCAAAAGTCCACCACCATTTCACCCCGCTTGGCGTCCAGCAGCAGTGCCAGCAGCTGTGACCCCTCGTCCTGCACTTCCACGTCGCCTTGCGTGAAGGCCGGCAGTTTGGCCAACGAAGGTTTGCCTTGCAATCGAATGCCCAGCGGTGAATACGGCGTGGCTTCGCAGACCAGCCCCGCCTGCTGCAACTCGGCCAAGGCCATTTCGCGCTTCTTCTTCAGCACATTCACGCGCAGATCCAGCGCGGCCGGCTGGTTCAGACTGGCCACAAGCGCATCGAACTCATCACCCACCTGCTCGCGCAATGCGGTCGCCAGCCAATCGGGCAAGTTGTGGCGGTGCTGTGCCATCAAGTCGGCGTCGTTCACGGCCAGGCAGTGGTCCCACCAGGTCTTTTCCGCATCGGTCAGCGCGCTCTTGAGAAAGTCGCGATCGCCCGGAAAACCCAGGATGGCGAGCCGGCGCCACTTGGAACCCGTGCCGGAGCGGGCCAGCCATTCCAACTTCAGCCGCTCACGCAGGATGGCATAGACCGAGTCGGAAAGCGTGGCACGCTCGCGCGGCCCCAACGATCGGTTTTCGCGGAAATGGCGGGCCACCACGGCGTCGGCGGGGTGGTCAAATTTGAAAACCTGTTCGATCAGGATGGCGCATTCGTCGAGGAGGGCTTTGGGGTGCATAGCCCCGTATTGTCCCCTCTGAACGAGCCCCCTGCGCCGCTGCGCGACTTCCCCCAGGGGGGAACGATAATCATGGGCTATGTCCGAAATTGCCAAACAGGTGAAGCGTCGCCGTACCTTCGCCATCATTTCCCACCCCGACGCGGGTAAAACAACCCTGACCGAGAAGCTGCTGCTGTTCTCGGGCGCGATCAACATCGCCGGCTCTGTCAAGGCGCGCAAAGCCGCGCGCCACGCCACCAGCGACTGGATGGAGATCGAGAAACAACGCGGCATTTCGGTGGCTTCATCGGTCATGCAGATGGAATACCGCGACTGCGTGATCAACCTGCTCGACACACCCGGTCACCAGGACTTCAGCGAAGACACCTACCGCGTGCTCACCGCTGTGGACGCCGCGCTGATGGTGATCGACGCCGGCAACGGCGTGGAACCTCAGACCCGGCGCCTGCTGCAGGTCTGCCGCGCGCGCAACACACCCATCCTCACCTTCGTCAACAAGATGGACCGAGAGGTGCAGGCCCCGCTGGACCTGATGGACGAAATCGAGCGTGAGCTGGGCATGACGGTCGTCCCGTTCACCTGGCCCGTGGGCATGGGCAAGACCTTCCGTGGCGTGTACGACCGGCGGACCGACCAGATGCGTGTGTTCGCCGCGGGCGAAGACCGCCGAGGCGGCGAAGAGGAGGTGCTGGCTGGACTGGACAATGCCGAGAGCCTGAAACGCTTTGGCGCCGAGTTCGAACAGGCGCGTGACGAACTCGAACTGGTGGCCGGTGCATCACCGGCCTTCGACGAGGCTCAGTTTCTGGAAGGCAAGCAGACACCCATGCTGTTCGGCTCGGCGGTGAACAACTTCGGCGTTCGCGAAGTCCTGGACGCGTTGGTTGATCTGGCGCCACCTCCCGGCGCGCGTGCCGCGATCCAGCGCATCGTGCAACCAGACGAACCCAAGTTCACCGGCGTGGTGTTCAAGATCCAGGCCAATATGGACCCGTCCCACCGGGACCGGATCGCCTTCGTGCGTCTGGCCAGTGGCCACTTCGAACGTGGCATGAAGCTCAGGGTGGTGCGCTCCGGCAAGGACCTGCGCCCCAACACCGTGGTGAGCTTCCTGTCCCAGCGTCGAGAGCTGCTGGACGAGGCCTTTGCAGGTGACATCATCGGCATCCCGAACCACGGCGTGCTGCAACTCGGCGACACACTCACCGAAGGTGAGAACCTCCAGTTCACCGGCCTGCCCTTCTTCGCACCGGAAATCATCCGCAGCGTGGAAGTGGCCGACCCTCTGCGCAGCAAGCAACTGCGCGCCGGTCTGACCCAGCTCGGTGAAGAGGGTGCGATCCAGGTCTTCCGTCCAGTGGCGGGTTCGGTCCTGTTGCTGGGCGCTGTGGGTCAGCTGCAATTCGAAGTGGTCGCGCACCGACTGGAGCACGAATACGGCGTCAAGGCACGCATCATGGGAAGCCCCTACCAGGTGGCCCGCTGGGTGACCTGTGCGCCGGAGGACGGTGGCGAGGTTGAGTTGAAAAAGTTCATCGACGCCAATAGCCACCGGGTGGCACTGGACGCGGTGGACGCGCCCACCCTGTTGGTGGACCACCAGGCGACGCTGCGCGCCGTGGAGGCCAACTGGCCGAAGATCAAGTTCCACGCGATGCGCGAGCATGCGGGTCTTGTGTTCCACAAAGGCGTGTAGCCGCCGCACCAGCGACCCCTGCAGGGGAAGCAGACAAACAAAAAAAGCCGCTGGGGCAACCCAGCGGCTTTTGTTCAACTGAGAGTCAAGCGGCCTTGCGGCCGCCCACATCAGAAGGTGTGCTTGACGCCAGCGGCGAACAGGCTGGTGTCGCCAGCAGCCGTGTTTTCCTTGCGGAAGCCGGTGTACAGCGTGGTGCGCTTGGACATGGAGTAAGCCACACCCAGACCAACGCTGTTGCGGTTGTCGCCGCCATCAACCTTCGACGAGGCCAGGCCGGTCGACAGGGTCAGAGCGGAACCCAGGGGAACGTCGGCACCGAAAGAGTACTCGGTGGTCTTGGAGCCCACTTCAGGCTTGACTTGACCGTAGCCAGCCAGCAGCTTCACAACGCCGAGGTCGTAGGAACCGTTCACGCGGGTGAACTTGTTGCCGGTACGATCAGCTTCGTCCTGGTAACCAAAACCCACGTAGACTGGGCCGCCTTCGTACTTGACGTTCACAGAAGTCACCTTCTGCTTGGAGCCGTCCAGCGCGTAGCTGACAGCGCCGCTCACGCCACCGAAGGACGGGGAAGCGTAGTAGATGTTGGAGCCGGGGTTGCTGATGTAACCGGTCGAAGCCCACACGACGGTAGGAGACAGCACGGAATCGAACACGGGGTTGGTGGCACCGGAGATGTCGTCGTAGGCGGTGTACACGTTGCCCAGCTTCACTTCGCCGAAGCCGCCGGACAGACCGACGTAGGCCTGACGGGCAAAACCGCTGCCCTTCAGGGCGCCGGTGGTCAGATCGATGCCTTCTTCGAACAGGAAGTTGGCTTTCAGGCCACCGCCGAGGTCTTCGGTGCCCTTGAAGCCGAGGCGGCTGGAGCTCACGCCACCAGAGGTGAGCTGAGCGCTCGTGCCCTTAGCCTTGGTCAAAGCGATATCGGCAATACCGTACAAGCTCACGGAAGATTGGGCAAACGCGGCGCCGGAGGCTGCCAGAACGGCCAAAGCAATCAGAGTTTTCTTCATGACAGGATTCCTTCTTAAGTGATGTCCGGTCTCGCAATCAAGACCAGCTGTGAGGTTGATTCACGAAGTGATGGTAATGGCCCCGCAGTCAGCGCCAAGGGTTTTCCCTGCAAATTTCGGCTTACATACACCAGATGTCGGTTTTTTGAAACACTCGATCCACCCACAACACCAGCACCCTCACATACAGATACTTGTTGCTCCGGAATAAAAAAACCCCACCGCTTACGCGGCAGGGTTTTCCTTTTTGATCACTGGCTGGCGCAAGGCCAGCGCAAGATCAGAAGTTGTGGCGCAGACCCAAACCGAGACCGTTGACGTTCTCTTCGGTCTTGCCCTTGCCGTCACGCACGAAAGCCACGTACGTGAAGGTGCGCTTGCTCAGCGGGTACTTCACTTCCACCAAGGTGTTGGTGTCCTTAGCTTCGGTATCGCGGGCGATGTCGAGCACGATGTTCACAGGACCGGCTTGCACACCGCCACCGATGGAGAAGCCCTTGGAATCACCGGCGGGGTCCATGACCGAACCGGCCAGTTGGAAGGCGCCGAAGTTGTAGTTGGCGCCAATGCCCTTGGCAGCTTCGGAACCGGAAGCCTTGGCGTAGGAGAAGCCCACGGCCAGAGGACCATTCTTGTAGATGGCGTTCAGGCTGTTCTTGGCGACGTCGGCGTTGTTGCCCTTGAGCACGTGACCAAAGCTGACGGAGAAGCCACCGAAGTTGGGGCTGGTGTACATCATCATGGCGTCGTTACGCGAAGAACCCGCGAAGCCAAACTGGTTGGCAACCACGGAGTAGTTGGCGGTACCGGTCAGTTCCCAGGCAGCAACACCGTAGAAGTTGGGCGTCAGACTGCGACCCAGACGCAGGTCACCAAAACCGCCAGCCAGGTTCATCCAGGCAGCACGATCAAAGGTGTTGGCGTTGGTTGCACCGGTATTCAGGTTCACGGCCTGTTCAAAGGTGAAACCGGCTTTCAGACCACCGCCGAGGTCTTCGGTGCCCTTGAAGCCCAGGCGGCTGGTGCCGTTGTTCAGGCCACTGCTGGCGCCGAGGGCCGCGGAGGTGCCGGTCACCTTGGTCAATGCAACGTCGGCCACGCCGTACAGGGTCACGGAAGATTGGGCAAAAGCGCTGGTGGCAGCCAGGGCGGCCAGAGCGATCAAGGTCTTTTTCATTGAAGATTTCTCCAAGGGTTGAATGTGAGGCTGCGGGTCTTGTTCGCCCGAGCCAACCTCCGTTCTGGAAGCTGTGGTCATTGCACCAGAATGCACCGCCAGCCGCCACGCCACGAACCGCTTTCGTGGGTAAACCCTGATCCGTTCGATCCCGTTCCGTTGTTAACGAACGACATTCCAGGCGCGTGCCCGCCCAGGAGAAGGGCACGACCGCCGATCCCGTTGACTTGCGCTTTTGAACGAGATGGCTCTTGTGAGCACACCCGTGACAACGCAACACCCCACGCACCGGCTTCGCCAGCCGGCATACTCGTGTGCACATGATTCAAAGATGAGAGTTCTCGCCATGCCTGTGGATGCCCTGTTGATCGCCGCCGACTCGACCCTGCGCACGCTGTTTGTCGCGCCCAGGGCATCGCGTGCCTGTCCCAACCTGCCGGAACATGGTGAGGGCCATCTGAGCGAGGTTGACCGCGCGCAGTCCGGGGCATTGATGCGGGTGAACCACGTGGGCGAGGTGTGCGCGCAGGCGCTGTACACCGCCCAGGCGCTGGCCGCCCGTAGCACGGGCGCAGGGCGGCAGCCCGATCACGCTTTGGCTGTGCAACTGGAGACCGCGGGGCGGGAGGAAACCGATCATCTGGCCTGGACCCAGACCCGGCTGGACGAACTGGGCGCGCGGCCTTCGCTGCTGAATCCGCTGTGGTACGCAGGGGCCTTTGGCCTGGGCCTGCTGGCGGGTCGTTTCGGACCCGGCGTCAGCCTGGGCTTCGTGGTGGAGACCGAGCGTCAGGTTGAGGCCCACCTGGCCAGCCACATGGAGCGGCTGCCGGCGCAGGACCACGCCTCACGCGCCATCGTGGCGCAGATGAAAGAGGATGAGGCCCGCCACGCCCGGCAGGCCCAACAGGCGGGCGCATCCGAACTGCCCCTGCCGGTCAAGCGCCTGATGAGGCTGGCAGCCCGGGTCATGACCACCGTGGCGCATCGGATCTGACGCACCACGACGCGCCCCCGATCAGGCCTCCAGCACCTCGAAACCCGTGGTGATCTCGGCCGTCTTGCCCAGCATGATGCTGGCCGAGCAGTATTTGTCGTGGCTCATGGTGATGGCACGCTCCACCGCCGCGGGCGGGATGGCCTTGCCGGTCACCGTGAAGTGCATGTGAATCCTGGTGAACACCTTGGGATCGGTTTCAGCGCGCTCCGTGGTGAGTTTGACGCTGCAGCCACGGACATCGTGACGTCCGCGTTTGAGAATCAGCACCACGTCATAGGCGGTGCACCCTCCGGTGCCCGCCAGCACGGTTTCCATCGGGCGCGGCGCCAGGTTGGCGCCACCGTTTTCCGGCTTGGCAGCATCAGGCGCGCCGTCCATGGTCAGCACGTGGCCGCTCCCGGTTTCGGCGACAAAGCCCATGTGGGAGCGGGTGCCGGCTGCGCCGGTCCAGGTGACAGTGCATTCCATAGGGGGGGTCCTGGCGTGACAAAAATGACGAACTTCGGGGAGACTCTCTAAAAAACAGAGCAAAAACCCCCGCTGCCATGTTGCGCCGCAGCATGGCAGCGCTATACTGGCACCATTGTATTTAAGGTTGTCTCCTCTACCCTCCACGGGTGGATTTAAGCCCGGACCGGTTCGCCAGTCCGGGTTTTTTTTGCCCGAATGGCTGCTCGATATGATGGCGACCGAGGAACCACCATGCCCGCCCGCCCACAAAAACCCGCCCCGAGCCCTGTTTTGCCCAGTCCATCCCCCGTCACCACACTCGGGCCCGCCGACTACCTGAAGAAGATCCTGACCGCCCGTGTCTATGACGTGGCCGTGGAATCGGCACTTGAACCGGCAAAAAATCTGAGCCGCCGCCTGCACAACACAGTGCTGCTCAAGAGGGAGGATCAGCAGCCGGTGTTCAGTTTCAAGCTGCGTGGGGCCTACAACAAGATGGCCCACCTGTCGGTGGATCAGCTCCAGAAAGGTGTGATCTGCGCCTCGGCCGGCAACCATGCCCAGGGCGTGGCGCTGGGCGCACACAAGCTCGGTACCCGGGCCGTCATCGTCATGCCCACCACCACGCCACAGGTCAAGGTGGACGCGGTGCGTGCACTGGGTGGTGAGGTCGTGCTGCACGGAGACAGCTACTCCGACGCCTATACCCATGCGGTGGCTCTGCAAAAGAAGCAGGGACTCACTTTCGTGCACCCTTTCGACGATCCGGATGTGATCGCGGGACAGGGCACGATTGCGATGGAAATTCTGCGCCAGCTGCAGAGCCTGGGTTCCGACCACCTGGACGCCGTGTTCGTCGCCATTGGTGGTGGCGGCCTGATCTCCGGCGTGGCCAACTACATCAAGGCGGTGCGCCCGGAGATCAAGGTGATCGGGGTGCAGACCGTCGATTCGGACGCGATGTTGCAGTCGGTGAACGCGGGTGGGCGCGTGACGCTGCAGGATGTGGGCCTGTTCGCCGACGGCACGGCGGTCAAGCTGGTGGGCGAAGAAACCTTCCGGATCGCCAGCGGGCTGGTGGATGAGTTCGTGGTGGTGGACACCGACGCGGTGTGCGCGGCCATCAAGGACATCTTTGTCGACACGCGCAGCATCGTCGAACCCTCGGGGGCGCTGGCGGTGGCCGCCATCAAGCAGTACGTGTCCACGCACAAGAAAAAGGGCGAAACCTACGCCGCCATTCTGTGTGGCGCCAACATGAACTTTGACCGGCTGCGTTTCGTGGCCGAGCGGGCCGAGGTGGGCGAAGAACGCGAGGCGCTGCTGGCGGTCACCATCCCAGAGGAACGCGGCAGCTTCCGGCGCTTCTGCGAGTTGATCGGCGACCTGCCGGCGTTTGGCGGCAGCAAGGGCGCGCGCAACGTGACCGAGTTCAATTACCGCATCCACGACGACCGGCTGGCGCACGTGTTCGTGGGCCTGAGCACCCATGGCAAGGGCGAATCCGGAAAAATCGCCCAGACGCTGGGCAAGCACGGCTTTGAGACGCTGGATCTCACCCACGACGACCTGGCCAAGGAACACATCCGCCACATGGTGGGCGGGCATTCCCCGCTGGCACAGGATGAGCGCTTGTTGCGTTTCGTGTTTCCCGAGCGCCCGGGGGCCCTGCTGAAGTTTTTGAGCCTGATGCGTCCGGGTTGGAACATCAGCCTGTTTCATTACCGCAACCAGGGCGCCGACTACGGCCGCATCCTGGTGGGCCTGCAGGTTCCGGCCAAGGACGACAAGGCCTTTGCCAAGTTCCTGGAGACCCTGGGTTATCCGTATGTGGAAGAAACCCAGAATCCGGTGTACCGTCTGTTCCTCAAGAGCTGATCCCCACCCGTCCAAGAACCCATGAACACCGCGACTCTTCCCGTCCCAGCGGATTTGAGCACCCGGGAAGAGACGCATGGTTTGCGGCTCCCCTTGGTGTCGCCCACCACCGACGCGGGACTGGAGGTCGAACTGCGCGGGCGGCTCTCAAGGAAAGAACTGCCTGAGCATGCCCTGGGTCGCATCGAGACCCTGGCGCTGCAACTGGCACGCATCCAGCATGCCGATCCGACACAGTTCGACCCGCTCACCTTCCTGGCCCCCCAGATCGTCGTGTTCGCGGGCGACCACGGCATCGCCGACGAAGGGGTTTCCGTCTTCCCCCAGGACACGACCCGCCTGCGGGTGCTGCAGATGCTGCAAGGCACTGCGGTGGTGAACAGCCTGGCGCAACTGCATGGTTTCAACCTGACGGTGGTCGACGCCGGCCTGGCATCCCACATCAACCTGCCCGGCGATACCGTGCCCAGCGCCACCCTGCTGCCGCGCAAGATCGGATACGGCACGCGCAACATGGTGCTGAGTCCAGCGATGTCGCTCACCCAGGCCGTGGCCGCCGTGCACGCGGGCATGGATGTGGTGCGCCACCTGCCGGGCAATGTCCTCGCGCTGGGCGACGTCGGTGTCGCGGCCACGTCTTGCGCGGCGCTGATGCTGTCCCGGTTGTGCGGCGTGCCGCTGGCCGACGCCTGCGGACGTGGCAGCGGGTTGAACGAAACCCAGCTCCAGCACAAGCTGCAAAAGCTCTTCGCCGCCGCCAGCCGGCACCGCAAGGCCACCGCGCCGCTGGAGGTGCTGGCGGCCATGGGGGGCTTCGAGATCGCGATGCTGACGGGTGCGATGCTGCAGGCCGCCAGCGAGCGGCGGGTGGTGCTGCTGGACGGTTTCGTGGCCAGTGCAGCGGCCCTGGTGGCCCGCGCGCTGGCGCCGGCCTGCGCGGACTACCTGATTTTTGCCCACCGCTCGGCGGAGCCGGGCCACCGCCTGCTGCTGATCCACCTGCAGGCGCAACCCCTGCTGGACATGGAGCTGCGCATGGGGCAAGGCGTGGGCACCCTGCTCGCGTGGCCGCTGTTGCTGGCGGCGCAGCGCCTGCTGGAACCACACGGCCATTGACCGCCGAGGGGGCAGGGTCGCTCAGTCCCTCAACCAACGCCGATGACCGGCCAGGCGGACCACATCGTCCCAGCCGCGGCATTGCCGGGACAAGGCGGGCCAGATGCGCAGCAGCAACTCGCTCTCGGCCAGAGCGTCGGCGGCGGCCTGGTGGCGTTGCGCACATTCAATGCCGAAATGCTGAAACCAGTCGTCGAGTGATCGGGCCGGCACGCTGCCCTGCGTCAGGACGCACAGGTGTTCCATGTCCAGCCAGGGGTTGTGCAGCCGGCGGCCCAGGTGCTGCTGGCAATGACGCCCGATCAGGCTTTCATCGAACCCGCTGCGAAACGCCAGCAGGGGGGACGACTGCAGGAAGTCGGCGAAGGCCTGGAGCGCCAGCGCGGGCTCCAGCCCGGCACGCTGGCGTTGTCCGGTCATGTCGTGCCGCAATTGCACCTCGAAACTGTCGCCCAGCCTGATGTCCAGGCGCGCCCGCGCCCAGTCCACCCGCAGAGCAACCGCGGCGATCGCCAGCAACTTGTCCTGAGCGGTGTCCAGCCCGCTGGTTTCCACATCGAGCACCACCCAGCGCTCCAGCCCGGGGCGCCCGGCCATGCCCGCACGCGGCCCGGACAGGATCCGCTGCCACCACGCGCGGGCCCGCTGTGGCAGAGCGCTCATCGTTCGTAGTCGAGTTTCACCCGCTGCTGCAGGGTGCGCGCCACACGCAGCGTTTCCTTGAGGATGCGGCGGTCGATGTCGTTGAGCCCGCCCACGGCGATGCGGTTGGCGCTGTCGCCCACCGTGGTGCCATCGAGCTGGGCACGCAGCCGCAGCATCTGCAGGAACTCGAACCCGCCGACCCAGGCCTGGTGTTCGTGTGGCGGCACACCCAGCAAGGGGCCCAATGCCTCGAAACGCTCGCGCGTGCCGGTGGCCGCGACACCGCGGGCCAGCGCATACAAACGCGCCACGTCCACGAAGATCGCCGTGCCCTGCAGCTTGATGTCGAGCGTGGCCACGCCGTCCACCAGGGTGGTGTCGATCTGGCCCAACCAGTTCAGCGGCGCGCCATGCGCCAGGCCATTGACCGCGAGCTGACTCAGGAAACGCGGGTTGGCCGCGGCGCGCCGGGTGACGAATGCGCGCAGGTCGGCGGCCAAGGCCGGTCGGCCCGCGAGGGCGCGGAAGTCGAAATAGATGCTGGCGTTGAGCAGGTCGTTGGGGGAGCCCTGGTCGATCCACTGGGCAAACCGCTGCCGCCATTCGCTCTCGGTGAGGCAGCAGTCCGGGTTGCTGGCCATGATGTTGCCCCGGCACAGCGGGTAGCCGCAGGCGTCCAGCGCTTCGTTGACCTCGCGCGCAAAGGCCAGCAGGCGGGCCTTGTCGTGGGGCGGCCCGTCGGCCGGGTCGGCGAGGATGAGGGCGTTGTCCTGGTCGGTGGCGATGGTCTGTTCGCCGCGCCCTTCGGAACCCAGCGCGACCCAGCAGAACCGCTGCGGATCGAGCCCGTGCTCCACCGTCTTGATCTCCAGCAAGCGTGCGGTCAACACGTCGTTGAGGTGGCTGATGAGCGCGGTGAGCTGCTTGGCCTGTACGCCCTGTCCGAGCAGGCTGCGGGCAAAACGCCGGATGTCGTGCGCCACCAGCTTGAGTGTGGGCACGTCGGCGGCGTTGCGGATGCTGCCGCTGACGTGCTTGAGGCTCAGACGCTGCAGGGCAAACAGGTCGCGCTCGGAGACGATGCCCACGGCGCGCCCTTCGCGGGTGATGGGCACATGGCGGATGCCGTGCTGGGACATCAGCAGGGCCGCGTCCTGCGCGGTGTGCGCGGTGGTGAGGCTGTGCACGGGCTGCACCATGACCTGCGCGATGGGCGTGGCCATGGGCAGCTGCGCCAGCGCCACGCGGCCGAGGATGTCGTACCGGGTCAGGATGCCCACCGGCTCGCCGGTGGGGTTGACCACCAGCATGGAGCCGATGCGCAGGCGGTGCATCTGCGACAGCACGTCCTGCAGCGGTGTGTCGGGCGAGCAGGTCACGGGCGCCTTGTGGCACAGCTGGGCCAGCGGGGTCTCCAGCGACTGTTCGGCCAGCGCCTGCGAGGCATAGACCACCTGCAACGCGGCGCGCGACAGGTCCAGGAACTTCAGGATGCGGCGGTTGAGGAAGTCGCCGAACACGGGGCTGGTTTCGGCCAGCGCCTGCATCTCGTCGGCGGGCAGGCCCAGCACGAACGTGTCTTCGGTGGCGCTGTAGGTGGTGGTGGGTGCGCGCCGGGCCAGCACGGCGCTGATGGGAAACAGGTCGCCGGCCTCGTACTGGAAGGCGCCGCCGGCCACGTCCGACAGACCGCGCTTGCCGGTGATGGCCCCGCGGCGGATGAAGAACAGCTCGCGCACCGCTCCGTCCTCCGGACGGACCACCGCTTCGCCCGGTGCGAAATAGGCCTGGCGCGACGCGGCCACAAAGGCCTTCACGTGGGCCGGTTCCATTTCGTTGAACGGCGGATGCCGCCGCAACTCCAGGCAGAGGTTGTTCAACAGGCTGCCCGAAGGCCTCAGCAGCGGGTTCGCAGCAGCAGCGCCGCCAGGGACCGCCTGCGCGCCATGCGGTTGTTCCGGGGGCGCAGCTGGGTTCAAGCAGCGCGCTCCATCAGTTGGCGACTGGCGCCAGTTCCAGTTCCACGCTGCTCGGCCCGTTGAGGGTCGGGCCCAGCCGCGCCACGCGCCGATTCACCGACTGCAGCACCAGCTCGCCTTCCAGCACCGCACCCACGGTGTAGGGGCGCGGCGGCTGGTCGTTCACCGCGATCAGCGCCGCACCGCTCTGGTTGCGCCTGGACACCACACCGACCAGCCGGTAGCGCGTGGCGGGCGTCTGGGGTGGCGCGGTTTCGGCCGCGGCCTGGGGCAAGGACCCCAGCGCACGGGCCACCAGGGCCACGTCGGTCTGGGGCAGGCTGGCGGCCGCGGCGCTCACCGGGACCATCGGGCCACGCCCCCAGGCCAGCAGGACCCAGTAACCGGCGCTCAGCCCCACCAACAGCCACAGCAGCCCGGCCATCCAGGCCGGCCAGCCCCGCGCGGCGAAGCCCCCGCCCGACGGGCCCGCGAGGGGAAGTCTCAAACGACCAGACAGTGCCGCCTTGTTCATGGCCGCATTATGATCGACCGTTTGTCACGCCCATGGGCGGGCGCCCACGAGACGGGCCCCGTCTCCAGCCCACGCCACCTGCCCGCCTGAGGCCCGATTCGGGAGATCGATTTGAAACGCCTTTGCCCCTCCATACCCGGCATCCACCCCGCTCACGGTGCTGCTCGCCGGGTCCTGCAGCGTGGATTCACGCTGATCGAACTCATGGTGGTGCTGGTCATCATCGGCGTGCTGGCCGCGCTGATCGTGCCCAACGTGCTCGACCGCGCCGATGACGCGCGTGTGACCGCCGCCCGTACCGACGTGAACAACCTGATGCAGGCGCTCAAGCTCTACCGCCTGGACAACCAGCGCTACCCCAGCACCGAACAGGGCCTGAACGCCTTGGTGATCCGGCCCACCACCGCGCCGGTGCCGCCGAACTGGCGCCCTTACCTCGACAAGCTGCCGGCCGACCCCTGGAACCGCCCCTACCAGTACTTGAGCCCCGGCGTGCACGGCGAAGTCGACGTGCTGTCGCTGGGGGCCGACGGTCAGCCGGGCGGCGAAGCCAGGGACGCCGACGTCGGCAGCTGGCAATGAACACGCCCGCCCGGCGCCACGGCGCGGCGTCCCTCAGGGGGACGGTGTCCTTTGACCCGTCCTGAGCCTGTCGAAGGGCGGATCGTCGGCAGCGGCGGAATGCGGACAGCTCGCGCGCAAAGCCTGGGGCATTCGATGATGTGCATGAAGCCCCCACAAGCCGATGGAAGCCGGGGCTTCACCCTGCTGGAGCTGATGGTGGTGGTGTCCATCGTGGCGCTGGCCACGGCCGGTGTGAGCTTCGCCCTGCGCGACAACGACGCCACCCTGCTGGAGCGCGAAGGCCTGCGCCTGTCGGCCCTGCTGGAGTCGGCCCGGGCGCAGTCGCGCACCAGCGGCGTGGCGGTGCTCTGGCGCGGTTCGGACCAGGGTTTCGAGTTCATCGGCAACGCCATCCGGGGAGGCAGCCCCCTGGCCGGCACCCGCAGTTGGCTGCAGCCCGACACCCACCCGCAGATCACACAACCCGTGGGCGCTGAAACGCTGACCCTGGGCCCCGAACCGCTGATCGCGGCCCAGCGCCTGGTGATCCAGCGGGGTGAGCGCCGCCTCACGCTGGCCACCGACGGGCTGGCGCCTTTCACGGTGGTGCCCGAGGAGCCCGTGCCATGACAAGCCACCAGCGCGCGGGCGGCTTCACCCTGATCGAAATCCTGGTGGCGCTGGCGGTGGTGGCCATCACCCTGGCCGCGGGGGTGCAGGCCACCGGTGCGCTCACGCGCGCCGCCACCCGCCAGAGCGACCAGTGGCTGGCCCAACTCTGCGCCGAGAACGAATTCGCGCGGCTGCGCCTGACGCGCCAGCTGCCCAGCGTGGGGGAGAGCACCGTGGCCTGCGAGCAGGCGGGCCAGACGCTGCAGGTGCGGCTGGCGGTCCAGCCCACCCCCAACCCGAACTTCCGGCGCGTGGACGCGGTGGTCGAAGCCCCGGTGGACGGCGTGGTCGCGCGCCTGCTCAGCCTGTCCACGGTGATGGGACGGTATTGAATGAAACACCCCCGCAGCGCTTCGCGCTACCCCCTCAAGGGGGCGACACCAGAGGCCCGGCGAAGCCGGTTCCTCGGTGTCTCTGGGCAGGGACACTGCGCTCCGGAAAGTCCTTGCCGCCTCGGTGCCCCTCGGTTGGAGGGTTGCATGCGTCGCTGGAGTCCTCTAAGACGCAGGTTCCTGGGATTCACCCTGATCGAGTTGCTGGTCGCCATTGCGGTGATGTCCATGCTGGCGCTGCTGAGCTGGCGCTCGATCGACGGCATGACCCGCACGCAGACCCTCACCCAGCAACGCTCCGACGATTTGATGCGCATGCAGGCGGCGTTGGGCCAGTGGGCCGCCGACCTCGACGCGGTGGTGGAAACCGGCGAGGTGAGCATGCTCGATTTCGACGGCCGGGTGCTGCGCCTGACGCGCCGTGACAGCGCCGAAACCGGCCTCGACAGCCCGGGCCTGCGGGTGGTCGCCTGGACCCACACCAGTGGCGTGGCCCAGACCGCCGGCAGCACCGCCGCTATGCTGGGCGCCGGGCAATGGGCGCGCTGGCAATCGCCCCCGCTGCGCCGGCGCGACGAACTGGCCCGCGCCTGGCAACGGGCGGCGGAGTGGGCGCAAAGTGGCGGCACCGTGCCGGAGAACACCAGCGCCGACAGCGCCATTGCGCTGATGGGCATCAACCAATGGCAGCTGTTCTACCACCGGGGCGACACCTGGAGCAACCCGCTCTCGGCGGCCGGTACCGAGGCCGCCGACAGCTCTCCCGCCAACCTGGCCGCCATGCCCAACGGCGTGCGTCTGGTGCTCACCCTCTCGGGTGGACAAAGCCTCTCGGGCACCCTGGTGCGCGACTGGGTGCGCCCGACGCTGGAGGCCGGAAGATGACGCCCCCACGCTCCGCCGCTGCGCGGGTCGCTGCCCCCCAAGGGGGCTGGGCCTGCCTTGGGGCGGCCCGGCGGCTGGTCCTTCAGCCCCCACGCTCCACCGCTGCGCGGGTCGCTGCCCCCCGAGAGGGCCGTTTCACCTTGGGGCGGCCCGGCGGTGAAACCTTGCCCCCACGCTCCACCGCTGCGCGGCAGCGCGGTGCGGCGCTGCTGTTGGCCATGCTGACGGTCGCGCTGGTGGCCACGCTGGCGACGGCGGCGCTGTGGCAGCAGTGGCGTGCCATCGAGGTGGAGACGGCCGAGCGCCAGCGCCTGCAGGCCGGCTGGATACTGACCGGCGCGCTGGACTGGTCGCGTCTGATCCTGCGCGAAGACGCCCGTGGCGGTCGCAGCCGCGGCAATGTGGACCACCTGGGCGAACCCTGGGCCGTGCCCCTGGAGGAAGCCCGCCTCAGCAGTTTTCTGGCGGTCGACAAGAACAACACCGACAACGACGCCCTGCAGGCCTTTCTGTCGGGCGAGGTGATCGACCAGCAGTCGCGCCTGAATTTCATGAACGTCGTGCGGACGACCCGAACCGGCACCGGCACCGGCACCGGCACCGGCACCGGCACCGGCTCGGGCTCGGGCTCGGGCTCGGGCTCGGGCTCGGGCTCGGGAACCGGCCCCGGCACTGGCCCCAGCACCGGGACCACGGTCGAACTTTCAGAGGACGACGTGGCGAGCTTTCTGCGCCTTTACCAGTTGCTGGACCTGCCGGCGGCCGAGCTCAACGCGGCGGTCGCCGCGCTGCTCAACACCTCCCGGCTCGCGGTCAACGACCCCATGCCATCGCGCTCGGCGCTGATCCCCAAGCGGCTGTCGCAGCTCAGCTGGCTCGGCCTGAGCCACGCCAGCCTGGTGGCGCTGGAGCCGCACGTGACGGTGCTGCCCGAGCGCACGCAGCTCAACATCAACACCGCCAGCGCCCAGGCCCTGAGCGCCAGCGTGCCCGGGCTGGACCTGGCCATGGCGCAGCAAATGGTGGCCCAGAGGGAGCGCGACCCGTTCACCAGCGTGCGCGACGCCGGGCGCCTGGTGCCGGGCGTGGCCGCCCGGCTCACGGACGAGACCCACGGCGTGCGAAGCCGCTTCTTCGAAGTGCGGGGCCGCCTGCGGCTGGACGACACCGTGATCGAAGAGCGTTCGCTGGTGGTGCGCAACGCCCTGAACGTGCGGGTGCTCTGGCGCGAGCGCATGGCACGCCCATGAGCACGCGCCCCCCACCGGCCGGGGCGCCGCACCGCTTCTCTAGAATGGAGCGCCTCATGTCCCTGCACCGCTCCGCCTGTCGGCCACTCCTCCCGTGTTGATCCTCACCCCTGCCCACTTTTCGGTGGCGACCGAACCCGGACCGACGGCCCTGCTGGACTGGGTCGGCTCGACCCTGGGCCAGCAGGTGGCGGAACACGGCCAATGCGCGGTCTCGCTGCTGCCGCGCGACGACGACGTGGTGCTGGTGCTGCCGCCACGGGCCGTGTCCTGGCACCAGCTCGCCCTGCCCAAGGTGGCCGCGGGCAAGCTGCGCGCCGTGCTCGACGGCATGCTCGAAGAACGCCTGCTCGGCGACACCGAGCAACTGCACTTTGCCCTGGAACCGGGTGGCCGCCCGGGTCGCACGGTGTGGGTGGCCGCCTGCCACAAGGCCTGGCTGCAAGGCTGGCTGCGGACGCTGGAGGCCGCGGGGCGACCGGTGTCGCGCATCGTCCCGGCCCTGGCGCCCCTGGGCCAGGGGACGCCGCAGGACGCCGGCCCCACCGACGACGCGCCCCCGGACGTGATCCACTGGGCCCATGTGGGCGCCGAACGCTCCTGGCTGGCCAGTGCCAGCGCACGCGGCGTGAGCTGCATCCCCTTGCGCGAGCCCACCACCGGCGGGCTCAACGAACCCGGCCCGGGCGCCGCAGGGCTGGACGCGGCCACCCCGGGGCCAGACGTGCCCGGTCTGCACCCCGAGACCCCACCCGCCCAGGCCCGCTGGATGGCCGACCCCGCCGCGGTGGCCCTGGCCGAACAGGCCCTGGGGCAACGTTTCGAGCTGGTGCCCCTGTCGTCGTGGCTGCTGCGCAGCAGCCAGACCGGCTGGAACCTGGCCCAGTTCGACCTGAGCCTGTCGTCGAGCTCGCGCCGCCAGCAGCGCTGGCTGCAAAGCCTGCGCCAGTGGCGCAGCGCGCCGGCCTGGCGGCCCGCCCGCTGGGGGCTGGCCGCGCTGGTGGCCATGCAACTGGTCGGGCTCAACGCCACGGCCTGGTACGAACGCCGCAGCCTCGACCGCAAGGAGCAGGCGGTTCGCCAGACCCTGCAGCAGGCCTTCCCCAAGGTGACGCTGGTGCTCGACGCGCCCCTGCAGATGCAGCGCGAACTCGCCGCGCTGCTGCAGGCCCACGGCGCGCTCTCGGGTGCCGACCTGGAAGCCCAGCTCGCTGCGCTGGCCCAGTCGTCCACCGGGGCGCCGATCGCCCCCCGCTCCATCGAATTCACCCCCGGCGAAGCCCGTTTCGGCGCGTGGTCGGCCCCCGAAGAACCACTGCGCCAGCTGCAGCAGACGCTGGAGCGCAACGGCTGGCGGGCCACGCTGGAAGGCGACGTGCTCACCCTGCGCGCAGAAACCCGGTGAACCGCATGCCCGAACCCTCCCGCTTTTCCGCGCTGGCCGCCATCGGCCAGCGGCTGCACACCACGCTGGCCCGCCTCTCGCCCCGCGAACGGCGCGCCGTGACCCTGGCCGCCTGGGTGCTGGGCCTGGGCCTGCTCTGGTGGCTGGCCCTGTCGCCCGCGCTGAACACGCTGCGCCAGGCGCCCGAACAACACGCCAGGCTCGACCAGCAGTTGGCCCGCATGCGCGGCCTGGCCGCCACCGCCGAGGCCCTGCGTGGACAGAACACCGGCCAGCCGCCGGGCCGTGCGGCCGTGCTGCGCGCGCTGCAAGAAGCCAATGCCGCGGCGGCGGGCACGGTCGAGTTCTCGGTGATGGGCGACCGCGCCACCGTGACCTTCAAGGGCACGGCCCCCGAGGCGCTGGCCCAGTGGCTGGCCCAGGTGCGGGTCAACGCCCGGCTCCTGCCGGTGCAGGCCCAGCTCAACCGCACGGACAACCCCGCCGGCTGGAGCGGCCAGATGGTGCTGACCAGCCCGGGGCTGGGGTTGGCCAACTGATGCAGCACCGCTCCACCACCCGCATGGCATGGCTGGGCGCCGCGCTCGGCCTGGCCCTGGCGCTGCTGCTGTTCGCGCCGGCGCGCTGGCTGGGGCAAGCGCTGCAGTCGGCCACCCGGGGCCAGTTGCAGCTGGTCAACGCGCGCGGCACCGTCTGGCGCGGTCAGGCCGACCTGCTGTTCACCGGCGGCGAGGGCAGCCGGGGCCAGACTTCCCTGCCCCAGGGCGTGGTCTGGCGCCTGACCCCCACCCTGGCCGGCGCCCGGCCCGCCCTGGCCGTGCAACTGAGCGCGCCGTGCTGCACACCCGAGCCCCTGTCCCTCACCGCCGTGCTCGGCCTCAACGGCGCCGAGCTGCGCGTGGCGGCGTTCAACAGCCAGTGGCCGGCGGACCTGCTCGCGGGCCTGGGAACCCCCTGGAACACCCTGCGCCTGGAAGGCCAGCTGGCGCTGCGCTCGCCCGGCCTGAGCGTGCGGTGGTCCAGCCGCGGCACCCGCTTTCAAGGCACGCTCACGGTGGACGCGCTGGACGTGGCCTCGCGCGTGTCCACGCTGCGCCCGCTGGGCAGCTACCGGCTGGCGCTGCAATCGGCCGACGAAGGGCGCGGCGCCACCCTGGCGCTCAACACCCTGCGTGGCGAGTTGCGGCTCAAGGGCAAGGGCCAGTGGATCGCGGGCCGCCTGCGCTTCCAGGGCGAAGCCCGGGCCGCGCCCGGCCGCGAAGCGGCGCTGACCAACCTGCTCAACATCCTGGGGCGCCGGGACGGCCCGCGCTCGCTCCTCAACATTGGCTAGCCCGCCACGCGCCGGACTTCGCGATAGGATCAAATCATGACTCTGCACTCTCACCACGCCCCCACCGGCACGCCCCGGGCGCCGGTCGCGGGCCGTACGCTGACGGCGCTCGCCCTGCTCGTTGGCCTGGCCTGGAGCCCCCTGCCCTGGCCGGCGGCCCATGCCCAGGGCCGCGCCAGCGAACCGGTGACGCTCAATTTCGTGCAAGCCGAGATCGAAGCGGTGGCGCGCACCATGGCCACCATCACCGGCCGCAACGTGGTGGTCGATCCGCGCGTCAAGGGCACGATCAACCTCTCGACCGACCGGCCCGTGCCGCCCGCCGTCGCGCTCAACCAGTTCGGTGCCGCGCTGCGCCTGCAGGGTTTTTCGCTGGTGGACACGGACGGCCTGTACAAGGTCGTGCCCGAGGCCGACGCCAAGCTGCTGGGCAACCCGGTGAACGCGGGGTCGGTGACCTCGCTCGCGTCGTCCAACCAGATCGTCACCCAGATCTTCCGCCTCAACCACGAGGCGGCGAACAACCTGGTGCCGGTGCTGCGCCCGCTGATCGGGCCGAACAACACGATCAACGTCAACCCCGGCAACAACTCGCTGATCATCACGGACTACGCCGACAACCTGCGGCGCATCGGCCGCATCATCAACGCGCTGGACGTCTCGGGCGCGACCGATGTGGAGATCATCCCGCTGCGCCACGCCATCGCCGCGGACCTGGCGCCGCTGGTGCAGCGCCTGATCGACTCGGGCACGAGCGGCGCGCCCGCCGGCGCCGCGCAGGCCGACCAGTCGTACAAGACCACCCTGGTGGCCGAACCGCGCAGCAACAGCCTGGTGCTGCGCGCGGCCAACCCGGCCCGCCTGGCGCTGGTGCGCTCCCTGGTGGACAAGCTGGACCAGCCCACCGCGGAGAGCGCGGCGGGCAACATCCACGTGGTCTACCTGAAGAACGCCGACGCCACCGCGCTGGCCACCACGCTGCGCGCGGCCATGGCCGCCGGCTCGGGTGGCACAACGGCCAGCGTCGCATCGTCCAGCCCGTCGGCCCCCATCGCGCGCGCCGCCACCACCACGGCCGGCACCGGCGCCAGCGCCGCGACCACCCCCGTGGCCGCCAGCGCGGCCCCGTCCACCGGCGGCCAGATCCAGGCCGACCCGGCCACCAACGCGCTCATCATCACCGCGCCCGAGCCCCAGTACCGGCAGCTGCGCGCCGTGATCGACCAGCTCGACGGACGCCGGGCCCAGGTTTATGTGGAGAGCCTGATCGCCGAGGTCAACGCCGACAAGGCGGCCGAGTTCGGCATCCAGTGGCAAGGCCCGCTGGGCCAGGTCGGTAACAGCCTGATCGGCCTGATGGGCACCAACTTCGGCACCAACGGCAACAACATCCTGACCAATACCCTGGCCATCGCCGAGGGTGACTACAGCAGCGTCAAAGCGCCCGGCGCGGGCCTGAACATCGGCGCGGCCCAGCGCAAGGACGGGGTCTACGTGCTGGGTTTCCTGGCGCGCTTCCTGCAGCAGAACGGCGACGGCAACATCCTCTCCACCCCCAACCTGCTCACGCTGGACAACGAGGAAGCCAAGATCGTGATCGGCCAGAACGTGCCCTTCGTGACCGGCCAGTTCACCAACACCGGCAGCAACGAGGGCTCGGTCAACCCGTTCCAGACCATCGAACGCAAGGACGTGGGCCTGACCCTGCGCGTCAAACCGCAGATCAGCGAGAACGGCACCATCAAGATGACCATCTACCAGGAGGTCAGCAGCGTGCAGGCGTCCTCGATCAACTCCACCACCGGGCTGATCACCAACAAGCGCACCATCGAATCCACGGTGCTGGTCGACGACGGCGCCATCGTGGTGCTCGGCGGCCTGCTGCAGGACGAGTACGCCGGCAACCAGGACAAGGTGCCCGGCCTGGGCGACGTGCCCTTCTTCGGCAACCTGTTCAAGAGCGAGACCCGCAGCCGCAAGAAAACCAACCTGATGGTCTTCCTGCGCCCGGTGGTGCTGCGCGACGCGCGCCAGACCAGCAGCCTCTCGCTGGACCGCTACGAACTCATGCGCTCGGTGCAGAAAGACGTGCAACCCGCGCCCAGCAGCGTGCTCCAGATCAACGAGGCGCCGGTGATGGCGCCGCAGCGGGCTCCCGCGACCACCGCACCCGCCACGCCAGAGCCATCGGGCACGCCCGCGCAGTGAGCGCCGCACCATGAAGTACCCCTTGCCCTACGCCTTCGCGCGCGAGCACCTCTGGCTGCTGGAAGACAGCGGCGAGGGCCTGACCCTGCTGGGCAGCCACAGCGCCGTGAGCGACCCCGCCGTGCAGACGCGGCGCCTGTCGGCGCTGTCCGAGATCCTGCGCTGCCACGACGTGCGCGAACTGCATTGGGAAGCGGGCGACACCCTGGCCCAACGCATCAGCGCGGCCTATGCGCAGGGCGAATCGAGCGCGGCGGCGGTGGTCAGCGAAGTGCAGAGCGACGCCGATCTGAGCCGCATGATGCAGGAGCTGCCCGCCATCGAGGATCTGCTGGAAACCGCCGACGACGCGCCCATCATCCGCATGCTCAACGCCTTGCTCACGCAGGCCGCGCGCGACGGCGCGAGCGACATCCACATCGAGCCCTACGAGCGCCACTCCAGCGTGCGCTTCCGGGTCGACGGCACGCTGCGCGAGGTGGTGCGGCCCAACCGCGCCCTGCACGCCGCGCTGATCTCGCGCCTGAAGATCATGGCCGAGCTCGACATCTCCGAAAAGCGCCTGCCGCAGGACGGCCGCATCTCGCTGCGCATCGGCACGCGCGCGGTGGACGTGCGCGTGTCCACCCTGCCCAGCGCGCACGGCGAGCGCGCGGTGCTGCGCCTGCTCGACAAGAGCGAGAGCAAGCTCAACCTCGAAGCCGTGGGCATGCAGGGCGACGTGCTGACCCGCTTCAAGCACCTGCTGACGCAGCCGCACGGCATCATCCTGGTCACCGGCCCCACCGGCTCGGGCAAGACCACCACGCTCTACGCCGGCCTGCAGCGGCTGGACGCGAGCACGCTCAATATCATGACGGTGGAAGACCCGATCGAATACGAGCTGGCCGGCGTGGGGCAGACCCAGGTCAACCCCAAGATCGACCTCGACTTCGCCAAGGCGCTGCGCGCCATCCTGCGGCAAGACCCCGACGTGATCATGATCGGCGAGATCCGCGACTTCGAGACCGCGCAGATCGCCATCCAGGCCTCGCTCACCGGCCACCTGGTGCTCGCCACCCTGCACACCAACGACGCGGCCAGCGCCGTCACGCGCCTGACCGACATGGGCGTGGAGCCCTTCCTGCTCAGCAGCTCGCTGCTGGGCGTGCTGGCCCAGCGCCTGGTGCGCAAGCTGTGCGTGCACTGCCGCGAGCGGGACGAGCAGGGCCACTGGCGGGCCGTGGGCTGCGAGCGCTGCAACCACGTGGGCTACAAGGGCCGCACCGGCATTTACGAGCTGCTGGTCTGCGACGACCCGATGCGCAGCCTGATCCACAACCGCGCCGCCGAAAGCGAGCTCATCGCCACGGCGCAAGCGGCCGGTCTGCGCTCCATGCGCGAAGACGGCCAGCACCTGGTCGAGGCCGGCATCACCTCGGCGGCCGAGGTGATCAGCGTGACGCGAGACTGATGCTCCCCCCGCGCCGCTTCGCGTCACCCCCCAGGGGGCAACACCTACGGCCCGGCGAAGCCGGTTCCGTGGTGTTTCCGGGCTCAGGCATAGCGCGCCGGTGCGGTGTCTGGTTTTGGGGTGGGTGCTCGGTGCAACACCTCCGATGATCTGCTGAACCTCCTCCATGCCCGCCTATTCCTTCGAAGCTCTGGACGCCCAGGGCGCCACCCAAAAAGGTCTGATCGACGCGGACACAGCGCGGGCGGCGCGGAGCATGCTGCGTGCGCGTGCGCTGGTGCCGATCCTGGTCGAACCCGCCACCGGCTCGGGCAGCCGCGCGCGCGCGGGCGGCCTCAACATCACGCTCTGGGGTGGCCGGGTTTTCAACGCCACCGCGCTGGCGGTCTGGACCCGGCAGATCGCCGGGCTGGTGGCCGCGGGCCTGCCGCTGGAGCGCGCGCTGGCCGCCTTGACCGAAGAGGCCGAGAACGACGCCCAGCGCAACCTCATGGCCTCCCTGCGCTCCGAGGTCAACGCCGGCTCGCCGTTCGCGCGCGCCCTGAGCGCGCACCCGCGCGAGTTCTCCGACATCTACACCGCCGTGATCGCCGCGGGTGAACAAAGCGGCCAGCTCGGCACTGTGCTGGAGCGCCTGGCCGACGATCTGGAGGAGCGCGAGGCGCTCAAGAACAAGCTCATCGCCGCCTCGCTCTACCCGGCCATCGTCACGCTGGTGGCGATCGTCATCGTGGTGTTCCTGGTCAGCTACGTGGTGCCCCAGGTGGCGGGCGTGTTCGCCGGCAGCAAGCGCGCCCTGCCCGTCCTGACCGTGATGATGCTGGCCATCAGCGATTTCGTGCGCAGCTACGGCTGGCTCCTGCTGGGCCTGCTGATCGCCGCCGCGGGCGCGCTGGTGATGGCGCGGCGCCAGCCCGCGCTGCGGCTGCGCATGGACGCCGCCTGGCTGCGCCTGCCCCTGGTGGGCAAGCTCGCGCGGGGTTACAACGCGGCGCGTTTCGCCGCCACACTGGCCATGCTGGCGGCCGCGGGCGTGCCCATCCTGCGCGCGCTGCAGACCGCGGCCGAAACCCTGAGCAACCAGGCCATGCGCGCCGACGCGCTGGACGCGCTGGTGCTGGTGCGCGAAGGCGCGCCGCTGGCCTCGGCCATCGCCAGCAAGAAGCGCTTCCCGCCGCTGGTGGCCATGTTCGCCCGCCTGGGCGAGCAGACCGGCCAGCTGCCCGCCATGCTCGGGCGTGCCGCCAAACAGCTCGGCGCCGAGGTGCAGCGCCGCGCCATGCACCTGGCCACCATCCTGGAGCCACTGCTCATCGTGGGCATGGGCGCGGTGGTGATGCTGATCGTGCTGGCGGTGCTGATGCCGATCATTCAGCTGAATCAACTCGTGAAGTGACCCCCCCGCGCCGCGCCTAAGGGCGCGTCACCCCCCCCGGGGGGCAACGCGAGCGGCCCGGCGGAGCCGGTTCCGCCGCATTCTGGGCGGCACTCCCCCTCTGCTTCCCGTGCTTCCTCGCAATTGGGCTACGCTTCGCTCTTCATATTTGTTCTGTCTGCCCAGACCCTGACCCATGGCTGCAACACTCGATGGTCAATTGGTGGTCGCGATTTCTTCGCGGGCGCTGTTCGACTTTGAAGAAGAAAACCGCCTGTTCGAAACCGGCGACGACCGGGCTTACATGCAGCTGCAGCTGGACCGGCTGGAGCAGCCGGCGCAGCCCGGGGTGGCGTTTTCGCTGGTGCACAAGCTGCTGGCCTTCAACGACGCCACGGCCCAGCGCGTGGAGGTGGTGATCCTCTCGCGCAACGACCCGGTCTCGGGCATGCGCGTGTTCCGTTCGGCCCAGCACTACGGCCTGCCCATTCAGCGCGGCAGCTTCACGCGCGGACAGCCGCCCTGGCGCTACCTGCGCCCGCTGCGCGCCAACCTGTTCCTCTCGACCCACCTGGCCGACGTGCGCGCCGCGCTCGACGCCGGCGTGCCGGCCGCGCAGGTGTACCCGCTGTCGGTGCACGCCAGCGACGCCCACCCGCACGAGGTGCGCATTGCCTTCGACGGCGACGCCGTGCTGTTCTCCGACGAAGCCGAGCGCGTGTTCCAGGCCGAGGGCCTGTCGGCCTTCCAGGCGCACGAGGCCAGCAAGGCCGCCCAGCCGCTGGCGGGCGGCCCGTTCAAACCCCTGCTCGAAGCCCTGCACCGGCTGCAAGCCGAAGGCACAAGCGCCATGCGCATCCGCACCGCGCTGGTCACCGCGCGCAGCGCCCCGGCGCACGAGCGCGCCATCCGCACGCTGATGAACTGGAACATCGAGGTGGACGAGGCCATGTTCCTCGGCGGTCTGCCCAAGGGCGAGTTCCTGCGCGAGTTCGAGCCCGACTTCTTCTTCGACGACCAGACCGGCCACATCGAGTCGGCCGCGCTGCACGTGCCCTCAGGCCATGTTGCGTCGGGTGTGTCGAACTTGTGACCCGACCCCGAACAATGAACACCCCCGCACCGCGCTGCGAGTGGCCCGGCAAAGCCGGTTCCACCGCAGCCTGCGTGAAAGCCCGCGAGCTCCACTGTTGAGAGATCACCCATGACAGAACCGTTGTCCAAGTTCCAGAGCTTCCGCCAGTTCGCTGGCAAGGTGGGCCGCCTGGCCCTGCCCTATTTCAGTTCCGAAGAGAAATGGAAGGCGCGCGCCCTCCTGGTGGCCATCGTGGCGCTCAACCTGGCCGGTGTGTACATGCTGGTGCTGCTCAACGAGTGGAACCGCGGCTTCTACGACGCGCTGCAGAACAAGGACCAGCCGGTGTTCTGGCGCGAGCTGGGGCGCTTCACCTACCTCGCCTTCGCGTTCATCGTCATCGCGGTCTACCGCTTCTACCTGACGCAGTTGCTCCAGCTGCGCTGGCGCAACTGGATGACCGCCCACTACCTGGACCGCTGGTTGTCCAACAAGGCCTTCTACCAGTTGGAGCTGGCGCGCTTTTCCAAAGAGGCCGACGCGCCGCCCGACAACCCGGACCAGCGCATCGCCGAAGACCTGAACCTGTTCACCGGCGACACCGTCGGGTTGACCATGGGCCTGATGAACGCCGTGGTCACCCTGGTGAGTTTTGTCGGCATCCTCTGGGGCCTCTCCGGCAGCTTCGCCTTCGACTTCAACGGTGACTCGTACGTGATCCCCGGCTTCATGGTCTGGATGGCGGTGGCCTACGCGCTGGCCGGCAGCGTACTCACGCACTACATCGGCCGCCCGCAGATCGCGCTGAACTTCAAACAGCAGCGCTTCGAGGCCGACTTCCGCCACCACCTGATTCGGGTGCGCGAATACAGCGAGTCCATCGCGCTGGACCGGGGCGAACCGGTGGAGCGCACACAGCTGGGCGGGCGCTTCACCACCCTGCTCGGCAACTACCTGAGCCTGATCAAGGCGCAGAAGCGGCTGATCTGGTTCAACACCTTCTACGGCCAGGCCGCCGTGGTGTTCCCCTTCATCGTGGCCGCGCCGCGCTTCTTCAGCGGCGCCATCCAGCTCGGCGAGCTGATGCAGATTTCGTCCGCCTTTGGCCGCGTGCAGGACTCGCTCTCGTGGTTCGTCGACAACTACAGCAGCCTGGCCGCCTGGCGTGCCACCACCGACCGGATCATCAGCTTCGAAGAGAGCTTCCAGGCGCTACAACAGGCCGAGCTGGCCCACACCCAAGACGCCACCCAGAGCGACCACCTCAGCGTGGACGATCTGCACATCGCGCTGCCAGGCCAGGTGGCGCTGCTCAGCGGCAGCGGCCTCACGCTGTCGGCGGGCGACACCCTGTTGATCAAAGGCCCCTCGGGCAGCGGCAAGTCCACGCTGTTCCGCGCGCTGGCCGGCATCTGGCCCTGGGCCCGCGGGCGACTGCACCTGCCGACCGACTTCGACGACCGCGTCATGTTCCTGCCGCAAAAACCCTACTTCCCCAACGGCCCGCTGCGCACCGCGCTGGCCTACCCCGCCACGCCTGAGCGCTACACCGACGCCGAACTGCAACAAGCCCTGCGCAACGCGCTGCTGCCGCGGCTGGCCGACGAGCTGGACCGCGAAGACACCTGGGGCCAGAAGCTCTCGGGCGGCGAACAGCAGCGCCTGGCGATCGCCCGCGCCATCCTCAAGAAACCCCGCTGGCTGTTCGTGGACGAGGCCACCAGCGCCCTCGACGAAGCCGCCGAGGCCACGCTGTATCAGCGGCTGCGCGCCCTGGTGGCCGAGCAGGACGGCGCCCTGATCTCGATCGCCCACCGCCCGGCGGTGGGGGCGTTTCATGCGCAGCAGTGGACGCTGGTGGACACGGAAGGCGGCGAGAGCCGCTTCAAGCTCGTGGCGAGCTGATGCTTGTCATGGCGAACGCCCGGACAGGATGATGTCCGCCACCTCGCTGGGGTTTTCCAGCGCCGTGAAGTGCCCCGATTTTTCGATCGTCATCAACTTCGAGTGGGCAATGGCCTGTCGGTTTCGCAATCTTTCTTCCGGGTTTGACCAATCCTCATTGCCATAGATGAAGGTGACGGGAACCGCGACCCTGGAATAGAGTTGCCGGGCTTCCACCCACGTTGTCCAGTTCTTGAATACGGAATATTCGGCACGGCGATAGCCGTCACGTTGGCCGGTCCGAGAAAATTCGGTCAGCATTTTTTCCGGCAACCGGGATGCGTCATGAAAGCCCCCACCCAGCACGGCGGCGGTGACGAATCTCGGTTCGAATGTATAGGGGCCAAATACCTGGAACAGACCGACCATCCAGCCGCTTCTGCTCCGACGTATGCCGCCACCAAAATCCTCTCCGTAATCGTAAGGATTCAGGGAAACAACCCTCTTGACCCTGTCAGGCAACTCTGCGGCGACGGTCAGTGCCAGGACACCGCCAATGGACTCCCCCACCAGGGTGGCATCTTTCAGATCCAGCCTGGTCATGAATTCTTTCACCGTCTGGCGCAGAAATTCTTCCGTGTAGTCAACCGGCGGCAGGCTGGATTGCCCATGCCCCGGCAAATCCAGCGCGTAAACCTGGTACTGCCCACTGAGTTCGGGCACCAGCTTTTCAAAATAATCGAGTTGTGTGCGTATGGTGTGCAAAAGCACCAGCGGTTGGCCGGTGCCAGTGCGCACATACCTCAAGGAAATGCCGTTGCTCAATTGCAAGGTTTCCACCCTGTCCTGGCTCCACCGATACGTGTATTCACCTTCGCTGGTGTTCGCGCAGCCGCTGATGAACAGCACCAGGACAATGCCGGTCAAGATGGAAACGATATAGCTCATGGTGTGGACCTCAAGACATTGGGCAGGTAGGCAGGCTGGTTACAGGGTCGCCACGTTCGCCGAATCACGGTCCCGCCAACCGCCCCCAAGCGCCCTGAACGCCGCCACCGCGGCCCGTGCCGATTCCGTTTGCGCCTGTGCGTGTGCATCCGAGGTGCGCAACAGGTTTTCGTCGGCCTGCAGGACCTCGATCAGGCTGAGCACCCCTTTTTGATATCCCGCCAACGACGCGTCTCGCGCGCGGCCCAGTGAATCCACCCCATTGGCGAGAACAGCCGCCTGCTCTTCCCGGTTGACCAGCGCCGAAAAGGCGTTTTCCACATCCTCCGTGGCCCGCAGCACGGCAAGCCGATAGGCCGCCAGCACTTCGGCCTCCCGGCCCTTGGCCTGTTCAATTTGCGCGTTGATGCGCCCAAAATCGAACAGACGCCAACGCAGGCCCAGCACGCCGGCCGCCTGGCCAGCACCGCTGCTGAACAGATGGCCACCGGACACCGATGTCGCACTGCCGATCAGCCCGCTCAGAGAAAGCTTGGGGTAGTACTCGGCCATGGCACCACCAACGCGCGCATTCGAAGCGGCCAGGCGGCGCTCGGCCACGATCAGATCGGGCCGACGCCTGAGCAACTCACGCGGGGACCCGGCGGCCGTGATCTGGGGGGCGACCGGGACATTCCCGGCTCCGACCAGCTCCGCCCGATGCGTGCCGGGCGGCGAGCCCAGCATCACGTCCAGTGCGTTCATGGCCACGTCCAGACCCGCCCCAAGGACCGGGATGGATGCCCGCACCTGGGCCAGCGCGCCTTCGGCCTGCCTCACCTGAAGCTCGGCCACCAAGCCTTTGCCATACAGACGCTGGATGGTCGAGAGCAGTTCTTGTTGCGTCTGCACCTGCCGCTGCGCAATGGCCAGGCGGGTCTGCAGTCCACGGATGCTGATGTAGAGGTCGGCGGTCTGGGCCGCCACAGCCAGCCGCGTGGCGGTGGCCCCCGCTTCCGACGCCTGGTACTCGGCAAACACCGCTTCCCGTTCACGGCGCAGACCGCCGAACACATCCAGTTCCCAACTCGCCCCCAGATGGGCGTCGTAGGCATTGCCGTAACGGTCGAAACCGGGTGTCGAGCTCAAAACCTGCCCCAAGGGTGTCTCGGCGGACTGATAGGCCCTGGCAGCTTGGCCGGTGATGTTGCCTATTGGCAACAACGCGGCATGGGCCGCACCCCAACCGGCACGCGCTTGAGTGACGCGCGCGGAGGCCTGCGCCATGTCCAGGTTCTGTTCCAGCGCCAGCGTGACGAAGCGTGTCAGCTGCGGGTCCCCAAAGGCCGCCCACCACTCGGCGAGATCGGCAGGGGCCGTCGCCTGTCTGCGGTCCACGGCCGCCTGGCCCTGGAATCGCTCCAGCATGGGCACATCGGGCCGGGCGTAATCGGGGCCGACAGCGCAGCCCGCCGTGAGGCAGGCCACCGCGATCGCGGCAAGGGTATGTTTGTGCAGCATGGATTTCTTCCTTGAAAAAGCAATAGTGACCATAATACCAAACAGTCACTAGTTGTCCAGTCTTTTGAAGTGACGTAAGCTGGCGCCATGACGAAAACCAGCCCCCCCCTTCCCGCTTCGACCCGAGGTCCGGCCGACCACGAGGTGCGAGACCAGATCGTTGCCGCCGCCACGGAACACTTCAGCCGCTACGGCTACGAAAAGACAACCGTCTCCGATCTCGCCAAATCCATCGGCTTCTCCAAGGCCTATATCTACAAGTTCTTTGGATCCAAGCAAGCCATTGGCGAGGTGATCTGTGCGAACTGCCTGCGCGAGATCGAAACCGAGGTCGGCGCAGCCGTCGCGGGGGCAGACGCGCCCCCGGAGAGGCTGCGGCGGATGTTCAAGGCCCTGATAGAGGAGAGCCTTCGCCTGTTTTTTCAGGATCGCAAGCTCTACGAGATCGCCGCTTCGGCCGCCACGGAGCGCTGGCAGGCCGTTCTGGCCTATGAAGAACGCATACAGACGCTGCTTCGAGATGTGTTGCAGGAGGGTCGCCAATCCGGTGACTTCGAGCGCAAGACGCCCCTGGACGAGACCGCCATGGCGATCTACCTGGTCATGCGGCCTTACCTCAATCCGTTGCTTCTGCAACACAGCTTTGAGTACAACAAGGAGGCGCCGACGCTCCTGTCGAGCCTGGTGCTGCGAAGCCTGTCACCCTGATAAAAAAAGAATGTGAGATGTGACCATTGACTATTTTGGTCACCAGTTTCACAATGGAGGTCCTATTCACTTTGTCAGTGGGACTTCCATGCGCCGGCGTTACCTCACTTCATTTACAACCTTTTGCGCACTGCCGTTTGCGTTGATCGCATGCGGCGAAAAGGCGCCAACCACCGATCCGCGTACCGAGGTGCCCCTCGTGCGCGCCGCCACCGTCGAGGGAGCAGCCGCTTCCTCACGTTCGTTCACGGGAACCGTCGCCGCCCGGGTGCAGAGCGACCTGGGTTTTCGGGTCACCGGCAAGGTTCTGGAGCGGCTGGTGGACGCCGGGCAAACCGTCAAACGCGGCCAGCCGCTCATGCGCATCGACCCCGTCGATCTGAAGCTGGCAGCGCATGCACAACAGGAGGCGGTTGCCGCCGCACGGGCACGCGCGCAGCAGACGGCGGAGGATGAAGCCCGCTACCGCGACCTGCGCGGAACCGGTGCGATATCGGCGTCGGCCTACGACCAGATCAAGGCCGCGGCAGACGCAGCCAAAGCCCAGCTCAGCGCAGCCGAGGCCCAGGCTGACGTTGCCCGCAATGCGAGCCGATACGCGGAATTGCTTGCCGACGCCGACGGCGTCGTCATGGAAACGCTGGCCGAACCCGGCCAGGTCGTCAACGCGGGGCAACCGGTGGTGCGCCTGGCCCACGCCGGCCGTCGCGAGGCGGTTCTCCAGTTGCCGGAAACCCTGCGCCCGGCCATCGGATCGGAAGGACAGGCCACGCTGTTCGGCAAAGACGGCGTGGTCGTTCCGGCCCGGCTGCGGCAGCTCTCGAATGCGGCGGATCGGCTCACCCGCACTTTCGAGGCGCGGTACGTGCTGGAAGGCGAACTGTCCGGCGCCCCGCTGGGTGCCACGGTGGTGATCCAGATCCCGGACGGCCATTCCTTTGGCCAGGCAGACGTGCAGGTGCCGATCGGCTCCGTGTTCGACGCGGGCAAGGGGCCGGGGGTGTGGGTCATCCATGGCGAGCCGGCCAAGGTGTCCTGGCGGCCGGTCGCGGTCCAGCACCTCGATGACGATGGCGCACGCGTCGCGGGGCAGATCCAGCGGGGTGACCGGATCGTCGCGCTCGGCGCGCATCTGCTGCGCGAAGGCGAGCAGGTCCGGGTGGCGGGCCTTGCCGCCACCCCCGTGGCCCAGGGAGTGCACCCGTGAGCGAAAGCCGTTTCAACCTGTCGGCGCTCGCGGTACGCGAGCGCGCCATCACCCTGTTCCTGATCATCTTGATCTCGATCGGCGGGGTCATGTCCTTCTTCAAGCTGGGTCGGGCGGAGGACCCTTCATTCACGATCAAGGTGATGACGATCATCACCGCCTGGCCCGGCGCGACCGCGCAGGAGATGCAGGACCAGGTCGCCGAGAAGATCGAAAAGCGCCTGCAGGAGCTGCGCTGGTACGACCGCAGCGAGACCTACACCCGGCCCGGCTTGGCGTTCACCACGTTGACCTTGCTGGACAGCACCCCGCCATCGGAAGTGCAGGACGAGTTCTACCAGGCCCGCAAAAAGGTCGGCGACGAAATCCGCAATCTGCCGCCCGGCGTGATGGGGCCGTTTGTCAACGACGAGTATTCCGATGTGACCTTTGCCTTGTACGCCCTCAAGGCCAAGGGCGTGCCGCAGCGCGAGCTCGTTCGCGACGCGGAAACGCTGCGCCAGCGCCTGCTGCACGTGCCGGGCGTGAAGAAGGTCAACATCGTTGGCGAACAGTCGGAGCGCATCTACGTCGAGTTTTCGCACGAGCGCCTGGCCACCTTGGGCGTCAGCCCGCAGGAGGTGTTCGCCGCCTTGGGCAGCCAGAACGCCCTGACACCGGCCGGCTCCGTCGAGACCCAAGGGCCCGAAGTGTTCATCCGCCTGGACGGCGCCTTTGACGAGCTGCAGAAGATCCGCAACACGCCCGTGATGGCGCAGGGGCGCACGCTGAAACTGTCGGACATCGCCACGGTGAAGCGCGGCTATGAAGATCCGGCGACGTTCATGATCCGCAACGGCGGCGAACCCGCGCTGCTGCTGGGCGTCGTCATGCGCGACGGCTGGAACGGGCTCGACCTGGGCAAGGCGCTGGACAGCGAGGTGACTGCGATCAACACCGAGCAGCCGCTGGGCATGAGCTTGGCCAAAGTCACCGACCAGGCCGTCAACATCAGCTCGGCGGTCGATGAGTTCATGGTCAAGTTCTTCGCTGCCGTGCTGGTGGTCATGCTGGTGAGCTTCGTGAGCATGGGCTGGCGCGTCGGGGTCGTGGTTGCGGCGGCCGTGCCGCTGACGCTGGCCGTCGTCTTCGCGGTGATGCTCGCCACCGGCAAGAATTTCGACCGCATCACGCTGGGGTCCCTGATCCTCGCGCTGGGTTTGCTGGTGGACGACGCCATCATCGCCATCGAAATGATGGTGGTGAAGATGGAAGAAGGCTATGACCGTATCACCGCTTCGGCCTATGCCTGGAGCCATACCGCAGCACCCATGTTGTCGGGCACGCTGGTCACGGCCGTCGGCTTCATGCCCAATGGCTTCGCCCGGTCCACGGCGGGCGAGTACACCAGCAACATGTTCTGGATCGTGGGCATCGCGCTTATCGCCTCGTGGGTGGTGGCTGTGGTCTTCACGCCCTATCTCGGGGTCAAGCTGCTGCCCGACTTCAAGAAGATCGAAGGCGGTCACGAGGCCATCTACAACACGCCACGCTACAACCGCTTCCGCCAGCTGCTGGGGCGCGTCATTGCCCGCAAGTGGATCGTCGCCAGCACGGTGATCGGCCTGTTCGTGGTGTCGGTGCTCGGCATGGCGGTGGTCAAGAAACAGTTCTTCCCGATCTCTGACCGGCCCGAAGTGTTGGTCGAGGTGCAGATGCCTTATGGCACGGCGATCACCCAGACCAGCGCCGCTGCACAGAAGGTGGAAGCCTGGCTGGCCCAGCAAGAGGAAGCCAGGATCGTCACCGCCTACGTGGGCCAGGGCGCGCCGCGCTTCTATTTCTCGATGGGGCCGGAACTGCCCGATCCGTCGTTCGCCAAGATCGTGGTGCGCACGGACAACCAGGACGAGCGCGAGGCCTTGAAACACCGGCTGCGCCAGGCGATCGCCGACGGCCTGGCCCCCGAGGCACGTTTGCGCGTCACCCAACTGGTGTTCGGCCCCTATTCGCCCTACCCCGTGGCCTACCGGGTCTCGGGCCCCGATCCCGACAAGTTGCGCCAAATCGCGGCTGATGTGCAACAGGTCATGGACGCCAGCCCACTGATGCGCACGGTCAACACCGACTGGGGCACGCGCGCACCCACCCTGCATTTCACCTTGCAGCAGGACCGGCTGCAGGCCGTGGGGCTGAGCTCCAGCGCCGTGGCGGAACAGTTGCAATTCCTGCTCAGCGGCATTCCGGTCACCGCCGTGCGCGAGGACATCCGCACGGTGCAGGTGGTCGCGCGCTCGGCGGGCAACAACCGGCTCGACCCGGCCAAGATCGGCGACTTCACGCTGGCGGGCGCCAACGGGCAGCGCATCCCGCTGTCGCAGGTGGGCCAGGTCGAGGTGCGCATGGAAGAACCGGTCATGCGCCGGCGCGACCGTGTGCCGACGATCACCGTGCGCGGCGACATCGCCGAAGGCTTGCAGCCGCCGGACGTGTCGGCGGCCATCACCCAGCAGCTCCAACCCATCGTGGACAAGCTGCCGAGCGGCTACCACCTCGCAGAGGCCGGTTCCATCGAAGAATCGGGCAAGGCGACGCTCGCCATGCTGCCGATCTTCCCCATCATGCTGGCCATCACCCTGCTCATCATCATCCTGCAGGTGCGCTCGATCGCCGGGATGGTGATGGTCTTCCTGACCAGCCCGCTGGGCCTGATCGGTGTGGTGCCGACCCTGCTGCTGTTCCAGCAACCTTTCGGTATCAATGCGCTGGTCGGCCTGATCGCCTTGTCGGGCATCCTGATGCGCAACACGCTGATCCTGATCGGACAGATCCGTGAAAACGAAGAAGCCGGGCTGGATCCCTACCGTGCGCTGGTCGAGGCCACCGTGCAGCGCGCGCGTCCGGTGATCCTGACCGCACTGGCAGCGATCCTGGCCTTCATCCCGCTGACCCATTCGGTGTTCTGGGGAACGCTGGCCTACACACTGATCGGCGGCACCTTCGCCGGGACGATCCTGACGCTCGTGTTCCTGCCGGCCATGTATTCCATCTGGTTCAGGATCAGGCCAGCCCCTTCACAAAGCTGATCCCCCCAACCCCCAATCACTCCCACAAAAAGGAACTGCCATGTCGAATTCCAAAGTTGTCGTCGTCACCGGCGTGTCATCGGGCATCGGGCGCGCCGCCGCCATGAAGTTTGCCAAGCAGGGTTGCCGGGTCTTCGGCACCGTGCGCAACACGGCCAAAGCGCAAGCCATACCGGGCGTTGCGCTCATTGAGATGGACATCCGCGACGACGCGTCCATTGAGCGCGGCATCCAGACCATCATCGCGCAAGCCAAACGCATCGACGTGCTGGTCAACAGCGCGGGCGGAACCCTGCTGGGCGCGGCAGAAGAAACATCGATCGCCGAAGCCCAGACGCTGTTCGACACCAACGTCTTCGGCCTTTTGCGCGTGATCAAGGCGGTGCTGCCACACATGCGCCAGCAGCGTTCCGGCCGCATCGTCAACGTCAGCTCGGTGCTGGGTTTTCTGCCCGCGCCGTACATGGCGCTCTATTCGGCGTCCAAGCACGCCGTCGAAGGACTGTCCGAAACCCTGGACCACGAGGTGCGCCAGTTCGGCATCCGCGTGGCATTGGTCGAACCCTCGTTCACCAAAACCAACCTGGACCTCAACGCACCCCAGACCGTCGCCAGGATCTCCGACTACAGCCAGGAGCTCGGCATCGTCTCCCAGGCCATCCAGAACAATGTCCAAAAAGCGCCCCAACCCGAGGGCGTCGCCGCCACGATGGTCGCAGCCGCTTTGGGACCGTGGAAGATGCGCCACACGCCCAAGGGCGAAGCGTCTCTGCTGGCCAAGCTGCGCAGATTCATGCCCGCTGGCCCGGTTGAGAAAGGTCTGCGCAAGACGTTTGGACTCGCCTGAAAGCACGGCGGCCCCATTTGCGATGCGTCGCCCACATGGCACAAACATGATGCTCGCTGGATCTGTTGCACTGGTTGTGGGTGCCGACAGTGCCATTGGCGCGGCCATCGTGCGCGGCCTGATCGCGCGGGATGCGGCCAAGGTGTACGCGGAAACGTGTGACGACCGCGGCGGGAGTCTGCCATCCGGCACCGCAAACCCAGTCGTGGAGATTGCACGAACAGGGCGCGTCGGTGAGCTTGCCCGGGAACTGACCGACGTGACCCTTCTCGTCAACTGTTTGGTCGCCGGGGAATACAGCCGGCGAACGCCAACCGTCGGCCGCACCGTGAAATTGATCGACGCATTTGCCCCCGTGCTGAGGGCCAACGGCGGAGGCGCAGTGGTCAACGTTCTGTCCGTGTTGCACGCCGAACAAGCTCTGGGAAACACGGCGCCCATATCTTCGCGCCCTTTTGCGGAGTGGATGTTGGCCGATGGTCTGCGAGAGCGACTTGCCGCACAACAGACGCAGCTGCTCTTTTTGAGTGCGCAACTCGTCGTCGGCCGGGAAGAGCAGGCACTCGACGACCAGCGCGCCCTGGCTGGCCATATTGCAATGCGTCTGCTCCATCAACTCGAAGCGGCACCCCCCGGTGAACCCGTGCCTGCATCCGCCCGCATTTGACGCCGTCTCCGATCCCCCAGGTACACATTTCAAGGAGTACACATGACCAAGCCCGACATCGTTCTCTGCACCCCGGTCCGCACGCCGATCAGCGCCTTCGGCGGTGCGCTAAAAGGCACCCCCGCGCCCGACCTGGGCGCGGCCGTGATCCGCGAGGCCCTTCGACGCTCCGACCTCGCCGCCGATGCGGTGGACACGGTCGTGATGGGTCAGGTCATCCAGGCTGGCGCCAGAATGAACCCGGCGCGCCAGGCTTCTGTCGGCGCCGGGCTCCCGGTACAGGTGCCCGCCATGACGGTGAATCGGGTCTGCGGCTCCGGGGCACAGGCGATCGCGACCGCAGCACTCGAAATCGCGGCCGGATGCGCCCAGGTCGCGATCGCTGGCGGCATGGAGAACATGGACCAGGCGCCCTATCTGCTGCCGGGTACGCGCTGGGGCCAACGCATGGGGGACGCGCAGATGCTCGACAGCCTGTTGCGGGACGGTCTTCATGACGCCTTCAGCGGTCAGCACTCAGGGTGGCATACGGAGGACCTTGTCAGCCGATACGGCGTCACGCGGGAGGATCAGGACCGCTGGGCCGAGCGTTCGCAGCAGCGCTTCGGTGCCGCGCAGGCCGCCGGCAAGTTCGACGACGAGATCGTCGCGGTCGAAACAATCGGCCGAAAAGGCCCCGTGAGTTTTTCCAGGGACGAAGCCAACCGCCCCGACACCACGCTGGAAACGCTTGCCAGGCTCAAGCCCGCGTTTCGCAAGGACGGCACCATCACCGCCGGCAATGCGCCCGGACTCAACAGCGGCGCCTCGGCAATGCTCGTGGCCGAGCGCGCGTTCGCGGAACGGCATGGCCTGCAACCCTGGGCGCGCCTGGTCGCTCATGGCGTCGCGGCGGTCGAGCCCGGCATGTTCGGCATTGGCCCGGTGCCGGCCGTCAAGCTGGCGCTGGCGCGCGCCAACTGGAAACACACGGACGTGGAGCGCATCGAGATCAACGAGGCCTTCGCCGCGATCACGTTGGCCTGCCTGCGTGAACTCGACCTGCCGGAGGACATCGTCAATGTCGAGGGTGGTTCGATCGCCCACGGCCACGCCATCGGTGCCACGGGTGCCGTGCTGACCACGCGTCTGCTGCATTCGATGCGACGCGACGGGTTGAAGCGGGGCGTGGTGACCCTGTGCATCGGGGGCGGCCAGGGGATCGCGCTCGCGCTGGAGGCTCTTTGAGCTGCAGCCGTGGCCGCACTCAGTGCGGCCACGGCGCCACAGATCTCCGAGATTTCAAGTTGCCAAGGACATCACCATGGACCACCTTCAATCGATGCGCGTTTTTCAGTGTGTCGTAGACGAAGGCGGCTTTGCCGCTGCCGCACGCAAGATGGACCTCGCACCGGCGGTTGTCACCCGTCAAGTCCAGGACCTCGAGCAATCGCTGGCCGTTCGACTGCTGCATCGCACGACGCGAAAGATGTCGCTCACCCAGGCGGGGGAGGGCTACCTGTCGCGGCTGCGTCTGATCCTGTCGGAAATCGAGGAGGCCGAAGACCAGGTTCGGGCGCATTCGAGTGAGATTTCGGGCAACTTGCGCGTCGCCACAACCTCGCTGGTGGCTGTGAATCTGCTGGCCCCCTGCGTGGCCGATTTTCAGAGGCGGTATCCTGCGGTGCAAGTCGAGATCCACACCTCCGATCGTCCGGTGCAGGAATTGCACCAGTTCGATCTGACCATCGTGAGACAGGACGATCACCTGGATGCCGACGCCGTCGTCCGCCCCGTGCTCGACATGAACTATGTCCTCTGCGGCTCAGTGCAGTACCTCCAGGTCCATGGTGTTCCCGAGGCACCGGAGGATCTGTCCCGGCATCGCATGGTGCGTCTGCACACCCCTGGCACCCGTCTGCACGCGATCGCCCTCGCCAACCCTGCCGGGGGTGATCGCCGCATCGAAGTCGCGCCTGTCTGGTCCGTGATGTCGAATGACGACGAGACGACGTACCAAGCCGTGTTGGCTGGCGCTGGTCTCACCTTTCTGCCCGAGCTTGCATTGACCGCCCGTCCGCATGGCGGACAACTGCGTCGCGTGCTCGCACCATGGGTCAGCGCTGACGGATTGAAGCTCGTTGCCACCATGCCCAGCAGGCGGTTTCTGCCGCTGCGCACACGCACCTTCCTCGAATTCTTCGTCCAGCACGTTCAGAAAGTGGCGGCGACGGCCAGGGCCGTTCAGCCACCGGCAGTCGCGTAAATGCCCATGAAACCATCACCTACTGGCCGAGTCCTCACGAAGCCTCGCCTCAACGCAGGTTCATGCAGTTGGCGTAAAAGGTGGTGGTGGCGGGCCAGTCGGAGAACACGCCCATCACGCCCACGTCCTTGGCCAGCACGTGCAGGGCGGTGAGCATGTCGCCTTCGTCCTTCACGGCGCTGTCGAAGGTCTGGTAGTACCACCCGTTGTTGCCATCGGCCAGCACGCCCGAGCGCTCCAGCGTCCAGGTGATCAGCCCCAGGCCCGCCGCCTTGGCATCCTTCGCCGCCTGTGAGGCCACGATCTTGCCGCCCTCCGCGGTCAGCAGCGCAAACATCGGCGGCGCCCAGATGTGGATGCCCTGCGCCTTGTACCCCTTGAGCGTGGCGAGGTCGGGCAGGTCTTTGGGCGAGTCGGCGTCGTCCAGGTAGACCGCCTGCTGGCCAAACGCCGGCTCGTTCTTCACCCAGTACAGCAGGTCGTCGATGTTGAACGACTGGGCGAACACGTTGCGCGGCGCCACCTGGGCCCGCTTGTACTCGTCCAGCATCTTCTGCGCGTAGGCCTGCTGCGTGAAGCCGTCGAACGGCATGGTCACGCTGGTGCTCTTGAGTTCGGGCGTCATCTTCACGCCCAGCTGCTTGAACAGCTCGATGCTTTCGGCGTGTGTCAGCAGCGTGCCGCTGCTCGGGCCCGAGTACAGGTCGGTGCGCCAGTTGGCCGTGCCGCCCAGGTACTGCTCGGGCGTGCGCGCGGCCGGGTTGGAAGCGTCCATCTTGCCGCGCAGGGTCTTGAACTCGGCCAGCGTGATGTCGCTGGTGCGGCACTCGGCCTTGGCCGGCGTCACCACCTTGCCATCGGCGTCCAGCACGGCGGGCACGAAAGGCTGGGTGCACTTGGCCGCCAGCGGCGTCACCAGGATGTTGGTCGTCGTGTGCAGGTCGTTCTGCGCGTGGCGGCAGACCAGTTCCTTGTCCTTGGTGAAGGTCACGTCGCATTCGAGGATGCCCGCGCCCATGCGCGCGGCCGCCACGTAGGACTCGCGTGTGTGCTCGGGGAACTGCATGGGTGCACCGCGGTGACCGATGGAAAATTCGCGCGGCTTGAAATCACCGCGCCGCGCGCACTGCTGCAGCTCGCGCTTGAGCGGGCCATCGGCCATGCCATCGACCAGAAAGAACGGGCGCGGGCCCAGCTGGACATGGCTCGGACGCTCGACGACGCCATGGGACGAACGGCTTTGGGTGGCGGACGGCGACTGGGCCAGCGCCGACGCGGCGGCCAAGCCGAGCACGGCCAGACCCAGAATGCGGGGCAAGAACGACATGGGGATTCCCCTCCGGTGGGATGAACGAATGGTGTGTGTTGAGATGTGACGTCGGCGGCGTGCGCCCGACCGACGGATCATCCGTCGGGTCCGTGAAGGAGGCATGACAGGCGTGCGGTTCGACCACCCGCGTGGCAGGGTGACTTGCTCAACCCAACGCATCGAAGCGAAACACACCGTGTTCGGCCGGAACGGTGGCGTGCGCCAGCGAAGCGGCCAGAGGCATGCCGCGTTCGCTGTTGGTCAACAAGACAAACCCGTTGCGGGAAGCGACCGAAACCATGGCAAAGGCCCGGAACCCCGGGTTGTTGCCCCACTGCCAGAGGTAGGGGCCGCCGGCCGCGGTCTCGATGCCCCAGCCCTGGCCCCAGGCCAGCCCCAGTGCCGGCTTGGCGGGCATGGGATGGGCCAGCGTCAACGCCAGCAAGGCGGGGTCCGCCAGCCAGGCCGCCAGCAGGCGCGCGTAATCCGCAGCCGTGGTGTAGAGCGACGCCGCCGCGTTGGGCTCGCGGATGTCAAACCGCACGCGCCCGCCCAGCCACGAAGTGCCGTCCAGCACCTGTGCGCGGATGTCGTCCGTCAGCCGCAGGCGGGAATGCCGCATGCCGAGCGGATCAAACACACGCTGTGCCACGACCGACTCGATGTCCTGCCCCGTCACGGCGCTGATGACGGCCTGCAGCAACATATAACCCTCACCGGAATACTGCCAGCGTTCGCCCGGCTCGAACTCGGGAGACAGGGGGCCGCGCGTCCAGTTCGGCAAACCGGAGCTGTGGTTGAGCAAGGTGCCCAGCGGGATGCGCGCCAGCGTGCTCGCGGGCACATGATCGACAGGGTTGTCGTTCGCGCTGTTGAACGGCTTCTGACGGTGGACGTAGCCCTCGGGCAGGTAACGCGAGACCGAGGCCCGCAGATCAAGCTGCCCATCGCGAACCAGCTTCAGGGCCGCGAAAGCGATCACGGGTTTGGTAAGCGACGCCGCCTGGAACACCGGGTCGGAAGGCAACGGACTTGCCGACGTGCAGCCCGACACCAGCACCGGAGCGCCGGGCCGGCCGGCTTTCAGCGTGACATGGCTCGCCGCGCAGACGCCGAGCCGGGTGGCCAGGGCAGGAAGCGGCTCGCCGCTGTAGCGCGTCAGGTCGGTCGCGCAGGCAGCCAGCAATGGGGCGCTGGCGCCCGCGAGGAGGAATTCACGGCGGGAAAGAGGCATCACGTTGAATTGGTGGCTTGATTGGATGTCAGCACGCTCACCTTGTAGCCACCCGAGCACCACGGCTCTGGTGGACCACCCGAATCACTCAGGGCCACATCAACCCACACCTACTCGAACACTCTCTTGCTGTCGAACACCGACTCCAAACTTTGAATCAATTGAGCGCTTCCTTGACCGTTGATGGCCCCATTAAATAAAACCGCTCTTGCCAACCTAGATTGAAGGGCGCGAATGAATTCAATCGGATAGGTATCATTTTTTGCGCCCTCCAAAGCATTTTTGTAACCCAAGGCTATGGCGTTAAGCAAGTGATTTGCCGCCACGTTGTAATTTTTTCGCACCCCCCGTCCATTCAAATAAAAAATGTAGAGGTTGTAATGTCCAATCGAATTACCTGCCTTAGCCGCAAAACTCGCGTACTCGACCGCTTTTTTATAATCGATAGGTGCACCATAGGTGCCTGTGGAATAAACGAACGACAAGTCGGCCGCACTTTTTTCCGAACCCTGTTCATATCCTTTCTGAAAATGATCGATGGCCTTTTTATAATCCTGAGGAACCCCTGATGCCCCATGAAGGTAGATGGAGCCCAATTCATTGTGTGAGTAGCCGAAGTCATCAATATTGCCTGCGACAGCCTTTTCGAAGTTGCTGATGGCTTGCTTGACGTCGGGCGGCGTCTGAATCATGTATGTAATGCCCAGAAGGGCATAGGCGCGGACAGTTCCGGCTGCCCCGGCAGACTCCATCAGCCCAATCCCTTTGGCCTTCTCGGCTGCGACAACTCCATTCTCGGTCGCCATGCAATATCCCGCTTCTGCCATGGCGTCGCCGCGACTGGCATCAGCTTTGAAGGCTTTTTGAAAGTAGCTGCAGGCCTCGTCTGGTTTGTGGCTGCTGCTGAGCATCTTTCCCGCGTTCACCAAGGCGTTGACGCTTCCAAGGGCCGCCGCTTTCTCAAAGTAAGTGAGTGCAACATCAAAATTCGGCGGTACTCCACCAAGACGCGCGGATGTTGGGTCGTACAGCAGCCCCATGTAGTTGAGCGCGCGCAGATCATCATCAGCAGCAGCAGCGCGAAGAGCCTGTAGCGTGACAGGATCATTTGCCTTCAAGCCAGCGTCAATTTTTCCCCCTTCCTCGTCGGTATACGACAAGGGCACTGGCAGGACCCGAAGGTTATTGCTTGGAGTAATCCAGAACCCGGATCCGAAAACGAGTATGGCGACCGCCAAAGGCCCCATCAACCAGGCCAGCCGATAGGTCTTTGAGTCCAGCCAGGCGCTGGAATGTGCTTTGAGGATGGCATTCATCGGTGTTACCTCGAGCGCCCAAGCGCTGCAATCAGGTCTGCTTCGTTGAGTTCGGTGAGGCTTTCACTGAGGGTCGACGCAATGCGAAGAGCATGCTCTTCACGCGCCCGCTCCAGCAAAGTCCGCATCTCGCGTGCATTGGCCCAGGCTCTGTCATTCGCACGAACAGACAACCAGGGACGGACGATGTTCTTGTAGTGACCCGGGAGCGTGAACTGCTGTGCCGCCGCCATGTTGGCGAAGATGTCGAGCAATTCATCTTCCGCATAGTTGGCGAAGTGCAATTGCTTGGTGAACCGGCTGGCCAGTCCAGGATTTGAATTGATGAATGTTGCCATTTCACGGGGGTATCCGGCGGCGATCACAACGATCCGGCTGCGGTTGTCCTCCATGAACTTGAGAAGGGTGTCGATCGACTCCTGACCAAAGCCCTGGCCCCCTTGTGCATCGCCTGCCAATGTGTAGGCTTCATCGATGAAAAGAACACCGTCAAGGGCTTCCTTGCACTTTTCCAGTGTTTTGATGGCGGTCTGTCCGACGTACCCGGCCACGAGCGCGGCGCGATCCACCTCGACCACATGGCCCTTCCGGACCACCTTCAGTGCCTTGAAGATGTCGCCCAGGATCCGGGCCACTTCGGTCTTGCCGACACCGGGCGCACCCGAGAACACCATGTGCTGGCTCATCGCAGTGACACTGAGTCCTGCTTCGGCGCGGCGCTGTTCCACCTGTATGCGCGCGACCAAACCTCGGACCTCATCCTTTACCGCTTGCAACCCGGTCATGCTGTCCAGGCGATTCAGACAGGCTTGTACAGGGTCCAGGCGCTCAGGCTCCGCCTCTTCATCGGAGGTGATGAGGATGGGGCGAACAGTGCTCCCTGCACGCATGGCGCGTCGAGCGTCGATGGTCGCACTGAGCTTCAACGCGATATATGTTCCGATGGCACCAATGATCAGAAGCAAGGACAACCTAAAGAGGTTGCCCGATGCAAGAAGCGTGCTCCATGGGTGACTGGCGGCAAAGTGAAACCCTGCCAGCAACGCCAGCAACGCCAGCACCTGCAGACCGAGATACGCTGCAAAGCTTGTTCGGATGTCCGTGGCGTTCATTTGATGTCGTCCTACAGCTTCGCGATGGCCGACTCAATGTCGTCCAGGGAGATGTGTTGAATGGTGTGGCCGAACTCCGCAGACGTGGCCAGGCGGTTGGCCTGCTCTTCACAGACCCGCTCGAACAGGTTGCGGATGGATCGGGCATTGCCCCATTCGGCTGACTTCATGCGGTCGGCAAACCACGGCTTGAGCAGACGCTCCAGTCCTGCATCGGGAAGCTCATACTGGCGCTCCCGGGCAATGCGCTGGAAGATGGCGAAGAGCTCCGATGGTCGGTATGCCGGAAAGTCGATGGTCTTTGCGAACCGGCTGGCCAAGCCAGGATTGCTGGAGACGAAACGCCTCATTTCATTGGGATAGCCCGCGACGATCACGATGATCCGTGAGCGGTGGTCTTCCATGAACTTGAGCAGAACCTCAATGGCTTCTTTGCCAAATCCGCCGCCATCGGCGCTTCCGTCAGCCAGGGAATAGGCCTCATCGATGAACAGCACACCATCGAGCGCACGTTTGCAGATGGCCAGGGTGCGTTCAGCGGTCTGACCGACATACCCGGCCACCAGGTCTGAACGATCCACTTCCACCAGGTGTCCACTCTCTAGCACGCCCAGCGTTCTGTACACGGCGCCCAACTGGCGTGCGATCTCGGTTTTACCGACACCCGGGGGACCTGTGAACACCATGTGCTGGCTCGTCGCCGTGACGCTCATGTTCTGCAAACGGCGCTGCTGTTCGATCTGAAGGCGTGAGAGGAGTGAATTGATCTCGCGTTTGACCGAGTTGAGCCCGACCATGGACTCGATTTGCTCGATGGGCTTGTTCGGGGACTCAGAAGATTCGAACGCGGGTGGAGCCACAAAACTGCGCCATACGCCGTTCGACTCATAGGTGGTGCCCCGAATCGCCAGACGGGCCGAGGCGTATGTCAGGAGCAGCGCAACGGAGAAAAGGAGCAGTGCAACAGCGATTTTGGTGACGGTCTCGCTGTATGCCATGCCGACCCAAGGGGCCTTTTCCGGGGTGGTGATCCAGACCGTCAGGAAAACGCCGAATACGGTGATCAGAAGTAGAGGAATGTAGAAGCGAATAGAGGATGCATTCATGACCGATCACCTGCAGTTTGGGTTGATATTCCAGACCACCGGGATGTTGACGGTTGTCGTTGACGGGAAATTCAGCTCCATACCCGGCGACAACGACAAAACACCATGCTCTGCATTGCCCTCCACCACCAACACGCCTTTGCCTGTTTCGTAGGGGGCAGGAAACGGGATGATGAATGCCATGGGCCCCTTTGCCAGCGAGTACCAGCGGGACGTGTACGTACCGGACGTGATGCGAACCTGGCCTTGACTCTGAGGGGTCGAAATCAGTGTGAGACGAGCGATCGCCTCTGGGCAACGACTGGATGGTTCCTGATTGGTGCTCGCGAGCCCCGCTGTCAACGTCGGGCGGAACGCCGCATATTCTTCTGGCGACATGGGCACCAGGGTGTAGGTGGCTCCCGACGGATTCTCCGCAATGGACGGCTGCGCGGATGAAGATGTCGCAATGTTGGAAAAGCGCGAGGGGGTCGGCAATGCCGCGCTGAGCATGCCCCATGCACCCAGGGTGGTGACCAGCGAAGCAGATCCGGCGACGATGGCGCCCCGTCGACTCATTGAAGGGGGTGGTGGGTGTGGCGAGCTCGGTGCCTGATGGGACGCCGAAGAATGTGCCGCCATCCCGGCGGCTTTCGGCTGACCAGACGCAATGGCCGCCGCACTCTGCTTCTCAGTTTTCACGTGTTTTCCCTGGCTTATTTATGCTGTCCGACTGACCCAACAGTATATGTTTTCGCATCTGCAAGGCCATTTATTGACCCGAAAGCATTCAACCAATGGCGCGGACTCTGACCGAGACCGTCGATCAGATCGATCGTTGGGGAAACAGTATCTAAAGACCGAGAAGGGCGTACCGCCAGGGCGTTCGAGACAGGGGCTCGAACGAAACCTCGTTGAGGCAGGATGAATCCACCTCAACGGGGGTAGCGATACCCCGCCCACCCCCGCGCCCGCAGCTCACAAGCCGGGCAGCTCCCGCAGCCATAGCCCCAGTCCTGCCGGTGCGCGCGGTCGCCGAGGTAGCAGGTGTGGGTGTGTTCCACGATCAGGTTGACCAGCGCCTGGCCGCCTCCGGGCACGCCCGAGGCCTGGCCCAGTTCTTCGGCCAGGCGCCAGGTGGCGGCTTTGTCGATCCACATGAGCGGGGTGTCGATCAGGAAGCGGTGGTCCATGCCGAGCGAGAGCGCGACCTGCAGGGCTTTCATGGTGTCGTCGCGGCAGTCGGGGTAGCCGCTGAAGTCGGTTTCGCAGACGCCGGTGACGATGACCTGGATGCCGCGGCGGTAGGCGAGCGCGGCGGCGAGCGTCAAGAACAGCAGGTTGCGCCCGGGCACGAAGGTGTTGGGCAGGCCGCTGGCTTCCATGCGGAAGGCCATGTCGCGCGTGAGCGAGGTTTCGCTCACTTTGCCGAGCACGGCGAGGTCGAGCACGTGGTCCTCGCCCAGGCGCTCGCTCCAGGCGGGAAAGCGCTCGCGCAGTTCGCGCAGCACGACGGTGCGGGCCTGCAGCTCGACGCTGTGGCGCTGGCCGTAGTCGAAGCCCAGGGTTTCGACGCGCGGGTAGCGCGAGAGAGCCTGGGCCAGGCAGGTGGTGGAGTCCTGGCCGCCCGAGAACAGGACGAGTGCGCTGGTGTGGTGGGGGGGCTGGTTTTGCATCGCGCGATGGTAGCGCGGCTGCGGCTTGCGCTGGGGCTACGCGCCCTGGTCGCGGCTGGTGGTGAGCATGCGGATGAGCGAGCGGTTGGCGTGCTCCAGGCTCATCTCGTGGCGCTCGCAGACTTCGGGCAGGCGGTGCAGGTGCTCCACGTCGGCCTGGGCGCGCGCCACGTCCAGGAAGACGTGGTACGGGCCTTCCTGGCGCAGCAGGGCGCTCGTCACCCGCCCCGACATGGGAAGCCGGTTGAGCAGATCGGCCATGGGCAGGTGCAGCAGCACGTCGAGCTGCGAGAACAGCGCAGTGGTGTAGACCTCGGCTCGCAGGTTTTCGGTGGAGCCCGATTCCAGCAGGTGCTGGGCCAGGCGCGAGTGCATCACCTGGGCGTAGCGCACCGGGTGCAGCGCGGGGTCGTTGGTGCTGCCGGCCAGCTGGTCGGCGAGCCAGCGGCTGAGCGCGGTGAAGCCCAGCATCATGAGGGCGTGGCGCACCGACTCGATCTCGTGGCGCAGGCCGTAGGCGGCGGAGTTGACGAGCTGCAGCAGGCGGTAGACCAGCACCGGGTCCTGCCGCACCAGGCGCTCGATCAGGTCGAGCGAGCTGTCCAGCCCGATGGCTTGGCGGATCTGCCCGATCACGCTGGCGTCGCAGCCCAGGGGCTGGTGCCGGTAGGCGTGCAGCACGTCGTCGTCGGGCCAGCCCAGGATGCCCCAGGCGCCGGCTTCGTCCAGGCAGTGCTCGGCAAGCGCGCGGTTGCACACGCCTTCGTACAGCTGGCCCGGCAGGATGGGGCTGGGCCGCGCCGGCACGGCGCCGGGTTCGGCGGGCCGCAGGCGCAGGGTTTCAAACACCTCCTGGGCGCTCAGACGCAAGAGGCTGCACACGTCCAGCGGCGCGGCCGCCTCACCGCGCACCGCCGCCAGGTCGGCGTGGCGCAGCAGGCGGTGCCCGCGGCGCACCGCCATGGCCAGATGCGCCATGCCGTCGGTGCTCTCGAACAGCGCGCCAGGCACTTCGACCCAGGTGTTGGGCACGGGCTCGCTGGTCAGCGCCTGCTGCAACAGCACCGGGGACGAGATGGCGAGGATGAGGGTGGGCGCGACCACCGGCCAGCCCCCGCCCAGCAGGCGCAGCAGGTGGGACCCGTCGACAGCTTCGGCGTGCTGCGTGAGTACGCGCAGGCGCACCGCGGCCAGCTGGCGGCGCCGGTTCCACACGGGCTGGTAGCCCAGTGCGATGCTGTCAAGAATGGTCTGGCTCATGGTGTCTCATGACGGCGACCGTCCGCGTCACCCCAGGTACTGGAACAGGGACAAGCGTTGCACCTGGGCGTAGGACTGCAGCGCGGCCTGCAGCCCCACCTGCTGATTCTGGAAGTCCGAAATGCCCTTGATCATGTCCAGGTCTTCGAGGCGCGATTTTTCGCTCTCGTGCGCCACCATGCGGTCGGACAGCTGGCCATCGACCGCTTCGCCGCGGTTGAGCCATTCGCCGGCCTGGGCGCGCGCCAGCAGCACGCGGTCGTGCCCGGCGTCGAGCTCGGTGAGCGAGCGGCCGATCGCCTGCGTGAGCTGGGCGGTCTGGCCGGTGCTGGCGCCGCGCAGGGCGTCCACCGCGTTCTGCATCACCTGGAACAGATCGGTCGGCGCCGTCACCGGGCGCAGCTCCACCGAGTCGCCGCTGTCGGGCTGGCCCTGCATCACGAAGGACATGCCGTCGAACTCGATGGCGCTGCCGGCGGTGTAGGGCACGCCGACCTGGCCGGCCACCGGCGTGGCGGTGGTGGTGTTGGTCACGGTGTACTGCATCACGCCGGCCACCTCGGCAAAGCCGATGCTGTAGTCGTTGCCGGTGAGCGCGCCCGGGTCGGTCACCTGGCCCATGTCGGTGCGCACGCCACCGGTGTTGCCGGCCGGCAGGTCGAGCCGGAAGGTGCCGTTGCCTTCGGGCACGCGCATCCAGATCGCGTTGCCGTCCAGGGTCTGCGGCAGGCTGTTGATGCCGGTGGCTTCCTGGCCGCGCTGGCCGTCGAAGCGCACCACGCCGGAGCCGCTGGGGCCGTAGAGTTCGACAAAGGGCGTGGACGAGCCGCCCAGCCCGCCAAAGAGGGTGCGGCCGAAGCTGTCCTTCTGGTTGACCACACCGAGCAGGCGCTCACGCAGGCCTTCGATCTGCTGCGCCAGGTCCTTGTATTCGTTGCTGCCGTAGCCGCCGTTGCCGGCCGCGACCAGCAGGTCGCGCACGTCCTGGATCAGCTCGCCGGCCTCGCCCAGCGCGCTCTCGGCCTGGGTCAGGCTGCTGCGCGAGGCTTCGAGCGAGCGCTGGTCGGCGCCTGCGCGCGCGAGGCGGTTCTGCGCGCTTTCGGAGAGCACGGCGGCCACCGGGTCGTCGCTGGCGCGCTGCACCCGCTTGCCGGTGGAGATGTGTTCCTGCAGGGTGGACAGCTCGGCCTGGCGCTTGTTCAGGGCGGCGATCGTGTTGTCGTAGCTGTTGGCGGTGGCGACTCTCATGGCGGGCTTCCTTCGGTGGCGTTCGCTCAGCGGCCCACGGTCTGCAGCAGCGTGTCGAAACTGCTCTGCGCGATCTGCAGGAACTTGGCCGAGGCCTGGTAGGCCTGCTGGAACTGCAGCAGCCGCGCCGCCTCTTCATCGAGGTTGACGCCCGAGACCGCGGCGCGCGCGCTCTCGGTGCTGGTGGCCAGCTGGCCGGAAAAACTGGACGAGAACTTCGCCCCCTGCACCTGGGTGCCGAGGTGGGACAAGACGCTGGTGTAGCCGTCGGCCAGCGCCACGCCTTCGAAGGTGGCCTGGTCGCGCAGGGCCAGCACGGCCTTGGCGTTACCGGCGTTCTGCTGGGTGCTGCCGGCCGGGGCGGCGGCGATGTCGAAGCTGTCGCCCGCGCTCGGGCTGCCGCGCAGCGTGAGGCTCCAGCCGTTGAACTGAATCGGCTGGCCCGGTGTGTAGTTGTAGCTCGCGGGCGGGCCGGCGTTGTCGGGCGGCGGGTTGCCCGGGCCCAGGCCGGTGGCGGTGAAGCTGCCGTCGGCCAGGAAGGTGATGTTCACCGGGTCGGTGAGGTTGGCCGAGGCGTCGGTGGCGTACAGGCTCTCGATGCTCAGGCCACCGGCGTTGGCTGTGCCCGGCGTCACGGCCACCGGGCTGGCCGCGGCCAGGCGGTCGGGCGAGCCGATGGCCAAGGTCATGGCGCGCGCCACGTTCACGTAGGGGCGCACCAGGAAGCTGTCGCCCACGGCGCCGGCGCCCGCGTCGAGCTCGAAGCTCAGGCCGTCGAGCTCGGCGGGCAGGCTGGCGAACGAGGTGCTCACGCCGTCGGACAGGCGCAGGATGCTCACCCCGCCGGCCTCGAACTGCACGCGGTAGTCCGACGCCATCAGCGCCGTCGGGTCGCTGACCTCGCTGTGGATCTGCGCCGTGCCGGTGTTGCTGGCGGCGGGCAGGCCCGCGACGTCCGCCGCGGGCACGAAGAAGTCGCCACCGGCGTTGCCCAGCAGGTCCACCCCCAGGCGGTGCTGGGTGTTGATCTCGGTGTTGAGCGCCAGCGCCATGCGCCCGAGCAGGTTCTGCATCTCGGGCAGGTCTTCGTTCAGGAACTCCAGGTCGCCGCCGATCTGGCCGCCGAGCGCGGTCTGGGGCAGCTCGCGCGTGACGCCGCCCTGCACGAAGGAGACGCGCAGCTGCGAGTTGTCGGTGGTGTCGCGCGTGGCGGCCAGGGCGTTGGCCTGGCGCCCGAGCACCAGCGGCTGGCTGCCGGCCACGAACACGCTGACGCTGCCGTCGTCGGCCGCCACGGTGCTGGTCTGCACGTATTTGTTGAGCTCTGTGAGCAGCGCGTCGCGCTGGTCGAGCAGGTCGTTGGGCTCGCCGCGCGCGCCCGCGGTGTCGATGATGCGCTGGTTGATCGAGGCGATGTCCTGCGCCAGGCGGTTGACCGCCGTCACCGAGCTTTCCACCTGCTGCTGCGCGCCATAGGCCAGCGCGTCCATCTGGCCGGCGGTGTCGCGCAGGCGGGCGGCCAGCTCGTCGGCGCGCGCGATCACCACCACCCGGGCCGACGGGTTGGTCGGCGCGGAGGCCACGTCCGCCCAGGCGTTGAGCATGTCGTTCATGGCCGCGCCCAGCCCGTTCGCCCCGGTGGGAAACAGGGATTCGAGCTTGGTGAGCTTGGCCAGGCGCTCGGCGTCGGCCGCGGCCACCGAAGTGGCCAGCTGCGCCTCGCGCGTGAGGTAGGCGTCGTGCGAGCGCGAGACGGTGCCCAGCTCCACGCCCTTGCCGAAGTAGTTGCCGCCGAGCTGCTGGTAGCCCGCGCTCTGGGTGTGCACCGTCTGGCGCGAGTAGCCGGCGGTGTTGGCGTTGGCGATGTTGTGGCCAATGACCTGCAGCGCCGCCAGGTTGGTGGACAGTGCGTTGGCACCGATGTTGAGGGCGGAGGACATGTCAGTGACTCATGAAGTGGGCAAGCAACGGAGTGGTCATGTCTGCGCTCGCTGCAGGCTCAGCGTGGTGTTGATGGCGCGGCTGAGCTTGGCCGCGTACTGCGGGTCGGTGGCGTAGCCGGCCCGCTGCAGGCCGCTGGCGAAACCCTGGACCGAGTGGAGCTGGTCCATCACCTGGTCGTAGCGCGGGCTCTTGCTGATCAGGCGCGCGTAGTCGCGGAAGGAGTCGGCGTAGGAGTCGTAGGCGCGGAACTTCGCCACCGTCTTGCGCGGCGCGCCGTTGACGTATTCGGTGGTCACCACCTCGGCGACCTTGCCCTTCCAGGCGGAGGTGGCCTTGATGCCGAACAGGTTGTGCGAGGGCGAACCGTCGCGGTGGCGGATCTCGCTCTTGCCCCAGCCGGTTTCGTGGCCGGCCTGGCCGATCATGAAGCTCGCCGGGATGCCGGACTCGCGCGCCACGCTGGCCGCGGCCTGGCTGTGCTCGGCCACGAAGCCGGCCTGGCGCTGCCCGGCCGGTGCCCGGCTCACGGTGCTGGCGGCGGGCGCGCGCGGCGCGGCGGGGATGCTGTTGTCCGCCCCAGCGGCGCCTACCTTGGCCGCTGCGGCGGCGTCGGTCTGGCGGCTGAGCTGGCGCTCGATGGCTTCGGACAGCCCACCGGGCATGCCGGTGAGCTTCACAGCGAGTTGCTGGTCCAGCAGCTCGGTGCCCAGATCGCCCTGGCCACCCTGCCCGTCCATCAAGCCGGACTTCATGGTGGCCTCGCGCATGCTCTTGATGAGCTCGCGCATGAACAGCGCCTCGAACTGCTTGGCGGTTTCCTTGAGCGCCGCCTTGCCCTTGTCTCCCGTCTGGCCCGCGCTGAAGCGCAGGGCGTTGAGCGCGCCAGGATCGCTGGCGAGGCTCTGGGTGGACGAAAAGGGGGCGTTCAAATGACTTCCAGCTCGGCGTTCATCGCGCCGGCGGCCTTGATCGCTTGAAGAATGGCCAGCAGATCCTGCGGGGTGGCACCCAGGCCGTTGAGCATGCGCACCAGGTCGGAGAGCTGGGGCGCGGCGTTCATTTCAATCAGGGAGCCGTTGTCCTGGGTGATCTGGATGTCGGTCTTTTCGGTCACCACGGTCTGGCCGCCGGTGGACAGCGGGTTGGGCTGGCTGATCACCGGCGTGGCGCTGATGCTCACCGAGAGGTTGCCGTGGGCCACCGCGCAGGGGCCCAGCGTGACCGCCTGGTTCATGACGATGGAGCCGGTGCGGGTGTTGATGATCACGCGCGCGGCCGGCACCGTGGCTTCGAGCTGCAGCTCTTCCACCTCGGCCAGGAAGCTCACGCGCGCATCGGTGTTGGCCGGTGCGATCAGGCGCACCACGCGGCCGTCCACCGCGCTGGCCGTGCCCGCACCCATGCGGGCGTTGACGGCCTCGGCCACGCGGCGCGCGGTCAGGAAGTCGGCCGAGTTCAGGCCCAGGTCGATGGTGTTGCCCAACGCGAACGGCGTGGGCACGCTGCGCTCGACCTGCGCGCCCGAGGGGATGCGCCCCGCGCTCAGGTGGTTGATCTGCACCTTGCTGCCGCCCGCGGCCGCGCCCGCGCCGCCCACCAGCAGGTTGCCCTGGGCCAGCGCGTAGATCTCGCCGTCGGCGCCCTTGAGCGGGGTGGTGATGAGGGTGCCGCCGCGCAGCGACTTGGCGTTGCCCACGGAGGACACGGTCACGTCGATCATCTGGCCGGGCTGGGCAAACGCGGGCAGCTGCGCCGTGACCAGCACCGCCGCCACGTTCTTGAGCTGCATCTTGCCGTCGGCCGGCAGCGTCAGGCCGAGCTGCTGCAGGTAGTTGTTCAGGCCCTGCGCGGTGTAGGGCATCTGGGTGGTCTGGTCGCCCGTGCCGTCCAGCCCCACCACCAGGCCAAAGCCGGTCAGCTGGTTGCTGCGCACGCCCTGCACGGCGGCGATTTCCTTGATGCGGATCGCCTGCGCCGGCGCCGGCCAGCCCAGCGCCACCACCCCGAGCACCAGCGCGCTCCAGGCCAGCAGGCGGCGCAGGGCCGCCCTGTGGGGGCCGGTGGGGGCGAGCCGTGCGCGGGTGTTGGAGCGGGTGTTCATGGTGGGTGCCTGCATGCTAGGCCGGCTCAGAAGGGGAAAACGTTCAAAAAGAACCGTCCCAACCAGCCAATTGAGAGCGCTTCGTCCACCGGACCGCGCCCCTTGGACTCGATGCGGGCGTTGGCCACCTGCGCCGAGGGCACCACGTTGCCGGGCTGGATGTGGCGCGGGTCCACCGTGCCCGAGAAGCGCAGCACGTCCACGTTGCTGTTCACGCCGATCTGCTTTTCGCCGGCGACCAGCAGGTGGCCATTGGGCAGGACTTCCTGCACCGTGACGGTGATGATGCCGGCGAAGTTGTTGGCGTTTTCGTTGTCTCCCTTGCCCGAGAACTGGTTGCTGGACTCGCCGCCCAGATCGAAATTGCGGTCGCGCAGCAGCTCCTTGGCCTTGATGCCCGGGATGGCCGAGACGCCACCCGAGACGCTGCCGCTGCGGTCGATCGACGAAGACGAGGACTGGCTGGCGCTGACCTTCTCGGTGATCTGGATCGTGAGGCTGTCGCCCGGCATGCGCGCGCGCGGGTCCTCAAACGCCGGGCGGTAACGCGCGGCCTGGAACAGGCTGCCGTTGCTCGGCGCGGCGGGCGCGGCGGCCGCGTAGTTGATGGGGCGCACCGGCACCACGTCGACCGGCTTGGTCATGCAGGCGGTGAGCAGCATGGGCGTGCCGAACGCGATGAGGCGAGCGATGGAAGGAAAACAGATCTTGAACATGAAGCACTTTCGTTTCGGTGATCCGGTGGCCAGAGGTGCCTGATCCAGAGACACCGCGGAACCGGCTTTGCCGGGCCGCTGGTGTCGCCCCCTGGGGGTAACGCCGCAGGCGGCGCGGGGGGTGGGTCAGAGCTGTCCCAGGCGCTGCAGCATCTGGTCGGAGGTTTGAATGGCCTTGGAATTCATCTCGTAGGCGCGCTGGGTCTGGATCATGGTCACCAGCTCCTGCACCACATTGACGTTGGAGGTTTCCACGTAGCCCTGCATCAGGTTGCCCAGGCCGTTGGCGCCGGGCGCGCCGGTCACGGGGTTGCCCGAGGCCGCGCTCTCGGCGTACATGTTCTGGCCCAGTGGCTCCAGGCCGGCGGGGTTGATGAAGCCGGCGAGTTCGATGTTGCCCACCTGCTGCGGCGTGGCATTGCCCGGCATCTTCACGGAGACCACGCCGTCGGCGCCGACGGTGATGCTCTGCGCTTCGGCCGGGATGGTGATGTCGCCCGCGACGGGGAAGCCGCTGGAGGTGACCAGCCGGCCCTGCGAGTCGGTCTGCAGGCTGCCGTCGCGCGTGTAGCCGGTGGTGCCGTCGGGCATGGTGACCTGCAGGAAGCCGCTGCCGTTGACGGCCAGGTCCAGCTGGTTGCCCGACTGCTGCAGGCTGCCCTGGGTGAACGAGCGGCTGGTGGCGACGGTGCGCACGCCCAGGCCGATCTGCAGGCCAGTGGGCAGGTTGTTCTGCTCGGTGGCGGCCGCGCCGACCTGGCGCAGGTTCTGGTACATCAGGTCCTCGAACACCGCGTTGGCCCGCTTGAACCCGTTGGTGGACACGTTGGCCATGTTGTTGGAGATCACGTCCAGCTGCGTCTGCTGGGCCTGCATGCCGGTCTTGGAAATCCACAGGGAATTGATCATGGTGTGCTCCGGGTCGGGGGAAAGGGGGTCATCCGTTCAGGCTCAGCAACTGGCTGGCGGTCTTGTCGTTGGCCTCGCCGTTCTGCAGCATGCGCATCTGAACTTCGAACTGGCGCGCCACGGCGATCATTCCGACCATGGCCTCGATCGGGTTCACGTTGCTGCCTTCGAGCGCGCCGCTCTGCATGCGGGCCTGCGCGTCGGCGGGCAGCGCCGTGCCCTGCGGGCCGCGGAACAGGCCGTCTTCGCCGCGCTGCAGGCGGTTGTCGGCGTCGGGCGTGACCAGCTTGAGCCGGCCCAGCACCTGGGGCGGCTGGTTACCCACGCGGGCGGTCACGCTGCCGTCTTCGCCGATGCCCAGCGTCGCGTTGGGCGGCACCACCAGCGGGCCGCCGTCGCTGAGCATGGGCAGGCCCTGCGCGTTCACCAGCGTGCCTTCGGTGTTGACCTCCAGCGCGCCGGCGCGGGTGTAGGCCTCGGTGCCGTCCAGCCCCTGCACCGCAAAGTAGGCGTTGCCGCGCGCGGCCACGTCGAGGTCGCGCCCGGTCTGGCTGATGGCGCCCGGCGTCTCGGAGTGGCCGGCGGTGGCTTCGAGCGCGAACACCCGCGTGCTGGCGCCATCGCCGCGCACCGGCACCGCGCGAAACGTGGACAGCTCGGCGCGAAAGCCCGGCGTGGACGCATTGGCCAGGTTGTTCGCCAGCACCTGCTGGCGGTGCATCGACGCACTCGCGCCGGTCATGGCGGTGTAGATCATGCGGTCCATGGCGTGCTCCCGGGTTCTTTCGCGTCAGTGAATGGCATCAACGCATGTTCAGCAGCGTGCTCAACACCTGGTCCTGCGTCTTGATGGTCTGCGCATTGGCCTGGTAGGCGCGCTGCGCCGTCATCATGTTGACCAGCTCGGCGGTGAGGTCGATGTTGGAGTCTTCCAGCGCGCCCGCGCGCAGGGCACCGAGCTTGCCTTCGCCCGGCGCGCCGCGCACGGCCTCGCCCGATTCGAAGGTCGTGACCCAGTTGCCGCCGCCGGTGGGCACGAGGCCCTGCACGTTGCGGAAGTTCACCAGCGAGATCTGGCCCGCCGCCTGCGACTGGCCGTTGGAATAACGCGCCATGATCACGCCCGACTCGTCGATGCCCAGGCTGGTGAGCTCGCCCGGGCGGTAGCCGTCCTGCGTGAGGTTGGAGACCGCGAAGTCGGCGCCGAACTGCGTGGCGCCGGTGAAGTCCAGGTCCACGTTGAAGGTCTGGGTCGGGTCGTTGGGCGAGGCCAGCTGCAGCTGCGGGATCACGCTGGCCGGGTCGAGCGAGCCGTCGGCCAGGAAGGAGATGGTGAACGGGGTGGACAGCGCCGGGTCGGAGTTGTTGACGCTGGTGTAGACGTTCCACTGGTTGTTGCCGATCTTGTCGAACACCAGGCCGACCGGGATCTCCAGGCCCTGGGGGTCGAAGGCGTTGAGCGAGGTGGCGTAGGTGCCCAGCGGCGTGGGCGGCACCACCGAGGCGGCGATGGGCGCGCTGGCGTCCAGGTTGAACTCGGCCGTGATCGCCGAGGTCTGCTGGGCCGGGATCGGGCCGCCCGTGGGCAGGGTCAGCGGCACGGAGTCGAAGCCCTGGCGCACGCCCGCGGCGTCGGTGGGGTAGCCCATGAGCTGGCCGCCGGTGTTGGTGATGATGTTGCCGTCGCGGTCCAGCTTGAACATGCCGGCGCGGGAATAGGCCATGGAGCCGTCGGGCATGGCGAGTTCGAAGAATCCGTTGCCGTTGATGGCCACGTCCATGTCGTTGCCGGTCACGCTGATGTTGCCCTGGGTGAACATCTGCGAGACGGTGGCCACCGTCACGCCGATGCCGGAGTTGACACCGCCCGAGGCATTGATGGAGCTGGCGTAGAGCTCGGCGAACTCGGCGCGCGAGGCTTTCATGCCCACGGTGTTGGCGTTGGCGATGTTGTGGCCGATCACGTCCAGGTTGCGGCTGGCGCTGTTCAGACCCGAGAGACCTTGCTGGAATGCCATGGTGATGTCCTTTGGAGGGGGTGGGGGTGGAAACGAGTCGGCCTTACATGAAGGCGCGGACCTGGTCGTAGGTGAGGGTTCGGCCGTTCTGCAGCTGCAGGTTCAGAGCCCCCGAGGAAAAGCCGACGGATGAGATCTCCAACCGCGACAGCGGCTTGGCGGTGACCGCTTCGCTGCCGCTGGTGGCGCGCACTTCGAAGCGGGTGGCCGCGCCCGCGCCGAGGGCGCCGGAGTCCCACTCGAAGGCGTGTTGCCCGGCGCCCAGCGCGCCCATGTCCACGGTGTCGATCACCGCGCCGTTGGCGCCAATGACGTCCACATAGACCTGGCTGGCCTCGCCGTCGAGCGCCACGGCGCCCTTGGCGATGGCGCCGTCGTAGGTGAGCTGGTCGCCGTCGATCAGCGCCTCGCGCCCGATCAGCGAGGTGCCCTGCAGCGACTGCATGGCCGCGCTCTGCTCGGCCATGCCCTTGAGCGTGGCGTTGAGTTCCTGGATGCCACTGACCGTGTTGATCTGCGCCATCTGGGTCGTCATCTGCGCGTTGTCCATCGGGTTGAGCGGATCCTGGTTGTTGATCTGCGCGACCAGCAATTTGAGGAACCGGTCCTGCGAGGCCTGGGGGTCGGTGGCGTTGTTGCTGTTGACCGCCGTGGTGCTGCCCACGGTGGTCCCGAGGTTGCTGAGGTCAAGGGCTGAAGTGAGCATGGTTCAAAGGCCTTTCACTGCCCCATCTGGAGCGTTTTGAGCAGCAGCGATTTCGCCGTGTTCATGACTTCGACGTTGTTCTGGTAGGAGCGCGAGGCCGACATCATGTTGACCATCTCCTCCACCGGGTTCACGTTGGAATGGGTCACGTAGCCCTCGGCGTCGGCGCTGGGGTGGCCCGGGTTGTGCACGCGCCGGCCGGGCTCTTCGCTCTCGCGGATGTCCTGCACCTTCACGCCCGCGGTGCCCGCGCCGCCCATGGGCACGGTCTGGAACATCACCTGCCGCGCTTTGTAGCTCTGCCCATCCGGGCCGGCCACGGCATCGGCGTTGGCCAGGTTGCTGGCCACCACGTTCAGGCGCTGCGACTGCGCGCTGATCGCGCTGCCCGAGACACCGAAGATGGAAAACATCGACATGAGGAACTCCTTATTGCCCGGTGATGGCGCTCAGCATCGTCTTGACGTGCGAGTTGATGAACCGCAGCGTGGACTCGTAGCGGATGCTGTTGTCCACGAAGTTGGCGCGCTCGCGGTCCAGGTCGACCGAGTTGCCGTCCTGGCTGGGCTGGGTCTGCACCGTGTAGGCCATGTCCGGGCTGCGCGGATCGGCCGAACCCAGGCGCATGTGCTGCGCGCTGGTGACGCTCACGCCCGCACCCGACGCACCGCCCGAGGCGTTTTGCAGCGCCTTGGCGAAGTCGAAGTCGCGCGCCACGTAGCCCGGCGTGTCGGCGTTGGCGATGTTGCTGGCGATCACCTGCTGGCGCTGCGAGCGCAGCACCAGCGCGTTGGCATGGAAGTCCAAGCGTGCGGTCATCTGTTCAAGCATGGTGCGGCTCCAGACAGGGTGGGCGGGTCGGCAAAAGCGCAGGCTTTCACCGGGATGAAGGCAAGTATGGGAAAACTTGAGCCTGCGCAATGGCCCGAACAAACGCCGCTTTTGCGGGCATTTCGGTGCTTTGTGCCCGCCCCACCCCGCCTACAGTGCAAACCTGACGGCATGCGCCGCCCCCTCGCTTGCCCCACCCGCGCAAACCCGATCAACCACCCACACCCCAAGAGAACCGCCATGCAAGCCAACGCCTCGACCCACCCGCCGCTGCGGTCGCCCGCGCGCGCCCTGTCCCGCTGGCTGGCCGCGGGCGCGCTGCTCGCCCTGAGCTGCTGGTTCATCAACCCCGCCCGGGCGCAAGACAACGCCGGGCTGGAGCAGATCGCCAGCGACTGGCTGCAGCCCGCGCTGGCCTCGGGCCTGGGCCAGGAAGCCGGCGCCCCGCTGCGGCCCGAGGTGGTCATTGGCCGGCTCGACAGCCGGCTGCGCCTGGCCCCCTGCGCCCGCGTGGAACCCTATCTGCCCACCGGCACACGCCTGTGGGGCCGCAGCCGCATCGGCCTGCGCTGCCTCGAAGGCGCCACCCAGTGGAACGTGTACCTGCCCGTCACCGTGAAAGCCTGGGGCCCGGCCTGGGTGCTCAAGCGCCCCGTGGCCGCCGGGGCCACGCTCACTCAAGAAGACGCCGACGTGGCCGAAATCGACTGGGCCGAACAGTTCGCCAGCGTGCTGGCCACGCCCGCGCTCTGGGTCGGCCAGCAAGCCGTCTACGCGCTGCAACCCGGGCAGGCCCTGCGCAGCAACATGGTGCGGCCCATCCCCGCCTTCGGCCCCGGCGCGCAGGTGCGCGTGAGCAGCGCGGGCGCGGGCTTTCACGTCATCGTCAGCGGCGTGGCACTGGGCGCCGGCGTCACCGGCCAGTCGGTGCGCGTGCGCCTGCAGGGTGGCCGGGTGGTCACCGGCCTGGTGCGCGACGGCCAGACCGTGGAAGTGCAGTTGTGAGCACCTTCCAGGCACCACCCGCGCGGCAGTTTCGTGAAGAAATCAACACAAAAAGGCTAAAGTCCCCCCGCTTTTGCGCCGATAGTCTTTCCACAACGCCCTGACTTCGGGGTTTGGAGAGTGATCATGAAAGTCGAATCGTCACCGGATTCCTACATCGGTTCCGTCGCCGGAGGCCCACAAAAGGCCGCCGAGCGCCCCGCTGCGGGCGCCGAAGCCGCCGCGGCAACGGGTGCAGCGGCGCAGCCCCAGGCCGGCGTGACCGTGACCCTGTCGTCCTCCACCGTCTCGGCCATGCAGGGCTCCGCGGCGGGGGGCAACGACGTGTTCAACGCCGAAAAAGTCGAGGCCATGAAACAGGCCATCGCCAACGGCACGTTCCAGGTCAACGCCGAAGCCATCGCCGACAAGATGCTCTCCAACGCGGCCGAAATGCTCAGCAGCAGCGCCGGCGGCAGCCGCGCCTGACCCCTCCTTCCCCCGAAGAAAGCCCCAGGCCATGACCCCACAGCCCGCCACCCACCCCTGGTTGACCTCGTTGCAAACCGAGCTTGACGGGCTGGAAGCCGCGCTGCTGCAGGGTGATGCCACGGGCGTGGAACGGGCCAGCGCCCGCGTCCAGGGCGTGCTGCAAAAAGCCCCCAAAGCCACCGTTTTCAGCGCCCCGGGCCACGCCGCCCTGCGCGAACAGATGCACAGCGCCGCCGAGCGCTTCGGCCGCCTGCGCCAGGCCGTGCTGCGCGCCAGCGCCCAGAGCCAGCGCGCCGTGCACAGCCTGCTGCCCCAGCAAGCCCAACCCACCTACGGCCACATGGCCGGCCCCTCGTCCACCGGCGGCGCCGGTCGGGCTTACCTCGCGGCCTGAACGGCTGGTCGGCCCTGGGCGGGGCACTTCTCCTTCGTATTGCGTGGCTGGCCTGATCGGCTGGCGCAAAAAAACCGGCAAATGCCGGTTTTTCGCTTTGGTGTTGGATGAACACGCACCGTGCGGCGTTGCCGCACAGATCCGACTTCATTCGGATATTCGGCCTCCAACGATCACACCAGGCGATCAGAGGGCGCCCGGCCCCCAAGGCAATCGTCCGAACAACCGTCTTCAGGGCGATGTGTTCCGGGCTTCAGCCCGAAAGCGCGCTGCTACATTGACTTTCACCCCCGCAAGGCAGGACCACGGCTGGCCCTGCGCTCACGGCTCCAGGCCCTGCAGGAAGTCTCCCCCATGAATCAAGAAATTGGCGCTCACGAACTGGACACCTTGCTGGAGCAGCTTGCGCCCCAGACCAAGGTCCTTTCGCTCGATTGTTTTGACACCATCCTGTGGCGCAAGGTGGCCCGACCGACCGATGTGTTTTTCAGCCTGCAGTCGCTGGAGCCTTTCCGTTCGGCCGGCATCACCGCCGCCCTGCGGGCCAAAGGTGAATCGGAACTGCGCCGCAGGAAGCAGCTGCTCACCGGCATCAGCGAAGTCACCCTGGAAGACATCCACCGGGAACTGCTGCCGCACGCAGACCCCCAAGGCATTGCCCAGGCCGCAGAGGTCGAAATCGCCTGCGAGCTCGCACACGCCTTCATCTTCGAACCGATCGCGCGACTGATCCGGAGCGCGCGCGCCAAGGGGTTGCGCGTGATCGTGGTCAGCGACATCTACTTCACCGGCAAGCAGCTTGGCCACATGCTCGGCACCCTGATGGGAGAGACCGCCGACGCCATTTCACACATCTATTGCTCTTGCGATTTCGGTGCGTCCAAGACATCGGGCATCTGGAAAGAGGTGCTGCGGCGAGAAAAAGTCCAGCCGCAACAGGTGTTTCATCTGGGGGACAACCGCCGCGCCGACCTGCAAGGCCCGGCAGCGCATGGCATCGCCTCGGCCTGGCTCCGGCAGCATCCAGCGTCCGTTACCAGCCAGCTGGAGCAGCGCGCCAGCGCCGCCGTTCAGCTCATGCCCGAGCTGCGCCACACGCACGCGCTGCCCAGCTACTTTCACGGCCTGCTCGCCGCGACCGATACAGAAACGCTGAACGCGGCGCAGCAAATCGGCTACCGCTCGCTGGGCCCCATTCTCTACAGCTTTGGCCGCTTCATCGAGCAGCAACTCCAGGCGCTCAAGGCGGCCGGCAAACACGTCAGGATCGCCTTTCTGCTGCGCGATGGCTACCTGCCCGCCAAGGTGTGCGAGGTCCTGATGGGTTCCGAGGGTTTGCATCAGATCAACCTCTCGCGATTCACCGCCATCGCATCCTCGCTGCAGACCAAGGCCGACGTGGTCCGTCTGTTGACGAGCAGCCTGTCGGACAGCTCCATGTCGGCCATGGCCAAACAGCTGCTGCTTCCACCGGCGAAGGCCCAGGCGCTGCTGGACCAGGCCAACCGGTCGGCCCAGCCGGCCCAGGCATTTGCCCGCCTGGTGTTGCGCGACGACACCTTGAAACTGGTGTTCGAGCAATCGGCCGCCTTTCGCGAGCGCATGTTCACCCATGTCAGGCAGCGCACCGGTCTGGCACCGGGAGAGACCCTGGTCGTGGTGGACCTCGGCTACAGCGGCACGGCACAAACCCGCCTGGCACCGGTGTTCAAGCAGGCCATGGATGTCGATCTCTTCGGCCTCTACCTCATCGCGAGCCGCATCAAGGGCCAGCAGACCGATCGCAAGGGCCTGATCGATGCCAGCTGGGCCGACGAGCGCCTGATCCTGACCATGACGGCGTACATCGGCCTGTTCGAGATGATGTGCACCACGCCAGAGGCCAGCACGGTGGACTACACCGAACAGGGCGAACCCATCCGAAGCCAGTCCAATACCGCGCGTCCGCAGTCGGAGGTGGTGGCCGACATCCAGGCCGCCTGCCTGCGTTTCGTGGCCGACATGGCGCGCACACCCGAACGCCATCAACCGCGCCAGACCCCCCTGGAACTGGCGCAGCAGGCGGCGGCCGACCTCGGCCGACTGCTCTACTTCCCCAGTGCGAAGGAGATCGCCTGCCTCTCCTCGTTCGAGTTCGACTTCAACCTGGGGACCGACCTGCTGCTGCCCACGGCCAACCTGCAAGCCGGTATCAGCGAGTACCGCAGGGAGGGCTTCGCCCTCATGAACCAGGAACTCAAGGCCATGCGCATCAGCTACCCCATGGAGATGCGGCAAATGGACATCTCGCTGGCCACCACGCTGCTGTCGGCGCAGCGGTTTGGCTACAGCCTCGCACCGTCCGAAGCCAGCTTCCGGACCATCACCGTTCCGACGCTGGTCGCGAGTCGCGACCAGCACGCCGTCGTCCAGACGCTGGCCACCGCCACCTTCGACGGCTACCACCGCCTGCACCTGCCCATGAGCGCCGCCTTCGACCAGAGCCTGCTGCTGGGGCAGACCCACGAGTGGTTGCAGCTCGACAGCATCCAGAAGGTGCCACTGGACGACAAGGAACCGGGCGAAGACCTGGCGCTGGGCGAGGCCGTGCTCCTCGACGGCCTGGAACAGGTCGAAGGCACGCTGGTCAAGTTCGGTCCTGGCGGGATGATGTATTTCCCGGCCTGCGGCTCGAAGGAACACGGCAAATTCATGATCCGCGTGGTGTTCCGCCCGGTGCTGGCGCGCGATGGATCGACCCCGGTTGCTTCGTACAGCGCCCACGAAGAAGCAGCGGCTCCCCACCGACCGATCATCCCCGCATCAAGCCCCGTCAAGGAGCCGGCATGAAGGGCGTCGCATGGAGGGTTTCCGCGGCATGGGCTGTCACCGCTCGATCAATGGGCGATGCACCTACTTGAATGCCTCGACGTTGAGGTGCCAGGGCTCGCTGTCCTTGCCTTGCTCGAGTCGTCGGACATTCGTGAATCCGATCTCTTGCAGAAGTGCGGCCAGTGTTTCAAATGAGTATCCCCAGCGATGGCTGTCATGAATGTCGCCACCACGGTCCGGATCACACCAACCATAGAACCCGGCCATCGCATGCTCATGCTGATCAGGAAAGGCGCTGGATTCCAGTCCCAGCAGCTGCCTGGCATGAAAGAGGATGTCGGGAACAACGATGTGCAAGCGTCCCGCTGGTGCCAGCAGGTGAAACCATGAGCGCAGGGTCAGGAACGCCTGGTGTCGGGGCAGGTGCTCGAGCATGTGGCGGGAGTAGACCTCGGCAACCTGTCCTTGTGGAAGATCGATCGCCCATGCATCGCAGACCAGGTCTGTGATCGGCGTTTGCCTCGCATCCACGTGTACGTATCCCTCCAGGCGGTGCACGTTGCCGCAGCCGACGTTGAGTTTCATCCGAGGACTCCTGGTGAGACGAGGTTCGCTGTCTGTCCGCGTGTGTGTTCGCTTTCACGCGAGAACATGAGCATGATGAACTGGCTGTCATCTGTCAGGGGTCGCAAGTGCATCTGGCTCTCGGGCAGCAGCCCCGCCAACCGCTGGTCTTGCACCCGATACACCTGCTGTCCAGCACTGGCCAGCACGCAGGGGAAGCCCAGACGGCTCATGAACTGGCAGATGTCTTCCGATGTGAAGTGACGGCAGTGGAACCCGAATTGGGTCGAGAAACTGGCATGGGGAAGGGCTCGCTCATTCGGAACCGACAAGAACACAGGCCCCTTCGTGGCACGGCAGATCTGTGCCAGCAAAGCTTCGCTGTCGTCAACGTGCTCGACCGATTCGAAGGAGACCGCGTAATCGAAAAGCCCGGGCGTCAGTTCGAAAGGAAATACGGCCTGCCCAAACGCCACCCGATGGTTGCCGTAGTGTCTTTCGGCCAGTTCCACGGCTTCGGTGGAGCCATCGATCCCGATCACGCGCGATCCGGTCAGTTGGCTGATCATCCGGCTGCCGTACCCGTTGCCGCAAAAGGCATCCAGTCCTGTGAGGCGGGAGCTGTCCCGGAAGTGGCTGCGCAGCAGCCGGGCAGCCCATGCATACCGGGCACGGTGATCGGCGCGAATGCCATGGATATGGGGGGCTGTCTGACGCTCGCCGCTTTCCAGAGAGAAGTCGTGTCCGTCGGAGGGGGCCAAACCCACATGTTCGGAAACACAGAACAGCAGTTCCTGCCGGGCAGTTTCATCCTTTGGGGAGAGCACCAGGGCCTTCCAGCTGGCGTTCAACGCCGCCTCCGGGTTTCCACACGCGCGATGAAGAATCGCCTGCATCGTTCGCAGCCGGGCGTCATCGGGAAAGCCGTTGATCGCCGCTTGCGCGTTTTTCAGCAAGTCGGCGGCGGGCACTTCTTGCGCGCACTTGAGCAAGTGGGCAAGTGCCTCATCCGGATCTGAATAAGCCCTTGTGTTCATGCCACCACCTTGCCAATTTGCCCATAGCCCCAGTCCGCGTTCATGCTTCTGCGCAGTCGATCAGGCATCCATTGCGCGACCGTCAACGATGGCACCGTCTCCAGTGACAGCAGCTCCCCCCAGAATGCCGCGTCCAGCCATGCCGGTGTCTGGGAAAGGAGGGCTCCGGGAAGACCACCGCGAGGACCATGGTGGGCATCGAAGTCATAGAGACAGGGTTTGAAACGCACCACCTCTTTGTCGAAATAGCGGGCTTCGAACAGGCAACTGGAGTTCAAGGCGGCGATGGTCCTGATGTTGTCCTGTGCCATCAGGTGGTACGCATTGGCGGATGTGAACGCAACGGAGCCTATGCGGCAAATGGCACGAACGGAGGGACTTGCCTGAATGTCATAGGGGTGCGGCTTGAAGTAGGCATGCGCATGCGAATGGCACAGCTCGACCAGTTCTTGCAGATGGCCCTCCAGGCTGCAGAATCCGCCGCCATCGGTTTCGACCAGCGACCGGTCACCGTGGACCTGTCCGAAGATCACCAAAGAGCCTGGAGCTGCGTCGACGGGTGCAGACATCCAGGCCGTCTTGGCCTTGATGTCGGCGGCTCGGCTCCGGATATCGGCTTCCTGAACGGTGTTGAACGACAGCGACTCGTGCAGATCCGGGTGGTTGGTTCGCATGGCAAAAATCAGGTCCGGCATGAACCGCACAGCATGCAGGACCACATCGATGTAGGGCACCCCCAGGTCCGTCAGTGCGTCCAACATCACGTCGGGCATCTCGTAGCCGATGACCAGCGCGTCTTTGACGGTCGGTGCGAGTTGATCGATCAGAGCCTCTGGTGCCGACTTCAGGGACGCCAGGGTTGTCCAATTGAGCATGCCAAGATCAAGCCCGAGACGGTCGTACAGCGCGGGTGCATCAAAGTAGGTGCTCCTTGTCGGATCGAGTTGCGGATCCCATGTCAAGGATCCGTGATCGACGCCCAACCGCTCGAGATGTGGCGCGACGAGGGCCTGCAGCCATCGGATGTTCTTCCATGTGGCGCTTTCCCATTCGCTTCCGTTGGCAAAGGGCCGAAGCAGATCGCCGGTGAAAACGACCTGCGTGAACTTGGGTTTTCTGGCTGTGTGCATGTCGGTTGCTCGTGCGTTGGGTGCAAAAAACCGGCGCGTTCGTCAAAGCAACGCCTGCTTCGTCGCCCACCCGATCGCCAGAAAGGACTGCATGGAGGCGACGCGACAGGCTACGAATCGATCTCCACTCAGAGCGCTCAGTGCTCCCGCAGCTTGGCCCGCAGGCGCGCGATGGACTGGCTGTGCAGCTGGCAGATGCGCGACTCGGTCACGCCGAGCACGGCGGCGATTTCCTTCAGGTTCATGTCGTGCTCGTAGTACATGCTCATGATGTGCTGCTCGCGCTCGGGCAGCACCTTGATGGCGGCCACCAGGGCGGTGCGCATGCGGTGGTCCTGCAGCACGGCCGAGGGCTCGGCCTCGGTGTCGCCCATGTGGCGGTCCAGGAAGCTGTCTTCGTCGTCGCCGTGGCCGCTGATGTCTTCCAGGTACACGAGCTGGGTGCCGCGCACCTTGGCCAGCAGGTGCTGGTATTCGGCCAGCTCCATGCCCAGCTCCTTGGCGATCTCGGACTCCATGGGCGCGCGGTGCAGCTTCTGCTGCAGGCGGTGCACGGCGCCCTCGATGTCTTTCTGGCTCTTGCGCGAGCCGCGGCTCATCCAGTCGCCTTCGCGCAGCTCGTCGATCATGGCGCCGCGGATGCGCTGGCTGGCGAAGGTCTCGAACTGCACGCCCTGCGCGGGCTCGAAGCGCGCGATGGCTTCGGTCAGGCCGATCATGCCGACCTGGATCAGGTCGTCGAGCTCCACGCTGGGCGGCAGCTTGGCGATCATGTGGTGGGCCAGGCGACGCACCAGCGGGCTGTATTTGCGCAACTGGTCGTCCCGGTTGAGGGTGCCTTTGGCGGTGTACATCGTCAGCTCCAGGAGGTGTGGGCGGTCGCGGCGCGGCCGGCCTGCGGGGCGGAAAATTGGGGCAGCCACAGGTTGCGGTGGGCATCCGCGCGCGGGTCGCAGCGGGTGAGCGCGCTTTCCTGCACGCGCAGGCCCCAGGTGTTCAGGGGCCAGGCGTCCACCGACAGGTCCAGGTAGCGCCGGGCACAGTCGGCCACCGTGTCCACCACCTGCCGCAGCGGTGCCGTCTCGGGCTCCAGGCCCTGCGCCAGCGGCGCGAGCACCGGCGAGATGCCGGCCGCGTGCAGCAGCTTGAGCGCGCCATAGGCGTCGATGCTGGCCTGTGGCTGGGGCAACACGGGCACCAGCGCGCGCGCGGGCAGCCCCGACAGCAGCGTGGCCAGGCCCTGCGGGGGCGCGAACAGCAGCACCAGCGCGCGCGGCCCGAAGGGCGCGAGCAGGCGCGAGAGCGCCACCGCGCCGCCCGAGGCCTGGGCGGTCTGCTGCAGGGCCTGCATGCCGAGCGCGCCGGGCATGACCAGCCAGTCCACCCCGTCGCCCGAGCGGGCCAGGCCGCAGATGGACGGGTCGTGCATGGCGTGCAGCAGGCCCAGGTGGGCGCCGTCGTTGCCGCGGCGCACCGGCGTTTCGCTGGCGGTGGCGTCGATGATCACGACCTCGCGGCCCAGCGCGGTGAGGTGGGCCGCCAGGGTGCACAGCAGTTCATAGGCGCGCGCGGGCTGCGCGGGGCTGGCCACCGGCATCACGCTGGGACCGCTGGCGCGGGCGGGTTCGGCGCGCAGGCCGGCCGCCTGATCGAAACCGAACTCAAACATGCGAGGCTCCCAGGTCGAGGCCGAGGCTCGAAGCCTGGGCGAAATAGAAACCCATGTCGGTGGATTGCGGGTCAAAGGCGGACTTGCCGTCGGTGCCCATGGACACCCGCACCAGCGCGCTGGCCTCGGGGTTCTGCCAGTCTTCGGGCACGCGCTGGCCGTTGGCCACGCCGCGCAGCACCACCTGGTGGCGGATCAGCGCGTCCAGCGCCGGACCGAGCTTGACGGCCTCGTCCACCTTGGAGAGCACCACGCCGTGCAGGGTGTTGGCCTTGAAGGCGGTGAGCACGTCGTCCAGCGTGTCACCGTGCGAGCTGGCGTTGAGCACCAGGGTCTTCTTGACCTTGGGCATGTCCAGCACGTCGAGCATGTCCTGGATGCGCTGGTCGCGCTGGCCCAGGCCGGCGGTGTCCACGATCACCATGCGCTTGTTGGCCAGCAGGCTGAGCAGGTCCTTGAGCGCGGCGCGGTCGTGCGCCAGGTGGGCCACCACGCCGAGCATGCGGCCGTAGGCGCGCAGCTGTTCGTAGCCCGAGACGCGGTAGGTGTCGAGCGTGATCATGCCCACCGAGGCGGGGCCGTACTGCTTGACGCACTGGGCCGCGAGCTTGGCGGCGGTGGTGGTCTTGCCCACGCCGGTGGCGCCGATCAGGGTGACCACGCCGCCCTCGTCGCACAGGCCGGCGCCGGGACCGGCGGTGCGCAGGTTGCGCGAGAGCACGTCCATGACCCAGCGCATGGCCTCGGGTGCGGTGGCGTCGACCGGCATGCGCTCCAGCACCGCGCGCGCCATGGCGGGCGAAAAACCGGAGCGGATGAGTTTGAGCATCAGCCCGGACTGGATCGGGTTCTGCTTGGACGAACCCAGCCAGGCCAGGGTGTTGAAGCGCTCTTCGATCATCTCCTTGAGCGCGGAGAGTTCGACCGCGACGCTGTTGTCGGCGCGTTCGCCCAGGCGCGGTGCGGGCTGCGAGTCTTCCCACGAGGCGTTGACCACCGGGCGGGTGCGGATCGGGGCCGGCATGGGGGTGGGCACCGGGGGCGCGTTGAAGCGCTGCACCGGGATCTGGATCGGCTCGGCGCGCGGCGCGGCGCGGCGCGGTTCGGCGGGCGCGGGTGCCGGCGCGGTGTCGGCCTGGGCCGTCTCGCCGGCCTGCTCGGCGCGGCGCTTGCGCAGCATGCGCTCGCGCACGTATTCCTGGAACGACAGCGTGCTCATGGCCAGGGTCTCGGTGTCGCTCTCCACCGACTCGGGCGTGGTGGCGGGGGCCGACCGGCCGCGGGCCGGCTGCGCCCGCTCGGCGCGCACGGCCTGGGGCGTGGGGCTGGCGACGGGGGCCAGGCTCTCCTCGGCCGCGGCCATCACTTCAAAGCCGCCGTCGGTGGAGCGGGTGGAGAGGATGACGGCGCTGTCGCCGAAGGTGTGGCGGGCCTTGGCCATCGCCTCGCGCGAGGTCGGGGCGGTGAAACGCTGGATGTTCATGCTGCAAGCTCCCCAAGAATCGGGCCAATACGGATGAGGTGGGTGTCAGGAATTTCGCTGTGCGCCAGCACCTGCAGGCGCGGCGCGGCGCGGCGCAGCAGGCGGGCCATGGCGTTGCGGATCGCGTCGGGCACCAGCAGGCAGGCGGGCACGCCTTTTTCTTCCTGCTTGTTGGCCACGTCGGAGGCGGATTTGCTCAGCATCTCGGCCACGCCCGGGTCCAGCGCGCCACTGGCCGCGCCCGAGAGCGCCTGCATCAGCAGCCGCTCCAGGCCGGGCTCGATGGCGATCACTTCGAGCTCTTTCACCGAGCCGTAGATCTGCTGCACGATGGCCGGCGAGAGCGCCATGCGCACGCGGCGGGCCAGCTCGACCGGATCGGCGGTGTGCGGGGCGTGCTCGGCCAGGGCCTCGATGATGGTGCGGATGTCGCGCACGTGCACCGACTCTTCCAGCAGCAGCTGCAGCACTTTCTGGAAGGTGGCGACGGAGACCATTTTGGGCACGACCTCTTCGATCAGTTTGGGGGCCAGGCGGGTCACGTGTTCGACCAGTTCCTGGGTCTCTGTCCGGCTGAGCAACTTGGCCGCCTGGACTTGCATCAAGTGTGAAAGATGCGTGGCCAGCACAGTCTCGGAATCAACCACCGTAAAACCGGCCATCTGCGCGTTTTCACGTTGCTTCTCTTCGATCCAGTGCGCCGGCAGGCCAAAGGCCGGGTCGGTGGTGGGGGTGCCGATCAGCGGGGTGTTGATGCCACCGGGGTCGATGGCGAGGAACATGCCGGGGAACACCTCGCCCTCGCCCACCACCACGCCGCGCAGCGTGATGCGGTAGGCGCTGGGGCGCAGTTCCAGGTTGTCGCGCACGTGCACGGCCGGGGGCAGGAAGCCCACTTCCTGCGCGAATTTCTTGCGCACGCCCTTGATGCGGGTGAGCAGGTCGCCCGCGCGGTTCTTGTCCACCATGGCGATCAGGCGGTAGCCCAGCTCCAGGCCGAGCAGGTCCACCGGCTGCAGGTCGTCCCAGCTGGCTTCGCCGTCGCTGGGCGCTGGCGCCTCGGCGGCCACCGGCGCGGGCTTGTTTTCTTCCTGGTGGCGCCACCAGGCGATGCCGCCGGTGATCATGGCGAAGATCAGGAACACGGTGTGCGGCATGCCCGGCACGATGCCCAGCATGAACAGCACCGCCGCGGTGATGCCCATCACCTTGGAGGACATGAACATCTGGTTCATCACCTGGCCACCCAGGTCCTCGTCCTTGCCCACGCGCGAGACCACCATGGCCGCGGCCACCGAGATCAGCAGCGAGGGGATCTGCGCCACCAGCGCGTCACCCACGGCCAGCAGGATGTAGCTGTCGGCCGCTTCGCCGGCGCTCAGGCCGTGCTGCACCACGCCGATGATCAGGCCGCCGATGATGTTGATGACCAGGATCAGGATGCCGGCGATGGCGTCGCCACGCACGAACTTGGAGGCACCGTCCATGGAGCCGAAGAACTCGGCCTCGTCGCCCACCTCGGCGCGGCGGCGCTTGGCCTCGGCCTCGTCGATCAGGCCGGCGTTCAGGTCGGCGTCGATCGCCATCTGCTTGCCGGGCATGGCGTCCAGGGTGAAGCGGGCCGACACCTCGGCGATGCGCTCCGAGCCCTTGGTGATCACCACGAAGTTGATCACCACCAGGATCGCGAACACGATGAAACCGACCGCGAAGTTGCCGCCGATCAGGAAGTGGCCGAAGGCCTCGATCACCGCGCCGGCCGCGCCCGGGCCGGTGTGGCCTTCGAGCAGCACCACCCGGGTGGAGGCCACGTTGAGCGACAGGCGCAGCAGCGTGGTGAGCAGCAGCACGGTGGGGAAGACCGAGAAATCCAGCGGCCGGCGCATGTAGGCCGAGACCATCATCACCACCAGGGCCAGCGCGATGTTGAGCGAGAAGAAGGTGTCGAGCAGCCAGGGCGGCAGCGGCAACACCATCATGGACAACACGGTGATGACCAGCAGCGGGGCGGCCAGGCCGTTGGCCCAGTCGGCGTGGCGGCCGAACCATCGCCGCAGGATCTGCAGTTGTGCGTTCATGGTGTGGTCTCGGTAGCGGGTTTCTTCCAGTGGGGATCGAGCTCCGGCGGCACCTGCGGCACCGGCATCTCACCGGGCATGACGCCCTGGCCCTTGAGGGCGGCTTTGAGCTGGTACACGTAGGCCAGCACCTGCGCCACCGCGGTGTACAGCGCGGAGGGCACCTCGCCGTCGATCTCGGCGTGGGCGTAGAGCGCGCGCGCCAGCATGGGGGCCTGCAGCACCGGCACCTGGCTGGCGCGGGCCACGTCGCGGATCTTCAGCGCGATCAGGTCGGCACCCTTGGCGATCACGCGCGGCGCGTTCATGGTGGCGTCGTCGTACTGGATGGCCACGGCGTAGTGGGTCGGGTTCATGACCACCAGGTCGGCTCGCGGCACCGCGCCCACGCTGTTGCGCTGGGCCAGCTCGCGCTGGCGCTGGCGGCGCTTGCCCTTCATGTGGGGATCGCCCTCGCTCTCCTTGTGCTCGCGCTTGACCTCTTCGAGCGACATCTTCATGCGGTTGGCGTGCAGGTACTTCTGCAGCGGCAGATCGACCAAGGCAAAGAACAACACCACCAGCAGCAACAGGCCCACGCCGGTGCCCATCCAGCTGCCGAGCTGGCCCAGGGCGCCTTCGAGCGGGCGCATGAGCAAGGTGCTGAAGGGCTGCACATGGGAGGCGATGAAGCGCCAGGCCACCACGCCGACCACGGCGGTGACGCCCGCGAGCTTGGCGGTCTCGACCAGTTGATGCTTGGAGAACAGCCGGCCGATGCCCGACAGCGGATTGAGCCGGGTGATGTCGGGCATGATGGGTTTGGTGCTCAGCGCCCAGCTGCCCGAGGCGATGGCGGTGACGATGGCGATGGCCACCACCAGCAGACCCAGCGGCAGGTAGATCATCAGCCCCTGGCCAAAGCCGGCGGTGAGGCGCTCCAGCACCAGCTGGGGCTGTTGCAGCATGCTGTGGTCAAAGCGCAGCTGCTGCTGCAGGCCGCCACGCAGCATCTCGAAGCCCATGGGCAACAAGGCCATGAGCACCACCGCGCCGCCGCCGAGCACGGCCAGGTTCGAGAGGTCCTTGGAGCGCGCGATCTGACCGTCGGCGCGCGCCTTTCTCAGGCGCTGCGCGGTGGCGGGTAGGTTCTTGTCCTGACTGGAGGATTCCATCGCTCTGACTCATCGGGTTGATGAATCAGATTGTGGAAGTCGGGGTGAAAAACTAAAGCGCGATAAAGCGGCCTCTGACGGCGCTTTTCCGGGAGCAGCAGCGCGGAATCAGATGGCGCCGCGCGTGTCAAAAGCCAGTGTTCCCTTCCCCGGAGCGAAATGCCCGAACCCAGAACACCGCGGAACCGGCTTTGCCGGGCCGCAGGTGTTGCCCCCTGGGGGGTGACGCGCCGCAGGCGCGGCGCGGGGGACTCAGAACCCCAAACTCGCGAGCAGGTCGTCCACCTGTGCCTGGTCGTTCACCACGTCGGTGCGGCCTTCGGCGTTCACCACCGGGCCGGCCAGTTCGTAGGCCTGGTCATGCCCGGGCTGGCCGGACGGCGCGGCCTGCAGCAGCAGGCCCAGCAGCTGTTCTTCGATGGTGCTGGCCAGCTGCACCACGCGACCGATCACCTGGCCGGTGAGGTCGTGGAAATCCTGCGCCATCATGATCTCGGTCAGGCGGGAGTCGCTCTTTTCGCTGGTCTCCACCACGTCCTTGGACCACTGCAGCAGCTCCGGCATGGCCTTGGCCAGGCCGGGCACCGCCGCGATGGTGCCGGAGAGCTGGCGCCCGCGCTCGATGATCAGGGTCTGCTCGATCTTGGCCGCCTCCACGTGGTTGAGCACCTTTTCCGCCGCCTCGCCGGTCAGCCGCGCGATGTAGGACAGGCGGCTCTGCGCGTCGGGCAACTGGTTGACGGTGCCCTTGAGCTTGTCGGTGTAGCCCAGCTCCTTGAGCGCGTCGTGCAGCTGGCGCGTGATGTTGCCGAGCTGCTGGAACATCTCCGGGTTGCCGGACGATTCTTTGGAAACGCTGTGTGTCATGGCATGTCTCCGGCGGCGGCTTACAGGCCGAGTTTCTTGAAGATGTTGGCGAGCTTTTCTTCCAGCGTGGCCTTGGTGAAGGGCTTGACGATGTAGCCGGCCGCGCCACCCTGCGCGGCCATCACGATGTCTTCCTTGCGCGCCTCGGCCGTCACCATGAGCACCGGCAGGTGCTTGAGCTTGTCGTCCTGCTTGATCTTGGTCAGCAGCTCGAAGCCGTTCATGTTGGGCATGTTGATGTCGGAGACGACGAAGTTGAAGTTGCCGTCGCGCAGCTTGTTGAGTGCGATCACGCCATCTTCGGCCTCGTCGGCATCGGCGTGCCCGATCTCCTTGAGCAGATTGCGCACGATGCGGCGCATGGTGGAGAAATCGTCAACGATCAGAAACTTCATCGGGGTGGACATGGATGCCTCCGTGGGAGGAAAAGGGACAAGGGAGCGGACCGGCGGCGTTTCAACCACCGGCCTGTGCAAGGGTTTTCGGCGTATCGGGAGAAATCTGAAGCCCACCTGCGGCCTCCGGCCCGGTCAAGGGCAGGGGCGGCGCCCCGGGCGCCGTGACGGGCAGCGCCCCAGGCGCTGTCTCGGGTACCGGCTCGGGCGTGGGCAGGGGCACGGTGGTGGGCGCGGCCATGGGCAGCAGGCGCTGCTCGGCCTCGCTGGTCAGCACCATGATGCTGATGCGGCGGTTGGCCGCGGCGGTGGGGTTGGCCTCGTCGAACAGGCGGCTCGACGCCAGCCCCTCCACCCGCACCAGCTTGTCGTCGGCCATGCCGCCGGCCACCAGCTCGCGGCGCGAGGCGTTGGCGCGGTCGGCCGAGAGCTCCCAGTTGCTGTAGCCGCGCTCGCCGCTGCCGTAGGGCGTGGCGTCGGTGTGGCCCGAGAGCGCGATGCGGTTGTCCATGTCGCCGATGGCCGCGCCGATCTCGCGCAGGATCTCGCGCATGTGCGGTTTGACCAGCGCGCTGCCCACGTCGAACATGGGCCGGTTCTGGGTGTCCATGATCTGGATCTGCAGACCGTCGCCGGTTTTCTCCAGCCGGATCTGCGAGCCGTACTCGGCGATCGAGGCGTTCTGGGCAATCACCTCGGTGATCTTTTTCTCCAGCGCGTCGATGCGTTGGGCCTCTTTGCGGGCCAGTTCGGCGCGCGCCATCTGCGCGCCCATGAGCCGGGCCGCACGCTCGGCCTCGCCCCCGGCGACCTGGCCGGAGGTCTGGCTCAGATCGCGCCCGCCGCCGGGCAGGATGCTGTCGCTGTTGCCGGTGCCGTTGCCACCCATGAGCGTGACCTTCACCGGGTTGTTGAAGTAGTCGGCGATGCCGTTGAGCTCGCCCCGCGAGGTCGAACCCAGCAGCCACATGAGCAGGAAGAACGCCATCATGGCGGTGACGAAGTCGGCGTAGGCGATCTTCCACGCGCCCCCGTGCGGAGCGTGCGCACTTTTCTTGATGCGCTTGACGATGATGGGCTGCAGCTTTTTACCGTCCATGGCCATCTTGACCTCCCTTCAGGGAGAAAGACGCGAAGCGGCGCAGGGGGAGGCTCGTGTTCACTTTTTGCCTTTCACGTGGGCTTCGAGTTCGATGAAGTTGGGCCGCACGTCGGAGAACAGCACCTTGCGGCCGAACTCGATGGCCGTGGCTGGCGCGTAGCCCTGCATGCTGGCGAGCAGGGTGGTCTTGATGCACTCGAACTCCTTGCCGCTTTCTTCCACCTTCTGGTCCATCAGGCCGCCCAGGGGCTCGAACACGCCATAGGCCAGCAGGATGCCGAGAAAGGTGCCCACCAGGGCCGAGCCGATCATGGCGCCGAGCACCGCCGGGGGCTGGCCCACCGAGCCCATGGTGTTGACCACGCCCAGCACGGCCGCCACGATGCCGAAGGCCGGTAGGCCGCCGGCCAGGCGCGCGATGGCGGCCACGGGCGCGTGGGCTTCCTGGTGGTGGGTCTCGATCTCGGCGTCCATGAGCGACTCGATCTCGTGCGCGTTGAGGTTGCCCGAAACCATCATGCGCAGGTAGTCGGTGATGAACTCGACCACGTGGTGGTCGGCGGAGATGGTGGGGTACTTCTTGAACAGTGCCGATTGCGCGGGGGTCTCCACGTCCTGCTCAATGGCCATCAGGCCTTCCTTGCGGGCCTTCTGCAGGATGTCGAACTGCAACGCCATGAGCTCCATGTAGCGCGCCTTGGTGTAGCGGCTGCCCTTGAAACAGCTGGCCAGGCCCTTGGCCGAGGCCTTGACCACCTTCATCTGGTTGTTGATCAGGAAAGCACCGAACGAGGCGCCCAGGATGGTGGTCAGCTCGAACGGCAACGCCGCGAGCACCACGCCGATGTTGCCCCCATGGCCGATGAACACGCCAAAGATGCAGACCATCGAGATCACGAAACCGATGATGACGAACATGTTCTAGACCTTGAGAAAAAACACCCCTGCGCCGCCTTCGGCGTCACCCCCTCAAGGGGGCGCCAGCAGCGGCCCGGCAAAGCCGGTTCCGCGCTGGCCTGGATCGCGACACCACCGCGATCGGCACACACTGGAGGAAGCCGACAACTGCACTTTCCATCGGGCAACTTTAGGTGCGATCGACCCAGCCCATGAACGCGAAAAGGACCCGGATGGGGGTCCTTTTCAAACTTTGAACAATCGGCAATCTGGAACGCGACAAGCATCTCCGAAGCGCAGTCCCCCGACCCAGAACACCGCGGAACTGGCTTCGCCAGGCCGCAGGTGTTGCCCCCTTGAGGGGGTGACGCGCCCCTAGGCGCGGCGCGGGGGTGGGGCCCCTCAATGCAAACGGAGTCCTCCGTTTGCATTTCCCTTGCCCGCCCGTGCCGGCGGCTGGCACAGGCCGCACACGAAATGGCGGTTCTGGTACGGCTCGGTGACGAAGTGGCCGCCGCAGCAGGAGCATTTGGTCAGCGTGAGCATGCCGTTGTCCACGAACTTCACCAGGCGCCAGGCCCGAGTAATGGACAACAGAGGCTCGATGGCGCTGGCCGTCATCTGCTCGCTGTACAGGCGGAAGGCCTTGATCACGGTGTCGATCTCTTCGAGCTCGCTGGTCTTGGACAGGTACTCGTGGATATTGAGGAACAGCGAGGCGTGAATGTTGGGCTGCCAGGTCAGGAACCAGTCGGTCGAAAACGGCAACTGGCCCTTGGACGGCGACTTGCCCGCCACTTCCTTGTACAGGCGCAGCAGGCGCTCGTATGACAAACCGGTTTCGTACTCCAGCACCTGCAGACGCGCGCCCAGCTGGATCAGGGCCACCGCGCGCTCGATGTCACGCGACTCGTTGAGGATGCTCTTGACAGTGCCCATGATGCGAACTCCAGAGAGAGACAAAGGGGGAAGAAAGAAGTGCCTTCAACCGAGGGCGCCGAGGAACCGGCTCCGCCGGGCCTCCAGCGCCGCCCCCTGGGGGGTGACGCCGCAGGCGGCGCGGGGGGAACATTCAGTGCGCCGCGGCCATGCTCTCGGCGAACTTCCCGGCCATCAGGATGGAAGCGTGCAGCTGGGTGGTGGTGGTGTTGTCCACCTTCTTCACGTTGTGGTTGGTCAGCAGGTTCCACACCAGATCGTCGTCCACCCGGAAGCGGCACAGCAGCATGTTGCTCGACGCGATCTTGAGCAACTGGGCGGTGGAGAGCATGCCCAGCAGATCGGCGGCCTCTTCCGTGATGCCCAGGCGGTACAGCGCTTGGGCGCGATCCTTGCGGATCAGGTTCTGCGCCAGCATCAGGTAGGTCAGATTGGCTTCGCGGATTTCGCTCAAGAGTTGTTCGCTGTCCATGGTGTTCTCCTTGCATGAGAGCAGGTCGTCGGTGTCTGCGGTGTGCTTACATCTGCTGACCTGTTGTTAGCAATTGTGTCGACCGTAAAAAATTCTTGAATCGGCGAATGGCTGTTTGGGCTGTCAGGCACAGCGCCTTGGCGTGTCAGGTTTTTTCCTACACCGTTGTTACACGCGGCGTGGCGTGGCAAGGGGTGCGGCAAAAAGGGGTGGCGAGGCTGGGGGCGCTGCGCCAGCGGGGTGCCATCAAGAGATGGCGCGACGCGCCGATGCCAATCCAAAGGTACCCCGGTTGACGGCGCTGCGCGCACCGCGCGACGGCGATAACGCGAGAAATGGCACACCCATCCCGCGCTTATCCAAGGAAATCTTTGCATCGGGGCGCTAAAGAATAGGCCCGGACCACCGAAATTGAACTCAACGAACTTCTAAAAAGGTTCGTCGTCCGGCAAGCGGAAGCGGCGAGACGGTCGGAGGCCACAGGGCCTGACCGGCTTGGCACGACGGAAGCTCCGGTCATGGCGGCCAGCCACATGGCTGTCGTTGGGACTGGCAGTGATGCCGGATTACTTTTTCATATTTTTAGGAGTTAAACATGAGCACCATCAACACCAACGTGATGTCTCTCAACGCCCAGCGCAACCTGTCCGCCTCGGGCGGTTCGCTGGCCACTTCCATGCAGCGCCTGTCTTCGGGTCTGCGCGTCAACAGCGCCAAGGACGACTCGGCCGGTCTGGCCATCGCCGAGCGCATGAACGCCCAGGTCAAGGGCATGAACGTCGCGATCCGCAACGCCAACGACGGCATCTCGCTGTCGCAGACCGCTGAAGGCGCGCTGGGCAAGATCGGCGACTCGCTGCAGCGCATGCGTGAGCTGGCCGTGCAGTCGGCCAACGGTTCGAACTCCACGGACGACCGCGCCAACCTGGACGCCGAGTACCAGCAACTGGCCCTGGAAGTGACCCGTGTGCTCGATGGCACGAAGTTCAACGGCACCAACCTGCTCAACGCCGCGGCGACCCTGACCTTCCAGGTCGGCGCCAACAACGTGGCCGAAGACCAGATCGACATCGCCACCACCGACCTGTCGGCCGGCGCGGGCGTCACGGCCGTTGTCGCTGGCGACATCACCACCGACGCCAACGCCCTGACCGCCATGGACAACCTGGACGACGCCATCGACGAGATCACGACGGCCCGCGCGACCTTTGGCGCCGTGCAGAACCGCTTCGACTCGGTGATCTCCAACCTGCAGGTGTCGTCCGAGAACCTGGCCGCTTCGCGCGGACGGATCATGGACGCCGACTTCGCGGTGGAAACCTCGAACCTCTCACGCGGCCAGATCCTGCAACAGGCCGGCACCGCGATGGTGGCCCAGGCGAACCAGTTGCCCCAGGGCGTGCTGTCCCTGCTGCGCTGATCGGCACCGAACGCTGCGCACCACCCGAGGGTGGTGCGGGCCAGCGGCGGCGGCAGCCCCCTGCCCCGCCGCGCTCCCATTCATGGGATGCACAGACCGCATGCCTTCGCGTGCGGTGCGTCCATCCTGAGGAAGGCACACCATGGCCACCATCTCTTCGCCCGGCATCGGCAGCGGGCTCGACGTCCAGAGCATCGTCTCGCAACTGGTGGCGCTGGAAAAAGCGCCGCTCAAACAGTTGCAGACGCAGGCCTCCTCGTTCCAGACCCGCCTCTCCACCTACGGCAACATCAAGTCGCAGATCACGGCCCTGGGCGACGCCGCTGGCAAGCTCGCCGGCGCCAGCGGCTGGAACGCCGTGAACGCCACCTCGTCCAACCCCAGCGCCATCGGCGTGACCGTGGCCGCCGGCGCACCCGCCACCTCGCTCACGATGGCGGTGCAGCAGCTCGCCAAGGCGCAGTCCACCGCGTCAACCGCCGTCGCCGCCGACACCGCCATGGGCACGGGCAGCATGACCATCGAACTCGGCAGCTGGAGCGGCAGCAGCTTCACCGCCGGCGCCGGCACCCCGGTGGCGGTGACGATCAACGCCGGTGAGGATTCGCTGGCCGAGATCGCGGCCAAGATCAACGACGCCGATGCGGGCGTGAGCGCCACCGTGCTCAAGGACGCCAGCGGCGAACGCCTGCTGGTGCGCTCGAAAGAGACCGGCCTGGAAAACGGCTTTCGCATCACGGTGGACGACGACGACGGCAACGACACCGACGCCAGCGGCCTCTCGCGCCTGGCCTTCGCCGTGGGCAACGCCAACGGCATGTCCTCATCACAGAGCGCGCAGAACGCCCTGGCCACCATCAACGGCGTGTCCATCAGCTCGGCCAGCAACCGGCTGGGTGACACCCTGCCCGGCATGACGCTGCAGCTCAGCCAGGTCACCACCGAGCCGGTGGAGATCGAGGTGAGTTCCGACACCGAGGCCGTGCGCGCCAATGTGCAGGCCTTCGTGGACGCCTACAACACCATCAACACCACCCTGGCCACCGCCACCCGCTACGACGAGGCCACCAAAGTGGCCGGCGCCCTGCAGGGCGACTCGACCGCCACCGGCCTGCACAACGCGCTGCGCAGCATGATGCGGTCGATCACCGCCAGCAGCCCGTACACCCGCCTGGCGGACGTGGGCATCGAACTCCAGACCGGGGGCAAGCTGAGCATCGACAGCGAGAAGTTCGACGCCGCGCTCGCCGACATGGACGGGCTCAAATCGCTGTTCACCATCGAAACCGGTGCAAGCACCACCGAGGGCTTCGGCCGCAAGATCCAGGCCTTTGCCGAGGGCCTGGTCGATGCCGAGGGCCTGGTGGGCAACAAGACCACGGCCCTGCAGGCCTCGATCAAGCGCAACGGCCTGGAGCAGGACAAGGTCAACGACCGCGCGCTGCGCGCCCAGGCGCGCTACCTGGCGCAGTACAACGCGATGGACGCGGCGGTGGGCAAGCTCAACGGCCTGAGCGCCTTCGTCTCGCAGCAGATCACGCTCTGGAACAAGAGTTGACCCGGGTCGAAAAGGTTGACCGATCCGCACGGCCCGAGCGCGCCCCAGGCGATGCGCCGGGCCGTTTTGTTTGAAGCGCACCGAGCGACGCACAACGTGGGAACACCATGACATTTCCGCCCCAAAAGCCCGCCATGGAAACTACAGTCCCTGCCGCCGGTGCCGATACTAAAAGGCATCAGACACAAGGAAATGACACCATGTTCACCTCTGTCAACTCTCGCGCCGCCGCTGCCTACAAACGCATCGCCGCCGAAACCAGCGTGCAGGCCGCGGACCCGCACCAGCTGGTGGGCCTGCTGTTCGATGCGCTGCTCCAGTCCATCGCCGCGGCGCGCGGCGCCATGTCGCGTGGTGACACCGCGGCCAAGGGCGCCGCGCTGGGCAAGGCGGTGCGCATCATCGAAGAAGGACTCAAGGCGGGGCTGAACCTGCAACAAGGCGGCGATCTCGCCGCCAACCTGCAGCAACTCTACGGCTACAGCGTGCTGCGCCTGACCCAGGCCAACCTGCGCAACGACCCCAAGGCCCTCGAAGAAGTGACCCAGCTCATCGAGCCGCTGGCACAGTCGTGGAAACAGATCAAGGGCCCGGGGCCCGCCTACCTTCAGCCCGTCGTGGGCCGTGGAGCCTGATCATGGAGCACAGCTTGCTGGATTACTACACCGCCATCGAAAACGCCAGCGTGCGGATGCTGGAAGCGGCCAAGGCCGAAGACTGGGACGCCGTGGTGCACCTGGAAAGCACCTGCGCGGTGCTCATCGCCCAGCTGCGCCACAAGTCGCGCCACACCGAACTGGCCCCGGAAGAACGCAAGGAAAAGAGCCGCATCATGCAGCGCATCCTGCGAGCCGACGCCCAGATCCGGGTACTGGCCGAACCGTGGCTCAGCGATCTGGAACAGTTGATGGACGCAAAGCCAGTGCATTGACCCCCCGCGCCGCGCCGCAGGACCAAGACCACCCCCATCGCTGGCTCACTGCGTGTAGCCAGCTCCGCCCCTCAAGGGGCAATGCGAGTGGCCCGGCAAAGCCGGTTCCACCGCATCCTGGGTGAAGGCACTTCGCGCCGGGCGGTGCAGCGACAGAACAAGACAGGAGAGACGAGAACAGAAGAGATTTGGCCGGAGAAAGTGCCCCAACCCAGAATGCGGCGGAACCGGCTTTGCCGGGCCACTCGCATTGCCCCCTGGGGGGTCGCGCGCAGCGCGGCGGGGGGGTCAAACCGACATATTCATGATGTCGGTATAAGCCTGCACCATCCGGTTGCGCACATGCAGCGTGGCCTGGAAGCCGATCTGGGCTTTCTGCATGGCCAGCATGGTTTCTTCCAGGCTGACCTTGGGGTTGCCGAGCTGGACTTCGGTCTGCAGGCGAGTGGCTTCGTTCTGCGCCGCGCTCACGTCTTTCAGCGCGGTCTTGAAGTTGTCGGCAAAGCCGCCGCCCACACCGCCGGTGGCGGCGGGCCGCTTCATGCCGGTCTGCCCCACGCCGGTGAGTGCCTGGCTGGGCATGGGGTTGATTCGCAGGTCCATGGCGGATTCCTTCCACATAAAACGTGACGCTTCGATGCTAGTGAGCCCGCTGCCCAGGCGCGGCGGGAATAGGGGCACAAACCGGGGCCTTTTCACGGCTATGCCGCGGGCGGCGGGGTCGAATAATCGGTCGCAACGGGGGTGATTTCCCCCGACAAACCCGAACCTCCAAAGCCGACCATGAGCAACACCGTCGCAGAACTGGACCTTCAACCCGCGAGCCGCAGCGCTTTCGGCGCGGGGCTGGCGCGCATGGACAACACCCAGAAGATCCGCCTGGGTCTGGGTGCGCTGGCGCTGCTGGCGATCGCGCTGGCCCTGTTCTTCATGGGCCAGCAGCCCGAGTGGCGCGTGCTCTACACCAACCTCGGCGACAAGGACGGTGGCGCCATCGTCGCCCAGCTCACGCAGATGAACGTGCCCTACAAGCACAGCGAGGGCGGCGGCGCCATCATGGTGCCGGCCGACAAGGTGCACGACACGCGCCTGCGCCTGGCCTCGCAGGGCCTGCCCAAGGGCACGGTCAACGGCTTCGAGCTGATGGAGACCAACCGATTTGGCATGACGCAGTTTCAGGAGCGCCTGACCTTCCAGCGCGGGCTCGAAGGCGAGCTCACGCGTTCCATCCAGTCGCTCTCGTCGGTGCAGGCCGCGCGCATCCACCTCGCGCTGCCCAACCAGAACGGCTTCTTCCGCGAACAGCAAAAACCCTCCGCCTCGGTGCTGCTCACCCTGCACCCGGGCCGCACGCTGGACAAGGCGCAGATCGCCGGCATCGTGCACCTGGTGGCCTCCAGCGTGCCCGAGATGAACCCCAAGGCCGTGAGCGTGGTGGACGACGCGGGCTCTCTGCTCTCGGCCTCCAGCGAAGGCGCGGCCCAGGGCGCGGACACGCAGAAGCTGCAGTACACGCAGCAGATCGAGCAGATGTACACGCGCCGCATCCTGGACATGATCGAGCCGCTGGTGGGCCAGGGCAACGTCAAGGCCCAGGTCAACGCCGACATGGACTTCTCGTTGGTGGAGTCCACCAGCGAGCTGCACAAGCCCAACCAGGGTGGCGAGCCCGGCGCGGTGCGCAGCCAGCAACTGGTGGAAGACGGCAGCCCCGCCACGGCCCAGGCCGCGGGCGTGCCCGGCGCGGTGAGCAACCAGCCCCCCGCCACCGGCAGCGCGCCCATCAACGGCCCCGCCGCCGCGCTGGGCGTGGCCGGCAACGGTGGCGACAAGCCCGGCTCTTCGCGGCGCGAGTCGGTCATCAACTACGAGGTGGACAAGACCGTGAAGGTGGTGCGCGAGGCCAGCGGCACCGTGCGCCGCCTGAGCGCGGCCGTGGTGATCAACCACCGCAGCGCCACCGACAAGAACGGCAAGGAAGTCTCCACCCCAATCCCGCCCGAGCAGCTCGAACAGATGACCGCGCTGGTGCGCGAGACCATCGGCTTCAACAAGGACCGCGGCGACTCGGTCAACGTGGTCAACGCGGTCTTCAACGTGGCCAAGCCGGTCGAAGAGGTGCCCATCGCCTGGTGGCAACAGCCCGCCAACCAGGAACTCGCGCGCTCCATGGCCTGGCCGGTGGGCATGGTCGGCATGGGCCTGCTGGTGCTGATGGGCCTGGTGCGCCCGGGCATCAAGCTCATGCGCTCGCCCGCCAACGCCAGCAAGTCCGGCGGTGCCCTGCCCCAGTTCAACGCGATGCTCAACGAAGCCCCCGAGCGGCCCGGCCTGCCGCTGGCCGTCGCCGCGCCGACCACCGAAGCCGCCCGCCTGGCCGACGCCAAACGGCTGGCGCTGGAAAACCCGATCGCCGTGGCCAACATCGTCAAGACCTGGGTCAACGGCGAGGCCACGGCATGACCATGAAACACCCCCGCCTCGCTTCGCTCGACCCCCTCAAAGGGGCGGCACCTGCGGCCCGGCAAAGCCGGTTCCGCGGTGCCCTGGGTTCGACCCCGGCACGCATGCGTTCGCACAGCTAAGGAAACACGATCATGGAAGACCAGGGTACCCAGGACGCCGCGATCTTTCTGATGTCGTTGGGTGAGGAAGAGGCGGCCGAGGTGTTCAAGCACCTCAGTCCCAAGGAAGTGCAGAAGCTGGGCGAGACGATCGCCAACATGCGTTCGGTCACGCGCGAGCGCGTGGACCAGGTGATCGGCAAGTTCACCGACGAGGCCGCCTCGCACAGCCTGCTGGTGTCGGACACCAACAACTACGTCAAGGCCGTTCTCAAGCGCGCCCTGGGCGACGACAAGGCCTCGCTGCTGATCGACCGCATCATGCAGGGCAGCGACGTCTCGGGCATCGAGAGCCTGAAGTGGATGGACCCGGTGTCCATCGCCGAGCTGCTGCGCAACGAACACCCGCAGATCATGGCCGCGATCCTGGTGCACCTGGAGAGCGATCTCACCGCGGGCGTGCTCAAGCAGCTGCCGGACCGCCAGCGCAACGAGGTGATGCTGCGCATCGCCACGCTCGAAGGCATCCAGCCCACCGCGCTCAACGACCTCAACGAGGTGCTCTACAAGGTGCTCGCCGGTGGCGACAAGATCCGCAAGACCTCGCTCGGCGGGGTCCAGACCGCCGCCGACATCATCAACATGATGGGCACCCAGATCGAGACCGCGGTGATCGAGTCGATCCGCACGCTCGACGCCGAGCTGGCCCAGCGGATCATGGACAAGATGTTCACCTTCGAGGACCTGCTCAAGATGGACAACAAGTCGATCCAGATGGCCCTCAAGGAGGTGTCCACCGATTCGCTGGTGATCGCGCTCAAGGGTTCGTCCACCGAGCTGCGCGAGCACATCCTGGCCAACATGTCCGCGCGCGCGGCCGAGGGCCTGCGCGACGACCTCGAATCGCGCGGCCCGGTGCGGCTCTCCGAGGTGGAGAACCAGCAGAAGGAAATCCTCAAGATCGTGCGGCGCCTGTCGGACGAAGGCCTGATCGTGATTGGTGGAGGCGGCGATGACAGCTTCGTCTAAGTCCAGCCCGAGCTCGCGCTTCATCCCGCGCGAGGAGATCGACGAGGTCTCGGCCTGGAAGTTCTGCTCCATGGACGGCAGCGACGAGGCCAGCGCGCCGCAGATCGAGACCGACGGCCACAACGCCGATGGCCTGGGCCAGCAGGCGCTGAACGACGCGCGCGAGCAGGCCTACGCCGAAGGCTTCGCCCACGGCCACGACGCGGGCGGCCAGGAGGTGCGCGACGCGCTGGAGGCCACGGTGCGCAAGACGGCGGAAGAAACCGCCGTGCGCATGGCCCAGCTGCTGCACACCACGAAAGAACACCTGACCCGCAGCGAGGAACAGATCTCGCGCCACATCCTGGAGCTGGCCTGCGATCTGGCGCGCCAGGTGGTGCGCCAGGAGCTGCAGGTCAACACCCAGCACCTGCGCCCGGTGATTCACGAAGCACTGGCCCAGCTGGTGGACGACGGTCTTCCCGCCACCGTGCGCATGAACCCGGGCGACCTCGCGCTCATGAAGGGCGCGCTGCAGGAAACCCTGACCGGCACCCGCCCGGAATTCGTCGCCGACGCCAGCATCAGCGCCGGCGGCTGCCTGATCGAATCGCCCAGCACCTCGGTGGACGCCACGATCGAAAAACGCTGGCTGCGCGCCGTGGGCAACCTCGGCCTGGACACCCCCTGGAACCCGGAGAACGCTGATGTATGACGCTCCCCCCGAAGCGCTTCGCGCTACCCCCCAGGGGGCGGCACTGGCCGTCCGGCAGAGCCGGCCCGGCGGTGCCCTGGGCTGGACCGTTTCATGCGTTGCGCATCGTGCGCCGGCAGGTTGGAGCAACTGATATGAACGACAGTGTGTTCGGTACCGAAAACCGCTGGGGGCACTTCATGGAAGACGTGCGCACAAACGCCAGCGTGCACACGCCGCTGGAGGTGCGCGGCACGCTCACGCGCCTGGCCGGCCTGGTGCTCGAAGCGGTGGGCCTGAAGGTGCCGGTGGGCTCGCAGTGCCTGATCGGCAACGGCAAGAAAGAGCCGGTGCTGGCCGAGGTGGTGGGTTTCTCCAGCGACCGCGCCTACCTGATGCCGGCGGGCGACACGCACGGCCTGTCCAGTGGTGCGAGCGTGACGCCGCTGGCGCCCTACCGGCCCGTGCCGCGTGTGGGCCAGGTCAACAAGCCGCCGTCGCCCGACGACCGCGGCACCCTGCGACTGCCGCTGGGCCGCGGCCTGCTCGGCCGCGTGGTGGACTCGCACGGCAACCCGCTGGACCGCCTGGGCCCGATCCACCATGTGGACATCGAGCCGCTGGACCGCCAGCCGCTGAATTCGATGGACCGCGACCCGGTGCGCACACCGCTGGACACCGGCGTGCGCGCGATCAACGCCCTGCTCACCGTGGGCCGTGGCCAGCGCATCGGCCTGTTCGCCGGCTCCGGCGTGGGCAAATCGGTGCTGCTGGGCATGATGGCGCGCTACACCAAGGCCGACGTGATCGTGGTCGGCCTGATCGGCGAGCGCGGCCGCGAGGTGAAGGAATTCATCGAGGACATCCTGGGCGTGGAAGGGCGCAAGCGCTCGGTGGTGGTGGCCGCGCCGGCCGACGCGCCACCGCTGGTGCGCATGCAGGGCGCCACCTACGCCACCGCGATTGCCGAGCGCTTCCGCGAAGACGGCCTGCACGTGCTGCTGCTGATGGACTCGCTCACCCGCTACGCCATGGCGCAGCGCGAGATCGCGCTGGCCATCGGGGAGCCGCCGGCCACCAAGGGCTACCCGCCCTCGTGTTTCGCCAAGCTGCCGCAGCTGGTGGAGCGCAGCGGCAACGGTCTGAATGGCAAGGGCTCGATCACCGCCTTCTACACCGTGCTCAGCGAGGGCGACGACCAGCAGGACCCGATCGCCGACGCGGCGCGCGCCATCCTGGACGGCCACATCGTGCTCTCGCGCGCGCTGGCCGAGTCGGGCCACTACCCGGCCATCGACGTGGAGGCCTCGGCCTCGCGCGTGATGCACAACGTGGCCAGCACCCAGCACCTGGAACTGGCGCGCAAGTTCCGCGGCCTGTATTCGCGCTACATGAAGAGCCGCGACCTGATCCAGCTCGGCGCCTACGCCGCTGGCAGCGACCCGGAGACCGACCGCGCCATCGTGCTCTACCCCGCGCTGCAGCGCTTCCTGATGCAGGACATGCACGAAGCGGCCAGCCTCGCGGGCAGCCTGCAGCAGCTCGCGGGCGCGCTGCAGGAAGACAAGCCGGCACGCGACCCGAACGCCCGCCAGGCGCGACCCACATAGATGAAGGAGCACCGACATGAGCAACATGAAGACCCTGAACAAGGTGGTGGAGCTGGCCGAGAAGCGCCGCGACGAGGCGCTGGCCGCGCTGGCCCAGCTGCAGCGCGAACTGCAGATGGCGCGCGAGCAGATGGTGCAGCTGGAGTCGTACGCGCAGGAGGCCATGGCGCGCTGGTCGGCGCGCAGCAGCGTGGGCGTGGACGCCAACCTGCTGCACCACCACCGCCAGTTCATGCAGAAGATCGACCACGCCATGAACTTCCAGGCCCGGGTGCTGCAGGACCGTGAGGCGATGATCGAGCGCGGCCAGTCGCAGTTGCACGCGGCCGAACGCGATGTGGCCGGCCTGCGCCGTTTTGCCGAACGCAAGCAGCAGGCCATCGACCACCGCGCGCAGCGCCTGGACCAGAAGAACACCGACGAAATGGCCCTCACCATCCACCTGCGCCAGAGCCTGGCCCAGGCCCAGCTCCAGGGAGTTCGTTCATGAGCGCAGCGCCCTCTGCCACCCAAAGCCACAGCACAAACGCCAGCGCCAACGCAACCGGCGCCACGCGCAGCGGCGCCGGCAAGCCCGCGCGCGAGGCCTCGGGCACGGCCACCGGCGCCGACCTGTTTTCCAACCTGCTCTCGCTGCTGAGCGCCACGTTCGAGCCAGGCGCCGAGGCACTGAGCGACGCAGCCACCGGCACCGACACCACCGCGGCCACCGCGGCCACCGCGAGCGACGCGCAGCCCGACCCCAACGCCAACCCACTGGCCGCCCTGCTGACCTGGCCCGGCCCGGGCAGCGCCCTGGCCCCGACCCCGCCCTCGGGTGCCCTCACGGCCCAGGCCATGGGCGGTGCTGCGGGCAAGCCGCTCCCCAGCGCCGACACCCCCGCCGCCGACCCGGCGCTGCAGGGCATGACCCTGCTGGACACCCCGGCCGAACCCGACGCCCAGACCCTGGCCGCGCTGACCCGTGGCACAGCGGGCGACCCCGGCGCCGAGGCTGCGACCGCGCTGGAGCCGGCAGCCCCCGCCGACCCGGCCCAGGCACCGGGCAAGGCCGCGCCGGCCCTGGGCCAGGTGCCCACCACGCGCAGCCTGCAATGGCGCAGCGCCGGGGCCATGGCACAACACGCCGCGGCCGCGCCCAGCACCACCGTTTCGGCCCACCAGCAGCACAGCGTCGCGGTGTCCGTCGACGGCGGGCCGGGCCAGACCACGGCCTCGCTCACGGCCATGCACAGCACCGTGGCGCTGCACGACCGCATGGGCCGCACCAGCACCACCGAAGCCCCGGCGCTCGCGGCCGCGGGCGCCGGCCCCTTCGCGCTCGGCGCGGCGAGCGGCGCCGGCGCACAAGCCGATGCCGGCGCCAGCGGTGGCGGTGGCGCCCAGCCAGGCGCCCTGGCCGAGAGCGGTGAGGCCGAGCTGGCCACCGACGAGGCCTGGGCGGAGTCGGCCCAGGAAGCCGCGCTGAACGGCGAGACCGACACCGAGGCCGAGGTCGTCGGCCACTGGGGCACGCAGAACCTGCGCCACGCCAGCCTGCGCGTGGGCGAAGGCGGCGAAGACGCGATCGACATCCAGCTTTCGATGTCCGGCCAGGAGGTGCAGGTGGACTTCCGCACCGACAGCGCCGAGGCCCGCGCCAGCCTGGCGCAGAACGCGGGCGAGTCGCTGGCCGAGCTGCTGCAGCGCGGCGGCATCCAGCTCGGCGGGGTGTCGGTGGGCGGCGGCCAGGGCCAGGCATCGGGTGGGCCCGGTGGCCAGCGGCCCGCCGAAGCCGGTGTGCGCCCGGCGCGCGCCGGTGGCGCAGCCGGCGGTGTGGACAGCGCCCCGGCGGCGGCCACGGCACCGCGTCCACGCGCCGACGGCAGCCAACCGCTGGACCTTTTTGTCTGAACCGATCAGACCGGAATAAGGGGCTTTTCCCGCCCTTTTCCGGGGAGCGCCGCAGGGGGGGGCGCTCAATAATTCTTCCGAACACCGCGCCTTTCCTGGCGTGGTCCGCCCCCGGTCCGGGGCGATCTTCTGGAGAATGCCCATGTCCGCTGCCGCCGCGACCGCCGAAGCCCCGGTTCCCGTCAAACCGAAGAAGAGCCGCAAGCTGCTGTTCATCCTGATCGGTCTGGTGGTGTTCGCGATCATCGGCGCGGCCGGTGCCTTTTTCCTGCTCAGGGCCAACACCGCCGACGGCGAGGACGGCGCGGAGGAAGAGACCTCCGCGGTGGACGAGCACCGGGCGCCCCCGACCTTCCTGCCGCTGGACAGCATGGTGGTCAACCTGGCCGATGCGGGCGGCAACCGCTTTGCCCAGCTCGGCATCACGCTGCAGCTGCAGGACGAGAAGACCAGCGAGGACATCAAGGTCTACATGCCCTCCATCCGCAACAGCATCCTGATCCTGGTCTCCCAGCGCACCTCGGACGAGCTGCTGCAGATCGAGGGCAAGGAAAAGCTGGCCACCGACATCATCAACGAGATCTCGCGCGTGATGCACTACACCCCGCCGGCCAAAACCGGCGCCGGCCCCAAGAGCAAACAACCGCCCGCCGAGCCCCACCCGGTGCAGGGCGTGCTGTTCTCCAGCTTCCTCATCCAATAACCCAGCGGGCACACACACCATGGCCGATTCATTTCTCTCCCAGGATGAAGTCGACGCCCTGCTTGAGGGCGTGACCGGTGAAAGCCAGAAACTGGAAAAGGAAGAGCAGTCCACCGAAGGGGTGCGCAGCTACAACCTCTCCAGCCAGGAGCGCATCGTGCGCGGGCGCATGCCCACCATGGAGATCGTCAACGAGCGGTTTTCACGCAACCTGCGGCTGGGCCTGTTCAACCTCATCCGCCGCAGCCCCGAGATCGCGGTGGGCGGGGTGCAGGTGCAGAAGTACAGCGCCTTCCTGCGCGAGCTGGTGGTGCCGACCAACCTGAACATCATGGCCATCCGCCCGCTGCGCGGCAATGGCCTGGTGGTGTGCGAGCCCACGCTGCTGTTCGGCGTGATCGACAGCCTGTTCGGCGGCACCGGCAAGTTCCACACCCGCATCGAAGGGCGCGACTTCTCCCCCACCGAGCACCGCGTGATCACGCGCCTGGTGGAGGTGGTGGCCGAGGAATACAAGAAGGCCTGGACCGGCATCTACCCGCTGGAGCTGGCCTACCAGCGCTCGGAGATGCAGCCCCAGTTCGCCACCGTGGCCACCCCCAGCGAGATCGTGGTCTCCACCAGTTTCTCGGTGGAGATCGGCGACATCACGGGCGGCCTGCACATCTGCATCCCCTACGCCACGCTGGAGCCGATCCGCGACGTGCTGTATTCCTCCGTGCAGGGCAGCGCCATCGAGGTGGACCGGCGCTGGATCCGCCTGCTGAGCCACGAGATCCAGGCCGCCGAACTGACCCTGGTGGCCGAGCTGGCCAAGACCGACGCCACCGTGGAGCAGCTGCTCGCCATGCAGGTGGGCGACTTCATCGAACTGGAGCGCACGCCCAGCATCCAGGCCCGGGTGGAAGGGGTTCCCCTGTTCGAGTGCCAGTACGGCACGCACAAAGGCAAATACGCCCTGCGCATCGACAACAAGCTGCGCGGAACTGAAATCAACTGGCTGGGAGATACCTATGTCAACTGACAACGACGCCATCGCCGACGACTGGGCCCAGGCCCTGGAAGAACAGGCCAGCGCCCACCCCACCGACGGCGCGCCCGCGTTCGACACCGTGAGCGCCCCGGCCACGCCAGGCGGCGGCCATGGCCACGGCAACGCCCAGATGCAGGACATCCAGATGGTGCTGGACATCCCGGTGCAGCTCTCGGTGGAGCTGGGCCGCACCAAGGTGCCCATCAAGTACATCCTGCAGCTGGCCCAGGGCTCCATCGTGGAACTCGACGCACTCGCGGGCGAGCCCATGGACGTGCTGGTCAACGGCTACCTGATCGCGCAGGGCGAGGTGGTGGTGGTGAACGAAAAGTTCGGCATCCGCCTGACCGACATCGTGACGCCCTCCGAGCGCATGCGCCGTATTAGTAAAAGTTAACCCCCTGCGTCGCCTTCGGCGCCGCCCCCCTGGAAGGGGGGCGACACCAGAGGCCCGGCTAAGCCGGTTCCTCGGTGTCCTTGGGTTGAAGGCACTTCGCTCCTACGGACCACTTTCCACTGGACTTCTTCATGTTGCAAAACGCCGCTCCGGCCGTGATCCTGCTCATCGTGATGGTGGGTGTGGCCTGGCTGCTGCAACGCTACCGCCGCCATCTGCCGGGCGTCTCCAGCCAGCGGGGCCCGGCGCTGCACGTACTCAACTCGCTCTCGCTGGGCCCGCAGCAACGCGTGGTCACGGTGCAGGTCGGCCAGGGGGCCGACAGCGTCTGCCTCGTGCTGGGCGTGGCCCCGGGCGGCGTGCACACGCTGCACAGCCTGCCGCTGCCCGCCGAACCCGTGGCCCCGGCCGACGCCAGCCACCCCGCGGCCACCGGCTTCGCGGCGCGCCTGGCCCAGTTCACCTCGTCCCACAAGGCTTCCCATGCGCCGCGCTGACTGGCTGCGCAGCGGCCTGCTGCTGACCTCACTCGCCCTGCTGGCCACCGGTGCGTGGGCACAGGCCGCGCCCGCCGCCCCGGGCGCTGGCGCCTCGCTGCCCTTGGTGATCGGCCAGGGCTCGGGCGGCAACACCTACTCGGTGCCGATCCAGACCCTGCTGTTCTTCACCGCGCTGTCGTTCCTGCCCGCGGTGCTGCTGCTCATGACGGGTTTCACCCGCATCGTGATCGTGCTCTCGCTGCTGCGCCAGGCGCTGGGCACGCAGTCGGCCCCGCCCAACCAGGTGGTGGTGGGCCTCTCGCTCTTCCTCACCCTGTTCGTGATGGGCCCCACGCTGGACAAGGTCTACAGCGACGCCTACGCGCCCTACACCAGCAACCAGATCAGCTTCGAGCAGGCGCTGGAGCGCGGCCAGGAGCCCATGCGCGCCTTCATGCTCAAGCAGACCCGCCAGAGCGACTTCGAGCTGTTCGCCAAACTCGCCAAGCTGCCGGCCGACGTGACCGCGCAGACCGCGCCGTTCCGCGTCATCGTGCCGGCCTTCGTCACCAGCGAGCTCAAGACCGCGTTCCAGATCGGCTTCATGATCTTCATCCCCTTCCTGGTGATCGACATGGTGGTCGCCAGCGTGCTGATGTCGCTGGGCATGATGATGCTGTCGCCCGTGCTGGTGGCGCTGCCGTTCAAGCTCATGCTGTTCGTGCTGGCCGACGGTTGGAACCTCTTGCTCGGCTCTTTAGCCGCCAGCTTCGCCACATGACAGCCCCCACGCTCCACCGCTGCGCGGGTCGCTGCCCCCCAAGGGGGCTGGGCCGCCTTGGGAGCGGCCCGGCGTCGTCCCGTCTTCTCTCCGGAAAGGTTGCCTGATGGACCCACAAGCCGCGCTCACGATGGGGCAGAACGCCCTCTTCCTCATCCTCATGGTGGCCTCGCCCGTCCTGGCCACGGTGCTGGGCGTGGGTCTGCTGGTGAGCCTGTTCCAGGCCATCACCCAGATCCACGAGGCCACGCTGTCGTTCGTTCCCAAGCTGATCGCCGCCATCGCGGTGTTCGCCGTCGCCGGCCCCTGGATGCTCACCACCATGGTGGAGTTCATCCGAAGCACGATCTTGTCGATCCCAGCCCACGCGATCTAGATACCCCCCGCGCCGCTTCGCGTCACCCCCCAGGGGGCGGCACTGGCGGCCCGGCAAAGCCGGTTCCGCGGTGCCCTTGGCTAGCTTCCCCTCTCTCGTCTCCCGCCTCTTCACTCCCGTCACTTCGAAGACCCGCCCCATGCCCACCTTCAGCGAAGCCGACATCATGGCGCTGGTGTCGCCGGTGTTCTGGCCCTTTCTGCGGGTGCTGGCGGTGTTTTCCAGTGCGCCCATTTTTTCGGCGCGCTCGGTGCCCATGCGCAGCCGTGTGGCGCTGGCGTTTCTGATCGCGGTCTGCGCCCAGGCCGGCCTGCCCGAGCAGCCCGTGGTGGCGCTGACCGACCCCAACGCCTTCGCCGTGGTGCTGCAGCAGGTGGTGGTGGGCGTGGCCATCGGGCTGGCGGTGCGCATCGTGTTCGCCTCGGTCGAACTCGCAGGCGAGATCATCGGCCTGCAGATGGGCCTGAACTACGCCGGCTTCTTCGACCCCTCCACCAACCAGCAGACCAGCGCAGTGGGCCGCTTCTTCGGCAACACCACCATGCTGCTGTTCGTGGTGCTCAACGGCCACCTCATGGTGCTGCAGGCCGTGGTCTCCAGCTTCGAGACCTTCCCCGTGGGCGCCAGCGCCTTCGAGTCGATCAACCGCCTGCGCCTGCACGAGCTGGGCGCGGTGGTGTTCCGCTACGGCCTGTGGATCGCCCTGCCCATGATCGGCATGCTGCTGTTCATCAACATCGTGCTCGGCTTCGTCTCGCGCATCGCGCCCCAGATGAACGCCTTCGCCATCGGCTTCCCCATCACCCTCTCAGCCGGCCTGCTCGGCATCGCCTTCACCCTCCCCATGCTGGACGCACCGGTGGTGGCACTGATGAAGCTGGCGACGGACATCTTCACGGGCGGCTGAAGCCCGGAGCCGGCCCGCGAAAGGTCAAGCCGAGCCGCTCTGAGGAGTGGCCCAACCCCGATCTCAAACAGGAAATGGGCCAACGCGTGCCGGTGCGAACCCAGGCCAAGTTACGCGAAGTTGCGAACGGTCACATGGCGATGCTGGAACAAAACCCGCAGCGTGTGATCAGCCACTTCCGTTCCCCTGCCTGAGCCGTCCCCTTGCCCATGCGACGATTCCCGCTGTTTCTCCTCATGGCCGCCTTCGTCGCTGCTCCGGCGCTGCACGCCGCCGAGCCGCCTGCGCGCAAAGCCGCCATGCTGTACGCACAGTTCTGCTCTGGCTGCCACGGTGCCGACCTCCAAGGCGGTCGGGCCACCAGCCTGCTCGACCGGAAGTGGATGGCCTCGGACGACGCCCGCCTGCTGGGCGCCATCCGCGGCGGCGTTCCCCGCTCCGGCATGCCCGCTTTCCGAAAGACCTTCACCGAGCCGGAGATCCGCGCGCTCGCCATCTTCATCCGCGAGTCGGCCCACCGCCGCGCCGACCCCGCCGTGGGCCAAGCTGGGGGGCTTCCGGAGGGCATACAGCGCACCGCCTTGCACGCCTACCGCGTCGAGACGGTCCTCTCCGGCCTGGACGTCCCTTGGACGCTGGCCTTCCTGCCCGACGGCCGCCTGCTCGTCACCCAGCGCAAGGGCATGCTCGTCGAGGGCATCCAGGACGACGGCCGCTGGACCGCCCGCCCCATCAAGGGCCTGCCGCGCGTGTGGGTGCGCGACGAAGGCGGCCTTCTCGACATCACCCCCCATCCCGACTATGCGGCCAACGGCTGGCTCTACCTCACCCTCGCGGACCCCGGGCCTGAGGACAGCGGCAACACCAAGCTCGTGCGCGGCCGCATCCGCGACGGCCGTTGGGTCGACCAAGAGACGATCTTCAAGGCCCCCGTGGCCACCTACACCGACCTCGGCATCAACTTCGGCAGCGCCGTCGTGTTTCACAATGGCTACCTCTTCTTCTCCTTCGGCGAGCGCGGCAACGTCGGCCAGGCGCAGGACCTCTCACTGCCCAACGGCAAGATCCACCGCCTCTTCCCCAACGGCCGCGTTCCGCCCGACAACCCCTTCGTCCATACGCGCGGCGCGCTCCCCTCGATCTGGAGCTACGGCCACCGCAACCCACAGGGCCTGACGATCGACCCGCGCAGCGGGGCGCTCTGGGAGAGCGAGCACGGTCCGCGGGGCGGCGACGAACTCAACCACATCGTGCGCGGCCGCAACTACGGCTGGCCCGTCATCACCCACGGCATGAACTACGACGGTACGCCGGTCTCGGCGCTCACCCGGAAGAAGGACATGGAGCAGCCGGTGCGCCACTGGACACCGTCGATCGCGGTGAGCCCCATCCACTTCTACACCGGTGACGCTTTTCCCGCATGGAAGAACCAGCTCTTTCTCGGCGCGCTCGCGCAGCAGGAACTGCACCGCCTGAAAGTGGAAGGCGACCGCGTGATCGGGCAGGAACTCATCCTCAAGGGTCGGGGCCGCGTGCGCGGCGTGACCACCGGGCCCGACGGCTACCTCTACGTCGCGCTGGAGATTCCCGGGCCGGACACACCCGACCTCGTCGTCCGCCTGGTTCCGGCGGACTGAGCCTTGCTCATATTCCCAAGCGAATCCGGCGCGGGTAGGTTGTTTTTGAATCGGTTCTGATCGCGATCTGCGCCCAGGCCGGCCTGCCCGAGCAGCCCGTGGTGGCGCTGACCGACCCCAAGCAGGTGCCTGTAGCGCGATTGCGGCGATCAGTTCTGTGGGAGGGGTATCGGCCCATTCGGTTGGTCTTGGCGGCCGCGGTCATGCCGCCACTCGAATCACGACTTTGCCGAAGCCACGGCCCTCGGCGTACCAAGCCAGCGCCGCCGGAGCCTCATCGAAACCGAACACGCGGGCGATCACTGGCCGCAACTTGTTCACCACCATCGCGCGCGCCGCGCTGTCAAGTTGCGTGCGGCTGCCCGCAGCCACGGCGCGCAAGGTGGCGCCCGACGCGAACAGCGCATTCGCGTCGATCATCGAACTGCCACCCGCCACGGTGCCCACGAAGCCGATCTCGCCGCTCATCGCCACCGCCTTCAGCGAATGCGCCAGCGTGCTGCCGCCGCCGACCTCCACCACGTGCTGCACGCCGGCGCCGCCGCTCAAGCGCCGCACCTCAGCCGACCAGTCGGGCGTGCTGCGGTAGTTCACCACTTCATCGGCACCCAGCTCACGCAGCCGCGCCGCCTTGTCGTCACTGGAGGTCGTGGCAATCACCCGAGCCCCAAAGGCCTTGGCGAACTGCAGCGCAAACAGCGACACACTGCCCGACCCCAGCGTGAGCACGTCGTCGCCGGCTTTCAGGGGCAGCCCGCCGGTGAGCGCATTCCAGGCCGTCACGCCGGCACAGGGCAGCGTGGCCGCTTCTTCGTACGACAGGTGGGGCGGAACGGCCACCAGCGCATCTTCGTGCACCACGGCGTACTCGGTGAGCATGCCGTCCAGGGAGCCGCCCAGCTGCGCCGCGCGCTCGACCGCGAAGGGCCCGTCCACCCAGCGCGGGAAGATCGACGCGATCACGCGGTCACCGAGTTTCGCCCGGGTGACGCCGGCGCCCACCGCGGCCACTTCGCCGGCGCCATCGCACATGCCCACCACGTCGGGTTTTACCGGCAACGGGTAGCGTCCTTGCTGCAGGATCATCAGTTCCCGGTAGTTCAGCGATACGGCGTGCACGCGCAGCAGCACCTCGTTCGGGCCGGGCTGCGGTACCTCGTGCTGCCTCAGCACCAAGCCGCCGAGGCCGGCACCCATGCTCATGTGATAACTCTTCATCGTGTTGTCTCTTTCTGTAGGTGAGGCTGTGTTCAGGTGGCCTTGGCCTTGACATAGCCGCGGCCTTCGACAATCCGCCCGTCGCGGACGGTCATCACGTTCAATCCGCGCGAAACGTCACCAGGCCTGGGACCGGTGCGGTATTCCCAGAAAATCAGACCGCGCTCACCCATCACCACCACGTCTTCCAGCGTGAACACGCCTTTGCGATTGGCGGCAATGGCCCGCCACGAAGCGAGGCAGGCGGCACCGCCGACAAGGTGCGTGCCGTCGGCCGTAGGCTGCGAACGTTCGACCACGCAGTCGGATGCGATCAGCTCGACTAACAGGGCGGGGTCGTGGCGCAGAAATGCCTGGTTGAAGCGGTGCAGGATGTCGGCCGTGCTGCCCGGTGTGTGCTCGTGTGTGTCCATGTCGATACCCATTGATGAGTTGTTGCACTGGGGTCCAGTGTGCGAATTCAGGGGCTATTCGTCCAACGCATTCGAGTCATACACTCAATGCATGAACAGCATTGAAATACCCCCCACGCCTCGGCTCGACAGCCGCGACCTGCGTCTGGTGCTGGCCCTGGCCACCGCGCGCACCACTGCGGGCGCCGCGACCAGACTCCACCTGACCCAGCCGGCCGTCAGCCGTGCACTGCTCGCCGCCGAAGGCAAGCTGGGCGCGCGCCTCTTTGAGCGCACACCGCGCGGCCTGGAGCCCACACCGGCGGGCAACACCTTGCTCGACAGTGCGCCACGCCTGCTCACCGAACTGCACGAACTCGAGTCGCGCTTGCAAGGCCCAGCCGCACCTGCGCAGCGCTTGCGGCTGGTATGCGAGTGCTACACCGCCTATCACTGGATGCCCAGCGCACTGAAAGGCCTGCGTGCCAGCCTCCCGGGCATGGACTTGAGCATCGCCATTGAGTGCACGCGTGACCCCATCGCCGCGCTGCTGGACGGTGAGATCGAGGTAGCGCTCATCAGCGAGGCTCCGACGCCGCGCAGCCGCCGCCTGGTCGACAAGCCGCTGTTTGCCGACGAGATCGTGTTCGTCATGGCCGCTTCGCATCGCCTGGCCGCACGCACCTCGCTCACCCGCGCCGACCTGTGCAAGGAAACCCTGCTCACCTCGCGCATGCCCACGCGCGACATGGCCTGGTACCACAAGCCGCTGGCCGCAACGCGCGAGGCACCGCTCAACTACCAGGTGCTGCCTCTCACGGAAGCGGTGATCGACTTCGCGCGCGCAGGCATGGGCATCGGTGTGCTGTCCGAGTGGGTGGCCGAGCCGCACCTGCGCCGCGGCGATGTGGTTGCCAAGCGCTTGGCCTCGGGCCCGCTGCGCCGGCCCTGGCGGCTGGTGTGGCGCAAGGAGATCGAGAACGCGGCCATGGAGCTGTGGCGCGTGCTGGAGAAGGCGGCTCCGCGCGTCAACGCCTTGCCGCTGGCTCGGCCACGCCGCGAGCGCTTGCGCGCTTGAGAGGTCGGTTGATTCGTGCTGCCTCGTGAATCAGTGAAGCAGCCTCAACCCTCAACACAAGTTGAAACGTCTGAGGCTTCAAGAGCCGACACCATCTCGTTCCAAGCGGCGGTTTGGAATTGGCGTTGTAAAGAGCTGGACACGCCCCGCTCCATTACCCAACGGTGACTTCGGTGGTGACCGGCACTGCCCGGCGCACGGCGTCACTGACCGGAGAGTGCTTCTCCGCCCACTCAACCAGCTCGTGGAGTTGCTGGGCGGAAGCGTCTTCCGCTGCAATGCGAACGTTGACACGCATGCTCAGCGGGCCGGGTGGAATGGATTCGGCGACCCCGAAAAGGCCCCGATTGTCCGACTCACTACCGACCGTGACCTCAAGCCGGCTGAGGACGATGCCCAGCTGCGCGGCACGCATGGCGATGACTGTCGCGTCGCAGTTCGCGAGCGCTGCGCGAAGGAACCAGCCGGGTGTGGGGGCACTGGCATTTCCACCAACGGGCGCCGGCATGTCGCTGACCAGCGTGGCGCCGTTGGGTCCGTCGGCTCTGCAACGTAAGCCGGACTCGAGGACTGCAACGGCGGGCTTGTCTTGCGACCGTGCATCTTGCGGATGCTCGGCGAAGTACGTGGCGACTTGGCCCAAAGACTCCCTGATGTGCTTGATGCTCATGGTGCCTCCCGCTGCTGCGCGATGAAGTGGGTTTCGAGTGCCCGAACGCAATGTGGATCGTCGTCCAATCTGGAAAACCCAGACCAGGCGACGGGACAAATCGGAGCAAGTGCGCGCCATTCATGAAGCCGGTCGCCATATTGCCCATTCGCCACGTCTGTCTGCCCAGACGCGAGAAATGTTACACGCACTGTCTCGGCCGATCCACCGTGATCGCGCCAAATGCTTTGGCATTCCGCCCCACGCCCTCACTCCCACTTCAAGTCATAGAGCTTCCAGTCGTCCCCATCACGCCGCCACTCCAGCCGCACGGTGTAGGGCGTGACCCGCTCGGGGATCAGGCCCTGTGCGCCGGTGACCAAGAGCTGGGCTTCGGTGTGGCCGGTGAGCGCGGAGCCGGGGTCGATGCGGGTCTGGCGCCCGAGCGAGACCACCTTGACCTGGGCGTAGCGGTGGAACAGCAGCAGCATGGTCTGGCGCGCCCATTGCGCATCAAACTGGTCCTGGGCGCGAAAGCGCTTGTCCAGCTGGTCGAGCACAGCGCCGCTGTCGCGCGCTTCCAGGTTGTCCTGCAGCCGCTGCACCGCCGCTTCCAGCCGGGCCTGCGGGTCGTCCTTGCCGCAGGCGGACAGCAGCAGCATCAGCAACGCGGCCAGCAGAAACACCGGCAACTGCCGGCGCGCCGGCCTCTGGAGTCCGTTCAACCGCACGCCATGCCCCCTTGTGAGGGCCCGGCGGCCACCGCCTGCTGGTCCGGCGGCAGGTGGCAGGCCACGCAGAGTTTGTTGCCGTCGGGGTCGCGGAAGTAGGCGCCGTAGTAGTGCTCGTGGTACTCGGGCCGCAGCCCCGGCGCGCCGTCGCAGACGCCGCCATACGCCAGCGCGGCCGCATGCGCGCCGTCCACCCGCGCCCGGCTGTCGGCCAGGAAGGCCACCATCTGGCCGTTGCCCGGCGCGTGGGGTTGGGCGTCGTAGGGCCGGCCGATCAGGAAGAGCGGCCGAGGGCCCGGGTGGGACTGCCAGCCCGCCCAGGGGCGGCTGGGGTCGCAGAAGCGCGACTCGATGCCGAGCGCGGCCATCAGCGGGTTGTAGAAGGCCAGAGCGCGCTCGAAGTCGCTGACGCCGACAAAGATGTGGGAAAACATAAGGTCCTTTCGCTACCCAGTGCAACGCGGCGCTCAGCCTCTCAGATCCACCGCCGCACCTTGTGCCGGTAAGTGGTGAACACGTCGCCAAACAGCGCCGTGAGCGCCCGCTCTTCCGGGCCGATCTGGAAGCGGTTCATGTACACCACGAAGGCCGGCAGCCCCAGCAGCGCCAGCGCATGGGCCAGCCACAGACCCCACCCGGCCAGCACCAGCAGCAGGCCCAGGTACATGGGGTTTCGGGTGTAACGGTAGATGCCGCTGTCCACCAGCGCGGACGCGGCCCCGGGCGTGGTCGGGTTCACAGTGGTCTTCGCACGCCGGAAAGAGGCCACACCGAGCAGGGCCACGAGTGCGCCGGCCAGCACGAGCAGCAGCGCCACGGCCGGCAGGCGGGGCAGCGGCCCGGCCAGCGCGGGCGCCCACGCCGACACGCCCCACATGGCCGCGCCCACCAGCAGCGCCAGGGCCACGGGCGGTATCTTCAGTTCGAGTGCGTTCATCGGGTGTCCAGGGTTGATGCAGGGAACGGGTTCAGGGGGTCAGCGCTCGGCGATGTAGTGCGACATGCGCGCGGCCTCGCCCGGCGCCAGGAAAGCGCGCACCTCGGCTTCGATCGCGCCGTCGGCCAGGGTGGCGCGGGCGCGCTGGTGCAGGTAGTCGGCCCACGAGGCGACGATGAAACGCTCCACGTAGCGCGAGGGTTCGCCCAGATCTTTGTAGACGCGCCAGAAGGTGGCACCGTCGCGCCGCCGCGGGGCCTTCATGCGGGCGATGGTGTCGAGAAAGGCCTTGTCTTCCCCGGGCCGGATGCGGTAGCCCACCTCCACCGCCACCGGGCCGGCCTCGGGGCTGGGCTCGGCTTCCACGAACAGCTCGTCCCAGGGCGTGCCCTGGGTCACGTCGTGCGCCTCGCCCACGCGCAGCGGAAACGGGCGTGCCAGCAGCAGGCCCGCGGCCATGAGCACGCCGGCCGCGGAGAGCGCGGCGGTCAGGCCGGCGATGTCGGAGACCGCTCCCCAGAACGCCGAGCCGATGGCGAACGCGCCCAGCGCGGAGACGATGTGCAGCGCCACCGCGCGCGAACGCACCCAGGGCGGCGCGCTGGCCTGGGTGGCGGTGTTGAAGGTGGACATGGTCGCCATCCAGGCCGCGCCGCCCACGGCCATGGCGGCGTACACCAGCCACGGCACGCGCACCCAGGCCGCCACCAGCATGACGGCGGCAAACGCCGCGCAACTGGCGGCCACGATGCCGTCGAGCCCGAAGCGGGCCCGCACCCGCCCGATCACCAGGCCCGAGGCCACGGCGCCGGTGCCCAGGCAGCCCATGAGCAGGCCGAAACCTTCGGCGCCGGTGCCGAGCTGGCGCTGCGCGATCACCGGCAGCAGCGCCCACAGCGCCGAGCCGGCGGCGCTGAAGGCCATCACGCGCACCAGCTGCGCCAGGATCATGCGCGAGTGCCAGGCAAAGCGCAGGCCGCTCAGCGTGCCGCCCCAGAGCCGCTCGGCCGGCAGGCTGGAAGGCGGGTGCGCTCGCGGCGGCCAGCGGCGGATCGACTCCCACATCACCGCCGTGGTGAACACCGTGACCACGAACACCCAGCCCGCGCCCAGCCGCGCGAACAGCAGACCGGCCAGCGTGGGGCCGATGGCGCGCGCGGCGTTGTAGGCAATGCCGATGGCGGTGATGGCCTGCGGCCACTCGTCGCGCGGCACCGGGTCGATCACCGAGGAGTTCCAGGCCGGCGTGAGCACGGCCGTGCAGCAGCCGCAGACGAACACCAGAAACAGCACCGAGGCCGGCCCACCCCAACCGCCCAGCACCAGCGCGGCCAGCAGGGCACAGGCGCCCACCTGCGCCATCAGCGCGCCCGAGATCAGGCGGCGCCGGTCGGTGGTGTCGGCCAGCACGCCCGCCGGCAGCGCCAGCAGGAACATGGGCAGGAACACCGCGGTTTGCACCAGCGCGGCCAGAAACGACGAGCCGGTGAGCTCGACCATGAGCCAGGCCGCGGCCATGGTCTGCATGCCCGCGCCAATGAAAAAGACCCCGCCACACACCCAGAGCCCCCGAAAAGCGGGTTGTCGCAAAGGACTCCAGATCGAGTGGGATGTGACCATCGGGTCAGTATGCCGGAGCGGCCTGGGAAGGCGGCTGCACGAGGTTATTGCGGTGGGTTTGCCTCATTTTGCGAGTTGACTTCACTTTGACTATAGTGACATCATTGATGCCAATTGCAGGAGATGAAGTCATGGCAGTCGTTACCGTCAGAAATCTGCCCGACGAGGTGCACCGCGCGCTTCGTGTGCGGGCGGCCCATCATGGCCACAGCACCGAGGCTGAAATCCGCGACATTCTGGAAGCTGCCGCTCGGCCACCGGAGCGTATCAAGCTCGGTTCTTTGCTGGCCTCTATCGCCCGTGAAGCGGGGGGGCTGACCGACACGGAAGCGGAGCAGTTCAACCAACTCCGCGACAAGACCCCGGCCGAGCCGATGAGGTTTGAATGATCCTCATCGACACCAACGTGATTTCCGAATCGTGGAAGCTCGCGCCCGATGCGCGTGTGCTGGCATGGCTCGATGCTCAGACGATAGAAACGCTGTACCTGTCCGCCGTGACCGTGGCGGAACTGCGCTTTGGCTTGGCGGCGATGCCGGCAGGCAAACGGCGCACGGTCTATCTGGATCGCCTGGAGCGAGACGTATTGCCGGCCTTCACGGGGCGCGTTCTTCCCTTCGACCTGGATGCCTCACAGGCCTACGCAGACCTGATGTCGCAGGCGAGGGCGGCAGGAAGGGCAATAGGCATGGCGGACGGCTATATCGCCGCGACGGCGGCAGCACGTGGGCTCATGGTTGCCACACGCGATACGCGTCCTTTCGAGGCTGCAGGGCTGAGCATCATCAACCCTTGGGAGGCGTAGCCGCGCTTTCGCGGTGCGCATCCTCAAACCAGGCTGTTGCGGATCGCGTAGACCGTCAGTTCCGCGTTGTTGCTCATGTGCAGTTTCTCCAGCACCCGCGCGCGGTACACGCTCACGGTCTTGGGGCTGAGCATGAGTTCTTCGGCGATTTCGGAGAGTTTCTTGCCGGTGGCGATCTTCTGCAGGGTCTGCAGTTCGCGCTCGGACAGGCTGGCGTGCAGCTCTTCGCTTTCGGGCGCGCTGAGGTTGTCCACCAGCATCTGCGCCACGTCGGCGGTGACGTATTTGCGGCCCTGCTGCACGGTGCGCACGGCGTTCACCAGCTCGGCGGGCTCGCCCGCCTTGTTCAGGTAGCCGCGCGCGCCGGCGCGCAGGCAGCGGATGGCGTACTGGTCTTCCGGGTACATGGAGACCACCAGGGTCTTGACCGGCGAACCCTCTTCGCGCAGCGCGGCCAGCACTTCCAACCCGCCGCGCCCGGGCATGTTCAGGTCGAGCACCAGCACGTCGCACGGGGTCTTGCGCAGCAGTTCGCGCAGCTCGGGGTAGCTGCCGGCTTCGCCCACCACCTGGATGTCCACCGCCTCGGCGATGGTGTCGCGGATGCCGCGGCGCACCATCGCGTGGTCGTCACACAAAATCACCTTGATCATGGCCGTCCTCCTTGTCAGCATCTGCATTGTCGGGGTTCGTCGATGCACGCAGCGGCACCGACAGGATCACCGAGGTGCCGCGCGGGGAAGAACTCACGTCGAGCCAGCCGCCCACCTTTTCGGCGCGCTCCTTGAGCCCGAGCAGACCAAACGACTTGGCCTTGCGCAGCGCCTCGGGGCCCATGCCCCGCCCGTTGTCTTTCACTTCCAGGGTCAACACCCCTTCGCGGTCGTTCAGGTCGATGTCGACCGCGCTGGCCTGCGCGTGCTTGCTGACGTTGGTCAGGGCTTCCTGCGCGGTGCGGTAGGCCACCAGCTGCACCTCGCGCGGCACATCGATGAATTCGGACGAGCGGCGCACCAGCACACGATGGCCGGTGCGCCGCTCGAAGCTCGACGCCAGCCACTGCACCGCCGCCACCAGCCCCTGGTCGAGGATGGGCGGGCGCAGGTTCATCATGATGCGCTGGCTCGCGCCCAGCGCGTGCTGCAACATCTCCAGCGCGTTGTTCACGTGGGCGCTCATCTCCTCGTCGGCCACGCGGCGCCCGACCCAGGCCAGGTCGAGCTTCACGGCGGCGAGGGCGCCGCCGATGTCGTCGTGGATCTCGCGGGCGATGTCGGCGCGCTCCTGTTCGATGCTGGTCTGCAGGTGTTCGGCGAGCTCGGCCAGCCGGTGGCGCGAGTCGGCCAGCTCGGCGTCGGCGCGGGCCTTGGCGCGGCGGGTCTCGCTCACTTCCAGGGCGCGCTCGATCACGTGCGACAGCCGGTGCATGCTGTCCTTGAGCAGGTAGTCGCTCACGCCGCGGTGCATGGCCTCGACCGCGGCGGCCTCGCCAATGGCGCCTGAGAGGATCACGAACGGAAGCTCGCTGTGGCAGGCCCGGGCCACGTCCCAGGCGTCCAGGCCGGTGAAACCGGGCAGGTGGTAGTCGGCCAGCACGATGTCGTGGCGCCCGTCGGCCAGCTCCCGGCGGAAATCGTCGAGCGAGTCCACCAGGGTGAGCTCGCAGGGCATCTGACTGCGCTGCAGGGCGAACTTGACCAGAGCGTGGTCCACCCGCGAGTCCTCCAGATGCAGGATGCGGACCGGGGACTTGTCCAAGGGATCGGGGGCGGGCGCTGCGTTCATGGTGAGAGGGGTTGGACGCCTTGAATAAAGCACGCCGTGCTGGGACGCGTGGACAACGCCACGAAATGGCGCTGAATTCGGCCCGTTATCTGCCGATACAGAGGATCACAGGTCGGGAAAATTGTAATGCCCGCCCTTCCACCGCCAGGCCACACCTCGCCCACACCATGGACCAACCGACGATGCCACAGCCCCAGCCGTCCGTCTCGCTGCCCGTGAGTCTGGTGGCCGATGTGCAGGACGCCCTGCTCATGGCCATGACCGATCTGCAACGCCTTGAGGGCCTGCTGGACCACGCCACGGGCAATCTGCTGGAGCGTTTCGGCTCCGCCAACCACGCGCTGGCCCACCTCGCGCGCCACGACGACGAGGACCTCCACCGCATCCGCCACAGCCTGCACCAGGCCGTGACCGAACTGCAGTTCCACGACATGGCGACCCAGCTGCTGGTGCACACCGGCAAGATTCTTCAGGGCTGCGCCTGGAAGCTGGCCGACGAAACCATGGAACCGGAAGAAGGCGAGCTGCCGATATGCCTGGACCCGGTGCCCGAGCGCCCCAGCCCGGTGACGCAAAGCGAGATGGACGCGGGTTCCATCGAATTGTTCTGACGATGCGCTGTTCAAGCCCACCCTCTTTCTGTCGATATCTGTTCGAAACACGGAGTACTCCATGCAATCGATTCTTGCCGTAGACGACTCGGCCTCCATGCGAAAAATGGTGTCGTTCACCCTGACTGGCGCGGGTTTTCACGTGGTGGAAGCGGTGGACGGGCAGGACGCGCTGGAGAAGGCCCAGACCCACGCCATCGACCTGGTGCTGACCGACCAGAACATGCCGCGCCTGGACGGCCTGGGGCTCACGCGCCGGTTGCGCGAGCACCCCAAGTTCAAGAACACCCCCATCCTGATCCTGACCACCGAGTCGAGCGATCTGATGAAGCAGGCCGGGCGCAGCGCCGGCGCCACCGGATGGCTGGTCAAGCCGTTCGATCCGGGCCGCCTGATCGAGGTCATCCAGAAAGTCATCCGCTGAACAGTCGCCCCACGAGCGCACACGCCACACAGGCAAGGAGTCCCCCATGGGTGAAATGATGAACGACGGCCAACACCTCGGTGACAACATCGACCTGAGCCAGTTCTACCAGATCTTTTTTGAAGAGGCCGGCGAAAACCTGGACCAGATGGAGCAGATGCTGCTGCAGCTGGACCTGGAGCAGGCCGACGACGAGGAGCTCAACGCGATCTTCCGCTGCGCCCACTCCATCAAGGGCGGCGGCGCCACCTTCGGCTTTGCCGACGTGGCCGAACTCACGCACCAGATGGAGTCGCTGCTGGACAAGCTGCGCCGCCACGAGCTCCAGCCCAACGCGGCGATGGTGGACGTGCTGCTCGAATCGTCCGACGCGCTGCGCCTGCTGCTGGCACGCCACCAGGGCCGCAGCACCGATTCCCCGCCGACCGACGCGCTGGTGGCCCGCATCGCCGTGCTGGCGCAGGGCGAGGTGGAATCGGAGCTGGTGGCCCCGCCCGCCGCGGCGCCCGCGCCCAGCGCCGCCCCCGCCATTGCCATCGCGCCCCCGCCCGCCGCCGCCCCGGCAGCACGCAAGGCCGCCCCGGCCACGCGCGAGCTGGAGATCCACATCGGCCCGCTGGAGAACCCGAGCGAGGCCGACTGCATCGCCGAGCTGTTCCGCGACATCCCGGGCCTGGGCGAGATCAGCCCCCTGCCCTGCGACCAGAAAGACCGCCGCATCTTCCGCGCGCTCACCACGGCCAGCGACACCGACCTGCTCGACCTGTTCACCTTCCATGTGAGCAAGGAGCAGATCCAGATCGTCGATCCGGCCGCGATCCTGGCGGCCCAGTCGGCCGCTCCCGTGGCGGGCGGCGAAGGCACGGCCTTCGGCTTCTTCGAGGGTTCCCCGGGCTCGCCCCCGCCGAGCGCACCCGCCCAGCCGCTCGAAGCGGGTGGCACGCCCTCGGCCAGCGCCGCCCCGGCCAAGGCGGCCCCCAAGGCCGATGCCCGCGCCGCCCCCAGCACGGCCCAGCTCGAATCGAGCACGCTGCGCGTCTCGGTGAGCAAGGTGGACCAGCTCATCAACCTGGTGGGCGAACTCGTCATCACCCAGGCCATGCTGGCGCAAAAGAGCCGCGAGCTCGACAGCACCGCCAACCAGCCCCTGCTGGCCGGCCTGGCCGACCTGGACCGCAACACCCGCGATCTGCAGGAAGCGGTGATGTCGATCCGAATGATCCCGATGTCGGTGGTGTTCAACCGCTTTCCGCGCATGCTGCGCGATCTGGCGGGCAAGCTGGGCCGCAAGGTCGAGCTGATCACCCACGGCGAAGCGACCGAGCTCGACAAGGGCCTGATCGAGAAGATCACCGACCCGCTGACGCACCTGATCCGCAACAGCTGCGACCACGGCATCGAACCGCCCGAGGAGCGGCTGGCCAAGGGCAAGACCGAACACGGCACCATCACGCTCTCGGCGTCCCACCAGGGCGGCTCGATCCTGATCGAGGTGCGCGACGACGGCAAGGGCCTCTCGCGCCAGAAGCTGCTGCAGAAGGCGCGCGAAAAAGGCATGGACGCGCCCGATTCGCTGAGCGACCCCGAGGTCTGGGGCCTGATCCTCGCGCCGGGCTTCTCCACCGCCGAGGTCGTCACCGACGTGTCGGGCCGTGGCGTGGGCATGGACGTGGTCAAGAAGAACATCGCCTCGCTGGGCGGCACGGTGGAGATCGACTCCGCCGAGGGCTACGGCATGAGCGTGAAGGTGCGCCTGCCGCTCACGCTGGCCATCATGGATGGCATGACGGTGCGCGTGAGCGACGAGGTCTACATCCTGCCGCTGTCGTCGGTGATCGAGTCGTTCCAGATCAACCCGAAGGACATCAACACCGTGGCCCAGGGCGCGCAGCTGGTGAAGGTGCGCGACGAGTACATGCCGGTGATCGAGCTGGAGCGGGTGTTCCAGGTGCCGCGTTTCGAATACAACGCGGCCAGCCCGATCATGGTGGTGGTGGAGGCCGATGGCGCGCGAGTGGCGCTCATGGTGGACGAGCTGCTCGGGCAGCAGCAGGTGGTGATCAAGAACCTGGAGTCCAACTACCGCAAGGTGCCCAACATCTCGGGCGCCACCATCCTGGGCGACGGCAAGGTCGCGCTGATCCTCGACACCTCCGGCCTGGTGAGGCGCTCACGCCACTGAACCCCTCTCGCGGGCTCCTGGCCCGCGCCCAACCCACCGGTCAGGACACCCCATGCTGCAGCAGACGACCCTCCCCCGCCGTGCTCCCGTTGTGCTGCCGGCCCCTCAAGAAGAAGGCCCGCTGGCCCAGGGGCGCGAGTTCGTCTGGACCGACGGCGACTTCACGCGCATCAAGGCCCTGATCTACAAACGCGCCGGCATCAGCCTGCACGACGGCAAACACGCCATGGTGTACAGCCGCGTCTCGCGCCGCCTGCGCGACACCGGCCACACCAGCTTCAAGGCCTACCTGGACTGGCTGGAGCAGCACGACGGCCCCGAGTGGCAGGAGTTCATCAACGCGCTGACCACCAACCTCACCGCCTTCTTCCGCGAGCAGCACCACTTCACCATCCTGGACGAGCTGATGCGCGCGCGGCGCGGGCACGACTGGCGCATCTGGTGCTCGGCGGCCTCCACCGGTGAAGAGCCCTACTCCATCGCCATGACCGCCACCGAAGCCCTGGGGTCGGGCGGATCGTTCCACCTGGTCAACAGCGACATCGACACCAAGGTGCTGGCCACCGCCGCGCAGGGGGTCTACAAGAGCGACGGCGTCAAGGGCCTGAGCCCCGAGCGCCTGCAGCGCTTCTTCATGCGCGGCAAGGGCGGCAACGCTGGCCTGATGCGCGTCAAGCCCGAGCTGCAAAAGCACATGGAGTTCCTGAGCGTGAACCTGATCGAGGAACTGCCGTTCAGCGAGCCCTTCGACATCGTGTTCTGCCGCAACGTGATGATCTATTTCGACGCGGAAACGCAGCGCCGCGTGCTCGAACGCATCCACCGCGTGATGAAGCCCGGCGGCATGCTGTTCGTGGGCCACGCCGAGAACTTCAGCGACGCCCGCAAGCACTTCGAACTGCGGGGAAAGACGGTCTATGAGCGCGTCTGAATCCGCCATGCCGCAGGCACTCGGCGCGCGCACCGCCCTGGCCCTGCCCAACGCGGGCCTGGTCAGCCGGGTGGGCAGCGTCACCAAGAGCCCGTCGCTGGACGCGCTCAAGGCCCGGCCGCGCAAACCCGGCGAGGCCGCGTTTTTCTTCCACGACCCGCACTTCGGGCACGACGCGGTCAAGGTGCTGCCGGGCGAGTACTTCGTGACCGCCGACGACATGCTGATCATGACGGTGCTGGGCTCGTGCATCGCCGCCTGCATCTGGGACCCCCAGGCGCGCGTGGGCGGCATGAACCACTTCATGCTGCCCGAGGGCGGCGCCGACACCTCGGGCCGCTACGGCTCCTACGCGATGGAACTGCTGATCAACGAGATGATGAAGCTCGGCGCCCGGCGCGAGAGCATGCAGGCCAAGGTGTTCGGCGGCGGCCAGGTGATGCACAACTTCACCAGCCTGAACGTGGGCGAGCGCAACACCCGGTTCGTGCTGGACTACCTGCAGACCGAGCGCATCGCCATCGTCTCCAAGGACGTGCTGGACATCCATCCGCGCAAGGTCTGCTACTTCCCCGCCAGCGGCAAGGCCATGGTCAAGCGGCTCGCGCATTCGCACCCCGACACCCTCGAAACCCAGGAACGCAAGGGCAGCGCCGCGGTGGTGGCCAAGGCGACTTCTGGTGGCTCAATCGATCTCTTCTGACGAAACACAACCATGGCCCAGATCAAAGTGGTGGTGGTGGACGACTCCGCGCTGGTGCGCAGTCTGCTCACCGAAATCATCAACCGGCAACCCGACATGCGCTGTGTCGGTGCGGCCAGCGACCCGCTGGTGGCGCGCGAGATGATCCGCGAGCTCAACCCCGACGTGATCACGCTCGACGTGGAAATGCCGCGCATGGACGGGCTGGAGTTCCTCTCTCGCCTGATGCGCCTGCGCCCCATGCCCGTGGTGATGGTCTCCACCCTGACCGAACAGGGCGCCGAGACCACCCTGCGCGCGCTCGAAATGGGCGCGGTGGACTTCGTGGCCAAGCCGCGCATCGGCGTGAGCAGCGGCCTGAACGAACTGGCCGGCGACATCGTGGACAAGATCCGCGTGGCCGCCAGCGCGCAGGTGCACCGCCTGGCCAGCCCGACGGCCGCGCCTGACGCCCGCCCGGCCCACAGCGGCGCCGTGGCCGACGCGCCCCGCGCCCCGCTGCCGCGCCTGTCCACCGAAAAAGTGATCTGCATCGGCGCCTCCACCGGCGGCACCGAGGCCATCCGCGAAGTGTTGACCCGCATGCCGGCCGACTCGCCGGCCATCGTCATCACCCAGCACATGCCGCCGGGCTTCACCACCAGCTTCGCCAACCGGCTCAACACCTTGTGCCGCATCCAGGTGCAGGAGGCGAGCGACGGCCAGCGCATCCTGCCCGGCCACGCCTACATCGCCCCCGGCGGCCACCACCTGCGCATCGACCGCAGCGGCTCGAACTACGTGGCCGTGGTCGAGGACACCGAGCCGGTGAACCGGCACCGGCCCTCAGTCGAGGTGCTGTTCAAGTCGGCCGCGCGGGTGTTGGGCCCGAACGCGCTGGGCATCATGCTCACCGGCATGGGCGCCGACGGCGCGCAGGCCATGCGCGAGATGAAGGACGCCGGCAGCTACAACTACGTGCAGGACGAAACCAGCTGCGTGGTGTTCGGCATGCCCCGCATGGCCATCCAGTACGGCGCGGCCCACGAGATCCTGCCGTTGACGCAGATCGCCGATGCGCTGCTGGCCCGCCTGGCGAGCAGCCCGGGCGGCGTGCGCCACCGCATCTGAGAGCCACCGCCCCACCCCCACTGCGTGCATCACCATGCTGAAAATCCGACGCACCATCATCACCGGTGGCCTGTTGCTTGCCGGGTTCGCCTTCTCGGGCGCCGCGCTCGCGCTCGACGCGCCGAAAGAGCGCCCCGTTCTCACCATCTCGGGCAAGATCGCCGCCACGAACGCGGGCAACACGGCCATCTTCGACATGAAGATGATCGAGGCCCTGCCGCAGCACAGTTTCACCACCAGCACACCCTGGTTCGACAAGCCGGTCAAATTCACCGGGCCCTTGCTGTCCGACGTGATGGCGGCCGTGAAAGCCAGCGGCACGGTGCTCGGTGCCCTGGCCATCAACGACTACAGGATCGAGATCCCGTTGAGCGACACGGCCAAGCACGAAGTCATCATGGCCCGGCTGATCAACGACCAGCCCATCCGCGTGCGCGACAAGGGGCCACTGTTCATCATCTATCCGTTTGACCGAAGCATCGAACTGCGCTCATCCACGTACTACGAGCGCTCGATCTGGCAGCTCAAGGCACTGGAAGTCCAATGACTTTCCGGCTGCCGAATCTGGCCCGCTGGCACGGTCGGCAATGGATGATCGCCTTGGTGGGCCTGCTGGGGCTCACGCTCACACCCCTGGTCTGGATCCAGTGGCAGCAATACCGCATGCTCGACGACGTGTCGACCAACCAGGTCGATTCGATCATGTGGCAGGCCTACCAGCTCGAACGCGAGCTCGGGCGGCTGGAGCACGCGCTCATGGAGGGCATGAAGGCCACCTCCCCGGTCGACGGCCACGCGCTGTCCGAGCGCTATGAGGTGTTCCTCAGCCGCATCGATCTGCTGACCAGGATCCCACGCCGGGACCTGCTCGAAAGCTCGTCCGGGTACACCGTGACCATGGCCAAGGTCAACGCGTTCGTGGCCATGGCGGACCCGCTGTTTGCCGATCCGCAGGCGTTGGCCAACAACCCGGCCCGGATGGCTTCCATCGACGCCGCGATCAAGCCGCTCAAGCCCTTGCTGGGTGAGCTCACGCGCGCGGCCAACCGGGCCGTGGCGCGCTTCCTGGACGAACGCAATGCGCAGCTGCGCCAGCAGGGCCTGCTGGTGATTGGCCTGGCGGCGGCGCAGATCGTGGTGATGCTGCTGTTCCTGGGCCTGCTGGTGCGCCACATCCGAAAGCAGCAGCGCCAGTACGCCCGCCTGCAGAAACTCAGCCACGAACTCTCCGACGCACGCGACCAGGCCGAGGCCGCCAACCAAGGCAAGAGCATCTTCCTGGCCAACATGAGCCACGAGATCCGAACCCCATTCCAGGGCCTGCTCGGCATGCTCAACCTGCTCGACGACTCCGCCCTCTCCTGCCAGCAACGCGACTACCTGCAGACCGCGCGCGACTCGGCGCTGCACCTGCTGGGCGTGCTCAACGACATCCTGGACGTCTCCACCATGGAGTCGGGCACGCTCAAGCTCTCGGTCGTGCCCGTCCACCTGCGCAGCGTGGTGCAGGAGGTCGACGGCCTGATGCAGGTGGCCGCCCGCGAGCGGGGTCTGACGCTGGACATGCGCACCAGTGCCGACCTCCCGGAGTGGGTCGCGGCCGATCCGACCCGGCTGCGCCAGATCCTGTTCAACCTGATCAACAACGCCCTCAAGTTCACCCTGCAGGGGGGTGTGACCGTGGAGCTGGCCACCGCGCCCGATGGCCCGCCCAGCGTGGTGCTGACGGTGCGGGACACCGGCGTGGGCATGGACGAAGAGACCGTCAACCGGCTGTTCACCCGCTTCTACCAGGCCGACAATTCGCTGCGCCGACGCATCGGGGGCACCGGTCTGGGCCTGGAGATCTCACTCAATCTGGCCCGCATGATGGGTGGCGACATCGAGGTCGACAGCCAGCCCGGCGTGGGCTCGGTGTTCCGGGTGCGCCTGCAGTTGCCCGAGGCCCAGGCGCCGCTGGATGAGCACCCCACCGCCAACGAGATGGGGCAGACCCGCCATCTGCGCGTGCTGGTGGCCGAGGACCATCCGATCAACCTGAAGTACATGAACATCCTGCTCGACAAAATGGGGCATGAAGCGGTGTTCTGCGAAAACGGCCAGCAAGCCCTGCAGCTGCTGGTCAGCCAACACTTCGACGTGGTGCTGCTGGACTACCACATGCCGGTGCTCGACGGTCTGGCCGCCACCGAGGCGATCCGCGCCCTGGACGGTCCCGCCGCCGACATCAAGATCATTCTGGTGACGGCCGACGTGGTCAACGACACGCGCAAGCGCGCGCTGGAGGTGGGCGTCAACGAGTTCACCAGCAAGCCGCTGCAGGCGGCCGATCTGCAACGCGCACTGGCACGCTGCGGCCTGCTCGACGGCCCGGAAAACTGCGCGCCGATGGACGCGCGCAGCACACAACCACCGTATCCGCCGTCGGCATCGTTCTACGAGTTGTTGCGGTTGCCGGACATGGGCCATTGCGTCTCGGGTCTGGTCGACGCCGAGTCGTACGCCCAGGTCGCGGCAATGATGCCGGAGGACTCGCTCAACGAGTTGCTCAAGACCATGTTCGATCCCCCGGAAGGCACGGTGCACGTGCTGCTGGAGGCCATGGCCCATGGCGACCGGCACGCCGTGGGCTACAACGCCCACAAGCTCAAGGGCACCTGCATGTTGATGGGCTTTCGCGCGCTGGTGAGAACGTCGGCGCAGATCGAACACCTGGCCACGCAGACACAGGACGTGGTGCCACTGGCACTGTGTCAACAGCTGTCGCACGAGATGGAGCTCACGCGAAAGGCCCTGCACCACTTTCCGGTGCACGATCCCGCCTGACCTGATCCGCCACCCGGCCTCTCAAACCCGTTGGTTGACCAGGCTGCCCGACTCCGGCGGTGCCAGGCTGCTGGCGCCGCGCTCGTCGTAGGCCACCACGTCCTGCGTGTCACGCAGATCGCTGACGCTATCGGCCTGGAGCACTTCGCCAGGCAGTGGCTGCGCGGCCGCCACCAACGAGGGATCGGGCGCGGACCGGGCGGGGTCGTCGCCCTGCGCCGGGGCAGGGCCGGCCCCGTCGCGGCCCAGCACCGCGTCCACCACCGCCGCGCTGGCTTTCCAGACATTGGCCAGCACCTCTTGCAGCTTCAGCTTCGCCGCCTTTTCTTCGGCCTTGTCCTGCGCCCGCTCGTGCTGCTCGGCCTTGGCCGCCGCATCCGCCGTTTCGGCCGACGCCTGCTCACGTCCGCCATCGGTCCGTTCGCGCGGCAGCAAGGGCGCCGCTTCGGGCGCATCGGCCGCTGGCGCGCCGCCGTTCTGCGTCTGACCGCGGCGGCCCGAGTCCAGGCCCGCGTTGCCATCGCCCGATGAACGCTGCGCGGGGGCAATGGCGGTGACGGCGCTGACCGGTGCGACCGTCACCGGCGCAGCGGTGGGCCAGGCGACGGCCGGGCCGGAGTTGATGCTCAACATGGCAGATCCCTTCTCCACTGAGTCAGCGATCCGAAAAAACACGGCCGCTGTTCTCAGGGGTTTCGGCCCGTGCCGAGCGAACTTGAGCCCTTTTACCCCCTACTTTCCGATGGACGGCAAGGCGGGAATCGGCTACGCACGGTTCAAACCGCCGTGAACTCTTTTTCGTGCATCCAGGCGGCGTGCTTGGGCGCGCGCTTGGTCTTGTCCCACTCATTGAGCATGTCCCATTTCACGTCGTCGAGCTTCTTCATCATCTCGGGCGTGGCGGTGTTGGCGGCCAGCTCCAGGCGGTGGCCGTTGGGGTCGAAGAAATAGATGCTCTTGAAGATGGTGTGGTCGGTCACGCCCACCACCGGAATGCCGGCGGCTTCCAGGCGCGCCTTGGTGGTCTCCAGCTCTTCGACCGTGTCCACTTCCAGCGCGATGTGCTGCACCCAGTCGGGCGTGTTCGGGTCGCGGCCCATCTCGGGCGCGTTGGGCAGCTCGAAAAAGGCCAGGATGTTGCCGCCACCCGCGTCCATGAACAAATGCATGTAGGGGTCGGGCGCGTGGGTGGACGGCACCTGGTCTTCGGCGATGGCGAGCACGAAGTTCATGCCCAGGTGCTTCTGGTACCACTCGACGGTGGTCTTGGCGTCCTTGCAGCGGTAGGCGACGTGGTGAATCTTGCGGATGTTGGACATGGTGTTCTCCTTCGGGTGAATGGGTTCAGACGCCTTCGCGGGCGATCGCGAGGGCTTGCTTGAGGGCGCTGATGTCGCCCACCTGGTTGGCCAGCAGCAGGATCAGCTTGGCGTTGAGCAGTTGGCTCTGCTCGTCGCTGAGGTCGCGGTGGGTGTCGATGAGGGCTTCGTAGAAATCGTCGCCGGGCGTGAAGTCGCGGAAGTAGCGCTGACCGGGTTCGGCGAGGTTGGGCTGGAGTTGCAGGGGCATGGGGGTCTCCTCGGTGTTCGGGTTCAGGCGGCGACCGCTTGCGTGGCGGGGCGCTGGGCGGCGGTTGAAGCCGTGTCCTGCGCGGTGGCGCGGGCCAGCGCGCTGCGCACCGCGACCACGTCGAAGCGGCGCCAGCGCGCGGCCACGTGCTGGTCGGGGCGCAGCAGGTAGCAGGTGCCGGGGCGGGCGTCGAGCCGCTGGTCGACCATGCCGTCGCGGTCGTGCAGCACGGTCAGGCCGGCCGCCGCGCTTCCCGCGTGGGCCGTGACCAGCACCACCTCCACCGGGATCGCTCCACTCGCCAGCGCCGCGGCCTGCGCGCGCAGCGCCGGGTCCATCTGCTCCACGCTGTCGGCAAAGGCGAGCAGCTGGAAGCGGTTGCCCAGCTGGTCGAGCAGCCAGCCGTCCTGCCCGGCCACGCGCACCGGCGCGTCGTCCAGCGGCGCGCCCGGGACCATGTCGCCTTCGAAGGCGTCCACGTCGGGCGTGTTCAGCGCCGAGTGCACCAGGAAGGCCGGCACCGAGAGGCGGCCGGAGTTCACCAGCTTGCGGGCGAACGGTTGCGTGCGCGCCAGCTCCAGCGCCGCGTTGCGGAACAGGCGGCTGACCGCGCTCTTGGGCGTGATGAAGTCGGTGGAGCGGGTGGAGTTGCGGATGTTCTCGTCGGCCGCATAGGTGCGATCGGCGTCGTAGGTATCGAGCAGGGCCTCGGGCGCCAGGCCTTTCATGACCAACGCGAGTTTCCAGAGCAGGTCGTCGGTGTCCTGGAAGCCGGAGTTGGCGCCGCGCGCGCCGAACGGCGAGACCTGGTGCGCCGCATCGCCCACAAACAGCAGGCGGCCGTGGCGGAAGTTCTTCATGCGCCGGCACTGGAAGGTGTAGATGCTGGCCCACTCCAGGCTGAACTCGCGCTCGTCGCCCAGCATGGCTTTCACACGCGGGAGGATGTTTTCCGGCTTCTTCTCTTCTTCCGGGTCGGCGTCCCAGCCGAGCTGGAAGTCGATGCGCCAGACGTTGTCGCTCTGCTTGTGCAGCAGCACGCTCTGGTTGGGGTGGAACGGCGGGTCGAACCAGAACCAGCGCTCGGCGGGGAAGTCGGCCTTCATGATCACGTCGGCGATCAGGAAGCGGTCCTTGAACACATGGCCCTCGATGTCCAGGCCGAGCTGGCGCCGCACGTTGGAGCGCGCACCGTCCGCCACGATCAGCCAGTCGGTGTCGATCTCGAAAGCGCCATCCGGCGTTTCGATGCTCACGCGGGCACCATCGTCCAAAGGCTGTACGCCGACCACCTTGTATTTCCAGCGCAGGTCCACGCCGAGCGCTTCGGCGCGCCGCACCAGCGCCTCTTCCAGGTGGTACTGCTGCAGGTTGATCATGCCCGGGCGTTTGTGGCCGGCGTCGGGCACGAGGTTGAAGCGGTAGACCTCTTCTTCGCGCAAGAAGGTGCGGCCGACGTTCCAGCTCACGCCTTTGTCGACGATGGGGTCGCCCACGCCGAGGCGGTCGAGGATTTCGAGCGCGCGCTTGGCGTAGCAGACGGCGCGCGAGCCGAAGGAGACGCTGTCTTCTTCGTCGAACAGCAGCACCTCCAACCCCTGCAGGCGGGCGTCGATGGCGGCGGCCAGGCCCACCGGGCCGGCGCCGATGACCACCAGCGGTTTGCGCTGCGGCGCGCCCTGCATGAGGTCGGCCGGGCCGCGGTACGGGAAGGTGGGGTAGGTGTAGGTGGCCATCCGTCGTTTGCTCCTTCGTTGTCGCCGCGCGTGCGAAATGGCGGCGGCGTTGTCAGGGCTGGACTGTAGCCGATAATTTCACATCAGTAAATACGTTTCTCTAAACGTAATTTCCAGCCATCAAAAAAGACGATGCGGGAACCGAGGTACCTCGCGGGCTTGGCGGATCGGGGCGCTCTGCGCCGCTCATGTCCCCCGGGCCGTTCCGGCCCTCCTCCTTCACTTCGCTCTGCAGAACACCCCGCCCCGCCAAGCCACGGACGCACGGGCGCGCCTGCGTCGGGAGTCACCCCGAGAACATGGTGCACACGGGCTCCCCGGGTCGAGCGCCCACCCGCAGGCAAGTCGCGCATGCTGGGTGGCTGACGAAGCGAAGTCAAGGAGGAGGGCCGGAACGGCCCGGGGGACATGAGCGCAGTCGGCCGCCCAGCATGCGCGACCTCCCACAAAGCAGGCCTGCCAGCGGCAGCCCCCCAAGGGGAGCCCAGGGAAATCAGTCGGCCAGCGGTTTGACCACAGTCACCGGCACAGGCGAGAGGTGCACCAGCTCCTGCGACACCGAGCCCAGCACCGCCGCGCTCAGGCCACTGCTGCCGCGCGCGCTCATGATGATCGCGCCGCAGCCGTTGCGCTCCACCATGTCAACCAACACGTGTGCCGGATCGCCAATCGCCACGTCCTGCTCCACCTGCAGACCGGCGGCCTGCAGCAACTGCACCGCCGGGGCGATGAGATCGTGGCCCGCTTCCTCCGCCACCTTCTGCAACACGGCCGGATCGTGCGCCACCACCAGCTCGTAGAGATTGGCCGTGGGCTGCACATTGGCCACCACGAAACGCGCCTTGAGCCCCCAGCCCGTGAGCCGCAGCGCGTAGCGCACGGCCATCAAAGAGAGTTCCGATCCATCCACGGGAATCAGGATTTTCAGCATGGTTCTTGTCCTTGTCGCACTGGAAAATTCAGACGGGCCGCTCGTTGAGCACGCACCAGTAGAGCTCGATCTGGCCGGCCACCTCGATGAACTTGCTGAAGCTCACCGGCTTTTCAATATAGGAGTTCACGCCCAGGTCGTAGGCGGCCTTGAGGTCGCTGTGTTCGCGCGACGAGGTCAGCATCACCACCGGGATGCGGCGGAACTGCTCGTGCGACTTGAGCTGCTTGAGCACGTCCAGGCCATTCACCTTGGGCAGGTTGATGTCCAGCAGGATCACGGCCGGCATGGTCTCGCCGGCCGCCCAGCGCGGCAGGAAGGCCAGCGCCTCTTCGCCATCGCGCGCCACCTGGATGCTGTTGGAGAACTTGCGCTTGGCGAAGGCCCGCAGCGTGAGGTCCAGGTCCATGGGATTGTCCTCGACCAGCAGGATCGGCGGCATGTTGATGGCTTTGCTCATGCAGGAAACTCCAGATAGAACGTGGCCCCGTCACCCGGGGAACTCTCGGCCCAGACGCGACCGCCCATGCGTTGCACCGCCTTGGCCACCAGCGCCAGGCCCACGCCGGTGCCGGGGTAGTCCTCGGCCCGGTGCAGCCGCTGGAAGATGCCAAAGATGCGATCGTGGTACTTCATGTCAAAACCCACTCCGTTGTCGCGCACCCACAGGATACGCCTGCCCGCCTCGCTGCGGGCCCCGATTTCCACGCGGGGAGACGCGCTGGCCCGGCTGAATTTCACGGCATTGCCGATCAGGTTGCGCAACACCACCGCCATGCCGTCCCGGTCCAGCACCAGCGTCATGGGTTCGAGCGCGCGGCTCAGCGCGCAGCCGCTGCCGTCGATGTCGGCGGCGTGGCTTTCGATCACCTCGTCCACCAGTTGCTCCAGCTCCACCGGCTGCAGCTCCATGGCGCGGCGCTCCATGCGCGAGTAGTCGAGCAGATCGGCGATCAGGTCGCTCATCTGCTGCACGCCGCGGCGGATGCGGCCGAGGAACTGGCGGCCATCGTCGTCGAGCCGGTCCGCGTATTCCTCCTGCAGCAGCTGGCTGTAGCCGTCGATGCCACGCAGCGGGGCCTTGAGGTCGTGTGAAACCGAATACGAGAAGGCTTCGAGCTCGCGGTTGGCCTCGCTGAGCTGCTCGGTGCGCTCGGCCACGCGCTGCTCCAGTTCGGCCTTGGACGCCTGCAGGGCCTGCTCGGCCCGCACGCGCTCGCTCACGTCCTGGATGGTGGTGAACAGGTGCTTGAGCGAGCCGTCGGCGTGGCGCACCGCGCGCACATGGATCTCGGTGTGCACGAAGTGCCCGTCCTTGCGCACGAAGCGCTTGCCCAACTGGTAGCTCTCGCACCGGCCCGCGAGCATTTCCTGGAAATGCCCCAGATTGATCTGCAGGTCGGGCTCGGGCGTCATCTCGGCCCAGGTCTTGCTCAACAGTTCGTCCCGCCCGTAGCCCAGGATCTCACACAGCCGGTCGTTCGCCTGCAGCCAGCGCCGGCTGGTGGGCGAAGAGATCGCCATGCCGATGAAGGGCAGTTCGTAAAACAGCCGCAGCAGTTCGGCCTGTTCGATCGCGGCCACCTGGGCCGTCTTCTGGGGCGTGATGTCCACCAGAATGCCGCTGGAGCCCACGACCTGGCCCGCCGCGTCGCGCCGCAGGGTGGTGCGGTCGCCGACCCAGGCCCAGCCCCCATCGGCACGGTGCAGGCGGTATTCCTGCTGGTATTCGTCCGGACCGTGCTCGTGGTGGTGCGCGGCCTGCGTCAGCACGCGGTCCATGTCTTCGGGGTGGATCAGGTCGTCGAAGCGCCAGGGCGCCTGGAGCCAGTCGGCCTTGTCGTAGCCCCACTGGGACACCGCGTCGTTGACGTAGTCCACTGGGCAGCCCGGTGCATCGCGCCATTCGATGACCACCGCGGGCGAGCGGTTCACCACCGTGTTCAGACGCCGGATCTCGGCCTGATCGGTCTGCAGCCGCTGCGCCATCAGGTCGACTTCCTGGCCGATGCGTGCGAGCTCGTCGCCCCCCTGCAAGCCGCTGCGGGCCTCCAGCTGGCCCCGGCCGATCTCGCTCAGGGTGTGCACCAGCCGCTGCGCACGCAGGAACCAGACGTGGTGCAGCACCCAGGCCAGCAACGCCGACAGCACCAGCAGCAACAGCGCCTCGCGCAGCACCTCGTTGCGCAGCTCGGCCTCGCGCGCCGCCAGAGCGGGACCCAGATCCACCACGGACAACAGCTGCCGGTCGGGCTGGATCGGCGCCATCCCCACCACACGCAACGACCCGGGCGGCCGGGCCACCCGGATCTCGCTCGCGCGGCTGTCGCCGGGCGGCACGCTCCAGGCCTCGAACAGCCCAGCCTGGGGCCCCAGCACCTCGGGCAACGGGCGCCCGACATCGGCTGGGCTCAGCGAGGCCAGTACCCGGCCATCGCCCTGGACCAGCCAGGCGCGTTCCATGCCGCTGTACGGGCCCAAGCTGCCCACCAGGCGCCGCGCCAGCACGCCGCTGTCATGGCTGTTCTGCAGCTCCACCAGGGTCTGCTCCAGGCCCAGGCGCTCGCGCAGCCGGGCGGACTCCTGTCCGGTGATCCGTTGATCCATCGAGCGCCACTGCAGGCCAAGGTTCAGCAGCGCGGCCAGCAGAGCAAACGAGGCCAGCAGCAAGGGCGCCAGCCAACGGCCCGGCAGTTGCACGAGCCAGCGGCCCGGCGTCACAGAGCCGGCTCCACGGCGGGCGCCCGATCGGCGCAGGGCGGCGCGACCGGCCGGCGCGCGCCGCCACCCACCCCGAGCGTCCGATGCTGCAACCCCTTGCGGGGCGGCCCAACCTGTCCTGACATGGTGTGCCCCTCTGATTTGCTTGCATTTTGTCACCTCTGTCGCACCGTCAGGCCTGAACTTGAACACCGGGTGCGCCCGTTCAACGGATTCGCCCCATGGGGCCTTGCGCCCCTGCGGGGGTGGCGCGGTTCATAATCCCAGGTTCAACAAACGATCGTTGGGCCGGGTCAAACCGGGCTGAAACCGAGAAATCGAGAAACCGAATATGAAACGTCTGGACGACTTCCGCCTGCAGATGGGCCAACAGGAACTGGTGCCCATCGTGATTGGTGGCATGGGCGTGGATATCTCGTCCTCCGACCTCGCGCTGCAGGCCGCCCGGCTGGGCGGCGTGGGCCACATTTCCGACGCCATGGTCAAGACGGTCACGGACCGCCGCTACAAGACCAAGTTCGTCAAGGCCAAGCAGGCGATGTACCAGTACAACGTCAACTCGGAAGACAAATCCGCCGTCAAGTTCGACCTGGGCGACCTGGCCGAGGCCACGCGCCTGCACGTGGAACACACCATGGCCCGCAAGGAAGGCCCGGGCATGGTGTTCATCAACTGCATGGAAAAGCTGACGATGAACGGCCCCAAGGAAACCCTCCGGGTGCGCATGGCCTCCGCGCTGGACGCGGGCATCGACGGCATCACGCTGGCCGCCGGCCTGCACCTGGGCTCGTTCGCGCTGATCGAAGACCACCCGCGTTTCCGCCACGCCAAGCTCGGCATCATCGTGTCCTCGCTGCGCGCGCTGCAGCTGTTCCTGAAGAAGAACAGCCGCCTGAACCGCCTGCCCGACTACGTGGTGGTCGAAGGCCCGCTGGCCGGTGGCCACCTGGGTTTCGGCATGGACTGGGCGCAGTACGACCTGGCCACCATCGTGGCCGAGATCCTGGCCTGGATGAAGGCCGAGCAGCTGGACATTCCGGTCATTCCGGCCGGCGGCATCTTCACCGGCAGCGACGCCGTGCGTTTCATGGAAATGGGCGCCTCGGGCGTGCAGGTGGCCACGCGCTTCACCGTCACCCAGGAGTGCGGCCTGCCCGACGACATCAAGCAGGAATACTTCAAGGCCAACGAGGAAGACATCGAAGTCAACGAGATCTCGCCCACCGGCTACCCGATGCGCATGATCAAGAGCAGCCCGGGCATTGGCGACGGCATCCGCCCGAACTGCGAGGCCTACGGCTACCTGCTCGACGCCAACGGCAAGTGCGCCTACGTCACCTCGTACAACCGCGAAGTGGCGGCCCACCCGGGCGTGCGCCGCATCTCGGTGATGGACAAGACCTGTCTGTGCACCCACATGCGCAACTTCGACATCTGGACCTGCGGCCAGCTGACCTGGCGCCTGAAGGACACCACGGTGCGCCATGCGGACGGCAGCTACCAGCTGCTCAGCGCGGAACACGTGTTCAAGGACTACCAGTTCAGCACCGACGACCAGGTGCAACTGCCCGAGCCGCAGGCGCTGGCCACCACGCCCTGAGCCCCGCGCTCACCACCACCCTGCGGGGTTGATCCCCGCCTACTTGGCCGCGATGGCCTGGGGCGCCACGTAGGCGCGCCGCGCAGCGTGCACCGCCTCCTGGTTCTGCACCGCCCACTGCAGCATGGACTGGATGCTCTGGAAAAACGACTCGCCCAGCGCGGTCAGGGTGTAGTCCACCCGGGGCGGAACGCTCGCGAACACCTCCCGGCCCACCAGGCCATCCTCTTCCAGCTGGCGCAGGGTCTGCGACAGCATGCGGGGGGAAATGTCTTCGATGCGCTTGCGCAGCTCGCCAAACCGCAAGGTGCCGAGCGCGAGCTCGTGCAGCACCAGCACGGTCCAGCGGTCGCCCAGGCGATCCAGCACATCGCGGATCGGGCACAGCTCCGACAGCGGTGCCTTTGGCTTGTGAAGCCCCATCTTGAAAGCCTTTCGTTACTTTCCAGTAACCAGGTTACGGCGGGCTCCCTACTTGAGGCCCAAACCGGACATAACTACCATTTCGGAACTGACTACCGATTTGGTATCAGAAGCCCGATTTTCACCACTTTCAGGTGGTTTGTCATTTTTTCCGGAGTTCTCCCATGTCCCAGACCTCGTCGTATCCCCTGCTCGTGACCGGCGCCTCCGGCCATTTCGGCCAGCGCGTGCTGGAGCACCTGGTCCACACCCTGAAGGTGCCGGCCAACCAGATCATCGCCACCAGCCGCAAGCCCGAGAGCCTGGCCGCCTGGGCGGCCCTGGGCGTCACGGTGCGCAGTGCCGACTTCGACGACGCGGCCTCGCTGCGCAACGCCTTCGCCGGCGCCAAGCGCCTGCTGCTCATCAGCACGGATGCGCTGGACCGCCCGGGCCGCCGCCTGGAGCAACACCAGAACGCCGTGGCCGCCGCGCAGGCCGCCGGTGTCCAGCACGTGGTCTACACCTCCATGCCCCTGCCCGAAGGCTCCCCGCTGCTGATCGCGCCCGATCACGCGGGCACGGAAAAAGCCCTGGCCGCCAGCACCCTGCCGGGCTGGACGGTGCTGCGCAACCACTGGTACTTTGAAAACCTCTTCATGTCGGTGCCCTCGGCGCTCGCCTCGGGCCAGTGGTACAGCGCCGCCGGCGACGGCCGCGTTGCCTACATCGCGCGCGACGACCTGGCCCGCGCGGCGGCGACCGCCCTGGCCAGCGATGCCAGCGGCAAGCGCACCCTCACCCTGAGCGGCGCACAGGCCTTCACCACCGCGGAGATCGCGTCCCTGGTGAGCGCCGCGGTGGGCAAGCCGATCCAGGTGGTGCCGGTGCCGCTGGAAGGCCTGGTGCAGGGCATGGTCGGCGCCGGTCTGCCCGAGCCCCTGGCCCGCGTGTTCGCCTCTTTCGACACCAACACCGCCGCGGGCCGCGTGGCCGAGCTGAGCGGCGACTTCAAGGCGCTCACCGGCACCGACCCCCAACCCTTCGCGGTCTGGCTGGAAGCCCACAAAGCGGCCCTGGCCGGGGCCTGATCGCCCGAGCGGCGTCATGGCCGGCCGACGTCATGGCCGGGTGGCTTCCAGGCCGTACTTTTTGATCCGGTAGGCCACGGTGGCCCGGCTGATGCCGAGCTGGCGGGCCGCCGCGGCCAGGTTGCCACCGCTGCGCCGGATCGCCTGGCGCAGCAGGGTCACCTCGGCCTGCTCCAGCGGCCGGGCCGCGGGGTCGGCCGCCAGCGGCTGCGCCGCGAGGCCGAACGCGCCCGGCAGCGGTGCCCGGCTCAGGGTGGCGGCGCTGTCGCCGTGCATCTCCAGCGACAGCACCTCCTGCGTCAGCGGCTCGCCGCTGCTGAACAGGTGGTGCACCTCGATGGGCTCGCCATCGGTGACCAGGATCACGCCGCGCTCGACCAGGTTCTGCAGCTCGCGGATGTTGCCCGGGAACGCGTAATTGAACATGGCCTTCACGGCCGCCTGGCTGAAGCCGGGCACGCTGCGCTGGTGCTTCTTCTGGTAGTGCGCCAGGAAGTGGCTCATCAGCAACGGGATGTCGTTGCGCCGGTCGCGCAGGGGCGGCAGGTGGATCGGGAACACGTTGAGGCGGAAGAACAGGTCTTCGCGGAAGCTGCCATCGCGCACCGCCTGGCGCAGGTCCACGTTGGTGGCCGCCACCACCCGCACGTCCACGGGGATCGTGCGCGTGCCGCCCACGCGTTCGATCTCGCCCTCTTGCAAGGCCCGCAGCAGCTTGCCCTGCGCGACGAAGCTCAGGGTGCCGATCTCGTCGAGGAACAGCGTGCCGCCGTTGGCGCGCTCGAAACGCCCGGGGCGCGACTGGCCCGCGCCGGTGTAGGCGCCGCGCTCCACGCCGAACAGCTCGGACTCCATCAACGTCTCGGGAATGGCCGCGCAGTTCAGGGCGACGAAGGGCTTGTCGCAGCGTGGGCCGATGCGGTGCAGCATGCTGGCAAACATTTCCTTGCCCACGCCCGACTCGCCGGTGAAGAGCACGGTGGCCGTGGTGGGCGCCACGCGCTGCAGCATGTGGCAGGCGGCGTTGAAGGCCGAGGAAGCGCCCACCAGCGTCGGGTCCGGCCCCGGCCGCTCGGGGGCGTAGGCGTCGAGATCGGCCACGCGCGCGGCCGGGCTCTCGGGCAATGCGGCGCCCACGAAGGCCTGCGCGTTCAGGTAGCGCAGGTCTTCCTGCGGATCGTCCCAGCGCTCGACCGACTTGCCGATGACCCGGCACAGCGGGTCGCCCGACGAGCGGCAGTTCACCTCGCGGAACACGATCAGGCGCCCGAACAGGGTGCTCACGTAGCCGGTGGCGTAGCCCACCTGCATCCAGCAGGCGGGCGAGCCGCCCACGCCGTAGGCGGTGATGTGTTCGTCGTCCTCGCTGGAGTTGTGCCAGAGGAACTCGCCTTCGTAGTCGCCCGAATCGGCGTCGTAGTGCACGTGCACCACCTCGACCTTGACCACCCCTTCGAGCGCGTGCAGCCGGGTGCCCGCGATGGCGGCGGCCGGCGGGTCGGCGTCGGGCCATTGCTGGCGCACCAGCTGCGCGTCGCGCGCGCCGCTCACGTAGCCGGCGCGCGTGAGCAGGCCACGCGCCTTGTCCAGGCCGATGCTGTCGACCAGCTCGCGGCGCAGCGAGCCCAGGGCCTCCGAGTGCAGCAGGATCATGCGCTGGTCCTGCAGCCAGATGCGGCCGTCTCCGGGCGAGAAAAACAGGCATTCGCTGAGGTCGGCCACGGTCGGGTGCGACTGGCTGTCGACGCTGCGCGTGTCAAAGCCCCCCAGGGCGGCGGACAGCGGCCCCGCCCCATCGCTGGGCACGCCCGAGCTGCGGACGAGGTCGGCCAGGGAGATGCGTTGTTTGGGCATGGGGCTCGGTCAGGAAGTGATCATTTGATGAAGCGCACATCCAATATGTTTATGAATGATAAGTTTTTGGATGTTCTCGCGCCATCGTGGTTCACCCCATGACCGGCAGCACCGTGGTCTCGAAAACCTCCTTCAGGCAGACGAAGGTGCGCACCTGGCGCACCCCGGGCAGGCCGATCAGCTGCGCGCTGTGCATCTCGTTGAACGAGTCGATGCCCTGGATGCGCAGCTTCACGAAATAGTCGAACTCGCCCGTGACCAGCTGCACCTCCAGGCAGCCGGTGAGCTTGGCCGCCGCTTTCTCGAACGCGGCGAACGAATCCGGCGTGGAGCGGTCCAGCACCACGCCAATGATCACCAGCCCCGTGTAGCCCAGCGCACGCGGGTCGGCCAGCGCCACCGTCTTGCGGATCACGCCCGACGCCTTCAGGCGCGCCACCCGCCGCGAACAGGCCGGCGGGCTGAGGTGGGTGCGCTCGGCCAGCTCCAGGTTGGGCAGGGAAGCGTCCTGCTGCAGCAGTTCGAGCAGCTTGCGGTCAATGCGGTCGAGTGGTGTTTCCATGGCTGAAACCTTCAATTGTTGCGTCAAGTGGCAATTTCACACCATCTATTCGACAAACACCATTGAATGAGCATGGATGGTTGATTTCTGGATGCCAGTTCGCAATTCGTAGCAACGGTGTAGTCCTACGATGAACTTCGTTTTCAACACACCGAAGTTCCACCCCATGCCCACGTGTTTTGCCGCCATGACGCTGTACGCACCTGGGTTGCAACCCATCTTCCATGCCATGACCACCACGACCGCCCACACCCTGAACCTGCAGAAATTCCCCCGCCACCCGCTCACCTTCGGCCCCAGCCCCATCCAGCCGCTCAAGCGCCTGAGCGCGCATCTGGGCGGCAAGGTGCAGCTCTACGCCAAGCGCGAGGACTGCAACAGCGGCCTGGCCTTCGGCGGCAACAAGACGCGCAAGCTCGAATACCTGATCCCCGAAGCCATCGCGGGCGGCTACGACACGCTGGTGTCCATCGGCGGCATCCAGTCCAACCAGACGCGCCAGGTGGCCGCCGTGGCCGCGCACCTCGGCATGAAGTGCGTGCTGGTGCAGGAGAACTGGGTCAACTACTCCGACGCGGTGTACGACCGCGTGGGCAACATCGAGATGAGCCGCATCATGGGCGCCGACGTGCGGCTGGACGCGGCCGGCTTTGACATCGGCATCCGCCCCAGCTGGCAGCAGGCCATGGACGACGTGAAAAAGGCCGGCGGCAAGCCCTTCCCCATACCCGCCGGCTGCTCCGAGCACCCCTACGGCGGCCTGGGCTTCGTGGGCTTTGCCGAAGAAGTGCGCCAGCAGGAAGCCGAACTGGGCTTTCAGTTTGACTACATCGTGGTCTGCTCGGTGACGGGCAGCACGCAGGCCGGCATGGTGGTGGGCTTCGCGGCAGACGGCCGTGCCCGGAAGGTGATCGGCATCGACGCCTCGGCCAAGCCCGAAAAAACCCACGCGCAGATCTTGCGCATTGCACAGAACACCGCGCAACTGGTGGAACTGGGCCAGGACATCAGCGCCGACGACGTGGTGCTGGACACGCGCTACGGCGGCCCCGAATACGGCCTGCCCAACGAAGGTACGCTGGAAGCGATCCGCCTGTGCGCGCGGCAGGAAGGCATGCTGACCGACCCGGTGTACGAAGGCAAGTCCATGCACGGCATGATCGACATGGTGCGCCGCGGCGAATTCCCGGAAGGCTCACGCGTGCTCTACGCCCACCTGGGCGGCGTGCCGGCGCTCAACGCGTACAGCTTCTTGTTCAGGAACGGCTGAAAGCCGCCGAGCTTGACGCGACCCCAAAAAGCGGCGCGCCGTGCCTTCACTCCCTCGCCCCTCTGGGGAGAGGGTTGGGGTGAGGGGCCAGGCGCGCCAGTGCTCTTCTTCTGCAAAAGCCTGGACAAGCCCGACCCGTTGCACCGGAAATAGCCCACGGGGCCGAACCAGGAGGACCAGAAGATGCGGCTGTGCCGGCCCGAAGTAGCGACGGTGACCGGGCGTTGTTCAGTGCCAGAATGAGCGTCACAGGTCCGATCAAGAGCTCGATTGGACGGGAGGGAACGAAGCCATGGCCGTCAACATCACCGCAACCGTGTGCCAGCCGGCGGCTGGATTTGGGTTTTTTGCGCAGCCTCGTTAGGCCTCGAAAACACCGAAAGGAAGCATCATGGGTCTTCACGCTGACGTCAACAGTGCACAGTTGAAGCGGCTTGACCGCAAGTTGCTCGACCGCGCGCCTCGCTGGCGCGATGTCATCTACGGCTTCGGCGGCGGTCGCGGCGGTGGCGTCTCCGGCTGGAGTGCCGGGCCGGCGCTGACGCAGCCTCGTTGGCAGACGCAGGGCCTCGCCGTCGGAGGCAAGATCTGGGCGATCGGCGGCTACTACGAGAGCGGCCTCTGTGCTGACATCGAAATCTACGATCCCGCGACCGGGACGTGGACGGTACTGGCGAACCCCTTCAGCGGCTGGGGCCAGACCTTCGCCGTGGCCAGCAACGGCAAGGTCTACGCCATGGGCGGCCTCGCGAGTTGCCTGACGCTCGCCGGCACGGTCGAGGAGTACGATCCCGCCAGTGCCGTGTTGACGCCCATGGCCAACATTCCGGTCTCGACCTACCAACCGGGGATTGCCGCCTCGGCGACCGGCAAGATCTACGTCGTCGGCGGGTGCGTACCGCCGACGGAGCTGAACGGTATGGTCGGTCCACCCTCCTATCTAGACATCCTGCAGGTGTACGACACGCAGAGCGGCGCTTGGACGATCAAACGCTCAATGCCTACCCAGCGCTTTGGTCTTGCCGCCGTGTTCGGCGCCGACGGCAAGCTGTACGCGATGGGCGGGCACGGTCCCGATGGCCACCCAGTTGCCGAGGTGCACGTCTACGATCCGGCGACTGACATGTGGACGTCCTGCGCCCCGCTCCCGAGCCCGCGTTATCACGTCGTCGGAGTTCGTGCCGCCTCGACCGGGCGAATCTTTGCGATTGGTGGCTTGAACGTGCTCGCAGGCCTCACCGGCGTCGACGAGTTCGACCCCGTCACCAACACCTGGAGCGCGCGCAACGGTCTGGTGCAAGGACGCTGGTTCCATGGCGCTGCGGCTCTCGGCGACACCATCTATGTCATGGGCGGGAGCACGCGCATCGGCGACTACGTCCCCGACAACTCAAATATTCAGGTCTTAGCTTCAGTCGAAGTCGCGACCGCTATATGACAGCGATCCCCGTGCCGGTAAGGCTGACAGAAGTAGGCCGCCCACCCCCCAGGATCCACCCGCCGGGCTACACCCGCGAGTGATCCTGCACGGTTGAACGGCAGCTTCACAACATGCGCAGCGACCGCTCCGGCCGGAATTTCCTGCTCGCGGTCAACGCCGACACCGGCCATTCGACCCGACGCGGGCTGAACGGCTGGTCTTCGAGGCGACGAACTCAACATTGCGACCCAATGGAGTCATCAGAAACGCTTGTTCGGTTGCGGTAAGCTGACCATGGCCCGCTATAGTCGTGTTGACAATGCGTTCCGTAGACGGTCTGAGGGTCGGCGATGCGCTACGATCCCTGGAATTCGATTGCTAATTTCAAGGGCGAGAGATGAGATTTCGAAATCTGAAGAAATGGGATAACCCGGCAGGCTGCTCTGCACTCGTCTACTTCGCGCAGCTCTTGGACGAGATGCTTTTTGACTTCTCGCTCGATACCTACAAGGCCTCGGTTATGCATACCGGCCTGCTATGCCGCGAAGCCATCCAGACCATCAAGGATGTTGAACTGGGCAACATCAAGGCGCCAAATGTGTCGCACGTGTCAGCGGAACTTCTTGCGAATTTTGAAAAAGATGAGGTGGCGCTAGCACTGACATCGCTACCTATTGGCGCGTTTCAATCCGTACTCAAAAATCCAAAGACTCCACTCAAGGAGCTGACTACTGTGTTTGAGTTGTTGAGCCTTCAGCTCTCGCCGCATGCGTACAGGCTGAAGACTGAAGAGTTGCTTGCAGGTGAGTTGACTGGTGCAGGCTCTGTCCCACGGCTTCGTCGCTTGGCTCGAAGCTATGTCACCACGCTGATTGCAGCTGGATTTAGTTCTACTCACCTACAAGAAGTGACGAAGGACTTTTTCTACTATGGAGCCAATCGAATTGGCAGCAATGATGCCATTCTTGACTACTTCGCGCTGTTCCCAGCAAAGCCGCGAGCCTTCACCGTAGTGTTTCGACTTCATGATGTCTTTGAACACATGGCAGAGGCATTTGCCCCTCTTAAAATCAAGATTGCAAGGTGCCTTCCTACCGAAGTTGACCTATCGAAATACCCGTCGTTTGCGAGTGGCACTGATGCAAAACTTTATGGGGTGGTTTCGAAGATCGACGTATTTGATGTGCATAGCGCTAGGCGGGCTGCAGAAAATCGTGTCAAGCTGTGTTCAACACTAATCAGCCTGTTTCATCACAAGGAAAATCCTACATGGCTATCGGAATGCGTGGTGAAAGACGATGAAAATCAGGCGTACAAGCTGATTCGGACGCCGATTAATTCGATGCGCAAGTGCTTAGACTTGCATCAGCCAGTAGCCAGCATGCGACTCCGGATTTTGATGAGCGAGTTTTCTCTTGAAAAAAACTCGTTCTCAAAATTTGTTCGCAGTGCACAGCTCCACTCAATGGCGCTTCGAAGCGATGCCGAAGAAAACCAAATTCTGAATTTATGGATTTCGTTGGAGTCACTAGTTCCGTCGGAAACAAAGAGTGATGATGCGTCAAACATTGAGCACATTGTCGGATCAATCGTTCCATTCCTGAATATCGAGTACTTTGAGCGTCTTCTCTACAATTTAGGTAGAGACATGTTGCGCTGGAACCGGGTTGCGACGAAAAAGGCCCTTAGATCCGTCCCGGGTCAGAAGTTAACTGACAAGCTAGTCAAGCTGTTGGTCCTCTCACAATTTGATTCGGAGCGGATCGCACTAGAAGGGGAGTTCAAGGACTTTCACCTACTTCGTGATCGATTTGCGTACTTCCGGGGGGTCTTCTCTTCACCGGCAAAGGCTGTTGAAGCGCTTGATGCGCATCGACTGCGCCTCGAATGGCAGATCCGAAGAATCTACCGGGCGCGCAACATCATTGTTCACAGCGGCCAGACACCTCCCTATACGCGAGCGCTGATCGAGCACGCACATGACTACCTAGACTCTGTCTTGTCAACACTCGTGAAGCTAGCCTCTCACCCAAAGACTGTGAACTCTGTCGCCCAAGGCTTCAAGCATGTAGAACTCAAGTATGGGACCTACTATAAGAGCCTCGCAGTCAAGGATCTGGTATTTGATGCAGGAAACATTGAGACCTTTGTTCTCTGTCGTTAGTGAGTGAGCCGCCCGCGTTCAGAAGACATCTTCAGGCCTCAATTGGGTCCGTACGGTGCAGGTCGCCAGCGCCCGCTCCTGGCCGCGAGTGTGAAGCCCTGCAGGGTCCCGAGAGCCGACCTACGGCGACTGCACCGGAGAGGTGCGCGACGTTTTCGGGCCTCGGAACGGGGGCCAAGCGCGGCGTCCACGGGGCCAACGGCTGCGGGCCGACAGTCTGCGCCAGACGCCCCCGTGACGCGTGGCACGTCCGGGGGCGATGTCGCCCCCGCCGCTCAAGCCTTCACTTCGACCACCGGTTCGAAGCCGCCGAAGATCATGCGTTTGCCGTCGAAGGGCATGGGCGGGTTGCCGGGCGTGGACGGATCCATGCGCGGGTCTTCCATGATCTTCTTCATGCCGGCGTCGCGCGTGGCCTTGTCCGGCCATTCGACCCACGAAAAGGCCACCGTCTCGTCGGCCGTCGCCTGGACTGCGCGGCGGAAGTCGGTGACTTTGCCGTCGGGGACGTCGTCGCCCCAAGCCTCGATCACGCGAATCGCACCCAGCTCGATGAACAGCGAATCGAAATGTCGCGCGTGCTCGATGAACTTTTGCTTGTTGGCGGTGGGGACTGCGATCACGAAACCATCGATGTATGACATGTCTTCACTCCTGTTGGGTTAACCGGTCGGCGCGCACGCTGAAGGGCGCCCCGTATGCCATCGACGAACGACAGGCAACCAAATCGACATGGCCTGCCCGGCTTCGACCTGAAAACGCGTGAACCTCGCGGTCATGCCTTGGCACTGGGCTTGAAGATGTGGATGGTCTCGCCGCGCGCCAGCATCTCCACCAGCTGGGCGATGCGCCGGGCGCGGGTCTCGGCCTTCACGGCCGTCTGTATGCGCCAAAGTACCGCGTACCGATTGGCCGCGTTGATCGTTGCGAAGAATGCCTTGGCCCTCGGCTCGGCTTCCAGCGCCGCCAACAGATCATCCGGCACCTCGGATGTGCGCGCTCCGTCGTAGGCCTTCGCCCAGCGTCCGTCGGCCTTGGCAGCCTCGATCTGCGCGTGGCCCGGCGCCTGCATGCGGCCCGCCTCGATGAGCGCCGCGACCTTGTCGACGTTGATCTTCGACCAGATGCTGCGCGCGCGCCGCGGCGTGAAGCGCTGGAGAAAGTGCTGGTCATCGAGGCCCTTCTTCTGGCCGTCGATCCAGCCCCAACAGAGGGCGATCTCCACCGCCTCGGGGTAGGTGACGCTGGGTTCATCGGCGCCCCGCTTGGCAATCTTCAGCCAGAGGCCGTCGGAGGTGGCGTGATTCTTCTTCAGCCAGGTCTCGAAAGCCTTGGCGCTCTTGAACAAGGTCGGGGCGGAGTCGGGTTGGATGGCGGATTTGGCGGCGGGCATCGCATGGAGTGTGCCGCAGGAGAGGCAGCGCCATGAAGCAGACCTTTGGGGGTTGTGGCTCAGACCGCATGCAGCGGCAGCGCGGTCTTGTAGCGCACCTGCTTGAGTGCGAAGCTGGAGCGGATCTTTTCCAGCCCGGGAATCGGCGAGAGCTGCTCCAGGATGAAGCGCTCCAGCGCCCCGATGTCGGCCACGGCCACGCGCAGCAGGTAGTCGCTGTCGCCCGACATCAGGTAGCACTCCATCACCTCGTCGTGCTCGGCGATGCGGCGCTCGAACTCGGCCAGCGCGGCCTTGGACTGCTCTTTCAGGCTGACCGAGATGAACACGTTGAGCCCCAGCCCCAATGCCTTGGGATCGGCCAAGGCCACATAGCGCTCGATCACGCCTTCGTTTTCCAGCGCCTTCACCCGCACCAGGCAGGGCGATGGCGAAAGGTTCACCCGCCGCGCCAGCTCCACGTTGCTGAGCGATCCGTCTTCCTGCAGCTCGGACAATATGCGGATATCAATTGCATCCAAAGTCATAAACACCTTCAATATGAATTTTTGAAGCAGTTTATGCTGTTTTCCACCAGAATGCGGCACCACTTCAAAAGCACATGTGGTCAACAAACCCTTACAGTAATTCATGACTGACACCCGCCAAGCCCGTTATCTCAACACCCCGGAAAGCGATACCGACCCCTCCGAAACAGCGGAGTGGCGCGAAGCGTTGACCGCGTTGCTGGCCTCACAAGGGCCCGAGCGCGCACGCTTCATGCTCGACGAGATGGCGCGGCTGGCACGGGGCCAGCGCATCGGCTGGCAGCCCGAGCTGAACACGCCCTACATCAACACCATCGCGGTCGAAGACCAGCCGGCCTTCCCCGGCGACCTCGCGGTGGAAGAGCGCCTGGCTTCGCTGATGCGCTGGAACGCGCTGGCCATGGTGGTGCGCGCCAACCAGGCGTATGGCGAACTCGGCGGCCACATCGCCAGCTACGCCAGCGCGGCCGACCTGTTCGAGACCGGCTTCAACCATTTCTTCAAAGCCGGCCGCGAGGGCGACCTGGTGTTCTTCCAGCCGCACAGCGCACCCGGCGTCTACGCGCGCGCCTTCCTCGAAGGCCGCCTGAGCGAAGCCGACCTGTTGCACTACCGCCAGGAGATCACCGCGCCGGCGAGCGGCGCGCGCGGCCTTTCCAGCTACCCGCACCCCTGGTTGATGCCGGACTTCTGGCAGTTCCCCACCGGCTCCATGGGCATCGGCCCCATCAGCTCGATCTACCACGCGCGCTTCATGCGCTACCTCACGCACCGGCAGTTGTTGAACTGCGAAGGCCGCAAAGTGTGGGGCGTGTTCGGCGACGGCGAGATGGACGAGCCCGAGAGCATGAGCGCGCTCACGCTGGCCGCGCGCGAGAAGCTGGACAACCTGGTCTGGGTGGTCAACTGCAACCTGCAGCGGCTGGACGGCCCGGTGCGTGGCAACGGCCGCATCATCGACGAGCTGGAAAAGCTGTTTGCCGGCGCGGGCTGGAACGTGATCAAACTCGTCTGGGGCAGCGACTGGGACGGCCTCTTCGCGCGCGACACCACCGGCGCCCTGGTGCGCGCCTTCGCCAACACGGTGGACGGCCAGATGCAGACCTTCGCCGCCAAGGACGGCCGCTTCAACCGCGACAACTTCTTCGGCCAGAACCCCGAGCTCGCGGCGCTGGCCCAGGGCATGACCGACGAGCAGATCGACCGCCTGAAGCGCGGCGGCCACGACCTGGTGAAGATCCACGCGGCGTACGCGGCCGCAGCGGCCCACACCGGCCAGCCCACCGTGATCCTGGCGCAGACCAAGAAGGGCTACGGCATGGGCGCGGCCGGCCAGGGCAAGATGACCACGCACAGCCAGAAGAAGTTCGACGAAGGCGACCTGATCGAATTCCGCAACCGCTTCAACCTGCCGCTGACCGATGAGCAGGCCAAGGGCCTGGCCTTCTTCAAACCCGCCGACGACAGCGCCGAGATGCGCTACCTGCGCGAGCACCGCGCGGCGCTCGGTGGCGCCATGCCACGGCGCGAGACGGCATGCGACGTGGTGCCGGTGCCCGCCATGGACGCCTACGCCAGCTTTGCGCTGAAGGCCGACGGCAAGGAGATGAGCACCACCATGGCCTTTGTGCGCATGCTGGGCACGCTGCTGAAAGACCCGGCGCTTGGGCCCCGCATCGTGCCCATCGTGGCCGACGAGGCGCGCACCTTTGGCATGGCCAACCTGTTCAAACAAGTGGGCATCTACAGCAGCGTGGGCCAGCGCTACGCGCCGGAAGACATCGGCTCGGTGCTGAGCTACCGCGAAGCGCTGGAAGGGCAGATTCTGGAAGAAGGCATCAGCGAGGCCGGCGCGCTGGCCAGCTGGACGGCGGCGGCCACCAGCTACAGCGTGCACGGCCTGGCCATGTTGCCGTTCTACATCTATTACTCCATGTTCGGCTTCCAGCGCGTGGGCGACGCGATCTGGGCCGCTGCCGACCAGCGCTCACGCGGCTTCCTGCTCGGCGCCACCTCGGGCCGCACCACGCTCGGCGGTGAAGGCCTGCAGCACCAGGACGGCAGCAGCCACCTGGTGGCGGCCACCATCCCCAACTGCAAGGCCTACGACCCGGCGTTCGCCGGCGAGCTGGCCGTGATCGTCGACGCCGGCATGCGCGAGATGCTGGTCGAGCAGAAGGACGTGTTTTATTACGTCACGCTCATGAACGAGAACTACGCCAACCCCGACCTGCCCGAGGGTGCGGCCGAGGGCGTGCTGAAGGGTGGCTACCACTTCGGCAGCTACGGGCCGCAGGGCGGGCAGCGGGTCACCCTGCTGGGCTCGGGCGCCATCCTCACCGAGGTGGTCCAGGCCGCGCAGCAACTGGCCGAACAAGGCGTGGGGGTGGACGTGTTCAGCATCACCAGCTGGAGCGAGCTGGCGCGCGACGGTGTGGCGCAGGAAGCCCCCGACGCCGACCCTGCCACCCATGCCAACCAGACCGATGCCTACGTGACGCGCCTGCTCGCCAACAGCGCCGGCCCCATCGTGGCCGCCACCGACTACGTGCGCGCCGTGCCCGAGAGCGTGCGCGCCTTCGTCCCCGAAGGCCGGCGCTATCTCACCCTGGGCACCGACGGCTTTGGCCGCAGCGACACGCGCGCAGCCCTGCGCTCGTACTTCCGCGTCGATGCCGCCAGCATCGCGGCAGCGGCGCTGGGGGCCTGCCGGTCCGGCGCGGCCTGAGCGTCATCGGGTTCTCGGTCTCGCCCAAGCGCTGCGGCCTGCCCACGCACGCCTTGGCGCGCGAGGTGCCGCGAATGAAACCTGCTGTTCACCTCAGGACTTCATGCAAGAAGAGCTTCATCAAACAATTCACCATTTGATGAACCCCGAACATGAAACATCTGCAGGCTTCATCAGTTTTCCGGGTGCTGGCAGGCCGACCGGCGGCCTCTTTTTCACACTAGGGAAACTCCCGATCTTTGCCTCTGAGGAACGGCCCTCCTGAGGCTTCCAGGCGCCGTGCCGCGGCGCGCGCTGGTACGTCCGTTGCGAAACCTGTTGCAGCCACCGTGTGGTGCGCATGAACGATCAACAGGAGCAAAACAATGGGTGTTTCCGAAAATCCGGTCTGGCTCGACAGCCGCCTCACGTCGGGCAAAGCCTTTGACGGCACATGGTCCACCACGCTCGCCAACGTGCGCGACGTGAAGGAGCCGGCCACCGGCCAGGTGCTCTCACAGGTGGGCATCGCCAGCGCGGCCGACATGCGCGCCGCCATCGGCCGTGCGCAAGCGGCGCAGCCCGCCTGGCCCGCCATGGGCCCGCGCGAACGCTCGGCCGTGTTCCACCGCGCCGCCGCGCTGTTCCAGCAGCATTTCGCCGAGCTGGCCCTGACCGTGGCCCGCGAAACCGGGGGCATCCTGCCCAAGGGCCAGCACGAGGTGAACGAGTCCATCACGCTGTGCCACCTCGCCGCCGGCCTGCCCATGCAGGCGCAGGGCCAGGTGTTGCCCAGCGCGGCCGGTCGCTTGTCCTTCGCGCGGCGTGTGCCGCACGGCGTAGTGGGCGTGATCTCGCCGTTCAACTTCCCGCTGATCCTGAGCCTGCGCGCGGTGGCCCCGGCGCTGGCGCTGGGCAACGCCGTGGTGCTCAAGCCCGACACGCGCACCCCCGTGAGCGGCGGTTTCATCATCGCCCGCGTGTTCGAAGAAGCCGGCCTGCCCCAGGGCCTGCTGCAGGTGTTGCCGGGCGACGCCGAAGCGGGCGAAGCGCTGGTGGTCGACCCGCGCGTGCCCATGATCGCCTTCACCGGCTCGCCCACCGTGGGCCGGCGCATCGGCGCGCTGGCCGGTGAACACCTGAAGAAGGTGTCGCTGGAGCTGGGCGGCGCCAACAACCTGATCGTGCTGGAAGACGCCGACCTGGACGCCGCCGCCAGCGCCGCCGCCTTCGGCGCCTGGTTCCACCAGGGCCAGATCTGCATGGCCTCCAACCGCATCCTGGTGCACGAGTCCATCGCCGAAGGCTTCAAGGCGCGCATGGTCGGCAAGGCCACGCACCTGCCGGTGGGCGACGGCGCCAGCGGCCAGGTGGCCCTGGGCCCGATGATCGACGCCAAGCAGTTGAAGCACTTCGACGACGTGATCAAGGACAGCGTCAAGCAGGGCGCCGTGCTCGAAGCCGGCGGCACCTACGAGGGCCTTTGCTACAAGCCCACCGTGCTCTCGGGCGTGAAGCCCGGCATCCGCTCGTTCGACGAGGAGCCCTTCGGCCCGGTGGTCAACCTGATCACCTTCAGCACCGACGACGAGGCCGTGCAACTGGCCAACACCAGCCAGGGTGGCCTGGCCGCCGCGGTGATCAGCCCCTCGATCAGCCGCGCCATGGCCATCGGCCAGCGCCTGCGTGCGGGCATGGTGCACATCAACGACCAGACCGTCTGCGACGAGTGCACCAACCCGTTTGGCGGCCCCGGCATCGGTGGCAACGGCGGCAGCGTGGGCGGCCCGGCCGACATCGACGAGTACACGCAGTGGCAGTGGATCACCGTCAAGGACGCACCGCCGCCGTTTCCGTTCTGACCCCGCCCCCCCAACAACAGGAGACAAGACCCATGCAACTCGCCAACAAAACCATCGTCGTCACCGGCTGCGGCTCGGGCATCGGTTCGGACTTCGCCAAGCTCGCCCGCCTGCAGGGCGCGCGCGTGATCGGCGTGGACCGCAACGACCCCATGCTCACGCTGGACGGCTTCGTGAAGATCGACCTCGGCGACCCCGCCGCCATCGACGCGGCCATGGCCCAGTTGCCCACGCACATCGACGCGCTGGCCAACATCGCCGGTGTGCCCGGCACGGCGCCCGCCGAACTCGTGGGCAGGGTCAACTACCTGGGCCTGCGCCACTTCACGCAGCGTGTGATGGAGCGCATGGGCGAAGGCGGCTCGGTGGTGAACATCGCCTCCATCCTGGGCGCCGAATGGCCGGCCCGGCTGGAACCGCACCGCGAACTGGGCGCCACCACCAGCTTCGAGGCCGGCGCCGCCTGGCTCGCGAAACACCCGGTGCCGCAAGCCACCTGCTACCAGTACTTCAAGGAAGCGCTGATCGTCTGGACCTACACCCAGTCGCAGAAGCAGTTTCTGGAGCGCGGCATCCGCATGAACTGCGTGGCCCCCGGCCCGGTGTTCACGCCCATCCTGGGCGACTTCGTGCAGATGCTGGGCAACGAGCGCGTGGAGAAAGACGCGCACCGCATGAAGCGCCCCGCCTTCAGCGACGAGGTGGCCCCGGTGATCGCCTTCCTGTGCAGCGACGCCTCGCGCTGGGTCAGCGGCATCAACCTGCCGGTCGATGGCGGCCTGGCCTCCACCTACATCTGATCCCCTAGAAAAACCAGGAGGCGTCCACGCCACGCCCCCGACCCATCCCCCCAACCACAACGAGGAGACAGCATGAAAAGAACCTTCACCCACCACCGGCGCCATGCGCTGGCCCTGGCCTGCAGCCTGGCCTGCGCGCTGCCCGCCTTCGCGATGGAGCTGGCGTCGAACGACCCCGACACCCAGATCCGCCTGGACTTCACGCCCAAATACAGCCTGGCCTACCGGCTCAAGGACCCCTCGGCGCTGCTCACCTCGCCGGCGGCACGCGGCGACGGTGGCGTGACCAACGAGAACGACGGCGACCTCAACTTCGGCAAAGGCGTGGTCTCCAACCGCCTCGATCTGCTGACCGAATTCGACTACAAGCGCGGCAACTGGGGCCTGCGCCTGAGCCACGCGGCCTGGTACGACTCGAAATACCTGAGCGCCAACGACAACGACGGCACGCTGGGCGTGAGCAACCAGCCAGGCCAGGCGGCCAACGCCTTCATCCCGGCCACGCGCAGCCAGCACGGCCGTGGCGGCGAGGTGCTGGACGCCTTCGTCTACGCCAAGGGTTCGGTGGGCGACATGCCCGGCTCGGTCCGCGTCGGCAAACACGCGCTGCAGTACGGCGAGAGCCTGTTCTTCGGCCAGAACGGCATCGCCAATGCCCAGGGCCCGGTGGACGTGGCCAAGGTCGTCTCGGTGCCCAACTGGCAGTTCAAGGAAGTGCTGCTGCCGGTGGAGCAGGTCTCGGGCAGCCTGCAGGTGGCCGAAGGCGTGACGCTGGGCGGCTACTACCAGCTCAAGTGGCGCCCCAGCAAGATCCCGGGCGCGGGCAGCTACTTCTCGAACCAGGACTACATCGGGGGTGGCCAGGTGTTCTTCGGCCCGCCGCTGCCGCCGGTGCTGGTGACCGACAACAGCAAGGACCAGCTCCCCCCCGACAGCGGGCAGTTCGGCGGGCAGCTGCGCTGGTCGCCCTCGGGCAGCGACTACGAGTTTGGTTTCTACGCCGCGCGCTACCACGAAAAGACGCCCGCCGTGCCGGTGTTCGATCTGGTCAACGGCAACGCGCACAAGGTCTATGCCACCGGCATCAAGACCGTGGGCGCCAGCGTCACGTCCTCCATCGGCCAGCTCAACTGGGCGCTCGAAGGCTCGGTGCGCACCGACGCGCCGCTGGCCAACGACCCCGCCGTGCTCGGCGGCGCGCCCTTCATGCCGCCGGTGGACTGCGACGGCTCCGCCGGCAACCCCTGCTACGCCACCGGCAAGACCGCGCACCTGAACCTCTCGGGCATCTACGTGCTGAACAAGTCCAGCCTGTGGGACGGCGGCGCCCTGGTGGCCGAACTGGCCTGGAACCGGCTCATGAGCGTGGACAAGAACCCGAGCGCCGTGGGCTTTGGCGGTCTGGACCCCAACACCACCCGCAGCGCCATGGCGTTTCGCATGATCTTCGAGCCGCAGTACTTCCAGGTGCTGCCGGGTCTGGACCTGTCGATCCCGATCGGCCTGGGCTACAACTTCGGCGGCCGCTCTTCGGCCATCTTCAACTTCGCCGGCGGCGCCAGCAAGGCGGGCGACGTCAGCGTGGGCATCAAGGCCAAGTACCAGAACGCCTGGAACGTCGGCCTGAACTACACGGCCTTCTTCGGCAAGGAAAACACCTTCACCGTGGCCGACCCGCGCACCCCCACGCGGATGCTGTCCTTTGGCCAGACCCTGAAAGACCGCAACTACCTGTCCTTCAACGTCTCCCGCACCTTCTGACCCACACCCGAGAAACACCATGAACCACAACGCAAAACACCCCTGGCTGCTGGCCGCGCTGCTGGCCGCCTCCCTGCCCGCACTGGCCGCCGTGACGGCGGAAGAAGCCGCCAAGCTCAAGTCCACGCTGACGCCGGTGGGCGCTGAGAAAGTCGGCAACAAGGCCGGCACCATCCCCGCCTGGGACGGCGGCCTGAGCAAGGCGCCCGCGGCCTACCGCAACGGCGACGTGCGCCCCGACCCCTTCGCCGCCGACAAGCCCCTGCTGTCGATCAGCGCGAAGAACATGGCCGAACACGCCGACAAGCTCACCGACGGCGTGCAGGCGCTGATGAAGAAGCACCCCGACTTCCGCATCGACGTCTACCCCACTCGGCGCAGCGCCGCCATGCCGCAGTTCGTCTACGACAACACCTTCCAGAACGCGACCCGCGCCAAGACCGTGGACGCGGGCCATGGCGTGGAAGGCGCCTACGGCGGCATTCCGTTCCCGATCCCCAAGGACGGCTACGAAGCGATCTGGAACCACCGCCTGGCCTGGCGCGGCGGCAACTACACCATGCCGGTGCGGGTCTGGGTGGTGACGGCCGACGGCAAACGCAACATGGCCTCGGGCGGTGTGCAGACCATCAACCAGGCCTTCTACGACAAGGCCGGCAGCGTGGACAAGTTCGACGGCTTCTACAGCTTCGGCAAGTTCGTGGCCAATGCCCCGGGCTCCAAGGCGGGTGAAGCGATCCTGGCGCACGAAGGCATCAACGCTTCGGCACCGCGCGGCCTGTGGCAGTACCTGGTGGGCCAGCGCCGCGTGCGCAAGGCCCCCTCGGTGGCCTACGACACGCCCGACTCCGTGACCTCCGGCATCGGCCTGTTCGACGAAGCCTTCAACCTGTTCGGCCCGATCGACAAACACGATCTGAAGCTGGTCGGCAAGAAGGAGATCTACATCCCCTACAACAACAACCGCGCCGCCGCCGCCAAGGTGGACGATCTGGTGACCCCGGGCACGCTCAACCCGGCCCAGGTGCGCTGGGAGCTGCACCGGGTGTGGGAAGTGGAGGCCACGCTGGCCGCGGGCAAACGCCACGTGGTGCCCAAGCGCAAGTACTACATCGACGAAGACTCGTGGCAGATCGTGCTGTTCGACGGCTGGGACGCCAAGGGCCAGCTCTGGCGCACCAACTACTCGCTGATGCTCACCGCGCCGGACATCCCGGCCGTGACCAGCTTCGTGCTCTGGGGCGGCTATGACATGCAGACCGGCGCCTACTACCTGAACATGGCGTCCAACGAACTGCCCAAGCAGTACGAAGTGAAGGAGCCGATCCCGCGCGCCTTCTTCAGCCCCGAGTCGCTGTCCAGCGAGGGTGGACGGTGATGACTCCCCCCCGAAGCGCCTTCGGCGCCTCCCCCCCAGGGGGGCGCCACCAGCGGCCCGGCGAAGCCGGTTCCGCGGTGGCCCTGGTAGCGGGTGCGCGCTCTGGCGTGTCGCGGAGATCGGCGCTGGTGGGGTTGGCCGGTGGCGCGGTGGCCGGGCTGCTGCCGCTGGGTGCGGTCGCCGCGTCGGCCCCCGCGGTGCTCTCGCGCCCGGCCCTGATCACCCCCAAGGCCCTGGGCGCTGCGATGCTCGCGGTCACGCGGGCCGGCGCCCGCCTGGTGGCCGTGGGCGAGCGCGGCACGGTGCTGCTGTCGGACGACCACGGCCAACACTGGCAGCAGGCGGCCGTGCCGGTACAGGTGACGCTGACCTGCGTGGCCTTCGCCGATGAGCGCCACGGCTGGGCCGCCGGCCACCTGGGCACCATCCTGCACAGCGACGACGGCGGCCAGACCTGGCGCAAGCAGCTCGACGGCATCGCCGCCGCCGCCAGCGTGGCCGAGGCCGCGCGCGCCTCGGGCGACGCCGCGGCCCTGGCCGATGCCCAGACCCTGGTGGACGAAGGCCCGGACAAACCCTTCTTCGACCTGAGCTTCATCGACACGCGGCGCGGCTTCGCCGCCGGCGCCTACGGCCTGCTGTTCGCCACGGTGGACGGTGGCCAGCACTGGCTACCGCTCTCGGCGCGGGCGGCCAACCCGCAGGGCCTGCACCTCTACGGCCTGCGCGCCACGGCCGGGCAACTGGTCGTGGCCGGCGAGCAGGGCCTGCTGATGCGCTCGCTCGATGGCGGCGCCAGCTTCTCGGCCCTGCCCTCGCCCTACAAGGGCAGCTTCCTCGGGCTGCTGCAGACCCCGGGGGGCCACCTGGTCGCCCACGGCCTGCGCGGCTCGGTCTACCGCGCCGGCCCCGACGCGGCGCGCTGGGAGCGGTTGGAGAGCCAGACCGGCGCCACGCTGGGCGCCAGCGCCGTGCTGCCCAACGGCGGTTTCGTGCTGGTCAGCCAGATCGGCGAGGTGCTGATCGCACCGCCCGACGCCGCTGCCCTGCGCCGCCTGCCGGTGCGCGAAGCCGTGCCCATCGCCGGTGCCGCCCTGGCCGCCGACGGCGCCCTGGTCCTGGCCAGCCTGCGCGGCATGCGCCGCCTGACCTCTTTGCCCACCGAGTGAACCCGTTCCCATGAACCACGATTCCCCCCTCGACGCCCAGCCCGTCGTCACGCGGCTGGAGGACTTTGACCCGGCATCGGGCACCGTCATCGAACGCGCCTTCTTCAACCACCGGCCCTGGGTGCTGCTGCTGAGCCTGTTGATCACCCTGGTGCTGGGCTGGCAGGCCACGCGGCTGCAGCTCAACGCCAGCTTCGAGAAGACCATTCCCACCGGCCACCCCTACATCGCCAACTACCTGGCGCACAAGGGCGACCTGGCCGGGCAGACCAACGCGCTGCGCCTGGTGGTACAGGCCAAGGAGGGCACGATCTTCGACCGGCAGTACCTGGAGACGCTGCAGAAGCTCAACGACGAGATCTTCCTGTTGCCCGGGGTGGACCGCCCGTTCATGAAGTCGCTCTGGACCTCCAACACGCGCTGGGTGGCCGTGACCGAAGAGGGCCTGGACGGCGGACCGGTGATCCCCGACGCCTTCGACGGCTCGCCGCAAAGCCTGGCCGAGCTGCGCGCCAACGTGGAGCGCTCGGGCGAGATCGGCCAGTTGGTGGCCGGCGACTTCAAGTCCAGCATCGTCTTCGTGCCCCTGCTCGACCGCAACCCCGAGACCGGCCAGGCGCTGGACTACGGCGAGCTCTCGCGCCAGATCGAGGCGCTGCGCGCGCGCTACGACAGCGACACGCTGCAGGTCCGCGTGATCGGCTTTGCCAAGGTGGTGGGCGACCTGATCGAAGGCCTGCAGCAGGTGCTGCTGTTCTTCCTGCTGGCGCTGCTCATCACCACCGCCCTGCTGTACGGCTACACGCGCTGCCGGCGCAGCACGGCGCTGGTGGTGGCGTGTTCGCTGGTGGCGGTGGTGTGGCAGTTCGGTCTGCTCGCCCTGCTGGGCTTCGAGCTCGACCCGTATTCGGTGCTGGTGCCCTTCCTGGTGTTCGCCATCGGCATGAGCCATGGCGCGCAGAAGATGAACGGCATCATGCAGGACATCGGGCGCGGCACGCACCGCGTGGTGGCCGCGCGCTACACCTTCCGGCGCCTGTTCGTGGCCGGGCTGACCGCCCTGCTGTGCGACGCCGTGGGCTTCGCGGTGCTGTTCATCATCCAGATCAAGGTGATCCAGGACCTGGCGCTGATCGCCAGCATCGGCGTGGCGATGCTGATCGTCACCAACCTCTTGCTGCTGCCCATCCTGCTGTCCTATGTGGGCGTGAGCCCCAAGGCGGCCGAGCGCAGCCTGCGCGCGGACTCGGCGCAGGCCCTGCAGAAGTCGCGCCTGTGGTCGGGCCTGACCCGCTTCACCCAGCGGCCCGCCGCCACCCTCGCGGTGGCCACGGGCGCGCTGCTGGCGGTGGCGGGCTTCGCGGTGAGCCTGCACCTGTCCATCGGCGACCTCGACCCGGGCGCGCCCGAGTTGCGCCCGGACTCGCGCTACAACCAGGACAGCGCCTACCTGATCTCGCACTACGCGGCCAGCACCGACATCCTGACCGTGATGGCCACCACGCCACCCGACCGTTGCACCAGCTACCCGGCGCTGTCCACGCTGGACGCGCTGGCCTGGCGGCTGGAGCAACTGCCCGGCGTGGAGTCCACCAACTCCATGGCCACGCTGTCCAAGCTGGCCATGGTGGGCTACAACGAAGGGCACCTGAAGTGGTTCGAGCTGCTGCCCAACGAAAGCGCCCTGGGCGGTGTGCAGACCCGCGCGCCGCGCGAGCTGTTCAACCAGAGCTGCTCGTTCCTGGCGCTCTACGTCTACCTGAAGGACCACAAGGCCGAAACCCTGGAGCGCGTGGTGGCCGAGGTGGAGCGCTTCAAGGCCGAGCACGACTCGCCCGAGCTGACATTCAAGCTCGCCGCCGGCAGCGCCGGCATCGACGCAGCGACCAACATCGTGGTGAAGCAGGCCATGCGCGAGATGCTGCTGTGGGTCTATGCCGCGGTGGTGCTGCTGTGCTGGATCACCTTCCGCTCCTGGCGCGCGGTGATCGTGGCGGTGCTGCCGCTCATGCTCACCTCCATCCTGTGCGAAGCGCTGATGGTGGGCTTGGGCATGGGCGTGAAGGTGGCCACGCTGCCGGTGATCGCGCTGGGCGTGGGCATCGGTGTGGACTACGCGCTCTACGTGCTCAGCGTCACGCTCACCCGCCTGCGCGCGGGCGCCAGCCTGGCCGAGGCCTACACCCACGCGCTGCAGTTCACCGGCCGCGTGGTGATGCTCACCGGCGTCACGCTGGCGCTGGCCGTGGGCACCTGGGCCTTCTCGCCCATCAAGTTCCAGGCCGACATGGGCATCCTGCTGGCCTTCATGTTCGTCTGGAACATGGTGGGCGCGCTGGTGCTGCTGCCCGCGCTGGCGCACTTCCTGTTGCCCGCCGTGCCCCGCAACGACCCCGCCGAAAACCCCGCGAACGCCAGCGCGCCCTCCCTCGTCACGGCGGCCGGCCAAGGCACCTGAACGGCTCCACCCACCCCATCTCTGAAAGTTCACCCCATGAACCTTGAAGCCAGCATCGACGTCCAGGGCGTGTCCATCCGCTACCGCGACAGCGGTGGTCCAGGCATGCCCATCCTCCTGACCCACGGCATCGGGGGCTCGCTGGAGCTGTGGGGTTCGCAATTCAGCGAAGACCTTCAGGCCCACCGCCTGATCGCCTGGGACATGCCGGGTCACGGCCTGTCCGGCATGGGCGAGCAGCCCTACGACCCCGACAAGTTCGCGCGCTTTGCGTGGCAGTTCCTGGACGCCCTGGACATCCAGCGCGTGGTGCTCGCGGGCAACTCGCTCGGCGCGGCCGTCTCGGTGCGCATGGCCGGTCTCGCCCCGGACCGGGTGGCCGGCCTGGCACTGGCCAACGCCGCCACCCTCGGGCGCGACGTGTTCGCGCCCTTCCGGATCATGACGCTGCCGGTGCTCGGCGAGCTGATGAACAAGCCCGGCCCGACGGCGGTGGAGCGCCAGATCCAGGCCATTTTTCACAACCGTGGCGTGGCCACCGCCCCCATCCGTGAAGCCATCACCCGCAACGTCCACAAGCCCGGCGGCGTCAAGGCTTTCCTGGCCACGCTGCGCCGCATGTCCGATCTGGGTGGGCAGAACACACAAGGCGTCTCGCGCACGCTGGGCGTGTTGAGAGCGGTCCAGGTGCCCGTGCTGTTCGTGCACGGAAAACACGACACGGTGGTGCCTCTGCAGCACTCCGTTGCCGCCCACGCCGTCACGCCCGGTTCGACGCTCCTGGTGCTGGAAGACTGCGGACACACCCCCCAGCTGGAGAAGCCGACCGAATTCAATCGTTCGCTGAGCCGCTTGGCGAGCGCCTGCGTTTGACGGCAAACCACGGCCCTCGGGCCCCAGCTGCAAGGCAGCGCCCCACCCCGAACCGGCGCCGGTCCGCGCGCCCCAGCGTCCTTCGCCCATGCCCACGCACCACCTGCTCCGCTTCGTGATCGGTCTCGTGCTGGCCGCCCAGGCCGGTCTGGCCATGCCGGCCGGGGCCATCGTCATCGGCCAGTCGCTGCCGCTCACCGGCAGCGGCTTTCCGGTGGCCAACCGGGTGCTGGCGGGCGCCAAGGCGTACGTGGAACGCTTCAACGCCAGCGGCGGCCTGCAGGGCCGGCCCCTGGAGCTGGTGACGCTGGACGACGGCGGCGACCCGGGCCGCCACGCGGCCAACCTGCGCAGCCTGGCCCGCCAGCACCGCGCGGTGGCCGTGCTCAACTGCCTGGGCGAAAGCGCCTGCCAGGCCGCCGCCGAGGCCACGCGTGAACTGCGCCTGCCGCTGGTCGGCCCGATGTCGGGCGCGCTGGCGCTGCGCTCGCCCACGCTCCCGCAGGTGTTCAGCCTGCGCCCGGACGACGCGCGCGAAACGGGCGCGCTCGCGCAGCAGCTGCAATCCATCGGCATCACACGCGCCCTGCTGCTGAGCGACGGCGCGGAACCGGCGCGCGGCGCGGCGCTGGCCCAGGCCCTGGAGCGCTCGGGCATCCGGCTGCAGCGCACCACGGTCGATGGCACGGCGGACGCCATCGCGGGCGCCTTGCAGCGCATGGTGCCCGGCGCGCAGCAGGCGCTGGTGATCCACCTCGGCCTCAACGGGCAGGACGCGCTGGGCCGGCTGGACGCCAGCCAGTTCACGGGGGTGCCCGGCACCATCGCCACCCTGTCGTCGGCCGGGTTGACCCACATGACGCGGCTGTTTCCCGGCCGGCTGATCGGCTACACCAGCGTGGTGCCCAACCCGGAGACGCCCCAGTTGCCGGTGGTGCGCGAGTTCCTGCGCGACGCCGATGCCTTCATCGGCCCCGAAGCGGTCACCTTCGAAGGGCTGGAGGCTTACCTCAACCTGCGCCTGCTGGCCGAAGCCCTGCGCCGGGCCGGCCCCTCGGCCGACAGCGCCCGGCTCGCGCAGAGCCTGGAGGCCCTGGGCGCGTTCGACATGGGCGGTTTTCGCCTGCGCTTCGGCCCCGACCAGCACCACGGTTCGGAGTTCGTCGAGGTCGGCCTGCGCGCACGCGACGGCCGCCTGCTGCGCTGACCGCCCCTTGCGTCTTCACACCCCGACCTCTTTGTCATACCCACAACAGGAGACCCCATGACCGTCACCACCACGCTCCCGCGCGCGCCCATGGACCCCGGCCTCGCCGGCTTTCTGGCCCAGGCCGCCGCGCAGGGCAACCCGCCGCTGGAGGCGCTGCCGCCCGCGGTCGGGCGCCAGATCTACCGCGACCTCGCCGCGGGCCTGGGGCTGCCGCCGCCGGTGGTCGCCACGGAAGACCGCAGCATCGCAGGCCCCGGCGGGCCGCTCAAGCTGCGCATCTACCACCCCGACGCCCCCGGGCCGCTGCCCGCGCTGTTGTACGTGCACGGCGGCGGCTACGTGATCGGCGACCTGGAAACGCACGACGCGGTGTGCCGCGGCCTGTGCCACCAGGTGGGCGCCGTGGTGGTGGCGGTGGACTACCGGCTCGCGCCCGAGCACCCGTTTCCCGCCGCCGTAGACGACGTGGTCTGCGTGCTGCAGTGGCTGGCAACGCACGTGAAAGAACTGCGTGCCGACCCGTCGCGCATCGCCGTGGCGGGCGACAGCGCGGGGGCCCAGCTGGCCGCCACGGCCTGCCTGCGCACCGCCGGCGCGATCACGCCGCGCGCCCTGGGCCTGATCTACCCGGTGGCGCAGCACCACAGCGAGCCCAGCGCCTCGATGGCGGAAAACGGCGAGGGCAAGTTCCTCACCCACGGTGTGATGCGGTGGTTCATCGGCTGCTACCTGGACGGCCGCAGCGAACTCAGCCGGCACCCGGACTTCGCCCTGCTGAGCGCGCCCACACTGGCCACGCTGCCGCCCAGCTGGGTCGCCACCATGGGCCACGACCCGCTGCGCGACGAAGGCCACGCGCTGGCGCAGCGCATCGAGCAGGCGGGCGTGGCCACCGAGCACCGCCACTACCCCAGCGCCATCCACGCCTGCATCCACTTCACCGCCGTGTCGCCGGTGGGCGCCCAAGTGGTGGCCGATCTCGCGGGCTGGCTGCGCGCGCGGCTGTCGTGACACACCCGGGGCCCTCCCGCACAAGACGGCGGCGCCCACCGACTGGGCACAACGCCAGGCCTGCAGGCGACTCCCGACAGCGCAGCTTTATCCGACTTGCGCAACCAGGCCCTGCTGGGGCGCAAACCGGAAGGCGGCGACCGTCTGCACCAGGTCGTCAGCCTGGCTCTTGAGGCTGCTCGCGGCCGATGCGATCTGTTCCACCATGGCCGCGTTTTGTTGGGTGTTCTGGTCCATCTGGGTGACGGCTTCGCTGACCTGACCCACCGCGCTGCTTTGCTCGGTGCTGGCCGCACTGATCTCGGCCACGATGTCGGTCACGTGGCGGATGCTCTGCACCACGTCCTGCATGGTGCTGCGCGCGCGATCCACCAGGGCCGAACCCTGTTCCACACGGACCACGCTGTCAGAGATCAGGGTCTTGATTTCTTTCGCCGCTTCGGCGCTGCGCCCGGCCAGCAGGCGCACTTCACCCGCCACCACCGCAAAGCCCCGGCCCTGTTCACCAGCGCGCGCGGCTTCCACCGCCGCATTGAGCGCCAGGATGTTGGTCTGAAAAGCGATGCCATCGATCACGGAGATGATGTCGGAGATCTTCTGGCTGGAGGTGTGGATGGCCTTCATGTTGTCCACCACCTGACCGACCACCTCACCCCCCAGGACCGCCACCGACGAAGCGCTTTGTGCCAGCGAGTTGGCCTGGCGCGCGTTGTCGGCGTTCTGGCGCACGGTGGAGCCCAATTCTTCCATGCTGGCCGCCGTCTGCTCCAGCGCGCTGGCCTGGCTTTCGGTGCGGCCGCTGAGGTCGTGGTTGCCCTGTGCAATTTCGGTGCTGGCCATGGCCACCGACTCGCTGCCCTGGCGCACGCGGCTGACGATGCCGGCCATGTTGTCACGCATGGAGCGCAGGCTGTGCATGAGGCTGTGGTGGTCGCCGGCGCGAATCGGCACCTCCACCGCCAGATCGCCCTGGGCAATGCGTTCGGTGATGGCGCTGGCCAATGCCGGCTCACCGCCGAGCTGCCGCACGATGCTGCGCGACATGAGCAGGCCGATGCCCAGCAGAACCAGGGCCATCGCAAGCGCGCTCAGGCCCATCTTCAAGGTGCGGTCCCAGATGGTGGCGGTCACGGTGTCCACATACACGCCCGAACCGATCACCCAGCCCCAGGGCGCAAAGCCCTTCACATACGAGACCTTCTGCACCGGGTTTTCGCTGCCGGGTTTGGGCCACATGTAGGGCACGTAGCCGGCACCGCCCTTTTTCACCGTGTCCACGAACTCGCGGAACAGGAAGGTGCCTTCGGGGTCTTTGTTCTCGCTCAGGTCCTTGCCTTCGAGTTCGGGGCGGATCGGGTGCATGACCATCACGGGCGTCATGTCGTTGATCCAGAAATACTCCACTTCGCTGTAGCGCAGTGCACGGATGGCAGCCAGCGCCTGGGCCTTGGCATCGGCTTCACTCAGGCCGCCCTTGGCTGAGAGGCTGTGGTAGTGCGTGATCAGGCCATGGGCGGTCTCCACGGTCTGGCGCACGCCGCTTTGGCGCTCTTCCATGATCAGCGCCCGCTCCGACGTGAGGAACAGGGCCAGCAGGATGACCAGGCCCATGACGGCGCTGGCGACCAGAATGAAAAGGCGTCGCGAGACGCTCAGGGTTGTCAGCTGGAACATGGTGGGTCCTGACGAAGAGAGGCGCCAAATGCGCAGGTAATGGGATCCATATGGGGCGATGCGATCCGCAACGCATCCTGAAAAATGGCGAAGCGAGCTCTAACTATCGGCCGATCGGGCGCAATCTGTACGCTCAAAGCGAGCCGGATTTCGCCGCCAATTCGCGGCTTCGGCCGGGGGCCACCACTGGCGGTGCCGGCCCTTGCCTGTCGGCACCGAGCCGGGTATGGCGGCCCATCGAGCCTCAAGAAGGGCCCACCTCTGAGACCTCGCCCCCAGCGCGATCACCGATGCGTTCTGATAGCATCGCCCCACGTTAGAGGTGTTCCGAGACTGTTCAGTCGATGGAATTAAACGGGAAGTCGGTGCGCTGGTCCAGAAACCTGGACCCCCTATTCCGACGCTGCCCCCGCAACGGTAAGCAAGACAAACCTGGCAAGACAGCCACTGTGCTCACGCATGGGAAGGCGCCAGGCAGAAGAAGCCCTTTCTTCACTTGCGAGCCCGGAGACCGGCCTGTGACGACATGTGCGGCATTGCGGTGGGCGATGTGAGCCGGTGGCAGGCCCATGTGCGCCTGCGCTGCCTCTCCTTCATTTCCCCCCGCGTCCGCGTTGTGCTTCTTGCGCGCGGGTGTGCGACTGGAGAGTTGGAATGGTTTCATGCACGGAGCAGGCCCAGGCCTGCCGGCGGCGCGCCGTCGTCGCTTTCGTTTTCGTTTTCGACATGGCCGCCCACCGGCCCACACGGCCATGACGGGCACCGTCTGGTTCGTGGGTGCCGGCCCGGGCGACCCGGAACTGATCACCGTCAAGGGCCGCGCCCTGGTGGAAAGGGCCGGCGCGATCCTCTTCGCGGGCTCGCTGGTCAACGAGGCCGCGACCCGCTGGGCGCCCGCGGGCTGCGCGATCGCCGACAGCAAGGACATGACGCTGGACCAGATGGCCGCCTGGCTGCTGGCGCAGGCGCAGCGCCACGAGACGGTGGTGCGCCTGCAGACCGGCGACCCCGCCCTGTACGGCACGCTGATCGAGATGGTGCAGCCGCTCGATGCGGCGGGCGTGCCGGTGCGCGTGGTGCCGGGGGTGTCCTCGGCCATGGCCTCGGCGGCGGCCGGCGTGGAGAGCTTCACCCTGCCCGAGGTGACGCAGAGCGTGATCTTCACCCGCGTCGAGGGCCGCACGCCCATGCCACCGGGCGAGGACCTGGCCGCCCTGGCCGCCCACCACTGCACCCTGTGCATCTTTCTCTCGATCACACTGCTGCACAAGGTGGAAGCGGGCCTGCGCGCCGCCGGCTGGGCCGAGGACGCGCCCATCCTGGTGGTCCACAAGGCCAGCTGGCCGGGCGAGGAGCTGATCGTTCGCGGCACCCTGGCCGACATCCGGCAGCGCTGCCGCGAGGCCAAGGTGGTGAGCCAGTCCATGGTGATCGCCAGCCCCACGTTGGGCGCGCGCCACTGGCCCACCCTGGCCAAGTCCCGGCTGTACGACCCCAGCTTCACCCACCGCTTCCGCCGCGCCAGCGCGCCCGCCACCCCCACCGCCCCGGAGTTCCCATGACGTCTGAAACCATTCTGCTGGTGGGCCACGGCTCGCGCGAGCCCTCGGGCAACGACGAGATCCAGGTCTTCGCCGAACGGCTGCGCCTGCGCCAGCCCGACTGGCGCATCGAGGTCTGCTTCATCGAGTTCTCCGAGATCACGCTGAGCGAAGGCCTCAAGCGCGCGGCCGCCGGCTCGCAGCGCGTGTGGGTGCTGCCGCTGATCCTGAACGCGGCCGGTCACGTGAAGATGGACATCCCCCAGGCCATCGCCCATGCCCGCCTCCAGTTCCCGCTGGTGCAGTTCCAGTACGCGCCCCACCTGGGCGCGGGCGAACCGATGCTGGCCATCCTGCGGCGGCGCCTCAAGGGCGCGATGCAGGCGCTGGACATGCCCGACCCGCGCACCACCGGTGTGGTGATCCTGGGGCGCGGGTCGTCCGACCGGCAGGCCAACGGCGACATGGCCCGCATGGCGCGCTGGCTGATGGAGGAGACCGAGCACGAGCTGGTGGACCTCGCGTTCACCGGCATCACCCACCCGCGGCTGGAAACGGTGGTGCAGCGCCAGAGCCTGCTGGGCATGAAGCAGGTGGTGGTGCTGCCGTATTACCTGTTCAACGGCACCCTGGTGGAACGCATCACGCGCCAGGTGGAGCACCTGAAAGCCCAGTACCCGACGCTGCGTTTCGTCTCCACGAAGTACTTCGGTTTCGAGCCCGAGATCTTCGAGCTGCTGGAGCAGCGCGTGGGCGACATGCGGCGCCACGCGCCGGCCGCGCTCATGCCCTGCGACGGCTGCAAGTACCGCCACTTTGCAGAGGAACACGGCCTGGGTGGGCACCACCACGACGACGCGCTGCCGCACAGCCACGACCACGATCACGGCCCTGCGCATCCGCACGAACACCCCCATGTGCATGAACACGAGCATGCCCACGCAGATGCCCATGGACACGACCACGAACACCCCCATGACCATGCCCGCGCCTGACACCGCCAACGTCGTCACCGAGCAGCTCACCGCCGCGGGCCGCGCCATCGAGCACGACTCGTTCGCGGTGATCGACCGCGAGGTGCTCTCGCACCCGTACACCCCCGATCAGTGGCCCATCGTGCGCCGCATGATCCACGCCAACGCCGATTTCGACTTCAACGGCCTGACCGATTTCCACCCCGGCGCGGTGGACGCGGGCCTGGCCGCCATCCTCTCGCGCGGCACCCGCGTGGTGGCCGACGTGGAGATGATCTGTGTTGGCCTCTCGGCGCTGCGCCTGGGCCACTTCGGCATGGGCACGCACCAGTTCATCTCCGACCCGGACGTGATCGAGCAAGCCAAAACCGAAGGCACGACCCGCGCCGTGCAGGCCATGCGAAAGGCCCACCGGCTGGGCCTGATCGACGGCGCCATCGTGGGCATCGGCAACGCGCCCACGGCGCTGATCGAGGTGGTGCGCCTGATCCATGAAGAAGCCGCATGCCCCGCGCTGGTGGTGGGCATGCCGGTGGGCTTTGTGTCGGCGGCCGAGTCCAAGGACCTGATGGCGCTGCAGACCGGCGTGCCCTGGATCGTGATCCGGGGCCGCAAGGGCGGCTCCACCCTGGTGGTGGCCGCGATCCACGCGTTGCTGGGCCTGGCCGAGGCGCGGGAGCTCGCCGCGTGATGCAGAAGGACGCGCCCCGCGGCACCCGCACCGGTTTCACGACCGGTGCGTGTTCGGCCGCGGCGGCGCGTGCGGCGGCCATCGGTCTGGTCACGGGTGCGGTGCCCGATGAGGTCGAGTGCCTGCTGCCCAACGGCGACCGGGTGACGTTCGCCGTGCACGACGGCCGGGTGGAAGGCAGCGGTGCACAAAGGGCCGCCCACGCCATGGTGATCAAGGACGCGGGCGACGACCCGGACTGCACCGACAAGGCCCACCTCACCGCCGACCTGCGCCTGCTGCCCGAGCAACCGGGCCAGGTGGTGCTGGCCGGCGGCGTGGGCGTAGGCACGGTCACCATGCCCGGTCTGGGTCTGGCGGTGGGCGGCCCGGCCATCAACCCGGTGCCGCGCCGCAACATCGAGGCCAATGTGCGGGCCGTCGGCCAGTGCCTGCTCGACGAGGTGGGCCTGCGGGTCACGCTCTCGGTGCCGCAGGGCGAAGCGATGGCGAAGAAGACGCTGAACGCGCGTCTGGGCATCCTGGGTGGCATCTCCATCCTGGGCACCACCGGCATCGTCAAACCGTATTCCACCGCCGCCTACCGCGCCAGCGTGGTGCAGGGCGTGCAGGTGGCGGGCACGCTGGGCCACGGCGTGGTGGTGCTCACCACCGGCGGGCGCACCGAAAAATTCGTGATGGAAGAAATGCCCGAACTGCCCGAACCGGCCTTCGTGCAGATGGGCGATTTCCTGCGCTACGCCATGGGCGCGGCGGTGAAGGCCGGGCTGAAGAAGGTGGTCATCGGCGGCATGGTGGGCAAGCTCACCAAGATCGCCCAGGGCGAAACCATCACCCACGCGGGCCGCGCCGAGGTGGACACCGGCCTGCTGGCCGATCTGGCCGCCGGCGTGGGCGCGCCGCCCGAGGTCTGCGAGGCCATCCGCGGCAACGAGACCGCGCGCTACGCCGGTGAACGCATGGACGCGCTGGGCCTGGGCCAGGCCTTTCATACGGCGCTGGCGCGCAAGGTCATCGAGACCCTGCGCACGCGTTACCCCGATCAATTTGAATTGCAGGTGCTGGTCTGCGATTTCGACGGCAAAAAAATAGCGGAGGCTTCTTGACGCTCAATCCCGTGATCGAAAAATGCCGCATCCTCGGTGTGCTGGACGACGGTGTCGCCAGCCTGAACGCGACCGCGCTGCGGCATCTGCGGCAGGCCGATCTGGTCGTTGGCGCGGCCCGCACGCTGCGGCTGCTGGCCGAGCAGATGGCGCCGCAGGCCGAACAGCGCGACCTGGGCGGCGCGCTGTCGCAGGTGCCCGAGTGGATACGCGCCGCGCAGGCCGAACACCGGCGGGTGGTGGTGCTGGCCACCGGCGACCCGCTGTGCCACGGCATCGCGGCCTACCTGGCCTCGCGCCTGTGCATCGAGGCCATCGAGGTGATCCCCAACGTGTCCACGCTGCAACTGGCCTGCGCGCGCCTGGGCCTGCCCTGGCAGGACATGAAGTTCTCTTCCGTGCACGCCAAGGACGCGGGCGACTGGGTGCCGGGCTCGCCGCCCGGGCATGGCCTGTACGCCCTGCTGCGCGACATCCGCCAGCACGACCGCCTGGCCGTGCTGACCAGCCCGGACAACACGCCCGACCGCATCGCCCGCATGCTGCTCGCCGAGGGTCTGGCAGAAGACTTCGAGATGGCGGTGGCCGAGCGCCTGTGCCAGCCCGAAGAACGCATCGTCAGCGGCATGTCGGTCACTGCCGCCGCGCAGATGCCCTTCGCCGACCCCAACGTGGTGCTGCTCTGGCGCACCCGCCTGCGCGCGCCGCAGGTGCTGCTGGGCCTGCCAGACGCCAGCTTCGAACAGCGCCACCCCGAGAAGGGCCTGATCACCAAGCACGAGGTGCGCGCGGTCTCGCTGGCGCGTCTGCAGCTGCGCGCCGACAGCGTGGTCTGGGACATCGGCGCCGGGTCGGGCTCGGTCGGGCTGGAGGCCGCGCGCCTGTGCCGCAACGGCCATGTCTACGCGATCGAGAAGAACGTGGACGACGCCGCCATCGTGCAGCGCAACCGCCTGGCGATGGGCATCAGCAACCACACGCTGCTGCACGGCAAGGCGCCCGAAGGCCTGCAGGACTGGGCCGACCCGGACGCGGTGTTCGTCGGCGGCTCGGGCGGTGAGCTGGCCGAGCTGATCGCGCTGATCCTGCAGCGCCTGAAACCACAGGGCTGGCTGGTGATGAACTTCGTGACGATCGAAAACCTGGGGGCGGCCGTGGACACCTTGAAGCGCCTGGGCGCGAACTGGGACGTGCTGCAACTGCAGGCCTCGCGCAGCAAACCCATCCTGCACATGCACCGCATGGCGGCGGAAAACCCGGTGTGGATCGTCTGCGCCCAGGCGAGGGGTGTGGCATGACACAAGCTGGCACGCTTTACGGTGTCTCCCTTGGCCCGGGCGACCCGGGCCTGATCACCCGCCGCGCCTGGGCCTTGCTGGAGCGGCGCGACGCGGTGTGGACCTACCCGGTGCGCAGCCTGCGCAAAGACAGCTACGCGCTGGACATCGCGCTGCGCGCCGGCCTGTCGCCGCCCGAGCGCCACCAGTCGTTGCTGTTTCCCATGACGCACGACGCGGAGAAGCTGGCGCGCCACTGGCTGAAAGCGGCTGAGACGGTGCGCGAGCTGCTGGCCAGCGGGCAGGACGTGCTGTTCCTGGTCGAAGGCGACGCGTCCACCTACGCCAGCTTCTGTTACCTGGCCCGCGTGCTGCGCGAGCTCGACCCCGAGGCGCGCATCGAGATCGTGCCCGGGGTGACCTCGTTCAACGCCGCCTGCGCCCGGCTGCAGCTGCCGCTCTCGGAGCAGGACGACACCATCGCCATCGTGCCCGCGGCCTACGGCATCGCGGCGGTGGAGAAGATGCTGGACGACTTCGACACCCTGGTGCTGATGAAGGTGAAACCGCTGCTCGACGACCTGATCGACCTGCTGGCGCGGCGCGGCCTGCTGGCGCACAGCCGCTTCATCGAAAAATCCGGCTCGCCGCTGGAACGCATCGTCACCGACGTGGCCGCGCTCAAGGGCACGCCGGTCAACTACCTGTCGCTGCTGCTGGTGAAAAACCCCGGGCGCGAACGCGGCGAACTGCAACGCGGCTGCCGCAAGAAAACCAGCACTGAGATCGAAGAAGAGGAAACCCTGTCATGAACATTCCCGACCCCACCGTGCGCGTCGTCCTGGTGGCGATCACCAAACACGGCGCCCAGCAGACCGCCGATCTGGCGCGCCAGATGCCCGGGGCCAGCGTCTGCGTGGCGGACAAGTTCGCGCCGCTGATGGCGGGCCTGCCCAACCCGGTGCGGGCCTACGGCGGGGCCTTTCGCGACGAGATCCCGACCCTGTTCGCCGACTTCGACCAGATCATCTTTTTCGTCTCGCTGGGCGCGGTGGTGCGCCTGATCGCGCCGCACCTGAAGAACAAGGACGAAGACCCCGGCGTGCTGGTGGTGGACGACGCAGGGCAGTTCGTGATTCCGGTGCTGTCGGGCCACGTGGGCGGTGCCAACGCCATGGCCGAAACGGTGGCGGCCCTGCTCGGCGCTACGCCGGTGCTGACGACCGCGTCGGACGTGGGCAAGACCATTCCGGTGGACATCCTGGGCCGCGAGCTGGGCTGGAAGGTGGAGGCGCCCAAGATCAACATCACCCGGGTGTCGGCCCACGTGGTCAACGGCGAACCGGTGGCCGTGGTGCAGGAGGCGGGCAGCCCGCACTGGTGGACCCGCCCGACCCCGCTGCCGGCCAGCATCCAGCGCTTCGAGCGCCTGGCCGACGTGGACCTGGCGCGCTTCAAGGCCGTGCTGTGGATCACCCACGCCGAGGTGCCGCCGGCCCGCTGGGACGAACTGCACGAACGCCTGGTGGTGTACCGCCCGCCGCTGGAGTCTGCGACGTGAGCGCCGCGCCGGGCCGCTCCCAAGCAAGCTCGCACCGCAGCCCGCAGGGCGAAGGTACGCCAGTGAGCGCCGCACGGAGGGTCGCCCAGTGAACCTTGCAGCGTTTCCGGCCCCCGAAGACACGGCGGTGGCGGTCGGCCTGGGCTGCGACCGCGGCACGCCGCTGGCCACGCTGCAGCACGCACTGCACGAGGCCCTGGCCATCGCCGGGGTGCCGCTGGCCCGCGTGGTGGCCGCGGCCAGCATCAGCCTCAAAGCCGACGAGCCCGGCCTGCTGGCGCTGGCCCGGAGCCTGGGCTGGCCGCCGCTGGTGTTTTACACGCCCGAGGCGCTGGCCGGCGTGCCCGTGCCCAACCCTTCCGAGACCGTGCGCCGCCACACCGGCACGCCCTCGGTCAGCGAGGCCGCCGCCCTGCTCGCCGGCGCGGCGGTGCTGGGCCGGGCCACACCCCTGCCGGGGCAGGCCCTGCTGGTCGAAAAATTCAAACACCGTGGCGCCGATGGGCGCAACGCCACGGTTTCCATCGCCCGCTGTGACCGTTTTCTTTTCCCCCAACCCTGACAGGAGCACCGCATGCATCCCTCGACCCTCCCTCTGACCCAACCCACCACCCACGCCCTGCGCGGCGTGCTGCTGCAACTGACCGCCTGCTGTGCGCTGAGCCTGGTGGTGCTGTACGGCGTGGCCTTCGCCGAAAGTCCCATCGCCCACAACGCCGCGCACGACGTGCGCCACGTCACCGTCAAACCCTGTCACTGAGAGGACCACCCCCGCCGCGCTGCGCGCGACCCCCTCAAGGGGGCTTTGCTCCTGGCCCGGCGAAGCCGGTTCCACCGCGTTCTCGGCTGGGGCACTTCGGGCGTTGTGGTTCGCACGGTCCGATGCGTGACCTATCTGTATATGGAGAGTTTCATGATTTTTCGACGATTGATCTGGGCGGCGCTGGCCGTGGCCCTGCTCGTGGGCAGCTTGCAGTCGGGTCTGCAGCAGTTGCAGGCCGTGCCCATCATCCTGGCGGCCGAGGTGTTTGAGGGCCAGAAGGCCGAGGCGCCCGAGCCGGCTGCACCGGCGCTGGCGGCCACGGACGCCCACGCGGACGGCGTGGCGCACGACCATGGCGACGCGGCCGAGGCATGGGCGCCGGCCGATGGTGCCGAGCGCCTGTTCTGGACCTGGGTGGCCAATGGGCTGCACGCGTTCAGCATGGCGCTGCTGGTGCTGGCCGTGATGGGGCTGTGTCTGTGGCGGGGTGCCCGCCAGCGCTCCCTGCCGCTGGCGCTGTGGACGGCGGCCGCGGGCTGGCTGGTGTTCCACCTCTGGCCATCGCTGGGTCTGCCGGCCGAGATCCCCGGCATGGACGCCGCCCGACTGGGCTCGCGCCAGGGCTGGTGGCTGCTGGCCGCGGGCAGTGCCGCGCTGGCCTGTGCCTCGGTGGCCGCCCTGCGCAGCCCCCTGCGCTGGGTCGCGGCGCTGGCCTGGCTGGCGTTGCCGTTCGTGGTGGGGGCGCCGCACATCGCGGCCGACCCGCTGGCCGGGTTCACCGGTGAAGCGCACGCCAGCCTGCGCCAGTTGGGCGAGGCGTTTGTCTGGGCCACCACCTGGCTGTCCGTGTCGTTCTGGCTGGGCCTGGGTCTGGTGGCCGGCCCAGCCTTTGAGCGCTGGTTGCGGCCGGCGCTGGCGCGCGCCCTGAGCCCCGCCGGCACCACGGCCGGCACGCCCACGGAAGCTGCCCCGTGAGCGGCAGCATCGCACTGGTGGGGATCGGCCCCGGCAGCCACGACCACATGACCCACCGCGCCCGCGCGGCGATCGCCGAGGCCGACGTGGTGGTGGGCTACGTCACCTACATCAAGCTGGTGGCCGACCTGCTCGAAGGCAAGGAGGTCATCCGCAAAGGCATGACCGAGGAGCTGGACCGCGCCGTGCACGCGCTGGAGCGCGCGCGCGAGGGCAAGAAGGTGGCCCTGATCTCCAGCGGCGACGCTGGCGTGTACGGCATGGCGGGGCCCACCTACGAGGTGCTGTTCCAGGCCGGCTGGACACCCGAATCGGACGTGAGCGTGGAAGTGGTGCCGGGCGCCTCGGCCATCAACGCCTGCGCCGCGCTGGTCGGGGCGCCGCTCACGCACGACTTCTGCTCCATCTCGCTGAGCGACCTGCTCACGCCCTGGCCGGTGATCGCGCGCCGGCTGGACGCGGTCGCCGCGTCGGACTTCGTGGTGGCGCTCTACAACCCCAAGAGCGGGCGGCGCACCCAACAGATCGTGCAGGCGCAGGCGCTGTTCCTGCGCCACCGCCGGCCCGACACGCCGGTGGCGGTGGTCAAGTCGGCCTACCGGCGGCGCGAGCGCATCGAGTTCACCACGCTGGCGCACATGAGCGAGTGCGAGATCGGCATGCTCACCACCGTGCTGATCGGCAACAGCCACACATTTATCCAGCACGGCCTGATGGTCACGCCGCGCGGCTACGCCAACAAGTACGACCTGGACGAGGGCGGCAGCACGCGCGAAGGCGAGAAGGCGGGCCGCTCGCTGTCCAGCGGCCTGCTGGGCTGGATGGCGCAGCTGCGCGCCGACCACGCCGAGGGCATCGACGTGGCCGCGCTGGCGCAGCAGCACCGGCTGCCGGTGGACTACATCGAAGCGGTGCTGAACACGCCGGAGGACGCGCCAGAGACCACGACCCTCACCGAGGAGGCCGAGGGATGAGCCCGGACGCCGTGGAAAAACCCCGCATCGGTGCCTACAAGCGCCACCTGCTGGTCTGCACTGGCCCGCGCTGCACGCAGGACGGTGCGTCGCAGGCCCTGTTCGACAGCCTGGGCGAGAAGTTCAAGGCGGCCGGACTGCACGACGGCGAACTGCGCGTCAAGCGCAGCCGCGTGAGCTGCTTTGCCGCCTGCAAGGGCGGGCCGGTGATGTGCGTGCAGCCCGACGGCACCTGGTACTACAACGTGACCGACGCCAACATGGACCGCATCATCGAGCAGCACCTGTGCCAGGGCCGCGTGGTCGAAGACCTGGTGTTCCACCAGGGGCCCCAGGGGTCGGACGCTTGACGCCGGGCCACGCTCCGCAGGCGCAGGCGCAGGCGCCGGGCACGGTGTGCCTGGTGGGCGCCGGCCCCGGAGACCCCGAGCTGCTGACCCTGCGCGCCTGGCGGCGCCTGCAGACCGCCGAGGTGCTGGTCTACGACAACCTGGTCGGCCCGGGCATCGTGGACTTCGCCCCGCCGCAGGCCGAGCGCATCTACGTGGGCAAGGCCGCGGGCCACCACACGCTGTCGCAGGAGGCGATCTGCCAGTTGCTGGTGGACCAGGCGCAGAGCGGCAAACGGGTCGTGCGCCTCAAGGGTGGCGACCCCTTCGTGTTCGGGCGCGGCGGCGAAGAGATGGAGGCGCTGGCCCGGCACGCGATTCCGGTGGAGATCGTTCCGGGCATCACGGCGGCGCTGGGCGCTGGCGCGAGCTTCGGCTTTCCGCTCACGCACCGGGAACATGCCCAGAGCTGCGTCTTCGTCACGGGCCATCTCAAGGACGGCGGCGTCGATCTGAACTGGCAGGCGCTGGCCCAGCCGCACCAGACCGTGGTGATCTACATGGGGGTCACGGGCCTGGACCGCATCGCCGAGAACCTACAGGCCGCCGGGCTGCCCGGCGAGACGCCGGCGGCCCTGATCTACAAAGCCACCTGGCCAGAACAGCGCATCCACACCACGCCGCTGCGCGACCTGGCGCGGACGGCGCGGCGGCACCGCATCCAGCCCCCCACCCTGCTGGTGATCGGCACCGTGGTGGGCTTGATCAACGCCGCCTGAGCCGGCGCACCGCGAGCCACAGCAGGCTGAGCGCCACGCACACCGCGAGCGACCAGCCCAGGGCGCGCGACCACAGCAGCTCGCCTTCGCGCGCCGCGCCCATGAAGAACAGCACGAAGGCCAGCAGGTGCACGCCCCAGCGCTGCGCGCGGACCCAGCCAGCTTCGGAGCGAAGCGTCCAGGCCAGCAGCACGTCCACGCACCACCAGACCGCGAACACCGTGTCCAGGCGCGGCGCGCTGACCCGGGGGGTGTGCAGGATGCGCTGCCAGTCGTTGCCGAAGAGCACCACCACGGCCCAGTAGAAGTGCACCAGAAAGACCAGCAGGGCCGCGGTCCAGAAAGCGAGCCAGTAGCGCGCGGCGCGCTCGGAGCGGTGCCGGAAACCGAACAGGCTCAGGGCGGGTACCACCAGCACCAGCGCCGCCCAGATGGTGAAGAAGGTGCGGTGCAGGTCCAGCCGCTGCGTGGGCAGCATGTCGGGCGCACCGCCGCCCGGCGGCTGCAGCGAGAACAGCGCCGTGTCGCTGGTCAGACCCGCGCCGATGAAGGCCAGCGCCAGCAGCAGGCCGGCGCCGAGCAGGGCGATCAGCATCGTGCGCCGGTCGGGCAAGGGGGTTCGGGTGGGTGCGTTCATGGTGGGGGATATATGGTTGTCGGGCGGGTACGGGGCGCCCAAGGATGCCGCGGCGCCGCGGCCGCTGTCTGTCAAAATTTCGACAATCCCGGTTGCCCGCCCCCGCGACCGGCTCTCCACACCACGCCGCAGCCCACGGCCCCCCGATGCCCCGCCCAGACAACCTCCCACCCGGTTTGCGCGCCGCGCTGGCCAGCGACGACTGGTTCGGTGCCTGCCCGGCCGAGCTGCAGGACGCGCTGCTGGCGCGCTCGCGCCTGCACCGCCTCGCGCACGGCGAGTCCCTGTTCGCGCGCGGTGGGTCGGCCAGCGGCCTGTGCTGCGTGACCGCGGGCGCCCTGCGCATCGGCGCGGTGAACGTCGAAGGGCAGCCCGCCGTGCTGGCCTACCTGGAGCCCTACCAGTGGTTCGGCGAGATCTCCATGATCGACGAGCTGCCGCGCACCCACGACGCGGTGGCCGACGGCGACACCCAGGTGCTGGAGGTGCCGCGCGCCGGGCTGCTGGCCTGGCTGGAGGCGCACCCGACCATGTGGCGCGAGCTGGGCCGCCTGGCCTGCCGCAAGCTGCGCGTGGCCTTCGCGGTGCTGGAGGAGCTCGCGCAACTGCCGCTGGAAGAGCGCATCCGCCAGCGGCTGTGGCTGCTGGCCCAGGGCTACGGCAGCCGCGACGCCCCGCGCCGGCGCATCCGCCTGGGGCAGGAGGTGCTGGCGCACATGCTGGGCGTGAGCCGGCAAAGCGTCAACAAGGCCCTGAAAGCGCTGGAGGCGCGTGGGGTCGTGCGCCTGCACTACGGGGAAATCGAACTGCTCTGAGCCGCGGCGCCGTGCGATGCTTCGGGACGCCCGGGGCCGGCCCCGGCAACACCGGGCTCAGCGGGTGGGCCAGGCCACCACCATCGGGTGCACCAGGGCCTGCAGCGCGCTCAGGTCGTCCGGCGTGTCCACGTCGGTGACGCAGGCCCGCCGCGCGCTGGGGACAGGCTGCACGGCCTCGGGGTGGCGCTGCAGCCAGTCGCGAATGCCCAGCTGCGGCGCGGTGGCGGCCACCTGCGCCACGGCGTGGCTGGAGAGCAGGAGCGGGTGCCCGCGCACGCCGTCCACCACCGGCATCAAGGCATGCACCCCGGGCGCGCGCTGCCGCCAGGCGCTCAGCAGGGGCGAGACGTCGTCGGCCCCCAGCAGCGGCAGATCGGCCAGCACCAGCAGCAGGTCGTGGCCGGGGAAACCATCGCCATGCGCCTGCAGCGCGAGCCGCTGCGAATCGATCAGGCTGGGGTTGGGCAGCCGGTGCTCCACGGCGTGGGCACCGCAGCGGGCCGCCAGGGGCAGGAGCTGGTCGCGGTACGGGCCCATGACCACGCTCACCGCCGGAATGCCCGCGCCGCGCAGGGCCGCGACCACGCGCTCCAGCACGCTGCGGCCATCGATCTGCAAGGTCGCCTTGGGCCGGCCGCCCAGGCGCTGGCCCAGGCCGGCCGCCAGGATGGTGGCGGCCAGTGGCGGGTGGGGCGCGGCGGTGTTGTTCATTCGCGCTAGACCGCGCAGACCGGGGCGGTGAAGGCCTGGGACCCGGTCTCGGCCGCTTCGAGCCGGGACTTGCCCACCGAAACCGGCACCGGCGCGCCCTGCCGCACGCCGTTCTTCACCGCCACCACCTCGGCCATGATGGACAGCGCGATCTCGGCCGGGGTCTTGCTGCCGATGTACAGCCCGGCCGGCCCGTGCAGCCTGCGCAGGTCGTCTTCCGACAGGTCGAAGTGGGTGTGCAGGCGTTCCCGGCGCAGCGCGCTGTGGCGGCGCGAACCGATGGCGCCCACGTAGAAGGCTTCGGACTGCAGCGCGTCGATCAGCGCCAGGTCGTCCAGCTTGGGGTCGTGCGTCAGCGCCACCACGGCGGTGCGCGCGTCGGGCTTGAGGCGCAGGATCAGGTCGTCCGGCATCTCGTGGCTGAGCACCACGCCGTCCATCCGCCAGCTGGCGCGGTGTTCCTCGCGCGGGTCGCAGACGATGACCTCGAAGCCCAGGCTCAGCGCCATCTGGCCCATGAAGCGCGAGAGGTCGCCCGCACCGATCAGGATGAGCCGGGCCTGCGGCCCGAGGTAGGTGGTGAGGTGGTGCTCATCCAGTCGGGGCACGCCGTCCCGGCGGCCTTCGCTCAGCACCACCGCACCGGTGCGCAGGTCCAGCCGCCGCTCGGTGCTGCGCCGCCGCTGGCAGGCCTGCAGCAGCTCGTCGAGCCGGCTGCGCCCGGACACCGGCTCCAGCACCAGCTCCACCGTGCCGCCGCAAGGCAGGCCGAAGCGGTGCGCCTCGTCGGCCGAGATGCCGTAGCGCAGCACGGCGGGCGTGTCGGTGGCGCAGGCCGCCCGCACGCCGCCTTCGCGGATGCGCTGGATCATGTCGTCTTCGATGCAGCCGCCCGACACCGAACCGACCGTCTCGCCCTGCCCGTTGATGGCCATGAGCGAGCCGGGCGGCCGGGGCGAAGAGCCCCAGGTGCGCGCGACGGTGACGAGCACCACCGGCAGGCCGGCGGCGCGCCAGCCCACGGCGGTGCGCAGCACCAGGGTGTCGAGGTCTTCCATGGTTGGCTTCCTCTCAGGGTGGTGGCTCGGGTCAGGCCAGCTTGAAGGGCAGCTCGCGCATCGGCTTGCCGGTCAGGCGCGTCACCGCGTTGGCGAAAGCCGGCGCCAGCGGCGGCAGGCCGGGCTCGCCCATGCCGGTGGGCGGTTCGGCGCTGGGCACGATGTGCACGGCGATCTGCGGCATGTCGGTGATGCGCGGGACCACGAAGTCCCCGAAGTTGCTCTGCTCGACCACGCCGTCCTTGAAGGTGATGGCCGCGCCCGGCAGGCACATCGACAGGCCCATCAGCGCGGCGCCCTGCACCTGCGCCTCCAGGGTGCGCGGGTTCACCGCCAGGTTGCAGTGCACGCCGGCGGTGGCGCGGTGCAACACCGGCTGGCCGTCCTTCAGCGAGGCCTCCACCACATAGGCCACGACCGACTGGAACGACTCGTGCACGGCCACGCCCCAGGCCCGGCCCGCGGGCAGCTTCTTCTTGCCGTAGCCGCTCTTGTCGACCGCCATCTGCAGCGCCGCGCGGTGCCGCGGGTGTTTCTCGCCGAACATCTGCATGCGGTAGGCCACCGGGTCCTGCCGGTTGGTCCGCGCGATCTCGTCGATCAGCGTCTCCATCACGAAGGCGGTGTGGGTGGAGCCGACGCTGCGCCACCAGAGCACGGGCACGTTGACCTTGGGGTGGTGCACCGTGAGGCGCATCGGCAAGTCGTAGGGCTCGCGCATGCCTTCCACGGCGGTCATGTCGATGCCGTTCTTCACCATGAAACCCTCGAAGGGGGAGCCGCTGAGGATCGACTGCCCGACGATCGTGTGGTCCCAGGCGAGCACCCGCCCCTGCGCATCGAGGCCGATGACCGCGCGGTGCAGGTGCATCGGGCGGTAGTAACCGCCCCGGATGTCGTCCTCGCGGCTCCACAGCGTGCGCACCGGCGCGTCCAGGCCGGCCGCGCGGGCCGCCTTGGCCACCACGCAGGCCTCATACACGTAGTCGCTGGTGGGGATGGCGCGCCGCCCGAAGCCGCCGCCCGCCATCTGCACATGGACCTGGACCTGCTCGGGTTTGAGGCCCAGCACACCCGCGGCCATCATGCCGTCGAGGCCCGGCATCTGGCTGCCGAGCCAGAGCTCGGCGCCATCGGCGCCGATGCGCACCGTGCAGTTCAGCGGCTCCATCGGCGCGTGGGCCAGGTAGGGGAAGGCAAACTCCGCCACGATCTTTTGGGCGGCACCGGCCAGCGGCGCCATGTCGGCGTCGAAGTGGCGCGGGCCGGGTTGGCCGGCCTGCTCGCGGTACTGCGCGAGCTGGCGCGCGCTGTCGACCTTTTCGACGCCCGCGGTGTCCCATTGCACCTTCAGCGCGTCCCGGCCCTGCTTGGCGGGCCAGTAGCCCTCGGCCACGACGGCGACGCCCTCGGCGCCCCGGTCCAGCGGCACGCGCAGCACCGCCTTCACGCCCTTGATGGCGCGCGCCGCGCTGTCGTCCAGCGAGGCCACCTTGGCGCCGAACACCGGCGGGCGCATCACCACCGCCGTGAGCTGCCCGGGCAGGCGCATGTCGATGCCGTAGTCCTGCCGGCCGCTGCTCTTGGCTTTCGCGTCCAGCCGCGTGGTGGGCCGCCCGATGATGCGGAAGTCCTTCGGGTCCTTGAGCACCACCTTCTGCGGCACCGGTTGCGCCATGGCGGCCTCGGCCAGCTCGCCGTAGCCCAGTTTGCGACCGTCGGCCGCGATGACCTCGCCGGCCGCGGTGCGCAGCGTGGCCGCGTCCACCTTCCAGCGCGCGGCCGCGGCGTTGATCAGCATCCACCGGGCGCGCGCGCCGAGCTCGCGGTATTGGGTGAAGCTGTTCTTGATGGAATTGGAGCCACCGGTCAGGTGCATGCCCATCATGGGGTCGACATAGGCGCCGGCGTTGCTGCCATGGCGGCTGCGCACCTTGGCCCAGTCGGCATCCAGTTCGTCGGCCAGGATCATCGGCAGCGCCGTCTGGACGCCCTGGCCGAAGTCGAGCCGGTTGATCGTCACGGTGACCTCGCCGTTGGGCGCGATCTCGACGAAGGCGGACGGCTGATGCGTCGGGCCCAATGGCTTGTCGGCCGGGGCATCGGTCTGCGCCAGGGCCATGCCCGGAAAAGCGCCCAGGGCAAAGCCGCCGACCCCGGCCAGCTTCAGGAAACTGCGGCGCGGCAGCGCGGCGGGCTCGTCGGCCGGGTCGCGGCTCAGCAGGTGCTGCAGGGCGCGGGGCATTTCAGCGCGGTCAAAGTGGTTGAACAGCATGGGGAATCCTTCAGGCAAGGTTTTTCGCGGCATCGGCCACGGCGGTGCGGATGCGGGCGTAGGTGCCACAGCGGCAGATGTTGCCGGCCATGGCCGAGTCGATCTCGGCGGCGCTGGGCTGCTTGCCGCGCGGCAGCGACTTCAGGAACGCGGTGGCGCTCATGATCTGGCCGCTCTGGCAGTAGCCGCACTGCGCCACGTCGTGTTTGACCCAGGCCGCGTGCACGGCCGCGCCCACGCGGTCGGCACCGCCGGTGACGGCTTCGACCGTGGTGAGCCGCTTGCCTTCGGCGGCCGAGATGGGTGTCACGCAGGAGCGGATGGCGGCGCCGTCCAGGTGCACGGTGCAGGCGCCGCACAGCGCCGCGCCACAGCCGAACTTGGTGCCGGTCAGGCCCAGCGTGTCGCGCAGTGCCCAGAGGATGGGGGTGCCGGGGTCGGCATCGACCGTGTGGTTTCGGCCATTGACGTTCAAGGTGCTCATGGGGGGGTTCTCCGGGTCAGAAGTTGCCGTCGGTCGGCGTCGGGACGGGAAAGCGGGAAACGGCTCGCCCGACGGTTTCAAACGTCGAACGATGTCGGGAAGTGTCTGCGGCGGCCCCGCCTCGGGTTTGCCGGTTTTGACGCTTTTTTTGCCTTTTTCAACGCCATGCCCATGAAAAAGGAAATCGCCGGCGGCGCCGGAGGTACAGTGCCCCTGGGTGCTCCGCCCCCGGTGCGCCACCCTGCCTGGCGCTGTGCACCGAGACGAATCCCTCCGTTGAACCCCACCAACCATGCCCATTGAAACCCTGGCCCAGGCCATTGGAAAGTTTGCCCAAACCGATGGCGGCCACGCCACCGGGATTGAGCGGCTCTCGCTTCTGCGGTGCAGCGTCAGGACCGAGCCCCTGCATTGCATCTACGGGCTCGGGCTGGCCGTGGTCGCGCAAGGGGGCAAGCAGGTCATCCACGGCGAATATGTGACCCAGTACGGCCCGGGCCAGTCCCTGGTGACGACGGTGGACATGCCCGTGGTGTCCCATGTCACGCACGCCGACGCGGCCAGGCCCCTGCTGGCCATGATGCTCACGCTGGACGCACGCGCGCTGGTGCAGCTGGCGGCCGAGATGGGGTTGCCGGCCCCGCCGCGCGACCCGCCCCCGCGCGCGATCTCGCTCAGTCCGCTGGACGAGCCCTTGCTGGACGCGGTGACCCGCCTGGTGCGGCTGCTGGAGGAGCCGCTGCTCATCGCCAGCGTGGCGCCCTTGATCCAGCAGGAGATCATGGTGCGGGTCCTGCTCGGCCCGCATGGGCCGTTTCTGCGGCACCTGGTGGCCTCGGGATCGCCCGGCCATCAGGTCGCCCAGGCCATGGCCTGGCTCAAACAGAACTTCACGCGCGACGTGCTGATCGACGAGCTGGCCGCCCGCGCGCACATGAGCCCATCGAGCTTCCGGCTGCACTTCCGCGACCTCGCGGGCATGAGCCCCCTGCAATACCAGAAGCAGCTGCGCCTGCAGGAGGCCCGGCAACTGATGTTGAACCAGGCCCTGGACGCGGGCAGCACCGCGGCGCGCGTGGGCTACGAAAGCGCCTCGCAGTTCAGCCGGGACTACAGCCGCTTGTTTGGCGCGCCGCCCCAGCGCGACATCAAGCGCATGCAGCGCCTGCCCAACGGCGGCGTGGTGGGCGAGCCGGTGCCCTAGAAGCCGGCCCGGGCTTCACGGGTGGGCGCCGCGCCGACCCCCGCCGCCCGGCGCTCCCGCGGGAAAGTGCAGGGAAAAGACGGTGTGCCGCTCGTCCGAGTCAACGGACACCCGGCCACCGTGGGCCTCCATGATCGCGCGGGTGATCGACAGCCCGAGCCCCGTGCCATCCGAGTCCGGGTGGGCGCGCGACTTGTCGACCCGGTAGAAACGATCGAACAGCCGCAGCGGGTGCTCGGTGTGAATGGTTCCGGCGTTGGAAACGCTCAAGGCGGTCCCCTGATCGCTGCGCCGGATGGCCACCAGGACCTCGCCCGCCTCGGGGGAATGCCTCAGCGCGTTCGACAGCAGATTGCTGATGGCGCGCCGCACCATCAGCCCGTCCCCGACGATCTCGGCGTCACCGTCCAGCGTCAAGCGGATCCGCTTCTCATCGGCCACAGCGTCGTAGAAGTCGAACAGCGCCCGCACCTCGCGGTCCAGCGATATGGCTTCGCGGTGGGGAAGCTCGATGCCGTGTTCGGTCTTGGCCAGGAACAGCATGTCGGACACCATGCGCGCCAGGCGCTGGAACTCCTCGGCGTTGGAGGCCAGGATGTCGCGGTAGGCGTCGGCGTCGCGCTTTTGCGCCAGCGACACCTGGGTCTGGGTCAGCAGGTTGTTGATGGGGGTGCGCAGCTCGTGGGCCAGGTCGCTGGAGAACTCCTGCAGGCGCGCGAAATCCGCCTGCAGCCGCCCGAGCATGGTGTTGAGGCTTTCGGCGAGATCGGCGAACTCCACCGGCACGGCCTCGACGGGCATGCGCTGGTCCAGCTTCTGCGCGGTGACCGTCATGGCGCGCTCTTTCATGACGCGCAGCGGCGCCAGGCCGCGCCGCGCCGCGCACCAGCCCAGCACGCCGCTGACCAGAATGGCGCCCAGCGAGTAGAGCGCCAGCGTCTGGCTCAGCGCGCGCATGAAATGCGCGTGGTGCCCCGTGTCCAGGGCGATCCGCAGTTGCAGGGGCTGGCCTGCGCTGTCCGGGCCGCCCGAAGCGGCCGGGGGCTCGACGCGCGCGCTCAGGCCGCGCAGCGTCTGGCCGTCGGTGGTCCAGTCGGTGGGGCCGGTGCCGGCGTCGACCGAAGCGAGCTTGGGGGGAAAGACCATGCCCTCGGTCCCGTGCACCAGGCGCTCGCCCTGGCGCAGGTCGATGAAGAGCCCATGGTGGCTGCCCAGCAGTTCATCCAGCCGGCTGGAGAGCTGCTCCGGCGACGGCGACTCGGCGACGATCTTCTGAACCAGGCCGATCTTGTCCCGCAGATAGTCCCGGTCCAGTTCGACGAAGTGGCGGCTGGTCGCCAGCGCCACCAGCACGGCGAGCCCCACCAGCACGGTGGCCGACACCAGCGCGTAGAAGGCGGTCAGGCGCGCGGTCAACGAGAGTCGGCCGGGCATCAGTCGGAGGCCTCCGGCACTTCCAGCACATAGCCCATGCCGCGCACGGTCTGGATCAGGCGGGGCTCGAAGCCATCGTCCACCTTGCCCCGCAGGCGCCGCATGGCCACCTCGATCACGTTGGTGTCGCTGTCGAAGTTCACGTCCCACACCTGCGAGGCGATCAGGGAGCGCGGCAACACCTCGCCGTGGCGGCGCATCAGCAGCTCCAGCAAGCCGAATTCCTTGGCGGTGAGGTCGATGCGTTTGCCCGACCGCGTCACGCGTCGGCGCAGCAGGTCCAGCTCCAGGTCGGCCACCTGCAGCGTGGTGGCTTCCAGCCCCGTGCGACCCCGGCGCAGGATGGTGCGCACCCGGGCCAGCAGCTCGGCAAACGAAAACGGCTTGACCAGGTAGTCGTCGGCCCCGAGCTCCAGGCCCTTGACGCGGTCTTCCACCTGATCGCGCGCGGTGAGAAACAGCACCGGCATCTCCCGCCCCTGGCCGCGCAGGCTGCGCAGGACCTGCCAGCCGTCCATGCCCGGCAGCATGACGTCCAGGATCAACAGGTCGTGGTCGCCTTCGAGCCCGTGGTGCAGGCCATCGATGCCGTTGGTGACGAGATCCACCACATAGCCCGCCTCGCGCAGGCCTTGCCGCAAATAGTCGCCCGCCTTGGGCTCGTCTTCAACAATCAGAATCTTCACGGTCGCGCTCCTGGTCGCTAGTTTGCCTGCGCATACAGCCGCGCGGACGAAAATGACAGCTTTGTCATCAAGCCGACAGGATGATGACGGAGAGCCCCCCGCAGAATCCGTCCCGTTTGATCCAAATCAAAAAGGAGCGATTGCCGTGAATTCCCCTTTCCATGTTCGGGCGACCCGCCGGCTGCTGGTGGCGGCCGCGCTCGCCGGGCCTTTGGCCTTGTCGGCCCAGACCGCGCCCCCGGAGCTTGACTGGCGACAGGCCAACGAGGCCGTCGGGACGCTCAAGCGCGGCCACGCCGATGTGCTCAAGTGGGAACAGGCCAACCCGTCGGCCGAGCCGGCGCAACCCGCCGCCACCGGCTGGGCCCTGCCCACGCCCGAGCACGCCGTTCGCCAGGCCTGGCGGCTGCACCGCGACCTGGCCAGCCCGCTGGCCCGCCTCGGCAACCAGAACGGGCAGTGGATCGCGAGCGGTCGCTGGACCGAGCTGGACCCGGGCCTGCAGCGCCGCATCGACGACATGGACGAACTGCTGGAGGTGGCGGCCGAGGCCCGCAAGGCCTGGTTCCAGGCCGTGGCCGCGCAGCAGATCCTGAAGCACCAGCGCGACCTGCTGGACGCCGCCCAGGCGGCCAGCGAACTGGGCCAGCGCATGGTGAGTGTGGGCAACTGGAGCCGGCTGCAGCAGTCCCGGGTGCAACTGGCCACATCGGCGGCGCGCATGGACCACCGGCGCGCCCAGTACGCGGCCGTTCAGGCACAGGCCAAGCTGCTGACGCTGCTGGGCCTGTCCGGTGAACACGACGCGGTGGCGCTGCCCGACCGCCTGCCCGACCCGCCGGCGCAGGCGCTGGAGGCGTCCGATCTGCGGCAACGCGCGGCCGCCGTGCAGGCCCAACTGCCCGCGGCCGAGCGCATGCGCAACCGGGCCCTCACCAGCGTGGCCCTGGGCGCCTACCAGGCCAGCCATGCGCTGGCGCAGGCCAGCCGGGACGACGTATTGAAAGAGCGGACCTTCATCACCGAAGAAACCGTGCTGCACTACAACGGCATGCTCAAGAGCGTGTGGGATCTGCTGGACGAAGTCCGCAACCAGGCGCAGGCCACCATCGACGCCATCGGCGCCCAGCGCGATTTCTGGATCGCCGACACCGACCTGCAGTGGGTACTGCAAGGCGGCAGCCCCGACAGCTTTGTATCGCTGGGCGGTGGCGCTGAAGCCCCCGCAGCCGCAGCGCATTGACAGGACCCCTTCATGACCATCAACAACCCAAGACGACAGTTTTTCGCCGGCGCCGCGGCCTCCGTGGCCGGTCTCGCGGTGGCGCGCTCCGCGCTGGCGGGCCTGCCCGAGCCCGTCATCCAGACCTCGGTGGAAACCGCGCCGCCGCTGGTACCCACCACCGGCCGGCCCTACAACCCGGTGGTGACCCTCAACGGCTGGACGCTGCCCTGGCGCATGAACAACGGTGTGAAGGAATTCCACCTGGTGGCCGAGCCGGTGGTGCGCGAGGTGTCGCCCGGCTTCAAGGTCAACATGTGGGGCTACAACGGCCAGAGCCCGGGCCCGACGATCGAGGTGGTCGAGGGCGACCGCGTTCGCATCTTCGTGACCAACAAGCTGCCCGAGCACACCACCATCCACTGGCACGGCCAGCGCCTGCCCAGCGGCATGGACGGCGTGGGCGGGCTGACCCAGCGCGCCATTCCCGTGGGCAAGACCTACGTCTATGAGTTCGAGGCGCGCCGCCCCGGCAGCTTCATGTACCACCCGCACGCCGACGAGATGGTGCAGATGGCCATGGGCATGATGGGCATGTGGGTGACGCACCCCAAGGCCCAACACCCCCACATCAGCGCCGTGGACCGGGACTTCTGCTTCCTGCTCAACGCCTTCGACGTGGAGCCCGGCAGCAAGACGCCGAAAATCAACACCATGACGGACTTCAACATCTGGTGCTGGAACAGCCGCGTGTTCCCGGCCATCGACAGCCTGAACGTGCGCCTGAACGACCGCGTGCGCATCCGCATCGGCAACCTCACCATGACCAACCACCCGATCCACCTGCACGGGCACGAGTTCCTGGTCACGGGCACCGACGGCGGCCCGACGCCGCCCAGCACGCGCTGGCCCGAGGTGACCACCGATGTGGCCGTGGGCCAGATGCGCCAGATCGAGCTGATCGCCGACGAAGAGGGCGACTGGGCGATGCACTGCCACAAGAGCCACCACACCATGAACGCCATGGGGCACGACGTGCCGACCATGATCGGCGTGGACCACCGCGGCCTGGTCGGCAAGATCCAGAAGGTCGCGCCCGACTACATGCTGATGGGCGAGCGCGGCATGGCCGACATGGGCGAGATGCAGATGCCCATCCCCGACAACACGGCGCCCATGATGACCGGCACCGGCCAGTTCGGCCCGCTGGAGATGGGCGGCATGTTCACGGTGTTCAAGGTGCGCAAGGACCAGAAGCCCGGCGACTACAAAGACCCCGGGCCTTACAAGTTTCCCGAAGGCACCGTGGCTTACGAGTGGAACGGCACACTCCCTCCAGCACCGCGCCCCGCCGCCAGCCGCGACACCACGCCGGCCGCCGCCAAGGCGATCAAGCCCACGAGCAAAAGCATGCAGCATTGAGATCTCAGTTTTCCGTTCCCCTTCCTACCCCTCCCCTGAAAGAACCCACATGAGCTTTGCACGATCCTTCCTGCCCTCCCGCTCCGCGCTGTTTTTCTCCGGCGTCTTGTTGGCCACGACGGCCGCCCTGGCGGGCGGCAACCACGCCGGTGGGCACCACGACTCCCCGATCGGGAAACCCGGCGTGGCTTCCCAGGTCAATCGCACGATCCAGGTGGACATGGCTTCCGGGATGCGCTTCAAGCCGGCGGACATTCCGGTCAAAAAGGGCGAGACGATCCGCTTCGTTTTGAAGAACACCGACGTCGTCAAGCACGAGTTCAGCCTGGGCACCCAACAGGAGCTGCTGGAGCACTACGAGGTGATGAAGAAATTCCCCGACATGGAACACGACGAACCCAACAAGATTTCGCTGGCACCCGGTCAACAGGGCGAAGTGATCTGGACATTCACCAAGGCCGGCGCCGTGGACTTCGCCTGCCTGCACGTCGGGCACTTCGACGCCGGCATGAAGGGCCAGGTCAAGGTGGCGGCGAAATGACACGGGTCAGCGTCGGCTCGCCCCTTCCCCGCGTTCATTCACAAAAGGAACTCCCCATGAAGACCCTCCCTGCCGCATTGGCCACCCTGGCCGTCGCCCTCTCGTTCTGGGCGGTGGGCCCGGCGTTCGCCCAAACGACCTCGGACCCCGGCAAAGCGGGCGTGGCCGCCATGCCCGCCTTGACCGACGGCGAAGTCAAGAAAATCGACAAGGACGCCGGCAAGATCACCATCAAGCACGGTGAGATCAAGCACATGGAAATGCCCGGCATGACCATGGTCTTCGTGGTCAAGGACAAGGCCTTGCTGGACACGGTGTCGGTCGGCGCCAAGATCCGGTTCATGGCCGCCAACGAGAACGGTCGGATGGTGGTGACCGACATACAGCCCGCGAAGTGACCACCCGACCCCGGTGGGTTTTCCTGGTCGCCACCGGCCTGGCGTTGGCGGGTCTGGTGGCGGCCTGGGCGCTGTGGTGGGGCCCAGCGGCGCCACCGCCCGCCCTGTTGCGCACGGACGATGCGCAGTTGCTGGAACGGGGGCGCCAGGTCTATGTGGCCCAGTGCGCCAGTTGCCACGGCGTCAACCGGGAGGGGCAGGCCCACTGGCGCGAGCGCGGCGCCGACGGGCGCCTGCCCGCACCGCCCCACGACGAGACCGGGCACACCTGGCACCACCCGGACGAACTGCTGTTCCGGATCACCAAGGAAGGCGTGGCCCAGGCTGCGGGTTTGACGGACTACGAATCCAACATGCCGACCTACGGCGGGACGCTCAGCGACGCCGACATCGTGGCCGTGCTGTCGTGGATCAAGTCGCAATGGCCCGCGCAAACGCAGGCCCAACACGACGCCATCAACCGGCAGGCCTGGGAAGCCCGGCGCTGAATCTGACTTTTTTGTCATCCCGGCGTCATCTCGCCAACCCGATCCCCTTTCTACAGTGTCCCCATGGCTTGGCGGTTCCGGCAGCCCACCAAGGGTCCGATACCCGCCAGACCGGCTCCAGGCGCTTTTGCCTGGGTTCTGTCATGAAAGGAAATCGGTATGTTCCAGTGGATGCCCACGGTCACGCGACGCCACTTCCTCGGCAGCCTGGGCGCGCTGGGCGCGGCCGGGTCCGTGCCGGGGGTTCTGGCCGCCACCCCCGGTGTCTCCGATACCACGGCCGCAGCCATCACCGGCATTGAAAAAGAAGCGGCGGGCTTCGCCAACCCGCTGCGGCTGCCCGGCGGCAGCGGCCTCTATGGCGTGCTGCCCGCGTCCGAATTCCGGGAGGTGCATGTGGTGCGCAGCGCCATCGAGGTGCTGCCCGGCCGGCGCACCCCCATCCTGGCCTATGCGGTGGAGTCGGGCGGCAAGACCTTCCTGAACCCCGCTCTGTTGGCCCGCCGGGGTGACGAGATGCGGGTGCGGCTGATCAACGACATCGATCAGCCCACCGTCATCCACTGGCACGGCCTGAGCGTGGATTCGCGCAACGACGGCAACGGTCTCAACGTGGTGCCCCCTGGGGGCCGCATGGACTACGCCTTTGCCCTGCGCGACCGCGCGTCCATGTACTGGTACCACCCGCATGCGCACGGTTACATCCCGCAGCAGGCCTACCACGGGCTGGCCAGCCTGCTGTTCGTCGAAGACGACGAAGAGGCCGCGCTGCGCAAGGAGCTGGACCTGGCCCTGGGCGACAGCGAAATCCCCCTGGTGCTGCAGGACCGCGAGTTCGACGCACAGGGCCGGCTGCGCTATGCGCCGACCGCGGCCCAGTCCTTCGGGGGCTGGGTGGGCGACCGTCTGCTGGTCAACCTGACCGAGCGACCGTTCATCCAGGCCGGGCGCCGCATCGTGCGCTTTCGCATCCTCAACGGCTGCAACGCGCGCAGCTACCGGCTCGCGTTCGTGCAGGGCGGGCGCCGCCTGGGCTTCTTCCTGGCGGGCACCGACGGTGGCCTGCTGGCCCGGCCACTGCGCATCGACCAGACCTTCATCTCCCCCGGCCAGCGGCTGGACGTGCTGGTGGACCTGCGCGAAGCCGACCCCGGCCGGCCGGTGACGCTGGCCTCGCTCGCCTTCGACCCCATGCACGCCGAGGGCGGCCATGACATGGGCCAAGCAGCAGGCCCTGCCATGGCCGGCATGGACCACAGCCAGCACGGCGCGGCGCCCACGGCGGAGCCGTCCACCCCGATGGCGATGGAGGGCGACGCGCGTGCGCTGATGCGCATCGACCTGAAACCTTCGGCCACATACGAGCGCCGCATGCCCACGGTGCTGTCCAGCCTGCCCGCTGCGATCACGTCCCCGAACCCGCCGCGCCGCCTGCGGCTCGGCCACAACGGCCAGGGCAACTGGACGATCAACGGCGGGCTCTTCGACCCGAAGGTGGCGGCGCTGAGCGTACAGCGCGGTGCCCGCGAGACCTGGCTGATCGAAAACGCCGAACGCAGCATGCCCCACCCCATGCACATCCATGGCTTTTCGTTTCGCGTGATCGAGCGCCTGGGCAGCCCCGCGCTGGTGCGCGAACTGGCCGGCGCCCGGGGCCTGCTGCCGCAGGACCAGGGCGTGGTGGACACCGTGCACGTGTGGCCCGGCGAATCGGTGCGCATCGCCATCGACTTCACCCACCCGCACGCAGGTGACCAGGACTACGTTTTTCACTGCCACTCGCTGGAACACGCCGAAGCGGGGATGATGCTGCGGTATACGGTAAAGATATGAAACACGCTGCATCGCCCCAGACGCACGGACCCAGAAGCCTGTGGCGAACGCGTTTTGGCGTCGGTTGGCTGGTGCTGGGCGCGGTGGCGGCGTTCTTTCTGCTGACCGAGCACCGGGCCCACCTCTTCGGCGCCCTGCCGTATCTGCTGGTCCTGGCCTGTCCGTTGATGCATCTGTTCATGCACCGCGGCCATGGCACCCATGGTCATCACGGAAGTCCTGAGCAACCGCGGACCGGGGCCGATGAGATAGACCAGACGAACCCGGGAGATCGATCATGAATCCCAGCGAAACGGCCTATGGCCTGTGGTCCCTGGTGGTCCTCAACTCGGCCGTTTTCATCCTGTTCGCCTTCAGCTTCTTCAAACCGGCCACCGCGCGCGACTGGCGCAGCTTTGGCGCCTTTTCCGCTTTCATCGTGGCCCTGTTTGTCGAGATGTACGGCTTCCCGCTGACCATCTACCTGATGTCGGGATGGCTGGCAACCCGGTTCCCGGGCCTTGACCTGTTGACCCATGACAGCGGCCACCTGTGGTCCACCTTGCTGGGCGAAACAGGCGATCCCCATTTCGGTGTACTGCATATCGCCAGCTATGTCTTTCTGGGATACGGCTTCTACTTGCTGTCGAGCGCGTGGCATGTGCTGTACCACGCACAGCGCCAGCACTCGCTGGCGACCACCGGGCCATACGCCCGCGTCCGGCATCCGCAGTACCTGGCCTTCGTGCTGATCCTGCTGGGTTTCTTGCTGCAGTGGCCCACGTTGCTGACCCTGCTCATGTTCCCTGTCTTGCTTGTGATGTACAGGCGCCTCGCCATCACCGAAGAGCAGGAAATGCACAAGCAGTTCGGGGAGACGTACGATGCATACGCCCAGTCCATACCTCGGTTCATCCCTCGCTTGGGCAAGGCACGGTCGACGGCCGACGCTGAGCCAAAGAAGTGACCTGGGCTCTTGCAGGCAGCAAGCGTTTCGTTCGTTCAGGGGTTGGATCCAGGAGAAATGGTCTTTTGCTTCTGAAAGGGGGTTCCATGAATCAGCCTGACAACGGCGCCCAGACGCCATCGTTCTGGCGCCGCCCGGCCGGCATGGCGCTGGCAACGGTGGCCTTGATCGCCGGCTTTTTCCTGCTGCGTGAGCACTGGGGCCATGTCCTGGGTTACTGGCCCTACCTGCTGTTGCTCGCCTGTCCGCTGATGCACCTGATGCACGGCCATGGCCATGGAGGCCATGGAGGCCATGGCGGGCACCGGCGGCCGCCGGAGCGCACCGACAACAACAGGGAATAGGCTCATGAACATGAACGAACACCACCACCACGGCAGCGGTGCACCGTCCCCTTCGGCCGCTCCAACGGATCTGAAGGACCCCGTGTGCGGCATGACCGTCACGGCGCAGTCCGCTCACACGCTGACGCACGAAGGTCGGCCCTATTACTTCTGCAGCGCCAAGTGCCAGGGCAAGTTCGCGGCGAACCCGCGGCAATATCTCGCGCCCGAGCCCCCGGTAGAGACGGCTCCAGCGGCGGCCGGCACGGTCTACACCTGCCCCATGCATCCGGAGATTCGCCAGGACCATCCCGGCAACTGCCCCAAGTGCGGCATGACGCTGGAGCCCCTGCTGCCCGAACTCGACGACGATGACAACCCCGAGTTGCGCGATTTCCAGCACCGCTTCTGGTGGACCTTGCCGCTCACCGTGGTCGTCACCGTGCTGGCCATGTTCGGCCACCAGTTGCAGTGGTTCGAGTCCACGACCCAGACCTGGATCGAACTGCTGCTGTCGATCCCCATCGTGCTGTGGGCCGGCTGGCCGTTCTTCTCGCGCGGCTGGCAGTCCGTGGTGAACCGCAGCCCCAACATGTGGACCTTGATCGGTCTGGGCACGGGGGCGGCTTTCGTCTACAGCGTGGTCGCCACGGTCGCGCCCCAGGTGTTCCCGGACTCGTTCGTCTCCATGGGCCGCGTCGCCGTGTACTTCGAGGCTGCTGCGGTCATCATCTCGCTCACGCTGCTGGGGCAGGTGCTCGAACTCAAGGCCCGCTCGCAGACCTCGGCGGCCATCAAGTCGTTGCTGGGCCTGGCGCCCAAGACCGCCCGGCGCATCCGGTCGGACGGCACCGAAGAGGACGTGCCGCTGACCCATGTGCATGTGGGCGACCTGCTGCGCGTGCGCCCCGGCGAAAAAGTCCCGGTGGACGGCGAGGTCACGGAAGGCGGCAGTTCGGTCGACGAATCCATGCTCACGGGCGAGCCGATGCCGGTGGCCAAACGCGTGGGCGACAAGGTGATCGGCGCCACGCTCAACACCAGCGGCGCGCTGGTGATGCGTTCGGAGCGCGTCGGCGCGTCCACCGTGCTGTCGCAGATCGTGCAGATGGTGGCGCAGGCACAGCGCTCCCGCGCGCCCATGCAGCGCATGGCCGACGTGGTGGCGGGCTACTTCGTCGTCACGGTGGTGGGCATTGCGCTTCTGACCTTTTTCGGCTGGGGCCTGTTCGGCCCCGAACCGCGCTGGGTGTTCGGCCTGATCAACGCGGTGGCGGTGCTGATCATTGCCTGCCCCTGCGCGCTGGGCCTGGCCACCCCCATGTCCATCATGGTCGCCACCGGCCGCGGCGCCACGCAAGGTGTGCTGTTCCGGGACGCTGCGGCCATCGAGAACATGCGCAAGATCGACACCCTCATCATCGACAAGACCGGCACGCTCACCGAAGGCCGCCCGACCTTCGAGCGCGCCGTTCCCGCGCCCGGTTTTGACGCCGACGAGGTGCTGCGCCTGGCCGCCAGCCTGGACCAGGGCAGCGAACACCCGCTGGCCGAGACCATCGTGCGCGCCGCGCGGGAGCGCGGCATGGCGCTGGACAAGCCCGAGAACTTCGAATCCGGCTCGGGCATCGGCGTGCGGGGGCAGGTGGCCGGGCGCCAGCTGGCGCTGGGCAACACCACGCTGATGGAACAGGCCGGTGTCTCGGTGGCCGCCCTGGTGCCGCAGGCCGAGGCCCTGCGCGCCGAAGGGGCCAGCGTGATGCACCTGGCGGTCGATGGCCAGCTGGCGGGCCTGCTGGCGGTGTCCGATCCGGTCAAGGCCAGCACGCCGGAAGCGTTGGCCACGCTCAAGGCCTCCGGGCTGCGCATCGTGATGGCCACCGGCGACGGCCTGACCACGGCCCGGGCGGTGGCGGCCCGCCTGGGCATCGACGAGGTGCATGGCGAGGTCAAGCCGGCCGACAAGCTGCTGCTGGTGGAACGGTTGCAGAAGGAAGGGCGCGTGGTGGCCATGGCCGGCGACGGCATCAACGACGCGCCAGCGCTGGCCAAGGCCGACGTCGGCGTGGCCATGGGCACCGGGACCGATGTGGCGATGAACAGCGCGCAGGTCACGCTGGTCAAAGGCGATCTGCGCGGGATCGCGATTGCGCGGGCGCTGTCGGAAGCGACCGTGGGCAACATGAAGCAGAACCTGGTGTTTGCCTTCTTCTACAACGCGCTGGGCATCCCGGTTGCGGCCGGCGTGCTGTATCCGCTCACCGGCTGGCTGCTGTCGCCATTGATCGCCGCGCTGGCCATGAGCCTGAGCTCGGTGTCGGTGATCGGCAATGCGCTGCGTCTGCGGGGAACGGCGCTCAAATAGCCTCTGGATGCTGCGCACGAAAGGTCGTCACCATGCCGATTGATTGCGCCGCGTCACCCAACACCGGCAAGGCGGTGCAAGCCGGCAAACGCCGCGCCTGCGGGGTCCTGCTGCAGGCGACCCTCGCCGCCCTGGCCTGGGACGCCATGCCGGCTGCGCACGCGCAGGAGCCGGATGGGCGCGACATCATCGAGCGGGTCGAGCACCTGCTGTGGGGCAGCACCGTGCAGGGCCAGTACCAGATGACCATCACCACGCCACGCTGGCAGCGCACGCTCGCGTTGCGGGTCTGGATCGAGCGGCCCCGGCGCTCCTTTGTGCGCATCTTGTCGCCGGCCAAGGAGGCCGGCATCGGTTCGTTGCGCATCGGCACCGACATGTGGAACTACCTGCCCAACGTGGAACGGGTGGTCAAGATTCCACCGTCGATGATGTTGCAGCCCTGGATGGGCTCGGACTTCACCAACGACGATCTGGTCAAGGAGAGCAGCGTTCTGGAGGACTACACCCACAAGGTACTCGGCACCTCGACCGTGGACGGCCAGGACGCTTACCAGGTCGAAGCCACGCCCAAGCCCGAAGCGGCCGTGGTCTGGGGTCGGGTGCTGTACTCGGTGCGCAAGGGCGACTTCATGCCCTTGAAGCAGGCGTACTTCAGCGAGCGCGGGGAATTGGTGCGGGTACTGAGCTTTTCCGAAGTGCGCCAGCTGGGCGGGCGCACCCTGCCTACGCGCTGGGAGATGCGACCGCTGGCCAAACCCGGCAACGTCACCACCGTGCTGCTGAAGGAAGCGGTTTTCGACCGCCCCGTGGACGAGGCGGTTTTCACCCAAAGCCATTTGCAGAATCCATGAGCGCGCGCCTGAGCCCGACCTTCCCTCCGCCGCTCAGCGTGGCGGCGGATCGTGCCGGGGCTCCTTCAGCCGAGCTGGTGGTGCGACTGGAACGGGTCACGCGTGTGTACCAGCAAGACGGTATGGCGGTGCGTGCGCTCGATGGTGTCGATCTGGCGATTTCTCGTGGCGACTTTGCCGTGCTGGTGGGCCCTTCGGGCTCGGGCAAGACCACCTTGCTGAACGTGATGGGCGGACTGGATTCGCCCACGACGGGGCGCATCTGGATCGCAGGCGTCGAAACCGGCCGCATGAGCAAGGCCGAACTGTCGCAGATGCGCCTGCGCCAGATTGGCTTCGTGTTTCAGGAGTTCAACCTGATTCCGGTGTTGTCGGCGCTGGAGAACGTCGAGTTCGTGATGTTGCTGCAGGGCGTTCCCGAGGCGCAGCGCCGTGCCCGCGCCATGGACATGCTGCAGGAACTGGGCCTGCGGGGTCTGGAGCATCGGCGCCCGGCCGAGCTCTCGGGTGGGCAGCAGCAGCGCGTCGCGGTGGCGCGGGCGATTGCCGCCGAACCCGTGATCGTGCTGCCCGATGAGCCCACCGCCAACCTGGACTCCAAAGCCGGCGCCGCGCTGATGGACCTGATGCTGCGCTTGAATGAAGAGAAGGGCGTGACCTTTGTCTTCTCCACCCACGACCCGATGGTGGTGGAGCGTGCACGGCGGGTGATCCGGATGCGCGACGGGCGGGTTGAGTCGGATGAGCGCAAGCCCACGGCGCAGGCAGGCCGGCCATGATGCTCGGCAAACTCGCCTGGTGCAACGTGCTGCGCAACCGGCGGCGTTCGGCGATCACGGTGTTGTCGATCGCCACCGGGCTAGCGGCGCTCACCTTCATCTGGGCCTTCATCGATGGCATGAACCAGCAGATGATTCAAAACAGCACGCGCTTCCTGACGGGCGACATGCAGGTGCACCAGCGCGGCTACCACGCCGACCCCACGCTCGACCTGACCATGGAGCAAGTCGCGCCTGTGCTGGCGGCGGTGCGCGCCGACCCCAACGTGGAAGCCGCTGCCATTCGCCTGGAGGGAAAAGCCCTGGCCAGCCGCGGGGACAAGTCGCGCGGCATCGTGTTGGTGGGGGTGCAGCCGCGCGAGGAGGCGCTTGTGAGCGTGTTGTTCAGCGCGGTTGTCAGTGGTCGGGCCTTGCAGGACGACCAGCGCGGCGTCTTGATCGGCGAGCAGTTCGCGCAGGCCCTGGGCCTGGCGGTGGGCGACGATTTGCTGCTGATCGGGCAGGCCTATGACGGCTCGGTGGCCAGCGGACGCTTTCCGGTGCGCGGCGTGTTTCGCACCCGCATCGACGAGCTGGATGACCGGGTGGCGGTGATGCCCCTGGAGGCGGTGCGCGAGTTCTTCGCCGCGCCAACCGGTGCCAGCGCCATCGCGCTGCGGCTGCGCGAGCGAGGGCGGATCGACGCAACCCAGGCGCGTCTGTCCCAGCGTCTGGGTGTGGGCTACGAGGCACTGGCCTGGCCGCAACTGCTGCCCCTGGTGGCGGTCAGCGCGCGCTTCCACGAGGTCATGGCCTGGGTGGTGCTGGTGGTGTTTTTCGGCATCGTGGCGGCGGCCGTGGCCAACCCGATTCTGATGGCGGTGCTGGAACGCACGCGTGAGTTCGGCATCATGTTGGCGCTGGGCACCAGCCGCGCCCGCTTGCTCGGGCTGGTGTTGCTCGAAGCCCTGTTGCTGGGCGCGCTCGGTCTGCTGGTGGGCAACCTGCTGGGTTTGTCCGTCACGGCGCTGTTTGCCCGCGTGGGTATCAACCTGGGTGCCTTTGGCGCGGCCCTGCGCACCATGCCGGGGCTGGAGGATGTGATCTTCCCGGTGATCCGCTGGGAACGCAGCGCCATGGTCTCGCTGCTGGTGTTCGCCACGGCGTGTATCGCCGCGCTGTATCCGGCGGCAAAGGCGGCGCGGCTGGAGCCAGTGGCCGCCATCCGGGGGCTCACGGGGTCACGCTCTGCGAGGGCACCGCGTGGCGGCGCACCGGGGCGGGGCTGGCCGGTGTTTCTGTTGATCGCCGCGCGCAACATCCTGCGCAACCGCCGGCGCACCGCCATCACCGCCGGCGGCACGGCGTTTGGCATCGTCGCCTTCGTTTTTCTGTTCAGCTACTTCGACGGGTTTGGCGAGGAGTTGATCGAGAACTCCACCCGCTATGTCACCGGCCACGTGCAGATGGAGCCCCGTGGTTTTCGGCAGGACTACGCGCCCGAGTTGGCGTTTGACGGCGCGCAGGCGCTGCTGCAACAGCTGCGCGCGGCGCCCGAGGTGGCGGCGGCGGCACCGAGGGTGCAGGCGCAGGCACTGGCCAGCAGCGCGGCCAAGTCCGAAGGCATCCTGCTGGTGGGCATCGTGCCCGAGGTCGAGCGCGAGGTCACCTTCATCCACCGCACACTGGTCGAAGGCAAGCCGCTCAGCAGTGGCGCGGACCGCGATATCCTGATCGGCCGCAAGCTGGCCGAGCGCCTGGGTGTTCGCCTGGGGGAAAAGGTGGTGGTGATGGCGCAAGCCGCCAATGGCGAACTCGGCACCAGCGCTTTGCGTGTTGCCGGAATCTTCGCCACCGAGAGCGGTTCCTTCGACAGCGCGATGGCTTTTGTCACGCTGCCGGCGGCGCAGTCGCTGCTGGCCCTGGACTCCAGGGTGTCCACCATCAATCTGCGATTGCGTGACCGCGCCATGCTGGACGCCAGTCTGCCGGCTTTGCGCCAACGGCTCGCCAACCCCTCGCTGACCTTGGAGCCCTGGCAAACGCTGTTGCCACAGGTGCAGGAGATGGTGCGCATGAACCGCGTCATCGGCAACATCGTGCTGGCGATTGCCTTCCTGGTGATCGCGATCGCCATCATGAACACGGTTTTCATGGCGGTGGCCGAGCGCACGCGTGAGTTTGGCGTGATGATGGCGCTGGGCGCACCGCCCGCCGCGATTCAACGCATGGTGGTGTACGAGACCCTGGCGCTGATGCTGCTCGCTTCCTTCATCGGTTACGGCGTGGGCGTGTTGCTGGTGGCCTACTTTGGGCGCCAGGGCATTGACCTGTCGGGCTTCTTTCGCGGCTACTCGGCCATCCCGGGGCTCACCGGCATCGTCCACCCCAAGCTGGTGCTCAGCCACATCGGTCCGCCGGGCCTGGTGTTGTTTGTGGCCAGCGTCCTGGTGTCGCTGTACCCCGCCGCCCGTGCGGCCCGGCTGGACCCGGTGCGGGCGATTCGCCATGTGTAGCGGAGCGTGCCGGGTGATCGGGCTGCTGAGCCTTTTGGCGGGGGTGGCGGCGCCGGTGGCGGCCCAGGACGCGCCGGTCGTGCGCGTCTCGGGCCACTACAAGAATGCGCTGCTGCGTTCAAAGACCTGGGCCGCCGAGCCCTATACCCTGGATGTCAACCGCTTGCGGCTGGAACTCAAGGGCCAGCTCAATACCGCGCTGGGTTTCGATCTGCAATACGACAACGAAGTCCTGCTGGGCAGCTACCTGCGCACCGCGCAGTTCAGCCAGCAGAAGGAGGGGCCGGTGCCGCAATACTGGCAGGCCCAGGCCAGCTACGTGGACCGGGCTTCGTTCCATGGTGTGCACCGCTTGTACCGGGCCCAGCTGCGCGGCGAGTGGGGCGACACCACCTTGCGTATCGGCAGACAACGCATCGCCTGGGGCACCGGTCGTTTCTGGAGCCCGATCGATTTGCTCAACCCGATCAGTCCGCTGGCGCTGGAGCGTGAGGAGCGTCCGGGTGTGGACGCCGTGTTGGTGGAGCAGCGCTTTGGCCCGGTCGCGCGTTGGTCGGGCGTCTATGCGCCCAGCCGGCAAAGCGGCCAGGACAGCCGCGCCCTGCAATGGCACAACAACACCCATGGCATCGATTATTCGGTGACGGCCGGCCGGTTTCGAGGTGACGAGGTGATCGGGCTGGACCTCGCGAGCCAGGTTGGCACGACCGGCGTGCGCGCCGAGTTCAGCCACACGCGCCCACCCCATGGTCCAGCCTTTCGTCGCACCCTGCTCGGTATCGACCACGCTTTTGCCAACACCCTGACACTCAGCGCCGAGCTGTACCACGACAGCAGCGGCGCCACCAGCCCGATGGCCTACGACTTCAGCGCCTTGGCAACAGGCCGCCGCCAGACGCTGGCACGGCGCTATGTGGGCCTGCGCGCCAGCTATGCCCTGACCCCCTGGCTCAAGCTCCACGCCGATCTCGTGCAGAACCTGGCCGATCGCAGCCATTACCTGGCCCCTTCCGTCACCTACTCGCTGCAAGACGACCTGGACCTGACGTTGGGATGGCAATACTTCGGCGGCGCCCCAGGCAGCGAACTGGCACGCCCGCCGGATGTGGTCCACGCCAGTGTGCAGTGGTTCTTTTGAGGCAGGACATCGACCCGCCATGAACCTGACTTTTTTGTCATTCCGGCGTCATCTCGCCAACCCGATCCCCTTTCTACAGTGCCCTCATGGCTTGGCGGTTTCGACAAGCCACCGGGGGTCGGATACCCACGGCAGGTGTTTCATTTTTTTTTGGAGGTTGATGCATGCGAAACGATCTTTTATTCAGGGAGCGCACCATGGCTTTTGAAAACGACGGCGCGACGGGCCGGCGCCGTTGGTGGATGGCTTCCATGGCCCTGGCCGGCCTGCTGATGGTCGCGGCGCCCTGGGTCGGTTGGGCCCAGACAAGCCCCGCCGCCGAGCAGTCGTCCAGCGAACGGGGCGTGACGGTCAAGGTGACCGCGAAGTCGATCGGGGTGCCGGGCAGCCCGTGGGAATTCGCGGTCGTTCTGGACACGCACAGCGCCGACCTGAGCGACGACCTCGTTCAAAGCGCCACCTTGACGACCGACGACGGGCGCACGTTCAAGCCCACGGGCTGGCTGGGCGCGCCACCGGGCGGCCACCACCGCGAAGGCGTGCTGGCTTTCGATGTGCCGGCGCCGCGCCCGGCCGCGGTCGAACTGCGGATTCACCGGCCGGGCGAAGCCGCTCCCCGCAGCTTTCGCTGGCAACTCTGATGTTTCAACAAGGACGGTCCGTGATGACAAGCAAGAACAACTGGCTTTTGACGGCGGTGCAGATGGGCCTGCTGGCCTGGTCGGGTGCCACCTGGGCCGCCGACCAGGTCTATGTGGCCAATGAAGGCGCCGACACGGTGAGCGTGCTCGATGCCGCCTCGTTCAAGACGCTGGCGAGCGTGCGCGTGGGCAAGATGCCGCACAACGTGCAGGTATCGCCCGACGGCCAGTTCGCCTGGGTGACCAACAACGGCGAGCCCGGCCCGATGAGCGACGCCTCCGCGCACAAGGGCATGGCCCCAGGCGCCCACGGGGCGATGGCGCAACCCGGGGCGGTCTGGGTCATCGACACCGGCACCCAGGCCGTCGTCGCCCGGGTGCCGGTGGGCATGCACCCGGCCCATGTGGTGGTGTCGCCCGATGGCCGTCTGGCCTACGTCACCAACGGTGGCGACAACACGGTCAGCGTGGTCGACACGTCGACGCGCAGCCCCGTGGCGAGCATTCCGGTCGGCCAGTTTCCCCATGGCCTTCGGATCAGCCCGGACGGCAAAGAGGTCTACGTCGCCAACCTCAAGGGAGGCACGGTGTCGGTCATCGACACCGCCAGCCAGAAGGAGGTGGCGCAGGTGCCGGTTGGCCAGGGCCCGGCCCAGACCGGCTTCACGCCAGACGGCCGCCTGGCCTTTGTCTCGCTGTCGCAGGAAAACGCCGTCGCCGTGATCGACCCGGCCACGCGCCAGGTGATTCGCAAGGTCGCCGTCGGAGCGGTCCCCATCCAGCTGTACGCCACGCCGGACTCGCGCACGCTGCTGGTGGCCAACCAAGGCGCGCGCCAGAAACCCGGCAACACCGTCAGCCTGATCGATCTGGAGAGCTTCAAGGTCACCAACACCGTCGTGACCGGCGCCGGCGCCCATGGCGTGGTCGTTGACCGGGAAGGCCGGTACGCCTATGTGACCAACACCTACGCCAACACCGTCTCCGTGATTGATGTGAAAGACCGCAGGGTCGTGAAGACGGTTCCCGTGGGCAAGGCGCCCAACGGCATCAGCATCGCGCCTTGATGGCTGTGTGCGTAAGATGCGGCAGGGGGCCGCGCGGGCGGCCATGGGAAAGGTCCGATGAACGGCTACGAACTGCTACCTGGCGCCCAGGGTCTTGTCGCCGCACTGGCCGTCGGCCTGGTGATCGGTCTGGAACGTGGCTGGCACAACCGCGAGCTGCCGGAAGGGGGGCGTGTTGCGGGCCTGCGCACCTTCGCGCTGACCGGTCTGCTCGGTGGTGTGCTCGGGCATCTGCAGCCTGATTTCGGTGCCTGGCCTTTGCTCGGTGCGCTGCTCGGGCTCTCCCTGCTGCTGACGGTGTCCTACACCCGCCGCGCCAAACTGTCGGGCGATCTCAGCGCCACCACCCCCGTGGCAATGCTGTTGACGCTGGCGCTGGGCGCCTTTGCGGCCCACGGCAACATCACCCTGGCCTTGTCGGCCGCCGTGATTGGCGCCGTGCTGCTGGACCTCAAGCCGACCTTGCACGGCTGGCTGCGCGTGATCGATCACCGCGAATTGACGGCTTCGCTGCAGCTGCTGGTGTTGTCCATGGTGATCCTGCCCTACCTGCCCAACACCGGTCTGGGGCCCTACGCCGCGCTCAATCCCTACCAGCTGTGGTGGGCGGTCATCCTGATCGCGGGCCTGTCGCTGACGGGCCACTTCGCGATGCGCATCACCGGCGCACAAAGAGGCGTCCTGTGGACCGGAATTCTGGGTGGGCTGGCCTCTTCCACGGCCGCCACACTGGCTTTGGCCCGGTACGCACGCCAGCAGCCGCGCCTGGCGGATGCGGCAGCGGCTGGCTCGCTGGCCGCGTGTGGCGTCATGTTCTTTCGCATGCTCGTCCTGCTGGCCGCGGTGCAGCCGTCGCTGCTGTCCACCCTGGGCAACAGCCTGGTGGTCTCGGGCGTGGTGTTGCTGGGGGTGGCGCTCTGGCGGTGGCGCAAGCAGGCCAACACCCCGGTGGGGGAAGGTGCCGTCGACACGATGGCGCCGTTTGACCTCGGCACCGCGCTCGGCTTTGGCGCGCTGCTCGCCGTCATGAGCGTCCTGGTGCCTGCGGCGAAACAGTGGCTGGACACCAGCGGCCTCTACGTGCTGTCGGCGGTGTCTGGCCTGGTGGACGTGGACGCGATCCTGATCTCGCTCGCCCGGCTGCACGGAACGGGTGGCCTGTCCACGGTCGCCAGTGTCACGGCGCTCGGTCTCGCGACCTTGGCGAACATGGTGACCAAAATCGGCATCGCCTGGACGACGGGTGGCCCGCAGGTCGGCAAGCCCGTGCTCCTGGGCTACCTGGCCGCGATGGCGTGCGGAGCGATCGTGTTGGCGCTGAGCGTGGCGCTTGTGTGAGGCTTGCGTGAAGCTTCTCCGGCCACGTCTTCGGATGTTGTGTGTTTGAACCACAAGGACCCCCACCATGGAAAAGTCATTCCACCGTTTCTCTGAACTCTTTTCCCAGCTGGGCCTGCCCATGGACGAGGCCGGTATTCGGGCCTTCCTGAAAACGCACTCGCCCCTGCCAGACGATGTGCTGCTGGCCGATGCGCCCTTCTGGACACCGGCTCAGGCGGCTCTGTTGCGCGAAGAGCTGCTGGAGGACGCGGACTGGGCCGAGGTGGTGGATCAGCTGAACACCGCTCTGCGCGCGCCCGTCCGCGGTTGAGACACCGACCGGGGCCGTGAGCGCCCGCGGGTCGCGGGGTTCTGCCTCCGTTCACCGGCTGGCAGGCTTACCGTGGTGGCTTCCACAACAAATGGCCGTCCACCCGCTGCAACTTGCCCTCGCGCTCCAGCGCCGCAACGGCGCGGTAGAGCGCTTCATGGGTCACCGCCAAGTCCCCTGCGAGGCTCTTCAACCCGGAGGCCATGGGCAAGCTGCCTTGGACGCCTTCGGTGCGAATCAGATGCACCAGCCGTTCACCCACCCCTTTCAGGGACAGCCGCTCGCACTGAAGGCGTGCTTGCCGGAGTTCAGCGCTCAGCATGGTGATCCACTTCTGCGAGAAGCGGGCGTCTGAGGCCAGCGCCATCCGGAGGTCTGCCAACGGAAGGCGAACCAGTTGGGACGGTGTCGCCGCGATCGCATCGCAGTGGTAGGCGACCGCCTGGAGGCTGGCTTCGGCGACAAAGCCATGCCGCACCCGCTGCAGCACCAATGCGGAACCTTGTTCGTCCATGCGCTGCAGCAGCACTTCGCCCATGACGACGAAGTGCATGAACCTGGGTTTTTGCCGCTGCCTGAACAGAGGGGTGCCCCGGTCCACCTTCACAGGTTCCGCGGCCTCCATCAGCGCTGGGGTGAGGAGTGTTTCCAGCTCCAGAGGGAATTCGATCTGCATATGATCAAAATCATACGGTGCACGCCGCTTGAACTGGGATCATCGGTGCCCCATGCAACGACCCAACGGAGTTCTGCAGATGCACCCCTCGATTCTTTTCACCGCGCTGCTGTCGGGACCGCTCCTGGCCGCAGCGCCATCGGCGGCGCTCGCCCAGCACACCGCCCATCAGCCAGCGGCGCCGGAATGGGCCTCGCCCTACGCAGGCATGCAGGGCCGCGACATCAAGGCGCTCTCGCCCCAGCAGATCGCCGATCTTCGTGAGGGCAAGGGCATGGCCCTTGCCTTGGCGGGCGAGCTCAATGGCTTTCCAGGCCCATCGCACGTGCTGGAAATGGCGGACGCCCTGGGCCTGAGCGCCGAACAGCGCGCGACGACCCAGCAACTGTTGGAGCAGATGAAGACACAGGCGCGGACGTTGGGCGCCGAGGTCATCGCCGCCGAAGGCAGACTGGACGCCCTTTTCAAGGAGCGCAGGGTCACGCGGGACAACCTGATGACCGCGACCTTGCAAGTGGCCAACGCACAGGGGCGGCTTCGTGCCGCCCACCTCGGGTATCACTTGACGATGGCGGAGCTGCTGACCGCTGGGCAGATCGAGATCTACAACCAGCTCAGAGGCTATTGATCCCCCAGCCAAGCGTCATCCGGCGGTGGCCCGCTCCGACGCGTACCAGCGCTGGTCGCCCAGCATCATTTCCTGGTGCCCGCGTCCCGCCGGAATCATGGGGTAGCAGTTCTCCTGCGGCACCACGCGCACGTCGAGGAAGAACGGGCCGTCGTGGGTCAGGCATTCGGCCAGCGCATCCGCGAGTTCACCGGGCGCGTCCACGCGGCGCGCGCCCCAGCCAAAGGCCCGTGCCAGCGCCACGAAGTCCGGCAACGCGGCGTTCCAGCTGTGGCTGATGCGGTTGCCATGCACCAGCTCCTGCCACTGGCGGACCATGCCCATGTAGCCGTTGTTGCACAGCACCACCTTCACCGGCGTGCCGTGTTGCACGGCGGTCGACAGCTCCTGGATGTTCATGAGGATGGAGGCGTCGCCGCTCACGCAGACCACGGTCCGGTCGGGGTGCGCGATCTGCGCGCCGATGGCCGCGGGCAGGCCGTAGCCCATGGTGCCCGCGCCGCCCGAGGTCAGCCAGCGCCTGGGCTGCTCGAAACGCAGGTGCTGCGCCGCCCACATCTGGTGTTGGCCCACGTCGGTGGCCACGATGGCGTCGCGGGGCGCCAGTTGCCGCTGCAGTTCGTGCATCAGCTGCTGCGGCAGGATGGCGTCGCTGCGCGGCGTGAAGCCCAGGCTGTCGAAGCCGCGCCAGCCGGCGATGCGCTGCCACCAGGCGTCCAGCCGCTGCGCCGGCGGCGGCTCGGCGGGCAGGCTGGCGAGCAGGGCCTGCAGCACGGCGCCGCAGTCGCCATGCAGGGCCACATCCACCGGCACCACCTTGTTGATGTTCTTCGCGTCGATGTCGATATGGATCTTGCGGGCGCGCGGCGCGAAATCGGCGAGCTTGCTGGTCACGCGGTCGTCGAAGCGCGCGCCCACGCAGAGGATCAGGTCGGCGTGGTGCATGGCCTGGTTGGCTTCGAGCGTGCCGTGCATGCCCAGCATGCCGAGAAAGCGCGGGTCCGACGCGGGGAAGGCGCCCAGGCCCATGAGGGTCAGCGTGGTCGGCAGGTGCAGCCGGCGCGCCAGACGGGTGAAGGTCTCGCAGGCCTCGGGCCCCGCGCTGATCAGGCCACCGCCCCCGTACAGCACCGGCTGGCGCGCGGCGCCGATCAGCTCAACCGCGCGCTGCAGGGCCGCCGCGGCCGGCAGCGGGGGCAACACCGTGAGCAGATCGCCACCGTCTTCAGGGGCCGACGCCGTGGCGCACTGGAGCTGGACGTCCTTGGGCACGTCCAACAGCACCGGCCCCGGCTTGCCCGAGGCGGCGATGCACAAGGCCTTGCGCACGGCGGCCACCACCTCGCTGGCGTCGCGCAGCTGGTGGTTCCACTTGGTCACGGGGCGCGACATGCCGATCGCGTCGCATTCCTGGAAAGCCTGCGTGCCGATCACGCCGGTGGCCACCTGGCCGCTGATGCACAACACCGGGATCGCGTCGCTGTGGGCGTCCAGCAAACCGGTGAGGGTGTTGCTGACCCCAGGCCCCGAGGTGACGAGCACCACCCCCACACGGCCGGTGCAACGCGCGTAGCCCTCGGCCGCGTGCACGGCGGCCTGTTCGTGGCGCACCAGCACATGGCGCAGGGCCGGCCGCTGGTACAGCGCGTCGTAGAGCGGCAGCGCGGCGCCGCCGGGGTAACCAAAGACCGTGTCGATGCCACAGGCCAGCAGGGTGTCGAGCAGCAGCTCGGCCCCGTTGCGGGCGGCCAGCGGCCCGGTAGCGGCGATCGGATCTTGCGAAGGCGAAGCCTCTGAAAGCGGCGTTTCCGAAAAGTGTTCGGCGGTGGTGGTGTTCATTGGCATATTTTTCTGCAAACATGCCAGAATGTTTTCGATTTATTGGAGACGTTCTGGTGGCAAAGCCGAAAATCCATCTTCCAAAGCAGCCCATCGACGAAGATTCGCCGGCCAGCTTCGACCGCCACGACATGGCCATCTTGCGCGAGCTGCTGGCCGATTCGCGCAAGACCCTGCAAGAGATCGGTGCGGCGGTGCACCTCTCGCCCACCACCTGCTGGAGCCGGATCAAGCGCCTGGAGGCGGAGGGCGTGATCAAGCGCTACACGGCGGACCTGAACCGCGCCAAGCTGGGCTGGCAGGACACGGTCATCGTGCAGCTCACGCTGGACAGCCACACCGACGAGGCGCTCTACGAGTTCGGCAAAACGCTGGCCACCATTCCCGAGGTGATGGAGGCCTACCTGATCTCGGGCGACTACGACTACTACATCCGCATCGCGGTGAAGAACACCCGCGACTACGAGCGGCTGCTGCGCGAGAAGCTCTACAAGATTCCCGGCATCCGCCACAGCAAATCGAGCTTCGTGCTGCGCGTGCTCAAGGACGAGCGCATGCCGCTGTGAAAGCGGCATGGGTCTTTGCGCGTCAGCGTGTTCGGGATTTGTGCGTAACGCTGTTTCACGGAAAGGCTTCGAGCGCCATGGGCCGGTCACGCATGCCGCAGGCGTCACTGCCCCCAGAAGGCATCCTCTTGCGTCTGGTCGCTGGAGAACAGCCGCACTTCAACGATCTTGCCGCCCTCGATGCGGATGAGGTCCACGCCCGGCTGCTTGAGCTGGATGCCGTCGCGCTCACCGGCAAATTCAATGGTGATGGCCACCCAGTCACCATTGGCCATGTAGTGGTCGGCACGGGTGATGGCGAACGTGCCTTTGGACACTTCCATCATCTTGCCCAGCATCGGGCCCACAGCGGCCATGCCGCGATGTGTGCCGGAAAACCGGTTGTTGCCGGGCTGGTGCCAGATCACGTCGGGCGAAATGGTGCTGCCCAGCGTGGCCTGGTCGCCGGTTTGCACGGCTTTGATGTAGGTCTTGGCGATGTCGATGTTGTTCATGGTGCGCTCCTGTGTTGACGCGGTTGTGGAAGATGGCTGTGCCAGCGCCGGGGTTGGCTGTCCTTCTCGGACGATTTCAATATGGTTATTTTTGGACAAATAAGATCGATTGAAACGGTATATAAGCGACAATGACGGATACTTTCAGGACATTTTCAGAAAACAGCCATCCAAGGCCTCGGAAGCGATTCAGTCCGCATCAGGAAGCACGCAGGTGAACACGGAGATTCAGCGCCTGGGCTATCAACCGCAGGCGCCCTACCAGCTCGACCTCGAAGTCTTTTCTGTGGCCGACCTCAGACACCGGGGCAAGGAACAGGTGCGCGTGACCCACAGGTACGAGTTCCACACCTTGGTGTGCGTCACGCAGGGAAGATGTACCCAGATGGTCGACTTCAAGTCGATCTCTTGTGAGCCGGGGTCGCTGCTGGTGTTGCGGGCAGGACAGGCCCACAACTACGGAGAAGATGAAGACTGGGACGGCTGGAACCTGTTGTTCCGCCCGGAGTTTGTCTTGCCCGTTTCCACGACGTCTCACGACCTCAAGCTCGCGCTCAATCTGGAGAGGTTGCCTGAACACATGGTCCTCAGCAGCCAGGAGCTGCGCAAGGCCACGGACCTGTTTCAGCAGATGCGTGAGGACACACTGATCGACGCGCCGCAGGAAGATGTGCATGCCTTGCTGCGTCATCAGCTCCACACGCTCTTGACGCGGCTGAGCATCCTCCAAGGTCGGCAACAGGTACAAGGGCTTCCGGTCTCCGCGGCCTTGCAACGCTTCAACCGGTTCCAGCAACTGGTGGACGAGCGCTTCGCGCAATGGCACCAGGTGGCCGACTACGCCAGCCACCTCGGCTATACCGAGAAGACGCTGGCGCGCGCCGTGGCGGCGTCCATGGGCACGACGGCCAAGGCCTTCATCGCGGCGCGCATCCATCTGGAAGCCAAGCGCCTGCTGGTGCACACGGACTTGCCTGTCGCCACCATCGCCGAGAAGCTGGGCTTCGACGAGGCGACCAACTTCAGCAAGTTCTTCCGGCGCGAGGGGGACTGCACCCCGGCAGAATTTCGAAGGCAGCAAAGAATGTCTCTTTGACGCCCTGAGCGGTGTAACGATTCGGCGACCTGCGGCGACTGAACCCCACCAAGGCTTGTACACGCCCGTCTGGCGCTGCACGAGACCCTGGCATGTCCATCACATCAGGAGCTTTCCATGTCCACGTTCTCTTCCCGCCTGTCCATGAGCCTGGCCGCCGCCGTTGTCACCACCGCCGCCCTCGGGGGCTGCGCCATGGCCTGCCGCGCCTGCGGTGGCGCCAAATGCGGCCCGGCCAAATCCATGTCCAAATGCGGCGCCGCCGCCAAGTGCGGTGCCTGCAAGGCCAAGTGCGGCGCCTGCAAAGCGCAATAAGCCCCGGGTCTTGCGCCCGATCCCCCGGGGCCCGTCGGCGGTCCCGGGGATTCCTTCACCGAGGCCCCATGTCCGCATCCCCTGTTTTGCGCCGCCACTGGCGCTCGACCTCGCTGGCCGAACTCAACACCGCCCTCCGCCACGGCCTGTCCAGCGTGGACGCGTTCGAGCGGGCGACCACCGCGTCGGGCTCGCTGCTGCAGAGCTGGGTGCGGGGCGCCCAGGTGGTGGCGTACGAACACTACCCGCCGGCGGACGTGATCGATCTGCGCAGCGGCGCCCAGTTCTATTACCACGCCCACCGCAACCACGGCGACGAGCACGGCCACCTGCATGTGTTCTGGCATGCCACCGCGTCGGGCCGCCGCCGTCGGCCCACGCTGGACCGCACGGTGTGGAAACGCACCGCCCCCACCCACCTGCTGGCCATCGCGCTCGACGCCCAGGGCCTGCCCGTGAACCTCTTCACCACCAACCAATGGGTCACCGACGGTCATTGGTTCGACGCGGCGCGCACGCTGGCCTGCCTGGACCGCTGCAGCCCCGGCCCGGTGACCGGGCATGAACACGCATGCGCCTGGCTGACCCATTTCCTGGCCTTCTACCGGCCATTGATCGCCGACCTGCTGGTGCGGCGCGACGCCCGCCTGCACGCCCATGGCCCGTTGGCCGACGCGCTGAACAACCGGCGGCTGGACGTGCTCAGCCACCGCCGCATCGACTGGGCCGCCGATCTGGATGCGCTGCAGGCCGAAGCGAGCCGGCGCGGGCTGCCCGCCCCTCGATGAGCCGGCACCCGGCCGGACAAGGCGCTCAGGGCTCGCCGTCCCCTTGGGGCCGGGCCGGCGCATCGGCTGCGCCGTCCACCACATCATCCACCCGCTCGGCGTAGGCCCGCATGGCCCGGCGCAGGAAGGGCACCTGCAGGCTGAAGTTCTTGCAGCCGTCGCACATCATCAGGTGCAGGTTGAGCGACAGCCGCTCCGCGACCGACAGCTTGCGCTCCTGGGATTCGGACACCAGGCGGGTCACCTCACGACAGTTCAGCATGTTGCCCTCCTTGCGCAAACCAGCGGTTCTCCAGGCACTCGCGCAGCCGCAGCCTCGAGCGGTGGAGCATCACATTCAGATTGGTCGAGGTGATGCCCACCTCGGTGCAGATCTCGCGCGCGTCCAGCCCGATGTACTCGCGCATCATGAACACGCGCGCCTGCTGCCCGGGCAGCCCCTCCAGGCACAGCTCGAACACCTTCCAGAACTGCTTGTCGTGCAGCGACTCCGTGGGGTTGCCCCAGGTGGCCGGCCGCTCATCGGACTCCCACATGCCACGGGCATCGAACAGCTCGTTCAGGTCCGCTTCTTCGTCGGCGTCGCCCACCACCTGCTGCGACGACACGTGGCGCTGCTTGTGGCGCAGGATGTCGGTGATCTTGTTCTTGAGGATGGCGAACACCCAGGTCTTCAGGCTGGCCTTGCCGGCGAACGTGGCCGTGTTCTTGAAGGCGCCGAGCAGGGCTTCCTGCACGGCGTCTTCGGCCAGCTGGGCGTCGCCCAGCTGCAGCGCCGCGAACTTGAGCATCTTGCCCCGTAGGGCGCTGAGTTCAGCCGGATCGACCCCCGGCGGCAGGCCCGTCGCGCTCACGGTGCGGCCCGGTTCGTCAACGGGTTGCGGGCCGCGCTGTCGCTGGACACCACGAACGACACGCGCAGCGCGCCGATCACGATCGGTCGGGAAAACACCGTGCTGAAAAAACCCTGCATGGACCACTCCGATGAAACGATGCGATGCGCGGCACCACGCTCCCGTGGCACCGCAGGGGCGGATTCTCGCGCATGCGTCCGCGCGCCTGGCGTCGGCGTCCAGGCGCGCCCCGCGAAGCAGCAGCCAACCCATGGGGACCTCCGGTGTGAAACGGTGTGTGATGAGCTGCTTGGTCGTTCGGCCACGGCCCATCGTTACAGCCCTCCCTTGCGGTCATCGACGAAGGCCTACGCCGGCCTGGGCCTCACCGGCCGCCAGACGGAATTTTCAGGTCCGCTGTAAGAACCGCCGCATGGCCGCGACTACACCTTGCAAGCCCATCTTGTTGGCGAGCAACCCACCCCCCAACCGTTTCAGGAGATCACCATGAACCACACCCTCACCCGCCGCCACGCCGCCCGCATCGCTTCGGGCACCGCCCTCGCCATGGCCATGGGCGCCGCCCTGACGCTGGCCGCCAGCCCGGCCGCCGCCCAGAGCGCCGACAAGGAAAAATGTTTTGGCGTGGCCCTCAAAGGCAAGAACGACTGCGCCGCCGGCCCCGGCACCACCTGCGCCGGCACCTCCAAGGTGGACCACCAGGGCAACGCCTGGTCGCTGGTGCCCAAGGGCAGCTGCGAGAAGACCGCATCGCCCACGTCGCCCACCGGATTTGGCCAGCTCAAGGCCTTCCAGGAAAAGGCCTGACCCAGGCCACGCGGCCGCCGCACACCGGAGAACCCCCATGAGCCTTCACCCCGCTTCTGCCTCCGGTCCCGTCGCGCCGGCCGCGCTCAGCCAGCCCCGCGCACCCGTTCCCGGGCCGCTGCCGCAGCGCGCCGGGCTGGGCCTCAAACCTGAACACTTTGCCCACATCCACGCGCACCGGCCCGACGTGGGTTTCTTTGAAGTGCATGCGGAAAACTACCTGGTGGCCGGTGGCCCCATGCACCACCACCTCACCCGCATCCGCGAAAGCTACCCGCTGAGCATCCACGGCGTGGGCCTGTCCATTGGCGGCGAGGACCCGCTCGACGCCGAACACCTGGACGCGATGGCCCGGCTGGTGAAACGCTACCAGCCCGCGCTGTTTTCCGAACACCTGGCCTGGTCAAGCCATGGCGGCGTGTTCTTCAACGACCTGCTGCCCCTACCCTACAACCTGCCCACGCTGCGGCGCGTGTGCGACCACATCGACCAGGTGCAGACCCGGCTGGGCCGCCCCATGCTGCTGGAGAACCCGTCCACCTATGTGGCGTTCGCCAGCTCCACCTGGAGCGAAGGCGACTTCCTGCGCGAGGTGATCCAGCGCACCGGCTGCGGCCTGCTGCTGGACGTGAACAACGTCTACGTCTCCAGCATCAACCACGGCCGCGATCCCCAGCGCAGCCTGTGCGAACTGCCCTGCCACGCCACCGGCGAAATCCACCTCGCGGGTTTTGCCGAGGACGTCGATGGCGCGGGCGACCGCCTGCTGATCGACGCCCACGGCTCGCCGGTGGCCGAGGCGGTCTGGGCGCTGTACGACACCGCGCTGGCCCTCGCCGGCGCGCAGCCCACGCTGATCGAGCGCGACAACGACCTGCCCGGCTTCGAGGTGCTGCTCCACGAGGCCCGGCTGGCGGAACAGCACCTTGCGGGTGCAGCTCTGGCGACGCCCCCAGCGCGGCCCTGCCCACGCACGCGCACCCGCTACGCCCCGTCGCTGGAGGCCTCCCCATGAGCACGCAACACAGCTGGGCCCAGGCCCTGCTCGACCCGGCGCAGGCCGCCCCCAGCGGCCTCGTCACCTGGAACCACAGCGACCCACAGCGCCGCCTGGCCGTGCACCGCAACAACGTGATGGTGTCGCTGGTGGACGCGCTGGCCCACACCTTCCCGGTCACGCAAGAGCTGGTGGGCGAAACCTTCTTCCGCGCCATGGCCCAGGTCTTCGTGCGCGCCCACCCGCCCCGCACCCGGGTGCTCAGCCACTACGGCGCCGAGCTGCCCGGGTTCATCGCCCGCTTCGCTCCCGCGGCCAGCCTGCCCTACCTGGCCGACGTGGCGCAACTCGAAATGCTGCGCCTGCAGGCCCTGCACGCCGCCGACGCCCGCGCCATGGACGCCCAGGCCATCGCGGCGGTCATGCACGACGCGCGGGCGCTGCCCACGCTGCGCTGGCGGCTGGCCCCCAGCCTGCACCTCCTGCGCTCCGCGCACGCGGCCGTCTCGCTTTGGGCGGCCCACCAGGAGGGCAGCGGCCTCGCGCTGGAAGACATCGACCCCGCGCAGGCCGAGTCGGCCCTGGTGTTTCGCAGCGGCCTGGACGTGATGGTCTGGCAGACCCCGCCCGGCATGGCCGAGCTGGTGGTGGGCCTGCTGCTGGACGACCCCTTTGGCCAGGCCCTGGAGCGGGCCCTGGCCGCTGAGCCCGACTTCGACCTCACCCAGGCCCTGGCCACCCTGATCCGCCACGAACTGTTGATCGGGGTGGAGCACGCCCACTGAGCCACTGGCCACCTTTCAACCACAACACCCAGGAGACCGCCATGAACACCCTCACCACCCCCTCCCCCGCCAACGCCGCCACCGGCGGCACCATGGCGCGCCTGAGCGCGCTGCTGCAGAGCGTGCACCGCCTGATGGGCCATCTGCCCAACACCCTGCTGGCCTTCATCGCGCGCTTCTCCATCGCCGCGGTGTTCTGGAAATCGGGTCAGACCAAGATCGAAGGCCTGGCCATCGACATCGTCGGCGGCCAGTTCACGCTGGACATGCCCCGGCTGTCGGACAACGCGGTGTTCCTGTTCAAGGAGGAATACAAGCTGCCCCTGCTGTCGCCCGAACTGGGCGCGACCCTGGCCGCCCTGGGCGAGCACATCCTGCCCATTTTCATCCTGCTCGGCCTGGCCACGCGCCTGTCGGCCCTGGGCCTGCTGGGCATGACGCTGGTGATCCAGCTCTTCGTCTACCCCGACGCCTACCCCACCCACGGCACCTGGGCCGCCGTGCTGCTCTACCTGATGGCGCACGGCCCGGGCAAGCTGTCCATCGACACCTGGATCGCGCGCCGCTGCGCGGCCTGACACCGCCCCATTGACGACGTAGGACAACTGTCCTATATTCGTGATCCATAGGACAACCGTCCTAAATAGGATCCAAGAACCTGTGCAGTTCCGTGACGGCCGACCATGGACCACGAGCGGCCGCGGTTCTCGGTGAGTGCCAAATTTCCTCAGGAACGCCTCTTCATGGGTGACAAGCAGACACGTGACCACATCGTTGAAGCCGCCGACCGGCTGTTCTACGAAAACGGCTACGGGCACACCTCGTTCGCCCACATCGCCGACTCGGTGCAGATCTCGCGCGGCAACTTCTACTACCACTTCAAGAGCAAGGACGAGATCCTGGACGCGGTGATCGCGCTGCGTCTGGCCAACACCCAGCGGATGCTGGACCGCTGGGAGCAGGACGCCGCCTCCCCCCTGGAACGCCTGCGTCGGTTCATCGACATGCTGATCGTCAACCAGGCGCCGATCCTGCGGTACGGCTGCCCGGTCGGCACGCTGTGCACCGAGCTCGCCAAGCTCAACCACGCCGGAAAGGAACAGGCCAATGCGCTGTTCACGCTGTTTCGCACCTGGTTGAAGCGGCAGTTCGTGGCGCTGGGGCGCAAGTCCGACGCCGATGCGCTGGCGATGCACCTGCTGGGCCGCAGCCAGGGCATCGCCACCCTCGCGAATGCCCTGGGCGACAAGCGCTTCCTGCACCGCGAAGTCCGGCAGTTGCACGCGTGGCTGGAGCAAGACATGGCGTCCCCGGGTTGACCCCTCGGGCAAGCGCGAGATCAACCATTCAACAGGAGTCGAATCCCATGTTTGTCGTATTGCTCAGGTTCTCGAACAACCGATCACAGGCCAGTCGTTTCCTGGAGGGGCACAAGCGCTGGCTCGACCGCGGCTTCGATGACGGCGTCTTCCTGCTGGCGGGAAGCATCCAGCCCCATCAGGGAGGGGGCCTGCTCGCACGCCACACGACGAGACAGGAGCTTCTGGACCGGGTGAACGAAGACCCGTTTGTTGCCGAAGATGTCGTGACAGCCGAGATCGTTGAAATCGCCCCGTCGAGAATGGATCAACAGCTGCAGTCCCTGCTCAGTTGAACCTCCGTCCAATGACAGCATCAGACAAGGCCATCGAAACATGAGTGCAGCACGGAGGGTCGTCCAATGAGCACAACCATCATCGGCCCCGACGGGGCAGCACGGTGCCGCTGGTGCGCGGCGGCGCCCGAGTTCCTCGCGTACCACGACCACGAGTGGGGCTTCCCGGTCGACGACGACCGGCGCCTCTTCGAGAAGATCAGCCTGGAGGCTTTCCAGTCGGGGCTGAGCTGGCGCACCATCCTCGCCAAACGCGACCACTTCCGGGCCGCCTTCGACGGCTTCGACTTCCACCGGGTCGCGCGCTACACCCAGAGCGACGTCGAGCGGCTGCTGCAGGACAAGGGCATCGTGCGCCACCGAGGCAAGATCGAGGCGGTGATCCACAACGCCGCACACGCGGTGGAGCTCGTCCAGCAAGAAGGCTCGCTGGCCGCGTTCATCTGGCGCTACGAGCCCGAGGCGGCGCAACTGGCGACGCCCCAGACGGTCTCGACCTCGGCGCAGTCGGAGCGGCTGTCGCGCGACCTGAAAAAGCTCGGCTGGAAATTCGTGGGACCCACCACCGTGTACGCCTTCATGCAGGCCATGGGGCTGATCAACGACCACGCCGAACCATGCGCGATCCGCCCGAAGGCCGAGCGCGCACGCCAGGCCTTCAAGCGGCCGGGCATCCGCCCAGTTTGAGCCACACGCGCCGGTTCTCGACCTTCACCGGGTAGGTCCGGATGTTCTCGGTCAGCGGCGCGCACAGGGCCTGGCCGGTGCAGACGTCGAACTTGCCCTGGTGCAGCGGGCATTCGATTTCGCGCCCTTCCAGAAAGCCGTCGCTCATGCGCGCCGCGCCGTGGGTGCACAGGTTGGAGGTGGCGTACACCTGCCCGTCCACCTCGTAGAGCGCGACCTCCTGGCCGGCCACCACAATGCCCATCACATCGCCCTCGGGCACGTCTTCGAACGCCACCGCGTCGGTCCAGTTGTCTTCTGCCATGGGCTTGCCTCAGATCGGGTAGATGATGGAATTGGCGATCATTTCGCTGTCGTACACGCACAGGCGCGACAGCAGCTTCAGGCCCTCGGGCCGGCGCACGATCACGTCGCGGTAGAAACCGGCGCTCAGCACGATGGACTCGGCGTCGATCTTGGTGCGGATGACGGCGTAGTTGGCCTCGGACTCGATGCGTTCGCCGTCGGCCGTCTGCTCGATCCGGATCACGCGCGGCGTGCCCACGATGTGGCGCTGGTAGTACGGGTCGTGGTACATGGTTTCCTTCACGCCGTACACCCGGTCGCGGATCATGGCCTGGCTCTCCAGCGCCAGCAGGCACAGGGGCAGGCCTTGCTCGTGGTTCTCGCGGGGCTGCAGCCGGTAGCTGCCCTCCTCGACGAAGAATTCGGGCCACTGCTCCCAGTCGGCCGAGTCGCACACCATGGCGTAGTCGCTGTAGAGATTGAGCAGTTCGAAGTAGGTCTTGAAGTCGATCATGTTCATTCCCCCATCACCTTGCGCCAGTAGCCGTACATGCCGCGAATCAGGGTCTCGGTCACCATGTGATCGGTGTCACCGATGTCGTGCCCGCCCATTTCGAGCACGGTGCGGTGCGCGGGCTTCTGCTCGAAGCCCTCTTGCGACCACTCGATCACCTCGCCGTCGTCGGCCGAGACGAAGCCGGCCGGGCCGAACAGATTGGCCTGGATCAGGCGGCGCTGCTCCATCTCGGGCGTGTCGTCCTCGAAGCCGAAGTGGGTCCAGACGAAGTCGAACGAGCCATGCCCGTTGGGCTGGATGTGGCGCGTGGACACGCTGTTGACCTGCTGCTGGATGATCACGCTGGGGAAGATGGTGGTCATCACCGCGGTCGGGCCGGCCCACCAGGGCTCGGGCACGATGTCGAGCAGGCGCGGGTCGTTGAGCTTCATGGACTCCTTGAAGCTGTCCACACCGGCCACCACCTCCTCGTTCCTGCCGCCCTGCCCCCGCGTGGAGATCATGGCGGCGTGGCGGAAGTGCGCGTCCATCTTGAGCTCGGACTTGTTGTCGGCGCGCCAGAGGCCGAAGGTGGAAAACCAGGTGTGCAGCAGACCGGGGTGGTAGGGGTCCTTGATGTTCTCCTGCATCAGCTTCCAGTTGCCCGGAATGCGCTGGCGCCGGTAGCCCAGCACCTTGAGCGCGCGGCCATCGAAGACGCGGTCGAAGTAGCGCAGGATGGTCGGGCCGAGGAAGGCCTCCAGCGGCTCCACGTCGTGGTCGAACGACGCGAAGACCACGCCGCCGCGGATGGCCACCTTGAGCTTGGTCAGCCCGTGGTCTTCGAGCTTGAAGTCCTTGGGCATGCCGCCGTTGACCTTGCCGTCCTGCTTGACGCCGCGGCGGAACGGCACGCCCTGCAGGTCGCCCTTGAGGCTGTAATTCCACTGGTGGTAGGGGCAGAAGAAGTCTTTCGCCGCCTTGCCGCTGCGCTCGCGGCAGAAGCGCATGCCGCGGTGGGCGCACACGTTCTCCACCACGTTGATGCCGCCGTCGGGGTCGCGCACCATGATGACCGAGCGCTCGCCGATCACCGAGCGCCTGAAGTCACCCGGGTTGGGGATCTCGGCCTCCAGGCCCACGTAGCACCAGTGGCCGGCATAGAAGAAGCGGTCCAGCTCGCGCCGGTAGAGGTCGTCGCGGGTATAGGCCCAGAACGGGACGCGGCTGGTGCCTTCGCCCGGCCATGCCGGGTCCTGGGGAAACACGGTGGGGGTTTCGCTCATCGTGGGGTCTCCTGTGGTTGGGTTCTGCGTGGGGCTGGGCGGCGCGGATCAGACGCCGCCGGGGTAGAAAGCGTCGGCGTGCACATGCTCGGGGGCCATGCCCATCTGGCGCACCAGCAGGCCGAGCGCCTCCACCATCGCGGGCGCGCCGCACAGGTAGGCGCGCCAGCCGGCGAGCGAGGCGATGTCCTGCGCGATGGCGTCGGTCACCAGGCCGCGGCGCTGGCCGGCCTCCACCGGACCGGTGGCCACCACGATGTGGACGCGCAGGTTGGGGTGGCGCTGCGCCATCGCGCTCAGGCGGTCGGCGTCGTACAGGTCGTGCTGGCTGCGCACCCCGAAGTACAGGTGGATCGGGTTCTCCATGCCCCCTTCGAGCGCACCGCGCACGATCGAGAGCACGGGCGCCAGCCCGGTGCCGCCGCCCACGCACAGCATGGGCCCCGTGTGTCTGCGGCGCAGGTAGGCCGTGCCCAGCGGGCCGCTGAGGCGGATGGTCGAACCGGGCTTGAGCTCGTCGAACACGTACGCCGAGACCTGGCCCCCAGGCACGCGGCGGATCTGGAACTCCATGTCGGTGTCGTCGGGCAGGCCCGCCATGGAATAGGGCCGGATGTGTTCGGGCGTGAACTGCAGCGTGGCGTACTGCCCCGGGCTGAAGGCCAGCGGCTTGGCCAGCCGCACCCGCAGGCGCTGGACGTCGTGCGTGGCGTCTTCGATGGCGGTGACCGTGCCTTTGATGATGCGCGCCGGGTGCACCACGACCTCGTCCACCTCGGGCACTTCGATGGTGCAGTTGTCGGTCAGCACCGCCTGGCAGGCCAGCACGTAGCGGCCCGCGCCGATCTGCGGGCGGCCGGCTTCGGGGCCGGCGTCCATCAGGTCACCGTCCACCACGCGGCAGCGGCAGGTGCCGCAGCGCCCCGACATGCAGCTGTAGGAGATGGGAACCTCGTTGGCCCGCAGCACGTCCAGCAGGTTCTTTCCACTGTCCACGTTCAGGCGCAGCTTGAGCGGTTCTACGACGAGTTCCATGGCGGTTTGTGTCTCGATGTCTCCGATGTGGGGCGATTCTGGAGCGCCGAGTCTTATCAGTCGATAAAGCAAACCGCATAGATAGAATCACCATCATGAATATGACGGCCACCCCATGGACCTGCGCGACATCGACCTGAACCTGCTGGTGGTGTTCAACCAGCTGCTGCTCGACCGCAGCGTGTCCACGGCCGCCGACAAGCTCGGGCTCTCGCAGCCGGCGGTGAGCAACGCGCTCAAGCGCCTGCGCGCGGTGCTGAAGGACGAACTGTTCCTGCGCACCTCGCGCGGCATGGAGCCCACACCCTATGCCCTGCACCTGGCCGAGCCGGTGGTGTACGCGCTCAACGCGCTGCAGACCGCCCTGTCGCGGCGCGATTCGTTCGACCCGCTGACCAGCCAGCGCACCTTCAACCTGGCCATGACCGACATCGGCGAGATGTACTTCATGCCGCCGCTGATGGACGCCCTGTCGCGCCTGGCGCCGCAGGTGCGGGTCCATACCCACCGGCCGAACGCCGACCAGCTGCGGGAAGACATGGCCTCGGGGTCGGTGGACCTCGCACTGGGCCTGATGCCCCATCTGCAGGCCGGTTTTTTCCAGCGCCGGCTGTTCCGGCAACGCTATGTGTGCATGTTCCGCCAGGGCCACCCCACGGCCCGCTCGCCCATGAGCCTGGCGCAGTTCTGCAAGCTGGAGCACGTGGGCGTGGTGGCGCCGAACACCGGCCACGGCGAGGTGGACGGCCTGCTGGCGCGCGCCGGCATCGAGCGGCGCATGCGCCTGGTGGTGCCGCACTTCATCGCCGTGGGCCACATCCTGCAGAGCACCGACCTGATCGCGACGCTGCCTGAGCGCTTCGCGCAGCGCTGCCAGGAGCCGTTCAAGCTGGTGATCTCCCCACACCCGGTGAAACTGCCCGAGATCGCCATCAACCTGTTCTGGCACGCCAAGTACAACCGCGACCCGGACAGCGTGTGGCTGCGCCAGCTGATCGTCGAACTGTTCGCCGACCCCTGACGCCGGCGCGGGGCCCTGCGTTGGCCGCCCATCTACAATTCGCGCCCCCAAGCCACGCCCCGAACCCCGACCCCATGAACATCACCGTCAACCCGGACCTCAAAGCCTATATCGACCCCCTGACCCCGGAGGAACACGAGGCGCTGGAGCGCAGCCTGCTGGCCGAGGGCTGCCGCGATGCGCTGGTGCTCTGGGGCGACGTGCTGGTGGACGGGCACAACCGCTACGGCATCTGCCAGAAACACGGCCTGCCCTTCCAGACGGTGCAGAACCCGCGCTTCCAGTCCATGGAGGATGTGCACCTGTGGATGATCGACCAGCACCTGGGCCGGCGCAGCGTGTCGGACTTCCAGCGCGGCGTGCTGGCGCTGCGCAAGCGCGAGATCATCGCCGAGCGGCGCTCGCGGGCGCTGGCCGCGCCGGCGGCGGACGCGCTGCCGGATCAACCCGAGCCGGCCACGCCGTCGGGCAGCCCGGCCGCCACCGCGCCCGCGCTGGAGCCCAAGCCGCTGCACAGCCGCGAAGACATCGCCAAGGCGGCGCGGCTCAGCAGCAGCCAGGTGGTGATGATCGAAAAGATCCAGAAGCAGGCCGAGCCCGAGCTGGTCGCGGCCCTGAAGTCCGGCACCATCTCGCTCAACGCGGCGGCGGCTGTGGCGAGCCTGCCGGCCGAAGAACAGAAGGCCGCCGCGCTGGCCGGCAAGGACGAACTCAAGCTGGCGGCCAAGCGGGTGCGCGAATCGCGGCGCAAGCCGCAGGACGCGGACGCCGACACCCCACTGCAAGAGGCACAGCCCACCGACGAACTGACGGCCTTGCGCCAACAGGTGGCGCAGCTGCAGGCCGAGAACACCGCCCTGCGCCAGCAGGTGCAGGCCCTGCGCGGCCAGCTGGAAGAAGCGTCGGCGTAGGCCCCGCGCCTACGGCGCCAGCCCGTGTTTCAGGCGCCAGACCAGCACCGCGCCCGCCACCGTGGCGGCAAACAGGCCCATGGCCACGGCGTTGAACAAAGCGCCGCTGGCGCGCAGGCCCAGGTCCGCGAGCCCCGGCCCGAGGCGCACCAGCAGCGACAGGTGCAGGGCCGCCAGCGGCAGGTAGAACAGCCCGCCGAACTGCAGCTTGACCCGCGCGATGGCCGGCAGGATCACCGGCGCGTGCCCCATCATCATGCTGACGATGAAGCCCAGTCCCAGGGCGTGCAGCGCGGCGTCGCGCAGCGGCAGGCCCAGCGCGGCCCCAGCCCAGGCGAGGCCCGCGATGGCGAGCCAGGCATAACCGCCCAACAGGCACACGGCCATGTAGCGCGTCAGGCCGTCGGCGTGGATGGTGCGGCGGGCGATGTCGAACACCCCCAGCCAGACGGCCAGCAGGAACAGCGCCACGCCGTAGAGCACGCCCCCGGCCATGGGCGCGAACATCGACCAGCCGGCGCCCCCGACCACGGCGGCCAGCACCAGGAGCAGCGAGAACCGGGCGCCGGGGCGCGCCCGCATCAGCCGGGTCATTTCCAGCCGCTCGGCGGCGATCGTCATCACCAGAAAACCGAACCACCAGGGCAGGCTGGCCACGTCACCCGGCCGGAACAGGAACACCAGGCCGCCCGCGAGCCAGGCCAGCGCGGCGGCCAGCAGCAGCACCGTGTGGGCCGCGCGCTGGCGGCGGACGATCACCAGGTTGACGGCCACGAAGACGGCCGCGGCCACCACGATCAGGACCGCGGCCACACCACCGAACCCGAGCAGCAGGCACAGCCCGCCCAGGCCCGAGGCCAGCGGCGCCAGCCAGGCCCCCGCGGCCTTGACGGCCACGGCCCGCTCGATGCCGATGACCGTGCCCAGGAAGCCGCAGATCATCAGGGCCGCGTGCGACAGCGCGGCGCGCCCCAGCCATGCGTGGGACTGCAACAGCTCGGGCAGCTGCACGCCGGCCCGCAACAGCCCCCCGGCGATGCCGCCCAGCAGGGCCATGGCCACGAGGGCCAGCAGCAGCGGCGCCAGCCGGCCACGGCGCGGTCGCGGGCGGGCGATGCGTGAGGCGCGTTCGGCCATCAACGGTCCATGAAGCGCCGGGCGCGCTCGCTCAGGCGCTCCTCGCTCCAGGGCGGCTCCCAGACCAGCTCCACCTGGATCAGCATCTCGGGCGGCAGGTCCCGGTCCAGCTCGTTTTCGATCTCTTCGATGATCAGGTCGGTCACCGGGCAGGCGGCCGAGGTCATGGTCACCCGGGCATGCACCTTGTTGTCGGCCACGCTCACCCGGTAGATCAGGCCCAGATCCACCACGTTGATGGACACCTCCGGGTCCACGACCCGTCGCAGCGCCTTGGCGATCGGTTCGAGCAGGGCGTCCGGGCCGTCGTAGGGAAAGGGGGTGGGTGTCATGGAAGGCTCCTGCGCGCCGGGCGGCACGCCCGGTATTCAACCAACGACGCAGAAGTCGAGCACCACTTCGCCCGGTTCCCGACGCAGGTATTCCAGGGACACGGCGTCCCCGAAGGTCTGGCGGATCTGCGCCAGCAGGGGGATGGGATCGTGGTCGTTGACGAAGCGCATGGTTTCCCCCGGCTGCAGGCTTTTCAGCGCGCCGAAGATGGCGGCGTGGCGAAAGCGCTTGGCCACCCCGCGGGCGTCGAAGAGGTGAACGTTCTGGAGAGTCTGGGTGTTGCTCATGGGAACCTCGTGAAGAAGAAAGGGACGGAGTGGGACGGAAAGCACCGGTTGGCATCCCGCCGCCAGGCGCTGCGGTGATCGGCATGGGTGCCAGACAAAGCCGATCACACGCTTAAAGATGCATTTTTTATGAATCTATTTTAGACGCCACCAGAAAAAGGTTCATTTGATATGCATCAAATTCAGACCAACGGCATGTCCCGGATGTCCGCCCACCGCAGGACCACGCAGGCCCCCTGCCCGGCGCAGGCCGAGAGCGACGGCGTGACCGTTGGTCGGGTGCCTTTCGCTCAACATTCAAATAATCAATAGAATGTTTCCCATGAACCAACGCAAACTCAAAGACCTGCTGTACGAGCAGGTGGCCCGCATCGGCAAGGCCCTGGGCAGCCCCAAGCGGCTGGAGCTGCTGGAGATGCTGGCGCAGGGCGAAAAGTCGGTGGACGTGCTCGCGGCCGAGCTGTCGATCGACATCAAGCTCGCCAGCGCCCACCTGAAGGCGCTGCGCGATGCGCGCCTGGTCACCAGCCGGCGCGAGGGCAAGTTCATCCACTACCGCCTGAGCGGGCCGGACGTGGCGGGCCTGGGCGTGAAACTGCGCGAGGTGGCCGAAGAACACCTGCTGGAGCTGCGCATGGCGCTGAACCAGATGGTGGCGCAACCGGACCAGCTCGCCTCGGTGGACCGCCAGGCGCTGATGGCGCAGGCGCAGCGCGGCGAGGTGGTGGTGATCGACGTGCGGCCGCAGGACGAGTTCGATGCGGCCCACCTGCCGTATGCGCGCTCCATGCCGCTGGCCGAGATCGAAAAGCGGCTGGCCGCGCTGCCGCGCGACAAGGAGATCGTCGCCTACTGCCGCGGGCCGTTCTGCCTGCTGTCGGACGAAGCCGTGGCGCTGCTGCTCTCGCGCGGCTACCGCGCGCGCAAGGTGTCCGACGGCGTGAGCGAGTGGCAGGCCGCGGGTCTGCCACTGGTGCTGCCATCGGCCGGGTGACCCCTTTCTTCAGGAACCCTCCATGCGTTCGGTGCTTTTCATCCTCAACGACGCGCCCTATGGCAACGAGCGCGCCTACAACGGCCTGCGACTGGCCGGTGCCCTGACCGCCAAGGAAGGCGTGCAGGTGCGGGTGTTCCTCATGGCCGATGCCGTGGGCTGCGCCAAGGCGGGCCAGAAGGTGCCCGAGGGCTACTACAACCTGCAGCTCATGCTGGGCAAGGTCTTGCGCAAGGGCGAGGTGGCGCTGTGCGGCACCTGCATGGACGCGCGGGGCCTGGGCGCGGCGGAGCTGATGGAGGGCGCGCAGCGCTCCACCCTCGCGCAGCTCGCCGACTGGACCACCGAGGCCGACCAGGTCCTGGTCTTCTGAATCCCACGAAAGCCCACCATGTTTGCAGGTCGCCGCAACGTGCTTCTGCTGGCCAGCAGCCAGGCCCTGATGCTCTCGGCCATCGTGCTGTCGATGAGCCTGGCCGCCATCCTGGGCGCCCTGCTGGCGCCCGACAAAAGCCTCGCCACGCTGCCGGTGGCGGCGATGGTGGTCGGCACGGCCATCGCGTCGTTGCCCGCGGCCCTGCTGATGCGCCGCTGGGGCCGCCGCTCGGGTTTCCTGATCGGCGCCAGCCTGGGGGTGGCGGGCAGCGCATTGGCCGGGCTGGGCCTGTGGCAGGGCTCGTTTGGGCTGTTCACCCTGGGGCACCTGCTGCTGGGCAGTTACCAGGGTTTTGCCAACTACTACCGCTTCGCCTCCGCGGAGGCGGTGGACGCGGCGCACACCACCCGCGCGATTTCCTGGGTGGTGGCCGGCGGGGTGGTGGCCGCGTTTGTAGGACCGCAACTGGGGCAGTGGGGGCGCGACTGGTTCATCGCCGGGCCGTTCGTGGGCTCGTACCTGGCGCAGGCCGTGCTCAGCGTGGTGGCGCTGGGCCTGCTGACGCAGGTGCGGCTCAAACCGGTGGCGACGGCCGCCACGGGCACGGCCCGTTCCGTGCGGGAGCTCCTGTCCCAGCCTTTGCTGCTCACGTCGATCCTGGGCGCGGCGGTGGGCTACTCCGTGATGATCATGGTGATGACGGCCACGCCGCTGGCCATGCTGGGCTGCGGCCTGCCGGGGCAGAGCGTCACGCCGGTGATCCAGTGGCACGTGGTGGGCATGTTCGCGCCATCGTTCTTCACCGGCCACTTCGTCAAGCGCTTTGGCGCGCCACGCATCATGCAGACCGGCTTCGTGCTGCTGCTGGTGCATGTGGCCGTGGCGCTCTCGGGGCTGGAGTTCCTGCATTTCGTCTCGGCGCTGGTCCTGCTCGGCGTGGGCTGGAATTTCGCCTTCGTGGGCGGCACCGCCCTGCTCACGCAGACCTACCGACCGGCCGAACAGCTCAAGGTGCAGGCGATCAACGAGTTCCTGGTGTTCGGGCTCGTGGCCACCGCCAGCCTGTCCGCGGGCTGGCTGTACGACCGCGCCGGCTGGGCCGCGCTGAACCTGGCCGTGGTGCCGTTTCTGCTGCTGGCCTTGCTGGCGTCCGTCGGCACCGAGCTGAAAACCGCCCGGCTGCGGGAGGCACTGTGAGCTTTGAGCAGTTCGTCATCGGCAACGAGCCCCTCATCCGGGTGGGCTTCTTCGTCGGCGTGTTCGCCCTGGTGGCCCTGTGGGAGCTGGCGTCGCCACGCCGGGTGCTCCAGTTGCCGCGCGCGCAACGCTGGGCCAGCAACCTCGGCATCGTGCTGCTCAACACCGTGATCGTGCGCCTGCTGTTCCCCACGGCGGCGGTGGGCATGGCGGCCCTGGGCGTCGAGAGGGGCTGGGGGCTGCTGAACCATTTCGCCGTGCCGTTCTGGCTCGCGGTGCCGCTGGCCGTGGTGGCGATGGATTTCGTGATCTGGATGCAGCACGTGATGGTGCACGCCGTGCCCGCGCTGTGGCGGCTGCACCGCGTGCACCACGCCGACCTGGACTACGACCTCACCACCGGAGCGCGCTTTCACCCGCTGGAGATCGTGCTCTCCATGGGCATCAAGTTCGCCACCATCGCGCTGCTGGGTGCGCCGGTGCTGGCGGTGGTGGTCTTTGAGGTGCTGCTGAGCGCCTGCGCGCTGTTCAACCACGGCAACATCCGCCTGCCCGACGGCGTGGACCGCGCCTTGCGCTGGTTCCTCGTCACGCCCGACATGCACCGCGTGCACCACTCGGTGGAAGACGACGAGAGCAATTCCAACTTCGGTTTCAACCTGACCTGGTGGGACCGCCTGTTCGGCACCTACCGCGAGCAACCGCGCGGGGGCCAGCTCGGCATGGTCATCGGCATCCACGGCCACGCCGACCCGCACGAAGTGGCGCGCCTGCCGGGCATGCTGATGCTGCCTTTCAAGAGTCGGGGCACCGACGGTGCGATCAAGCGCCGCCCCTTCACCGAACACGACGCCGGAGCGAACCACTGAGCGTTTTTCCTGCGCGGGTGAGGGGAAACACCGGTCCGTACCACCCCGCCACTCTGAGAAAATATCAGTTAATGCTGATAAACCACTTGATTCAAAACACTTCCACTGGAAACCCCATGAAACCACAACACCTGGCGCTCGCCGCCCTCACCGCCGCCAGCCTGTGGCTGGCCCCCGCCGCCCACGCCGACAACCAGGCCATCGCCGTGGACGAGATGGCGGCGTATCTCGAATTCGTGGACTACGGCGGCGGCGTGATCTTTGCCGAGCAGATCCCCAAGGACGAATGGCCGAAGATGGTCGTCATCGACGCGCGCGACGCCGGCCAGTTCGCCAAAGGCCACATCCCCGGCGCCATCAACATGGACTGGCGCCAGGTGCTGGCCCAGCGCAACACCATCCCCAAAGACAAACCCGTGCTGATCTACTGCAACAGCGGTTCGCTCTCGGCCCAGGCCGGTTTCGCCCTGCGCGTGGCGGGCTGGGACAACCTGCGCATCCTGCAGGGCGGCATGGAAGAATGGAAGGCCAAGGGCGGCTTCGACGCCGCGGCCCGGGCCACCGCGCCGGCCAGACACTGACACCCCGGGCCACGCGCCTCAGGAGGCTCACATGACGACATCCACCCGCTCGCATCTGCGCCGGCTTGCGCGGCCATGGCTCGGGGGCCTGCTCGGCCTGTGTGCCGCCTGCGCCAGCACCTGGGCGCTGGCGCAGGCCGTACCCGAGATGGCGCTGAAGCAGGTCGGCGCCCACACCTACTACGTGGAAGGCCTCGCGGCACTGGGCTCGCCGGCCAACCAGAACTTCATCAGCAACGCCGGCTTCGTGGTGGCGCGCGACGGCGTGGTGGTGATCGACACGCTGGGCTCGCCCGCGCTGGCCCGGCGGCTCGTGGAGAAGATCGCCGCGGTCACACCCAAGCCCGTCACGCATGTGATCCTGACGCACTACCACGCCGACCACATCTACGGCCTGCAGGTGTTCAAGCAGCTGGGCGCCCAGATCATCGCCCATCAAAACGGGCGGGAGTACCTGCATTCCGAAACCGCCGAGCAGCGGCTGGTGGCCTCGCGCACCGACCTGGCACCCTGGGTGGACGGGAGCGTCCAGCTGGTGCCGGCCGACCGCTGGCTGGACGGATCGACCACGCTCGAACTGGCCGGCACCCGCTTCGTGGTGGAACAGGTGGGCCCTTCGCACACGCCCGAAGACCTGGCCATCTACGTGCCCAGCGAGCGCGTGCTGTTCGCGGGCGACCTCATCTTCAGCGGTCGACTGCCTTTCGTGGGCAAGGCCAACAGCGACCAGTGGATCACCGCACTGAACCGCCTGCTGGGCTTTGATGCCCAGGTCGTGGTGCCCGGGCACGGTGGCGCGTCCACCGACCCGCGCAAGGACATCGGCTTCATCCGCGACTACCTGGGCCACCTGCGCAGGACCATGGGCCAGGCCAGCAGCGACATGCAGCCCTTCGACGAGGCCTACGCCCAGACCGACTGGAGCGCCTACGAGCACATGCCGATGTTCCCGTTCGCCAACCGCATGAACGCCTACAACACCTACTTGCTGATGGAGCAAGAAGGCATGCGGGGCAAGTAGCCCGCGCACCGCGGTGTCGGTGGCGAAAGAGAAGCCACCGGCATGACCGGCCAGCGCTTCATCCGACACCATCACGCCGGGCGCCGCCGCATCAGCCGGTACACCGCCGGGATCACCAGCATCGACAGCAGCGGCGCGCTGAGCATGCCGCCCACCATGGGCGCGGCGATGCGCTGCATCACCTCGCTGCCAGCGCCATCGCCCCAGAACAGGGGCAGCAAGCCGGCCACGATCACGGCCACCGTCATGGCCTTGGGCCGCACCCGCAACACCGCGCCCTCGCGGATCGCCTCCAGCAGGTCGGCATCGGTTGCCTGCCCGGCGTCCAGCCGCGTGACCCAGGCCTGCTTCAGGTACAGCAGCATGATCACGCCGAACTCGGCCGCCACACCAGCCAGCGCGATGAAGCCCACCGCGCTGGCCACCGAGAGGTTGTGCCCCAGCGCCCACAGCAGCCAGACGCCCCCCACCAGCGCGAACGGCAGCGTGCTCATGATCAGCAGTGCCTCGTCAAAGCGGCGGAAGGTCAGGTACAGCAGCACGAAGATGATCAGCAGCGTGAACGGCACCACCAGCTTGAGCTGGGCGCTGGCCCGTTCCAGAAACTCGAACTGACCGGACCACGACACCGAGTAGCCCGCCGGCAGCACCACCCGCTCGGCCACCACGCGCTGCATCTCCAGCACCGCGCCACGCAGGTCGCGCCCGCGGATGTCCACGTAGACGAAGCCCGCCAGGCGCGCGTTTTCGCTGCGCAGCATGGGCGGACCGTCGGCGACCGCGATGCGCGCCACGTCCGACAACACCAGGCGCTGGCCGCTCGGGCTGACGATGGGCAGCGCGCGCAGCGCCGCCAGCGAGTCCCGCAGCTCGCGCGGGTAGCGCAGGTTGATGGGGTAGCGCTGCAGGCCTTCGACGGTCTGTCCGATCTCCATGCCGCCCACCGCGCCGGCGATGACGTCCTGCACATCGGCGATGTTCAGGCCATAGCGCGCCGCGTCGTCACGCCGGATGTCCACGTCGATGTAGCGCCCGCCGGTCAGGCGCTCGGCCAGCGCGCTGCTCACGCCGGGCACGGTCTTGACCGCGGCCTCGATCTGGCCCGTGAGACGGTCGATGGTGGCCAGGTCGGCCCCGGCCACCTTCACGCCCACCGGGCTTTTGATGCCGGTGGCCAGCATGTCGATGCGGTTGCGGATCGGTGGCACCCAGATGTTGGACAGGCCGGGCACGCGCACGGTGCGGTCCAGCTCTTCCACCAGCTTGTCCGGCGTCATGCCCGCACGCCACGCGCTGCGTGGCTTGAACTGGATCGTGGTCTCGAACATCTCCAGCGGGGCGGGGTCGGTGGCGCTGTCCGAACGACCGGCCTTGCCGTAGACACGGTGCACCTCGGGCACGGTCTTGATCAGGCGGTCGGTCTGCTGCAGCAGCTCGGCGGCCTTGCCGGCCGACAACCCGGGCAGCGCGGTCGGCATGTACAGCAGATCGCCCTCGTCCAGCCGCGGCATGAACTCGGCGCCAATGTGCCGCAGGGGCCACAGGCTCGCCAGCAGCAGCAGGGCCGCCACCACGAGCGTCAGCCTGGGCGCCCGCAGCACGGCGTCGAGGCAGGGGCGGTACCCTGCGATCAGCAGCCGGTTCAGAGGGTTGGCGGTCTCCTCGGGAATGCGCCCGCGGATCAGGTAACCCATCAGCACCGGAATCAGCGTCACGGCCAGTCCGGCCGCGGCCGCCATGGCATAGGTCTTGGTGTAGGCCAGGGGCGCGAACAGCCGGCCCTCCTGCGCCTGCAACGTGAACACCGGGATGAAGCTCAGCGTGATGATGAGCAGCGAAAAGAATAGCGCGGGCCCCACCTCGGCGGCGGCCTCGCCGACGACGCGCCAGCGCGGCTCGCCGTCCAGAATCTGACCGGGGTGTTCATGGGCCCAGCGTTCCAGGTGCTTGTGCGCGTTCTCGATCATCACCACCGCGGCGTCGACCATCGCACCGATGGCGATCGCGATCCCGCCCAGCGACATGATGTTGGCGTTCACGCCCTGCTGCTGCATCACGATGAACGCCGCCAGGATGCCCAGCGGCAGCGAGACGATGGCCACCAGGGCGCTGCGCAGGTGAAACAGAAACAGCGCGCACACCAGCGCCACCACCAGGAACTCCTCCAGCAGCTTGAAGCCGAGGTTGTCCACCGCGCGCTCGATCAGCCCCGAGCGGTCGTACACCGGCACGATCTCCACGCCTTCGGGCAGCCCCCGCTGCAACTCGGCGAGCCTGGCCTTGACGGCGCGGATGGTCTGCAGCGCGTTCTTGCCCGAGCGCATCACGATCAGGCCGCCCGCGGCTTCGCCCTCGCCATCGAGTTCACCGATGCCCCGGCGCATCTCGGGACCGAGCTGGACCCGGGCCACGTCGCCCAGACGCACCGAAATGCCCGCGTCGGTGGTCGTCAGCGGGATGGCACGGAAATCGTCGAGTGTCTTCAGGTAACCGTTGGCGCGCACCGCGTATTCGGCCTCGCCGAGTTCGAGCACCGAACCGCCCGCCTCCTGGTTAGCGCGTCCCACCGCCTGGCTCACCATCGCCTGCGTGATGCGGTAGGCGGCCAGCTTGTCGGGGTCGAGCACGATCTGGTATTGGCGCACCATGCCACCGAGGCTGGCGACCTCGGCCACGTCGGGCACGGTCTTGAGCTCGAAGCGCAGGAACCAGTCCTGCAGCGCGCGGAGCTGGTCCAGGCTCTGCCGGCCGCTGCGGTCCACCAGCGCGTACTGGTAGATCCAGCCCACGCCGGTGGCGTCGGGCCCCAGCGACGACCTGGCCGCGGACGGCAGCCGCGACTGCACCTGGTTCAGGTACTCCAGCACCCGCGAGCGCGCCCAGTAGAGGTCCACGCCGTCGTCGAACAGCACATAGACGAAGCTGTCGCCGAACATCGAATAGCCACGCACCGCCCTGGCGCCGGGCACCGACAGCATGGTGGTGGTCAGCGGGTAGGTGACCTGGTTCTCGACGATCTGCGGCGCCTGGCCGGGCCAGCTGGTGCGGATGATGACCTGGGTGTCCGACAGGTCGGGCAGCGCGTCCAGCGGCGTGCGCAGCATGGACACCACACCCCAGGCGGTGATCAACACGGCGGCCAGCAGCACCAGGAAGCGGTTGGCGATGCTCCAGTGGATGAGGCGCGCGATCATCGGGCCGCTCCCGTGGCCGCCGGCGCCACACGCTCGATCGCCGTGATCTGCGGTTCGGCGCCCTCCTGCACGCGAAATTCGATCCGCACCTTGTCGCCGCTGGCCAGCGCGCGTGGCCGCTGCCCGGGCGGCGGCAGGCGGAACGCCATCGTCATCCCGGGCCATTTCAACGCCGGGATCGCGGGGTGGGTGAGCCTGGCGGTGTCGCCCTCGATGGCATCGATCACCGCGTCGGTGCGGTGCAGGTCGGCCGCCGGCATCGGCGTCTGGTTCAGCCGCGCCTCCAGCCCGCGCAGGCTGGCCTCGGAGTCGATCAGGAACTGGCCCGACAGCACCACCCGCTGGCCGGCCTGCAGGCCCTGCACGATCTCGGTCTGCGCTCCCGCTTCGCGGCCCACGCCGACCTCCACGGGCCGGAAGTGCCCGCCCTCCTCGGCCAGCATCACCACGCTGCGGCGCCCGGTGTGGATCACGGCGTCGCTCGGAACCAGCAGGACGGGCCGGCCCACCGGATCGGCAAAACGCATTTGCACGAACATGCCCGGCACCAGTCGGCCACCCGGGTTGGCCAGCTCCAGCCGCGCCTTGAGCGTGCGCGTGGCGGGGTCCACTTGCGGCAGCACGGCCTGCACGCGCCCGTCAAAGCGCTGCCCCGGCACCGCCGGGCTGGTGGCGCTGACCCGGGCGCCGGGCTGGAGCTGCGCCACCTGGCTCTCGGGCACCTGGCCCTCGGCCCAGACCGTGTCCGTGCCCTGCAGGCGCAGCAGCGCCATGCCGGGCATCACGGTCGCGCCCTCGCGCACCATCAACTCAGTCATGGTCCCGCTGATCGGCGCCCGCAGGGTGAAGCGTGGCTGCAGCGTGCCGGTGCGCACCACGCGGTCGATCTGTGCCGCGTCCATGCCGGCCTGGCGCATGCGCTGGGACGCGGCTTCGCGCAACGGCCCCAGGTCGGAACCGGCCATGCGGGCCACCGCCAGGTACTCCTCTTGCGCGGCCACCCAGTCGGGCACGTAGATCTCGGCCAGGGGCGCGCCGGCCACCACCCGGTCGAGCGTGGCGCGCACATGCAGCCGCTCCACAAAACCCATGGACCGGGCGCTGACCACCACCTGGTCGCGTTCGTTCCAGGCCACGTTGCCCGCCACCGTGACGGCACCATCGAGCGGGCCTTCCACCACGGCCACGCTGCGCAGCCCCAGGTTTTGCTGGATGCGCGAGCTCACCGACACACCGCCGGCGTCCGCGCTGTCGCCACCGGCGTAGCGCGGCACCAGCATCATGTCCATGAAGGGCGATTTGCCCGGTGCGTCGAAGTTCTTGCCCGGCACCATGGGGTCGTGGTAGTTCAGGATCGCGCGGCCGGTGACCGGATCCACGTCGCCCGCGCGCAGTCCGTCGCGGATATGGCGGGCGGTGGCGTCCCCACCTTGCGCCACGGTCCAGGTGCCCGGGTCCTGGGGCGTGCCGGGCGCGCTCTGCACGGCCGCGCCACCGCCCATGTCCATGCCTGCGCGCATGCCGGCGGTCCATGCGCCATAACCCACGGCGCCCAGGGCCGCCGCGGCCACGATGCCGATCCCGATCGTTGTCTGGTATTTCATGGTGTCATTCCTGTTCCGGCCGCACCGTGGCGGCCACTGTGTTTTCGGTCGGGATGAGATACGCCAGCCGGGCCCACAGACGGGCGGTGGACAACCGCAGGTCGATGCGCTCCATCCGCAGGTCCAGCGCCATGCGCCGCGCGGCCAGCACCTCCCGCAGCGGGGCCCGGCCACCCCGGTAGGCGGCCAGGGTGGCCTGTATGCGCTGCTCGGCCAGCGGCAGCCGGCCGGTGTCGATCAGGGCCAGCTGGGCGAGGCCGGCACGCCAGGCCACCAGCCAGCGCTCGGTCTCGGCCTGGTGTTCGCGCGCGCGCTCCTCGCGCTCGTCGCGCAACTCGTCGACCCGCGCCAGCCGGGCCGCGAGTTCCCGGTCCTGCCGCTGGGGACGGTCCCACTGCCAGGGCACCGAGACGGCCAGAGAGACCATGTTCGCGTAGCCCGGGCCGCGCAGACCGAACATCAGCTCGGTGCTCCAGTCGGGATCGCGCTCGCGGCGCGCCACCTCGGCTTCGGCCGCCGCCGCGGCCTCCCGCGCGGCGAGCTGCACGAGTTCGGGGTGGTGCGCCAGACGCCCGCTCACGCCCGTCGCCGCGGGCGGGAGCTCGGCGAGTTCGGGTGGTGCGGCCAGTGGTTGCTCGGGAGGCCCCCCGGTCCAGCGGGCCAGGGCATGGCGGGCGTTGGTGCGCTCGGCCTCGACGGCCAACAGGGTCTGCTGCAACTGCGCCACCGCGTCGCGCGCCGCGATCCAGTCGGCCAGCGCCCCTCCACCACCGCGGGCCGCGGCTTCGGAGGCCTGCACCAGCAGGCGAGCCTCGTCGAGCTGCACCTGCAGCAGTGCCACCCTCTGCTCCAGCGCGTGGCGCTCCAGCCAGGCCATGGCGGTCTCGCGCTGGATGGCGGCGGACCGCACGCCACGCTCGGCCCGGGCCGCGTCGGCCTCGCGCTCGAAACGGGCCGTTCGCGCCCGTCGCTTGTCTTCGCTGGGGAACGTCTGCATCAGCGAGACCGCCTTCGAGGTCATGAAATCGCGTGTGGTGCTGAAACGCTCCGGCCCTTCGACGGGCAGGTTCTCCAGCGACAGACGCAGCACGGGGTCGGGGCGCTGGCCGGCGGCCACGGCCATCTCGCGCGCCGAGCGGGCGGCGGCATCCTGGGCGCTCAGGGCCGGCGAACGCGCCAGTGCCGCCTCAACGGCCTGGGGCAATGTCAGCGGTTCGGCGGCGCGCGCCAGTGGCGCTGCCGCCAGGCCGATCAGGAGCGCGAGGCGCGCGGGGACGATCAAGGCGTGCCAGCGGCTGACGGCATGGCCACGGGGGCGAAGGCGCCCGCCGGACGCCGGGGAAAGGGGTTCCATATTTCTGCTCCGAAGGAATGCACACGGGCTGAGCGCGCACGGGACGCGCGACAGCCGCTGCTGACCCAGGGCCGGCCTCAAAGGCCGTGCGCGGTCAGGGTGAAAGCTTCAGAGCAGGGAGGGGGGTCGCCAGATGCTGGCGGGAGCGCCGCGCGGCGGCACCAGCGGCACGGGCGCGAGCAGATCGCTCAAGGGCAGCGCCTGCGCCATGGCAATGGCCGGAGGCGCCACCCAGCCGGTGGGGGCCGGGCATTCCTGACCGGCCTTGCACAGCTGGCCGGTCCGCCGGGCGGTGTCCACATCGTTGCAGCAATCGCCCTGGGGCATGTCGCTGTCGATGCCGGTCAGGCCGTCCGGCAAGGCCATGGCGGCCTCCATGGGACAAGGCGTCTGCACGCTCGCGCCGGCGGCCCATCCCTGCAGGGGGATCGCCAGGCACAGCAGCAGGGCAAGGAACAGACGCATGCATGGATTCTAGGACAGGGTGGCCAGGTTCCGCGCTGGAATCCGCATCCCGCCTCGCCACTCAGGGCAGGAACGCAGCGCCCATGGTGCGGCGGTACCACGCGTGGAAATGCTGCATGCCATCCTCCAGCGGCGACTGGTAGGGCCCGGCGTCGGACGCGCCCCGCGCCAGCAGCGCGCGTCGGCCCGCGTCCATGCGCTCGCCGATCTCGTCGTCTTCCCTGGCCGTCTCCATGTAGGCGGCGCGGTGTGCCTCGATGAAGTCCCGCTCGAAGGCCACGATCTCCTCGGGGTAATAGAACTCCACCACGTTGACGGTGTCCTGCGGCCCCTTGGGGTAGAGCGTGGACAGGACCAGCACATGCGGGTACAGCTCGATCATGTGGGTGGGGAAATAGGTGACCCACACCGCGCCGAAGTCGGGCGGGGTGCCGGTGCGGTAGCTCAGCAGCCGATCGTGCCAGGTGCTGTAGACATCCGACCCCGGCGAGTTCAACGACGCATGCACGCCGACACGCTGCATGCTGTACCAGTCGGCGAGTTCCCAGCTCAGGTCGTCGCAGGTGACAAAGCTGCCCAGGCCGGGATGAAATGGGGCGACGTGGTAGTCCTCCAGATAGACCTCGATGAAGGTCTTCCAGTTGTAGTTGCACTGGTGGATCTCCACGTGGTCGAGCACGTAGTCCGAGAAATCGAACTCCGGCCGTCTGAACAGCGGCGCCATGTCCTGCGCCGGGTCGCGCGCGCCTTCGAACAGTTGGCCATGGCAGTTGCGCAGCGCAAACCGCTGCAGGTTCCTGCAAGGTTTGGATTCGAACTGCGGCGCGCCCAGCAACTCGCCGGCGCTGTTGTACGTCCACCGATGCAGCGGGCAGACGATGTGCCCGCCCGCCGCCGACAGGTTGCCCCGGGTGTTGGTCGACCCGGCCACGTCGCCGGCCTCTCCGCCCAGCATCAGTGCCTGGCGATGCCGGCAGACATTGGAGATCAGCTCCACGCCCTGCGGGTTGCGCACCAGGACGCGGCCGCCGTCCTCCTGCACGAGCCGGTGCCAGTCCCCCACCTGCGGGACGGCCTTTTCATGGCCCACATACCGGGCGGACCGGTTGAAGATCAACGCCTGCTCGCGGGCAAACAGGGCTTCGTCAAAGTAGGCGCCGACAGGCAACTGCGGGAACGCCGGCAGGACATGCACCAGGCGGGCAATATCGTTCATGGAAATCTCCAGGGCGTGGCGAAGCACACCGGCCTGGACGGCACGGCGGCATCGCGGAATCAAAGGCCCCGACTACGCAGCGTCGGCCAGCAGGCGGGCGATGCGCTTGTCGAGCGGGAGCTTGGGGCAGGTGCTGCATGGCTCACCGTCGTGGCGGCGATAGTGGTGACAGCACACCTTGCGGTCCAGGGCGAGCGCGGGCGTCCCGTCGCGGGCCCGGTAGGCAAAAAACCCGCAACCGCCGGCAATGCCGAGCTGCGCCAGCCAGAGCTCCCCCCACGCGGCAACGTCGTCCGCGTCGCCCAGGTCAGGCCTGCTGCGCCGCACCAGCAGCAGCGCGCCCAACACACACTCCGCCTGCAATCGGTCGGCGGCGCGGGCGTGCAGGGTCACCAGCGGCATCAGCGCCGCGCGCATGGACTGGCACAGGGCCCGCAGCTCGTCCGCCGCCAGGCGGATGCGCGACGACAGCGCGGCGGCCTGCGCGGGGGCATGCACCGGCAACTGGAAGCCATTGGGAAACCCGTTCTCCACGGGCTGCGCCAGGCCGGCCAGCCTGGGCACATGCGTGTCGAGATGCGCGGCAATCACGCTGAGATAGACCGGTTGCCAGATCGCCAGCCCCCAGCAGCGCAGCGCCACATAGTGCGCGCCGGCTTCCGGGTACGACCGGGCCCAGTGGCGGCACAGCGCCGCCAGCGCGCCCGGCCCGGGCGACGCCTCATCGCCATGGCGCAACGCACCGGGCAGCGGTGCACCGCCCTGTTCGCCGCGCAGCGCGGGTGCGATGCGCCGGGCCAGCTGCAACACGCGGGCGAGGTCGGCGTCGTGCAACGAACCCCCGGCCCGCGCGCCCAGGTTCACTCGACGCTTTCCGCGACCGCTGGCGCCGCGGCCCGGGCCGTGGCATGGCGGCGCAAGCCGGCGATCGGATTCACGAGGTGGCCGGCCATCTTCAGGCTGGAGGCCGGATCGGCCAGGTTGACCATCTGCACGTTGTTGCCGAGCTGCAGGCGGTTCAGACAGGAGTGCAGGAACTCGGGCACGAACATGTCGTGGTGCGCGAACTTTGCGGCCAGCTCGGGGTGGGCGTCCTGGTAGTCGCACACGCAGTCGGCCACCGCGCGCCAGAAGTCGTCCTCGCGGCAGCAGCCGTTTTCCACCAGCACCTGGTTGATGTGGCGCAGCACGCCGTCGAACACATCGATGAAGATGCCCAGCAGCTTGAAGTGGTCGGGCACGTCCACCGCCAGGCGCTGGACGCGTTCCGGCAGCCACGCCTTGGCCCCGATGTCGAGGATGGCGCATTCCTCGGCGATGTCTTTCATGATGGCGCGCACCGGCACGTGTTGGTCCAGCACCAGGATCAGGTTCTCGCCGTGCGGCATGAAGGTCAGGTCGTGCTTGTAGAAGCAATGCAGCAGCGGCGTCAGGTAAGACGCCAGATAGCGCTGCAGCCACGCCACCGTTCCCAGCCCGGACCGGCGGATCAGTTCGGGCAGCAGGGCGTGGCCGTCCTTGTCCACATGCAGCAGCGCGGCCATGGTCATCAGGCGCTCGCCCGGCTGGAGCAGCGGCAGCGGGCTTTCGCGCCACAGCGCGGAAAACATCTTCTTGTACGGTGTGTCGACCGGTATCGCAGCCTCGTAATAGTGGTTGCGAAACCCGATGGAGGCCACCTCCTGGAGGATGGTGAAACCGTTGGCGCGCAGGAAGGCGTCGCCGCTCACCAGTTCCTTGATGAACTCGTTGATGGCCGGCGTGCCCGACATGTAGTACGGCGACAGGCCACGCATGAAGCCCATGTTCAGGATGGACAGCGAGGTCTTGACGTAGCGCTTGCTGCGGTCGCTGGTGTTGAAGAAGGTGCGGATCGACTGCTGGGCGATGTAGTGGTCGCGACCGTAGGCCAGGCAGATGATCTTGCGCTGGGCCACATAACCGGCGAACGCAATCGACAGCTTGTTGAACCACTGCCAGGGGTGGGCCGGCATGAAGTGGTAGTCGGTCGGGTCCAGGCCGAGCGCGGCCACCTCGCGGGTGAAGCCGTCCACCGTGTCCTGCCCGAGCTCTTCGGCCAGCAACTGCTCGTAGCTCAGCGTGGAGATGCTGGAGAAAGCGGCGTGGTCCTTGTGCACGGCCAGCCAGATCACGCGGATGGCCGAGCCGGCTTCCGGCGCATAGGCGCGGTAGTCGGCCGCGGTGAAACCCAGCCGCCCGTTGTTGGCGACGAAACCCGGGTGGCCTTCGGTCATGGCGACTTCAATGGTCTGGAAGTCGGTGGCCTCGGCCAGCTGGGCGCTGCTGGGCGCGTCGGCCTTCATGCGCTTGTAGGCGCTGCCGAACAAGGTGCTGCTGATCTCGTCGAGGTAGATGGGCAGCAGGTCTTCGCGAATCCCCAGGCGCTGGCGGCACTCGATGATGAACTGCAGCGCGTCCAGCGGCTGCTCGGCGCCGTTGACCCGCTTGCGGATGGACTCGGGCTTGATGTGCCAATGGCGCAGCGCCAGGCATTGCGCCTCGAACCGGTAGCAGGCGGCGCCGTCGTCCGAGAACAGCTGGTACTGCGCAAAGCCGCCCTGCCCCGGGCCCAGCAACTCGGGCTCGACGATGAGTTCGTGGGCGTATTCGGCGATGGCCTTGCGCAGCAGCAGGCGGTTGGCCTGGGCCCAGACCTCCGGCGTCAGGTGGTCGGCGAAATGGGCCGGGTCGTGCGCGATCTGGTGGGCGATGGTGACGTTCATGAATGGGCTTCCTCTGGTGTGGTGGCCGTGGCCTGTTGAAAATCCCGCCCGGTGCAAAAGGCGAGGCTGGCGATCTTCTCGGGGAAGACCACATCACGGTCGTAGACAAAACCCGCCGAGCGGTTCAGGGCATGGACCTTGTGATTGGTGGCGTCGGGCTCCACGACGATGCGCCGCGCACCCAGGTGCGTGAACATGAAGCGCATCAAGGCATGGAACGCGGCGCGCGAGAAACCGGCGATGCGCCGTTCGGGCGGCCCGATGAAGATGTGCATGCCCAGGTCGCCGGGCTGCACCGGGTAGAAGGCCCGGATGCGGTCCTGCGCGGGGTCGTAGCACTCGGCCAAGAAGGCCGGCCGGCTCCCCTGCCACCCGATGTAGGCCGTGGCGGTGCCGGAGTCCATCATGCGCTGGTAGGCCTCGCGCACCTGCGCCTCGGTCTTGTCCTGCATCAGCCAGAAGGCGGCACGCGGCTGGGTGAACCAGTGGTGCAGCGTCGGGATGTCGTTCGGGACCCGCAGCGGGCGGAAAACGAAGCCGGTCTCATCGCGGTAGGGCCGGTGGTCGGCGTCGGCGCGGCGGTGCAGGGTGTCAGTTGGCATGGGCGGGCACCTCCAGGGGCGTGGGGTTGGCGGCGCCGTCGGCCCCGGCGACGTGGCCGGCGCTGGGCACTCTGAGGATCAGGCGGTCCAGCAGCGCGGTGAGCACAAAACCGCCGGCCGCCAGCAGAAAGGGCACATGCAGCCCGTGGTGCTTGACGATGGCGCCCGCGGCGAACGAGGACAGCAGCACCCCCATGTTCTGGAAGAAGTTGGTGATGCTGTAGTCCTGCGCGTAGCGCTGGGGCGTGGACAGGCGAAACAGGTTGACTTCGAGCTTGACGATGATCTGGAAGAAGGCCCAGCCATACAGCACGCGCCCCAGCACGACCAGCATCGGATCGGGCGCGGCATGCAGCAGCAGGCCGGCCGCGCCCAGCAGCAGGTTGCCCACCGTGTGGTCGGGCAGGTGGCCGCCACGCGCCCGTATCCAGGCATGCAAGCGCAGTGCGACGATGGCCACCACCCCCGGAATGGCGAAGGCCATGCCGGACACCAGCTCGCTGTCGTTGCCGGTCAAGGTCTGCCAGTACAGGGCGAAGAAGGGGCGGATCAGGTAGGCGCTGAAGTCGAACATCAGCATCACCAGCGCCAGCTTCAGGACCGGCAGTCGGGCCAGCAGCCCGAGGCGGCGCGCCTCGGCGGCCTCGGCCCGGGCCTGCTCGCCGGTGTTGACGCGCACGATCTTTCCACTGCGGATCAGATAGGCGCAGACCACCATCTGGAAGTAGTCACCCGCGGCCATGGCCAGGATGCTGGCGCGCGGCCCCCAGGTCTCCAGCACGAAGCCGCCCACCACCGCCCCGAAGATGGCGCCGAAGTGCACCACCACCGACAGAATCCCGATGGTGGCGGCATGCTGCTCCTTGGGCGTCAGGCGCATCAGGTACGGGTACATCAGCAGGTAGCTGCTTTTGCACATGAACATCAGCATCGACAGCACCCAGTAGCTCTGCACGGTGGGCGCCCAGTCGCTCAGCAGGCTGAAGGTGCCGGCGGCAAACTGCGTGTAGACCAGCAGGTGCAGCGGCTCCACGCGGCGCGCCACGCGCGCCCAGAGCGGCAGCGTGCACATCACGGCGATGGAGATGGCCGCCACGTAGGCGCCCACGTGCACGGGGCTGTCCATCCCGTATCGCGCGCTGAAGAACTGCGGGTAGAAGGGAATCAGGATGGCGTCGCTGATGACGGCCAGCACCGTCATCGTGATGATGTGGAATCGCAGGTTCATGCGTGCGCCTCAGAGCAGGACGAAGTCCGCGGTGGCCGGGATGGAGAAGTCCTGGATCGCCACGCGCCGCTCGATCTTGTAGTGCTCGACCCCGGTGAGCTCGCGCAGGATGTAGGAGTTGCGGTAGCAGCTCATGCCCAGGTCCTGGTTGGTCATGCCGTGGGTGTGCTGGCCGGCGTTCTGCACGAAGATTTCGTTGCCGTTGAAGTCGGCGGCGTAGTTGCGTGCCAGCCGGTAGCGCCCCTGCTCGTCCCAGCGCAGGCGGTGGCGGATGCCGTTGACGAAAGGCGGGATGTTCTCGCGGTAGCCGGTGGCGAAGACCAGCCCCTCACTGCGGTGCGCGTAGCGCGCCTCGCAATCGAGCTGGCGGAACTCGATCTCGTAGCGGCCCTGTTCCGCGTCGTAGCGGCAGCCCTGCAGTTCGCAGTTGGTGATGAGGTGGGTGCGCAGCGACCCCTGCTTTCGCCGGTCGTCCAGCAGGTCGTAGATCTGGTTGATGAGGCTGGCGTTGACGCCCTTGTACAGGCTGTCCTGCGCGCGGATGACGCGCTCCTTCTTGCCATCGTCCAGCTTGTAGAAGTAGTCGATGTAGTCCGGGGAAAACATCTCCAGCGTGAGCTTGGTGGTCTCCATCTGGAAGAAGCGCGAGGAGCGGGTGATCCAGGTGAGGCTGTAGCCGTGCACGTCGGCTTCCTTGAGCAGGTCGTGGTAGACCTCGGCCGCGCTCTGGCCGCTGCCGACGATGGTGATGGAACGCTTTTGCTGCAGCTGCTCCTTGCTCGTGATGTAGTCGGCGGTGTGCAGGTAGCGGTGGCCGTCGGACGCGCAGCACTGGGGGAACAACGGCCTGGACCCCACGCCCAGCACGAGCTTTCGGCCGCGCATGATGAAGGGCTCGCGCCGCGGCCCCTGCACCCCGGTCACCACATAGCAGCCGCTCTCGGCGTCGTGGACGATCTCCTGCACCTCGTGCTCGAAGCGGGCGTTGGACAGCCGCGCCGCCGCCCAGCGGCAATAGGCGTTGTATTCGGCGCGCGTGAGGTAGAAGCTCTCGCGGAAGTAGTACGAATAGATCTTGCCCTCTTCCTTGCAGTAGTTGAGGAAGCTGAAGCCGCTCTTGGGGTCCGCCAGGCTGACCAGGTCGGCCAGGAAGGGGTTCTGCAGCGTGGTGTTGTCGATCAGCATCCCGGGGTGCCAGTTGAACTCGGCAGCGCGCTCCAGGAAGACCGCGTTCACCCCGGTGATCGGCTCGGTCAGACAGGCCAGGCTCAGATTGAAAGGCCCAAGCCCGATCCCGACGAAGTCATAGATGTTCGTGTTCATTGCACTCAACTCCCTGATGGACTGGCACGCCGGACGGCGGCACATGGTGATCAAAAGAACGCGCGCGGCGGGCCGCCGCGCCGGGACGCGCCGTTACCAGCGATACGCCACGGTCGCGGTCACGCTGCGCGCGTCGCCCCAGTAGCAGTACTGCTGGCTCAGGCACGAGGCCACATAGGTCTTGTCGAACAGGTTGTTGACGCTCAGACGGAGGTTGGCACCCCTGAGCGACGGGCTCAGCTGGGCCAGGTCGATGCGCAGCATCAGGTCCACCAGCGTGTAGGGGGCCACCTTGAGGCTGTTGGCGTTGTCGACCCAGCTGGAGCCCACGTAGCGCGCGCCCGCGCCCATGGTGTAACCCGGCATGAAGTTCCAGTCGCCCCAGATCGAGGCCATGTGGCGCGGCGCCTGGTACGGCGTGTTGCCGGTGAAGCCGTCGGAGGACTCGACGAACTTCATGTCGGTGAAGGTGTAGCTCGTCAGCACCGACACCTTGCTGCTGAGCTGCGAACGGGCCTCCAGCTCCAGACCGCGCGAGCGCACCTTGCCGGTCGGTTCAAAGTACGAGGCCCCCACCGGGCGCGTGGCGACATTCTTTTGCGACAGGTCGTACACCGCCGCCGACAGCAAGGTGTTCGAGCCCTTGGGCTGGTAGCGGATGCCGGCCTCGACCTGATCGGTCTCGGCGGGTTGCAGGTTGTTGCCCTGCTGGTCGTTGCGCAGGCTCGGGTTGAAGCCGTCCGAATAGCCCACATAGGGAGCCACCCCGTTGTCAAACAGATAGACAACGCCGGCCCGCTTGGTGAACCTGGAGCCACTCCACCGCGCCGGGTCGCCGGCGCCCATCCGGTTGGAGGCCTTGGCCCAGTCCATGCGCCCGCCCAGCGTGAGGCGCCAGCGGTCCAGCGCCGTCTGGTTCTGCAGGTACAGACCGGTCTGCTCCAGCTGGCGATCGATGGGGTCGCTGGTCACGCCGCTCAGGCCCGGAGCACCGTAGCTCGGGGCCAGCACGTTGATCGGCAGCGCGCTGCCCGATTGCCAGCTCCCTGTCACGTGGCGCTTCTGGTGGTCCAGCCCGGTCAGCAGGGTGTGTTTGAGCGCGCCCGTCTGGAACCGACCTTCCAGCTGGTTGTCGACCGTGTTGCCGCTGGTCGACTCATCGGCGCCCGCGTAGTAGCGCGTCAGCTCATCGGCGCTGGCCCAGCCGTAGCCATAGATCTGCCTCAGCGTGGTGTCCGCCGAGACATGGCGGAAGTTCTGCCGGAATTTCCACGCGTCGTTGAACGCGTGTTCGAACTGGTAGCCCAGGAAGCGCTGCTTGCGCTGGTATTTCTCGACGCTGGGGTCTCCGTCGAAGAAATGGCGCGAGATCAGGCGGCCGTTGTGGTCCGCATGGAGGCTGGCGTCCGCCGGCACGCCGCTGTGGTAGCTGCCCTCGGGGTCGTCCTGCAGGTAGGCCTGCAGCAGCAGGCGCGTGTCGCTGGACGGGTGGATGGCCAGCGAGGACGCGATGGCCTGGCGCTCTTCCTTGACCGTGTTGAACTGCGAGTCCAGCGAGCGCGCCAGCGCCGTCAGGCGAAAGGCCGCCACCCCGTTGTTGTCGATGGGCCCCGACAGATCGACGGCCGCCTCCCGGCGGTCGCGGTTGCCGGCGGTGAGCTGCACTTCCCGGTAGGGCTGGAACTGCGGCGTCATGCTGGTCAGCGCCACCAGGCCGCCGGGCGATGCGCGACCGTACAACACGGACGCCGGCCCTCGCACCACGTCGATGCGCTCCAGGAAATACGGATCGACCTGCATCGAGGTGTAGCTGCCCTGGTCGCTGAGCATGCGCAGGCCATCGAGCAGGGTGCTGTCCACGCTGCTGTCCTTGAAGCCGCGCAGGGCCACGTAGTCGTAGCGGTTGGAGGAACCCACGAGGCCGGTGAAGACACCGGGCGCGTAGTTGAGCGCCTCCGGGATGCTGCGCGGCTTCTGGTCTTCGAGCTGCTGCTTGGTCACCACCGAGATGGACTGCGGCGTCTCGATGATGGGGGTATCGGTTTTGGAGCCCGAGGCGCTGCGCCTGGCGACGTAGCCGTTCCCTCCGCTGGTGGCCGTTTCCTGGTCCGCGACGGCCCTCACGGTCACCGTGGGCAGGCTCACCGTCTCCGATGCCGCCGGAGCCGCGGTGACGACAAAGACGTTGCCGTCAATGGTCGCCGCCAGGCCGCTGCCGGCCAGCAACCGGTCCAGCGCCTGCCGTGGCGTCAGCCGGCCGGAGACGGCCGGCGCCGTCTTGCCCGCCACCAGCGCGGGCTGGACCATGAGCTCAAGCCGGGCCTGCCGCGCCAGGTCATTGAGCGCCTGCGCCAGGGGCTGCTCCCCGATGCGGATCTGCACCGGGGTGGAGCCCCCCGCGCTGGCGGAACCCTGGGCATGGGCCAACGGGCTTCCGAGGGCCAAGGCCAGTGCCAGCGGGGGCAGGTTGAAGCGGGAACGGGGCATGCGAGCGATCTCCGGAAAGATATTGAATAAGAATCCTTCTCATGTAGACGCATCAGCCTGGCGAAACCCTAGGTCGGGCGAAAAGTTTTTTTTGGCGCGGAAAGATGGACCGGCCCGGATCGCCGGCAGCGGCCGGCTAGTGGCCAGCTAATGGCCAGCGGAGACGATCTCGACCTCACCGCCACGCTCGCGCAAGCGCACGGGCAAGACCTGCGGCAGGAGGCGGGAGAAGTTGTCGAGCCGGCGCGGGTCGAAGGTGCCGGTCACGCGCAACGCGGCGACGGCCGGCTCCCGCACCGTCAGAGGCACCGGACCGTAGCGCCCGAACTCGGCCAGCGCCTGGTCCAGCGGTGTGTCGTCGAAACTGACTCGGCTTTCGCGCCAGGGTGCGATGCCCGCGGCGGGGACGGCCGACACGGTGCCGAGCAGGCCCGCCATGTCGCTGGTGATCTGTTGGCCGGCGACCAGTTCGACGGCCGCATCGCCCGCGGCCGACCGCTCGGCGCGCGCCACGCGCACGTGCCCTTCTTCCACGGCGACGTGAACACCCGCGCGGCCCGGCACGCCGGGCGTGTAGCGCACCGCGAAACGGGTGCCGACGACCGTGATGCGCAAAGGACCGGCCAGCACATCAAAGGGACGCGCCGGATCACCCTGGACCTGGAACGCCGCCTGTCCCTGCGGCAGGCGAACCTCGCGGCGGTCCAGGTACATCGTCACGTCGGCCTGGCTGAAGGTGTCCAGCCTCAGGCGGCTGCCTTCCGGCAACACCACGTCCAGCTGCTGCCCGCGCTCGGTGGCGAAACGCTGCGTGTACACCGGTTGCTGCTGCCCATGTTCCCAGGCCAGGTAGCCCCCTCCGCAGGACACCATGAGCGCCACAGCGGCCAGCGCTCCCTGTGGCACCCAGGAAGACCCGTCACGCCACCAGGCACGCTGGCGCGGCGCGGCCCGGGCTGCCGCCGCCTTGTCGTCAGCGAGGTTCTGCTTCAGCATGCGCACACCCTCCGCCGGCAAGGCATCGAGCAGGCACCAGTTGTCCCGATGGCGCGCGAAAGCCGCGGCATGGGCCGCGTCCGCGGCCAGCCAGGACTGGAACGCGGCTTCGTCCGCCGACCCGAGCAGCCCGCCGGCACACCGCACGAACCAGTCCAGCGCCGCGTCGTCGGGCTCGGTGGACCGTGCGGCTGGCGTTCGGGCTGGCTGCGGGGTACTCATGGCGTGGTTATCGGCTCTTGGATGTAGACGCACCAGCCAGCCCAAACCCTATGCCAGGCCAGGCGGCGTGCGGGCAAATTCATTCGCGGGCAGGTTTTCTGCGCCTCAATGGCGGAACCGGCGCCGCGGCAGGCGCCCCGTCAAGGGTGTCTTTGCAGCGCCGGCAAGCGTCCATGGCCAGCTTCACGTGTTGCTCGACCATCTTGCGCGAGATGCCCATGCGCTGAGCCACCTCCGAATGCGGCAGGCCGTCGAACTTGTGCAGGATGAAGGCCTCGCGGCAACGCAACGGCAGGGCATCGATGGTGGCCAGAAGGGCGTTCACCCCCTGGGCGGAAGACGTGGCCACTTCGGGCTCGCAGGCCCTGGGCGCCGCGAGGTTGTCAAGCTCGGCGGCCGAGGCCTCGGCATCGGGGAGCAAGGCATCACCACGCACTTCGCTGCGGCGGTGCTGGTCGATCTGCAGGTTGCGCGCGGTCCGGTAGAGCAGCGCGCGCGGCTCGGGCACCGGCTGGCCGGAATGCTGCACCGCCAGAACGCGGGCATAGCTCTCCTGCACGACATCGGCCGCGGCATCGCGGTTGCGCACCGTACGGGAACAGAAGTTCAGCAGTTCTTGGTAATAGTGCTCAAGCACAGGTCGATCCATGCCAGGGAGGTGACGAATCCCGTCAACAGGCTGACGTCGAGATGTGGCGGCGCCGGGTCAGGCACACAAATTTTAAATGAGAATTATTCTCATAATAACCCACCCAAGCCGCTGGGTCATCACCACACTGGCGATGCTGCGCTGAGACGGGCAACGTTCGCGCCAGGCGTAGAACCCGTTGGCGCAAACACCGAGGACGTGGCACAGGTTTGCCGTCGTCGATGCGGCCTGGCCGACCCAGTGGGTGATGGACTGCGCGGTGACGCCGAACTCACACGAGAGCTGCGCAGGTGAGCGCCCCCGCTCGAACGAGCTCGACCATTTGCTGGCGAAATTCCGCCGGGTACGGCGATCGCACTTTGGACACTTTCGACGCCTTGGACACAAAGATTGATGTGTCCAGGGAACCGGGTCAACGCCAGCTGCTCCTTTCGAGTCAGCGCAGCACCACCGTGCGCAAGCCGTTGATGAACACCCGGTGCTCCAGCACGTAGCGCAAGGCGCGTCCCAGGGCCAGGCACTCGACGTTGCGCCCGGTGCTGAGCAACTGCTCGGGGCTGTAGGCGTGGTCCACCCGTTCCAGGGCCTGTTCGATGATGGGGCCCTCGTCCAGGTCGCTGGTGGCGAAGTGGGCCGTGGCACCGATCAGCTTGACGCCGCGCGCGTGCGCCTGTTCGTATGGGCGCGCGCCCTTGAAGCCGGGCAGGAAGGAATGGTGGATGTTGATGACGCGGCCGGCCAGCTTCTCGCACATGTCTTCCGACAGCACCTGCATGTAGCGCGCCAGCACCACCAGCTCGGCCTCGTGTTGCGCGATGCACTGGAGCAACTGCGCCTCCTGCTGCGGCTTGGTGTCGGCCGTGATGGGCAGGTGATGGAACGGAATGCCTTCGGCCACGGCCAACGGCCCCAGGTCGGCGTGGTTGGACACCACCGCCACGATGTCCATGTTCAGTTCCTTGCGGCGCCACTGCGCCAGCAGGTCGCGCAGGCAGTGGTCGGCCTTGGACACCATGATCAGCACCCGTGTCGGGCGGCTGAGGTCATGGATGGCGCCTTCCGCGCCGTCAAAGCCATCCATCAGTTGGGCATAGTCCTCGCGAAGCACGCCGATCCCGAAAACCTTCTGGCCCTCCAGCCGGAACACGATGCGCACATAGAAACGCGACACCAACGCGTCGTCAAACACCGCGAATTCTTCGATGTAGGCACCGTGCCGCTCCAGCAGGGCCACCATGGCCGCCACCTGGCCCCGCGCGCTGGCCACCGCCAGGGTCAGCACGTAGCGGGACGATTCATTGGGCGTGGCTTGCATAGGTTTCAAGGCCTTGTGTGAGGGATTGAAGAAGGGCACTCGTTTCGGCCGCCTGCAAGTGCAGGGTCTCGAACTCGGTCCGGGTCGATGCGCGCTCCATGCCGACCGCCAGCGCGCCCAGGCTCACGCGCTGCTTGTACAGGCCGACCCAGACCTCGTCGATGCGCGGATCGAGCCCGAACACGAAGCCGATCACCTGGTTGACGCGGGTCTCCAGCAGCGGGGTGTGAGGCGTGTTGGGCCACACCTGCGTCAACCAGCGCCACAGGGGTTCGTAGTCCAGGCAGCCGTCCAGCGCGTCCGGCGCGGCAGGCGCCAGCCCGCTGGCCGTGAGGCTGATCCAGATCGGCTGCTGGTCCCGTTCTTCGGCATAGATCCCCACCGGCAGGCGGGTCTCCAGCCGTTCGATCCGGACCGTCCAACGCGTGTTCATGTGAAGCGGCGCGTCACCAGGCCACACTCCTGTGTGCAGCGTTCCAGCATCAGCCAGACGTAGCCCCGGAAGCTGCTGCGCACCAGCACCTCGTAGACCGGTGCGTCGTCAGCCTGCCACAGCCAGACCGAAGCCTTGAAGAACACCGAGCCGGCGCTGGCCCCAGGGCCGAACACGCGCGGGTGCAGGTCCAGCGGGCAGCCCTGCGCGAGCACGTCGCGCACCGGGGTGCCGCTCAGGTGCAGCACGGTGTAGCCGCCACTGACGTCGGTGACCGCCACGTGCTGGCCCGCCAGGGCTTCGCGCAGCGCCGCTTCGATGGCGCCCGCCTGGCCCTTTGGCCCGATGACGAACCAGTCGTCCGGCCCGACCCAGACCAGGCGATGGGTATCGTTGGCGACTGTGGTGCAGGCCTGTGTGGGCAGGTCCAGACCGAGGGCCTGCGACACGCCCTCGCGGAAGGCCGTGTCGTCCGGGTTGCCGCGAAGATTGAGCACGGACTGTCCATGGCGCCAGCCGGCCAGCAGGGACTGCCCGGTCGAGGCACGGGTGGTGGGCACACGGTCCATGGGCGCCACAGGGCGCTGTGAGGTATCAAGCATTTTGGCGCTCCGCTTTGGGATCGAAGAAGACCGGGCTGGCGATGGCGGCGGTGTGGACGACGGGGCCGTTGGGGCCCACCTGGGAGATGTGGACGCGCTCGCCCATGCGTCCCAGTCCACCCTTGACCAAGGCCATGGCGATGGACCGCCCCAGCGTCGGGCTCATGTAGCTGGAGGTGACGTGACCGACCATGGGCGCGGTGGGGCCGGTGGGCGCCTGGTTGAGGATCTGCGCGCCCTCGGTCAGCACGAACTGCGGGTCGTCCGGCAGCAAGCCGACCAGTTGCTTGCGGTTGCTGCGCACCGTGTCTTCGCGGGTGAGCGAACGCTTGCCCAGGCAGTCCTTGGTCTTGGTGACCAGGCCGCCCATGCCGAGGTCCATCGGCGTGACGGAACCGTCGGTGTCCTGGCCGATGATGATGTAGCCCTTCTCGGCGCGCAGCACGTGCATGGTCTCGGTGCCGTAGGGCGTGATGCCGTGCTCGGCACCGGCCGCGTGGATGGCTTCCCACACGCGCAGGCCGTCTTCGGCCGCGGCGTTGACCTCGTAGCAGCGCTCGCCCGAGAAGCTGATGCGCATGATGCGGGCCTTGACGCCGGCCACCGTGCCTTCGCGGTACGACATGAAGGGAAAGGCCGCGTCGTCGAAGTCCACATCGCTGCAGATCTTCTGCAACACCGCGCGGCTCTTGGGACCGGCCACGATGGAAGTGGACCAGTGGTCGGTGGCGCTGGTCAGGTAGACCTTGAGGTGCGGCCACTCGGTCTGCAGCCAGCGCTCCATCCAGGCCAGCACGCGCGCCGCGCCACCGGAGGTGGTGTGCATCAGGTAGTGGTTTTCGGCCAGGCGCACGGTCACGCCGTCGTCGAACACCATGCCGTTTTCGTCGAGCATCAGGCCGTAGCGGCACTTGCCGATCTCGAGCTTGGACCACGCGTTGCTGTAGATCCAGTTGAGCAGCACGCTCGCGTCCGGGCCCTGGATGTCGATCTTGCCGAGCGTGGAGCCGTCCAGCGTGCCCACACCGTTGCGCACGGCCAGGGTTTCGCGGGCCACGGCGGCGTGCAGGTCTTCGCCGGGCTTCGGGTAGTACCAGGGGCGCTTCCACTGCCCCACGTCTTCAAACAACGCGCCCTGCTTCACGTGCCAGTCGTGCATGGCGGTGGTGCGGATCGGATCGAAGGCATCGCCCAGTTCCAGCCCGGCCAGCGCACCAAAAGTCACCGGCGTGTAGTTCGGGCGGAAGGTGGTGGTGCCGACCTGGGGAATGGACTTGCCCAGCGCCTGGGCCACGATGCCCATGCCGTTGATGTTGCCGGTCTTGCCCTGGTCGGTGCCGAAGCCCATGGCCGTGTAGCGCTTGACGTGCTCGATCGACTCGAAACCCTCGCGCACCGCGAGGTGGATGTCGGAGGCCGCGACGTCGTTCTGCAGGTCGACGAACTGTTTGGGCGCGCGGCTCACGCCACGCGCATGCGGCACCAGCCACAGCGGGCGAAGCTCGCCCGGCTCGACGGCCGCCACCGCGGTGGCCCCGGCGTCGGCCACCTGAAGGCCCAGCGCGCGCACCGCCGCCTCGCCAGCCGCGGCGCCGCCCAGCGCGCCGTCGCGCAGCGACAGCGCACCGGCGCAGGCACCGGCGGAGCTTTCGGACTGCGCCGACGGGCCCGGCAGGAAGGCCGCCCGGGCGTCGTTCCAGACCGCCTTGCTGCCGGCCTGGCAGTGCAGGTGGATGACCGGGCTGAAGCCGCCCGACAAGGCCACCAGATCGCAGGCAATGCCTCGCGCGGCACCGGCGAGTCGGTCCTGCGCGTCGATGGCCTGCACCTGCACGCTGCTGACGCGCTTGCCGCCGCGCGCTTCGGTGACCACGTGGCCGGCCAGGATGGGGATGCCGGCGGCTTTGGCGCGCTGGCTCAGGGTGCCGCTGGGATGGATACGCGCATCGACCACCTGCACGCTGGCGCCCGCGGCCTTCAAGGCCAGGGCAGCGTCGTAGCCCGTGTCGTTGTTGGTGAAGACCACGGCGTTGCGCCCGGGCAGCACGGCGTAGCGCCGCACATAGGTGGACACCGCGCCGGCCAGCATGATGCCGGGCAGGTCGTTGTTGCCGAACACCAGCGGGCGTTCGTGCGCGCCGGTGGCCAGCACCACCTGTTGTGCCCTCACGCGCCACAGGCGTTCGCGGAACACCGGCGCCTGCTCGGCACTCAGGTGGTCGCCGCGGCGCTCGACCAGGGTCACGAGGTCGTGGTCCTGGTAACCAAAGGCCGTGGTGCGCGGCAGCACCATCACCTCGGGCAGGGTCGCGAGTTCGGCCAGCGCCTGTGCCACCCACTGTGCTGCGGGCATGCCGTCGATGGCCTCGTCGCTGGAGAGCAGCCAGCCGCCCGGCTCGGACTGTTCGTCACACAGCACCACGCGGGCACCGGCACGGGCCGCGGTCAGCGCAGCCGTCAGGCCGGCAATGCCGGCGCCGACCACCAGCACGTCGCAGTGCGCGAAGCGCTTCTCGTAGCGGTCGGGGTCGGCTTCGCTGGGAGAGTGGCCCAGGCCGCTGGCCGCGCGGATGTGCTTCTCGAAGAAGTGCCACGCGGCCTGCGAGGCCATGAAGGTCTTGTAATAAAAGCCGGCCGGGATCAGGCGCGAGAACCAGCCGTTGACCGCGCCGGTGTCGAACTCGATGCTGGGCTTGGCGTGGATCGAGCGGGCGCTCAGGCCCTCGACCAGCGACACCTCGGTCATGCGCGCGTTGGGCACGGTGCGGGCGCCGTCGAACAGCTGCACCAGCGCGTTGGGCTCTTCGACCCCGGCCGACAGGATGCCGCGCGGGCGGTGGTACTTCCAGCTGCGCGCCACCATGGACACGCCGTTGGCGAGCAAGGCCGAGGCCAGCGTGTCGCCTTCCAGGCCCTGGTAGACGCGGCCGTTGAAGCTGAAGTTGAGGCTGCGGCGGCGATCGATGCGACCGCCGGTGGACAGACGGGTGGTCATACCGCGGCTCCTTCGTTGACGACAGCCGCGGACTCGGCCGCGAACTCGGCAGCGAATTGAGCAGGGATGGGCTCACCGATCTTCCAGGTCGCTTCGAACCGGTAGCTCACCGTGTGGCGCAGCGCGTTGAACCAGCGACCGCAGCCGCTGGAATGGCGCCACTGCTCGTGCTGCAGCCCTTTGGGGTTCTTGCGCATGAACACGTAGTCGCCCCACTCGGCGTCGCTCATGGCCTCGGAGTTCAGCGGGCGAACGATGCCGCCCTCGCCTCCGCAGGTGAATTCGATCTCGGCGCGCGTGCCGCAGAAGGGACAGTTGATTTGCAACATGGTTTTCTTTCTCAAAGAACGGAGGCTGCGGTGTTTTGCCAAGGGCACCGCCGGGCCGGCTTTGCCGGACGGCCAGTGCCGCCCCCCTGGGGGGGTGACGCGAAGCGGCGCGGGGGGGTCATCTCAATGCGCGACGCCAGCAGCGCCGTGTTCGTCGATCAGGTGGCCGTTGGAGAAGCGGTCCAGCGACAGCGCTTCGTTGAGCGCGTGCGGTCGGTCTTGCGCCACCGTGTGGGCCATGGCCCAGCCCGAACCGGGCGTGGCCTTGAAGCCACCGGTGCCCCAGCCGCAGTTGATGTAGAGCCCCTTGACCGGGGTCAGGCCGATGATCGGGCAGGCGTCGGGCGAGACATCGACGATGCCGCCCCACTGGCGGTTCATGCGCACGCGCGAGAACAGCGGGAACATCTCCACGATGGCCTGCAGCGTGTGCTCGATGGTGTGGAAGCTGCCGCGCTGGCCGTAGCCGTTGTACTGGTCCACGCCCGCGCCGATCACCAGGTCGCCCTTGTCGGACTGGCTGATGTAGGCGTGGATGGCGTTGCTCATCAGCACGCAGGGAAAGATGGGTTTCAGCGGTTCAGACACCAGGGCCTGCAGCGGCTTGCTCTCGATGGGCAGGCGGATGTCGGCCATGCTGGCCATCACGCTGGAATGCCCGGCCGCGACGATGGCGACCTTCTTGGCCTTGATGAAACCCTTCACTGTGTCCACGCCGACCACGGCACCACCGTCGCGGCGAATGCCGGTGACCTCGCAGTTCTGGATCAGGTCCACGCCGTGTGCGTCGGCCGCGCGGGCAAAGCCCCAGGCCACCGCATCGTGGCGCGCCACGCCGCCGCGGCGCTGCAGCGAAGCGCCCAGGACGGGATAGCGCGTGTTCAGGTTGATGTACGGGATCATTTCCTTGATCTGCGCCGGCGTGACCACCTCGCCGTCCACCCCGTTCAAGCGGTTCGCGTTGACGCGGCGCTCGATGTCGCGCATCTCCTGCAGCGTGTGGCCGAGGTTGAGCACGCCGCGCTGGCTGAACATGACGTTGTAGTTCAGGTCCTGCGACAGGCCTTCCCACAGCTGCATGGATTTTTCATACAGCGCCGTGGACTCGTCCCACAGGTAGTTGGAGCGCACGATGGTGGTGTTGCGCGCCGTGTTGCCGCCGCCCAGGTAACCCTTCTCGATCACCGCGATGTTGCGCAGGCCGTGTTCCTTGGCCAGGTAGTAGGCGGTGGCCAGGCCGTGGCCACCCCCACCCACCACCACCACGTCGTATTCGCGCTGGGGTTCGGGTGAGCGCCACTGCTTCTGCCAGCCCTCGTGGTAAGACATGCTGTTGCGCAGCAGGGACCAGATGGAAAAATGTTGCATGGGGGTTCTTTCTCTCGTTCTTTTCAGCATTCAACGATGTTCACGGCCAGGCCTCCGCGCGAGGTCTCTTTGTATTTCGTCATCATGTCGGCGCCGGTTTGGCGCATGGTGCGGATGACCTTGTCCAGGCTCACGAAATGCGTGCCGTCACCGCGCAGCGCCATGCGCGCGGCGTTGATGGCCTTGACCGAGGCGATCGCGTTGCGCTCGATGCACGGGATCTGCACCAGGCCGCCGATGGGATCGCATGTCAGGCCCAGGTGGTGTTCCATGCCGATCTCGGCCGCGTTCTCCACCTGCTCGGGTGTGCCGCCCATGACCTGTGCCAGCGCGCCAGCGGCCATCGAGCAGGCCACACCGACCTCGCCCTGGCAGCCGACCTCGGCGCCCGAGATCGAGGCGTTTTCCTTGTAGAGGATGCCGATGGCGGCGGCGGTGAGCAGGAAGTCGATCACGCCCTGTTCGCTGGCACCGGGCACGAAACGGCTGTAGTAGTGCAGCACCGCGGGCACGATGCCGGCCGCGCCGTTCGTGGGCGCCGTGACCACACGGCCACCGGCCGCGTTCTCTTCGTTGACCGCCAGCGCGTACAGGTTGATCCAGTCCATCACCTGCAGCGGGTCTTTCAGCGCGGCCTCGGGGTGGGCGGTGAGCGAGCGGTACAGCTCTGCCGCGCGCCGCTTGACCTGGAAGCCACCGGGCAGCACGCCCTCGGTGGCCACGCCGCGCCGCACGCAGGCCTGCATCACGGCCCAGATGCGCAGCAGATCGGCGCGCACCGTGTCGGCATCGCGCCAGGCCAGCTCGTTGTGCCACATCACCTGAGCGATGTTCAGGCCGCTGTCCTTGCAGCGCTGCAGCAGCTCGTCCCCGGTGGTGAAGGGATGGGGCAACACCTTGCGGTCGGGCACCAGCGCCGGTTGTCCTTCGGCATCCTGGTTGATGACGAAACCGCCGCCGATGGAGTAGTACGTCTTGTCGAGCAAGGGCTCGCCATCCGCCGCGAAGGCGAACAGGCGCATGCCATTGGGGTGGAAAGGCAAGGCCTTGCGCAGGAACTTCAGGCCCTCGCGCTCGTTGAACGCGATGCGGTGCGTGCCCAGCAGGTTCAGCGTCTGCGACGCGCGCAGGGCCAGCAGGCGCGGCGAGATCACGTCGGGATCGATCCGGTCGGGCGCTTCGCCTTCCAGACCCAGCAGCACGGCCTTGTCGCTGCCGTGGCCTTTGCCCGTGGCGCCGAGCGAGCCGTACAGCTCGCAACGCACCGATTGCACGGCAGGCAGCAGGCCGCCGTCGCGCAGGGCCTGCGCAAACAGCAGCGCCGCGCGCATGGGCCCGACCGTGTGCGAGCTGCTCGGCCCGATGCCGATCTTGAACAGGTCGAAGGTGCTGAGGGACATGTGGTGCTGCCCAGGTTCAGCCGTAGACCGGGAAGGCCGCGGTCAGCGCGGCCACGTCGGCACGCACGCGGGCGACCACGGTTTCGTCTTCCGGGTGGTCGAGCAGATCGGCGATCAGGTGGCCCACTTGGATGACCTCGGCTTCCTTGAAGCCGCGGGTCGTCATGGCCGGCGAGCCCAGGCGCACACCGCTGGTCACCATCGGCTTCTCGGGGTCGTTGGGGATGGCGTTCTTGTTGACCGTGATGTGGGCCTGGCCCAGCAGCGCTTCGGCGGCCTTGCCGGTCATGCCCTTGGCGCGCAGGTCCACCAGCATCACGTGGCTCTCGGTGCGGCCGGAAACGATGCGCAGGCCACGCGCCACCAGCGTGTCGGCCAGGGCGGCGGCGTTCTTCACCACCTGCTGCTGGTAGGCCTTGAACCCGGGCGACAGCGCCTCGTTGAAGGCCACCGCCTTGGCCGCGATCACATGCATCAGCGGCCCGCCCTGCAGGCCGGGGAAGATGGCGCTGTTGATCGCCTTCTCGTGCTCGGGGCGCATCAGGATGATGCCGCCGCGCGGCCCGCGCAGGCTCTTGTGGGTGGTGCTGGTGACGATGTCGGCGTGGGGAATCGGGTTCGGGTACTCGCCGGCGGCGATCAGGCCGGCGTAGTGGGCCATGTCCACCATCAGCAGGGCGCCCACGTCTTTGGCGACCTTGGCGAAGCGCTCGAAGTCGATGCGCAGCGCATAGGCCGATGCCCCGGCGATGATGATCTTGGGCTTGCTCTCGTGGGCCTTGCGCTCCATCGCGTCGTAGTCGATCTCTTCCTTCTCGTTCAGGCCGTAGCTGACCACGTTGAACCACTTGCCACTCATGTTCAGCGCCATGCCGTGCGAAAGGTGGCCGCCTTCGGCCAGGTTCATGCCCATGAAGGTGTCGCCGGGTTTCATGAAGGCCATGAACACGGCCTCGTTGGCCTGCGCGCCCGAGTGCGCCTGCACGTTGGCGGCCCAGCCGTGTTGATCGGCGCCGAACAGCTGCTTGACGCGGTCGATGGCCAGTTGCTCGGCCTGGTCGACGTACTCGCAGCCGCCGTAGTAGCGCTTGCCGGGGTAGCCCTCGGCGTACTTGTTGGTGAGCTGGCTGCCTTGCGCCTGCATCACGGCTGGCGAGGTGTAGTTCTCGCTGGCGATCAGCTCGATGTGCTGTTCCTGGCGCTGGTGCTCCTGCTGGACGATGGACCACAGGGCCGGATCGGAGGCCTGCAAGGACTGTTTCTGGTAGCTGAACATGGGGTGTTTCCTCGGGTCTTGTGGGTGTGGCGAACTGGAGTGAATCTTCGGTTTCAACCCTTGTCGGTGCTGCGCTGATCACGCCAATTTCTGTCTTGATTCCGACATGTGCAGGCGTCGGATTCCGACACGGCCGCGGGCAGTGACACAGGGAGAACACACAGAATCCAGCCGGAGCGCGTGTCCGAGCCCAGGGCACCCGTGGAACCGGCTCTGCCGGGTCACAGGGTGCGTCCCCCTCGAAGCGCCGCAGGCGCGCAACAGAGGGGGAAGCCGCGTCAGCGGCGCAGGGGGTGCTTCACTTCAACGCTGTTGCGTCTGCCAGTGCGGGTGCACCCAGGCGGGCGCGTCCGACGGCGGCAGCGCCCGGCCCTTGATCGCGTCAGCGATCTTCTCGGCCATCATGATGGTCGGCACATTCAGGTTGCCGCTCACGATGAGCGGCATGATGGACGCGTCCACCACGCGCAGGCCCTGCACACCGTGCACCCGGCCCTGGCCGTCCACCACCGCCAGGTCGTCGTGCCCCATGCGGCAGGAGCAGCTGGGGTGATAGGCCGTCTCGGCCTGGTTGCGGATGTGTTCGTCGATCTGTGCGTCGCTCTGCACCTGCGCGGTGGGCGAGAGCTCTTCGGCGCGGTAGCGGTTGAAGGCCTTCTGCTCGAACACCTCGCGCGTGAGGCGGATGGCGGCGCGGAACTCCTTGCGGTCCTGCTCGGTGCTCATGTAGTTGAAGCGGATCTCGGGCGCGTCGCGGTGGCTGGCGCTGCGGATGCGCACATGCCCGCGGCTGGTCGACCGCATGGGCCCCACGTGGGCCTGGAAGCCGTGGCCATCCACCGTCGCGCTGCCGTCGTAGCGCACCGCCATCGGCAGGAAGTGGTACTGCAGGTCGGGGTGCTTGACACCCGCGTCGCTGCGGATGAAGCCGCCCGACTCGAAGTGGTTGGTGGCGCCCAGGCCGCTGCGCGTGAGCAGCCACTGAGCGCCGATGGCCCCCATGGCCAGCGGCTTGGTGGCCGAGTACAGCGTGATCGGTTGCTTGCAGGCGTACTGCACATAGGTTTCCAGGTGGTCCTGCAGGTTTTCACCCACACCCGGCCGGTCGGCCACCACCGGGATGCCCAGCGGCCGCAGCAGCTCCGGGTTGCCCACGCCGGAGAGTTGCAGCAGCTGCGGCGACTGGATCGCCCCGGCGCTGAGGATGACCTCGCGCCGCGTCCGGTACACCACCTGCTGCCCGCCCTGCTCCACCGCCACCCCCACCGCGCGCGGCGGGTCTCGGCCCTCGAACAGGATGCGCGAGGCGCTGGTGCCGGTGTGCAGCGTGACGTTGCCGCGTTTGAGCGCCGGCCGCAGGTAGGCCATGGCCGTGCTCCAGCGGCGGCCCTTGTGCACCGTCATGTCCATGGGGCCGAAGCCTTCCTGGCGGTGGCCGTTCATGTCGGCGGTGTAGCCGTACCCGGCCTCTTGGCCGGCCTCGATGAAGGCCCTGTACAGCGGGTTGCGGCAGGCCCCGGTGCTGACCTTGAGCGGTCCGTCCGAGCCCCGGTAGTCATCACCGCCCTGCTCGCGCGTCTCGGACTTGCGGAAGTACGGCAGACAGTGCGCGTAGCGCCATTCGGGCAGGTGAAACTGCTCGGCCCAGCCGTTGTAGTCCTCGGCGTTGCCGCGGATGTAGACCATGCCGTTGATGCTGCTCGAGCCGCCGATGGTCTTGCCGCGCGGGCAGTGGATGCGGCGGTTGTTCATGCCGGGGTCGGCCTCGGCCACGAACTGCCAGCTGTAGCGCGGGTTGGCCATGGGGTAGGCGAACGCGCTGGGCATGTGGATGAACAGGTTGTGGTCCATGGGACCGGCCTCGATCACCAAGATCTTCACGTCCAGGTCTTCGCCCAGGCGGTAGGCCAGGGTGCTGCCGGCCGAACCGGCGCCGATGATGATGTAGTCGAACTCTGCGGCGGGCTGGGTCATGCGAAGCGGCTCGTGCGGCGGTGGGAAGAAGTGACTCGAAGCCTGGGGGTTCAGCGGTAGCTGGTCGCCACCTCGCCCAGCTCGACGTACACCGTCTTGAGCTGCGTGTAGTGGTCCAGCGCGGCCATGCTGTTCTCGGAGCCGATGCCGGATTCGCCGACACCGCCGAACGGCATCTCGATGGGCGTGATGTTGTAGTTGTTGATCCAGCAGATGCCGGCCCTCAGCTGTGCGGCGACGCGGTGGCCGCGCTGCAGGTCGGTGGTGAACACACCCGCGGCCAGCCCGAAGCGCGAGTGGTTGGCCCGTGCCACCGCCTCGGCCTCGGTGTCAAAGCTCAGCATGGACAGCACCGGCCCGAAGATTTCCTCGCGCACGATGCGCATGTGATCGTGGCAGTCCGCAAAGATGGTGGGTGCCACGAAGTTGCGGCCCAGGCCTTCGACGATGACCCTCTCTCCCCCGCACACCAGGGTGGCGCCCTCTTCCTGCCCGCTGGCGATGTGGTCCATCACCTTGTTGGCATGGGCTTCGGAAATAAGCGCCCCGATCTCGGTCTGCGGGTCCATCGGATCGCCCACGCGCAGCAGCAAGGTGCGCTCCTTCAGCCGCGCCAGGAAACGCGGCGCGATGCCGCGCTGCACAAACACGCGGGTGCAGTTGGTGCAGACCTCGCCCTGGGTGTAGAAATTGCCCATCATCGCGGCCGACACCGCCTGCTCCAGGTCGGCGTCGTCGAACACCAGCAGTGGCGACTTGCCGCCCAGTTCCATGGTCACCCGCTTGAGCGTGCCGGCGGCCGTTTCCATGACCCGTTTGCCCGTGGGCACCGAGCCGGTGACGGAGACCTTGGCCACGTCCGGGTGGGCCGCCAGCATCGCCCCCACCGCCCCGCGCCCCTGCACCACGCTGAACACGCCTGGCGGCACGCCGGCTTCCAGGTACACCTCGGCCAGCTTCACCGCCGTGGCCGGTGTCAGCTCCGAGGGCTTGAAGATCATGGCGTTGCCCGCCGCCAGCGCGGGGGCGGATTTCCAGCAGGCGATCTGGATCGGGTAGTTCCAGGCACCGATGCCCACGCACACGCCCAGCGGCTCCTTGCGGCTGTAGGCGAAGGCGTTCTTCAGCGGGTACTGCTGGCCGGTCAGCGTGGCGGCCGCGCCCGCGAAGTACTCGATGCAGTCCGCGCCACTCATCACGTCCACCACCAGGGCTTCCTGAATGGGCTTGCCGCAGTCCTGCACCTCCAGCGCGGCCAGCTCGTCGTTGCGCTGGCGCAGGATGTCGGCCGCCCGGCGCAGGACGCGTCCGCGCTCGGTGCCGCTCATGGCCGACCACAGCGCAAAGCCTGCCTGCGCAGCCTGCACCGCCCGGTTCACGTCGTCCTGCGTGGCTTCGTGCACGACGGCCCAGGCCTGCCCTGTTGCGGGGTTGACCGACTCAAAGGCCGCCCCTCCGCCGTGGACGTGTTGTCCGTTGATGAAGCTGAACAGGGTTGTGGGATTCATGACCATCCTTGCGGGGGCCTGGCCCATGCAGGCCGGGCGCCCATGGCCGCACGCCGGCCGCCCTCACACCGGTGAAGGCTCGGCTGTGCGGTCGGGTTTATTTCGCCAGTGCGGCCTTGACCGCGTCCAGGCCGGGCTTGCCGTCGAACGTGGTCACACCGGCCAGCCATTTGTCCACGGTGCCCGGGTTCTTCTTGAGGAAGGCGCGCGCCGCCGTGTTGGGTTTGACCTTGTTGAGGATCGGCTCCATCACCTGGTTTTCGATGGTGGTGCTGAACTGCAGGTTCTTGAGGAAGGCGTAGACGTTGGGGCAGCGCTTCTCATACGACGGCGGAACCGCGGTATAGACCTTGGCTTCCCCCAGGTTCGGCCCGAACACATCGTCGCCGCCCGCGAGGTAGCTCATCTTGATCTGCACGTTCATCGGGTGCGGCTCCCAGCCCAGGAACACGATGGCTTTCTGCGCCTTGCCCGCACGCTGGGCCTCGACCAGCATGCCCGCCTCGCTGGACTCCACCAGCTTGAACGCCTTCAGCCCAAATTTGTTGTCCTTGATCATTCCGGCGATCAGGGCGTTGCCGTCGTTGCCGGGCTCGATCCCATGGATCTTTCCCCCCAGTTCCTTCTCGAATTTCGAGATGTCGCCGAAGGTCTTGAGGCCCTTGTCGTACAGATAGGTCGGCACCGCCAGCGTGTACTTGGCGCCCACCAGATTCGGCGTCTCCAGCACCTTGATGTCGCCCGCCTTCACGAAAGGCTCGATGACCGGTGTCATGGACGGATTCCAGTAGCCCAGGAAGGCGTCGATCTGTTTTTTCTTCATGCCGGCGAAGACGATGGGCACGGACGCGATGGTGACCCTGGGCTGGTAGCCGAGGCCTTCGAGCACCACCGAAGCCAGTCCGGTGGTGGCCGCGATGTCGCTCCAGCCCACGTCGGCAAAGTTGACGGTCTTGCAACTGGCGTCTTCGGCGAAAGCCTGCTGCCCCGTCAACAAGCCCGCCACGGCGAGTATTCCTGCTACCTTCATCTGCATGTTTGCTCCAGCTGAATAAGACGACACAGGCCCGAGCAACCGTTGACCAGGAAGTGGCCGCGCCTGTTGGGAAACACCCCCGTCAAGGGGTGCGCGGGTAGCGCCCGCCACCACCATGAACGGCTTTGGAACGCCAGTGCATGGTGCGGCGCATCGGGGCCTGGCGATTCGCTGAACACGCCAGTTTCTGGCCTGATTCCGACACGCAACCGGCTCACAGCGGCGCGCTGGCCGCCGCGCGCGATGGCGCCACCGGGCGTGAGGCCAGGAAGACGCCGGGCAAGAGCAGCGCCGCGCCCCAGAAGTGGTACCAACCCAGGGATTCCCCAAGCAGCCACCAGGCTGCCAGGGCGCCGTAGAGCGGCCCCAGGTACAGGGTGGCGGCCACCTTGCTGGCGCCCAGGATCTGCTGCGACCATCCGTACAGACCAAAGGCCATCAGACCGGGAACCAGGGCCGCGACCAGCCCCATCAGGAGCGCATCGGCGCCTATCGCCGGGGTCGATGGCTGAGACATCTCCCAGGCCGCGCCTGCGGCAAGCATAGGCAGGGCGCCCCAGGCAGCGGCCGCCAGCCGGGCGGCGGCGCCCAACGGACTGCGCCAAGCCTCCAGCAGGAGCGCGTAGAGCGCCCAGCAGACCACGCTGGTCAGAATCCAGAGATCACCTTCGACAAACCGGAAGTCGGCGAGGCCCAACCAGTGGCCCTGCACGATGACATGCAACACGCCGGCCAATGCCAGTGCCAGACCCGCCCACTGCAGGCCACCCATGCGTTCGCGCAGCCACGCGGCCGAACTCACGGCGATGAGCGCCGGTGCGGCGGAGTAGATCAGGGCAATGTTGGTGGCGCTGGTCGTCCGACCGCCGATGTACACCCAAGCCCCGCAGGCCACCATGCCCAGAAAGCCCAGCACCAGGTACCGGTACCAGTGCCGGACCAGGTGGCGCCATTCCCGTCGCAGCTCGTCGCGCACCAGCCAGCTCAGCAACATGCCTGCCAATCCCCAGCGCATGAAACCCAGCGTGTAGGGTCCGACAACCCCCGGCGCCACGCGGGCCAGCAGGTTGTTGACCGTCCACAGGAGCGGGATCAGCCAGATGGACCACATGGCGAGCCGGATGTTTGCGTTTGACCGCATGGAACGTGCTTTCAGGAAGGGGGAAGAGGTGAAGGGCAGACAAAGGCAACCCGAATTGTCTCAGCAGCGTCCAGCGCCCCTGCGCCGATGCCACGGCCCCCGGGCCTGTCGGCCTCCACCTCGGCAGAGAGAAGCGCTTGAAACCTGCGGCCGGTACCCGTCGGCAGCCATGTCGTTTATGAGCAAGTGCGCGTCTGTCATGCACAAGCTGGCCGGGGACCGCGCCACAACAATGAACGCACTCGACAGCACCCCTAACAGAAAACCAAGTCCCCTTCGCGTAAACCCTTACCCACACCCAAGCCATGAGCAACTTGCACCAGGACGCCATCGTCATCGACGGTCTGATCATCTCGAAGTGGAGCCGCTCGGTCTTCGAGGACATGAAAAAGGGCGGCCTCACCGCCGCCAACTGCACCGTCTCGGTGTGGGACGACTTCAAGAGCACGGTGCACAACATCGCCGAGATGAAGAAGTCCATCCGCGAGAACAGCGACCTGCTGTCCCTGGTGCGCAGCACGGCCGACATCGAACAGGCCAAGAAGGACGGCAAGACCGGAATCATCCTCGGGTTCCAGAACGCGCACGCCTTCGAAGACCATCTGGGTTACGTCGAAGCCTTCGCGGACATGGGCGTTCGCGTGGTCCAGCTTTGCTACAACACGCAGAACCTGATCGGCACCGGCTGCTACGAGCGCGACGGCGGCCTGTCGGGCTACGGGCGCGAGGTGATCGGCGAGATGAACCGCGTCGGGATCATGGTGGACCTGTCCCACGTGGGCGCCAAGACCTCGGAAGAAGCCATCCTCGAATCGAAGAAGCCGGTCACCTACAGCCACTGCCTGCCAGCCGGCCTGAAGGAACACCCGCGCAACAAGAGCGACGAACAGCTCAGGTTCATCGCCGACCGTGGCGGCTTCATCGGCGTGACCATGTTCCCACCCTTCCTCCGGCGCGGGATCGAGTCCACCGTGGACGACTACGTCGAGGCACTCGACTACGTGATCAACCTCGTGGGCGAAGACTGCGTGGGCGTCGGTACCGACCACACGCAAGGCTACGGACAGGATTTCTTCGACCACATCACCCACGACAAAGGACGGGGTCGCCGCCTGACGAATTTCGGCACCGTCCAGAACCCACTGGGCATTCGCACCATCGGTGAAATGCCCAACCTGACGGCCGCGATGGAGCGCGCCGGCTGGCCGGCCAGCAAGATCACAAAGGTCATGGGGCGCAACTGGCTCCGTGTTTTTGGTGAAGTGTGGAGTGTGTAGTTCAAGTCGCCCCGCCCCCGAGCAGTTCTCGCTTTCTTCTAACCAACGCAGGAGTTCCCCATCATGATCAAGTCGCAGCCCTTCTCCCCTCGTCCCCGCCGCACGTTTCTGGCCCAGTCGCTGGGCCTGACCGCGCTGGCCGCCACCGGCATGGGCGCCCTGGCGCAATCCAAGCCCGTGCTCAAGATCGGTTTCGTGGACGGCTGGTCCGACAGCGTGGCGACCACGCACCTGGCCGCAGCCATCATCCGCAGCAAGCTGGGTCACCAGGTGGACCTGGTGCCGCTGGCCGCCGGCATCATGTGGCAAGGCGTGGCGCGTGGTGACCTGGACATGACCTTGTCCGCCTGGTTGCCCGTGACCCACGAGGCCTACCTGGCCAACTTCAAGGACAAGGTGCAGATCATCGGCGCCAACTACCCGGGCGCCAAGATCGGCCTGATCGTGCCGGAGTACGTCAAGGCCACCAGCCTGGCGGACCTGAACAACTTCCGCGCCGACTTCGACAACCGCATCGTCGGCATTGACGCCGGCGCCGGCGTGATGAAGAAGACCGAAGAGGCCATCAAGGCCTACGGCCTGGAGATGCGCCTGCTGCCGAGCTCGGGCCCCGCCATGGCCGCCGAGCTGGACCGCGCCTACCGCGCCAACAAGGCCATCGCCGTGACCGGCTGGATCCCGCACTGGATGTTCGCGAAGTACAAGCTGCGCTTCCTGGCCGACCCCAAGAACATCTACGGCGCCGAAGAGCATGTGGACAGCGTGATCAACCCCGGCCTGAACGCCAAGGCCCCATCGGTCGTGGCCTTCCTCAAGAAGTTCTCCTGGAAGCCAGAGGAAATCGGCGCGGTGATGCTGGCCGTCGAAGGGGGCAGCAAGCCCGCCGCCGCCGCCGACAAATGGATGGCCGACAACGCGGCGCGCGTCGCCGAGTGGACCTCCTGAGCGTCCGACTGAATCCAACCTTTAAATCGCAAAGGCTGTGTCGCCATGTTGAAGCAAACCATTTCTTTTCAATGGCTGGCGCCTTGGGCGCTCAGTCTGGGCCTGGTGTTTTCCGCTCAGGCCCAGACAGCGTTGAAACATTGGCCACCTGAGGCTGCGACACAGCTGGAGAGCCTGATCCAGGCCAACGCCAACAAGGGTGCGTTTGCGGTGTTTGACGCCGACAACACCACCTACAACAACGACCTTGAAGAATCCTTGCTGCCCTATCTGGAAATGAAGGGCATTCTGAGCCGCGACAAGCTCGACCCGGCGTTGAAGCTGATTCCGTTCAAGGACATCGACGGCCACAAGGAAAGCCTGAACAGCTATTACTACCGCCTGTGCGAGATCGACGACCAGGTCTGCTACCCCTGGGTGGCCCAGGTGTTTTCGGGCTACACCTTGCGTGAGCTCAAGGGCTGGGTCGATGACATGCTGGCCGCAGGCACCAGCATCCCCGCGACCTACTACGAAGGCACGGCGCTCAAGACGATCGCGGTCAAGCCGCCGAAGTTCTACACCGGCATGCAGGAGCTTTACAACAAGCTCATGGAAAACGGCATTGAGGTCTACGTGGTGAGCGCTGCCAGCGAAGAGCTGGTGCGCATGGTGTTGGCCGACCCGAAAAATGGCTACAACATCAAACCGCAGAACGTCATCGGCGTCGGCATGCAGCTGAAAAACCGCAAGACCGGCGAGCTCACCAATGCGCGCAAATTGATTGCCGCCAAGACCTACGACCCCGCAGCCTTGCTGGACCACGAACTGACACCCGCGCTGTGGGCTCCCATGACCTGGTTCGAAGGCAAGCAGGCCGCCATCTACACCTATATCGACGAATGGAAGAAGCCCATTCTGGTGGCCGGTGACACCCCGGTGAGCGACGGCCCCATGCTGTTTCGCGGCACCGACGTGGAGCACGGCGGCTTGCGCGTGTGGGTGAACCGCAAAGACAAATACCTGGTGCAGATCCAGGCCATGCAGAAAAAACATGCTGAAGCCCAAAAGGCCCTGGGCCTGCCTGTCACGGCGGACCGCAACTGGGTGGTGGTCAAGTCGGCGCAGATCCAGTAAGGCCGCGCCTGCGCAATTCCTCATTCATCAAAAAAAGTCCCCATGAACCCCCAACTCCCCATTGAAGTCAACGCCAGCACAGGCGTCTGGACCACCGACGGCCTACCGATGATTTATGTGCCGCGGCATTTCTTCGTCAACAACCACGTGGAAACCGAAGCGGTGGTGGGTCGGGAGGTGTATGCCCCCGCGCTCTACAAGGCAGGCCACCGCTCGGCCTACTTCTGGTGCCAGAAAGAAGCCGCCACCCATGGCCTGACCGGCATGGCCGTGTACGAGCACTACCTCAAGCGCCTGTCGCAACGCGGCTGGGGCCTGTTCTCCTTCATCGAGTCCGATGCCACCACGGGCCACGCCCGCGTTCGGCTGGAGCACTCGGTGTTCGTGCTGGCGCAGGGCATCGCCGGTGTGCCGGTGGACCACAGCAAGGTCTGCTACCTGTTCGCCGGCTGGTTCTCGGGCGCGATGGACTGGGTGCTGGAAACCAGCGGCTCGGCGCTGCGCACCACCAGCGTGGAAACGCAATGTGCGGCAGAAGGCCACGGTCACTGCGAGTTCACCGTCAGCCCCCTCTGACACCTTCCGAGAAAAGCCTCCCCCATGCGTTACCCGCACCTGTTTGAACCTCTGCGCCTGAACCAGGTGCTGCTGCGCAACCGCATCGTGAGCACGGCGCACGCCGAGGTGTACGCCGAAGGCGGCCACCCGACCGAGCGCTACATCCGCTACTACGAAGAGAAGGCCAAGGGCGGCGTGGGCCTGGCCATCTGCGGCGGCTCCAGCCCGGTCTCGCGCGACAGCCCCTGGTCGTGGTGGAGCTCGGTCAACCTGGCCACCAACACGGTGATCGAGCCCCTGGCCAACCTGGCCGAGACCATGCACAAACACGGCGCCAAGCTGATGATCCAGGCGACCCACATGGGCCGGCGCAACGCCTGGCACGGCTTCGACTGGCCGCACCTGGTCAGCCCCTCGGGCATCCGCGAGCCGGTGCACCGTGGCAACGCCAAGATGATCGAGATTGAGGAAATCCGCCGCATCGTGGCCGACTACGGCCGCGCCGCCAAGCGCGTCAAGGACGCGGGCCTGGACGGCATCGAGATCTCGGCCGCGCACCAGCAACTGATCGACCAGTTCTGGAGCCCGCGCGTCAACCACCGCACCGACGAGTACGGCGGCAGCCTGGAGAACCGCCTGCGCTTCGGCATGGAGGTGCTGCAGGCCGTGCGCGAACAGGTGGGGGCCGATTTCTGCGTGGGCCTGCGCATGTGCGGCGACGAATTCCATGAAGACGGCATCAGCCACGAGATGGCCAAGGAGATCGCCCAGGCGATGTCCGAGAGCGGTCTGATCGACTTCCTGAGCGTGGTGGGCTCGGGTGCCGACACCCACAACACCCTCGCCAACTGCATGCCGCCCATGGCGCTGCCGCCGGAGCCCTTCGTGCACCTGGCCGCCGGCATCAAGTCGGTGTCCAAGGTCCCGGTCATGCACGCGCAGAGCATCCGCGATGCCTCGCAGGCCGAGCGCATCCTGGCCACCGGCATGGTGGACCTGGTGGGCATGACCCGCGCGCAGATCGCCGACCCGCACATGGTCATCAAGATCCGCGACGGCCGCGAAGACCAGATCAAGCAGTGCGTCGGTGCCAACTACTGCATCGACCGCCAATACAACGGCCTGGACGTGCTGTGCGTGCAGAACGCCGCCACCAGCCGCGAGCAGACCATGCCCCACGTGATCCAGAAGACCACGGGCGCGCGCCGCAAGGTGGTCGTGGTGGGCGCTGGCCCGGCTGGCCTGGAAGCCGCCCGCGTGGCGCGCGAGCGTGGCCACGACGTGGTGCTGTTCGAGAAGAACAGCGCGGTCGGCGGACAGGTGAACCTGGCCGCCAAGCCGCCCAAGCGCGAACAGATGGCCGGCATCATCCGCTGGTTCGACATGGAAACGGTGCGCCTGGGGGTGGACCGCCGCCTCGGCGTGGCGGCCACGGCCGAGATGATCCGCGCCGAAAAACCGGACATCGTGGTGCTGGCCACGGGCGGCACGCCACACACCGGCCAGGTGCCCGCCTGGGGCGCGGCCGACGGCCTGTGCGTCAGCGGCTGGGACATCCTCTCGGGCGCGGTGGCACCGGCCGAGAACGTGCTGGTCTACGACAGCATCAGCACGCACGCCGGCACCGGCGTGGCCGACTTCATCGCGTCCCGCGGCAAGCTGGTGGAGATCGTGACCCCCGACGTGAAGGTGGCCGACGACACGGGGGGCACCACCTTCCCGGTTTTCTACCGCCAGCTGTACGCCAACGGCGTGATCCAGACCCCCAACTTCTGGCTGGAGCGCGTGTACCGCGAGGGCGACAAGCTGATCGCGGTGCTGAAGAACGAGTACACCGAGGCGCTGGAAGAGCGCGCGGTCGATCAGGTGGTGATCGAGAACGGCATCCTGCCCAACGAGGGTCTCTACCACCAGCTCAAGCCCCTGTCGCTGAACAAAGGGCAGACCGACATCGACGCCCTGTACGACGCCCTGCCGCAGCCCGACCTGAGCCTCCAGACCGAGGGCGACGATTTCCTGCTCTACCGCGTTGGCGACTGCGTGTCGATGCACAACATCCACGCCGCGATCTACGACTCGCTGCGCCTCTGTAAGGACTTTTGAGATGTCGCTTGCGCACCTTGTGAGCGCTGTGTTCTGGCTCGCCGTTCTGGGCCTGCTCATCGGCCTGGCCCGGCGCACCGCGATCTGGCGCACCGGGCGGTCGGCGGCCTTCGATCTCGGCGGCCTGCTGCAGATTCCCAAACGCTACTTCGTGGACCTGCACGATGTCGTGGCGCGCGAGCCCTTCGTGGCGCGTGCCCACGTCGGCGTCGCCGGGGGCACGCTGCTGGCGCTTTTCATCGTGGCGCTGAACTACGGCCTCGGCCTGTACTGGCGCAGCCTGGACGTGGTGCTGCTCATCGCCGGCCTGCTGGCCATCGTCGGCGCCGGTGCGATGGCCTGGCGCCGGCGTGCGGCACCGCCGCGCCTGTCGCAAGGGGCCTGGAAACGACTGCCCTATTCCCTGCTGGCCTTCGCCGCCGCCGCGACCCTGGTCGGTGTGGTGGCCCTGACCGGCACCGCCCTCGCCCCCTGGCTGGCGGGCCTGATCAGCCTGGCCTTCGCCGCGGGCGTGGCCGAGCTGGCGCTGGGCATCGGGCTGGGCGGCCCCATGAAGCACGCCGTCGCCGGCCTGCTGCACCTGGGCCTGCACCCCCGCCCCGAGCGGTTCGGCGACAAACGCTTCGCCACGGCCCTGAAACCGCTGAAGCTGACCGCCGAGGACATGGGCGTGGGCAAACCGGCGGACTTCACCTGGAACAAGCTGCTGTCCTTCGACGCCTGCGTGCAGTGCGGCAAGTGCGAAGCGGCCTGCCCCGCGTTCGCCGCCGGCCAGCCCCTGAACCCCAAGAAGCTGATCCAGGACCTGGTGGTCGGCATGAGCGGCCGCACGGACGCCGCCTACGCCGGCAGCCCCTACCCCGGCCAGCCCGTGGGCCAGCACGGCGGCGCGCCCCATCTGCCCATCGTCAACGGCCTGATCAACGCCGACACGCTGTGGTCCTGCACCACCTGCCGGGCCTGTGTGCAGGAATGCCCGATGCTGATCGAGCACGTGGACGCCATCGTGGACATGCGCCGCCACATCACCCTGGTGCGGGGCGAGGTGCCGAACAAGGGCATGGAAGCGCTGGAGCAGCTGCGCGAGACCGACACCGTGGGCGGCTTCCCGCTCAGCGCGCGCCACCACTGGGCGGCCGACCTGAATGTGCCGGTGCTGAACCCCGGCGAACAGATCGACTGGCTGGTGCTGGTGGGCGAAGGCGGCTTCGACATGCGCTACCAGCGCACCTTGCGGGCCTTCATCAAGACACTGCAAAAGGCCGGCCTGAAGTTCGCGCTGCTCGGTGCGGTGGAGACCGACTGCGGCGACCTGGCACGCCGGCTGGGCGACGAAGCGGGCTTCCAGCGGCTCTCCCTGCAGCTGATCGACACCCTGAAGACGCGCAGCTTCCAGCACATCGTCACACCCGACCCGCACATCTTCCATTCGCTGAAGAACGAGTACCCCGCCATGGGGGGCCGCTACGACGTCTGGCACCACACCCAACTGCTGGCCGACCTGCTGGCCAAGGGCACCATCACGCCCACCAAGGTGGCCGGCCAGGACGTGGTGACCTACCACGACCCGTGTTACCTCGGCCGCTACGGCCGCGAAGTGGAAGCCCCGCGCCAGCTGCTCAAGGGCATCGGCATCCGGGTCGTCGAGATGGAGCGCCACGCCGAGCGCGGCCGCTGTTGCGGCGGCGGCGGTGGTGCGCCATTCACCGACATCCCCGGCGAGACGCGCATCCCCGACATCCGCATCGCCGACGCCCGGCGGACCGGCGCCGCCGTGGTGGCCGTCGCCTGCCCCAACTGCACCGCCATGCTCGAAGGCGTGGTCGGCCCGCGCCCCGAGGTGCTGGACATCGCCGAGCTGGTGGCTCGTGCACTGGAGGTGGCATGAGCGCAGCGCCGGGCCGTTCCCAAGCCAGCTCCCACCGCAGTGCGAAGCACGAAGGTTTCCAGTGAGCACAACCACATCCCCATTGCGCCGCGTCGATCCGCGCCGCCCCGCCATCATCACCCCGCAAGGCCTGCGCCGCATCGTCCTGGGCAGCAGCGAAGGCGAAGGCCTGGCCACGAGCGCCTCGCATGCGCCGCTGGCCAAGCCGGTTCGCAGCGCCGGCCCCTTCAGCGAGATCACCCTGGTGGTGACCCACCCGGACCGGGGTGCGCTGAGCGACCTGGCCCGTCAGGTGATCGCGGCGGCGGCCATCCTCGCGGCCCCCCACACCGAAGTGGTGCTGGCGGTGCTGGGCCCTTGCCACGACGACGTCGCGGCCCTGGGCGTGGACCGGGTCCTGGTGGCCGACGGTGCGGATGGCAACGCCTACCTGAGCGCAGCCAGCGTGCAATGGCTGCAAGACCTGCGGCGACAGCTCTCGCCCACGCGCTGGCTGATGGCCGACAACGGGGCCGATGGCCAGCTCGGTCGCCGTTTCGCCACCCGCGCCGGCCTGCCGCTGGCCGCTGGCGTGGCCGAGCTCACGGCCGACAACCTGCGCATTCCCGCCGGTGGGGGCCAGGACTGGCAACAGCCCCATGCACAGGTGATGCTGCTGGCCAAGGGCGTGGCCAGCCCCCAGCTGCCCTTCTTGGGGCTGGGCGTGCATGGCGAGTCCCCGCGCTGGCCGGCGGTGGTCGAAGCGGGCGTGGAAGACCTGGGTGTGCAGACCGGCGACCCGGCCACGATGGCGCTGGAAGAAGCGGACTTCATCCTGGCCGCGGGCAACGGGGTCACCGACCTGCCGCTGTTCCACGCGCTGGCCCAGGCGCTGGGTGCGGCCGTGGGCGCGTCCCGTGTCGCGGTGGACGACGGGCGCTTTGCCCGGGCGCAGCAAGTCGGTGCCACGGGCAAGACGGTGACCGCTTCCGGCTACCTGGCCGTGGGCATCTCGGGTGCCGTGCAGCACCTGCAGGGCATCAAGGACTGCCGCCATGTGATCGCGGTCAACCTGGACACATCCGCCCCCATCACGCGGCGCGCGGACCTGACCGTGGTCGAGGACAGCCGCGCCCTGATGCAGGCCCTGCTCGATCTGGTGCGGCAACACAAGGAGGCCCCATGAACGACATCACGGTCCTGGTCGCAGGCCGCCAACACCCCGTCAGTGGCCGGCCGGTGCGCAGCCGCGCGGACGCCGTGGCGGCCGCACTGGCCCTGAGCGTTTCGGACCAGGTCCGCCTGCTCTCGGCCGGGAACATGTCCGATGCCGTGGCGCGCGACTACCTCGCCCTCGGGGCATCGCACATCGAACTGCTGGAATGCGCTGCCGGCACCGACCTCACCGCCACCCTGGCCGCACAGCTGCAGGACGTGGCCTGGGTGCTCACCGGCACCCGGCAGGGCTCGGAACCCGGCGAAGACGTGTTGCCCTATGCGCTGGCCGCCGCACTGCGCCGCCCCGTGATCAGCGACGTGCTGTCCATCCGGCCCGAAGGCAAGGCCTGGATCGTGACCCAGGCCTTGCCCAAAGGCGCGCGACGCCAACTGCGCGTGCACCCGCCGGCGGTGCTGGCCGTGAGCGCGGCGGCCCAGCTGACGCTGCGCCATTCGATGGCCTGTGCGGTCGCCGGTCAGGTGCTGCGCAAGCCCGTCACCACCGCCAACGGCCCGGACGGTGCACCCGCACCGCGCCAGCTCGTTCAGACCCACAAACGCCGCCAGCCGCTGGAAGCCCGCCGCCAGCAAAGTGGCCACGCCCGCATGCTGGGTGCCATCGAGTCGCCATCGACCAGCGGCACGGTGCTGAAAACCGGCGATGCCCGAAACAAGGCGCAGGCGGTGCTCGACTACCTGCGTGCCCATTCTCTCGTTCACTTCTGAAGGGATCTCTCCATGACCAAAACCATCTCTGCTCAGACGCTGCTCACCCGCGAGTTGCTGGAGCGCCGCCGCCCCGGCCACAGCCTGGAAGCGCCTTTCTACCTGAGCGAAACGGTCCTGCAGGCCGACATGGAACACATCTTCGGCAAGCACTGGATTTTTGTGGCCGTCGAGCCGCAGATCCCGGAGCCGGGCGACTACATCGCCGTGGAGTTCAGCAACAAGTCCATCCTGATCGTGCGCGACGACGACATGGGTGTGCGCGCCTTCCACAACGTCTGCCGTCACCGTGGTTCCCGGCTGTGCGAAAGCCACCAGGGCCAGCTGGGCAACATCGTCTGCCCCTACCACCAGTGGACCTACGACCTGAGCGGCAAGCTGATCCACGCCAAGCACATGGGCGCAGACTTCGACCCGTCGGAGATGAGCCTCAAGACGGTGCACGTGCGCACGCTGTGCGGCCTGATCTTCATCTGCCTGGCCGACGAGCCGCCGACGGACTTCGATCAGATGGCCGCCGAGATGACGCCCTACCTGGCACCCCACCGCCTGGACCAGTGCAAGGTGGCCGCGCAGGTGGACATCATCGAAAGCTGCAACTGGAAGCTCACCATGGAGAACAACCGGGAGTGCTACCACTGCGTGGCCAACCACCCCGAACTGACCATCTCCCTCTACGAGTTCGGCTTCGGCTACAAGCCGGACGAACAGAATGCCGCCGAGCAGCAGCGTTTCATCGACATCACCAACGCCGCCCGCGAACGCTGGGAAGGCATGGGCCTGCCGTCCGCCGAGATCGAACGGCTGGACGACCGGATCACCGGTTACCGCACACAGCGCTTGCCGCTGGACCGCACGGGCCACTCCCAGACCCTGAACACCGAGGTGGCGTCCAGGAAGCTGCTCGCCGACTTCACCGACCCGGCCTTGGGCGGTCTGTCCTTCTGGACCCAGCCCAACTCCTGGCACCACTTCATGAGCGACCACATCGTCAGTTTCACCGTGCTGCCCATCTCGGCCGGCAAGACCCTGGTGCGCACCACCTGGTGCGTGCACAAGGACGCGGTGGAGGGCGTGGACTACACGGTCGAGAACCTCACCGCGGTCTGGAACGCCACCAACGCCCAGGACCGCCGCCTGGTCGAGGAGTCACAGATCGGCATCGCCACCGGCGCCTACGAACCCGGCCCCTACTCGCCCTACACCGAAGGCCTGGTCGAGAAGTTCTGCAACTGGTACGTCAACCGCCTGAACGCACACACCCGGTAACGCCCCCACGACACATCCAGCGCCGGACACACGACCATGGCCACCTCTTTGCACACACCCGACCTCGCCGCGCCGCCCTCGGCGGTGTGGAACGCCGACCGGGATGAGTTCCTGCAATGCGTACAGGTTCGCCAGGAAACCCACGACGTCAGGACCTTCGTCCTCGCAGCGGAAGGGCCCCGGAGCTTTCGCTACCTGCCTGGGCAGTTCATCACGCTGGAACTGGACATCGACGGACACAAGATCAACCGCTGCTACACGCTGTCGAGCACACCCACCCGCCCCGACCTGGTGAGCATCACCGTCAAGCGCGTGCCCGGTGGCCCGGTGTCCAACTGGCTGCACGACCACCTGCGCGCCGGCATGCGCCTGAGCGCCATCGGACCGGCGGGCGATTTCAGCTGTTTCCACCACGCGCCAACGCAACGCTACCTGTTCCTCTCAGGGGGCAGCGGCATCACACCGCTGATGTCGATGACACGTGCGCTGCACGACCTGGGCAGCAGCGCCGACATCGTGTTCACCCATTGCGCCCGCTCGCCGGCCGACCTGCTCTTTCCCGAAGAGCTCACGCTGATGGCGCGCAACATGCCGCAGCTGCGGCTGGCCATGGTGTGCGAGCAGCACACACCGGGCAGCGCGTACGCCGGGCACCTGGGGCGCCTGGACGCGGCACGCCTGGCGCACATCGCGCCCGACTTCCTGCAGCGCGACATCTACACCTGCGGACCGGCGCCTTTCATGGCCGCCATCCGACAGTTGCTGTCGAACGCCGGGTACGACATGGCGCGCTACCGGGAAGAGAGCTTCTCGTTTGCTGCGCCAGCGTTGCCCGAACCGGCGGCGCCAGCCGATGGCGCTTCGGCCGGGCACAGCATCGTGCTGCAGACCAGTGGCCAGACCTTCTCGTGCCGCAGCGACCAGACGATTCTGCAGGCGGCGCAGGCGGCCGGCCTGCGCCTGCCCTCCTCCTGCAGCAACGGTGTGTGCGGCACCTGCAAGACGCGCAAGAAGTCCGGCGAGGTCGACATGAAACACAACGGCGGCATCCGACCGAGGGAGGTCGATCAAGGCTGGATCCTGCCCTGCTGCAGCAAGCCGCTCAGCGATGTCGCACTGGAACGGTGAGTGCGGAACAGGCGCGCACCGCTTCAGCCACCTCGAACCGCCATGAAACCGCCAAGTCCGTGCATCGATGCATCACTGGGGCTTGCCCCATGGCAAAAACCGCCGTCTTGACAGACGATCAGTGGTGATGTCGATGGCATGCAGCTTGCTCATAAAAACAGTTACGACGGAAGACCACCAGAGGCCCACGATGCAGAAACCCAAAGTCAGTGTTCGAAGTCTGTACAAGATATTCGGCAACAACATTTCAGAAGCGCAGAAGCTGTTGGCCCAGGGGCTCAGCAAAGACGAGGTTTTTTCCCGAACCGGCCATGTGGTCGGGGTGAACAACGTCAGCTTTGATGTGGCGCCTGGCGACATCTATGTGCTGATGGGACTGTCGGGCTCTGGCAAGTCCACCCTGATCCGGCTGATCAACCGCCTGGTTGAACCCTCGTCCGGTTCGATCAACATCGACGGCGAAGACATCGCCGCCTTGCCGCAACACGAACTGGTCAAATGGCGGCGCCGGCGCGTTGCCATGGTCTTTCAATCCTTCGCCCTCATGCCGCACCGCAGCGTGCTGGACAACGCGGCCTTCGGTCTTGAAATGGCGGGGGTGGACCGCAAGACGCGCGAATCGCGGGCCATGGAGGTGCTGGAACAGGTGGGCCTGAAAACCTACGCCGCCAAGTACCCGGCGCAACTCTCCGGTGGCATGCAGCAGCGCGTGGGGCTGGCCCGGGCGCTGGCCGTCGATCCGCAGATCCTGCTGATGGACGAGGCCTTCTCCGCGCTCGATCCGCTCAAGCGTGTGGAAATGCAGTCGCTCATGCTGGACCTGCAACTCGAGCACCGGCGCACCGTCATCTTCGTCTCGCACGACCTCGAAGAGGCGCTGCGCATCGGCAGCCGCATCGGCATCATGGAAGGCGGCAACCTGGTGCAGGAGGGCACGGCCCACGAAATCATCACCCGGCCGGCCAACGACTACGTGCGCCGGTTCTTCAAGGGCGTGGACACCTCGCGCTACCTGACGGCCGGGGACCTGCTGGACGCCTCGTTGCAGGGCCAGATATTCAACGGCGGCCACCGCATCTCCGCCCAGACCCCCCTGCCGGAAGCCATGAAGATCGTGCTGGGCATCGAGCAACCGGTGGGCGTCTTCGACGGGGCCAATCGCTTGCTGGGGTCCATCTCCGCCCGCAGTCTGCTGCAGAAAATCGAACAAGAGGCCCGCCATGTCTGATCTGCTTTCACAGGTAACCCAGGCCTCCGAAAACATGTTGCCCCTCGGGCGCTGGGTCAACGCCGGGGTGCAGCTGTTGCTGGAACATGGCGCCGCCGTGTTCAACGGCATCGGCCTGGTGGTCGAACAGTTCGCCCAGTGGGTCGAAACCGCGATGCTGTCCATCCCGTTCTGGCTGGTGATTCTGGTGGCGGTGGGGGTGAGCGTTCGCAGGGTGAGCTGGCGGTTCGGCACGTTCGTGGCGCTGGCGCTGGCGCTGATCGTCGTGACCGGGTTCTGGCTGCAGACCATGGTCACCCTGGCGCTGACGCTCTCGGCGACGTTCATCAGCCTGTTCTACGGCATCCCGCTGGGCATCTGGTGTTCGCGCGCGCGCCGCGTGAATGCGGTCATCCGGCCGATGCTCGACTTCATGCAGACCATGCCGGCCTTCGTCTACCTGATCCCGGCGGCGATGCTGTTCGGTCTCGGTCGTGTGCCAGGCATCCTGGCCACGGTGATCTTCGCCATGCCGCCGGTGGTGCGCCTGACCAGCCTGGGCATCCGGCAGGTGAGTGCCGAGCAGGTGGAGGCCGGCAATGCCTTTGGATGCACGTCGACCCAGTTGCTGTTCAAGGTGCAGTTGCCCATCGCCCTGCCCACCATCATGGCCGGCGTCAACCAGACCATCATGATGGCGCTCTCGATGGTGATCATTGCGTCGATGGTCGGCGCCGGCGGACTGGGCAACGACGTGCTCGCCAGCATCCAGCGGCTGGACATCGGCCTGGGATTCGAGAGTGGGCTGGCCGTGGTGCTGCTCGCCATCATCCTGGACCGCATCACCGAGAGCTTCGGCGCGGCCCGAGAGAACAAGCAGAGCTGAGCAGCCAAGCGAGCGAACGATGACACACCTCCCTGTCGACTCCTCCCTCCCCCGCGAGACGCCTGTCCAGGAAGGCTTCCATGTGGGCTTCGTTCTGCTCCACGACTTCTCGATGATCGCCTTTGCCAACGCGGTCGAGACGCTTCGCATGGCGAACTACATCAGCCGCCGCACGCTGTACCGGTGGACGGTCGTCCAGGCCGAGCCGTCGCAACCGGTCGCCAGCAATGGCTTGACCGTCTCGTCGAACGGCAGCGCCGAGGACCTGGCGTCCTGCAACCTCGTGCTGGTCTGTGGTGGCCTCAACATCCGCCAGGCCACCACCGATCCGGTGCGCCGGCTGCTGCGCCAGTGCGCCGCCCGGGGCGCCGCCATGGGCGCTCTGTGCACCGGGTCGTTTGCCCTGGCCAGCGCGGGATTGCTGGACAACCACCGCTGCGCCATCCACTGGGAAAACCTGGCGGCCATCAGCGAAGAGTTTCCCAAGGTGCGGTTCACGCCCGAGGTCTTCATCTTCGACCGCGACCGCATCACCTGTTCGGGTGGCACGGCACCTCTTCACATGGTGCTGCACCTGATCCGCGGACACCATGGGCCCAAGCTGGTGATGGCCGTGTCCGAACAGTTCATCGTGGAGCGGCTGCGCGCCAGCAGCGACCGCCAGCGCATCCCGCAGCCCGAATGCATCGGCCCCGGCTACCAGCATCTGACCGAGGCTGCCGAGATCATGGCCGCCAACATCGAAGAGCCTCTGTCGCTGATCGAGCTGGCGGGTCTGGTCGGGTTGTCGCTGCGCCAGCTCGAACGCCTGTTCAACCGCTATTTCAGCATGAACCCGGCCCAGTACTACATGAACCTGCGGCTGCGCCGCGCCCAGGAATTGCTGACGCACAGCAGCCAGCCCATCATGCAGGTCACCGTGGCCTGCGGCTTCCAGTCGTCGTCACACTTCTGCAAGGCCTACCGCAGCCTGTTCGGCCACGCCCCCAGCGACGAACGTCGCCAGCAGGCCGACAAGGCGAGTGCCGGCCGCACATCTGCGACGAAGAGCCCGCCCAAGCTGGTCCGCGTGGCCTGACCCGCAGGGAGTCCTGCCGCCGCCACACAACTCGGCGTCGCATCGAGGCAAGTCGCTTCTCCTCAATCTGCAAGAGTGGCAGGGGGAATCCCCCCATCCAACAGAGGAGACAACTATGTCAACCAACCGCGGTGTCGTGTACCTGGGCCAGGGCCACGTCGAGGTCCAGTCCATCCCTTTTCCCGAACTCCTGAACCCGATGGGACGCACCGCCCAGCACGGGGTGATCCTGAAGGTGCTCACCACCAACATCTGCGGCTCTGACCAGCACATGGTGCGCGGCCGGACCACCGCCCCGGCCGGTCTGGTGCTGGGCCACGAAATCACGGGCGAGGTGCTCGAAGTCGGGCGCGATGTCGAGACGCTGCAGCGCGGCGACATCGTGTCGGTGCCTTTCAACGTGGCCTGCGGGCGCTGCCGCACCTGCAAGGAACAGCACACCGGCGTCTGCCTGAGCGTCAACCCGTCGCGCGCGGGCGGCGCCTATGGCTATGTCGACATGGGTGGCTGGATCGGCGGCCAGGCCGAATACGTGATGGTGCCCTACGCGGACTTCAACCTGCTGAAGTTCCCCGATCGCGGACAGGCGGTCGAGAAGATCCGCGACCTGACCTGCCTGTCCGACATCCTGCCCACGGGCTACCACGGCGCCGTGACGGCCGGTGTCGGGACCGGCAGCACCGTGTACGTGGCCGGTGCCGGCCCCGTGGGCCTGGCGGCGGCGGCGTCGGCGCGGCTGCTGGGTGCGGCTGTCGTGATCATCGGGGACGTCAATCCCGCGCGCCTGGTCCATGCGCGCAAGGTCGGGTTCGAGACGGTGGACCTGTCCCTGGATGCCAGCCTGGGGGAACAGATCGCCCAGATCCTGGGCACACCCGAGGTGGACTGCGCGATCGATGCCGTGGGCTTCGAGGCGCGTGGCCACGGTCATGCCGGGTCGCAGGAAGAGGCCCCTGCCACCGTGCTCAACGCACTGATGGAGGTCACGCGAGCCGCGGGCAAGATCGGCATTCCGGGCCTGTACGTCACGGAGGACCCGGGCGCCACCGATAAGGCGGCGAAACAAGGTTCACTGAGCATCCGCCTGGGCCTGGGCTGGGCCAAGTCGCACAGCTTCTTCACCGGCCAGACACCGGTCATGAAGTACAACCGCGCGCTGATGCAGGCGATTCTGTGGGACCGGATCCACATCGCCGACGTGGTGGGCGTCGAGGTGATTGCCCTCAAGGACGCACCCAGAGGCTATGCGGCCTTCGACGCCGGTGCGCCGAAGAAGTTCGTCATCGACCCCCACGACCAACTGAAGCTGGCCGCCTGACCCACGAACTGACGTGGTCCGCGTCAGGCCGCCCATCGCCGTTGTCCGACGGCGGTGGGCAGCGCTGCCCTGGCGACGGATGGGACGGGGACAGCTCCGCGGTGCCCTGACCCGGCACGCCGGACCGGTTGCGCAGGCGCGAGGGCGAGATGCCGAACCCGTCACTCCACCGTCACGCTCTTGGCCAGGTTCCTGGGCTTGTCCACGTCCGTGCCCTTGGCCAGTGCCGTGTGATACGCCAGCAATTGCAGCGGCACCACATGCAGGATGGGGGACAGCGCGCCGTAGTGCTCGGGCATGCGGATGACGTGGATGCCTTCGCTGCTGCCGATGCGGGTATCGGCGTCGGCCAGCACGTAGAGCACGCCACCGCGCGCGCGCACTTCCTGCATGTTGCTCTTGAGTTTTTCGAGCAGGGTGTCGTTGGGCGCCACGGTGACCACCGGCATGGCGCTGGTGACCAGGGCCAGCGGGCCGTGTTTGAGTTCACCGGCGGGGTAGGCCTCGGCGTGGATGTAGCTGATTTCCTTGAGCTTCAAGGCGCCTTCGAGCGCGATCGGGTAGTGCAGCCCACGGCCGAGGAACAGCGCGTTGTCCATGCGCGCGAAATCTTCGGCCCAGCTGATCACCTGCGGCTCCAGTGCCAGCACGGCCTGCAGCGCCACGGGCAGGTGGCGCATGGCCTTGAGGTGCTGGGCCTCCTGCTCGTCGCTCAGATGGCCGCGCACCTGGGCCAGCGCCAGCGTCAGCAGGAACAGGCCGGCGAGCTGCGTCGTGAACGCCTTGGTGGAGGCCACGCCGATTTCAACCCCGGCGCGCGTGATGTAGGCCAGCTCACATTCGCGCACCATGGCGCTGGTGGCCACGTTGCAGATGGTCAGCGTGTGGCGCATGCCCAGGCCCTGGGCGTGGCGCAGCGCGGCCAGGGTGTCGGCGGTTTCGCCGCTCTGCGTGATGGTGACCACGAGCGTGCGCGGGTTGGGCACGCTCGTGCGGTAGCGGTATTCGCTGGCCACCTCCACCTGGGTGGGGATGCGCGCGATGTCTTCCAGCCAGTATTTGGCCGCACAGCCGCTGTAGTAGCTGGTGCCGCAGGCGAGGATGAGCACGTTGTCGATGTCCTTGAACACGCGGTAGGCGCCATCACCGAACAGCTCGGGCGTGATGCCCTCGACGCCTTCGAGCGTGTCGCCGATGGCGCGCGGCTGCTCGAAGATCTCCTTTTGCATGTAGTGGCGGTAGGGGCCGAGCTCGGCCGCGCCGCTGTGCGCGTGCACGGTCTTCACCGGGCGCTGGGCCACGTCGAAACTGCGGCCCTGGGCATCGGTCACCCAGTAGCGGCCGAGCTGCAGGTCCACCAGATCGCCCTCTTCGAGGTAGACGATCTGGTCGGTCACGCCGGCCAGCGCCATGGCGTCGCTGGCCAGGAAATGCTCCTGGCCACCGTCGCCCACACCCAGCACCAGCGGCGAGCCGGCGCGCGCGCCCACCACGCGGTGCGGTTCGTCCTTGTGGAACACCGCCAGCGCATAGGCGCCGTGCAGTTGCACCACCGCCGCCTGCAACGCGGCAAACACGTCACCCTCGTAGAGCGAGTCGATCAGGTGGGCAATGACTTCGGTGTCGGTCTGGCTCTCGAACACATAGCCTTTGGCCTGCAGGGCGGCGCGCAGTTCGTCGTGGTTTTCGATGATGCCGTTGTGCACCAGGGCGACGTGGCCGGCCGTGCCGTTGGCGGAGGTGTTGGCCGGCCCGTGGCTGAAGTGCGGGTGGGCGTTGTGCACGACGGGCGCGCCGTGGGTGGCCCAGCGCGTGTGGGCGATGCCGGTGCCGCTGGCGATGCCCTCGGCCTTTACCTGCTCCGCGAGCTCCGCCACACGCGCCGTGCTGCGCGCGCGCCGCAGACCATCGGAATAGACCGCCACACCGCAGGAGTCGTAGCCGCGGTACTCCAGCCGCTGCAAACCCTGAACCAACACGGGCACGATGTCACGCCCGGAAACCCCTGCCACGATGCCGCACATACCGCGCTCCTTGAGAAATCGATGCTGTGCATGCTATACAGCCAAAGAAGAAATTTCAGGCTATTTTTTTAATTTCAATGACCGATAATTTCATACAAAGACGACTATGGTTTTTTATTCCATAAAGTTACTTAAATCAAAATAAATGAACATAGACGACGCCGATCTTCGCCTGCTCGATCTGCTGCAAACCGACGCCTCCCGCAGCAACCAGGCCCTGGCCGAGCTGGCCCACCTCTCACCGCCCACCAGCCTGCGGCGCATCAAGCGCCTGCGCGACCTGGGCCTGATCGAGCGCCAGGTGGCCCTGCTCAGCGCCGACCGGCTCGCTCCGCTGGTGGGCCATGGTCTGACGGCCCTGCTTGAGATCACACTGGAACGCCAGGGCGCCGAACAGCTGGACGCCTTCGAGGCGCGCGCCGTGGCCGAAGCGGCGGTGCAGCAGTGTTACCGCGTCAGCCCCGGCCCCGACTTCATGCTGGTGGTGCACGTGCCGGACATGCCGGCCTACCTTGCGCTGGCGCAACGCCTGTTCACCAGCGATGCCAACGTGCGCAACGTCAAGAGCTTTTTCAGCATCAAGCGGGCCAAATTCGAGCCGCGCCTGGCGCTGCAGCCCGTCGGCGAGGCCGTCATCGCGCGGTAACAAAGCGTTAGAACGGCCAAAAACCGGTTACAGGCTCCTAGAATCCGACCACAAAAATCAGCAACTGGCTGGAATCAGCAACAAACTGGAGGTTGAATGTTTGCCCTGTGGATCGCTCTCATGGTGGTGCTGGCTCTGGCCGCGCTGGGTGGCTGGCTCTACTACCGCCGCAATACCGAGAAAGGCTCGGGACGCGATGACCGCTACACCCCCGAGCGCGTGCTCACGCCCGAGCAGGTGCAGATGCTGGACTATTTGCACGACACCTTCCCCGGCCACGTGGTGCTGCCCAACCTGCCGCTCAAGGACATGCTCTCGGTCCGGCGTGCCGCCGACCACAAGAACGCCCAGGAGCGACTGAGGACCCAGAAGGTGGATTTCGTGGTGTGCGGCGAAGACGGTCGCCCCCAGTTTGCGTTCGACATCGAGCAGTTCCACCTGAGCAACGCCAAGGCCAAGGAGCATCAGGTGAAGATCAAGAACCGCATCCTCAAGACCGCCGGCGTGCGTTTTCTGTTGCTCAAGAACAGCATCCACCGCATGCCCTCACCGGCCGATTTCCGCACCCAGCTCAACCTGGCGGCGCTGCCCCAGCCCAAACCCAAGGAAGAAGTCGAAACTCCCCAGCAACAGCTGGAATCCCGGATCTCGGAGTTCGACCAGCTGCACCCGGTCACCAGCTTCCGGGACTCCGAGGTGATGGGGCTGAGCGGGCTGATGAACCTGGGCGAAGACGAGATCGAACGCCAGAACCGGCAGCGCCCGCCTGCGCAGCGCTCCCGGCCGCACTGACCCGGATCGCAGGGCCGGTTCTCAGCCCTTGTTCTTGCTGGGCCGCTGCCAGTTCGGCAGGCTGACCTGCTTGCCACGCGCCACCGACAGCGCGCCCGGCGGCGTGCTCTTGGTGATGGTGGAGCCTCCACCCACCGTGCCACCGGCGCCCAGGGTGACCGGCGCCACCAGCACGCAGTTGCTGCCCACGTGCACGTCGGCCTCGATCACGGTGCGGTGCTTGTTGGCGCCGTCGTAGTTGGCCGTGATGCTGCCCGCGCCGTAGTTCACCCGCTCGCCCACCGTGGCGTCGCCCAGGTAGGCCAGGTGGTTGGCCTTGGCGCCGTCGGCGAGGGTGGAGTTCTTCACCTCCACGAAGTTGCCGATGTGCACCTCGGACCCGAGCACCGCGCCCGGACGCAGGCGCGCGAACGGCCCCACCAACGATCCGCGGCCGACCGTGACGCCGAGTTTTTCGCCGTCGATGTGGGTGAACGGGTGGATCACCGCGCCCGCCTCGATGACCGCGTTGGCGATCACGCAGTTCGCACCGATGCGCACCCCCGCGCCCAGCGCCACGCGGCCTTCAAACACGCAGTTGACGTCGATCTCCACGTCCTGGCCGCACAGCAGTTCGCCGCGCACGTCCAGCCGCGCCGGGTCGGCCAGGCGGGTGCCCTGCTCCATCAGCGCCTCGGCCACGCGCCGCTGGTAGGCCCGCTCCAGCTGCGCGAGCTGCTGCGGGCTGTTGACGCCGGCCACCTCGACCGCGTCCCGCGTGGTGATGGCTCGCACCGACATGCCCTGCGCCACCGCGTGTTTGACCACGTCGGTCAGGTAGTACTCGCGCTGGCTGTTGTCGTTGGACAGGCAGGCCAGCAGCGGCTTGAGCAGCTCGGCCGGCGCAGCCATGACACCGCTGTACCACTCGGTGATGCTCCGCTGCGCCGCATCGGCATCCTTGGCTTCGACGATGGCCACCACCGAACGGTCCGCGTCGGTATCGCGCACGATCCGCCCGTAACCACCCGCGTCTTCGCCCGTGTCCACGCTGAGCAGGGCCAGGTGCTGGCCGGCGCAGGCTTTCAGCAGGGCCGCCAGCGTGGCGCGCCCGATCAGGGGCACGTCGCCGTTGAGGATCAGCACGACCCCGTCGTCCGCCAGCACCGGCACAGCCTGCTGCACCGCGTGGCCGGTGCCCAGCTGCGGCTCCTGGCGCACGAAACGCAGCGCCATGGCCTCGGGCGCGCGCAAAGCGGCCTCCACCGCATCGGCCCCATGCCCGGTGATCACCACCACCGAACGCGCCGACATCCGGGCCGCCGTGTCAATCACATGCTGGGCCAGTGCACGCCCGCCCAATCGGTGCAACACTTTGGGCCGCAGGCTCTTCATGCGCGTGCCCTTGCCCGCCGCCATCACCACCACATCCACTGGGAAAGTCATGAACACCTTTGCTGGGGCCGCGCCGGGCCACGGAATGAATCTGGGACAAAACCTGCCGCGGATTATCTCCCGCCGCTCGTTGCGCCATGGTGTGCTGGCCCTCGCGCTGGCCCTGCTCACGCTCCTGCTGGGCGCCTGCAGCGCGACCCGTCTGGCCTACAACCAGGCGCCCAATCTGGTGTACTGGTGGATCGATGGCTACACCGACCTGAACGACCCGCAGTCGGTCCAGCTGCGCCGCGACATCGACGATTTTTTCGCCTGGCACCGCAGCACCGAGCTGCCCATCTACACCGGCATGCTGCTGCAGTGGCAACAGCTGGCGGCGAAAGACAGCACCGCCCAGATCACCTGCATCCAGTTCGAGCGCTTGCGCAGCAGCTACCTGCGGCTGATCGACCGCAGCCTGGAACCCCTGGCCCGGCTGGCCCTGCAGCTCACGCCCGATCAGCTGCAACACATGGAGCGGCACTACGCCAAGAGCAACCAGGTCTTTGAAAAGGACTATCTGCGCGGCAGCCCCGAGCAGCGCCTGGACCGGCTGCTGGACAAGGCGATCAGCCGCTACGAGACGCTGTACGGCACGCTCAACGACGCGCAGATCACCCTGCTCACCAACCGGTTGCGCCAGTCGGCATTCGATCCCCAGCGCGTCCACGCCGAACGCCTGCGGCGCCAGAGCGATCTGCTGCAGACGCTGCGCGGCCTGCTTGGCCACACGGGCGGCAACAACGGCAGCAGCAGCGCCACGACGCCCCCGGCGACCCATGCCGCCGCCGTGGTGGCCCTGCGCGCCTGGCACGACCGCGTGATGCGCGCGCCCGTGCCCGGCTTTCACGCCTACAGCGAAAGCCTGGTGCGCGAGGGCTGCGAGCAGTTCGCCGCCCTGCACAACAGCACCAGCCCGGAGCAGCGCACCCACGCCGTCGACGTGCTCAAGGGCTACGAGCAAGACCTGCGCGCGCTGATGGCCGCGCACTGAGCACCCGCCCACGCACCCGGCCGGGGCACCACAACCGGGCTGCCGCACACGCATCGCTGGTGCATGTGGCGCCGCCGCTTCGGTCTTTTGCACAAGACTGGTGCACATATCTTGCATACAAGACTTGTATGACATGGCACGGAATTCGCATATAAAGCGGCATGGTGAATTCCACAGTCATTGCCCAGCGCATCGTCGAAGCCATCCTCGCGCAGCGGCTCGCGCCGGGTGCGCGCCTGGGTGAACAGAACCTGTCCATCCTGTTCGACTGCAGCCGCACCCTGGTGCGCGAGGCCCTCATGCGGCTGGCCGCGCGCGGCATCGTCACCGTGAGTTCGCGCCGCGGCTGGTACGTGGTGCAGCCCTCGCACGACGAAGCGCGCGAAGCCTTCGAGGCGCGCCGCGTGATCGAGATGGGCCTGATCCGCCAGGCCGGCCCGATGGACAAGGCCGCGCTGCAGCGCCTGCGCCAGCACCTCAAGCAGGAAAAGGCCGCCCTCAAGGGCAGCGATGTGGGCCAGCGCAGCTACCTGCTGGGCGACTTCCATGTCTGCCTGGCCGAATGCCTGGGCAACCAGTTGCTGGCCGACACGCTGCGCGACTTCACCGCCCGCACCACGCTCATCGCCATGCTCTACCAGTCCACGCACGACGCGGTGCAGTCCTGCCAGGACCACGTGGACATCGTCGAGGCGCTGGAGCGCGGCGACACCGAACACGCCGAGCGCCTGATGCAGGCGCACATCGGCCAGGTGCAGGCCGCCCTGCGGCTGAACGCGCCCAACGACCCCCTGGCCAACCTGCGCGAAGCCCTGGCGCCGCTGCACGAGGCCACCCCCGGCAACCCGCCCGGTGCCGCCAAAAAGACCGGCCGCCGCTCCCGCAAACCCACCCCTCCCGCCCCCGAAACCTACCTAGGAGCCTTGCTGTGAAATTCACCAAACGCCTGTTTCTCGCCACCGCCGTCGCGCTCGCCGCCTTCGCCAGCCTGGGCGCCGCCCAGGCCCAGACCGCGCTCGATGACGTGATGAAGGCCAAGACGATCAAAATCGCCATCCCCACCGACTTCCCGCCCTACGGTTTCGTCGGCACCGACCTGCAGCCCCAAGGCCTGGACATCGACACCGCCAAGCTGATCGCCACCAAGCTCGGCGTGAAGCTGGAGCTGGTGCCCGTGACCAGCGCCAACCGCATCCCCTACCTGCAGACCAAGAAGGCCGACCTGGTCATCTCCACCCTGGGCAAGAACCCCGAGCGCTCGGCCGTGATCGACTTCACCGTCGCCTACTCGCCCTTCTTCCAGGCCGTGTTCGCGTCGAAGTCGCTCACGGTCGCCAGCTTTGCCGACCTCGCCGGCAAGTCCATCGGCGTGACCCGCGGCGCCATCGAAGACCAGGAACTCACCAAACTCGCGCCCGCCGGGACCGACGTGAAGCGCTTCGAAGACAACAACGCCACCGTCTCGGCCTTCGTCTCGGGCCAGACCCAGTTGATCGCCACCGGCGCTTCGGTGGCCGGCAACATGATGGCGCGCAACCCGCAGTTGGGCGCCGAATACAAGCTGCTGCTGAAAGACAGCCCCAACTTCATCGGCGTGGCCAAGGGCGAGGATGCGCTGCGCCTGAAGGTGAACGACATCATCATCGCGGCCAAGAAGTCGGGCGAGATCGACGCCCTGGCCAAGAAGTGGCTGGGCCGCCCGGCGGGCACCCTCCCTGAGTGAAACAAGCCCCCTTGCGTTCCCACCCCTTTGGGGTGGCCCCGGGGCTCCACCGCTGCGCGGGTCGCTGCCCCAGGAACGGGAAGGGCCCCGGTCCTTGCCGGGTCCGGGGGCTGATTCGCCTTGGGGCGGCCCGGCGGCGCATCGATCTTCGCACCCCCTGACGCATTGAGGGAACCCGCATGCGCATCGAACTCGACTTCATCGCCGTGTTGCTGCAGTGGCCACTGCTCGCCAAAGGCGTGCTCTGGACGCTGGGCCTGACCGCCATCTCGGCCGTGATCGGTCTGGTGGTGGGCACGCTCTGCGCCTGGGCGCGCAGCAGCGGCCCGCTGTGGCTGCGCTGGGTGGTGGGCTGCTATGTGGAACTCATCCGCAACACGCCCTTCATCGTGCAGCTGTTCTTCGTGTTCTTCGGCCTGCCGGCCGCGGGCGTGAAGCTCACGCCCGAGATCGCGTCGGTGATCGCGATGGTGATCAACCTCGGCGCCTACGCGGCGGAGATCGTCCGCGCCGGCATCGATGCCACGCCCAAGGGCCAGTTCGAAGCCGCGGCCAGCCTGGCGCTCTCGCGCGTGCAGACCTTCCTGCACGTGGTGCTGCCACCCGCGCTGCAGAAGGTGTGGCCCGCGCTCACCAGCCAGATCATCATCGTGATGCTGGGTTCGGCCGTGTGTGGCCAGATCTCCACCGAAGAGCTGAGCTACGCGGCCAACCTGATCCAGAGCCGCAACTTCCGCGCCTTCGAGGCCTTCATCGTCGCCACCGGCATCTACCTGCTGCTGTCGGTGGGTGTGCGTGCGCTGCTCAACTGGGCTGGCCCGCGTTATCTCTTTGGAGGCCGCCGTGGTTGATTTTTCTTTGTGGGACATCTTCCGCAACCTGCTGCTGGCCGCGCGCTGGACGGTGGGCCTTTCGCTGATCGCCTTCGTCGGCGGTGGCCTGGTGGGCATCGCCCTGCTGGTGGCGCGCACCGCGCGCTGGCCCGGCGCCGAGCGCTTCGTCGCCGGCTACGTGCAGCTGTTCCAGGGCACACCGCTGCTGATGCAGCTGTTCCTGGCCTACTTCGGTCTGGCGCTGTTTGGCGTCGACACCTCGGCCTGGATGGCCGCGGCGGTGGCGCTCACGCTCTACACCAGCGCCTTTCTGGTCGAGATCTGGCGCGGCTGCGTGGCCGCCGTGCCCAAGGGCCAGTGGGAAGCGGCGCAGAGCCTGGCGCTGAGCTTTGGCGAACAGCTGCGCCACGTGATCCTGCCGCAGGCCACGCGCATCGCCATCGCGCCCACGGTGGGCTTCCTGGTGCAGGTCGTCAAAGGCACGGCGCTGGCCTCGGTGATCGGCTTCGTCGAACTCACCAAAGCCGGCACCATGATCACCAACGCCACCTTCCAGCCCTTCCTGGTCTACAGCTGCGTGGCCCTTCTGTACTTTGCGCTGTGCTTCCCTGTGAGCCTGTATGCGCGTTCCCTCGAGAGGAAACTCAATGCAAGTCGCTGAACCCACCGTGATCGGTACGCCGCTGGCCAAGACCGGTCCCATCGTCGACATCCACCAGCTGCGCAAGTCCTACGGCAGCAACGAGGTGCTCAAGGGCATCGACCTGCAGGTCAGGCCCGGCGAGGTGATCGCCATCATCGGCAAGAGTGGCTCGGGCAAGAGCACGCTGCTGCGCTGCATCAACGGGCTGGAGGTGTTCCAGAGCGGCAGCCTGAGCGTGGACGGCCAGCCGCTGCTGCACGGCAACGCCGCAGCCATGCGCGAGCTGCGCCAGCACGTGGGCATGATCTTCCAGAACTTCAACCTGTTCCCGCACCTGAGCGTGGGCAAGAACGTGATGCTCGCGCCCGGTCTGGTAAAGAAGATCGACAGCGCCGCCAGCGAGGCCAAGGCGCGCCAGCTGCTGGACCGTGTGGGCCTGGGCGAGAAGTTCGACGCCTTCCCCGACCAGCTCTCGGGTGGCCAGCAGCAGCGCGTGGCGATCGCGCGCGCACTGGCCATGGAGCCCAGCGTGCTGCTCTGCGACGAGATCACCTCGGCCCTCGACCCCGAACTCGTGGGCGAGGTGCTGCGCGTGGTGGAATCGCTGGCCGACGAGGGCATGACCCTGCTGATGGTCACGCACGAGATGGGCTTCGCGCGCAAGGTGAGCGACCGCGTGATCTTCATGCACCAGGGACGGGTGCACGAGATGGGTCCGCCGGCGGAACTCTTTGGCAGCCCGCAAACGCCGGAACTGCAGCAGTTCCTGTCGTCTATCCACTGATCCAGCGCATCCAGCCCCACACCACCACCAGCGTGGCCAGCGTCACCGGGATGCCGGTGAGCGCATGCCGCTTCCAGTCGATGCCGATGCCCTGCTTCGCGGCCAGGTCGGCCACGATCAGGTTGGCGATCGAGCCCACCAGCAGCAGGTTGCCGGCGAAGGTGCTCACCAGCGCGAGCATCGTGCCCGCCTCGCTGGCGTTGGCGCCCAGGTGCGGCAACAGCAGCATGACCGCCGGCACGTTGGAGACCAGGTTGGACAGCGCCACACCCAGCACCAGCAGCGGCCCGGGGTCGGCCAGGTGCACGCCCTGGCTGGACATCCATGCCACCGCCTGCGCCGCCAGACCGGTGGTTTCGAACGCGTGGTTGACCACGAACAGGCCGATGAACAGCAACAGGAGCGGCCAGTCCACAAAACCTATCACGTGCGAGGAATGCAGGCGCCGGCTCAGCAGCAGCACGCCCGCACCGACCAGCGCCGCCACGTCGCGCGGCCAGTCGGTGAACAGGAAGATGCCCATCAGGGCCGTGGCCACCGCCAGTCCCTTCGTGGTCTGCCAGCGGTCGAATGCGGGCTCCTCTTCCGGGCTCGCGGCCGGCAGCAGCGCCATGTCCGCCGGGCGGCGCGGTTCGCCCGCCCCCGTGCGTGCCCCCGGCCCGTAGGCCAGCCACAACCACAGCAGGCCCAGGCTCAACACCACCGGTGGCAGCGCCTGGTGCACATAGCCGCCGAACGGCAGTTGCAGCACGGAGCCGATCAGCATGTTCTGCGGGTTGCCGATCAGCGTCGCGGCCGAGCCGATGTTGGCGGCGCAGGCCAGGCCGATCAGGAACGGCAGCGGATTCAGCCCGCGCTGCAGGCACAGGCGCGCGACCACCGGCGTCATGGCCAGGCAGATGATGTCGTTGGAAAAGACCGCCGACAGCGCGCCGGCCACAGCGATCAGCGCCGCCAGCAGCCCAGGGCGTGAGAGCGGCATGGCACCGACACGGCGCGTGACTTCGGCGTAGAAACCGCCCAGCCGCATCTGGGCCGACACCACCATGAAGGCGAACAGCAGCACGATGGTGGGCAGGTCCACCGCACGCGCGGCGTCTTCCACCGGCAGGCCGGCCAGCGCGATCACCGCGATGGCGCCGAGCAGGGCCACGCCCGAACGGTCGAGCTTCAGGCGCGGCAGGCCGCCGAGGAACATGCCGAGGTACACCACCGCGAACACGGCAACAATGCCCCAGTCGGTGGCAGAATGCCCGAACAGGGCGGTCGATGGCGTCATGAAGGCAGGCTTTTTGTGGTGCGGCATGGTAGCAAAGGCCTGGAGACCGACCACCGCGTTCGCCCTTGGAACCCACACCACCCGTCCCACCAACCACCTGTTTTCCAGACCATGATCTCCCGCCAACAACTTCTTTCCTGGTGCAAACCGCTGCTGGTCAGCGCGGTGGTGCTGCTCGCCGCCTGCAACCCGATCGCCATCATCAGCGCCGACCCCTCGCCGGCCACGGTGGGTGAATCGGTGACCTTCGACGGCTCCGGGACCGTGATCTCGAAAACGCCGGCCGATACCGTCGCGACGTCTTACGAGTGGGATTTCGGCGATGGCAGCAGCGCCAAGGGCGAGGCGGTCAGCCACACCTACACCGCCGCGGGCACCTACACCGTCACCCTCACGGTCACGGACAGCGCGGGCCGGGAGGGCAGCACGACCGAAGAGATCACGGTGGAGCCGGCCAGCCAGACAAGCACATCCACCCAGTCAACGACGACGTCCGGGACCGAATGACCCCTTGCGGGGACCCACCGGGCGCTGCCCCAAAACAAAGACCCGCCGAGGCGGGTCTTTTGCTGTGAGCTTGAGGGAACCACCTCAGCCCTGCAGCGACTTCCACATCTCCATGTCGCGCTCGGCGGTCCAGATGCGCGGGTTCTTGATGCCGCTGGCTTCGTCGTAGGCACGGCTCACGTCAAACGGCAGGCAGTGTTCGTAGATGAACACATGGCCGAACACCGGGTCCATGCTCTTGCGGGTGTGGGCCATGGCGGCCTTGAGGTCCATGCCGGCGGCGGCGGCCTCCTTGCCGGCCTGGAACAGGGTGGTGACCCAGCGCTTCGTGTAGTCCAGCGCCTTGTTCACGTCGGCGTTGCCCTTCATGGCCTCGCCGCGGCCGGGCACGATGAATTCGGGCTTCAAGGCACGCAGGGCTTCGAGCGTGGCGGGCCACTCTTCGAGCTGGGCGTCGCCGGTGTAGACACCCGCTTCGTACTCCACCAGGTCGCCGCTGAACAGCACTTTTTCGTCCGCCACCCAGGCGATGGTGTCGCCACGGGTGTGGCCGTGGCCAGGGCTCCAGATCTGCACCGTCACGCCGCCCAGGTCGATGCTGAGCTTGCCGGGCACCTCGCCCTGGGTCGCGTCGCCGCCACCGATCACCATGGTGGGCCAGGTCAGGCCGGGCACGCTGTCGGCGCCACGGAACAGGCGCGGGAAGCGCTCCATCTCGCTCTGCATGTCCTGCGCGCCGCGCTCGACGATCAGTTCGTAGGTGCCCTGGCTGGCGATGACTTCGGTGGCGCCCTCGGCCAGGTAGGCGCTGGCGCCCAGCACGCGCACCGCGTGGTAGTGGGTCAGCAGCACGTACTTGATCGGCTTGTCCGAGACCTTGCGGATCTGCTGGATCAGGTCGCGCGCCATGGCCGGCGTGGCGGTGGCGTCGCTGACCATGATGTATTTGTCGCCGATGATGACGCCCGAGTTCGGATCGCCCTCGGCGGTGTAGGCCCAGCAGTGCGGGCTGAGCTGTTCGAAGGTGATCTTTTTGTCTTCCAGGTCGGCCTGGGAAGCGAAGGCTTTGCTCATGGGGGTCTCCTGTGGGGCGCGGACGCGCGAATCGACAACCGGTGAGATTTTACCTAAACGAAATCAATTTCACATTGGTGAACGAATAACCCCGCACCACACCCAGGAAACGCCCGGTAGCCGGTGGGCCGGCGCGCGGGGTGAGCGGGCATGCCTCAAAGGCCCTCAGCCTCCCAGGCCTTTTTCGAGCACGGCCACCACCTCGTCGGCAAAAGCGGCGTAGCTCATGGGGCCGCCCGGGCGCAGCCAGGTGAAGGTCCAGTTGATCATGCCGAACAGCATCATGGTCAGCGCGGTCTGGTTGGCCGGCGTCACGCGCTCGGGGTAGGCGCGTTTGAGGAAGCGGGTGAAGGCGGCCACCACGTCGCGCTGGCGGTTCAGGATGAGCTCGCGCTGCGCCTCGCCCAGGAACTTGGTGTCGGACACCAGCGCCACGTGGCGCGTGGCCGAGCTTTCGTATTCGGCCAGGAACGCGCGCACCAGTTCGTTGAGCGCATCGCGCTCGCTCAGGTTCTTGCGCTGGGCCCGCGCCTCGGCCTCGCCGATCAGCGCCAGCAGCCGCTGGGTGTAGCGGTCGAGCAGGTCGAAGAGGATCGCTTCCTTGCTCTCGTAATAGTGGTAGAGCCGTGCCTTGCTGGTGCCGCAGGCGGTGGCGATGGTGTTCATGCTCGCGGCCGGGAAGCTCTGGCGGGCAAAACACTGCGCCGCGACGTCGAGGATTTCGTCGCGCTTGAGGTCGTGGGTGGCGGATCTGGGGCGGGCCATGGGTGGACATTGTCCACCCATGGCCAGGATGGGCTCCCCCCGCGCCGGCCTGACGGCCGTCACCCCCCAAGGGGGCGGCGCGAGTGGCCCGGCGAAGCCGGTTCCACCGCGCCCTGAAAACCGGACCACCCCCATCGCTTGCTCGCTGCGCGTAGCCGCTCAGCCCCTCAAGGGGCAACGCCTGCGGCCTGGCGAAGCCAGTTCCGCGGCGTTCTGGGCCAAGACACTTCACGCCGGACAGGCCACGCTCACTCGCGCGGGGTCTGTTGGCACTTTGCGCGGGCATGAGTTCCCTTGATCGCGCTTGGTGGGTTGGCACGTCGATTGCCGTTGACTACCATGCGCGCATGGCCACCAAACCCATCATCGATCCTTTTGTGCTGCACGCCTGCGAGCTGCTGTCCTGTCTCGGCTCGTGCAAGGCCGTGCGCATGTTCGGGGGCTATGGCCTGTCGGTGGACGGCATGAACGTGGGGCTCATTGCCTGGGACACCTTGTTCCTCAAGACCAACGCCGAGACCGAACCCCAGTGGCTGGCCGCGGGCGGGCGGCCTTTTCAGTACGAGGCCAAGGGCAAGACCATGCGCTTGCACTACCACACGCCGCCCGAGGACGCGCTGGAATCGCCCGCGCTGATGGCGCCCTGGGCCCGGCTGGCGCTGGGCGCCGCGGTGGCGGCACGAAAGCCGGCACCGCAGCGCAAAAAGTCCTCGGCACGCTAGCGGCCTTCTCGGGCAGGCGCTGGCCGCGCCCGGCTCACCAGTGCCCGGCCTCGTACGGGCCCAGCACCCGCCCCCGGCCGGCCGCCAGGAACTCGCTGTAGCCCAGCAGGCCGCGCAGCACCCGCACCGTTGCCACGCCCGCCCGACCCAGCGCTTCGCCGAGGTCGCGCGCGGGCGACGCCACTTCTCGGGCGAAGCGGCTGGGGGCCGCCGACGCCGTGGCGTCGGACCAGTCGAAATGCACCGGCCCGGCGTCGTCGGGGCGGGCAACGGGCTCCATGACCAGCCGGGCGCCGGGTGGCACGGCCAGCACATCGCCCGGGCCCAGGAAACGATCACCCAGTTCGTTGGGCGCGCCCTGGTAAGGGCCGCCCAGCGTCACCCACACCCGACCGCAGAAGATGCGCAGCACAGCGGTCTTCTTCGGGCTCAGGCTCATGGCGTGGCCGGGGTGCAGTCGCCAGGCGCCGATGGGTGCACGGCGGGCGGACAAAGAAGCAGCGGGATGTGACATACGGTTCTCCAGTGACAAAAACACGGATGCCATCTTCCCGCGCCCTTGTCCATGGGTCCAATGAAATGGCGGTAAGCTATTGATTCGGATACCGCATCAATTGATTGGACCTGCCCATGTCGCTTCCGGCCAGCCATCCCCGCACCCGCCCGATCTCCGCCGGGCATCTGCGCGCCTTTGACGCCGTCGCCCGGCACCTGAACTTCCGCGCCGCCGCCGAAGAGCTTTCCCTCACGCAGAGCGCGGTGAGCCGGCAGATCCAGGCCCTGGAAGACGAGGTGGGCGCCGCCCTCTTCCTGCGCCACACGCGCGCGGTGGAGCTCACCAGCGCGGGCTCGCAGCTGCTGCGCGCCAGCGGGGTGGCGCTGGAGCGCATTGATGCGGCCGTGCGGCAGATCCGCCAGAACGTGGGGCGCAAGAGCGTGGCCATCACCACCTGGGCTTCGTTCGCCTCGATGTGGCTGATTCCGCGCCTTGAAGCCTTCCAGCGCGAGCACCCGGACATCGACATCCGCATCGACGCCTCCGACGCCGCGATCGATCTGGCCACCGCCGACGTGGATCTGGCCCTGCGCTACGCCGTGCCCCAGGCCATGCCGGCCCATGCGATCCGGCTGTTTGGCGAACAACTCACCCCGGTGGCCAGCCCCTGGCTGCTCAAGACGCACCGCCTGTGCAAGGTGGAAGACCTGTCGAAGATCACCCTCATCGAAGCCGGCGACGCGCACCGCACGCGCCACCTGGAGTGGCTGACCTGGCAGCGCTGGTTCGACCACTTCGCCACCCCCGCCCCAGCCACCGGCGGCGCGCGCGCCAAGGCCGGGCCGGGCGCGGCCAGACCCAAGGCGCGGCTCACGCCGCAGCGCTGGCTGTATTTCAACTACGCCAACCAGATCGTGCAGGCCGCGCTCACCGGCCAGGGTGTGGCGCTGGCCCGCATGCCGCTCGTGGCCGAGAGCCTGGCCAGCGGCGACCTGGTCGAGCCGCTGCCCGGCATGCGGCTGGACTCGCCCCTGGTGTACTGGCTGGTGCAGGCACCGCGCAGCGTGGTGCGCCCGGAGGTCAAGGCCTTCTGCGACTGGCTGCTGAAAGAGGCCGAGCGCACCCGCCAGGCGATTGGCGAGGTGCCTGATCCGGATACCGTTGACTATATTGACTAACCCCCCTGCGCCGCTGCGCGACTTCCCCCCAGGGGGACCACGCCCTTGGACCGGCGGAGCCGGATCTTCGGCGTGTGCTGGGTGGAATACGTCCCCCCCCCTGCGCCGCTTTGCGGCTTCCCCCCAAGGGAACCACGCCCTTGGACCGGCGAAGCCGGATCTTCGGCGTGTGCCGGGCAGCGGCCCCCTCTGTGGTGCCGCGTGTGGAGCCTTGGTCAGCGCCTTCTTTCAGGCACACTGCGCAGCTTTTCTTCCGCGCCCATGACCTCCTCCGCCCACCACGCCCAAGGCAATCTGCGCAGCATCACCTTCATGCTGATGGCGGTGGGGGCCTTTGCGCTCATGGACGCGGTGCTCAAGACCCTGTCTGCGCGCTACCCGGTGCTGCAGATCGCCACGCTGCGCGGGCTCACGGCGCTGCCGCTGGTGCTGGCCTACATCAGCTGGCGCGGCGCCTGGCCGTCGGTGCTGCGCATCCGCTGGAAACTGCACCTGCTGCGCGGCGTGTTGGGCGTCATCATGCTGGCGCTGTTCACCCGCGGTGTGCGCGAGCTGCCGCTCTCGGCCACCTACACGCTGTTTTTCATCGCCCCCCTGCTGATCACCGCGCTGTCGGTGCCGGTGCTCAAGGAGCGGGTGCCGCGCGCCCACTGGTGGGCGATTGGCGTGGGCTTTGTCGGTGTGCTGATCGCCCTGCGCCCCAGCGGCGAAGACCTGCAGGCGGGATTCGTCACCCTGGGCGGCCTGGCGGTGCTGACCGCGGCGCTGTGTTACGCCGTGGCGGCGGTGGCCGGGCGGCTGGTGAGCCGCACCGACAGCAGCGAAAGCATGATCCTGTCCATGATGGTGTTCATGTCCGTCGGCGGTGGCATCCTGGCAGCGCCGCAATGGGTGCCGATGGCATCTGCCGATGCGCTGCTCTTGCTGGCCCTCGCGCTCACCGGCTTCGTCGGCCAGCTCGCCATCACCGAAGCCTTCCGCCACGGCCAGGCCTCGGCCGTGGCCCCGTTCGAATACACCGCCCTGGCCTGGGGCGTGGCGCTGGACTGGCTGGTCTGGCAGACCCTGCCCGCCGCCCACACCTGGCTGGGCGCCGCCATCATCGTGGGCAGCGGCCTGTACCTGGTGCGGCGCGAGAAACGCATCACCGAGGTCCACGCCAACGCGGAGCACCCGTAGCGCCTATCGAGCGAAGGGACTGAATCAGTGCACCGGAGAAGGCCACAGCTTGTCCGGGGTGAGGTGCCTTGCCCAGAACGCGGCGGAACTGGCTTCGCCAGGCCGCATCGCGTTGCCCCCTTGAGGGGGTCGCGCGCAGCGCGGCGGGGGTGTTCACCGTTCAGGCCACATCACCCCGGTGTCCGACAGGATGGTGTCCAGCGGCACGTCGTGGATCTCGGCCTTCAGGTCGGGCACGTAGGCGAAGTCGTAACCCAGGCCGACGGTAAAGGGCTTGGGTTGCAGGCTGGCCAGGGTGCGGTCGTAGAAGCCGCCGCCGTAGCCCAGCCGGAAGCCCCCCGGCCCGTAGCCCACGCAAGGCACGAAGATCAGCGTAGGTTCGATGATCTCGGTGTCCTTGGGCTTGGGAATGCCGTAGGCGTCTTCCTCCATCGGGCAACCCGGATACCAGGTGTAGAAGGTGAGCGTCTTGTCCACCTTGTTGACCACCGGCAGGCCGATGCGCCGGTGCTTCTGGGCGCCCTGGGCGTCTTCCTCCAGCCCCGCTTCCTGCCAGCGGAACAGCGCCGGCAGCGGATCGAACTCGCCCTTGATGGGCCAGTAGGCGCCAATGATGGCGTCGGGCCGCTCGATCAGCCACACGCGCATGACGCGCTGGAGCAGGTCGTTGCGCAGGGCCCGGTCGGCCAGCGAAAGACGCTTGTCGATCAGGTCCTTGCGCCAGGCGGTCTTCTGCACCGCCGCCGTTGATCCACCCGCCCCGCCGGAAGCGGAACTCTGAGCGTTTTTGTTGTCCATAATCAACCAATGAAACGGGTAAGCCTGCAACAGGAAAGAATGAAACGAGGGCTCGTGGCCATTATGGCCGCGCTCGTGCTCCCGGGCGCTGCCTGGGCGCAAGCCAGTGCCGACGCCGCGCTGCTGGAGATGCGCGAAGCGTTCCGCCGCAACAACAGCGCGCAGCTCAGCGCCTTGCTGCCGCGGGTGCGCGGCCACGTGCTCGAACCCCTGGCCAGCTACTGGGAAATGAAGGCCCGGCTGGAGACCGCCAGCGCCCAGGAGGTGCGCGCCGCCCTGGAGCGCCACCCCGGCACCTACTGGGAAGACCGCCTGCGCAACGACTGGCTGCTGCAACTGGGCCAGCGGCGCGACTGGGCCACCCTGGCCAGTGAGCTGCCCCACTACCGCATGAACGACGACCGCGAGCTGCGTTGTTACGCCCTGATGCTCGACGCCGTGGACCGGCGCACGCCCGCCGACGTGGTGGCCGCCCAGGTGCAGCGCCTCTGGCTGGGCCAGCGCGACGCCGACACCGGTTGCGCCACCGCCGCGCAGGCCCTGCTCAACAGCGGCCACCTTGCGCCCGAGGTGGCCTGGCAACGTGCCCGGCTGGCGATGGAGGCCAACCGCCCACGCGCGGCCGAACAAGCGGTGGCGATGCTCGACCCCGACTGGGTGGCCACCGTCAGCGCCATCGCCAGCGACCCCGCGAAGTACCTGGACGAAAAGATCACCGCGATCCGCCCGCGCACCAAGGAGCTGGTGACGCTGGCCATCATCCGCCTGGCCGACAAGGAACCCGCGCTCGCGGCGCTGGAGATGGAGCGCACGCGCTGGAAGGCCCAGCTCACGCAGGAAGAGCGCGGCTGGCTCTGGGGCGTGATCGGCAAGCGCGCGGCGCAAAAACTGCACGACAACGCGCTGACGCACTTCGCCAACGGGCAGACGCGCTTCATGCACGGCGATCACCTGGCCTGGATGGCGCGCGCCGCCTTGCGCGCCGGGGCCTGGGGCCACGTGCGCGACGCCATCGCCGCGATGGACGAGACGCAGCAGCGCGAACCGGTGTGGGTGTACTGGCGCGCCCGCGCCACGCAGGCGCTCAAGGAACCCGACGCGCTGGCCGCCACGGCGCGCTCGCGCGAGCTGTACAGCGCCATCGCCTCGTCGCGCGGCTTTTACGAGCAACTGGCGCTGGAGGAACTGGGCCGCCTGGTGACGGTGCCGCCCGCGCCCGAGCCCCCGCAGCCGCAGGAGCTGCGGGCCGCCGAGCGCAACCCCGGCCTGCAGCGCGCGCTCGCCGCGATCCGCCTGGGGCTGCGCGCCGAAGGCGTGCGCGAGTGGAACTACACCGTGAGCCTGCACACGCCAGGCGGCATGAACGAACGCGAACTGCTCGCCGCCGCCCAGCTGGCCTGCCAGAACGACTTGTGGGACCGCTGCATCAACACCAGCGAGCGCACACCCTTGGCCCAGGACCATGCGCAGCGTTTTCCCATGCCGTACCGCGGCACCGTGGTCAAGCGCGCCAACGAGATCGGCCTGGACCCGGCCTATGTCTACGGTCTGATCCGGCAGGAAAGCCGCTTCGTGATGGACGCGCGCTCCGGCGTGGGCGCTGCGGGCCTGATGCAGGTGATGCCGGCCACGGCGCGCTGGACCGCGCGCAAGATCGGCCTGACCGATTTCCGGCCGCACCAGATCGGCGAGCGCGACACCAACATCGCCATCGGAACGGCCTACCTGAAGTTCGCGCTGGACGACTTCGAGGGCTCGCTGCCCATGGCCGCCGCCGCCTACAACGCCGGCCCCGGGCGCCCCCGCGCCTGGCGCAACGGGCCGGTGCTGCCCGGCGACATCTGGGCCGAGAACATCCCGTTCGACGAAACGCGCGACTACGTCAAGCGCGTGCTGGCCAACACCACCAACTACGCCGCCATCCTGAGTGGCCAGCCGCAGTCGCTGCGCGCTCGGCTGGGCACGGTGGGGCCGCGCGCCGACCCCACCGCGGTCAACCGCGAACTGCCCTGACCACCCCCGACCCCATCCATGGCCCTTCCATGAAAAACATCCTCGTCCTGGGCGGTACCGGCTTCGTGGGGCGCCACGTGTGCGAGAAGCTGCAACGCGAGGACGGCTGCGTCACGGTGCCCACGCGGCGCGCCGTCAACGCCAGCGCCGTGCAGCACCTGCCGCGGCTGACCGTGATCGAAGCCGACGTGCACGACGAGGCACAACTGGCCCGGCTGCTGCCCGGGCACGATGCGGTGATCAATCTGGTGGCCATCCTGCACGGCAGCGAGGCGGCGTTTGAGCGCATCCACGTGGCGTTGCCGGCCAAACTGGCGCGCGCCTGCGCGGCCACCGGTGTGCGCCGTGTGGTGCACGTGAGCGCGTTGGGCGTGGGCCTGGACGCGCCGTCGCGCTACCAGCGCAGCAAGGCGCGCGGCGAGCAGGTGCTGCGAGAGGCCGGGCTGGACCTGACCGTGTTGCGCCCCAGCGTGATCTTTGGCGAGGGCGACCGCTTCCTCAACCTGTTCGCCCGGCTGCAGGCGGTGTTTCCGGTGATGCCGCTGGCCGGCGCGGGCGCGCGCTTCCAGCCGGTGTGGGTGGAAGACGTGGCCAGCGCCGTGGTGGCCTGCGCCCTGGGCACCGGCCCGGGCCGGGGCAGCGTGGGCCAGACCTACGAGTGCGCGGGGCCCGAGGTGCTCACGCTGGCCGAGCTGGTGCGCCTGGCCGGGCGCCTCAGCGGCCACCGGCGGCCCATCGTCCCGCTGCCCATGGCGCTGGGGCGGCTGCAGGCGCTGATGATGGAACTGGCGCCGGGCGAGCCGCTGATGAGCCGCGACAACCTGGACGCCATGCGGGTCGACAACGTGGCCACGGGTCGGCTGCCCGGCCTGGCCGATCTGGGCATCCGGCCCACGTCCGTGGCGGCGGTGGCGCCCACCTACCTGAGCGCGGACAGCGGCCGCAGGCGCCTGCTCAAGCTGCGGCGCGGGTAGGATGGAACACCCCCGCCGCGCTTCGCGCGACCCCCTCAAGGGGGCGGCACTGGCCGTCCGGCAAAGCCGGCCCGGCGGTGCCCTAGGCGCAGGCATTTCGCACCGGAGAGACCGCGTCTGGCGGTGCCCCTCCGATTGATCCGTTTCCGGTCTATCACCCCGCCGGAGGGGTGCTCAAAATCGGGAGCCCCACTGGATGGCGATGGCGTTCTGGCGCATGCTCACCGTCTCGGTGCCGGCCAGCAGCGAGGGCCCGCTCACCGACACGCGCGGCGCGTGCATGAACGACCAGGTCAGCTCCGAATGGGGTGACAGCGCATGGGTGGCGCCCAGCGTGAAGTGCGACTTCATCACCCCCGGGGCCAGCACGTTGGGCGTGATGTTGGCCGAGGTGACCGGGTTCTCGCTGCGGTTGTAGCCCGCGCGCAGCGTGACGCGGGGACTCATCTGCCACTGCACGCCCAGCTTCACGACGCCGATGTTCTTCCAGCCGAAACCACCCCCCGGGGTACCGCCCAGCGGGCCGGCGGTGGCGGCGTTGCCGATCGCTGGCACGCCGCCGTAGCCGATGTGCTGGTAATCGGCCGCCAGCAGGACCTCGGGCGTGGCCCGCACGGCGATGCCGACGCTGGCGTTTTCCGGAATGTCGAAGTCGCCGCCGTCGGCGAACAGGCCCGCGTATGCCTTGAAACGGCTCATGTGGACCTTGGGCGCGTAGGACGCGCCGATGCTCACCCGGTCGGAGAGCTGGCCCAGGTAGCCCAGCCGCAGCCCCAGGCCGGTGCTGTTGGAATAGCCGCTGCCCGTGAGGCGGGCCGCGTCCACCGACATGCCGCCAAACCCTTCGAGGCCATAGGCCTTGAACATCTGGAACACCAGCAGCGGTGACACGCCCACGCTGTGGCGCTCGTTGAGCTGGTAGGCCACCGTGGGCGCCACCACCAGCTGGATCAGGTCCACGCCCAGCTGACCCGAACCACACAGCGCGTTGGCCGGCCCCTGGCCACAGTTGAGCTGACCGCCGGGGTAGGTGGTGTTCATGCCCCCGTTGCCGTACACCGAGACCCCCGCGGCCAGGTTGCGCGACAGGCTCTGGTTGTAGCCCAGCTCGGGAATCAGGAAGGCGCGCTTGTCGCTGCGCACCCGGGTGTCGAGCATGCCGCCGGTGCCGCTGCGCGACATCTCACGGTCGGGCATGAACAGGTCCACGCCGGCCTCGAAGCGGTTGCCCGCGAAGGCCGCGGCGGCCGGGTTGTTGGCGCCGGCGAAGCCGTCCTGCGCCAGGGCGGTGGCCGCGCCACCCATGCCCTTGGCCTTGATGCCGTAGCCGTGCGAGAAATAGCCGTCGGTGGCGTGGGCTGACAGCGCGGTCGAGCCCAGCGCGATCAGGGTGGCGGCGCGCAGGGCGCTGATCTGGAATGTCATTGTTGTGTCTCCTCGGGTGGGGGTTGTGATCGCTGGCGGTTGTTTTTGTGTTTGGGGTTGCCAGGGTCAGAACTCTCCCTTGGAGGCGCGCTCCATCATCTGCCAGATGGTCTCGCGCACCGCCCAGGCTTCTTCCTTCAGCGGCGAGGGCAGCTTGCGGCCCATCTTGACCATCATGTCCATGTTCAGGGTGTAGAGCCACAGGCTGCCGTCGTCGTGCTCCACCACGCTGATGCGGCAGGGCAGGTAGGCGGCCATGTGCGGGCTGAAGTCCACCATCCTGCGGGCGGTGCCCGGGCTGCAGTAGGAATAGACCGTGAGCAGCTTTTCCTTCTTGCCCGAGCGGGCTTCGAGTTCCTTGGACAGCGGCAGCACACCCACCTCGCGCATGTTGCGCTCCACGGCCACGAGCTTGAAGATTTCCTCCACATCCTTGGCGCTCACACCGTCCTTGACCTTGCGCTCCCAGGTGGTGGCCACGGCGATGTCGCCCTGGCCGTCCACCCAGCGGTCCCACATGCGCGAGGCTTCCCCACCCGCGCCGTCTTCGAGTTTGCCAAGGGTGGAGAGAGTGCCGCAGCCGGTGGTGGCCAACAGGGTGGCCGCCAGGGCCAGGCCAATGGAGAAACGCTTGCAGATGTGCATGGTGCTGTCCTCGTGTCGCGATGGGGTGGAAGAAATGCGTGACTTGATATTTCTCAAATCACTGCGCATCGGACGATATCGAAGGCCCTTGCTGACGCCATCGGTGACTACCCTAGGGGGTAGGGTAAATATCAAGACCCTTCGCATCAGGGAACACCAGCGGACGCGCACGCCCGTTTTTTGGCAAACTCGGGGCCAGTCTCCATTCACAGGATCACCACCATGGCAGCCACTCCAGCGAAATCCCCGTCCAGCCCCACCCCACCGGCGCCCACGGCCGCTGCCTACCGCTCGGAGCACGAACGCGACGTGATCAACCGCCTCAAACGCATCGAGGGCCAGGTGCGGGGGCTGATCGACATGGTGGAAAAAGGCCGCTCCTGCGAAGACGTGGCCCAGCAGATGTCGGCCGCGCGCAAGGCCATGGACAAGGCCTTCTACCGCATGATGGCCTGCTCGGTGATGGAGGCGGTCTCGACGTCGAACTCCGAGGTGGACACCTTCCGCGAGGTGGAGCGCTCGACGCGGATTCTTGAAAAGTACGCATGAGGGGGGCTCCCCCCGCAGCGCTTCGCGCTACCCCCCAGGGGGCAACGCTGGCGGCCCGGCAAAGCCGGTTCCGCGGCGTTCTGGGATAGGGCACTTCGCGCCGGGGGTCGCCCATATCCCTGCGCCTCTGGTTGCTGCATCTCTGGTCAGTGACCGTTTCGCTCGAATCAATTCCGCGGTTTTTTGGCATCAATGCGGTGCCGGCCAGGGCTTAGCATGGGCGTCCTCACAAGGAGATTTTCCCCATGGCATTGCAGCTCTACATCGGCAACAAAAACTATTCGTCCTGGTCCATGCGCCCCTGGGTGCTGATGACCCAGGCCGGCATTCCGTTCGAAGAAGTCATGGTGCGCTTCGACTCGTTCGCGGCGGACTCGGCGTTCAAGAAGGGCCTGCGCGGCGTCAACCCGGTGGGCAAGGTGCCGGTGCTGGTGGACGAGGGCTTCGCGGTGTGGGACACGCTGGCGATTGCCGAGTACCTGGCCGAGCGGTTTCCCGACCAGCGGCTCTGGCCGACGGACCCGAAAGCGCGCGCCCGGGCGCGCAGCGTCTGCGCCGAAATGCACAGCGGCTTTGGCTCGCTGCGCAGCCACTGCCCGATGAACATCGAAGCCTCGCTGCCCGACACCGGCCGGCTGATCTGGCGCGACCAGGCCGGCGTGCGCGCCGACGTGGCGCGGCTGTGCGGCCTGTGGGGCGAGCTGCTGGCGGCGCAACCCGAAGGTGCCCTGCTGTTCGGTGATTTCAGCATCGCCGACGCTTACTTCGCGCCGGTGTGCATGCGCATCAAGACCTATGGCCTGCCCCTGCCCGCCGACCTGCAGGCCTATGTGGACCGTGTGTCCGCGCTGCCGGGGGTGAAGGCCTGGATCGACGGCGCGCTGGCCGAACACGACTTCCTGGATTTCGAAGAGCCCTACCGCCTGGGGCGCTGAGCGGTCATCGGGCCAAAAGGAATGACCATGGACATCACGGTTCACACCGTCAACGCCTTCGCCGACGACCAGGCCGGGTCGGCCATCGGGGGCAACCCCGCCGGGGTCGTGCTGGCCGCCAACGGGCTCGGTGCCGCCCAGCGCCAGGCGCTCGCCGCGCGCCTGGGGTTGTCCGAGACCGTTTTCGTCAGCGCATCGGCGAGCGCTTCGCGTCGGCTGGAATTCTTCACCCCGACCCGACAGATCCCCCACTGCGGCCACGCCACCATCGCCGCCTTCTGGCTGATGCAGCACCTGGGGCAGTTGCGCGACGGGGTGCACAGCAAGGAAACCATCGACGGCCAGCGCGCCATCCTCATCGAGGGCGCGCGCGTGGCCATGGAACAAAGCGCGCCCACGTACACCGAGCTGGCCACGGACGCCCAGTTGCAGCAGGTACTGGACGCCCTGCAACTGCAGGCCGACGACCTGATCGCCGGGCCGCCGCCCGCGGTGGTGCACACGGGCAACGCCTTCCTGGTGGTGGGCGTGCGCAGCCGTGAGCGCCTGGCCGCCATCCAGCCCCAACTGGAGCGGATTCACCACCTCAGCGATGCCCATGACCTGATCGGGTTGTATGTGTTCTGCCTGCAGCCCGACCTGCCGGGTCGCCACGCGGCGGCGCGCATGTTCGCGCCGCGCTATGGCATCGACGAAGAAGCGGCCACCGGCATGGCCGCCGGGCCGCTGGCCTGCTGGCTGCACGACCGGCTGGGCATGGCCCAAACCCGCTTCGTGCTGGAACAGGGCCGCCTCATGCCCCACCCGTCCCCCAGCCTGATCGACGTGTCGCTGGAAATCGGCTCCGCGGGCATTCAACGCCTGTGGGCCGGCGGCACGGCACGCCTGACCCGGACGCAGCAACTTTCCCTCAACGCCTGAAGAACCTCACCCCCGGCCACCGAAGGCCCGGGCGGACACCCACCATGATCACCTGCTACCTGCGCTACATCATCGACCCCACCAAGCTCAAGGAATTCGAGCACTACGGCAAGCTCTGGATTCCGCTCGTCGAAAAATTCGGCGGGCAGCACCATGGCTATTTCCTGCCCTCGGAGGGCGCGAACAACGTGGCGCTGGCCCTGTTCAGCTTCCCCAGCCTGGCCCTCTACGAAAGCTACCGCGCCCGCTCCTTCGAAGACCCGGACTGCCAGGCCGCGTTCCGCTACGCCGAGGAAACACGCTGCATCCTCAGCTACGAACGCAGCTTCTTCAGACCCGTGTTCGCCTGAGCATCACCGCGCCCGTCGGCGCCCTACACTTGGCGCCATGGAGATCTACCTTGTTGGCGGCGCGGTGCGCGACGCCCTGATGAGCCCCGAAAACGCCGCATCCGGGCCGTCCCACGTGGACCGCGACTGGGTCGTGGTCGGCGCCACGCCCGAGGCCATGGTGCAACAGGGCTTCCTGCCCGTGGGGCGCGACTTCCCGGTGTTCCTGCACCCGCAGACGCGCGAGGAATACGCGCTCGCCCGCACCGAGCGCAAGACCGCGCCGGGCTACCGCGGCTTCGCCTTCCACACCGAACCGGGCGTCACGCTCGAGGACGACCTGGCGCGGCGCGACCTCACCATCAACGCCATGGCGGTGACCCAGGCCGAAGCCGACGACCCGACCGGCGCCCGGCTGATCGACCCCTACGGTGGCCAGAGCGACCTGCGCGATCGGGTGCTGCGCCACGTGACCCATTCCTTCGCCGAGGACCCGGTGCGCATCCTGCGGCTGGCGCGTTTCGCGGCCCGCTTCCCCGACTTTTCCGTGGCGCCCGAAACCCTGGCCCTGATGCGGCAGATGGTGGAGCACGGCGAGGTGGACCACCTGGTGGCCGAACGCGTCTGGCAGGAGCTCGCGCGCGGCCTCATGGAGCAGCGGCCCAGCCGCATGTTCGAGGTGCTGCGCGCATGCGGTGCGCTGCAGCGCCTGCTACCCGAGGTGGAACGGCTCTGGGGCGTGCCGCAGCGCGCCGACTACCACCCCGAGATCGACACCGGCGTGCACCTGATGATGGTGCTGGACATGAGCGCGCGCCTGGGCGCTTCGCTGCCCGTGCGCTTTGCCTGCCTGTGCCACGACCTGGGCAAGGGCACGACGCCGGCCGACGTGTTGCCGCGCCACATCGACCACGAGTCGCGCAGCGCGGAGCTGCTCAAGGGTGTGTGCGAGCGCCTGCGCGTGCCGGTGGAATGCCGGGAACTGGCCGACGTGGTGGCCCGCGAACACGGCCATCTGCACCGCAGCCTGGACCTGGGCGCCGCGGCCCGGGTGCGCCTGCTGGAGCGCTGCGACGCGTTCCGCAAACCGGCGCGCTTCGAGGACATCGTGCTGGCCTGCGAATGCGATGCACGCGGGCGCCTGGGCCACTTCGACGACGCCTACCCGCAGCGGGAATGGCTGCTCACGGCCCTGGCCGCGGCCCGCGCGGTGAGCACCCCGGCCATCGCCGCCCACGCCCAGTCGCTGGGGCTTTCGGGTCCGCAGGTCGGTGCCCTGATCCACCAGGCGCGGGTGGCGGCGGTGGCCGCCGCGAACGACCACACGGACGGCGCCGCCCCGACCTGAACAGCGGATCACCGCAACGTCAAGTCCGGCGCCAGTCCCGCACACCGACGGGGGGAAATGCGCGACATTTGTCACACCCCACCCGGGTCTGTTACGGTCGGCGGGTGATCAACACCTTGCCCATGCTGCTGACCACCCGGTCGGCCCTGTTTCTCGATTTCGACGGCACGCTCGCCGAACTGGCCCCCCGCCCCGACGCGGTGGTGGTCACCCGCGAGCTGCTGAGCCTGCTGGAGCGGCTGCGCGAGCGGCTCGATGGCGCGCTGGCGCTGGTGACCGGGCGCGCCCAGGCCGACATCGAACCCCTGATCGCCCCGCTGCACCTGCCCGCGGCTTTCGAGCACGGCGCGGTGCGCCGTTCCGCCTCGGGCGCCACCACGCGGGCACGCAGCCCCGAGCTCGGCCCCGCGCTGGCCGTGGCGCAGGCCCTGGCGGCGCGCCACTCGGGCCTGCTGGTGGAACACAAGCTCACCGCCCTGGCCCTGCACTTTCGCGCCGCACCGCAGCTGGAGGCCGAATGCACCGCCGCCATGAGCGCGGCGATCCGACACGACCCGGGCCTGCAGCTGCTGCGCGGCAAGGCCGTGGTGGAGGTCAAGTCCGCCAGCGTCGGCAAGGGCCTGGCCATCGCCGCGTTCATGGCCGAGCCGCCGTTTGCCGGCCGACTGCCCCTGTTCGCGGGCGACGACGTGACCGACGAACCCGGTTTCGACGCGGTCCAGCGGCTGGGCGGCGCGGGCATCAAGGTGGGCAGCGGTGATACTTGCGCCCGGCACCGCATCGCCCACCCGCAGGCCCTGCAGCGCTGGTTGTCCGACACCGCCGAAACCCTCTAGCCACCCCATGAGCACCAACACCCCAACGCCCCCACTCAATGGCGACGGCTTCGCAGCCCCCGCCCCGTCCTCCCTCTCACTGGGCGTGGTGGGCAACTGCGCCTTCAGCGCCCTGATCGACCCCCACGGGCGCGTGGTCTGGAGCTGCCTGCCGCGTTTCGACGGCGACCCCGTGTTCCACGCGCTGCTCGGCGGCGAAGCGCCCGCCGGGGCGTTCGCCATCGAACTGGAGCACCTGGCCGAGGCGCGCCAGCGCTACGAGCCCAACACCGCGGTGCTGGTCACCGAGCTCTGGGACCGCGACGGCCAGGGCATCGCCATCACCGACTTCGCACCCCGCTTCCTCTCGCGCGGGCGCTATTTCCGGCCCACCATGCTGGTGCGCCGCGTGCGCCCGCTCAAGGGCGCGCCCCGCATCCGGGTGAGCCTGGCGCCGCGCTTCAATTGGGGCGCCCAGGAGCCCGTCATCACCTCGGGCAGCAACCACATCCGCTACGTGGGCGAGGAGCAGACGCTGCGGCTGCACACCGACGCCTCCATCTCCCACGTGCTGAGTCGCCAGCCGTTCCTGCTCACGCGCGAACTCAACTTCCTGCTCGGCCCCGACGAGACCCTGGAAGGCGGCGTCGGCGACACCGCGCGGCATTTCGAGCAGGAAACCGTGTCCTACTGGCTCGGCTGGAGCCAGCGCCTGGCGCTGCCGCTGGAATGGCAGGACGCGGTGATCCGCGCCGCCATCACGCTCAAGCTCTCGATGTTCGAGGACACCGGCGCCATCGTCGCGGCCATGACCACCAGCATCCCGGAGGCCCCGGGCACGCAACGCAACTGGGACTACCGCTACTGCTGGCTGCGCGACGCGTTCTTCGTGGTGCGCGCGCTCAACAGCCTGTCCGAGGTCGGCACCATGGAAGACTACCTGCGCTGGCTGTCCAACGTGGTGGTGGGCGCCAACGGCGGCCACGTGCAGCCGCTGTTCGGCATCGGGATGGAGCGCGAGCTGACCGAGCGCATCAGCGAACGGCTCCCGGGCTACCGCGGCATGGGCCCGGTGCGCGTGGGCAACCAGGCGTTCGAGCACTTCCAGCACGACGTGTACGGAAACATCGTGCTCGGTGCGGCCCAGGCGTTTCACGACCGGCGCCTGCTCAACCCGGCGGGCCTGGCCGAGTTCGAGCGGCTGGAAACGGTCGGCGAAAAGGCGGTGCGCATCTTCGACCAGCCCGACGCCGGCATGTGGGAGCTGCGCACGCGGGCCCGTGTGCACACCTCCTCGGCGTTGATGTGCTGGGCCGCCTGCGACCGGCTGTCCAAGATCGCGCACACCCTGCAGCAGGCAGAGCGCGCCGCCTACTGGCAGAAACACGCCGAAGGCATGCGCGCGCGCATCCTGCGCGAATCGTGGAGCGAGGAGCGCCAGGCCTTTGCCGAGAGCTTCGGCGGACGCGACCTCGACGCCAGCGTGCTGCTGATGGCCGAAGTCGGCTTCATCGACCCGATGGACCCACGCTTCGTCGCCACCCTCGACGCGCTGGAGAAACACCTGTGCGACGGCCCCTACATGCGGCGCTACGAGGCGGCCGACGATTTCGGCAAGCCCGAGACCGCGTTCAACATCTGCACCTTCTGGCGCATCGACGCGCTTGCGCGCATCGGCCGCGTGGAAGAAGCGCGCGCTATTTTTGAGACCATGCTCAAGGCGCGCAACCCGCTGGGCATCCTCTCCGAAGACACCCACGCCACCACCGGCGAGATGTGGGGCAACTACCCGCAGACCTATTCGATGGTGGGCATCATCAACGCGGCCGTGCGCCTCTCGGCGGCCTGGGACACCGTGATATGAGGCCCCCCCCGCAGCGCCTGCGGCGCTTACCCCCCGAGGGGCAACACCTGCGGCCCGGCAAAGCCGGTTCCGCGGTGTTCTGGGCTGGCGCTGCTGCCATCGTTGCGGGTCATCACTCATGAGCCGTCTCGTCGTCGTCTCCAACCGCATCGCCGATCCGCGCAAGACCGCGTCGGGCGGGCTGGCGGTGGCGCTGGGGCAGGCGCTGGAAGTCTCGGGCGGGCTGTGGTTCGGCTGGAGCGGCAAGGTGGTGGAGAACGGCACTCCGGGCGAAGGCGACCTACACCGCCAGACCGCCGGCAACGTGCAGCTGGTCACGGTGGACCTGAGTCGCGAGGACCACGACAGCTACTACCTGGGCTACAGCAACGGCGTGCTCTGGCCGGTGTTCCACTACCGGCTCGACCTGGCCGACTTCGACGCCGGCTTCATCGGCGGCTACCGGCGCGTCAACCAGATGTTCGCGCACAAGCTCGCGGCCCTGCTGCGGCCGGATGACGTGATCTGGGTGCACGATTACCACCTGATCCCGCTGGCGGCCGAGCTGCGCAACATGGGCTGCCAGCAGCGCATGGGCTTCTTCCTGCACATTCCCCTGCCGCCACCGCTGATCCTGGCCGCGGTGCCCGAACACGACTGGCTGATGCGCTCGCTCTTCGCCTACGACCTGGTCGGCTTCCAGAGCGACGCGGACGTGTCCCACTTCTCGCGCTACGTCGGCACCGAAACCTCGGCCGACATCCTGGGCGAACACGAGTTCCGCGCCTTCGGCAAGACCCTGCAGGTGCAGTCCTTCCCGATCGGCATCGACGTGGACGAGTTCATCGCGCTGGGCCAGGCCCGCGAAGCGCAGGACATGTACGCCCAGATCCGCGACGAGTATTCGCGCCGCCGCCTGCTGCTCGGCGTGGAGCGCATGGACTATTCCAAGGGCCTACCGCAGCGGCTCAAGGCGTTTCGCCAGCTGCTGCAGAACTACCCGGAAAACCTGGGCAGCGCCACGCTGATCCAGATCGCCGCGCCCAGCCGCGAGTCGGTCGACGCCTACGCCGCGCTGCGCCAGGAGCTCGAGAGCCTGTGTGGTGCCATCAACGGCAACTTCGGCGAACTCGACTGGATGCCGGTGCGCTACATCCACCGCAGTGTGGCGCGCAAGCGCCTGCCCGGCCTGTACCGCGCGGCCAGCGTGGCCCTGGTCACGCCGCTGCGCGACGGCATGAACCTGGTGGCCAAGGAGTTCATCGCCGCGCAGGACCCGGACGACCCCGGCGTGCTGGTGCTCTCGCGCTTCGCCGGCGCTGCCGAGCAGATGCGCGATGCCCTGCTGGTCAACCCCTACGACACCACGCGCACCGCGGAGACCATCCAGCGCGCGCTGCAGATGCCGCTGGATGAACGCCAGCGCCGCCACCAGGCGCTGCTGCAGAACATCCGCGAGCACGACGTGCACTGGTGGCGCCAACGCTTCCTGAGCGCGCTGGCCGCCATCCCCGGGGCCTGAAACCCCCTGGCGGATCGGGGCCGGCTGTGCCACGATGTGGCGCTCAGACCGCCCGTCGCCATGGCCGCCCGCAACCCGCTCAACCGAACGCTCGCCGAGGGCATCGCGCGCGTGGGTTTTCGCAAGTGGTACGCCCGCGAACTGCTCAGCAGCCACGCCCACATGGCGCTGGCCCTGTTCGCCGCGGTGGCGCTGATCGCCAGCTTCGAGGCTTTCCACGGCGCCAGCGCGGGCGAAAAGCTGCTCAACACCGCCTTCGTGCTGGTGAGCGCCGGCATCACCCTGTGGGCGCTGCGGCGTTACCTGTACCTGCTGATGCACGCCGAAGAAATGGCCAACCAGGCCAACTGCCCGCAGTGCAAGGCCTATGGCCTGCTGCGCCTGCAGGACAGCACGCCGGACCGCCATGCCCGCCTGGTGCCGGTGTGCTGCAAGCGCTGCGAGTTCCGCTGGAACATCGAAGAGGAGTGAAAAGGAGCCCCCACGCTCCGCCGCTGCGCGGGTCGCTGCCCCCCGAGGGGGCTGTTTCACCTTGGGGCGGCCCGGCGGTGAAACCTCGCCCCCACGCTCCGCCGCTGCGCGGGTCGCTGCCCCCCCGAGGGGGCTGTTTCACCTTGGGGCGGCCCGGCGGTGAAACCTCGCCCCCACGCCCCGCCGCTGCGCGGGTCGCTGCCCCCCGAGGGGGCTGGGCCTGCCTTGGGGCGGCCCGGCGGCTGGCCCTTCGCCCCACGCTCCACCGCCGCGCGGGTCGCTGCCCCCGCCAGCCCGGATAAACTGGCCACATGGCTCACCTGCTGATTGTTGAAGATGACGAACTCCTGCGCGACGGGCTCAGTGCCCAGCTGATGCAGGCCGGACACCGCGTTGCCACCGCGCAAGACGGCAATGCTGCGCTGCAGATGCTGCAGTCAACCGCGTTTGAAGGCGTGGTGCTCGATCTGGGTCTGCCCCACATCGACGGCCTGACGGTGCTGCGCCGCCTGCGCGAGCGCCTGCCCGCGCTGCCGGTGCTGATCCTCACCGCGCGCGACGGCATTGAAGACCGGGTCGAAGGCCTCAACGCCGGCGCCGACGACTACCTGACCAAACCCTTCAACCGCGACGAACTGCTGGCCCGCCTGCAGTCCATGCTGCGCCGCGCCAGCCTGCCCGCGTTCGGCCCGCCCAGCCCCGCCCCGGCGCCCGGATCGGGCGTCGGCAATCTGCGGCTGGACCCCCTGCTGCCGCGCGCCTGGCTGGGCAACGAGGCGATCGATCTGACCCAGCGCGAATGGGTGCTGCTCGACCTGCTGGTGCGCCACAGCGGCCGGGTGGTCAGCCGTGAAGACGTGCTGGCGGCCTGGCAGTCCGAGCCGAGCGAGGCGGGTGGCGTGGCCTCGAACGCGCTGGAGGTGTATGTGCACCGGCTGCGCCGCAAGCTCGCGGGCTCGACCCTGAACATCCGCAACATCCGCGGTCTGGGCTACATGCTGGAGGCGGCCAACGCCTGAGCGCGGCGCCAGCCATGGGTGAACCCTCCCGCCTCTCGCTGCGCCGCCAGCTGCTGCTGTGGTTGCTGCTGCCCCAACTGGTGCTCTGGGCCGGCGGGGGCCTGCTGGCGTACCGTTTTGCGCTGACCTACGCCGAAAAAGGCATCGACCAGTCGCTCACGCAGTCGGTGCGGGCGCTGGCGCGCCAGGTCAAGCCCATCGGCTCAGGGCTGCTGATCGACTTCCCCCGGGCCGCACAGGACGTGCTGGAGCAGGACCCGAACGACCGCATCAGTTACATGGTGTCGTCGCCGCCGGGCCAGTTCCTGCTGGGTAACCAGCACCTGCCGCCGCCGCCCACGGCGCCCAGCGGCGAGAACGAACCGCTGTTCTACGGCGGCCTGCTCGACGGCAAGCCCCTGCGCATCGTCGCGCTGGACGTGAGCTACGGCGCGGAGGACGCCCGCCAGACCCTGCGCGTGCAGGTGGCCAAGGGCACGGCGCTGCAGCAGCGCATCGCCCGCGAGCTGGTGGCCGACATGCTCGCCCCGCTGCTGGCACTGGGCGTGCTGCTGAGCCTGCTGGTGTACGGGGGCATCCAGCGCGGCCTGACGCCGCTGACCAAACTCACCGCCCAGCTGGAAAACCGATCGGTCAACGCGCTCTCGCCCATCGGCATGACCCAGGCCCCGAGCGAGGTGCACGCGCTGGTACAGGCCATCAATGGGCTGCTCGACGAGGTGGCGCGCAGCGTGCACCAGGAAAAGCGCTTCATCAACGACGCCGCCCACCAGCTGCGCACGCCGCTGGCCGGGCTGATCAGCCAGGTGGAGCTGGCCCAGCGCGACACCAGCGAACCCGTGCTCCTGGAGCGGTTGCGCAAGGTGCACACCGGTGCCGAACGCAGCGCACGCCTGGTGCACCAGCTGCTGACGCTGGCGCGCACCGAAACCCAGGCCCGCCGCGAGCCGCTGGACCTGGCCGCGCTGGCGCGCGAGGTGGCGCGCGAGTGGACGCCACGCGCGCTGGCCGCGGGCATGGACCTGGGCTACGAGGGGGAAGAGCATCTGCGCATCGAAGGCGATGATCTGCAGTTGCGCGAGGCCCTGAGCAACCTGATCGACAACGCGCTGCGCTACACGCCGCGCGGCAGCACGATCACGCTGCGCGTGGACCACGGGCCCGAGGGCGCGCGGCTGGCGGTGGAAGACGACGGCCCGGGACTGAACCCCGAGGACATGGCCCATGTGTTCCAGCGCTTCTGGCGCGGCAGCCAGCTGCCCGGCGGCTGCGGCCTGGGCCTGGCCATCGTGCAGGAAATCGCCCACCGCCACGGCGGCGAGGCCCGGGTGGAGCAGCTCAAGCCGCAGGGGTTGCGGATCGAGCTGCGGCTGGGTTGAAGCGGGGTGCCGGGAGGAGAGAGAGCCCGCACCCCTGACCTCTCCCAGGGGGAGAGGGTAGAGAGCATGAGCCTGGCGGATCAGGGCGCGTGGTGCCCGTCCATCTCCTTCAAGCGCAGGCCGGACGCCTGATCAAACCAGTTGTTGTGGCGGCCGCTCACCGTCATGCCGGCGGTCTCGCCGAGCTGGATCTTGGTGTTGGCTGGCGCGCGAACCGTCATCAGACCCACCGCGGTTTTCACCACCACGTAGGTGTCGGCCCCGGTGGGCTCCACCAGCACCACCTCGCCGCGCCAGGGCGCGTCGTCGCTCAGGTGGATGTGCTCGGGCCGCTGGCCCAGCGTCACCTGCTGCACGTCGGGACACGGCAGGTCCAGCGAGCCGCCTTCGAACACGAACTTGCCGTTGTCGCCCGAGCGCTCCACATGGCCCGGGATGAAGTTCATGGTGGGTGAGCCGATGAAGCCCGCCACGTAGGTGTTGGCCGGGCGGCGGTAGATCTCGTCGGGCGTGTCGATCTGCTGCAGGATGCCGTCTTTCATCACCGCGATGCGGCTGCCCAGGGTCATGGCCTCGATCTGGTCGTGCGTCACGTACACGGTGGTGATGCCGCTCACGTGGTGCAGGCGCTTGATCTCGGCGCGCATCTCCACGCGCAGCTTGGCGTCCAGGTTGGACAGTGGCTCGTCAAACAAAAACAGCTGCGGGTCGCGCGCCAGGGCCCGGCCCATGGCCACGCGCTGGCGCTGGCCGCCCGAAAGCTGGCTGGGCCGGCGGTCCAGCAGGTGCTCGATCTGCAGCAGCACGGCCACTTCCTGGATGCGCTTCTTGCGCACGTCCAGCGGCACCTTGCGCATCTCCAGCGCGAAGCCGATGTTGTCGGCCACCGTCATGGTGGGGTAGAGCGCGTAGCTCTGGAACACCATGGCGATGTCGCGCTGGGCCGGCGCCATGCCGATCACATTCTTGCCGGCGATCAGCAGCTCGCCTTCGGACGGCTCTTCCAGACCGGCAATGATGTTGAGCAGGGTGGACTTGCCGCAGCCCGAGGGGCCGACGAGGATGAGGAACTCGCCCGGTGCGACGTCGATATCGATGCGCTTGAGCACCTCGACCGCCTTGTCGCCCTTGCCGAAAACCTTGCGGATGCCCGCGATGTGCAATGAAGAAGCCATGGGTTTTATCCTTTCACAGCGCCGGCTGTGAGCCCTTTCAGAAAGTACTGTCCCGCGAGCACGTACACCAGCATGGTGGGCAGGCCGGCGATGATGGCGGCGGCCATGTCCACGTTGTAGCTTTTCACGCTGCTGGTGGTGTTGGCCATGTTGTTCAGGCCCACGGTGATGGGTTTGCTGTCGGCGCCGCTGAAGGCCACGCCAAACAGGAAGTCGTTCCAGATGTTGGTGAACTGCCAGATCAGCGTGACCATCATGATCGGCGTGGACATGGGCACCACGATGCGCCAGAAGATGCGCCAGAAGCCCGCACCGTCGATGCGCGCGGCGTTCACCAGCTCGCGTGGAATGGCGGTGTAGTAGTTGCGGAAGAACAGCGTGGTGCCGGCCACACCGGCCAGGCAGTGCACCAGCACCAGTCCGCCGATGGAACTGGACAGGCCCAGGTACCCCAGCACCTGGCTCATGGGCAGCAGCACCACCTGGAACGGCATGAAGACGCCGAACAGCATGAAGCCGAACAGCACGTCGCTGCCCTTGAACTTCCACATGCTCAGCACGTAGCCGTTGATGGCGCCCCAGGCGGTGGAGATCAGCACCGCCGGCACGGCCATGGCGACCGAATTCCAGAAGTAGGGCTGCAGACCGCGGCAGTCCACCCCGGTGCAGGCGGTGGACCAGGCGAGCTGCCACGACTCGAAATTCAGGCCGGTGGGCAGGCTCAGCAGGTTGCCCGAGCGGATCTGGTCGGCGTCCTTGAAGGACGTGACGATCATCACGTAGAGCGGCGCCAGGAAGAACAGCGCGGCCACCAGCAGCACGCCATAGACGATGACGCGCCCGAAATTGAATGGTTTAGCGGTCATGGGGTTTGGCCCTCAGTTCGCTGTACAAATATGGAACCACGATGGCCGCCACGGTGGCCAGCATCATGGTGGCGCTGGCCGCGCCCAGGCCGATCTGGCCGCGCGTGAAGCTCATCGTGTACATGAAGGTGGCCGGCACGTCGGTGGCGTAGCCGGGGCCGCCGCCGGTGAGCGCCATCACGAGGTCGAAGCTCTTGATGGACAGGTGCGAGAGCACCAGGATGGTGGAGAACACCACCGGCCGCATGATGGGCAGGATGATGCGCCAGTAGATCCGGGGCAGCGCGGCGCCGTCGATCTGGGCGGCCTTGATGATGCTGTCGTCGATGCCGCGCAAGCCGGCCAGGAACAGGGCCATGGCAAAACCGGCCGACTGCCAGATGCCCGCGATCACCACGCAGTAGATGGCGTAGTCGGACTGCACCAACCAGTCGAACGTGAAGCTGGTCCAGCCCAGGTCGTGCATGAGTTTTTCCAACCCGAGGCTGGGGTTCAGAATCCATTTCCAGGCCGTGCCGGTCACGATGAACGACAGCGCCATGGGGTACAGGAACACGGTGCGCAACACGCCTTCGGCGCGCACTTTCTGGTCCAGGAAGATGGCCAGCACCATGCCCAGGGCCATCGAGCCGCCCACGTAGAGCACGCTGAAGATGCCCAGGTTCATCAGCGCCACGTACCAGCGGTCCATGTCCCAGAGCTGGACGTATTGCTCCAGCCCGACGAAGTTGTCGTAGTTGGGCAGCATGCGCGATCCGGTCAGCGAGAGCACGCCGTTCCAGATCATGAAGCCGTAGATGAACGCGAAGCCGAGCACGAAGCCCGGCGCGATCACCAGCTTGGGCAGCAGGTTTTCAACAGTTTTCATGGGGGGTTCATCCAAAAATAACCCCATCCACCAGGGATGGGGTTATTGGTTCAGCCAGCGGATGCTTACTTGGTCGCGGCGGCTTTGGCGATGGTCTTCACGCCATCGGCCACCGAGATCTTGTCGTCGTTCCAGAACTGGCTCACGGCGTCCTTCATGGCGCCTTCGGCCGCCGGGCTGACGGCCATGCCGTGGGCGATGGACGGCACCAGGCCGCCACCGGCGGCGGTGGCCACGAAGTCCTTGCTGGAGAGCTTGGCGCAGTCATCGAACTTGTCCATCTTCATGTTCAGACGAACCGGGATCGAGCCCTTGTTCAGGTTGAACACCTCCTGGAACTCCGGCCCCATGATGGCGGCGGCCAGGTCGCCCTGGGCCTTCTGCGCGCTGGCGTCCTTCAGCTTGAACATGGCGAAGGAGTCGACGTTGAAGGTGTAGGCGTTGGCGGTGCCGGGAGCGGCGGCGCAGATGTAGTCCTTGCCCGGCACCTTGCCAGCGGCGGTGAACTCGCCCTTGGCCCAGTCGCCCATGAACTGGAACGCGGCCTTTTCCTGGATCACCATGGCAGTGGCCAGGTTCCAGTCGCGGCCCGGGGCGGCGGCGTCGGTGTAGCCCTTGATCTTGCGGAAGGTTTCGAGCGACTTGGCCATGGTCGGGCTGGTCAGCGCCTTCTGGTCGAGCTTGACCAGCGCGTCCTGGTAGAACTTGGCGCCACCGACGCCCAGCACCACCGATTCAAAGGTGGTGAAGTCCTGCCAGTTCTGACCACCGTGCGCCACGGCGATCAGGCCGGCCTTCTTGACCTTGTCGGCGGCGGCGAAGAACTCGTCCCAGGTCTTGGGCGCGCCGGCAACGCCGGCCTTCTTCAGCACGGCGGCGTTGGCCCACATCCAGTTCACGCGGTGCACGTTCACCGGCGCGGCCACGTAGTTGCCCTTGTACTTCATGACGTCGGCCACGACCTTGGGCAGCAGGCTGTCCCACTTCTCGGCCTGGGCCACCGAGTCCAGGTTGGCCAGCACGCCTTCGTTGGCCCATTCCTGAATGCCGGGGCCCTTGATCTGGGCGGCGGCCGGCGGGTTGCCCGCCACCACGCGGCTCTTGAGCACGGTCATGGCCGCGTCGCCGCCGCCACCGGCCACGGCGAAGTCCTTCCAGGTGTGGCCCTTGCTCTGCATGATCTTCTTCAGCTCGCCCACCGACTTGGCCTCACCGCCCGAAGTCCACCAGTGCAGGACTTCCACTTCACCAGCGCTGGCGGCCGAGCCCAGCATGACCAAAGCAACGGCGGTGGCGAGTTTCGAGAGTTTCAACATCATGACTCCATCAAAAAAAGGTCGCCGCGGCCACAGGGGACCGCAAGCGATATTCAATCCAGAGCGACACCATGCCGCCCCAGACATGTTAATTTTTCATTAATTAATGTATCTGCTCATCGGGGGAAACCCGATAAGGTGCGAAAAAAAATCAGCCGAGCGCATCCAGCGCCCGCGCCGCGCCCATCAGCGCCGGCGACCGGGCGGACGTGATGACCCACACGGGGAGTTCGGCCAGGTAGCTCTTGAACCGGCCCTTGGTTTCAAACCGCTCGCGAAACGGCGAAGCGTCGAACCAGGTGCCCAGCCGCGGCACGATGCCGCCGCCCACGTAGACACCCCCGCGGGCGCCCAGCGTGAGGGCCAGGTTGCCCGCCACCGAACCCAGCATGGCGCAGAAGATGTTGAGCGCCTCCAGCGCCTGGGGCTGGCCGTTCTTCAGGGCGGCGTCGCTCACGTCGGCGGCCCCCACCACGCTGCCGATGTCCACCCCATCGGCCTCGCACAGCAGCAGGTAGGTGTCGAGCAGACCCTGGCCGCTGGTGACCCGCTCGGCCGAGGCATGGCCGTAGCGGTGGATCAGGCCGTCCATCACCAGCCGCTCGCGCGCCGTGGTGGCCGGCAGGGTCACGTGGCCGCCCTCGCCTTCCAGCGGCACCCAGCCTGTGCGCCCCACGGGCAGCAGACCCGAAACCCCCAGGCCGGTGCCCGCGCCCACCAGCCCAATGGCCGCCCGCGGCTGGGCCTGGCCGCCGCCCACCTGGCGCAGCTCGGCCGCGGGCAGATCGGGCAGCGCCAATGCGAGCGCGGTGAAGTCGTTGAGCAGGCGCAGGGTGTGAAAGCCGAACTCGGCCTGCACCGCCGATTGGGAAAACGACCAATGGTGGTTGGTCATGCGGATGTGATCGCCGGTGATCGGGTTGGCGATGGCGATCGCCGCCGCGTACGGCGTGCCGCGACCCAGGTCGTTCAGGTAGACGCGGATCGCGTCCTGCAGGCGGGCGTGTTCGGCGCAGGGCAACACGCGCACATCGGTGATGGGCTCGCCCGGCCCGGCCTGCCAGGCGAAACGGGCGTTGGTACCGCCCACGTCGGCGAGCAGTCGGGCGTGGTGAAGTCCGGTGGTCTGGTTTGGCATCTGATCTGACCCACAAAGTCTGTCCCGAACAGTACCCCATGACCGCCCGGCAAAGGAAGCGGATTATGCCGGACATGTAACTCAGTTACATGGATGCCAGAACAGGAAGAACGGCCCGGCCCGCCGCCGCCGTCGCGCGAACACTCAGATCCGCTGCGAACGCGCCCAGCGCACGATGTCGGCCGCGCCCATGGCGCCGGGCTGGCGCGCCACCTCGCGGCCGTTCATGAACAGCGCCAGCGTGGGGATGCTGCGGATGTTGAAGCGGGCGGCCAGGGCCTGCGCCTCTTCGGTGTTCACTTTCGCCAGCCGCATGCCGGGCTCCAGCTGCTGCGCGGCCTGCTCGAAGGCCGGAGCCATCGTGCGGCAGGGGCCACACCAGGGCGCCCAGAAGTCCACCAACACCGGCACCTGCGAGCGCGCGATGTGTTTTTCGAACGCCGCCTCGTCCAGCGCCACCGGATGGCCGGTGAACAGCGGCCGGTGGCATTTGCCGCAATCCGGCGCGGCCGAGAGATCGGCACTGGCGACGCGGTTGGTGGTGTGGCAATGGGGGCAGACGATGTGCAGGGAATCGGTGGACATGGATGGACCTCAGTGGCGATTGGCGCCAGATGCGGGTCTGATCCTTCGATTTCAAGACACTCTATGGGGTATCGGAATTCCTGCGGCCCACAGCCGCGGCCACCAACGCCGACGCGGCATCTGCACGCCTCAGCGGAACCGGGCACAGACCGCATGGCGGCGGTAACGGTCGGTTTTGCATTGCTTCCAAAGACAGCGTTCGCGCTGGAAAAGGCCCAGATGGGTGCAAGGCTCGCTGGGCGGCGCCTGCGTGATCAGCGGCTTCTTCTCCAACAGGGACGGCAAGGGCTCTGCGGCGGCGGGAGGTGGCTCGACCCTGGTCACGGCTACCGCCTTCGGTGCCGACCCGGCGGACCCGTCGCTCGGTCCGACCGGAAGCCCGGGCAGCCAGACCACCCCGATCAACAGCGCCAGCAGCAAGCCGGCACGGCGTGAACGCCACCCAACGGGGATCCGTTCCCACAGCCACAGGGATCTGCCACGCAGCGGCTGCGTGCGCTCGAACCCCGACGGCGCGTTGGCCGGGTCAGAGACCAAAGCCTGCGTGGTCTGCGTCAGATGGACATCGATCGGCACCGGGAAGGAACGGAGCGGCGAGCCGGTGGCCACCCTGCCGGCGAGCTCGGCCGGCTTCACCGCCGCCAGCAAATCCGCCAGACTGGACTGGCTGTCCGCAGCGACCCAGTCGCGCAGTTCCGAGGGGTCACCGGGCAGGGGTCCGTCCGCGCCCTGCGTCGCATCGGCACCGGCAGCGGCCAATGCCTGGCGCAATTGGGACACCGTTGGGAAACGCAGCGACCGGTCTTTTTGCAAAGCCTGCTGCAAGACACGGTCCAGCCCGGCGGTCACCCCTGGCGACAGGTCCGCGGCGTTGGGCGTCGCCTGGTTCAGGATGTTCTGGGTGATCTCGACAAACTGCCGCCCGCCAAACGGTGGACGACCGGTCAACAGCTCAAACAGCAAGACGCCGCAGGCGAAGACATCACACCGCCCGTCCAGCGGCTCTCCCCTGAGCTGTTCGGGCGCCATGTAGCGGGGCGTGCCGATCAGTTGCCCTTCGACCACGGTGGCCTGTGTGCCATCCAGGTCGAGCATCTTGGCGATGCCGAAGTCGGTGAGTTTCACGTTTCCCCGGTGGTCCACCAGGATGTTCTCCGGCTTGATGTCCCGGTGCAGCACGTGGTGCTCGTGCGCATGTTCCAGCGCCGCCAGGACGCCGTCGACCAGGTGCAACACCCCCGGGACCGAGAAGCGCACACCGTGGTTCAGGCACTGGCGCAGGTTCAGCCCGTGGACGCATTCCATCACCATGTAGGCGCCCTGGTCGCTTCGCCCCACGTCGTAGACGGCCACGATCCCGGGATGGCGCAAGCGGGCCGCCGAGCGCGACTCGACCACGAAGCGCCGTTCCTGCGCCAGCACGGCCTCGCTGGACATGCCTGAAGAGCGCAGGGTCTTGATGGCGACCACCCGCCCGAGGTCCGGGTCATAGGCCCGCACCACCACACCCATGGCACCTTCGCCCAGGAGGTCAAGAACGATGTACCGGCCAATCTGTTCGGACGACATAGGTGAAAGAACGCCTCAAAGTGCTTGTTTGAATTACACCGCAACCCGGCCGGGCCCAAAGACGGAACCGGGTGCCTGGGGCCGGATCGAGCGCTCAATTGCCACAAAAATCACGCGCCGCCGCCGGCCATGAAGGGGGGCCTGGTCTCAGCCGCTCAGAGGATCTGGCCGATCAGGCTGGCCACAAAGCTCAGCAGAATCGTGGTGGTCAGGGGGATGAACCACTCGCGCCCGAAAGCCTTGAACCGCAAATCGCCTGGGAGCTTGCCGAAACCCAGTTTCTGCAGCAACGGTGTGAACCAGCTGATCAGCAACAGGGCCAGGAAGATGACGATCATCCAGCGGATCAAGCGCCAACTCCTTCAGACGCGGAGGGGATGGCTCCGGGGGTGCCGCCCCCCTGGAGGGGGCCGTGCGAAGCGCGGCAGGGGTGTTTCATAGCCTGTGTGTCCGGTCGCCAGCGGAAAAACCCACGGGCGACCAGCCCTCGGCGCTGGCCGCCGGCGCCAGCGCGATCACCTTGAACAGCTCGCCCATCTCGTGTTCGTTCACCAGCTTGCCGAGCATGGCGTTTTCGCGCGGGCCGGCGTCTTTCGCCACCTCCAACAACCCGGCGTTGATCAGGAAACGGCCCTGGCTGGTGTAGCCCAGCACGCTCATGCCGGCGTCCTGCGCGGCCAGCGCGATGCCGGTGAAGTTCACGTGCGCGGTGATGTCTTTTTCGCCCACGTCGGCCAGCGGATCGTCGTCGCTCTGGTGCGCGCGGTGGCAGATCAGCGTGCCCATGTGGCGCTGCGGGTGGTAGTACTCGGCTTCGGGGAAACCGTAGTCGATGAAAAACGCCGCGCCGCGTTGCAGCCGGTCGGCCAGCGTGCGGATGAAGGCCTCGGCCTGCGGGTGGATTTCGGTCAGGTAGTCGTGCGGGCCTTCGATGTCCAGCGGCGGACGCAAGGGCGTGGAGCGCTCGGCCCAGACCAGCGCGCCGCCGTCGTCGAGCGCCACGCCGCGCTCGTGCCAGACTCCGCCGGCCTGCCCGCCCACGCGGTGCAGCAACTGCACCGGCATGGCGTCCAGAACCTCGTTGCCCAGCACCACGCCTTCGAAGGTGTCGGGCAGCGCATCGGCCCACCGCACCACGGCGCCGTGCGCGGCCAGGGTCTCGCGCTGGCGCTCACGCAGGCTGCCCGAGAGATCGACGATGGTGTAGCACCGCGGGGGCTGGCCCATGGCGGCGAGCGCGTCCAGCACCTGCAGCGCGAGCGCGCCGGTGCCGGCGCCGAACTCCCACAGCTCGTCGGTACCGGTGGCCACCAGCGCCTGCGCCACCTGACGCGCCAGCGTGTGGCCGAACAGCGGCGACAGCTCGGGCGCGGTCACGAAGTCGCTGCCCTGCCCCGCCACACCCGCCGGCATCTGGCCAAACTTGGGGCTCTGGTTGGCGTAATAGCCCAGCCCCGGTTCGTACAGCGCCATGGCCATGAAGCGGTCAAACGGCAGCCAGCCGCCCGACGCGCGGATGGCCTCGCGCAGGCGCTCCCGCAGGGTGCTCGTTAAACTTGTCGGCTCGTTCACAGATTCGGTGTTCACCCGCCCATTATCCGAGACGGTCCGACATGCCCAGCCCCGCCCCCACCGAACAACCCACCGCTCCCCGCACCGTGCTGATCACCGGCGCGGGCCGACGCCTGGGCCGCGAGATCGCGCTCACGCTGGCGCGCGGTGGCTGGAACGTGGCGGTGCACCACCGGCTGTCGGTGGACGAAGCGCGGCAGACCGCCGCCGACTGCGACGCGCTCAGCGGCCGCGCCGGCAGCGCCCAGCCCGTGCATGCCGACCTCGGCGACGAGGCCAGCGTGCGTGCTCTGCTGCCGGCCGTGGTGGCGCGTTTCGGCCGGGTGGACGCGGTGGTGAACAACGCCTCGCTGTTCGAACACGACAGCGCGCAGACCTTCGGTTTCGCCGCCATGGACCAACACCTGCGCACCAACACCGGCGCGGCCGTGCTGCTGGCGCAGGCGCTGCATGCGCACCTGCTGGCCACGGGCGACACACGCGAGGGCGCGGTGGTCAACCTGCTGGACCAGAAGCTCTGGAACCAGAACCCCGACTTCTTCAGCTACACGCTCTCCAAGGCCGCGCTCGAAGCCGCCACCACCATGCTGGCCCTGGCGCTGGCGCCGCGCGTGCGGGTGGTCGGCGTGGCGCCAGGGCTCACGCTCACCAGCCACCTGCTGAGCGAGGAGAAGTTCGCCGAACTGCACCGCCAGTCACCGCTGGGCCGTTCGTCCACCCCGCAGGACGTGGCCACCACCGTGGCCTTTGCCCTCGACAACCGGTCCATCACCGGCACCACGCTGCTGGTCGACGGAGGCCAGCACCTGATGCGCTTCGAGCGCGATTTTTCGCTGATGTGACGTGACCGGCCACAGGCCCCATCCAAGATGAACACACCCCTTTCGACCCAAGCCGGCACCCAGATCCTCGCCCTCACCGGCCTGCGTTTCGATGCCAATCTGGGCATCCTGGACCACGAGAAGACGGCGCCGCAGCCGATCCAGGTGGACGCCGAGCTCAACCAGGGCAACCAGCCGCTGCTGCCGCACGACGACGACATCGGCCATGTGCTCGACTACCGCAAGGTGCGTCAGATCATCATCGACGAGTGCACCGCCGAACACGTGAACCTGCTGGAGAGCCTGATCGGCAAACTCACGCGCCGGCTCATGCTGCTGCCGGGCGTGATCGGCGTGCGCGTGAAGATCGCGAAGCTGGAAATCTTTGACGACTGCGAGGTCGCGATCCGCATGGAGAGCGGGCAGTGGTGAACGGGTAGCCGACCCGGCTACGTGGTCGTCTGCACGTGCAGCCGGCTGGATTTGCAGCGGTGCAAGGCGTTGTAGTACTCCAGACGCCGGCCGTTGGCACCGTAGGCGATCGACTCGATGCGCAGCAGCGGCTCGGGCTGCCGCAGTTGCAGCAGTTCGCAGGTCTCGGCGTCCGGCAGCACCGCATCGATCCAGCGCTCGGCGCGCACCAGGCGCACGCCGTACTGGCGGCGCAACACGTCGTAGAGCGAGCGGTCGTCCAGGCGCATGCGGTGCAACCCGGGAGCCAGGTCGGCCGGCACCACGGTGTCCACCAGCAGGCGCAGCTCGCCATCCACGCTGCGCAGCCGCTTCAAGGCCACCACCTGGGTGTCGTCGGTCAGCCCCAGGGCCTGGATCTCCTGCGGGGTCGGCGCGCGCAGTTGCTGGGCCAGCACCTGGGTGCGCACGGAGCGCCCCTTGCGCTCCATCTCGTCGGAGAAACCGAGCACGGTCGAGACAAAGTCCTCATCGCGCTCGCGCGCCGCGACAAAGGCGCCACGGCCCTTGATCTTGTAGATCAGGTTGTTGCGCACCAGATCGGCCAGGGCCTCGCGCACCACGATGCGCGAGATGCCGAACTGCTCGCCCAGCTCCGCTTCAGAGGGCAGCTTGGCGCCAATGGGCAACACGCCTTGCAGGATCTGCAGGCGCAGCGCATCGCGGAACTGTGCCCACAGGGGCGATTCCGAGTTGCGGTCGAGCAGGTGGGGGGTGTCGTTCGGAGCGTTCACGTCAGGACGGGCTCAGGGCCGGTTGGATGGTCAAGGGGGCAAGGACAGCCGGCGCGGCATCGGCCTCGGGTGTTGCGGGGGCCAGGCGCACGCCGTGGCGCTCGCGCAGGGCGGTGGCGCAATTGTGCAGTTCCCGGTGTTCGCGCCCGGCATCCCAGCCCAGCGCCTGGGCCGCAACGCCGGCCACCTCGGCCAGCGCGGCGTCCGTGACCCGCCCGCGAATGGCCAGCAGCGTGCGGCGGATGATGAGGTCGTCCAGGTGGATCACGCCGGTTTCGTTGCACAGGTAGGCCAGCTCCGACGCCGAATAATCGGGCGCATGCGCCAGCGGCACGTCGCCCGCCAACTTGAAGCCCTGCGCCATGCGCAAGGCGTGGGAGCCGTAGCGGCCCAGCAGCGCCTGGGCCCGCGCGGGCGAAAGGCCCGAATCCCGGGTGATGCGGTCGATGAACCGCTGCGTCGCCTGCGCGCCCTGCGGCATGTCCGCCCCGCCGCCAATGGGCAACTGCCGGGTCGAGGCCCTGCGCTCCCGGCCCAGCAGGCGCAGCACCTCGTCGGTGGCCTCTTCGGCCAAAGCCCGAAAGGTGGTCCATTTGCCGCCCACCAGCCCCACAACCGGGATGTCGCGCGTGGCGGTAGGCTGGTCAACAACGACCGAATGGTCGCGCGAGATCTGGCCCGGCTTGTCGGCGTCCGAGCGCGCCAGCGGCCGCACGCCCACATAGGTGTAGACCACGTCGCGGTGGTCGAAGGCCAGGTTGGGGAAGACCTCGCCCAGAACCTCCAGCAGGTAGTCCACCTCGGCCGGCTCGGTGGCGATCTGGTCGGGGTCGTCCACCGGGATGTCGGTGGAGCCCACCAGCACCCGGTCCAGAAACGGGTAGACGATGCACACACGCCCGTCCACCGCCTCGAAATACGCCATGCGCCCTTCCAGCGCGTCGCGCAGCGCGGGGTGGTTGAGCACCAGGTGCGAGCCCTTGGTGCCCATCACACGCGGCACCACGCCACCGAGCAGGGCCGTGCTGCGGTCCAGCCAGGCGCCGCTGGCGTTGACCACGGCATCGGCCGTCACGCTGACCACCTCGCCGGTGATCTCGTCGCGCAGCGTGAGGGTCTTGCCCACGCAACCCATCACGCGGCAATGGTTGGTGGCCACCGAGCGGGGCTCGTCGCGGCAGGCGTCGCGGATCAGCTCCAGCACCAGCCATTCGGGGTGGCTGATCCAGGCGTCGAAGAAGGTCGCGGTCCAGCGCACCGCCGGGCGGAACAGCTGGCGGTCGGCCGGCTGCACGCGGCCGATGCGGTGGTTGGGCATCACGCGCTGGCGCCGGCCCAGCAGGTCGTACAGGCGCAGCCCCGCCGCCACGGCCAGCAGGCCCCGCGTGCGCTGGGGCGGCGTGCGGCCGAAGAACTTGAGGGCACTGCTCATCAGGCCGCCGAAGAAGCTGGAGAGCGGCACCACGGTCTTCAAAGGCTGCACCAGGTGCGATGCGTTGCGCAGCAACAGGTTGCGCTCGCGCGTGGCCTCGGCCACCAGCGAGAAGCTGCCGCTTTCCAGGTAGCGCAGGCCGCCGTGGATCATGCGCGAGGGCGCGCTGCTGGCACCGGCGCTGAAATCGCCCTTGTCGACGATGAGGCAGTCCACCCCCTGCAGCGAGAGGTCGCGGAACACGCCCACGCCGTTGATGCCGGCGCCCACGATCACGGTGGAGAAATGGCGGCCGGCCACGGCGGCCGGGCGCACGAAAGGCGATGGCGTCGATGGTGAAGGGCTGCTCATGGCGACACCTCCGCGCTTTGCGCAGGCGCGCACAGGGCCTGGGGCGGCCGGGGGGTGGTGCTCTGCGGGCTGCCCGCCAGATGGCCAAACACAGGGGGACATGGTGGCGATCAATTCGTTGAAGGTGGCGTTGAAGTCCGCGTGGGCCCGCGCCTGGGCGGCATCGGGTTCGACCGTGTCGCACGGTGCGCGCAAAGGGTGGGTATCAATGCCCTGCGACATCGCGGCGTAGATCGCCGCGCCGCGCGCACCGGTCTCGTCGTCGGCGCAGCGCTCGACCGGTCGGCCCAGCAGGCCGGCCAGCAGGCGCACCAGGCGCGCGTCGCTGGCGCCGCCGCCGAGCACGGTGTTTGCCGAAACCGGCAAGCCCGCCGTGGCGAGGCGGGCCGTGTGCCGCGCGTGCAATGCCGCCACCGCATCGACCACGGCACGCGCCATGTCGCCGCGTGTGTGGTGGCTTTTGAGGCCGACGAAACCCGCCGTCACGCCCGCGCCACCGTTCACGAAGGGCAGGAAGCGCAAGCCCCCGGCCCCGAACGGCACCGACATCGCCAGGTCCACCACCGCGCGCGCATCGGGCAGGCCGAGCACGCCCGCCAGCCAGGCGATGTTGGCCATCGACGAGGGGCTGTTCTCCATGTACAGGCGCTGGTCGCGCGGGCCGAAATGGACCACGGCCGCCACGTCGGGCCGGGGCGCCATCACCGGGCCGATGACGGCGTTCACACACCAGGTGCCCAGCACCGACACCGCGCGGCCGCGCTCCTGGGCGCGCAGGGCGGTCATGGAGGCCAGCAGGTCGATGGCGCCCATGGCCACGGGAATGCCCGCTGGCAGACCGTGCGCCTCGGCGGCCGAGGGTTGCAGGGTGCCGAAGGCCTGACCACTGGGCACCAGCGGCCCGAAGGCCTGCGGCGAGAGGTCCGCGATGCCCGAGGCGGCAAAGGCCAAGGGCGACCAGGTGCCGGTGGCCACAGAGATCAGGCCCGCCGTGCTGGCGTCGCTGGCGTCGGTGGCGATCTCGCCGGTGAGCAGGAAGCCCACGTAGTCCTTGGCGAACATCAGGCGATGCAGGGCGCCGCTGCGCACCGCGTCAGCGCCGAGCAGTTCGGCCGCGATCACGGTGGGCTGGCCCGGCCAGGGCTGACAGCCGACCTCGGCCTGCAGCTGCGGGCCGCATTGGCGCGCCAGGGCCAGCGCCCGCGCATCGGCGCGCTGGTCGGTCGATGCCACGGCCCGCCCGCCCACGAGTTCATGGCGCGCGTCGAGCGCATAGAGCCCGGCGCCGTGCCCGGTGCAGCCGATGGCGCGCACCTCGCCCACGCGCGGGCCGAGCTGGTGCGCCACGTCGCGCAGCACCTGCGACAGGGCCGCGCGGATGGCCGGCGCCCCCAACTCACAGCCGCCACCGGGCAGCCGGTCGTGGGGCAGGGGCATGCGCGACAGGGCGAGGGTGCGGCCGCTCGTGGCCTCCAGGGCCAGGGCCTTCAGGCTGCTGGAGCCCAGGTCGATTCCGATGAGTATGTTGGTCTTCATGTCATAACAGCTTCCGCTCATCCAGCGGGTTCATCCAGTAGTGTTTCCCCTAACTATCTGGCAGATTCGGCCTGAATTATAGTCCACCTGTCATAACAACTGTCGTGACACCAAGAACCCCACCGCCGGCATCGAAAGAACGGCATCGCAAGCTCTGCCACTCAACAACGAGGAGACCCACATGAGGCGTAATTTCCTGAAGTCCGCAGCCGCCGCCGGTATCGGCCTGGCCGGCACCAGCGCGTTCGCGCAACAACCAGCCGCGGCGGGCGCCGGCCTGCGCGGCAACCCCAACGACGTCTACGTGATGAACGTGATGGTCTCGGGCGTGGAGTACTGGTTTCCGGTCTATGAGATGATGAAGCAGCTCGGCCGCACGCTGGGCGTGAAGACGCGCTACTCCGGCACGCCCGAGTACGACGTGAACAAACAGCTGGCCTCGTTCGAGCAGGAGCTGGCGCGCAAGCCCGCCGGCATCCTGCTGCACCCCATGAACCCCGACCCGTTCATCGAGCCCATCAACCGCGCCGCGGCGATGGGCATCCCGGTGGTCACCTTCGCGGCCGATTCGCCCAACTCCAAGCGCACCTCGTTCATCACCTCGGACAACGACCGCGAAGGCGCGCAGGCGGCCGACGCCATCGCCGCATCGCTGGGTGGCAAGGGCGAATACGCCGTGCTGGAAAACCCCGGCCAGGACAACCACGACCGTAGGATCGCCGCCTTCATCAACCGCATGAAGGCCAAGCACCCCGGCATGAAGCTGGTGGGCCGCGCCGCCAGCAACCAGGACCCGAACAAGGCCTACCAGGCGGTGCAGAGCCTGGCCCAGGCCAACCCCAACCTTGGCGCCCTGTTCATGCCCGAGGCCAACTCGGCGCTGGGCGCGGCGCAGGCCAAGGTGGAGACCAAGAAGAACATCAAGGTGATGTGCTGCGACGTGAACGCCAAGATCCTGGACATGATCAAGTCCGGTGACGTGTTCGGCGCCATCAACCCCAACCAGGGCATGCAGGGCTACATGGGCATGATGATGCTGTTCCTGGCGAAGAACCCCGGCCTCATCGACCCGATGAACGACGCCAAGCGCAACGGCACCAACCCCATGGCCGTGCCCTTCCTGGACAACGGTCTGGCCGTGGTCAGCAAGGCCAACGCCGACGACTTCTACTGGGACAAGTACCTCACCCGCCGCGGCACCAAGGGCATCAACGAGTGAGCGCCATGGGCACTTCCTTGCTCGAGTTGCGTGGCATCGGCAAGCGCTTCGGCGCCGCGCAGGCACTCTCGGGCGTGGACTTCTCGCTGCAAGCGGGCGAGATCCACGCCCTGTGCGGCGAGAACGGCGCGGGCAAGTCCACGCTGATGAACATCATCGATGGCATCCACCAGCCGGACGCGGGCGAGATCGTGCTCAACGGCGAAGTGGTGGCCATCGATGGTCCGGCCCAGGCCATGCGCCTGGGTATCGGCCTGGTGCACCAGGAGATCGCCCTGTGCGGCGACGCCACCGTGGCCGAGAACATCTTCATGCCGGAGATCAACGCCGGCAAGCAGGCGTGGATGGACTACGCCAGCCTCAACGCACGTGCCGCGAAGGTGCTGGCGCGGCTGGGGCAGGACATCGACCCCGCCGCGCGCGTGTGCGAGCTGGGCATCTCCAGCCAGCAGCTGATCGAGATCGCCAAGGCGCTCACGCTGGACTGCAAGGTGCTGATCCTGGACGAGCCGACGGCCGCGCTCACCGACAACGAGTCGGCCGCGCTGTTCCGGGTGCTGCACGACCTGAAAGACCAGGGCATCGGCATCATCTACATCAGCCACCGCATGGCCGAGATCTTCACGCACTGCACCCGCGTGACCGTGCTGCGCGACGGGCGCAACGTGCACTCGGGCCCGCTGGCCGAACTGAACGCCGACGACCTGGTGCGCCGCATGGTCGGGCGCGATCTGGGCAACTACTACCCGCCCAAGCAGCAGGACGCGGACCGCGGCGAACACGTTCTGGAGGTGAGCGACCTGGCCGACGGCGAACGCGTGCACGGGGTGTCCTTCACGCTGCGGCGCGGCGAGATCCTGGGCATTGCCGGGCTCATGGGTGCCGGGCGCAGCGAGCTCGCGCAGACCCTGTGCGGCCTGCGCCCCGCCACCAGCGGCAGCGTGCGACTGCGCGGCCGGGAACTCGCCATCCGCAACTACAGCGACGCGCTGCGCGAAGGCATCGCCTACCTGAGCGAAGACCGCAAGGCCGCGGGCGTGTACCTGGACCTGCCGATCGCGCAGAACATCGCCGCCATGGCGCTGCAGCGCGTGAGCTCGCGCTTCGGCCTGCTGCAGCGCGCGGCCGAGCACCGGCTGGCGCAGGAGCTGGGCACTCGGCTGCGGCTCAAGTCCGACGGCGTGCAGATCGAGGTGGCCAGCCTGTCGGGCGGCAACCAGCAGAAGGTGGCGATTGCCAAGCTGCTGGCCACGAACCCGTCGGTGCTGCTGATGGACGAGCCCACGCGCGGCGTGGACGTGGGCGCCAAGTCGGAGATCCACCACATCCTGCGCGACCTGGCCTGCCAGGGCGTGGGCGTGGTGGTGATCTCCTCGGAGCTGCCCGAGATCATCGGGCTGTGCGACCGGGCCCTCGTGATCCGCGACGGCCGCGTCGCGGGCGAGATGCAAGGCGAAGACATGACGGAAGAGGCCCTGCTGCGGCTGGCCTCGGGACTGGAACAAGAGGAAATGGCATGAATCACCCCGCACAACTGAACGCCGGCCCCGTGGCCGGTCTGCCGCCGGCGCGCCAGGCGCAGCACGGAGGCCCCGGCAAACCGGGCGGCAACCGGCTCACCAGCATGCGCGAGATGGGCCTGCTGGCCATCATCGCGGTGCTGTGCGTGGGCATGAGCTTCGCCTCGCCCTATTTCCTCACCTGGGACAACATCCGGGCCATGCTGCTCTCGTTCTCCATCGAGGGCATCGTGGTGGTGGGCATGACGATCCTGCTGATCGTGGGCGGCATCGACCTCTCGGTGGGCTCGGTGGTGTGTTTTGCCATGGTGGTCACGGGCAAGCTGTTCCTCATGGGGCTGGACCCGTGGAGCGCCGGGCTCATCGCCATCGCGGCCAGCGCACTGATCGGGGCCATGATCGGCGGCTGCGTCACGCGCATCGGTCTCAACCACTTCATCGCCTCGCTGGCCTTCATGGTCATCGTGCGCGGCCTGAGCCTGGCGCTCACCCAGGGCACACCGCAGTCGCTGTTCTCGCTGCCGGCCTCGTTCAAGTTCATCGGCCAGGGCACGGTGTTCGGCATGCCGGCCGTGATCCTCATCTTCCTGTTCATCGTGGTGGTGAGCGACTTCGTGCTGCGCCGCGCCACCGTGATGCGCCGCGTGTTCTACACCGGCAGCAACGAGAAGGCGGCGCTGTACTCGGGCATCCGCGTGGGCCGCGTGAAGTTCTGGGTCACGGTGCTGTGCGCGGCGTCGGCCGGCCTGGCCGGCGTGATCTACACCGCGCGCTTTGGCGCGGCCACGCCCACCTTCGGCATCGGCATGGAGCTCAACGTGATCGCCGCGGCCGTGATCGGCGGCGCCAGCCTCAAAGGCGGCTCGGGCACGGTGCTGGGCGCCGTGCTGGGGCTGGCGCTGCTCTCGGTGGTGACCAGCTCGCTGATCCTGCTGGACGTATCGCCGTATTGGCAGGACGTGATCAAGGGCCTGATCCTGCTCGCGGCCGTGACCATCGACCACCTCATGAACACCCGAAAGACCAAACGATGAATGCCGTGTTGAGCGCAGAGATGAAGACCACCACCCTGGGCCCCTCGGGCATCACCTGCTCGGCCATCGGCCTGGGCACCTGGGCCATGGGCGGCTGGATGTGGGGCGGCCAGGACAGCGCCGGGGCCACCGAGGCCATCCACGCCTCGCTGGATGCCGGCGTGACGCTGATCGACACCGCACCGGCCTACGGCCTGGGCGCCTCCGAGCGCATCGTGGGTGCAGCGCTCAAGGGCCGCCGCCACGAGGCTGTGATCGCCACCAAGTGCGGCTTGGTGTGGCACACGCAAAAGGGCACGCACTTCTTCGACGAAGACGGCCACCCCGTGTACCGCCACCTGGGCCGCGAGTCGATCTTCCACGAGGCGGAGGAGAGCCTGAAACGGCTGCAGACCGATTACATCGACCTCTACATCACGCACTGGCAGGACAGCACGACACCGGTCGAAGAGACCATGGACGCCCTGCTCGCGCTCAAGCGGCAGGGCAAGATCCGCGCCATCGGCGTGAGTAATGTGGACCCCGAGACGCTGGCCGAGTACCTGCGTCATGGCCCGGTGGACGCGGCCCAGGAGCGCTACAGCCTGATCGACCGAGAGATCGAGCAGACGCTGCTGCCCCTGTGCCAACGGCACAACGTGGCCGTGCTCGGCTATTCCTCGCTGGCGCTGGGCCTGCTCGCGGGCCCCATCGACCCCGCTCGCGAGTTCACGGGCGACGACCAGCGGGCCAGCAACCCGCGCTTCAGCGCGGCCAACCGCGCCAGGCTCAAGGCCTTCTTCGACGAACTGGAACCGGTGCGCCAGCCACTCGGCTGCTCCTTCGGCCAGCTGATGATCGCCTGGACGCTGGCGCGCGGCAGCGTGTCGGTGGCGTTGTGCGGCGCACGCGTTCGCCAGCAGGCCATCGAGAACGCGGCGGCCGGCGCGCTGGACCTGCCCGAGGAAACCGTGCAGCGCATCGACGAGGCCGCGGCCCGGCACCTGCAGGCCCTGGCCTGAGGACCCTCCCCTTTTTCATTCCCTTTTTCAAAGTCAAAGGACCTCTTCGTATGTCGAAGGACAAGACCGCGCGTCTGAACCGCTTGCTGAGCAACGGGCGCTGCCTCGATATCGCGCTGGACCATGGCGTGTGCAACGAGCCCTCGTTCCTCAACGGGCTGGAAGACATGCCCCAGGTGATGGACAAGCTGGTGGCCGCCGGCCCCGACGCGATCCAGCTGAACTATGGCCAATCGGACCTGCTGCAGGACCGCCCGGGCCGCAACAAGCCGGCGCTGGTGATGCGCATCGACATGGGCAACCCCTACAACGCCACCGCGCACCGCGTGATGTGGGCCGTGCTGCAGAACGAGCACGACCCGGTGCTGCCGGCCGTGCAGCGCGATGCCGCCTGCGTGGTGGTCAACCTGTTCATGCTGCCCGATGAACCCGACCTGTTCCGCCAGTGCGTGCAGAACATCGCGCGCGTGCGCGCCGACTGCGACCGCTACGGCATGCCGCTGATGATCGAGCCGCTGGTGATGCGCCCGCACAGCGCTCAGGGCGGCTACATGGTCGACGGCGACGCCGAAAAGATCGTCACCCTGGTGCGCCTGGCGCGCGAGATGGGCGCCAACATCGTGAAAGCCGACCCCACCACCGACCCCACCGACTTCCACCGCGTGGTGCAGGCCGCGCGCTGCCCGGTGCTGGTGCGCGGCGGTGGCCGCGAAGACCTGCG